>NZ_JAJEWI010000011.1 GCF_020687785.1 Sphingopyxis yananensis | reverse complement strand
AAAAAATCGCTGGAAACTGGCCCGCTTCCCGCTGGGACGAACTCATGCCGTGGAACTGGAAACCCGAGCTGAAAACTACACGTCAAGCAGCATAAGCGCGGCCTGCAGAACTCGCTTACCATGTATCGCACAACCAAAGCGCAAGACTATACCGCGCGACAGTCCGAGCCGCGCGGTAAAAGAGCCATACTTCTATGCTAGATCGCGGACCTTCGGTTCGCGGTCCCAGTAACGGGCGATACCGCAGCGGGGGAAATCAGCGATCGCCACGACGCCAGAGTCATATTCGACATTGGCCTTGGCCAATAGTTTTTTGGTCCCTTCGCAATAGGCAATGGTTTTACAATGCGCATAGGCATCGGCAAACCATTGGACTGCCGCGCTGTCCTTCAACAGTTTCTCCACGGCATCAGGCATGAGGATGGAGGCGATGGCATCGAAGATGACGGATGGTGAGCCAGCCAATTGACCATCGGCCTGAAGGGTTCCGCCCTTCACTTTGATCTTGCCGATTTTCGGTGCGACCAGAAAAGCTGTGCCTCCCGCCGATTCGACGGCGGATTTGATGCGGTCGATGCTTTCCTTGTCGGAGCCGTCCGAAAAGAGGATGCCGACTTTGCGGCCGAGTAGCTGGTCCGATGCTGACTTTGGAGATGCTTGTTTTTGAATCGACAGAGCGTCGGTGATTTCCATGTCGATAGGATCGCGCGCGGCGGGTGCTTTTTCGGGCAGGTCCATCGCTAGGCCGTCGGCGATGCGCTCTGCTAATTGTTCATCAATGTTGCGCAGGCGGGATAGGATGCGGGACCGGACATGTTCCAAGCTGACCTTGCTGAGTTCAAAGACGATGGCTGAGGCGATATGCGCCTGCTCATTCGCGGTTTGCGAACGGTAGAAGAGGCGCGCTTGGCTGTAATGGTCGGCGAAAAGTTCTGATCGAACGCGGAGTTTCTGGCTGGGGTCATTGCGTTCGTCATTGGCGCGAAAGCTGGTGAAGCCATGTTCCGGGCAGGCGCGGGGGCCGCCATCTTCGCCCACATCGGACAGGCTGTTGGGTTCATAATTGGCGCGGCCTTTGGGCAGATGGGTTTGCATCATGCCGTCGCGTTGGAAATTCTGGAACGGACATTGGGGCGCGTTGATGGGGATTTGGTGGAAGTTGGTGGTACCCAAGCGGGATTTCTGGGTGTCGAGATAAGAAAACAGCCGCCCTTGGAGTAAGGGGTCGTTGGTAAAGTCTATGCCCGGAATGATATTGCTGGGCAGAAAGGCCGCTTGTTCGGTTTCCGCAAAGAAATTGTCGACGTTGCGATTCAGAGTCATGCGTCCGATGATGTCGACGGGGATTTCATTTTCGGGAATCAGCTTTGTGGCGTCGAGCACATCATAAGCTTGTTTCGCGGCCCAAACTTCGTCGAAAATTTGAACGCCCAAATCCCAAGCAGGGAAATCGCCGCTGTCAATGGCTTCGAACAGGTCGCGGCGGTGGAAGTCTGGGTCTGCACCTGCGATTTTTACCGCTTCGTCCCATGTGGTGCTTTGGATGCCCAGCACGGGTTTCCAGTGGAATTTTACATATTGGCCGTCGCCCGCATCATTGACGAAACGGAATGTGTGCACGCCAAACCCTTCGATCATGCGTAAACTGCGCGGAATACCGCGATCAGACATGGCCCACATGATCATATGCATGGTTTCGGGCATCAGGCTGACGAAATCCCAAAAGGTGTCATGGGCCGATGCAGCTTGGGGATAGCCGCGGTCGGACTCCATCTTCACGCTATGGACCAGATCGGGGAATTTCATCGCGTCTTGAATGAAAAAAACGGGGATATTGTTGCCGACCAAGTCCCAATTACCGGTTTGGGTATAGAATTTGACTGCAAAACCCCGCACGTCACGTGGTGTGTCCACAGATCCTGCGCCGCCCGCCACCGTTGAAAAGCGCGCAAACACCGGACAAGTGTCGCCGACCTTTTGAAATATAGAGGCTTTGGTGAGGGCGGGGATGGCCTTGGTGCATTCGAATACGCCATGCGCGCCGGACCCGCGCGCATGGACGATACGTTCAGGAATGCGTTCATGGTCGAAGTGAAAGATTTTCTCACGCAGAATAAAGTCTTCGATCAACGTCGGCCCGCGTGTTCCGCTACGCAGGCTATTTTGATTGTCCGAAATGGGGTGCCCATGATTGTCTGTCAGAATAGCGGTTGGGTCGGATGCATCGGTGGGGTGCTGCTGAGTCTCTCCGCCTTGACCGATTGATGGGGAAGTGGATTTTGCGCGGGATTTTTTCGCTGCTTTGCTGTTGCTCGTCATAGCCATCTACCTCTGCCAATGGATGGGGGTAAGATGGTAACGCGCCGTGATGCGAATAGGTCCGATGAGGGCTTTTGGGGCGCCGAATGACAAAGCGAGATAGGCCATCGATCAATGGCAGGCCGCTGCTTGGTATGGTTTCAGGATAAATCAGGCTGGCTGGCGGCGCTCAGATGCTCATTTTACGAAGAAGATATGAATGGCATCATGCATGGCGCCGCCGCGCCGGAAGATATGTGACCCTTATTCTTTTACGCTGACAGTCGCGACATATTCGCTGGCGGGCGTGCCGTCGAATACGGTTTTTTTCGGTCCAATTAATGTTTTACCTGCAGGCACCAACGCAAATCGAAGGGCGGCGTCACCGGGACCGCTGGCTTCATAGACAACACGATAAATGTCAATACCAGGGCCGCCTGCGTCCGCTTCTACGGTTGACGTTTTAAAGCGGAACGGGCCGGTTTCACCAAGATGATTTCCAGCCACCCATGTCATTTTATCTGCGCGCCGATAGGGCATGTTTATCGTCAAACTTCGTCCAGTCAGCACATGGGTGGGTGCGGGCAGATTGGCTGAACCGTTTGAATTTTCCGCTAACTTATCTGTTTTTTGACCTTGATGATCGCCTTGCTGCCCCCCAGAGGAGCAGCCTGCCAGAATGAGCATCATGACCATGCCGAATATGGCTTTATAGTTAGGCATCCGTCATCCTCCTGTTGCCATGGCTGTTGGTTGCAATGGATTCCAGCCTTTGGCATTGCGGAGTTTAGCAGCCAGACTTTGTCTTTTATTGTACGGAATGGACAAAAAGGACGTGGGTCGTGTAAGATTCTGCTCAGCCTGCGGCGCGTAACATGTACATGGGCGCATCAGTCTAGTGAATTGCTCGGCCCTATTGTGCGAGGCCATCCGCACCATAGGGCCGAGCATCCGTTGAATCAGCGCTATTAATGCGCCAATTGGGCCGCTGTATTGCGAACCAATTTCCCTGGCAGCGCACCTGTCGCCACGCCGTCATCATAGGTTTTCACGCCCGATACAAAGACGGCACGATATCCGTCCGCCAATTGCACCAGTCGTTTGCCGCCTGCTGGCAGGTCTTGCCGCATTTCTGGCGCGCGCAAATATAGGGACGATAGATCGATGATGTTCAGATCGGCCTTGCTACCAAGGCTGATTCGGCCACGATCGATCAGGCCCACGGCATCGGCTGGCTGGCTGGTTAAGGCAGCGATCACATCGGGCATGGGGATTTTTTCATGCGCTGCGGCGTCGCGTCCCCAACGGATCAGGAAATAGGTCGGAAAGCTGCCATCGCAAATCATGCCATAATGGGCTCCGCCATCGGCCAAAGCGACCAGCGTTTGTTGGTGGCGCAGCATTTCGTGCACGGCATCCAAATTTTGATCTCTATAATTGGCCCCCGGATTATAGATGATCGCCTTGCCATCATTTTCCAGCAACAGATCATAGGCATATTCTTCGACACTCAACCCCGCAGCAGCGGCGCGTTGATCGATCCGGTCCTCTAGAGCCGGTTCGTAATTGGGTGGGTCGCCCAGCATATAGCCGAACTTACAATTTTCGACGATTTTTAGCGTGATCGGGTTGGTGCTTTCCGCTTGTTCCGCCAATAATTGCGCCCGCAGGGCAGGATCCTTCATCGCCGCCACTTTTTCGGCCAAGCTCTTGTGCCTTAGGGGTTGGAAGCTGGGGTGCAACGCAAAGGGATGGAAGCTGAGGTCGAGGCCATATAGCATCCCGACGGGGCGGGGGGCGACCTGTGCCTTGATAGGCAGGCCGTCTTTCTTTGCCTCATCCAAATGATTCAGGAAGTTCCGCCACTCGCCCACTTCATCGGTGGGGATTTGCAACAGGGAAAAGGACAAAGGCCGCTGGGCCTGTGTAGCGATTTTCCGCATCAGGCCAAATTCTTCGTCGGCTGGGGCGGTAATGGCGGGAATCATTTGGAACACACCGGCCCCCGCGTCACGCAAACCGGACGCCAGCGCCAGCAATTCGTCGGTTTCGGAAAAGAGGCTGGGCGCCAACTCCCCCGCCACGGTGCGGTGCATGATGTTGCGCGATGTCGATACACCAAAGGCCCCAGCGCGAATCGCCTCGGCGGTGATGTCGCGCATGGCGGATAGGTCTTGCGCATTGGGCGGGTCATAAGTGACAGCGCGGTCGCCCATCACATAGATACGAATGGCAGAATGCGGGACTTGGGTGGCGATATCCAAATCAAAAGATCGGCTGCCCAGCACATCAAGATATTCTGAAAAAGTCTCCCACGACCAAGGCAGGCCCTCGGTCATCACAACCTCTGGTATATCCTCAACCCCTTCCATGATCTTGACCAAATTGTCGCGTTCATGGGGCTTGCACGGAGCAAAGCCGACACCGCAATTGCCGGTTAACACGGTGGTTACGCCATGGCCGGACGACGGGGCCATGCGATGTTCCCATGTGGCTTGGCCGTCATAATGGGTGTGAATATCCACAAAACCGGGGGTGACCATCAAGCCGGAGGCGTCGAAACGCTCGGCCCCATCGTCATTCAACTGCCCAATGCCCGCAATTTGGCCCGCCGCTATGCCGATATCGGCGACATAAGGGGCAGACCCCAAGCCATCATAGATCAGGCCATTCTTTATGATCGTGTCAAATTTTTGAGTCACGTCCATCTCCTCTTCCAATATCCCCAGCCTAAGCAAGTTATGGGCGCGGAACTGTCACCTAGTTGACAATTGGTGACATATAATTTGAACTCCGGCGGATGCGGGCGCTTCCTTCTTCTGTGCGGGCCTTGGTTTCCGACACCATCAGGGCGGACCCTTGGTTCTCGCTGCTCAAGCTAGAACGGCAGAATTTTCTGTTATCCCATGCGACCGCCCGTTCCATGGCGGCGGGCACACGGCTGTATCGGCTGGGGGACCCGCCCAATGGCTTGCACGCCTTGCTCAAGGGGCAAGTGCGCTTGATCAGCTATCCGCAACCGGGAATGGAAACACTCTCCAACCTTATCAGGCCGGGGCAATGGTTTGGGGAATTGTCGACGATCGATGGCCAAGGGCGACCCCATGAAGCGATGATATCCGAACCGTCAATATTGCTGACAATCAATGCGGCGGACATGCGCTTGCTGTTGGACAGCGACCCTTTGTGGTGGCGGGACTTGGCGTTGCTGGCGGCTATGCACCAGCGGCACGGTGTGCGGGAATATGTTCGTATGCGGGGGAAGAGCAGCCGTCAACGAATGGCGGGCTTTTTGGCCAATCGTGTGATGGGCGACAATAGTGCCTATGTCGTGCTGAACCAAAGCGAGCTGGCCCAGCTCATGGGTCTATCCCGTCAACGGATCAACATCCTCCTTGGGCGGATGCAAGGCGATGGGCTGCTTCTGGCCCATTACGGTAAGATCGAAATCCTCGACATGGACCAGTTGATGCGATTGGCGCGGGGATAAGCCGCCGATGATGATGCGATGATAGCTTATTTTGCTGTGCCCTGATGACGAATCTGGTCGCGCTCGGCGAATCTGTGGGGCGATTCTCCAGAAATGGGGCGCGATTCGGATGATGATTCGGCCAATTTCATAGATTTAGCTTTGAAGGGCACCGAAAAATCGACCACCGCGACATGAATTTATCACCCAAAGAAATAAGGGGAGAAAAAGCAAAATAGCTTTGGAAAACTGCGGGCTACAGGGGGAATGGGTAGGTGTGATTTTACCGTATGACAGTGGAATATGACAAGTTTTTCACAAACATTGGTTGACGGTTCGGACTGATCCGCTTAGAGGCGTTTTTACCGGACGGGTCGCGGCGGAAACGCTGCACTGTTTGGTCGCCAACATAGACGGATAGCATGGTTTCTCGAATGAGAATTTCGAGGGATGGAAGGCTGTCCGGTTCTTTGTCTGGTGTGATCTTTGAAATTGTGATTGTCGATGAAGGGACATGTGGGCGGCGGCCCTGGTTCTTGCAGCTTTAAGGTGCAAGCAAATCAGGTTAAAAAGCCAAGCCTGACCTACATGTCTTACACG
>NZ_JAJEWI010000002.1 GCF_020687785.1 Sphingopyxis yananensis | reverse complement strand
GCCATGTCTAACACTCTCAATGACCCCCAGCCTGCAAAGCCAGAGGTGAGTTCAACATGGGTCAACTCTCAGTGGAAATTTATACCCCTCCCGGGTCACTTCTCAGCGGCAATCAACACCCCTGACGGGGACCGTGTCCGTTCGTCTCGATTCTGGTTCGCCTTGCCCGCACGCTGATTCAGTTCCTTCGAGTCGAAGCGATTATCGCACCTGACACTGTGTTAAGGTCAAGCGGCTATTGACTCTGACATAGTGTCAACCTCCAGATTGACAGGTACTTGAAGGAGATGGTTGATGGCCGAGTCGAATCATAGCGCGCATTCCGGGGCCCATAGCTGTTGTGCTGGGGGTCCCGGCAAGGCGGCTTCCACGGATCCGGTAGTCGATCCGGTTTGCGGCATGACCGTCGATCCGCAGAAGACAGCGCATCATGATACCCATGCTAGCCATGAGTATCATTTTTGCAGCGCCGGCTGCCGCGAGAAATTCGTCGGCGATCCGGAATATTACCTGATCCCGGCGGCCGACCGGGTGGTGGATGCCCCGCCCGGATCGATCTGGACCTGCCCGATGCACCCCGAAATCCGGCAGGACCATCCCGGCGCCTGCCCGATCTGCGGCATGGGGCTGGACCCGGAAATGGTCACCGCCGATGCAGGGCCGAGCGCTGAACTGACTGACATGTCGCGTCGCTTCTGGATCGCGCTGGCGCTGGCACTCCCCGTCTTCATTCTTGAAATGGGCAGTCATCTGTTTCCAGCGCTGCATCATCTCGTGCCGATGAAGCTGTCGACCTGGGTCCAGTTCGCGCTGGCAACGCCGGTTGTGCTGTGGGCGGGTTGGCCTTTCTTCGAGCGCGGCTGGGCCTCGCTGAAAACGCGTAACCTCAATATGTTCACCCTGATCGCGATGGGGACAGGCGTGGCGTGGGGTTATAGCGTCGTCGCGACACTGGCACCCGGCATTTTCCCAGCCGCTTTCCGGGCCGCCGATGGTTCAGTCGCCGTCTATTTCGAAGCGGCCGCCGTCATCACCACGCTGGTCTTGCTCGGGCAGGTTCTCGAACTGCGGGCGCGTGAACGGACCTCCGGCGCGATCAAGGCGCTGCTTAATCTGGCGCCCAAAACCGCGCGGCGTATCGCCGAGGATGGCAGCGAAGAAGAAGTCTCGCTCGATCTGATCGCAGTGGGTGACCGGTTGCGGGTGCGACCCGGTGAAAAGGTGCCGGTCGATGGCGTGGTCGAGGAAGGCCGCTCGGCGCTCGACGAATCGATGGTGACGGGCGAATCCATGCCAGTCACCAAGACGGTCGCCGACACGGTGATTGGCGGGACGATGAACCAGAGCGGCGCGCTGGTGATCCGCGCCGACAAGATCGGGCGGGACACCATGCTGGCACGCATTGTCCAGATGGTCGCCGACGCGCAGCGCTCCCGCGCGCCGATCCAGCGCATGGCCGATCAGGTCGCCGGCTGGTTCGTGCCGGCGGTGCTGGCGGTCGCGGTTGTCGCCTTCGCCGTCTGGGGCATTTGGGGGCCTGAGCCGCGCTTGGCGCACGGGCTGGTCGCGGCAGTGGCAGTGCTGATTATCGCCTGCCCCTGTGCGTTGGGACTGGCGACGCCGATGTCGATCATGGTCGGTGTCGGGCGCGGGGCGGGGCTTGGCGTTCTCATCAAAAACGCCGAGGCTTTGGAGCATATGGAGAAGGTCGACACGCTGGTGGTCGATAAGACCGGGACGCTGACCGAGGGGAAGCCCGCCGTTACCCAGATAATCGCGGCGGATGGTTTCGAGGAGGGCGAACTGCTGCGGATAGCCGCCGGGGTTGAACGCGCGTCGGAACATCCTCTGGCACTGGCGATCGTCGATGCGGCACTGGCGCGTGACATCGCCATCCCTGCGGTTAGCGACTTTGATTCGCCGACCGGCAAAGGCGCGTTGGGTCTGGTCGAAGGCAGGCGCGTAACACTGGGCAATGCCCGTTTCCTGGGTGAGTCCGGGATCGACACCTCGTCCCTCGCTACGCAGGCCGACCAGCTTCGCGCAGATGGAGCCACCGCGATCTTCATGGGCGTGGACACGGAGGTCGCGGGCGTGTTCGCCATCGCCGATCCGATCAAGCCGACCACCGCCGAAGCGCTGGCCGCTCTGCGCGCCGATGGCATCAAGGTCGTGATGCTGACCGGCGATAACCGCACGACAGCCGAAGCGGTTGCGCGCCAGCTTGGTATCGATGCCGTCGAGGCCGATGTGCTGCCCGACCAGAAAGCGGCTGTCGTCGCGCGGCTGAAACAGGAAGGTCGGATCGTCGCCATGGCGGGCGATGGGGTCAATGACGCGCCGGCCCTCGCAACAGCGGACGTGGGCATCGCGATGGGACATGGCACCGACGTCGCGATGGAAAGTGCGGGCGTGACCCTGCTCAAGGGCGATCTCAACGGGATCGTCCGCGCCCGCCAACTCAGTCAGGCGACGATGTCCAATATCCGGCAGAACCTGTTCTTCGCCTTCATCTACAATGCCGCTGGCGTGCCGATCGCGGCGGGGCTGCTCTATCCGGTATTCGGCATCCTGCTCTCACCGATGATCGCGGCGGCGGCGATGGCCTTGTCTTCGGTCAGCGTCGTCGCCAATGCGCTGCGCCTCAATCGGGTGAGCCTGAATGCGGTGAAAAGGTGAATATCGGTGCAGCCTCGAAGGCGAGCGGCGTCTCGCAGCGGATGATCCGCCATTATGAGAAGATCGGCCTGATCCCGGCGCCGCTACGCCGGGACAGCGGCTATCGCGATTATGCCGATGCCGATGTCCACCGCCTGCGGTTCATCGCCAATGCGCGCGATCTTGGCTTCCCAATCGAGGAAATCCGCGATTTGCTCGGGTTATGGAGTAATAACCAGCGTGCCAGCGCCGAGGTCAAGGCGCTCGCCATCGCCCGCGCCGAAGAGCTGGGTCGCAAGGCCGAAGCGCTTCAGATGCTGCGCCACACGCTACTGGAACTCGCCGAACGCTGCCATGGCGACGACCGGCCCGACTGCCCGATCATCGAACGCATGTCCGGCGAGGCCGCCGCCGCCCCGAAGCGATAGCCGGTTGGGTGGCCCGCCCGGCTCGCCACCGGTCACGCATAGGTCGGCTGGCGTGCGCCCTGCCGGAAAAGGCCCAGAATCACCACCTGCCACGCGATCGCCACGGCGCCGACGATGAACACAACGTCGCCGAACGTGCGGATCCAGCGCAGGGTCTCGAGGAACGGCTGCTGCAGGAAGGTGTCGCTGCGCGCATACCACATGCCGACGCTGGTGCTGGCCTGGAACTGGAACAGTCCGACCGGCAGCAGACTGGTGAAGATCATCAGCACCAGACCGGCGTTCAGGCTCCAGAAGCCGGTTTTCATCAACCGTTCGTTGAACAGGACATCAGGATGCAGATAACGCAGGATCAACAGCACAAAGCCCAGTGACAGGAAGCCATAGACGCCGAACAGCGCCGCATGGGCATGGACGGCGGTGGTGTTGAGGCCCTGCAGATAGAAGAGTGCGACCGGCGTGTTGATCATGAAGCCGAAAACGCCCGCGCCCAGCATGTTCCAGAAGGCGACTGCGACAAAGCACATCAGCGGCCATTTCACCCGCTGCATCCACGGCGCGCGGTCCTTGTAGCTCCAATGCTCCCAAGCCTCATAGCCAAGTACGATCAGCGGCACGACCTCCAGCGCGCTGAACGCCGCGCCGACCGCCATCACCGGCGTCGTGGTGCCCGAGAAATAGAGGTGGTGGAAGGTGCCGGGCACGCCGCCGACCATGAACAGCGACGCCGAGGCCAAAGCCGCCGCTGTGGCCATGCGGCGCGACACCAGCCCCATGGAGGAAAAGATGAACGCCAATGCGGTGGTAGCAAAGACTTCGAATATGCCTTCAACCCACAGATGCACCACCCACCAGCGCCAATATTCCATGATGGTGATGTGGGTGCGCTCACCGTAAAAAAGGCCGGAGCCATAGAACAGCCCGATGGCGACGACCGACACGCACAGCAAGGCGATGAGATTCTTGTCCCCGCCACCGCGCATCGCCGGGATCATCGCGCGCAGCATCAGGACCAGCCAGAACAATATGCCGATGAACAGCGTGATTTGCCACAGTCGGCCGAGGTCGAGATACTCATAGCCCTGATGGCCGAGCCAGAAATTCAGCTCTGGCGGCATGGTCTGGGCGATGGCAAAATAATTGCCGGCAAAAGAACCGACGACAACGATTAGCAGCGCCGCGAACAGGACATGGACGCCAAGCGCCTGATATTTCGGGTCCTTGCCGCCGTTGATAACCGGCCCCAGAAACAGACCTGCCGCCAGAAATGCCGTGGCGATCCACAATATCGCGCTCTGGACATGCCACGTGCGGCTGAGGGAATAAGGCAGCCACGACAGGTCGATGCCGTAAAAACCCTGTCCCTCGATAGTGTAATGGGCGGTCAGACCGCCGAGAAACACCTGGAACACGAACAGCGCCATCACGACGAACAGATATTTGCCGACCGCCTGTTGCGATGGTGTCAGAGCGATGGACAAAATGGGATCGCGCGCCGGCGCTTTTGGTTCGGGCTCGTGGCGACGCAGGAACGCCCAGCCCCAGATCAGCCCGCCGACGCCGGCAATCAGGATCATGACGCAGGCGAGCGACCACATGATATTCTCGGCGGTGGGATGATTGCCGATCAGCGGTTCGGGCGGCCAGTTGTTGGTATAGGTCGCATCGGTCCCCGGCCGTTCGGTGGCGGTGGCCCAGGCGGTCCAGAAGAAGAAGTCGGTCAGGTCCGCGCGCCGCGCCGGGTCGGGCAGCGTGTTTTCCTTCATGGCATAATTGTCGCGCCGCTGCGTCAGCGCCGGATCGTCGCCATAGAGCCGCTGATAATAGGCCGCGACCTCGGTGATCGCTTGTGCTCGCCGGTCGGAAACCGTCAGGGTGCCGGTGTCGGGGTCATAGCTGTTGCCGCGATATTCCTGTTTCAGCCAATAGGTGAGCTTCGCCTGTTCTCCGGGCTCGAGAGAATCGAACGGCTTGCCCTCGGTTTCCCGCGCCGCAAGATCAAGCCAGGCGAGCAATTCGCGATGCAGCCAGTCGGCGGACCAGTCGGGCGCCTGATAGGCGCCATGCCCCCAGATCGACCCGACCTGCATCCCGCCGGTGCTTTGCCACGCCGTCTGTCCGTCCAGAATATCGTCGCGGGTCATCAGCACCGCACCGCTGGTCGATACGACCTGCGCGGGAATCGGCGGCGCCTTGCGATAGAATTCGGTGCCGTAAAAACCCAAGATGCTGAACGTGACCACAAGAACCGCGATCAGCGTCCACCAAAGCTTGCGATATTCCCCCACGGCGTATCCCCTTGCCAATCGTGCGAATCAGTCGACCATAACAGATTGAAGGATCTGTGTTAGTGACAACTTTGTTCGCGTATGTGCGCGACTTCAAGATGTTCCGAGACCATGCCGACGAGAAGTTTCTATAGAGAGTCTTGGCTATACTGAGATGGACGGTGTCACGCATGACTGAGAACGTCGAATGGGATCGCGTCGCCGAAACGCCGATGGCCCTCCAGGGTAGCTTCCGGCTGCTGTTCACCGGCGGAGCGCTCTGGGCGCTTGTCGTCGTGGCGCTTTGGGTCGGTGCCTTGGGCGGGGCGTGGAGCCTGCCGACCGCGATGGAACCCCTTGCCTGGCACCAGCATGAGATGCTGTTCGGCTATCTCGGCGCGGTCATCGCCGGGTTCCTAAGCGCGGCAATCCCCAACTGGACGGGGCGGCCGGTGGTGACGGGGTGGCCGGTTACGGCGTTCGTCGGCCTGTGGGCCGCCGCTCGGCTGGCAGTGATGTTCTCCGCCTATGTGCCGCCGCTCGTTGGCGCCGTGCTCGACGTCGGTTTTCTGCTGGCGCTGCTCGGCTATGCGGCGTGGCAGATCTTCGCGGCCGGCAACCGCAACAAGCCAATCCTGATCGTCCTGCTCCTGTTCGCCGCGGCCTGCGGGCTGGATCATGCCGCGGCTATGGGGCTGACGGCTGACCCGGCTATCGGCATGCGGGCCGGTTTCGCGCTGGTCCTCATGCTGATCACGATCATCGGCGGGCGGATCATCCCGGCCTTCACCCGCAACTGGCTGACCAAGAATGGCCGCACGGACGGGTTGCCGATCATGGCCAACCGGTTCGACCATGCCGTGCTCGCGGTCACGGCGATCGTGCTGGCAGGCTGGGTGTTCGCACCGGCGGCGCATCCGGTGGCCTGGCTGCTGCTCGTCGCCGGCGCATCGCAAGCCGTGCGGCTGACCCGCTGGGCCGGGCTGAGTGCGATCGGCGATCCATTGGTCTTCGTCCTGCACGTCGCCTACGCATGGTTGCCGGCGGGCCTGCTGCTGCTCGGGGCTGCTATCCTGTGGCCGGTCGTGCCCGTATCGAGCGCGATGCATGCGCTGGGCGCCGGCGCGATGGCGGGAATGACACTGGCGGTGATGACGCGGGCGACACGCGGTCATACCGGCCGCCCGTTGGAAGCGGACGGCGCCACGGTCGTCATCTATGTGCTGGTCAATCTCGGGGCATTGCTGCGGGTCGCCGCACCGCTGCTGCCGCTCGACTATATGCTGAGTATTCGTCTGGCCGGCGGCCTGTGGGGCGGCGCCTTCCTGCTGTTCATCTTCGTCTACGGCCGCATGGCGTTGCAACGGTCTGCTAGAGATCAAGCCTGATCACGGCGTCAGCTGGGTATCGAACAAGATCGTGAGCAGCAGCCGTGCATCCTCGATGCCCTGAACCGAATGCTGATCGCCGCGCTCCAGATAGACCCAATCCCCAGCAACGAGTTCGATGTCCGATGGCCCCAGCGTGACCCGGCCTTCAAGGCAATGCAGCGTCAGATAACCGGCAACATGGTGTGGCGGTATGGTCGATCCCGCGGGAACGACGAGATGGATTGCTTCGAACCGGTCCGATTTGACCAGCGCGGCAGTCCCGGTGGCCCCGCGCTCGGGAGCCAATGTCCCCAGATGGATTACTTCGCCGGACTTTGCATGCTGCAGCGCCATTCTCAGATCCCCTTTGAGGCAGTCTTATACTATCCTATCCGACAACGCCCGAAGTGTCCGTCGTCAGAACATTTGGCACAACTAGCGGCTTAAATTAGCGGAGTGCGGGCTTCGTTCTGGTGTTGATATTAAGCGGCGAGCTTGCGGTGTAGCAAGCGCCGATATTCGATGGTCTTCCTTTTGATTTTTTCGCGTTGTTTGATGATGGCTGGCGCCCTGCCGAAGTAGGCGTCTGCGGGCGTCACGTTGTTCAGGCTCTCATGGTATCGCTGGTGGTTGTAGTGCTCGACAAACGCCGCAATCTGGGCTTCAAGGTCACCGGGCAGGAAGTGGTTTTCCAGCAGGACACGGTTTTTCAGGGTCTGGTGCCAGCGCTCGATTTTGCCCTGGGTCTGGGGATGCATCGGGGCGCCGCGCACATGGCTCATCTTCCGTGCCTCGATATATTCCGCCAGTTCGCCCGCGATGTAACTCGGGCCATTATCCGATAGCAGCCTGGGCTTGTGCAGCACGGTAGCACTGTCGCAACCTGAAGCATTGAGGGCGAGGTCCAGCGTGTCGGTGACAAAGATCAGATCACGGCAAAGACACGCCTCGCCACAGCGACCAACCGGTTGGTTCGAGAACAACTCTGCCGTCGGATCGATGATATCGACACCGACATTAAAGCGCTGGATGAAGTGATTGCGCAGATTGCCAAGCAGCGTGGGACCCTTGACGAGCGCATTAGGCGATTGATGACCATTCCAGGGATTGGCAGATTGACCGCGACGACAATGCTAATCGACATGCCGGAACTCGGACATCTGGATAGCAAGAAGATTGCCGCTCTGGCTGGGCTTGCGCCCATGACACAGCAGTCAGGCAAGTGGCAGGGGAAAGAGCGAATTATCGGTGGCCGGGCATCACTACGGCGGGCAATCTACATGCCTGCGCTGGTCGCTATTCGCTTCAATCATGATCTGCGCGACTAATATCAGCGGCTCGTAAATGCGGGAAAAGCGAAAAAGGTCGCAATCACCGCCGTCATGCGCCGGATGGTCGTTCTGGCAAATATGTTGTTGAAAGAAGGGCGCGATTGGCAACCTGAACGCCCTTGACCAAGACGGATACTCGACCGCCCGTTTCGCAAATGATCAGCTTCATCGATGAGCATCGCGATGAGTATGTCCAAACAGGCGTGACCACCTTAGTTACGCTCCTTCGTAATCCAAAATATCATCAATTTTGGAACACTCAGAAGGGCACAGATAAGCAAAGCAAACTCCAAATTCACAATTCTCAAACGCGCGTATTTTGCGGGGGCGGCGTTCCCCGCGCAAGAAAGACCTAAAATACGGTCCCTATTTTTTCATGCCCCTGATCGCCACAGCGCGCGCGACAGGGCCTCGGCGCGCCTCAGCCATGCCCTACTCCCCCTCAATGCAATGGCCCCCTGTGCCGCCCCACAGGGCAATCTAGGGGCATATCCAATTCGGCCCATCAGATGCCGAAGAGGCGTTGCATTTCATGGATGACGCGGGCTTCGATCAGCCCCTCTGCCTCGCGCCAATAGTTGATGGCGGGGTCGCGCACCATCTCACGCGCAAGGTTCGGCCCGAACAGGGGCTTGAGGGGATAGCGTTCATCGCTCGTGCGGATGAACACCCGGCCTCCATAGGCCGGGACAATGAATGATGATTTGAACACCCTGCGTGCGGCCCAGGGCCTGGCACTGACGCCACGCTTTCCCTGCTTCGCCCCAAAGAGGTTGAGGTTCGTCTCGTCGCCTCGCGCCTCAAGCTGATAGCGCAGCGCGGAGCGCGTTGCGCGTATGGTCTTCACGGCCTGATTGATCTTGCCGTATTTGATGCCTGTGCTTTTGACGAGCGACCGCTTGACCTTGGTGCGGACCTGATCGCCCCCGCGATTGATCGCGGGGACAAAGACCTTCCGAGCATCGCCTTCTGAAAGACCTTTGATCTTCGCAGCGTGGCGCTCGATGATGCCGTCCCCGCGAATGATCAGCACGGCGCTTCTCCAAACGAAAAAGGGCCGCCCCGAAAGGGGACGGCCCAGCGATGAATGGTGCACCGACGATAGGATCATTCAGAACGCGCGCGTGCGTTTATCATTCCATCAATAGCCCCATTTTATTCAGCTTGCATTACACCAGCGATGGCCGCCCCTAGGGCGGACAAGCGACGGAAGAATTACCTTCCGATAGGGTCGCCGGCTAGCTGGTTTCTGAAGCCCTATCAAAGCTTCGCGCGCGCGACCATATCTATATTAAGGGGAAACATTCTGGGGCTGGGCCTTGGGGCCCACCCCAATTACGGGTTAGCTTACGATACTAAGGGGGTATTTTTTACGGGGGGACCCGTCCTTAATTAACGGTGCTCGAAACTCCATTGTTTTCGCGGCTAACCCGTCCGTAAAGATTAGGGGAGGGGGTCAGCTTTTGCCGCCTTCATTTCCTTTCTCATTTTAGTTTTGGCAGTCTTACGGGATTGAAATTCCCGGGACCGTGCTGTCGCACTTTTTTTGCTTCGTGCAACAGCGTTGGGCGGGTTTGAAAGTTCATATTTCTTTACCCCTTCGGACATGCCTCGTTCGATCATATATCCTAGTGAGACTAAAACATTGCGGGCTTTGGTTATGGTTGTCTCACTCAAGCCTGTGGATCCGACCAGCGCGCTCATGGTTCGGAATGGGTGGGGGTTTTGTGATCCCATAAAGCGGGCGTAATCCATGAACACTTTCATTTCAGATCCCCCGCAATCCGGGTGGGGGTCAGCATTAATTGTCTCTGCTATCGATAATTTTAAACTGGCGTAGTAACTACTGCTCCTTGGCGCAGCAGTGGTATTTTGATGATCTTGAGGCACACTCAAGCCCTTTCAATTTCTCTTTCGATGGGTGATGGCGCACTGCACAGGGCGCCCACAGGCGCTGCCTACAGCTATGCATTTCCCGCATGTCGGAGAGGCGTGGAAGAGCGCGATGCCAGCCAAGTATCGAGATCGGTACGGCGGTATAATGTTTTGCGAGATGACTGCCGAATGAAGGCAGGGCCATTGCCGTGCATGCGATATTTGCTCAATGTCGAGGGCGCGGTCCGTAGGTATATGGCTGCCTCCACAGCATCCAGGACCGGAAGGGTCGCCACATAGGCTGGTTCGAGATTTCGTTGTTTTCGATTTTTATAAGGCATGATCAATCTCCATTGCCGTTTGATAGGCGGAGATTGGCATCGTCTAATCTTCTTGACTAAACCCGATTGCCCTTTTCTTTTCCGGTGCCATTTTCTGCCATGCTATCAGTTTCTTATCCATCCAACTGGTCCAGGATGCCGGGACATTCGCCTGATCGCGTTCCGGTAAAGGCATGCCAACGTCCCGCCACGCAGCCAGTATAAAGCGGTGTGTTTCTGCATCGCTCATCGGCCTGAATAATTGTGACGTCGCATGCTCGATATTTCCGATGAATATCATGCCGAGAATGTCGGACCTGTCAGAGGGTGGTTGCTTCAGCTGTGTGCGGTCGGATACAAAGCGGCCAAGTAAGGGAACTAGCTCCCGCATGTTGGCTTCTATCGCAAGCCAATCGGCCTGTGCGCCTGATTGGCGTTCCCAAGGAATCTGAGGCTCGTATAGTAGTTTCTCACTTCGGAATCCCAAGGCAGGAATATCCTTGTTCCTGCGTGCAAGGAACTGTTGCAAGGAAGCGGCAAGTATCTCAGCTTCCTCCCTTCGTTGCTGATGTTGTTCGATTTCTTGGCGCCGTTGATATAGCTCTTTGGTTCGAAAAACTGCTGCCATCCAGCACCTTGAAACAGCACTTCTGATCTTCTGACAGGAGCCGTCATCGAGTAAAAATGAAACGAACTTATCTACCTCCCATGTAGCATCCGGATCTTGCACGCGACTGAGCCCGCTCCAATCCTTTCGTTTGGATAGATCCGAGTCAAACCATTCGAGGAAGGCCTCTGCCAATGTGGTCTCGGCGGCACGGCATTTACGCGGCATCAGAAGCTCCGGGACCGAATGGAAGAATTGTAGCATTATTTCCTTGCATCGCGGCTGCAATGCGATGTGCTATTTTATCCGCTGCGGCCTTGAGAGGATCGTCCGCCAAATGGGCATAGCGCTGGGTTGTAGCCGCTTGCGCGTGCCCGAGCATTTTCCCGATGATGGCAAGAGGGACACCGCCTGCGGCAGCGACGGAGGCATAGCTATGCCGCAGATCATGGATTCGGACATCTTCAAGTCCGGCATGAGTGCGGATAGCACGCCAGGGGCGGTTGAGGTCAGCGCGGGGCTTATCACTCGTATCGCCTCGAATGACATATGCGCCGAGCGCTTCTCGTTCGCTTAGAAGTAGCAAGGCTGGAGCAGAAAGAACGGTATGTCGGCGACCCGTTTTGGAGTCGCGTAAAAGCGCGATGCCGCGTTCAAAGTCAATATCGGTCCATTTTAAGTTCAAGACTTCTCGCATTCGAAGACCAGTAAGAATCAGAAGGCGAATAGCATCGCACGCATGACGATCGATAATGGTGCGCTGATTATTCTTTGGGACATGCTTGCTTTCGCTTGGCTTCCAAGGGAAGCCTTCGCTTTCTGCCAGGGCAAGACTGTTCCCTAGCCGGGCCAATTCTTCGGGTGACAAAAAGCGCTCACGGCCTTCTTCTCGAAAAGCGCTAATCCCGCTTGCAGGGTTGGTTCCCTTGGGCACGTGCCCAGCAAGAGCTGCGTGGCGGAATATAGAGCCAATGACTTCCAATAGTCTGTTTGCGGTCGTTGGTTTCGTTTTGCCAACTTTGCGATGGAGTTTAGCAATATCTATCGTTGTAATTTTGTCGATTTGTAACGTGCCCAGCGCCGGCGTCAGATGTTTTGAAATATAGGATTTGTAATTTGCCAAAGTGCGCGGCTTCAAACGATCTGCTTCATCCTTGAGAAATGATATAGCAAAATCTGAGAAGCGGGGAACGGCTCGCTCCTTTTTACGGGTCGCGGCAGGGTCGCCCCCTAGGCGTACGGCCGCCAGTACATCGGTCGCTTGTTTCCGCGCAGCTTCGGGCGTCAGTTCCTGAGTTGTTCCAAGGGTATAACGTTTTTTAGCTACGTTGCGCCCGCCAGCTCCAGGCCGATATTCGACAAAATAAGTTTGCCGCCCCGTTGGCTCTACCCGTAATGCGAATCCCACAAGGTCTGCGTCATAATAGATGGTTCTGGCTGAGCCTGGCTGTATAGAAGCAAGGCCCCGTCTAGTCAGCTTTGCAATCGGCATTATCTTATCCCCCCAATCTTTGTGCGCCACCTGTGCGCCACCGTGACATGAATAACAGGGTGAGACGTTAAGCAATGATAGTTGATTATGGCAAGCTATTCCGCGGTTTTGTCCCGATTATGCGCGATCTGATTGAACAAGGTGTGACCCGCAATATAGCTCATAACCTGAAGGTCGTAGGTTCAAATCCTACTCCCGCAACCATATCACACAACTATATCGATGATAGTGAACAAACTTGGCGATATGCACAGGACCGCCTTGCTCGATCCAAAAGTCCGCGAAGATCAACTCTGCCCGGCCTTTTGTCGGCGGAGGTAAGATGGCCATAAGCGCTGAGCTTAGGCATTGACGCTACTGCCATTGAGGCCGATCGAACAGTGAATGTCCGTCGACCTCATGGCGATGATTATTTGCCTTCTGCCATAGAAGCCGCCAGCGTTTCCATCATCTGGACCGCAGCACTGTCGAGCGGCCGAAGCCCATAATCCGCACGGATTTTGGAAATGGGATCGGCAATCAGCTTGTGCCACGGCGCATCAATGAGCGGTTGCGCATTGCGACCATGGCGCCAGCCGTCAAAGGTTACAGCCAACATCATCGGCAAAAATTCGAGTGCGTTGAACGCCGCCTTTGTGGCGACGGTCGCCAAAAAACGTGTCGAGTAGTTTTGGCCAAATTGTGCGAGTTGGAATCCCGATATCGCAATTTCTCCCGCGCCAGTAAAACCATATCCGCCAACCAAATGCCAAATGTCATGCAACTGCAAGATGCGGCGGTTGGTGCGATTCTGGGCCGGATATTCACTGCCGATGACCACCGTGTCTGCGTCGATGACCTCAATATCATAGCCATTGCTGGTCAGCATGTTGAGCAGATCGGTTGCTAGGCTGTCGGTTGCGTGATTGCGCAGATCATCCGTTTTCAAACGAATTTCCGGTTGCGCGATCAGTTTTTTCACGCTGTCGAATTGCAAAAGTGCCTGTTCGCATGCGTCGACCATGCGTGGGTCATAATGAACACCCAGCGCGACAACGGCCAAGGTCAGGTCGAGTTCTGTCGTAAACTCATCCTGAGGCCGTTCGATGATGGCCCAAAATTCGTCCCACAAGATGCGAGGCAGAGCAATGCGTTCTTTGCCGTCAACGGCCCAAGGCAATTGGGCGGCGATGTGGTCGACTTGTTCCTGCCGATCATGGCTATGCGCCAAGGCATCGTCGATTGCGGTGAAGATGGCAATTTGGTCGACTGGATGGGTGAAGGCCGCTGTTGTCATCAGCGCCGGGATCACCAATTCGGGATGATCTTGTAACGGCGGACGTGCACATTCGACCCATGTTTCAAATTGATGGCGCATGATGTTGTCGGTCATGGCGATTCTCCCAATTATGATTGCTCTTCGATTGCACTATAAAACTATAATAATCAACTTAATTTGCTGGTGATTTGGGCCTGGGCCCGTATAAGGGAAATATGAGCCAAATTAGCAAAGTGACTTTCCCGCGCCGCGAGGCTGCGAAGGCCCGCACAAGATTGCGCATCGAAAATGCTGCGCGGCATTTGTTCATCACCCACGGCTATTCCGACGCCACCATGGCGGCGATCGCCGACGCGGCAGATGTGCATATTACCACTTTGTTCACCCATTTCGCCAGTAAGCGCGATCTGGCCGAAGCCATTGCGATTTCGGCAGGGGAGCGTTTTGCAGAAATCGCCACCGAACAGCGCGACTTGGGTGTTCCGGTGCTGCGGTTTTGGCGGCATCAGGTGTTAAACGTGGCCCAAGCCTATGAGCGCGATGGGAGCGGGCAGATTAGCTTTGGCCGTGCGCTGGCGGAGGAACCGGATTTATTGTCCGTGTGGTCGGCGCAGCACCAATTGCAAATCGATGTTTTGACGGATTATATCATTCATGAAGTGGGTGATCGCGACAGCGTTGATGCGGATGGCCGAGCACAGATGGTTGCGGCGATGCTGGTTGCAGGAGGGCGCATGGCCTTTGACCGTTGGATCGCGGAAGGGCGTGGCGGCGATTTGGTTCAGGAGAATGAGCGGTTGTTGGATGCCGCCGAAGCGATTTTGGCGTCAGGCTTTGTTCTGAAAAATTGACGCATGATAGACGAAAGCGCCGCGAATTGGCGCTTTCGTTCCTGTGAAATCGTGCCGCCCTAGGTTGGTTTGGTGGCCAATTGCGCCAGATTTTCCAAATGGCGGCTGCGGGAAATAGGATAGAAGGCCAAGCAGATGATGGCCAGCAGCGTGGCGACGCTGTTTACCGTGACGAAAATTGTCGCCAAATCGTGCAGTGCGCTTTCGGCCACCATACCCGGCTTTGCATTGTCGGGGAATTTCACAAAGGTGAGCACCAGTCCGGCGAGTAAGATGCCCATGCCAGAAATCGCTTTATTGACCATGGTCGCGGCGGAGAACAGCAAGCCTTCCGATTGCTTGCCAGTTTCCAGCAAAATCTGGTCGGTGACGTCGGCAATCATCGAAACGGCCAAGATACCGCCGGACACGACTGTCATCCATGAAATAGCGGACTGCGTCATGAGCAATGGCATCAATATGGGGTCGCCATTGACCGGAAAATTGCCAGTCAAGCGCAACAAGAAGGGGGTTGCTGTGGAGGTGGCTGACAGCAGGAACATAGTGATCGCCGCTGCTTTTTTACCGAAGCGGGCCGATAGGGGCAGCACCACGGCGAAGGCAAAAAGAACGCCAATGAATATCGAGCTTGCCAATGTGGCGAGTTGGGTCGCCGACAATTCCCAAAAATAAGTCCCGAAATAAACCTGTAGAGCCATGTTGAGGCCCGATGCCACCGCGAAAAACAGGCTAGCGAACAAGATAGAGACATAGGCGGGATGCGTCAGCACAGCGGCCATTTCGCTCAGCATGGATTTAAAGGATTGCTTGACCGCCGGTGGAAGGGCGGGCCGCGCCAAAATATGTTTCTGGGTGCCCAGCGCTGATATGAGCACTGACACGGCCATGACGATGGCGGCGGTGATCGCATAGCTGTGATAACCGCTGGCATTTAAATGGCCGACTGGGTGGTCGGGCGTGGGTTGCAGGAAATAACCAAAGGTCAAAATGGTCATGCCAACGCCCCCGCACATAGCGAAGAAATAGCGCGCGGAAACCAGCTTGGTGCGTTCGTCATAATCATTGCTAAATTCCGCCAGCAACGCGGTGGACGGAATTTCATAGAGGCTGAGCGACATACGCACGATAACGGCGCTGGTGACCAGCCAGATAAATGTTTCATTGTCGCTCATCGATGGAGGCGACCAGAGGAACAGATAGGATAGCGCGATGGGAATCGCCGAGGCATACATGAATGGATGCCGGCGTCCCCAGCGCGTGCGGACATTGTCCGAATATTGCCCCAGCAGCGGGTCAAACAAAGCATCAACAACCATAGCGATCATCAACGCGCTGCCCACCCATGCGGCGGGCAGCCCAATGACCTGATTGTAGAACAGCATCAAAAGCGCATTAAAGCCGTGATCCTTAATCCCGAATGCGATGGTTCCTGAACCATAAAGCAGACGGGTCTTTAAGCTGAGTTTTTCCGCTGGCTGGGGCGTGGTCATGCAAGGCGCCTTTTAGCGGAAACGAACGTCAAGCTGGACACCAAAGGTGCGTGGCGGCGTATAGCTGTAGCTTTGCGCGACGGCCCCAGGGGTGGGCTCTAGCAGCAAGGTGCCGGATGCACTGTCATAGCCCAAAGTGTTGAAGATGTTTTTGGCAAAGGCGATCATCCGATAGCTGTCGTCCTTGGCCGTCCATATCAGGCGGGCGTCCACCTGATCGAAGGACGGGATACGGTTATAGCTGCGGTTGAAAATCTTACTATAGGACGCATCGCGCCACATATAGCTGCCTGACAGAGTCAATGTTCCAGCCGAGAAGTTGATATTGTACATGGCATTGGCTGCGACTTTATGGCGCGGTGTATCGGACAATTCTTGGCCGACTACGCTTTGAGCCTGCTCGAGGCCGACAGGTACGCCGACAGGCTTGGCTCCCGGTTGCAGTGCGGCTGGATCTTCCCCGTCCACGAAGCAACAGCCGGAATCGATGCGGCTTTTGCCATAGCCATAGTTTACCATCAATTGCAGCGCGTCGGTGGCTTGCCATGCTAGCTCGATTTCCGCGCCATAGCTTTTGGATTTTTTCAGATTGAAAAATTGCGTCAGGCGGGCACCGCCCGGAGTGTTGACGGTTAAAGGAACTTGAAGGCCCTTATAGTCATAATAGAACAGAGCTAGGTTCGCACGAAGGCGATTGTCAAAGCTGTGCTTATAGCCAGCTTCATAAGCGTTGATATATTCTGCATTGGTCTGCGGAAATTCGGAAATCGCGCCGGCATTGAAGCCGCCGCTTTTATAACCACGGCTATAGCGCAGAAAGGCCAGTTGATCATCGCTGGGCTTATATTCGATCGCAATCGTACCTGTGACCGCATCCCAACTGTTGGACAGGCCGCGCGTGGCCATGCCGGTTACAGGGCTGATCGAAACTGGTGTCGATACACCGGGATAAGCCCCATAGAAAATACCGGCAGCCGTGATATCAAATGCGGGGGTTATGCTGCCCGTTTGGTCAATGCCAAGGCCTGGGACGCAGCCCAAACACAAGATACGGAAATTCTCGACGCCGCTTTTCTTGTCCTTGGTATAGCGAATACCGCCTGTTACGCGCAGCGCGTCATTTATCTGATAATCCAATTGCGCATAAGCCGCATAGGAACGTGTCCGTAAATCCGATGCGGCATAAACATAATCACCCGACGGGTTGGCAGGTGCAAAGATGGGCGCAAATGTGAGAGGGTCCACGGTATAGACAGGGACGCGCAATTGCATTTGTTCCGCCGCGCGGAAGCTGGTCGATTGGGCCAGACTTTCTTCATAATAATAAAGGCCAGCAACCCATTGTAGTGGACCGTTGGTGGTGGATGCAAAACTAAGTTCGCCGCTGCCAAAGGATTTCTTATTCCGCAGATCTACAATTTGCGATGGGTAAACAGTGAGTGGGGTGCAGCTCGGATCAATGAATAGGCATATAGGCGAAAAGGTCGTGAAATCGAACGCCGCCAATGGTTCTTGATAGGAACGCATGCTCGTGTTGTCGATATCGAACCTTTGTTCAAATTCATATTGTTGATAGCCACCCAGCAAGCGCACGTCGAACGTTGAGGCCGAAAAGGTGATATCCCCCGTGATGCCATAATTGTTGCGCATAATTTCACGCTGCACACTGTCCGTGCTGAAGCGACGGGGGTTTGTGGCGCCTGCGGGCGCAGGGTTGGGATCCAGGGCGATGAAGCCGGGGTGCAGATAGCCATGGGCGGCACCGGGTGTGACCGCGCCTGATGGGAATAGGGCGAAGTCAAAAGCGCCTACCAAATTATTGGGGCGCGGATACATATCGCGGCTGCCGGTGAAGGCTTTGATCCATGCTTTGGTGTTGTCGCCTAGGTCCGCTTCCAATTGGAGCTCAACATAGCGTCTTGTGCCTTTATTTCCTTCGCTGGGGTTGCCGACCGTGCTTTTGAAATAGCCTTTATCTTGTTCATAATGGCCGCCGGCAAGGCGTGCGCGCAACCCGTTGAAAACGGTGCCTGAGATGGCGGCTTCGAGGTTGAACACGTCATAATTGCCGATGGTGGTGCGAATGTCGGCGGTGAATTCGTCGGTTGGACGCTTGGAAATGGCGTTGATCGCGCCGCCAATGCTGTTGCGTCCATAAAGCGTGCCTTGTGGCCCGCGCAGCACTTCGATCCGTTCGATGAAAAAGTCCGACGCGCCAACCGATGCGGTAGCGGTGTCGTAAATGCCATCGGTATAGGTGGAGATGCCAGGGTCACTGCCGTTGGTGTTGGTTTGGCGGCCGATACCGCGAATGAACACACGGTCATTGCCAGCCGAATAGCTGAGGCCGGGTGTGAAGGCTGCGAAATCTTGCAACGTCGCGATGCCCGCCAATTGCCGCGCATCTGCCGTATAGGCGGACACCGCTTGCGACAGGTCTTGCAAGTCGACGCTGCGTTTTTCCGCTGTGACGATGATTTCTGCCAAGCCACCATAAGAGGAAGCATTGTCGGATGCTGGTGCCCCTGCATCTTGGGCGAAAGCTGGTGTAGCAATGGCGCACAGCGCCGCGCTCGCAAGCCAATACGAGAAATTCTTCATAGCACGCCTCTCCCCATGTCAGCGATTTTGCTGATCGTTATTTAAGCGCGGCAGACCCATGGAATTGAGGCTGCTCAGATATCACAAGCCCTTTTTCCGGACCTTGCGTGGTTGATGCTAACCGTGTTTCTTAGATTAGTCTATAATGATATATTCAACGAGTGACGATTGTTCGAATACAGCGAACTGATTGATATTATGGAAAATAACCCATTGAAATTTTCATAATTCATTTTTGCGCATGTGGTTTATGTGAAAAGTTTTTTACCTATGAACATATTTCACTTGCGAAAAAAGATGAAAAACTATGTGTCTTTCCACACAGGGCGGCTTGCCAAAAGACGCATGATCATAGATGATTCGAATCAAATATAATCATCAACTATGCGGTCCAACGCTGGCCGCATAGGGTTGGAGGGAGGATAAAATGCAGAACAACAGCCATATAATGGTGGGGCCATTCTGATGGGGCGCGTGGATAGCAAGCTAGCGCAACTGAAGTCCCGCGAACTGCCCACTTGGTTTGATGATGCCAAATTCGGCATATTCATTCATTGGGGAGCCTTTGCGATACCGGCCTTTGCTCCGGCCACGGAATCCTTGTCGTCGAGCTTGGAAGACCAATATGATCAAGCCATTCCTATGTCCCCTTATAGCGAATGGTATGAAAATGCGATCAAGGTAAAAGGATCGCCTAGTCACGCTTTTCACCAAAAAAACTTTGGGGGCGCGCCTTATCGCGATTTTAAGAAACCCTTTGAGGCGGGTCTGAAGCATTGGGACGCCGATGCTTGGGCGGAAACATTCCGCGATGCGGGCGCGCGTTATGTGGTGCTGGTAACCAAGCATCATGACGGTCTGTGTTTGTGGCCGTCGCGCCATCAAAATAAGCATGTTCCGGGTTGGAACACCGAACGGGATATTGTGGGCGAATTGGCCCGTGCAGTGCGCGTTGCCGGAATGCGTTTCGGTGTCTATTATAGCGGCGGCATTGACTGGAGCTTTAATCCGACGCCGATCCACACCATGGGGCAATTTATCGCATCTCAGCCGGGCGGTGATTATCCCGATTATGCAATGGCGCAAACACGCGAGTTGATCGAGCGTTACGAGCCATCGGTTTTGTGGAATGATATCAGTTGGCCCACGGGATTGGAGCCATTGCTGGATCTGTTTGCAGATTATTATCGGGCGGTACCGGACGGCGTGGTGAATGACCGCTGGATGGCGCGGGACTGGAAATTTGATCTGTTCAAATGGGGTCCGGTCTGGCGCTATGTCGATAAAAAGCTGAAGCAAGCCTATATGTCGCGCGGACCGGATGAAAAAGGCTTGGTCCCACCCGAAATTCCGTTCAGCGATTTTCGTACGCCCGAATTTTCTATTTTGGCCGAAACACAAGCGAAGAAATGGGAAAGCACACGCGGGATGAGCCATGGTTTTGGTTATCGCCGCGATGACGGGCCAGATGATTATGCCAGCATTGAAGAATTGCTGCACGGTTTTATCGACACGGTGGCGCGCAACGGCAATCTGCTGCTGAACGTCGGGCCACGCGGGGAGGATGGTGGCATTCCGGATGAGCAAATGGCCATTTTGCGTGGCTTTGGCACATGGATGCGCGCCAATGGCAATGCCATTTATGGCACCAGACCATGGGAGCGATCAGACGGCGCGACGCTGTGCGGCAAAGAGGTGCGCTTTACCGCTGCCCCCAATCGCCTGAATCTGATCGTCAAGGGTGAGGTTCCGGAGGCGGAGATTCTGGTCAAGAATCTGATGCTGGCTGCTGGTAGCAATGTGTCTCGCTTGGGGGATGGCAGTCCGGTGGAATGGGTACAGCAAGGCGCGGATGTTGCGTTTCGCTTTTCAACCCCATGCACGGACCCCTTGGCCACGGCGCTTGCGGTGCATCTGCCGGTCTAAATCTGGCGGACGAATCTAAACCCTGCGGGCGTCTGGGCGAGAGCCAAGAGTGAAGGATGAAAATGGGGCGTTTTTCGCCCCATTTTTGTTGGACAATGTCCAGCCCATGATCGGACAGCAGAAAGAGGGGAAGGGGTGATGCCGTAGTAATTGCGAAGCGTTCGCAATTTTGCTAGGGGCGAGGAGATAGCGGGGGGCTGCTTAAGGAGTTTGGTGTGAACAAGAAGCTGAATATGGTGGCCTTGGCCGGTTTGGTGCTTTTGGCCGGTTGTTCCGGCGGCAGCGGCGACGATAAAACGGCCCCCAATGAAGTGAATCTGTATACCGCCCGTCACTATGACAGCGATAAAGCGCTTTATGAGCGTTTCACCGAACAAACGGGTATCAAGATCAACCGTATCGAAGGCAAAGCGGATGAGCTGATCGCGCGGATGAAAAGCGAAGGCGCGAACAGCCCCGCCGACGTGTTTATTACCGCCGATGCTGGTGCCTTATGGCGCGGGGAACAGGCGGGGTTGCTGCAACCCATCGAATCCGAAACGATTAAGGCCCGCATTCCTGAAAATCTGCGGGAACCCAAGGGCAATTGGTTTGGCTTTACGCGCCGTGCGCGCATCGTTGCCTACGACCCAGCCAAAGTGAAGCCCGAGGAAGTGGACGATTATGCCAAGCTGGCAGAGCCGCGCTTCAAGGGCAAAATCTGTGTCCGTTCGTCCGACAGCATTTATAATCTGTCCTTAGTTGGTGCCTTGATCGAGGAATGGGGCAAGGAAAAAGCCGACGCATGGGTTAAGGGCATTGTCGCCAATATGGCGCGCCCACCCGAAGGCGGTGACCGTGACCAGATCCGCGCCGTGGCCGCCGGTGTTTGCGAAGTGGCGATCACCAACAGCTATTATTATCTGCGCATGGCCAGCGGCGAAGATGCCGCAGACAAAGCGATGACCGATAGACTGAAGCTGGCATTCCCCAGCTTGGGCGGCAAGGGTGCGCATGTGAATATTTCCGGCGGCGGGGTCGCCAAACATGCGCCGCACCGCGAGAATGCCATCAAATTGTTGGAATTTTTCGCCTCGGCGGACAGTCAGGCCCATATCTCGGCTAATAACAGCGAATTTCCGGCATCCAAGGATGTTCCGGTTGTTGCGCCTGTTGATGCCTATGTCGATTTCAAGGCCAATCCGATGAATGTGGCCGCTTTTGCGGCGCGTCAGCCCGAAGCGCAAAGCATGATGAGCGCGGCAGGTTGGCGTTAAGCCAGCGCTAAACAAGCGGTTATTCGGCGCTATGTGGCGGCTATGCCCTTGCCAATTTCGATTGGCGGGGCATAGCAGCATCTATTGACCACAGCATCGCAGGTGATGATTTTGAACAGGTTGCGGCTGTCCCCAACCGCCATATTGGCGGCCTTTGCTGCATCTATGGTTGCCTTGCCGCTGATCGGTGTGGTGCTGGCGGCCTTGGGGCCGGACAGCGCCGATATCGCAGGGCGCGATGTTGCGCGTTATGCCGCGACGTCTTTGTGGCTGGGCTTGTTGGTCGGCTGTTTGACAGCGATTTTGGGCACGGCGGCGGCATGGTTGGTGGTGATGCACCGATTTCCGGGGCGCCGATTTTTTAGCTGGGCTTTGGCCCTGCCATTGGCGGCACCGGCTTTTGCCTTGGCTTATGGCTATGCCGATTTGCTGGATGTTGCGGGGCCGCTAAGGATTTGGCTGCGCGATCAGTGGGGGCATGATTTGCCCTTTGAAATACGCACCATCGGCGGCGCGGCGTTTATTTTGTCGGCGGCCTTTTATCCCTATGTCTATTTGGCGATGCGCGCGGCCTTTGTGAATCAATCGGTCAATGTGCTGGAAGCGGCACAAATGCTGGGCTGTGGCAGGCGGACCATGTTGTTCCATGTGGCCTTGCCCATGGCGCGGCCTGCCTTGGCGGCGGGTGTGGCCTTGGCGGTCATGGAATGTTTTGCTGATTATGGCGCGGTGCAGTTTCTGAGCGTGCAGACGCTGACCACGGGTGTGGTGCGGGCATGGTCGGTTTATGGATCAACCGCCAGTGCGGCGCGATTTGCCCTGCCATTATTGGCGGCAGCGGCCTTGTTGTTCTGGGTGGAGCGAGCCAGCCGCAAGGGCCAAGTGCATGAAAGCGGGCGGGCGCGTTGGCGCGATATATCCCCGCTACCGCTGGGGCGCCTTGGCCAAGTGGCGGCCAGTTTGTTTTGCACCTTATTGTTGTTGGCGGGCTTGGTGATTCCGGCCGGATGGCTGTTGTGGAAATTGCTGGCGGCTCGGCCCGATTGGGCATGGCTGTTGGCGTCGCTCAAGAATAGTTTGTTACTGGGCTTGGCCGGAGCGCTGGTGACCGTGGCCTTGGCGACGATGTTGGCGCTGGGGACGCGGCATTTGCCCTTGGCGGGGCGAATTGCCAGCTTGGGCTATGCGACACCGGGTGCCGTGATGGCCATTGGCTTGCTGGCCCCTGCGGGCGTGATTTGGAATTATATGCCCAGCAGCGGCACCGGCATTGCGATCTTGCTGCTGATCTTGGCTTATGCCGCGCGGTTGATGGCGGCGGCGCTGGAACCCATTGATGCGGGGCTGGCGCGGGTGACGCCGTCTATGCGCCAAGCGGCGCGCAGTTTGGGCCGCAGCGAGGCGGGGGCCGCATGGTCGGTCGAGCTGCCCGTGGCGCGCGGTGCGATGCTGACGGCGACGCTGATTATTTTCATCGATATTTTGAAAGAATTGCCGGCGACGCTGATATTGCGTCCCTTTGATTTTGATACGCTGGCGGTGATCGCCAATAATTATGCGCAGGATGAACGGTTGGGACAGGCGGGCGCGCCGTCCTTGCTGATTATCTTGCTGTCATTGCCCGCGGTGATTTGGTTGACGCGGCGCGTGACGCTGGCGCGGCCGGGGCAGCAAGACGATAGCGATTGGAAAGAATAGTCATGGCCAGCAACACCCCCATATTGCAGGTGGAACAGGCATCGCGCCGCTATGGTGCGCGCTGGGCGGTGGAATCCGCCAGTTTTGCGTTGGAACAGGGGCGTATCACTTGCTTGCTGGGTCCGTCGGGTTGCGGAAAGAGCAGCTTGCTGCGGATGATTTCGGGGCTGGAGCCGCTGGACGAAGGGCGGATCTTCATCCGTGGGCAAATGATGTCCGCCGTGGACCATGTGACCCCGCCCGAGCATCGCGGCGTTGGGCTGGTGTTTCAGGACAATGCTCTATTTCCGCATTTGGATGTGCGCGGCAATATTGCTTTTGGTATCCGCCATTTGCCTAAGGCCGAGCAGCAACAGCGGATTGATGATTTGCTGGCGCGTTTTCATATCAGCCATTTGAGCGGCAGTTGGCCGCATATGCTGTCGGGCGGTGAGCAGCAGCGTGTGGCCATTGCGCGCGCCTTGGCGCGTCAGCCTAGCTTGTTGTTGCTGGACGAGCCTTTTTCGGGTTTGGACACGCATTTGCGCGCTACTTTGCGCAAATCTTTGTTGCAGGATTTGCGGGCCGCTGGGGCCACGGTGTTGATCGTCACCCATGACCCAGAAGAAGCGATGGGCATGGCCGATGAATTGATGTTGATGGCGGGGGGGCATATCTTGCAGCACGGTACGCCGCAATTTTGCTATGATCGGCCAACATCATTGGCCGCCGCGCGGCTGCTGGGCGATATGCTGGACTTTGCCGTGGACGTACGCGGAGGGGCGGCGGAAACATTATGGGGCCGCATGCCCGCGCCATTGCTGGCGGATGGACCCGCCCATTTGATGCTGCGCCCGTCCATGTTGTATGTTTCCAGCGACGCATCCGGAGGCGGGGCCGCTGCGCAGGTTCAGGACATGCGTTATTTGGGCGGCGAATATGGGCTGCGCGTGTTGATGGATGGGCAGTTGTTGGACCTGAAGGCGCTGCAGCCGATCGAGCCGGACCAACCGGTGATGGTGCGGGCGGATTTGTCGCATGCGCTATTGCTGCCTTGCTGATGTCGGCCCGCATAAGCGCGGCTGAAGCGCGGCTTTGTCGCTCCTCTTTCTGACCCCATCCGTTTACGGGGCCTTTACCTGTCTGTGACACATTGATTCCCTATGCGGCATGATGGCCCAGTGGGGCGGGCCGCGCTTAATCTTTTGTGGAACGCATTTTCCCTAGCGCTGTTCGCGATATGGGCCATGAAAATGCCCCATGTGCGGACAAGGTGTTGGGATGAACGGCGCGGATGAGATGGTCATGACGAATCAACTTCGGGACGATGCAGCCATGGATGCCCCCCCATTGGTGGGGGTGGATGAACGCCGGATGCAGGTTCGGGCCTATAATATCTGGTCCGCCTTATTGGGTGGCTATCAATGGCCGTCGATTGGGCAGTTGGATATTGGGTCGCTGGATTTCGCGGACCATGCGGTGTTGCTGGATTTCACCGATGGCGTGGACAGTCCGGTGCTGACCTATGTTGGGGAATTGCTGCGCCATGAAAGCGGGCTGGAGGACCAGCGCTACCGCCTGAGCGACGTGCCGCGCGGTTCGTTATTATCCCGCCTGACCGATCATTATTTGCAAATTTTTGCCAATCACGCGCCCATTGGCTTTGAAGCGGAATATGTGAATGGCCAGCAGCGGGCCATTGCCTATCGCGGGATATTGCTGCCTTTCTCCAGCGATGATCGCCAGATTGACCATATTTTGGGGGTCATTAACTGGAAGGAAACGGCACCGTCGCAGCAGCAAGCCGCTATCATATCGTCGTTTGAGGGGGCGTTCGAAAATCTGCGGCCAAGCGCGCCATTGCCGCCACCGTCGGTTCCTGCATGGGCCGATGGGCCGAGCTTATTTGACCATAATGTGATGCTGGCTGACGAGGCGGAGGATGCGACCATCCACGATCATTTGGCCGATGCGAGGAGTTTTGCCGATCAAGCCCGCGATGCCGATGGGCGGCGTCATGCGGCCTTGTACCGTGCGCTGGGCAAGGCGTGGGACTTTGCTTTGTGTGCGCAGGCTGATGCTGATGCTTTTGCGGAACTTATGGAGGATGCGGGGCTGAAACACCAAAGCCGGTCCCCCATGACACCCATTGTGAAGCTGGTATTTGGCGCGGGATATGAACGCAGCCGGATTGCGGAATATGCTGCGGTGCTGGCCTTTGCCAAGGACGAAGGATTTGCGGCCGGCGCGCTGGAGCCTTATTTGGCGGCCTATGATGGCGGATTGAAAAATTTGTTGCGGGACATTCGCGAACGGCGGCGCGGGACCACGCCGCACCATGCCGCGACAGATAGCAGCGCAGAGCGTTTGCGTATCGCCCCACCCGCCGCGACGATTGCCCATGATATCAGCAGCGTGGGGGAGCAAGAATTTATTCTGCTGATCGGCCGAGTGACTCGCGATGGTCAGATTGCTGTGGTTGGGCATAGCGACGCCGATGGCAATTTGGTCGACAAAGCCTTGCGCAAAGCATCGCCCTTTTGCTGATTTGGGTCATGAACCATCATGGCTTTGTTATAAAAAAAGATATTTTGTGAATTTTAGATCAGTAAAATTCACTGAAATATCGCCCATAATGATTTTATTATCTTTCAATACGGACACTTGAGAAGCGTAATTCGGAAGCGCATAGTCGGCATCACCAAACAGCTTTGCCAGTGTGACAGAGCTGAAAATAAAAAAGAGATGGATGCCCAAATGATGTCGGAAGATCAGCCTCAAACATCTGTTGGATCGACTGGGGATGGCCCCGTGCCTGCTGCCTTTGTGGATGCTTTTGCCCAACTGTTGCGCGACAGCGCCTTGCCTGGGGAAGATGACGGCCTAGATATCAGTACATTACAGGATACCGCCCAATTTGTCGCCCGTGCAGCCTTGCAGCGCCATTCAGAAGAACCCGCGCTGCTACTGGATTTCGGTCGGGGATCGGGCGCAGATCGACGGATGTGGTTGGCGGTTGTCAATGACGACATGCCCTTCTTGGTTGATAGTATCGCCCAAGTGGCAGATGCGCATAATCTGATTATTGATCGCTTGTTACATCCGCTGGTGACCGTGACACGGGATGCGGATGGCGCGTTGCAGTCGGTCTGCGCAGAAAAAAATGCGCAGGGTCAACGCGAATCGGTCATTTTCATGGAATTGGACCGAGTGGATGCCCGCGCGCGGCGCAATTTTCTGGATGCGCTGACCGTTTCGCTGGGGGATGTTCGCGCGGCAGTACGCGATTGGAAGGCCATGCGCGCCGCGATGCTGGCGGATGCCGCCATGCGGACGGAGGGTGAATCCGCCGAATTGCTGCGCTGGTTTGAATCCGGCGCGATGACCTTGTTGGGCCATGAATGGCGCAGCCGTGATGGTGGCCGTGACACGCCCTTGGGAATCAGCGCGGCGTCACATGGAACGCTTTTGTCCAAAGCGGGTTTGGCGGCGGCCTTTGATTGGTTTGACCAAGGCGGGGACGTGCCGTTGCTGATCAAATCCAACCGTTTGTCGACGGTTCACCGTTTTGTCATGCTGGACCTGATCATTGTTCCCGACATGGTCGATGGCAAGGCCGAGCGCCTGTCGGTCCATGCTGGTTTGTGGACCAGTGCGGCCCTGTCCACCCGTCCGGACAAAGTGCCGATGCTGCGCGCCGAAATGGCGGACTTGATGCACAAATTTGGTTTTGACCCATCGGGTCATGCGGGAAAATCGCTGGCGCATATGCTGACCGCATTGCCGCATGACATATTAATCGCTTTTCGTGCCGACGAACTGGAACAATTGGTGTTGACCAGCATGTCGATCACCGATCGGCCGCGCCCGCGTATGGAAATGGTGCGCAGCGCACTGGGACGTCACTTATTCGCCTTCGTCTGGTTGCCGCGCGACGAAGTGTCGACGGGCCGTCGTCAGGCGGTGCAGGATTTGTTGACCGATGCGGCGCAGGCCAAGCTGGTTGGCTGGACGATGGTGCTGGAAGATGGCGGCAGTGCGATGCTGCGCTTTACCTTGGATTTGGGCCGCAATGGTGTGGAACCGGACAAGGAGGCGCTGAATGCCGCTTTGGAACAAATGGTGCGCGGTTGGGTGCCGCAAGTGGAAAGCGCCTTGGCCGAACATGGCGATGCGGGCCGTGCGGCTGCCTTGGCACATCGTTTTGCCGCCAGCTTCCCCGACCATTATCGCAGCCGCTATGGTGCCGATGAAGCCGCCAAGGATATTGTGCGGCTGCGCGATTTGGCAGAGGCGGGCGGTCGCAGCGTGCGGTTGGCCCAAAGCAGCTTGGACGGCGATGATCGTTTGCGTCTGAAAGTCTATAGCGCATCCGGTCCAATCCCCTTGTCGGACATTGTTCCAGCGATGGAGAATTTCGGTTTTCAGGTCCTAGAGGATGTCCCCACGGCCCTGCGCACGCCGCGCGGCGATGATGGATTGGACACCATTTATATTCATGACTTTGTTCTGAAAAATCCGCCCAGCATCGACGAAAAATCATTGTTGCCCCATGTGCAGATGATCGAAGATGCCATTGCCGCCGTGCTGGCTGGCCGGTCCGAAAACGACAGTTTTAACCAATTGGTGCTGTTCAGCCATGCGGGCCCTCAGGCGATTATCTGGCTACGGGCATGGTTCCGCTTTTTGCGCCAAGGCGGCTTTCATTATGGCATGGAAACGGTGGTATCGGCGCTGCGCCATGCGCCGCATTTGACCAACAAGCTGGTTGACCTGTTCCGTGCCTTGCACGACCCCAAGGCCGTAGACGCCGCCAAAGCGGAGCAGTTGCAAGACGATATCATCGCCGATTTGGCGCACATTAGCTCGATTGATGACGACCGTATTTTGCGCCTGTATCTGGCGGTGATTAACTCCACGCTGCGCACCAACGCCTTTGCAGCAGCGGGGCGGGAAGCCTTGGCGTTCAAGCTGGACAGCAGCTTGATTCCCGGCCTGCCCAAGCCTTTGCCATGGCGCGAAGTTTTTGTTTACAGCCCCCGCGTAGAGGGCACGCATTTGCGGTCTGGTCCCGTGGCCCGTGGCGGCCTGCGTTGGTCGGATCGCCGCGATGACTTCCGCACCGAAATTTTGGGTCTGTTAAAGGCGCAGCGCGTGAAAAATGCGGTGATCGTTCCCACCGGGGCCAAGGGCGGTTTTTACGCCAAGATGTTGCCAGATCCCAGCGTTGATCGCGACGCTTGGTTTGCCGAAGGCACGGAATGTTACCGCATTTTCATCCGCACTTTATTGTCGATCACCGACAATATTGTCGGCGGCAAGGTGGTTCATCCGCAAGATGTCACGATTCGTGATGGCGAAGACCCCTATTTTGTGGTCGCAGCCGACAAGGGCACGGCGACCTTTTCCGACGTGGCCAATGGCTTGGCGATGGAACGGGATTTCTGGCTGGGCGATGCCTTTGCCAGCGGTGGCAGCAAGGGCTATGACCATAAGGCCATGGGCATTACCGCGCGCGGGGCATGGCTGTCGGTTCGCCGTCACTTCGCCGAGCTGGGCATTGATGTGCAAAGCGAGCCGGTGAATGTCGTGGGCTGCGGCGATATGTCGGGTGACGTGTTCGGCAATGGCATGTTGTTGTCGCGAGCGATTAAATTGGTGGCGGCCTTTGACCACCGCCATATTTTCTTGGACCCCAACCCCAATCCGGAAACCAGTTGGGCCGAGCGTGATAGGTTGTTCAAACTGCCGCGTTCCAGCTGGGATGATTATGACAAGAGCCTGATTTCGGCGGGTGGCGGCGTGTTCCCGCGTAGCCAGAAGAGCATCCCCCTCAGCCCCGAGGTTCAGGCGATTCTGGGTGTCGATGCCGACAATATGGATCCAGCCAGCCTGATTTCGGCCATTTTGAAATCCCCATCCGACCTGCTGTGGTTTGGCGGTATTGGCACCTATTTGAAGGCAGCATCGCAAAATAATGCTGAAGTGGGTGACCCTGCCAATGACGGCGTGCGGGTCGATGCCGAGGATTTGCGCGTGCGCGTTGTCGGCGAAGGCGCGAATTTGGGCGTGACCCAAGCGGCCCGCATTGCCTTTTCGGCCAAGGGTGGGCGGATCAACGCCGATTTTATCGACAATAGCGCAGGCGTCGATTGTTCGGATAATGAAGTGAACATCAAAATCGCGTTGAACCGCGAGGTGATGGAAGGGCGTCTGGCGCAGGATGATCGCGATACGTTGTTGGTTCGGATGACCGACGATGTGGCGGAATTGGTGTTGAACGATAACCGTTTGCAGGCCTTGGCTTTGTCCATCGCCGAGCGCGGCGGTGCCGCGACGGTGCCGTCCTTGCTGCGCGTGATGGACGGATATGAAGCCCAAGGCCGTCTGGACCGCAAGGTCGAGGGGCTGGCCAGCAATGATGATTATATGCGCCGTGCATCCGAAGGGCGTGGTTTGACGCGGCCGGAATTGGCCGTTGTCATGGCGACGACGAAATTGGCGTTGCAAGACGCGATCGAAGATAGCGTCTTGCCCGATGATGTGTCCTTGACCAAGGATTTGGTGGCTGCTTTCCCGACGGAAATGCAGCGGGATTTTGCAGACGCCATTCAGCAACATCAATTGCGCCGTGAAATTATCGCCACGAAAATTGCCAATCGCATGGTGAACCGTTTGGGCGCGATCCACCCCTTGGCCTTGGTCGAGGAAGAAGGCTGCACTTTGGCGGATGTCGCCGCCGCCTTTGTTGCGGTGGAGGAATTGGCCGATATGCAGCCGTTGTGGACGGCGTTGGAACAAAGCCCAATGAGCGAGGATGCACGTCTGGCTTTGTTCCAGCGGGCAGGCGCGGGCATGGCGTCTTTGATGTCGGAATATCTGCGCTTGAAATCTGATGCCCAGCCTGGGGTGGTGGTTGCTCGTTTGGATGGCGGCGTGACCCAGCTTATACAGCATGTTGACGAATTGATCAGCGGTGCGGCGAACCAGCAATGGACGCAGTTGGCGCAGGAATTGGTCGACATGGGCGCCCCAGCCGATCTGGCAGAAGCGGTGGCGCGCTTGTTCAAGATTGATGGCGCTTTGGCGGTTGTCGATCTGGCCGAACGGCGCGGTGAAAATGTCGTCGAATTGACCAAGGCCTTTACGCAATTGGCAGAGGCCTTGGGTCTGGATTGGGCGCAGTCGGTGGCCGCGCAAATGAGCCCAACGGACCCGTGGGAACGTTTGTTGGTCAATGGGTTGGCACGCGATTTCCAACAAATTTTGCTGGGATTTTTGGGCCGATTGCCCGCGCAAGACTTGTCAGCGCAGGTGACAGAATGGCTGGACGGCAATGCCGCCCGCATCACCCAATTCCGCAGCACGGTGGAACGCGCCCAGACATTGCCGACCCAAAGCGGCGCGATTTTGTCCCATATCGCAGGGCAAGCACGGGCGTTGTTGGCGCATTAACAGGCATAACCCATCAATGGATCAGTGTTTTGGAAAAAGGGGGGCGGAAACGTCCCCCTTTTTTATGCGCGGGTAGGGCGTTAGTGGTACCTTGGGGGAAGCGCTAGGGGGTGGCTGAGCGGCTTTGCTGCCAGCACCACAGCCATTGGCGAATGGCCGAGGTTAAGTTGGGGGGATTGTCGGCCTCCATCCGTTCCACGTCAATGCGGGCCACAAGCGCATTGAGTGGCAGGCGCGCCTGTAGCGCGGCTTGTTCCAACGCTGCCCAGAACAGTGGTTCCAAGCTGATCGACGTGGGGTGCCCCGCGATGGTCACGGACCGTTTAACGGGAGGATGAAAGCCGCTGGTCATGATTATGGGTTTAGGGCGGCGCGCCAATTAGGCAAGACTGCTGCAAAGCGGTGTTCGGGCGGCTGCCGCACCTCCCGTTCACCCTCACGCCTCTGGCACGCCGCCTTTAATACATATGCTGGCCGCCGTTGATGCTCATGGTTGATCCGGTCACGAAACCGGCGTCTTCGCTGCACAAAAAGGACACGCCGCGCGCGATTTCTTGGGCCTGACCCAAGCGGCCCACCGGAATTTTGGCCACGATTTTTTCCAAAACCGCTGGGGGCACCGCGGCGACCATGTCGGTGTCTACATAGCCAGGCGCGATGGCATTGACGGTCACGCCCTTTTTCGCGCCCTCTTGGGCCAAGGCTTTGGTAAAGCCGTGGATGCCCGATTTGGCGGCGGCATAGTTAACCTGACCATATTGGCCCGCCTGCCCATTGATCGAACCGATGTTGACGATACGGCCCCAGCCACGTTCGACCATGCCGGGGAAAGTGGCTTTTGCCATGTTGAAACAGCCACCCAGATTGACGCGCATCACGTCATTCCAGTCGTCAAAGCTCATGCGCGAAATGGTGCCGTCGCGGGTGATACCGGCATTGTTGACGACAATATCGATGGGGCCAATGTCGGCCGTGATTTGGGCGCAGCTATCGAGGCAGGCTTGATGGTCGCCAACGTCCCATTGATAGGCCGCGATGCCGGTGCGCTGGGTGAAAAGCTGGGCTTTTTCGCTGTTGCCCGCATAGTTTGCGATCACCCGATATCCGTCGGCTTGTAGGCGCAGCGAGATAGCCTCGCCAATGCCGCGTGTGCCGCCGGTTACGATGGCTATTCTCGTCATGCCGTAATCCCCCGTTTGTGATATTTTCGTAAATTATCAGCCGCGCGCCAACCCGCAAGACGTTGGGATAGCTAGGCCGAAAATAAATCCTTGTGTCCTCAATGTGACGAATTGATAACAATGGACCCTATGCGTCAGCATGGCATGACCAAGTGGCGGCTTTAGTCGGCGGACGGATGATGGTCCTTGTTATAGCTGGCGCGGGCGGGCTTGCATTGGTCATGAACGTGGCGCAATCGCTCCAGCCGGTGCGGGGCAATGTCGATGTCGTCGTCCGCCATGCTTTTCTGCCCCCAGCGGTGATTGGTTTTGGGCGAAGAGATATTGTTGCTGCTGGGCCGCAGCGCCGCCCACAGCAAAAAGACGATCGCCAGTATCGCCGCGATGATCAAAAGCATCAGGCCGCCGAAGTTGGTTCCGTCCATTATGATATCTCCATATATTTCCATGAAGATAGTGACGTATTTTGCTTAGTCCAGCCAGCCCGACAATTCGCGCCCTATTAATTTTTCTAGCATGATCATGCCGTCGGGGCTGTCGTTCAAGCAGGGCAGATAGGCGAAGTTTTGACCGCCGCCTTCGGCATAGCTTTCGAGCCCACGGATAGCCAATTCTTCATAGGTTTCGACGCAGTCTGCCGAAAATCCGGGGGCGAATATCGCCACGCTTTTGCCTGCGCGTCCCCATTGTTCCAGACAATCATCGGTGGCGGGGCCTAGCCATTTGGCGCTGCCAAAGCGGCTTTGGAAGGCCATTTCAATCGGGCGGCCCATCATAGCAGATATGCGCTGGGTGGTGCGGCTACATTGGTCGAAATAGGGGTCGCCCAATTCATAGGTGCGCTGGGGCATGCCGTGATAACTGGCCAGTAAAATATCCGGCGTGAAATCCAGCGCGGCCAATTGTTGGCTGAGCGAGGATGCCAGCGCCGCAATATGCGCGTCATCGTCATAATAGGGCGGCAGAAAACGCAGACTGGGCTGGGTGCGCAGGCTGGCCAAATGGCGGCCCACCGCATCGACCACCGTGGCGGTGGTGGCACCGCAATATTGCGGATAGAGCGGGGCGATCAAAATGCGGTCACAGCCTGCCGCCATCAATTGGTCTATCGCTGGGCCAATGGCCGGATTGCCGTAACGCATCGCATAAGCGACTTGCACTTTGTCTCCCCAAATCGCGGCCAGCGCAGCGGTTTGGCGCTTGGTGATCGCGGCCAGCGGCGACCCTTGCTCGGTCCAGACCATGGAATAAGCATGGGCGGATTTGCGCGGGCGGGTGGTCAGGACGAAGGCGCGTAAGATGGGCTGCCACAAGATTTTGGGTAGCTCGACAACCCGTTGGTCGGACAGAAATTCCTTGAGGTAACGGCGCACGGCACTGGGTTCGGGGGCATCGGGCGTGCCCAGATTGATCAGCAAGACGCCGACATTTGCGCGCGGGGTGGAGGATGCAGGGGCAGCGGCGGACATAATCAATCTTCCTTTAGCGGAATGTTGCGGATGCGCCGACCCGTGGCGGCGAACAGGGCATTGGCAATGGCGGGGGCTACCACGGGCACCCCAATATCGCCAACGCCGCCGCTGCGGCGGTCGCTTTCTACAAATTCAACAATGATTTTGGGTGTTTGGGACAAGCGGGGCAAGCCCAGTTGATGCAATTTTCGCGCCGTTGCAAGGCCCGCTTGATAATCGGTTGTTGCGCCAACCGCGGCGGCCAAACCAAAGATCAGGCCGCCTTCAATTTGTTGCCGTGCGATGGCGGGGTTAATCAAGCGTCCGGCATCGACCACCGCCACCAATTGGTCCACCAGCAAGCCGTTTGGGCCCATCCGTGCGCTGGCCATACAGGCGATATGGCTGTCGTGCATGCTGTGACAGGCCAGACCTTGCCCGGCCAGCCGCCCGCTAGTCCCGCCCGCCGCCGCGCCGCCTTCCCAGCCGCCCAAGGTGGTGACATTCAACAAACATCGCGCCAGCAGCGGCGATTTGCCCAGCATGGCGATGCGATAGGATAGCGGGTCCATGCCCTGTTTTGCGGCCAATTCGTCGATAAAGCTTTCGGTGAAAAAGGCGGTATAGCTGTCGGCATTGCCGCGCCAGCGCCCCGTTGGCAGGCCGATGTCGGCGGGGCAGTGGTCCACCGCGCGGTGCGGAATGGCATAGCCATTATCGGTGCCAGCCACAGCAGCGGCGTCGACCTTGCCAGCGGCGTCCCGCTGCGCCTGATGCGCGGGCACAAGGTCGATCAAGCGGGCGCGGGCTTCGTTGGTGGTGGCGGGGACAGCGATGCGCGACCACAGGGCATCGACGCCGCCGGCGCTGTTCAGCGTGGCGATCATCCGTGCCTTGGCGGGCGGGCGGGGCGGCAGGCGCATGATTTCTTCGGCGCGCGACCATGACAATTGCACGGGCTTTTTCACGGCGCGGGCGATGATCGCGGCTTGCACGGCGACGTCATGATCCAAACAGGCATCAAAGGACCCGCCCGCCATCATGGGGAACAGGCTAATGTCATCCTCTGCCATGCCGGTGGCTTTGGCGATGGCGGCGCGGCAGCGCGATGGGGCCTGTGATGCCGCCCAGATGCGCAGTCGCCGTCCATCCATGGTGGCGGTGGCGGTGCGGGTTTCCATCGGGGCGTGCAGCGCGGGCGCGACGCGATATTCCGCGATGATTTTGGGTCGGCCATTCATGGCGTCATCCATATCGCCGTCGGACAAGATACGATATCCATCGCCCTGTAACGCCCGATCCAGCGCGGCATAAGCGGTATCGGTCGATATAGCGGGGCCGCGTGTTTCAAATTCGGGGGCAAATTGGTCCAGCGCTTGATTGGCCGCCCACCAATTGCGGGCGATGGTGGCCAACCAATGTTCGTGGGTGACAATGCTCAGCAAGCCCTTGGACGCCATGCCGCGTTGTCGGTTGATGGCTTTTAGGCGGGTGTTGCCCAATGGCCCTTGGCGAATGGCGGCATAGACCATGCCGGGCAGGCGAATATCGCCCGCATAATTGGCGGATCCGTCGACCTTGGCGGGCAGGTCCAGCCGGATGATCTCTTGACCCACCAAGGGGTTTGGATTGTCGGTGCGATATTGGGGTTGGTCTGGCGGGGTGAGCTGCGCCGCCGATGATGCCAATTCGGCAAAACGGATTTTCTTGTCGGCATGGGTGACAAAACCGTCGGCGGTGTCGCAGCTTTGCCAGTCCACATCCCACCGTTGGGCCGCCGCCATCATCAACAAGGCGCGGGCCTGTGCCGCAGCATCGCGGCACGGCCCTTCGAACATGCGAACATCGCTGCTGTTGGCGGTGATCATCAAGGCGTTGCGCACGGCCCATTCGCGTCGCATCCATGCCCGCACATCGCCCACCGCGTCTGGCACCAACGCACGGGGCATGACCAAGGCACTATCTTCGTCGACCACCAAAATATTGCTATATTGGGTGCTGATCGGCGCGCTGGCGACGGCGATGCTGCGCCAATCGGCCCCCAATTCATCGGCCATGATTTGGGGTAACAAGGTGGTGACACCCTGACCCATTTCGCATTGCGGCACGATACAGGTGACGATGCCGTCATCGCCAATTTTCAAAAAGGCGTTGAAAATATGTTCATGATCGGCCGCCGCCAAATTGGGCAGATGGGCGCGCGGCCAAAATTGCCATGCCACCACCAAAGCCCCCGCTGAGCCCGCGCCAACCAGCACAGAACGGCGGTTGATGGCCGGGGAAGAGGGCTGAACAGGGGCCGCCGCTGGGCGCGGGGCAGATGGGTTATGCGGTGCCATGCGGGGTCTGATAAACTGCCCCGCAAAATGTGGCAAAATATTTGGCCGCTTTCAGCTTATTTCCGTCCACATGGCGTTTGATAAGACAGCCCGTCCCCCAATCACCATCCCCAAGGCGGCGGGGGCGGCGGGGTGATGATGTGACGAAAGTCGAAATATACCCGAAAGTCGCGGTTGGCGCGGCGCAGGCCATAGGTGAAGCCATTGTCATCGATGCGCATATCCCAAATATTGGTCAGCGATGCCGTCATACTATTTTGTTCAAACATCGCCTTGGATTCCGCGTCCAAGGGAAAGCTTTGATGGTCCGGTTGGCCGATATCGGCTGTGTCGCCGCCATAGAGGGTGACGTCGTCATGGCTGCCATCGGCGTGGCGATGGTCATGTTTCAGGCGCAGCCCAGCATCGGTGCGGGTGATGACCCATGTTCGCGAACGGTCCCATTTGCCGTCCGGGCCCAAGCCCGAAATGTGAAAGGGTATTTCGATGCGATCGGCGGTGCAGCGGCGAATATGCATGATCATCATTTTGCCCGCCATATCGGGGTCGGCGGCGGGGTCGCTGATCAATTTTCCCGCAAAGGATTGGCCGCAGCGTTTCGAAATGGCGTCAAAAAACTGGGCTTGCGCGGCGGGCAGCGGGGTAGCAGGTCCGCCAGAGATTCCGCCGGAGATGCTGTCACGGGCGGCCGGTGGTGTGGGGGCATTGGGGCTGGTGGACGGGGTGCAAGCCGACACGGCCAAGGCGCTGATACCCAGCATCGGTGCCCACATCAGGCGGCGTGATAGGATTCGCTGAGCAGCCGAGAGCCAAGCCTGCCCCGTCAAAGACCCAGCTTCCGGATTTCAATCTTGGGACAATGGTCCATGACAACGATTAATCCGGCGGCCTCGGCGCGCTGGGCGGCGGCTTGGTTGATGACGCCGAGCTGCATCCATACGGCCTTGGCCCCATGAACAATGGCTTCGTCCACCGCCGAGCCCGCGTCGTCGCTGTTGCGGAAAATATCCACGATTTCGGCGGGCGGCTCGACATTGGCCAGCGATGCCACCACAGGCACGCCGTCGATGGTTTTGCCCGCATGGCCGGGGTTGACGGCAATGACGTCATGACCCTTGTCGCGCAGAAACAGCATGACTTCATAAGATGCGCGGGCGGGATTGGGGGATGCGCCCACCACGGCAATGCGGCGCTTGACGCTCAGCAATTCGCGGATTTCGGCTGGGTCGTTGATCGCCATGGTGGGTCCTTTATGCGGGTTGTTGCGGGTTACGGCGGGTTTATACGTCATCACCGGCGCAGCGGCGGTTGTTGGGGCCGATGCGCCGTGCATTTTGGGTCAGGCTTTGCGGGCTTGCAACCAATCCGCAACGCGCGCGGCTATGGCGTGAAACGGCTCGCCGCTGGGATCGGTTCCCGCCGCAGGGGGGACGCCACCGTCGCTGGCCAAGCGAATGCCCATCGACAAAGGCACGCGGCCCAAAAAGTCGATACCCATCGCCGCCGATGCTTTTTCCGCGCCGCCGCTGCCGAACGGGTCGCTATGTTCGCCGCAATGCGGACAGGCATAGCCCGCCATATTTTCCACCATGCCGATAATTGGCACATGGGCGCTGTTGAAAAAGCTGATGGCGCGGCTGGCGTCCATCAAGGCCAAATCTTGGGGCGTGGAAACAATCACTGCGCCCACAGGCTTGTGCTTTTGAATCATGGTCAGTTGAATGTCGCCTGTGCCCGGTGGCAGGTCGATGACCAGCGTGTCGACGTCGCCCCATTTGGCGTCGATCAATTGTTCCAAGGCGCGTGACGCCATGGGGCCGCGCCATGCAATGGCTTGACCCGATGCCGCGATCTGACCCGTGGACAGCATGGGCACGCCATAGGCGTTGGGCACGGGCACCAATTTGCCATTTTGCGATTCGGGTTTACGGTCTTCGCTGTCCATCAAACGGGGCTGGGACGGGCCGTAAATATCGGCGTCGACCAAGCCGACCTTTACACCGCGTCGTTGCAGCGCGACGGCCAGATTGGCGGACAAGGTGGATTTGCCCACCCCACCTTTGCCGCTGCCCACCGCGATGATCGTCATCGCCTTGCGTTCGGCGGTCATGGCGATGCGGACCGATGTGACGCCCGCTTGTTCCAGCAAGGCTGTGCGCAGCCGGTCTTCCAAGGGCGCGCGCTCCTCTGCGGCCATGCCGCCGACATCCAGGACCACGGCCAATGTGCCACTGTCGTCCAGCATACGCAGGCCAGAGGTGCGCTGGTCGGAAACGGAGGCCGCAATGGCGGCCAGATTTGCGAGATCGCTACTGTTGGTCATGATGCCCAGATAGGCAGGGCGCGGGCGATTTCCAGCCATTTTCTTGTCTGCCCCCTGTTAATCGTCCACGCCGTCCCTATAAAAGCAGTATGAAGATCAACAGCGATGACAGTATGAAGGCCGGAGGCACAACGGGTTTGCGGAAAATTCTTCATCAAATCAGTATGATGGCTAACAGTCCATGGGGAGACACGCCGAACGGCGGCAAAGATGGCAGTGGTAGCGGCGGCGGCGATAAAGAGCCGCCTGCTGGTCCGCGTAATCCATGGGCAAACCCCAGACCGGAAAATTCTTTTGGCCAAAACCGCCCATCGGGCGTCAGCTCTTTGGAAGAATTGCTGAAAAAGGCGCGCCAAAATGGCGGCGGCGGTGGCGGCGGTTTTGGTGGGTCATCCGGCGGCAACCCGCTGGGCGGCAACCCAAAGCTGGTGAAATATGGCGCCATCGCGTTGGTCGGTGTTTTTGCCTTTTTCTCGATGGTACATATTGTGCCGCCGGAAAAAGAGGGCGTTGTGACCACATTGGGCAGCTATAGCCGCACGGTTGGGCCGGGCGTAAAATTCACGCTGCCCCCGCCGCTGGAACGCATTCGGCTGGAGGATGTGCGCGCCATTCGTACGATGGCGATTGGGTCGCCCAGCGCTACGGATGAGAATTTCGTGCTGACCCGCGACCAAAGCATCGTGGATTTGGCCTATGAAGTGCGCTGGACGGTGAACGACCCCGCTTATTATTTCTTCCAAATCGCCAACCCCGAAGAAACGATTCGGGAAGTGGCCGAAAGCGCGATGCGCGCCACTGTGGCAAATTTTGACTTGGTTCAGGCCATTGGCCCAGGCCGTGTGGAAATTGAATCGCAGGTTCAGCAGCGGATGCAGGACTTACTGAACGAATATCGTGCGGGCGTCACCATTCAGGGTATCGCCATTCGACAGGCTGACCCGCCGAGCCAAGTGGACGAAGCGTTTAAGGAAGTGACGGCATCGCGTCAGGAACGCGAATCCGCCATTAACTTGGCCCGCGCTTATGAACGGCAGGTGTTGGAACGGGCGCGTGGTGATACATCCGCGTTCGACCAAATTTACGAACAATATAAGCTGGCACCGCGTGTGACGCGCCAGCGGCTTTATTATGAAACCATGGAAAATGTCTTGTCGCAGGTTGATAAAACCATTGTCGAGCCGCGCGGCGTGACGCCATATTTGCCATTGAATGAAATTCAGCGCCGCGCTGATCCCGCCGCTGGTTCGGTTCAGGCCGCCCCTGTAGCCAAGGGAGGCCAATAATGCGGAATTTGCTTCAAAATCCTATGCGTCTTATTTTTGCATTGATGGCGATTCTGGTCGTGTTGATGATGACAGTCACCATCATTCCCGAAGACAAACAAGCGGTTATCCTGCGGGTGGGCGAGGTGTATGGCACCAAAAATGCCTATAAGCCGAACGAAAGCTTTGGGAAATCCGGGGCTGGTATCTTAGTCACCATGCCCTTTGCCGACAGCGTGCAATTGATCGACAAGCGCATTTTGGGCGTGAATATGGAACGGCAACAAGTGTTGTCGACCGACCAGCAACGCTTGCAGGTCGATGCCTTTGCCCGTTTCCGCATTAATAATCCGGTGCGTATGTATACCGCCATTCGCACCGAAGAGCGTCTGCAACAACAATTGGCGACCATTTTGGGTTCTTCGCTGCGTAACGAATTGGGCAAGCGGACCTTTGCGACCTTATTGTCGGCGGAACGCGGTGCGGTGATGGACAATATTCAGGTCGCGCTGAACCGCGAAGCCAATAAATATGGCGCGGAAGTGATCGATGTGCGCATCAAGCGCGCCGATCTGCCCGAGGGTGCGACGTTGGAAGCGGCCTATAACCGTATGCGCACCGCCCGCCAGCAAGAGGCGATTTCGATCCGCGCCGAAGGGCAAAAAGAAGCTCAGATTATTCGCGGTGAAGCCGATGGTGAAGCGGCACGCATCTATGCCGCCAGCTTTGGTAAAGATCCGGAATTTTACGATTTTTACCGTGCGATGCAAAGCTATCGTCAGACATTTTTGGGTGCAGATAACAAGGGAGCCACGTCGATTATCTTGTCGCCAGACAATGAATATCTGCGCCGCTTTCGCGGGAATTAAGGGCTGGGGTATCTTGGCCTGATGGACCCAAAAAGGCGGATAGGGACGGACGATAAAACCAGCTCCTATTCGCCTTTTTTTAACAGTGATACTTGTTCAATTACCGTTCATCCGAAGGCCGACAAAATTCATGGTCGAAAAACTTCGGTTTGACGTGAAAGAAAAGGATTAGCGAACGTGCGTTATGTATATGGCATCACTTCTGCATTGCTGGTTGGAGGCACTGCTTTAGCATTGGCCACACAATCGCCGGTCGGCGCGCAAGTTGCGCAAAATGAAAAAAGCGAATTTGCCCGCGTTGTTCCGCGCGCTGGCGCGCCAGAAAGCTTTGCTGATCTGGTCGACCAGTTGCAGCCAGCCGTGGTCAATATTTCGACGAAGCAGGAAGTCACGCTGGGCGTGCGCCTGAATCCCTTTGCCGGCACGCGTGAACCGATCACGCAGGAACAGCAAGGTGGCGGTTCGGGATTTTTGATTTCCGACGACGGTTATATCGTCACCAACAACCATGTGATTTCTGGCGGCCCGCGCGGTGAGGCTGTGAATGAAGTGACGGTTATTTTGACCAATCGCCAAGAATATCGCGCGAAAATTGTGGGCCGTGATGCGGCATCCGACTTGGCCGTTCTGAAAATTGACGCCAAGGGCCTGCCCTTTGTGAAATTCGCCGACAGCAACAAAGCGCGCGTGGGCGATTGGGTGGTGGCCATCGGCAACCCCTTGGGGCTGGGTTCAACGGTGACGGCCGGTATTATTTCGGCGGTTCAGCGGAATATTGGTCAGGGCGGCGCTTATGACCGTTATATCCAGACCGACACCGCGATTAACCGTGGTAACTCCGGCGGTCCCTTGTTCGACTTGGCGGGCAATGTGGTGGGCATTAACAATATGCTGATCTCGCCTGTTGGGGCCAATATTGGCGTGAACTTTGCGATTCCGGCCGACGCCGCCATTCCGGTGATCAACGCTTTGCGTTCGGGTGAGCGCCCGCAGCGCGGCTATTTGGGTATCGGTATTGCGCCAGTTAGCGAAGATATGGCCTCGGCCTTGGGTCTAGCCAAGAATCGCGGTGAAATTGTTCAGCGCGTCGAAGACGGCGGCGCGGCCGCCAAGGCTGGACTGAAGCGCGGTGACGTGGTGGTCAAGGTAGCCGACCGCGAAGTCACGCCGCAGCAAACGCTGTCCTATATTGTGTCGAACACTAAGCCGGGAACGCGCATCCCCGTGGATATCATTCGTGATGGCAAGGAAATGCGCGTGACGGCAGTGGTCGCGACCCGCCCACCCGAGGAAGAACTGGCTGGCGCGAGCTTTGACCCCGAAGCCGAAGGCAATTTGCCGGATGACGCCGAAGGCGCAGCTGACAAGACGGTTCAGGACCGTTTGGGTATGGCCGTTCAGCCGCTGACTGCTGCCATTGCCCGTTCGCTGGGCGTTGATGCCAACAGCAAGGGCGTGGTGATTGCGGCGGTGGCCGCCAACAGCGATGCGGGCCGCAAGGGTCTGCGGCGCGGCGACGTGATTTTGACCGCCAACCGCGTGTCGGTAACCAGCGCCGATGCGCTGGCCAGCGTGGTCAATGACGCCCGCAAGGCCAATCGCGATGCCGTGGCGCTGGAAATATTGCGTCGTGGTCAACAGCCAGCCTTTATTGCCATTCGCTTGAAAAATTAATCAGCCCTGCTGCTGATGGAATAGGGGCGCCGCGACCAGATGGTTCGGCGCCCTTTTTCATGCGCTTGATTTCCCAATCGGGGGATTTAGGGTTGCGGGGAGTTTGAACAAAGAAGGATCGCCGAATGACCGAGGCTGTGGGCACTGAAATTTATATCGGCCTGGGCGGCGGCGGAGCGGCGGATGGCGCGCGCCAATCATTGGTTCTGAAGCGGGCCAATCGCCACGGCTTGATTGCGGGCGCAACGGGCACCGGTAAAACGGTGACGCTGCAAGGCATCGCGGAAAGCTTCTCTGCAGTGGGCGTGCCGGTGTTCGTGGCCGATGTGAAGGGCGATATTGCAGGCATGGCCATGCCGGGCAGCCCCACCGCAAAAACGCATGAAGCCTTTTCCACACGCGCCGCACAAATTGGCGACAGCACATGGGCTTACCGCGATAATCCCGTGGTCTTCTGGGACTTGTTTGGCGAACAAGGCCACCCCATTCGGACCACCATTTCCGAAATGGGACCGTTATTGTTGGCGCGGCTGATGGGCTTGAACGAAGTGCAAGAAGGCGTGCTTAACATCGCCTTTCGGGTTGCGGACGAGCAAAATCTGCTGTTGCTCGACATGAGCGATTTGCAAGCCATGCTGGCATGGTGCGCAGAAAATGCCAGCGACCTCAGCAGTAAATATGGCAACGTCACGAAACAGACGGTGGGGGCCATTCAGCGGCAATTGCTGACGCTGGATGCCCAAGGCGGCCAGAATTTCTTTGGCGAACCGGCGCTGGATATTCACGACATGATCCAGTGCGACGAAAATGGGCGCGGCTATGTGAATATTTTGGCGGCGGACAAGCTGATGTCCAGCCCCAAATTATATGCGACCTTCTTGCTGTGGTTATTGTCGGAGATTTTTGAAACCTTGCCCGAAGTGGGTGATCCGGATAAGCCGAAATTCGTCTTCTTCTTTGACGAAGCGCATTTGTTATTCGACGATGCGCCCGCTGCTTTGGTGGACAAAATCGAACAGGTTGTCCGCCTGATCCGGTCCAAGGGTGTCGGTGTATATTTTGTCACGCAAAACCCGATCGACGTGCCCGATACGGTGGCGGGGCAATTGGGCAACCGCGTGCAACATGCGCTGCGCGCCTTTACCCCGCGTGATCAGAAAGCGGTGAAAGCGGCGGCGGATACGTTCCGACCCAACCCTGCCGTGGATGTGGTGCGCGAAATCACCGAGTTAAAGGTTGGGGAAGCTCTTGTATCGCTGTTGATGAGCGATGGTGCGCCATCGCCTGTTGAGCGGACCTTGATTAAAGCCCCTTGTTCGCGGGCGGGGCCGTTGACCCCCAAGGAACGGGCAATCATTCAATCTGTGTCGCCCATTTCGGGCAAATATGACGAGCGTATCAACCGCGAAAGCGCGGAAGAATTACTGGCTGCCAAGGCCGAGCAAGCGCAGGCCGCCGCCGTAGAGGCCGAGGCGCAGAAAGAAGCGGACAAACAAGCCGCCATCGCCGCCAAAGAAGAGGCCAAGCGCAAAGCCGCCGATGAGCGGGAGCGTTTGCGGCTGGAAAAAGTGGCCGCGCGCGAAGCGGCCAAACCCAGCTTTACGGAAAAAATGGTGCAGTCGGCGGCGCGCAGCGCGGCCACCAATATTGGGCGTCAAATGGGCGGGAAATTGGGTGGTCAATTGCTACGCGGCTTGCTGGGGGGGCTGTTCAAATAGGGGGTGATTCGCGGTTCAAGCATGATGCTTTGGGACGCCGCTGGGGCTGGCAACGTCCAGTCCCAGAACAATTTTTTTCGAGTGTGGCGACTCTAAAATTTTGATTTATTGGACGTTCGTATAATGGTTGCAAAACGATACTGACCAATTTGTCAGTACAGGCTGGACAAGCGATTATAATCGCGCAATCCTGCGGACATGACAGAAAATATCTTACCTGGAGAGGTAGCCGCCGCCGTCGTTGATCCCAAATCCTATGGGGCTTGGGACGGGCTTCATGAACAATTGACATGGGCACGGACGAACGCGCCGTTGGCCGTGGCTGAGCATGCGGATTATGACCCATTTTGGCTGGTCACCAAACATGCCGATGTCATGGCCATCAGCCGCGACCCGCAACGATTTGCCAGCGGCATTCGGCCCACCACCTTGACGAACAAAGATGGCGAAAAATTGGCCCGTGCCGCCACGCCCAATAATGATGGCCATGTCATTCGGTCCTTGGTGCAAATGGATGCGCCGGACCATATGAAATATCGCTTGCTGACGCAGGCGTGGTTCATGCCCAAAAATCTGCGGATTGTCGAAGATCGCATCCGCCAAATTGCGCGGGAATCCGTCGATAAAATGTTGGCGATGGGCAATGAATGCGACTTTGCGCGGGACGTTGCCGCCCCTTATCCTTTGCATGTGGTGATGGATATTTTGGGCGTGCCGCCAGAAGACGAACCGCGCATGTTGATGCTGACGCAGCAATTGTTCGGATCGACCGACCCAGAATTGAACCGCAGCCAAAGCGAGGTGAAAGACGCCGAGCAAATTATTGCGATGATCAATTATGTCGTCGCCGATTTTGAAAATTATTTCAAAGTGCTGACGGAAGACCGCCGCGCCAACCCGCGCGAGGATATTGCCACCGTGATTGCCAATGCGACGATTGATGGCGGCCAGATTCCCGACCGGGAATTGGCCGGATATTATATGATTATCGCGACAGCGGGCCATGACACCACCAGTGCGTCGACCGCCAGTGCGATTATGGAATTGGCCAAAAATCCTAGCTTGTTTGAACGCTATCGCGCTGCGGAAACGGACAAGTCGGGCTTGATCGAAGAGGCCATTCGTTGGGCCACGCCGGTTCAGCATTTCATGCGCAGCGCCAAGGAAGATGTGGAAATTGGCGGCCAGAAAATTCGCGCTGGCGACTGGCTGATGCTGAATTATGTGTCCGCCAATCGCGACGAAGATGTGTTTGAAGACCCCTTCACCTTTAATCCTGATCGCGTGAAGAATCAGCAAATTGCCTTTGGCTTTGGGGCGCATGTTTGCTTGGGTCAGCATTTGGCGCGCATGGAGATGCGCATTTTCATGGAAGAATTGCTGCCTCGGATCAAAAAGCTGGAATTGGCGGGCGATCCGGCGCGGGTCGAAAGCGTGTTTGTGGGCGGATTAAAGCGGCTGCCCATTCGCTTTGAAGCGGCCTGAGGTCAGGCCGCCGCTTGTTCTGATCGGATGCGGCGGGGCAGGGCATATGCTGCTTTGCCCCGCTGTGTTTAACGGACCCGTGGTGCCGGTCCAGTCAACAGGGGCGGGGATTGCCCGCCTGATACAGGGTTAAGCTGCGGTCGCTAAGGCCCAGTTGCGGCCATTGCGCTCGCCAAGCCATGATATGCGGTGATGCCATATGGGCGTCGAGCGCGGCTTGATCGGTCCAAAGTTCCGATACGTGGATCAGATGCGGGTCCCGCACATCCTGCGCATAGCTATAATATAAGCAGCCCCTTTCGGCGCGGCTAGCGTCGATCATCGCGGCCATGGCGGGCAGGGCCGGTTCTAGCTGCGCCGATGCCATGCGAAATGTGCCGGTAATAAGCAGCATATGGTCCCCTTGGCGGCGGTGTGCGCCGCTTGGATGTGGTCGAATGTCTGAAAGTGGATACGCCCGCGCTAGGGGATGATCGCTTAATCGGCTTTGTCGGTTGGGAAAAAGCGAGCGATGACGTCGCTGGCCAAGCGTGCGGGGCGCAGGGTTTCGGCGTCAATGCAGCACCAACTGGACTTTACTTCGGCCAGCACGTCTTCGCCGCGTTTGATGATGGTTTCATAAAAGGCGCGCGCGCCCTGTACTTTTTCCAAAATGACGGTGGCGATCACCTGATCATCGAGAAAGGCAGGGCGGCGATAGGTGATTTCATGTTTCAGCGCGACCCACAGATGTTCGGCCACCGCATCGGGCGGGGCAATGGCGCGCCAGTGGCCCAGCACCGCGTCCTGAACCCAGCTTAGATAATGGGCATTGTTGACATGGCCCATAAAATCAATGGCATCAGGGCCAACGGTTAAACTATGGTCGTGTGGAAGAGCGGCGTTTTTCATAACGCTGACAATAATGTCAGTTTAATGTTACGCAAAGATGAAAACGCCGCTCTGGTCCTAAATTCAGTCAGTCTGGGTAGGCGGCGATGTTAGCCGCGACCGCGATAGGGGGCAACGCCTTGATCGGGCAGCCATAAATCGGCAGGGGGGGCGCTGGATTGCCAGAAAACGTCAATCGGAATGCCGCCGCGCGGATACCAATAGCCGCCAATCCTCAGCCATTTTGGCTGCATTTCATCGAATAAGCGGCGGCCAATGCCCACCGTGCAATCTTCGTGAAAGCCCGCATGGTTGCGGAAGCTGCCCAAAAACAGCTTGAGGCTTTTCGATTCGACGATCGTATCGTCGGGGGCATAGTCGATGACGATATGCGCGAAATCAGGTTGTCCGGTGACGGGGCACAGGGAAGTGAATTCCGGCGCGGCAAAGCGGATCAGATAGGTCTCGCCCTTGCGGGGGTTGGGGACATAATCCAAAATTGCCGCTTCGGGCGCGGCAGGCAGTTCACTGGACTGGCCCAGATGTTTCGGGGCCAATGGGGGATGGCTGGATGTGTTCATTAAATCCGTCTAGTGCCGCAAGGCAGCCTTGTCATCTGCATCATCATCCTCTCTATCATATGGACCGTGCAAATGGTCCGATGGATGATAGCAAAAGCATGGCGGCGCGGATCATGATATGGCGCCGGGCGTTGCCCCATGGCGGGACGTTGGGCCGGATATGATACCGATAGGATCAAGGATAGGTTGAGTGACAGGCATGACAATGGCACGGCAAGCGGCGGCAGCCTTGGTAATCGGGACCGCGATGCTTGTGGGCGGTGCAGCGGCGCAAAGCAGCGGCACGGCAGCCCCGCGCGGCTTGGATTTTCGCTTGCCACCGGCCGATGATGACCGCGACAGCAAAGTTCAAGGTCCGTCCGACAATGGCCTGCCGCCCCGACAGGAAAGCCCGCGCCCCGTGCCCAAGGCCGCGCCCAAGGCCGAGCCTGTTCAGCCACCGCGAATAGCTGCGCCGACCACGGCCGCGCCCAAGGCGGTAACGCCGCCCCCCAAAGCCGTGACGCCCGCACCCAAAGCGGCAACGCCTGCACCCAAGGCTGCACCCAAGATTGCACCGGCGGTTCCCAAAATGAGCGCGCCTGTGGCGCCGCCAACCGTAGCGCCAACCGTCACAACGCCCGCTCTGCCGCCGCAAACGGAGCCTGCACCGCAAAGCAGCGCTGATGGACTGACCGAAAGCGAGGCGGTCACCACCACCGCGCCAATGGATGCTGCAAGCAGCGTGGACGACAGCGCCTTTTTGCCAGCCGAACCCGTGGCTGAAAATGTATCGCAGCAAACGGACGAAGCCAGTTCGGGGGACAGCGATTCGCCTTGGTGGGCGTGGCCGCTCGCGGGGCTGGTCGCCTTGATTGCGGCGGTCCTTTATTGGCGGCGGCAGACGGCGCTGGGACCCGAAGATTATCTGGAAATTGCGCAAAGCCAAGCGCAACGCCCTGTTCTGCCAGCGGGCAAGCCGCAGGGGCAGGGAACGGCACCGGCACCGGCACAGGGGCAAATGCCCCCGCCCGTCCCGCGTCCCGCCGCCCCACGTCCTGCCGCCCAGCCTCAGCCTGCACCCCCTGTGCGGTCAGCGTCGCCCTTGGCATCCGATGCCATGACCAATCACGCGCCTGTGGGCGGACCATCGGGCGCATCGGTGCCGCTGCCTAGGCCCGCTCCGCTGACCACGCCCGCCTCCGCGCCGCAGGCCCGTGTGCAATCGCCAGCGCGGCCCGCCCCTGCGCCGGTGTCCGCCCCTCGGCCTGCCGCGCAACCCGCGCCTGTGCCAGCCGGCGTCGTCCCTGCTTGGACGAATTTGGACGAATATGTCAGCGCCGGATCCATGGTGCGCCGCCCAAACGAGGAGGCTCGCGCCAATGTGGATATGGATGTGACGGTGCGCTCCATTCGGATAGAGGTGGATCATATCGCCGTGGGATTTACCCTGACGCTGAGCAATGGCGGGGCGCGGGACGCCACCGGCCTGATGGTGCGAATTGCTTTGGGCCAAGGTAGCGCGATGCACGAAGGCGTGTTGGGCCGTTTCTATGATGGCGCAGGTGGCAGCATCTTGCGCGATGACATGGCGTTGGCAGCGGGACGCAGCGAGCAGCTGAGTAGCGAAGTCAAATTGCCGCGCACTGCCATTGAACCGATGATCTTGGCCGGCAAGCCTTTGCTGGTGCCCGTATTGGCCGCTGATGTGACCTATCATTGGGATGGCGACAGCGATGCCTTTGGCCAAATTGCGGCGGCCTATGTGTTGGGCCGTGCGGCGGTCGGCGGCACCGAAAAATTGGCACCGATTCCCTTGGATCGTGCCCCGCTGGCTGTCGATCGACCGGGTGCGCGGGCAACCGAAGTGACGCGCCGACAATAAAAATTTCCTAATTTATTGGGGTGAAGCCCTTGCTTTTGCCCCAGCTTTTTTGCTGCGTTGCAGCATGGAACTTTCTGCACAGCTAGGTGCTTGAAAAAGGGCGCACTGAGGCATAGGCTAATCGTCTGCCCCGAAAGGAAACGCCACATCAAGATGGCTGGCGGGAGGACTGTGCCCTTGCGGGCTGCAACAGGAGCAAGAAATGGACGCCTTGGTCACAACAGACTGGCTGGAACGCGAATTGGGTGCTTCAGATCTGCGTATCGTCGATGCGACGAAGTTCATGGCGGACAGCGACCGCGATGCACGCGCAGAATATGAAGCCGGACATGTGCCGGGCGCTGTATTTATGGATTTGGGGGAATTGACGGACCCCAACAGTTCATTGGACAATATGGCTCCGCCGCCTGAAAAATTTGCCAGCCGGATGCAATCGCTGGGTTTGGGCGATGGCAGCCGCATTGTGTTGTATGACGACAGCCCGCTGAACAGCGCGGCGCGCGCATGGTGGTTGCTGAAATTATTCGGCGCGCATGACGTGGCGTTGTTGGACGGCGGCTTGGCCAAATGGAAGTCCGAAGGCCGTCCGCTGGAAATGGGCAAGCAAACGCTGCGTCATCGCCATTTCACCGTATGGCGCGACGCCAAGGCTGTGCGTACCAAGGATCAGATGCTGGCCAATGTCGACAGCGGCGCAGAACAAGTGGCGGATGCCCGCCCTGCCGCCCGCTTTACGGGCGAAGAACGCGACCCGCGCCCCGGCATGGCCCCCGGCCATATTCCGGCATCGCGCAGCCTGCCGCACAAGCAATTGCTGAACGACGATGGCACGTGGAAACAGGGCGATGCCTTGAAAGCGGCCTTTGTGGATGCGGGCATCGATTTGGACCGTCCGCTCATTACCACATGCGGCAGCGGCATGACCGCATCGGTTCTGGCTTTTGGCGCACATTTGCTGGGCAAAGACGATGTGGCTGTTTATGACGGCAGCTGGAATGAATGGGGCGCGGACCCTGCCACGCCAAAGGCGACCGGCTCCGCAGCCTGAACGGCTGGCTAGGAAAGAGATTAAGCAGTGGCGGATAATGGGAATGCAAAGCCTGTGGGGTCCGCCACAGCGGTTGTACAAGGTGGCCGGCGCAGCGAATGGACGGGCGACCCGCGTTTGGGCGGCAGCATCGTCAACCCGCCGGTGTGGCGGGCGTCGACCATCCTTTATGATAATGTCGCGGACCTGAAAACGCGGGGGCACGCCACCCATGATAAATTATATTATGGTCGGCGCGGCACCCCCACGATTTGGGCCTTGGCCGATGCACTGACGCAGTTGGAAGCAGGGGCCGAGGGGACCTTGTTGTACCCGTCGGGCGTGGCGGCGATTTCGTCGGCGTTATTGGCGCTGTTGTCACCCGGTGACCATTTGCTGATGGTCGACAGCGCCTATGAGCCCACGCGCAGCTTTTGCAATGGCTTGTTGGCCCGCATGGGCGTGGAAACCACTTATTACGACCCTTTGGTTGGCGCGGATATTGCGGCGCTAATCCGACCGGAAACACGGCTGATTTTTCTGGAATCGCCGGGCAGTCTGACCTTTGAGGTTCAGGATATTCCGGCCATTACCGCTGTGGCCCGCGAACGCGGCATATGGACGATCTTGGACAATAGCTGGGCGACACCATTGTTGCTGCCCGCGCTGGAATTGGGTGTGGACATCAGCATGATGAGCCTGACCAAATATGTCGGCGGGCATAGCGATGCGTTGATGGGCAGCTTGACCGCCAACAAAGCATTATGGCCGAAATTGCGCCACGCCACCTATCAATTGGGGCAATCGGTGTCGGCGGATGATTGCGCGTTGATGCTGCGGGGGCTGCGGACGCTGGATGTGCGGTTGGAACGGCATGGCAAAAATGCGCTGACCATCGCCCGCTGGCTGCAAGGGCGGCCTGAAGTCGCCAAGGTTTTGCACCCTGCTTTGCCGACGGATGCGGGCCATGCCCTGTGGAGCCGTGATTTTAAGGGCGCGAGCGGCCTGTTTAGCATTTTGTTGAAAGACACGGATGATGCGGGCCGTGCGCGCTTTGTCGATGCGCTGCGTCATTTTGGTATTGGATTTAGCTGGGGCGGCTATGAAAGTTTGGCGGTGCCCAGCGACCCCGCGGGCATCCGCACGGCGACCAAATGGGACAGCGCGCATCCGTTGGTGCGCTTGTCCATCGGGTTGGAAGACCCGCAGGATTTGATCGACGATCTGGAACAAGCCCTTCGGCAGATTTGACGCAGTGATGAAAACGCCCGAACCCGTTCATCTTGGTATCACCCGCACCATAGAGACGCTGAAAGCCATTGGTTTGGACATTGGGTCCAACTTTGTGTCGCTATATGGCGTGATTACAGGCCTGTTGCTGGCGGCGCTGTTGTTCATTTTGTTCAAAATGGCAATGCGCAGCACGCGCTGGTTGCTGCGCCGCAATCATCAATTGGATGAAGCGCAGTGTTTGCTGACGGAAAAGCTGATTGGCATATCGCTGGGCGGCTTTGCTTTGCTGCTCGGCATTGATGTGCTGGGCATTGATTTGACCGCGCTGGCCTTTTTCTCGGGTGCTTTGGGCTTGGCCATTGGTTTTGGTCTGCAAAAGACTGTCGGCAATTTGATTGCGGGCATTATTTTGCTGATGGATCGGTCGATTAAGCCGGGCGATGTGATTGTGGTCGGCGATGGCAGCGTGATGGGTGGCGGCAGCCTGCCCGGCGGGTTACCCAATGTCGGGCGGGTCGCCAAAATTGGCGTTCGCGCTGTCAATGTCATCACGCGGGACGGAAAAAAACATCTGATTCCCAACGAATTGCTGATGACTCAGCCTGTTGAAAATTGGAGCTATGCCAGCCGCGAAGTGCGGGTGCGGATGCAGATTCCGGTGCCTTATGAATGTGATTTGCGCAGCGCGCAGGCGATCATCAAACAGGCGGCCATGGATAATGCCCGTATTTTGCCGGACCCCGAACCGATGGTGTGGATTACCGCCTTTGGCCCGCGCGCGGTGGACCATGAACTGCGATATTGGATTGCCGACCCTGAAGCGGGGCTTGGGAATATTCAGGGCGAAGTATTTATGGAGATTTGGGACCGCTTTCAGCAAGCGGGCATTGTCATCCCCTATCCACGGCAGGATGTGCTGATAAAAAAGGCGCCGGATACGGACCCGACGCCTTCTTCTTAAATGGGTGCTAGCTTGTGCTTAGGCTTCGTTGGCGTGGAAACGCTCGACGCCTTCGCGAATCAATTGCTTGGCTTCTTCGACATCGCCCCAACCTTCGATCTTGGCCCATTTGCCGGGTTCCAGATCTTTATAGTGGGTGAAGAAATGCTCAATTTGTTGTAGCAGGATCGGGGGAAGATCCTGATAATTGGCAACATTGGCATAATAAGGGAAGGTCTTGTTGACGGGCACGCACAGCAGCTTTTCGTCGCCGCCGCCATCGTCTTCCATCTTCAAAACGCCAACGGGGCGGCACTTCACAACCGCGCCAGCGATGATTGGCGAACGGGCAACCACCAAGGCGTCCAGCGGGTCGCCATCATTGCCCAGCGTGTGCGGAATAAAGCCATAGTTGGCGGGATAGCGCATGGGGGTGTGCAGGAAGCGGTCGACGAACAGAGCGCCCGAATCCTTGTCAAATTCATATTTCACCGGCTCGCCGCCGATGGGAACCTCGATCAGCACATTCAGGCTGTCTGGCACATTGTCGCCAGCAGGGATGAGGTCGATACGCATGGGGGAGTATCCTTTTTTGCTTCGATTCGTGGGCGTCCTTAGCCGCCCCAGCGCGCAAAAGTCGAGCAGCGAAACGGCGCATGGCCATGAAATGGGCCAGCGTGAGGGTTTCACCGCCGGTTTTGGGTGCGCAGAGCGGGGTCAGGCGGAACTGCGTGCGGTTTGGCTAGATGGGACGGCGGGCGGCGAACAGGCGGTCAAACCAATCCGGCCCCGGGGTGATTTTTTCCAAATGCGGCCAGCGCAGCCCGCCATGATAGGGGATGCTGACGTCGCGGAAACGGCCACCCCGTTCGACCATCAGGCGAATGGGCGTTTTGCCGTCAGCGGCTTTGCGCACCGCATTTTCCAACCGTTCACGGCTATAGGCCATGCCATCGACCGCCAAAATCTTGGTGCCATTCACCATGTCGGCGCGAAAAGCGGGGCCGTTCCACAGCACGCTGGACACCATCGCATGCCGGTCGACCACCAAACCAAGGCTGTGGGTCAAATCGGCATTGCGGGCGCTTATCATGCGGTCGCGGTCATAGATATTGGGGGTGTCGTGCCACGCCAGTTGATATCCGGCCAAGGCAAAGCCTGATAGGGGCGCCGGCAAGCCGGACTTTTGCATTTGGTCGCGCAGGAAGCTGTCCCAATCATAAGGGTGAACGGCCTGAAGCGCGGCGACAACATCGGCGATGTCATAGGTGGATTGGCCATAATCGCCGTCGCGGGCGGCAAAGAAGATTTTGGCGAAATCATCCAGCGATTTCTTATTCTTGCTTTGGGTGCGGATCAGCATATCGGCGCTCAGCCACATCAGCGAGCCTTCGTTATAATAATCCTCGGCTCGGGTCATGCTGGCAAAGCTGCGCTGTTTGCGTGCGGCCATGACAGGGTCCAGTGTGGTGTCTTCGACGCTGCGCCATGCGCGGCCCGGTTGGGCGTCGAAATAAGCGGCTTGTGATGCCCATTCGGCCAGCACCATCGACTTGCTTTGCATGCCCGACCGTGCGGCCAGAACCAAGTCCCAGAAACTGGTTTGGCCTTCGTAAACCCACAGCAAATTGCCCTGCATCGGGGTACGGAAATCGGGCGTCCATAATTTGGCGGGACGGCGATATTTTCCGTTCCAGCTATGGACAAATTCGTGGGGCAGCAGGCCGCGCTGGCTTTCATTATTGTCCCAGCGGGTGAAATAATCCTGTGGTCGGCTGTTTTCGCTGCTGCGGTGATGTTCCAGACCAATGCCGCCCAATTCTTCGGTGAGCGCCAATAAAAATTCATAACGGTCAAAGGGGCGGCTGCCGAACAAAGCGATGCTTTCCGCCACCAACGCTGCGTGACGAGCGATATGGTCGGGGGTGGCGGCCAAATATTGTTCTTCGTCCGCCACGACATTCAGCGCGACATTTTGGCCCAAATCCCATTTGCGAAAGAATCGGCCCGCAAACATCGGGCTGTCGACCAAGGATTCATAGCTGGTGACGCCATAGCTGTATCGGTTGCCGCTGACCTTTAATCCATCAATCGCGGCCACGCCGGTCCAGCCTGCGGGCAAAGTGACGTCCAATTGCACGGGGATTTGGCGCGTGAAATATCCGGCAGGGTAAAAGCTGAGCTGTTCCCATTGCAGATTCATCATGGCGGGGGTGGCGACCACCCGTCCCTCGCTGCTGCGGGTGGGGGACAGGAACATGAATTCAATATCAATGGCCTTGGCGTCGGCCGGCACATCGACATCAAAGGCGTAAACATTGGTGGGTTGGCGCGTCCATGTCAGCCGTTTGCCGCCAAGGCTGGCCTGAAACCCTGCAATGTCGGCAATGGCGCCGCGCGGGGCATGTTTGCCGGGCAGCCATTGCGGATAGAGCAGTGTCACCGTGCCGCCGCTGCTGGACACGGGTATGGTCTGACGAATCTTGAAAATACCGCGATCTGGGTCGCTGGCATCGACGCGCAGCAATATGGTGCCGACATAGGGTTTGTCTTCGGGAACCGCGATGCTGGCAGGATCGGCGGTGATGCTCGGCTGGCTGAGGCCTTGGGGCTGGGCGGTGCTGGCGATGGGCGCAGCGACCAGTGCCAGCGCCAACGACAGGCGCAGCGAAACAGGGAGGCGCGAAGCGAGCGCATCGCGCCGCGCAGCGGACAAAGAAGGCGTCATCATGGCCCGCTTTGTGCCGCCAAATGACCGAAGGGTCCAGCAGCGGTGGAAAAAAGCCATGATTTTTGCCAAAATCATAACGCGGAGCCTGTCGGCGTGGCTTTTGTTTTCGTGAAAATGCGATTAGACGCAGCCTTTATGAGCAAGGATAAAAGCGCAAAGATTGCGACCCCGCAGCCCGTTCGCGGCACCCAAGATATGCTTGGCGATTTTGCCGATCGTTTCGCCTATGTGGTCGACGCATTTGAACGGGTGCGTCGCCTTTATGGCTTTAAGCGCGTCGAAGTGCCGGTGATTGAACCGACCGCGGTTTTTGCCCGCAGCCTGGGCGAAACCACCGATGTGGTGTCCAAGGAAATGTATAGCTTTGATGATCGCGGCGGCGAATCCATCACCTTGCGTCCAGAATTTACGGCCGGAATCAGCCGCGCTTTCATCAGCAATGGTTGGCAACAATATGCCCCGCTGAAGGTAGCGACCCATGGCCCGCTGTTCCGCTATGAACGTCCGCAAAAGGGCCGCTATCGCCAATTCCACCAAGTCGACGCCGAAGTGTTGGGCAGCGACAGCCCATTGATGGACACGGAATTGCTGGTCTTTGCCGACCATCTGCTGCGCGAATTGGGCGTGTCGGACGGCGTGACGCTGAACCTCAATACGTTGGGGGATGCGGACAGCCGCGATGCTTGGCGCGCTGCGCTGGTCGAGCATTTCCAAGCGCATCGGGGCGACCTGAGCGAAGATAGTTTGGTGCGTCTGGACAAAAATCCGATGCGGATTTTGGACAGCAAGGACCCCAAGGACCGCCCAATTGCGGATAGCGCGCCCGACATTGACGCTTATTTGACCAACGAAGCGCAAGATTTCTTTGCCGCCGTCACCGCCGGATTGGATGCGGCTGGCGTGGCGTGGAAACGCGATGCGCGCTTGGTGCGCGGGCTGGATTATTACCGCCACACCGCCTTTGAATTTATCACCGATCGTTTGGGCGCACAGGGCACCGTTTTGGGTGGTGGCCGCTATGACGGCTTGATTGAAAATCTGGGCGGCCCCGCCACACCAGCGGTTGGCTGGGCAGCGGGTATCGAGCGTTTGGCGATGCTGGTGGATGCCGAACGGATCGATAATCGTATCGATGCTGTCATTGCGCTGGAAGACGACGCCGCGCTGGCTCAGGCTCAGCAGGCCATGGCTTTGCTGCGGGCTGAAGGCATTTCGGTGGAAATGGTTGCGAATGGATCGCCGCGCAAGCGCTATGACAAGGCCGCGAAAATTCCGGCCCATGCGTTAATCAGCATCGGAATGCGCGATGGGGCCTTGAACCGCAATGTGCGCGGCGACAATGAAACCGCCAAGCGCGTTGACGCGATACTCCAAGATATCTGATGGCGCAGGTTTCCGAGCGCCAGATTGACGCGATCATCGAACGCCATGCGGCGCTGCAAGCGCGCATGGCGACGGGCGATATGTCGCCTGCCGATTTTGTCGCGGCGTCCAAGGAATTTGCTGAACTGGAACCGGTGGCCATAGCGGCGCGGGAATTGGTGCGGCTGCGCGGCGAATTACTTGCGCTGAACGACATGCTGGCCGATCCCGACATGAAGGAAATGGCCGAGGAAGAATTGGCGGCTGTTGAGGCGGCGCTGCCCGTCGCGGAACATGATTTGGCGATCAAGCTGCTGCCCAAGGATGTGGCGGATGAACGCGCCGCCATGCTGGAAATTCGCGCTGGCACAGGCGGCGATGAAGCGGCTTTGTTCGCGGGCGATTTGCTACGCATGTACAGTCGCTTTGCCGACACCCAAGGGTGGAAAGTCGAAATCATATCCGCCAATGAAGCGGAGGTCGGCGGCTATAAGGAAGTGGTGGCTTCTGTCGCCGGCCAAGGCGTGTTCGCCAAGCTGAAGTTTGAAAGCGGCGTTCACCGCGTTCAGCGTGTGCCTGTCACCGAAAGCAGTGGCCGCATTCACACCAGCGCCGCCACCGTCGCGGTGTTGCCGGAAGCCGAAGAAGTCGATGTCGCAATTAACGACAGCGATTTGAAAATCGACATTTACCGCGCCAGCGGTGCAGGCGGTCAGCACGTCAACACCACCGACAGCGCCATTCGCATCACCCATATTCCCACCGGCTTGGTGGTGATTCAGCAAGACCAGCGCAGCCAGCACAAGAATCGCGCCAAGGCGATGCAGGTTTTGCGGGCGCGTCTTTATGATTTGGAACGCGAAAAGATTCACAGCGCCGAAGCATCGGCCCGCAAATCGATGGTCGGGTCGGGAGATCGGTCGGAACGCATCCGCACCTATAATTTTCCACAAGGCCGTGTGACGGACCATCGCATCAACTTGACGCTGCACCGCTTGCCCGAAATATTGGAAGGGCAGATGGACGAATTGTTGGGCGCATTGATCGCTGAAGATCAGGCGCAGCGACTGGCGGGCCTGAGTGACCAATAAGACCGTTCCGGTTGTGCCGTCTTTTCCCGATGATGTGCGGGCGGCGATACGCGCGGCGGCGCAGTTGTTGGAGCATGTGTCCGACAGCGCGCGCTTGGATGCGGAATATCTGATGGCTCATGCTTTGGGTGTCGAGCGGGACCGCTTGTTGCTGGACCCGACACGCTATCAAACGCCCAATGATTATGCCGCTTTCATCCAGCGGCGATTGGCGCAGGAACCAGCGGCCTATATCGTCGGCTATCGCGACTTTTGGACGTTGCGCTTGGCGGTGGGTCCGGGGGTGTTGATTCCGCGCCCCGACAGCGAAACCTTGATCGAGGCTATGCTGGGGGCATGCGATGATGTGCAGGCGCCGCTGCGGGTGTTGGATCTTGGCACTGGGCCGGGGACATTGTTGCTCGCGGCGCTCAGTGAATTACCTTCGGCCACGGGCTTGGGGGTGGATGCCAGCGCGGCGGCGTTGGAATTTGCACGGCGCAATGCGGATGCAGCCGGATTGAGCAGACGCACGGATTTCCGTCTTGGGGATTGGGGCGCTGGTATCGACACGCAATTTGATATCATTTTATGCAATCCGCCCTATATTGGCGATGATGAAATTTTGCAGGCCGATGTGGCGGATTATGAACCACGAGATGCCTTATTTGCCGGGCCGGATGGCTTGGACGATTATCGCCGCTTGATACCGCAATTCGATGATTTATTGGCCGATAATGGAATGGCCTTGTTGGAAATTGGGTATACACAGGCCAAGGTGGTTGGCGATCTGGCCGAAAAAGCTGGCTTTTCGGCGCGTTGTTTTGCCGATTTGGCAGGGCGCGACCGCGCGCTTATGTTAAAACGAATTGCTAGTTCGGAATAAAAAATTTCTTGGTTTCGCGTGAAAATCGCGGTAGGGGCGGGTTACAGGCTGTTCGGTACGTCTTTGATGATGCGTTGACATCGCACGGGCCCGACAGTTCTGATTTCCAAATATCGGATCGCGCAAACTGGTTTGTGCGGACATATGAAGGGAAAAACCACGCAAAACGGCGTGGGCATCGCGCATGATGGACGCGCGATCGGCCATTAGGGGTTGGCATTAAGCTTATTCGACAGGATGTCTCAGTTGAACATGAACAACCGGCAGAACAATAACGGTCGCCGTCGCGGCCGTAATAACAATAGCAACAACAGTCGCCCGCAGTCCGGTGGACGCGGTGTCGATCAGGCCAATCGTATCGACAGCCGCGCGCGTGGTAACGCTGCCCAGATGATCGAGAAATATCGCAACTTGGCACGCGACGCGCAATTGGCTGGCGACCGGGTTCAAACCGAATATTATCTGCAATTTGCGGATCATTATTTCCGCGTCCTGAGCGATTTTCGTGCCCGTCAAGACGAACGCGCAGCGCAGAACGGATATGATCGTCAACAAGATCGCCAGCGTGAGATTCGTGGCGTTGAGGATTTTGACGGTCACGACGACAGCGATTTGGATGGTGACAGCGATCAGCGCGCACCGTCCGCCGAGCAGGATGGCGATGACAGCCGCGAATCGCGTGGCCAGCGCGAACCGCGCGAATATCGCGACAATCGCGAATCGCGCGGCCAACGCGATTACCGCGATGGGCGTTCGCCTCGCGGAGATCGTGAATCCCGTGACAATCGTGAACCGCGCGAAGCACGTGATTATGGCCGTGATCAGCGTGACGAACAGGCCGGTCGGGAGGCTCGCGATACGCGTGATACCCGTGACACCCGCGATGATGATGCCGCCCGTTCGCCGCGCCCTACACGCGCTCGTTCGGTCCGCCGTGATCGCAGCGACGAGCAGCCCGCTGTTACGCCGGTGGATGGTGGGGACGCGGTTCCTGCTGCTGCCAGCGCGCCTGCCAGCGATGCTGCGACGAGCGAAGAGGCCGTTGCACCGCGCCGCCGTACTGTGCGCCGCCCGCGTGTAGAAGAATCGCTCAGCATCGATAGCGCCGCTTTGCCGCCCGCCATTGGCCGCACAGACCGTAGCAGTGACGACGATGCGGTCCCGGCTGAAAAGCCAGTGCCCGCATTAAAACCGCGTCGCCCGCGTCGCACCGCAGCAGCCCCTGAAGCAGGCGCGGATGTTGAGGTTGCGGAATAAACAGCGGCCCATCGGGGTCTGACGATATAAAAAAGCCCTCCTGCCGATATGGCCGGAGGGCTTTTTTATATTTGCTATTTGTGCCTGTTGAATAAGGCGCCTGAACTTGGGCATCGAGCCTTAAGCGTCAGGTAGGGCGCGGGGGCGGTGGTGTTCGTCCAATGCGACAAAGGTGAATAGTCCTTCGGTCACGCGCTGTTGGGTGCGGTTGCCGTCGCGGGTTGCAATCACTTTGATACGAATACCCATCGATGTGCGGCCACGCTTTTCCAGATGGGCATAAACCGAAATAATATCCCCCAATAAAATGGGCGAAATAAATTCCATCGTTTCAATTGCCACCGTGGCGACAGCGCCTTTGGCGACATCGCCGGCAACAATACCACCAGCGATATCCATCTGGCTGAGCACCCAGCCGCCAAAGATGTGACCATTTGAGTTAATGTCGGCAGGGCGCGGCACTACGCGCAGCACGGGGGAGGCGTCAGGCTCGGACGGGGATTGGGGAGAGGCCATGATTTTAGTTTTCTTTGTGATTGTGAGGGTTGGGGTGATCATCACCCAAAGGGTCAATGACCGAATCATCATGACCGCTGCCACTGGACAAGAATACCAAGCCCATCAAGGCGGCGCCCAATAATACGGACAGGCCGACACCGGCGGCGGTGGCAATGATCATATGGATGGTGAGGCTATCCCCCATCTCCCATGATAGCCAACTTAACGCGGCGATCACCGCGACGGCGGATATGATGGACATACCGATCATTAAACGCCGATATCGAGCCCATGCGCGCTGCGACGCTGTGCCATTCTTGGGATGGGGGGATTTGCTCATGACATCCTATATGGACGATAGGATGCAGCAGGCCAAGGTTGAAGCGTCAAATTGCCCCTCTTCGGCTTTTGGATTTTTCGTGATAGCCTCTGTGTCTCAGCTGATAGGGAGAAGGTGCGGCATGACGATTGCGTCCATCTTGCAGGGTCGAACACAGACGATTATCTCCGGCAATCCGACGGATACGGTCCAAATGGCCGTAGATGTTCTGGCACAGCATCGCATTGGTGCCATACCGATTGTTGATCAGGGCAGGGTTGTCGGCATTTTTTCAGAGCGCGATTTTGTGCGGCTGATATCATCCTATGGGCCGGAGGCACTGAACCGACCATTGAATGAGGTGATGACTCAATCGCCCGTCAGTGCCGAACCGCAATTGCCCATCATGGCGGCCCTGTCGTTAATGACGCAAAAGCGCATTCGACATTTGCCGGTGGTAGATGCCAATGCGTTGATCGGTTTCATATCCATTGGCGATCTGGTGAAATATCGCATCGACAAAATCGAATCTGAAGCCGCTGCTATGCGGGAGTATATCGCGTCTTAAGCGTTTTCAGCGTGGATTTCGTGAATATGGAACAAAGCCGCCGCATCAAGGGCGGCTTTGTTTGTTTTATGCCTCTGAGAATCGGCTTGGATTCAGCTTTTTATGATGGAGTCGGGGTGAAAACTCCAATTCACCCTCCTGAATTCCACTTATGCTCCTCTCGATCTTCGCAGTTCCTGCAAAATTATCAGCACCGTCGGTTGCTCGGGAAAATGGTGTTGAAAGCGCTGTAATTGGCGGGATGTGAGGATGTTATGTTTTTGTAGCGGAGGGATTTTTTGTGACAATCGCAACAAAAGTGAAAA
>NZ_JAJEWI010000007.1 GCF_020687785.1 Sphingopyxis yananensis | reverse complement strand
CTTGCCCGACATCGCGGGAGACAAGCCTAAACGACAACGCTTCAAACGCTATCCCATCGGCTTCTTTCATATTGATATTGCTGAAGTCCAGACTGCTGAAGGCAAACTTTACCTATTCGTCGGCATCGACCGCACAAGCAAGTTTGCGGTTACCCAGTTGGTAGACAAAGCGGACCGCAAGATGGCCTGGGAATTTCTTGAATATCTATTGAAAGCGGTGCCCTACCGGATCCACACGATCCTAACAGACAATGGCATCCAGTTCGCTGAACAACCGCGCAATCGCAACACTGCATCCTCCCGCCAGATGCGGTTCGACATGATCTGCGAGGCGAACGATATCGAGCATCGCCTTACCAAGCCGAACCATCCGTGGACCAATGGTCAGGTCGAGCGCATGAACCGCACCATCAAAGAAGCGACCGTTAAGCGCTTCCACTATGAAAGCCACGAGCAACTGCGGACACATCTCGATGACTTCATTGACGCTTATAACTTCGCTCGTCGGCTGAAGACACTCAGCGGCCTAACGCCCTATGAATATATCGTCAAAATCTGGACTTCAGAGCCAGACAGGTTCATTATAAATCCGATCCATCAAATGCTGGGACCAAACACCTAGTTGCAATGGGATATGGCGGGATAATGTATTTTATTAATGTTAGGGTTTTGAATCTGAACGACAGGTTCAAATTTTTGATCTATCTAGGACTAGGAACTATGTTGGCACATCAGGGTTATCTGATTCGTTCTATCTGAATTGCCGCGTGATTCGAGCATTTCATGTTCGAAAAATCATGCATTACTAAAACAGGGAGTGGGGAAATTATGATCATCCAGAAAAACGACGTTTTGTGCGGGCAAGCATTATCGCTGTCCACGAAGAATCCAGTTCTTAAATTTTCTTCGAGGGCGCTGATGTCTAGCAGTGCGCTCGTGATTTGCGTAGCGGTGGGCGCGGCTTTTGTAAGCGCGCCAGCGATGGCGCAACAGACCGTTGAGACTGGTCAAACTCGAGTGCTTACCCAAGGTGAAATTGTCGAATATGCAGGGTCGGCGGAACCCAACGCTTTAACCGTGCGCCCAGGTGCAACGGTCACCGGCACCGGTGCGATTATTCGAACGAGCGGTTCATTTTCAAGCTCCGCTGACACGTCCAATGGCATCTATGCGCAGGCAAACTCTACGGTCGACCTGACTGGTGGTAGTGTTAGTGCAACTGGCCCGCGGTATACCCGAGGCATTCTCAGCACCGGTGGCGGTGCGACTGTCGTCACTAATGGAACTGATATTTCCACGCTTGGCGATAATTCGCACGCTGTCCACGCCCATGATGGCGCAGTCATTACGATTAATGGCGGCAACGTCAGTACGCAGGGTTCCGATTCCTTCGGATTCTACAGCCAGAATAATGGCTCGCGGGCGATTGCCAATAATGTGACGGTGACTACGGAGGGCAGAAATGGCTTTGGTGTCTTCGCCTATGGCGCGGGCGCTACCGCAGAATTTAATGATGGATCCATCACCACCAGTGGCGAACTCGGCCATGGCGTTGTTGCTGGACTGGGTACTCAGATCGCCGTTAAGGACGCCTCGGTCACAACAAATGGTTATAGGGCTGTCGGTTTGATCGCGGATCAGGCCAACACGCGTATCACTGCAACCAATACTGACATTGAAACCAATGGCACGTGGAGCCACGGCGCCCACGCGAAGGGCGTGTCCGGCTCGCCCGCGCGTATTGAATTGACAGGCGGCTCAATCACTACGGCCAATGAAACAGGCCGCGGATCTCAAGATGGCGATGGCTCGCGCAGCTACGGTCTTTTGGCTGAAGGTGCCGGTGCATCCATCAGCGCCAATGGAACAGACATTACAACGCTTGGTCAGCGGGCCTATGGCGCCCATGCTCTGGGCGGCGCGGAAATCGAGCTGCAAGACGTTTCGATCTCCACAGAAGGTTTCATGGCCTATGGCGTTTATGCCTCGGGCACGGGATCGGTCATCACCGCGAACAACGTAGATGTGACCACGAACGGGCAGGTCGGCGATGCGGCATGGGCCTATAATGGCGGCCAGCTGGTGCTGAATGGCGGCAGCTATGAAGCACTGGGTGCTGTCAATCCCAACGTACCCGGCGAGACAGTGATCGGTCTTTATGCTGGCGGCGGTCTTGATGGTGTCGATAATGGCGTAATTGTCGCGGACGGTGTTACCGTACGCACGACCGGAGCCAATGCCATCGGTCTGCGTGCGGGTTCGCCTATCGGCGACGATTACACATCCGGTTCGATCACCTTCGACAACGGCACTGTGACCTCTGAGGGAGCCAATGCGGATGCGGTTCGTGTCGCTTATGGCAGCGATTTTTCGGCCACTGGTTCAACCCTGACATCCGATCAGGGCATCGGCATTCGCCTGATTGACAATGCGTCGGTGACTTTGAGTGATACGACGGTCAGTGCGGGCGAGGAAAGCTTCGCTTCCTTCATCAATTCGGCTGGTGTCGAACAGTCGATTGTCGTTGGCGATGGCAGCACCGTCACCGCGAATAATGGTACATTGCTGCGGGTTAATCGTGAGGCTCCGGGCGCCGATGGCGTTGTGATGCTCACGCTTGAGGCCGGTTCGACCACGAGCGGGGATATTTTTGACATCACCGACGGTCTCGAGATCTCGGGCGGCACCGATGTGATCCAGGAAGAGAACGCAATCTGGACCGGACAGGCTTATGGCGTACGTAGCTTTACCGGCGGTGTGGGCGGCGAGTTGAATTTTGAGGGTCCGGCTGACATTTCCGGCGATCTGGACGGGAATGGGACAACCATCACCTTTTCAGACGAAGGTGGGACGATTGGCGGCGACGTTAATCTGGAGAATGAGTCCAGCACGATCGGCGGCACCATCACAACACCAATTAACGTTGGCGGCAGTGTGTTTGTCGACAATAGCTCCATAATGGGCGGCAACTGGGCCATTGCCGGTAATTTGACAAATGCCGGGACGTTGAGCCCTGGTAACTCCATTGGTCAGGTGACTATCGGTGGCAATCTGACATTGGCTCCCACGTCCGTCTATGCTGTCGAGATTAATGCGGCGGGCGAATCCGATCTGGTGATTGTTACCGGCACGGCATCGCTCGACGGACTGGTCACAGTCTCGCCTTTGGATGGCTTCCAGCTGGGTTCGCCTTACACGATCCTGACGGCAAGCGGTTTTGCAGGCACAGAATTTGACGATGTTGAGTTTGATGCCGATTATGACTTTATTGATGCTTTTCTCGGCTATGATGCGACCAACGTATTTGTGACGATTGAGCGAAATGATGTGGCCTTTAGCTCTGTAGCGGTCACGAACAATGAGGTCGCTGTCGCGGTCGCCCTCGACAGTCTTGCCATCACGTCACCTCTTGGACAGGCTTTTGCGCTTGCAAGCCGCGAGGAGGCTGCTGACGCCTTTGGCCAGCTCTCGGGCGAGCTACATGCATCGGTTCGCACCGGGCTGATGGAAGATAGCCGTCACATCCGCAGCGAGATGAGCGACCGGATCGGTCGTTCAGCTGGCACGGAAGGGCTTGCCTTCTGGGCTGCCGGTTTTGGTACCTGGGCCAAGCATGATGGCGATGCCAATGCGGCCACTTTGAACCGTGACACGCGCGGCGTCATGATTGGTGTCGATACGGGTCTGGGCTCGCAAGGCCGGGTTGGTATTCTTGGTGGTTACAGCACCAGTGATATGGATGGCTCGCGCGGCGGGGCAGAAGTAGAAAGCAAACATGCCGGTATCTATGCCGGAATGCGTGTCGGAGCATTCGGTCTGCGTGCCGGTGCAGCGTATAGCTGGCATAAAATCGATACCACCCGCACTGTGGCATTTGGTGGCACTACCAATGGTTTGACCTCTTCTTATGATGCTGAAACAGCGCAGGTCTTTGGTGACATTAGTTTCCCAATTCCGTTCAGCGGCGGTCTGGTCGAACCTTTTGCCAATGTCGCCTATGTTCATCTGAACACGGATGACTTTGCTGAAGAGGGCGGCATCGCGGCGCTTTCTGCAGGACGTGAGAAGAGCAACATCACCTTCTCTACGGTAGGTCTGCGGCTTGCAACGGTTGATCTTCTGGGTCAGCCAGGACTCTCTGCACGTGCTTCGGCGGGCTGGCGGCATGCTTTCAACGACCGTCTGCCTACGGTCGACTATAGCTTTGCGGACAGCGACACCTTTGCTATTTCGGGAGTGCCGATCTCGAAGGACGCAGCAGTTCTCGACATTGGTCTTGATGCGGCATTGTCGCAAAGCGCAATGATCAGCGTCAGCTACAGCGGCCAGATAGGCGATCGTGGAGTTGATAATGGTGTGAAGGCCAGCTTCTCGCTGCGCTTCTAATTCAATGAATCGTAGGTGCTGCACCGTGACATTCTGGTCGTGGTGCAGCATCGACAAGATTAAAGCCTTAGGCAGAAGAGGGCGACGACGCGTCAGCCACCTTCACATATTTACCTAATCACCAATTCACCAGTATCCTTGGCGTTGGCCGCGCCGCCAACGGTATAGCGGCACCGCACTTCCTCCTGGTCAAAGCCGGCGAAGATCTCGCGTACGTCCGGATGGTCATTGATGCTCATGATGAACTGGCTGTTGATTGCCGCTGAGAAGTGACCCGGGATTTCCACTGAGTGTCCGTCGTCAGCACATTTGGCACAGATGTCGGCGTAAATTAACGGAGTGTTGGCCTCATCTGGTGGATTGATATTAAGCGGCGATCTTGCGGTGTTGCAAGCGCCGATAATCGATGGTCTGTCGCTTGGTCCTCTCACGCTGCTTGATGATGGCGGGCGCCCTTCCAAAGTAAGCATCGGCGGGTGTCACATTGCTCAGGCTCTCATGGTAGCGCTGATGGTTGTAGTGCTCGATGAACGCCTTGATCTGAGCCTCAAGGTCACCGGGCAGAAAGTAATTTTCTAACAGGATGCGGTTCTTGAGTGTCTGATGCCAGCGTTCGATTTTGCCCTGTGTCTGTGGGTGCATCGGGGCCCCGCGAACATGGCTCATATTCTGCGCTTCGATATAGTCGGCCAGTTCCCCCGCAATATAGCTGGGCCCATTGTCGCTCAGCAACCTCGGCTTATGCAGAACGGTGGCACTGTCACAGCCTGACGCGGCAAGGGCCATATCAAGCGTGTCGGTGACGTCCGCTGCCTTCATGGTCGTGCACAGCTTCCAAGCAATGATATAGCGTGAGAAGTCGTCGTCGCCCTCGTCGCAACGGTCATTTTCTGGCTGTGATCGTCAATGATTCCTGACCCTAAGATCTGGTAGGTCCACCGTTATGGGCATGTGATCGCTAGCATCGATCCAGCTTGCCCGATTGCCGACCTCTACCGAGGGTCGGACACCGTTTAGCAGTGCATCATGAGCGAAGATATAGTCTATGTGGTAGGGTTTTAGCTCTGAACGGTGCAGGTAGAATGTCGGCTGTCGCTCCATTCCTTGGTCTTCAGATTGGGCCAGATGATATAAGCTATGAAACCCGTTCATTGCCATTTCTCGCACACAGTCGGAATGATTCCATAAGCGGCGTGGCTTGTCCCAGATAGCGTTGCTGTTCAGATCACCGGCAATAATGGTATGCTGGCCGAAACGTTCTCCATGGGCTCGCAAGTAATGCCAAAACTGACCGATATAGGAAGTGTTTGATGGGGAGCCTTTTTGGGTCCAAACACCAACAACATCATATTTATCATCCACTCTGACGGGCAAGAACAATTTTAAATCACTAGCGGGCCAGTCTAGCGGTTCAATGCGTTGGCCACGTCGCGGAAAAATTCCGATGCCTTTGTTTTTGCCATAGCCGATCCAAGCGTAATCTTTCGCCCATGCCTGATATTCAGCGGTTGATTGTGAAGGGTCTTCACATTCTTGAATCACTAGAATGTCAGCATCAAGTGCCTCGAGGAGCGCATGTTTGCGCCGAAGTGCCCCGTTGCAGTTCCACGTGACAAGTCTCATGCCTCGTCTGCAAAGAAGTCTTCATCCAACCGCTTCACGTCAATTACTCGGCTGGAGCGCACTCCAACACCGAATTCGATCATCAGTTCACTGAGTTTTGCGCCATCAATCAAAATAACTCTCTGCTGTAGCGCTTTAGCGTAGTCGATAGCTTGTTTACTAAAAGTGGATGTGGTGACAAAAACACCTTTATTGGCACCAAGTCCCACAAGGCTTCCGACAAAGCCCTGAATTTCGGGTCGTCCGATCACGGTTGAGGCGTATCGTTTAGCCTGGACATAAATTCGATCTAATCCCAGACGATCTTCATCAATAATGCCATCTATGCCGCCGTCACCGGACTTACCCAATTGGCGAGCAGCATTGTCGTGCGAACCGCCATATCCCATTGCAACTAAGAGGTCGACTATCAGCCGCTCAAAAAAGGCAGGTGATTGTTCCAAAACTCGCTGCAGGAGGTCGGCCTTTAAAGCAGCAGCTAGCACGGCCTGTGCGGCATCAATTTGCTCTTCCGGTGTCGCGTCAGACGTTGTGGCGGCCTTGGCAGCGGAAACATGATCCGGCTCTTTACCCGCACCTGTCTGCCCGTAAAATTCGGCGAACCGAGGGCAGGACTTCAACGTTTCGACATCGATGCGTTCCGGTTTCGTGGAAAGTAGCGCCTTGCCTTCAAGCGAAGCTTCGAACACCCCGCGCTTTGGGCTGTTTAAGAGGCCAGCCTTCGACATATAGAATTTTGCCCAGTGAACGCGATTATGCAGCAAACGCTGTTTCCCGCTTGGGAGCATCTCTTCGCGTTCCTCGTCTGACAGGCAAAATTGATCAGCGATAATTTCTGCAACCAGCGGGACCCGTGTTTCTCCTTCTGCGGCAATCTTCAAAACGGGAAGCATGAGGGTCTGGTAGTCAGGAATGGCCATAGAGGTAAATTATCAAACCTTTCTGCAAAGTCACTGCGCAAATTCAGCCATCTTATATGAACAGGCCCAGGATTGCTTGCGATTGTGTTCAACTTTCGCCAAAAGACACCTGCCTTCCGTGAAAGCCGGAAGGTGGGGCGTGGAAACCCCGTTCAGAGTTGCTCGGTCACCAGATTTGGAGGCCGGGTGGCATGCGCGCATGTCCAGCCCGCGAGGGTAAAGGCGCATGCGCCTGCTCTCTGAACAGGTTTCCAACATCCGGCTTTGGCCGTTGCTCCCGAGAGGTACATAGGGGCGGCGTTAGGGTCAAAGTCGATCGTCGCTCCCATCTGGCGTGAGGGGGCGAGCGCATGAATCCGCAAGCATCATAACGGTCTGTTCACTGTGCCCAACCGGCATGGTTTCTCAACGCATTTAGAAAGAACAGACATGATCGACGAAGAATCATTGAAAAACATTGAACGCCTGCATCAGCTCAAGAATGATGGCGTCATTGCCTCTGAAGATTTCGATGTAGCGAAAGACAAGATACTTCAGGGAAAATCAAAGCCAAAAGCCAACTCTCCAGTCACGAAGGCTGATAGCGATACGAGTCTTCCGGCTGATGATGACTATGTTGCGTGGGCATTATTGCCGCTGCGCCGTTATGCCGATTTCACTGGCCGCTCCACCCGCAAAGAATTTTGGATGTTCATGCTTGGCTGCAATATTGTCACTTTTGCTCTGGTTCTCATTGCATTGGCGGACACTAATTACGGTCACACGGGGGCGATGGGCAATTTGGCCTTTGGTATGATTGCACTTACATTTCTCGGCGTCATTGTTCCGCTGATTGCAGCTCAGGTTCGGCGCTTGCATGACCAAGATAGAACCGGTTTTCTCGCCCTGTTTAATTTGATCCCTTATCTGGGGTTCCTGATCGTCCTGGCATTCATGTGTGTCCCGGGAACCGAGGGCGAAAACACATATGGGCCTGATCCCAAACAGGGTTGATCCATCAAATCCACACATTGGGACCCTCGGATAACCTCCGGGGGTTTTTTCTTGCTCGAAGAGTTTTAGTGCTGCTGGAGAAAGTATCATTAATATAAACATTATCTGCAATATTTCGTGCAACCTAAATTTAACTAGCGTCAGTCTAATGTTCCGATAATCGTTGGGTCGTGTCTATTGATTGACGAGGGGGAGAAAAGTTTTGGAATATGAGTATAAAGTCATTGATGTGGCCGATGGATCGATCAGTTCCGTTCTGCTCGGTGAAGGGCGCATCGAAACCAGCGTGTTGGAAGCATATATAAATGCGATGGCTGCGGACGGCTGGCGGATGATTTTCATGTCAAATGTCATGCAGCGCCATTTGGTCGCCTCTGACCGCGAAACATTAATGATTACATTTGAACGCAGAGTACCGGAAGATCAGCAGGAAGCTCGTGCTGCTCGCTGCATCGACGACGTGATTGCTGCAGAAGACGGGGCCAAGCGCGTCGGTCACCGGGCGGCGGTAGGGGCTGTCGGTCTGGTGGCGGGAACGGCTCTTCTGGGCAGCCTTCTTTCCAACGGCGAGAGTGCATAATGGCAATGGACGATATGCAATCAAAGGTCGCTGCACGCCGCGCACAGTTAGCTCAACAGGAGAGGGAGGCAGGAGCGAAAGCCGCTGTCGCCACGGCACAACGTCAACTTGCTCTTCAACAGCAAAAAGAGGCTGCTGTGGACACCATCGCTGCCGAGCTATCGATAAACGGCGTTGCGGTGGTGGGCAACGGAGATGAGCTTTCCATTGTCGATCAACCGCTACCACCGCTCGACGTTGAGGGATTGAAGCATGCCAAGATAGACAGTCTGCTGAAGAGAGAGGCCCGCAAACTTTGGTCGCCCGGTGAAAACTGGTTGGTCATTGGTTGCATCGTCGGGGGTATCTGCCTGATCCACCTCGGCGGATTGGGCTTTATCCCGTTGTTGTTCGGTTTGTGGCGAGGTTCGGCCATCAACAAAAAACATCGAGCAACCGTGCGGGAGGCCTATCCCGACATTTTTGACACGTCCAATTCCGCCATGCCTAACAACGAGTCTCCCTTCCTGATCTGACCAAATTTCCCATTTTACCGCGAGGCTCTCGGATCATGTCCGGGGGCCTTTTTTTGTGGATTAAATTCATGCAAATTATTCGAACGTTTGAGCAGTTGGCCGGGTCGGTGGACTGCTCACAAAATACTGAAATCGCTGATATTCTGAATAGCTGGCTCGATCGATTGCAGGCTTATGACGGCTATGATCTACCCGAGCTGGCAATCATCTGCATCCTTGGCTCGATGGCGGAACTGGCAGCGGTGGAGGTGGAAACCGGCCACCAATTGCTTGAAGGTGATAGATGTTTCCGGCCGGTAGAGACTGCAACAAGGCACCAAAACTGGATAGAGCTGGTCTTCATCCTGTCCGATGACGGCTTTGGCGTGGTGCTGTTGGTGCCAACCGATGCTGAACCCGCTTTTCTGGCCCTGTGTGAGCAAGCCATGACCTAATCGACCACCAAACCCACCCAACCATTTGTCCGCGTCTGTGCATCCCGCACCGGCGCTTTTTTTGTGCCCGGAGAAAACACAATGATCGTTATTGATAATGCAAATGATTGCCCGAACGCACTGCCGTATGAATTGCATGCCTTGCTCGATAGCCATCTGTCCCTTGCGCGCTTGCAGGGGCTGGAAAGCTTAACCGTCCTGCTGGTCATTCAACCGGATGACACAGAAGCCGATGTGGTGGCCGAACTGGGCTTCTCGCCTGTCACCAATCCTATCACGGCTATCCGCTATGATGACCCGGAGTTTGAACCTTATTGGGCATGGCTGGCCAGGGCGGGCTCATGGTTCCAATTGGTTCACACCGTCAGCGATGATGGCTTCGCCTTCATCCTGTTGATCGAAAATACAGAAAGCGAATTTCCCGGTTTGGTCGCCATGTGCAGGGCGTGGGCAGCATGAAGATCGCCGGATATCTCTTTATTGGGCTACTGATCGTTTCAGCGGTGGCTCAGGCGGCGAAGCTATTGGTGGTAGGATTGATCGGCCTGATCCTCGTCGCCTTCATCATGCACCCCAAAGACGTGCTGTACGCCATCATCTTCATGGGTGTGCTGGCCCTGATCCGGGACTATCCGGCCGGGGCATTAACGATAGGAACTGGCTTGTTGCTTATTTTCGCTCTCTTGAAGTGGCTGGAACGGTGAACCCATCGTCATGACAAACGAGTGGGCTTTGATTGCCTCATGGTGAAAAATTCCTCTCCTGCTCGGCCATGCATCGCAGTCCTTTTGAGCGAAAGCCGGGGAGGGAAGGATCATTAATTTAACGTGCTTATCGGCGGCTGGCTTGATGGGGCACCATGACATATCACAAAAGCGCTTCCGTGTTGGTACCGGCCGATACCTCCACAATGCCATTGATAAAGAGATGGGGAGGTGCGCGTGATAGAGCCTAGCCTTTCCGTACGCTCTATTTGCTCAACATCTCGGTGGTACTGCCCCACGTTCAAGCTCAGCCTCCCCCGGAAGATCGAGCGCCTCTAGTTTTGCTATGAACTCTTTGGCGATGGCTAGAAGTTCGAACCCCTCATCCGTGAGCGTGAATGGCTTGGACGTAGGGGTCGCGTATTTCACTGTGATCGGCCTGCCAGCCCATTCGTTTAATTTTTTTAGATCGCGGCTTATCGTTGGCTGGGACACATCCAATTCGCGAGAGGCATCGCTGGCGGTGCCCGTCTCGGCAACGCTGATAAGTGCCTGCAGCCAAGCGGTCCGTAGGTTAGCGATTCGGTCGTTTCTCGCCACAATCTTTACTCCAAACACCGAAAAGTCGGTGGCCAAGCGCCATCAATAAAAAAAATTTCTGGGTCGCAGTTAGGGGGTTATGCAATTTCTGTATCTAGTAAAGATGCGTAAGTCTGATTGGAAAAAATTTAGCTTTAATCCTCGCATATCTCAGAAATTTGGCAGGGGTTTACATGCTTTTCCGACGAGGTCATTCACCCCCCTAGCTGGTCAGCCGCATCGGACTTGGGTGCTGGCCACTGTTGCTTGGAGGATATCGGATGACGCCAAACATTTAGCCCTGACAGCGGGGCATGGCCGGGCTCGAGAGCCTGTCTGACATTTCAATTTTTAGATCGAATTAAGGAGAACGGAGATGGAACGTCCATCGCTGAACGGCGGAACTTTGCCCGCTGAAAATACGTCGAGTGTTGGTAAAGGCGGTAAAGGCGGGGGAGATGGTGACATTACCCCCTTTTCCGGCTTTAAAGTCAGCAACGCAGAATTTTGCGAAGTGATCTTTTCGGATCGCGGGGAAGGCGAAGTGGGCCTTGTCGCGTCCAAATCGGGTGATCCGCAATTCGGGTCTTGGTTGCCGAGCCCGATGGATCAGGTGGGCGGGTTGTGCTCACCGAACCACAATAACTATTTCAATTGTTCCACATTTGTCCCTGACGCGGATGGGGGGCTCGCTGCAAAGAAAGATCAGGCTGCATCGTATCACGTCCTTGTGCTGGATGATGTTGGTACGAAGGCTAACCTGCAATTGCTTGACGGCGTTGTGCCCACATGGAAGCTGGAAACGAGCCCGGATAACTTTCAAGTGGGCTTCAAGCTAAGCCCTCCGCTACACAATGTTGCTGAAGTGGAAGCCTTGCAAAAGCGCATCGTCCAAGCTGGCCTGTCGGACAAAGGTGCCGGTGGGATGGCACGTTGGATGCGTTTGCCTGAGGGTATCAACGGAAAGGAGAAGTATCGGACTGACGGTAAACCATTTGATTGCAAGTTAATCGAATGGAATCCCGGCAAGGCCTTCTCGGTGGAGCAACTCGCAGAGACGCTTGGCTTGTCGCCTGCAACGCCCATTGCGCAGGTGAGCGTGCCGATGACAGTCGGGACCGGTGATCGGGCTGCTTGCCATGTTTTTCAACCGCAAGCATCTGTGAATCCCGTGCTATCCGCATTCATTGATGCGGGGCTCCACAAGAAACAATTGGAGCATGGGAAGCATGATGTCACTTGCCCATGGGTTGATGAGCATACGGACCGGATCGACACGGGTGCGGTGTATTATGAACCTAACGATATGTCCGACGTTGGTGGCTTTCGCTGCCAGCATTCGCATGGTGATAAATATCATATTCAGCAGGTCGTTGAGCAATTTGGCCTAACCATCGCGCAAGCTGCGAATAAGCCTGTCATCCGCATGGTTCCAGGCGAAATGGACCGGATCGTCGATGCCGCCGAGCAGATATTGGCACGACAACCGAACGTGTATGTGAGTGGCGGTTCAATCGTTAAGGCGGTTTACAAGGAAGATGTAAAGGATTGGCGTTTATTTGCGCTTGGGGAGGATGAGTTGATGCGTATCCTTTCCAAGGCTGCCACTTGGGAACAGTTCAATTCAGGTAAGGATAAGTGGGCTCGTAAAGATCCAAATGGCCTATATGTGCGAAGTCTGCATCGAAGCAGCAGTTTTAAACATCTACGGCAGGTGGCGGGGCTAACACGCCAACCATATTTTGCTGAAGATGGGCGGCTCATCACGGCGGCTGGATATGATCAGCAGACAAAGATGTTGGCTGTGTTCGACAGCGCAGACTTCCCAACTGTAGGCACATCTCGAGATGACGCAGAGCGGGCACTTCGTGTGATCACAGATCTGCTTAGCGAATTTCACTTCGGATCAGAAACTGATCGGGCAGCCGCATTGGCCGCTATCTTGACGGCTGTTGTGCGCTCAAGTTTCGAGCTTGCCCCAGCCTTTAATGTTACCGCGCCCGCCTCGGGGTCGGGAAAGTCTTATCTATGTGAAATTATCAGTGGTTTTGCAGGGGGTGGAGAGCCTTCGCGGATGAGCTACCCGAAGTCTTCTGAGGAAGCATCTAAGGCGATGGCCGCTGCGTTGCTATCGTCGCCTGCGGTCATAGAATTTGATGACATGGATAGCGATTGGATTCCGCACGGCATGATCAATCGTATGCTAACGTCTTCATCTATTAGTGAACGACTGTTGGGTCACAGCCGGACTGTGACCGTGTCGACCCGCGCCTTGGTGATTGGGTCTGGGAATAATATAGAGCCTCTGCGCGATCTGCGACGGAGGGTTGCCACCATTAACTTGGATACACGGACAGCCGTGCCGGGCACTATTGCCTATAAGGTCGAACCAGTCCGCATGTTGCGCGAGAACCGAGGTATGTACGTGGCGGCGGCCTTGACGATTATTGAAGCTTGGAAAGCAAATGGGCGGCCCAAAGCGGATATTCCACCGATCGCGAGTTATAATGGAGACTGGTCCGAACTTTGCCGGCAACCCCTCTGCTGGCTTGGCCTTCCTGATCCTGCCAGCAGTCTGATCGATCAAATGTGCGTAGATCCGGAGTCGCAAAACCTCGAGCGAATACTGGGTGTGTGGTATCGTGCCTATGGGGAGCAAGCTAAGACTGTCCGGGCAATCTTGGCAGACATGAATGTCGTCCAATTGCATGAAGAATTTGAAGACCTTCCTGGACAGCAAGGCGGAACCATCAACCGGTACAAGCTCGGCTGGTATTTGAAGAAGAACGCAAATCGTATTGTCGGGGGATACAGTTTGCAGGCTGTAGCCATGAGCGAACGGAAGGGTTGGAAGGTGGTAAAGGCGGTAAAGGGGGAGGTCGCCGGGACCGTTTCTCCGCCTTTACCGGCTTTGGAGCCGTCCGTCGGTGCCAAAACTGCCCCTGCCGCTAATTTTTAGCGGAAACGGAAATGCTGGGGGCGTCGATTTCGGCGCTCCCACCCTGGGCCGGAATATGCCCAATTTGCCCCAGCGCGGCCTCCAGAGGTGCCTCGCTCGGGTGCGCTAACCATCCCATCCCAGAGGCCCCGCGTGCGCTCTGGCCCCTCATTTTCCCAAAATCGAAAGGATGCCACTATGCCTAAAGCAAAGCTGGATCACGCCTTCTGTCAGGCCGCTACGGTCGAGGCTGGTAAGAAGCGGACAGATTACTACGATACGATCATCAAGGGCTTCATTTTGGAATGCCGAGCCAGTGGCGGAAAGTCCTATGCGTTCCGCTACCGCGATCAATATGGCAAACAGGCCCAAACCACGATCAGCGACTATAACGCCGTCTCCAATGCTGAAGCTCGCAAAAAGGCGCAGAGCCTATGGGCCGAAACGCAGCTTGGCAGTGATCCGAAGGCCGAGAAAGCTGAGCGTAAGGCTATTCCAACCTATGGTGAGCTTGCGGTCATGCACATCAAACACAACTCGACCTATCAGAAGCGGCCAGAAAACACCGATCGCATCATCAAATGTCACCTGCTGCCAAAATGGGCCAAGGTACGTGTCACTGAAATGACCCCGCAAGCGATTGGTGAGTGGCTGGCAGACAAGCGCAAAGATGGTCTTGCACCGGCTACGGTGGAAAAGATCCGTGTCACTCTGAACCGATCGTTTGAGCTTGCAATCAAATGGCAGGTCGCGGGCGTCACAACCAATCCTGTCCGGGCAGTGCAGAAGCTTCGTTTCGATAACAAAAAGGAGACGTTTCTGACGCCGCTGCAGGCCGAGAAGCTGTTCCGTGCCTGTGCTGGATCGCAGAACCGCAGCCTTGAAGCGATTGCGAAACTGTTGGTGCTGACGGGTGCTCGCAAGATGGAGCTGCTGACGGCCAAATGGGAGCATGTCGATCAGGAAAGGCGCCAGTGGTTGATCCCAGACAGCAAGACGGCAAAGTCGCGCTATGTGCCCTTGTCGCAGCAAGCGTTGGGCGTCATCGATGGGCTTCCTCGTCTCACTGGTTGCCCGTGGCTTCTCCCCAATCCGGCTACTAAGCTGCCCTTCACCGACATCAAGCATTCTTGGCAGGTGGCGCGAAGGGAAGCGGGGCTACCGAAGCTGCGTATCCATGATCTCCGGCACTCTGCGGCATCGTTCATGATCAATGCGGGAGTGAACCTATTTGCCGTAGGAAAGGTGCTGGGACATGCCGATTACCAATCCACCATGCGTTACAGCCACCTTGCCGATGATACCCTGCTGGCGGCGGTCGAGGCCGGTGCTGCGAACGCAATGACAATCTGACGAAACCAACTGGCCCTAGCTTCATCATATGGAGTTAGGGCTGAATGTCGTTTAATTCGATTTTAACGGGACAGGTAGAGAAGGCTGGCTCGATTCGATATCAAGAGGAGGGTGCATTGAAAAAGCTGTTTACCGTGTTGCTGTTGGCAGGTGCTACGCCTGTCTGCGCACAACAAATAATGTGGAATCCTGTGCCGAGCACGGTGCAGCCGGTGGTGCCCGATGTGTATCAGAACCCTTATAACCCGGCTCCTAACAGCGGAGGGGCGGGCTCCACATCAACTCGGATAGGAGACAACACATTTCACAGCGACGGCTCGAGTTCCACTCGAATTGGAAATCAGACTTTTCGCAGTGATGGCTCCAATTCGACGCATATCGGCAATCACAGCTATCACAGCGATGGGTCTACCTCCACTCGCATTGGTAATGGCACATACCACAGCAATGGAACAACCTCGCGGCAAATAGGTAATCAAATTTTTAATAGCGATGGAACAGTTTGCCACATCATCGGCAATCAAACCATTTGCAATTAGGATGAAATAGCGATCCTACCGGCCCTAGCTTCATCATATGGAGTTAGGGCTGGCTGGCCTTTATTTTTTTAAATCGATATGCGGCATTCTATCTCATGAAGATCGACAGGGCGAACCGGCTGGTCATGATGGCTAGTAGAATGTTGCCGTTGTGCCGCCTGTTGCCATCCATGCCATTTTCCGCGACCTAAGGCCGCCTGCACCTTCACCGCATATCTGTGCGGATCAAGTGGGCGCTTGGCGAAATGCCGTGTCCTGTTGCAGTATAAGCAAACAGCGACGATGTTCTGATGGGTGTCTCGGCCACCGCAAGATTTGGCGGTCAGATGTTCAGCCGTGACGAAAAACAGGCGAGCCCGCCGGGATGTTAGACCATGTTGCTTGGCAAAGGTGCTGATATCGTGGGCGCACATGGGGCTTTGGCAATAGAAGCATTTGCCCTTCTGCTCGATGAACTTCTGATACCGGATTTTCTGTATTCTCATCAACAATACCCTCAATGATCAAAAAAATCATTGTGGTATGCACCGACACTTGGCCGTCCTGGGGCGGGTGAGCTCATGCTCGCATACTGGGCCGTCTATAGCGTGCCTCCACTGTCCCCAAGTGGTATGCAACGGCGCTAGGCCGTCCTGAGGCGGGAGAGCTTACTGCTCGCATACTAGGCCGTCTAAAACGCGCCCCACTGTCCTCAATCGGATTGCTACTGCAAATCTCGGTGGCGAAATTATGTCGGCTCGTCAGTTGAGGCAAGCGAAATTTGGGCTTCAAGCGGCCCGCAATCGCCATAGGCATCTGGTAGCGAAATCATCGGCATGAAAAATATAGATTAATTTGGGCGTGGGGCAGGGATGGGTCCACTTTTGGGTGTCCAATCTTACCTAAGGCTGGCCGATTGATAAAATTCATATACGGACTTTGGCCGGTTTGGGTCGTCGATGGGTTCGTCGCGAAATCGGCACACCAAACAATGTGCGATCATTGGAAATGCTCGGCCTGTCCGAACCCTTCAGTTGTATTCGTAATGATGGGGTCACAGGTTCGAGTCCTGTAAGCGGCACCATTTGTTCTCATCAGAACATCTCAACTGGTCTCATTGAAAATCACTAAAATATTGTAAATAGGCCATTTAATGGTTCGCGACGTCTCAGGGCGTCGATTTGCATCTCAGCCCCTTTTTTGCATGGTTGACGGTATCTAAAACGCAAAAGATACCGTCAGGAGAGTTTGCCATGCAATTAAGCGCTAAAGCTGTCGCTCAGGCCAAGCCGCAATCTGCACCTTATAAACTTTGGGACGATCGAGGCCTATATTTGGTCGTGGTGCCGAAAGGCGCGCCGCGTTGGCGCTTCGATTATAGATTCGAAGGCAAGCGCCGAACCATCTCGCTTGGACTTTATCCTGATGTCACCTTGGCCGATGCTCGCGCGAAGCGAGACGCTGCCCGCAGGCTAGTCGCAAACGGAGAAGACCCCTCTACGACGCGGCGTGTTCGGCCCAATGCTTTGCAAGCGGTCGAGAGCGATTGCTTCGATGTTCTGGCCGATGAATATATCCGCCGCCTGCGAATGCAGGGGCGCTCCGAGGCAACCATCGGGAAGAATATATGGCTGATGGAGCATGCCCGGCCGTTTATCGGCAAGCGCCGGATGCGGGATATCCATGCGCCAGATCTTTTGGAGGTCCTGCAAAAGATCGAGGCTTGCGGCAAATATGAGACGGCCAACCGACTGAGAGGAACGCTCAGTTCCTTGTTCCGCTTTGCGATTGCGACGGGCCGCGCGGACAGAGATCCCGCTGGCGATCTTCGCGGGGCGCTGATCACACCAAAGGTGACCCACCGCGCGGCGATTACGGACCCCGCAAAGGTGGGCGGCCTATTGCGGGCCATTGACGGCTATGATGGCAGTAAGATCGTGCGCATTGCTCTGTTGCTATCCGCCCATTTGTTTATGCGCCCTGGTGAGCTGCGACTGGCATCTTGGTCGGAGTTTGATTTTGAGATTGGCATTTGGGCGATACCTGCGGAGCGCACCAAAATGCGCCGCCCGCACAAGGTCCCTCTAACCGACCAAGTCTTATCCTTGTTCGAGGAGCTGGATGCTATGACGGGGGCAGGCAAGCTGCTGTTTCCCAGCGTACGCTCGGCGGACCGAGCGATGTCGGATAATACGCTGAATGCCGCGCTGCGCCGCCTTGGCTATGCCAAGGATGAAATGACAGCCCATGGCTTTAGGGCGATGGCGGCGACCATTCTCAACGAATGCGGCAAATGGCATCCCGATGCGATCGAACGCCAATTAGGACATTTGGAGAATAATGATGTTCGCCGTGCTTATGTGCGCGGGGAACATTGGGCCGAGCGGGTTCAGATGATGGAATATTGGTCGAACCGGCTCGATGAGCTGCAGGCTGGCGGAGCTCCGGCGCGGGGCCGCTTTCCTCGCCGGCAAAGCGCTGCGGCTAGTTCGGCAATTGGGTCCGGCGATAGGGTTTGGTAAGCGTGGGCGTCATGGGCGGGGCGATGTCCGTGCGGTCAAGATAATCCATGGTGAAGGAGACGGGGTTGTGGAGCCACACCTCGACTTCGCCGGTTCGCCAGCCAGAACAGCGCTCCGATATCCGATACGGCGGCGGGAAGGTGCCGGCGGCTATTTTTCGGTAGAGGGTGGCACGGCTCAGCCCTGTGAGATCGAGAATTTGGTTGAGGCGTAAGAAGCGAAGATGCGGCTGTGATATCATGGCGGACCTCTCCCAATAAGCTGATTTTGTCTTTCTGATGCCTCAAGAAGACCAAGCTTTCTGGATGCGTCAACTCCTGAGAAAGTCGTGATTTTCTGTGTCGTAGCATGGCGTAGGGTAATGGCGTGACGCGGCTTGTCGCGGCGTTCTCCGTGCGGCGATGGCGTAAGGGAAATATTTTTCGCCAATATCCCCTTTGGGGTCGTGGCTCAGGCAATTGGGGCCGCTCATCGCGGCCGCGCTTCTCAAATGACACACCGCGTGCGGCGTGAACTTTTCTTGATTCGTAAGTCTGGTGGCGCCGCTGCGCCAAATGGTCGCCGCACCGCGGCGGCGTTGTTGGTACCGACATGAAGGGGGCTAGGTGGGCGTCCTTCGCCTTAGTCCCGCTCGGACGGGCCGCAACCCGCAAGCGGGTCCGCCACTTAGTTTCGGTCCTGCGGATGCAGCCCGCCCGGTGGTGCGGGCCAACCCGCTCTCTCCTGCCACCCACCCAGCCCCCTTTCGGGCCGGTTGCGGTGGTTTGAAGGAGAAGGGATATGAGACATAAGGTCCTGAAATACCGAAACGAGCGGAGAAAACTGCGCCGCTATGAGCGCGCGGCGACGCGGATGAGCAACGTCGATCGGCAAATCTTCCTCGGCCATATTGTCGAGGACCTTTCCTACCGTGAGCTGGCGGCACAGTTTGGGATCACGACCGAAGAGGTGGAGCGGTCCTTATGCCGCAGCTTAGCAATCGTGGCTGTCACTTTGGAGGAGAAAGACCCGTGGTGGCTGCGTTTCTAGGATTAGAAATCGCGATGGGCGGGATGACACTTGCCATCCCGCCCATCGCCTTGCAGGGTGACCAGCGATATGCGCACAGATCTTGATCATCTTCCGGCCAACAAACAGCGTGAGCTGGAACGGGTGACGACACTCATCTTCGAAGAGTTTGAAGATGCCATGGCGATGAGCGCAGCAAGCTGGAAGAAGAAGGGACGGATCGATAAGATCCTGCTCTATGGCAGCTATGCGCGCGGCGGCTGGGTGGATGAGCCGCACACCGCCAAAGGGTATCGCTCAGATTTTGATCTGCTGATCATCGTCAGCGACAAGCGCCTAACCGACAAGGTCGATTATTGGCTGAAGCTGGAAGACCGGCTGAACCGTGAGCTGATCATCGACAAGACGCTGCACACACCGGTCAACTTCATCGTGCACACACTACAGGAAGTGAATGATGGACTGGCGCATGGGCGCTACTTCTTCATGGACGTCGCGAAGGACGGCATCGCGCTGTATCAGTCCGACGACAAGCCGCTCCACAAGCCTAGACCGAAGACGCCCGATCAGGCGCTTGACATGGCACAGGAGTATTTTGATGAATGGTTTCCCAGTGCAATGAAGCGCTTCGGTGGAGCGCAGTATTATCGAGGACAAGGGCATCTAAAGGATGCTGCATTTGACCTGCACCAATCTACTGAGCGACTGTTCCATACGGTCCTTCTTGTGTGCAGTTTCTATACGCCACACGTTCACAATCTGGCGTTCCTGCGAACGCAAGCTGAGCGCATAGACATGCGGCTGGTTGATGTCTGGCCGCGCGAGCTGAAGTCGGATCGTTCACGCTTCGAAAAGCTCAAAGAAGCCTATGTGAAAGCGCGATATTCGAAGCACTACCGCATCACTGAAGATGAACTTCGCTGGCTTGAAGCCCGCGTTGAAGAACTTGGCCAGGTCGTGCATGCAATTTGTTCAGAACGGCTTGCGGAATTGCGCCGAACCGCTGGCGTGCTGCCGCCAAAGGCCTGACGCTCCGTTTAGCTTCAATATATTGGCTTTGACGATAAGCAAAGAGAATGCACCGCGGTGGGCGATGGCTGATCTGCGCCCTTGCGTCCCTTCGTTTTGGGTTGCGGAGAATCGTCTCTGAGTAGGCAAGAAGGCGACCCTCTAGCTCTCATGATAAATCTCATCTGGCCTGTGGATAACTTGCCATGAGACTCGGACTATCATTAACCGCCGGACTCGGACTATCGGTAACCGAAGACTCGGACTATCAAAAACCGAAAGTGCATCCAAGCTATTGGAACACAGCGCCGAATCTGGCCCTTAACAATGCTAACACAGAATCCTTCGGATTCTTGCTAACGAGAGGAGCGCTCGCGCGGCGGCGAGCAGGCGGAATGCGGCCCTCTCGATCTCGCTGCTGCCGGGTGATCTCGCATCAGGCAGTAGGTGATTGTGAGCAGGAGAGGGCAGCATGAGCGCTGTATCTTTCCAAGGTGGCGCTACGGTTGATCTGTTGTGGATCGAGAGCCGCGTCGAGCACTGGATCCGCTTTGGCCGGGTCGCCGAGGAGCAAGTCTTAGACCGACGTCGCCGGCGTTTGCCAGGCAGCGTGTTTGCTTTCATACGCTGGGTAGCCAACGACTATGGCACCGCAATGTCGAGGATCGACATCGTTCGCACTGTCAGACTGGGTGAAGGCTATCAGACGATCCCCAGTGTCAATCCAGGCGGAGAGCTGCTTCTGCGACAATCCGGCTGGCCAAAGGTTCAGCGCGTATTGGAAGCGATCGTTGACGCATTGAGGATCGATCCAGCGGATGTGGCTCCCGATCATTGGCGCCATGTGCACAATCGGATGACGGCACATGACGCGCCCCGCGCTTACACGGTGCAGCGTCATGACGCGTGGCTTGCTCGGTAAGGTGCGGTGCAATGAAGAACGCGCGTACAACATTAGCCGTTATGGCGGCTGCCATTTGCGCGACCGCCGCAGTCATGATGATCGATCCGACGCTGCGATTGCTGTGGAATGCGAGCCCGAGCGTGCCGATTGGCCTCTATTGGGTGGATGTCGGCACTATGCCGAGGAGTGGCGATTTGGCCGCGATCATGCCGCCTCCGACCGTTGCAGGCTTTCTAGCGGAGCGCGGCTATCTTCCGCTTGGCCTACCGCTGATCAAAGAAATCGCGGCGGTCGCTGGGCAGGTTGTTTGCAGGTTCGGCGTCCGCGCGACAACATCATCGCTGGAACAGCATATCTGCGCGAACTGCACGATCGATACGGTAATCCGGTCGGCATGTTGGCTGCTTATAATGCGGGACCTGGACGCTATGACGAGCATCTCAAGAACGGACGGCCACTCCCACATGAAACACGCAGCTATCTTACTAAGCTCAGTCGATCGGTGGACGGGGTATCGTCAAACGGCCCGTTTATGCCAGCGCCGCTAAAGGCTCATGGGCGCACGCGCCGCTGTTTCTGCGCTAGGATAATGTGCCGCCAGTGCTGAGGCAAAGCGACACGGCGGCTATCGATCAGGTGACTGAAAAACCGCAAACATCACCTGCTCCAGAACTAGAAACGAGCCTATTTGTAGCCCTTTCTCAGCGAGCTCCGCGATGATCTCGTTGATCGCATGCAATAGTAGATTTGCTTATAATGGCGGGGCTTGGCGGACAATCTGTGGGAGGCAGGGGGGAAGGGAGAGGGGATGGCAAGATAAAAGGACCGCCAGAAGGCGAGGTCTATGTGATTGGTTAGGTAGGATTTTTCTGTATGGCAGACGCGTAGGCCTGCCAGCTTTCATTCCTCAAAATCACGATAAATCCATACAATCGCGTATGGCAGATTATCCGCCAATGACGGCCTCGCCCAGATGAGCAGTCCAGATGATGATTTCCAGGTGCGTCTGGGGCGGATCCGCAGCTGCGGCACAGCGGTGCATCACGCTTTGGGCGCGGCGCGATTAGACCCCCACGGCGCTGACGTCATTCTTTCGACCGGCAGGGCATCGTTAAGATGCGTATTCTACGGTACACAGCTATGATATACGGCGGCGTCAATGGCGCCGTGCCTTGCATATCTTGAAGGAGATGCTGTCACCCGTCGAATTCGAACGACAGCAGGGCTTGAAAGCTGAAACCACCTCGAAAACCAGGAGCTAAACAGGCCGAAGGCCAGGCGTGAAGCTCACGCCGGAGCTGGTAGCAGAACGGCAGGAGCGCAGCGCGAAGCTGGTTCGGCGAACCGATCATCAGGTGATGGAAAAAAATGGAAGACCGCATGGGAATCGCGGTGAGGGCGATTGACGGGGCCCAAATGACAGCAAGAAGAACGATGGAGTTGAAGCGTGTGTTCGGATTGGGCTGCGGTTGCGCTAGTAGTACTGCTTTGCTTCCCATTACGGTTGTATGATTTTCGCTGCGACAGCCGCAAAATTGACATCCATAAGTAGCAGGCTTATGTGATAAATAATTAATTTTTATAATTTAAAATTAATAACTTATAATATGATCCTATCTTTATTTCGAATGCGAGCGGGATGATGCTGCTGCATCCTTCCCGCCGCTGTTGTCTGTTGCTTAGGCGATTGCCATGCCACCATCGACGGCGATGCTCGCGCCGGTTATATAGGATGCCGCATCGGAAACGAGCCATGTGGCCGTGGCCGCAATTTCATGTGGTGTGGCCATCCGATTCATCGGAACACGTAATGTGCCTGCTAGTCCGGGGGTGGAGGCACTGGATCGTTCGGCAAGCGGCGTGTTGGTGCCACCAGGTAATAAGGCGTTCACTCGGATATTATGCGGTGCGCAATCCACGGCGGCTCCCCGTACAAGGCCGGTGACACCGGCCTTTGCTGCACAATAATCGCTACTATTAATTAGTCCCTTTGTTGCTGCTGCCGAAGAAATGGCGACAATGGCACCATCGCCTTGGCCGACCATCGCTGCAGATTGATGCTTGATACACAGGAACATTCCGCGCAGGTTAATTTCCTGACAATGATCCCATGCATCTGCATCCAATTCCCATATGGATTGGCCGCGTTGGCCGACGCCTGCGCTGTTCACGGCGGCATCCAGTCGTCCGAATTTTTCCAGTGTAGCTTCCACTAGGGCGGAAACACTGTCTTCGTGCATGACATTTGTTGCCATGAAATCCGCGATGCCGCCCATATTCCGAATAGTATCGACAATATTTTGGCCACCCGCTTCATCGATATCGGCGACCATGACACGCCAATTTTCCTGAGCCAGCAACATGGCGGTGGCGGCACCGATGCCGCTGCCGCCGCCGGTGACGATAGCTGTTTTATACGAAGTGGCCATTTGGTTTATCCTTTTATCAAAATATAGGATTAGATGCGTTCGATGATGGTCGCAGGGGCCAATCCGCCAGCGGCGCACATGGTAATCAAGCCTGTCGATAAATCTCTGCGTTCCAATTCATCCAACAATGTGCCCGCAAGAATGGCGCCTGTTGCACCAATCGGGTGGCCCAACGCCAAAGCGCCGCCATTCACATTGACCTTATCCGGATCGACGTTCAGATCGCGCATGAACTTCAAGGGGACAACGGCAAAGGCTTCGTTCACTTCGAACAGGTCAATATCGCCAATTTCCATCCCGGCTTGCGCCAGCGCCTTTTGGGTGGCTGGCACCGGACCGTTCAGCATCAATGTCGGATCATCGCCAACCGTTGTTAAGGCGCGGATACGCGCGCGCGGTTTTAGGCCATTGGCTTTTGCATAGGAAGGCGAGGCCAGCAACAGCGCACCTGCGCCATCGACCACGCCGGAACTGGTCGCGGCGGTATGGATATATTGAATGTCGATATCGGGATAGACCAGTCGTAATAACGAGCCATAGCTATTGCCTTCGTCATCAATCACGCGATCAAACAATGCCGAAAAGGCCGGCTTGAGATTGGCGAGCGCTTCGGCGGTCGTTTGCGGGCGGGGATATTGTTCTTGGTCCAGCGCTACGTCACCAGCTTCCGTCAAAACGGGAATTAAGCTTTTGGCAAAGCGCCCTTCGCGAATGGCCTGATCGGCGCGTTGTTGGCTGAGCAGCGCCAGTGCATCCAATTCAGCGCGGCCAATACCGTCTAATGTCGCGATTAAATCAGCGGCAATGCCCTGATGGGGTTGGGGGATGCACTTGCGGAGCGCGAGATTTCCAGAATCCATCATAAATTCACGCGGCAATGTGCGGGCATGTGACATGGATTCAACGCCGCCTGCAATCACCAGATTTTGTGCGCCCGACATAATGCCCATGGCACCCAAATTCAGAGCCGTCAGCCCCGACCCGCAAAAGCGATCAAGCGAAAAACCGGGGACTTTATAGTCATAACCTGCATCCAGCGCCGCCATGCGCGCCAGATTCAGGCCTTGTTTTCCCTGCTGGGTGTTGACGCCGGCAATGACGTCATCAACATCGGCTGTAGTCAGCGCATGCCGTTGCTGTAGGGCAACCAGCAAAGATGAGAGTAAGCGTTGCGGATGAATGTCGGCCAATGCGCCTGCGCCAGCCTTGCCGATGCCCCGTGGTGTTCGCACTGCATCGATAATCCAAACATCTTCCACATCATGCTCCTTGGGTCAGCTATTAAAATCTGGACCATCGTCAAGCGCATATTGGATTAATATGGGCGATTTTAGTCCGTATGTTCTATATTCGACCCGTTCTAATATCTTCACGCTGCTGTCAATCCCTTCAATGGCTTGACGAGATGGCATAAATTGTGAGAGGTTTGGTCAATAATCGCACATAGAGTGCGGTTGGGGGGATATAAGGAGTTAAGCTAGAGTGGACACCAAAATTGCAAAGACCGGTGCAGAGCTGCAAGGCAGCAGCCCGCCGGAGGGTCGTTATTTGCAAAGTGTCGACCGCATGGGCGGATTTGCCAAAGGCTTGGCCGTGATTGAGGCTTTTGGACAAGGGCGCAATACATTGACGATTGCCGAGGTCGCGCGCTTGAGCGGGCTTGATCGTGCGTCGGCACGGCGATGCTTGTTGACATTGGTCGAGGCGCGTTATGCGACAACGGACGGGCGCTATTTTGAACTGACGCCGCGCATTTTGCGATTGGGCCATTCTTATTTGGCGGCATCATTGCCCAGACTGATTCAGCCGACGCTGGACCAACTTTCTGATAAGCTGCTTGAATCCTGCTCTGCAGCGGTGCTTGATGGGCATGAGGTGGTGTATATCGCCCGCGCGGCGCACCACCGCATTATTGGGCCGGGGTTGCATCCAGGCAGCCGATTGCCTGCTTTTTGTTCGTCGCTTGGCCGCGTGATGCTAGCGGCGTTGCCAGTGGATCAGGCCAAAGCTATTTTGACCAATAGCGAACGTCCTGCGATCACCAGTCATACCTTAACCAAGGTTTCGGACATTATGGCTGAACTGAAGCAGGTGCGGGAAAATGGTTATTCGATTATTGATCAGGAAATGGAAATCGGGTCGCGATCCATTGCTGTGCCAATTGTGAATTTTTCGGGACAGACAATCGCTGCGATCACTGTGGGGGTGCATGCGGTGCGGGCGGAGATTGATCGCCTGCGCGAAGAGATTTTGCCGCCGCTGCTGGACGCTCGGGCACAGTTGGCTGCCATTCTGCCGTAAGGCTCGCGTTTTTCGATGAACGAAAGGGGCGGTGGATAATGCCGCCCCAAAACTTACCCCATATCTTTGGTTCGATTAGCATTTAGCGGTTGACCGGCATTTTATATTAGTCAAATATCGCACTATTGTACGAATATAAAATGATATCCTATCTAGCGATATCGTTGGGGAGGATATTTATATGGCCGATGCTGAGATTGTGGGTAAAGCGGGGACCGAAAAGGGGGCCGGTTGGCGCAATTGGCTGATCGCGGCGCTGTTGGCGGCCTGCTACACACTGTCTTATATTGATCGACAGATCATCAGCCTGCTGATTGAACCCATCAAGCGGTCGCTTGAACTTACAGACACACAGTTCGGCTTGATGCAGGGGGTTAGCTTTTCTTTCTTTTATGTGGCGGCGTCGTTGCCGTTGGCGTGGTTGGCCGATCGAACACGTCGTTCACGCTTGATTAGTGTGTGCGTCACCTTTTGGAGCTTGATGACGATGGCCTGTGCTTTTGCCGGAAACTTCTGGCAAATGCTGGCCGCGCGTATTGGCATTGCGGCGGGCGAGTCCGGTTTGCCTCCTGCGGCGCTATCCACCCTAGCCGACCGTTTTGACACCCGTCGACTGGCCACCGCCACGTCTCTCTTCATGCTGGCGCCCTTTTTGGGCGGAGGGTTTGCCTTGGCTGGCGGCGGGGCGCTTTATGCCGCAATTGGTCGTTGGGATCGGACGGATCTGCCGATATTCTCGGGGCTCGAAGATTGGCAATGGGTGTTTTTAATTGTCGGCGCGCCGGGTTTGATTGCGGCCTTGCTGCTGTTGCTGATCCGCGATCAGAAACCGCCCGTCCATGTGCAACGCAAGGGCGTTGGCGAATTGGTGCAGTTCTTCCGGCAGGAATGGCGCGTTGCAGGCGTATATTGTCTGGCGGTCGGCCTGTTGATGACGGTGTTGAGCAGCTATGTCACATGGCTGCCCGCCGCCATCATGCGATCCAAGGGTGTGGACGAGGCGACAATGGGCACTTTATTTGGCCCGATTTATTTGTTGGCGGGGGCAAGCGGCACAATTTCGGCGGGTATTTTGATTAGCCTACGCGGGGGGACTGATCCCGTGAAGGCGATTTTACGCTATATGCTGCTGATGTTGGCGTTGCTGTGGCCTATTGGCGCATTTGGCCTGCTTGGATCGTCTTTTCATCTTGAACTGGCCTTAATGGGTGTTGCCCTGTTTCTGCTGAGTTCGGTAACCAGTCTGTCGTCTTTGCCATTCCAATATATTGCCCCCGTTCATTTGCGGGCACAAGCGCTGGCGGTATTGGCGGCGGTGGCGGCGATGTTTGGAACGGGCCTTGGTCCAGTGTTGGCGGGTTTGATCAGTGACAATCTGGGGTTTGCGGATCACCCTATGTCGCTTTCCTTGTCGATCCTTGCGGGGGCGGTGTTGCCGATTGTTATGGCGATGCTGGCCTTCACCTTGCGTTATCATGCCCGTAGTCGGCTGGACCTGAAATATCTGGCATGAGCATTACGAAGACAAAAAAATCGCCGACCTATTCGGGTCGGCGATTAATGGCTGGGTTCTGATAGGAGCTGTTTTGTGGGCGTTAACGCCCCGTCCAAACTGGGGCACGTTTTTCAGCAAAGGCGCGCGGGCCTTCAACCCAGTCTTGGGATGTGCGAAGGTCGCGCATCGCTTGGCATCCCCATTGGGCGATCATGGCGTCCGCGATGGGGCGATCTAGGCCATGCTGCATGGCTTGTTTTGCCGCTTGAATGGCCAGCGGGCTGGCTTTGCAAATTTCGCGGGCCCAGCGTTTTGCGGCGGGAAGAACGCCTTCTTCGCCGATCACGTCGTTCACAAAGCCCAGTTCCAGCCCCTGTTGTGCGGATACGCGCTCGCACGTCATGATCATCTGCATCGCGCGGCGTGGGCCGATCGCCCGTGGCAAACGGTGCAATCCTCCGGCCAGCGCGGCCATACCGATCCGTGCTTCGGGAAGGCTGAATGATGCTGTTTCCGCTGCCAGCAAAATATCACAGGCCAAGGCAATTTCAAAACCGCCGCCCAGCGCATAGCCATTTACCGCCGCAATCACTGGCTTTACGTTATTGGTACGAGCCGTCAGTCCAGCAAAGCCCGACGACGGCAGTACGGGCGTAACCCCGCTGGCCTGAAATTTCAAATCATTACCAGCGCAAAAGGATTGATCCCCCGCGCCAGTGATGATGGCGACCCACTGATCGCTATCCGCTTCAAATGCATCGAGGGCATGATGGCATTCCCAATGCGCGGGGGGATGCAGCGCATTGCGGGATTGTGGCCGATTCAGCGTTATGGTGGTGATCGGCCCGTCCCGATCCACCGTGATAAATTCATAATTCATCAGCGCGGCCCCATGCGCAGCGCGCCATCCAAGCGCACGTCCTCGCCGTTGAAATAGCTGTTGCGGCACATTTCCAGCGCGAGGCTGGCATATTCCGCTGGGCTGCCCAAACGCTTGGGGAAGGGCACATTGGCGGCAAGCGTTTCTTTGACCTGCGGCTTGGCTGTAGCGAATAAAGGCGTATCGAAAATGCCAGGAAGAATGGCGTTCACACGAATGCCTTCGCGCATCAAATCGCGGGCGACGGGCAACGTCAGGCCCACGATGGCCGCTTTGGACGATGCATAAGCGGCTTGACCCATTTGGCCATCCTCTGCCGCGACAGATGCGGTGTTGATGATCACGCCGCGCTCGCCATCTTCCATGGGGTCGAGCGTCATCATGCCCGCTGCCGCTTGGGTGATGCAGCGAAAGGTGCCAACGATGTTCAGCAAAATTACTTTTTCAAAACCATCCAGAGGAAAGGTTTCAATCGCGCCAGTTTCCCTGTTGCGCGATGCGGTTTTAAACGAATTGCCGCGCCCTGCACAGTTGATCAAAATACGTTCTTGCCCATGGGCGGCCCGTGCTTTTTCAAATCCAGCGGCAACCGATTGATCGCTAGTAATATCCACTTCGCACATCAGGCCGCCGATGTCGGCGGCGACGGCTTCACCGCGTTCGCGGTTTAGGTCAAACAGAGCGACTTCGACACCAGCCGCCGCCAAAGCGCGTGCTGTTGCTTCGCCCAAGCCACTGGCCCCGCCGGTTACAACGGCGGAGCATCCGGAAACGATCATAAATTATCCTTTGTTGGTCAGCGCACGCGTTGAAGGCGGGCGGACGCATCTTGATAGAGGGCGCGCAAAGCGGGCTTTGAAATTTTGCCGGATGGCAGACGGGGCAGTGGCTCATCCTCTAGCGTGACATAGCGCGGCACTTTATAGCTAGCGAGCGCGCGGTCGCAGTGGGCGATGATATCCGCGATCGACAATTTTGCCGTTTCGCCATAAATTACCGCCATAGGCGTTTCGCCAAAAGCATCGTCATTGGCTGCGATAACAGCCACTTCCTCGACACCGTCGATTTCCGCGATCACTTTTTCAATTTCCGCCGCCGAAATATTCAGCCCACCGGAAATGATGATATCTTTTAAACGATCCACGAAGGTCACATTGCCGATTTCATCCACTTGGCCCAAATCGCCGGTGTGAAACCATCCGTCTTTCAGCGCGTCGGCTGTTGCTTCGGGATTATTCCAATATCCGCCCATCAGGGACGATCCACGAAACAGGATTTCACCGACGGTTCCGGGCGGGGCCAGTTGGCCATCCTCGCCCGCAATAGCGAATTCGTTAAACAAGCCGCCACGGCCGCATTTTTCCGGTGCGACGACTGCGGTATCGTCGCGCGCGGCCCAGCCGCCGCCAGCTTCGGTACAGCCATAGGCTTGGCGCAAAATAACGCCCTTGTCGCGCCATAATTTGAGCAGCGATACCTTGACGCGGGCGCCCGCAATCTGACCGAAATATAGGTTGGAAAGATCGGCATCCGCAAAGCTAGGAAGGGCGGCTATGCGTTCAAAAAAGATAGGCACGGCCAAAAACATGCTGATCTGTTTTTCGACCAACAGGCGTAAGGCGCGTTCCGGTTCGAATTTGGTTTCCATATAAATGCTGACGCCGGTCGCCAGAAATTGCAGAAACAACAAATATCCCGATTGAGAGCTGAACGGTCCAAGCGAGAGAAACCGTGCGCCCTTGCCGCAGCGCGGTTCCATGACCGCAAATTCGCAGGCATAGGTCATGACCCCGCGCTGCGTTTGGATAACGCCCTTGGATTTGGCCGTAGACCCGCTGGTGGCGATGACGAACATTGGGGCATTTTCATCGGCCATCAACGGCAAATCTTGCCGCGCGCCGTGGCGCAAGGCGCTGATGTCATCTAGGCTACGCAAGATGGTGGTACCGCGATCACCCAATCCCTCAATTGCCACCGCTTCGCGTTCGGCATCGGTAAACAAGAAGCTTGGTTCAAAATTCTCAATCGCTTCAGCAATTTCTAGGGGGCTGGAACGAAAGGTTAATGGTGTACCGATGGCCCCAATTTTGGCCAATGCCAAAATCAAAACAGCATAGGGCAGGGAATTGAGCGATACGATCATGACCCGATCACCGGACCGCACGCCATTGTTCAGCAGATGGTGTCCAACACGGGCGGACCAGTCATGAATTTGGGCATAGCTGACCGCGTCATCATCAACGCTGAGTGCAACATTGTCGGGAATTTCTCTCGCCCACCAATTAAGGGCGCTGGCAACGGTAAAGGACATTTATCGGCCTTTTCGTGTGGATGTGGTTGGGGTCATAATGTTTCTTCGCTACCCAGCAGGCCGGTGCTGCTCATCGTATCGCCGGGGCCGCCGGTCATGAGGGACAATTTGGCGCCCATTACCTGATTGACGGAATCTCCGCGTATCTGGCGTACCGCTTCGGCGACCAAACCCATGCCGTGAATAAAGCCTTCGGCCAGATCGCCGCCCGACGTGTTCACTGGCAATGTTCCGCCCGATACGATCAAATTGTCGAACCGGATGAATTCGCCCGCATTTTCTGGCGTGCAAAACCCATGGTCGATCAAAGAACCAACGCCCATGCCGGTCATATTCTGATAAATTTGCGCGACATCAACATCTTTTGGACCATAGCCCGATTCAGCCCACATGCGGGTTGCGACACCCACTTGTCCGGCAAAGCTATAGGGGCGGATATTTTCTTCCAAGGCACCGCCGCCGTTTAATGTGCCCATGGGTGCGGACAAAATATAGGCTGGCTTTTTGGCCAGATCGCGAGCGTGCTCTGCGGACACGACCAAGACAGCGCAGGCACCGTCATTTTCCCGCGAACAATCGAACAGATTATAGGGTTCTGAAATCAAGCGCGCGTTGTCATATGTTTCATCATCCAACACGGTGTTGCGACCATAAGCGCGCGGATTGGTTCGGGCATGATGATAGGTCGCTTGCGCCATGGCTTTGAGTGTATCGCGCGGGACGCCATGTTTTTCAATCATGCGCTGGCTGCGCAGGGCAAGGATTTGGGCTGGCGATTCCAGACCGTTGACCAGATATTGGGCCGCCGTATCGCCTTGTGCCACCATAACGCGCAGGCGCTGCGTGCTGCTTTCCGCCATGGCGCGATAGACGACGACCGCTTTGGCTTGTCCGGTGGCAACGGCCATGGCCGCAATGCTAAGCGCGCCAGGAATGCCGCCGCCGTGGATCCATGCAAGAGATGCAAAGCGCACTTCTTTCGTGCCCAACGCCGACATGAGTTTTTGCGCGTCATTGCGTTCAGAAGCATAGGAAATAAAGCCGTCGACATCTGCAGGATCGATGCCTGCATCTTCGCACGCGCCGACAATTGCCTGCAACGCCAGCTTCAGTTCCGGATGGGGGGATGCGCCGCGCTTATAATAAGGCGTCTGGCCGATCCCGACTATGGCGGCTGCGCCGCGCAACTTCGACATCATAATATCCTTTAGAAATATGGGAAAAAGCGCCTTAGGCGCGAAGGCCCGATGCCACGGGCCGCCAGACGATGGAGGGATATCCCTTTGTCTTTTCTGATGGGGGCAGAATGTGGCCGACAACATCCGTTCCAATACGCGGATCTTCGTTGAGGCCATCCATTGTGCCGTCGAACATACCCATCACGCGCGCGCCGCCAGCATGGGGAATTTCGACCACCGCTGAAACATAAGGCACGTCCTCGGCGCGTTCAGATACGCGATCAAACGCATACCAACTGCGCGTCCATGTGAAAATTTTGCCCTTTGGCTCGACGACATTCCAGCGCATTTCCCACGCGCCGCAACTGCCGCAGCGAAAATGTGCGGGCCACATCCACGTGTTGCAGGATGCGCATGTTGGAAGGCAAAATTCTCCGCGTTCCAGCCCGCGCCAAAATTCATCGTCTGCGCCAATGCCGCCCACGATCTTCACTTGCTCGAACTTATAGTCCATCTCTGCTCCCTCTGGCCTGCTTATGCTAGGCCCCATTCCCATGAAGTGAGAATGGTCGAATATAGTACGTTTGGTCGATCATCGTATAGCGCCAAGTTTGACGGGCTGCAATCTGCTTTGCAACATTACTGGCCTGTATCCGCAAAACTAGGCGGCGTATCCGTTTCATATAGTGCATATATTGCGCGCCGCCCATGGCTGGGCTGTCAGCTATGGCGTTCGAAAATCATGGGCAGGCTGGTCAAGCCTTGATTGAGGCCTGATCCCAATTTGCAGGGCCGTTCGGGATCGAGCTGAAAATTGGCATAGCGTGCCAATATTTCCTGTAAGGCCACGCGCATTTCCAACTTGGCGAAAAAAGATCCGACGCAGCGATGATGGCCCGCACCAAAACCAAGATGCTGGTTCGGGCAACGATCAAGCCGGATATCGTCGGGTTGGTCAAAATGTGCCGGATCGCGATTGGCCGCGGCAAAGGCCAAGAGCAATTGGTCCCCCGCCTGCAATGACGTGCCGCCCAATTGGGTGTCCGCCGTTACGATACGTCGCAAATAGGTGGAGGGTGAAGCAAAGCGCACGGCATCCTCGATCAGATTGTCGATAAGGGCAGGGTCTGCCCGAAGACGTGCGACATCATCAGGGTGCTGGGCCAGCCACCAGATCGCGGTTGCCAAGGCTATGGCTGTTGTATCAAATCCGCCAATCAGAAACAGGCGGATCATCGACACTTGTTCGTCGTGGGTTAAATTGCGGCCATCGACCGTTCCCATCAGAATGGACGAAAGCAAATCTGCTTTTGCGTCCTTGGCATGGGGGCGGCGCTCGGTGATGATCCGACCGACATAATCGGTTAATTTCTGTGCGGCGCCTGTTCGTACGCCGGTCGCGACCTCTTGGTGCAATTCCACGACCAATTCGTCCAGCACCATCGCATCGTCCATGGGAAGGCCCAGCAGATCGATGGTCCCCAATACGGGCAACGGCCGAGCAAGACGGTCGACAACATCAAATCGCAATTGATCACCAATCTTGTCCAGCAGCCCCGTCACAATGCGGCGAACGGACGGCTCGCGTTCGCGTATTTTTTGAGGGGTCAGAAAAGGAGTGAGCAAAGCACGATAGCCGCGATGCAGCGGGGGATCGACTTCGGCTGGTATATGGGGGCTGCGAACACCGTCGGGGGCTGGCACCGTTATGCCATCGCCCGAAGCAAAGCGGCGGGGATCGAGCAGGGCGGTCATCAAATCTTGATGCCGTGCGACAATATGGAAGCCGCCATGGCTGGGCATGAAAGCCAGTCCATCGGCGTCGCGCATAGCAGCCCAGATCTCTTCCGCCCCGTCGCGGGCATCGGGTGCGTGTATATCAAGGTCTGGCAAAATGAGCTGTGGCATATAGTCTCCGACATTCGGGCGATTATCGTTCATATGGTATATATTCGCACTTTTGAGCGCGGGTTATGGGCACTGTCAAGCCGTGATCCGCTGGTGATGCGCGCGTGCGAATTTCCGAGCCGCCACATGAAATGCAGTGCTAGGTTTTGGATCATATTCTTGGGATATGATTGGAATCTTGACGTCAGTGAGTTTGTTAGCGTAAGTCGATTTCAGCACGTATGAGCGATAATCGACTTACGCGGAGAGAATGGAATGTCTTACATGATGGTTCGCAGTGTAGCATCCGGTGGCTTCGCATGAGCGCGGCTTATATAGAGCGGATGGGCGACCAATATGACTATATCATTGTCGGCGCGGGGTCGGCAGGCTGCATTATGGCGAATCGCCTGTCGGAAAATCCGGCGCATCGCGTTTTGCTGATCGAAGCGGGCGGCGCTGATCGTCACCCCTTCATTCATATGCCCAAGGGCTTGGCTAAAATCATTGGCAATTTGAAACTGATCTGGCCTTTTATGACCGAGGCCGAGCCCGCATCCAACAATGCTGGCGAATATTGGGCGCGTGGACGCACATTGGGTGGCTCGAGCGCGATTAACGGCATGATGTATGTGCGGGGGCAGGCGTCGGATTATGATGCACTGGCTGAACAGACTAGCGCTGATTGGGACTGGGCGCATATGGGTGCCGCCTATAAATCGCTGGAGCAGCACGAATTGGGCGCAGCGGAAACGCGCGGCGATCAAGGGCCGCTGCACGTCACCATGCCAACGGACCGCAGCCCATTAACGGATGCTGCCATCGCGGCCGGTGTCGAAATGGGCTATGCCGAGCAACGGGACGTCAATGATCCGTCCGACGATGCGCGTGTGGGCTATGCGCCGCGTACTATCTATCGTGGCAAGCGGGAAAGCGCGGCGACGGCGTTTCTGCATCCCATTCGGTCACGTCCCAATTTAACCGTGGTCACGGGCGTGGTTGTGGATCATTTGCTGTTTGACGGGCGCCGCGTCGCGGGCGTTCGCGGCACGCGGCACGGTGCATCGGTGGAATATTGGGCATCGCGGGACACGATCCTAACTGCTGGGGCCTTGGCCACACCGGCCATACTTCAGCGGTCGGGCATTGGTCCGGCTGGTCCATTGTCGGCCCTTGGCATCGATGTGGTTCAGGATGCACCGGAAGTTGGGGCCAATTTGCGCGAACATCGCGGCATTGTGATGCAATGGCGGGTGCGGGACAAGGCATCGGAAAATCGCCAATTTCAGGGCTGGCGTCTGGTGCGTAACGCCATCCGTTATGCACTTTGTAAAAATGGCCCCATGGCCAGCGCGGCCTATGAAATCGGGGCTTGGTTCAAGCTGTTGCCGGACAGCACAAGACTGGACAGCCAATTTCTGATTGCACCTTATACCTTTGACTATGACAGTCCGAAATTGCGGGTGGAGCCATTTGGTGGAATCAATATCTGTGCCTATATGCTGCGCCCTGCATCCACTGGCACCGTAATGATCCGTACGGCGGCGTCCACCGATCTGCCTGTCATATCTCCGCGTTTTGCGACCGCAACCGAAGATCGCAGCCACATGCTGGCATTGATGCGACATGCACGCGATTATGTTCAGCAATCCGCGCTCGCCCCTTATGTGATCGAGGAAACGCGGCCGGGATCGCAATATCAAAGTGACGATGAACTGGCGGAAGCGCATCGCCGATTTGGTTATGCCAATTATCACGCCTGCGGCACATGCCGAATGGGACAAGATGATAGTGCGCCCATTGATCCACGCTTGCGCGTGCGCGGCGTCGATGGATTGCGGGTAGCCGATACGTCTGTTTTTCCGTTTATGTTGGCGGGCAATACACAGGCACCAGCGATGGCGCTGGCATGGCGCGGTGCGGACTTGATTTTGGAAGATGCGGCTGGGTTCACCGCCGGAAAATGACATCAGTGCCCGACGAGACCTAGGTTTTTAAACAATATGACGATCGAGGGATGACCCGATCCACAGGAGAGAGAATATGACGGATCAGTCCTTACGGGCGCTCGTCCCAGATTATGTCAAAGACGAGCAGATTTTTGAATTTGACCATTTTATGGATCGCCGGTTCGAAGTGGACTTGCAAAAAGGGTATAGCAGCCTGCACCGCGAGGCGCCGGACATTTTCTATACTCCGCGCAATGGCGGTTTTTGGGTGGTAACACGCTATGACCTGATGGAAAAAGTGCTGCGCGATACCGAGCATTTTTCCAATCGGGAACTGGATATCCCCAAATCCAACAGCCCGTTTGTGATGATTCCGCTGAACCTTGATCCGCCGGATCACTTGCCATTCCGCATGGCTTTGATGCGGCATTTTGATCCCAAGACCATCCGCGCCATGGAGCCAAAGCTGCGGGAATGGGCCAATCGGCTGATTGATGCGGTGATCGACAAGGGTGAATGCGAATTTGCCGAAGGCGTTGGCGCTGCGTTCCCCGTATCGGTGTTCATGGAACTTATGGGATTGCCGCTGGAACGGTTCGAAGAATTTCGGGTGATTGTGCTGGAATATTTTGGTCCGACCACGTTGGAACGCCGCATCGAATTGCAGGAGCATATGATGAAAGTCATGTGGGACGAATTTGAACAGCGCAAAACCGATCCGCGTGACGATTTGATGACCAAGCTGGTCAATGAAAAGGTAAAGGGGCGCCCGCTAACGGACGAAGAACTGCAGTCCATCGGGTTTTTGCTGTTTATTGCGGGGTTGGATACAGTTGCCAATACGCTGGGATTCACATTCCGCCAATTGGCGCTGCATCCCACTTTACAGGATCGCTTGGTCGCGGATCCTGAATGCGCGCAAAATTTTGTCGAAGAAGCGTTACGGCGCTGTTCCATCGTGCAGCAAACGCGGGTCGTGAAAAAGGATTTCGAACTGGCAGGCGCGCATTTTCATGTGGGTGACATGGTGTCCTGTCCGTTGATGTTGGGCGGAATGGATGATCGCAAGAATGACAATCCAGACGTGATCGATATTGATCGTGCCAATCGCAGCCATCTGGCATTTTCTACCGGCCCGCATGTTTGCATCGGCAATTTTCTGGCGCGCATGGAAATGCGCATCATGGTTCAGGAATGGACGCGGCGTATTCCACGCTTTTGGATTAAGCCGGGCACGCAGGCCCATTGGCGCGCCGGCGGCGTTGCGGCCCTGTCTGATTTATATTTACAGTGGGACAAGCCGCAGGCCTAAGCATAGGCTATATCAATTGGTGAGGCAGAAATCGGCGATCTCCGCCTCACCAACTTGGGTATCAAATATGGCGTAGCTGAGCATGTTCTGGTCATCGACCAAGCGGCCATGGCCCAGCGATCCCGGATTGACGACATAGACATCCTGCACCATTTGCAAAACCGGATGGTGCGTGTGGCCATAGAATAAGAGGTCACGGCCGCAATCGCCGAAGCGAGTGAAATCGGGACTGTGCGGGAAAATATAGTCATAGCGATCGGACCATGATGTCGCATGGGTCAGCAAAATATGCAGGCCATCCATGTCGAGTTCAAGGCGGCGAGGCCTTGTCCTCAGCCACTCCAGCAGTTCTGGATCAATCCATTCCGCAGACCGCGCGCGGGAATGCAGGGGGCTGAAGAACATCTCTTCATGATTGCCCCAAATGGTCAGGGCATCCCGTTCCTTGAGGATGCCGACAACATCATTGGAAAAACGAAATTGATCGATGGCGTCCCCTAGGCAAAAAAGTTGATCAATGTCGCCCATTTTTTCCAGCGCCATATTCAGCGCGGCGGCGTTGCCATGAATATCGGAAATGATTCCCAGTCGCATTTTTTAACAGCCTTTTTCGCCCTTCTTGCGCAGCTTTTACGGGATGATCGCTGGCAAAGCCTGATCCTGATCCACTTGTTAGATTCTGTGTCCGGCAACCGCTTGACAAGCATCGTAAAAGAAGACAATGATCTTATATAGAACACGCGAACGTTAATCGCACAAATTGAAAATGCGAAAGACGGACTCTTTTCTTCCATGGATGGGGTTTCCCATCAGAATCGGAGGAATTGGGTGATCGCCCGCAGCGTCTTCAGCAGTGGTTGGTTTTGGCCATTGTTGCGCAAGCGACAGGGCGGCGTATCGCATAGGGAATAAGGATGTCGGGATAATGCTCAGGGGCTTATATGATCAATGAGTTGAAGCATCTTGAAGGATTCCGGCAAGAGGTCAGGGGCTGGTTACAGGCCAACCTGCCGGCAGACTGGCAAGAACGGATGACCGGAGCGTCTGAGGAAGAGCATGTTGCTTTCCAGAAATTCTGGTTCCGCAAAATGATGGACGGCGGATATGGCGCTCCGCATTGGCCCGCCGAATGGGGCGGCAGCGGATTTTCTTTTGCGCAGCAAATTGTCCTGTATGAAGAAATTGCACGCGCGGGCGCACCTCGGCTGATTTTATATTTTATCGCGCTCTACCATGTGCCTGCGACTTTGCTTGCATGGGGGACGGATGAGCAGCGTCGTCGCCATTTGCCAGCGGTGTTAAGCGGCGACGAAATTTGGTGTCAGGGCTTTTCGGAACCCAATGCGGGGTCCGATCTGGCTAGTCTGCGTTGCCGTGCCGAACGACGCGGCGATCATTATGTTGTGAACGGCCAAAAAACATGGTCGTCCAATGCGCATCACGCCCGTTATTGCCTGTTGCTGACGCGGACCGACCCCACGGCGACCAAAACGCGCGGCATATCTTATATGATTTTGGATCTGCAAACGCCCGGCGTGTCGCTGCGGCCGATTAAGCAGATCACGGGGGCATCGCATTTTAACGAGATTTTTCTGGATGATGTCAAAATTCCAGTCGAAAATCTGATTGGTCCCGAACATGGCGGTTGGGCTGTGGCGCAATCGACCTTGTCGTCGGAGCGCGGCCTGACCATTTTGGAACTGGCTGAACGGATGCGCCATGGTTTTCAAATGCTGTTGGATGCTGCCCAATCGCCGTCACCAATGGGTGGCCGATTGATTGACGATGATGAAATTCGTCGCCGACTGGTTGATATATATGCGCGCATTCAGGCGCTGCGGCTGTTAGTCAACAATATGCTGACCCGCGTGATGGAAGGCGCTGGGGCTGGTGTCGAACCGTCGATCATCAAAGTATATTATAGTGATTTGCTGCGCGATTTTACCGATCTGGGGGTCACGCTGGGCGGTGCGAACGCGCAATATCTACAGCCTGTGCTGATGGGTTGCGGCAATGAAACCGGCAATTGGATGCAGGATTATCTCTATTCCTGGGCGTGGACCATTTCCGGCGGCAGCAGCGAAATTCAACGCAATATTATCGCGGAACGCGCGCTCAATTTGCCGCGTGAACCCAAGCTGGCCGGCGTCAAGTGACGGCCGCACAATCGACAAGGTGGTGACATGGAGTTTGGATGGACATCGCAGCAGGAAGAATATCGTCAGCGCGTTCGCGCGGCGTTGGATGACCTGTTGCCGGATAATTGGGACGAAACCTATGTTCCAGAAAGCTATGCCTCGGATTTGCAAATTGAGTTTTCACGCGAATTTTGCGCGAAACTAGCCCAGCGTGGTTTACTAGTGCCGCATTGGCCCCCGGAATTTGGCGGTGCTGGCGGTGCGGACTGGGATCATTTCATCCTTGGCGAAGAAATGAAGGCCGCAGGCGAGCCGCGCGGGCCGCAATATATGAACGTCAATTGGATCGGCCCCACGCTGATGCAATATGGTTCGGAAGAGCAAAAACAACAACATGTCACGGGAATATCCAGTGGCAAAGTAATTTGGTGTCAGGGTTTTTCCGAACCCAATGCGGGTACGGATCTGGCGTCGCTGCGCACGCGAGCTGAGCGCGATGGTGATCATTATGTCGTCAATGGATCCAAGATTTGGACATCCTATGCGCGTTTAGCAGATTGGTGTTTCCTGTTAGCGCGCACGGGACCAAGCCGGAAAGATATCTCCATTTTGCTCGTGCCGATGGATACGCCAGGCGTGTCGGTCACCTCTTTCCCTGGGCTGATCAAGGACGGGCATCTGAACGAAGTTTTCTTTACAGACGTGCGTGTGCCTGTGGAAAATCGCGTGGGCGGAGAGGGCGAGGCGTGGAAGATTGTGACCCATGCTCTGTCCTATGAACGTGTGGGTGTGCCGCGCTATCATGTCGGACTGGAAGCGTTGAAGCTGGCGATCGAACAACTGAAGCAAGAAGGGCGATATGACAATGATCCCATCGTCCAATCGCGGGCTGGGATGATTGCTGCCAAATTTGAAGGCGCAAGAATGCTGACCTATTTGGTGGTGGATCAGCGCGTGAAGCGTTTGCCACCTAATACTGATGCCAATCTGTCGCGCGTTGGCTCCTTGGACGCGGTGACGGACCTGATGAACTTTCTGGCAGAATTTCTGCCCGATGCGCTGGCTGGGGGCGACCCCTTGCTGGAGGATTATTACCGCATCAATATTCCGGCGGGGGTTACCGGCGGAACCAATGAAATCCAACTAGACTTGGTGGCCCATAATGGGCTGGGTCTGCCACGGGGCTGATTTATGGACTTTCACTTTACAGAAGATCAGGATGCCCTGGTTTGCGCGTTGCAATCAATTTTGCAGGACCATGCCGAACTGCCGCAGGCGGAGCGTTTCAGCTATTGCTATTTCAATGAAACGCTTCAGAAAATTTTGACGGAAAGTGGTTTTCTGGACGCTGGTCATGACATCGGCGCCTTGGAAGCCGCGCTGGTGGTGGCTGAAACAGCAAAATTGCCCGTGATGGTGGAAACATCCGCAACGGGGCTGGTGGCACCGATGGTGCTGGCGGGCGAAAAACTGGCCGGTCCGGTGGCGCTGGCCAGCGTGCGGAATCTTGAAAAAGCGCACCGCAATCTGACCATCGCCCAAACCATGCTGGTCGATATGGGCGATGATGTTGCCATTTTGACCATTGATCCCGCGCAAGTAGAGCCCGTTAACAGCATCTATGGCTATCCATATGGCCGCTTTGTGACGCCGCCAGATTTGGCGACGGCTCGGCTATTGGTTGGCCAGGGCGCGGTGCTGCGGCAATGGTGGCGTGTGGCCATCGCCGTTGAAACGGCAGCGGCGTCCATGGCGGCCATTGATTTCACCGTGGATTATGTGAAGCAGCGGCATGTGTTTGGAAAGCCCGTGGGCTCATTCCAAGCGGTGAAGCATCGATTGGTGCAATGCAAAGCCTATGCCATGGCCACCCATTATCTGGCTATGCGGGCGGCGTGGAGCGCCGATCCGGTCCATGCTGATTTTGCGGCCTGCCATGCCCAGCAGGGCGTTCAGAAACTATTGTTTGATATGCATCAATTCCATGGCGGAATGGGTGTGACAACGGAACATATGTTGCATTTCTGGACCTATCGCATTCGCGCATTACAAGCCGAAGCGGGCGGTGTTTATGGCGCAGCGATCGATATTGCTGACCGGCTATGGTCAGATGGAACGCAGCCTGTAAATCTGACCAGCGCAGCGCGCAGCGAAGCGGCGTAAGGAGATGGCAATGGAAGAAAATGGCATTGCGCTTGACGAATTACGCGATTCAATTCGGCAGGTTCTGAGCGAACATCACGCCCAAGTAGGGGATCAAATTCCCGACGAGAATGGGCGCCCGCTTGATCAAAATTTATGGGCCCAAATGACCAATCTTGGCTGGCTGGCGCTGGGCATTGATGAAAAATTTGGTGGGCTGGGATTGGGCGCGGCGCATGTGGCCGTGCTGCATGAAGAATTGGGGCGCAGCCTTGCTTCTGTTCCCGTGACAACCACGCTGATTGCTGCTGAGGCAATTGGTCAAGGCGGCAGCGATGCCCAGCAAGCGGCTTGGCTTCCCGACATGGCTGCTGGCGGCGTTATGGCATCTATCATGCTGCCTTTTGCCGTAACGGCTTCGGCGGTTTTGCCAGCGGTGGTCGATGGCCGGATCAATGGCGTCTATGATCATGTGCCATTTGCCGATGCCGCGTCGTTGTTTTTGCTGCCCGTCGTTCAGGCTGATGCGACGCTGGGTCTGGCGCTGCTGAAGGCGGACGGCGATGGTGTGTCGGTGCGCCGCCAGCCTGCGGTTGACTTGACCCGTACCCTTGGCGCCGTCCACCTGACCGATGTTGCGGTGCAGGCCCAAGACTTGATCCCGCTAACGGATCGGCTGCTTGCCATTTTACGCAGCCATGGTGACGTTGCGCTGGCCTGTGACGCGGTTGGTGGAGCGGCTGCGGCGTTGGAGCGGACGATTGAATATCTGGGCGTGCGCGAACAATTTGGACGGCCCATTGGTTCATTTCAGGCGTTGAAGCATCGCGCGGCCAATTGGAAAGTCCAGTTGGAAGCGGCAACCGCCTTGGCGCGCCATGCCGCCGAAGCCGTCGCTGCCCAAGAAGCGGATGCCGAAACTTTGGCGGCCAGCGCAAAATTTTATTGCTGCGATGTCTATGCCGCTTTGGCGGCCGACGCCATTCAGTTGCACGGCGGCATTGGTTTCACATGGGAGCATGTGTGCCATTTATTCTTGAAGCGAGCGAAGCTGAACCAACAAATTTTTGGCAACAGCGCTCAGCATAAAGAACGGGTCGCACGCCTTGCTTTTCCTGGGTTTGGGATAGCAGCCGAGGACGGCTGTTAAGGCGACCAGTCGGCAAATCAGCAACGCAAATTCCTCCGCTTAGAGTTTAACAGGATCTGATGGAGAACATCATGGGTCAGGATATGATCAACACCACGCTTACCGAAGGCCAACAGCGTTTGCTAAACGCTATGCCGGAATTGGCGGATTGCGCTTTTCCCCAAGTGCGCGATGCCATTCCCGCTGCCAATTATATCGATCCTGCGCGCTTTGACGCAGAGATGGTAACGATTTTCCGCCGTGAACCCGTTTTGGCTTGTCCTTCGGCTTTGCTGCCCGAAGCGCGGGCTTATACCCGTGTCGATCTGGCTGGGATGCCCGTGCTGATTACCCGCAACAAAGATGGCGAAGCGAAAGCCTTTGCCAATGTGTGCCGCCATCGCGGCATGAAATTGTGCGTTTCGAATGATCCAGTGAAGGCTGGACGCATTGTATGCCCTTATCATGCTTGGACCTATGATATGGACGGCGCGCTGATTGGCTTGCCGCGCGCGGAAACTTTTCCGGGCTTGGACAAGAAGGATTTGGGACTGTTCCCATTGCCTTGCGTGGAAGCGGGCGGGTTGATCTGGGTTGGTCTTGATGCCGATAATCCGCCAGATTTCGCACAGGTGCGCGGCGAATTGGAAGCCGATTTTGATGCGCTGGGTCTGGGCCGGATGCAGGTTTATGATCGAACCACGTTCAAGGTTGGTGCGAATTGGAAGCTGGTCATGGATTCCATGCTCGACAGCTATCATGTGACGCGATTGCACAAGGATAGTTTGGCCCGTTTCTTTGTTGATTCCGAAAATGTCATTGATCGCATCGGACCGCATATTCGCAACGCAGCGCATCGTGGCAATTTCGAAAAAACCAAGATTTCGACAGATTTCGAAGAAATGCGCCAAATGATGGTGTTTTCTTATATCCCATTCCCGAACGGCATCATTGTCGCCAGCCCGGAATTTATCAGTCTGGGTATCGTGCGCCCGATCGCCACCGATCAATGCGAAGTCGATTATTATATGTTGATTAATCAGCCACCGGCGGATGAGAAGACGGAAAATCGTATGCGCCGGTCGTTTGAACTGATGGGCCGCGCTTTTGGTCAGGAAGATTATTGGGCGGCTGAAATGTGTGACAAGGGCCTGCGTTCCGGCACGATGAAGGAAGTTCATCTGGGCGGCATGGAAATCCAAATTCGCATGTTTCAGGACGCGGTAACCGACCGTCTGAAAAAGGCAGGGCAGGCCTGATCGGCGCTGCGGTTCAAAAATAATTGGAGACGATCATGACACAGGCCATCCGCGACTTTCCGATCAGCCAAGCTGACAAGCTGTTTATTGATGGGGAATGGGTCGCTGCTTCTAGCGGCGAAACGATTGACGTTATTGCACCCGCGACCGAAGAATTATTTGTGCGTGTGGCCGCCGCGACAGCAGTTGATATCAACCGCGCTGTCGCATCGGCGCGCGCGGCATTTGATACCGGTCCATGGCCGCGCATGAGCCATGTTGAACGCGCTGGCTATATGATGGAAATGGCGCGTTTGCTTGATGCACGCGCCGCCGATGTTGCTTATATCTGGCCCAATGAAATGGGCATATTGCACAGCACAGCCAGCGCCCACGCCACAGGCGTCAGCGGACTGTATAAATATTATGCCAGTCTGGCGACACGTTTCCCGTTCGAAGAAGAGCATCGTACATTTTCGGGAGCCAAGGCTGGATTGCTGGTGCGTGAGCCGGTGGGCGTAGTCGGCGCGATCATTCCATGGAATGGCCCCATTTCCTTGATTGCGTTCAAGCTTGCTCCCGCTTTAATCGCTGGCTGCACCGTGGTGATTAAAGCGTCACCAGAAGCGCCTGGCCATGCCTTGTTGATGGCTGAAATCGCCGAAGCGGCGGGCTTGCCGCGCGGCGTGATCAACGTGGTCACGGCGGATCGCGGCCCATCGGAAGCCTTGGTTAGCCACCCCGGCATCGACAAGATTTCTTTTACGGGGTCGACTGCTGCGGGGAAAAATATCGCATCGGTTCTGGGTGGCCGCATGGCGCGTTACACCATGGAATTGGGCGGAAAATCCGCCGCTGTTATCTTGGATGATTATGACATCGAAACGGCGGCGCGCACCATTGCTGCTGCGGCGCCGGATATGACGGGGCAAGTTTGCGCCTCGCTGACGCGCGTGATCGTCAGCCGCCATCGCCACGACCAATTGCTGGAAGCCTTAAGCGCGGAAATGGGCAAGGTGCGGGTGGGTGATCCTTTTGATCCCGCATCCGGCATGGGGCCGCTGGCAACGGCACGCCAGCGCGAACGGGTGGAGGGCTATATTGCACAGGGCAAGGCCGACGGCTTTACGGTGGGAACGGGCGGTTGTCGTCCATCGCATCTGGAACGGGGCTATTTTGTTGAACCAACTGTTTTTGGCCATGTCGACAATAAATCGGTGATTGCGCAGGAAGAAATATTCGGACCTGTCCTGTCGGTTATTCCAGCCGACAGCGAAGCGGATCTGCTGGCCATCGCCAATGACAGCCCATTCGGCCTAAATGGCTCGATTTTCACCAATGACGTGGACAGAGCCTATGCGGCGGGCCGCGAATTGCGTTCCGGCACCGTCGGTCACAATTCGATCCGTATGGATTTCACCATTGCTTTTGGTGGTTACAAGCAATCCGGCGTGGGCCGTGAAGGTGGGATAGAGGGACTGCGCCCTTATTTGGAAACCAAGGTGTTGTTGCTTGATGGCATGCCCTCGCATCGTCAAGCCGAGACGCCGGCCACATGATCCTCTGGCGTGGCACCGCAAGTCGGTGTCACCCTTCTGATCGTTCAGGGCCGGATGTAATGAATTGGCCGAGCAGAACTGGCGGCGGCTGTTTCGAACGCCGCTGGGTAGGGGCGGCTGACCGAGCTGACGCGCGATGACTGATCATCCTGTGGTTTTATTCTGACCATTTTGCCGACCATGACCCCGCCATCTTGTGCCAACTATCATCAGGCTATTATCAAGGGCGGGGTCAGCATTGTCGAAATGGCTGGATATACACCGCAAGAGCAAGGCGATGTGTCTAAGGCAGCGGTCTTCCCATCATCCATAAATGCACGGCTGTGCGCCATGTGCGCGCTGCGGTGCACATGGGTGTGGCTGTCATGTTCATCCACGGATTGGGATGCGGGCTGGTGCAGGGTTTGTTTCATCACAAATCATCATGCGCCCAATTGTTGGACTGGATGATCGCGGACGGCAGCGCAGATGATATCCGTTGATGTTGGTGGGGACGCATAATCTATCGCCGCTGAAACGGAGCGCCAGCACGCATAATGGTTACAAAGCGGTTCTGCGTGGGCGCTGATTCCGAAAGCGGTCCATTGTCCGTTGCGGGGGCCGCGCAATGTTGATCGGATTTGCCAGCCATGATGCCGCCGCGACGCACGGGGCGATGATATTTAGGACCGCACCGCAGCGCATAGCGCGCTTTAATTTTACCTGCGCGATGGCTGATCCTGCTCGCTAGCGGCACATCCCGCGCGCAGTTTGGATGGGCGTTTCATAATTTCCATTCCTGTTTCAGCGACTTGCAAAACATACGCCGTTGACAGAAAAAATTTGCCGACTTATATAATAAATGGTTACAAACGTACGAATAACGTACATCTTGGGAGATGTTATGACGATCACTGTTTCCTATCTGCATTCGCCTCGCGCCGTTGCGCGTGGGTTGCGGGTATCTGCCGCCATGTCTGCCTTGGTGCTGGCGGGTGTGGGCGGTGCGGCCTTGGCGCAGGATACCGCGCTGCCTCAGGAGCAGGCTGTGGTCGATTCCATGGACATCGTCGTCACCGCACAGCGGCGGCAAGAACGTTTGGAAGATGTGCCTATCTCCATTGCGTCCATCGGCGGCGCGGCGCTGGAAAATTCAGGCGTTACGCGGGTCAGCCAATTGCCAGCGCTGGTTCCCGGTTTGCGCCTTGACCAGTCCGGTACTTTCGCGCAGCCGACCATTCGCGGCGTGGGCAGCTCGGTCGCAGGGCCGGGCCTTAGTTCCAATGTTGGCACCTATGTTGACGGTTTTTATATTCCGAACAGCCTGACGTCTGATCTGTCGTTCATGAGCGTGGAAAATGTGCAGGTGCTTAAGGGGCCACAAGGCACTTTATTTGGCCGCAATGCCACGGGTGGTGCGATTTTGGTGACCACCAAGGCCCCGTCTTTCACCCCAACGATGATGGCGCGGGCTAGCTATCAAAGCTTTGATCGTCTGAATTTGGGCTTCTACGCGTCCACCGGTCTGACCGACAAGCTCGCTTTGGATGTGACCGGATATTATGAGCGCGGCGACGGATTTGTTACAAGCCTGATCGACGGCCATTCCGAAGCGCGGTTCGAAAAATGGGCCGTGCGGTCCAAGCTGCTTGCCGAATTGAGCGACCATGCCAAGCTGACTTTGGCTTATTCGCATCAGCGTTCGGATGACCCAACCTTTGTGGCCAAAAATGTCTATCGTGGCCTGTCTGCCGGATCGGAAGTTTCCGGTGCCTTAATCCCATCGGATCGCGGCGATGTTGCCAATAATTATGAAACGCAAAGCCGCATTAACGGCGATGCGGTATATTTGACCGGTGAATTTGATCTGGGTGATGTGACCCTAAAATCCTATACGCAATATCGCGACGAACGGGTTTTCATTGCTAATGACAATGATTCATCGTCGGAATCGATTGTGCATTCCAATTATCAATCCATCGATAAGGCCTTCACGCAAGAACTGAATCTGTCTGGCAGCATGGGGGACCGTTTTAACTGGTTCCTAGGCGGATATTATTTCTGGAATGACATTGCCTATCCTTCGGTCAATGTTTCATCACTCGGTGCACCCTTTGTGAAAACGCAAGGGTCGGTCAACACCACCAATGCTTATGCTATATTTGCCGATGGTACTTATAAGATTGGCGATCGTTTGTTCCTGACGGGCGGGCTTCGTTACAGCATCGAAAAGGCCGATCTGCATCTGGATTTGCCCAGCGATGGCATCCATCATGGCGAGCGCACATGGAAAAGCCTGACCCCGCGCGCGGTCGTGCGCTATGAAGTGGCGGATCGTGCCAGCATTTATGCGTCCTACAGCAAGGGCTTTAAATCAGGCCAGCTTCCCGCCAGCAGCAACCGTATTCTGCCTGTTGATCCCGAAAAAATCGACGCGTTTGAAATTGGTTATAAAATGGCACGGCCCGGCCTGCGGTTCGATATGTCGGCTTATTATTATGACTATAAGGATCTTCAGGTAACGGCTTTCCTGTCACCAGGATCGATTGTTCGCAATGCGGCGTCTGCCGAAATCTATGGTGTGGATGCACAAATCACCGCCGAACTTACCCCTCGCTTCAGCGTCACTTTGGGCGGTGCCTATACCCATGGCCAGTACAAGGATTTTGATACCGCGGTACGCTATGTGCAGCAGCCATCGGGATTCTTCGCTGTCGAAACGGTTGATGCCAGTGGCTTTGCAATGCAGCGCGCGCCCCGTTTTACAGGATCGGCGGATGTGAATTACAAGCTGCCTGTGGGTGGCGGCGAATTGCTGTTAAATGGCAATCTTTACTACACCAGCCGCATTTATTTTGATCCGGTTGAACAATTTTATCAGAATAAATATGCGCTGCTCAACTTGCGGGCGACATATACTTTGCCCGACACGGCGTGGTCCTTCTCGATCTATGGTACGAATGTGACGGATAAAGCTTATCGCAATCAGGTTCAGCCCGCCACGGCGGCTGTGCAGCAAGGCTATGGCGAACCGGCGTCTGTCGGTGCTTCGGTTCAGTTCCGCTTTCATTAATCAGGGTGGCCGGATGAACCTATTCTCTTTGCTTTATGATGGGATGGTTCATCCGGCGCTGATGGCAGGCCGGATATGACGGACGATGGAAATGCGCGGATCATCGTTCAGGATGATGGCGGCGTGCGCATATTGATTTTTTATCGGCCAGCAGCGCGTAATGCGCTGTCCCGTGCGATGCGACGTAGGCTGGCGATCTTGTTGGCAGAGGCCGACAGCGATCCCAGCGTCCATTCTATTATTTTGGCGGGCGCGGACGGTGTGTTCACCGCTGGTTCGGATATTCGCGAAAGTCGGGCGGATCCGGGGCCGCTCGTGCGTCCGCATCCTGCCGAGGCCATTCGCGCCTTGCGTAAACCGATCATCGCGGCGGTCGATGGGCCGTGTGTTACGGGCGGATTGGAAATTGCGCTGAGTTGCAGTTTCATTATCGCATCGGATCGCGCGACCTTTGCGGATACGCACGCAAAAATTGGTATTTTTCCGGCATGGGGCCAAAGCGCCTTGTTACCGCGCGCCATTGGGTTGCGCCGGGCCCGCCACATGATGTTGACGGGCGATTTCATTGATGCACCAACCGCCTGTGCATGGGGCATCGCCAATGAAGTGGTGCCCAGCGACCAGTTGATGCACCGCTGCCTTGCGCTAGCGGCCCTGATTGCGGCCTGTGACGCTCGCTCGGTTCAGTGGCAGATGCAGGCCTTAGACGATCAAGATGGCGTTGCGCTGGATCGCGCCCTTGCGCAGGAAGAGTTTGTGCAGGAACGTTGGCGCGCCGGACACAAAGATTATGTCGCCATGCCCAGTGGCTGTGCTGACACGGATGACCAAATAGGAGTTTTAACGATATGCCAGCGATAGATCCCAGTAAATATGAATGGATTAAGATCGACAAGCGGGATGATGGGGTCGCGACGCTGACCTTGAACAATCCGACCAAGAAAAATGCCCTGTCGCGGCCCATGCACCGTGAATTGCAGTTTATTTGGGCCGATGTGGATATGGATGATGATATCCGTGTGGTCATCCTGACGGGCGAGGGCAATGCTTTTTGCGCTGGTACAGATTTGAGCGTGCAGGATGCCGAAAATGAAGCGGGCCGCGTGAAAAAACCTATGACGGGCGCGGCGCGACGTCTGTTTTGGAACATGCTTGATTGCGAAAAGCCGATTATCGCGAAAGTGCGCGGCCCAGCTTATGGCGCTGGCGTGAATGTTGCCATTGCGGCGGATATGGTGATTGCAGCGGAAGGCGCGCGTTTTTGCGACAGCCATGTGCGCATGGGCATTGCCGCAGGCGATGGCGGTCCGGCGCTGTGGCCGCTGCTGATCGGTTTTCATAAAGCCAAGGAATATATGATGACGGGTGATCCCATTGATGCGGCGAAAGCAGCGGAAATGGGCTTGATCAACTATTGCGTGCCTGATGCAGAATTGGATGATTTTGTAGATGGATATGCCAAGAAACTGGCAGCAGGTGCGCCGCTGGCGATTAATTATAGCAAGATGTCGATCAATTTGATGATCAAGCAATTGACCGCAGGCGCTTTTGAAATGTCGCAAGCCTATGATCAACTGACGCTGTTTACCAAGGATCATGCCGAAGGCACCAAGGCGTTCCTTGAAAAACGTGCGCCAAAATTCACGGGTCAATAACCGACCGCGCCATGACGGCATCATCATGAAAAAGCGGACGGGGTTGTTCAAATCCCGTCCGCTTTTTTATGTGATATAATCAAATTCTGATGCAGCTGGCGACAAGACGCTTCAGCTTTTCTTTGTTAGTCACTCGCCCGGTTCGGCGCGCTGACGTCAGACGCGCTCGATGGCTAGCGCCAGCCCCATGCCGACGCCGATGCACAGCGTGGCGAGGCCGCGCTTGCCGCCGGTTTGTTCCAAATGATTCACCAGCGTCATCGCGATGCGGGCACCGGACATGCCCAGCGGATGGCCAAGCGCAATCGCCCCGCCATTAGGGTTTACATGCGGGGCATCATCCGCAAGGCCGAGCTGGCGCATGACAGCAAGCCCCTGACTGGCGAAGGCTTCGTTTAATTCAATGGCATCGAAATCGCCAATCGACATGCCAAGGCGGGTCATCAGTTTTTGCGTCGCCGCAACGGGGCCAATACCCATGATGCGCGGTTCGACGCCAGCCGACGCCATGCCCAAAATACGCGCGCGGGGCACAAGGCCATGGGCCTTTGCAGCCGCTTCGCTGACTATTATCATCGCGGCAGCCCCATCATTGATACCCGATGCATTGCCCGCCGTAACGGTGCCATTTGGACCGAATAAAGGCCGTAGTTTTTGCAGCGTTTCTAATGTCGTATCCGCGCGCGGATGTTCGTCGATTGACAACTCATATGTTTCACCGCGTTTTCTGCCGGGGACGATGACGGGAATAATTTCTTTCGCAAAAAAGCCATTATTTTGAGCGGCCTTGGCCCGCAACTGGCTTTGCAGTGCAAAAGCATCCTGATCCGCGCGGCTGATGCCATAATCCTCCGCCACATTTTCGCCCGTGCGGGGCATGGTTTCGGTGCCATATAGCGCATCAAGGGCTGGGTTGACGAAGCGCCAGCCCATGGTTGTATCCTCGATTTTCTGGTTACGGCCAAAGGCGCCGTCTGCCTTGCCCATAACAAAGGGCGCGCGCGTCATATTTTCAACGCCCCCTGCCATCGCTAATTGCATTTCATCGGCACGGATTGCCCGCGCCGCCGCGCCAACCGCTTCGAGGCCAGATGCACACAAGCGGTTCAGCGTTACCCCCGCCACCTGATATGGCAGGCCTGCGAGCAGCAGGCTCATGCGCGCAACGTTGCGATTATCCTCGCCCGATTGATTGGCGCAGCCGTAAAATAGCTCTTCAATCGCCGCCGGATCCAATTGTGGGTTGCGAGCGATCAGCGCCCGCAGGGGAATGGCACCCAGATCGTCGGTGCGGATTTCGGACAAGCCGCCGCCATATCGGCCAATTGGGGTGCGGATGGCGTCGCAGATAAAGGCTTCAGTCATGGGTTGTTCCTGTTGGCAGACCTTCCGCCATATTGGCGGTGGTCATGACAAGCGGTACGCCCGTCAATGTGCGTAATTCGTCCAGCGAAAGGTCGTCGACCATCTCGACCACTTGCGCGCCGCGTGGCCCGACGTCGAATATCGCAAGGTCGGTGTAAATCCGCGAAACACAGCCCAATCCGGTTAAGGGATAGGTGCAGTGTTCAACCAATTTACTTTGTCCCTGCTTGGTTAGCAAATCCATCATCACAAAGGTTTTTTTGGCGCCGATGGCCAAATCCATCGCCCCGCCAACAGCAGGAATTGCGTCTGCTTCGCCGGTGTGCCAATTCGCCAGATCGCCGTTTATAGCGACCTGAAATGCACCCAAAACGCAGATGTCGATATGGCCGCCGCGCATCATCGCGAAACTATCGGCATGATGAAAGTAGCTGCCGCCCGCCAACAAGGTTACGGCTTGTTTACCAGCATTGATCAAATCCCAATCTTCTTCGCCCGAAGCAGGGGCAGGGCCCATGCCCAGCAAGCCATTTTCGCTTTGCAGAAAAATGTCGCGATCTTGGGGCAGATAATTGGCAACTTTGGTGGGTAGGCCAATGCCCAGATTGACATAGGAACCTTCGGGAATATCGAGGGCGACGCGGGCGGCCATTTGGTCGCGGGTCAAACGGATCATATTCTTGGCTTTCTGGATCAAGCTTCAGCGGCAACGCTGGCGACGCCGCCAATTTCGACCACGCGCTGAACAAATATTCCGGGGGTGATGACCGTTTCAGGGTCCAGGCTGCCCAGTGGGACAATGTCGCAAACTTGGGCGATCGTCGTCTTGGCTGCCATCGCCATAATTGGTCCAAAATTGCGCGCCGTCTTGCGGTACACCAAATTGCCCCAACGATCGCCTTGTTGCGCTTTGATCAGCGCGAAATCGGCGTGAATAGGATATTCAAGCACGTAATTTACGCCTTCAATCTCGCGCGTTTCTTTGCCCTCTGCCAGCAATGTTCCATAGCCTGTGGGGGTAAAGATCGCACCCAATCCTGCCCCTGCGGCTTGAATACGCGCAGCAAGATTGCCCTGTGGTACCAATTCCAATTCTATCTGGCCGGATCGGTATAGGGCATCGAAATGGTGGGAGTCCGATTGGCGGGGAAAGGAGCAGATGATTTTTTTGACGCACCCTGCTTTTAGCAAAGCGGCTAAGCCCGTTTCACCATTGCCAGCATTGTTGTTGATGATCGTTAAATCATTCACATTTCGGGCAATCAGGGCGTCAATTAACTGATCGGGCATACCGGCCGTGCCAAAGCCCCCGATCATCACCGATGCACCATCTTGAATGTCTGCGACGGCATCGGCAGCGGAGGCGATGCTTTTATCGATCATCCCAAAATTGCTCCTAATACACAAATGGCTGTAAAAATGATCGGCATGGGCCGAGCAGGTCGCAATCGACATTCTGCTCAACAAAAAAACAATGGCTGGCCTTCCAGATGAGAGGAAAGCCAGCCATTTTTGACTTAGTAGCGGAAGGTCAGTGCCGCACCAAAGGCCGCAGGCTCGCCATAGGCTTGGCGGATGGCGACCGTATCAGGCAGCGTCTGCGTGATATAGTTGGTGTTGGTAACGTTGGTGCCAAAAATAGAGACATCCATCCGTTCCGACGGGTCCGTCCACGTCGCGCGCAAGTTCAATAGGCCATAAGCTTTTTGGCCAAATTGTTCCACCGCATCGAAGTAGAATTTGCTGGTGCGATAATAGTTGGCGTTCAACGCCATGCGGCCGTTCGCCAAGTTAAAGCCATAATTGGCCCCAACATTAAACGCCAAACGAGGGGATCTCAGAACCTGAAAGCCCGATGCATCAACATTCACGGGTTGGAACGTCGAATATGTTTGGCTGCTTGGGTCAAGATCCTGTTCGTAGCCGATAGCGTTCTGGAATTTTTTATAGTCCGCATGGGTATAAGCCGCGCTGGCCGACAGGGTAAAATCAGGCGTCACATCATAGCTGAGTTCACCATCAACACCATAGATTTCCGCGCTGGCGGCGTTGCGCACGACGGAAACACCCTGCGCGAAGAAGGATGCAACTTGCACATCCTTATAGTCATAATAAAATCCGGCGAGGTTGAAGCGCAGCGGCCCTTGGGAAATTTTATAACCCAGTTCAAAGGCATCGATGCTTTCTGGCTCCACCGCGACGGTCGAGAAGGAAGCCGCAGGCAGAATGCCGGACTTATAACCCTTGGTGAAAGAGCCATAGACACTTGATCCACGGTTGATTTCATAACGTACCACGGCGCGCGGCGAGAAATTCTTAAAGGTAGCGCCGCCTTCGTCTATTACCGTGTCCATCAGGTTGAACGCGACATGGGGTTTGTCGATGCTGTAACGGCCACCGACCGTAACAAACAGCTTGTCCATCACTTCATAGGTGCCGTCTGCGAAAACCGCATAGGAATTGGTCTTGTTTCGGCTGTCGAACAGGCGGCTATAGTCATTGCTACCCGCCGCGATATTATAATGATATTCGCTGCTGTTATACAGATAAAACGCGCCCAGCACCCAGTTGAAGCGACCGCCGCCCTTGGATGTCAGGTTGATTTCTTGTGTGAAGGTTTTTTCCGGAATCGTCCATTTCGCCGCCTGAATGAAAGCGGGGGATGCATCATAATCAAAACCCTGATCATCACTTTCTTTGCGATAAGCCGTGTAAGACGTCAAATCGGCAAAACCGAGATCAAAATTGCTGGTCAGCGTTACGGCATCTGTCGTCAGATAATCATAATTGGGGCTGCCGTTTGACATGTCCCGACGACCCGAGGCCACCACATTGCCTGGAATCAGCGCGCCAGCACTCATACCGTTGCGGGCGTTGACCATATTGGGTGTCGGATCGTCACTATAGGTGTGGCCATAAGCGAGCGTAAAGATGACGCCGTCGGTTGGTTCCCACAGAGCCTTGGACCGCACGGACCAGCGGCTGAACTGGCCAACATTTCTTTGGCCCGTCACGATATTGCGCTTGAAGCCGTCACCATATTCATAGGAGGCGGCAAGGTCGATCGCGAGATTTGGCGTCAGGCCGGTCGAGCCATAAACGCCCGCTGTGATGTGGTTGAAGGAAGCGTAGCTTAACCGCGCGAGAATATTGGTGTCATGCTGCGGTGCTTTGGTGGTTACCTGAATCGCGCCGCCCGTGGCGTTGCGCCCGAATAATGTGCCCTGCGGCCCTTTCAAAACGCTGAGGCCAGCGATATTGATCAGAGCAAGATCGGTCGCAACAGGATTCGGGATATAATATCCGTCAATATAGGTTGGGATATTCGAATTGGTGCCCGGCCCAGCGATGGCGCTACCGACGCCGCGAATGGTTGGCTGTACCGTGTTTCCGCTGAAGTCGATGCGTACAGCAGGGACTGCTAATGAAAGTTGAGAAACCTGCATAACGCTTTGTTTTTGCAGCGTATCAGATGTCACAGCCGAAATGGAAATTGGAACGTCTTGCAGGCGCTCGCTGCGCTTTTGCGCGGTCACGACGATGTCATTCGCCCCGTTTTCATCATCTGCTGTCTGCGCGCGAATATCACCACTCGAACCTGCCAGGGTTTGCGCGGAAACCGGTTGCAATGTTGCTAAAACCAACGCGCTCAGCGACGCGCCTCGGCAAACAAGTGAAATAAACTGCGGCTTGGGCAACGTGCCTCTCCCCTTAAAATTCGCAATTGAACAAATGTGCGATTATCGATCTATCGGACGATATATGACATTTCTTTCTAGTGTGTCAACTGCGCACGATGTCGATCATTTCAATGGGGCCTGACCCTAGCGCCGCAGCGGTACGGAGCGCCGCCAAACAATGAGACTGAGCGCTGATGAGTTCATCCACCGCTTCTTGCTTCATGTGCCATGGCATCCGTCATTATGGCTTGCTGGCGAGCTTAACGCGCGAAGGCAGCATTGCGCTGGCACGCAAACTGCTGAAGGTTGCCTCGCCGCGGGAAGACGGCCAAAGTGGGGTGGCGGTATCAACGATCCCGCTGTGGCCCTGCTGCTGCGGGCAGATGTCTGTGATATCGAGACCTTCACGCTCGGACATCCGCCGCGCGGACCACCAATCAAGACTCTGCGGATATGGGATTCCATATTTTGACACTGCAAGGACAATTCTTAGTCCGCCAAACAGATCATGCGTTTGCAGCGATAGGGATGCTCGCGCCCTCATACCGATGAGTGCCTTGGTCATCGGCCTAAACCGTCAAACTCCTGCTGATCTGTCCCCTTCTGAGTGCTCCAAAATTGATGATATTTTGGAGCACTCAGAAGGGGACAGATCCATCTTTTGATGGAATGGGACGGCTTCAGCTGCGATACACTTTGCAGCCGGTTGGATTTGCTTGCGGCGAGAATTGGGGCGGTATCGGTTCTGGCTGGTCACCCGAGTGCTTTGATCTCGCAAAGGGAGATGGATTAGGTGATCAAGCATACGTAAGGCTCGCACTGTAAAAGTCGGAAATTGAGCTAATCAACGTACGCCCCATCTTGCTATAGTAACGCTTCGTCGATAATTGGGATCTAACCACCGCCGCAGTCCAATGTAGTCGCCAGATTGGCGGTAACAAAAAATTATTTTATCGTTTTAGAGATATAAATCAGTGTATTGATCCTGTCTTCGAGTTCTGTAAGCGGCACCATTTTCTATTCCCAAAACATCTCGCAGCCATCGACAAAACGGCAGAAAACTGCCAATTTGTTCTTGGATTTGTCTCGTGGCGTTCCATCGGATCTGGGGCCATCTCATGGGGTAATAGGGCCATCGTTTGGGCCATTACCAAGATCATGAATTGTGGTGGCCCCCTGGACCTGAAAAGGACGTTATCAGATGGCATAGCGGCGGCAAATCCCGATGATCAATTGGGAGAGATGCCTTGGCACTCAGGGATTTGGAAATTCGCGCCCTTGTTGGCCGTGACCGCATTTATAAGAAAGCTGATGAGCGGGGCCTCTATTTAGAGGTTCATCCCAATGGCTCGAAGTTGTGGCGTTTCAAATATCGGTTGGCTGGGAAGGATAAGCGTATAGCTATCGGCCGCTACCCAGATGTTGGCTTGGCGGATGCGCGCCGAGCGCGAGACGATGCCCGGCGCCAAATTCAAGACGGTTTGGATCCAGTCTCGGAAAGAAAGCGGGACAAGTTGGTGGCCGCTTATCGCGGTGCGAACAGCTTTGGCGACGTAGCCCGCGAATATATTGACAAGATGGTCAAAGATGGACTGGCCGATGTAACAATCGTCAAGGCGAACTGGATACTGGACCAACTGTCTCCGATCGCATCCCTTCCTGTAAGCGAGTTAAAGCCACTCGAAGTTTTGTCTGCTTTAAAGCGTATAGAAGCCCGCGGAAAATATGAGACAGCAAGGCGAAGCCGTTCCTTTGCTAGCCGAGTATTTCGCTACGCTGTGGCAACAGGACGTGCGGAGGCTGACCCAACAGCTGTTTTGAAGGGGGCTTTAATTGTTCCCACCGTAAAGCACAGAAGCGCTCTTCTGGATCCTAGTGCAGTTGGCGAACTTTTGCGATCGGTAGAACATTATTCCGGTAACCAGCTGACGCGCATGGCTATGCGACTTCTGCCTCATCTAATGGTACGGCCGGGCGAATTGCGTAAAGCTACATGGGACGAGATTAGTGCTGAAACGGCGATATGGGCGATCCCTGCCGAGCGCATGAAAATGAGGCAAGCGCATGCGGTCCCGCTGTCGCGCCAAGTTCTACAAATGCTTTCAGAGCTGCATGAACTGACCGGACCGAGCGGTTACATACTTCCAGCATTTCATACATCGCGACGACCGCTAAGCGAGAATACAATCAATCAGGCTTTCCGGCGCATGGGCTACTCCTCAGAGGAGCTCACGGCACACGGCTTGCGTACGACGGCGTCGACCATGTTAAACGAGAGCGGGAAGTGGAGTGCTGATGCCATTGAGCGGTCTTTGGCTCATGTCGACCGAGACGCTATTCGGCGTATCTATAATCGTAGCCAATATTGGAATGAGAGGGTCGACATGTATCAATGGTGGAGTGACTATCTGGATGCCTTGAAGTTACAGGGGAAGGGGCTTCCGATGTGACGAAGGGGCAGCTAATGGGCCGTTTTCGGACTGGCGGGTTTTGAGGAATAAAAGCGCGTTAACTGCTATTAACGAGCCCCTTTATCCCGATTCTTTAGCTAGCAAATAGAGGTCGGATTCAGTTTAAATGAGGTAATGGATGGCAATGCAGGTAGCAATTCCAACACCGATGTTCATTGGAATCCCTAATTTCAGGAAATCAGAGAAACGATAATCTGCAGCGGCATAAACCATCGTATTAGTTTGATACCCAATAGGCGTTGCGAAACTGGCAGACGCTGCAAACATCACAGCCACAATCAAGGCTTGTGGGTCCTGATGTGTGGCTTGCCCTAATGCGATGGCAATTGGTGTCATTATGACAGCAACTGCATTATTGGTTACCGTTTCCGTCAAAAGCGATGTCAGAAAATATAACACTATAATGATCGCAAATGGCGACAAACCACGAAGCCATGGCGCGACTGTGTCAACGACTAGATCTATCGTGCCAATCGCTTCCAGCCCGCTTCCGATACCTAGCATCGCAAAAATTAGAACCAGCACGCTGCCGTCGATAGAATCCCACGCATCCGCTGGATCAATACATCCCGTTACCAAGACGATTCCTACGCCAATTAGGGCTAAGGAAAGGATGGGTGCCACGGATGCCGCCGCTAACATCACAACGGCTGCAAGCGTTAAAATAGCGACGTGCGCGCGATTTCGGCGATAACGCCGAACACGGCTGGTATCTTCAGCAATCAGGTGCATGTTGCCATGCAAAGCCTCAACGGCTGGTGCTTCGGCGGCCACCAATAAACTGTCAGCGGCCCGCAAGCGAACGCTAGCAATATCAGGCCCAGGCAAATGCCGAGCGCGCCCAATGCCAAGAATACGCGCCGGCAAATTTGAGAGGAATGGAATATGGTCCAAGCGACCACCAATAGCTGGATGAGACGGCGCAATTGTTAAACCGACCAAGCGCACGTCACTGGTCCGCTCATCTTCAGCAAGTCGTATTTGGTGGCCGACATTTTGCAATCCAACCACAACGGTTTTGCTGCGTGCAAGACTATCCAATTCATCAGCAGACGCCGCAACAACAAATCGATCACCGCGCTCAACCAATGTAGATGGCCCAATGTCTCTTAAAATTGTTGCGCCGCGCTTAACCGCGATCAACCGAACCGCATCCCGTTTCAAGAAGGAGAGATCGGCAATGCTTCCCACTTTGCCGTGATATTGCGGGGTAAGGCTCAATTCTGTCAAATAATCCAGCCGGTGCGGGTCTGCTGCATTCCCATCTGGGCGGTCTGGTAACAGGCGCGGACCAAGCAAAAGCAATATGATGCCCCCTGCCGTCATGGAAACGAGGCCCACTGCCGTGATATCAAATATACCAAAACCCGGCTGGCCATTTGCGCGGGCGACACCGTCAACCAACAAATTGGTCGATGTTCCGATCAAGGTTAGCGTTCCGCCCAAAATTGACAGATAAGATAAAGGGATCAACAAACGTGTTGATGCGATCCCTACTGCACGCGCTAAGCGGGTGACGACAGGGATCAATATCATAACAACCGGCGTGTTGTTGACGAAGGCAGGAATAATCCCCGCACCTGCAAAGACGCCCGCGATCGTTCGCTGCGGCAATAGGCGCGCTCGCCTTATAATAAAACTCGTTATTGTCTCTACGGCACCTGTTCGCACCAGCGCGCCCGAGAGAATGAAAAAACTAGCAATGGTAATCGGTGCGGGGTTTGCAAAGGCCGCCGTGATAAGATCAGGCGTAAGCCAGCCGAATAAGATCATCGCGGCCGCAGCAATGACCGCAATGGTCACTGGCGGAAGGCGCTCTGCAGCAAAAACAACAAATAGGACAACAATGAAAATCAAACCTTGAAGAGCATCATTGGTCATCAACGCCGTGATGATATCGTTCATAATGCTCCCTTACTTACGCGCTTCCCGCATTAGGTTCTTGTTGCAGAATGATTATTCATCCGCAGATAGGATGCAAGCGAGGAGATATTTTTTTGCCTCCCATGGGCGCAGAGCAATATGCTCTAATGCTCTAATGTTCAGAGGCAATTGGGAAAATGAAATGCAATTCAGTCGATCAAGCCCGATCGATTAATCCAACATCCAATAACGGGGCCGCATCCATATCCGCCGCTCCCAAAATATATGCTAAACGCTCCGTCCCAGCGAGGATCATCGCCTGCTCCCACATCGGCAATGCTGCAAAGCGCACAGCAAATATTTCTTGCAGCATATCCGGCGCGTCCATGAGGCATTGCTGACCAGCTTCCGTAACATTCAGCAATATACGGCGCTTATCCTGCTCACTACGCGAGCGAGTAACCAGCTTTAATGCAACAAGGCGATCGACAATCGCTGTAATTGTCGCATGGCCAAATTGCAGCCTCTGCGCAACAAACCCTGGCGTCACGTCACGACCTGAATCTATGTCACGAAGCACTAATAATTGCGACGGCGTCAAGCCGGTTGCGGCAGCCAATTTACGCGTGCCCCCCTCCGTTGCGCGCAAGACGCGGCGCAACGCTTTCAACGTGGCATTGGCGATCTCTGAATCCATACCAAATCCTAGCTCGTCCTCAGACATCTGCCAAATCTAATTTTTTACGGCGACACAATATTTTATTTCATTTTTTGAAATAAAATTCCCATTCGGGGTTGAAGGAGATTTCATTTTCCTTATGATTTCCGTCGAATCATGGGGCTGCATATATGTGAGGCTCAAAAATCTATTTCGGGAGATGAAATATATTAAATCGTCACACAAAGGACGAAAATTGCAATGAAGCGATACCATTGTTTCAAAACAGGGAATTTAACGTGCCATCTCTATCGGCGGATGTTCGGTTCCGGCCACCCCGCTCTAAGGACGGCCCTGCCGTCACAACGTTAATTGCCGCATGTCCGCCGCTGGATCGCAATTCGCGCTATTGCAATCTTTTGCAGTGCGAGCATTTCGCAGACCATTGTATTGTTGCGGAAAATTCACAGCGCATCATGGGCTGGGTATCCGGTTATCGGCCGCCCTCTAATCCAGACGCCTTTTTTGTGTGGCAAGTTGCCGTTGCAACCGAAGGTAGAGGCCGCCGACTTGCAAACCGGATGATCACAGAATTGCTTTTACGGCCCGCGCAGCGCGGCGTTACGCACCTCCTCACGACGGTCACAGATGATAATCAGGCTTCTTGGGCCCTATTCCGCAGCCTCGCACGTGATTGGGGCGCAACGCTTGAGCGCAGTGCTTTGTTCGAGCGAAACATCCATTTCGCGGGAACGCATAACACGGAATATTTGGCGGTCATCCGCCCAGCCAGCAGCGAAAAAATCCAGAACAAACGGGGGTAAGAATATGAATATGATACCATATCCGTCTGGCTCAATTCCGGACAGGGCGATTTACGAACGGCGAGAATCTGCTGTTCGTAGCTATGCACGATCTATGCCGCGCCAGTTTAACCGCGCCGAAGATGTTTGGATGCATGATGATCAAGGCGGGCGCTATCTCGACTTTTTATCGGGCTGCTCCACACTCAATTATGGACATAACCATCCCGTCCCCAAAGAAGCGCTGCTGAATTATATCGCCGCCGACGGCATTGCTCATGGTCTGGACCTTCATACCGATGCCAAGGAGAACTTTCTCGAGACATTTGAAAGGCTGATCCTCAAGCCACGCGGGCTCGATCATCGCGTGATGTTCACAGGGCCTACTGGCACCAATGCCGTAGAAGCCGCCATAAAACTCGCACGTAAAGTTACTGGGCGCGAATTGGTGATTGCCTTCACCAACGGCTTTCACGGCATGACATTGGGGGCGCTAGCTTGCACCGGCAATGCGGGGAAGCGCGGCGGAGCTGGCGTTCCTCTCAGCCATGTCGCCCATGAACCCTATGACGGTTATTATGGCGCAGAGGTCAACACAGCCGATCTCTTGGAGCAACGCCTGAGTGATCCCTCAAGCGGGCTCGATGCTCCAGCCGCCATTCTCGTTGAAACTGTACAAGGAGAAGGCGGCCTGAATGTAGCATCCCCGGCATGGCTACGCCGTATCGCCGAAATCGCGAAAGCCCATGGGGCGTTGTTCATCATCGATGACATTCAGGCAGGCTGCGGGCGAACGGGAGGTTTTTTCAGCTTCGAAGATATGGGCTTCGTTCCTGATATCATTACGCTAGCCAAATCGCTGTCAGGAATGGGGCTGCCCTTCGCTTTGACCTTATTGCGCCCTGAATTTGATCGGTGGGCCCCCGGTGAACATAATGGCACATTCCGTGGTAATAACCACGCCTTTGTCACAGCCGCTGCAACACTCCGGCACTTCTGGCACTCGGCGGATTTCCAGCACGAAATCTTCCGAAAAGGCGAGTTATTAGAAAAGCGGCTTACGCGTATCGCTGCAGAGCATGGTTTTGAAACCAGAGGGCGCGGAATGATGCGCGGCGTCAATGTGGGCTCCGGCGTCTTAGCAAGCACGATCACAGCAGCCTGTTTTGACGCGGGCCTCGTTATCGAGACAAGCGGTGCTTATGATGAAGTTATCAAAGTTTTAGCGCCGCTCATCATCGATGATGCCCTGCTCGAAACGGGCCTCGACATTCTTGAAACGCAAATCCGTGAAGCCGTCGCAGCCGACATGGCCGTCGCAGCCGAATAAGGAAATTCTTATAATGATCATCCGCCATTTAAATGAAATTCGTAGCTCCGAACACAATATCCGATCGGATGGCTGGGTCAGCGCACGCATGTTGCTCAAAGATGATGGAATGGGCTTTTCATTCCACATTACAACTATGTTCGCAGGCACAGAGCTTAAGATGCATTATCAAAATCATCTAGAATCCGTCTTCGTTTTAAAGGGTACAGGCACAATTGAAAATTTGGAAACAGGCGAAATCCATAAGCTGGAACCAGGCGTGCTATATGTGCTCAATGAGCATGATCGGCATATCGTTCGGCCCGCGACAGACATTCTCACTGCGTGCGTTTTCAATCCCCCGGTGACGGGCCGCGAAGTGCATGATGAAACAGGCGCCTATCCCGCTGACCCTGACATGCTCCGCGCGCCAGTTCCCACTGATTAAACTATAATTTATGAAAAGAAGGGAATCTCGCTATGCAAGATTTTTACCCCTCACGCTACGCATCTACACCCGAGATGCGCCCGAGATTGGATCCCGTTCTGTACTCTCGTTGGAACGACGAAGCCCCTATTAGCGCACAGCAGGCCCAGCAATTTGATCAAGACGGATATCTCATTCTCGAAAACCTCTTTTCGGATGAGGAAATTGCCTTCCTTCAGGATTCTGCCCATCAGCTTTTGGCATCACCGTCTACGCTGAATGCTGCCACCATCGTAACGGAACCGCAAAGCGACGAAATTCGGTCGATCTTTGACATTCATACCCAAAATCCTGTGATGGCCCGTTTAGCAAGTGACGCGCGATTGGCTGATGTGGCGCGCTTTCTTTTGAATGATGATGTTTATATTCACCAATCGCGCCTCAATTATAAACCAGGTTTCAAAGGCCGCGAATTTTATTGGCACAGTGATTTCGAAACATGGCATGTTGAAGACGGCATGCCGCGAATGCGCGCTTTATCCATGTCGCTGCTACTGGCCGAAAATACGCCGCACAACGGTCCCCTCATGCTGATCCCTGGCTCACACCGCCGTTATTTAACCTGCGTTGGGGAAACGCCGGATGATCATTACCTTCATTCGCTTAAGAAACAAGAATATGGCGTGCCGGATGCACAAAGCTTGGGCGATTTGGCGCAAGAGCATGGCATTATTGCGCCGCTGGGAAAGCCCGGCACGGTCATATTGTTTGATTGCAATTTGATGCACGGGTCCAATGGCAATATTACGCCGTTTCCGCGCGCCAATGCCTTCCTCGTTTACAATGCCATAAGCAATCAACTTGAGCAGCCATTTGGCACCGAAAAACCGCGTCCTTGGTTCCTTGCCCAACGCGGAATGCCCGATCCAATTTCGATCCAGCGCGGACCAATCAGGGAGACTGTCGCAGCATGAGCCTTCATAGCGTCGAAAAAATCGGCGGTACATCAATGTCCGCTACGGACGCTCTGTTCGACAACATCCTGATCGCTGATCGAACGGAGGCAGAGCTATATAAACGTATTTTTGTCGTTTCCGCCTATGGCGGCATGACCGACTTATTGTTGGAAAACAAGAAAAGCGGATTGCCTGGTGTTTATGGCCGCTTTCTGGCCAATGAAGGCGATGAGCATTGGCATGGTGCGATGGATAAAGTCCGTCAGGCCATGCATGCACGCAATGCCGCGATCTTCACCGATAAATATAGCCACGAAGAAGCCAATATTTTCGTTAATGAACGGATCGCATTGGTGACAAGCTGCCTCAACGATCTAGCCCGCCTGCGCCAGCATGGTCATTTTTGCCTGAAAGATGCACTAATGACGGTTCGCGAATTGCTTGCTGGTATTGGAGAGGCACATAGCGCGCACAGCACAGCCTTGTTGCTGCGCGATCGCGGCGTGAATGCGCGTTTCATTGATCTAACCTTGTGGGATCAACAGGATTTGCGCAGTCTTGATGCCCGCTTGAGCGACGTGTTCGCGACGATTGATCTGAAGTCTGTCCTGCCAATTGTGACCGGCTACGCTGGCTGTGAAGGCGGGATGGTTCGCCGCTATGCACGAGGATATACGGAAATGACCTTCTCACGCTTAGCGGTTTTAACCGGAGCGCGCGAAGCCGTAATTCACAAAGAATTTCACTTATCAAGCGCCGATCCAAAGCTCGTCGGGGAAGACAAAGTCCATAAAATCGGTCGCACAAATTATGATGTAGCCGATCAATTGGCAAATTTGGGAATGGAGGCAATCCACTCCGGCGCAGCGCGCGGACTTCGGCAAACCGATATTCCGTTGCGTGTCCGCAATAGCTTTGATCGGGAAGATAGCGGTACCTTAGTGAGCAGCAAGTATATTTCCGAAGTGCCCCGTGTTGAGATCATTACCGGCATTCGTGAAATGCAGGCCTTCACTTTCTTTGACCAGAATATGGTGGGTGTAAAAGGTTATGATGCTGCCATTCTTGACACCTTAACGCGGCACAATCTGCCGATTGTCAGCAAATCATCCAACGCCAATACCATCACCCATTATTTATCGGCAACAGCTCAGGCCGTCCAACCGGCTCTGATAGAATTGCAGCAATCCTTTCCAGAAGCAGATATTTCACATGAAACCGCGGCGATGGTAGCGGCCATTGGAAGTGACATTTCTCGCCCGGACCTAGTCTCCGATGCACTCCGTGCACTAACGGCGCACGGGATTGCAATCAACGCGCTGCAACATCAAATCCGCACCGTGGATGTGCAATTCATCATTCCAAGCGATGATTTCGACGAAGCCATCAGAGCGCTGCACAAAGCTCTTATCGAAGATGTGGAGCATATCATGAAGGAACGGCGCGCCGCTTAAGGACGCTAACTATATCCATCATGCTACAAGCCATTTTGCCCGTCCGAAGCCTGTTGATCGCGATTTTCGTGATGATGGCGGGCAGCGGCTTTCTTTCAACACTCATCGCGCTGCGCCTAGAGCGCGGAGGCAGCAGCACCATTGTCATTGGCACGGTGGCAACCGCCTATTTTATTGGTCTCATCATGGGTGCCCTAAAAGCGGCCTCCGTCGTTCGCCGCGTGGGCCATATCCGTGCCTTTGCTGTCTTCGTCGCCTTACATTCGACCAGCACTTTAACCTATGCGCTGGTCGACCAGCCTGCCTTATGGGGGGTGTTACGACTGATTGATGGCATCTGCGTCGCTGGGATATTCATTTGCATCGAAAGCTGGCTGAACGAGTCCGCGGACAGTAAATCCCGCGGCGTGCTTCTCGCTACTTATATGATCGCGCTTTATTCTGGGCAGGCTTTGGGACAATTTCTTCTTAGTACAGGGCAAAGCGCACCGCAAATTCCGTTTGAAATGGCTTCCGTCCTCATTTCACTCGCTATTGTGCCAGTATGCCTAACAAAAAGCGTCGCACCGATATTGCAGGATGCGGCCTCTCTCCCTTTTCACCGCTTGTTTGAAGCATCTCCTCTTGGCGTCGCGGGCGCGGGTTTCACGGGATTGATGCTAGGCGCTTTTTATGGCTTGGCGGCAATATTCGTGCGGCGCAGCGGTTTGGATCTGCAAAGCACCGCAAACTTTATGACGACTGTCATTTTGGGCGGCGTCGCACTACAATGGCCGCTAGGCCGATTATCTGATCGCTTCGATCGTCGCCACATCATCATTGTCTGTTTCGCGGCGACCTTTATCGTCAGCATCGCTCTTGGGATGGGAATAAAGGGATTGTGGCTCTTTTTGCTGGGCGCCGCTTTTGGCGGATTGGCCTTTGCATTATATCCGCTGTGTGTTGCCCATGCCAATGATCGGCTCACATCTTCGGAACGGGTCGCAGCCAGCAGCCAACTCGTACTTCTTTATTCCGTTGGGGCCGCATTGGGGCCATTGGGCGCTGCTGCCGCAATGGAACAATTGGGTGCGGGCGCAGGCGGTCTATTCTATTTCATCGCCATCATAGCCATCGTCATGATGGTCTTCGGGCTTTGGCGCCTGATAATCAGCGATCCCGTTCCCGGCACAGAGCAGCAGGATTTCCAAATTCTGCCGCGAACGACACCCGTTGCCTCGCTGCTCGATCCAGCTGGCATTGCGCCTTCAAGCTCACCCACCACCAACAGAAAAAATAGGTGAAACATGGACAAATCCGTCACGATCAACGCATCCGAACATTTGTCCTCATCAGAGAAGACGCAATTACACCGCGCCGTAGGTGCCTCGGCACTGGGCAATGCTGTGGAATGGTTTGATTATGGTATTTACGCCTATGGCGTCACCTATATTTCGGCAGCCCTTTTCCCAGGGGAAGCAGAAGAAGCCGTCCTATTCGCACTGGCTACCTTTGCAATATCTTTCCTTGTTCGCCCGCTTGGGGGGCTTTTCTGGGGACCGCTGGGTGATAGTATTGGCCGCAAATCCGTTTTGGCAATGACCATCCTGTTGATGGCTGGCGCAACCGTTGCTGTCGGTTTCATCCCTTCCTATTCCGATATTGGTTTTTGGGCACCGACGCTGCTCGTGTTTTTCCGAATGCTTCAGGGCTTTTCAACGGGCGGCGAATATGGCGGAGCCGCCACTTTCATGGCCGAATATGCCCCTGATGATCAACGCGGCTTTTACGGCAGTTTTCTAGAATTTGGCACATTGGCGGGATTTTCATTTGGTGCCACCTTAATGCTGCTCTTTTCTTTCTATCTAGGTTCTGATGCGATGCATGATTGGGGCTGGCGCATTCCATTTCTAATCGCCGGTCCGATTGGCTTAATTGGGATGTACGTGCGCTCAAAAATGGAAGATACGCCTATCTTCCGCGAAGAAATGGCCGCAGTGGAGCATAGAAAGCCACCAACGATTGGCTATCTCACACGCCATTTCTGGCGCCCTTTGCTCGTCGTCGGCGGCCTCGTCGTTGCGCTGAATGTCGTCAACTATTCTCTCCTCAGCTATATGCCGACCTATCTACAGCGGCGCATCGGACTAACTGACGAACAGGCCCTGCTCATCCCCATTATTGGCATGGTTTTCATGATGCTTTTCATCCCCTTCGCGGGGGCTCTATCGGATCGAGTAGGCCGGCGGCCAATGTGGAAATGGTCGCTGATCAGCCTATTTATCCTCGTCGCTCCGCTATATATACTCATCGGAACGGGATTTGTGGGCGCGATGATCGGTTTCATTCTGCTTGGTTTGCTCTATGTCCCACAACTGGCCACGATCTCCGCCACCTTTCCAGCAATGTTTCCGACCGCAGTACGATTTGCGGGATTTGCTATCGCCTATAATGTTTCCACATCGCTATTTGGCGGAACTGCGCCAATGATTGGCAGCGGTCTGATTAGCATCACGGGTAATCCTTTAATGCCTGCATTTTATATGATGTTAGCGTGCCTCGTCGGCCTTGTGGCCCTCCGCTATATGCCGGAAACAGCAGGCAGATCCCTGCGCGACGATCCATTTGCACGTAAAATAAATAGAAGTGAATAATGGGGAGAATGCGCACATTGATCAGTTCACGCTCAGCCGCTGCGTATAATCTGGTGAGCCATCCAACATGAAGAAGGCGGACATTCGGGTTTTGCCATGCGCAAGATAACAAAGCCCAGCGAACCGGCGACTAGCGAACCCGCTAACACCGCGATTTTCGCTTCTACCTGAAGCAAGCTGCTGTCGGGGAATGCCAATAGCGTAATAAAGATGCTCATGGTGAAGCCAATGCCGCATGGTAAGGCGACACCGAGCAATTGCATACGCCCCCCGTTCGCTGGCATATCCGCGAGCCCCAGTTGAATCGCTAGCGTCGCAAAGCCAAATACGCCGATTACCTTGCCGATCAGCAGCCCTTCAGCAACACCAAATGTAATGGGTGTAAATAATGCACTTGAGGGCAATCCAATTATCGGGATCGCAGCATTAACGAGCGCAAAAATCGGGAGTATTAGGAATGTGACGGGGAAATGTAGACCTCGCTCAAGGCGGTGCAAAGGACTATGCGTATTGGCATCCGGCTTAGCTGGGGTGCGATCCACTGGGATCGTGAGCGCAAGCATAACACCTGGTATTGTCGCTTGTACGCCGGAGCGCAGCATAAAAACTCATAATAATATTCCTAGGGCAAGATATGGCGTCAGATGCCGAGTGCCGCACCAATTAAGACTGAATAAAAATGCAAGAGGGGTACTCGCGGCGAGAAGGTCAAACTACGCTATATCAGCGTTGTAAAACAGCTCGATGATCAAAACCGCCCCAAGGTCGTCGATAATGGCGAGCGCTGCCAAAAATACACGAAGCGAGGCGAGAACTCGATTTCCCAGAAGCGCGATAACGCCTAGCGCAAAGGCAATGTCAGTAGCTGTCGGAATAGTCCATCCAACCGCAGTTGGCCCCCGATTAAAAGCCAGATAAATTAAGGCAGGGATGATCATGCCACCTGCAGCAGCCACGCCAGGAAGAATTCGTCGCAGCCATGTCGCTAGCTGGCCATCCGTAAGCGAGTTCTGCAGGCCGCGCTTATGCTGCTTGACGTGTAGTTTTCAGCTCGGGTTTCCAGTTCCACGGCATGAGTTCGTCCCAGCGGGAAGCGGGCCAGTTTCCAGCGATTTTTT
>NZ_JAJEWI010000004.1 GCF_020687785.1 Sphingopyxis yananensis | reverse complement strand
GCTTTTTGGCGACTGAGTGTTTTGCTCTCATCTGCGTTCCTTCGTCACTACGATGAGACCAAAACACTCCTTAATTCGCAACCTCAAATCTGTGCCATAGGCGCTGACGGGGGACAGCGCTATGCTGCTCAGTACAGCTATGATCACAACGCATGCAGTGAGCCCCGCACACGCTCAGACTGTTTCAGCAAAGACGCTCAATATACCCTCGCAGCCCTTGGCGATGACGCTCACCCAAATTGGGAGGAAGACTGGCGCTGAGATTGTATTTTCAGCTGCGGATGTACGAGGCAAAAATGCTGCGGCGGTACGTGGATCCCTAACGACTCGGCAAGCTCTTGAGAATGCCTTGCGCGGAACAGGTTTCAAATTTCGCGTCACACAGCAAGGTGCATTTGCAATTGAGCCAGCTGAACCGGTGGGAAACGTCGCAACCCGCGCAGCCGCCGAGATTTCAGATAATGAAATCATTGTTACAGCCCAAAAGAAAGAAGAGCGGATATCCGATGTTCCTATTGCGGTTTCGGCACTGAGCGCCGAAGCGCTGGACAATTATAAAATCGAAAGTGGCTCGGAGCTTTTGAGAGCAATCCCGAACGTCAACTTCTCGAAAAACAATTTTTCGATGTATAATTTTTCAATTCGCGGTGTCGGGACAAAAGCAACATCGGCATCGAGCGATCCGGCGGTTGCGATTAGCTTCAACAATGCTCCATTGGTGAAAAACCGCCTGTTTGAAGCTGAATTTTTTGATGTGGAACGCATTGAGGTCCTGCGTGGGCCTCAAGGAACCCTTTACGGACGCAATGCAACCGGCGGTGTGGTGAATATCATAAGCATCAAGCCAACAGATGAATTTGAAGGCGCGCTCAAAGCTGAAACCGGAAATTATGAATCACGGCGCCTCTCTGGAATGCTTAATGTCCCTGTGACAGACACCCTTGGGGTCCGTGTTGCTGGTGCATGGACAAAGCGTGATGGTTATGATTTCAACACGTTCAATCAGACTAGAGTGAATGGCCGTGATCTTTGGTCTTCAAGGGCAACTGTAGCTTGGGAGCCAAGCGATAATTTCAAAGCCGACCTAGTTTGGCAGCACTTCGAAGAAGATGACAATCGATCACGTACTGGGAAAAATTTATGCACCCGGGACCCTGGTCCAGATCGGATTGGTAACTCTCCTCTTATCGTCGATCCTTTTGTTCGCGGACGATTAAGTCAAGGTTGTTTGCTCGGCTCATTATATGATGATGCGGCCTTCGGAGCGCCAAATGGCTATTCGCTCTCCTATATTATCGCACCTCAAAATATGGCCATCGGTCGGCTTGGAGCGACAAGCATAAACGCACTAAAGGCGATCGACCCTTATGGAGAAGTGGTCCAATCAAAGAATTTGCGGGAAATCGCCACTTCTATCGATCCTATCTTCCGCGCGAACAATGACGTCTTTCAGTTGAACGCTCAGTTAAAATTGAGCGCTGATATCAAGCTGATTAGCCAAACCACATATACAACCGATGATTATTTCTCATTTCAGGATTACAATCGGTTCGTCTCCGCGCCTCTCTTTAACGACTCAACGACCCCAGGGATCCGAGGTCTAAGGGGAGGGGTGCTAGATACCGTAGCGTTCCCAGGCATGACGCCAGGGGGGAGATTTTTCGATCCTCAACTCGGTTGGCAAGATCGTATGGTGTCGGCCGATATTAGCCAATCCAAGAGTAAGCAGTGGTACCAAGAACTCCGGCTTCAGTCGGAATTTGATGGAAAGCTAAATTTCAACATTGGGGCCAATTATCTCAAATTCAAAACACAAGACGATTACTATGTTTTCAACAACATATTCACCTTGATTGGACAATATTTCTACGGAACTGTCCATCCAACTAATGGTCTTCGCGTGCCTCGTGATTGCCCGTTAGGTTATGAGGGTATGGAATGTATCTATATTGATCCAAACCCTATCGATTCATTGGACAATCAAGGCCACAATTACTTTCTTAGCCAAAATCCGGTAAAGATTGAATCCAAGGCCCTTTTCGGTGAGTTATATTATAATGCGACCGACAATCTGAAAATCACCGTTGGCGCACGCTATACCGCAGATAACAAGCGGTCACGGCAAATTCCTAGTCAGCTGCTTCTTGGGGGCGGAACAGACACCGCAACGCCAGGCTCAAACACTGGCGGGCGGGTGAATAGCGGTTACCCAGAACTGCCACCAATTCATCAAAAATGGAAAGAGGTGACAGGCCGCTTTGTGGTCGACTGGAAACCGGATGTATCCTTTGCGGATGACAGCCTTGTGTATCTGTCTCTTGCGCGGGGGTATAAAGGCGGCGGTAGCAATCCCCCGCGCGTAGACCTCAATCCAGCGCTGGTGCAATATTTGCCATTGGCCCAGACATTTAAGCCTGAAACGCTGAATTCTTTGGAAATCGGCACCAAGACGAAATTTGCTGGCGGTCGCTTTACGCTCAACGCCACGGGCTTTTTCTATGATTATAAAAATTACCAAATCTCGCAAATTTCGGATCGCATTGCCTTCAATGAGAACTTTGACGCAACCACTTGGGGCCTCGAGCTCGAGGCGGTCTGGAAGCCGTCTAAGAATTTCCGATTTGATGCGAATTTAGGCTATCTGCGAACCAAGATTGGGAAAGGTGAAAAATCCATCGATCCCATGAACCGGACCCAAGGAAATGAGGATTGGGTTGTTGTTAGGCCATGGGTCCAAGCCCCATCCAATTGCATAGCACCCCGCGTTCATGTGGAGCGCATCCTGTCCTCTAAAACGCCAGGTGAGCAACAGTTGGCGCTGTCCGCCTTGTGCCCCGGTAGCAACCGATTAGGTGATTTTAATCCAGCGACCACCGGCGGCGTGTCTTATGATAGCACCTCGTTCTTTGGTTACGGTTTCACCTATGACCCGTCGGATCCATATAATCCGGATACCGTCGGCCTGCCCATAGCGAGCGGAGGCAGTGGAGCTCCTAATATGGGACGCGGCTTTGATGCCGAACTGTCGGGGAATGAATTGCCAAATTCACCGCGGATCACCTTCAACGTTGGTGGCGAGTATCGGACATTGATTGATCAAGACCGCTGGGAACTCGTGTTGCGGGGTGATTATTACAGACAATCAAGCAGCTGGTGGCGGGTTTATAATCACCCAACGTTTGACAAAATCAAAGGCTGGGACAACGTAAACCTCTCAGTGTCTCTTAATAACTTAGAACATGGGCTTGGCTTCCAAGTCTACGTCAAAAACATATTCAACAAAGACTCAATCACTGATGCGTTCTTGAATGCAGACGACACCGGTCTAGCGACAAATGTTTTTACGGTTGATCCACGCATCATTGGTTTTTCTGTTAATAAGGCCTTCTAGGGTCAGGACCCATTGGTATGGCATGGGAATTATGACCAAGCGATAATGATGGGATCTGAATTTGAGCGAATTTTATCTGGCTGATAGGCGCGCAAAAGGTGGGCCTATTAGCCAAGTTTTCGAATAAGCTATGGCCGCGAGCGGGGTGATGACCTACGGATCTTGTGCGCCATTTTCTTCTTCAATTGCAATGGGCTGTAGACTCCGGACCGACGGGCAGGTCCATAATCACTCGAGAACGGCCGCTTTCAGGAGCGCCAATTGATAGTTCAAACAACAGTTGTTGGGTCGGTTGCTGTCGTTTGATTTAACAGTCAGGCCCGCGCAAATGCGGCCATCTTATATGAATAGGAATGACCTATTCGCGTAATCGCCCTCGGAGCACTCCGGGGGCCTTTTTTATGGGAAAAGCAAATGCAAATTATCCGAACCCATGAGGAGTTAATCAGGGTCGCGGCCCAATCGCCATGCTCTGACCGTGCCGAAATCCTTCTAGGCTGGCACGATCGGCTGCAGGACTATGAGCTTGCTGAAGTGGCAATCATCGTGGCCCCACGGTCAATCCAAGACCTTACTAAGTTTGAATGCCAGTCGGGCATCAATTGATCGACGATGACGGTTCATTCCGGCCGATAGAAATCGCAAACTTAGAAGCCCAGTTATCTCTTGAACAATAGCATGTGTGGCTCAATTTCGAGTGCGTCTGCTATTCGACCTAGGGCTGCCACAGATGGGTTCCTCGTACCCCTTTCAAGGTCGCTGACATAACTGCGTTCCATATCCGCCGCCGCCGCTAGCTGGTCCTGGGTCATCCCTTTGAGCTTACGGTAGTGTCGGACATTTACGCCAAAAAGCCAAACCACGTCCATGCAGCGATTTGGACGGGTGGTACCACGCATGTCTGTATACCAAACGTGTCATTTTTTCTAGCGCAGAGTAAATATCGAGCTATGGTTATGCGAAGCCTGATCTCGGTCCATGTGCTCTGCACAAGCACACAACAACGGAGAGAATAATGATCGACGAAGAATCATCGAAAAACAGTGAACGCCTAGCCCCGCCTAGGAATGGTGGCTTAGTAACGCCTAACGATTGCGACATGGCGAGGAGGAAGAAGCTTATTAGGCTCGGCCTCGTGCTTTCTGCCGTATGGTGGGTAGGTGGCGGTTGGTGGTCCTATTCACGACATTCATATTATCACAATCTGAGTGTTATACTTCAATACGAAGGGAACGAAATTATTCCTGTTGATTGGGTCTCTTTTGCAATGGAGATTACGGCAGGCATGCTTATACTCTGGCTGGCTGTGTTTACAGTTCGTTGGATCATGGTGCTAAGTAGCTGATGCATAGCCTTGTTGTCCGCGCATAGGATTCCTCGGATAACCTCCGGGAGGTTTGCTTGCTTGACGGGTTCTAGTGCTACTGGATTAAGTATCACTAAGGTCAATTTTGTCTGCAAATTTCATACAAACTTAATTTAACTGGTCTCGGTCTAACGTTTCAATTCGAAACCAGCGTGTTGGAGGCATAGATAAATGCGATGGCTGCGGACGGCTGGCGGATGATTTTCATGTCTAACGTAATGCAGCGCCATTTGGTCACCTCTGATCGCGAAACGCTAATGATTACATTTGAGCGCAAAGTACCTGAGAGTGAGCAGGAAGCTCGTGCTGCTCGCTGCATCGACGACGTGATTGCTGCAGAAGACAGGGCCAAGCGCGTCGGCCACCGGGCGGTGGTGGGAGCGGTCGGCTTGGTGGCGGGAACAGCCCTTCTGGGCAGCCTGCTTTCCAACGGCGAGGGTGCGTGACGGCAATGGACGATATGCAATCAAAGGTTGCTGCACGTCGTGCGGAGTTAGCTCAACAAGAAAGGGAAGCCAAAGCGAGAGTCGCTGTCGCCACGGCACAACGTCAGGCTGCGGTTCAAAAGCAAAAAGAGGCTGCTGTGGACATCATCGCTATCGAGCTTTCAAGAAAGGGCGTTGCGGTGGTGAACCGTCCCACGTTTGCCGAAGGCTCCAACTCTTGAGTGGAAGGAGCCATTATGAGCAAGGCGACGAACAAATTTGCACCCGAGGTTCGGGAACGCGCGATCCGCATGGTGTTGGATCACGAACGAGATTATCCTTCTCGCTGGGCGACAGTGGTTTCGATAGCTGAGAAGATTGGCTTTGTGCCGTCCACCCTGCATGACTGGGTTAAGAAGGCTGAGATCGACAGTGGCAAACGGGTAGGTGTGTCCACCGAAGTGACAGATCGTCTAAAAGCCCTAGAGCGTGAGAACCGTGAACTACGGCAAGCCAACGAGATATTACGTAAGGCTTCGGCATATTTTGCCCAGGCGGAGCGAGCCGAAACCCCTTTGGCGCCCGTTTCGCAAATGATTGCGTTCATCGACGAGCACCGCGATGATCATGGGGTCGAGCCGATCTGCCGCGTTCTGCCTCCATTCGGAATGATTATCCCCCAGATCATCAATTACCCCTCATGCTCCCATCCACATACTGGGAGCGCATAGCGCAGCGCCGCAATCCTGCGCGGCAGTCGGCCCGTGCGAAGCGCGATCTCGCACTTAAACCAGAGATTTTGCGGGTATTTTCAGAGAACTTTGGTGTTTGTGGGATCCGTAAAGTCTGGCGGCAAATGCAGCGCGAAGGCTTTGCCGTCGCCCGATCGACGGTGGCGTGATTGATTCGTGACCTGGGCCTACAGGGCGTGATCCGGGGCAAGCAGGCTCGCACCACCGTGAGCGACAAATCTGCCCCCTGTCCGCTCGATCATGTAAACGACAGTTTTGCGCTCCTGCGCCAAATATGCTCTGGGTTTCGGATTATACCTAGGTAGGCACTTGGGCGGGCTTTGTATATTTGGCCTTCGTTATCGATACCTATGCGCGGCAAATTGTGGACTAGCGGGCAAGCAGAACGGCACACACGAGCTTCATGTTAAATGCCTTGGAAAAAGCGATCCACCAGAGGCGTCCAACTCATCGTGGCTTTGTTCATCCTAGTGGTCGCGGTTCCCAATATCTGTTCATGCGCTACATCGAGCGTCTCGCCGCAGTGGGGACCGAACCTTTGCTGGGCAGCGTTGGTGATAGCTATGACAATGCTTTGGCGAAGACCGTGGCGCTCTTTCGAAGTTGTCGAGTTTTCTACATTGGAGTGGGTCGATTGGTTTAACAACCGGCGTCGGCTGGAACCCGTCGGCAATATCCCGCCCAGCAGAGGCCGAAGATCAATATTATGCCGTGCTGGACACAGCCCATGGCAGCATGACTTAAACCAAATAGCCTTCCGCAAACATGGGGCGGTTCAGAAGGGGCCGTTAAACGTGGACGATAAACCTGACCGAAGTCGCACAATTGATGCGATATCGGTCAGGTTTATGGGAACAGAGTCGTTAAGCAATTAATGTTATGGACGTTTTTCGCCCGCATCAAGATGGTCCCAGTTTAGGATGGCGTTGAAACCAAGCATATAGCTGCCTTGTGTCTGCCAGCGCCAGAATGGCCGCAAGGCGAACAGGACATAATTGCCTTTGCCTTGTGGGACATTGAGAACTAGCGGTTTTTTGGTAAGAGCATCCCCACCGTCCAGCATGCCACTGAGAAGAATATCACCCGATTTTGCGGGGAAGGACATAATGACGCGGGGCATACGGTCCGGTGGACTGCCGCTGGTACGAGAGGAGGGTTCAGCAGACCCAAACGGGCTCGGGTTTGTGGCCGCTGCCTCGGTTTTTTGCGCTGCTCCATCAACGCTGGCTTGCCAAGGCGATACAGTCGCTGGTTTGGCGTTTGGTGTGACATTTTGTGCCAATCTAGCGCCTGGGCCGTTAGGGTCGAAATATCCCATACGGCTGCCTGCCTCGGTGACGTTCAAAACAGGTGCCTGTGAGAAATAGATTGGCAACTGGTCGCCTGAGTAACCGTAAACGATGGGACTGGTTGGATCTGTGATCATCCCGCGCATGATGGCGCCTTTGGTATATAGATCAGATGGCTGGCTGACCGTCACATTGGGTGCTGCGCCAAACATGCTCAGCATCTCGACCGTTGAGCCATCGCCAATCAGCGTGCCGCCGTCGGTGACAAAGCGTTTAATCGCCTCAATGCCTGCGCCGCCCACGCCGCCGCGAATATCTTCGGCGGAATCCAGCGCACCCAGATGCGGAGTGAGCGCGGATTTCTTGTACGGGATTTTCTCCGTACCGTTCATCGGAACACCGATGAATTGGTCACGCCCGTTGTTGGCAACGGTAGGATAGATTAAAACATCATATTTTGCGCGAAGATTGGTATCCTTCAATGTGGTGTCAGCAAAATAATCATATGGGATGCCATAATGATCGAGAGCGGCTCTCCACCATCCCTCGTCTTGTGTGCGGGCCCAAGAGTGAATATATCCAATGCGCGGCGCGGTGAGGGGATGGGTTGCCACATTCGGCGCAGCAGCAACGGCTTCGCCGGTCAAACCAAGCTGAGATGCCAGCCGTTCAACCTCGGCGCGGTTGGCAGAAGGCAAAATGAAGCTGCCAGCGGAATATTGTTTGCCGTTCAGCGTGAAGTCGGTTTCCGCCGCGAGAATTCGTGCGTTTTTCAGCTTGAAGCGCAGCCCGACAAGGGCATTGTCGCCGCTGTGATTAAAAATAATCGTGCTGCCACTGCCCGTGATGCCGCCCGTGACGTTCGCGTCGCCAACGAGTGGGGCTAGGGGTTGGGAGAAAACGGCCGTGTCTTTGATGATTTTGGTTTCAACATTGTGCATCAACTGCATGGTCCAGCCCGTGTCGTCATAGGGACGTGGGTTGGCAACAGGATAGGTTTGCACACTGAGATACATGTCGAGCAATGTGCGGTACGGTTGATCCGCGCGGATCACATAATCGCCAACGTCGACATCAATGCCGCCAGCAGAGAATTTTTGCGTGGCGCGTGACACTTCAACGCCCTGTTGGCGAAGCATATTGATCATGTCGGTGGCATTTTTCGGCGCGCGTTGTTGGGCAGGAATAACCCACGCATTGATTTCGCCTGCCTTTTGACCGGCTTGGATGGCGTTTCGATTTTTCGTCCAATAATTTTCGAGATACATTGCCCCATCATTGGCCACGCGGTTTAGCGCAAAGAGCAAGGCCGATTGTTGGATATTCGTGTTGTTTCGAGGAGCCCAGTCAACGGACGGAAGCGGTGGGTTCGGACGGAACCACTCCCGACTGGTGACGGAGGGCGCGAGTTTCAGATCTTTTTGAATATCGGGGCCATAGCTTTGGACTTCGTAAAAACGGCCAAAACTGTTGTGGGTATGGGCAATCCAGAATAAATAATTGGGGACCCAGCCGTCGTAAAAGCCATAGGTCCAAACGCCAGGGATGCCGCGCTTGGTGAGCTCCATAACCTCTGTTTCAGCCAACAGCCACCATTCATTCGTTTGGATGGGGTCTAGCGATGTATTATATGGGCCTGTACCGGTTGAGGTATAAAGATAAGACGCCGCTTCGTGAAGGTCATGAAGGACGGTTGGGCGCCACTCCAGCATCGCTTTGGTGATATTTTGTGTCAGTTTTAGATATTGGCCCAGTCCATCGCGATTATTGTCATGTGCGACATATTTTCCCCAATACACAAGCGGGGGTTTGGGCTTTCCTGTTTTCTTGCCGTAATAATAGGTGTCGACCATTTTCTCGCGTCCGTCGACTTCGACAACGGGCGTGATGAAGGTGATCATTTTTTCGCGAATGTCGCGGATAAACGGTGTGTCTTGGACCGCGAGGCGATAGGCCAATTCGATCAGCATTTCTGGCCCGCCAGTTTCTGGCGAGTGAATGCCACTGGTAACCCAATAAATGGGCTTGGCTGTTTTGATAATTTCGGCAGCCTGTTTGGCGTCGGTGCGGCGTGCATCGCCGAGTAAGGCCAGCTTGGCTTTATAGTCATCAAGCGAGGCGAGGGTGGCTTCATCCGCGATAGCGATCAGAACTTGTTCGCGCCCTTCCTCGCTGGTGCCCAGCGTCATATATTTCACATTGGGAGATGTGCGGGCCAGTTCGCGGTAATAGCGATGAATATCTGCGGCATAGGTTAGTTCGCCAGGGGTGCCGGGAATGCGTCCGAAAAATTTCAACGGCGATGGCACGGTTTCCGACAGGGGCATATGGTCCACCAGCTCTGTCGTGAAACGCTTGTCGATCAGATGCTTGTCAATCAACCGGCCATATTCGACATCATCCGCTTGGGTTCGAGGCTGAACGCCTGAGGGCACCTGTGAGGGCGCATGGGATGGCTGTGTCTGTGCCAATGCCGTCAGCGTCATAGCGGCACCGCACAGGGCTGTTGCCGTCAATGCTGCCATTCGAATGGATACCTGCAACCCCATGATGAAACCCCTCCTTGGACCCTCGCCGCATGGCGGCAAGCGGTATGTACATTGTCTGGAAATGAGAAGGCTGACCGATGCCCATCGCATCGGTCAGCCCAAGATGTCATCAGCGGAACTTGGCTGTGACCTGTAGCCCGACGGTGCGTGGGCTGGTTGTCACGGCATAGTTCGGGCGAACCACCGATCCTTGATATTGCCAAGGGAGTTGTGTGGCGCTGGCTTGGCCGTTGGTGAGCGCCATCAGGCCCATTTCATTGAACAGATTGTTGGCGAACAGATAGACGCCCCAATTGCCGTCCTCCTTTTCAAGGCCGATGCGGGCACCGACGGTTGTATAGGCTGGCAGAGTATAAAGCGCAGCACCGCCATCGGTTCCGGCAACCGGTCCATTGGGATAGGCTGCGGCATAGCGCGGCAGATTATAGGTGGTGAGTGACGACCCACGATAGCTGAGGTCGGCATGATAGATGATTTGCAGATCATTGCCGATCGGCGTGCTATAGTCCGCGCTGGCTTGGATCGTCCATTTTGGCGAATAGGGGATGGTATCGCCCTTTTTGCCTGCGCCGATTGTGGCGCATCCAGTGGTGCCTTCTACAAATGGAACGGGGCAGGTGGTGATGCCGGATGGCAGCGATTGGTCACCTTGCAGCTTAGCCTTAATATAGCTGCCCGAAAGACTGAGGGACAGACGGTCAACAGGATAAAAGGCCGTGTCGAATTCAATACCTTGAATGCGGGCGGCGCTTGAGCTGTTCGTGATGAAGCTGAAGGCGTTATTATAGCTTGCCGAAACCTGCATGTTTTTCCAGTCCATGCGGAAGGCATCAATGTTGAACACAAGCTTGCGGTCAAACCATGATGTTTTCAGGCCGACTTCATAGTTCCAAACGGAATCCGATGAGTAAACAGCGGCATAGCTAGGCAAGCCCAAGGTTTGGTTGACACCGCCTGGGCGATAGCCTTGCGATGCCGTTACATAGGCCATGGCCGTTGGGTTGAACTTGTAGGACGCGTTGAATTTCAACAGCGTTCCATGCTCTTTGCCACCGGTGGTCAGCGGGTCTTGGCGAACGCTGCCAGCAATATAGCTGGGAACCAGTACCTCGGATGTCGTATTTTTCTTATAGTCGAAATAGCGTAGGCCGCCGGTCAAGCTCAGCTTGTCCGTTGCTTCCCATGTGATTTCGCCAAAGGCCGCAATTTGTTCCAACCGATCGTCGATCGTGCGATCAAGCCCGGTGGTATTCACACCAACCACAAAAGTGTCGCCATTGGCATAGCCAATGGGATGGGTTTGCAAGCCAGTAACCGGATCGGTGGGGCTGAGCAGCGACTGCGTGTAATTTTTGCGGTAGCTATGATAGAGACCCAACGTCCATTTTACCGCGTTGCGGTCGTCCGCGATGCGGATTTCTTGGGTCGAGGTTTTGTTCGACTGCGGCTGGAAGGTGGTCATGTTGCCATAGCTGTTGACCAATTGTTGATATCCCGCACCATCGCAAGTGACGTTGGTCATATAGCCGGTGTTGCAGTCGTTAACGAAGGCATTGTAGCCAGGGATAGTGGTCGGATTACCTGTAAATGGTGGGACAAGGCCGCCTGTGTTGTTAACACTTTGGTATCTAGAGAAATAAGGGGTGTAATCGAATTTATAGCCCAAGAAGCGATCGGAATAAGACGCCGTCGCCGTCAGAGTGGCAAAGCCCATGTCCCAGTTCAACGTACCGGAAAATAGTTTCATCCGATCATGTTGGGGCTGTTGCATCAGCAAGGTTTGGTCGAACTTTTCACCCGTCAGCTGATATTTGGTGTAATTCCAGCTGGAACCAGCGCCCGTGCGGTCTTGGTAGACGGCCATCAGGTCCAGCGTGACTTCGGACACGGGCTGAAAGCGTGCAGTAATGCGACCGCCGAAGCTTTCGCTTTCGTTGATGCGGTCACGGCCGAGAAGGCTATTGTCCATATAGCCCGCGCCCTTGTCGTAGAAACCGACCGCGCGCACAGCGAGAACGTCTTGGACGATTGGCACGTTGACCATCGCGTTGGTTTGCATGCCGAGCGCGCCGCCGCTTTCGGCAACCGTGTTCAACTGGGCATCAAGAGCGCCTTCGTAGCGATCAAGCTTGGGCTTGGCGAAGATGACGCGAATGTTACCGCCCATCGCGCTGGCACCATAAAGCGTGCCTTGCGGGCCGCGCATTACCTCGGCCCGTTCTATGTCGAACAGGCGCATGCTGGGCTGTGAACCGCCGGAGTCATTGGACACACCGCCGGTGCCGCTCAGCGGGATTTCGTCATAGTAAAGCCCGACGAGCGATTCACCCGTGGCATAAAGATTGCGGATGATAACGCGGCTGCCGCCATTGGCGCCTTCGTTGATCACCAGACCGGGAGTGACACGGCCCAGAGCCGAGGAGTCCGTGATATTCTGGCGTTCGAGGGCAGCGGAATCGACTGCGGAAATCGCGATGGGGGTCTGCTGGATGCTGGTCGCACGCTTCAACGCTGTCACGACGATTTCGCCGGGATAGGAGGTTGTTTCGGCGGTGTTTTGTGCTTGCGATGTTTCCTGCGCCGCCGCGCTTGGGGCGTGCAAGGACGCTGTCGCCGCAATCAGTGAAATACCGAAATATAATTGTTTGCTACGGGTGATTTTTTGAATGGAGTCCATCATGGCTGGTGCCCTTTATGATGTCGTCGCGGCTTGGCTCGCGGCCCAAAAGCAGGGCGCGGAAATTGGTAACCCAAATGCGACAGAAAATTTTTGGTAGGGCCCAGGCGCTTGGTTCAGATATAGTCGTGTAACAATGCATTGAGCCCAACGGGTAAAAGCCCTACCGAACCTTTAATCCTCGGTAGGGCTGTTCAATCAATCCTTGTAGAGCGGAACACCGCCCTCTTTGAATATTTCGCCGCCCTTCATCACGAACTGCACACGCTGCAATTCCGTGATGTCCTTTAGGGGGTCGCCGTTTACGGCAACGATGTCGGCAAAACGACCGGCCTGAATGGAACCTACCTGATCCGACTTGCCTAGCAAATCAGCCGCGTTACGGGTGCCCATCAGGATCGCGTCGACGGCAGGAATGCCGGCGGCCACCAGATATTCAAATTCCTTGGCATTCTCGCCGTGCGGACGCCAACCCAGTTGGTCCGTGCCCAGCGCCATTTTGACGCCCGCGCGATAAGCCGCCAAGGCATTTTTGCGCATGGTTGGGGTGACGGCAATGGCTTTTTCCGCAACCGTTGGCGGCAAGCTTTCAGGGTTGGTGATGGCGACGTCGTAAATTTCTTGCGCAGCGAAGAGCGTCGGGATCATATAAGTCCCACGTTCTTTCATCAGCTTATAGGTTTCGGCGTCGGCATAGGTGCCGTGGTCAATGGAATCGACACCAGCGCGAATGGCCGCGTCAACGCCGGGTTTGCCATGTGCGTGCGACAAGACCTTCATGTTCAACGAGTGTGCGGTGTCTACGACAGCTTTGAGCTCTTCGTCGTTCATCAACTGCAAGTTGGGATCATCGCCTGGGCTGGCGACACCGCCCGATGACATGATCTTGATGACATTTGCGCCGCGTTTGTGCAGTTCACGCACTGCGCGCATGCCCGCAACGGGGCCGTCAACGACGGTCAACAGCCAATCATCATGGCGGTCCCAGCGGGGATCAATGTGGTTCAGCGGGTCGCCATGGCCGCCCGTTGGGCCGATAGCATTGCCAGCCACCGTCAAGCGGGGGCCCGGAATGATTTTGGCATTAATGGCATCACGCAATGCAACCACCAGTTCGGTATTGGCGCCGGCATCGCGAACAGAGGTAAAGCCTGCATTCAAAATGGCCCGCACGTTCCAGACGGATTGAAAAGCCTTTTGCTCTACGGTGCCGCGCAGTTTGTCGCGGCCAAACGCACCGCCAGTGACATGATCGTGCATGTCAATGAAACCGGGCAAAACGGTGCTCTTGGAAAGGTCAATGACCTCGGCCCCGGCAGGGGTGACAAAACCATTTGCAACAGATGTGATTTTTTCATCAGTGATGAGAATGGAGACGTTGGAACGCATTGATGTTGATGTACCATCAAATAGCTTTCCTGCGTGAATCACGACGTCCTTGGCCAATGCTGGTCCAGCAAAGCAGATGCTCGCAACGCACATAGCAAGTTTGATTGTTTTCATCAAAATCCCCTCTTTGGTAAGTGCTTTTTTATCAAATATTTTTGTTTTTCGTTATAGTTTCAATTCAGCTCGCCCAGCATCAAATTGAATTTAATCGAAGACTCTATCAGATAAGCACATGACTCATGGTGCGATTGCGATCAAATTTAGTGCATTCGATCCATATGTCATCAGATCAGTAGATCGCATGAGCTATAAAGTGAGTCAATATTGAAATTTTATGCCATTTTTATGCGGTTCCGTGAATTTGGCGGGTCTGATTATTATATCCTATTTTGTCTGTAAGATTTAATTTAGATTTTTATTTTCAATGGAATGAGCGATATAGTTGATAAAATTCGTCATATGGTGCGAAGTTACAGGAAGGGCTTATCCTGTCAGCTTTATGTCATGCTCAACGGTGACGATGAATAGAAAACTACCAGAACATCTAGATGGATTGAGAGGTTTGGTCGCTGATTTGTAATGAATTCGAAGAAAATTATTTGATTTTTAACAGTGGTGCCTATGTTTAATGTGGAGGTGTGATTTCAGAATCACTGACTGCATGTGAGTTTAATGCGGGGAGGGGGGTGGCGTGATGCGGAAGGAGTTTGAGATTGACGATCAAGACCTTCGGATATTGGATATATTAAGCAAAGATGGCCGTATGTCATGGCGGGATTTGGCTCAGGCGGTTGGGTTGTCACTGACACCGACATTAAGGCGTGTACGGCGATTGGAAGTCGCCGGTTATATTCGCGGCTATCGTGCTATTTTGGACGAGTCGATGCTCGGCGGAGCGGTCACGGTTTTTATATCTATCACGCTTGAACGACAGAATCGTGACACCCTTCGCGCCTTTGAGGCTCACACAGCAACACTTCCTGGCGTTGTGAGTGGATATATGACCACGGGCCAAGCTGATTATCTGTTGACGGCCGTGGCCAAGGACCTTCACCACTATCTTGAATTGTTGGATGAATTGGCACAGGCGGAAGGTGTTGCCCACATTCACAGCAGTATTGCGTTAAATAGGTTTGTCGAAAAAACTGTCGATTTATCGTTGATCTGAACAGGGCCACTAAGCGCGGACCGAAGTTTCTGCAAGGATTTGCGATGGCTGGATCGTTACCGAAACTTCCGTTCGGGTGAAATTATAGCAAGTCTTTCAATGGCACAGTGGCATCGGCTAACTGGTTTTTATCGGGGCGTGCTTTTGCTTCTACCAATTTGCGGCCTTGGACATAGGGTTTGATGCGGTTTATGCAGTCCAGCGCCAAAATTTGACCGTCTTTTACGTAGAGGACATTGAAGCATCCGCTGTCTGGTTCGCCGCGCACGATGGTTTCGTCGAAACCGATGTTCAGCCCAACGATCTGCAATTTCATCCTTATTTTCCGAAGAGCCATCGTTCGATGACCGACGTGTTTTGAGCGGCGACATCTTGGTTAACCGCAATGGGCTGAGGTGGCACGATGCGCCGAGAGAATATGGCTCGGCGAAGACGTTCATGGTCGACGCGACCTATTTAAAGGCCAACCGCACGGCGTCGAGCCTTGGGGTGAAAAAGGGGGGGGGGCAGGACGCCTGATCGGGCGGACGAAGGGGCGTATGAACACCAAGCTTCATGCCGTGACCGATGCAAATGGCCGCCTGATCAGCTTCTTCATGACTGGCGGGCAGGTCAGCGATGGCACGGGTGCGGCCGCTTTATTCGACAGTCTGCCCAAGGCGGAATGGATGCTCGCCGACGGGGCTATGATGCCGACTGGTTCCACGACGGCTTGCAGGAAAAGGGGATCACCCTCTGCATTCCGGGCCGGAAAGCATGCGCAAAACCCAACAAATAGGACAAGTGTCGATACAAAAAGTCGCAATCGGACCTAAATCATGTTTGGATGTCTAAAAGATTGGAGGCGCGTAGCTACGCGTTACGACAGATGTCCAAACACTTTCGTCTCCGCAATCGCACTAGCTGCTACCGTACTATTCTGGCTGTATTCAGTGGGTCCTGAGCCTATATAGAGACGTTCAAGGGCTCCCTGCGGGATGAATGCCTCAATGTCCATTGGTTCGCCTCTATCCCATAGGCAAAGCGTCTGATCGAGGCTTGTGGCGGGATTATAATGTTGGCCGTCCTCACATGGCTCTTGGCAATTTGAGCTCGGCCGAAGATCTTACCAGATCAGAATTTTGCCTTGCCCCCATGGGAGCAAGGCAAGTCGGAAAATAACCCTAGGGGTGGACCACCAAATCCAAGCAATTTACTCTCATGGACCGCACCTAGCTTCATTGTGCAGCTTGATTTGCTGCAACTATAGCATCGCTGTTATAATTCATCATCACATCATAATTGGTGCGATAAAATTGGTCCTTAACCGCTTCATCCAAGCTCGCGAGAGTTTTTTCGAAATTGCCGACAGGGTCCTTCGTGCCTTCTGGATGCGGATAGTCGCTAGAGAACATAAACAATTCAGGCCCTGCATCGCGGATCATCGCACCAGCATCCTCGTTAGGGAAAGGCGTGAACTTCACGGCGCGGCGGACATATTCCGAAGGCAGCATATTCAGTTCCTTCAGATAGGTGTCCGTACGTGAGAAGCTTTTGTGGGCATAGTCCAGCCGACGCAGGAAATCAGGAACCCAGCCAGCGCCAGATTCAATCACTCCGCCGCGCAATGTTGGGAATTTTTCAAATACACCATCATATACCATCGCTGTCAGAAATTGCTGGGGCGCAAAGCACAGCGATGTGAAATCATCGAAGCGAAGATTTTCCCCGCCTCCGTGCAAGTCGGCAGCGCGGGAACGACCATTGTTATGATAGCCCTTGGGCTGCGTCATCGTGCCGGTGCCGATGTGGATCATGAAGGGAATGTTACGTTCCGTCAGCAATTCCCATAGCGGCAGATTGTCCGGATGGCCCGGCGAACGATCGCCGCTCGCCATCGGGGCAAGGCCAATCGCACCGGCCCCTGCATCCAACGCTCGGCGGGCTTCCACCAAAGCCAGTTCGGGGTTGTCCAAAGGAATATAGGCTACATTCACCAAACGCTTATCTGCATCACAGAATTTCTGCTGTGCCATGTTGGCAGCGCGAACGATACCATATTTTTCACGTTCATTTTCGGCGCGCGCCATTCCAGCAAGACATGCGGTTGTAAACACCAACTGGCTTGCGAAGCCATATTGGTCCAGCATGCGTATGCGTTCTTGGGTATCAAAAGCACCAAAGGCGACCCAACCTTTTTCTCCGCCAATGGGATTGTCTGGAGCCGCCGCATCAGATGAAGGGTTCGCGGCGCGCGCCTTGGCACTGTCGATCAATGCCAAGATGCGTCCAGAGGCATCCGACTTATAAAGATAGCCAAATTTCTCGCGCAAGTCTGCGTCGAGGAAATCGTAAATCCACTCATTGGTTTCCATTGTGTGGCTGTCGGCGTCATTAATCACGCGGCCGTAAGATGTGCTCACTTTAACTTCTCCTCAGATCAGCGCGTCACTACGCTGGAAAATATGGACTTATGTCAGTCGTGCAGGCGCATACGCATCGTGACGCCGAATTGGCGGTCCGTGTATCGCGAGAAATATTGGGAATATCCGCCGCTCGTATCAGCCGCATTGGCCGAGATGAGGTTGACATATTTTTTGTCAAATAGGTTCCGGACATATGCTCGGACTTCCCATTTGCCCTTGTCTAATCCCAAACCAATCGAGCCGTTGAAAATGCCATAAGCAGGCTGGATGGTCAGCGGGTCGCCGTTCGACGAAAACTGCTCGTCACTTCGCCAGCTATAATCTGCTGCCAATAAAAGATCGGCGCTATTGCTGACGGCCACTTCATAGCTGGCATTCAGGTTGAATTTAAATTCTGGCGAATTGGACATGCGATTGCCAGAGACGTCAATTACGGGACGGCCGCTTACTAATCGGCAACCATTTGTGAGCGACACCGACCATGCATAGGGACAGGAGATGCCGTCTAGGTCTTGATAGGTGGCGTCCACATAAGCAGCATTTGCGCCGAGGGACAGGCCGTCTGCGGGCCGCAGGTTCAGCTGACCCTGAACACCCTTGGTTTTCAGGCCGCCAGCATTGGTGGTACGAAATCCGGGTGGATTGGTGCTCGTATCATATATTTGGGTTTGGAAATCTGTGAAATCTTCATAGAATAGTGCGGCGTTAAAGGTTGCGCGATTATCCCAAAAGCTCGTTTTTACGCCGATATCGAAGGCCCATACTTTTTCAGGGCGAATTAACTGCTCAACGCCGGGGGTGACGACGCCGCTCGAAGCAAGGCCGGGGCCTTTGTAGCCGCGCGCAGCACTGGCATATAACATCGAGTTTGAAGCGAAATCCTGTTCTGCGGTGATTTTCCAAGAGAAGTTATTGGTTTTGCCGCGCTCTGTTGTATCACCCGCGACACTGCCTATGATCGCGGAGGAGCCTGGGATAGAACCTTCCAAATCATAGGCGTTTCGGCGCGCGTAAATTTCATCCCGCGTATAGCGCCCACCTGCGCGTAGGCGCGTGCTATCCGCCAAATTCCACGTGACCGATCCGAATGCAGCATAGCTTCGGGAGCGGAAGTCTGTGTCAATCACAGCAACAGACAGCTTTGTTGGAGCAACGAGATAGCCGCCGGACCAGAAATTCACATCGTTGACGCTACGGTAATAATAGAGGCCAGCGAGCCACTCGACCGACTGGTCCGCTGGCGAGGCCAGGCGCAATTCTTGCGTGAATTGCTTAAACTTGTACCGGCCGCCGTTATAGTCGAAGCGGGGCAGCGGGGTTTGATCGGCGTCAAAATCCAAAATATACTTATTTTGTCGTAAAGCTGTAATGGATGTTAACGAGAGTTCGCCTACATCAATGTCCAGTTGACCGCTGATGCCCTTATAGATGCGTAGCGGAGCGCCTTCATACATACCATGGGGTGAACCCAATACGGTATCGCGGTTGTTTGGGCCTGCAACTATGTCATATTGTTCGAAGTAATTCGCTAGATTGGCGTTGGCACCTAATTTGCGTGACGTTGCGATGACACCGCTTGAGGTGTCCTTGGCATAATCGGCAGAGATGAGCAGATTGACACTTTCCGCTGGCGAATACAGCAGCTTGCCGCGAAAACCGTAGTTGTTCTCGCCGTTATAGCGCTCGTGACGATATAGGTTGTTCACAAAGCCATCAGTGCGGTTGCGGAATGCCACGAGGCGCAATGCCAATGTATCTCCAACGGGCAGGTTCAGCATCCCGCTGTTTCGTAGTTCACCATCGGTGCCCACGGTCACAGACATATTGGCACCCAATTCGCCTAAGCGCGGCGAGTTGGTGACGATGTTCACAAGTCCGGCCGATGCATTTTTACCGAATAACAGCCCCTGAGGACCTTCCAGCACTTCTACGCGCTGAATATCCACAAAGGCTGCAGCAGATTGTGGCTGGCCCAAAACGACACCGTCGAAAACGGTAGAAACACTTTGTTCTACGGTCGATGAGAATGTGGAGGTGCCGATCCCGCGAATAACGAAACCCGATGATGTGGGGATGGGGTTGTCGCGGAAGGTTAGGGCCGGGGCAACGCGTGTTAAATCCGTCGCCTGCGCGATCTGAAGCGTTTCGATAGACGCACCACTTATAGCTGTGATGGACTCTGAAACATCTTGAATATTTTCTACCCGTTTGCGCGCTGTGACGATGATTTCTGCATTGCCGCGCTGTGATGTCTGCTGTGCATTTGTTGACGAAATACTCTGTGCAAATGCCTGGCCATATACCCCATTCGTCGCAAGCAAGCAGGCCGCCATGGCCGCTGATTGCCGTAAATAACAGCGCTTCATATGCTCTCTCCCCAAGACATCTCTTTGCGAGATTTGGAGGTATGTTGAATTTAATTTGGGTTTGTGTCAATAATATATGGCGTAAAAATGTAGGTTGTTTCGCTATTCGTATGAAGGTCTCTGTTGATTATATAGAAGTTGTTACTAATTTTTTCGTAGCGTGATGGTGGGGGTGGTAAGCCGCAATTGACAAGCTCATCCGTTAAAGAGCAGCGGTTTCGCAATTCTACCGACAAGCCTCATGTGGTTTTTTAGCGGATAGCGCTCCGCTAGGGTGCGGGTGATCTGACATTCAGATACTGACAGGGCGGCGCGCTGTTGAATAATATTGACACAAATACCAAAAAACTATCTTTACTAGATCAAATTTAACCGAGTTGCACGAATGGCTCGGCATGTTGGGAGATAACGTTTCATGGCCGATGGTCTTTTGGGGACGGGAGCAACTTCCGTCGAATCCGTCTTGGCATCGCGCGCCGATCCGGCTCAATATTCTGATGCTGGTCGCGCGGGAAAAATGCCACTTCTGGCAAGATTGGCATATGGATCAGGTGCAATATCGACCGCTGTTAAAAACGCGGCTTTTGGTTATCTGTTGCTTTATTATAATCAAGTGGTGGGCATCCCCGTGCACATTGTGTCATCGGCGATTGCGGCTACGCTGATTATTGATGCCCTAGTGGACCCCATCATCGGCCGATGGTCTGATCGTACCAACAGCAGATTGGGACGCCGACATCCATTCATTTTAGGCGCAGCGATCCCAACCGCGATTTTCTTTATTTTGCTATGGTTTCCGCCAAGCGGACTGACGGATGTGCAGACGGGAGTTTGGATATTTGCCATTGCATCCCTGACGCGTGTTGCAGTCAGCGCTTATGACATTCCCTCCACTGCAATGGTGCCGGAGTTGACGCGCGATTATGCGGAAAGAACGCGATTATTTTCGCTGCGTTTTTGGTTTGGTTATGTTGGCACCTTCGCTTTTATGGCACTTAGCCTGAGCTTCTTCTTCGTAAAAACTCCTGAATATCCGGTCGGGCAGCTTAATCCCGATGGCTATGCCAAATTTGCCTTGGCGGGCGGCTTTGCGATGCTGTTATCCATTTTGGGCTGCGGATTGGGCACTATGAAGCAGATCAAAGGGCAAACATTAGTATCAGATGATAAGCCGATGAAACTCATCGACCATTTTCGGGAGGTAGGGTCAGCTTTCACGCACCGTAGCTTTATGGCTATTTTTGCATTTGGTGTTCTGAAGTTTACAGCCATTGGTATGGCAACAGCGATGGCCATTTACTTCAATACCTATGTATTTGGCCTGTCTGCCAAGCAAGTGGCGGTGCTGGCGTTGGAAGCTGTTGCTGCAGCCACTTTGGCGGCTCCTTTAGCCCCGTATTTTTCTAGAGTATTGGGAAAGAAGCGCACCGCAATTACGATGGCCGTTCTTGGTATCGTCATCAATAATATGGCATTGGTGCTCGTCTATTTTGGTGTGTTCTGGCCAAAAGGTCATGAGATGGTGGTGCCCACCTTGCTTGGATTGGGAGCCATCGGCGGGAGCTTCATCGCCATATCCTTGATCAATACCAGCTCAATGCTTGCAGATGTGGTCGAAGATTTTGCGGTGAAAACTGGGCGACATCAAGCCGGTGTGTTCTTTGCGGCCTCTAGCTTTATGCAGCAATGTTCAGCGGCGCTTGGCGTGATGGCGGTCGGCTATGTTTTATCAGCGGCGCATTTCCCCGCAAAGATTTCGCCTTCGGCTGTGACGCGAGACATGGAGCTGACGTTGCTTACTCACTATGTGCCAGTGATTTTTCTATTATGGATGGTGGGGTGCATGTTCCTCTATTTCTATGACATTGATCAAGGACGTCACCGTTCCAATGTTGATAGATTACGCGCCGTCGAGGCCGAAGATCGTGCCCGCACCAACACTGATACCGCCGGAGCGGCATCGCCATTCTGAGTTGGCAAATAAGAATGGCTGTGATGATATGGGGCCAGAACCGCTTGAAGGAAGATTTATGCTAAGCAAACCATCGGAGATTGAAGCGGCAGGGCGGATGCGCGGAGCCGATAGATCTGCGATGCTTGTGCAAGAGGCGGATAGGCAAATTAATCTGCGGCGCAGCGCCAGAGTATCGCCGGCTGAGTTAGCGAGCGGGCTCGGCATCAGCCGTTCCCTCGTCTATTCTTACTTTCCCGATAGCAGCAGCTTATTGGTTGCAGTGTTGGATCGCCACGCCCAATTGTTGACGGAAGCAGGGATTGAAGCGGTTCCATTCCATACCGATTTTGCGGAATCTATGATCGCTTATTCGCGCATTTATTTAGATCATGTGGTGGCGCATGGCGCGGCGATTGATCTGTGCTTTCGAGACAAATGGGTCGCGCGCGATCTAGGCGGAATGATGCGACCATTGGCCCAGCGCATTTACTTGCGCTTGGCTCGCAAAGCGCATCGCGATTTGCTCTATGGCTCGCGCGACGCATTAGGCGTTGTGCAGATATTACAGGCCATTCCGGAAGAGGCTGCGCACCTAGTTCGGCGCGGGGAAATATCTCAGGCCTTAGCGCATCGGTTGAACCAAAGGTTGATCACAGCCTCTATCAATGAATTGCGGCCGACGGTTTAATTTGGGGAAGAGGCGGCACGGTTGCGCTGAGATGTCGCATGGCTGCGGATACTTCCCATCACCATGGGCAGGCATAAGCGAATGGCATTTTCAGGCGTTAATCGGCCGGCTGAAACAAGCCTGCCAGTACGCAAGCTGATTGCTGTGACTAACCAATTGCTGCCTAAGGCTTCTTCTGCGCTCATGCCATAATTTGCTGCCATGGCCGCAACGATAGGCTTCGACACACTCGCCCGTGTCTGATCGAAATTACCGCGCATCAATTCGCGTACTTCTGGGTCGAGTAATAGCGATTGCAATAAGGCTCCGCGTCGTCCGGATTCGGTGATGAAGTTGATCGTCGACATGATGATATGTGAGTATCGATCACGTCCACGATGCCCAACTTTTCGACGCGATTCTTCATAATCGTCAACCTCGCGCTGGGCGAGGGCGATTAATAAATCGATGCGACGGGCAAAGCAATTATGGGCCTGCGCCTCTGATATTCCAATTTCAGAGGCCATGCGATTAAGGCTTACGGCATCGGCCCCTTCTTGCAGACATATCTGAGCAGCGATGTCCATCATTTGCGCACGGCGCAGTGCGAGCGGTAGGCGTTTGCGTCCCGCAGGAGCCTGATGCTGAGGAGAGGGCGTCAGCGTTTTTTGGCTATTGGGTTCGGGTAATTGGGCGGGACGCACCGCGGCCCGCTGGCTGGGGCTCAGGCGCCAATAATTTCGGTCTGGGCGGGGGATCTGCATGCGATCACAAATTTTCGAAACCCCGCTCGCGGTCATTCCCAGCCGCTCGCCCACCTGAACGAGCGGAACTTCCCATACGTCCCGAAATAATTGATCGCGATCGACACTGCCCAGCATGATGGCTTCCTCTGTGTTTAGTGACCGTATTTTTGAGGGAGCTGCGTCGAAATGCAAGAGATGAAGCATCGTGTGAGGTCAACGCGGAGGGTGAATAATATTCGGGGGCCTCAGTAAGCAGGAATGCTATGATATCCTATGCGCTTTTATGGCTCTTTTGCACTCGAACCGGTAAAATGCTGCTGATCTGGGGCCATAGATAAGGTCACCAAATTTCTGTCTGAAATGTAAATTTTCTTTATCAAATTCATATAGTTGTCTTTCGAGTTCTGTAAGTGCACCATGCTCTCTTAAGGGATTGATATCCCAAGAAAATTGCGAAAGCCTGCTTTCATCGCTTTGCTACGGTATTAGGCGAGGTGCAAAATAGTGGGTTTTGTTTTGAAATATGTTCTTCGCAGTGGTTCCGGCCGTTTAAATTTTCGCTGCGCCTATCCGGCTGATCTCAGGACATATGTTCGGAACAATCCTCGTGAATTGAAGTGTCATGTGGGCACGAAGGCGATGATGGCTTGTTGGGCCGTTATCAGCAGCCTTGTAGAGACTGTAACGATATCATCGCATAGGCTCGTCGGCGGACAGAGAGAGGGCTTTTGAGGTTCTTGATACGCTGACAATTTCTTGTCTTGCAGAAGCTTATCGTCAGCAAATTTTGGCTGAGGATGACGAGGCGCGATATGGTCCGTCGGATATGGATTTCTTCCTTCATGTTCGCCAGCAGTTGGATGTCGAAGGCGTAGGTATTAAGGCAGTCGCATTTGATGACGACCCCGTTGGGCATTGGTCTTATAAACAGGCTGAAACCATCACAGTGTTTCGGGCAACTTGCCTGCATATGCGTAAACGCGTTGACGTGGCTGACCGATGAACCGCAAACGGCGCTCGCGGGGGCCACCATCGCGCCTGCGGCCCGTGACAAGCGCATTGATGGTCACGAGAGCAGAGTTGGCCCTTGTCGCTGCCTACCGCTTCGAGATGCGGTTCACGCGGCGACGAGCGCCGCGATGTTAGCCGAATGCGGAGCTACCAGCGGCTACCAGTCTGTCGCGCGGGGCGGCAAGGCTGCTGGGGCCGTGCGCGGGGGCGCGTGCGGGTGGTCGACCCGCCCGAGGAGGGCCGCAGCACCTGGGCAAAGGAATGCCCGCTACCGCGCCGCAGGAGGCGCCCGAAAGGGCCTTGCGCAACGTGCGCGCGCAGTTCGCCCGCAGGAACGCCCTCTGCGTTGAGCCCGTTCGCGCTGGGCGCTGGTGGGCTGGCCGAGCGAGCGCGTCAACGTTTTCCGGCAAAAATCCCATTCAGTTCGGTTCTCGTATCGGCCATATCATTTTGGATAATGTTGAAGCTGCCGCCCACTTCCTGCGCGGCTGGGCCGTAGAAGGTGCCTTTAATCGAACTATAGCCGATAGAGAAACCATTGAGGCTGATGTTGCCCCTAGCGGTGATCGCATCGAAATTGCGGGTGGCGATTCCGCCCATCTCGGTGCCCACAAGCTCGATCCTGCCAGTGATGCTCTGTGTGCCAAAATCAGCGATGATCGTCGAGGTGCCGGTGACGTCATAGAAGGTCGTCGTGCTCGGCACAGAGCCGCCAGAATAGGGGTTCGTCGTAACCTTGCCAGTGCCCAGCGCAATGCCGGTATAGGTCGCGCTGCCTGACAGCGGCATCTGCTGTTTGCCGGTGGCGATGCCATAGCTGATGTCGTAGCGACCGTTGCGCGGATCAGTGTTTTGCGGGCTGGCTGGCTGAGAGGCTCGGATCGTGGCGAAGCTTGAATAGGTGAGCACTAGCCCCGGATTGTCGGCATGTGGCCGGTTGACGGTGGCGGTCGTGTCGAGGTCGTTTACCGTGGTGCGATAGACGTCGGCGCTGGCATTAGAGGCCACCTCATCGCGCGTGGCTGTGCCGAGCAGCGCTGTATAGGTCGGCGAACCCGTCAAGTGCGTGTCCCTGAAGCTGATGCGATAACCGCCGATTGCGGGGTCGTAGGACACCCCAGTTACATAGGCCAGCGAAGCATTGGGAGCGACGGCGATGGCGGTCATATCGGTCACGTCGGTCAGTGATGCCAGCCCAATGTCAGGTTGGGCCGAATTGTCGTGCCCGCCCGCAAAGGTGCCGCTGGCAACGCCACCGCTGCCGTCGGACGCGGTGAAGGTGCCACCCAATTCCGCGGCGTCTGGGCCATAGAAGCGGCCGTTGAAGCTACCCGTATACGGTCCTAGCCCGTCGAAGCTGAGCGATCCGCTGAGCTGGTTCTCGGTGCTCGAGATGGTGCCGGTTATGCCAAAAGTTCCGCCCAGCTGCTTTGGTCTACGGCCAGACATGTAATAGTCCTCGGTGAACAGCATCTGCCCGCTGGCATCGAGCGTGCCAGCGCCGAAATCGGCGGTGAGGTAGCCGAAGCCGGTTATTTTTGCGAGGTTCACAAAGTCAGAGTCGGCGGCGGTGCCGTTAATTCCGATCGCGAAGTTAGCGCTGCCGGTGCGCGGCACCGCGCCGGCGTCGGTGGCTAGACCATAAGTGACATCCTGCAGGCGATAGGATGTGCTGTTGCCTGAGCCTGTCGCGATATTCCAGCGGCGGGTCTTCACATAGGTCAGCCCGGTGAAGGTGGCATAAGGATAGCCGCGCAGGTCGTGGCTCGGGGTGGTGTCGACGAATTGGTCGGAGCTCGTACCCGGATTCGCGGGGTCAAAGTAGCGCGAACGGTCGGGCATGATCACGGTATAGGCTTGGCGCTCGGCATCATAGTTCAGCAGGAGCGAACTGCGCGCGGCCGAGCCAGCTGAGAAAGTCTGCGAGGCGTTGTTGGTACCGGAGCCTCCCTGCAGCGTCACATTCATCAATGCGGAATCGTTGGTGAAAAAGGCGTTGCTTGTCAGTGACTTCATTGAGCTATTCTCGGGGGCGAGCGGCTGCTGGCGTCCGGTGATCGTGCCCACCATAGCCATGCCAGTCCCGTCTTTAGCGGCAAAGCTCGCGCCCAGTTCCTCACCCTGTGGCCCATAGAGGCGTCCGTCCAGCGTGCCGTTGAACGACTGGAAATCGTTGAAGCGGAAATTGCCCGAGAATGCGTTGCCGCTGCTCGACAGCCACGCCTCGCTCGAGAAGCTGGCGTTATTGTAGACGCCCTCGGCGGTACCGTGGGTGATCATGGCGCCAGTGGAGAAATCCACTTGGGTGGTGCCAGAGCCCGCGACCGCGAAGACGCCAGATGGGGTGGTCTCGACGCCGACCAGTGCGACCGCATAATCCGCACGGCCTGTGCGCGGCACCGCAGCATCGGGGGTCTCAACGCCATAGGCGATGGCATCGAAATTACCAGAGATGGTAGAGCTGCCCTCAACGGTGCGTTGCCAAAGCGCCGAACCGACATAGCGGTAGGTAAAAAGGCCTGAAGTCCCGGGCTTGGTTAGCGTCAACGCCTCGGTCGTCGAGCCATTTTTCTTGACATAGACGGTAACCTGCGCGGTCGACTGCGCAGCGTCGATGTTCGAGGGCGCAAAAGTCTGGCTGCGACCGCCAGCGCTGATCGTGTAGGATTGGTTTGAGGCGTTATAGGCAATTTTCGCCGCTGACTGCGCGGCGCTGATTGTCGGTTTTGCACCCGACTTGGGGAATGAGGCCGAGCCAGTTGCCGAGTTGCTGGTGAAGGTCTCGCTGACCATCGGTGAGAGCAAGTCGACATTAGCCGCAGGCGTTGGGGTTGGAGTGGGCGTCGGGCTGGGTGTCGGCGTCGGAGCGGGGGGCGGGGCGGGCGTGCTGTTCACGCCGCCGCCGCCACCGCCGCCGCAACCGCTCAACATCAGGGCGAGCGCAAGGCTAGAGCTTTGCAATATCCACGTCTTGTTGTTCATCGTCTTGCCCCCGTCTGTCCACCGTGCCTCCTGGCTTGGCGGATATGCTGAAATATGTGTCGTTAGAACGCGCTCGTCACCCCGAATTCGGCGGCGAGGCGGCGGTATTCATAGATCTCGATTGACGAGCGATTATGCTCCCAGCGCAGCCGCACGAGCGGTGCGAAACCAGCCACGGTGAAGGTGCGCAAGGTGGCTGCCGCGCTGGCGCTCATGCGGTCATCGATCCGGCGGCGTGGATAGAGGAACAGCCGCGCGTCGGCCTCTAGGTGGTTCGCGCGTCGGCCTCTAGGTGGTTGTAGCCGAGCGTGCCGACCAGCGTCGTGCGCCCCACTTCGCGAAAGGCGTAAATGTTGATCCCTCCACTCGTCAGCGCATAGCCGGGATCTCGGGCGGCGCTACGGTATCCGGCTAGTTGCACGCCGCCGCCCAGCCGAGCCGAGAGAGCGCGGTCGACACTGACACTGGCGCTATAGTCGTGGCTCGATTGCATCGCGTTCGCTCGGTTGGACAGCGTGCTCACCCCGCCCTCTAGGCGCAGTTGTGACCGCTTGCCAAGGTTGTGCTGGTAGCTGGCGGTGCCGCCCCAAGCGCGTGAGTAGAGATCGCCGCCGTACCAACGCCAAGTCGGCCCGGCCGCCAGCGTCAGCCGGTCACTGCCAGAGGAGAATTGTGGCCCGATCTGTAGCCCAGTCGATAGGTCGTTAAACTGCCCTGCTCGATAGAATAGCCCGCCCGCTGATGCCCGCGCCAGCATATCCGCGCGAGCCGAAAGCGGCAGCCGTGCATAGAGTTGCCCTCTGGCCGAAAGCCCCAGCCCCGACCTAGCCTTCGCGCCTTCGTTCAGGGTGAAGTCGCCGATTACCGTGCCCAGCGTGTCTGCGCGGGTGGCGCGGTTGATGTTGCTGTCGGGCGCAAGCGCCACCTCGAACGAGCCGCCCCAAGGTTTGCGCTGCGATAGGGCCTGGGCGTAGAACCGCACCATGCGATCCACCTCGGGCGGCAGGCCGGCAGCTTGGGCCGCGCGCAGTTCGCGTTCGGCGCCGCGCATGTTGCCCGTACTGGCGAGGATCCGGGCCATCTCCACCCGCACCCGCGCCGCGCTGGGGGACTCGTCGAGGATCCGGCGCAGCGCCACCGCGGCATCGGTGTAGCGATGCTCGTCGTCAGCCAGCATCATGCCCAGCCGGAAGCGGGCCTCGTTGCGAATGTCGGCATCGGGATCGGCCTCAAGCGCGCGGTAGAGGCGCCGAGCGGTATCAAAATCACGCGCTGCGCGGGCGGTGTCGGCAAGGGTGAAGACTTGTGCTGCGGACAGTTGCAGGGGAGTCTCGTCCAGCGCCGTGGCGGGCGGAGCATCTTGGGCCCAAGCGCTCGGTGCCGCGGCAAGCACCACGATGGTGCACAGAATCAGATGCCTGAAAATACGTCCCCCCTGACGCAAATCCTTATCCACGCCACAGACTGCTGTAAATAGTTGCGAGATTCCTAATTTGATGCATGACTGACCAATTCGTCCACGGGATCACCGCCAGTACGGAAACTGGATGTTCCATGGGCAATGGGGCGACAATTTCCATCTCGAAACGCTGCCGCCAATTCGCATAGCATGAGAATTAATCCGACGAATGTTCCGCTCGTCACGCTTTCAGTTTGATTTTCTTCTCGATTTTGGCTGCGGCCTTTTCCGCTTTTTTACGTCGTTCAAAAATTTGTCGCATGAACTTAACGTCAGCGGGCTTCAGATGCTTTTCCGCTTCAACAAACTGCTCCTGCTCCTCTTCCTTGATGTGGTGAAGATATTCTTCTTTCAGTCCGGAAAAGCGTTTCAACCAGCCGGACGATGACATGTCGCGCGCAGCAAGGTCCGCGAGCATGTCGTCAATTTGCTTGTGCTCCGCAACGGCATGGCGTGCTACATCTGTCGTTTCTGGGTCACGCAAAACGGTTGACCACAACGCTTGCTCTTCGGCCGCTGCATGGGCCTTTAGTTCTTTCGTCAACTCTGTGAACAGCGTCTGTCGTTCGGGCGATTTTCCTTCCGTTTCTTCGATCATAGCGAGCAATGCGCGATGGCGATCATGGTCTTCGATCAAACGTCCAAATAGTTCCGGATCGCCGCGAAATTTCGTTTTGGGTAGACGTCCAATCCGCGCATCCAAATTTGGAATGATTGATTTTGCTTTAGCTACGCCGCTCTTCTGTGCCGGATCCTTTGGTGCTTTTGGTGCTTTTGGCGCAGGTGATTTCTTCTTTGTAGTAGGCATTTGGCAGCCCCTTTCCCATCGATATGAGTGTTGCTTTCACGCATGGCTACAACACTCTGAAGTTAATCCACGGAAATGGTTTAGGTTGCTAATATGATGCCTGCCTCGTTCCAATGCGGCGCAAACCGGACGCTTAATCAGGTGCGAGCTCCTGTTGGCAACTGGTTCGGTTAGCGTCAGGCAGTTTAGAGCTGGAAGCGGAATGGCAGTTTATCGCTGTACAATCGACTAGCTGCCGACAGCCTGATAGGAGAGCGCGACGTCTCCGAGCTTATCGCTGCGACCAAAAATCCTAGAATGGCCAGCGTATCGGATTAGAAGATGATTGGCCGCTTTTGGGACCTGCGGCGAAATTCACTGCCATTCGTAATCCGAGCACGGGATTTCGGTTTGCAACATATTTGCATTTCCTAATTTGTGCATCTTCATTGGTCGTCACGGGACATGATCCCGAACGATCATATTAGACCGCTATGCTGCGAGCGCCGATGGGAGATGGTTTAGCGGCCCAGCGATGGCAAGGGCCGTGAGTGGAGCGACAAAATGGCCCAGGCTATGAATAGCGTGAGGACAATCAATGTGCAGACGTTCTTTGTAGAATGGATAGAATAGGACAACTTCACAATTTGGCGTTGGTTGGAACAATGATTCCTCCACTTCTTTCGTGAAAAGCAGGGGGACACTTTGCCACTAAAAGCTAAGGAATAATATTCGCCGGATGTCGTCCCGCACGTTGTGGGAGGATGAAGATCAGCGCGACAATAATGCTTGCCAATATGGCTGTGGCGATTGGGCGGCTGAGATCAAGCCCGCCTTTGTTCAGTGGCTTACCAAGAAAATCCCCCACTGTTGCACCCAGCGGTCGGGTTAGAATGAACGCCGCCCAAAATAGACCGACACGGGACATGGATGTCCAGAAATAGAGCGCGGCTACGGCGGCCAGCATGACCGCAAAAAGCAAGGCTCCGCCTGAATAGCCCAAACCTGCATCTGCCGCCCAATCGCCCAGCGCGGTACCTAGCGTCTGCGAACAGGTGATCGTTAACCAATAAAAGGCCTCTGTTTTTGGGCTGGTAATAGTGTTGACCGAAACACTGCCTTCGCTGCGATACCAGATGAAAAGAGACATCATGACGCAAGTTAGCAGCAGAAGAGATTCCCCAGGTAGCGGGTAATATGAACAAGCAGGCCTGCAAGCACTGATCTTTGCCTGCCTATTTCAACCCTTCAACCCCATAGCCGGCCAACCCCGTCACCCGCCGGAGTTGGCCGGTTTAGTTGGTGCCATTTTCCGATTTAGCGCTATACGAATATCTCAGAGCCAATATGTGGTGTCCAATTTATTTGCTCTGTTGCGTTCGGTCTTTGTTGGCGGTTTAGGGGATGGGGTCTATGTTAAGTTCTCTGCCGTATTTTTTGGCCTATTTTGGTTCCGTCATTCTATTGGCAGCCAGCTTTTTGATCGCCTATGTTGCGATCACGCCGCATAAAGAGTTTTCTCTCATCCGTGATGGAAACACCGCCGCCGCTTTTCAGTTGGTGGGAACCTTCATCGGCTGGACCATTCCGATGGCTGTGGTGATTGGTTTTTCCCACCACCTCATCGATATGGTCGTTTGGGGCGTCGTGAGCCTTGTAACGCAATTGCTGATTTTCTTCGTGATGAGCCGTATTTTATTTCGCGGCATTGAAGCGCGCATCAGCGACAATTGCAACGCGTCGGGGCTGTTTGTTGGCGGGGTAGGGGTTGCTTTCGGTATCCTGCAAGCTGGCTGCATGGTGCCTTGATGCGCCAGCGCGGCTACAACCTCACGATCACATCGGCTTTGGCCAGTGCTTTGCTGGCAGGCTGTTCTCAAAATCCCGCTGAGCCGGATTGGGATGATAATGGCAACGCCTATGCCCGCCGAGATACCGCGATTTGTGTCGATAAGGATGACCGCCGCATAGACGATGATCATTGCAGTCGCGGGGGCGGCCATGCACGTTTCATCTATCTTGGGTCCGGCGCGCGCATTCCTTATTATCGGGAGCGACCTCCGTTCGGCAATTATCTTACCTCTCCGGCGGAGGGTAAAAGCTATTCCACGGCCCCGCTTGCGACCAACATGACGCGCTCTGCGGCCGTGAGCCGAGGCGGTTTTGGGGGTAGTGCGCGATCTAGTGGTTTTTTTGGTAGCGGGTCGTGAGGCGGCAGCTTTGCGATGTCCGCGCGAATTGGCAGAGCATAGTAGAAGAAGACGGGCTTGTTTGGCACAGCATAAATGACCAGACCTATTGGCTGGAAGGGGCTTATTACGCCTTTCATCCGCATGAAATAGATGCAATTGAGCGGGCGACAGCCGAGGTGTATCAGCTTTTCATCGCGGCGGGTGACAAGCTGGTAAGCGGCGAGGGGGATTGGCTGGACCGATTTCATATCCCGCGTATCGCCCATCATGCGATCCGTGAGGCATGGGAGAAGGAACCGCCATCGCTCAACTATGGCCGCTTCGATTTTGGTTTCGGCGAAGACGGCGTGCCGCGTCTTTTTGAGTTTAACTGCGATACGCCGACATCACTGCTCGAGGCTTCCGTCATTCAATGGCGCTGGAAAGAAGGGCTGTTTCCAGAACGGGACCAATTTAACAGCCTCCATGAAAAACTTGTCGCGCGTTGGGCTGCGATGCTCGGGCCTTTGGATCGCGGCAAGCCGCTTCACTTCACCCATGCGGCAGAGGTGAGCGGCGAGGATGCCATCACTACCGCTTATTTGCGGGATACGGCGGAGGCTGCGGGCTTTTCGACCAAAGCGGTTTTCATCAATGAGATTGGTTTGGACGCTGAAGGGCGATTTGTAGACCAAGACGATCTTTTAATCTCGCAGATTTATAAATTATATCCTTGGGAATGGATGCTGGACGACAATTATGCGGCGGCGGTTATCGACCAATTGGACGCAACTTTATGGCTTGAACCCATTTGGAAAATGCTTTGGAGCAACAAGGCGATCTTGGCCGTGCTATATGAGATGACGCCAGATTGCCCTTATCTTCTCCCCGCGAGTTTGGAGAGGCCGCTATCCAATTCTTACGTCAAAAAGCCGCTACTCAGCCGCGAAGGAGCAAATGTTTCTATCATTCAGGATGGCAAGCTTTTGACGGACACAGGCGGTGGCTATGGTGCGGAGGGTTATGTTTATCAGCAACTCTTCGACTTGCCGTCATTGGATGGCGCTTATCCGATCATTGGTAGCTGGATTGTCGATGGAGACCCGGCGGGAATAGGCATGAGAGAAGATGGGTTAATCACTGGCAACGGTGCGAGATTTTTGCCGCATATTATTGATGAGGAGCCATGCTTCTAACAATTTGTTGCTGTCCCTTTGTGTCGACGTCTGTCCGGCGAAGGCGTGGGGAATGACTAGTCTTGGGCTGGCTGCCGTCAGCCTGCTTGTGGGTTGAGGGAATCGCTATAACGGTGCTGGCAGATGACGTTCGGCTGAGGTTTAAGTGAAATTGTGGCTCCGGCTGATTTGCGGTCATCCCATGGGGTAATCGGGCTATCATTTGCGCCATTACCAAGATCATGGGTTCCGATGGTCGCTTGGATCCAGAAAGAACCCTTTCAACAGGCATAGCGGCGGCAAACCCCGATGATTCAATGCTGCGGTGTTTCAAATATTGGTTGGTTAGGAAAATCAAGCGCATAGCTGCGGCGCTTGGTTATACGGCCTTCGCGCGCACTTGATTCATGCGCCATATTTTTATAGCTTCATGATTGCTTTTTGTAACTCGTCGGTGGGGCATATGTAAGCGCCGAGTTTCGGCCCGAGGAGAGAGCCCATGTATCTCGATGGTTTCGTCATAGCTGTTCCCACCATCAATCGACAGCAATTTCATGATCACGCCAGCCAAGCGGACGCGCTGTTCAAAGAACAGGGCGCGACGCGCATCGTCGAAGCTTGGGGCGATGATGTTCCCAAAGGCGTGGTCACTGATTTTCAGCGCGCCGTGCAGGCCACGGACAGCGAGACAGTCGTCTTTTCTTGGATTGAATGGCCGGATAAGGCCCGCCGCGATGCGGTCATGGCATGCGCCGACCAATGGATGAACGACCCCCGCATGGATCCGGAAAAGAACCCGCCCCCTTTTGACGGCGCGCGGTTAATCTATGGTGGTTTCGCGCCATTGCTTGACGAAGGCGCGGCGGGACTGGGGCGTTATATTGAAGGCTTTATCATCGCTGTGCCGGACGCGAAAAAAAATGCCTATCGTGACATGGCAGCTACGGCTTGGCCGATGTTCAAGGCGTTGGGCGCGCTGCGGCTGGTCGAAGCATGGGCCGACGATGTCCCCAACGGCAAAGTGACGGACTTCCGCCGCGCGGTGCAGGCCGAGGCCGACGAACAGGTTGTTTTTTCATTCATCGAATGGCCCGACAAGGAAACGCGCGATGCTGGCCAGAAGCGGATGATGGAGCAGGATTTCGACGGGGAGATGCCGTTCGACGGCAAGCGCATGATCATGGGTGGTTTCCGCCCGATTATCGAACTGTGAGGGGAGAGGCGATGGCAGATTTTACCCTCTTCACCAATCCGATGAGCCGAGGTCAGATTGCTCGCTGGGCATTGCATGAGGTGGGCGCGGATTATGATACGCAGTTGGTCGACTGGCAGAATAAGCCAGAGGCACTGCTGGACGCGAACCCGATGGGAAAGGTCCCGACCCTTGTTCATCATCACAATGGGCACGATCATGTCGTGACCGAATGCGCAGCCATATGCCATTATCTCGGCGTGATGCAGGCCCCAGAGCTGACGCCGCAAGCGGAGGAAATGGCGGACTATTTTCGGATGCTATTTTTTGCAGCGGGGCCGGTCGAGCAAGCGGTCGTCTCGCGCTCGATGGGCTGGTCCGTCGACGATCCGCAAAAGCAAGGCATGTTGGGCTTTGGGACATATGACAAGGCGATGGACGCGTTTGAAACCTTGTTGGCGGGACGCAACTATGTCTGCGGCGAGCGTTTCACGATGGCGGATGTTTATGTCGGCAGTCAGGTCGACTGGGGGCTTGGCTTTGGTTCGATCCCCAAACGTCAGGTGTTTGAGGATTATGCCGGCAGGCTAAGGGAACGCCCAGCCTATCAGGCCGCCAAAATGATCGATATGAACCTTATCAAGGAGGCCTGATATGGCTGATAAGCTTGTCACGGTGCTATGGTTTGATGGTGATGCAGAGGATGCTGCGCGCTTCTATGCTGATACTTTCCCAGACAGCTTGGTCGGCCCTATTTTTCGCGCGCCCTCGGATTTTCCGAGTGGTCAGAAGGGCGATGCGCTTACGGTCGAATTCACAGTCCTTGGTCGTGCTTTTTCCGGTCTGAATGGCGGCGACATGTTCAAGCCCAATGAAAGCGTCAGCTTCATGGTCATAACCGAGGATCAGGCCGAAACCGATCGCTATTGGAACGCGATTGTCGGACATGGCGGGCAGGAAAGCGCATGCGGCTGGTGCAAGGATAAATGGGGTTTCAACTGGCAGATAACCCCGCGCACCTTGCTGGAATCGCAAGCGGCTGGCGGCGAAGAAGCGCGGCGCGCCTTTGAAACGATGATGACCATGCAGAAGATTGACGTGGCAGCGATTGACGCAGCGCGCAAGGGAGATTGAGGCGACGGCGTGCAAGATCAGTGCTGCCGCTCTTATCTCCCTCTACGGTGTCGTGCAAGCCCTTGGTGGACCGACCACCGGTTAAATATGATGCGCGCCAACTTGTCGCGCCTTTGCCATCGCCCGTTTGATTGGGAGCCTAGACAATATGAAAGCATCGCGTGAAATTGCACTTTCACCCGCCGATATTGCGCGTTTCGGTCCCGACCCTGCAAGGGCATTCGCGGCGAATTTGAAGGCGGTACAGGCGCGCATCGCCGTCGCCAGCCTGCGTGCTGGGCGGCCGAGCGATGCTGTCCGTCTGCTTCCGGTTACCAAGACAGTTCCAGCGCATATATTGCGGCTTGCCCATGCGGCGGGCATTTCCGATTTCGGAGAGAATAAGCTTCAGGAGGCGCGCGACAAGCAAGAGGCTCTATCGGATTTGCCGATCCGCTGGAGCATCATTGGGCATCTTCAGACGAACAAGGTGAAATATCTTGTTCGCTTGGCGTCGGAGTTTCATGCGCTGGACAGCATAAGGTTGGCGGAAGAATTGAACCGCCGGCTAGAGGCCCTAGATCGTGACCTTGACGTGTTCGTACAGGTCAACACGTCGGGCGAGGATAGCAAATATGGTCTGCATCCCGATGAATTGATATCCTTTGTGGATCGCTTGCCGGAATATCCACGCTTAAAACCGCGCGGCCTAATGACATTGGCGATTTTTAGCGACGATCATGAGCGGGTGCGTAACTGTTTTCGGCTGCTTCATAGGCTGCGGGACCGCGCTATTCGGGTTCATTCGGGCCTGACGCAGCTATCCATGGGTATGTCCGGTGATTATGAGATTGCCATTGAAGAAGGCGCAGATGTTGTCCGTGTTGGTCAAGCCATATTCGGCCCGCGCCCGACCGATAATCATGTTTATTGGCCAGCCATAGCACCGTCGACGGCTTCGGATTTGGACGCAATCGAGACCTGTTGACCGTGATTTTGGCACATCGAGCAGAATGATGACTATCCGTCTGTGTGGCGGATATATGCCCTATTTGCGCGCTGCTGACTAATTAAGCGCTTCTGCGCCGACGGTCAGAATATCACAGGCCGCGGCCTGCAAAACCCGTTGCGCGACGCTGCCGATCAGTGCGCGTGTTATGATATTTTGACCCTGCAAGCCTAGCGCGAGCAGGTCTGTGTTTGGTTTGGCGGACAGCGTGACAAGACTATTTGCTGGGGAGCCATGGAATATCCGCACTTGGATCGGCGGCGCATTAGGCTGTTTGTCCGCTAGAAAATCTTCGACCTGTTTACGGGCTGAATCCGCTTTTGCTTGGCGGTAAGACGCGATTTCGTTGTGTGGGGTTCCTGCCTTGAGCGCCGCTTGCTCGAATGACAGCGGAATGTCGACAATATGAACCAGATCGATGGCGGCGCCTTCCCCAAGCTCGGCGGCGGCGTGGAACGCGGCGGCTGATAGGGCGGAAAAATCTATGGCCACAGAAATTCGTTCATATGGCCGCGAGTTTTCGTTCCGTACAATAAGAACGGGGCAGGACGAAAGTCGTACCAGCCTGTCGGCGGTTGAACCAAATAAATGTTCCCTAACCGTCTGCGCTTTGCCTGGACCGATGATCAGCAAATCGGCTTGTTCGCGGTCTTGCAGTTCACGGATGATAGCGTAAGGAGCCCCTTCTCTTATGACGATGTCCACCGCATTTTGTCGCAGCTTTTCATCAATTTTTTGCTGGATGTGATACTGGGCCTCTTGTCGGAGCGTCAATAGGGGGGAGGGCGAGTCACTGGTGGTCATAGAGGCGGTGTGAGCGGCGGTTTCGATCACATGGACCAAGATGAGCCGCGCATTATGCTGAGCAGCGAGTTGGAACGCGCGCTCAGCGACGGGGTTGCTGTCAGGGTCGAGCGACAAGGCAGCGATGATCGTGTGAATGGGCAAAGCTCTCTCCATCAAAGCGAGGTTAGATGAGACGGTGGGTGACAATCAAGGCATGGCCAATATGGCGTTCGCGATACTGAAATAGATTAACACGCCGGTGGCGTCCGCGATCGACGTCACCAATGGCGTGCTGGCGGTTGCAGGGTCCATATCGAATCTGCTGAGGAGGAAAGGAAGCAGCATACCGATCAGACTGCCGACGATGACAATCAGGATCATCGACAGGGCGATGACCAGTGCAATTTCCTTTCCACCGCGAAATACGCCGATCACCGCGATTGCCGCCGCCATACTAAGGCCGAGCAGAATAGCGACGCCCAATTCCCGTCCGAATATCTTGCCCCAGTCCGACACGGCGATGTCACCCGTCGCTAATGCGCGGATCATCAGCGTGGCCGACTGCGCGCCCGCATTTCCGCCGGATGCGATGAGGATCGGCAAGAAGAACATCAGGGCGAGGTTCGCGGCGATGGTGTCTTCGAAATGCGCGATGCCCGCCCCAGAGAAGATATTGCCGAACACCAGCAACATCAGCCATGAAATCCGCGCTCGATATAGGGTGGGAACGCTGGCAGTTGCGACGCTGGTATCAAGATTGGTGATGGTGGCGACACGGTGGAAATCATCTGTGGCCTCTGCTTCCAAAACGTCCAACGCATCGTCATGGGTGATGATGCCGACAAGATGATCCTGATCGTCGATCACCGGCAAAGCGATCATGTCATAATGGGCAATCCGACGCGCGGCCGCCACTTCGTCGTCGCTCACACGGATCGCATGGGTGTTTGTGTCCATGATGTCGCTGATATTCGCGCCATGCGGTGCCGTTATAATGTCTTGAAGCCGCACGGTGCCGAGCAATTTGCGGTTTTCATCGACGATATAGGCGCGATTGATTGTTTCCGCGTCTGGGGCTTCTTGCCGCAATAGGGTGAGTGCAGCGGTGGCGCTGATGTCCCGTGGAAGCGCGGCATATTCGGACGTCATGACCGATCCCGCCGTACCTTCGCTATACGATGTGAGCTGCCGAATATCCTCACGTTCCGCCTGCGCGAGCGCTGGCATCAGCGTTTCACGCTGATCTTCCGAAAGCTTTTGATAAAGGTCAGCGCGATCATCCGCTTTCATTTCCATGACCACGGCTGCCAATGCCGCGCGCGGAATGACTGTCGCGAGGAGCGATTGATAATCATGCACCAGATAGCTGAATATGTCGGCGCGGCGGGATATGCTGGCGTAGCCCAGCGCACGCCATGCCGCTTGGGGCGGAAGTTTTTGGAGTGCTGCTGCGATATCGGCCGGATGTTCGCTGGTGAAAAGATTTGAAATATGCTGACGAGCGCCCGACTGGAGCGCCGTCTCGATATGGCGAATGCTGTTGTTCATTGGGTGCCTCTGTCACGCCTGCCAAGGCATGGAGGCGGAACCGGATTAACGGTATAGCGAACCCACGCGGTGGCGGCCTTGATGGTGCCAAATATTGGGGAAGGCTGCGCAGGCGAATGACGCAGCCATGCTACTAGACCCTTCATCCATATGTCTACTCCGCTATCGGATCACAAAAGGGTGATTGGGGACATCTAGGCCATGCAGGCTGACGGGGTCAATGTAGGAAAGGGACAGGGAAAGCGCAGTCCGCCCTGTTCGCATGGCTGGAAAACAAGGGCCAAGGCCGGTCAATGCGCCGCGCACCATTGGAAATGCCCCAACCCAGCAAAACTGGATTTGGCGGCCTCAAGGGTTGGAGACGGCCAAATCCGTTATGCTCGGTGCCGGCAGGTCATCTGCCTGATCGGCTCAACAAGGTGGGTGTTTCGCCGTCATCATTGGGCTTCCATGAATATAAATGGTTTCGTCTGAACAAACTGGCTCGATGCTTCACCAGTCAGGATGCGGTTCATATCCACGCCAAGATCCAGCTTGCTGACAGGCGCGCCTGCGGAAAAATTGAGCTTCTTTAAGTCCACCCAGAAAATATTGGGGGATGTGGCGGATTCGCCGAAGAAAAGCATGGATTTTTGGTCCGCCACCACGCGCCAGCGGGTGGTGGACAGATTTGGTGCCTCTGGAATGCTGACGCCATAAGGCGCCGAGGCGTTGCGGATTACGCTGAACACGGCGGCGGCGGCCGTGCGGGGATCAGCGCTTTGGGTGACAGCATTGATATAAAAGCCAGCGCGCACGAAACGGTCTTCGGATCGACCGCTGCCCGGAAGGAATTTAAGCGGGTCAAGCGCGCTCCAATATCGCTGATTGGCAAGATGATCGGCAAAGGGCGGGTCATTGGTTACCACTTGATAGGAGCGGTCGTGATGAATGTTCAACTTGCCATCAATCCATTCCAACACCGCGCTGTCGCCCGTCGGATCGGAAAGTGTCAGATGCAGCGGCGCGAGGCTGCCAGGGCGGCCGGGCACCTCGCCGCTCACCAACTCTATGGGATGTTGGCGCGTATATTCGACCGCTTCCGAGACGGTCGCAAATTGATCGAGGTAGAATTGCGCCCAAATGGCGAGCGACATGCGCGGTGTTTTGCCGTCATCCTTGGGGAAGGTCGTGGCGTTGAGCCACAGCAAGCTGGCGTTGAGGCCCGCTTCATTCATGCCGTCGACCGTTGAAATATCATAGCCAGAGACGGCTAGGCTGCCATATTTTGATGTCCATTCCATCGAACGCTGGCCAGCGGCACCGCTGCGCTTGATCCCGCGAGGAAAGACCCAGAAATTGCTGACCATCGGGTCTTTAAAGTCCATGTTGCGGCCCGTTAGTGTGCGCCCCTCTGGCCCGTGATAGACGACCCGTGTGCAAGCCTGAGCTTGGGCCGTCATCAGCGCTGCGGCGGCCACAAATACGGTAGTGATGCGTGTCAATGGGGACATGTCAAATCCAATCCATAAAAGGCTGCGGGAAAGTTTTGCTGTTCAGAACCGATATGTCATGCCGAGCACGGGGCCATGGAGGCGCGTGTCATAAACATGCCCATCATGATCATAATTAACGTCGAGTATTTTGTATCCCGCCGAGGCCGATAGACGATCGGCAAAGACGTAATTAACGGTCGCCAGCGCCGACCATGTCTGGTCGGAACCCGCACCAAAGCCACCGATATCGGCTTGCCCTTGAAGCGAGAGTTTTTCGGTCAGCGGCAGGAATGCGCGCAGGCCCACCACGGGATCAACCCAGCCGAAGCTTTCGTCGTGGTTTTCGGTTATGCCGCTGCCAAGCGCGATGTTCAGCGTGACATCGTTGGAGATATGCCAAAATCGTGCGCCGCCAAGGGCATCGAGCGTGAACTGCGGCGTGTCGATGACCCGATAACCGCCCATTGCGGTCGCGGTGAACTGTTTGGTGTCAACCGTCGCATCGATGGTGGTGCCGGCTGGAACAAGCGCCCCATTGGGGAGCTGGAATGCCGGAAGCGGTCCCGCGCCATGGCCGTCCGTTGTGCTGACATACATGAGGTCGCCCGACACGACAAAACGGTTATAGCGTCCCCAAATATTGACGAAACCGCCCAAGTTGAGATTGTCGATGACATCGGAGAATGATTTATCAACGCCAATCGTCGGCCCGCGTCGAAATGGCGAGATATCCCCATCCAAGCCAGCCGCCCATATATAGGGCGTGACCTGCAACGCCTTATGTGGCCGTTCTGGAGAGACATGCTCGGGAGGCGTGTCGATGGAGCCTTCCGCGCCATAGGCGGAATTTACGCCGTACAGGGACAGGATAATGGCAATAGCATAGCAAGACGACAGAATTTGTCCGACATGGGCGATGGCCACTGGCGGGCGATGGCTGGGTTCGGAGCAATTCCGACCATGGAGTAAATCTTGCGCCCGTTTCCGTGATCGAAATAGCATGAGGCGCCCGCTCCCTTTGCGACCATGTTATCCAGACGGGTAATCTCTGTGAACAAATAGGATTTGTCGAGGGTTGTTTTCAGTAAAAATTCTAAATCGCGGCCATATATGTCTTTAAATTGCGTCCATTGTTGCAGTGATGGGCCGTGGTTTCCACATTGTGATCCATTTTGGCGTGTGTTTTTTCGATGTTATCCTTTTACTTATTCGTGATAATTGCGATTGCGTTGGCGGAGGTGTCTGATAAGTCGGCGACGAACCCTAGGGCGGACCTCTAAACCTTGATACTTCAAGGGCTTAGTCTATCAACACAACATCCCGCACATTTGGCGGTGGCAGGTCAGTTTCGAAGCGGCGGCTCGGTTATCGGTGCTTCCCATATGAAGCTGAGGTTTCGTCAGCGGCAGGAAGCGTCTGGCGTGACCTGCGCCTTCGACGTCAGACCAACTCGCTTAGCTGAAAACTATCGACCCGAGCCAACCGCCAACTGGAATGGTAAAATTCACCTTCCTCATTCGCCCCTAGCAATTCGCCTGAAACTAAGAATTTATGTAATTGAGAGAATAAGCGAATTTCCGTTGGGCTGACGCGGCGGCATAAATGATGGGGGCCGATCTTACTCGGATGATCCAAGCCAGCAGCGCCAATCATTTCTGATAAAGCGTGCAACGTGTTCCGGTGGAAATTTGCCACACGCTCGGCCTTATCTGGCACGACTAATGCGCGCTGACGCAGCGGGTCCTGCGTTGCGACGCCCACGGGGCATCGATTGGTGTTGCAACTCAGCGATTGGATGCAGCCCAAGGCAAACATATATCCACGGCCCGCATTCACCCAGTCCGCGCCCAAGGCATGGGCCGCCGCGATATCAAAGGCACTGGCGATTTTCCCCGCCGCGCCCACTTTAACCTGTTCGCGCACCCCAGCGCCAACCAAGGTGTTGTGCACAAACAACAAACCCTCGCGCATCGGCATACCCAAATGGTCGGTAAATTCCAATGGCGCAGCGCCGGTTCCACCTTCCGAACCATCCACCACGACAAAGTCTGGGAAGACGCCTTCTTCGCGCATCGCTTTGACAATGCCCATAAATTCCCATGGCTGGCCAATGCATAATTTAAATCCGACAGGTTTGCCTTTCGACAAATGTCGCAGTTGGGCGATGAATTGAACCAATTCACGCGGGGTTGAGAATGCAGGGTGCGAGGATGGCGAAATACAATCCACCCCTTCCGGCACGCCGCGCGTCAGCGCAATTTCGGCCGTAACTTTGGCACCCGGCAAAATGCCGCCATGACCAGGCTTTGCCCCTTGGCTCAGCTTAATTTCGATCATCTTCACTTGCGGGTCGGCGGCCTTTTCAGCGAAGCTCGCCGGATCAAATTGCCCATCCGCCGTGCGGCATCCAAAATAGCCGCTGCCCAACTCCCAAATCAGATCGCCCCCATGCTCGCGGTGATAGGGGCTGATACTGCCTTCGCCCGTATCATGTGCAAAATTGCCCATTTTTGCGCCTTGGTTCAGCGCGCGGATCGCGTTGGCGCTCAATGAGCCAAAGCTCATCGCAGAGATGTTGAAAATCGACGCGGAATAGGGCTGCAAACAATCCTTGTTGCCGATTATAATACGGAAACTATCGGGGTCAGCGGGTGCGGCAGGTCGGTTGCTATGGCCGATAAATTCATGGCCATTGCCATATACATCAATCAAAGTGCCAAATGCTCGCTCACTGCTTTCATTCTTTGACCGTGCATAAATCAGCGAACGCTGGCTACGCGAGAAGGGGACTTTATCAAATTCGCCCTCAATTAAATATTGGCGAATTTCTGGCCGTATATCCTCAAAAAACCAGCGCAATCGCCCTAGTAGAGGATAGTTCCGGCGCACCGAGTGCAGGGGCTGCGCCAGATCATATAATCCCATGACCGACAGAATGGCGCTGATCACAAACAGTGGAATGGCCCAAATATGTGGCAGATATACTGCCGCGACGATTGCGGAAATCATGACCAGCGCAAGCGTAAGATAGCGGGATAGCAGCAATTCAACACTCCGTAGCACAGCGGTAGGACACCATGCTTATCGCAAAATGGCGGCGTCCCCATTCAGTTCCGCCCAACCCCGCATATCCTAACACATGCGAAAGCGACAGGGGCGGTCCGCTAAACTTTGCATCCGCGATAGGTTTTGCGTTATTTCCGTCCCAGCTATTGCTTGTGATCGAGGCTGATCGATGCGGCGGGGCAGGGCGATCATATTCGCCGTCCGCATCAGCTTTGTGGGGATTGCAGCCTCGTTGACGTTTTTATTCAATGAAATTTGCCTTGCCCCTTTGGGGCAAGGCAAGGTGCTAGATCATTCAGAGCGCGCCCTATTTTATATAGCGAGCGCGGATCAAACGCAGCATGTCTGGAAAGTCGGTGCCAACATTGCGAATGCCGATTTTGAAAAGCCGTTCGTAAATCAGCGGGTCTTCGATATTCCATGGTTGAATTTGAAGCACGATACCCATAGCGGCCAGTTCAGCTTGCGTATTTAGCATGAACGCATCCGTCATATTAAATGCGCTGCTGTCGGCGACCGGACGGTAATGCATGTGTACGATATAAATATCTTGGAAATTATTTGCGCGAAGCCGATTGAGCACGGCTTCAATGTCTTGCTGGCTGCCGCCCATCCAAATCATGGTTTGCGATGTCGGAACCAGTTTTCGCCATTGTTGGATCAAATCATAACGATTGGTTGTGAAGATAACCTGTTTTTCAACGCCATGGCGTTTTACCATTTGGGATAAGATATTTAGATCAATATCTTTATAATCCAGATGCAAAAATTTGCTGGGATCTTTTGCCATTACGGCAAAAACTTCATCCAATGTCGGAATGCTTTGCCCGCTTTTGCCACGGAAAGCCCCGACATCCAGTGATTTTAACTCGGCCAAATTGAGGTCGCTGATGAGTGTGTTGCGGATATTCTCGGGCGCGTCTGGGGCGGTGCGCACCACGGTTTCGTCATGGATGACGACAATCACCCCATCTTTGGTGGTGCGAATATCGGCTTCTGGCACCATATGGCGCGCCCAGCTATATTCAAAAGATTCAATGGTGTTTTCCGGTTGATGCATTCCGCCGCCGCGATGGATCGGGATGGGCAGGACGCCATGCTCCGTGTAAATTTTGGTGAATTGATCACGCAAAATATGTTCATTCTGCTGAACGGCCGAGGTTGGGGCGGGCTGCGACGCCGCCGCTTGGGCAAAAGCCACGTGGGAAGGGGTAGCGGTTAAAGCAAGGCTTGCAGACGCCAACAGCCAATATGGGTGAAATTGCATGTCGAGAAATCTTTCCATCAGAAGAAATTCGCGCTGATCAGCGCACCGCTGGGTCAATTGCGATGTAGGACGGGGGCATCGGGCGTCACCACAAAGGACGCCATTGTGCTGATCTTGCCACCGGGCATTTCGACCTGATCCATTATTTTCACGTCGGCCTGCCAGCTTTTGGGCGTGATATCAAAAAGCTGATAACCTCTGCGGTCTGTATATAGGTCGAAATGCGGGTTATTCTTCATCATATGACCAAGGCCTGCTTCGCCTTTGCCATTGCCATTGGATGAAATAGAGGCCGCCTGAAATTCAACCGCCACCATTGGTCCATCTAGGATTTCATCATTTTCCGGCACGGTGCCGACCAGATGGCGGTGGTGATCACCGGTCGCGATGATGACATTGCGCAGTTGATGTTTACGGATCGTTTCGATCAAGCGTTTGCGCGCGGGGCGATAGCCGTCCCATAAATCGGTGGCGAATTGTGCTTCGGTTGCATCTTCCTTGCGAAAATCAACCGGCATCACAATGATTTGCTGCGCCAGTAAATTCCACGCTGCCGACCCTGTGCCCAGCCCGTCGTCCAGCCATTTTTCTTGGGCTTCGCCCAGCACCGTGGGGGCCATATGGGCTTCAGGGGGGCATGGGTTTTTGTAGAAATCATCACCGCAGGGCTGATCTGCGCGATAGGATCGTGTGTCGAGCAGATGCATTTGCAGCAATTGGCCGAAATGCAATCGGCGATGCGCGACGAGGCCACCCTGCTTCGGGAATTGCGCTTTGCGAACCGGCATATGTTCATACCATGCTTGCAACGCGGCAAATCGGCGGAGCGCGAAGATTTTCGGATCTGTTCCATCTTGGTCGAAGTCGCTGGCCCAATTATTATCGACTTCGTGATCGTCAAAGGTCGCCGCAAAGGCACAGGCGGCATGGGCTGCCATCAGATGGGGGTCGCTTTTATATTGCGCATAGCGTCGCCGATAATCGTCAATGCTATAGATTTCGTCCCCGACATGCTGGCGCACGGGCGTCCATGAGTTGGGGCGTGGCCCCATCTTGGTCGCGCCGCCTTCGTAGATATAATCCCCATAATGAAAGATGAGGTCGAGGTCCGGCTCTTCGGCCAAATGACGCCAAGCGTCAAAAAAGCCCATTTCATAATGTTGGCATCCGGCCACACCAATTCGCATATGATCGATCAGATCGGTGGCGAGGGGCGCTGTGCGGGTCATTCCAATGGGGCTGATATCCGAACCCGCCACGGAAAAACGATACCAATAATGGCGATGGGGCCGCAGGCCCGCTACTTCGACATGAACAGAGTGGGCCAGTTCGGGCAATGCCATGGCCTCTCCCTGTCTTACGACTTTGGAAAAAGCCATATCTTCCGCCACTTCCCATCGTACAGGGACGCGCGCCGCCGGCATGCCAGCATGTTCTTCCAAGGGACGCGGTGCCAGACGGGTCCAGATCACAAATCCATCCGGCCATGGATCGCCGGAGGCAACGCCCAGCATGAAGGGGTTCGCACCCAAGGGAGCCGCCCAGAGGGGGGAGGGGGAGAAACCTGTAAAGAGGGCGAGGCTGGCGCCAGCTTTGATCAGTTCACGGCGATTGAGGGCGGACATGATTTCCTCCGGCAAAGGGCTGCTGGTCCAGCAGGGGGGGAGAGAGGGACGGGGATGGTGAAAGTGGTTTTGCGCCGTTTGGCGGCTGAATCTGTGCTGTCTGCGCTGGGCAGGCCGCTGTGCGGACAGCATAGGGTGAGGCAAAGGCTGTCATTCCCAGTGCTGCGGCACATGGAAACGACAGCCTTTGCATGCGGTTAAAATTTCAGCGAATAGGACAGGCTGTATGACCGGCCAATCACATCATAGACCGAACTGGCGGCGTAAATGCCTGGCTCACCAAAGGCCATATAAGGCGGCATTTGATTGGTCAGATTGGTCACGCTGGCGTTGAGTGTGTGGTTGCCAAAGCCATAGCGTGCCGACAAATCGAAATAGGTGCGCGATGGAACATCATTATTATCATATTGTTCCGGCGACGCCATATTGTCGCCTTTGCCGCCGCTTTGATATCGCGTGTTTAACGCAATTCCGACATGGCCGAGGTCATAGCTGGTCGTCAAATTCCCGCGCCATTTCGGATAATTATATTGGCCGTCATAAAAAATGTCGCCAGCCGGAGCCCCAGGCGTGGTTTCAAAGATATGATCAAGCAAATAGGTGCCCGCAAATTTCAGGCCAAGGCGGCCTGGGCCAACATCCACGCGGTAATTTATCCCAACATCAATTCCGCGCGCTTTCATGGCCGAAATATTGCCCTGCTGCGCATTGACATAGAGCGGGGCACCGGCTGGCAAAACAATGCCATGCTGTTCCGTCGGAACATCCGGTGTTTGATTGCGGCCGACCGCGCGGCAATATTGATTGTCGATGGTTGGCAAGTCGACACATAGATTGAGGATTTGGGTATAGCTCAGCTGGTGGATATAATCCTTGATCTTAATATCCCAAAAATCGACGGTTAGATCGAAATTGGGCAAGAAACGCGGTTGCCAAACCACACCCAGTGTCAGGCTGTTCGATGTTTCCGGCCGCAAATTGGGATTGCCGCCTGTGGTGATATGCGGTCCCGTCTTAATGTCGGGTAGCGGCGTCGTTACACCCAATGCAAGGCAATTGGCGGCACGGGTGGGGGATTTGCTGATGTCACCTGCTTCACAAGGATCAGAGATGGACCCCGTGGTGGTGCTGGTCACCATGGGTTCATATAATTCGCCGAAATTTGGCGTGCGTACGCTTCTGGAACGAACACCGCGGATCATAAACCCATCAAATGGTTCGTAAATCAAACCTGCTTTCCAAGCATCCGTGCCGCCAACGGTGCTGTAATCGGAATGGCGATAGGCCAATTCCAAATCCATGCGCCGCGCAAATGACCGGTCCGCAAACAAGGGCACGACCAATTCGGCAAACACTTCCTTCACATCGGCTTTGACATCAAGCTGCGAGCGGGCGCTTGGTCCGCCACCATAAACCAGCTCGCCGGACAGGGCCAATGGGTCGTCTTCATTCTTCAGCGTATCTTTGCGATATTCCACACCCAGGGCGAATTTCACGGCTCCTGCGGGCATATTCACCAGCGAGCCATTGATGACCGCGCCGGCGGATTGCTGGGTGACAGTGCGATATTCGTCGCGATCACCCAGCACATAGTCCCGCAATTCTTTGCTGGGTGCGATGGTGCTGAAAATATTGAGTGGAATACAACCAGCGGCCCGCGCTGCTTCGTCGCGGCAAACAGGCAAGCCATTGGGCCCCGTTATGACATCGCGCGCCGCCAACCAGCGCGATTTAATCGGCACATTGCCTTCAATCGCATGGTCTTTGAAACGACCATATTGATAAAAGGCGCTCCAATTGATGGCATCCGTCAGCTTGCCGTTTATTTCGGTGCCCAGCGTGATGGTTTCACGCTTGTGGCGCTGATCCCGCACGGGGAAATTGCCATAGGTGCGGTCGATATTCAGCGATGTGAGGCCATATTCATTCATCACATCGCGAATGGAATCTGGCAAAAATGGGTTGTCTAGATAGGCTTTGGCACTTCCGACGCCCATGAAGCTGGTACGGGTGTCGTCACGATAATAGGTCCCCGCACCATTATAATTGTTACGTGAGTAGCTGAAATATCCGGCCCAAGTGACATGGTCGGTCAGATCAAATTCAGCCCGACCCATCGCTGAAATGGCTTCTTCTGCGCCGCGCAATTGGTTCATGTCCGTCAGATTGCGTCCGTCACCGCCGCTGCCCAATGCAAATTGAGCGGGGGCCTTGTCCATATAAACATCGTGGACCATGGGGCGCACGGTGCCGCCGTCTTCCAGCATGAACCGCTTGTTGATGACTTGGCCGTTGACCGTTCCCAGCCAGAAATTGGGTTCATAAGCATAATAATGTTGACGATAATTCCACACATGAATGCGATCGGGGATACCGTCGGACGTGCCCGTATTCGCCAAATTGGGAAGCAAGATCGGCTGATTTTGCCAATTATAGCGATCATACATATAAAGGGAATTTGTCCGCGAATAGGTCGCGCCCAAGGTCACACGGCCGCGTTCTTCGGCGAATTTAAATCCGGTTGAAATGGATGCTTGCCCCTGACCAGCGTCACCGCGCTCGGAAAGTCCTCCGGTGATGGAAAGGGTGGTTTCGTCAATATTTTTCTTGGTGATGATATTGACCGCGCCGGTTACCGCATCGGCGCCATAAACGGCGGCGGCGCCGCCCGTGATAATTTCGACGCGCTCGATCATACCCAGCGGAATGGTGCCAATATCCACCGCAGATGATCGGGTGGAACCGGAAACACGGCGCTTGCCATCAATCAAAGTCAGCGAACGGTTGGTGCCGAGGTTGCGCAGATTGACGAAACGTGCGCCAGAATCCCAACCCGATGGGTTGCTGCTTAGGCTGGTCCCACCAAAACCCAAAGCGGGATTTTGTTGCAAAACGCTGTAGAGGTCATTGTTATTGAAGCGCAAAGCTTCATCCATTTCCACCACGCTGACCGGCATAGGGTTGACCAAATCTGCGCGCGCAATACGCGATCCCGTGACGACAATCAGGTCGCTTGGTTCCGCGCCAGCACTGATCGGCGCTGTGCTGCTGACATTTTGTGTCTGCGCAATGGCTGGTACCGTTGCGATCGCAATCGCTGGTAAAGATACAGCAACGCGCAACAAATTCGAAAGCATTAGATGGTCCCCCGTTATGAACTGCAAGCGAGTCAGCGGACGATGTGACTGGCTTGCGGGGCCCCTACGCGATGGGTGGTGACAGTATAGTGACAGGCAAAGAAGAGAATTTGATAAAAAGGGACCAAGGTGCCGCTTGACTGATCAAATCAGTTGGAGTTGCCTGTTCATCCATTGTTGTCTTTGAAATCATATAAATCTTGTTGATTTAAAAGGATAAATTGATTTTCGTTTAAGTGGCGTCGCACCTTCAACCCTTGTTCGCGACGAGCCACGACCACAAGCCAGTTTATGATCGCAGCATATTGAGCGGCATGATTTTCGCCAACGGCCACGGGCGTTGGCGGGGAATATCCGTCACATCGCAGCGCCTATTTCGATATTCATACGCAAATACTATGCGCAGGATGGTTTCGCTCTCTCGAATTTAAACGCGGCGTCCCTTTATTGAAGCGTCCTGCTGTCGACTCCCTGCGCCCTGCTGCGAGCGATTAGCTGGAGCAATATCATGCATGATCTGATGTGGATCGGCATCATCCTTGCCCTGTTGGCCATCAGCCTCGGTTACGCGCGGCTGTGTGACGATGCGTAAGGATATATGCCTATGTCTTTAGACCTTATGCTCGCGGGCGTGACCGCGCTTGGCCTTTTGCTGTATCTTGTGGCGGTGCTTGCACGGCCTGAACGATTTTAGGGGAAGGCTGTGATGACCATTCAGGGATGGCTGTTGATAGCCATATTCACCAGCCTTTTGCTGCTGCTTGCAAAGCCCATGGGGCTGTGGCTCTTTGCGCTTTATGAAGGGAGGCGCACGCCGCTCCACCGCATACTCGGTCCGGTGGAGGCGGGCTTTTACCGCCTGTCCGGCATTGATCCGGCAGAGGAGCAAGGATGGCGGCGTTACGCCGTTCATATGTTGATATTTAATAGCATGCTGTTGCTGTTCACCTATGCGGTGCTGCGGTTGCAAGGCGGATTGCCGCTCAATCCCTTGGGCTATGATGGGCCGAGCGCGGATCTTGCCTTTAACACGGCGATCAGCTTTGCCGCCAATACCAATTGGCAAAGCTATGGCGGGGAGTCGACACTGTCGAACCTTAGCCAAATGTTGGGGCTGACCATCCAAAATTTCCTCTCGGCGGCGACCGGCATTTCGCTCGCTTTCGCGCTGTTTCGTGGTTTTGCGCGGCGGGAGGCCAAGACGCTTGGCAATTATTGGGCGGATATGACGCGGGTGACGCTCTATCTGCTGTTGCCGATGTGCGTTGTCATTGCGATTTTCTATGTCGCGAGCGGGGTTCCGCAAACCCTTGCCGCGTCGGTTGATGTGACCACCTTGGAAGGCGCGAAGCAAATATTGGCGCTTGGCCCCGTGGCATCGCAAGAAGCGATCAAATTGCTGGGCACCAATGGCGGGGGATTTTTCAACGTCAACAGCGCGCATCCTTTTGAAAATCCAACGGCGCTGACCAATTTGGTGCAGATGCTGTCGATCTTGGTGGTGGGTGCCGGTTTGACATGGACGTTCGGCAAAGCCGTTGGCAACACGCGGCAAGGCTGGGCCATTTTGGCGGCGATGATCACCATTTTTCTGGTGGGTGTGACCATCACCTATTGGCAAGAAGCCGCTGGCAATCCTGTGCTCCATCATTTGGGGGCGATGGGCGGCAATATGGAGGGCAAAGAAACCCGCTTTGGCATAGCGCAATCCGCACTTTATGCAGTGGTGACCACGGCGGCCTCCTGCGGCGCGGTGAATGCCATGCACGACAGTTTCACGGCGCTTGGCGGCCTGATCCCTTTGTTCAATATGCAGCTTGGCGAAGTGGTGATCGGCGGCGTTGGCGCGGGTATTTATGGATTCTTGCTGTTCGCCATTCTCGCCATCTTTGTGGCCGGATTGATGGTGGGCCGCACGCCGGAATATGTCGGAAAGAAAATTGAAGCACGAGAAGTGAAACTGGCGGTTCTTGCAATTGCGGTCCTGCCTTTAACTATCCTGAGTTTTACGGCCATTGCATCCGTGACCGAAGCAGGCCTTGCGGGGCCGCTGAACCACGGACCCCATGGATTTTCCGAGATATTATACGCCTTTACCAGTGCGGTTGCGAATAATGGTTCCGCCTTTGCAGGCCTGTCTGCCAACACGCCATTTTATAATGGGTTGTTGGGCATCGGGATGTGGATTGGTCGCTTTTTCGTGATCATCCCGATGTTGGCGATTGCGGGCGGACTGGCTGCGAAAAAATATACGCCAGAAACGGCGGGCAGCTTTCCCACAACAGGCCCCATTTGGACCGCGCTTTTGATCGGCATCATTTTGATTGTCGGCGGCCTGACATTCCTGCCCAGTCTCGCCCTTGGCCCGATCGCGGACCATTTCGCGATGGTCCATGGCCAGCTTTTCTAAGGATATTGTATATGGCTAAGACCGCACAAGCTTCTGCCAACACGTCTTTATTTTCCGCTGATCTGATGATTCCTGCCCTTGGCGGCGCATTTCGGAAATTACACCCGCGTGCATTGATCCGAAATCCGGTGATGTTCACCACGGCGGTCATCGCGGCGCTTCTGACGATCCTGTTGGTGATTGGGCAGGATGGGCTTTCCACTGGATTTAAGCTGCAACTCATTCTCTGGCTGTGGTTGACGGTGTTTTTCGGCACCATGGCAGAGGCGCTGGCCGAAGGGCGCGGCAAAGCACAGGCGGCGTCTTTGCGCGCTGCCAAGGCTGAACTCACGGCGAAACGCTTGCAGGGTGATAGCCTGATTTGGGAAAATATGCCCGCTAGTGCCCTGAAATTGGGCGACATGCTGCTGGTCCAGACGGGGGACCTGATCCCAGCGGATGGCGAAGTGGTGGCGGGTGTGGCAACAGTGAATGAAGCCGCCATCACCGGCGAAAGCGCGCCTGTGATCCGCGAGGCAGGCGGCGATCGCTCGGCGGTGACGGCAGGGACGCGGGTGATATCCGATGAAATTAGGATCCGCGTGACAGCGGGGCCAGGCCAAGGCTTTATCGACCGAATGATCGCCTTGGTGGAAGGGGCCGAACGGCAAAAGACACCCAATGAAATCGCGCTGACTTTGCTGTTGGTGGGCCTGACGATCATCTTTTTGATTGCGGTTGGTTCGATACCGGCCTTTGCATCCTATGCGGGTGGTTCCATACCGGTGACGATCCTTGCGGCGCTGTTGATCACCTTGATTCCAACGACCATTGCGGCGCTGTTGTCGGCCATCGGCATTGCAGGCATGGACCGTTTGGTGCGCTTTAACGTGCTCGCCAAATCAGGCCGCGCGGTGGAGGCTGCCGGTGACATTGATGTTTTGTTGCTGGATAAAACTGGCACCATCACCATCGGCGACAGGCAGGCGACCGAATTTCGCGCCGTGGGCGGCCATTCGGCGGAGCAATTGGCCCATGCTGCGCTGCTGGCCAGCCTAGCCGATGAAACGCCGGAAGGACGCTCGATTGTGCTGCTGGCGCGGGAAATTTTTGGCCAGACCGCCGAGGTTCCCGCCGATGCACAGATTATCGGCTTTACGGCTCAGACCCGTATTTCCGGCATAAGCTATGGCCGTCATACCATTCAAAAGGGAGCGGTCGATTCCATCCTGCGGGCCAATCCGGCTGTGGCGGAAACCGCAACCGCGACGGAATTGCGCCGTATCACCGATGAAATCGCGCGCGCTGGTGGAACGCCATTGGCCGTGGCCAAAGATGGTCAATTGCTGGGCGCGATCTTTTTGAAAGATATCGTCAAGGCGGGCATTCGCGAGCGGTTCGGGGAATTGCGCGCCATGGGCATCCGCACCGTGATGATTACGGGTGATAACCCGCTGACCGCAGCGGCGATTGCGGCAGAGGCTGGGGTCGATGATTTCTTGGCCCAAGCAACGCCAGAGGACAAGCTGGACTTGATCCGCAAAGAACAAGCGGGCGGACGCTTGGTGGCGATGTGCGGTGACGGCACCAATGATGCGCCCGCGCTGGCGCAGGCCGATGTTGGGGTCGCGATGAACACGGGGACACAGGCGGCCCGGGAAGCGGGCAATATGGTGGACCTTGATAGCGATCCCACCAAATTGATCGAAATTGTCGGCATTGGGAAACAATTGTTGATGACGAGGGGGGCGTTAACTACCTTTTCGGTGGCCAATGATGTGGCCAAATATTTTGCCATCATTCCCGCGATGTTTGTGACGCTTTACCCCCAATTGGGTGTGCTCAACATCATGGGGCTGGCCAGTCCCGAAAGCGCCATTTTGTCGGCGATTATTTTCAATGCGCTGATCATCTTGCTGTTGGTGCCGCTTGCTCTGCGGGGGGTGACCTATCGCGCCATGGGGGCGGGGCAACTGCTGGGTCGCAATATCCTGATTTATGGCCTTGGCGGCCTGATTGCACCTTTCATTGGGATCAAGCTGATCGATTTGGCCATCACGAGCATCGCTTTGGTCTGAGGATGATATTATGAACAAAGATCTCATTACATCGCTGCGCCCCGCGCTGGTTATGACGCTTTTTTTTGCTGTGCTGCTTGGGCTTGCTTATCCACTCGCCATCACGGGGGCTGCGCAAATATTCTTTCCCCATCAGGCGAACGGCAGCCTTGTGCGCGACAAAGGCATTGTTGTTGGGTCCACGGTGGTCGGCCAAGCTTTTACGTCTGATCGATATTTCAACAGCCGACCGTCGGCGGCTGGGGATGGATATGATGGCATGGCGTCGTCGGGTTCCAACCTAGGCCCGACATCACAGGCGCTGGCGGACCGTGTGCAGGGCGATGTCGCCAAATTTTCCGAAACCTCACCAGGGCTTAACGTCCCGCCTGATCTGGTGATGACCTCTGCCTCGGGGCTCGACCCGCATATCAGCCCCGAGGCGGCTTTTTATCAAGTGGATCGGGTGGCACGGGCGCGTGCGCTTGATCCGGCATCTGTCCGAACCTTGGTGGAACAGGCCATTGAGCGCCCCTTATTGGGGTTTCTGGGCGAAGCACGGGTGAATATCTTCATCCTCAATAGACGTCTTGATCATTTTGGCGATAAACCTGCGGCGTGACCTATAGCGACAGACCATCTCCTGAAGCCTTTCTGCGTCTAGCGGCGCAGGAGGGCCGTGGGCGTCTCAAGATATTTCTTGGCGCGGCCCCCGGTGTTGGCAAGACTTGGGAAATGTTGATGGACGGGCACCATCGGCGCGAAGCTGGCGTGGATGTGGTGGTTGGCATCGTGGAAACGCATGGGCGGCGGGATACTGAGGCCATTGTTAACGGCCATGACATCATCAAACGGCGCGTGAGTGATCATCAGGGCGTGCGATATAGCGAGATGGACGTCGATGCCATCTTACAGCGTCACCCCGCGCTGGTGCTGGTCGACGAACTTGCGCATAGCAATGCACCGGGCAGCCGCCATCCGAAACGCTATCAGGATGTCGAAGAACTGTTGGATGCTGGCATTGATGTTTATTCCACACTGAATATTCAGCATGTCGAAAGCCTGAATGATGTGGTGGCATCGATCACCCACATTCGGGTGCGTGAAACAGTACCGGATTCCGTCTTGGAAAATGCCGAACTCGAGGTCGTCGATCTGCCGCCTGACGAACTGATCGAGCGATTGCGCGATGGCAAGGTCTATATCCCGCAAGAAGCGTCGCGTGCCCTTGCGCATTTTTTCTCGAAATCTAATCTGACCGCCCTACGGGAACTTGCTTTGCGGCGCGCGGCGCAAGCCGTGGACGCGCAAATGCTAGAACATGTCCGCAGCCATGCTTTGGCGGGCAATTTCGCGGTGGGTGAGCGGATCATTGTGGCGGTCAGCGAATTGCCCGCAGCGGTCGAGTTTGTCCGCGCGGCGAAAAGGCTGGCCGATGCGCTGAAGGCACCATGGACCGCGGTGCATATTGAAACGCGGCGCAGCCTGAACCTGTCCGACATGGACCGGCAACAGCTATCTGACACCTTGGCGCTAGCGTCGCGGCTGGGGGCTTCGACCGCGACCGTGCCTGCTGCCACAGTCATCGACGGTTTGCGCCTCTTTGCGCAAGATGCGCGCGCCACCCAGATTGTGATGGGCAAATCACGCCGACCGTGGTGGTTTACGATGCTGCACGGCTCGATTGTCGATCAAGTGGTACGGGCCAACGGCGATGTTGCGGTTCATGTTGTGCCCAGCGACAGCCCCAAACAGGCGGACCACAACCGTTCTTCGCTTTTGGTTGGAAGTTGGGGCAAGCGATCCCATTATATCTGGTCGTTCGTGATGGTCGCGGCCATGGCGATCCTAGGTCGCTTGCTGATCGAGCTTATTGATCTTCATAATATATCGCTGTTGTTTCTGATTCCGGTGATGGCGGCGGCGGCCAGCTTTGGCCTGCGTGCTGGGCTTTTTGCTGGGTTTATGTCCAGTCTGGCCTATAATTTTGTTTTCCTGCCGCCCACAGGCTCGCTGACCGTCAACAACCCCGAAAATATCATTAGCATCTTTGTTTTGCTGGGGGTTGCGATTGTCACCAGCCAGTTCGCCGCCCGTGCGCGCGAACAAGCCAATCTCGCCCAAAAAAGCGCACGCCAAAATGCTGCGCTGGCGAGTTTCTCACGCCAGTTGACTGCCGCGCCCGATCAGGACGGCTTGATGCAGGCGATTTGCTTCGAAGTGGGCCGATTGTTGGACGTGCGTGCGGTGTTCTTGCTGCCGTCGGCGGACGGGCCGACATTGCGTGCCGCTGTTCCTCCCGATGATGTGCTGGAACCGATTGAGCGGGCCGCAGCCCAATGGGCGATTGATAATGGGCTGCCCGCTGGGCGCGGATCGTCTACGTTGACGTCATCTGAATGGTTGTTTCACCCGTTGGCCACGACGGGGTGTGTGATCGGCGTGTTGGGCATCAGCCGCAACGATGCGTTGGACCCGATACGGTCCGATCAGCTTCCGCTGCTGATGAGTTTGCTAGATCAGGCGGCCATTGCGCTGGACCGCATGCGGTTGGAGGAAGCCGCGCTGCATGCACGCCATGTCGAAGAACGCGATCGGCTGCGGGCTGCTTTGCTGTCATCCGTCAGCCACGATCTGCGGACCCCGCTGACCATGATATTGTCGGCGGCGCAGGCCATTCGGCGCGGTCCCTTTGATGGCGTGGCTGGTGCCCAAGCCTTTGCCGGAACGATTGAGGCAGAGGCATTGCGCCTGAATCGTTTCGTTTCCAATCTGCTGGATATGGTGCGGGTAGAGGCGGGGGCGCTTCCCATGCGGGCAGAGGCGACGGAATTGTTCGACGCCGCCGCCAGTGCGGCCCATGATTGCCGCGCGTCGCTAACTGGCCATGAAATCTTAATCGATATTCCGTCCGCATTGCCTTTTGTGCGGCTTGATCCGATCCTGCTCCATCATTGTCTTATCAATTTGCTGGATAATGCTGGGCGCTATGCTGATGCTGGAACGCCTATTATCATACGGGCCAATCGGACGGCTGACGGCATAATTTTGTCGGTGATCGATCAAGGGCCGGGGATCGCGATTGGCGATGAAAAACGCGTGTTTGAAGCATTTACACGGATTGATGGAAATGATCGGGCCAAGCATGGGACCGGTCTTGGCCTTGCTATTGTGAAGGGTTTTGCCGAAGCGATGGGCTTGAGCGTTGAAGCTGGAAATCATGATGACCCGCATGGCGCGCAATTTTCCATTCACATCCCATCCGCGCTGATCGTCGGAGAGCTGATGAACGAGAAATTGTTATGAAATCGCGCCATAAAGTGTTGATCGTCGATGACGAACCGCAAATCCGCCGCTTGTTGCGGGCCGCCTTGGAACGCGCTGATTATGCGATAGTCGAAGCGGGCAATGCGAGGGAGGCGGCCGCGCTGCTGCGCGGCGAACGGCCCGATATCATCTTGCTGGATTTGGGTTTGCCAGATCGGGATGGGCTGGAATTGGTGCCGATATTCAAACAACAGTCGCAAACCACGTTGATTGTGGTGTCGGCGCGTGATGCGACGGATGAAAAAGTCGCTGCGCTGGATTTGGGCGCCGATGATTATCTGACCAAACCGTTCGATACGGATGAGCTTCTGGCACGAATGCGGGTCGCCGTGCGCAATAGATTGACGCGCGATGGCGGAAATTTGGTTGTGACATTGGGGGACGTCATACTGGATATGGCCGCGCGAAGGGTGACGAAAAGCGGCAAAGAAATTCATCTGACGCCCAAGGAATATAAGGTGCTGGTCGAGCTGGCCCGTTTTCCGGGACGGGTGATCACGCACAAGCAGATGATGAACGAGGTATGGCCGCACGAGCATGAGCATCATGTCGAATATCTGCGTGTTCTCATTCGCACGCTACGCCAAAAGCTGGAGACTGACCCGCAGCATCCCCAGCTGATCAGCAATGAACTTGGGATTGGGTATCGCCTGCGTCTTGGCCCCGTCGATTCCCATGGCGAAGAGATATAGCCGGCGCTTGTGGTCGCGGTGATGACCGCCGGAAATAATGCCGATCCTATGCTAAGACAATGCCGTACGCCTTTCGGTCATCTGGCTTTCCTACGTCCCTCTGCATAGTTGAATAGCCTTCGACGAAGTTGGAGGCTTGGATGATGAAATGGCATGAAACACAAGCGGCGAATATGTGTTTACGCCTAGCTGGCGCGATACTCGTCGGATTGGCCATGCTGGCCGTCAGCCATCTTCATGCGATTGCGCATAGCACATCGGCCCATGAAGCAAGCGCCGTGATGATGTTTCTCGCGGCGGTGACGTTTTGGTGTGGGAGCGTCGGAAGTGCGCTTGTGATTGTCGGTCCGAAATTGTGGGACACCGTGCAAGTTTCCCAGCGATGGCAAAAGGCGGACCGGTATAAGGATCAAGGATGAAGGATGAGGTATAGCTTGTTTTGATAGGATGCCCTCTAAACTGGCAGTTTTACGCTTGGTTTAGCGGCTGTCATTTGCCCTGACGGAGGGGCTGTCGACCCTCGGCGGCGAAAAGGGAGCGGGCAACGGCAATAGCTTTGCTTATTGTGATCCGGACGAGGACATCTGGGGGCGACCACAATTACCCTAGTAGCGAGGCTCGTATCGAATTACATTCCGCTTCAATCTGCGGTGAGTCGGACGGCGTCTTTCTGTCATATCTGCGTGAAGTGCGAGTGGTATCCAAATAGCTGGAATGGCCAAAAATAAATCCTCATCGGGGCGCCGCCAGGAATATGTGTTTAAGCCGCATGAGCGCCCCTTCATGCCTGGTTCTCCGGCATCGCCAGACCATCCGAAGCTTCGTAAGATCGCCTATTTATTGATCGGGCTTTATATCTGCATCGTTGGCGGGTTTCAAAACGGCTTGTTGCTGGCCAATTTGACGACATTGCAAGGGCATTTGGGCCTCACGAGCGTTGATGCAGGCTGGGTGACGGTCGCCTATAATATGACCAACATATGCATGAGCATCTTGCTGTATAAATCTCGGCAGCAATTTGGCATTCAGCGTTTTGTGCGCGCGGTGATGATTGCGTTGCTGCTGGCGAATTTCGTGCAGCTATTTGATATGGGCTACAGGCTGGAACTGATCGCCCGTGGCATATCCGGTATCGCGGCGAGCGGGCTGAGTACTTTGGCGATATTTTACCTGATGCAGGGCATGCCTCCCGAGGCCCGCATTGGCGGGTTCTTAATTGGCATTGGTTTAACCCAAGTCGCCACCTTGCTGGCGCGCGCTATATCGCCAATGTTCTTATTTGATGGGAACATCAGCAACTTATTCCTTTTTCAATTTGCCCTATCGCTGGTCGCCGTGGGCTTGGTAAATATTTTAACGCTGCCCAAAGGGGAGATTATTAAATCCTTTGAAAAGCTGGATTTGTTAAGCTTTCCTTTGCTTGCGACAGGGATGGGGCTGCTATGTGCATTTCTGGTGCAGGGCCGCATTCAATGGTGGTCGACGCCATGGCTTGGCGGCGCATTGGCGGCATCGGTGGTCTTGATTGGCGCGGCGTTTTTGATTGAGCATAATCGGCAAAACCCGATGCTGCACACCCGTTGGATGACCAGCGGCGACTTGGTTCGATTTGCGCTGACGGGGGCGATGGTGCGCGTGTTGACAGCCGAGCAAAATTTTGGCGCAACAGGGCTGCTCAGCGCGGTTGGCATGGTGAATGATCAACTGGTTACTTATTATAGCGTGCTGACAGTCGCGACCTTGGCTGGCGCGATTTTGGCGGTTGTTACAATTAACCCGACCGACCTGCGCAAACCCATTCTCATATGCCTGGTGTTGATCGCGATTGGAGCATTTCTGGATACCGACTCTGGATTGCTCACACGGCCCGCGAACCTTTATTTGTCACAATCCTTATTGGCCTTTGCTGCGGTATATTCGATGGCCCCGATGATGATGGAAGGGATGTTCAGAGCCTTGTCCAAGGGACCATCTTATTTGGTCAGCTTTGTGGCCTTGTTCAGCTTGTCCCAGACGTTGGGCGGTTTGGCTGGCGTCGCGGCCCTTTCCGCTTTTCATACGTGGCGGACAAAAGTGCATTTGATGACGCTGGGTACCTCGATCTCCAATGGCGATCCGGAAGTGAGCGCTGCGATCAGTGGCATCGCCAATAGTTTGACCCAAAGGATGACCGACCCTGTTTTGCGGAACGCAACGGCGGCTGGTCAATTGATACAAGAAGTCGGACGGGAAGCGGCAATTTTGGCGTTTAATGACGTATTTTTCGTTATTGGGTCCATAGCATCCATAGCGTTTCTGATTTTATTCACGCGCTGGGCTTCTGATCGTCGGAAAGGGCATATTCCTTTGGCAAAGGAATTGGAGGCGCTACAAAAAATGCGGGCTGCACAGCAATGACAGAGCAAAAAAAGCTGGATCAAGACCAGCCGGAAACGAACATCGCAAAATCGGATGATGCACAAAGCATCGCTGCCCATGAGGCCGAGGAAGGCCGTGACGGCACCGAGAGCACGGAAAGCGCCGAGGGTGATGGTAGCGGCTGGCGGCCGGAACGGTCGCGCCCCCGCATAGCCTTTTACGGCCTTGTGATATTGCTGGGCGCATTGGCTATTCTTTATGCATGGGGCCTCCCGCCGTTCCATATGAACAGCCAGACCACAGACAATGCTTATGTGCGCGGCCAGACCACGGTTATTTCACCCCAAGTGGGCGGTTATGTGACCGAGGTGTTGGTACAAGATTTTGCGGATGTGAAAGCAGGGCAGATTTTGGCGCGCATTGACGACAGCATTTACAAGCAGCGTGTGGCGCAAGCCGATGCCAATATTTCCGCGCAGGACGCGAGCCTGAGCAATAGTGCGCAAAGTCAGCGATCGGCCGAGGCCCAAGTTCAATTGCAAGATGCGGCCATTGCCAATGCGCGCGCGCAGTTGCAGCGGGCGCAAGCCGATATGCGCCGCGTGACGGAATTGGTCGACGAGGGTTCTGTGTCCCTACGCGAACGTGATCAAACGCTCGCCGCGCTGCGCCAAGCCGAAGCATCGGTTCGGCAAGCCGAAGCGCAGCGACTGATTGCTCTAGAACAAGTTCGGTCGGTAAGTGTTGGACGTTCCGGATTGGAAGCGGGCGTCGCCAATGCCAAGGCGTCGCGGGGATTGGCCGCCATTGATTTGGACCGCACGATTATCAGGGCACCACGTGATGGACGGCTGAGTGAAGTGTCGGTGCGCGTGGGACAATTGGTGAATGCGGGCACGCAGTTAATGTATCTGGTGCCGGATCGCCACTGGGTGGTTGCCAATTACAAAGAGGCGCAAACCGGCGAAATCCGTACGGGCCAACGCGCGCGCCTGCGCATTGATGCGTTGGGCGGGGCGGAATTGTCTGGAACCGTAGAGAATATTTCTCCGGCTGCGGGAAGTGAATTTAGCGTCATCAAGCCAGACACTGGATCTGGGAATTTTGTCAAGGTTCCCCAACGTATTGCCGTGCGCATCCGGATAAATGATGGGCAGAAATTAGCCGATAGATTGGGGCCTGGGATGTCGGTTGTGGCCACCGTCTATACGGGCGAAGGCCGATGAAAAGCGGCAGCTTTGTGGTGGCACTGTCGGCTGGGGCGCTGGCAGCTTGTGCGCCGACAATTGGCCCGCGTCCACCGATGAGCATAAGCGAGGCACCAGCCCAATGGAAGGAAGCCTATCCTGCCAGTGGAGCGACCGAGAGTGCGTGGTGGAATGGCTTTGGTGACCCGCAATTGTCCATCTTGGTTGCAGCCGCGCAGGCGCAGAATTTGGATTTGGCGATTGCGGCAGCAAGGGTTGCGGAAGCGCGCGCGCAGGAAAAGGTCGCGCGTTCGCAATTATTTCCATCGCTTAATGGCAATGTAGGCGCGAGCGATGCGCGCATGCTCAATGCATTTGGCGTGGCCAATGAAAGCGCCAGCGTGCAGCCCCTATTTCAGGCTGCCTATGAAGTCGATTTATTCGGCAGGATTTCCTCGCAAATTGGCGCGGCATCGGCGAATGTCGCCGCGACGCAAGCCGCTGGGCGCGCTGCGACCTTGGCGGTAACGAGCGCGACGGCTAGCGGCTATATCACCCTGCTGGCGTTAGACGCACGGCGCGAATTGCTCGCGCAAACTGTCGTGTCGCGCAGGGAGGCCCTACGCATCGCCCGTGACCGAGCCGAAGCTGGTTACACGTCTCAATTAGAATTGCGGCAAGCCGAAGCCGAGTATCGCGCGACGGAGCAGCAAATTCCCGCTGTTGAGGCGTTGATCGCCCGCCAAGAGCATGCGCTATCATTGCTTACGGGGCAAAACCCAACGGCAATTGTTCGCGGAGCAGGCTTTTCTGCGCTGAAGAGGCCATTGGTGCCCCATGTCCTGCCGTCGGAATTGGTAAGACGTCGTCCCGATATATCACAGGCCGAATATAATCTGGCCGCCACAGATGCAAATTTACGCGTGGCGCGGGCCAATTTCCTGCCGCAATTGCGCTTGGCTGCGTCTGCGGGGGCGGTGATCAGTTCCGCGTTACAAGATCCGGTAACCATCTGGTCGGTGGGGGGCAGCATCTTGGCGCCTTTGTTCCAACGCGGACGATTGACGGGCCAGTTCGACGCTGCGACGGCCCAGCGCGATCAAGCCGCTTTTGCCTATCGCCGTACAGTGTTGACGGCTTTTCGCGAAGTTGAGGATCAGCTATCGAATATCGACCGACTACACGCCCAATCTCAGGCATTGGAAGCACAGCAGGCAGCGGTGGCGGATGTGCTGCGGCATGCGACCAACCGCTATCGCGCCGGATATTCCCCCTATCTGGAGCAGGTGGATGCGCAGCGGGCTTTATTGTCGGTTGATCTCGCCTTGTTGCAGTTACAGGCGGATCGTTTGAACGCTTATGTCGCATTGTATCAAGCCTTGGGCGGTACGGTGCAATTGCCAGAGCTATAGGCCCTAGAGCGCATCGCTAAACGAGAGAGCGGAGCAGAGGAGGCTGGGCCAGAGACGGGCCACTTTTGGCGATATTTTCTGATCGCTGGCAGGTTTCTGTGGCAACCAGCTTAGGCCAAAGGCGACGTCTCGTGCGTGCTGGGATAAGCCATAGTGCCCAAGCTGGGCCCTGATGTTCCACCCGTCATTTAAGCGTGCAGCGGGGTGAAAAAGTCGGGGCCAACATCACTGTTAGCCCCGAATTTCGCTTAGTTGGTGCGGGCGCTCTTGCCCTTGGTGCCATCGTCAAATTCCGGCAGTGCATCAGGGGCTGGTGCAACGGCTGGCTTGACTGGCGACTGGCCGGTCAAGCCGCCCAGCGATTTCCAGTTGAGCATCGCATTATAGAGCATGCGATATTCACCCAGCGTCTGCCAACGCCAGATCGGGTTGGTTGCGAACATCAAGACGCGGCCTTCGCCCAATTCGCTGTTGATGATCGCGGGCTGGTTCTGGATCTGGTCCGCATTGCGCATAAAACCGCTGAGGATCGATGACTTTCCGCCGGGGAACTCCATCAATACCTTGCCCTTCACAGCCGGACGGACGTTCAGCAGGGTGTTGGTTGCCCAGCGGACCGAGACCGTATCGGCGGTGTTATAGCCATAGAAAATGGGGCTGAGCGGTTGCAGGAACTTCGCCTTGACGATCGGACCCGGAGCATAGCTGTCGCCCGGTGCTGGCGCAGCGGTAACATCGTCCACCAGACCAAAGGCAGCGGGAACTTCGCTGGCATTGCCCGTGGTGATCAGCGTGCCGCCTTGTTCGACGAACTTGCGCAATTCGCTGAGCCCCTCGGTGCCCATGCCGCCACGGATGTCGTCGGATTCCCCATACATGCCCAGGGATTTGAACTGGTCATTCTTTTTATAGGGAAGCGGTTTACCCTTCATCGGAATATCGAACACAATATCCCGCGCCGTGCGGCCTTGGTTCGGCAGAATGATCACGTCATATTTGTCGCGAAGATTGCCGCCGCGCACCTGTTCTTTGTAAATCAGGTCATAAGGCGTTTCATATTGATCAAAGGCATAGCGCAGCCAGCCAACCTTTTCAGTCGAACCCCAAGTGCTGAACACCGCGGTGCGTGGAATGGCCACTTCATGCGTGCTGGCACCCAGATTGGCGGGTGCGGCAATGGCCGTCAGGCCCAGCTCGACGACAGCCGGTGCCAGCGCCGAGCGGGCATTGGCCGGAACAATGAACGAGCCTGCGGGAACGTCCGTTTTGCCGAGCTTGAAGCCTTGTTCCACGATGCGGACGTTGGTGTCCTTCAAGCGATAGCGCAGCACCGCCAGATTGACCGACCCATTGTCGAGGACGATATAGCCACCCGGACCAGCGTTGCTGATCGAGCCGCGCAGGGTAAAGTTGGTCACTGGCGTTGTCGTGACGCCAAGTGCGGCCTTGTCGGTCACTTCGACCACGTCGGTGTGGGTCATCAGGCCGATGGTCCACGCTGCGTCATCATAAGTGAACAGCTTTTCATCCGGATAATTGTCTTGGATGCGCATCAACGTCTTGGCAAGCGGGCCATAGGGTTGGTCGAGCTTGACGATCAGCGAGCCTGCGGGGAAGCTTTTGTCGCCAAGCCGAATGGCTGCATTGGCCTGACCGACTTCGACGCCTTGCAGCAAGAGTTGATCGACCACAAATTTGACGCGGCTTTGGTCCTTTTGACCCGCTGGGATCACATAAGCAACGGGGCCGTCACGCTTGACGCGCTCAATCGCATTTTTGCTCTTCTTATAGAAATTCTCAAGGATCGTGTGATTATGGGTTGCCGCCAAATCCAGCGCCGTCAGAACACCCGTCTGCATATAGTTGGTGTTGTTGCGGATCGACCACATCACTTCGCGATATGGTGGGTTTGGACGGAACCAGTCACGCTTTAGATGGTTGCCGCCGCGCGCATTATTCGCTGCCACGCCGCCATCGACACGGCGTAACATGGTGGTGGCACCGCCATTGCCATAGGTTTCATACATGCGCAGCATGCCATTATGGTTCGATGCCATAAAGGCGACATAGCCGGGCGACCAAGCATCGACAAAACCGTGCGTCCACACGCCTGGCATGCCATATTTGGTCAGCTGCGACATTTCATAATTCGCATAAAATGGCAGTTCGCCGTAAAGGATCGGATCCAATTCCGGATTCTGCGGGGCTTGGCCGCTATAGGTATAAAGGAATGGCACCGATTCATGCAGTTCGTGCATGATCGGCAGCTTCCAATCCAGATAGAATGCCAGCAATTGACGCGCGTTCACGTCCGAGAAGTTCATGTCACGATTATTGTCGTGATAGATATATTTGCCCCAATATGGTGGGCCACCTGGCTTATCGAGATCGTTGGTCTCGTCTTTCAAGCTTTGGTGATACCAATCAACATAACGCGAGCGGCCATCGCCTTCGAGAACGGGGTTGATCGCGACGATCAAATTGTCGCGGATCTTGCGGATCATGTCCGAATCTTCGGTCAACAAGCGGTAGGCCAGCTCCATCGTCATTTCGGGCGGACCAGTTTCAGAGCTGTGGAGACCGGCGCTCAGGAAATAAAATGGCTTGGTTTCAGCGATGATCTGCTTGGCTTGTTCATCGTTAATCTTGCGCGGGTCGGCCAGCAGATTGTGGTTCCGCTTGTGGGTGTCGAGCTTGGCCATATTCTCTGCGTTGGAGAATAGAACGACAATATTGTCGCGGCCTTCATAGGTCTTGCCGATTTCGACGATGCGAACACGGTCCGGCGCTGCGGCGGCCAGACGGCGAAAATAGTCGATGATCTGCTCTTGGCTGTGCAGCTTGTTGGGCACACCGATATGGTTGCCCAGAACCTGCTTGGGTGACGGGATGGTATCCGACAGCGGCAGGTGGTCGACCAGCGGGCTGCTGAATTCAGGGCGGGTTGTCCATTCCTTGACCGATTTGGCAAAGTCTGGGTCCATTGGTTGCGCATGCAGCGCGAACATTGGTGTGATGGCACTGGCTGCCATCAGGATTGTGAGTATTTTTTTCACGGCATTGCTCCCCATTTCAATTTCTAGGGTCGGCGGCGTCCCTGCCGCTGACCCTCGCTATTTTTGTGATTTAAAATTTATAGCCGATGCTGCTGTACAAATAGCGGCCTTGGGCCTGATACAGGCCGCCGAGATAGCCACCATTGGCAAGCGGCGGATCCTTGTCGAAAATATTACGCGCACCAATGGTGAAGCGTGCATTTTCCAAGGGACCAGATTTGAACGTATAGCTGGCATTTAAATTGGCGCTGATGTGGCTCTTGACGCGGTACATATCACCCGCGGCATTGATGATCGAGGTAACGAACACCGCGTCCGTATATTGAACAAATGCACCCGCCGACCAATTGTCGAGCGACCAATTCAGCGATGCCGTACCGCGCCATTTCGGACGAGTGCCAAGGCCAACGAGATTGCCTGTGCCCGTCGCCGCGACAAAACCATCGTTGATGGTGCCTGCCTTTTGCGCATCGATCAAAATCTGCTGCGCCGCCAGCGGTTGCTGTTCATAGCGGATCATTTTATTGGCGCTCGCGTTGAAATTGAAGCGGCCAATGCTGGTCGATGGCGAGGCATAGCTGATGCTGAAATCCATGCCTTCAATTTCAAGCGGCAACAGATTTTGATAATTGGTGTCGGCGCGCAGAAAGATACCGGCGGGGTCAATGCCAGTGCCTGCGAAAAAGTTGATATCATCCTGCGTTACGGGCGCGCGCACAACGCTATCCGTTGAACCGCCATTAACCCGAGCCAGATAGTCGAGCGCCAACAATGTTGGACGATCGAGCGAGCTGACGACATTGCTCATGGAAATCCAGAAGCGGTCAAAAGTGAGGGTGAGGCGGCCAAGATGCGATGGAATGAACTTTGGCTCTAGGACGATGCCAACCGAGTATGAATTTGAATTTTCTGGCTTCAGATTCTTGTTGCCCGCCGTGGTCGAACCCGCGCTGAAGCGCTGGTCGCACTTTGACCAACTGGTAATACGGCCAGCGCGCAAATCCGCTTCGCAGCGGATATAGTCCATATTGCCGTTGCTGGTCAGGCCGGATGCCGGAATATGCATGGCCTCAAGCGTTGGCGCGCGGAAACCGCCCGAATAAGAACCACGGACGCGCACGCCGTTCACAAGGTCCCATGCCGCGGCGATCTTTGGCTTCGCGACGCTGCCCAGGTCATTATAATGTTCGAAACGGCCCGCCAGCTGAACGTCCAAGGTGCGAACCAGCGGGATGTTCATATCCTGGCTGACCAGTGGGATTGCGAGTTCACCATAAGCCGAAAAAATGGTGCGGCTGCCCGATACGTCGGGACGCGGGCTGCTCATGGCAAAATCAGTGCCATAGGCATTGCCCGTCACGCTATCGACGAAGGTGATGGTGCCGTCTTGATGGTCGTCACGATCATCCGAATAGGTTTCTCGGCGGATTTCGGTGCCCAAAGCGATACCGATATCGCCGCCCCATATCGACAGCAGCCGCGCGTTCGACAGTTTCAGGTCGGCCATAGCGAGCGAGGTTTTGTTCATGCGCACGCCCTTCATCATGAAGGAATTTACGGTCGCTGCGTCGCTGAGCGTGCTATCCTGCGTCGATGGATTCAGTGGGTCGCCGCCGTTAAATGGGTTATAGGCGTCTGCTGTTGTGCGGTTAACCGCGGCTTGGAAAAAAGTGTTGCTGATCGCGTCTGACGTGTCGCGAACCTTCGCTTCTGAATAGACGGCAGCACTTTCCCAATTCCATGCGCCCAAATCGCCGCGCAAACCAAGGAGCAAGCGGAACTGATCATTGCGCACGTCCACGCGGCGCGGACCCGTTTCAACCGGCGCGTAAGAGGTGATGGTAACTGGCAGGCCTTCGCCGGGGATGTTCAGACCCGGCAAGCGGTTAGGCGAACCTACCGGACCAAAGGGGTTCCAATAGGCGTCCGCCGCAACGGTGATCGGGAAGGTTTGGACAATTTGCGCATTTTGATCAAGCTGGCGCGTTTTCGCGTAATAATAGCTAGCTTCCGAGAAAAGTTCGACCTTGTCGCTCAGTTCATATTTCGAGAAAAGGAAGAAATTGGCGCGGCGCGTGCTGGCGATGGACGTCGCGTTGGGGAAGGTGCCGGGTATATCCTGACGCACGTTGCGATCCGCCGCACCATGGGCGCCATTGCGATAGCAAACACCGCTATAGCCGGACTCAACCAGCGATCCGCCATTGGTACATGGCACCACGCTGAAAACACCGCCACCGCTGGTCACGGCTTGGCCGTTCACGGTAACAGGGCCATTAAAGCCCGCCATGCTCGGAATAATAAATTGCCCCCAAGCCGATGCCTGTTGTCGGCCATCAAACCCAGTATGGCCAGCAAAGCTGGGGTCGTCGATCATGTCGCGCAGATCTTGCGTCGCGGTGTAGGGCAGGTCGGTATAGAGTTGTGCGCTTCGTGCGTAAAATGTGCCCATCATCGACACATGGCCGCGCCCGCCACCAAAGCTGGAGCCATAGCTGCCGTTGAAGGTCGTTTCCTTCAGCTTGGTGCCTTGCGCAAAGCCATGCTGCAGGTCCACCGACCCGCCTTGCAAGTCCGACTGCAGCACGGTGTTCACAACGCCGGCAATGGCGTCTGAACCATAAAGGGCTGCTGCACCATCACGCAGAACCTCAACGCGCTCAATGCCGCCAATGGGTATCGCGTTGACGTTAAAGCCGATTTGCGGCGCACCATCGACGTTCACTGTGGTTGGATGCTGAACCAGACGGCGTCCGTTGATCAGGCTGAGTGTGGTGCCAAGACCCATGCCGCGCAGGCTGACCGTCGAAATGTCGCCGCGTGCCGCATTCTGACCACCGCCGGACGGAAGGCCGGTAAAGGTTACAGCGCCAGCCTGTGGGATGGCGCGAAAAAGATCGTTACTGGAAACCGCACCAAGCGATGCGATTTCGGTTGCCCCAACAACCGAGACGGGAACGGCGCCAGTCGTTTTGGTGCCCTTAATCTGGGAGCCGACGACGACGATCTCGTTCACCGTGTCATTATATGTATCGCTATCCAGAGAGGATTCCTGATTGCTGGTCTGTGCGGCGATATCACCGCTTTGCGCCAAGGCAGGCGACGCCTGCGCAAATAGGACCGCCGCCGTTGCGATCGCGAAAGTTGAACCACCCGACGTGAACAGATTTTTCATGTACCCCCCCTAGTTGTAACTTTACGGCTCTGCATTTCGACAGGGCGCTCTTGTTCGAGCCAAATGCCCTGACAGCGTTCAGACGCGTGTCATGCCTGCCCGCAGCAAGAACCGTTTGTGTTAAGATTATGATTTGCAGATCTATGTGTGATCGACACGTGGTGCCCGCCACGCGCGTAAGCGCCCCCGATCACAATCGGTACAGATCTCTCCCGCTGGAAATTTCTGCCAACTGCATTTCTGCCCCCGTTATTTCGAAAGGATTTTTCGAATTGACCCAATGGCCGTAACCTATGCCACATAACAAAACAACGGTATTTACGGATAAATGAGAAATATTATATGGACTTATCGATATTTATTGTAAGATATTTTCGACATTTTCCATGTAAGTGATGATTATTCCATCAAAATATTCTGATGGCGTCATATCGTTATGGGCGAGTGTCATGGCTTGTATGGCCGTGGCGGTGAGCGTCTGCTGGAATGGTTGGGCGGAATGGTTGGGGCCGAGATTGGGACCGCTAACGTCATAAAAATTATGATTCACCAACCGCCATATAAAATGACGATGGCAAAAACAGTTTTAGAGAAAGAAGGGGTGGGGCCTTTGCTCACAGCTTTAACGCCGTTTATATATGGCTGAATATGGTCTTTGTGCCGCCGCCAATTCAAGCGACAGCGCAGCCCCAACGCATTGTTAAATCATCGCCAGCATTTTTTGTGGTGGGCGACCTTGGCGGCCAGCGGTCATTTTAATCGCCGCGCTGCGACACCAAAAGGATTTCCTTGTCATTGGAGGATATCTGTTTCGCAATTCCGTTCAGTTCCAAGGCCTTCACAAATCCGTCAATGTCGCCCGAGGAAAAAACGCCAACGATATCCGTCGTGGGGATTTGATTGTCGACAAAGACCAATTTGCGTTTCGCATAACGGTTCACGTCCGTTACCGCTTGCGACAAGGGGTCGTTCATGAAAACCAGTCGCCCGTCCGTCCAGCTTGTTTCCTTTTTGACGTCGACATTGCTGAGTGTCCATCGCCGGTCGGACTGCATGACCAATTGACGACCCGGTGTCATTTCCGTGCTACCTCGGACGTTACTATCCTCTACTTTCACTTTTCCTTCGGCAAGAACCACGGCGATTTGGTCGCCATCAAGGCGGACCTCGAACGCGGTGCCCAATGCTTTGACCGTCTTGCCATCAACATGCACGATGAATGGGCGCTCGGCATTTTTTGCGACGTTGAAGAAGGCGCGTCCTTGCAGCATTTCAACCCTGCGTTCGTCTGCCAGGTCTGAAAATTTCAATTCGGTTTCAGAATCCATGGTGACACGTGTGCCGTCAGGCAGGGTGATGATCGACCGTTGACCTGTTATGGTTTGGAAATTCTGTACCGTGACATCATTTCCACTTTTGATAAAGCTCGGCAGCGTCGCAACGCTGATGAAGAGGGCGATGAACAGCATAGCGGCCATCGCCGCATGTCGGCGCCAATTTGATGGACTGCGCGATGGCTTGACATAGGGTGTTTGTTCCAAGTCGGCCTGCATCCGTTCCGCAATCATCCAACCGCGATCAACCATGCCATATGCATTGCGATGCGCTGGGGAACGTGCGAGCCAGCTAGAAAATTGTTTCGCGTCGCTGTCGGACATGTCGCCAGCCAAATGTTCATTGTACCAAAAGGCGGCTTCGGACAACAGGTCCGAGCTGGGGGGAGAGGCGTTGCGCGTCATTGTCGTGCTTTCAATTCTTCAGCAATTCGTACGAGCGCGCGGTGCATCAGATCCTTAACCGAATCTCTGTTTATTCCCATGCGATCGCCGATAGCTTGATAGGTCAGGTGTTCAAAGCGATGCAGTTCAAATGCCTGTCTTGCTCTGGGCGGCAGGTTCACAATGGCTTGCATCACGCATTGATATTCTTGTTGGCCAATGGCGATCCGTTCAGGCGACAGCGGGTCCGCATTGCCATGACTATCTGACCAAATTTCATATGATGAGGGGTTGGAAACTTTATTGGCGCGAATATAATCGATCAGAACATTTCTGGCGGTTGCGAATAAATATCCCTCGACATTGGTAACCGGTTTCGTCGATTTGCTGATTTGCAGTTTGAGGAAGACTTCTTGGACCAGATCGTCCGCATCATCTTTTGATGCACGGCGTGCAAAATATGTCCGCAAGCTGCTGCCATATTTTTCTGCCATGCCCGCCGTATCCCAAAAGACCTCATCTGCTAACATAATCAGTCACCCCTAACTATGTTATTGATCGCGAAGGATGATATCAGTGATTGGTACATCAATGCCCTCGTTCAGTCGAAACTTATATAGCAACCCTACAGTATAAGACGAAAAAAATGATGATGAGGGGGTATCGTTCGTGAAAATAATTTAAAATTATTATTTATTGGGAAAGCTGTTCGGATTTCGCATGGGGTCGCGATATTGCGCAGGCTGCTACTGACCCAACCTAGGCCCGCATCGGCACGGGAAGGGTGTAGAATAGTCGGTAAATGGATCTGCTAAAAATTTCATAATGACGGATTGCGATATTTTGTGAACGCATCTGCATTATATGACCGCGCAGGGCCGAATAAATTCAACTAATATTGCCTTAACCATTTCCGTAAGCCCAACGTCCACGTCTGCTGGGCAAATTGAGGGCATGGCACGGCGTCAATCTTTCGCGACATTATCGCAAAAGTGGATGAAATCAGGGCTTTGTGTGGCATTTTTTGCGATGCAAGCTTGGGCTGCGGATGCCTCTGCCATGTCGTCCTTGGCCGAAGAGCCGGCGCAAGATGTTAACGAAGTTGCCGAAGGGCCGGAGTGCGGGGTAGGGGTTCCCGACCGTGCCAGCCTGAGCCGTGAGCGTTTGGTACTGAACGGCGCGCCAAGTGCCTTGGAGCGTATCCGCCTGAGCCAGCGAACCGACGCTGCACCGGAATCCACCCAGCCAGCATCCACCACACAGTCGATTTTGATGCGGTCGTTGGCGAACCGACCTGTTAATGCGATGGCACCGGCCAGCCGTACGTCTCTCAATTTGGGTGAGGTGCGCGCTCAAAGCGCGGATTTACAATGCGAGCAGGAACGGGCGCAGGGCTTTTCCCATGCCTTTCGTATCGACCGCCCCAATTTGCGGGACGCCATGGGCACACGGCCCATCCCCGTGCGCCGCACAGCGTTCGATGATCGCTGGCAGCGTGTCCGTGCGGCGCCGCCGGCATCCTTAATGCAGCATCAATTGCAACAGGCTGGCGTGAGCCAAGATATGGCCGACGACGAAGTGCTGCGCCGCATTAATCGCCATGTGAACCAGACTATTGCCTATCGTGCGGATATGACGACCTATGGGCAGCGCGACTATTGGGCGAGCGCGGCAGAGACAATCGCCAACAAAGCGGGTGACTGCGAAGATTATGCCATTTTGAAAATGCATATGCTGCGCGCCGCTGGCGTCAGCGCATCGAAAATGCGCCTGATGTTGCTGCGGGATTTGGCGGGCAATGCCGATCATGCTTTTCTAGTGGTGTCCGGCACCGCTGGGGATCGGGTGCTGGATAATAATATCGACCGCGTTTACGCCGCCCATGAAGCGGTGGATGTACGGCCGGTATTATCATTCAGCGAAGATCGCCGCTGGGTTCATGCCATTCGCGATCAAGACCTAGCCAGCAACATTGTTCCAGCGCGTCAGTCGATTAACTAATCCATTGCGTGATTAACGATAATAAGGGCGCTGGTATCAGATGGCCGAGAGCATCGCCGCGCCTGCGATCCGCTGCCATGCTTGCGCCGCGCATAAATTAAGGGCTGGGCCATTCCGCAAAAATGGCCCAGCCCTTTGTTGGCATAATCCGTTGGTCGCTGCTCAGCGTTCGGTAAGCGCCGATCCGCTGGCTTTTAAAACGGGTTTCAGCAAATAGGTCAGAACCGATTTTTTGCCGGTCAGCACCTCGACATCGCACATCATGCCGGGCGTAATCGGCAGACGGCGACCGCCGCTTTCCAAATAGCTTTTTTCGGTTTCCACCACGACAGTGAAATAGGCCTGACGTTCTACTTCGTCATAGATGCTGTCCGCCGACACGCGAACCACACGGCCTTTCAGCCCGCCATAGATGGAAAAGTCATAAGCCGTAACCTTCACATTCGCAGGGTCGCCCACTTTCAAAAAGGCGATGTCCCGCGGCGTCACGCGGGTTTCGATCAGCAATTTGTCGCCCAGCGGAACAATTTGCAAAATTTGTTCGCCAGCGTTCACAAAGCCGCCGACGGTGTTAACCAACAAGTCATTGACCACGCCGCGCGCAGGGGCGCGAATTTCCGAACGGGCCAGCCGCCCCTCGGCACCGCGAATGGTTTCTTGGTTGACGGCCATTTTGGTGGTGAGCTGGCTGCGTTCATTCAAGGCTTCTTGTTGGAAGTCAAAACGAGCGCGCGACACTTCGGCGCGGGCTTCGCGCACGGCGGCTTCGGACCGCGAAATGGCTTGGCGGGCGGCGGCTAGACGGCCCTGTATATCCACCACTTCGCGCTGGGCGGTCAGCAATTCGGTCTGCGGAATGACATTTTTCTGCGCCAAGGGCGTGAGCATCGCCACTTGTTGCTGGGCCAAACGCAGGCTGCTTTCGAGCGATGTCGCGGTGGCGCGGGCTTCGCCAGCGTCGCGTTGACGCTGGTCCACCGAAGCAGACAAGGCGGCCAATTGGCTTTGCAAGGCTGAACGGCGAACTTGCATCAAACGGCCTTCGTCGCCGCAATTGTCGCCAACACAGCCTGCACCGCTGCCGCCTTCGCTTTCCAAACGGGCGGCGCGCTGGGCAAGCAATTGATTTTCGGTTTCCAATTGCCCCAATTCGGATTGCGACATGGTGTTGTCCAGCCGCACCAGCAATTGGCCTTTTTTCACCGTCTGGCCGGTGCGAACCAAAATTTCCTTGATCGTCGAGGGTTCGGCCGATTGAATGATTTGGACTTTGGAGGATGGAATGACCCGGCCTTGGCCGCGCGTCACTTCATCGACTTTGGCAAAACTAGCCCACAGTAAAAACAAAGTGAAACCCGCAGCAGCGGCGATGGTGATTTGCTCTGCGCCGCGCAGGCGCTGCCAGTAATTCAAAAAAGATCGCAGCATATCACTCGCTCTTGCTGATATTGTCGTCGCCGCTCGCCTGTTCGCCGGTCAGGCGCGAAAAGCGGGATGTTGTTTTTGTGGGGTCAGGGATACTGGGTGTCCAGCCCTTGGTAACATCCACACGGCCCCCCACATCCGTTTCGGTGCGGTGGTCGGTTGGATCGCGCGGGGCGGGCAGGGCGGTGATGCCGCCTTCCTCTGCCATCGCGGGGGTGATGTTCGACCCTTTGAACAAGCTGTCAAAGGATGGGATGCTTTCTTGGCCGACGTAAGCGTCGCCAAAGGCCTTGGGTCGGCCCCAACTGCCGGGCCAACGGTAAAAAATATGCGCGCCAATTTGTTCAATTTTGGTCAATTTGGGTGCCCAATAAGGCAGGACATAATTGGCGTGATAATGGGTTGCCATACCCACGGGCTTGTGGACATGGCCCGCCAGCGCAGATCGCGCAATTTCACCCGCCCGACGCCATAAGGCTGGAACGGGTGCGCGCGCCATCGATCCGTCGCACGTAAAGCTGAATTGGCATCCTGGGCGCGTGCTGCCCTGATACACCACAGCGCATACGCTGTCGGGATAGGCGGGGTGGCGCATGCGGTTCAAAATGACCTGCGCGACGGCGGCTTTGCCAGCATCGCTTTCGGTGGCCGCTTCATAATAGATGGCCTGCGTTAAACAGCGTTCGGCATTGGTGGTTTGCAGCGCTGATAAATGCGGCAATTGAAAGGGGCGTGCCGATTCCACTGGCAGGTCGGATTTGGGCAATAACGCATTTTGTGCAATGGCGTCGTCCCCCTCTGCCGCAGCTTCGGTGACGTCGCTGTCGGTTTCCGAAATAAGCTGAGCGATTTCCTCGCGCTGCATTTCGGCGGCGCTTAGGCTGGTAGGGGCGTTGGGGTCGCGGCGTTCAAATAACTTGGCCAAATGGGGCAAGGCATTGGGATTGGCGGCAATGACCATCACCGCCAAAGCCAGTCCGCCGAACCCCGCAATCCATGGGCGCGCAAGGCGGCGTGATTCCACCGCCTGATCGACATAGATTTGCCGATCAATTGTCCCATCGGTCAGCCCCTTTTCTGGGGGAGGTGAGGCGGCGAGGTTGCTCAACGCGGGCCATCCTTGGGCATAGAGCGTGCCAATATTTCTTCGCGCGGACCGTCGGCAACAATCTTGCCCTGATCGATCACAATGATGCGATCACAAATATGCAAAATCGCTTCGCGGTGGGTGGCGATGACCACCGTCTGCTTGGGATCCAGCATTTTTTCCAGCGCCCGAACAAAGTGGCGTTCGCTTTGAGTGTCCATCGCGCCTGTCGGTTCATCCAAGAACAGCAATTTCGACGGCGATGCCATGGCCCGAGCAATGGTCAAAAAGCTGCGCTGACCGCCGGACAATTGGCTGCCCCGTTCACCCGTCACGCGGTCCATGCCGGTTTCGTCGCGGCCCATAAATTGGTCCGCGCCAATCCCCTGCAACAGCTTCAGCAATTTTTCATCGCTGATACCGGGAGCGCAAAATTGCAAATTATGCTTGATCGACCCGCTGAACAAAACGCTGTCTTGCCCAACAAAGCGCATTTGCGAGCGCAAATAGATAGGCGAATATTGGCGGCTGTCCAATCCGTCGATATAGATATTGCCGTCTTCGGGGGGATAAATTCCGCACAATAAGCGGCCCAAAGTCGACTTGCCCGATGCCACGCGCCCGACAATCGCTATTTTTTCACCTGGGCGGATTTTTAGGTTGATATCCGTCAGCGATTTTGCGGCGGCCCCCGCATAAGCAAAGGACATATTCTCGACCGACACAGCGCCTTCGTGAATTTCCAAATCCAGCGTGCTGCTGCCCATGCGGCGTTCGTCTTCGGCGTCGATCATCTGTTGGATACTCGACATGGTGGTTACGGCCTGACGCCCACGGGTGATCAGAAAGGCCAATTGTCCAACGGGTGCCATGGAACGGCCAGCCAACATCACAATGGCAATGATCGCGCCCATCGAAATGTCACCCTGATCGAACAGATAAAATCCGCCGATGACCAGCGATAGGCTGGTGAATTGCTGGCCAATAGACGCCAGATTCACCGCGACCGTGTTGATACGTTTCAATTCAATTTGGGTGCGGGCGCTGGCGTCAACCATCCGGCGCCATTGGCCCAGAATCTGACCTTCTGCTGCGCAGCTTTTGACCGTTTCGGTGCCGCCAATGGCTTCCACCAACATGCTGTGTTGGATGCTGCTGTCAGCTTGCGCGTCCAGCGATGCCGCGGTGATTTTGCGTTGCAGAAAATATCCTGAAACCGCCATGATGGTGATGATGGTCATGGGGATGATCACCAACCATCCGGCCAGTGCGGCGATCATGATCAGGAATAAAAACAGGAAAACCACATCGACAATCAAGACGATCGTGGTTGATGCGAAAAAGTCGCGAACGGTTTCAAATTCTGACACCCGCCGCGCCAACATGCCTGTGCTGCCGCGCCTGTCGGACATGGGGATACTCAGGACTTTGGCAAAGATTTTTTCGGACAGCTTCACGTCCAACTCTTTGCTCAGATCATCCAACAAGGTCGACCGTGCAAGGCGCAACGTGAATTCAATGGCAAAGGCCAGCATGGCGCCAATGGCCAGCACCCACAGAGTGGACACGGCCTTGTTCGGCAGGACGCGATCATAAACGTTCATGGTGAACAACGGCAGGGCAAAGCCCAACAAGTTGATCATCAAGGCCGCGCCAAGCACCGGATAGAAGGAGCGGCGAACGCGATAAAGTTCGTTCCAGAACCAATGGCGTTTGGCCATAGCGTCCCACGGGCGCTGCTCGGCTTGAATGGAGCTGGTATCAGCGGAAACCGCAATGGCTTGGCCACCATAATCCCGCTCGACCAATTCTTCGGATACCCACACCGCTTCAGGGCGCGATGGGTCCCATACCAGATATTGGCCCGATTTTTCTTCGAGAAGGACGGAACAATATCCGTCCTTGCGCAGCATGATGGCGGGCAGTTGGCGCGTAAATTGCCGGACCTTGCGCGTGTAGATGCGTTCATTATTGATGAAGCAAAGCTCTAGCGCTGCTTCGGCTTGGTGAAAGGGCAAATGCCCTTGCTCGTCGCGCGCCAGCGACGACAGCGCCGCGCGTTGAAAGCTTTGACCGAAATGTCTGGCGATAAAATGAATGCAGGCGATCAATGGATCGCCTGCTTCATTATCGTTCATGACGGTCAGCGAAGGTTCGTCCCGCATCATCATATGACCAGTTCTAGAGTCGTAATCCTTTATTATGGGTTACGACGGCGTTGTAATTCTGCTGGTACGGGCGGACCGAAATTCACATCCTGACGGGCACTCACGCGGTGCGATGCAGGGGCGCTCAGTTCAAACGCATCCAACAGGCTGTTGGTCGCAGCCAAGATTTGATATTGCGCAAAAATTTCCGAGAAGCGAGCGATTTCAGCGCGCACTTGGACGTTGAAACGGGTGTTTTGCGCGTCCAAAACGTCCAACAGCGAACGACGACCAACCGAGAATTGATCGCGGTAAGACAATAGCAGTTCATCGGTCGATGCGGCTTGATCGGTCAAGTCGCGCAACACGTTGGTTTGCGTGTTTTTGCTGTTCCATGCGCTGCGCACATCGGTTTCCGCTTCGCGCATCATCTGATGCATACGGAAGCGGCTTTCGCTCGCACGGCGGACATATTCTTGATATTTTGCGCGGTTGATACCGCCATCAAAAATGGCCCAACGCATCACCGCTTTGGCTTGCAGGTCATTGGTTTCGCCGCGAAATGCGTCAATGTCGTCGCCGATACGGCCCGACAGTTCTAGACCAATCGTCGGGGCGAGGTCGCCTTTGTTCTTCGCTGCATCAGCGTTGGCGGCATCAACATCCGCAATGGCTTCCAACACCTTGGGGTGACGTGTGCGGGCCAGGCCAATGGCGTCATTCAGGCTCAACGGTAGTTTTTCCGTAAAGGCTGGTGGCAATTGCACGTCATTCACTTGCAATCCGCTGAGTGCCAGCAAGTTAATCTTGCCAGTTTCCAGCGCTTCGGCGGCTTCGCTAACGCGAACGGCGGCCGCTTTTGCACGTTCTTGAGCTTGCTGCAAATCAGCTACGCTGATCGAGCCTGCTTGCACGCCGCCCGCCAAATCTTGAACCAGTCCGTTGTGGAAGGTTAGATTGTCTTCGGCGGCAGCAACAATTCGCTGTTGCAACAAAACGTCCAAATATTGGCGCGCGGTTTGCAGTGCGACAAATTCCGACCGTTCCAACACGCGCAAACCTGCGCCATCGACGCGGGCCGCTTGGCGTGTTTTCTCACCACGGCGGCGACCAAAATCGATCAGCGTCTGTTCGGCGCGAAGCTGGGCCTCGATCGGGTAGAGTTCTTGATTGGCGATGTTCAGGCTACGGCGGGTTTGGTTTTCCAAACGGCGCACACCCGCCGATGCCTCCAGCGTCACGCGGGGCATATACAGGCCCTTGGCCTGTTCCAATTCAAACTCAATGGCTTGCTTGTTCATTTCCGCTTGATGGATTTGGGGATTGGTGTCGATAGCAACAGCAATCACATCCTTCAGCGACAAGGATTGCGCCGATGCGGGGGAGGCGGCGAAGACCAGCGCCAGAGCGGACGCGATTTGCGTTCCAAATGCAGAGATTTTCATCGCTTATTCTCCCGTCACATTCACGCGCACTTCGACGCGGCGATTGGCTGGCGTGCGTTCGCCGTCAATCGTTTGGACACGCAGGTCCGATTCACCCTTGCCGGACACCGCAATAATATTGGCTGGAATGCCGGCAGATGTCATAATGGCGGCAACCGCTTCACCACGGCGGACGGACAGCTTGTTGTTATAAGCATCCGACCCCGCACGGTCGGTATGGCCGACGACGGTGAAATTCCGCCAACCGCAACGGGCGCGGTTTTCTGCCATAAAGGCGGCCGATGCTTGGGCGTCGGAAGATGGCACAACCGAGTCAAAGTCAAAGAAGAAGGTCGCCGCAACCTCTGGCGGGCAATTGTCCGTTGGCGGCGGAGGAGGAGGGGCGGGGATGGCTGCGGGCGGAGATGCCGGAGGCGGCACATTGTTCATCATGCCATAAGCAAAGTCACAGCGGCGCAAGCTGTCCGCGTCCTTGGTGCCGGATTTCAAAAATCCCAACGCGATACCGCACTGGATCTTGGCATCCGACGCCCAATTATGAACGGCGTTATTGGCCGCAATCACGCTGGGATTGGTCGACATAGCCAAGGCGGCATCATAGCGTTGCTTGACCTCTCCGCGCAGGGCCGAAACCGACTGATTGACATTCAGCGCTTGTGCTGACGCAACATGCGGAACCACCGCTGCTAGGACAGCGGCAAAGCCCACCGTCCATTTTGCTCCTCTAGATGACATAATATTCTTGCCCCTAATTTGTTTTTAGATTCCAATGGCGTTTATAGTTTATCCTTGCGGAATTTGGCTCAAGTCATGCTCCAAGCTGCTGCTTTGGGTTATGTGATGAGCCTCTGGTGCGACCAGTTGTTGATCCAGCAGCGCGGCAAGGTCAGCAGACGAAGCTGCGTGTCCAGCGGCAACAGGATCATTTTGGCCAACCACCGCATCCAGCAAGCTGTCCACGGCACCTTCATCGGCCACTTCCTTCAGAATATCAGCAGCAGCAGCGGTGTCGGCTGATGATGGGGCCGCATTTTGCGCCTCAACCGGCATCGCGATCAACTGATCCATGAATTGATCAGAAGATGCTGCGACCAGATCGAACAAGGATTCCGATCCTTGGTTGTTCTGATCATCAGCCTGATCTGGCTGCGTCACGGGTGCGGACAGGTCCGCAGCCGCTAGGTCATTGCTATCGTCACCTCCCAGATGGGACGGCGCTGTCGCTGGTGCGGCCTCGTTATGACTTGCCGGAAGGCCAGCATTGTCATTCGCAGTCGGAATATCCGTTACAGTCGGTGCCTCGGGTGTTACCGATGGGGCGGCCAGGGACGTCGTGTCTGCGGGGACGTTCACCGCATGGGCCTGTACGGCGGGCAGCAAGTCCGCTTCCCACGCGACAGCGACCAAGGCCGCAGCCAAAGCCGATCCAGCCGAGGTCACGGCAAAGCGCGCTTGCTCTGCTTCGCGGTTGCTGTTGCCCACGGTGAAGCTGACGTCACCGATGATGCCGGTGCTGCCGTCAGCCCGTGTGAAGCTGCTTTGGCCATGAACCAGCACATCGCCATCCGCAGCCGTATAGCTTTGGTTATCCGAGCGCAGATTGATGTTGATAATGCCCAAATCTTCCAAGGTACGGAATTCACCCTCGTCCGAAATGCCATTGCCATTCGCGTCTTGCCACACGCCGAACAGGCTGAAATGCGCGTCATTAGCATCCAACACGCCGTCGCCATTGCTGTCGAAATCAGCGGCAAGACCTTGAAGGTCGGTCAGTCCGTTACCGCCAAAGACGATTTCCGAACCATTATCCACTGTGCCGTTGCGGTTGATGTCGATGGCCAAAATGCCGTCACCGCGACCAACCCAGCCCGTACCAAGGCGTTCACCATTGCCCATATAATCAAAGGTTACGCCGTCGGCGCGGGACAGGAAGTCCAGCCCATTACCATCCAAGTCCAACACGATCGGCGGGGCTTGGTTGACAATGCCGGTGGTCAACACCGTCGGCAAATCGGCGGCCGTAACGCCTGTCAGTTCAACAAGGATATCCTTTGCCGCATCAGGGGTTGCGCCGACCTGTTGGTAAATAAAGCTTCGGCCATTGGCGACGAAACCAACCGTGGTTCCGGCATTACCGAGGTTGTTTTTCTGCAAATATTCAGCCACAGCAGCCAAACTATTCTCAGAACCAATGGTTATCACCGTTCCTGTGGTGAACGTGCTATTGGTCGAGAAGCTGATCACGCCATTGGTAATGGAGTGCGATTTGATCGTGCTACCTCCGATGGTCAATATACTGTCATTGCTCGTATTTGCCGAGCCGCTAGTCGCACTCGCAACAATGACTTTCGGTACCGTCAGCTCGATCCGGTCGCTTTCTGACAGTTTAAAGTCGGTGACCTTGTCATAGCCAGAAAGGGTGCCCGCATTGCCCGTGCCAGACGTCACGACGCGGCTGTCGCCAGACCCGAACACGAAACGGTCCGCACCGGTCCCACCCGTCAGTATGTCTGCGCCCGTACCACCGACAAGGCGATCATTGCCCGCCCCGCCGTCAATGACATCATTGCCTTCTTGGCCATAGATGACGTCATCGCCGTCACCACCGTTGATGATGTCGTTACCGCCCGTGCGTCCGCTTTCTCTGCCAAGTTCATTTTGGTGTGTGCGAATATATTCCAGCGTGTCCGCGCGCGTCCAGTTTTGCGATGGCGTTGATTCCAACACTTGGAACACGCGCCAGCCTGAACCGGCGGGCAGGTCCAATCCTTTGGCCGCTGCGAGGACATCGGTGAATGGCGCATCACCAAAGATTAAATCATTCCCAGCGCCGCCAGAAATATTGTCATTACCAGCAGGGGCCAGAGTTGTAGATCCACCCAGGCTTCCTACGGCACCGATCAAAGCCTCGGCTGTCTGTGCGTTGGTGGCTTGCCCCCCAACGCCTTCCAGCAAGCCCAAAATTTCCAGCGGTGTTGCACGAACGATGCTGTCCAGCGCAATATATCCGCCGCCACCTGCGGTTGCTTGAAGCGCGATATAATCGATGAATTTACCACTTGGAGCCGAAATGTCCCAATCGTTCAAAGTGGCCCCGTTAAAGCTTCTGGTGAGCGTTTCTGAGGTTCCGTCGGTGTAGTGGACGGTATAGCTTATCGTGGTATTCCCACTCCCGAAGCTGGAAAGGTCAAAGCGAACGGAGGTAACAGGAATGCCGTTAAAGCCGTTTGTTGAGTAATTTCCATTCCCATCATAGTCATTTCCAAATCCGAAGTCGAAACGTAGGACTTCGTTTCCGGAAATGCCGTCATCACCGACACCAAAGCGGCCATTTGACGCAGCATAAACATTCGTCAGGTTGCCGCTCGTAGGTGCTGCGGTTGATGACCAAGCAGAAACTTGCGCAATATTCGTGCCACCGGATGCGGAAATTGTATAGGCTGTGCGTGTTCCGTTGCCGGTTAGGGCATCGTAGCTGCTACGGCTGTTGTAATCGATCCGCTCGGGCGTGTTGTTCAGCGCAATACCGATGGTGTCGATGCTCCAGCCGGCCTTGTCCAATATATTCTGAACATCATTTGTGCCGTCACTGGCACCTAACATTTCGTTGATCGCTCTCGTGATATGCGACAACTGCTCTTGGCCTCCGCTGGTGCCATTGTCCCACATCGTCGGCGCACCATCGGATACGAACAATATTTTGTTAATATCCGCGCCCACAATCGGCTTGGTATTGGCATCGGTGGAGTTGAGCCAGCTCAGCGCTTTGATAAGCGCGTCCTCATAATTGGTGCCGCCTTCGTCTGTCATCGCATTCACAGCATCTTTAGCCGCTTGAATGCGCGCTGCGTTGTTGACGCCGTTCAACACAATATCAAATGTACCAAGCGAGCGGGCGGTGCTGTCAAAGTCGATCAAGTGAATACGAACCTGTGACGCGCCGGAGTTGCCCAAGGAATCCAACAGGCTGTTGACGGCATTTTTCAGCGCCTGCATCCGCGAAATTTGCTGACCGCCAAAAGAAATTTGGTTTTCCATGCTGCCAGAACTGTCCAGCACCAGCATGATATTCGCCTTCTGTCCGGGCGTGATTGTCACGGAACCGGGATCGCCGAAAAGCACGTCATCGCCTACGCCGCCGTTCACCGCTCCATCAACAGGGCCGCTTGGCACTGTATGATCTGGTGTGCTTCCTGTTTTGTCATCATCAGGCGAACCGACAATGAAGATATCCGGCGCATTTTTGATCGAGATCGTATGCGTGTCGGTGGACACGTCACCATCGGCATCCGTGGCCTTCAACGTGAAATTAAGGCTCTTGTCGGCAGTGATCCGTTCATTTGCATTAAACGACCATGTGCCATTTTGGTTAAATGTCAAAATGCCCTTGCCGCTGACATCGACTTGATATTGTCCGCCCGTCAGGGTGAAGGTCTGGGCAGGGCCACCGTCTATAGAAAGGGTGAATTGGGTCGCTGGAACGCCATCTGCGCCAGGGATCATGGACCAATTGCCAGTGATCGGCGCAGCGCCTTCGTTGATGGTGGTTGCGCCCGTAATGTCCACAACCGGAACATCGTCGATGATCTTGACGGACAATGTGCCGGATGCCGTATCGCCATCCCTGTCTTTCAGCGTGACAGAGATATTATCGAACAGTTCATTCTTGCCCTGAAGGTTGGCATGCGCCTCGTTGCTGGTCAGGGTATAGCTATAGCTGACCTTTCCTGTGACAGCGTTATATCCGGTAATCTGAAGCGTGTGCCCTTCCGGCGTGGTGATGGTCTGCGCGGTAAATACGCCATTGTTAATAACCGTCACGCCGCCAATTTTCAGTTCCGCGACGCCATCGGGCGCCGTAATTGAAAAATCACCAGTTTTTGTGAGCAGGCCAGCGTTGGGTGCTGAACCATTGCTCAAATTCTCTTCCGCAAAGCTAAGCTCGCCGCCGGATGCTTGGGGTGTCAAATCAACAATGGTGACGGGGCTGTTGGTCAAGCTGATGGTCAGCTTGGCGGTCGCCTTGTCGCTGTCGCCATCGGTGATCTGATAGGTGAAGACCTCTTCAATCGGGCCGGTGGTTGGCAAAGCCTTGGTATAGTCGCGGGTATAGGTATAGCTGCCATCGGCATTGATGGCGATCGAGCCATATAGACCGGTCGCGCTCATGGCGCTGCCGACCGCGCCGGTGCCGGTCACAATGCCGGTGACGGGGCTGTTTGCAGCCACAGGGCCGTCCGCGCCAATGGTGTCATTGGTGAACACATTGCCGCCGGTGCTGGCCTGGCCAGCCGCCAAGCTGCCCGTATCATCGCGCGCAATGGGGGTGTCATCAACAATGGCGATGGTCAGCGTGCCATTGCCAGTGCTGCCGTCGCGGTCGGTGACGACCAGATTGAAGACATCTTGGTCGGCGATGCCATCATTATGATTGATGCTGCCGTCCAGCGTATAGCTGTAGCTCAGCGCGCCGGTGGTGGCATTAAAGCTGGTGATGGTCAGCGTGCCATACAGGCCGTTGATGGTCTGCGGCGCACCGGTCACCGTGTCGCCATTGATCGTCAGACCCGCAAAGCCGTCT
>NZ_JAJEWI010000003.1 GCF_020687785.1 Sphingopyxis yananensis | reverse complement strand
CGTGTAAGACATGTAGGTCAGGCTTGGCTTTTTAACCTGATTTGCTTGCACCTTAAAGCTGCAAGAACCAGGGCCGCCGCCCACATGTCCCTTCATCGACAATCACAATTTCAAAGATCACACCAGACAAAGAACCGGACAGCCTTCCATCCCTCGAAATTCTCATTCGAGAAACCATGCTATCCGTCTATGTTGGCGACCGGTCAGTGCAGCGTTGCCGCCGCGCCCCGTCCGGTGAAAACGCCTCTAAGCGGACTTAGCTGTACCGTCAACCAATGTTTGTCGACTGTTTTGGTTTTACACCCCATTTTCGGTCTATTCAGCGCCGAAATATCGCTGCCTCTCCCCGCAAAACTGCCAAATTTCATGAATTTAATAAAATTCTATTTTTCCCAGCCAAATCACGCTCTTTTGCGCCCCAAGGCCGCAATCAGCATCAGAAGAACCCGCCGAATCCCGAATCATCTTGTCAGATTCGTTCTATTTTTCTGATTCTTAGCCCTGAAGATGATGATTCTGGTGCGCCGCCCTGTGCGATTCCCAGTCTAGATGGTCACAGATTTGGCATAGCCTGCCTCTGTTCCGTGCAACTGTGGCTCAAAAAGTCGAGCAGCGCCCGAACAGAAGGCAATAATCCGCGCTTGGATGGGAATATCGCATGAACAATGGCTGCCTTGGGACGCCAATCCGGCAAGACATGAACAAGGCGCCCTGCTTCTATGTCTTTCCAGATGAGCATGGTCGGCAATTGCACCACCCCCACACCCGCCAAGGCCGCTTCGCGCAGCACGCTCATATCTTCGGTAATCAAATTGGGCTTGTGCGGGATCGACAGCATTTGGCCGTCCTCATGCTGCAACTGCCACAATTGCTTTTCATGGGGCGATGCCATCGACAGGCTGGGCAAGCCGCGCAAATCTTGTGGTGACGTAAAGCCCCCTCGTTCTAAGGCATCTTCTAACAAGGCCGGGCTGGCCACCAGACATTGGGTGCTGATATCCAATTGCCGCATCATCAACTCGCTGACCTCTAGGGGCGGGAAGCGCGCCCGAATGGCGACGTCAAAGCCTTCTGCAATCACGTCAACGCGGCGGTTGGTGCTTTCCAATTGCAGTTCAATGTCGGGATAGGCCTTGAGGAAAGCCGCGAAGATCGGCCCCAAATGGAAATTCAACAAGGCGACCGGACAAGACACCCGCAAAACGCCCGCTGGTTCGGACCGCACCTGCGCCAATATCTGGTCAGCGGCCTCTGCCTCCACCAGCACAGCGCGGCAGCGTTCATAATAAGCGCGTCCAATGTCGGTCACCGAGAAATGGCGCGATGATCGATTGATGAGGCGTACCCCCACCCGATCTTCCAAGCCCTGAATGCGTCGGCTGAGCTTCGACTTTTGCTCCCCCAAAGCCCGCGCTGCGGGAGCAAATCCCCCATGATCCACCACTTGGACGAAATAATAGAGATCGTTGAGGTCTTGCATCGTTGCATGAATAGAACGCTTAGTCCGATTGAGCAATCTTTTCGCCCCATCGTCGCAAGTCTATATGGTTTTTAACAGCGACCCACCGCTCATAGGACGGTCGCCTCGGAGATTGGTTATGACGAAGGAAATCCTTGGACGCTATGGTTCGGACCGGGGACATTGGGTTGGCGACGGTTTTCCCGTTCGCTCGCTCTTTTCCTATAATCGGCTGGGCAAGCATATCAGCCCCTTCTTGCTGCTAGATTATGCTGGGCCGCATTATTTCGAACCCACAACCGACCAACGCGGTGTCGGTCAGCACCCCCACCGTGGATTTGAAACGGTCACCATCGTTTATGACGGCGAAGTGGAGCATCGCGATTCCGCTGGCAATGGCGGCGTGATTGGTCCGGGTGATGTGCAGTGGATGACCGCTGGCGGCGGCATTATTCACGAAGAATATCACTCCCCATCCTTTGCCAAAACGGGCGGTCCGTTCCGCATGATTCAATTGTGGGTGAATCTGCCTGCCAAGGACAAGATGGCTCCGGCCGCTTATCAAGGCATATTGTCGGCAGATATTCCTGTGGTGAATTTGCGAGATAATGCGGGCACGGCGCGGGTGATTGCTGGGGAATATTTGGGTGCTACGGGCCCCGCCAAAACCTTTACCCCCATCAATATGTGGGACGTGCAGGTCAAGCGGGATGCCATAGTCGATCTGGCTTTGCCCAAAGGGCACACCGCCATCATTGTGGTGTTGAAAGGCCATATCACCGTGAATGGCAGCATGGAAGGCGGCGAAGCCGAAGCCATTTTGCTGAGCACAGACGGCGAAGGTGCGCAAATCTTTGCCAACGGCGATGCAACATTATTGGTGCTGACCGGTGAACCCATTGACGAACCCATTTTCGGTCATGGCCCCTTTGTCATGAACACCGAAAAGGAAATTCGTCAGGCCATTGAAGATTTCAACACTGGCCGCTTTGTTCAGCACGAAGGAGCAACGGAGTAACTGCCGTATCTTAGATGCTGAACATCTGGTCCGATAGGGCTTTCCCCCCCCCGCCCTATCGGACCACCCCACCCCGTCCCTTTTCATATCCCAACGATGGTGCGTGCGCCGCAGCGCATCTTGTCGGCAAAGCGTCTGCGCTTTGCCCGCTCCCTTCGTGCGGCCTTTTGCAGGAAGAATATCATGTCCAAACCCTATGTTCGTCTGGATCGCAACGACGCGGCTGTTTTGCTGGTTGATCATCAAGCTGGCCTGTTGTCGCTGGTCCGCGACTTTGACCCCGATAAGTTCAAGAATAATGTGTTAGCGCTGGGCGATCTGGCGAAATATTTTGAGCTGCCGACCATTTTGACCACCAGCTTTGAAACCGGCCCCAATGGTCCGCTGGTCCCCGAACTGAAGGAACAATTCCCCGACGCGCCTTATATCGCCCGTCCTGGTCAGATTAACGCATGGGACAATGAAGAATTTGTCGCCGCCGTCAAAGCCACCGGTAAAAAGCAATTGATTATCGCAGGTGTCGTCACCGAAGTCTGTGTGGCCTTTCCTGCATTGTCCGCGCTGGCGGAAGGGTATGACGTCTTTGTGGTCACGGACGCATCGGGCACGTTCAATGAAGTGACCCGCCACAGCGCATGGTCGCGCATGACCGCCGCGGGTGCCCAATTAATGACATGGTTTGGCTTGGCCTGCGAATTGCACCGCGATTGGCGCAATGATGTGGATGGGCTGGGCGCGCTATTTTCGAACCATATTCCCGATTATCGCAACCTGATCACCAGTTACAACATCGTAACGCAAGGCAAATAAAAACCTATTGCCCAACAAAGGGTGGCGGATCATTCCGTCACCCTTTGTGCTTATCCCGCCGTTTCCAAGGCCCGCCAATGGCGATAGCCCAGCACCGCCAGCACAGCCATGGCGGCGTATAGTCCCGCCGTCAGCCACAGGGCCGATGCGGCGAACAGGCCAACATAGAATATGTCCACCACCACCCACAGCATCCAACTGGCCGCATAGCGGCGCGCGGTCCAATATTGGGCCAGCAGACTGAAGCTGCTGAGGATGGCGTCCGGCCACGGCAAAGGCGCATCGCTATAATGGCTGGACAACCAACCCGTCAGCCCCGCCCCCACCATGGTCAGCGCCAAGGCCGCCGCCGCATTTCGCCCGCGCAGCGGAACGACGGACACCATGCCATCATCCCCGCGCCCGCGCAGCCACATCAGCCAGCCATATAATATGAACAAGCCGAACAGCAGTTGTAAGATCATATTGGCGTAAAGCTGGGCATCCCAGAATATCTTCACATACAGGCCCGCCGACACCAACACCACGGGCCAGCACCACAGGCTGCGCTTGGTGGTCAGCCATATTCCCAAAAAGGCCAAAGGCACCGCCAATATTTCCAATGACGTCATAAGGCCGACGTCCCTTCGGCAAGGCTGCGCAGGAAATGCTGGCCTTGGTCCGATAGGAACCAATGGGCATGGCCCAAGGCATATCCGTCCCACGCCAAGTCGGCGGCGGCGGCATCGCGCACGATGCCCGCGAAATAATCAACCTCGGACAATGCAAATTCCACATGGACCAGCGGCAACAGGCGCAGCACCAACGCGATATCCGCCGTGCTGAGCGGCTGGATGCTATGATATCCCGCCAGCAAAGCGGCAGCCGCATCAACATCCGCGGCCTCGGTCAACTGACCATCATCCATGCCCAGCCATGGTATGACGCTACGCTCCAGCGCCATCGCCAAATCATGCAAAGCAAAGCTGGGGGCCGCGACACCGAAATCCAGCACCGTCGATACCGTGCCATCTGCCGCCCACAGCAAATTGGATGGGTGCCAGTCGCCATGCGTCCATAATCGCGGCTGCTGGGCAATGGCCGGATACAGGCCGTCCCCCAGTTCCGCCCAAATCTTTGTTAAGGAAGCGCGCCAATTACGCCCCTGAAGATAGGCCGCCACCGCAGGCCGCGCATATATATAGCGATCAGCGGCCAACACAGGATCGGCGGCGGTCAATATCTGCGCGCTGGCCACCAGCGGATAGGGGCCGCGATCCGGCGCATCATATCCCAGCGCCGCATGGTGCAACCGCGCCAAGGCGGCCCCCGCCGCAAAGCTGTGGCGATCATTCAAAAATCCGGTCCATGACAGTCGGTCGCGATAGAGATCCGTTCCCTGCCCTTGTCCGTGCAATTCATAAACCCACGGCCCATCCGCCAGCACCGTGCCCCCGCCATGGGCGCGATACATGGGCGGCACCGACAGGCCCTGCGCCTGTAAATGACGGACGAAACCATGTTCTTCGTTCAACGCCGCCATGCTGCGCAAGCGCGGGTGGTGCCGTTTCAAAAACAACCGCCCCGCACCGCATTCCACCAAGGCCGCCGCCGAAAAGGGGCGCGGGCTGTGCCATTGCAGCGCCTGAAACCCACCCGCATCCGGAAAATGCTGCACCACGCGCGCCGCCTCGGCATCGGTGATGGCGGGCCACACTGGGGTTTCCAACGCCGTGCCCATGCCATGCACCAAATGCCCAGACCCGTTCATCGCGTCAGAACGCCCGCGACAAGGTGCCGACAAACGCCCGCCCACTGCCGATATAATAGCTGGGGGCGCTGCCATAAATGTTGGTGCCACCACGCCCCTCGGTGTCCAGCGCATTGCTCGACACCGAATAAACGCCCGACAAGACCTTGGGGTTGGTGATGTTAATCGCGTTCAGGCGCAAATCCGTGCGCTTGCCATCCAACATCCCCGCCAAATGCACGCCGATAGACAGGTCCAACGTCGCATAAGGCTTGATGCTTTCATCGTTCATAAAGGTCGCATATTGGCGGCCGACATATTTCAGCGCCATGCTGCCAAACAGCAATCCATCGTCATAGCTGCTACCGGCCGCAAATTGATATTTGGGGCTGGCCACCGCATTCTTGCCCTTGGTCGGCAGGAAATCATACCCCACGGGCAGGTCATCCAGCAATTTGGTGCGCAAAATTTCGCCGGACAGATAGATGCCCCAGCCTTCCGTTGGACGATAGCTGATTTCCGCATCCAATCCATGGCTGCGCATGGAACCGGCGTTCACTGTCGCGCTCACTTGCGCGCCGCCATCATTCAAAATAGTCGGCACTTGGCGGTTGCGGAACCAATAGTGGAAAGCTGTCAGCGCCAAGGACAGCTTCGCGCCATTGTAACGATAACCCAGTTCCGACGACACGCTATATTCATTCTTCAGGCTTGTGCTGCCTTGGCTCACCACAACGCCATCATAATAATAGTCGTAAAGCGCAAACTCATTAGGAATGCGGAAGTTCGTGTTCACATTGGCGAAAATCTGCTGGCTGTCACCCACGTCATAGCGGATCGCCGCGCGCGGCAACAAGGCGCTGCTGCTATAGCGAATGTCGCTTTGTGGACCGGGCAAATAATTATGCCCCCGCCGCAGCACATTCACCGCCTTCAACCCCACATCCACGCCCAATTTGTCGCTCAGCGCGATGCTATCCGCCAAAAATGCGCCTTTCGTCACCGTAACGGTGCGGGCATTTTCATAAGCCAACAAGCGGCCATCAGCGGTGCGAATGGCTTTATCCTGATAACCCCATTCATCCACCGGACGGCCATCCGCGTTCAACGACGTATAGCTTTGCGTTACACGGTCGGTGCCATAATCAAACCACAGACCAGCGGTGACGCGGTGCGCGCCCGCTTGCAAGGTGAGTTTGGCAACGTCGCCAACACGGAACTGCTTGCCGGTCCAATTGCCCATCACATTGGCTTTGCCGTCCACCGCGCCGGGCAGATTGATCGGCTCATCCAGCAACTCCGTGCCCAGATAATTGCCCTCGGTCCACAGCTCTGTTCCATAAGGCGAATTGCCATGGCCCATCTGTAGATAGGCCGAATTGTTCAGCGTCAGCCTGTCATTCAGCGCCACTTGCAAGGGCGCGCTGATATAGAGGTTGCGGAACGGCGCACGGTACAAGCGCCAATAATTTAAATTGCCATCGCCATAGTCGGCATCAAAATTATAATCGCGGCCCACGGCCTTCCAATCCGCCTTGGTCACAGCCGGATAGGTCGATGTTTTGGCGTCATTATAAGAGAAAGAGATGCTGGCGCGGTTACTATCGCCCCATGTCGTCAGGAATTTGGCATCCACATGCTGGCGCTTGTCAAATCCCGCCCCGCGCCAATTGTCCGCGCGGTTGTTGGAATAGGATAGAAAGGCCCGAACCCCGCTATTGCCAATCTCGCCCGTATCCACGCGCACAAAGGCACGGCGTGCATCATAGCTACCATAGGACAGGTTCACCAACGCGCCCATCTGGTCCTTGGGGTCATCCAAGGACAGCGAGATCATGCCGCCTGCCGCTGCCACCACTGGGCTATCAATATCCACACTGCCCTGCGCCAGTATGATCTGTTTGATATTTTCCGTGTCCGCAAATTGCGCGGGATAGGCATAGAAATAGCCGATGTCATTTTGCGGCGCGCCTTCCATCAAGACGCCAATACTGTCCTGCCCCAAACCGCGCAGCGTGATGCCGCTGCTGGCGGACAGGCCATAAGGGTCGCTCATCGCCACATTGGCGCCGGGCAAGATATTCACCAATTGAAAGGCATTCATCGTTGGTGCCTGTTTAGTGATGAATTCGCTGGAAATCGCGCTAATGGATCGCGGCGCGTCTTGGGCCGGCAGCAAGCCGACAGGGTCGCGGTGGCCGATCACTTGAATTGGGGCATGGCCGCTATCCTCTGCGCCCGCGTCGGACGCCGCATCAGACGCCATATTCATCGCCAAGGCAGGCACAGCCAAAAATAATGTTGGAAAAACAAGCGCCGCACGGCCAAGATAATGCAATTTTAATGTCATATTCTACGCGTCCACTCCATAGGAGGGACGACAGAAAATCTGCCCACCCTCCCTACGCCGGTATCAACCGGATCAGGTTCAGCGGGTCGTGGTCTGCAAACCACCTCTCAGCCACTGCAACAGCGGCCCCCCGGGGATAAGCGGCCCATACAAGGCTTTGTGACAAGAAGATAGAGGGTGCCGTAGGGAAGCCAGTCAGCCGCACCCACAGGCCCAATTGACCGCACCCCGAAAGCTGGTGGCACAGGCTGGGCTATTCGGCACCATCGGCGCTGAAAAACTGGCAATGCCAGCCATGCAACATAGGCCAATAGCAGAGGATGATGTCAGGAAATATGGAGGCCCGAGCCGGAATCGAACCGGCGTGCGAGGATTTGCAGTCCTCTGCGTCACCACTCCGCCATCGGGCCTCGATGCGTAATCGCGTGGTGACAGCGCCACTAACCAATTCATCGCGCAGTGGCAATGCCTTCTTGTCGCAAATCTTTCATGCACAGCGAATTTTTATCGAAGAATCTCGTGCTAGCCACGGGACAACAAGCCGAAAAGCGCCCGCCAATCCGCAATGCAGGCTTGGCGCGGCGCTGTTCAAAGGCTATGCGCGGGCAGAACACGACTCTTTGCTGTATTGCAATTGTAATACAGCTTGTTCTGGGCTAGGCGTCGTGCCAGTCATGGGCCCAGCGAATCGGATTGACACGGATGGCAACCAAATTGAACGAATCCACTGCTGCTGAAATGCGGTCGGCGATGATCGACTGTCAGCTTCGCCCCACAGACGTTATCGACAATGACGTCGTGCGCGTGATGGGCAAATTGGCCCGCGAAGACTTTGTTCCCGCCGCTTTGGCCAGCGTGGCCTATGCAGATCGCTCGCTTCCCCTTGGCGCGGGCCGCGTGCTGAATGCGCCGCTGGTGACGGGCAGCATGTTGATGAAGGCCGAAGTGACCGCTGGACAGCGCGCCTTGGTCATTGGCGCTGGCACGGGCTATGTCGCCACCTTGATCGCCGAATTGGGTGCCCAAGTTGTAGCCGTCGAAGATAATGCCGATCTGCGAAATGCCGCACCAGCATCGGCAAAAATTGATGCCATTCAATGGGTGGATGCGCCGCTGACGGCGGGCGCAGCAGACAAAGGCCCGTTTGACCTGATTATCATCGACGGCGCGATTGAAGAATTGCCCGACGCGCTGACCGATCAATTGGTTGACGGTGGCCGCCTGATCACCGCGAAGCGTGACGGTGCCGTGGCGCGCCTGCAGCTAGGCATCAAAACCAACGGCATATTAAATCTGCGTCCTTATACCGATATGGACGTTGCGCCACTGGCCGCCTTTGCCGCGCCCAAGGGTTTTCAATTCTAAAATCCTAATATCCACACACAGACTATGACGAGCAAAGCTGTTGTCTTTCTGACCTATTGAAGCGGAACCCCTATGACTCATTCCACCGGCGCCCATCGGCCCCGTCGCAAAATCTTGCTGGCTGGCCTTGTGACCGGCACGATGATGATAGGGGTCCCTGCTGGGGCGGAAACGCTGCAAGAAGCGCTCGTCAAAGCCTATGTCAACAACCCAACCCTAACCGCCGCCCGTGCGGGCCAGCGCGCGAATGACGAAAATGTCCCGATCCAGCGCAGCTATGGTCTGCCGGGGGTTAATCTATCGGGCAATTATAACGACAATATCGCGCAATCGGGCGGCTCGGTTGGTCAACCCGATCGCAGCTTGTCCGCGACCACGCAATTGGCCGTACCCATTTATCAAGGCGGCGCGGTGCGCAACAGCCTGAAGGCCGCCAAGCTGCGCGTTGATGCGGGGCAAGCCAATTTGCGCGCCACCGAAGCCAGCGTTTTTTCCCAAGTTGTTGGCGCTTATATGGACGTCATTCGCGATCAGGCGATTGTCCAACTGAACCGCAACAATGTCGATGTGCTGCGCACCAACTTAGAAGCGACGCGGGACCGCTTTGAAATTGGTGATTTAACCCGCACGGACGTGGCCCAATCGGACGCCCGCTTGGCCCGAGCCGAGGGGGAATTGCGCGGCAGCGAAGCCCAGCTTATCTCCAGCCGTGAAGCCTATATCCGCTTGGTCGGCAGCGCGCCGGATGATTTGCAAGCACCGCCGCCCTTGCCCAATCTGCCAACCACGGTGGATGACGCGGTGAACACAGCGCTGAACAACAACCCCGACATCGCTAGCGCCGCGTTGAATGTCGAAGCCGCCCGCGCCGACATCGGTACAGCCCGCGCGGCGCGCCTACCCAAAATATCGGCAACGGTCAGCGGCACTTACAGCAATTATCTGAACAGTCTGGACAGCATCGTCCCCAATGTCCCTGTCGATCAGGACAATAAAAGCGCGGTGGCGGGTGTATCGCTGACCCTGCCGTTGTTCGCGGCGGGACGCAATTCGGCGCAGGTTCGTCAGGCCCAAAGCCGGTCGAGCCAGTCGCTGGAACAATATATCGAAGCCGAACGCTTTGTGATCGCGCAAACACGCGGGGCCTATGCGGCATGGCAAGCCAATGACCGCGTCATTTCGGCATCCCAGCAAGCGGTGCGCGCCAACGCCTTGTCCCTCGAAGGGGTGCGGGCGGAAAATAGCGTCGGCACGCGGTCGATCTTGGATATTTTGAACGCCGAGCAAGAATATCTGAACGCGCAAGTGCAATTGGTGTCCGCCCAGCGCAATGCCTATGTCGCGGCCTTTTCCTTATTGGCCGCCATGGGCAAAGCCGAAGCACGGGATTTGGGTCTGGACGGCGGCGTTCTCTATGACCCCAATATTCATTATAACAAGGTGCGCGGCCAATTGTCGGATTGGGCCGATTTGCCCACGCCGGTCCAGCACGCCAGCGACACACGCACGGTTCCAGCGGCCAATGCCGATGTGCCAGCTTCGTCGGTCAGCACGGGTCAATAATTTCCATATCATGGAAATCGGCGCAATTGGGGCTTGGCAAGTGTCGCCTTGTGTCGCTAACCATGGTTGATCGTCCATTTTGACGGACAAAAGGGGTCTAGGCTGATGGGCGACATGTCGCGCGAACCATCTATGGAAGATATTTTATCATCCATTCGCCGCGTTATTGCACGCGATGAAGCGACGGTTCAGGCCCGTATGTCGCGGGTCCAGCCTGCCGGTGACGGCGCACAAATGACCGAACAGCCCAATGAATCCATGGCGGAAAAACTCGACCTTCACACCGTCGAAAAAATCACCATGCCGCTGCATGATCATGGTCCGTCAGCCCATGCAGCCCCGCCAGAGCAGACGACTACGCCCAGCCCCCCTGCGGGTGCTGCGCCAACATTCGCCGCACAGCCAAGTCCCGGGTCGGCTCAGACGCTGAACGACACGCTGATTTCCAACGCCAGCGCCGAAGCGGCGCGCCAATCCTTGGAATCCTTAAACACCGCCTTTGCTTTGTCACCCAATTTGGCGGCCGCGGGTGTTTCATCCCCCGCCCGCACCATTGATGATGTGGTGATGGAGGCTTTGCGCCCCATGCTGAAAACATGGCTGGACCAAAATCTGCCCCCCATCGTCGAGGCTATGGTCGCCAAGGAAATCCGCCGGATTACCGGCCAACGTTGATATCCCGCATGGGAAATAGACAGCAAAAGGGCGGCCAATCAGCCGCCCTTTTGCGTTCATAACGGATACTGAACCGATCAGGCCAGCCCAACCCAATGGGCCAGCAAATGCCGCGCAATGGCCAAGAGCGGCGGCGCGACAAAGGGCGCGTTCATATCGCCGGACAAGGCCGCCCGCACATCCGCTTTGTCCACCCACATGGCGGCTTCCAGCTCGGTTTCATCCAACGTCAGCGTGGGGTCATCGGTCACAGCCATACAGGCCATCATCAGCGACGATGGAAAGGGCCAAGGTTGGCTGGCGATATAGCGAATGTCACGAACACGAATGCCCGCTTCTTCGAACAATTCCCGCGCCACCGCTTCTTCGATGGATTCGCCAGGTTCCACAAACCCCGCGAGCGCCGAGAAAAAGGCCGGCGGGAATCCGGGTTGGCGCGCGACCAACACCTTGCCCTGATGTTCGGCAAGCATAATCACCACCGGATCAACGCGGGGGAAATGTTCGGCGTCGCACGCACCGCATTTGCGGCCCCAGCCCGCACGGAACACCAAGGTTTCACCCCCGCAAGATGCGCAAAAGCGATGGCGCGCATGCCAGTCCACCAGAGACCGCGCCCCGCCATAAACCGCCAAATCTTGATCCGACAAAGATGGTAAAAAGCGCATGATCGTGCGCGAACGGGCATCCACACGGCGGCTTGGCACCGCTTCGCGGACAAAATAGCCGATGCCACGCTCATCACGCCCCAACAGCAACAAGGGGCGGTCGTCCATCGGGTCAATGGCTTCCCACAACAAGCCGCCGCCCTCTGCGGGTATAAAATCGACCCCATGCATCGCCAGACAACGGGCGCGCGGGTCCGCCTGCGCTTGTGCCAAGGCGGCATCATCGGCGCGCAATTGATCAGCGCGGTCCAACCACGCCCCTGTAAAACCCAATGGTCCTGACATATTATTTTATATCCTGCATGACGATTTCGGGAAACTTACTTTGAAAATCAAGGCTGTTCGGCGGCAAATATTGGGCATAGGCCGCCACACGATATCCACGTTTGCGGTCCACAAAACCCAATGTTCCCGCCGCGCCGGACCAGCCATAGATGCCCTCACCGCCCGGCGTATGGGCCAGCGACACCCGCCCGCCTGCGCCGAAACCCGCGCCGTCAATGAAGGTGCCTTTGCGCGCAACATGGTCGCCAATCAGGTTGGACATCGCTAGACGCGCCGTTTCCGGCCGCAAAATTCGCGTATTGCCCAATGCCCCCTCGCCCATCAGCATCGCCAAAAACCGGTCATAGTCGCGCGCGCTAGACACCAAGCCGCTGCCGCCATGCAGCGTCTTTGGCTTGTCCAAATATATGCTGGCCCGCGCTGGATCGATGGGGAATAAAATGCCGCCCAGCGGGCTGTAATTGGTGGTGAACCGCCCCACTTCGGATGACGGCACCTGAAACCATGTGCTGCTCATGTCCAAGGGCGTAAAAATACGCTGGCGCAAAAATTCGTCAAAACTTTGACCCGACGCCACCTCAATCACCCGCCCCGCCAGATCAAGACTGACCGAATAACTCCACTGCGTATCGGGTTCATAGACCAGCGGCAAAGCGGCCAAGCGATCAGCAAATTCTGCCAAGCTGGGGGCAATTTGGCCCGTCATGCCGGGCACGGGCAATTTGGTGAAAACGCCGCCCGTCAAACCCGCCTCTTCATAAGCTTGGCGCAGCGGGCCCTTTTGCATGATCGCATAACCAAAACCTGCCGTATGGGTCAGCAAATGACGGATGGTAATCGGCTGTTTGGCGTCCCGCACATCGCTGATCGACCCATCGGGGGTGTTTTGCACCTTCATCTTCGCAAAGGCGGGCAGAAAATCGGCAATCGGCTGATCGAGCCGCACCACGCCATCGTCGATCAAGATCATCATAGCCATTGCCGTAATCGGCTTGGTGTTGGAATATAGCCGCCACAAACTATTGGCATCGACCTTGGTGGACGAATCCATCGCGATATGGCCCGCCGCCATAATCGTCGCTGGCGCTTGTCCTTTGCCGATCATCGCCAGCGTTCCCGCCAATTCCCGCCGCTGGACGAACGACCCAATGAAATCGCGCACATGGGGATAGGCCGATGACGCAGCATTTGCTCCGGCCGTGCGCGCGGCCTGCGCCCACAAGCTAGGGGGCAGCATCAAGGCGCCGCTGGTCGCCGCTGCCGCGCCCAGCCATGCGCGCCGAGACATCATCTGCGTCATATCCTCACCCTTTCGGCTTTGTCCGGCCTTCGTCGCGGCGCCGTTTTTGATCGACCAATTTGCGATAAAGCGTGGGCAGCCCCGCATCGTCAAGCGTTGATATCGGCCACCACTGCCCATCTTGCAGGTCAGCGGCGCCATTTCCATCCACGCCAAAATCCGTTGCATGCGGCGCGTCCAACACATCCACCCCGCGTTCCACCAATGTCAGGGTCAGGTCGAAATGTGTGAAACTATGGTCGACCGATACCCCGCTGTTGCTGCCCAAGCGGTCATCCCCCCATGCCCCCCCGGGCAACGCCCGCATTCCGCCCAACATGCCCTTGGTTGGGCGCGTAACCAGCCAAATATGCTGATCATCCTCGATCCAATAGGCCAAGCCATGGCGGTGCGGCTTCGCCTTTTTGGCGGGTTTTACCGGAACGCTTTCAATATCTGCGCGCCCAACGACGGCACAATCTTGCATCAACGGGCAAATACCACAGGCGGGGCGGCGAATGGTGCAAATGCCCGCCCCCAAATCCATCATCGCCTGAGCAAAATCGCCCGTCCGCGCTTCTGGCACCAAGGGCGCAAGGGCGGCACGAATCAGTTTCTTCGCGGCGGGCAAAGGGGTTTCGATCCAGCGATATCGGGCCATGACCCGTTCAATATTGGCATCCACCACCACGGCGCGCTGTCCAAAGGCAATGGCGGCCACAGCGGCGGCGGTATAATCCCCCACCCCTGGCAAGGCGCGCAGTTCCGCTTCGCTGGACGGAAATTGGCCATCATATTGGTCGGCCACCACACGGGCACAGGCCAGCAAATTGCGCGCCCGCGCATAATATCCCAGCCCCGCCCATGCAGCCATCACATCGGCATCATCCGCCGCTGCCAAGTCGCTCACGCTGGGCCAACTTTGCGTGAATCGCTGAAAATATCCCGCCACGGCGGCGACCGTGGTTTGTTGCAGCATCACCTCTGCCATCCAAATATAATAAGGATTGGGCACCCGCCCGCTGTTCGGCGGGATGCGCCACGGCAAGGCGCGGGCATGGCGGTCATACCACGCCAGCAAGCGCGAAGCGAAGCTGGGGATGCGGGGGGACGGGGCATGGCCGCTAGTCAAGTCGGTTTCGATGCCGCAATAGGGGTCAGAAGTCTGGACGCTCACCCCATGCTTATGGCATGGGTGCGCCTATGACGAAAGCAGCCAGCGGCGATAAGCTCATTTCCATGCCGCCAGCCGAGGCGGGCACGGCGGCAATGGCGGAACCAGCGCCCAACCCTGCCCAACCCAAAAGCCGCCGCAAAGCCAGCAGCAAAAGCAGCGCGACAAAAAACACCAACAAATCAAAAGCCAAGGGCACGCAGCCCAAATATAGCCGCCCACGCGGCGGCGAAGCACGGCGCGTCGCGGAGTTGGTGCCCGAAGTGGGCGGCACCGCCTTTCGCAAATTTGGCTTTATCCAAACATCGGTGGTCAGCCGCTGGGCAGAGATTGTCGGCCCAAGGCTCGCCAAGGTCACCCAGCCGGTGTTGATTCGCTTTCCAACCGGCAGCAAGGCTGGCGGCACATTGCACCTGTCGATCTGCGGCGCGCACGCCCCGATGCTGCAACATATTGGGCCGGACATAGTGGAATCGGTCAATCGCTTCTTTGGCTATGCCGCCATCGCCAGCGTGCGTATGGCCCATGGCCTGACGCCGCCCAAACCCCCAAAGCCCAAACGGGAATTGGGGCCAGTGCCCGCCGAACTCAGCGACTCATTGCGCGAAATTGCCGACCCCGAATTGCGCATGGTGCTGGAACGTATGGCCGCCGGACTAGGTGTTTCGCGCGGCTTGCCACGCAGCGGATAAACGATATTCTGCCGTTTCAAACAATATTCGCGTCAATGCGACAATAAGGTCCACCGGATGTCTTTTTCTTCCCCCGTCACCCGCCGCGCGGCGATCATCGCCTTTTCCGGCGCAGCCATGCTGATGTTCACGGCTGCCGCCCAGCCATGGACCAACACCGTCAGCCGCACGAATATTGGCGCGCACGCCATCGGCAATCCCGCCGCCAAAACTCGGCTGGTCGAATATTTCAGCTATACCTGCGGGGCATGTGGCCATTTCGCCACCAACAGCGGCGCATTGCTGAACAATCAATATGTCAGCAAGGGCACGGTAATTGTGGAATATCGCAATTTGATCCGCGACCCGCTGGACATGACCGCCGCTTTATTGGCGCGCTGTGGCCGTCCGACCCAATTTTACGGCAATCATCAGGCGATATTCACCGCCCAGCGCCAATGGATTGGCAAGGTTCAGGCCGCGACCGAGGCCCAGCAAAAAAGCTGGTATGAAGGCGATATGGCCGAACGCACCAAGCGCATGGCGGTGGACAGCGGCCTGTTCGCCCTGATGAAACAGCGCGGCTATACGGATGCCCAATTAAACGCCTGCTTGGCCAGCGAAGTCAGTTTGGCGGAACTCACCAGCATGACCAATATTGGCCGCACCCAAGACCATGTGACCGGCACGCCCAGCTTTTTTGTTAACGGTGCCGCCGTCGGCAGCTTGGAATGGGACCGCATTAAAACGGCGCTCGACGCCGCGCTCAAGCCCGCTTAAAAGCGGTATCTTCTGTATTCCCCAGCCTCTTCTGATTTATCCAGCCTCTTTTTATCCATAGAGAGTAACCGACTATGAAGCCATCGTTGAAAATCACTCTTTTATCTTCGCTCGCTGCACTGGCCTTGGCGGGCTGTGGCGGTTCATCTGGGGACCAAAGCAAGGAACAAGCCCAAATCGCCAATGTTGCGGCTCCGGCTGGTAAGACATGGTCCGATGTTGTAACCCCGACCGAAGCCGGCGGCATGTTGCTTGGCAACCCAGACGCCCCAATCAAGGTTGTGGAATTTGCGTCCATCACCTGTTCGCACTGCGCCGATTTTTCGGCCAAATCGTCACAAGAGCTGAAGAAAGATTATATCAACTCCGGCCGGGTCAGCTTGGAAATGCGCCACTTTGTGCGTGACCCATTGGACGCCACCGCTGCTGCCGTCTTGCGCTGTGCCCCAACGGAACGCTATTTCCCGCTGCTCGAAAGCACCTTTGCGGGTCAAGCCGACCTGTTCGCTGGCGCGCAGGCCAACCCACAGGCCGGCGAAGCCGCGATGCAATTGGCCCCAGACAAGCGTTTCACCACCTTGGCGACAAGCTGGAAATTGGATGAATTCTTTAAGGCTCGCGGTATCACCGCAGACCAACTCAATACCTGCTTGTCCAACGTCGACAATATTTCCAAGCTGGAAAAGGTCACCAACGCCGCCACCGAAGAATATAAGATTTCGGGCACGCCCAGCTTCCTGATCAACGGCCGCTTGGCCGAAAACACCGCGTCGTGGGAATTGCTGCGTGATCGTCTGCGCAACATGGGCGCTCGCTAAACACGATAAAAATAAGCTATTACCGTGACATAAGATGTGATGAGAACAGCGAAACCCATTAAAAAAACGCCCCGCATCAGCATGTGGGGCGTTTTATCATTTTGAGCTGCGGCCCCTTGGCTCGCGCCATTCCCATGCGATTATGTGGCCGTCCCAACGACCGCCATCGCCGCCAATATCAAAAATCCGGCAAAGCGATTGCTGCGAAATTTGGCCAATGCATCCGCCCCTTGGTTCAGATCCAAGGTCGTCACTTGACCTATAAAATGCAGCGTCACTGGCAGCAGCGCCAGCAAAGCAACAGGGTCGGGCCGAACCTGCCATATCGCCGCGCCCCACAGGGCCAGCGCCGCCGCATAGCAAAGCGCCACCCCACCGCGCACATGACGCCCCATGGCACGCGCGCTAGATTTCACGCCGACCAAGGCGTCATCCTCAATGTCCTGCAATGCGTAAATGGTGTCATACCCAATGGTCCACAGGATGCAGCCCATATAAAGCAGCGCAATCGGCAGTCCCGCAGGTCCGCCCACCGCAACCCAGCCCACCAACGCACCCCAGCTATAGACCATGCCCAGCCACGCTTGCGGCCACCATGTTATGCGTTTCATGAACGGGTAAGCCGCAACCAACAGCACACTGGCCAGCGCCACCAATTGCGCGTTCCACGGAAATTGCAACAGAACGACCAAACCAATCAGACACAACAGCCCCGCCCAAATCGCGGCCGCGCGCATCGACACCAAGCCGCTGGCGATGGGCCGCGACGCGGTACGCGCCACTTGGCGATCCAAATCACGGTCGACCATGTCGTTCCACACACAGCCTGCACCGCGCATGGCAATGGCCCCGACCAACATCCAGATCAGCAAGTCCCAATGGTCCCGCAAGCCGCCCCCCAAGGCGATGCCAAAGGTGCAAGGCCAAAATAACAGCCACCACCCAATCGGCCGATCAAATCGCGCAAGCAGCGCAAAAGGGCGGGCCGAGGGCGGAAGAAAAGCAACAAGGCCCAGATGCTGGGTGTCGGGTGTATGGCGGATCATGCTCATGCCGCTGGGCGATAGCAGAGCAGCGAACAAGGATAAATGAATGTTTCAAAGAGATAGGATTGAGAAGCAAAAGCACATCCCAATCCAAGCCGTTCAGAACACCGTCGTCAGCAAGCCAACACCGGCGCAAAAGGCGCGTCATTGTAAATTTTGGTCAAATCCCGCCCCTCACGAATATTATAAGCAGCGGTCGTATGCAGGCGTCGCGGCCCGAGCCATGCACCATATATCATGGGCTGATAGTCATAGAATACCTCGACAAACATCACAGCCGCTCCGCCAATAGCCGAGATCTGATTGCCTGATGGGCCCATGCCTTTCAGGGCCGTTCCTGTTCGACCATCACCCTCTACGCCATAGCTGGACGGCACCACCAACTCGCCGAAACAGCGTTGCCATTGAATCCGCTGCCCGCCGTCGCTGTTGGTTTCCAGACTGGAAAGGATCAAGCGTCCATGACGAGCAAAGTTCAGCCCTGACCCTTGAAGGCCAACACCCGTAAAGACTTCGTTGACGTCCACTTCACGGACACGGGGTAAAGAGAGACCATTTCCGACCGCAATACGCGATGCATTGTCCGCAGCGGTCAAGGCCAATTGACTAAGCCGCGTCTGCGTCAGCGTCAAATTGACCAATTCCAGCCCTGCGAGCCCCATAAAAATTAACAGCGGTAGCACCAATGCCATTTCGATTATCACGACAGCACGCACATTCGTGGCGAATGATCGGCAACGGCCTAGCCAAGTTACCATCATGTTTTTACAGGGCATCATTTGCACACCACCGTATAGAGTTCCTTGCCAGCATTAAACGGTTGGTTCCGCAAAATTGTAGAAGATGACAAAGTGACCTCCTGTGGCTGGTTGAGCATGGCCCATACTGGCAATGTTCGGCGGAATTTCATTGTCGCGGTATATAAAATGATGTCATCCGCCCCGCCGTTGCCGGCTTTACCTTCGGATATAGCATCCCATTTGCCGTTGCCATTGATGTCTTGGAAACATTCCCCAACATCATATTTTCCGTTCTTATTAGAGTCCGTATAGGATTCTGGTTTGCCAATCTGTTCATAGCTATCAAATGCTGCACGCGTAAAACGCACATCTGCATCCTTGAACACATTGCGAACCTGCGCCTTTACCCGATCGTCCAGTCGACTAGGATTTTCGATATAGGTTTCGAGCGTGGCATAGCGGGCGGCCTGACCCACAGCGCCCTGCAACACGGATTTTCCATATATTTGCCAGCTATAATCAAAAAATCCCATCAAGATCAGGAAAAACAAAGGCCCCACCAGCGCAAATTCCACGGCGGTTGCGGCGCGGTCATGCCCTTTTAAGCGAGCGATGAAATGATTGAGGGCGGCCATCATTCCTCCAACCTCAAGCGCGAAATCTGCCCCGCAATATCTTGGAACGCGGAACTAAGTTCCTTGGGGTCCTTAACGACATATAATTTACCAGCCGTGGCGCAGCCCGATAAGATAGCGTCATATTTCGTATCAAAAGCAATAACCCAAATCGTAATATTTTCTTCCTTGGCCATATTACACATTTGGGTAAAGCGATTGCTATGCAGCGTTTTTAACGAAGCGTCACTTGTATCGATACTGCCGCTGACACGCTGATCTAAATGCTCATACCCCTGATAGGATAAAATCCCCATCCGCTGATCAACCTCACCATCCGTCATGAAAATCAAATGTCGGTTGATAGGTTTCTGATTGGGGGCCTTTTCATTTTCGTCCTTGAACAATCCCTTGCTGGACAACAAACGAAGACCCCAAATCATGCCAGAATCATGATAGGTTCCGCCCAAGGAACGTAAGCTGTCGATATCGCTTTTAAAAGCCGCACGATCCGTCGCCGTACGGGTGGTGAGTTTGACAGCCTTCGTCGGACAATCACCCCAAGCACCCTGCTGTGAAAAACGATCACGATTCGTCGTGGATGTTTGTACGCCAACAGACGATGGCTTGGTACCAAATGTCGATATGTTCCGAGGGAATGTTAAATTTGGGAACGCCATGGTCCAACGAGACGGAGCGTCCGTAGGCATAACGTCCAACTGCATGTCCAGCGCGGCACTCGGCGCGGAACCAGAGAATGACGTGGTATGACGCTCCATCACACAGCCACCCCACTCATATCCCGTTGTGCTGTCATTATTTTCCGTATCCGCGAACAAACGGCTGCCGGTTTTGACAGCCGATACGTCGAACAACCGATCTTCATATCGATAATGACGAAAAGTTTTGGTGGTCGTCGGATTTGGAGCGTCCGCATGGGTCACCGTCACCACGCGGCGTTTCAGCCAACACATATTATCTTTCCACTCATAAGCGTGGTTATAATATCGGTGGGTGGCACCAGACGATTCTACATATCTGCGTGTGTCATCCTTGTCCAAAACATGTGTCGTGCGGTTTGCGTCGGGCACGCTGGCGTTGGTCGGCCTAGAATCGGCAGGTACAGCGCGTGCGTTATTTCCGGTACATCGGGCAGAGCTATTGGCTCCGCTCGCCACAAGCAGATATTCCCATGTGCCATAAGTTGTATTGGTAATATTTGTTACCGAAGTAGGCGGATTCAAGGCTTTATTCGCCGTAGACCAATTGAATTGAATGGCCGGCGACCGCGATGACAGCAATGTATAATCGGATATCCAACTTGGGTTCTTGGCCAGCAAGATATGCCCGACATTTGCCATGGAATTATAAGGCACCATACCGATGCGCAAACGGCCATCGCCCTTGGCCGCCGCCGCCGAAATCGTATCAAAAAACACCATCGCGCTTTCCTTCAGCGCGGACATTCTTGTGCCCTTTCCGGACGCCGTTTCCATGGACCCCGTGACGTCCAACACCAGCATAACGTCCGTATTCGCAATCTCGAGCTTCGCCGAGCAACTGGTCGACAAGTCAAAACCAGCTTTGCTGAATGGCCACATATGCATGATCAATGTCGGCAAATATGCGGTGGCGGTGCCCCGAACATCCGCGCTCGACAAAGCATTGGCACTAAAACTCACCCGTTGGCTGCCATATAGCCCGTCGGGAAAGTTAAAATGGAACATTTTATTCGCTTCGGTTTCAGACTCTGGGCTCCATTGCCCTGCGGCCATATGGCGCCGCCCAGCCAGCGCCCCGGCATCGCAAGCCTGTTGCAAGCGTAGTTGGGCCATGTAAGCGCGGCTAATGTCGATGCCGGACCCGATCATTCCCAACAAGGGTATCAACGCAGCGGCGGTCATGATCAATACATTGCCATTTTCCGCACGCGCAAAACGCTTGCAAGCCGCAGGCAAAATTTTCGTCCAACTATATTTCATGGCCCAACCCCCTAGACCGCATGCGCGGCGAGCCGATGCACATCACGGAAACTGTATCAACCTTAGCACGAAAGCTTTACCAAACGGCTAATTCTTAACCCCTCATCCCATGCACCCATAGCCGATTCATTAAAAAATCCTGACAATTTCTTTGGCCAAAACATGGCTCAATTTGAACCAGCCAACTCTGGACTGGGCCGATGGCTCTGCTATCTCAGCATTTATGTCTATAAAATCCGATGGGCCACCCGCCAGCACCCCGCGCTTATATGTTGATCAACCGCTTGATCTGGCATCAGAACCGGTGGTTGACGGGGCGGCGGCTCATTATTTGGCCAATGTGATGCGCCTGAAAATTGGCGATCCTGTTTTGCTGTTTGATAATATCAGCGGCGAATGGCTGACGACCGCCAAAATGATAGGAAAAAAATCCATCAGCTTTGTCGTGGAACGCCAAATGCGGGAAATCGAATCGGTGCCCGACCTGTGGATTTGCTTTGCACCCATCAAAAAAGTCCGCATGGATTGGGTCATCGAAAAAGCCTGTGAACTGGGGGCCAGCCATCTTCAGCCTGTCGTCACCGAACGGACGATCATCGACAAGATCAAGCCAGACCGCCTGACGGCGCAAATCATCGAGGCGTGCGAACAATGCGGTCGCACCAGTCTCCCAAGCTTGGGTGCCCCCGTAAAATTGCCAGCCCTGCTAAGGGATTGGCCAGAAGAGCGCCGATTGCTGTTCGCCGACGAAAATGGCGGCGTGCCCATGCCCCAAATTCAAGCGCCCCCACCCGCGGCATTGCTGGTCGGTCCGGAAGGCGGGTTCACCCAAAAAGAGCGCGAATTGCTAAATGCTCATTCCGCGGTCAAAGCCATATCCTTGGGGCCGCGTATTTTGCGGGCCGAGACAGCGGCCGTTTCCGGCATGGCCCTGTGGATGGGGCAATATGGGGATTGGGATGTGGCGCAAACATCCTAACGGCCCATAAATCCGTTTATCCGGCAAAAGAAATGATGACTTAAACATTCGCCATATTATGTCCCTGATCACCGATGCTATGTCTGGCGTCAAAACCGGCGATTGTATTTTTCATGGCAGAATTTAAGGGCGCTACATGAGCACGCGAACCGTTTCCAATCATAATGACCCGATCATCGAAGATCGCAGCCAATTGGCCGAGCCCATGGCCAAGGGTGAAAAGCCCCGTGATCGCTGGCGCATTGGTACGGAGCATGAAAAATTCGTCTATCGCCAAGCCGATTTTCGCGCCCCATCCTATGATGAAAAAGGCGGCATTCACGATCTGTTGATGGGCCTGACCCGCTTTGGCTGGGAACCGGTCATGGAAGGCGGCCATGTCATCGCCCTCGCCGGTGCGGACGGCACGGTCAGCTTGGAACCCGCAGGCCAGTTGGAACTCTCGGGCGCGCCGCTTGAAAATCTGCATCAAACCCATGATGAAACCGCTCGCCATATTGAACAGGTCAAGGCCGTGGGCGCGGATTTGGGCTTGGGCTATTTGGGCCTTGGCATGTGGCCGGACAAGACGCGCGATGCGTTGCCGATCATGCCCAAGGGCCGCTATGGCATTATGTTGAAACATATGCCGCGCGTCGGCAATTTGGGTTTGGATATGATGCTGCGCACCTGCACCATCCAGACCAATTTGGATTATGGCTCAGAAGCCGATATGGTGCAAAAATTCCGCACATCGCTGGCGCTGCAACCCATTGCCACGGCTTTGTTCGCTTCATCCCCCTTCACCGAAGGTAAGCCCAACGGCTATCAAAGCTATCGCAGCCATATTTGGACGGACACCGACCCCCAGCGCACGGGAATGTTGCCGTTCGTGTTCGAAGATGGATTCGGCTATGATCGCTATGTCGACTATATGCTGGACGTGCCCATGTATTTCGTCTTTCGCGACGGCCAATATATTGATGCAGCAGGCCAAAGCTTTCGCGATTTCCTAAAGGGTGAACTGCCGGCTTTGCCAGGCGAATTGCCGCATTTGTCGGACTGGAATGATCATCTTTCCACCGCTTTCCCCGAAGTGCGGCTGAAAAGCTTTTTGGAAATGCGCGGCGCGGACGGTGGACGCCAAGACCAGATTGCAGCTTTGCCTGCTTTTTGGGTTGGCCTGCTTTATGATCAGGGCCCGCTCGACGCCGCTTATGATTTGGTGAAACATTGGACGATCGAACAGCAACAGCAATTGCGCGATGCCGTTCCGCGTGACGGATTGTCCGCCGCTGCCCCCGATGGCGGCCCTGTGCGCGACTTAGCACAGCAAGTGCTAGAGATTGCTGCACAGGGGCTGGCGGCCCGCAACGTGGTGAACGCGGCGGGCGAGGATGAAAGCCGCTATCTGGCCCCGCTTCGTAGCATTGTCGCATCTGGCAAATCACCAGCCGCTGAATATTTGGAACGCTATCATGGTAAATGGCAGCAAGACCTGAGCCATGTTTATAAGGAACTGAGCTTCTGATCCGTCAGCCCGTCTAAAACTATATGGCTTACACGATCATTTACTCCGTCGCGACACGGTGAGTCGCGGGGAATTCTTGGGCTCAACTCTGTTTCGTTCCCATGAATCACCGCGCTTTCTATCCATTCACCCTGCCATCCGTCCGATTCGTCCCACAACATTGATATTCGATTCGTCACCGACACCAGCCGCGCCTATCTGATCGTCACGCAATTGGGGAATGGGGGTTCCCCTTTTTTTGACTAACTGCGGGGTCGCAACATTGTTATCGCATCATCACGGTCGGCGCAGCCTGCGCCAACGCTTGTCTGCGTTGTTCCAAGACCATGAAATCTTCATTCGCACTCACGGGCAAGTTCGCTTTGTGACTCTAACGGCGAAGATGCAGAAGCAAATTTTGACGGGGGTTGCGGCACTGCTCGTCCTGTGGGCAGTCATGACCGCCGCGATGATCATCAGTCGGGGACCAAGCGCCAGCGAACTTCAAGAAATTGCCGAGAAACAAGCCGCAACCTCGGCATCCGAACGGCGCATCGCCGCCTATCGCGACAGCCTCGGTGAGTTGGCCGCTGACCTTGATGCCCGCCAAGGCCAATTAGAAGAGTGGCAAAAGGCCTATTTTGGGCAAGACATTCCCAGCGAAGCCACAAATGAAACCGAAGGCGCGCCGATGAAGGTCAGCCAGCTTGCCTCCCCTCCCGCCGACCCCAAACTGCCCCCCGAAGCCCGCAAGTTGATGCAATTGGCCCAACGCCAAGATCACATGTCCGCCCATCTGCTCGCCGCCGTAAAGGACCGCGCGGAAAACGCCGAATTGGCCGTCAAAAAATTGGGTCTGAATCCTGATTTGATCGTGCGCAATGTCGCATCGGGCCGTGGCGGCCCCTTCATCCCCTCTCGCGGGAAATTGGGTAAGGCCAAGCAATTGGGCGGCTCCTTTGCGGATTTGGAACGGGCCTTGTTTCGGATGGAGGTGCTGGAACGCACCTTGGTCGCTTTGCCATCGGGTAATCCCGCCAATGTGATGATGATGTCATCCGGATTTGGGTATCGCAGCGATCCGTTTAACGGGGCCGGTGCGATGCACGCTGGGCTCGATTTTCGTGGTCCCATTGGCACGCCCATTTTGGCTGCGGCGCCAGGCCGTGTGACCTTTGTCGGCACCAAATCAGGCTATGGCCAAGTGATTGAAGTGGATCATGGCCAATCCATTATGACCCGCTATGCCCATTTGTCTGGCTATACCACGCAAGTCGGTCAGCAAGTCGCGGCGGGCGAGCAAATTGGCAAAATGGGTTCCACTGGGCGTAGCACGGGCAGCCATTTGCATTTCGAAGTGCGCTTAAATGGTGTCGCCGTAAATCCGCGCCGCTTTCTCGAAGCCAAGGCGGATGTTTTGGACGTAAAGGCTGATGCTCGTCAACGGGTCGGTGCCGTCGCAGGGCGCGCCATCTGACCTACGCCATCCAACAATCAATATGCTGCGATGATGTCAGCTTTTCCGATGGCGAAAGACCATAAACAAGCCGCATTTGGTCGTTGAATTGGGCATAGAACCCCGCGCCGCATCATAGGCCGGCAATATGCGGGCCAAATCTCGCGCTCTTGCGCTATCGCAGCAGCGCCAATCCATCGCCATTGGCATCGCGTGACGGGTCACCGACCAGTGTAATCGACAATCGGTCCCGCCCAGCATTTTTGGCGTTATACAGCGCCCGATCAGCTGTCCGATACAAAATAGGATAATGTGTGTCAGCCGGTGATTCGGCGACGCCAACGCTCGCGGTAACCCGCAATTCGCCGGTCCACTCGCTCAGATCGCAATCCGAAACAGCGCGGCGCACGGCATCGGCGAAGCGCCGTAATTCCAATCCGTCGACACCGACCAAAAAGAGCGCGAACTCCTCTCCGCCCACGCGGCCAGCGGCACAATAGGCCCCCTCCCAACGCTCAATCTCATTGGCGACGGAACATAATACATGATCGCCCACATCATGTCCGAAGCGATCATTAATCGATTTAAAACGATCAATATCGACCAATATCAAAGCAATGGGCAGTTGTTCGGTGCGGGCATAATCCATCAGCCGCGCTACATGGTCTTGGAATCCGCGGCGATTATTCAATCCGGTCAGGGGATCACGAAGCGCCAATTTCATGGCGCGATCCGCCTCTCGCTTTGCCGCATCCCGTTCATCGCGCAAAATATGCACGCGGCGTGTCGCGGTCAGCGTAGACCATATCGCCAGCCAACTGGATGCCACCAGAACCACCAGTTTCGACCCACCACCCCAAATTTGGTTGTCGATATTCACCACAGATATGAAACCCAAAACCAGCATGGGCACGCTCCATGCGATAATCATGTCCCGCCCATGACGATAGCCGCGCCGCCGCGCCACCACCATGCTGGCGCTGGCCAATAGCAAATTGACCACCACAATCAGCCCCAGCACCTTGTCCAGATAGACAATAGGGGCATGGCGAATCACCGCCAGCGGCACACCCGCCACCGCGATCAACACCGCCAACCACAAATTGGTCGCCCGCATCCAGCGGGGTATGGCCTGTTTGGGCATGGGATGAATGGCGGCGAAAAACCCCAACGCAATGGCCGATGTCGCCAGCAACGTCGCAAATTGTGCCGACGACGCGCCAGCCAAGGATGGAAAGACCATCAAATGCATCTGGGACCAAACCAGCCCCCACGCGATCATCACACCAGCCCACGCCGTCTGCCACAATAATTGCGGACGCCGCATCGCCGATGCCATGGACAGGCTGTATACAAAGCAAATCACCAGCAACATCAAGGCCCCGCTGACCACAGCCGCTACAGATGCGGATTCCTGACTCGCTTTGCCTTCCGGCATGTAACGGATATGCAGCAGACCATAATCGGTCAGGCGATCGAATCGCATGATCGTGGAAACCAGTGGGTATGACCGATTGGGCGCCGTAAAACGCAATTGCCCCCCCACGCGCCAAAAAGTTCCAAAGTCGCCATTACGAACCTGTTTCCAGCGCACCACCCCATCGGCATAAATGAACCCCACGCTCAGCGCATTAAACCGCGTCTGGTTCAACATAATCGCGATATCATTGGTCAAGGGCTGCGCATATGCTGGGTCCGTTTTTAACCACAGGCTTTTCTGCTGATATTGCTGGGGCGCTGTGCCGCACAGGAAATGCAAATCGTTGAACGCGCTATTTTGAAACGACAGATCGGTCACTGCATAGCAATAATCGCCGGTAAAGCTGACATCCGTACGCCCATTCGCCGCCTGCGCACCGTTCAGGCTGCCGAAAAACAGCATGATCAATATCACAGATAAAATCCGCCTCAATGGGCTGATAAGCTTGGTCATTAGCGCTGAAATGCCCCCACCCCGTCGCATATTTAATTCGCTTCAAACCTAATCTCAACCGCGAGTCGCGAAGCCCTGTTTATATTCAGGCGGTTAAGTTTGATTAACTTCGTGGCGTTTGACGACGATAGCTCAAAGCTTCGCCAAGGTGAAGCCGAGAGATGGTTCCGCTGCCTGCCATATCCGCAATTGTACGCGCGACCCGTAAAATTCGGGTAAATCCGCGCGCGGTCAATCGCAGGCGATCCGTCGCATCTTCCATTAACTTTTGTCCTGCCGAGTCCAATTGGCAGTGCTGGTCCAAACATGCCCCGCCCATCTCGGCGTTACTGCGCGTGGTGGTGCCGGAAAATCTCTCGGCCTGCCGTTCCCGCACCATAGCCACCCGCGCAGCCACGGCTGCACTGGTTTCGCTGGGCGCAGAATGAAGCAAGTCCGCCCCCGACACCGCCGATATTTCCACATGCAAATCGATGCGGTCGAGCAACGGACCCGATAATTTGGCTTGATAATCCATAGCGCAGCGCGGTGCGCGGCTGCACGCCAAGGCGGCATCCCCCAAATATCCGCACCGGCAAGGGTTCATCGCCGCAATTAACTGCACCCGCGCCGGAAAGGTCATATGCGCATTGGCCCGTGCCACCGTCACTTCGCCGTTTTCCAATGGCTGGCGCAGCGAATCCAGCACCATGCGTTGAAATTCCGGCAGTTCATCCAAAAATAAAACGCCCAAATGCGCCAAGCTCACTTCACCGGGCTTTACGCGCAGGCCGCCGCCAACCAAGGCCGCCATTGATGCACTATGATGCGGTGCGCGAAAGGGGCGAGCGCGGGTCATCCGTCCTTGTTCCAGCCCGCCCGACACCGATGATATCATCGACACTTCCAAGGCCTCGGTGGGAGAAAGGGGCGGCAGAATCGATGGCAAGCAACTGGCCAACAAAGATTTCCCCGCCCCCGGTGGGCCGCTCATGAGTAAATTATGCGCGCCCGCTGCGGCAATTTCCAAGGCCCGCTTGGCGACTTCTTGCCCCTTCACTTGCGACAGGCATGGCCCGTCCACTATGGTTTCTACCTCGCCCATCGTAGGGGCCGGTAATAAAGCTATGCCGCGTAAGTGATTCAACAAGGATAGCAAATCGGGCACGGCGACAATGTCCAACTCGCCCGCCCAAGCGGCCTCTGGTCCTTGCGCAGCGGGGCAGATCAGCCCGCGCTCTGTCTCAGCGGCGTGCAGCGCGGCCAGCAGCACCCCTTGGCCGCCCGCCACACGGCCATCCAAGCCCAATTCCCCGACGACCACAAAGGATGACAAGCTTTCTTGGTCGACAACGCCCATCGCCCCCAGCAGCGCCAGCGCAATCGGCAAATCATAATGCGACCCCTCTTTGGGCAAGTCTGCAGGCGATAGATTGACCGTGATCCGCTTGGGCGGCAGCGACAAGCCAATCGCCGCCAAGGCGCCCCGCACGCGCTCGCGGCTTTCTCCCACCGCTTTGTCGGCCAACCCCACAATGGCAAATGCGGGCACGCCCGATGATATTTGGCACTGAACCTCTACGCTTCGCGCCTCTAGCCCCAGAAAAGCCACTGTCGATGCAATCGCGACCATCCTCATTCCCCCAAATGAGTTCGGCGCAGCAAACGCCGTTTGAATATGTGATTCGCGGCAATTTCCGCCGCACCCCCTGCCTGTGTGCCGTGTTCGCGATGAATGGAAAATGGCTAATTTGCCATCAAAGCCCCAGCCAGCCGCAACGCCGCCAACAGGCTTTGGTCACGAATCACGATCCGTCGCCGCGCGGCGTCGCGGTGTAATTTGAAGAAAAATTGCCCTAAACCCATAGCAGCACAATATTTTTACGTGATGGCCGACAAAAAATAATCCCGCCTCCGTTCATCGAAGCCATGGGCCTATTTCGTCGCACCAGCCCCTTGCGGCACCGTCCACCCGCCCCCAATTGACCATGGCCATGGACAAAAAACCTTCCCCTCGGCGCGGCCAACGCTCCCCCCAAATACGGCTCATGCTGTTTTCATCGGGCGTGGGACTGGTCATTATTTCGCCAATTATTGGGGTTTTGCCGGGGCCAGGTGGGCTGATTCTCTTTCCGCTGGGTATGATGCTATGCTTGCAAAACAGCCAATGGGCCAAGCGCCGCTATGTCCGTTTCAAAATTCGTCATCCCAAATATGGCGCGTGGACAGACAGGGTTATGCGCCGCCCTACAGCCGCGCGGCGCAGCGCGAGGGACCAAATGGATTCTAAGCAGATGGAATCTTTACACCATGACAATTGACTTTGGCCCGACTCTCGCTTAATCGGCCCATCAATGCGGTCGCCCGCTTGCGGCGGCCTTTTTTTTATTTCGACCGAAGAGATTTGGGGACACCGCGATGAAGCGCACTTATCAACCAAGCCGCCTTGTGCGCAAGCGCCGTCACGGCTTCCGCGCCCGCAAGGCCACTGTTGGCGGCCGCAAGGTTCTTGCAGCCCGCCGTGCCCGCGGCCGCAAGAAGCTGTCGGCTTAATTTTTGGGGGTTGCACCGGCCATGCTGGTGCGAACTCTTGCCAAAAGAAGCGAATTTCTGGCTGCTAATCGCGGCCTTCGCTTTCCCGTGCCCGGCTTTGTCCTGTTGGTTCGCAAGCGCGACGATGGGAATGAACAGCTGGGCATTGGCTATACCGTCAGCAAAAAAGTTGGCAACGCCGTCACGCGTAACCGGATGAAGCGCCGGATGCGCGCGTTGGCGCGCGAAATTTTGCCCGAAAACGGCATAGCAGGCTGTGACCATGTTCTCATTGGTCGGCCAGGCGGTAATGATATCGGCTTTTCCGATTTGGGGGACCAATTATCCTCTGCCCTTCGTCGTGCTACCAAGAAATTGGAACAAGGCATTACGGTGGACACACGCCCTTATCATGGCGGCCGCCGCAAATCTGGCAAATCAGCCCCGCAGAGCGGCCAAACAAGCGGACAGGCAGATCCCAACCCCCACCGCCCACGCGCCGTTCCCCGCATTCGCAAGAAAAAGGGTAGCGAAACCGACGTATCGCTTGCGATACCAGGGTCGCAGACCCCATATTCATCGCCAGCCCCCAATTTGAAACCCGCGAATCCGGGGCATGACGCTGGGGAATAAAAGGGGGTAAGCCCAGCATGTTGGCCCGCCTGCTCATCTTCATCGCTCGCCTGTGGCAAATCGGACCATCGCGCATTTTGCCACCATCGTGCCGCTATTCGCCATCCTGCAGCGCCTATGCAATTACAGCCCTGAAACGCTATGGTGCGATCAAGGGTGGCTGGTTGGCTATAAAAAGGCTATTGCGCTGCCATCCTTGGGGAGGCCACGGCCATGATCCGGTGCCGTAACAAGCACCCTTCCCCCGCAAGATACTGAAGAGAGACGAACGAGCGTGGACGATAAGCGCAATTTATTCGCGGCGATCCTCCTGTCTGTAGCTGTGCTGCTGGGCTGGAATTTCATTGCCGAGCGATTTTTCCCTACCCCTAGCAAGCCCGACGTAACGGCCAATGTGGCTGGCGATACGGGCGCCGCAGCCCCCGCCGCTGGCACCAGCGGTACGCCGGCGGATATTGCTGGCCAACCGGCGCTGCCCAACACGCAGACCAACAGCCCAGCCAGCATCCGTCCCGTCGAGCAAGTTCTGGCACAGGGTCAACGCGTCGCGATTGAAACACCCTCGCTCAGCGGGTCGATCAATTTGGTGGGTGCGCGAATCGACGACATCACCCTGACGAAATATCGCCAGACCATTAAGAAAGACTCGCCGCCGGTCCGCTTGTTCGCGCCAGCCGGTTCGCCCAGCGCCTATTTCGCCAGCATCGGCTGGTCTGCGCAGCGGGTGAATGTTCCAGGTGCCAACACATTGTGGACAGCCAGCGCCGCCAAGCTGACGCCGACCACGCCGGTCACACTCAGCTGGAATAACGGCACCGGCCAGACCTTCCGTATCGAATATAGCATTGATCAAAATTATTTGATCACCGCGAAACAGACAATCGCCAACACGGGCGCTGCGCCCATTTCGGCCAGCAGCTTTGCGTTGATCGACCGTGCTGGCAAACCAACGGACCCGCATGAACAAGATAGCTGGACCATCCATGTTGGCCCTACTGGCTATTTGGACGGCAAATCGGTGTTTGACGTCGATTATGACGATGTCGAAAAGGCATCGGGCCGCAGCGTGCGTTACAACAGCGCCGCATGGTTGGGCTTCACGGACAAATATTGGCTGGCCGCTGTGGTCCCTGCCAAGGGTGAACGCGTCACGGCCGCGATCAGTTCGCCTGCTGCCAACACATATCAAACTTTGTTCGCCCGCGACTTCACGCAAATTGCCGCCGGCCAACAAGTGACGACCACCAGCCGCATTTTCGCGGGTGCCAAGGAAATGGCTGTCCTGTCTGCTTATCAGGACGATCAAGGCATCACACGTTTATCCAACGCCATCGACTGGGGTTGGTTTGAATTTTTCGCGGTTCCTATCTTCAAACTGCTGAGTTGGTTGTTCCATCAAGTCGGTAATTTTGGCTTTGCAATCATGATGCTGACCGTTCTGATCCGTGCCGCGATGTTCCCTATCGCGAACCGCCAGTTCCACAGCATGGCCCAAATGCGCGTCGTTCAACCCAAGATGAAGGCGCTGCAAGAACGGTATAAAAACGACAAACCCAAGATGCAGCAGGAATTGATGAAGCTGTACAAGGATGAAAAAATCAATCCGCTGGCGGGTTGTTTGCCGATCCTGATTCAGATTCCGATTTTCTATGCGCTGTACAAAGTGTTGATGCTGGCGATTGAAATGCGCCATCAGCCGTTCATTTTGTGGATCAAGGATTTGTCGGCGCAAGACCCTGCGACCTTCCTGAATCTGTTCGGCTATCTGGACTTCACCCCGCCATCCTTGCTCAGCTTGGGCGTGCTGGCGCTGATTCTGGGTATCACCATGCACCTGCAATTCAGCCTGAACCCGCCTGCCACGGACCCGATCCAGCAGCAGGTGTTCAAGATCATGCCTTGGCTGTTCATGTTCATCATGGCACCCTTTGCGGCTGGTTTGCTGCTGTACTGGATCACTAACAACATCCTGTCGATCGCGCAGCAACAGTGGATGTATCGTAAGTTTCCTGCGCTGAAGCAGGCAGCAGCGAAGTGAGCGAGGCGATCCATCCCGAACCCATGTCTGCGATGCTCGAAGAACGAGCGCGCAAGCTGTTCATGGGGCAGATTGAATTTCTGAAATCTGCCCCAGCTTTGGAACATCTTCCGGCACCAAGCGTGCCGGAAATTGCCTTTGCGGGCCGTTCCAATGTTGGCAAATCATCTTTGCTCAATGCCCTGACCAACCGCAAAAGCTTGGCGCGCACGTCCGTCACACCGGGCCGCACGCAAGAGCTGAACTATTTCGACGTCGGCAATCCGCTGGTGTTCCGCTTGGTCGACATGCCCGGATATGGCTTTGCCAAAGCCCCCAAGGATGTCGTCAAGAAATGGCGTTTCTTGGTGAATGACTATCTGCGCGGCCGCCAAGTGCTGAAACGCACATTGGTGCTGATCGACAGCCGTCATGGTATCAAAGACGTCGACCTCGACGTGCTGGCCATGTTGGACGAAGCCGCCGTCAGCTATCGCATGGTGCTGACCAAGACCGACAAAATCAAAGCGTCGGAATTGGAAAAAGTGCTGGCCGCGACGCAGGCCGAAGCCCGCAAGCACCCCGCTGCTCACCCGCAAGTCATTGCGACTAGCAGTGAAAAGGGCATGGGCATTGCGGAATTGCGGGCCGCCGTCTTGGAAGCAGTAGAGAGTTGATCTTTGCTTCATGCCCCCCGATGATGGGGGGCATGAAGCTGTTTATCGGTAACAAAGCCTATTCCAGTTGGAGCCTGCGCGGCTGGCTCGCTGTGAAACATAGCGGCCTTTCGTTCGAGGAAGTGACCGTTCCCCTCTATGATGAAAATTGGTCCCGCCGGCGCGAAGGCGATGAATTCGCCCCATCGGGCGGCAAAGTCCCCATCTTGTGGGATGGCGACGATATCGTCGTGTGGGATAGTCTTGCGATCATCGAACATCTCAACGATCTGACGCAAAACAATCGCGCCTTTTGGCCCAGCGACACGGGCGCCCGCGCCATGGCACGATCGATGGCGGCCGAAATGCACAGCAGCTTTGCCGCGCTGCGCCGCGAACATAGTATGAATATCCGCCGCATCTACCCTGCCGCGCCCATCAGCGCGGATGTCACGGCCGAATTGGAACGATTGTATCAAATTTGGCTACAGGCCCGCGCCCGCTATGGTCAAAATGGCGATTTTTTATTCGGCGACTGGTCTGCCGCCGATATGATGTTCGCCCCCGTCGTCACGCGCCTGATCACCTACAGCCTGCCCATGCCGCGCTTCGTACAAGCCTATGCCATGGCGGTCATCCAGCACCCGCATATGCAAGAATGGATCGGCGGGGCCCAAGCCGAAGATTGGGTCATCGAACGATATGAAGATGGGGCCACCGATCGGTCCGTTTAAGGGATACGGTCAGTGTCATATCCCGTGCCATTTTTGCGGAAATAGCCGTCTGGTGTGAACAGCATATCAATGTCGGAATAGCCGCCGCCAATATCATGTTTTTTGCCGCCCCCAATGGCGACAAAAACGCAATCCTCTTGGGTTTCATTGATCAGATGATGCCCATTTTTCACGCCCTTGGGCCACACCGCTATGTCACCTGCCCGCATGATGGTGCGGCCTTCATCTTCGATCAGCACCGCCTCGCCAGCGATCATGATCAGCATCTCATCCTCGCCATCATGCCAATGACGCTGCGACGACCATGCGGCGGGTTTCAACACCACATGACTAGCGGCGAAATCCTGCAATCCCGTCGGCGGGGCCAAACGCCGATACCAGCGCCCCTGCACGGGTTCATCGAAGGGCGCGGGATAGCCCGTTCGGTTGGTCTGCTCGATATGGCTTAAATCCAATTTGGGCATCGTCCATCATTCCCCGTCATGCTTTTTGCTCTTTTCTTTTTGCAAATGCTGGCTCGACGAAGTCCCTGTGGCAAGCGTAAAGGCAAGGGCTATGACCAAGCTGATCGATCCTGTCGCTCTTGCCATCGACCTGATGGCCGCCCCCAGCATTTCGCCCGCCACCGGAACGGTCTTTGATCGATTCGAAGCGGCGCTGAAACCCTTGGGCTTTGTGGTCGAACGCTTTGTGGACGGCGAAGCGCCGGATGGACCGGTCGAAAATCTCTTGGCCGTCCGCCAAGGCCAAGGCCCCAAGCATTTTGGCTTTGCGGGCCATTTGGATGTCGTCCCCCCCGGTGAAGGCTGGACCAGCCATGCCTTTGCGCCGGAAATTCGCGGCGATATGCTTTATGGGCGCGGCGCGGTGGATATGAAGGGCAGTATCGCCGCTTTTGTGGCCGCCGCTGCCGATATCCCAGCACAGGCAGGCACCATCAGCCTGATTATCACGGGCGATGAAGAAGGCCCCGCCACCTTTGGCACCAAAGCCTTGATGGAGCATATGGCCGTGCGCGGCATTAAGCCGGACGTTATCGTTGTGGGCGAACCCACATCGGTGAACCGCTTGGGCGATATGGTCAAAATCGGTCGGCGCGGGTCGGTGAATATTTGGATTGAGGTGCCGGGGATGCAGGGTCATGTCGCCTATCCCCACTTGGCCGACAATCCGATCCCCAAGCTGATCCGCATTTTGTCGGACATTGACGCTATTGTGTTGGACCAAGGCAATGACTGGTTCCAGCCATCGAATATCGAAGTCACCGATTTGGACGTGGGCAACCCCGCCACCAATGTCATTCCCGCCGCCGCGCGCGCGCGTTTGTCGATTCGCTTTAACGACGAACATCGCGGACAAGCCTTGGTCGACCGCATCACCGCCATCGCCCATGCGGTCGAACCCAAAACACAGGTGCGCGGCGTGATTTCCGGCGAATCCTTCCTGACGCCGCCAGGTGAGTTATCGTCGATTTTGTCGGCGGCGATTCATGAGGAAACCGGCCTGACGCCGGAACTGTCAACCACGGGGGGCACATCGGATGCGCGCTTCTTGTCGGCCCTATGCCCCACAGTGGAATTTGGCCTGTGCAACGCCACCATGCACAAATTGGACGAAGCGGTGGCAGTGGCCGACCTCCATCAACTGACGGCCATTTACCGCCGCATCTTGGGCCATGTGTTCGCGGCCTGACGCATAAGGATATGGGGCAGCTCGAAACAGGCTGCCCTTAGGGTCAGGGCCTAATCCCACCCATCCCGCGCGCGGCGCAGAATGATGTAAACCGCCCCTGCCCCGCCATGATTCACATGGGCGGGACGCAAGGCGACAATATGATCGGCAAAGGATGATGCCGTCAGCCAATCCGGCAAAGTAGCGCGAATCGCGCCGCGCGGGCGTTTGTCACTGCCCGTCATCGGCAATCGGCTGGCATCGGGACGCAGCCGCCCCGCCACCACCAACAATATCCGCGCCCCCTGCATCACCGCACGGGCCAAAGATTGTTCCAGCAAAGCCTGCGCCGACGCCAAAGTGTGGCCGTGCAAGTCAATCGACATGTCGGGCCGCACATGCCCTTTTTTCAAGCGGCGGTCCCAATGGCCGTCCAATGTCGCGGCCTGATGTGCGGTCCGGCGCGGCGGCGGCAAGCTAATCGACGGAGGCTTGCCAGACCCAAAGGGTGTAGCCGACGGCAAATGCAGCGGCGTGCGCGGCAATTTGGGCGGCGGCGGCGACACATCGGCCAGCATCTGGGCCATCGGTTTTCGGGCGCGCTTGTGGATCGGGTCGACGGTTGCCGCCACCCGTTGCCACAAAATTTCTTCGTCCGGCTCTAATGTGCGCCGCGGCATTACGGACGCGCCATCACACGCGCTACGCTGGCGCGGGGCAGTAACAATAAGGCCGAACCACGCCCCGCCATGCCGCCTGCAATCCGGCGCGCTTCGTCGCCCGCTCCCCAAAATGTATCGACGCGATTGGCCCCCTTGATCGCGCCGCCCGTATCTTGGGCCACCCACAGGCCATTGGCCTCCGTGCGGTCCAGCGACAGAAAGACAGGCGCGCCCAGCGGAATAAAATTGGGGTCCGCCGCAATGGATGCGCGCCCCGTTACCGGCAAGCCCAAAGCGCCCAACGGCCCCGCACCGGTCAATTCGCGAAAAAATATCCAACTGGGGTTTTCATTCATCACCGCTGCGCCGCGCACAGGGTCGGCGCGCAGATAATTAATGATGCCCTGCATATCCGCGCCGCCGCGCGGCAATTCCCCGCGATCCAGCAGCAATTTCCCAATGCCGACATAGCCGCGCCCATTTTGGGTGTCATAGCCAATGCGCATCACATCGCCACCCGGCAGACGCAGACGACCAGAGCCTTGGATTTGCAAAAAGAAAAATTCGGCGGCATCGGCGGCATAGGCTATTTCCAGCCCCCGCCCAGCCAGCGCACCCTCGCTAATTTCCTTGCGATCATAATAGCGCACCAGCTTGCCCTGTTGGGCGCGCCCACGCACGGTGCGGCCCTTTAAATCGTCTGAAAAATCACCCAGATTCACTTCCACCAAATCATCAGGGCGGCGATAAATAGGCACATTATACGCAGCGCTGCGCGTGCGCGATGCCGCGATTTCGGGTTCAAAATATCCGGTAGCAAAGGCCGCGCCATTGCCAATTTGCACCGTTTGAAAATATTGCGCGAAAAATTGGGTGGCCTTGTCATCCGCCCAATTTGCCGCCGCCGCACAGGCTTCGGTCCAATCTTGGGGCTGGGTCAATCCGCTAGCATCGCTACGTTTTTGCACCGATGGGCACGAAATGCGAAACGCCGCCAAGGCGCGGCTCGCTTGCTGGTCCGTCACGCCAAGGCTGGCAAAGTCCGGCCCCAGCGCCACGCCCGATGTCGCCGCCGTTCCCCCCCCATTCACCACGGAGGCGGGGGCGGGTGTGGGAAGAGTTTGCGGCTTGCTAGGGGCGCGTACCGCAGGGGCAGGCCCTGCGCCCTGCGGGGGAACCGCTGAACACGCACCAAGAGCGACCATCAGCGCCGAAACCACAGGCAGCCGCCAAGACAGCGTCAGCGCGGAACCTTTTGTCCTCCCGCGCTGTCTGCGCTTTACGGCCCAGACAGAAGCGGGCGTCATCATCGCTTAAACCGCGACGGCTTCGTCGAGCAGCCAGTTGGGATCGCGGCTGCCAATCACGCGGCGGAAGGTCCACATATCGTTGGTCTGCGACGCATCCGACATCGAACCCGCAATCACCACATCATTGGCATCGCGTGTCACGCCGCTGATGTCCGCTTGATAATGGACGGTCACATGGGCTTCACCGCCCGAAATGGTGACGTCGGAGATTTTCGCGCTGTCGATGCCGATCAAGCGATTGTCCAGCTTTTCCCCACGCGATTCGCGGTCTTCGATGGCGGCGACAAAGGCGTCATAGCTGTCGCTGTCGCACAAATCGCGCAATGTCGCACGGTCGCCGGACCAAAAGGCTTCGAGGATCATGCGATAAGCCGCCTCGGCACCGCCCATAAATTGGCCCGCATCAAATTGCGGATCGCTGGCCAGCAATTGCCGCAAGCCCGCCTCGGCTTGGGGTTCATAAACCAAATTGGCGGGAACCAGCGCCGGATCGGCGGTTACTACGCCCTGTTGATCGCCCAATCGGGCGGGTACTGGCGCCACGCGCTGATCATCACGGCGGGGCAAAACAGGCTCTTGCTCATGCCCCGTGCGCTTGCCCAGCACCGAATAGAGCCGCATGCCCAAAAATGCAGCAATCATGGCGAGAAGAACGATCGAAAAAGCGGTCACAAGCAAGATCCAATACGGGTCAATCAATATGTTCAGCGGATATAGGGGAACAACGCCTATCTTTCAAATGGCGTTACGCCTGCTTTGTTCCCTTGGCGAGCGGTGCGATGATGTTTTTATTGCACAGCATCCCACTATTCACGCCAGCTTTGCCTCCCTGCCCTTCATAACGGCGCGCATCCACCCTGCAAAAGCCGGCAGCAGGCTTGTTCAATGATTGTGCTGCATCGCCCGCACTGCTAAGCGCCGCAACACGCTTTGCGACAAGGCCTTAAGGCGGCTTTTGCGCGGGCAACGACAAATTGATCCCAAGGAAAGCAGGAAATATGTCCGACCAAACGCCGAGCGAACCCATCCAAGCTCCGCAAACCAATGGCGAAGACACCGCCCCCACCATTGGCCTGATCTCGCAATATGTGAAGGATTTGTCGTTCGAAAACCCCAGCGCGCCTGCGGTTTATCAGTGGCAGTCGGCGCCGCAATTGGACGTACAGTTTAACATTGGCGCGGACGGCGTGGGCGATGGCCTGTTCGAAGTGGTGCTGAAAATCGACGTCACGTCGAAATCGGACGAAGGCACGGCCTTCATCGTTGACCTGAAATATGCTGGCCTGTTTGGCGTGCGCCATGTGCCCGAAGATCAGCTTCAGCCCTTCTTCTTGGCCGAAGCCCCGCGCATCCTGTTCCCCTTCGCTCGCCGCGTCATTGCCGATTGCGTCCGCGACGGCGGTTTCCCGCCTTTGTTGCTGGAACCCATCGATTTCCACGGCCTGTTCATGCAGCAAGTTCAGGCTCAGGCCGAACAAGCCGCACAAGCCGAATTTGGCGCGCCAGTCGGCAACGCATAATCTGGCCAGAAAGGATCAGGCTGATCGTCTGACTATATGAGCAGCCTGATCAAAAATGTTGGCACCATAGGCGGTTTGACTTTGGTCAGCCGCCTTTTCGGTTTTGCGCGCGATATGCTGTTATCCCGCATATTGGGTGCGGGCGGCGTAGCGGATGCGTGGCAATTGGCCTTTCAATTGCCCAATATCTTTCGTCGCCTTTTTGCCGAAGGGGCCTTTTCCGCCGCCTTTGTGCCGTTGTTCAACCGGCGCATGACCAAAGATGGCGATATCAGCGAAGCCCGCGCTTTTGCCGACACCGTGTTGGCGGTGCTGATTCCGATTTTGATTATCTTTTCGGGTCTGATGATGGTCGCCATGCCATGGATCATGGCCCTGTTCGCCAACGACAATATCAAGGCCGACAAGCCTGTCTTTGATCTGGCGATATGGATGGCGTGGATCGCCTTTCCTTATTTGGGCTTTATGAGCATCGCGACCTTGTTCGCCGCCATATTGAACAGCCTGTCGCGCTTTGCCGCCGCCGCTGCGGCCCCTATTTTGCTGAACATCTGTTTGGTGGCGGCGTTATTGCTGGGATTGTTTACAGGCGATGGCAGCCATGCGGCGCGCGAAAATACCGGATTTTATCTGGCGATATCCGTGTCGGTTTCCGGCATATTGCAATTGCTGTGGCTTTATTATTGGGTCCGCAAAGCCGGTTTCCGGCCCGCCCTGCACCGCCCGCGCATCACCGCCGGTGTCAAGGAAATGGGCGTGCTGATCCTGCCCGCCATTTTTGGCGCGGGCGTGTATCAAATCAGCCGCTTTGTGGACCTGTTCTTCATTTCCGAACTGCCGGACAAAAGCATCACCTATTTGGCGATGGCGGACCGGCTGAATCAATTGCCGCTGGGGATTATCGGCATCGCGCTGGGCACCGCCATTTTGCCATCCTTGTCGCGGATGATCGCGCTGGAGGATAGCGGCGGTGCGTCGCGCCTGCAAAGCAATGCGGTGGAATTGTCGATGCTGCTGACCGTGCCCGCCGCCGTGGCTTTATATGTGGCGGGGCCAGCCATCACCAGCGCCTTTTATGTCGGCGGGGCCTATAGCAAGGCCGACGGCCTGATGACCGGCGCGGTGGTTGGCGGCTTGGTGCTGGGCCTGCCCGCTTATGTGTTGGTCAAGGTGTTGGTGCCCAATTTCTTTGCCCGCAAAGACACCCGCACCCCTGTCATCACCGCCGCTGTGGCATTGGCCGCCAATATCGCGCTCAACCTGTTGCTGATTCCCCATATGGGGTTGATCGGCCTGACGGTGGCGGGGTCCATTGCAGCATGGATTAACGTCGCTTTGCTCTATGGCATTTTGCACAAGCGCGGTCTTTATCGTATCAGCCTGTTGGTGGCGGGGCGCATTGCGCGTATCAGCGGCGCGGCGGCCATTATGGCTGGCGTGTTGTGGTGGATCATTCCCCTGTTTGGCGATGCCTTTACGGGCGGCGTGACCGAGCGATTGCTGGCGCTGGGCAGCGTGGTCGGCAGCGGGGCCTTGGTCTTTTTCGGCTGTGCCTTTGCGTTCGGTGTAGTGGATCGCAGCACCCTTGGCCAATTGCGCCGCCGGCCTGCCTAACAGCGGCGCTAAATTTTGAATTATTAACGACGGAAAGACAATATCATGCGGATCGTATCTGGCATTCAGCCCACCGGAAATTTGCACCTTGGCAATTATCTGGGTGCGATTCGCAATTGGGTACGCATGCAGGATGACACAGCGGAAAAGGGCGGCGAATGCCTGTTCTTTCTGGCCGATCTGCACGCCATTTCCATGCCGCATGACCCCGCCAGCCTGACCAAAAACACGCGGGCGATGACCGCCGCTTTGGTCGCCTGCGGCATTGATACCGACCGCAGCTATTTGTTCAATCAGGCCCGCGTTCCTGCGCACAGTGAATTGCAATGGTTGCTGAACGGCACCGCCCGCATCGGCTGGCTGAACCGCATGACGCAGTTCAAGGATAAAAGCGGCAAGAACCGCGAGGGTGCATCTGCTGCGCTGTTCACTTATCCTGTGCTGCAAGCCGCTGACGTGCTGCTGTATCAGGCCACCCATGTTCCGGTGGGCGAAGACCAAAAGCAACATTTGGAACTGGCCCGCGACATTGCGCAAAAATTCAACAATGATTTCGCCAGCGAAGACGCCCCCGTCTTCACCTTGCCCGAAGCGATCATCCCCGCCGATGCCGCCCGAATCATGAGCCTGCGCGACGGATCATCGAAAATGAGCAAGTCCGACCCATCGGACAACAGCCGGATCAACCTGACGGATGATGCCGATTTGATGATGCAGAAAATCCGCAAAGCCAAAAGCGATGCCGAACCTTTGCCATCCGAGCCAGCGGGCCTGGAAGGCCGCCCCGAAGCTCGCAATCTTGTCGCCCTTTATGCCACCTTTGCCGACATCAGTCTGGACGCCGTGCTGCAACAATTTGGTGGTCAGGGCTTTGGCGCATTCAAACCCGCCTTGGGCGAATTGCTGGTCGAACAACTGGCCCCAATCACCAGCCGATTCAATGCGTTAAAGGATGATGATCTGGTGCTGGATGGCATTTTGAACAAAGGCGCGGCCAGGGCGCGCGACGTCGCCCGTCCGACATTGGACGCCGCCTATGACGCTTTGGGGTTGTGCCGGTAAAAACCGCTCCCCCTCTATTTCGGCCTATCGCCATCCAGAAGCAGCGCCCCTTGTGAAATATATCACAGGGGGCGTTTCTGATTTCGGCCATAGAAAAATAGCAGCCTCGCAAAAAAATGCGACAAAGCGGGTTCAACCAAGGTTCAGTTGCTATGATATAGTCATATATAGGAACAGACCCTCTGCTCATCGCGTATGAGCCCCAAGCCAAATGGGCTCGGCATCGCTGGACAGAGGATATTGGAGCATGATGATGAAACAGAAATTGGCTCGCACTTTTGGCATCGCTGTCCTGACCGGCGCGGCCCTTGCTTTGTCCGCATGTGCCACGCCCTTCAAGGCCGATGTCTCGCGCTTTCAAACCCAGCTTCCCGCGCCCCAAGGCCAAAGCTTTACCATTGAAGCGGGCAATCCCGCGCTCGATGGCGGCATTGAATTTGGCCATTATGCCAATTTGGTGGCGGGTGAACTGACAAAATATGGCTATCGCCCTGCCGCTGCTGGCGAAAAAGGCGAATTATTGGTGCGGTTGGACTATGGCATCGACAATGGCCGTGAGCGGGTACGCTCATCCCCTGCGATGATGGACCCATGGTATGGCGGCTATTATGGCCCACGCTATTACCCCATGGTCGTGCGCGGCCCCAATGGTCGCCGCTATGTCTATGGCTATCGTGACCCCTTCATGTGGGGCGGCTTTGGCCCAAGCTGGGGCGGGCGCGATATTGAAAGCTATACGGTTTACACCAGTGACCTGACGCTGCAAATCAGCCGCGCATCGGACGGCTATCGTTTGTTCGAAGGCCGTGCAGAAGCGCAAGCGACCGACAATAATCTGACGCAGATTATCCCGAATCTGATCGAAGCGATGTTCACCAACTTCCCCGGCAATAGCGGTGAAAAGATTCGCATTACCGTGGCCCCGCCCGAAAAGCGTTAAGCCACCGCTACATACCAAAAAGCCCGCATCATAAGACGCGGGCTTTTTTCATATCTGCAAAATCCGTGCATCAAACAGCCAATGGGCATCCAAGATCACGCCAGCCCATGGCCGCGCAACATAGGGGCCAATGCACGGCAAGCTGATCCAGAAAACCACGAACAACTGGCTGGAAAGCAGAAATTTTATCCGTTCAACATACGGCGAATCGCCGCGATATCCGCGTCCAATTCGCCGTCTTTCACGCGCAGATTTTCAATGGTGCGTACGGCGTGAATCACCGTGCTATGGTCCCGTCCACCAAAGCGGCGGCCAATGTCGGGATAGCTGCGGGGCGTCATTTCCTTGGCCAAGAACATCGCCACCTGACGCGGGCGGGCAATGGAGCGGGTGCGGCGCTTCGACGACATTTCCGACTTATCCAGACGAAAATGGGCGCATACCGCCTTTTGAATTTCGTCAATCGACACACGCGGACGCGCGCTGCGGACATTATCAGCCAAGCGAGTCTCGGCCAGCGCCAAGTCAATCGGCGTGCCTGCCAAGGCCGCATAAGCCAGCAATTTGTTCAGCGCGCCTTCCAGCTCGCGGATGTTGCGGGTGAAATTTTTAACCAGATATTCAATCACCGGAACCGGAACATCGATCATCGGCATATCAGCGATACGCTGACGAATGATGCGTTCGCGCAATTCCTCTTCGGGGGATTCGATATCCGCCACCAAGCCGCCCGACAGACGCGACAATAAACGCGCCTCAACACCGTCCAGCATCGCGGGCGGACGATCCGCCGTCACCACCAAGCGTTTGCCCGACACCATCAAATCATCGATCGTATGCAGCAATTCTTCTTGGGTGCTGTTCTTGCCGATCACAAATTGCAGATCGTCCAGCATCAACAAATCAGCGGCGCGCAAGCGGGCCTTAAACGCCATCATGTCGCCGCCGCGCATCGCGGTGACAAATTCCATCATGAATTTTTCTGCCGACATCATGATGATATTGGCATTGGGGTGATGGACCGCATATTGCTGGGCAATGGCGTGCAGCAAATGGGTTTTGCCCTGCCCCGTTCCACCGCACAAAAAGAGCGGGCTGAACAAGGGCGCTTCGACCATTGTGACGCGCCGTGCGGCATTGGCAGCCAAGATATTGCTGCGCGATACCTGAAACCGATCAAAGGATAGGCGCGCATCAAAGGGCAAGGATTGGCCCGTACCGGCCGTAAAGCCGCCTGCCATCACGCCCACCGGCGCTTGCCCGGCATGGGACTGCGCAAAGGCAGATTTCAGCGACGGCGACACCGGTGCATGGTGCAGCGACGCCCGCACAGCAGACCCGTCCAGCGAGACTTTGTCATGATGCGGGCCAGCGTCATGAAAGGGGCCGCCCAAGGGCTGCGCCGCGGACTCCGCGTCCGCGTCAAAATGCGGTATCGCCGGTTCTTGAGCAATCACCGATGCGCGGTCTTGGGTCGCCATACCGCCCACCACCGACACGCTTTGCACCGATGGCAAATGCTGACGCCATGCCAGCAACAGCCGATCGCCAAAACGTTCGTTCACCCAATTGGCCGAGAATCGGCTGGGCGCTTCCAACGTGACCACACCGCTTAGGGCGCAATGGTCCGCGAAGCGCACGGGCTTGAGCCAGTGATCAAAGGTTCGCGCGCCCAAATCCCGACGCAGCCCCTCGGCAATGCGCAGCCACAGGCCGGCAAAATCGCTTTGCGCGCCTCCCAACTGTGCCATCATGCCTTGGATTTGTCCGCTATGGATCACGCCCTACCGCCCTTTAAAAACTCAAAACGCCCCGCCATGCCATAATCCGCCGTTCACGAAATCTGCTGCATGTTCCAGACGCGCAACAGGGTTCTCGGGCCACAGGAGCCCCGTGAACAGATGAATATGTCGATGTAATGGTCACTGGCGATTCCCTGTGACGCCCCCTGTCTAGGCAGGGTAGGGAGAGTCGATCAAGGCCTCGGCCTGTAAAAATATTGAAATAAAAATCTTGACTCAGGAGACAGGCGGGAGTCCCCGATAATTTAGTTTTTATTGTTATTTTTCAGTATTTTACAAAATAATATAGTAAAGTTCGTAGCCGAATCGCCACAATTCCGTCACTTACCGCGGCGCACCAAATGATAGGCCGGCATCGCCCCATGATGCCCATGGGATCCAGTTTCGCAGAACACAAAAAGAACCCGCCGAATCGCATCCGGCGGGTTCTTTTGATTTTACAATTCGGCCAAAGCCGAACCGTAATTATGCGATCGCGTTCACACCCTTGGTCAGGCGCGAGAATTTGCGTGCAACAGTGTTCTTATGCAGCACACCCTTGGCAACGCCGCGAGCCATTTCCGGCTGGGCTGCCTTCAGGGCAACGGCAGCAGCGTCCTTATCACCAGCGGTGATGGCTGCTTCCACCTTCTTCACGAGCGTGCGAATGCGCGAAACGCGATTCTTGTTCACGAGCGTGCGAGCCTGGTTGCGACGAATGCGCTTCTTTGCCTGCGGCGTATTGGCCATAATTTCCTCAAATTTTCCAAACGGTCAAAGTCAGTAGGAGCACGGTTTCATCGAGGTGATGACCAACGCATCAAATGCGAATCATCCTCTCTATGCCACCGGTTCCTTCAGGACCGGACCCTGCTCGAAGGTTGCGCCCATAGCCAGCCACGCCCATTTGGTCAATGGTCAAAGGCCCAAATCACCGCTTAACGCTGGCATTTTGGACAATGGAAGCTGGATCGGCCGCTTTGTGTCACGCGCTCTATCACCCCGCCGCAGCCAGGGCAAGATTCACCTTCGCGGCCATAGACTCGCCAATCATTGGCAAAATATCCCAGCCCGCCATCGGGTTTCACAAAATCTTTCAAGCTCGACCCGCCCGCCGCAATGGCCTGAATCAAAACCGCTTTTATCGCTTCCACCAGTTTGGTGATTTTGGCGCGCGGCACATCCCTGGCCGCCGCCAGCGGGGAAATTTTGGCCATATTCAGCGCCTCGCACACATAAATATTGCCAAGGCCCGCCACCACTGCCTGATCCAGCAGCACCGCTTTCATGGGGGTGCGCCGCCCTGCCAAACGCTGAGCCAAATATTTTGCGTCAAATGCAGGCTCTAGGGGTTCTGGTCCCAAGGCCACAAAAACTGGGAATTGCACCAATGGGTCCCCGCCCACCAAATCCACCGAGCCAAAACGGCGTGGGTCGTGCAAGAATAAGCGGTGTCCGGCCCGAGTCTCCAGCAACAGATGATCATGCTTCCCCACCTCGCCCCCTTCTGTGCGCCAGCGGCCTGACATGCCCAGATGGAAAATCATATGATCGTCGCGGTCGGTGGAAATAATACCATATTTCGCCCGCCGCGACAGACCCGTCACCTGTGCCCCCGTCAGTCGCTGGGCCAGATCTTGCGGGAAAGGCCGCCGCAAATTGGGGCGATAGGTGATCACCGATTGCAGCACCTGCCCGTCCAAAAAGGGCATCAGACCGCGCACGGTCGTTTCGACTTCGGGTAATTCGGGCATGATAGTCACTTCATTATAGTAAAAGGCGAACGATAATCGCGAACCGCCCATGGAACGAAAGCTGCCGAAAAGCGCCTTTACCATGTGGTTCAATGGACCGCCTTTCGCAAGCCCACGACCCTGAACCATCCATCATCTGGGGCAGCGGCAATCGGGCATACCGTTTTTCCACGACAAAATTTGCGCCCGCCCGCCACCTTGGCTAAAGGCCAGCAGATATCGATCCCCCGAAAAGGCACAGGTCCCATGGAAAATCCGCAAACCGCCAGCTTCGGCTATCAAGAAGTCCCCGTCGCGGACAAAGTCGAAATGGTGGGCAAGGTTTTCAGCAATGTCGCCCGCAAATATGACATTATGAATGACGCCATGTCGGGGGGCATGCACCGTTTGTGGAAGGACCGTTTCGTTCGCCGCGTGAAACCGCAGGCGGACGAAGATATTTTGGACATGGCGGGCGGCACCGGCGACATTGCTTTTCGGATGCAGCGCAGCGGCGCCAAGGTCACGGTGTCGGACATCAACCCCGACATGCTGGGCGTTGGCATGGAACGCGCTGCCAAGCGCGGCATCGACAATTTGGTTTGGTCCGAACAAAATGCCGAAACATTAAGCTTCGCCAGCCAGTCTTTTGACGCCTATACTATTGCCTTTGGTATCCGGAACGTCACCGACATTCCCGCCGCTTTGCGCGAAGCGCACCGCGTGCTGCGCTATGGTGGCCGTTTCTTCTGCTTGGAATTTTCCACCAATGTGTGGCCCGGATTCTCGGATGTTTATGACAGCTATTCGCACCGCTTGGTCCCCAAGCTGGGCAAGCTGATTGCCGATGACGAAGACAGCTATCGCTATTTGATCGAATCGATTCGTCGCTTCCCCCCAATGCCGAAATTTGCCGAAATGATAGGCGAAGCGGGTTTCACATCGGTGAAGGTGGAACCGATCATGGGCGGGCTGGTCGCCATTCACAGCGGATGGAAAGCCTGATCATGACCCACATCGCCCCTCGCCTTTCTGCGGGAGCCTTGGCCGCTCTATGACACGCCCTGCAACGCATCTTACCCGCCTGCTGAAGTGGGGCCGCATTTTGGCGCGCCACGGTGCTTTGCGCGGCATTGAAAATGACCCCAACACCCCAGCGCCGATCAAGCGTTTGTGCCGAATCGCCCGTTTCGGGACCGTCCAACCCAAACAGCCCGACTATGCCGCCGCGTTCCGCGCCATTGGTCCGGCCGCAGTCAAGCTAGGCCAGACCTTGGCCACCCGCCCCGACTTGGTGGGCGAGGAAGCCGTTAAAAATCTGCTGCTGCTGCAAGACCAACTGCCGCCGGTGGATTTCGCGCTGATTCGCGCCGAAATTGAAAATAGCTTTGGCCAACCAATCAGCGCGCTCTTTTCGGAATTTGACGAAATCCCCGTGGGCAGCGCATCCATTGCGCAGGTTCACCGTGCCATCACCACGGATGGCCGCCATGTGGCCGTCAAAGTCCGCCGCCCCGGCGTGGACAAGCAATTTGCCCGCGACATTGAAACCTATGAATGGGCCGCCGCCCATGTCGAGGCGCTGGGCGGCGAAGCGGCGCGTTTGCGCCCCCGCGAAATCATTGCCAATTTCCGCCGCTGGACCTTGCGCGAACTGGATTTGCGGCGCGAAGCCGCCTCCGCATCCGAACTGCAAGACGCCATGGCTGGCGTGTCCTATTTCCAAGTCCCCAATATTGATTGGGACCGCACCAATGGCCGCGTGATGACGCTGGATTGGGTCGATGGCATTAAAATCTCGCGCCGCGATGATTTGATCGCGGCAGGCCATGATATGGAACGTCTGGCCGAAAATCTGATCCACGCCTTTTTGCGCCAAGCCATTGCGGTCGGCTATTTCCACGCCGACATGCATCAGGGCAATTTGTTCGTGACGCCCGATGGCAAAATTGCCGCCATCGACTTTGGCATCATGGGCCGCCTGAATCGTCAAGCGCGCTATTGGCTGGCCGAGATTCTCTATGGTCTGACCACTGGCAATTATCGCCGCGTCGCGGAAATTCATTTCGAGGCGCAATATGTGCCCGATTATCACAATGTCGACGAATTCACGTCCGCGCTGCGCGCCGTGGGCGAACCGATGCGCGGCAAATCGGTCAGCGAATTAAGCGTCGGCCAAATGCTCGACAGCCTGTTCGCCATCACCCGCGATTTTGACATGCAAACCCAGCCGCATTTGCTGTTGCTGCAAAAAACCATGGTGATGGTCGAAGGCGTCGCGACCAACATCAACCCCAGCATCAATATGTGGGACGCCGCATCGCCTTATATCCGCAACTGGATTCGCGATGAATTGGGGCCAGAGGCGATGGTCGCCGACGGTCTGCGCAAACAAGTGGATACGCTGAGGCTCATTCCCGACATCATCCGCCGTCTGGACGAACAATTGCCGCGCAAGGGCGCTGCGCCCAAAGCGCCGCCATTGCCCGATGTGCCCTTAATGTGGCGCCGCGGCGACGAACCACGCACTGGCCATTCGGCATGGCGCACCGGTGTTGCGGCCTTGCTAGGCGTCGCAGTCGGCGCGGGCCTGATGCATATCATTGGGCTACATCTGCTCGGCTAGACGATTAAAAATGCTCCAACGCTGATAAGCGGACATTTACGGTCTTGTCTTATGCTGCGGTGGGGCGACTGGGGCTACAGGGACGAACGGCCAGTTCATCGGCGCGGCGGCTGCTGTTATTTTGCGGGAAGATTTATGCCACATTCACAGCAAACGGATATCGTGCCCATCACCATGCCCGACCCGTCTCAAGCGCCAGACCATGGCACGGTGCCGCTCGCCTCGCCCGCCGCCGCTGCGCTGCATAGCCCGCTCGAGGTCGCGATCATTGTGCCGACCCTCAATGAAGCGGCCAATGTTGAACACTTGGTCGACCGGCTGAATCATGTGCTGCATGGCCGCGCGTGGGAATTAATCTTTGTTGACGACAACAGCCCCGATGGCACCAGTGACATTGTCCGCCGCCTTGGCACCCAGCAACGTCATATTCGCGTGATTCAGCGGGTCGGTCGGCGCGGCCTGTCGTCGGCGGTGATAGAGGGTGTGTTGGCCAGCGCCGCCCCAATTATCGCGGTGATGGACGGCGATATGCAACATAGCGAAGACGCTTTGCCCCAATTGATCGACGCTGTCGCGTCGGGCCAAGGCGATATCGCCATTGGCACCCGCTATATTGATGGCGGCGGCACGGGCGACTGGGACGAAAAGCGCGTGTGGATGAGCAAATTGGCCACCCGCGCTGGACAAGTGGCGCTGGGCACCAATGTCAGCGACCCGATGAGCGGTTTTTTCGCCCTGCGCCGCGATGCCTTTGAACGCGCCCTGCCGCGCTTGTCGGCCATTGGTTATAAAATCCTGATCGATATTTTGGCCTCATCGCCTACGCCGCTGCGCGTGGCGGAAATCCCCTATGTTTTCCGCAGCCGCGAAGCGGGCGAAAGCAAAATCGGCGCGCGCGTCATCGCCGAATATGCCGAATTAATCGCCGACAAGACCGTGGGGCGCTATATCCCCATCCGCTTGCTGAAATTCCTGATGGTCGGCGGCTTGGGTGTCATCGTCCATCTGGCCATATTGCGCAGCTTGCTGGGATTTGGGCTGGAATTTATGGGCGCGCAAACGGGCGCGGTGTTGACCGCTATCGCCTTTAACTTCTTCCTCAACAACAGCTTCACCTATGCCGACCGCAAACTGCGGGGCGCGGCGCTGCTGGGCGGTTTGATCAGCTTTTACGCCATTTCATCCATTGGGGCGGTGGCCAATATTGGCATCGGCACATGGGTAGCGGGCCAACAAAATGTCTGGTGGGTCGCGGGCATCGCCGGTGTTCTGGTCGGCGCGATTTGGAATTTTGCCATGTCAGCGGCCATCACATGGCGGAAATAAATCCCATGACCACCGCGCTGGTGCCGATAACCGCCCCGCCGCGCTCACCCGCCGCATGGAATCGCTTTCACCGCATCCCGCGCCTATGGGCCGCGCTGGTTTTGGCGCTGCTCATCGGCCTATGCGTGCTGGGCAGCATCAAGCATACGGGCGGCACCCATGTTCAAGGCGCGACCAGCAAGGCGATGAAGGCCGGTGGGCTGGTGGGCGACCATGCGCTTTATTATGAAATCGCCCGCCGCGTGGCCGACGGCGAAAATTATTACCAAGCCGCCGCCGCGGAACAGCGGGAAAATGGCTATCCGACCAAGCCATTTTTGACGATGCGCTGGCCCACCCATGCCTATTTGCTGGCGATATTTGGCGAAAAATTGCTGACCTTTTTGGGGCTAGCCATTGGCGTCATTACCATTTTTTTATGGCGCAACCGGCTAGCGCAAGACAGCCGCTTGCCGCGCTATGCCCGTTTTGCGGCCTTCATCATCATTCCCAATATCATCATGCTCTTGGCCTATCGCCAATGGATTTATCTGCACGAAACCTTGTGCGCTATCTTGGTGGGGCTGGCCTTGGCCCTATATCGGCCCGATCGCCAATGGCCCGCCATGGTCGCGATGGCCTGTGCCATGGCGATCCGCGAATTTGCCGTCCCCGTCGCCATGATTTTTGGCCTTTTCGCCTTGTGGGACCGCAATTGGCGCGCCGCCGCTGGCTGGCTGGCTTTGGGTCTTACATATCTCGGCCTGTTGGCGCTGCATATTCACGCCGTGTCCCTCGTCAGCTTGCCCACCGATATCGCCAGCCCCGGCTGGACCAGCAGCAGCGGCTGGGTCGGTTACACCAGCTTTGTGCATAATTTGTCGATATTCCGCTATTTACCGGGCTGGGTCGCAGCCTTTGTCACACCGCTTGCCCTATTGGGCTGGGCCGCATGGAAATCGCGTATCGGCAATATTGGTTTTTTGGTTCAGTTATTTTTTGCGCTGTTGCTGGCGGGGGTCGCCCGCGCCAATAATTTTTACTGGGCGATCATGGTCATCCCAACCCTGTTCATCGGCCTGATCTTTGTACCCTCGGCGCTGGCCCAATTGTGGCAATCTTTGCGCACTGGTCGTCAAGGGCCACGAAACCGCATTGCTTGAATAAAAACGGCCAAGGCCATAAGCCAAGGCCATCCAGAACATTAGGTGACGATCAATATGACGGCCAAGCGCATAATTTTGATTATTGGCGGCGGCATCGCGGCGTATAAAAGCATCGAACTCATTCGCTTGCTGCGCAAATCAGGTCATGATGTTCGCTGTGTGCTGACGGCATCGGGGGCGCAATTTGTCACGCCGCTGACCTTGGCCGCGATCAGCGGCAACACCGTCCATCAGGCCCTGTTCGACCTGACTGCTGAAGTGGAAATGGGCCATATTGAACTGAGCCGCTCTGCCGATTTGGTCGTGGTCTGTCCGGCGACCGCAAATATGATGGCGAAAATGGCCAGCGGCTTGGCCGATGATCTGGCCAGCACCTTGCTGCTGGCGACCGACAAGCCCGTGCTGGCTGTGCCCGCCATGAATGTGCGCATGTGGCTGCATGCCGCCACCCAGCGCAATATCGCGGTGCTGCGCAGCGACGGCATAGAGGTGATGACCCCCGATGACGGCGACATGGCCTGCGGCGAATTTGGCCCCGGCCGTTTGCCCGAACCCGCCGCCATCCATGCGGCCATCACCGCCAAATTGGCCGCGCAACATGATGTGCTGGCGGGCCAACCCGATTTTGCGCCGCCCACCCCGCGCCCCTTGGCGGGACGCCGCATTCTGATTACCGCAGGGCCAACCCACGAACCCATTGATCCGGTGCGCTATATTGCCAACCGTTCCAGCGGCAAACAAGGCTATGCCATTGCTGCTGCCGCCGCCGAATTGGGCGCAGAGGTTGTGCTGCTGTCCGGCCCCGTGGCCTTGCCCACCCCCGCTGGCGTGACGCGCATTGACGTGGAAAGCGCCCGCGAAATGGCCGAGGCGGTGGATAGCAATTTGCCCGCCGATGCCGCCATTTTGGTCGCCGCCGTCGCGGATTGGCGCGCGGCGGATACATCGCCGCAGAAAATTAAAAAGGATGGCAGCGGCGCGGTCCCCCCGCTGATGCTAACCGAAAATCCCGACATTTTGGCTGGCCTTGCCAAAAGCGATAAACGCCCGCCCTTGCTGGTCGGCTTTGCTGCCGAAACCAATGATGTCATCGCCAACGCCACCGCCAAATTGGCGCGCAAAGGCTGTGACTGGATCGTCGCCAATGATGTCTCTGCCGACCCAATGGGCGGCGAAACCAATCAAGTGCATATCGTCAGCCCCACTGGCGTTACCAGTTGGGACCGCCTGCCCAAATCGGCGGTCGCCCGTAAATTAATGGAAAGCATCGCCGATGAACTCGACGCCCGCGCACCCCTTGGCTGATATTCGTATCGCACTGAAACGTCTGCCGCATGGCGAAGGCTTGCCCATGCCCGCTTATGCCAGCACCGGCGCAGCGGGCATGGATGTGGTCGCCGCCGAAAGCCTGACCTTGGCACCTGGCGCGCGCCATGCCGTCGCCACCGGTTTCGCTATGGCCATTCCAGCCGGATATGAAGTGCAAGTGCGCCCACGTTCGGGATTGGCGCTGAAAAATGGCATCACCTGCCTGAACAGCCCCGGCACGATCGACAGCGATTATCGCGGCGAGGTGAAAGTGATACTCGCCAATTTGGGACAAGATAATTTCACCATCACACGCGGCGACCGCATCGCCCAATTGGTGCCCGCCCCTGTGCAGCGCGCCAGCTTTGATCTGGTCGATGATCTGAACGACACCGCACGCGGCAGCGGCGGTTTCGGTTCAACGGGCGTGACGAGCGCCTGATCCTTGCTGAGTGACGCCGAACTGGATCGCTATGCGCGGCAAATCATCCTGCCGCCCTTTGGCGGGGCGGGACAAGCCAAGCTGAAATCCGCTCATGTCGCGGTGATTGGCGCGGGCGGGCTTGGCTGTCCGGCGATCACCTATTTGGCGGCGGCGGGCGTGGGGCGCATCAGCATTATCGATGATGATGTGGTGGAACTGTCCAATTTGCACCGCCAACCTTTGTTCAGCGACGATGATCTGGGCGCACCCAAGGCGCTGGTGGCCGCCCGCACCGGTCAGCGTATCAACCCCCATATACTGTTCGACCCCCATGTCACACGCCTTGCCAGCGACAATGTCGATGCGCTGCTGTCTGGTGCCGATATCATCTTGGACGGATGCGATAATTTCGCCACGCGATTGATCGTGAACGCAGCGGCGGTGCGCGCAAACACACCCTTATTATCCGCCGCTGTTGGTGCCTTTGACGGACAAATTGCTTTATATGAAGGATGGCGTTCCAACCAACCTTGCTACGCCTGTTTGGTCGGTGATGACCCGCACCGTGACGGCATCAATTGCGCCGAAGCGGGCGTGATGGGGGCTCTGGTGGGCATGGTTGGCACCATGGCGGCGCTGGAGGTCATCCGGCACCTGTCGGGTTGGGGACGTTCGCTGCTCGGGCGCTTGATGTTGGTGGATATGATGGACCGCCAATGGCGGGAAATAGGCGTGGCCAAGGATCCGGCTTGCCCTGTGTGTCACCATCAGACCGCCAGCGACAATCGCGGCCATGCGGGGACTTCCGTCCCGTGAATATCATCATCGCATCCCCTGACACCGGCCGCTTGATCGCCGCCTTGGAATTGGCCCTGACCAGCGCCGCACTGGGCAAATCCCCGCGCCTATTTTTGCAAGGCGAAGCGGCGGCGCTGATCGCCCTGCCCCTGCACGCCCCCCAAGACGCCGTGCGGCAGCCCTTGGGCCTGCCAACACTGGCGGATATATTGGATGAAATTTCCGCTGCCGACATTCCCATGACGGTGTGCCAAACAGGTTTGCTGATCGCGGGCCTTGGTCCCGATGCCATTTGGCCCCAAGCCCAAATGGGCGGTCTGGTCAGCTTTCTGGCCGGACCGGGTAGCGGCCAAAATCCGGTGATTTACTGACGGCGTGATGGACCGACGGATTAGGGGTTAACGCAAACCTGAATATTTTCAGGCGCGGGCAAGGGCGCAGCAGGCACGAAGCGCGCCATATATCCGCCCGCCTGTTGCTTGTCCTTATAGGACATCAGCTTATAGCCCACCGCCTCCATCTCGCAGACCAGCAGGCGAAAGGGTGTGCCATGCTGGGCCACAGGGCGATCGGCGTCGACCACAATCACTTGCCCGCCATCACGCAGCGCAGCGCGCAGCCGCCACAAAAAGGCATAAGGCTCGGCAATTTCATGATACATATGGACCATGAAGATGCGATCAAAGCTATTTTCGGGCAAGCGCGGGTCGTCTTCCGCCCCCAATTTTAACGATACATTATCCAACCGTTCGCGCGCGACACGGTCGGCCAGACGCTCGATCAATTCGGGCGAAATATCTTGCGCCAACACGCGCCCTTCGGCCCCCACCCGCACAGCCAGCCGCACGGTATAATATCCATCGCCCGCGCCAATATCGGCCACGGTCATGCCCGTTTTCACTTCCGCCGCGTTCATCACCTCTTCGGCTTCGTTCACGCGGTCGCGCACTTCTTCGGTGGACCAGTTGGTCGATTCCGCCGCCGCCACCGGACGATCTGCGGCAGGGAACATTTGGGCGCTTTCAACCCGATCTTCGCCGCCAGCCAGCGGCACGTCACAACCCGCCAGCCATGGCAAAACCGCCACCGCCAAACAGGTTGATATCATGCCGCTGCGGGTCATCAATCGATATCCTCGACGTCAGCCTTTTCGCCCGTCACCTTTTGCGACAAAGCCGCTGCCATGAACGGATCCAGCGCACCATCCAACACATCATCTGGCGCGGTGCTGGTCACGCCCGTGCGCAAATCCTTCACCAACTGATAGGGTTGCAGGACATAAGAACGAATCTGGTGGCCCCAACCGATTTCGGTCTTGGCCTGATATTCCCCCGATGCTTCGGCTTCGCGCTTTTGCAGCTCGGCTTCATACATGCGCGCTTTCAACATGCCCATCGCCGTGGCACGGTTTTTGTGCTGCGAACGGTCGTTCTGGCTCGCCACCACAATGCCGGTGGGGATGTGGGTGATACGAACCGCCGAGTCGGTGGTGTTCACGTGCTGACCACCCGCGCCCGATGCGCGATAGGTGTCGATCTTCAGGTCGCTTTCGTTAATTTCGATCTGAATATTATCGTCAATCACCGGATAGACCCACACCGACGAGAAGCTGGTGTGGCGGCGGGCCGAGCTGTCATAAGGCGAAATGCGGACCAGACGGTGCACGCCCGTTTCGGTCTTGGCATAGCCATAGGCGCTGTCGCCCTTGATCAACATGGTGGCGGATTTAATGCCCGCTTGTTCGCCGGCCTGATATTCGACCAGTTCCACCTTCATGCCGCGCTTTTCCGCCCAGCGCATATACATACGCTGCAGGATTTCGGCCCAATCCTGACTTTCCGTGCCGCCAGCGCCCGCGTGAATTTCAATATAGCAATCATTGCCATCGGCTTCACCGGCGAGCAGCGCCTTGACCTTGTCGGTTTCGGCCCGCTCCGCCAAGGCCGCTAGGCTGGCGACGGCATCGTCGACCAAGGCCTCATCACCTTCCATCTCGGCCAATTCGATCAATTCAATCGTATCGTCGCGTTCGGTTTCAATCGCACGGGTCGCCGCAATGGCTTCGTCCAAACGGCGGCGTTCGCGCATAACCTCTTGTGCAGCCTTGGGATTGTTCCACAAGCTGGGGTCTTCCACCTTGGCGTTCAGTTCATCAAGACGGCGCAGCGCGCGATCCCAATCAAGGAATCGGCGCAGCAGCGCCAATGCGCCACCAATCTTATCAATATGATCCTGCGCTTCGGCGCGCATAGCGTTGCTCCTGAAAATTATGGCTCACGCCCATAAAGCGTCTGGGGCGTAAGGGGAAGAAGCAGCAGGATCAAATAATCCCGCCGCGATCCTCCAGAAAATCTTTGTCACTGCGCCGTCCCTCGACGGCAACCGGTGCATCTTGTTTCTTGGCCGGTGCCGATGGGCGAATTTCTTCGGCCCTGATGGTGCGGCGCGGTTCGCTTTCGGGCTTAAAGGCTTCCCAAATCACCGACGCCATAGGGTCGGTGGTTGGCCAGCTGCCATAAACACGGCGGCCCGAACGGCGGTCAATCCGCACCATATGTACGCCCTTGGGCGCCACAAAGGGTATGGGTTGGCGGTCCTTCAGCGCCGCCACCGCAAATTCCCGGAAAATCGGGGCCGCCATATTACCGCCCTGTGCATATCCACCCATGCTGCGGGGCTGGTCAAAGCCCAGATAGACACCAGCGATCACGTCCGGCGTGCCACCCACAAACCACACGTCATTGGGGCCAGAGGTCGTCCCCGTCTTGCCAAAAATGGGAACGCCCAAGTCGCGCAAACGGGTGGCGGTGCCGCGCTGCACCACGCCTTCCAGCATATGTACCACCTGATAAGCGGTGATCGGGTCCATGATCTGTTTGCCGCTGGGCGCAAAGCGCGGCATGGCCTTGCCATCCCAATCCGCCATATTGCACCCATCACATGGACGCCAATTGCGCGGGAAGATCACTTTTCCGCGCCGATCTTGGGCATAATCAATCACCCGCGAATTCAGTTGACGCCCATGGTTGGCCAACATCGCATAAGCATTGGTCAGTTTTTCGACGGTGGTCGAACCCGACCCCAAAGCCGTCGCCAAATAGGGTTCATGTTCGCCAATGCCCATTTTGCGAATCGTGTCGACCACCGGTTCCATGCCCACTTGGCTGGCCGCACGCACCGTCATCAGGTTGCGCGATTGTTCCAAGCCCCAACGCATCGTGCGTTCGCCAGCGCCGCTGGACCCGCCAAAGTTGCGGAAACATTTATTGCCCTGCCGTGCGCCTTGATACACGCAAAATGGACCATCGACGATCATCGTCGCGGGCGTCATGCCATTGTCCAATGCGGCGGCATAAACAAAGGGTTTGATGGTCGAACCCGGCTGGCGTTCGGCCTGTGTCGCGCGGTTGAACGGCGACAAGCGCACATCAAAGCCACCCTGCATGGCATAAATACGGCCCGAACGCGGGCTTTCGATTACCATACCGCCGGAAATTTCGGGAATGTTGCGCAGCGTATAACCATCGCCGCCCGTGGACTTCACCGCAATCAAATCCCCATCTTTCAGCGCGCTAAAGGCACTGCCGCCAGTCTTGCGGTAATGCAGAGACGCCGCCGAAGACGGCAAACGTCCGGTGCTGCCATCCGCAAAGCCAATCTGCGCTGATCCCCCATTTTTTGACAGGATGGTCGCCACGCGCCAACCATCATAATCAATACCGATAAAGCTGGACGCCAAGCGGCTTTGCCATTTGTCATCGGCGTCAATGGTCGCGATCGGCCCCGACCAGCCTTTGCCCGCATCATAGCGAATCATCGCACGGCGCAGCGCCGTTTCGGTGGCATTTTGCATATTCGGGTCAAAAGGCGTGCGAACCCACAAGCCGCCCGCATAAACGCTCAGCGGGCCGTCCTCGGCTGTTTCACCAAATTCGGCGATTAACTGGCGGCGGACTTCTTCCATATAATATCCGCCAGCCTGCACGACGGCGCTATTGCCGCTCTCGCTCAGGCCCAAAGGCTGGGCCTGAGCGCTGCGCATTTGCGCTTCGCTGATCCAGCCATTTTTGCGCATCAAGCCCAGCACCAAATTACGGCGGCTTAAGGCTTCCTCGCTATAGCGCTTGCGGCCATAACGTTCTGGCGCTTTGGGCAGCGTCGACAAAAAGGCCATTTCATGCAGGGCCAATTCGTCCACATCCTTGTTAAAATAGGCGCGGCTGGCGGCTTGCACGCCATAGCTGCGGCGGCCCAGCGGAATCTCGTTCAAATATAATTCAAGAATTTGCTCTTTGGTCAGCGCGCTTTCGATGCGGGTCGCCAAAATCGCCTCACGCAATTTGCGCGTATAGCTTAATTCATTGGATAACAGCAGGTTTTTGGCCACTTGCTGGGTGATCGTCGATGCCCCGACAGGGCGGCCAGACCGAGTCACATTGGTGATAATGGCACTGACAATGCCCGGATAATCGATGCCGCCATGATCAAAAAATGTCTTATCCTCGGCGGATAAAAAGGCATGGATCAAGGTTGCCGGAAAATCATCATAGGCCAATTGCACGCGCCGTTCACGGGCATAGGTATGGACCGGCGCGCCATCCGCATCGCGTACAATCGTCGGCAATTGCGGTTCATAATCCTGAAGCTGGTCCACCGATGGCAGGTTGCGGGCAAAAATCACCCACAACAATATCAGGCCAGCCAGCCCCGCCAACGCCAACCATGTCAGCCAGCGAACCCATCGCTTGGCCCAATAGGGTTGAATATGCGCAAAAAGAGCATCGCGGGCGCTGTTCCAGCGCGTGCGAACATTGGTGCGAACTTCGGTCGAACGGTCTGCGGCCATAGGTTTCAGCCTCTATCGCGTGACGGGACGAAAGGAAAGGGAGCTTGCACCCTAGATGCGGTAAACCGCCAAAAGGCGTGGTCACATCGCCAACGCCCCTGCCCATAGCCCGCCAAAATCGCCCTAGCGCGAACGGCCCCGCGCGCTGACAGGCCATATATCCACCAACTGATCACCGCGCACCACATGATAATGGTCATAGAGATTCACGGTGGGGTCACAATGCGGCACCATCAGTTCGACCCGCGACCCGCTGGGCAATAGGGCCGCTATGTCGGGCCAGATCAGCGCCCCATGCTCGTCCCCCATAAAGGCGAAATGCGCCTGCTGCGGCCCGCCCGCACAGATTTGGGGCAAACCGCCATCGCTGGACAATGCCTTGAACCCCGCATCAATCGTTACCAGCCCGCTATGATTGGCGCTGACCACCGAGGCGTCGACAAATAAGGCCGTTTCAAACAGCGGCGCATCATCGCCCGCCAAATCGCAGTCCTGATATTGGCGGTCCATAAACACATAAGACCCCACCTGCCATTCGGTGAATAGGCCCAATTCCTTGTCAATTTGATGGGTTCCGGTGCCCGAACCGCTGATGATGTCGGGCGCAAAACCCGCGTCCCGCAGCGCCGCCACATGGGCGTGCAAGATTTGCGCACGGTCCACCATCGATGCGCGGCGGTCCGTAAAAGATTCAATATGCTGTTGTGACCCGCAATAAAATTGCACCCCGCGCAGGCGAAGCTGGGACAATGACGTGATGGCCTCTGCCAATTCCACCGCCTTATTGGGGGCAGTCACACCCGTTCGGGCAATGCCGGGGTCAATGTCGATCAACACATCCATCTGCGCACCAACGGCCAACAAAGCATCCTGCATATGCTGGGCCACCGCAGGATGATCGACCACCACCATCAAATCGGGCGCGCGCAGGGCCAGCGCCGCCATGCGGGCCAAAGCGGGCGCGCTGGTGATCGGCGATGTAATCAACAAACCCGTCACCCCGCCATCGGCCATCACCTCGGCTTCGCCAATTTTGGCGCAGCATAGCCCCACCGCTCCGGCCGCGCGTTGGCGCTTGGCGATATCAACGCTTTTGTGCGTTTTGCCATGGGGACGCAGCTTGACCCCCGCGCCCTGCGCAATCTGCGCCATGCGGGCAATGTTGCGGTCCAAAATTTCCGCGTCCACCACCAACACAGGCGTGTTCAATTGGCCCCGCCCATGGGGCAGATTGATCAAATGCTGGTGCAAATTGCAATCGTCCGTCATTCCCACAAATCCCGCAAATGGCTGTTCAAAAATTTCCCCTCGCCATCCATCATTCGGCGGATGATGCGAAATTGTTCGGCGTGAGGGTAAAGCTGGTCCACATCATCGCGCGTCAGGCGGTGGCGTTTGGCCCAATGGGGGCGACCACCATGGTCGCGAAAAATTGCCTCCGCCTCTTGGAACAAATGCTTCCACGGCATTTTGGCATATTGATGCATGCTGATCGCAGCGACAGGGCCAGCGTTCATCGGGCTGATGTCAATATCATCCCCCGCCACCGTGCGATATTCAAAGGGGAATGACACCGGCAGCCCTTTTTTGCGAATCCACGCGATCACTTCCCGCAACGCCGCCATGCCGTTGGCGAGGGGAATTTCATATTCCATTTCTTCGAACCTGATGGTCCGGTCGGACGGAAAAATACGATAGGCTGGCCCTTGGCGCGCACCCGTCACATCGCTTTTCATCATCAAGCGTTGCAGCATTGGCGTCAGCGCGGGCCAAAATGCACACAGATTCAAAATATGCCGGAACAATGTTTCGCTGACATCTTGATTGCTGGTTGGTGGCGGGCACGGGTCCGTCACATTCAGCCGTTTGACAATCGCCATATCGCTGTGGGGGAAGACCCAAAATTCCGCATGACGGTTTTGCTGCGTCCAATCCTCATAACCTTCATAGACCGCCTCCATCGGGCGGGCTTCCACCTGTTCGGCCAAATGAAAGGCCGGAACCACCGCAACCTCTATTTGCGTCGCGACGCCCAACAAGCCCAAAGACAGGCGCTGCGCCGCAAATAATTCAGGGTTTGTCTGGGCATCGCACCACCGGCTTTGGCCCTGCGCGTCGATCATTTGAAATCCCCGCGCCATGGTGGACAACGACCCCAGATCATTGCCCGTGCCATGCGTGCCCGTCGCCATCGCCCCCGCCAAGGCTTGGGGGTTTACATCGCCTTGGTTGGCCAGCGACAAGCCATGCTGCCACAATAGCTCTGTTATGCGCGCGATGCTCCATCCCGCGGGAACGCGCGCGCTTTGGCGATCCCTGTGAATCTGCAATGCCCCGTCCATCTGCGACAGATTGACCATTGCGGCGCGGCCCATACCCGCCCCATTACTCGGCGGCGCACAAAGCGGCATGAAACTATGCCCCGCCCCTGATGCGCGAATATGGTCATGGCGCAAAATCATCTGCGCCAGCTCTGCCTCATCCCGAGGCTGCAACATGGGTGCGGACGTGCGAACACTGCCCGACCAGTTGCGCCACTCCCCTTTGCTTTTCATATAAAGGCAGGCTGATGCCCGCAATGATGCTTGTCAACGCCGATCTGTCGCAGCCGAGCGGACATAGAAATCAGCGTTTATTGACCCGCCGCTTGGCAAAATGAATGCGCACCGCTTCGCGAACACCGCGTGCGATTTTCTGGGGGCCAGATGCCGACGCCAAAAAGGCCGCATCCTCGGCATTGGAAATATAGCCGGTTTCAAACAAGATCGACGGCGTATCGGGCGCTTTCAACACCGCAAAGGCGGCAAAGCGGTGAGCGCGGGTACGAAACACCAGCTCATCCGCCGCCTCGCGCTGCAATAGTCGAGCAAAGGCCGACGCTTCTTCCATCGTCTGGCGCTGCGCCAAATCCAGCAAGATGGACGACACATCGCCTTCCAACCCGCCCAAATCGACGCCGTTCAAAATATCCGCCTTATTTTCGCGGGCCGCCAGACGCTCAGCGGCTTGGTCGGACGCCACTTGGGACAAAGTATAAATGGACGCCCCGCGTGCATCGGCGCTGGCGGCGGCATCAGCATGAATGGAAATGAACAAATCCGCCTTCAGGCCGCGTGCCATGCCGCTGCGCTGTTCCAATGCCAAATAACGATCATCGCCGCGCGTCAACGCCACGCGCACACGGCCCGATGCCAGCAATTCGTCGCGAATGGCTTTGGCGATGGTCAGCGTAATATCTTTTTCGCGGCGGCCATTGTGCGGCGATATCGCCCCCGGATCATGCCCACCATGCCCCGCGTCCACCACCACCAACGGCAGGTCATCGTCCCGTGGTCCCTCCACCCGTGGCAATTCCAGCCACGGCTTGGGCGGACCAATTTTCACGCGCACCTCGGTGGGTGACGATGGCTTTGCTTTGGGACGGGCGGCGCCCATCATCATGGCAGACTGCACCTGCGGCATCGTCATTTGACCCAGAATCGCGGCTCCCCCCTGTCCGCCCATCGGGGGCGTCAAGGTTGCGGCGGCCATCAAGATCATGGGCAAAGACATGGCGGTTTATTGGCGGGGCGATGGATGATGGTCCAGTGGTTAATAGAAGCGCACAACGCCATGGTGCAAAAAAATTGGGCAATATGCCCCCCGTACCATGATCCAAAACACCGTTAATTCTAGGGGATATAGGATAATCCATGCCCCTCTCGGCTTGGTGGCCATGAAATTCATGCCACCCTTGTTGCAATAAATGCACCACCATCGACCATAAGTGACGTGCAGGAGGTTGCGGCATGGCAAAGCCGATGCTAGCACCCTAGGCATTGACGGTGCCGAACTCGGGCCGTCCGGCCTTTTGAAGAGCAAGCCGCCGCCCCCGCGATCATGCGGGCACGTGGGGCCTCTGGTGCCGGACGCACGATGATCGGCTTGGTGCCGTCAGTCCACTCGGTTGACCGGGCAGACTTGGCAATCGCAAGAACGCTTTCCTGCCCGTTCAACCCGTAACAGGTTGATGCTGCATGACGCTTGCCATGCCCCTTTCGGTCCGCGACCCTGGCGCTTTTGCCAAGGCAGCTACGTGGAACGAAGGCCGCATGTTTGCCCAACAAGGGGCAAGGGCGCAGCGCAGCAATAACAATTTCCCTTTCATCCCCGTTCGCAGCGGCTTTTTGGCCGACGAACCAGCGGGATTTTTATTAGGCGCGCTGCGGTGCGCTTGGAGTGTTCATAATGACAACACGCATGTTGATAGACGCGCGGCATCGGGAAGAAACCCGTGTCGCCGTCACCAAAGGCAACCGGATTGAAGAATTTGATTTTGAATCTGCTGAACATAAGCAGTTAAAAGGCAATATTTATCTGGCGAAGGTTACGCGCGTCGAACCTTCGTTGCAGGCGGCATTTGTGGAATATGGCGGCAACCGCCACGGCTTCCTTGCTTTCAGCGAAATCCACCCCGACTATTATCAAATCCCCAAAGAAGATCGTGACGCCCTGATCCGCGAAGAGGCGGAACATGCCGCCGCCGCCGCGATGCGCGCCGAAGAAGATCTGGACGATCTGGAAGGCGATGTCGCGGATGTCGAAGGGTTTGACGACGACAATGGCGACCGTCCGGCGGCCCCCGAAGTCGTGGGTGAAGCGATTCATGGCGATGGTCAAGATGATGACCGCGACGCCGATGATTCGGACAGCGACGATCAAGACGATCAAGACGACCAAGATGCCGAAGCCCGTGACGGTGACGGTGATAATGGCGACAGCGAGGGCGAAGGCGCGGAAAATGGCGAAGGCCATGACAACCGCCGCCGCCGCTACCGTGGCCGCAAGGGCCGTAATGGACGCAATCGCCGCGACGAAGATGACAGCGAAAACCGCATGTCACTGCGCCGCCGTTACAAGATTCAAGACGTTATCCGCCGCCGTCAGGTGTTGCTGGTACAAGTCGTCAAGGAAGAACGTGGCAATAAAGGCGCGGCGCTGACCACCTATTTGTCGCTGGCGGGCCGTTATTGCGTCTTGATGCCCAACACCATGCATGGTGGCGGTATCAGCCGCAAAATCTCCAACGGTGCTGATCGCCGCAAGTTAAAAGCGATGATCGACGAAATGAACCTGCCGCCATCGATGGGCTGCATTGTTCGCACCGCGGGCATGAGCCGGACCAAGACCGAAATTAAGCGCGACTTCGATTATTTGGCCCGTCTGTGGGACGAGATTCGCGACCGCACGATTCACAGCAGCGCGCCTGCACTGATTCATAGCGACAGCGACCTGATCAAACGCGCCATCCGCGACATTTACCACCGCGACATCGAAGAAGTGCTGGTAGAGGGCGAGGACGGATATCGCGCCGCCAAGCAATTTATGCGGCTGCTGATGCCCAGCCACGCCCGCAAGGTAAAGCAATATGCTGACCCTATTTCGCTCTATCAACGATATGGGGTGGAAGATCAGTTGAACGGTATGTTGAATCCCGTGGTTCAATTGAAATCCGGCGGTTATTTGGTGATCAACCCCACAGAAGCTTTGGTGTCCATCGACATCAACTCTGGCCGGTCGACCCGCGAACATAATATCGAACAAACCGCGCTCAGCACGAACCTTGAGGCGGCGCATGAAATCGCCCGCCAATTGCGTTTGCGCGACATGGCCGGCCTCGTCGTGATCGATTTCATCGACATGGATCACAGCAGCAACGTCCGCAAGGTCGAGCGCGCAATGAAAGACGCGCTGAAAAACGACCGCGCGCGCATCCAAATTGGCCGCATTTCCGGCTTTGGTTTGATGGAAATGAGCCGCCAGCGCCTGCGCACCGGCGTGCTCGAAGCATCGACCCGCCCTTGCCCGCATTGCGACGGTTCGGGCCTGGTCCGCACCGCTTCGTCGGCAGGCCTCAGCGCGTTGCGCTTGATCGAAGAAGAAGCCGCACGCGGCAAGGGCAGCAAGATTTTGCTGCGCGCCAGCCAAGAAGCGACCTTCTATCTGCTGAACGAAAAGCGCCGCGAAGTTCAAGATATCGAAGAATTATATGGCGTTATCGTCATCATTCTTCCGAACAATGAAATCGAAGGCGGCCGTATGACCGTCGAAGTGAGCGGCCCACCGCCCTTGGTTCGCCGCAGCTATGCTCCTGTTCAGTTGCTCGAAGACGACAGCGACTTCGACGATGAAATTGAAGAGGATGAAGACGAGCAAGACGAGGATTCGGAACCGCTAAGCGATCCGCAAGGCAGCGCCCGTCCCGAAGGGGAAGAAGGCGACGCAGAAGCGGAGGGTGAAGGCGAAGGCCGCCGCCGCCGCCGCCGCCGCCGCCGTGGTCGTCGTGGTCGCCGCGATGAAGAGCAAAATGACGAGCAGCAAAACGACAGCCCTGCTGCCGAAACGCTCGCCAGCGAATCGGACGCATCGTCCAATGGCGACGGGCAAACCGACGTCGATGCCGATGCAACTGCACCAATGGACGAAGGCACAGTCGCCGCGCCACGCGACGATCAGCCCAAATCCCGTCGTCGCCGTGGCGGTCGTGGCCGTGGTTCCAGCGCCAGCGCGGTGGAAAGCACATCGGAAACGTCCAGCGACACGCCGTCTGAACCCACGCCCGAAACCACGGCGGAACCCGTGGCAGAAACGCCATCGGGCGCGGAAAGCACAGCCGACAGCGCAGCAGTGGTGGACCGTGCTGATGCTGTTGAAACGGCGCCAGCCGCGACAGAGGTACACGCTGCCGAAGCGGAAGCCCCAGCGGAAAAGCCGAAGCGCAAACGCGCCCCGCGCAAAACCGCAAAGGCCAAGGCCGAAGAAGCTGCCGAACAGGCCGCAACCGAAGCCGCGATCGCGACAGAACCTGCTGCGCCCGCCGAAAGCGAGCCAGCTAGCGCAGCATCCGATGATGCCGCAACCGCAGAAACCGCCGAGCCTGCACCCAAAAAGCGGGCACCGCGCAAGCGCAAAACCGCCGCCGAAACCGCTGCGGCCAAGGCCGAAGCGGAAGCCAAAGCGGCCGCAGCCAGCGTCGATGCCCCCGCCGAGGCGGAAGCAGAGGCGGAGGCCATAGCTGTAGAGGCAGACGCTGACGCGAAACCCGCACCCAAAAAGCGGGCACCGCGCAAGCGCAAGACCGCTGCGGAAACGGCCGCCGCCAAGGCTGAAAAAGCCGCCGCAGCAGACAGCAGCGACACCTCGACAGGCCAAGCCGACGCAGATGTTGCAGCCCCCGCAGAGCCAAGCCCAGTGCCAGCGCCAGCCGCTGCGCCTGCCGCCGAAGCCGCGCCGGATACCACATTGGCCGAAGGGGAAAGCCCCCGCCGTGGCTGGTGGCAACGCACCTTTGGTGAATAAGCTCGGGTAACCGCGTCCCATCGCTGCGACCTCGGCATCCCAGCCCATGGTCGGCAACATGGGGCAAGGGCCAACGCCGAAAATCATAATGGGGCCGCCTATCGCACTTGCATAGGCGGCCCCACTTGTTTCCGAAGCGCAAGCGCGCCACATTCGCGGCATGGCTTCACACATAGTTCAGTTTCGCCCCGCCAATATCGGACCTATGTTGTCCAAAACCATGCCTGTTCGTCCATCTGCGCCGCGCTGCGTCAAGCAGCGCCAACCATGGTCTGTGATCAGCCGCTGGGCGCTGGGCGTTGGCGCAGCGGTGATGATCGCGGTGCAGCCAGCCGCCGCCCAATCGATCTTGCGCGACGCCGAAACCGAAGCCTTGCTACAAGATATGATGGCCCCCATCTCGGTTGCGGCGGGACTAAAGCCCAATCAGGTTCGGGTTCATTTGCTGGGCGACCCCAGTATTAACGCTTTTGTCGCCGGGTCGCAGGATGTGTATGTCTTTAGCGGGCTGATCAACGAAGCCGGTTCGGCCAATGAAGTCCAAGGCGTGCTGGCCCATGAATTGGGCCATATTATGGGTGGCCACGCCATTCGCCATGCCGAAGGCGCGGGCGCTGCCACCAACATATCGCTTTTGTCCCTATTGTTGGGGGCGGCCGCCATGGCCGCTGGCGGCGGCGAGGCCGCGATGGGCATTATGATGGCGGGCCAACAAGCCGCGCTGGGCAAATATCTGGCGTTCAGCCGCGTCCAAGAATCAACCGCCGACGCCGCCGGTGCCCAATATTTGTCCAAAGCTGGCATTACCGGAAAAGGCAGCCTCGATTTCTTTAAGCGCCTGCAAAATCTTGAATTCCGCTATGCCGTGAAACAGGATGATGATCAGGCCTATGGCCGCACCCACCCTTTGTCAGGCGACCGTATTCAGGCGCTGCGCGAAAGCTATGTGGTGGACCCTGCATGGGATAAGCCCAGCGACCCAGCGATTGAAAAACGCTTTCAGCGCGTGAAAGCCAAGCTGTCGGGCTATATGTCAGAACCCGCCCGCACCTTGCGCAATTACCCCGAAAGCGACACCAGCATTCCGGCCCGCTATGCCCGCGCTTATGCTTGGCACAAAAGCGCCTATCCCCAAAAAGCATTGGACGAAGCCAAAGCCTTGCTGGCGGCGGACCCCGAAGACCCCTATTTTCTGGAATTAGAAGGGCAGGTTTTGCTGGAAAGCGGGCGCCCGGCCGAAGCCTTGCCGCCGCTTCGCAAAGCCGTTGCCAACAGCCGTAATCAGCCGCTGATCAGCGCCATTTTGGGTCATGCGCTGATTGCCACCGAAAATCCTGACAATTTCGCCGAGGCCGAAGAAGTGCTGAAAACCGCCGTGGCGCTGGACAATCAAAACCCCTTTGCATGGTATCAGCTGGGCATTGTCTATGCCAACAAAGGCGACCAGCCCCGCGCGGCGCTGGCATCGGCGGAACGCTATCAACTGATGGGCAACAGCAGCAGTTTGGCGCTACGGAACGCGGAAATCGCGATGCAGGGCCTTCCGCCGCACAGCGCCGATTGGATACGGGCACAAGATATTTCGCTCGTCGCCCGCGCCGAGGTAGAACGCGGACGCAAACGGCGTTAGTCTGTCGTGCGAAACCATGGGACCTGCTGCGTCATCTGCGGCCAAAGGCATTGATGTGACTGATAAAAACGACGAGTATTACCAGCCTTGGGTACAGGGCAAACCAGTGGGAAATGAAGCGCCGCTGCACAGCGATGACGCAGCTGCGCCGCATACCCAAGGTGCCATGCACAGCCAAGGCGGACCACAGGACCCGAATCTGCCGCCCATGGGCATGGATCTGGCCCGCTATGCCGATCAGGAAAAGGGCGTGCGCCCGCCATTGCTGGATGCGGCAAAGGTCAAACAAGGCACCGCCACAGCCTTGACCAAGCTGCGCGCCGCCTCGCTGCGTTTTGCGGACTGGACCATCGCATTGGGGCAAAAGGCCGATATTCCGACCCGTGTCGAGAAAATGGAAATCCCCCGCCGAACCAAGGATCTTGCTCGCCGCAGCGGGGCCGCCGCTGCCGAGGCGACCCGCACAGCCGCCGAAGCCACGCGCACGGCGGCAGAGGGAACAGCCAAAGCCAGCAAGGCCAGCGCAGCGAAAAGCAAAGAGATTTGGGAAAAAATGGCGCTGGCCGACAAGGTTGGCAATATCGCCAGCGAAGCCGGTCGCGGCCTGACGGACATGGCGGATAAAACCAAACAAAGTTTGGGCCAAGTCGCGCGGGCGGGTAAAGAAACCCTTGAGGACACCGCCGAAAAACTGCGTCCCCAGCGGAGCGAAGAAGAAGCGCCCACGCCGCCGCTATCGGGTCTGGAGCAATTACTTGCCCGCGAAGAGCAGGAAGAGCGCAAAGCTGCCGACGCCAAATCGACCGCCGAACTGCCCTTATTCTCCGAAGATCAACCGCGCCCCGCGGCCATGATCGAAGAGCTTGGCAGCGCGGACAGCCTTGATGGCCATAGCAGCAGCGAGGACGGCGATAACATAGCCGCGCCTGAACCCGCGACAACCAGCGCAGCAGATGTCCAGCCCATTGCGGCAGTCAAAGACGCCGCAGCGCCTGTGCCTGTGCCCGCTCCGCCATCCGTCCCTGCACCGCAGTCCATGGTGCCGCCGCCAACCGCACCGGTCCCGTCCGCCGCGGCAAGCGAGACAGCGCCGCATATCTCCCCCAGCGCGGCAACAGCAGCGACACCGACGCCGGCCCCCGCGCCCATGGCGGCCCCGCCGCCTTCCCCAGCGCCGGCCATGGCCCCTTCGTTTTTTGATGAGACTATGACGCAAAATCATGCGCCCCCCTCTGGTGCGTCCACCCCTGATGCTCGGCCCGTTCCAAATTATGAAGTGGTAAACCGCGCCCCTGCAGCCCCGACTTCTGCGGCCCCAATGTCTGCAGCCTACGCCCCAGCCCTTCCTGCGTTCAGCGCACGGACATGGGCCTTGGGCGGCGCGGCGCTGATCGCGCTGCTGGGCAGTAGCTATTGGCTGGGCAGCCGTTTTGGCGGCGGCATGTCCAAAGCCGATGTCGAAACGATCGTGGCCGATTATATCACCACCAACCCCCAGATCATCCCCGCCGCGCTCGAGGCCCAGCGGGACCGCGAAATTGCCAAGGCCATCGACGCCGTGCGCCCCGCGCTGGAAAAACCCTATGCGGGTGCATGGGGCGGCAATGCCGACGGCGATGTGACCTTGGTGGTGTTCACCGACTATGCTTGTGGTTTCTGCCGCGCCAGCGTGCCGGACATCGACCGCTTACTGCGCGAAGACAAACGGTTGAAGGTAGTCTACCGCGAACTGCCCATCATTTCGCGCGAAAGCCGCAGCGCCGCGCTCATGGCCTTGGCAGCGGCGCGTCAGGGCAAATATGACGCCTTCCACCACGCCATGTTCGCGCAAAGCAGCCTAGCGCCCAGCGCGATCATCAAGGCCGCGGAACAAGCGGGCGTATCCTTGGACGGCAGCGGCGACGCCACCGCCGACGAGGCTTTGTTCCAGCGCGAACTAGAAAGCAATTTGGCGTTGGGCAATCAATTGCAACTCAACGCCACACCAACATGGGTGATTGGCGACCAATTGATGCAGGGCCAAGTCGGCTTTGATGCGCTGCGCGACGCCATTGCCCGCACGCGCACCAAACAAGCTAGCTAGGGTCAGCCGCAGCGTTTTTGGCGCTGCGCGTTTTGGGGGCCTCTGTCTTCGGTTTAAACCGACAGAGGTCCGCGACGGGACAACGCCAGCATTCCGGCGTGCGGGCTTTGCAAATATAGCGGCCATGCAAAATCAGCCAATGATGCGCCCCCACACGAAAGGGCTGGGGCGTTTGCTTATCCAGCTTGGCCTCCACCTCATTCACATTTTTTCCGGGGGCGAGGCCGGTGCGGTTGCCCAAACGGAAAATATGGGTGTCGACCGCAAAAGTTTCCGCGCCAAAGGCACAGTTCATCACCACATTGGCCGTTTTGCGCCCCACCCCCGGCAGGGTGGTCAGCGCATCACGGTCGGCGGGCACTTCCCCGCCAAAATCGCGGACCAGAATTTCGGACAGCGCAATCACATTCTTGGCCTTGCTGTTAAACAGGCCAATGGTTTTGATATGCTCTTTCAAGCCGTCCTCGCCCAAATCGACCATTTGCTGCGGGGTCTTCACTTGCTCAAACAGCAAGCGCGTCGCTTTGTTAACGCCAACATCGGTGGATTGCGCCGACAAAGTCACGGCCACTAGCAATTGATAGGTGTTGCCAAAGGCCAGCTCCGTTTCCGGATCTGGGTTCAGCTCCGCCAATCGCCGATAAAATTCAAAAATGTCGGCTTTTTTCATGCTCAGGCGCTCTCGCTGCCCGCATCCAGCCCCAAGACTTGCGGCATATGATAGCGGCCCTTTTTCTGCTGCAGCAACCACGCCGCTGCTTTCACTGCGCCGCGCGCAAAGATCATACGGTTTTCAGCATGATGGCCCAATTTGATAATTTCTTCGGGGCCAGCGAAAATCACATCATGGTCGCCCGCCACCGTGCCGCCACGCAGCGCAGCAAAGCCAATATCGCCGCGCTTCCGCGCGCCCGTCATTCCATCGCGGCCACTATCGCTATGGCTCGCCAAATCAATGCCGCGCCCTTCTGCCGCCGCTTCCCCCAGCAGTCGGGCCGTGCCGCTGGGCGCGTCCACCTTCATACGGTGGTGCATTTCGACAATTTCAATGTCCCAATCATCATCCAGCTTGGCCGCCGCTTCGCGCACCAAATGGGCCAACAAGGTGACGCCCAGCGACGTATTGCCCGTTTGCAGCACAGCAATATCCTTCGCCGCATCATCAATCAGATAATGGTGCCGTTCTTCTAGTCCCGTGGTGCCAATCACCATTGCACAGCCATGCGCCACAGCGGCATCCAAATGCGCTTCCAAGGCATCGGGGGACGAAAAATCGATTAGGACATCCACCGCCGCCGCCAAGGCCGCGACATCGCCGCCTTTATCAATGCCCTGATGCGTCAGGCCTGCTTCCTGCGCGGCTGCGGCCAAGGCTTTGCCCATCCGGCCTTCGCTTCCGATGATACCGACGTTGCTCATATGCCCGAAACTCCCTTGTGCCGCCTGCGCTTGTTCAAATCTGCCCCACCCTTTAGAAGGAAAGCAACAGAAGACCAGCCCCCCGCCGCTATCGCAGGGGGGACAAAATGGATGATCTATGGGAAATATTCGCAACATCGTTGTGCTGACAGGTGCCGGTATTTCGGCGGAAAGCGGCATTCAAACCTTTCGCGCGTCAGACGGTTTGTGGGAAGATCATCGTATCGAAGACGTCGCAACCCCCGAAGCTTATCAGCGCGATCCCGATATGGTTCACCGATTCTATGACGCCCGCCGCGCAGCGGTTCAGACCAAATCCCCCAATGCCGCTCATGAAGCCTTGGCCTATCTAGAGGGTGCTTGGCCCGGTGAATTTCTGCTCGTCACCCAAAATGTCGATGATTTGCACGAACGCGCGGGGTCAAAGCAGCTGATTCACATGCACGGCGAATTGGCGCAGGCATGGTGCACCCTTTGCGACCAGCGCCACCCTTGGGCCACCCCGCTGATCGACTATCCCCCCTGCCCCAGCTGCGCCTCGCCCTATAGCTTGCGTCCCGACATCGTGTGGTTCGGCGAAATGCCCTATCGCATGGATGAAATTTATGACGCCTTGGCGCGGTGCGACCTGTTCGTATCGATCGGCACATCCGGCAATGTCTACCCCGCCGCCGGCTTCGTCCGCGAGGCGCGAAGCCATGGCGCGCGCACGCTCGAACTCAATATGGAACCCAGCGAAGGCAGCGCATGGTTCACCGAATCCCGCCAAGGCCCCGCCACCCAGTTGGTGCCGCAGTGGGTCCATCAAATTTTGGGATTCTAAAGATAGACGGCTTAGCGCCCGAATCACCCCTTGGCCGTCATCATCGTCTTGCGGAAAAAAAGTTTATCAAAAGCTCGGCCGCTTCTTTTTCGCCGATCATGTCAAAAATTTCTGGGCGGTGGTGAATGGTCGGTTGGCTGAACAGGCGCGGGCCATGCATCACCGCCCCGCCCTTGGCATCACCCGCCCCATAATAGAGCCGCGATATGCGGGCATGGGCGATGGCACCTGCACACATGGCGCAAGGTTCCAGCGTCACAAACAGGTCGCACCCGTCCAAACGTTCATTCCCCAAAGCCGCAGCAGCAGCGCGGATGGCGACAATTTCCGCATGGGCGGTGGGATCGTGGCTTTCGCGGGGACGATTTTGACCTTCGCCAATGATGATACCATCCTTGACGACGACGGCTCCAACGGGCACTTCACCTGCATTCGCAGCGAATCGGGCCAGCTCAAGCGCGCGGCGCATGGGTTCGGGAAGAGGGAATGGTGGCATGAACTTACCGCTAATCCCTTGACGAATCTTCGGCAAGCCGATAAGCGCGCGCCTTTACCGGCTTATCCGTGTTGAGGCTGATTTTTACCATCGGCAGGGACGCCGACCAGATTTGTAAGGACGAAGACAATGTCGCGCATTTGCGAACTGACCGGCAAGGGCCGCCAAGTTGGTCACAATGTTAGCCACGCTAACAACAAAACCAAGCGCACCTTCCTGCCGAACCTGCAGAATGTAACGCTGCTTTCGGACGCGCTGGGCCGCGGCGTAAAGCTGCGCGTTTCGACGCATGGCCTGCGCACCGTTGAACATAACGGCGGCTTGGACAACTGGCTTGTTAAGGCCCGTGCAGACCAGCTTTCGGACAGCGCCCGCAAGCTGAAGAAGGAAGTCGAAAAGAAGCGCGCCGCAACCGCCGCTTAATTTTCTGATCCTTGACGACGCAAATCGGCGGCCGATGCAAATCGGGCCGCCTTTTTGCTGTCTGGCGTATCGGTGATACGCGCCCTCCCGCCGCAGCTATCGCTCGAAAAATGCGAAGAAAAGCAAATATGAACCTCAGCCAACAAGATTGTTCAGCTAAGGGTCAAGGCGAATCACGCATAAGCTTTTTATCGACGCAGCTTCCCGCCGAAACGCAGGACCGCCGCCAAGGAGATTGAAGATGAAAAAGTTTATCGCGCTGTCCATCACTGCCATGATGTCGACCGCCACTCTGGGTCTGGCGGCCCCTGCTGCCGCTGCAACCCCTGTTTTCATGGACCATAACAGCAGCCTGTCGCAAAGCGCGGAATATCGCCGTGGTGACCGCTATGACCGCCGTTATGATCGTCGCTATGACAACCGCCGTTATAACAACGACCGCCGCTATTACAGCAACAACCGCTACAACAACCGTTATCGCCGCTGCGACAATGGTGACGGCGGCACCGTGATCGGCGCGATTGCTGGCGGCTTGGCCGGCCACGAAATCGCGGGCCGCGGTGACAAAACGGTTGGTGCCATTGTCGGCGGCGCTGTTGGTGCCATTGCAGGCCGTGCCATTGACCGCAGCGACGGCCGACGCTGCTAATTTCCCATCAGCTCTCCCTTGCTGATTCTCCCCTCCTCACCCGCTCAGCCAAGGCTGGGCGGGTTTTTCTTATCTGTAGCGCGGGGTTGCTATCGGCGCACTGTCCGCCTAGGCTGGTATCCAAGTGCTCGTTCGCAATTGGCGGACGTTTGAATTAGACAGGTATCGATTAGCCATGCGGCATATGGCAACCCCAACGGGGTGTGTGCGGCCGCCTAAAACGGCGGCCAAAAAGAAAATCAGGACCGGTGGCGACATACGTCCACTGGCCTCAGCAAAACCACGCACCTATGGTGCGATTGACCTTGGAACCAATAATTGTCGCTTGCTGATCGCCCGTCCAAAAGACGGAGAATTGGTGGTCATCGACGCCTTCTCTCGTATCGTTCGATTGGGGGAAGGGCTTCATCACAACAATGAAATCAGCGCAGCAGCAATGGATCGCACGGTTGCGGCTTTGGCGATATGCGCCGATAAATTGCGGCGGCGCAATGTCGACTTGTCCCGTGCGGTAGCAACCGAAGCCTGCCGACGTGCCAGCAATGCCCAGCATTTGGCTGACCGCGTCTATGCCGAAACGGGCATTTATCTGGACATTATCACGGCGGCCGAAGAAGCACGTCTGGCCGTGCTGGGTTGTCACAATCTGATGGAACCGGGCAACGGCCCCGCGTTGATCTTCGATATTGGCGGCGGGTCAACCGAATTAATGCATGTCGACATTAACAAACATGATGTGGTGATCCGTGATTGGGTCAGCGCGCCATGGGGCGTTGTGTCGCTGACCGAACATGCGCCCGTTGCCGAGGACAGCCTCGAGGCGCGCCGCGCCAGCTATGCCCATATGCGCGACGTCACACGCCAAGCCTTCGCGGAATTTGCTGCCCGCGCCCAGCGCCACAGCGGCAAGAAATTGCGCTTGCTGGGCACCAGCGGCACTGTCACGACATTGGCCAGTGTCTTTTTGGACCTGCCACGCTATGATCGCCGCGCTGTGGACGGCGTGTCGGTGCCCGCCCAAGCGATGCGCGACATCAGCCGCCGTCTGGCAGAGGCTAGCTTGCCTGACCGCGCCGAAATTGCCTGTATTGGCCGCGAAAGGGCAGATTTGGTCGTGGCCGGATGCGCGATATTGGAAAGCATCATGGACCTATGGCCCGCGGAACGTGTCGGCGTCGCCGATCGCGGCATCCGCGAGGGTATTTTAAGAACTTTGGCTATGGCGGGACGGGACATTCCCGTGACACGTCGGGAATTTCGGAAATGAGTGGCGGAAAAAAGAAAAGTGGTGGCACCAGCGGCGGCAGCGGTCGTGGCGGTTTGTTTGAACGCGTTAAAACAGCCAAGCGCCGTTCCGTTTCCTCGACCCGCTGGCTGCAACGCCAATTAAACGACCCTTATGTGCGCCGCGCTCAGGCCGAAGGCTATCGTTCACGCGCCGCCTATAAGCTGATCGAACTGGACGACAAATTCAGCTTTGTGAAAAAAGCCCGTGCGGTGGTCGATTTGGGCATTACGCCGGGCGGCTGGTCACAGGTGGTTCGCAAGGTGAACCCACGCGCCAAGGTCGCGGGCATTGATCTTTTGCCCTGCGAGCCGCTGGAGGGCGTAGAAATCCTCACCATGGACTTCATGGATGATGCAGCCCCCGATGCGCTGCTACAGGCCTTGGGAACCGCTCCTGACCTTGTCATCTCCGACATGGCCGCCAACACCGTAGGGCATGCGCAAACGGACCATTTGCGTACCATCGGCTTGGCAGAAACCGCGGCCGACTTTGCGGTGCAAAATTTGGTCAAGGGCGGCACATTCATCGCCAAAGTATTCGCTGGCGGCGCGGACAAACAATTGTTGGACGTGCTGAAACGCAATTTCACCACCGTCAAACACGCTAAACCCCCCGCCAGCCGCAAAGGATCGCCGGAACTTTACGTCATCGCCCAAGGCTTCAAAGGCCGCGACGACGGCGACACCACGCATGGCGATGCCGATACCCATCTAGATGACCAGTAAAAATAATCGGCATAGGCCCAAAGCTCTTGAGCCTGTGCCCCGCTTCTTCTAAGCGCAACAGGCAAGCGGGTGTAGCTCAATGGTAGAGCAGCAGCTTCCCAAGCTGAATACGGGGGTTCGATTCCCCTCACCCGCTCCAAAGCTTCCAAACGCATGAAGCTTCGGCGTTATTTGAACTTCCACCAAGATATAGCCGTATGGCGCGCCAGCCATCAGGGCGCCAGCGCTCCAACACGCCCCGCTTCATGAACGGCAAAGCCTATTTCAACACCCCCAGAGACATGGTCGTCAGGACTTTGTCCTATATAGCCTATGACTCTGGCGTGGTGGCGATCGCTGATTTCCACCGCTGCGGTATTTCCCGTTACTGGGACCGCGAACCGAAGGTCCGCGATCTAGCATAGAAGTATGGCTCTTTTACCGCGCGGCTCGGACTGTCGCGCGGCATAGTCTTGCGCTTTGGTTGTGCGATACATGCTTAATTTTAAGAGCAGAGTCGTGCACCCCCTGCGGTTTAATCCGAGGGGTTCATTGTTATTGATGATATGTAAAGTTGGTTGCGGGAGTAGGATTTGACCGCTGCAAAACTCGTTTCAGCCTCCCCTCGCATGCTAGGACCGTTACCCACTCATCAATGAAGGAGTGACACTCGGCTGATAGTGGGCCGACTGGAGACAGTCCGTTTCTGCTCCCAAAGCGAGAAAAGCGGACGTTCGTCAAAGCCCTCCGCGGATCCCCAGAGCGGTACACGCCACATTCGCCGCGCTAGAATTCGACAAACTGGATCTTGTTGAGCGAGATGCTACACCGACCATGTGGTCAAGCGTCTCGCCAAGGTGAAGGATTATATCATCTGGGACGACGAATTGCCGAGTTTCAGAATCCGGATATTTGCATCGGGCAAGCGCAGTTACATTATTCAGTATCGGACCCAAGGGCGATCGCGGCGTCTGACGATCAGCATGCACGGCATCTGGACCCCCGAAATGGCGCGCCGCGAGGCGCGCATTCAACTGGGTCGCGTGGCTCAAGGCGACGATCCGCAGGAACAGCGACAGATCGACAGGCAAGCGATAACGGTCAAGGAGCTTGCGCCTTGTATCTGACCGACCTCAACGCCGGGCTTATTATCGGCAAAGGCGGGCGGCCGAAGAAGCAATCGACCATCGACACCGAATATCTCTTACGCGTCTTCGCGACCGATGATCGCGATTGACGACACATTCTGGTTCGGCATGCCGCCAAGATTGTGGCTCAATGCGAACACCGGGTTGTTCTGCCGCTGCCGCTCGCCCGCGCGGCCAAGGATCTGGAGATAATTTTCGTAGATCATCCGGAGCCCCGAGGCGCCGATCGGATGGCCGAAGCATTTGAGCCCGCCGTCGATTTGGCACGGCAGCGCGCCGTCGGCGTCGAAAAAGCCGTCGAGCACGTCGCGCCAGCCCCGGCCTTCCTTCGAGATATGGAGGTCCTCCATCGTCACCAGTTCGGTGACCGAGAAACAGTCGTGGACCTCGATCAGGCTCAGCTGCTCGCGCGGATCGGTGATCCCCGCCTCGTCATACGCCTTGGTCGCGGCGACGCGGGTGGTGTGGAAATAGCTGCCGTTCCATCCCGACGCCTGCATCTCCCACCCGTTCGAAGTCGCGAGCTGCAGCGCCTTCACCGTGACGATGTCGGTCTTGCCCAGCGCGCGCGCGATTTTGGGGGTCGTCACGATCGCGCAGGCGGCGCCGTCGCTGACCCCGCAGCAGTCGAACAGCCCCAGCGGCTCGGCGATCATCGGTGCATTCAGAACCTGCTCCATCGTCACCGCCTTTTGCAGGTGCGCCTTGGGGTTCTTCGCGCCATTGGCGTGGCTCTTCACCGACACATGCGCCATCGCGCGCTTGAGGTCGTCCTTGTCGACGCCGTGGACCCCGCGGTAGGCACTGGCGAGTTGCGCGAAATTGCCGGGCGCTGACCCGGTGATACCGATCATGTCATGTGTCGTGCCGCGGGTGCGGACGGGCAGCCCGCCATAGCCGGTGTCCTTCAGCTTTTCGGCCCCCATCGCGAGCGCGATGTCGCACGCCCCCGACGCGACCGCATAGACCGCGCCGCGAAAGCTTTCGGTCCCGCTCGCGCAATAATTCTCGACCTTGGTGACGCCGATATCGGGAAGGCGCAGCGCGACCGCGAGCGGGATGCCGCTCGGCCCGATATTCTGCGCGTCGAACGCGGCGCCCAGCCACGCGGCGTCGATCCGGCTCGCCTCGATCCCTGCGTCGGCCATCGCCTCCTCATAAGCCTCGAGCATCAGCTGGTCCTCGTCCTTGTCCCAGCGTTCGCCGAACTTGGCGCAGCCCATGCCCAAAATCGCGACCTTGTCACGGATACCCTTGGCCATAATCTCGTCTCCAATCTTCTTCCCTCTCCCCTTGGGGGAGAGGGTTGCAAAGACTTGGCAGCTTGCTGCCTAGTCGGAGTTGGATGAGGGTTCGGCAACGTCGATCCCTCATCCAACTTGGCCTAGCCGCTTCGCGGCAAGGCTGCGTATCCTTCTCCCCAAGGGGAGAGGGATTTAGAAAGCTGGCGCGGCTTTCCAGAAATATCTCCGAAACCTACGGTTCTCGTCATAGGCCTTGATCCGGAACATCATGCGCAAGTCGGCGCCGACGTCGAGCGCGCCGCCCGTAAAGTCGGTGAACTCGGTCATCATCCGCCCGCCGCCGTCAAAGTCGATGTTGCCATAATAGCTCGGGGGGTCAGACGAATAGGTGAGCGCGTCGGCGGTCCACGTCAGCACCTTCGCGGACACCTCGGCGAGCGGATAATCCTCCTGCGTGCCGACCGCATAGTCGTTCGCATTGACGCTGACCTCGCTCTTCGGGAATTGTACCGTTCCCGTCTTGGTGCACCGCCCGCCGACGAGCCCGAGCACCGCCTTGCGATTACGCCACAGCGCGGTGAGCGCGGTCTTGCTGTCATGCTCGGCGCGCATGCCGCGGTCGAGGTGGAGCAGCCCGCGGTGGAAGAGATATTTGGCATAGTTTGCCGATTCGATCCGCCGCGCGAGCCAGCCCGACACGCCGAGCCGCGATTTGACCGACCCGATCGCATCGGTGACCTCAAAGAGCAAAAGGTCGCAGCCCTGCCCGAAGCTGGCGAGCAGTATGCGCGCGCCGGGCTTCGCGCCCTCGAGCGCCGCCGCCAGCATCACCAGCGCATGCGCGGCGCCGGCATGGCCGAGCGTAGCGGTCAGCCCGTCGGCGACCGCCGCATCGGACACCCCTGCCTTCTTTGCCAGCATCTCGGGCACGCCCTTAACCGCGACGGGGACAATGAAATGATCGATCGCGTCGCCCTCGATCCCCGCCTTGGCGAGCAGCGCTGCGATCGCCGGGGTCATGATGCGCGCGAAGCCCTCGTCGCGCACCCAGCGCGCTTCCCAGTCATAGTCATGCGCGGCCCCCGCCTCGCGGAAATGATCGACGAAATCGACCGTCACACTTTGGCTCGCGACCAGCTTCGCAATCGGCGTCCCGCCGCCGATCAGCAACGCCGCCGCCGCGTCGCCGGCGGTCATTTCGCGCTCCGACGCGGGTCTCGGGGTCGCGATCTCGGCGGCGCAGACGAGGGTCGTCGTCCGGCCTTCGAGTGCGACGAGCAGCGCCGACGTCGCCGCGCGCTGCGACCCCGTCACGTCCATCGCCCCGACCGCATCAGGCAGGTTCAGCGCTTCCTTGACGATCCCCGCATTCTGCCGGTCGGCGAAGGGCAGGGTGGTCGATGCGATCACGACGCGTTCGACGCTCGCCCGATCGACACCATCGAGGGCATCGCGCGCCGCTTCGACCGCCATCGTCACGCTGTCCTCGTCCCAGTTCGCGACTGCCTTCTCGCCCTTGGCGAGCCCGCCTAGCCCGCCCGCGAACCAGCCGTTGGTTGCGTGGATCGCGCTGCGCTGCAGCCGCGTGATCGGCACATAGGCGCCAAAGGCCAGGATTCCGAAGTCGCTCATGCCGTCTCCGCATAGCCGTTGGTGAAAACAATCTTGTCGCGCTCGACGACGCGGGCGCGGAAGGCGAGCCTGCCATCGTCCTCATGCCAGATCGACGTTTCGATCGTCTCGCCGGGATAGACCGGCGACGAGAAGCGGCCGTCGATCCGCCGGAGCCGCGCCGGGTCATTGCTGCAGCGCGCGGCAAGCAGCGCGCGCCCAATTACGCCATAGGTCGCGAGCCCGTGCAGGATCGGCCCGTCGAACCCCGCGCCCGTCGCGACATCGGGATCGATATGGAGCGGGTTGAGGTCGCCCGACAGCCGGTAGATCTGCGCCTGGTTCGCCACGGTAGCCAGCGTCACGACCGTATCGGGCGCGCGGTCGGGGATCGGATGCGGCACCGGCGCGCCGTCGCTCGTTCCGCCGAAACCGCCGTTGCCGCGCAAAAAGGTCATTGCGCGCGATGTCGCCAGATGTACGCCCGCGCCGTCGTGGATTTCGCGCGTCACCATCGCGATCGCGCCCTTGTCGGTGCCCTTGTCGAACAGCGCCTCGATCCGCGTCGTGCCGGTGATCTCGCCCTCGACCGGCAGCGGCGCGTGCAGGATCGTCGATTGCTCGCCGTGCAATATCTTCTGCCAGTTCGCGCCCAGCGCCGGGTCGCGCCAGATGAAGCCGGGATAGCCCAGCGTCACCGCCATCGTCGGCAGCGCCTTCAGCCGTTCCTCGAACAGGAAATCGAGCTCGGTCGCGCCGATGCCGAGCGCATAGAGGATCGTGTCGCGCCGCGTCAGTTTCTGCCGCGCGACGATCGGCGGCATCGCCAGCAGCTTGTCGGGATCGATCGCCATCAGATCGGGTCGTAACCAAATATATCCCCCGACCGCTCGGCCGGGTCGGCGAAGCTGCTGCGGAAGGTGGGCAGCATCTCGTTTGCGATGGATTCCGCGGTCCAGCCTTCGTTCTTCTGCATCGACCGGATCGGGCGCGGTTTCGAAAAGAGGAAAATCTCGTTCTTGCGCACACCAAAGACCTGGTTCGATACCTCCTTCGACGCATCGCTCGCCAAAAACGCCACCAGCGGGGAGATCTTGTCGGCGGTCATCGTCTTCATCCGCTCGATACGCAGCGCCTCGGCTTCATTCGTCGCGGGGATCGTCGCGATCAGCCGGCTCCACGCGAAGGGCGCAATGCAGTTCGAGCGCACCCCGGCGCGCGCCATGTCGAGCGCGATCGACTGCGACAACCCGACGATGCCCAGCTTCGCCGCCGAATAATTGGCCTGGCCGAAATTGCCGATCAGCCCGCTCGTCGAGGTGAAATGGATAAAGCTGCCCGAGCCCTGCTCGCGGAAATAGGGGGTCGCGGCCTTCGATACGTTGAAGCAGCCGTTGAGGTGGACGTCGATCACCGCGTTCCAGTCCTCATGGCTCATCTTGTGCCAGATGCGGTCGCGCAGGATGCCGGCGTTGTTCACCACCGCATCGATGCGCCCGAAATGCGCGACCGCGTCCTCGATAATGCTCGCCGCGCCTTTGGGGTCGGCGACGCTCGCGCCGTTGACGATCGCCTTGCCACCCGCCGCCTTGATATAGTCGACGGTCTGCTGCGCAGGGGTCAGGTCGGCGCCTTCGCCCTCGGCGGTGCCACCGAGATCGTTGACGACGACTGCCGCGCCTTCCTTTGCGCAAAGCAACGCGATCTCACGCCCAACGCCGCGTCCTGCGCCCGTTACCACCACCACCTGCTCGCTCAACAAACCCATCGCTATTTACTCCTAAAACGGATCACCGGAGATTGGCCCACCATTATCCGGCAAATCTTATGTGGTGCGTCGTCCCACCGCTTACTTCCAGAGATAGTTTTCGGACGAGGGATTCAGATGGGCAAACCTGTTCCGGACCTCGTTCAGCGGCAAGACGTCTGCCACGCCCCCGGTTCGCAAAGCGTCCACCTGAAGATGCCCCTTGATTTCCAGGCGCGCGATCTGGTTGCGATGCACCTCATCGGGTCCATCCGCCAACCGGAGCAGGCGTGCATTGGCATATGCGGCCGCCAGGAAATGGTCATTGCTCGTCCCCCCACCGCCAAACATCTGGATAGCCCAATCGACGATCGTGCAGGCCGCAGTGGGCGCCGCAACCTTGATCATCGCGATTTCGGCTTTCGCTTCCTTGTTGCCGACCGTGTCCATCAGATGGGCCGCGCGCAAGGTCAGCAGCCGCGTCTGTTCGATCAGGATACGCGCGTCGGCGATCCTCTCGAGTGTCACGCCCTGTTGGGCCAGGGGCATTCCGAACGGCACGCGAACCGCAGCGCGCCGACACATGCGCTCCAATATGCGCTCGCACATTCCGATCAGGCGCATGCAGTGGTGAATACGGCCTGGCCCGAGCCGCCCTTGCGCGATCTCGAATCCTCGGCCTTCGCCAAGCAGAATATTGTCGGCAGGGACGCGGACATTGTCGAATACGACCTCGGCCGCGCGGTCGGGTACGCCGTAAAAGCCGAAAACCGGCAACGGACGAATGACATCTACGCCGGGCGCCGATTTGGGGACGAGGATCATCGATTGCTGGCGATGGCGGTCGGCGCCCTCGGGATCGGTCTTGCCCATGAAAATGATGATTTCGCAGCGCGGGTCGGTCGCGCCGGTCGTGTACCATTTGCGCCCGTTGATCACATAATCGTCGCCATCCCGGATGATCGAACTGGCGATGTTGGTGGCGTCCGACGACGCAACCGCGGGTTCGGTCATCGCGAAGGAAGACCGGATTTCTCCGGTCATCAAGGGCGCAAGCCACCGCGCTTTTTGCGCCTCGGTCCCGTAGCGAAGGATCGTCTCCATGTTGCCCGTGTCGGGAGCGGAACAATTGAAGACTTCCGGCGCCATGAGCGAGCGCCCCATGACTTCGCAAAGCGACGCATATTCGAGATTGCCGAGCGGGAGGCCGGTATCCCCTGCCCCGTGCCAGAGGTTCCACAGGCCCTGCCGGCGCGCGACGAGCTTGAGTTCCTCGATAATCGGAAAGACTGCCCACGGACCCAGCGTTTCGGCCTGCCGGTAAAATTCGGCTTCATTGGGGTAAATGTGGGCGGCCATGAAATCCTCAAGTTCGGATTTCAGCTCGCTGGCCCGGTAGGACATCTCGTACATCAAAATTCCTCAGAGGGGACCAGTCGGGCCCCCTGGCTTAAGCTTTATTTGCCGCCAAACGCGATCCGCACTTCGAGGCCGACAGTCCGCGGCTCGCCGAGAAAGGCGAGATTATATCCAAGGCTCGCATCGAAATCGAGCGCATTGGTCCGATAGGTCTTGTCGAGCAGGTTCTTGCCCCACAACGCGATCTCTACATTCGGCTCGCTGTTCAGCGAATAGGCCAGCCGCCCTTCGAGCAAGCCATAGGCCTTCTGGCTCGTTGTGGCCTGGTCGAGCGCTTGCCCCCGAAAGAAGACATCGTCCTGCCAGCGCCACGCCGCATAGAGACTGAGATCGCCATTCCCGACCGGGACGCTATATTTACCACTCACCGTATATTGCCACTCGGGGACCGGGAACGGTTCCTTGGACCGATCGTTGCCATTGGCCTCCACGAAGCGCGTGTAGGCCGTATGCGTCCAGGCACCGCTGGCGTTCAAGGTCAGTTCGGGAATCGGCTGCCAGATCAACTCGGCTTCGCCGCCGTAGATATTGCCCTTGGCAGCATTGTTGATCACGGTCACGATCGTGTTGTTGACGACGATCAGGCTGCTCTTCTGGATATCGCTGTAATCGGTGTAATAGCCTGCCAGATTGAGCCGCACCTTGCGGTCGAAGAGGTCGCCCTTGAAGCCGATTTCATAGTCAGTTGCGGTCTCGGGATCGAACGCAATATAGGGGTTGGCGCCGCCGCTGCTACCGCCGCGCACATTAAAGCCTCCGCCGCGGAAGCTGCTCGAGGTCTTGGCGTAAAGAAGAATGTCCGGCGTTGCCTGCCAGTCGATACTTGCAAGGTAGGAAGGCTTCTTCGAGCTAAGATCGAAGGGCGCAGAGCAGATCGCCGGGTCGGGCCGGACAACGATCGGCACCACGCATCCAAGCGCGTTGGCGCTGCGGATGTCTACGTCTTGGGTAACCTTGGTGTAGCGGAAACCACCGGTGACCTTGAGCGTGTCGGTGAGCGCGTAATTCGCTTGCGCGAATCCTGCATAGCTTTCGTTGGTGACGTAATAGTTCGCAAAGCTCGGGCTCGCAGGATTGATCAAACCGAGTTGCTTTGTCTGGCTCCCCTCCCACCCATGTTCGTGGCTGTAAAAACCGCCGGCGATGAGTTCGAGATTGCCGATGCTGGCAAGAAGCTGCACTTCCTGCGTGAACTGGTCCGAATAGACGAAATTACGCGGCCGCACGATTTCGAACCGCGACTGATCATAGTCCTGCTGGTCGTTTCGCGCCGTGTTGCGATAACCGGTGATTGACCGAAGCGTCACATCACCAAGGTCGAGACTGACATCTCCCGAGAAGCCGTAAATTTCAAGATAAGCAAATACCCGCTCGACGCCTTTGGTGTCGTATCGATTTCCAGCCGGGAACATGTCAGCCTGGAGAAGATTATAAGCGGTTGTATAATTCGCTACGGTCCGGGTTAGCCCGAGTTGTGCGACCGCCTGATTAAGCGCCGAAGCAAGACCGTTGAGCGGCGCTCCCGATGGGCTGAACGCGAGCGGATTGAGGCGCGTTACGCGCGAAACCGAGCCGTTCGAGGTCAGCTTGCTATAATCGGCGGTCAAAAAGACACTGAGATTCTCGGTCGGCTCGGCGAGAACAGACAGCCGGGCGGCGCGGTCATATTGGTCCCCTAGCTTCTTGCCGATCGCATTGCGGCCATAGCCGTCCTTGGTGGCGATCTGGCCGGCAAAGCGGACACCGAGTACGCCATCGATGAGCGGCGCGCCCACCGCGGCCGTCAGTTGCATTGTGCCGAGATTGCCCGCCGAGCCCTGAAAATATCCGCCCGCGTCAGAGAGATCGGGACGCTTGGTTCGCAACAGGAGGGCGCCGCCGGTGGTATTCTTCCCGAACAGCGTGCCTTGGGGGCCTTTCAAGACCTGAATCTGGTCGACATCGAGGAAGGCCGAACGCAGGCCGATCTGGCGCGGCAGGTTGATTTCGTTAAGATAGACCGCGACCGAGGGATCAGTCACGAGGAGCGAATCCGCCTGCGTCTGGCCACGTATCGCGATATTCGCCGTGCTCGGACCGCCATTCCCGGTCGTGATCGACATGGCCGGCGCGAGCCCCTGCAGATCCTTGATGCCGCGAACCGACGAATCCGTCAGCTGCTCGGTGCCCACCACGGTGATCGCGAGTGGTACCTTCTGTACGCTTTCCGAAACGCGCCGCGCCGTAACGATAATATCTTCGACGCCTCCGCTCTGGAGCCGATCGTCCGTCGCAGCATCCTGCGCCGCTGGCTCATGCCCGTCCGCCTGAAACGCGAAACCAGGCGTCGAAACCGACAGCGCCGAGACAGACGCTGCAAGCAGCAACAATTTGGATGTTCTCATGGTCCTCTCCTCCCAGATTTTATTTATTTCCGGGTTGCAGTTTAACGCTTTTCGTCGGCGACCTGTGCTGACTGGATACGGGCCTTTTTTGTTCGCCGCTGCCTCCCATCGGCCGGAATGACCCCGGCACCAGCGTCATATATTGAATGACCGTCACAATCACAAACGCCGATACGGCTCCATTTATGCTCTTCGTTCCGCGCAATTGCGCAGACCGCATTGATCCGTACCTGGCCCCCTGCATCAGGGCATTGATTGCGATCCTCTTTCACTTAACATGTCCCACCGCTGGCCAAATGCCGCCAGCAGAGCAAAGGCGGTGGGATCGCATCTGCCTTTGAGGCGCGATCCTTCAGGAGCAATGCCGCTACACGTCGGGTCGGCGAGCCGAACCCGCAAGGATAGATCTCATGACAAAACAACTCTTCATTATCATTACTGAGGCACCCACCCCTGAAGGAGAAGCGGCTTTCGAAACATGGTATGTCGATCGCCACATGCCCGACGTTCTCGCGGTACCCGGCTTCACCGCAGCGCAGCGCTTCAGGCTGGCGCCCGAGCCGGACAAGCCCGATGCCCCGACCAGATTCCTCACGATCTACGAAATGGAAACCGACGATCGGACGGCGGTCATGGCCGAAGTGCGTCGCCGCGCGGGCACTCCAAAAATGCCGCTTTATCCCGGTGAACGGAAATCTCCTGCGGCGACAATGTTTGCCGAGGCCGTTACGGCCCGGATGGCGGCGCCAGAGCGGGAGTAGCCGTTGCGATCAATCGACCGCGACCGGCACAAATGCACGATGAGGATAGCCCGTCAGGCTTGGGCTAGAATGCTGACATGCAAGGCACGTTCGCCCGGAATTTCACCTGCAAGCGTCTTGATTCCCCGCTCGAGCTGATCGATCGGAAGGCTGTGCGTGTGCATGAGGCCCAGTGGCAAGCGCCCGCTTTCGATAACCCGGATTGCCTGTTGGGTTGCCCAATGACCCGAGGCAAGAACGCCGATCATCCTGATCTGCTTCATCATCAACGTGTCGAGCGGAAACCCGTCCATGAGGCGTGAATCCTTAAGGCCGCTCAAGACAATCCGCCCCTTGTTACGCACCGCCTTGATCGCGTCGAGCACGGGTTCGAAGACATAGGGCGTCGTGTCGCATACGAGATCGACGCCGCGCCCGTTGGTAAGCTCGGCAATGCGGCCCGGTATGTCTTCGTCCTCCGCGATCATCGTCACGGTCGCCCCGAGCTGGCGGGCGATGTCGAGCTTGAACGCGTCCGAGCGCAATCCCGTCACGATGATTTGCGATGCGCCCGCCTCGACCGCAGCGACGACGCAGGCAAGCCCGCGTTGACCGCTGCCCAGAATGAGGACCGTCTCGCCGACTTGCAGTTCGCCATGCGCGAGGAGCCAGTCATAGCCTGCCGCGAGCGGGTTGAAGAGCAGTGCGTCTTCGATCGAGAGGCTGTCCGAAACGGGATATAATTTCGTGCGCGGCACGATCTCCATATATTGTGCGAAACCACCCCATAGGCCGCTGCGCTCGTGCAGCGATCGAAATCCGTAATAGAAGCTGTCGATGCATTTGGAGTCGGCCATGCAACCGCTGCATGTCCCGCAGGGCGCGATGCCATGGACCGCGACGCGGTCCCCTTCTTTCAGGCCCCAGCGGCGCACGCCTTCGACATCGATCTTCGCAATCCGGCCAACCGTCTCATGCCCCGGAATCACCGGATATGACATGATACCCGCGCGCGCCGTTCCGCCATGATACTGCTTGATGTCGCTGCCGCACATGCCGCAGCCTTCGACGGCGAGGATCGCTCCGCCAGGAGGCGGATCGACGGGAACATCGAGTTCGCGGATCTCGATATTGTTGTCGCCCACGAGGACGGCTGCCTTGGCCTTCAATGCCTGTCCCCTTCCTGCCACCCTGTCCCGCTCACCGCTTGGCGAGCTCGAAGCCTGCGTCTTCGCGATCCCAAGTCGCAGGAGTCCGGCCCTCGTCGCGCAACTGATATTTAAGAACGCGCCCGACGGGATTGCGAGGCAATTCGTCGCGAAACTCGATATAACGCGGCACCGCAAAATAGGGGACCCGGTCCGCGCACCAAGAGCACATCTCCGCCTCGGTCATCTTGCTTTCGCCATTAAGAACGATCGTGGCTTTCACATCGTCCTCGGCGCTTTCGGACAAGACCGAGTGGATTGCGACATCGACGATATCGGGGTGGCCGCGAAACGCCCGTTCGAGTTCGAAGCTCGAAATATTCTCGCCGCGTCGACGCAGATAATCCTTCTTACGGTCGACAAAATAGAAATAGCCGTCCTCGTCGATCGAGCCGATGTCCCCGCTGTGGAGCCAGAGATTCTTCATGATCCGGAGGGTCTCTTCGGGCCGTCCCCAATACCCCTCGAACATGACGTGCGGATAGCGGGGACGAATGATGATCTCGCCGGGCGTTCCGACCGGCACGTCATTGTCTTCGTCATCGACGATGCGGACCTCGAAGCTTGGATCGACCTTGCCCGAAGAACCGGGCTTGGGAAAATCGTCGTCGTGCAGGCTCGTAACGGGGCTGGCTTCAGTCAAACCATAAACATTGCTCCCCGTGACCTTGACGCCGAAGCGCGTCCGCCACTTCTCGCGCACTTCCGGCGGGAAGGGAGAGCCGCGAATGGCGCGAAGTTGCCCAAAGCACCGCTTCTGCGCCTCATTGTCGGGCGCATCGGCGACGAATGCGAGCATCGATCCAAGCAGATTCGCCAGCGTTGCCCCGCTGCGTTCGATTTCGGGCCAAAAGTTACTGACCGAAAAGCGGGGGTAAAGGACGCCGCGGCTGAACGTCATCGCCGACGCCAAGACCGTCGCGGCTAGCGCATTGAGGTGAAAGAGGGGCAGCGGCGACCAGCTGATATCGTCCTTGGTGCGCTTGCCGTTGATGACGGCGTTGCGTGAAAGATTGCACACATAATTGTGACTGATGATGCAGCCCTTCGAGGGCCCCGTCGTACCGCCGGTGTAGATCAGCATCGAGATATCCGAATATTTGTTCGGATCGGCTACGGGATCTTCGCTTCCGAGAATGTCGTCGAAGCGCTTGAGGTTCAATCCTTCGGCCGCGAGCGGCGCATCGCCCCGCTGGATGACGGTGTGGACCAGCGGCAGCTCCTCTTTGATTAGGGCAAGGCGATCGGCATAATCCGGCTCGACAAACACCACTTCAACACCGGCATCGGCGAATTGATGGCGCAGATACTCGCCCTTGTACGCGGCGTTTACCGGAACATAGACGGCGCCGATCTTGTTCGCTGCGAACCAAATCAAAATCGCCTCGACGCTCGTGTCGAGAAGCGTACCGACCCGGTCACCCTGCTTGACCCCGAGAGCGAGCAGACCATTGGCGAGACGGGTCGACGCAGAATCGATATCGGCATAGCTATATTGGATGCCGCTGAAATCGAGGAAAATGCGCTCTGGCGCCTCCTTAACCGCGGCGGCGAGAACGCCGGTCACTGTTTGCTGGGGGGGCTTGATCGGATCTGGGTGGGTCATTTCTCTCTCATTTCCTGCGGGCGTGCGATTAATCGCTTCTGCCTAGCGTCAGCCCGGTGCCGACAACATGGCGACACCTTTGGCTTTGCGACGCGATTTCACATAAATCGCCGCGATCGGGGTGGAGGAGAGCCATTCGGACTTCACGAGCCCGCCCCCGATCGCGGCTAAAGACTGCTCAGACGGTCGACAGCATCTTCTGCACGTCGCCCGACGTGATCGGCTTGCCGGGCTCCCACTTGGGGGCAAGGCCGCCAAGCGAGGCCTGTTCGGACGTATCGACGCCCTTGGCGGCCGCCTGGGCGCGCAGTGCGCCGACCGTGCAATTTTCGCGCCCAAGCAGCGGAAATGGATCATAGCTGTAGAAGTGCATCGCATTGCCGTGCGTGATCTTGTCGATCTCTTCCTTCGAAAAATCCTTCACCCCGCGCCAGACTTCCTCGGGCGATAGCGGCCACACGCAATCTGAATGCGGGTAGTCGCATTCCCACGCGATATTATCGATGCCGATCGCGTGGCGGTTCACCAGACCAAAATTATCCTCGATAAAACAGGTCAAGAAGTGGCGCCGGAATATTTCGGTGGGCGTCAGCCCGCCGAGGTTAAGGTTCGTCCATGCGCTATGCTGCCGTACCGTAGTCTCCGCGCGCTCGAGGAAGTAGGGAACCCAGCCGATGCTGCCTTCCGACAGCGCGATCTTGAGATCGGGAAAGTCCTTCCAGAAAGACGCAAAGAGCCAGTCTGCCGCGCTGTTGGCGATCGAGATCGGCATCGAGGTAATCCACGAGCTGATCGGCGACAGGTCTGACGCATGCGCGGCATGAGACCCGGTCCCGATATGAGCGGACAGAACAACCTTGTTGTCGTTGCAAAGCTCCCACAACGGTCGCCATTGCTCGTCGTGCAGGCTCGGCAGGCCCACCATTGCGGGATTGTCTGGGAAGCTGCACGAATGCACGCCAAGCGCGATCATCCGCTTCATTTCAGTCAGCGTGAGGTCGATGTCCCAGAGCGGCAACAGAGCTAGCGGAATCATGCGCCCGGGATAGGGCCCGCACCAGTCCTGAACATGCCAGTCATTATAGGCCTGGATCGTGGCCAGCGCGAGACCCTTGTCGTTCTGTTTCAGAAACCGGACGCCGGCAAACCCCGGAAACTGAGGGAAGTTGATCGATCCGAGCACGCCATTCGCGTCCATATCGTCGATGCGCGCATGAATATCATACGTGCCCGCGCGCAGATGGTCGAACGACATGGGTTCCATCCCATATTCTTCCTTGGGACGGCCAACCACGGCGTTTAGCCCGAGGCCGGAGTTCTTCTTGCCCTCGATCACCCACGCCTGACCGTGCTCGGTCGTGACGACCTGCGGCTCTTGGCCTTTATATTTTGGCGAGATGTGCCGGACGAACATGTCGGGGGGCTCACAGACATGGTCGTCCACACTCACTAGAATCATATCGTCAATTTTCATCGGTGCCTCTCCACTTGTTTGAACATGGTGTATCAGATTTGTGACGGGTCGTCACTATCTAGCGTTACAGTTGGCGACGAACAGATATCTTCCGCGTCTTCAAAGGCAAGCCAACCGTCGTCGCCGGCCGTGAGTTGATGAGGTCGATCCGAGTGATCGCGCGACGTGCCCTTCTCACGTGTCGCCAGCGAGGCCCGCTCGGGTTGCTGGACCCAGCAACCGCCGCGAGCGACCGCATGCGGCTGCCGATCGAGTTCTTCGGTGCGGCCGCGCCCGCCGGAAATGAATATCGCGCGCCGCAAAACCAATGCGGCCTCGGCATCGTCGGTATCGAGGCTCGTCCCTGCCCAGGCAGTGAACCCGCGTCCCAGCATGTGCCCACGATATGGGTCGGGGGCTTCAATGATGCCGTCCTGAAAAGCCCAGCGCAGGACCGTCTCGCCATCGCGCCGCAGGGTAGCCCGCCGCTGCTCGACCGCGGCGCCGTCCTCCACGAAAGCATGATAATGCCTCGCGCTGCCACCGCGCGCCGCAAGCGCGATCGCAAGCGTGGCGAGGTCGAACTGGTGCGTGCATTGCAGCAGCGCGTCGTGAATCCTGAAGAACTGCGTGGTATCGCGTAGAAGGCGCTGACCTACTAGCTCATCAAGGCGGCCCCCGGCAGCGCCACAGAGGGAAAAGGGCTGCCGGAGCGCCGTCGCCTCGACATTGGTGACCCGGGTACCATCATGGCGGATCAAAACCCTGAAATGATGAAAATCATCTTCCAAGGCACTGCGAACCTCACCATCGATGGCGTGCAATCGGATGATCCGATGGAGCCCCGCAGGGGGAGCCGACGCAGCTTTCGTCGGCGCAGCGCCTTGCGAGTCGGAGGAACGGCCGGTGGTCATGACCATGCAATAGGCGCCGGGCAGCTTGCGATGAAGCTCCGCGCCGGGGGGATTGTCTCGCCCCACCACGCTCACAAAGCATAAGTACGGTGGGTCGGTCCCATGCCAACCCGGATGCAAAGCGCCGGAGGCAGCGTCGCCGAGGCCTGTCGCAATGACGGCGTCCGGCCGCGCGCCTCAGCTATGCGTTCGCGTCCCGGCGGCGGGAGACGGCGGCTAGACTTTGCCTTTCCCCAAGAGCTGGCAGATCAGGAAAACCTCCGCGTCGATCAGCCGTTTGCGAGACATATCGGGCGATGCGTGGCGAAAGCGGATGAACGAAGCAAGCCGTTCCATCGAGCCCGACACGACCGATGCAATCGCGAGCGGTGGAGTTCGCGCGCTCAAGTCCTCGCCGCGCATCTCCTCGATTTTTTCGGCCAGCGCGAACAGAAGCGGACCCAGCATCTTGCCGCGCGCGTCCCTGAACCGCGCTTCGCCCTCGTCGGCAGCGAGGTTGCGGATTCGCAAGAGGGCGTAATATTTATCCCAAAATGCGAGATATTCGTGCACCAATTCGCGGACGCTCGTCTCGAGACGTTCTAGTGTAATGCCCCGAGCGTAAGCACCAAGGTCGGGCATCTCTGCAGTGGCCTCTTCGAGCAAGGCGAGCACCACCTCATCGACGTCGGCGAAATAAATATAGAAAGTAGAGGGAGCGACACCGGCTAGGGTCGTCAGTTCGGAAACCGTAATCATGCGGAGCGACTTCTGTTCGATCAGGCGGGCAGCCGCAGCACATAGGCGCGAGCGCGTGATCTCCGACTTCGCGCGCTTCGATCGAGCAGCATTCGCCCGGCGTACCGGCACGCCGTCGGGTTTGCGCGGCTTTTTTTCAGTCAAGGCTTCGCTGGACACGATTCATTTTCCCTGTTTTGCACCGGTCCGGCTTCGACGCAAACCGCCCGCTCGCGCTGCTGACCGCGTTTCTCTGCGATAAGGATCGCAGGCCGTGACGGACTTCACATGAGGCCCTAATATATAACTCCGCGCAATGGCAAATTCGCGCCCCGGTCGAGCGGAGGGCGCGCCTCCTAGCGCGCGCCATCATGCACCACCCCCGCGCCAACCAGCTCGGCGGTTTCGTCCGCCAGCCCGATTTCGTCGAGCACCGATACGCTATGTTCGCCAACGTCGGGTGGCGGCAGCGCTCCCGTCGCCGGGCGCGCACCGAAATGCAGAAAGGCACCCGGCATCTCCAGACGACCGAGCCTTCCGTGCTGATAGGATTGAACAAGTCCGAGGCGTCGATTGTCGCGATCATCGAAAAAGGCGTCGCGATGATCGGTATGGGCAGCGACCGCGAAGGCGCCTGCCGCGTTTGCCATTGCGATCACGGCCGTGGTCGACTGAGCTGACAGGATTGGTTCCAGCGCTTCGGCATTTGCGGCGCCCGCCAGGAGGCACAGTCGGTCAAATACTCCGGCACCTTCGGCGACGAGCGCTATCCAGCCGTCTTTCACGGCATAAAGCCGGCGTTCGGGTCCAACACCAAGCTGGCGCGCGTCGAGACGACGGAAAGGCGACAGTGTTCCGTCATCGAGAACGATCGTCTCGCTGACCGTCAGGATGCTGGCTCCGAGCAACGAGCCCGCGGCCACCTGTCCCTCGCCGGTCCGGTCGCGGTGATAAAGCGCGAGGGACATCGCAAGCGCCGACGCCAGCGCCGCTTGATGGTCCATCATACCGAAGCGGTGCCACATAGGCGGATTGCCCTCGCCCGCACCCTCGAACTCCCATCCCGATTGCGCCTGGAAGAGCTGGTCGTAACCCGGCCAGTCCTTGCGCGGCCCGACAGGCCCATAGGAACTCACATGGCAGAAAATGAGATCGGGCCGGATGGCCATCACCTGGTCACTGGCGAGCCCGAGCCGCCGGGCGGCGGGCATGCGGATATTGTGATGGACGATATCCGCCCACCGAACGAGACGTTCGACAACATTGGCCGCGTCCGGAGACTTCAGATCGAGCGCGAGCGACCGCTTTCCTCGCTGCGCGCCGAGAAAGGCCCCCTCCACGCGGCGCATCACGTCACCTCCGGTTCCCTCGACCTTGATGATGTCGGCCCCCAGATCGCCCAGAATCATCGGTGCCAGCGGACCTGCGACGAACGAGCCGAAGTCGACAATATGAACGCCCTCGAGCGGGAGACTATCGGGCGCACGCTCGCGGCGTGGCGCGGGCACGTCATCCCAGATCGAAATCGGTGTCGTCCCAAACGCCGGTGCAGCCGACTGCATGCGCATCGGTGGTTCGACGCTGCATGGCACACCTGGTTGCTGTGTCCTCCCGAGGTCCGGGTCCTCGACGTCGATGACATATCCGTTCGCGATTGCCTGTTCGTCGCGGTAAATGGCTCCCATCGGCACGTCGGCCTGCACCGGAATATCCGATGCCCACAGATCGGCCAGCCATTCAGCGCTCGGACGAGTCTTGAACACATGGGCGTTGGCACCCCAATTGATGCACGTATGATTGCTAGGCCATCCCCGGTTAAGGTCTTCGATGCGCTCCGGCCCAAGGGCATCGAGCGCAGCGCGCATCAGCGGGGCGTCGTCTGGCGGCGCCTTGACGTGGATCCATACGCCGTCGCTACATTCGAATTGCGGGGAAATCATGGCTTTGCCCATGCTGCCGACAAGGGCCTGCGTCGCATGCTCCGCCCTGCGCCAGAGCATCGCCGCCGGTAAAAGCGCGCCCTGCACCAGACTGGTCGACACGGATCCCGCGCCGCCGCCCCTGCCCGCCTGGATCAGGCGCGCCACGACGCCGATGGCCGCGAGATAGGCCGCGCCCCAGCTGCCCAGAGGGAAGCGGAGATAGATAGGACCTTCGCGTATCCCGCGCTGCTCATCCATCAACCCCGATTCTGCAAGCACAAGCGTATCGTCGACGGGACGATCGGCAAGTGGATGGCCTGCCGGCCAACTCCCGATCGAAGCGTGTATGAGGTGCGGATATTGCCGTGCCAGCCCCGTCTCGTCCAACCCGGCGCCGCGTTGACGGTCCGTAGACCAGTCGGTCAGAACGACATCGGCTGCCCTGAGCAGGCGATCGAGCGACCTGCGCTGGTCCTCCTCCTCGATGGCCAGTCCAACGCTTTTTTTGCTGCGATTCCACACGGCGAAGGAGGCAGAGCCGCGCGCGCCGGCGTCAGCTTCGACCTTGATCAACTCGGCCCCAGCTTCGGCCAAGAGGAGGCCGGTCACCGAGAGCGCATGTCCTCCGGCAATCTCGACGACGCGAATTCCGCGCAAAATACCCTCGCCCATAGGCACCCTTTCCATCGGTCTCGGTGAGTGCTGATATTAATGAAGGAGTATCATAAATAACGCGGTGTGGAAGATGCATTTCGTTGCCGCCCCCATCGCCCGATGCCGCAATGCCCGCGGCGGACGGCCCAGATTACTCTGCAATTGTGTACCGAGCCTAGTTCGCAAATTGTCTCCGGGTGGATTTGCGACGAGGCACGCGAAACGTCGCAGTCCCGAACGGGCATCACGAATGCTATGTATGTTTGCACATGAGATCCTTCGAATGCGATGTTTTCCCCAGATTCGCTGGCAATGCCCATGCCGAAGGCAGCCGGCAGCCGGCTAGATCGGCTAGATCGGCTAGTCGGAAACGGTCGATCCTTCCGGTCAATCGCGATCGGCCACGGCTCAGCGCGTCAGTTCAACCACGCCCGGCTTCGGCACCGTCGGCCGCCCGATTGATGCGAGCCGCGCAAAGCCGACAAGCGATTTGGCATAATCGTTATGCGTGCACTCACGTCGCGCGGCGAGCATGGTTGCTTTCACCGATACTATATGGACAGCCGATGACAAACCTGGATCGAAATCTGGCGCGCGAACGCCTGAGCAAGGCTCGCGGCGAATCTGCGACCGCGAATGATAGCGACACCCTCACTGCACTGATCCGGTCGCTCACATTGGTCGAAACAGGCACCGACCGGTTTCAGACCGCGCTCCCCGTCGAAAAGTGGCAACGCCTGTTCGGCGGCGAGATTCTCGCACAGGCCCTGACGGCGGCGTCGCACACCGTTGCTGCGGATCGTCTGCCCCATTTGATCCATGGTCATTTTCTGCGTCCCGGCCGGCCGGAAGTACCCATCGCGTTTCGTGTAGAACGCGACAGGGATGGCGCCAGCTTCTCGTCCCGCAGGGTCGTCGCGTACCAGGAGGAGGTCCTGGTCTTTACCCTTGGCGCTTCCTTTCATCCCGCCGAAGCTGGCTATGCCCATCAGGAAGACATGCCGGATGTCACACCGCCGGAAGGCCTCCGCAGCGAGGAAGACATCCGGCGCGAACAGGCGGGCGCCATGATCGGCGCGGTTCGCGACTTCGCCCTGCGGAGCATGCCCATTGAACTCAGGCCAGTGACGCCGCGCGATTTCGTCTCTCCGGTGCCGCAACCGGCCGTCCAGCATTTCTGGTTCAAGCCCAAGTCGAGCGTACCGGACAATGGCCTGCTTCTCCGCGCCGTGCTCGCCTATGTGTCCGACATGATGTTGCTCAGCACGGCCCTGCTCCCTCATGGCACCCATTGGTCCACCACACGGATCCACAACGCCAGCCTCAATCACAGTCTCTGGCTTCATGCGCAGCCCGATTTCAGCGACTGGATGCTTTATTCGCTGGATAGCCCCTGGGCAGGCGGCGGCCGCGCTTTGTGCCGCGGACGAATATTCGATCGCGCAGGAAAACTGGTTGCGAGCGTGGCCCAGGAAGGGCTGCTCCGCCTGCGCTGAACCAACGTAACGAGGGAGAAATATGATGGGACAAAAGCAGACAGCAGGGTTCATCGGCCTGGGCGATCAGGGCGCTCCGATCGCGCGCCGGATCGTCGAAGCCGGATTTCCACTCACGATTTGGGCGCGGCGCGAAGCCAGCACCGCCCTATTGTCCGATACGGCGGCGAAAGTTGCGACGACGCCTGCAGCGCTCGCCGCCGACTGCGACATCATCGGCATTTGCGTCGTCAACGACAGGGATGTGCAGCAGGTTACGATCGAATCTGGGCTGCTGGATGCGATGCGTCCGGGCTCGGTGCTGGCGATTCATTCCACCCTGTTGCCCGAGACCGTGATCGGACTCGACAAAGCTGCGCGAGCGCGCGGAGTGCATGTCCTCGACGCTCCGGTCAGCGGCGGCCATAACGGCGCAAAGGCCGGGACGATGACCGTGATGGTTGGTGGGACGAGCGAGGCGCTCGATATTGCCCGGCCTATCTTTAATAGCTTCGCGCGCCTCGTCGCCCATCTTGGACCCGTCGGATCGGGGCAGCTGATCAAGCTGCTCAACAACAATCTGGCCTACGCCAATGTCGTAGCCAGCATCGACGCCCTCGAACTCGCCGAGCAGCTCGGCATGGATCGCGAGGTTGCTATCGAGGTCATCAAACTCAGCTCCGGCGCGAGCAACGGCTTCGCCATCGTTGCGGACCCGCGCACGTTTCGCAAAATTAGCGGCCCCGGCAGCAACATGCCGAAGGATGTTCATCATCTCGCCGAAGTGGCCGAAGCCATCGGGTTAGGAGACGCGCCTCTGCTCGCGCTTTCTCGGACGGCTCAAGCGAAGATCGCCGAGCTTGCTGCCCGGCTAAGCGACGCCTGAGAGCGCCGCGGAACCAACCATGTTCCGGTCGATAAGACCGTCGCCGGCAGCATCTCCTGGTCCTATTCCGTTGAAAAAGTCGGGCCTGGCGTCGTCCTGCGGCAACCCTTCATTCGGCTGAGCGAACCGCTAATCCCCCTCAGGCTGGTGCGCGGCTCTGCAAGGGAATGATCTTTGCCATTTTACGAAGGTTTTGGGCTGCTGCGGCTAGATGGAACTCATCCTTTGCTCCGTTGGGACCGCGCAAACGCAAGCGATCCAGCTTCAAAATGCGTTTGAGGTGCGCGAACAACATCTCGACCTTCTTTCTCTGACGCCTCGACACGAGATAAGCATCGGTTGTAGCAATTTCGCGGGCTAAGTCGCGGGCACCTTCATGAATGGACCGGGTGACTTTGCGGGCCGGCGTTTTTGGTGAGCATTGCAGCCGATGGATGCAGCTTTGGTAATCTTGCTGGCGCGCGCGATAGCGGATGAAGCCGTCCTTATCGGCGTGTGGACGGGCTGTTTTGAAGTTGCGATTGGAGCGGCGCAGGCGATTGCCCGCAGGGCATATATAGCTGTCGTCATCATGATCATAGGTAAAGTCGGTGCGTTCAAAACTGCCATCCTGACGTGTGGATTTGTCGAACACGGGGATATGCGGCTCAATGCTTTTATCTTCCACCAGCCACGCCAAATTGGCCGCCGTCCCATAAGCTGTATCGGCTACAAGGCGTTCAGGCCAGATGCCGAAGCGCTCCTGTGTGCGGTCGATCATACGCCGCCCCGCCGTCACTTCCGCTTGCCGCACGGCAGTTGTAGCTTCGACATCCACAATCACCGCATGATCAAGGTCTATCAGATAGTTGGTGCTGTAGGCGTACAAGGCTGCATCACGTGTTGCGACGGTCCAGCGCGAGGCTGGATCCGTCAAGGCGATCCGCTTTGGTGTGACGGGTGTCGCATCGCCGAACGCGGCATCATCCAGCACTTCGAGATATTCGCGCACGGCGCGGCTTCCCGCCTCAGGAAGTTCATATTCTTCGCCAGGAAGCGAGCGTTGCCGATGGACGTCGGCGCGGATCAAGCTTGCGTCGAGCGCGAAGCCTTCGCCGCCAACTAAGCCTTCGGCTATGCAGCGCTCGACGGTCATCTCGAACAGATGTCGCAGCAAATGACTGTCGCGGAATCGGCCAGGTTGAGGTGCACCTCTTCGCAGAGCTGCCGTTCAGACCTGATGCCCATGCAATAGCCGATAAGCAGCATCCGGATCATCAACTCGGGATCAATCGATGGCCGTCCGGTCTCACTGTAAAATGGCCGCAGATGTTCGCGGATGCCGGTAAGGTCTAAGAACCTGTCGATCGACCGCAGAAGATGATCCGCCGGAACATGCTTCTCAATGCTGAAGCTGTAAAACAGCTCCTCCTGCACAACGGACCGTTCACCCATCATCAGCTTATCTCCCGATAACCCGATGATTGAATCAGCACCGCAGCTTCATTGCAAGCGGGAGTTTTTCAACAGAATAGGTCCGGCTCCTGCCCTTCAACAAACAATCCCGGGATCGGCCGGGCCCAGAATGGACCAGTCATGCCTTTCAAAACACGCATCACCGAAATGCTGGGTATCGAGCATCCGATCGTCCAGGGCGGAATGCAGGGCGTGGGCTATGCCGAATTGGCAGCTGCCGTGTCGAACGCCGGCGAACTCGGCATCCTGACCGCGCTGACGCAGCCATCGCCGGCCGCCCTGAGCGCCGAGATCGAACGTTGCCGCGCGATGTCCGACAAGCCGTTCGGCCTGAACCTGACCGTGTTCCCGACGATCAATGCACCCGATAATAACGCCTACTCGCAGGCGATCATAGGCGGCGGAATCAAGATCGTCGAGACGGCGGGAGCGCCTGCGGTGCGCGAAATCTGGGAGATGCTGAAACCCCATGGTGTGACCATCCCGTACAAATGCACGGCGGTTCGTCATGCGCTGTCGGCCGAGCGCGCCGGTTGCGACATCATCTCGATCAACGGTTCGAATGCGCGGGCCATCCGGGGGAGGATGATATCCCCGGCCTGATCCTGATCCCCGCCACTGCCGACAAGGTGAAGATCCCGATGCTCGCGTCGGGCGGCTTCGGCGACGGCTGCGGACTTGTCGCCGCGCTGGCGCTCGGCGCCGACGGCATCAACATGGGCACGCGCTTCTGCGCGACCGTCGAGGCGCCGATCCACGACAATGTGAAGCAGGCTTAGATCGAGAATGAGGAACGTGGCAGCTTCCTGATCTTCCGCAGCTTCAAGAACACCGCACGCGTCGGCAAGAGCGAGGTCAGCGAAGAAGTGGTGCGCCGCCTACCCAGCCGGGCGCACAGTTCAGCGACGTGCAGGAGCTCGTTGCGGGCGCGGCAGGCCGTGACCTGCTCCTGACCGGCGATCTGTCGAAGGGCGTGTTCTGGGCCGGCATGATCCAAGGCCTGATTCACGACATTCCGACCTGCGAGCAATTGATCGACCGGATCATCGCCGACGCCGACGCGATAGTCAATCAGCGGCTGGCATCGCTTCGCGCGTAAAAGGCCGCTTCCGCTGACGGGTCGGCGTGACCGCCGACCGTTCGCCGTCACTCGCGGGCCTGCCCTTGAATCTGGGTCCACTGACGCGACGGCGTGCGCTGCCATCCCGCGGCGGCGGCGGTGCCGCCATCGACCGGCAGGTTGATGCCAGTGATATATCGCGCCATCGAAGAGCATAAGAAGGCGACCGCATCACCGCACTCGATATCGTCGCCCTCACGTCCGAGCGGGATCAGGCGGTTCATTGCGTCCTGAGCGTCAGGACTGCGCTGGACCCAAGTCGAAGGGTCGACGGGGCCGCTGCGATTGCCGCGGCCGCCGGGGGTGATCGTGTGATCCGGCGACACGGTGTTGACCCGGATCGCGTCGTCCGACAGCTCGAGTGCCATCGACTGGGTGAAGTTGATCATCGCGGCCTTGCACGCCGCATAGACCGCATAGCCCGGCGCGGCGCGCGTAGCTTCGATCGAGGAAATCCCGACAATCGATCCTCCGCGGCCACCCCTTACCATGACCGGAATCACAGCCGACGTCGCAGCGAGGAAGCTGACGAAATTGATGTCGATATGCCGGCGCCAACTGCGCTCGCTCTGATCGGCAAACGGCTTCTTCGCCACCCCGCCGACATTGTTGACCAATATGTCGATGCGGCCAAACTCCACGTCGGCGGCGGCGACCATCGCAGCAATCCCGGCCGTATCCATCATGTCGGTCGTGACGCCCAACGCCCTGCGGCCGCGATCGCGAACGCGCTCGCAAACCTCCGCGTTTCGCTCCGGCACGATGTCGGCAATGACAAGATCGGCGCCGAAGTCGGCGAGCCGGAGCGCGCAAGCCCGGCCAATTCCGCCGCCGCCGCCCGTGACGATAGCAACCTGGCCGGTCAGATCGAGCCCGGTCTCGATCATGACGTGGGAAGCCCGGTCAGCGGCAGGAACGCCGGCAATGGAGCGAAGACCTGCGGCGGATGGGGAAGCTCCCAGCGCAGCGGCGCATCGACGGTTCGCCTGGCAAAACGCCAGCCGGCCGCAGTTCGAACCAGTTCGTCCTGATAGACACCAAAGATCATTTCGAAAGTGCCTCCTGTCGGCCGCTTGATCTCGCTGAACCACCATCGCGCCGTTGCGCGGTCGCCGTCGATCTCCACAACTCCCGAATGGGTGAGCTGCATCAGAAACTCACGTTCGACCTCGACCAGGCGCTTGAAGCGCTTGCGCAGCTTCTCAATGCCTTGAAGGGGCGCGCCGGCGGCTGGCGAGTGCAGGATGCCGTCTTCGGTATAGACCTCCGCCATGGCCTCACCATCGCGGCGATTGACCGCATCGGTATAGGCCGCGGCAAGGCTGCGGATCGCCAGTTCATCTTCAGCTGCGTTCACGGCCCTCATCTCCTTTGCTCGCTCCTTGGCTGGCCCCATTTTGCAACGAGCGGCGATTTTTTTCCATCGCTGCATTGAGGGGAAAGTCGTCGCCTTCCGCGCAAGCCGCCCCTTTCCGATCGACGGTGGCTGCGGCGACTGTCCAATCAGGAAAATGAAAATTCACAGGGAGATTCGCGTGAGCAACGACAAGTTCGACTTGACGGGCAAGGTTGCCATCATTGTCGGCGGAACGCAGGGCATGGGCCTGAATATCGCCGAGATGTTTGCCGCGAGCGGTGCCAGGATCATGATCTGCAGCCGCACGGCGGGCGACACCGAGGCGGTCGCAAAATCGCTCAACGAGCGGTTTGGCAATGGCGACGAGATCGCCGCCGGCTGCGCTGCCGACATGACGATCAAAGACCAGCTCCAAACTGTCGTCGACAGAACCGTGGCCAAATTCGGGAAGGTGACCACGCTGGTCGCGTCACCCACGGTGCGCCCCTTCTTCGGCTCGTCGCTTGACACGCCGGATGAAGAACTCGATGCGCAATATCTCTATGTCTTCAAGAGCAGGTTCTGGATTGCGAGCATGTGCATCCGCGAGATGCGCAAGAGCGGCGGCGGGTCGATCATCTTCATCGGCTCGGGATCGGCTTTCGAGGCGACGTCCGAGCGTTCGGTCTATTCGTGCATCCGTGCCGCGGAGGCAAAGCTGATCCAGAATTTTGCGGCCGAGTTCGGGCAGGAGAATATCCGCGCCAACATCATCTCGCCCGGGCTCATCGATTCGAGCGGAGCGCAGGCTTTGTTTCAGGATCCCGCCGTCACCAGGACTTTTACGGAGCGACTGCCGATGAAGCGTGCAGGTACGACGCGCGAGATCGCCTCGGTCGCGACTTTCCTGGCGAGCGAAGCGAGCTCCTTCACCACCGGCGCCATCGTCCCGGTCGACGGCGGACGTAACCTGCACGCCCAGCCAAACAAGCTCACCGACCAGTTTGCACCCGAAAAAGATGCCCGCCATCGCGGCTGATTTCAGATGAGCGGAGAACTCGCAGACAGCGCGGGGCGGACGCCGAAGGCGCCCGTCCCGTTTTAAATCACGGCATCGGCGCCGATGAACTGCCCTTTCTGGACGCGCTGATCGCCACCGATAAAATCTATCAGATGGGCGCGCTTGACGAACAGATGCGCCTCTACTTCGGCGGTGAAGCCAATCGCTCCATGCACCTGGATTCCGGTCGCGCCATTTTTGAGCGCCGCATCGACGGCGACGATGCGCGAAGCGAGCGCATGAAAGCGCGATTCGTCGCTGTTCTTAGACAGGATGACCGAAGCAAAGGATACCTGGCAGGACGCGACTTCGGCGGCAATCGCCATGTCGGCGCACTTATGCTTGATCGCCTGGAACGAGCCGATCGGTTTGCCGAATTGCTCGCGCACCTTCGCATAGTCCACCGCGCCGGCGAGCGCCGCTTCAGCAACCCCGGTAGCATAGGCCGCGATGAGCAGATTGGCGCGCGCATGATCGATGCCGTCCTTGACCGACGACCAACTCAGCGGCTTGCCACTCTCTAGTGCAGCGCGCATCAGCCGCATGTGGCTGTCCATGCTGAGCCGCTCGCTCTGGCCAGTAAATTCCTCCCGCCGGAACAAGGCGATCGCGTCGCTGGTCAGCAACACAATGAAGTCGGCCTCGTTTGCCTCGATCAGGTGGAACTCGCCGGAGAAAATACCATCATCACCGGCGACGGCGCCTCGCGGCGTCGCGAGACCCACCGCACTGGTTCCCGCCATGATCGCCGCGGCAATGTCGGGCATCGTGCGCGCGGCAAGATGCGCGCCAAGCGTCGCGCCCAGAACGCCGACCGATACGAGCGCGCGGCCGAATTCGATGTAGGTCAGCGCCTCTTCGACCGCGCTCAGACCGAGGCCGCCGCCTTCCTCGGGCACGCCGAGCCCCAGAATTCCGAGCTCGGCCATTTTCGGCCAGAGCGCGGCATCGGGATTGCCGATCTGCCCGAACTTGTCCGGGCGCAGCCTTTCGAGCGGGGCGCTGGCCGCCAGAAAGCCGCGGACCATATCGACAATTTGCTGTTGTTCTTCGGTAGGAAGCAAGTTCATGATAAAAGACCTTATCGCGGCAGGCCGAGCACGCGCTCGCCGATGATGTTGCGCTGGATTTCCGACGTGCCGGCGGCAATCGTGTTACTGTAGGTCCGCAGATAGGGGCGGATCCAGGGATCGTCTTCGGGCAGTTCGATCGAATCGGGGCCGATGATGTCGAGCGCGATACGGCGGATCCGCTGTTGCAGCTGACTGAAGAAGGCGCGTGCCAGCGATGCCTCGGAGCCCGGCGGCGCGATCGCCGCGCGGGAGGCGATGCGGTAGGTCATCGCGCGCACGGCGGTCACCTCGGCGCGGAGCTGCGCCAGTCGCTGCCCGATGTCGTCATTCTCGAGCGCGCTGGCACCAAGGCGTTGCCGCGCCATGTCGACGAGCCGCTCGACGACTGCGCCATAGCGGATGTTTTCGAGCATACCCGCGGTGCCGCGCTCGAACCCGAGAGTGGACATCGCTACATTCCAGCCATCGTTCACCTCGCCCACCACGTTCGACAGCGGGATCCGCACATCGGTGTAGAAAACCTGGTTGAAATGATGGTGGCCCGGTGCGGTCATGATCAGGATCGGGCGCAGCTCGATCCCGGGTGTCTGCATATCGCAGATCAACCAGCTGATTCCCTTGTGCTTGGGCGCGGCCGGGTCGGTGCGAACGAGCAATTCCTGCCAGTCGGCCAGGTGCGCCGAACTGGTCCAGATTTTCGATCCATTGACGACGAGTTCGTCGCCGACGATTTCCGCCCGGCATTTCAGCCCGCCAAGATCGGAGCCATTGTTGGGTTCTGAAAATCCCTGGCACCAGGCGACTTCGCCGCTCAATATTTTCGGAAGATGATATGACTTCTGCTTTTCGGTGCCGCGCGCCATGATTGTTGGAGCGGCATGATTGCATCCGACGAACAGCAGTTCGGCGTTGGGCCCGCCGGCCTTGGCATATTCTTCGTACCAGATGAGCTGGTGGGTGAGCGACAATCCGCGCCCACCATATTCGACCGGCCACGATACCCCGGCCCAGCCGCCCTCGAATTGCTTGCGCTGCCAGCCAAGGTCGAACTCGCGCATTCCAGGACCATCGGGTGGCCGGACCTCGCGGGGGATATTCGCATCGAGCCATTCGCGCGCTTCGGCCCGGAAAATCTCGTCCTCGGCCGTATAATCCAGATTCATTGTGCCTCGTCCCGTCCTGATCCGTGCGCCAGCGCACAATTCTTCTTAACACAATTGCGTCCCGGCAATTATGCGAAGTTCGACCGCCGCGATGCACCTTGGCAATAACCAATCGCGCGATAGCCGTTATGCCCTCCGGCAAGACAGGCTGGACAAGGAGAGCGCCATGGGTTTGCTGGATGGCAAAGTTGCGATCGTAACCGGAGCGGGCGGCGGGCTCGGGCGAGCCTATGCGCTGCTGATGGCGCGCGAGGGTGCGAAGATCGTGGTCAATGATTATGGCGTCCCGTCGGCAGGCGGCGACCCGGTGTCGGACAGCGCGAACGAAGTGGTCCGGGAGATTGTTGCAGCGGGCGGCGAGGCGGTCGCGAATGCCGCGGATGTCGGGACAATCGCCGGCGGCCTTTCAATCTTCGAGACCGCCATGTCCGCATTCGGCCGCGCCGACATCCTCGTCAACAATGCCGGGATCCTTCGGGATCGGACGCTGATCAAGATGGACGAGGCGGACTGGGACGATGTGATGCACGTTCACCTCAAGGGCACCTTTTGCGTGACCAAGCCGATATTTGCTTGGATGCGGGAAAATGGCGGTGGCGTAGTCGTCAACACGACATCGACGTCGGGTCTTTCGGGCAAGTTCGGGCAGGGAAATTATGGCGCCGCCAAGGGCGGCGTCTGGGGTTTTTCGAACACTTTGGCACTTGAGGGTCAAAAATACGGCATCCGTGTCTGGACGCTCGCGCCCGCCGCCAATACCCGGCTGACCGAGGCCGTCACCGATGACGATTACAAGGCGGTCTATACGACCGACAGGGTCGCAGCGGTCGTGCTTTACATGGTCAGTTCGCTGTCGGGCGACCAGACGGGCAAGACCATCGTAGCGGGCGGCGGCATCGTCCGCGAAGTCCGGCTCGAGCGTGGGCCCGCGCTCCTTCCCGAAGCAGATTTCTCGGCGCACACGATGGCCAAAGCGGTTGAGAAGGGCCTCGTCATGTTGCCGCGCGACGATGGATCGCCCAGCCTGATGCGGCCTGACCGAGGCTAGGATAACGCCTGGCGCAGGTCCCGGCGCAGTTCCGCCTTCCTGATCTTGCCCGCGGGGGTCCGCGGGAGATCCCGCGCAAGGATCACGCGCTCGGGCGTCTTTTGCCGCGCCGCACCAAACGCCTGGAAGGCTGCATCGATGGCCGCCCGATCGAGGGCGAGGCCGTCATCGACAATCAAATAGGCGCAAACGCGTTCGCCAAGGCGGTCATCGGGATAGCCGACGGCTGCAGCCTCGCGAACGCCGGGAATCCGGAGCAGCAAATCCTCGACCTCGCGCGAGGAGATATTCTCGCCGCCGCGAATGATGATATCCTTTTTGCGATCGGTAATGGCGAGCAGACCCGCTGCATCGAGGCGGCCAATGTCGCCCGACAGGAACCAGCAGCCGGGAAGCCACGCGCCGGCGTCGATGGCGGGATCGCTATAGCCAAGAAACATATCGGGACCGCGCGTCGCCACTTCGCCTTCCGCACCGGTTTCGACGTCATTGCCATCGTCGTCGACGATGCGAACCTCGACGCCGGGGCGCAATCGGCCGTCGGTCGTCATGCGGACGTACAGCGGATCGCCGTCCGCACCCTGCGTGACGGTTGGATGCTCGCTCATCCCGTACCGTCGGAACATGTGAATTCCCGCCGCCTCGGCGCGCGCTACCAGCGATTCGGGAATCGTCGCGCCGCCCGTGCCGCAAGCGCGCAGCGATCCCATGTCGCAGCCAATCGCATCGGCAGCATCGAGCAGCGCGAGATAGTGAAATGGCGTCCCCGCCGTGTGGGTGATGCGCTCCGAGTCAACATAGCGTGCCGCCGCTTCAGCATCATAGGTTTCGAACAATATGGTTCGCCGCGCCGCTGCGGCATGCGCGAGGACGCCAAGCGCGCCCGCCACATGGCCCGCCGGATAAGGCGACATCACGCGGCTGGCGGGGTCATTGTCGGGATAGCTTTGCCAGACTTCGGCCAATAAGCTGTTGGCGCTGTGGAGCACACCCTTGGGGTCGGCAGTCGTTCCCGACGTATATACCATGAAGGCCGGATCGTCGGCAGCCACTCCGGGCCAATTGTCCGTGGCCGCAAGTCCCTCGAAATCGTCCCAGCGCATATAGTCGCCAGCATCGCCGTCGCCTACGACGACAACGGCTTTGAGGTCGGGTAATTGTCCGCTGTCCCGCACGTTCTGGACGCAATCGGTTTGCCTCCACCGATCGGGTATGAAAAGTATTTTCGCGCGTGCGTCACGCAACACGAACCCGAGCTCGTGCGGTCCGTAGATCGTTACAATGGGAAGAATGACGCAGCCGAGTGCCGCCGCAGCCTGGTAGACGAGCGCAGTCTCGATCGAATTGGGCAACTGCATCGCTACGACGTCGCCAGCCGTCAGACCGAGGCCATGCAGGGCACCGGCAAGCGCGCGCCCGCGCTTACGCAACTGGCCGAGTGAAATCGAGCGAGGCCCGCGGGCGGCGTGGACGGTCAGAAGGACCTCGGGATGGCCGCTGGCTGCGGCCTCGAAAGCTTGGCCGAGCGTCTGGTCGCGCCAGTGGCCGTCGGCTCGCCAACGGGCTTGCAAGTCTTTGTCAGCGCGCAATTGCATGACGCTTCGTTATCGAGGGCCGACCGCAGTGACTATGGCCTAGTTTCGCCGATCAAGCCCGTAAACGCATAGGATTTTTGCTCGCCCTGTTGGCAGGCTTTCATCGTCGACACGGCAGGCCGCGGGACCGGCACCGCACGGACCGGCCTCGTCGCAAGAGAATGGATGCCGGCATGATCTCTACCGAAATGATCGAACCGCTGAAGCAAGGCCTGTTCCGCCGCATCTGGACCGCGAGCCTGTTATCGAACACCGGACGGATGATCCAGGGAGTCGGGGCGGGCTGGGCAATGGTCGAAATGAGCGGTACGCCCGAACAAGTGGCGTTAGTCCAGACCGCGCTTACTCTGCCGATCACCCTTTTTGCCCTGCCCGCGGGCGCGATTGCCGATATTTACGACCGGCGTCTCGTCATCCTCTTCGCGATCATTGCCTCGCTTGTCGGCTCGATCCTTTTGTCGATCGCGGTGTTTGGGGGCCATGTCGGCCCCGCCAGTCTTCTTCTGTTCACCTTTCTCGTCGGCAGCGGAATGGCCCTGTTCGGCCCTTCGTGGCAGGCGTCAGTCGGCGAGCAAGTCACCCCCGCGCTGCTCCCGAGCGCGATTGCGTTGAACAGCGTCAGCTTCAACATAGCGCGCAGCTTCGGCCCTGCGGTTGGCGGTGTCATCGTCGCTTGGGCCGGGGTCGCCGCGGCCTTCATCGCCGCCGCCGTCTGCTACCTGCCGTTGATCGTGGTGATGATCCTGTGGAAGCGCGCCCGGGAGATCCCGCGGCTGCCGCCCGAACGGCTGGTCGAGGCCACGATCGCGGGGCTTCGCTATGTCCTGCACTCGCCCCGGATCCGCACTCCGTTATGGCGAACATTTTCGGCGGCCTTTGCCGGAACTGCGATCGCCGCCCTGCTTCCGCTTATCGCTCGCGACATTTTGCACGGAGACTCCCGGATCTTCGGATTGCTGCTAGGCGCCTTCGGCGTCGGGGCTGTGCTAGGCGGCCTCGCGCTCGCATCGCTGCGCGCCAAATTATCCACCGAAGCGGTGATGAGACTTTGCAGTTTTGGCGTGGCAGCGATGGCCGTCGTGGTCGGCAGCAGCCGGTCCGAACTCATCACCTCGCTCGCGCTCGCGGTGGCGGGCGCGGGCTGGCTGATTTCGGTCGCGATCTGCAATATCAGCATTCAGCTGACTGCGCCGCGCTGGGTCGCAGGCCGGACGCTTGCGACCTTTCAGGCCGCGACGGCCGGCGGGATCGCGCTGGGCGGCTGGGCATGGGGCCGGGCTGCGACCGAAATCGGACTTTCGGGCGCGCTCTATGCCTCGGCGGCGCTTCTGGTCGCGGTAGCGCTGATCCTGGGACAATGGATGCCGATGCCGGTGGTCAAGGTGGAAGACAAGGAAATGTCAGCCCAGCGCAAGGAGCTGTCGGCGAGGCTTGCCCTCACCCCGCGCAGTGGCCCGATCGCGGTCGAGATCGACTATCGCGTCGCCCCCGAAAAGGCGCGTCGCTTTTACATCTTGGTCCAGCAGTTGCAGCGTAGCCGCAAGCGCAACGGCGCCCGCTCCTGTTCGGTGGCACGCGATATTCGCGATCCCTGGATCTGGCGCGAACGCTACGTCTGCGCGACCTGGCTCGATTTCCTGCGCCAGCGCGATCGACCGACCGTCAAGGAGGCGCAGATCCAGAAAGAGGTCGCCGCCTTGCATGAGGGCACCGGCCCGATCCGAGCGACCATCATGCTCGAACGCCCGATGGGGTCGGTTCGCTGGAAGGAGGCGACCCCCGACCATGGCCTTCTGGACTTGTAACGGTTTTGCGCCGGTCACCTGAGCGTTTTAAGCTCGCAACAGGAGACCAACGAGATGATCAAACATAGCGAAGAGTTTAAGCAGGAGGCGGTTCGTATAGCGCTGACCAGCGGATTGCCGCGCGACCGAGTTGCATCTGATTTGGGGATAGGGAAATCGACGCTCGGCAAATGGGTGTCGCAGTATCGGCCCAGTGATCTGGTTTCAGCGCCGCAGGCAGATCTGGCACGTGAGAATGAACGCCTTCGCCTTGAGAATCGTGTGCTTCGGGAGGAGAGGGAAATCCTAAAAAAGGCCACGCAGTTCTTCGCGAGCCAAAAGCCGTGAAGTTCGCTTTTGTGCATAGCTGGCGGCATCGCTGGCCTGTTGAGTTGCTCTGCCGTGTCATGCTTGTCAGTGAGCGCGGATATCGTTCCTGGCGCTCGCGACCTATCAGTCGGCGGGAGCGGACGGACATAAAAGTGCTGGCCCATATCCGAGAACAATACAGCCTTAGCCTCGGCAGCTATGGTCGTCCGAGGATGACGATGGAATTGAAAGAGGCTGGGCTCGACGTTGGCCAGCGCCGGGTCGGGCGGCTGATGAAGATCAACGGGATCAAGCCGGTCCGCACGCGCAAGCACAAGGTTACGACGGATAGCCAACATCGCCTGGGTGTCGCGGCGAACTGGCTGGACGGGGATTTTGCCGCTGATGCTCCCAACCGTAAATGGG
>NZ_JAJEWI010000012.1 GCF_020687785.1 Sphingopyxis yananensis | reverse complement strand
GGCGTTGCGCTGGAATTTTATCCGGTATCGCAAATCCCATCCCTTTCAGCGGCGCTGGCGTTGGTGCAGGCAGTCGGACGGCCCCAGCGTGTGGGCGTGAATGTGGACCTGTTGCATTTGATGCGTTCTGGCGGAAGCGTGGCCGAACTGGCGGCGGCGCCCGCCGATATGATCCTATATGCCCAATTATGTGATGGACCTGCGATTTGTGCGGCCCCCACTTTTGATGAAGAAGCCTCCACCGCACGCATGTTGGCAGGGGAAGGGGTTTTTGATCTGGCGGCCTTTGTCGCGGCCTTGCCGCAAGATTGTCCGATCAGCGTCGAATTGCCGCGCAATCATGCCATTGGCACGGAAACACGGACACAGCGTGTTGCCCAAGCGGTGGACGGGATGCGTGCCGCCATCGCTCGGGCAAAAGCCAATCGTTAAGCGCTTTTCAACTGGGCCAGTTCGTCGGCGGTCAAGACCAAGGTCGCGGCCTTGATGCTGGCGTTCAGTTGATCGACACTGGACGCACCAAAGATGGGCACGGTTTGGTGCGGCTGGTTCAGCAAATAGGCCAACACCACTTCATTGATGGTGCGGCCATGCGTTTCTGCCAAACCTTTGGCCACGGCAAAGCGGCGCGCATTGGCGGGATTGGCATAGCGCGCCGCCAATTGTTCGCCGATGACATCCGCGTCTTTTTCCAATTTGGTGAAATAGCCGCCGCTTTGCGCAGCATAAGCGATGATCGGCAGGCCATCGGCATGAATGGCTTCATATTCGCCTTCATAATGATGCACATAGCCTTGCTGGGCCGCTGCCGCGACATCTGGCAGGGCCAAGCCCCAGAATGTTTCCGATGCCACAAAACCGGCTTTGCCCAAGGATGCGGCATAAGCATTGGCGGCTTGCAAGCGGCTGGCCGACCAGTTGGACGCCGCAAAATGACGAATGCGTCCGGCTTGGCGGTGGGCAATCAGCGCGTCGATGATCGGTTCAACGGGGGCGTCTGGATTGTCCATATGGACGAAATATAGGTCGATAGTGTCGATGCCCAGATGGTCGAGGCTTTGCGACAGATCGGCCTCCAGATCGGCGGGGGTGACGCGGTTGCGATAATCGCCAACGCGCATATCGAAAAAGCCGCCCTTTGTCGCAATGACAAAATCGTCCCGCTTTTGGCCTTTTAGCCACGAACCAATGGCGCGCTCGCTTGCGCCGATGGGCGCGTCGGGCATCCAGTCGCCATAGGAACGGGCGGTGTCGATGAAATTGCCGCCCTGCGCAGCAAAGCTATCGAGAATGGCATTGGAGGCGCCTTGATCCAGCATCCAGCCCAGCATGTTGGTGCCATAGCAAAGACGGCTGACGGTCAAATCCGTTTTGCCAAGGGTGACTTTATCTAACATCTTCATCTCCGAGGGTTGAACATAGCCTAGCCCGTTCAACCCCAATATAATCTTCGTTTATCAACGAGCCGGACTTAACCAGCCTTCCATTGGATGAGGTGGGAGATATCTTTGCGCTCTTCGGGCTTCAGGCCATGTTTGGCCAGATAATGGGATGTCACCGTAATATTATCGTCCAGCGGCTGGTTCAATTCGATCACCCGATCATATTCGGTATGGGCAATTTTCCAGCTGTTGGCGACTTTGCGATAGCGATCTTTGTAAATGGCTGTTCCGATGCAGTGATTCCGGCTTTTCAGGTCGATAAAAATATCTTCCAAATACCAGATGCCGGTTGCGGTGGTGTCGCCGGTCAATTGAATATCGGGCATATGGCCGTGGTGCATCGCCAAGGAGTCCGAGTTGAAGCTGCTGGCCAGAAACTCCATCATATTGGCATGACCAGCCAATTGAACGCGATAACCATCGCTGCGATAATCCACGGTGATATCGTCGGTAAACAAGGTCGACAACAAGGCCATATCGGCGGTGTCGATGGCCCGAAAATAACGATGCTTCAATGTTTGAATATCGTGGAAATCGGACAATTGTTGCAGTGTATATGCCATGTTATGCTTTCTCTTGCTCGGCGCGATACATCATTTCAGCGCGGGCTTTCAGCGCGCGGGCGCTGTCATCAAATGCACGCTTGACCCATGGGCCAGCGAAGTTGAACACATGGATGCCATTGGCCCCCAAAAATGCGTCGGTGGAGATATAGCGGCAGCTATTTTCACCTGTTTTTTCGATGACTTGGTCACGGCGTGCGGGATAAGGCCAGAAGTCGCTGTGCAGCATTTCCCAGCTCAGCATCTGATCTTCGTCTTTGGCGCACACATATTCCAAATTGGGCACCAAAGTGCCGGGCACCGCATAGCTCCACAGCGTCATTTCCACGGCGGCACCCATTTCCAAGGTCGACACCGCGCGAATGCAAAAGGGGTTCCATTCGCTGTAGCGCGGCAGGTCGATCAGAATTTGCCACACGATATGGGCGGGTGCATCAATGTCGACGATATCGCTGACCGTGATGGCGTTCGGGTCCAAGCCGGACACGGGATCTTCGGTCAAGGTCGGAACGGATTTCGTCCACTCCCAAAGGGGTGCCTGATCAAGGGAGATGGTCATGCCGGATACCAATCGCCGCCGTTGATATCGAGCGATGCGCCTGTCACTTCGCTGGCATAATCAGACAGCAGGAAATAAATGGCTTTGGCGCAATCCTTGTCGGGCGGAATATGGCCGATGGGGATTTCGGAGGCGCGCTGGGCCATCGCTGCGGGGCCTTCTGCGCCCAAGCTGTCATAATAGGCTTGCAAAGGTGCGCCCATCATCCAGCCCATCAAGGCGGTGTTAAAACGAATGCCGCTGCCCGACAATTCGGTGACCAACTGGCGCGTCATTTGGGCCAAGGCGGCCTTGGACATCGCATAAGCCCCCTCGGCGGGGTTGGCTTTGCGGGTCGCCAAGGTTGATACATTGACGATCGAGCCAGATTTTTGCGCCTTCATGGCGGGCAAAACGGCTTGGGTCATGCGCAGGGGACCGGCAGCATTGACGTCAAAGGCTTGGAGCAATTGGTCAATCGATTGATTTTCCAGCACTGACCAATCGGGGTGATAATAAGCGGAGTTTACCAGCCCATCGATGCGGCCCCATTGGTCAAGCGCGGCTTTGGCAACGGCTTGGCAATCGTCGGCGCTGGATACATCGCAGCGCACGGCAATGGCTTCCCCGCCATTGGCGCGGATGTCAGCCGCTGCCGCTTCAATGGCATCCACAGAACGGGCGGTGATGACGACCTTGGCGCCTTCGACGGCTGCACCGTGGCACATGGCTTGGCCCATACCGGGGCCAGCGCCTGTGATGATGATAACTTTGTCTTTTAAGATCATATTCTTATTATCCTCTCAAAGATGGTTATTATGATGTCGAAAGGGCCGCCTTTGCGCCTGCGCGGCGGCCAAAGAAGGTGCAGTCGGCCAGACTGAGGCCAGAACTATAGCCATGTCCCCATGCTGGCAGGCCAGACGTGCAGCGACCCGCCGCATAGAGGCCTGCTATGGGCTGGCCCGCGCGGTCCAACACTTCGGCGTCGGCGCTGGTGCGCAGACCGCCCAGCGTGAAGAAGCTGAAATAGCTGGTCTCGAAATTCAGTTCCAAGGCAATGAACGGGCCTTGGTCGAGCGGCGTCAAAATCGGCGCGCGCTTGTCGAACAACGGATCACGACCTTCGGCGGCATGTTTGTTGTAAAAAGCCATGGTGGTGCTGAGCGTGCCTTCTGGCATTTCCAGTTCGGCTTCCACTTCTTCCCATGTGTCACCGGTTCCAGCGATGGTGATGCCGGCCAGTTCCAAGGGCTGAACGAAATGCGCGACATCCAGCAATTGATAAACGCGGTCGCCCATTTGATCGACGGCAACGCGGCTGACGCGGCCATGATAGCAATCTTCGTTGATGAAGCGTTGGCCGGCTTGGTTGACGAACACGCCATAAGCATGGCTTTCGGGCATCGTCCACGGGCAGGTGGTGAAAAACTGTTCCATATGAACAGCATCGCCGCCAGCGGCCATACCCAGCATAATGCCGATTCCATCATCCTTGTCGCCAATGGGCGAATTGATTTTAAAGGTTTCGGGGCAATAGCGGCGGCGCATATCTTCGTTCAATGCAAAGCCGCCCGTCGCCAAAACGACGCCTTTGTTGGCGCGGGCAAAATGCAGTTGATTGTCGATCCGGAAGACCGTGCCGACAATGCGTTCACCGTCAGCAATCAGGGCAATGGCGCGGGCATCCACGACGACCTTGGCCCCCAAATCACGGGCGCGCTGTTCCAAAATATCGATCAAGGGGCGTCCACCGCCCCAGCCCATATGTTGGATCACATGACCGCGCGGGGCTGGCTTTGCGACGTTGCAAAAGGGGGCGGCCGCTTCGCTGCCCGACCATATGAGCGTGCTTTCATCGGTGGGTTCAATATGTTTGCCAGGCAAATAATTGCCGCGATACGGAATGCCCTGATCCTTTAACCATTGATAATGGTTCAGCGATTCTGCGGCATAAAGATCGCATTTTGCAGGGTCGTGATAGGGACCGCCTGCGGCCTTGAGATAGGCTGCAAGATCTTCTGTGCTATCTTCGAACCCAGCGGCGCGCTGGGCATCGCTGCCGCCACTGCCGCCAATATAGATTTCGCCGCCCGACAAGGCGCTGGCCCCGCCGCTGCCGCTGTTGCGTTCAAAGATGGTAACGCTGGCTCCGGCGTTTGCCGCTTCGATGGCGGCGCAAACGCCGGTGGCCCCGAAACCAATGATGATCACATCGGTTTCGCTATCCCATTGCGGGACCTCGCTGGCAGGAAAAAGCTGGTGCAGATTGGGCTCGGTCATGCGCGGGTACCGTTCAGCAAGGCACGGGTCAGCGCGGCTTCGGCCACTTCTTGGCCCATGGCGCGCAACATGCCGTCCGTTTTGGCATCCAAGCATTGGCCTTCGGCGTCGAACATGGGCTGAGCCGTGCTGATGGCGACGCCCAGCGGGGTATTCCAACCGCGCAGGGCGTGCACAATGCTGCGCAGTGCGGTCAAGGTCATGACCGCGCCTTGCCAGCCAGCGCCAGTTGCCACCGCGCCGACCGGACGGCCGTGGAAATAGGGCCAATCATCTTTTGACATGTCCTCGACATAGTCGAGCGCATTTTTCACCAGACCGGAAATGCTGCCATGATAGCCGGGCGAACCCAAAATAATGCCGTCTGCGCGGCGCAGCGATGCAATCAAATGATTGGCGGCATCGCTGCGTTCTTTGCGTTCCCATGCATAGATGGGCAGTTCCAATTCGGGACCGCTGATCAACAAGGTTTCTGCCCCGCCAGCGCGGGCCCCTTCCAAGGCGATGTTCAACGCCTTTTCCGTGCTGCTGTTCGGGCTGGTGGTGCCCCCCAGCGCCACGACGAAAGGCCGGGGCATATCCGGCCTTCCTGTGGACGCCAGCTCAATCGCTTTGTTGAGCGTTGTCATATCATTGGCCCCTTTGCCCTTAAGCTTCTTGTGCTTTCAACAGATCCAAGGCGACGTCGACGATCATATCTTCTTGACCGCCCACCATTTTGCGGCGGCCCAGTTCGACCAAGATCGTGCGGGTATCCAAGCCATAGGTTTCGGCGGCTTTTTCCGCGTGGCGCAGGAAGCTGGAGTAAACGCCAGCATAGCCCAAGGCCAAGGTTTCGCGGTCAACACGCACAGGGCGGTCTTGCAGCGGGCGGACCAGATCTTCGGCAGCGTCCATCAAGGCGTTGACGTCGCAGCCATGATTCCAGCCCTTGCGGTCTGCGGCAGCGATGAACACTTCCAAGGGCGCATTGCCAGCACCGGCGCCCATGCCGGTCAGCGATGCGTCGATACGCACCGCGCCGCCTTGGGCCGCCACAATGCTATTCGCCACACCAAGGCTGAGGTTGTGGTGGGCGTGAATGCCGCGCTGGGTTTCAGGCTTCAACACGCGGTCATAGGCTTCGAGACGCGCTGTCACGCCGTCCATATCGAGCGCGCCGCCACTGTCGGTCACATAGACGCATTCTGCGCCATAGCTTTCCATCAGCAAGGCCTGCTGGGCCAAGGCTTCGGGATCGATCATATGGCTCATCATCAAAAAGCCGGATACGTCCATGCCCAAATCGCGCGCGATGCCAATATGTTGCTTGGACACATCGGCTTCGGTGCAATGGGTGGCGACGCGAACCGAACGTACGCCAATATCATAAGCGCGGCGCAGTTCCTCGACCGTGCCAACACCGGGCAGGATCAGTGTGGTGAGCACGCTTTTTTCCAGCACATCGGCCACAGCTTCCAGCCATTCCCAATCGGTATGCGCGCCAAAACCATAGTTGAAGCTGGCACCCGACAGGCCGTCGCCATGCGCCACTTCGATGGCGTCAACGCCCGCTTGGTCCAAAGCCTTGGCGATGGCGGCGACATGATCGACGCCATACATGTGGCGAACAGCATGCATGCCATCGCGCAGGGTGACGTCCTGAATATACAGCTTATCGCCATTTTCGACGTTAAATTTTGCCATGATCTTTTCTTCTCACTCAGGCGCTTAGGCTTTGGCAGCCATGCGACGTTCGGCCATCAATTCGCCAGTGGCTTTTGCGGCGGCGGTCATGATGTCGAGATTGCCGCTATAGCTGGGCAGATAATCGCCAGCGCCTTCGACCTCGAGCATGATCATCGACTTGATGCCGGTGAACTGACCCATGCCGGGGATGTGCAGCGGGTTGTTGTCGCCAAAGCGTTCAAACTGAACTTCTTGCTTCAGGCGGTAACCCGGCACATATTTTTGCACTTCGGCGACCATTTTCTTGACCGATGCGCTGATGTCTTCCTCGCTTGCCCCTTCGGACAAAGTGAAGACGGTATCGCGCATGATCATGGGCGGTTCGGCGGGGTTCAAAATGATGATCGCCTTGCCCTTGGTCGCGCCGCCCACCACTTCAATGGCATTGGCTGTCGTGCGGGTGAATTCGTCAATATTGGCGCGCGTGCCGGGACCAGCCGAACGCGACGAAACCGATGCGACGATTTCGGCATAATGAACTTTGCCGACTTGGCTGACGGCTGCCACCATCGGGATGGTGGCTTGGCCGCCGCAGGTGACCATGTTCACATTGGGCGCATCGAGATTGGCCATCATGTTCACGGGCGGAACTGTGAAGGGGCCAATGGCGGCAGGGGTTAGATCGACCACCTGAATGCCGTCTGCGCGCAGGGCTTCGTCATGGATTTTATGGGCATAAGCGCTGGTCGCATCAAAGGCGATGCCGATTTCGCTATAGCAATCCAGCTTTTTCAGGCCTTCAATACCTTCGTGCGTCGTGGCGATGCCGTGCGAGCGGGCCATAGCCAAGCCTTCGCTGTTTTCGTCGATACCGACGACGGCAGCCAATTCCATATTTTGGGGGTATTTGATCATCTTCATCATCAAATCGGTACCGATATTGCCCGAACCGATGATGGCGGCTTTCACGCGTGCCATGATATTTCCTTATCTTTAGACAAAGCGCGCGACGCTGGTGCCGAGCTTTTGCTCGCCGTCGCTGAGAGTCATTTCAAAAACATCGCCCTTTTGGGCGGGGGCGAGGGGGACGAGGCTGCCGGACAGGATCACATCGCCTGCATTCAGCGTGACGCCATAAGCGCCCAGCGTGTTGGCAAGCCAAGCGACCGCTTGCGCAGGGTCGCCTTGCACCGCATGGCCATAGCCTTCGGACAAAGGCTCGCCATTTTTGGTCACGGCAACATGCAAATTGGGCAGGTCGTGGGCGCTGGGGTCAATCCGTTCGTCGCCCAGCACATAGACGCCGCAGCTGGCATTGTCCGACACCGTATCGACAATGGCGATTTTCCAATCGTCAATGCGGCTGTCCACAATTTCAAAGCAAGGCGCGATGCTTTGCGTCGCTGCCAAAACGTCCGCAGCGGTCACGCCGGGGCCGTTTAGATCGGATTTCAGGATGAAGGCGATTTCGGCTTCGGCGCGCGGGGCGATCAGGCCTTTGGCGTCGACATCAATATCGCCTGCGACATACATCCAGTCGGTCAGAAAGCCGAAATCGGGCTGATGAACGCCCAGCATATCCTGAACAGCTTTGGAGGTAACGCCAATTTTCTTGCCGACCACCTTTTCGCCATCGGCCAAACGGCGCGACAGGAAATTGAGGTTGATGGCATAAGCGTCATCAATGGTCAGCGATGGATCGGTTTCGATCAAAGGCTGGATTGTTTTGCGTTGGCGCAGCGCGTCATACAGCGCCTTGCCATGTGTTTCAGCGATGCTCATGAAGAAACTCTGTCGAATAGCGGTTAAATTCTGCGGCGCGTTCCACTTGCACCCAATGGCCGACGCCATTGAAGGTCACGCAGCGCACATCTTCGCATGAATCGAAGAAATAATTGATGCCAGTCAGCGGCATAAAGCGTTCATTATAGCCCCAGAACAGCAGAATAGGGACCTTTAGTTCGTTCAGGCGCGGGCGCACATTATGGGTGCGCATGCGGACGATCACATCCTTGGGTTGTTGCTTGGCGACGGCGAAACGCTCTGCGACCAAAGCGTCGGTGATATGCTTGGGGTCATACACCAAGCTCTCGCCCAAGGCGCGCTGATCCGCGAGGCTGAAATCAGGGCTGCCAAAGGCCGAACGCATATTGGCGATGCCGGGCATCGCGAAATAAATGTCCAATTCTTCGATGCAGCCAGGGGCCATCAAGATCAGCTTGTCGGTGAATTCTGGGTGATCCAGCGTCAACTGAATGGCGATGCCGCCACCCAGACTATTGCCCACCAACACAGCCTGATCCACACCATGTGCTTTCAGGGCTTCATAGACTGTGTCGGTGAACAAGGTGAGGGTATAATCAATACCCTCGGGCTTGGAGGATGCGCCATAGCCGATCAAATCGGGCAAAATTACGCGATAACCAGCGTTTACAAATGCATCCACATTCTGTCGGAAGTTGGAGAGCCCTGAGGCGCCCGGTCCGCTGCCGTGTAAGAACACGACGGCTGGTCCCGAACCGGCCTCTTGAATGTGAATGTCGTAACCGTCCGATACGCGATATGTTGCAGATTTGATGTCAGCCATGATGCGGCATCCCCCAATAAGTTATTGCTATAATTAGACGAAGGTGAAGCTTGGTGCTTCGCCAGCCATGGTCGCCAGCACATCCGCTGTACGGTTGCCTGGGTCGTTGGCGACGTGCGCACGGGCCGCATTCAAGTCCAGCCAAGGCTGAAGAATGGGGCTGGACATATAAACGGCGCGGCCACCCAGCAATTTGACGATATCGTCCACCAGATCGACCATGCGGCGAACCACGCTGGACGATTGGAAAGCGAACAAGGTCCGGCGTTCCATTGGAATGGCTTCACCGCGCTCGGCATAGTCCATCAATTCTTGGAATTGGGCGCGGTGCGCCATTTCCATTTCGTTGATTTCGGCAATAGCGCGGGCCAAGGCGGCGTGCAGCATTGGGTCGGCCTTGGATGCCTTGCCCGTGTTGCTGGAAACGCGGCTGTTCATGATTTCAATACCAGCCTTTACCGCCGCTCGTGCGCCGCCAAAGGAAGAGGTCGAAACCGACCGCATGAACAATTGCGCCCAAGGCATACGATAAAGCGGGGCATCATGCACAGCCATGCCGGGGTTGTTGCACGTAAAGCCGTCGACGGCACGGTGAGTGCGATGCTCGGGAACGAACACACGCTCTACTTCGATATCAAAGCTGCCCGTGCCTTGCAGACCAAAAACGTCCCACGTGCCCGTGTGGACCTTATAGTCACTGCGCGGCAACAAGAAGGTGCGCATATCCGGCGGACCGCCATTTTCGTCAAAAATGAGCGCGCCTAGCAGCACCCAACCGCAATGGGTCGAACCCGACGAAAAACCCCAACGACCCGATAGATAATATCCGCCTTCGGCTTTTTCGACTTTGCCGACGGGCTGATAGGTGGACGACACCAGCATATCGGGGTTTTCGCCCCAAACATCTTCGGCGGCTTGGGGCGGGAACAAAGCGATTTCATATGGGTGGCAACCCAAAACGCCATAGATCCAACCAGTGGACATGCACCCTTCGGCCAACTGCTTTTGAATGTCGAAAAAGACATTCGGATGCATTTCATAGCCACCAAATTTCTTTGGCTGGAGCACGCGGAAAAATCCGGCAGCGGTCATTTCCGCTACGGTTTCTGCTGGCACGTCATAGTTAAGCGTCGTTTGGCGCGCGCGTTCCCGCAGTGTCGGGATCATTGCGCGAGCGCGCTCAACCAATTCTGCTGGCGTCGGAATTGTGCCTGCGGCCACCCCGTTCGCTGCTGCACTGGACATAAAGAAATTTCTCCCATGATCGACTCAAGCAAACCCATTGAGCATTGCATTCGTAAAAATTGCTGCCATAGGATACGCAAATCGTCAATTGAAAAGCGTATTATCTTTCGATATTGACGATTTCGAATCTGATGAGCCACAAGATGTCGCTGTCTCGCGATGTGTCGACGGCAAATTTGGGAAGGAATGCAGCAGTGGGCAGTGCGATAGCCATAGATCTCAAGGGGCAAGTTGCCATTGTAACGGGCGGGACCCGTGGCTTGGGCCGGCAAATCGCATCGTCTTTGGCCGCAGCGGGGGCAACCGTCGTGGTTTGTGGCCGCAATGCGCCAGAAGATCTGCCGAGCAATTTGCATTTCCAATCTGTCGATATTCGTGACCCCGAACAGGCACAGGCCTTTGTCGCCAATGTGGTGGCAGAACATGGCCGGCTGGATATTCTGGTGAATAATGCGGGCGGTTCGCCCAACGCCGATGCGGCAACGGCCAGCCCGCGTTTTTTTGACGCCATCCTCAAGCTGAACCTGCACGCACCCATGTATATGGCGCAGGCGGCTTATGGCGCAATGAAGGCCGTGGGCGGCGGCAATATTGTGAATATCGCCAGTGTTTCCGGCATTCGTCCATCGCCTGGCACGGCGGCCTATGGCGCGGCCAAGGCGGGCTTGCTGAACTTGACGCAAACGCTGGCCCAAGAATGGGGCCCTGATCAAGTGCGCGTTAACGCGATCATCGTGGGCCTGATGCAAACCGAAACAGCGGAAGCAACCTATGGCGACGCCGAGGCGCAGGCCGAGGTTGGGCGGTCCATGCCGTTGCAGCGCATGGGCACGGGCCATGACATTGCTGGCGCGGTTTTGTGGCTGTGTTCGGAATTGGCGTGCTGGGTAAGCGGCGCGCGTATCAACGTCGATGGGGGCGGCGAGCGTCCTTATTTCCTCGATCTTGTGAAAGGAAGCTAAGCAAATGGGCATCAAAGCCTTGGGCTATGTGGTCATCCGTTCGACCCAGCCGGAAGCATGGGATCAATTCATGATCCAAACAGTCGGCGCAATGCGCGGCAGCGATGCGCCCGAAGGCGTGGATTTTTACCGCGTCGATGATCGCCCATTTCGTTTTTGGGTGGAACGGGGTGCATCGGATGAATTGCTGGCCGCTGCTTATGAAATCGATAATGCGCAAAATTATGCCGATTTGAAAACGCAAATCGCAAATTTGGGCCGACCCGTTGAAGATGGTTCGGCGGCAGAAGCCAAAGCGCGCGGCGTTGGTGAGTTTTTCCGCACAACCGACCCCGCTGGCAATGGCTTGGAATTTTTTCTGGGCGACAGCCGCGATAATGTGGAATTTGTATCGGAAGTCGGCGTTTCGGGCTTTGTGACGGGTGACATGGGCATGGGACATGCCGTGTTTAACGCACCGAATTTCGAAGAAGTGCATGAATTCTACAAAGCCATTGGTTTCCGCAATACCGATATTCCGCGCATCAGCCTGAGCGGCCAGCCCGATGATCCGGGCATGGGTATTGCGTTCATGCATGCGGACAATGGCCGCCATCATAGCGTGGCGATTATCGAAATGCCCGTGCCGCCGTCGCGCTGCGTGCATTTGATGCTGGAAATGAAGACCCAGTCCGATGTGGGCAAATGCTATGATCGTATGCGGATTAACAAGGTGCCAGAAAGCGCCAGCATTGGCCGCCATGTGAACGATCAAACTTTTGGTTTTTATATGCAAACTCCGGGTGGCTTCGATTTAGAAATCGGCGCTGACCCGTTGGTGATCGACCCCCAGACTTGGGAAGCAACTGCGCATCAGCAGCCCAGCGAATGGGGTCATGTTTGGGCCTGGCAAAAGGCCTTGGAAGAGCAGCAGGGAGAAAAAGCGTGACGCTTGATAAGCGGATGAGCGCAGCCGATGTGGTTGCGCAATTGTCCGATGGCATGACCATCGGCATTGGTGGCTGGGCGACCCGCCGCAAGCCGATGGCTCTGGTACGCGAAATCGCGCGCTCGAACCTCAAGGATCTGACCATCGTGGCTGGTTTCGGTGGTCCGGAAATCGGTTTGCTGGCTGCGGCTGGCAAAATTAAGAAGCTGGTTTTTGCTTTTTGTACGCTGGACCAAATTGCTTTGGACCCGCATTTTCGTGCAAGCCGTCAGGCTGGCGCTTATGAAGTGCTGGAACTGGACGAAGGCATGTTCCACTGGGGCCTGCGCGCCGCTGCGATGAACCTGCCGTTCCTGCCCAGCCGTGCTGGCGTGGGTACCGACATCATCAAGCAATCATCGTTTGAATTTAAGACGGTGACCAGCCCTTATGAAGATGGCGAAGAATTGGTCGCAATGCCCGCCATCAAGGTGGACGTGGCCTTGATCCATGCCCATCGTTCGGACGAGCGCGGCAATATCTTGACGCTGAGCGACGATCCCTTGTTCGACGAACTGTTGGTGCGTGCATCGGCCAAGAGCTTTGTCAGCGTAGAAAAGGTCGTGTCGACGGCGGAACTGGACATGCGCAACAATGGCCGTTTTAACTTGGTCGATCGTTGCTTTGTCAATGGCGTGGTGGAACTGCCCTTTGGCGCGCACCCGACCAGCGCTAATCCGGACTATCAGCTCGATCTGAAGCATATCAAAACCTATTGCGACAGCGCGGCTTCGCCGGAAGCATGGGAAGAATATCGCCAAACATATGTTGCTGTCGATCAGGACACATATGTCGCCAATGTTGGTGGTGCTGACGCCATTAACGCGCTGCCCAAGCCGATTTATTAAGGAGCGCTGGACGTGAGCGAAGTAGATTTTTCTTTGGCTGAACTGGTCATCGTGGCTTGCGCAGAAGCATTTCGTGATGACGGTGAAGTGATGGTAACGGGCATTGGTCCCTTGCCCCGCATCGGTGCAGGTCTGGCCAAGCTGACCTTCAACCCCGCCCTTCAATCGACGGACGGCGAATGCTGGTACACCAGCGAACCCGTCAGCTTGGGCAAGCGCCCGCTGCCAGAAGCCGAAGGGCTTTGCACCTATGCCCGCGTGTTCGACACGCTGTGGAGCGGCCGCCGCCATGCCATGGTGACGCCGGTGCAGATCGACCGTTATGGTCAGGCCAATATCTCGGTGATCGGCGACCATAAAAAGCCCAAGGCAGCGATGCTGGGCGCGCGTGGTTTCCCCGGTAACTCGATCAGCCACCCGAACAGCTTCTTCATGCCCAACCACAATAAGCGTAGCTTTGTGGACGGCGAAGTCGATTTCGTGTGCATGGCCGGTTACAATCCAGCGCGTTACCTGAACGGCAAGCCGCCGATGGGGCTGGATTACCGCATCGTTGTCACCAATTTGTGCGTGATGGATTTTGGCGGTCCTGACCGCCAGATGCGCGTGATTTCCCTGCACCCCGGCGTGACCTTTGACGAGGTTCAGGAAAACACTGGTTTCGAACTCGCCAAGATTGGCGACAATATTCCAGAAACGCCCGCACCCACCGCAGAGCAGCTGAGCCTGATTGCCCAGTTGGATCCGCATAATGTGCGCGCGACGGTATTTAAGGAAAATCCATCGGGCCGGAGGAAGTAAAATGCACGAATTGGTCGAGCCGAAAAAAGTTGATATCGTCTATGAAACGGAAAATCCGGTCACTTATGAAGTGATCGACCATGTGGCTTGGGTCACAATGGACCGTCCGGATTTCAACAATGCGCAAAATGGTCAGATGACCTATGCTTTGGACGATGCCTTTAACCGTGCCGTTCAAGACGATGATGTTCGCGTCATTGTTTTGGCTGGCAATGGCAAGCATTTTTCGGCTGGCCATGACATCGGAACGCCGGGACGCGATCTGCATAAGCAGTTTGAAAACCGACTGATGGTGCCGCCGCATGTGACCAAACCTGCGGCAGAATTGCTCTATACCCGTGAACAAGAACAATATTTGGGAATGTGCCGCCGCTGGCGGGACATTCCCAAGCCAACCGTTGCGATGGTGCAAGGCGCCTGCATCGCGGGTGGTTTGATGTTGGCATGGGTGTGCGATTTGATCATCGCTTCCGAAGACGCATTCTTCCAAGATCCGGTGAACCGCATGGGCATTCCGGGCGTGGAATATTTCGCCCACGCTTTTGAATTGCCGCCCCGCGTCGCCAAGGAATTTTTGTTGCTGGGCGAACGGATGACGGCCCAGCGCGCTCAGCAATTTGGTATGGTCAACCGTATCGTCAGCCGCGAAGATTTGCGCGCTGAAGTGACCTCGGTTGCTGCCAAGCTGGCTGCCCAGCCGCGCCTTGGCAATTGGCTGACCAAGCAAGCCGTCAATCATGTCGAGGAACTGCGCGGCAAGCGCAGCGCGATGGATGCCGTGTTCCACATGCATCATTTTGCCCATGCCCAAAATGATTTGGTTCAAGGCAATAGCATTGGCGGTTTGGGTGCCAAGGAAATGGCCGCCGCGAACAAAAAACAAGCGGGTGAAGCCTGATTATATGCACCAAGCTTTAAACACAGAAATGGTGAAGCGTCTGGGTTGCCGCGTGCCGGTAATCCAGACTGCAATGGGCTGGGTTGCCGAACCCAGCCTCGTCATTGGCAGCAGCAACGCAGGGGCCTTTGGCTTTTTGGGTGCGGCGGTGATGACGCCGGACGAAGCCCGCGCCAAAATTAAGGCCGTGCGCGAGGGTACCGACAAGCCTTTTGGCGTGAATTTCCACATGTTCCAGCCCGGTGCGGAACAAATTGTGGAATATATTCTGGCCAATAAGGAACAGGTGCGCGCGGTCAGCTTTGGCCGTGGTCCCAATGCCAAAATGATCGGCCGTTTCAAAGACGCTGGCATCTTGTGCGTGCCCACCGTGGGGGCGGTGAAGCACGCACAAAAAATGGTCGAACTGGGCGTCGATATGGTGACGGTTCAGGGCGGCGAAGGCGGCGGACACACGGGCAGCGTCCCGACCACCGTCTTGTTGCCGCAAGTATTGGACGCCGTGGACGTGCCCGTGATTGCCGCTGGCGGCTTCGCGGACGGGCGCGGTTTGGTGGCAGCGCTGGGTTATGGCGCGGCGGGGATTGCCATGGGCACCCGCTTTTTGCTGACCCAAGAAAGCCCCGTTCCCGCCACGACCAAGGGGGCCTATCTGAAGGCCACCACCGACGGCATCGTCGTGACGACCAAGCTGGATGGTATTCCCCAGCGCATGGTGCGGTCGAAATTGATGGACAAGATTGAAAAATCTGGCCCGATCGCCATGTGGCTGCGCGCGTTTGAAGCGGGCGCGCAAATGAAGCGCCAAACGGGCGCAAGCTGGTTGGAATTGCTGCGCAGTGCTAAGGGCATGACCGCCCATGGTGCGATGCCGCTGCAACAAGCGATCATGGCCGCCACCGCGCCGATGCTGATCCAAAAAGCCGTTGTGGATGGTGATATTGAAAATGGCGTCATGGCGACCGGCGTTGTTGGTGGCCGCATTACCGAATTGCCCACGTGCGACGAACTGGTGTCGCGCATCATCGCTGATGCCGAAGCGCGCCTTGCCGCTTTGACCGCCGCGTAACCAATTTAGGGGAGGACTTATGCCTATCCATTATAGCGTTAAAGATCGGATCGCTGAGATTGTGTTCGATCATCCACCCGTCAACGCTTTTGACACGGCGGGTTGGGGTTCCATTCCCCAATATCTGAACCGCGCGTCCGAAGACGAAGAGGTACGCTGCGTGTTGATCCGCGCCACGGGTCGCGGCTTTTGCGGCGGTGTGGATATTAAGGAAATGCAAAAGCATCCCGAACGTATTTCGCAATTGAACCGCAATAATTATCTGACGTTCAAAGCGATTATGGACTGCGCCGTGCCGGTGGTTGGCGCGCTGCATGGCTTTGTAATTGGCGGCGGCGTGAATATCGCTGGCGCTTGCGACAGTCTGATCGCGGCCGAAGGCAGCTATATTTCCCTGCCCGAAATTGATCGCGGCGCCATGGGCGGCGCAGCCTTTATGTCGCGCATGTTGCCGGTGCAAAAGGTTCGCACCAACTTCTTTACGGGCGGCAATATTCCGGTCGAAGATCTGTATCGCCATGGTTCGGTGGAAAAGATCGTCCCGCTGGACAAGCTGGAAGAAGAAGCCCGCGCTTTGTGCGCCGTGATCGCCGCGAAAAGCCGCGCTGCACTGGTGATTGCCAAGCAGGCATTGAACCTGATTGAGCCGGTGAACCCCAGCAATATGTACCGCATTGAACAGGGTTTCACGCTGGAAATGTATGCCCATGAAGACAGCCAAGCGTCGCGCGACGCCTTTGTCGACGGCAAAAAGACCGCGAGTTTCTGATGCAGCTTAGTTATACGCCTGAACAAATTGCCTTTCGCGCCGAAGTGCGCGGCTGGTTGGAAGCCCATGTGCCGACCGCTAGCTTGGAACATTATGACGCCACACGTGCAGGATTTGAAGCCCATCGCCAATGGGAAGCCACGCTGAAAAGCGGCGATTGGGGCATGGTCACATGGCCCAAGGAATATGGTGGGCGCGGCTTGGACCTGATCCAATGGCTGATCTTCGAAGAAGAATATTATCGTGCCAAGGCCCCAGGCCGCGTGAACCAAAATGGTATCTTCCTGCTGGGTCCAACCCTGATGGAATTTGGTACGCACGAACAAAAATCGCGCTTCTTGCCGAAAATGGCCAGCGGCGAAGAAATTTGGGCGCAGGCATGGTCGGAACCCCAAGCTGGCAGCGATCTGGCTGGTGTGCGCGCCACGGCGGTTCGCGACGGCGACGAATATGTACTGAACGGCCATAAAATCTGGTCCAGCCGCGCCGCCTTTGCCGATTGGGCCTTTGGCCTGTTCCGCGAACCGGGCACCGAACGCCATAAGGGCATGAGCCTGATTTTCTTTAAGCTGGATCAAAAGGGCGTGACCCGCAATCCGATTAAAAAGATCAACGGCCATGTTGGCTTTGCCGAAATCTTTTTGGAAAATGTCCGCGTTCCAGCGTTTAACCGCTTGGGTGACGAGGGTCAGGGCTGGCATATTTGCATGGCGACCGCTGGCTTCGAACGCGGCTTGATGCTGCGTTCGCCGGCGCGTTACCAAGTGGCCGCTGCCGAACTCGCCAAGCTGTGGCAAGCGCGCAAGGATCAATGCGATCCGGCATTGGAAGCCGATGTTGTGCGGGCGTTTATGGATGCCGAAGCTTATGCTTTGTCCATCTATAAAACCGCCAGTTCGTTGATGGCGGGTGCCAAAATCGGTCCCGAAGCCAGCACCAACAAATTATTCTGGTCGGAATTGGACATTCATCTGCACCGCACGGCTTTGGCCATATTGGGTGCTGAAGCCGAACTGATCAGCGCGCCTGGTGCCCATGATTGGATTGATGATTTCATCTTCTCGCTCGCCGGGCCGATCTATGCCGGTTCCAACGAAATTCAACGCAACATCATCGCCGAGCGTATGCTTGGCCTGCCACGCTAAGGGAGAGGCGCAATGGATTTCACCCTGAGCGATGAACAATTGATGTTCGCTGAAACAGCAGAAACGCTGTTTTATGACCTTGTAACGCCAGAACATTGGCGCAAATTGATGGAATCTGGCGACGCCCGCGATGCGGCGTTGTGGAACCAGATTGTCGAAACCGGCCTGACATTGATCCAATTGCCAGAAGAAGCTGGTGGCTTGGGTTTGGGCGCGCTCGATTTCGCCTTGATCGCAGAAAAAGCAGGCTATGTTGCCCTGAGCGAACCGTTGGTGGACAGCGCCGGTGTTGCGGCGCCGATGTTGGCTGCCTTGGCCCCTGACGATCCCGTTTTGGCGGACCCAGCAGCCAGTATTGCGATCCAGCAAGAGGAAGGCGGCTTGGTGCTCGACGCCGATAGCGCGGCTGCGATCATCCTGCGCAAGGGCGATCAAGCCTTTGTCGCTTCGCCGGACCAAGTGACGCTGACCCGCCGCGAAAGCATCGACCCCATGCGCCGTTTGTTCGCGGTGGAGTGGGATGACAGCAAGGTCCAGCCATTGGGCCAAGCTGATTGGGACTTGGCCTTGGACCGCGGCGCGATATTTGCGGCGGCCCAAGGCTTGGGCTTGGCACAGCGCGCGGTTGATATGGCCGTTGAATATGCCAAGGAGCGCCAACAATTTGGCAAGCCTATTGGCAGCTATCAAGCCGTCAAACATCATCTGTCGACCGCGCAAACGGCGATTGAATTTGCCCGCCCCGTGGTGCTGGCGGCGGCGGCGACGCTGGAATCCGGCGACATCCAAAGCCGCGCCCGCATCAGCCATGCTAAAATCGTGGCGTTGGAGGCGGCTGATGTCGCGGCCCGCACCTCGATCCAAGTGCATGGTGCCATGGGTTATAGCTGGGAAGTTGACGTGCATTTGTTCCTGAAACGGGCCTTGGCGCTGACCAGTGCTTGGGGAACCCCTTATTTCCACCGTCAGCGCGTTGCGGCGCGCCTGTTTACGCAGCCGGTCGGACCGTCCACCACTTTTGCGAGAGAAAATGAAAATGGCTGAAGCCTATATTATTGACGCTGTTCGGTCGCCAATTGGCCGCAAAAAGGGCAGTCTGGCAGAAATTCACCCCGCCGATTTGGGCGCACATGCGATCAAGGCATTGGTTGAACGCAGCGGCGTTGACGCCAATGCCGTGGACGATGTGGTTTGGGGTTGCTGCGACACCATCGGCGGTCAGGCGGGCGATATTGCGCGCACCGCTTGGTTGGTCGCGGGTCTCCCCGAACATGTGCCCGGCGTGACAATTGATCGCCAATGCGGTTCGTCACAGCAAGCGGTGCATTTCGCCGCGCAAGGCGTGATGAGCGGAACGCAGGATTTGGTGATTGCGGGCGGCAGCCAAGCGATGAACCAGATTCCGATTTCGTCGGCGATGATGGTTGGCCAACAATTTGGTTTCAACACCCCGTTCGACAGCTCGCCCGGCTGGAACGCCCGTTATGGCGACGAAGAGGTGAACCAAATTCGTTCGGCGGAAATGATCGCCGACAAATGGGGCATCAGCCGCGAAGCGATGGAAGAATTCGCCCTCGCCAGCCACCTGCGCGCCGAAGCGGCGTGGAATGCAGGCTGGTTTGACAAGGAAGTCGCGCCGCTGAACGGCCTGAGCCGCGACGAAACCATTCGCCCCACCACCACCTTGGAAGGTTTGGCAAGCCTGCGCACCGTCAATGAAGGCGGCGTCATCACCGCTGGTGTGGCCAGCCAAAATTGCGATGCCTCGGCGGCTTTGCTGATCGCCAGCGCGGATGCGGTGAAAACCCACGCCCTGAAGCCGCGTGCGCGCATTCACCATTTGTCGGTTCGCGCCGCCAATCCGGTGTGGATGCTGACGGGTCCCATCCCCGCCACAGAATATGCGCTGAAAAAGGCGGGTATGACGGTGGACGACATCGACCTGTTCGAATGCAATGAAGCCTTTGCATCTGTCACCATGGCATGGATGAAAGAGCTGAACATCCCGCACGAAAAAGTGAACGTACAAGGCGGCGCCATCGCATTGGGTCACCCCATCGGCGCAACCGGCGCTCGCTTGATGACCACCATGCTGAGCGCGCTGGAGCGCACAGGCGGTCGCTATGGTTTGCAGACCATGTGCGAAGGTGGCGGTCAAGCCAATGTAACGATCATCGAAAGGCTCTGAGGACATGGGTATTTGTGAAGGACGCGTCGCGATTGTTACGGGCGCAGGCAATGGTTTGGGCAAGGAATATGCGCTGGAATTGGCGCGCCAAGGTGCCAAGCTGGTTATTAACGATCTGGGCGTTGGAACGCACGGGGAAGCGGGCTTAACCAAGGGCGCCGCCGAACAGGTTGTCGATGAAATCCGCAGCTTTGGCGGCGAAGCGGTCGCCAACACCGATGACGTGGCCGATTGGGACGCTGGCAAGCGCATGGTCGACGCGGCGATCGAGAATTTTGGCCGCTTGGATGCCGTCGTGAACAACGCTGGCTTTGTGCGCGACCGTATGTTTTTCACTTGCTCGCCCGAAGAATGGGATGCCGTCATCCGCGTGCATTTGCGTGGGCATTTCTGCACCAGCCGCCATGCCGCTGAATATTGGCGGGCACAGGCCAAGGCGGGCAATCCGGTCGATGCGCGCATCATCAACACCACCAGCGGCGCTGGCTTGCAAGGTTCGGTGGGCCAGTCGGCCTATTCGACCGCCAAGGGCGGTATCGCAACCCTGACCTTGGTTCAGGCGGCGGAACTGGCACGCCTTGGCATCACAGCCAATGCCCTTGCCCCCAATGCTCGCACGCGTATGACCGATACGGGCGCATTTGACATGGGCGTGGAAGACGGCGCGTTCGACGTGTTCGCACCGGAAAATATGGCCCCATTGGTGGCCTATTTGGTGTCGGAACAGTCCAAGGGCGTGACCGGTCAGGTGTTCGAGTTGAAGGGCGGCAATATCTTCTTGTCGCAAGGCTGGACCGACAGCCAAGGCTTTGACAAGGGTGCGCGTTATAACGCCAGCGAATTGGACGATGTGGTCCGTAAATTGCTGAACGTGCGGGAACCCGCCAAAGCCGTTTACGGGGCAGGCTGAGCGATGGAATTCGCCTTTACTGACGAACAGGCGATGATCGCGGAAACGGTGAAAGCCTTTTTCGCGGAAAATGCCAGCAGCGAGCGCACCCGCGCGGCCATGGCCGCAGATGGTGTGGATCGTGCGCTATGGTCCAGTTTTTGCAAGGAACTGGGCCTAGCGGGCATTGGCATCGCCGAAGAATTGGGCGGCGCTGGTCTGGGCATGGTGGAATTGTCCATCGTCGCCGAGGCAGCGGGAACCCATGTTGCGGCCTTGCCATTGCTGGGTCTGGCGGCAGGCGCTCGCGCCATTGCGCTGGGCGGCAATACGGACCAGCATCAGGCCTATCTGGGCGGCATATTGTCCGGCGATATTCTTGTCGCTGCCGTCGAAGCCGACGCCGAAGCGCTGCATTTTGCGGACGGCAAATTGTCGGGCACGTTGCCCTTTGTCCCGCATGGTGTGGCGGCCGACCTTTATGTGATCGCCAGCAGCCTTGGCGTATTTGTGCTGGATCGCAAAGCAGCGGGTGTAAGCATCAGCGCGCAAACCACCATGGACCAGACGCGTCCATTGGCGAAACTGATCTTGGATCAGGCCGCTGTCGACCGGTTGGATGATGCCGACAAAGCCCATGCAGGCTTTCGTCAAGGCGGTTGGCTATGCTTGGCCGCCGAAGCCTTGGGCGGGTCGCAGTCGGCGCTGGATATCACCGTCGCTTATTCCAAAGAACGGGTGCAATTTGGCCGCCAAATTGGGTCTTATCAGGCCTATAAACATCGTTTGGCCGATATGATGGTCGACATTGAACAAGCTCGTTCGGCGGTTTATTGGGCCGCTTGCGCGGTGGATGAGGGTGACGAGGAACAAGCCTTGGCCCTGCATTCGGCCAAAAGCTTTTGCGCGGATACCTATCGTGCCTGTTCGGGGCATATGATTCAATTGCATGGCGGCATTGGTTTCACATGGGAACATGACGCCCATCTGTTTTTCAAACGGGCGCGCAGCATTTCATCCATGATGGGTGATAGCGAATGGCACCGCCAGAAAATCGCCGATTTGGTGATGGGAGCCGCGCTATGAAGCTAGGATTTTCTGCTGCTGACGAAGCTTTTCGTCAGGAATGCGCCGCATGGCTGCAAGAGCAAATGGATGGTCCCTTTGCCGATATTCGGGGCATCACCAATTTGGTGTCCAAGGTGGACCGCCGCCGCTTGTGGGAACAGCAGCTAGCGGCCCATGGCTGGTCGTGCATTGGCTGGCCCAAGGCATGGGGCGGGCGCGACGCCACCTTGGCACAGCAAGTGATTTTCGCCGAAGAATATGCGCGTGCGGGCGCGCCAAACCGCATCAATCATATTGGTGTGGAATTGGCTGGTCCCACCATTTTGGCCTTTGGAACCGAAGAACAAAAAGCCAAATTCTTGCCCGGTATTGCCGCAGGAACGGATATTTGGTGCCAAGGCTATTCGGAACCCAATGCGGGTTCTGATTTGGCGAATGTCCGCACCAAAGCGCGGCTGGACGGCGATGAATGGGTGGTCAATGGCCAAAAGGTCTGGACCAGTTTGGCGCATTTTTCCGACTGGATTTTCGTCATCGCGCGCAGCGAAGAAGGTTCACAAGGCCCCAAAGGCCTGACCTTCTTGATGATGAAGATGGGCCAACCCGGCATTGAAGTGGTGCCGATTGGCCAAATGAACGGCGAAGCGGAATTTAACGAAACCTTCTTTACCGACGCACGATGCCCTGCCGACAGTTTGATCGGCAGCGTTGGCGATGGTTGGCGCGTCGCCATGGGTCTGTTGGCCTTTGAACGCGGCGTATCCACGCTGGCGCAGCAAATGCAATTCCGCAACGAGTTGGATGCCATTATCGCTGCAGCCAAAGCCAATGGCATGGCAAGCGACGGCGTGGTGCGCAGCCGCATTGCCAAGGCCGAAGTGGGCCTGCGTTTGATGCGCTATGGCGCGCTGCGGATGCTGTCGAACACTGATTTGTCGGCTATCGACGGCGCGGCGCTGACCTATAAAATTCAATGGGCGACATGGCGGCGCGACCTTGGCGAATTGGCCATGGATGTGCTGGGCCAAGCCGGCGAAGTGGTGGACGGCGACAACTATCATTGGCCGATGCTGCCCAACATGTATCTCTTTTCCCGATCCGACACCATTTATGGCGGCACCAACCAGATTCAGCGCAATTTGATCGCTGAACGGGGTCTTGGTCTGCCGCGCGAACCACGAGGAAATCTATGAAAATCCCAGCCTATCCCGAAGCCCGTGGTCTGCTAAAGGGCAAGACCGTGGTTGTCACCGCTGCGGCGGGCACTGGCATTGGCTATTCGGCCGCCAAGCGCGCCGCCGAAGAAGGTGCAACCGTGCTAATCAGCGATTTCCACGAACGCCGCTTGGGCGAAGCCGCCGATCGCATTGCTGATGAAGTCGGCGTGGCGCGTCCAGCAACCTTTGTTTGCGATGTCACCGACCAAGCACAGGTTGATGCGCTGCATGCCGCATCGCTGGCGGAACTGGGCCATGTGGATGTGCTTATCAACAATGCCGGTCTGGGCGGCGAAGTCGATGTCGTTGATATGACCGATGACCAATGGAGCCGCGTGCTGGACGTGACGCTGAACAGCGTATTCCGCATGAGCCGCGCTTTCTTGCCCAGCATGTATGCACGCGGCACCGGATCGGTCGTCAACAACGCATCGGTTTTGGGCTGGCGCGCGCAAAAGGGCCAAGCCCATTATGCCGCCGCCAAAGCGGGCGTCATGGCCTTCACTCGTTGTTCGGCCGTCGAAGCCGCAGAACATGGTGTGCGCATTAACGCGGTTGCGCCAAGCATCGCGATGCACGCTTTTCTCGCCAAGGTGACGACCGAAGATATGCTGGCCAAATTGGCCTCGCAAGAAGCCTTTGGCCGCCCTGCCGAAGTGTGGGAAGTCGCCAATGTGATGATGTTCTTGGCGTCGGACCTGTCCAGCTATATGACCGGCGAAGTGCTGTCGGTTTCCAGCCAAAGGGCCTGATGTCATGCCCGTAATTTTCGACAAACCCGCTGATTTGATTGGCAAAGAAGGCACGGCTTTGCCCGCGACCGAATGGCTGATGATCGACCAAGACCGCGTCAATGGTTTTGCGGAGGTCACGGGTGACCATCAATGGATTCACGTGGATGTGGACCGTGCCAAGGATGGCCCGTTCGGCGGCACCATCGCCCATGGTTATTTGACCATGAGCTTGGTGAATTTCTTTTTGCCCGACCTTATTGAAGTGCGCGGCTTTGCCCATGCGGTGAATGTCGGGGCGGATCGTTTGCGCTTTTTGGCCCCCGTCAAAGTCGGCAGCCGCATTCGCGGCGTCGGCGAAGTGGTAGCGGTCGAAGAAATTAAAGGCGCCATTCAATCCACCGTTCGTGTGACGGTGGAAATCGAAGGCAGCGACAAGCCAGCCTGTGTGGTTGACACCATCAGCCGCTATTTTCCAGAAGGATAAGCAAATGGCCGATCATGCAAAAATGGAAGCGGTCGTGCAGGCCTATGTCGCCGCTTTTGCGGCGGGCGAGCCTGAACAGGTGGTGGCCTTGTTCGCCGAAGATGCGACGGTAGAAGATCCTGTGGGCGCGCCGGTGCTGCGTGGCCGTGATGCGATCCGCGAATTTTACACCGCTTCGATGGCGACGGGCGCGACGCTGCAATTGGAAGGGCCTGTGCGCCTGACCGATGAATATGCGGTATTCCCTTTTTCCGTCCATCTGGAATGGGAAGGCCAGAAGCAGCGCATCGATGTGATCGATACGTTCCGCTTTAATGCTGAAAATCAAGTGACAGAAATGCGGGCATATTTTGGCGCTGCCAATATGCACGTCGTTTAAGACGATTAAAGAAGAGGATTGATCATGCGGGAAGCCGCCATTGTATCCACCGCCCGGACGGGCGTAGGCAAAGCCTATCGCGGCGCCTTTAACGACACTGAAGCCCCGATGTTGGCCGCACATGTTGTCAATGCCGCCGTGGCCCGTGCGGGCATTGACCCTGCGCGCGTGGACGATGTGTATCTGGGCGTCGCCAATCATTGGAACACCCAAAGCTATAATCTGGGCCGCTTGGCGGTTCATGCGTCGGTGTTGCCCGACACGGTTGCTGGTTTTGCGATGGACCGCAAATGCTCGTCAGGCCTGAACAGCATCGCGCTGGCTTCGCGCGGCATCATGACCAACGAAATTGACGTGGCGATTGCTGGCGGCTGCGAAAGCGTGTCGTTGACCCTGAACAAGCATGCCCCCGCATTTCGCAACCGTTCGGAACTGGTCAAGGCACAAGATCCCTACGCCTATATGGTGATGATCGAAACGGCGGAAATCGTGGCCGAACGCTATGGCGTTAGCCGCGAAGTGCAGGACCAATTTGCCGCATTGTCGCAGCAACGCGCGGCTGCCGCCCAAGAAGCCGGCAAATTTGACGACGAAATCGTGCCGATTACCGTGCAAAAGGCCTTGTTTGACAAGGAAGGCAATGAAACCGGCAAGGAAGAAGTGACGCTGGACCGCGACGAAGGCGTGCGTGCTGGTACCACTTATGAAGCCTTGGCTGGCCTGAAGCCCGTGTTCAAAAATGGCATGGTCATTCAAGAAGGCAAGCATGTCACCGCCGGAAACGCCAGCCAATTGTCGGATGGTGCATCGGCCCAAGTGGTGATGGATTTGGCCACCGCACAGCGTGAAAACCTGCCGGTTTTGGGTGTCTATCGCGGTTTCCAAGTGGCGGGCTGCGGCGCGGATGAAATGGGCATTGGCCCTGTTTTCGCCATTCCCAAGCTGTTGGATCGTGCGGGTTTGAAAATCGACGATATCGGCCTGTTCGAAATCAACGAAGCCTTTGCCAGCCAAGCCGTTTATTGCCAGCAAAAGCTGGAAATCGACCCAGCCAAGCTGAACGTGAACGGCGGCGGTATCGCCATTGGTCACCCCTTTGGCATGACCGGTTCGCGCCTTGTTGGCCACGCCCTGATCGAGGGTAAGCGCCGCGGTGTAAAATATGTAGTCGTTTCGATGTGTGTTGCTGGCGGCATGGGTGCTGCTGGCCTGTTTGAAGTAGCTTAAGGCTAAATTATATGACCGACGTGATGGGCCATTGGCCGGAAACCATTCCGCATTCCGCTGCGCAGGCAGCACAGCAATGGCCAGATAGGCTAGGGCTCATCACGGGCGATCACAGCTGGACCTATGCACAGATATGGGCGGATGCCCGCGCTGTGGCGTCTGCGATGATCGCCAGCCATGTGGGGGAGGGCGACCGTGTCGCCATTTGGGCACCGAACACCCGTGAATGGATTTTGACGGCCTTGGGCGCGCAAACCGTGGGCGCGATTATCGTTCCCATGAACACCCGCTTCAAGGGCGGCGAAGCGGCGGATATTTTGCGCCGTGCCCATGTGAAGATGTTGTTTGTCCCCGAAAATTTTCTGGGCACCGATTATCGCCAGATGATTTCAGGCGAAGATTTGCCCGATCTGGCCGACATCATCGTGATGGACGGCCAGCCATGGGATGATTTTGTCGCGCGGGGCAAGGGCGCGGGTGATGCGGCGGTTTCAGCGGCAATGGACAAGCTGACCGGCGATCATATTTGCGACATTATTTTTACATCCGGCACCACAGGCCGGCCCAAAGGCGCGCTAACGGCGCACCGCCAAGCCGTGCAGATTTTCGGCGATTGGGCCGTGCGCGTCGACCTGCGCGAAGGCGACCGTTATTTGATCGTCAATCCTTTCTTCCATACCTTTGGTTATAAAGCAGGCTGGGTGGTTTGCTTCACGCGCGGGGCCACCATTGTTCCGCAGCCAATGTTCGATGCGGCGGAAACCGCCAAGCTGATCGAAGACCATCACATCAGCTTCATTCCCGGACCGCCGACCATTTATCAGTCGCTGCTTCAGGAATTGGCGGGCGACAAGCCGCGCAATTTCTCGTCCTTACGCGTCGCCGTCACCGGCGCCGCCCCTGTGGCACCGGCGCTGGTCGAACGGATGCGCGCGGAATTGGGTATGCAAAATATCGTCAATGGCTATGGCATGACCGAATGCGGCGCCATTGCGATGACCCGTCAGGGTGATGATGCCGAAACCGTTGCCAATACCTGTGGTTATCCCTTGCCGGGCACAGAAGTGCGCTGTGTTGGGGACGACGGCGTGGATATGCCGACCGGTGAAGCGGGCGAATTGTGGGTGCGCGGTCCGTCCGTCATGCAAGGCTATTTGGATGACCCAGCCGCCACCGCCGAAGCGATTGATGCGGATGGCTGGTTGCACACCGGTGATATCGGCACCATTGACGCGCGCGGATATTTGAAAATCACCGACCGCAAAAAAGACATGTATATCAGCGGCGGCTTTAATTGTTACCCCGCTGAAATCGAAGGACTGCTGGCCGCCAATCCATCGATTGAGATGGCGGCTGTGATCGGCGTAGCGGATGAACGGATGGGCGAGGTAGGCAAAGCCTTTGTGGTGCTGCGTCCCGGTATGGCGCTGACATCCGAGGAATTGGTGGCATGGGCCCGCGCTAATATGGCCAATTACAAGGTACCGCGTTCCATTGTTTTTGTCGACGCGCTGCCACGCAATGCCGCTGGCAAAGTGCTGCGCATGGATTTGCGGGATTAAAAACAAGGACCCAAGCTGCACCACCAAGGCGTGCAGCTTGGGCCATCTTGGTCAGTTTGGGCGGCTTAAGCGCGCTGCTCGCGGTCCGTCCGGATCAAATTCAGGCCCCGATACATCGGGTCATTCCCCCCCGCCGCCGCCAGTGCGACGCCCTCCGTTGGGAACGCATCTCCGCCGTCCACAGGCCGTGTTTCGCTGGATTCCAAAATGAAAAAGCGGTGCTGGAAACGCCAAATTCCATCTTGCTTGCGAAAACGGTCGGCATAACGGCCCCATGCAATAAAATCATAGCTTTGGTCTGCGGACCGATGCCATGTGCGGGCGGTGGTGACGCCTTCGGCCTGATCGCCGTTCAACAAAAATACCATATTGGTCATGGCATGGGATGTCAGGCTCCACTGCGCCATCATGCTGGGCAGCCAATCGATATATTCATCCGCTGAGCCGTTGAAAAAAGGACTGTGATCGTCGGTGCCATCGGCATGATAGAGCGTCCGCAGCAGCGGATAATCGTGCCGATCAATCGCATGGCCATAGGTGCAAACCAAATGCTGGAGCGCGGCGCGATCCAGCATTTCGGCCATGTCTATCGCATGGGCGGCCAGCGTGCCGCCCATGCGATGTTGGTCATTAGACACCAAATCCGCCCGCCACCGAAATGGTTTGGCCGGTGACATAATTTCCTTGGTCAGACGCAAAAAATACGGCCGCATTGCCAATATCTTCGGGCTTGCCCCAACGCTTTAGGGGCAGCATTTTTTTTACTTCGCTTTCCCATTGTTCGTCAAAATAGCCCGCCTCTTGGCCGACCTTGAATTGGCCCGCATCAATCACGCCGACCAAAATGCTGTTGGCGCGAATTTCATTAGGGCCTTCTTCTTTGGCGATACCCTTGATCAGCGCCTCATTCGACGCTTTGGGAACCACGGACAGGCCATCCAGATGTGGCCACCAATCATGACCGGCGGAACCCAAATGCACAAAGGAGCCTCCACCATTGGCACGGAAATGTGGAATGATGATGCGGCTGGTTTGATAAAAGCCAAAGGCTTCGATTTCCATCGATGCGCGGAACATCTCTAGGCTCCAGTCCGCGATCGGCACTTGCGCTACCACGGGTCCGGCACCCCAAATCACGGTATGAATGCGGCCATGTTCGGCAATGGCGTCGGCCACAGCGCGGTCGATCTGGTCATAGTCGCGAACATCGACTTGGTGGATGCTGGCTTTGCGGCCTACACCGCGAATTTTCTCGGCAACAGCTTCCGCTTGGTCTTTCTTGCTGCGATAAAAGATCGCAACATCTGTGCCCGATTTGGCAAATTGCTCTGCCACGCCTTGGCCAATGCCGCCGCTACCGCCAAATACAGCAACGGCCCCTGATGGAAATGTTGGTTGAACCATGATTTTCCTGCTCCCTAAATGTGGATTATATGATTTGGGTTATGCGGAAATGGGCTCTGCGCCCATGATGTCACGCACGGCGTCGGTGGCGCTGCGAACGGCGCCTTCGATATAGGTGACGCCGCGGCTATCGCCCATGCGGTACACCGTCAGCCCTGCTGCTTCCAATTGATCAGCGAGCTGGGGATTGGCGGTGGCGCCAGTGGCAACGATCACATGATCCGCCGCTACCCGCTGTTCTGCGCCCTGTGGGTCGGTAAAGATCACCGCTGCATCGGTGATCCGGACATTTTGCGCCCCCTTGTGCAGCACCGCGCCATGTTCTGCGATTTCTTCCAAAATGCGCATCCGCCGAACCAAGGTCAGGCCCCGACCAAAACGCATATCGTCATCGATCACGGTGACATGACGGCCCCGTTCGATCAAAAATTCGGCCAGTTCGATACCGACCAATTCGCCGCCAATGATGACGATTTTATCGCCCAGCGGCATCCAGCTTTTTGTCGCCTTGCGAACCAAGGCCAAATTGGCGGTGGCACCGGTCGCTGCGCCCACCTTGGTAGCCAAACGGGTGAACAGGCTGGTCTTGCGCTTAATTTCCGTGGTGCTTTCGCCCATCATCATGCCGCGCAAATCATCGCCGGACAGCACATGGGGCAAATCACCACCGGGAATGTCGGGCATGGCGCGAATAGCGCCATTGCCAACCAACACCGCGTCGGGGTTCAAGGCTTTGATCAGCTCCGGCGTCGCTTCGGTCGACAAGCGAACGTCAACGCCCGCTGCGGCCACTTCGGCTTTCAGCCACAGCAGAAAATGCTCATTGGGTTCATAGGCCAGGCTTGCGAAACGCATCGTGCCGCCCAGATGGGCCGATTTTTCCAGCAAAGTGACGCGGTTCCCTGCGGCAGCCAAGCGCCGCGAAGCCTCCATACCGCTAGGGCCGCCGCCAATCACCACATAGTGGCGCTGATCGGCTGACGAGGCTGGCGGGATTGCTCCTTTATATTCATGGCCCAAATCGGCGTTGATCGCACAGCGCGCCACATCGCCCATGTAAATGGCGCTGATGCAGGTATAGCAATAGACGCAGGGGCGGACTTTGTCGGGCGTCCCTTCCATGATTTTACGGGGCAAATGCGGGTCCGCCAATAATTTGCGGCCCATCGCAACAAAGTCCAGCTCGCCCGCCGAAATGGCTTTGTCCGCAGCATCCGGCGAGATGCGCCCCGATCCGATGACTGGAATGGACACACTTGCTTTGATCGCTGCCGTAGCGGGCAAGTTTGAAATCGGGTCATGGGGCGTATGGGATGCGCTGTGCAACTTGCCACGTCCCGTGTCATGATAAGTGGTGATGGTGAGCGCGTCGACGCCTTCGGCTTCCAGCAATTGGGCCAATTCTTTGGCGGTTTCGACGGTGATGCCGTTGCTTTGCCCAACTTCCTGACTGTCCATTTTTACCCAGACAGGGAAATCCGCGCCCACTTCGCCGCGAACGGCGCGCACGACGTCCAACAGCAATTTGGCGCGATTTTCCAGACTGCCGCCATAGGCATCTGTGCGGCTGTTGGTGATGGGCGAAATGAAGGAGGACAGCAAATAGCCGTGGCCAGCATGAATTTCTATGCCATCAAATCCGGCCTCTTTTGCGCGGCGCGCGCCTTGGCCAAATTGGCTGACGACCAGATCAATGTCCGCTTGCTCCAACACTTTGACGGACGGCATAGTCATGCCTTCGAGCAAAGCCAATTCTTCTGTTAGAAAATATTCGGTGAAATCACCGCTGGGTTGCGGCGGGATGGCGGGTGCCCACAAAGGATGGCCGAACACCGCGTGGCTGAATTGCGCGATCAAGCCGCCATGGTGCAATTGGGCGGCTATCTTGGCGCCATGGGCATGCACACGGTCGCACAAGTCCCGCAAGCCTGGCAAAAATTGATCATCGGAAATGGCAATTTGGTTGCGAGCCACAGCGCCCACCGGCCATGCAACGCCAGCAACGCCCAAAATGATCAGGCCGGCACCGCCCTTGGCTTGTTCTTCATGATAAGCGATCAGACGCTCACCGCAGCTGCCATCTTCTTCGCTCAGGGACACGCCCATGGCCGTGACGGCCATGCGGTTGCGTATGTCCATCTGACCAATGCGGCCAACAGAGGTGAGGCTTGGATGTTTTTGGGCCGACATAAGCACGGCTCTCCCCATATAAATTGCGCGTGGTTGCACGCTTTGAACAGCAAATTCGGCCCAGACACTTGGGCGTGTCAACCAGAACTGACTATTCTCGTAATCGCGCTATGCGTAGATGATTATATCTATGTCTGCGCCTTTAGATAATGCAAGATCATTATGTAATGATATTCGTAAAATTAATCTGGATTCTACGTCAAAGAAGGCTAATGATAGCATCTGGCAAATAGGCAGAGATATTATGCGATAATGGGGGCCATTCCCTGCAATCCATAATCTTTCATGCTGACAGATAAAAACATTATAAATCAATACCGTGACGCGGTCAGCGATAGGATGAGATATGGCTGAGGATAATTTGAAGCAGGCAAGAACATTGCGCCACATCATTGTCGGCGGCGGCATGGCCGGAATTTTGGCGGCCATCAAACTGAAGGAAAAGGGCGAAGCTTTCATCCTGTTTGAAAAAGCCGACAAATTGGGCGGCACATGGCGGGACAATCGCTATCCCGGCCTGACCTGTGACGTACCAGCCCATGCTTATACCTATAGCTTTGAACCTTATGCCGAGTGGCAAAAATTCTATGCGACGGGCGAGGAAATCCGCGTCTATTTCGAAAAAACCGCCAAAAAATATGATGTTTTGCAGCATATGCGCTTTGGCTGCGAAGTGACGTCTTGCACATGGGATGATGAAAAGTCGGTTTGGCAGGTCGGCTTGGCCAATGGCGAAGTGCATGAAGCCGATGTTGTTACCGCGGCATCGGGCGTTTTGCACCATGTGACCATGCCGGATATCAACGGCCTGAATGATTTTCAGGGCGATATTGTCCACAGCGCCCGCTGGGATGATCGCGTCAAAACGGACAATGTCCGCGTGGGCATTATCGGCAATGGCTCGACAGGCGTTCAGATTGTGACGGCTTTGCAAAAAACCGCGTCGCAGGTTGTGCATTTCCAACGCTCGCCGCAGTGGATCATGCCGGTTCCCCAATTTGACTATAGCGATGAAGAGCGTGAGGCTTTCCGCAAAGACCCGGCCCTAATCGATGCAATCCGTAACAATCCCGATTATTGGGCCTCCATTTACCGTTTCACGGCTGCCATCATGAATGTCGATGGCGACGAATTGGCGGAAGTTCAGAAAATCTGCGAAGATAATCTGAACAACAGCGTTACCGACCCTGTGCTGCGCGAAAAGCTGCGTCCGGATTATCGCGTCGGATGTAAGCGTTTGATTTATAGCTGGTGCTATTATGACGCTGTGCAGCAGCCCAATGTCGATGTGGAACGCGAAGGCATTTCGCATATCGAAGCCAATGGTGTGCGTCTGAAAAATGGCGCGTTGATCGAACTCGATACTTTGGTGCTGGCCACCGGTTTTCAGGCCGACCGCTTCATTCGTCCCACGGTCGTTTTGGGACGCAATGGCAAGTCGCTGGATGATGTTTGGCAGCCGACCCCCACCGCCTATTTCGCGGTTACCATTCCCGAATTTCCCAATTTCTTCATGTTAAATGGCCCGTCTGGTCCGGTCGGCAATTTCTCGTTGATCGACATTGCGGAACGGCAATGGGATTATATTGAACAAGTGCTGGCCCCATTGCGCGCGGGTGACGCGGCGCAAGTGGCCCCCAGCGTTGAAGCACACCAAGACTTTGAAAAGCGCCGCGCTGACGCTGCGCGTAAAACAGTGTTCGGGTCGGGCTGTTCCAGCTGGTATCTGGATGCCACGGGCGTTCCCGCGACATGGCCATGGAGCTATCAGGATTTTGCTGACGCCATGGCCAATCCCGATTTTGACGCCTATATTTATCAATAATATCGGGTAATAAAAATGGGGCTGATCCGGTTTGTGCCGGATCAGCCCCATAATATTAGGCGGCAAATTAGGCTGCTTGATAAGGCGGATAGTCAATATATCCGCGTTCTTCGCCTTGATAGAGCAAGCTATAATCCGGCTTCGCCAAGGGGGCACCCTCGCGGAAACGCTCCACCAAATCGGGATTGGCCAAGAAGGGGCGGCCAAAGCTGACCGCCTCTGCCACATGATTGGTCAAGGCTTGGTTGGCGGTGTCGAGGGTCAGCATATTGTTCAGGATAATCGGTCCGGTCCAATGCTGACGCACAAAAGCGGGTGCGTCCATATCTTCCAATTTAATATCCGCCAGATGGACATAGGCAAAGGCATGGCCCGAATTTTCTTCGGTCAGGGCGGTTAAAAAGGCGCTGAAACTGTCATGGGCGTCGATGGGGTCCATACCGTTATAGGGGTTACCCGGCGAAATACGAATACCCACGCGGTCCGCGCCAATCGCGTCGGCCATGGCCTTTGCCACCATCACAGGAAAACGCACGCGTCCTTGCGCATCGCCGCCAAATTCATCATCCCGCTTGTTGCTGGCGGGGTTCAAAAATTGGTTGATCAAATAGCCGCTGGAACAATGAAGTTCCACACCGTCCAAGCCCGCTGTTCGCGCATTGCGCGCCGCTGTGGCATATTGTTCGGCGATCATGGGCAGTTCATCCGCCGCCAAAGCACGGGGCATGGCGGTCGGCACGGGTGTTCCATCCGGTCCGGGGACTAGCGCGGGGCAAGGCAAAGCCGATGGCGCGATAATATCGGCTTCATACCCGCGATTGGCGGGCACCACGACACGGCCCGTGTGCATCAACTGCATGACAATTTTGCCGCCTTCGGCATGAACGGCTTCGGCAACCTTGGCCCATCCATCAATTTGCTGCTGCGTATAAATGCCGGGGGTGCGCCAATAGCCTTTGCCTTCGGCGGTGGGCTGCGTTCCTTCGGTCACGATCAGGCCAGCACTGGCGCGTTGGCGATAATATTCGACCATGATGGCATTGGGTTCGTCCGCTGGCCCAGCGCGATCGCGCGTCATCGGCGACATCACCACACGATTGGCCAGTTCAATCGCGCCCAGCGTGATAGGGGAGAAGATGGTATCTGTTCGCATTGCTGCCATCCTTATTTAGTAAAATGATAATTTGCGTTACAGAATATTCTTTTTAATACGAATTACAAGATGGACGGATAGGATTTCACCCACCAAGTGGGTGCGATGCGTCAGGATCCGCGCCGCAAAATCCGTGCGATATCGGCCGAAATGCCGCGATGCCAATGCCGCGGTGTCAGCGCATCAAAAAGGGCGCTACCGATGGGAAGCGCCCTTTTGATATCTATTTTGGTGTAAAGCTTAGTCGTCGCAGCCGTTCACAAGCTGAGGCGCGGTGATTTTGGCCATCCGCGCATTATATTTAAAGGTTCGGACCGCGATTGAGCTTTCGACATTATGGACGCCAGCAATCGGCAAAATATGATCCGATGCCAGATCAACCACCAAATCAATGTCCTGAAACAAACACATGGCCAAGATGTTGAATTGACCCATCATCAACATTACGGCGTTGATATGCTGTAATTCGGATATTTGCTGGGCAATGGCGCGAACATTTCCGACATCGGCTTCGATATTGAAGAAGGCGAGGCGAGAATTTTCGGCCATGTCGAAACTGGTAATCGCGGTAAAGGCAATCAGCTGATCCGCTTGCAATCGCTTAATGCGTCCGCGCACTGTCCCCTCGGTCACGCCCAGCAGCGCCGCAATTTTGCGGTTCGACACGCGGGCATCACGCGACAAAAGTTTGATCAGTTCCAGATCCAGATCGTCGAGTTGGATGGAAGCCATGATTTATTCCCTCGACTCAATCGGTGCGACATCAAATTGATATTTTAAAATATCAACGAAAATGGCGGGTTGCATGGCGCGAATACCCGGCACTTTGGCAAGGCGCTCGTTCAAAAATTGGTCCAGCCCGCTAAATTCCGGCAAAGCAACCAGCATATCAATATCGTGACGGCCTGTCACAAGATGGACGGCGAAGACTTCGGGCAGTTCCGAAATATCATTCGCAACATCAGACGCTGCACGCCCCTCCACATCAATATTGATTTTCAGCAAAAGGTCATAGCCATGAGCGGCAAAGTCCGAAACAGCCACAACGCGCAGTTGATTGGCATCTTCCATCCGGCGAATACGGGTCGATACCGTCGTCGCCGTCAAGCCAAGGGTTTCAGCAATTTGCTGGTTTGTGGCACGCCCATTTTGCCGGAGCAGATCAACAATCGCTAGGTCTGTCGTATCTACGCTCATATTCGCTTTCATAAGCCCCCGTTTCTGTGTCAACCCATGCAGGGCGGACAGCTTGCGCGCAAGGGGCGGCTTCTCCTTCGATTCAGGATCCGTCGACCGAGTGCGCGCAGCATTGAGACCTTTTTGCATCAAGCGAGTGCTTCTCGCAACCTAGCACCAGCGCGATCAATCCAATTTTGCGCCTCCGTGACATAGGGAAACATGCTGATAAAGCCGTGGATCATCCCCGGTGCGTTAAAGGCAGCAACCTTGTTTCCGGCCTTTTCCAACAGGTCTGCAAAGGCCATTCCTTCATCGCTCAGCGGATCATATTGGGCCGCAATCAATGTCGTAGATGGCAAAGCTGATAAATTGGGGGCATCAACCAAGCAGGCCAAACCGCCATCGTCCTGATCCGCGGGCAGGTAGCAGTGCCAAAAATATTGCATGATTTGGGTGCTGAGAAAATATTCACCATTGCCATATTCCACATAGGTCGAACGCGAGAAATCGCTGTCCGCTACGGGATAAAATAGCAATTGGTGCCGCAAAGCGGGGCCATCTTCGTCGCGCAGCCGCATCGCAGCGGCGGCCGCCAGATTGGCACCGGCGCTGTCACCTGCGACAGCCAAGCGGCTGCTATCAACGCCCCATGATGCACCATGCGCGGCCGCATAGCGAACAGCATCGCTGCAATCATCCAGCGGCGCAGGAAAAGGATGTTCAGGGGCCAAGCGATAGGCAACGGACAAAACCGCAGACCCGCTGGCCAAAGCCAAGGCACGGCAGGTGCTGTCATGCGTTTCAATCGTGCCGATGACCCAGCCACCACCATGGAAGAATATCGTCAGCGGGGGAGGCGACGCATCGCCCGTATCCGGCATATATAAACGCGCAGCAAGGCTGCGGCCGTCCAGCATCAGGGTCAAATCGGTGATGCTGGCGACATGCGGCGGCGTTTCAACCGGAATGGGTTGATCCATCGCTTCGCGCAGGATCGTCGGCGTAATCGCCGCAGGGTCTAGGGCTGGGCGGTCGGCCATAGCAGAAAGCAGACCGAGGATTTGCGGATCAACAGACATAATACGCCCTCTCACTTTTGTTGCGTTGATTTTATAATAGCTATATACGTAAACGTCGAAAATAGGATATAAAAATTCGTATATTGCGTATAGATATTTGTCGGAGAATGAAGTGCGAAGGTTAGAAAATAAAGTTGCATTGGTAACCGGCGGCGCGCGCGGCATTGGTGAAGGTATCGTGCGTCGCTTTATTGCCGAAGGCGCAAAAGTACTGATTACCGACATATTGGATGATTTGGGCGAAGCATTGGCCGCCGAGCTGGGCGATAATTGCGCTTATTTCCACCATGACGTGCGCAGCCGCAGCGAATGGGACGCCGCCATTCAAGCCGCAGAAAAGCAATTTGGTGGCCTGAATATTTTGGTCAACAATGCGGGTACCATCTTGTTCCGTGCGTTTGAAGACCATCAAGACGCCGATATTGATCGGTTGCTGGACGTCAACCTGCGCGGCGTTATTTTGGGTTGTCAGGCCGCCATTCCGGCCTTGGAAAAAGCCGGTGGTGGCAGCATTGTCAACATGAGCTCGGCCGATGGTATCGCCGGTGCCAATGCGGTGACTGTATATTGCGCGACAAAATTTGCGGTGCGCGGCCTGACCAAGGCCTTGGCGTTGGAATTGGGCCCGCGTAAAATTCGCGTCAACTCTATCCATCCCGGCGGCATTTATACGCCATTGGCCAACCCGATGCAGACCGAGCGCGAAGAATATGACAAGGGCTTTTGGATCTACCCCGCCCAGCGCGCTGGCGACCCTGCTGATATTGCCGCCGCCGCCGCCTATTTGGCATCGGACGACGCAGCATATTGCATGGGCACCGAATTGTCCGTCGATGGCGGCTTGAATGCCGGTCATTATTATATGGGCCTGCCTGGCGAGCCGCCCAAGCCTGCGTAACAAGATAGCACCCTATTGTGATGGGCAGCGTCGGATGACATAGAAAAGGGCGGCTCTATCCAGAGCCGCCCTTTTATGATTTTACCGCCTGAAAAGCGTGTATTTTAATAGACAGCCGCGGGATTTTTAGGGCGCGGGCTGCCCAGCATTTCGCGGTGCGATGGGCGATCATATCCGCGATCCTGAATCCCCAATTCCTTGGCGATTTCGGCGACAATCACCGTCTGACCCGACAAATCTGCAATATTGGGCGCTTTGGAAATGGCATCCAGCACATGACCGGAAAATTCGGGATTTTCGGCCATGGCAATAAATTGCTCATATTGTTCGGGGTTGGTTTTGCGGGCGATGGCCGAGCGTTCAGTGATTTGTGGGCCAAGCCACAAGGATACCGTGGAAACACCCGTATCGCGCAGATCAAATTCCATATCATGCGCAAATTTATCGACGCCCGCCTTTTGCGCGCCATAGGCTGGACCATGCATATAGCAGGTCGCACCAAAGGAGGAGGTAAAGGCGATCAAGCCGCTTTTTTGCGGTACCATCATTTGTGCTGCATACCAGCTAGCGACATAGGCCGAACGCAGGCCCACATCGAGCAACTTAACCGCATCCAATTCCTTTTCCCAAAAAGGTTTTTTCTCGATCAACTGATGGTGCATATAGGCCGCGTTATTGACCAACAGGTCCAAACGTCCTTGTTCCGCTTTGATTTGTTCAAACACCCGTGCAACATCTTCGTCATTGCTATGGTCGCATGCCACCGCAATGCCTTTGCCGCCCAATTCTGTCACGCGCGCGGCGGTTTCGCCGATCGTGCCCGGCAGGACAGAACCGTCCCAACCTTTGGCATCGCTTGTGGTGACGCTGCGCCCCGTCACATAGACGGTATAGCCCAATTCCCCCAGACCACGTGCAATCCCAGCACCGGCTCCGCGGCTGGCCCCAGTTACCAGCGCAACTTTTGGATTTGTCATATTTTTATTCCCGTAAAATTAATCATGAATTACATATTGGCTAGTTGGGATCACGTCCAACTCACCAAATTTCAAAAAGCCTGCACAGCTTTCCATCATGCGACGGATATTATCTTCCAACAATGTTGGGTCATTCACCGCGTCAAAGAAGGCCGCCGGATCGCTCATCGCTTCGGGTGGGAAGCATTCTTCGACAATGGCATCATATTTCGGGGCATCAGGGGTAAGCGCCCGAATGACCAAATTCTGTGCATATTCAAAATTGCTTTGGGTGACGATGGCGACATTGGTGTGATGATCATGCCAATGTTGGATGGATTCCGCATGGCTTTGATCGACGCGGAAATTTAAAAAGGCCATCTGGCTCCAGCCATAGCTGCGCTCGCCCCGCACTGGCGGATGGTCCTTATTGGGGATGATGGTCGATTCGATCACCAGCCATGCCGCGTGGTGCGCGCTATATTGGTTCAAAACCGTGTCGACAGCGCCAAAAAACATTGCATGGCTTGATGGCACCCAAAATTGCGCCACCGCATCTTGTTGAGGGGCTTGCCAAATTTGCGTCAGGCTTTGGGCTGGTTCGACGGCATCGTCCCGCAAGTTCAAACGAATATGCAGGGCGCCCGCCGCTTGCAATTCTGGCACCAATTCTTCCAGCAGGCGCTGATTAAATGTCGCGCGGCTTTCGCCGTCCGGCGCCCATAGGGCAGCAATGACTTTTTCCATGAAACAACCTCTCCCAAAAAATCAATTCGTCCGAGCCATATGGGCCTTCGCAATCAGGCTTGGTTTGGCTCAGTCAAAATTGGCTTGGCCACCATCCAGCGGAATGGTCGCGCCCGTTAAATAGGACAAATCTGTCGCACACAGCGCCACCAGCGCACGGCCGATATCCTCTTCCAACTGCCCAATGCGGCGCAGCGGAATGGTGCGAAAGAAAGCCTCTGCTTCATCAGGATTGCCTTGAATCCACGCTTTGAGCGCAGGGGATTCCGCGTGCGGTGCAATGCTGAGGACACGAATATTATCCGGCCCCCATTCTGCTGCGGCGGCGCGGGTCAGCGACCGAACAGCCTGTTTCACCGCCGCATAAGCACCATAGCCGCTCATGTCCCAACGAATGGTGGCAGAGGAGGTGAAATTGAAAATAGTACCGCCGCCGCGCGCCACCATATGGGGCCGCGCCAATTTCATCAGGCGCATCGTGGCCAAGGGCCCCGATTCAAAGCCCGCCAAAAAGGCTTCGTCGGTGACATCATTCAGCGCACCCAGCGGAACTTCTTGGGCATTGTTGACCAAAACATCCAAACCGCCAAATTGCTGAACGGCGGCATCAACCGCCCGTGCAAGGTCGGCAGGATTTTTCACATCGCACGCAGTCGCATGCGCTTGTCCGCCAGCGGCAACAATAGCGGCGCGTGTTTCTTCGACTTTTTCCAAGGTTCGGCCTGCGACGACCACAGCAGCGCCAGCGGCGGCCATAGCCAGCGCGGTCCCTTGGCCAATGCCTTGACCGGCACCGGTGACCAGCGCCACCTTGGCTGATAAATGCGACATACCCGAAACATCTCCCGCTCTATTATCGCATAATAATTTGTTTTAATTTACGCAATTGCAAGGACTAAATCCCAAAACACAGAAAATTTGCGCTTTGTGATGCAATATTTTCTACGGTATATAAAAAATGAGATGCTTGATGTTGGGTGTCCCTTATGCCAAATCTTTGGGGATAGATAACGCCCATAAAGCTTTGGCCCGCATTGCCCGATGCACTGCTGGGACATTTGCCAAGCCAAAGCCAGCGAAGGTGATGAGGATGACGACAGGAAATTGGGATAAAGAAGTTGATGTTTTGGTGGTCGGGTCCGGCGCTGGCGGCATGTTGTCCGCGTTGGTGGCTGCCAAAAATCACGCCGATGTACTGATCGTCGAAAAAGCCGAACTATGGGGCGGAACCTCTGCCACGTCCGGCGCGGGCATTTGGATTCCGGGCAGCGATGTCGCAAAAGCGGCTGGCTTTGAAGACAATCTGGACGATGCCTTTACCTATCTTCGCCATCTGAGTGCCGACAATGTGCCCGATGCCAATATTCGGTCCTATGTCACCAACGCTGGCCCCATGCTGCGTTGGTTGATGGGAAATACCGATGTCCAATATCTGGCCTTTCCATACCCTGATTATCACGCTGAAAATCCGGGCGGTTCGCCAACGGGTTTCCGCACCCACATGCCGATGCCCATCGACGGCAAGAAGCTGGGCAATGATGTTCGCTCGCTGCGCTATGCATCCCCAGCCGCCAGCTTGTTCGGCTATTTGAACTGGCATTTTGACGAAACTTACTCGATTTTATACCGCTCCAAGGGTTGGCAAATGCTGCTGGCCAAAAGCTTGGCACGCTATTGGCTGGACCTGCCGTTCCGCTTTACGTCGGGCAAGGATCGCCGCCTGACTTTGGGCAATGCCTTGACCGGCGGCCTGCGCATGGCGCTCAATCGGCAAAATGTGCCATTGTGGCTGGAAAGCCCGCTGGAAGAATTGATCCGCGAAGATGGCCGGGTTGTCGGCGCGCTGATCCGTCATGACGGCAAGATTTTGAAGATTAAGGCCAAAAAGGGTGTAATTCTGGCCGCCGGCGGTTTTGATAAAAACCAGCAAATGCGCGACGAAAATGCACCGCTCTATCAAACAGCCCTTTATTCCGGCGGTGTGACCAGCAACACGGGTGACAGCATTCGCGCGGGCCAAGCCTTGGGTGCGAAAACGCTGAACATGCAATCGGCCTGGGCCGCCCCAGTATTTTATGTGCCCGGCGAAGATCGTGGACGCCTGTCCACCATTGAACGCGCGCTGCCTGGTTGCATCATGGTGAACCAAAGCGGCAAACGTTTCTTGAACGAGGCGGCATCCTATCATGTGGTTGGTCAAATTATGGCCAAGCAAGAAAAAGAATATGGCAACGCAAGCCCAAGCTGGATGGTGTTTGACCATCGTTATCGCCACAATTATCCCATGGGCCCGCTCTATCCGTTGATGCCGGATTGGATGCACAATGGCGCGGTTCGGTCCATATTGAAAAAAGGCCGCACGATCGAGGAATTGGCCCAGAAAATGGGCGTTGACCCCAAGGCCTTGGGCGACACCGTTCGCAGCTTCAACCAACATGCGGAAAATGGCGAAGACCCCGAATTCCAGCGCGGTCAAGCCGCCTATGACAAAATGTATGGCGATCCGCGCCAAGCGCCAAACCCATGCTTGCGTCCGCTGGACCAAGGGCCCTTTTATGCCATTCCCATCTATCCCGGTGACATTGGCACCAACGGCGGCCTGCTGACCGACGACAAGGCCCGCGTTTTGGGTAATGACGGTCAACCCATTGGCGGTCTTTATGCTGTCGGGAACAATGCGGCATCGGCGATGGGCGAAAGCTATCCGGGTGCAGGGGTTACGATTGGCCCAGCCATGACCTTTGGTTATATCGCTGCGCGCGATATGCTGGGTGTGAACGACTAACAAAGCCAGCGGCCCTGCGGGGCCTATGAAAGATATGATCACCCCCGCGAGCTGATGCTCCGCGGGGGTTTTCTATGGCGTCGCTCTTATCCGATAGAGTGATGGCGCACATATTTAATTTAACATAATCTTTATTATCGGTTAAATTTATCTCGACTGCTCCGCTTATAAGAACAGGTGCACCCTACACTAAATCCGTGCCACAAAACTACAGATATCGAAGGCCGGCCAACAGCCAAATATAAAATAAGCCGCTTGGGAATACCAAGCGGCTTATTCTGTCATTTAATATCCAGCAGATCGAACGGTTAAATCACGGCGCTCCGTCCAAGACTTGACCATTCCACGCTTGATCAGAATTTCATCGACACTTGGCCGACGATTTCACGAGGACGGCCCTGACGTGCCGAAATGGCTGGCGTGTAATTGGCCGTGCCGACAATATAATTTTTGTCGAACAAGTTCGACGCAAACAAATTGATGCCGAAACGATCGTCCGCGTCCTTCCAACCGATACGCGCGCTCACGACTTCATAGCCGCGCTGCTGTTCCAGATAATTTGCGATCACACGGTCAACGGGATTAGCCGAATTGGTGTTGTCCACCACTTTACCGCCGCCGTTCAAAGCCGTGAAATAGATCTTGCTTTGGAAACGCAGGTCCGCACCAAATTCAATGCGGCTGCCGTCAGCTAGGCCCAGTTCATAGGCCGCGCCGATGGTACCGGCCCATTTCGGCGCATTGTTCAGGCGCTTGCCCGATGCGTCAAACTGAAGCTGGCCAACCGAAGCATCGGTGAAGTTCTTATAGGTCGCATCCAAATAAGCCAAATTGGCCGACAGGCTGAAACCACTCAGCGGACGAGCCAGCAATTCCAATTCCAAACCCTTGACGCGGGCGGAGGCAGCATTGTTGGTGGTGGCACCAAAGGCCAGACCGTCGTTCAAATAGCCCTGAACCTGCAGGTCCTTATAGTCATAATAAAAGCCGGTCAGGTTGGCGCGCAGGCGGCGACCGAACCAGTCGGACTTAATCCCTGCTTCATAGGACCACAGCTTTTCCGGTGCGAAACCCGCAACCGAATTTTCATAGTTGAGCGCGCCAAAGTCGTAACCGCCGCTCTTGAAGCCGCGCGTCGCCGATGCATAGACCATTACATTATCATTTGGCTTGTAATTCAGGCCAAATTTCGGCGTGAAGGCATCATCCTTGCGGCTGGTATCGACTGTAAACTGCCATGGAATCAGCGGGTCATTCGGTGTCGCGCCGGGCAGCATCACGACCGGAGCCTGATCGGCCAGTGCGGGATCCGAGATTGCCCCAACAACATATTTGTCGAGCAGCTGATAGCTCTTCTTTTCCTTGGTGTAGCGAAGACCCGCAACGAAGGAGAGCTGTTCCGTCAAATGCCATTCGGTTTGCGCGAACAGACCCAGCGATTTCGCGCGCAAATGTGGGCGCTGAACATGAGTGAAATTCTCTGGCACAATCGCCAGCGTCAAATCTTCACGGTTCTTTTCGTCAAAGTAGAAAGCCCCGACAACCCAATCGACCAGATCGTTTTTGCCGATCAGGTTGATTTCTTGGCTGAACTGATTCTGGCGGATCGGGCCAATGTTAATCGGCAAGATCGACAGCGGGCTGCTGTCGCTGTCATTTTGAATATTGCCGCGAAGACCGCGATAGGCCGTCACGCTGCGCAGCGTGATATCGTCGCTGACCGCAATATCAAGTTCACCGGCAAAGCCATAGTTACGCATGACGGTGTGGGCTGGTGCGTCCAGCGCGACTTTATCAGGGTCACCCAAAATGCCATCGGTTGCAGCATCACCAATAGGGCCCAATAATTTGGGATAAGCACCCATCGAACCCGATTGGTGACCATAATCGGCACGTAAAGTCAGGCTGTGGACGCCGCCAAATGGCAGCAGCAATTGACCACGTACGCCGCGCGAGCGCAGGCTTTCCATATCATCGCCGGTCGAGATATTTTCACGAAATGCGTCATGACCCGAAACATCACCCGCGATGCTAAAAGCTGCGCCGCCGTCGCCAATGGGCGCGGTTGCATAGGCTTTCAAAGCATAGCGGTCATAGGTGCCATATTCGGCGCGCAATTCCATTAATGGGGTCGTGCTGGGCTTGCGCGAAATGACGTTGACGGTGCCGCCAACCGAATTGCGGCCATAAATGGTCCCTTGGGGACCGCGCAGCACTTCGACGCGTTCAACGTCCAAAAAGTCATTCATATAGGACATGGGCCGACCCAGATAGACGCCATCCAAATGCAGGGTCGTGCTGGGGTCCGAACCAATGAACACAATGTTCGACCCAATGCCGCGCACGAACATTTGGGTATAACCGCTGAGGTCGGCAACTTGCAGGCTGGGCACCAAGGCCTTCAGGTCTTGCACGTCGCGAATGCCGCGCGATGCCATATCATCGCTGGACAAGGCCGTCACCGCGATGGGCGTGGCTTGCAGGCGGGTTTCGCCCATTTTGGTCGCCGTTACGACGATGTCGGCGATGCCGCCGTCATCTTCTTGGGCGTGGACAGATGGCGCAGCCGCCAGCATCGCTGCACCCAAAATGGAATAGGATGTGGATTTCAATAATTTCATAATCGCTCTCTCCGCACGCATTCCCTTCGCACAAAAACATGCGAGGAAAATTTAAATGCATAGTGAATGGCGGCGATCTATGCGCATATTAAGCATTCTATCAATGTTTATGCCATCATTGCGCTATATTTATCAAAATATGTTGCAAAAAAACCATGCGGCAGGGCCTATCCCGCCGCATGGTTCCTAGGGTCAGAACCTAGCTATCTAGCTTTACGCCGTTTCTTCGCCATAGGCGGCGGGGGCTTCGCCCAATGCAATATAGCGGGCACTGCCTTGCTCATCGACCTTCTGCATCAAGCAAGACGTCCGGCGTGACTGGGTTGCCGCAATTTTCCACTCGCCATCGACGCGCACATAACGGTCTTCATATTCCACGCCCAATTGGGTGATCAGGTCCATCGACACGATGACGGAGCGGAAATTGAGCGACCAATGTCCGGTCGCTTCATCGGGCCCCTGAAAGGTAATGACGCTGTTGGTCGCATGGTGAATGTCATAGACACCCGGTTGGCAAGCCATTTGCTGATAAATGGCCAAAAAGGCTTCGCGATCGGAAAAAGGAGGGAATCCTTCATAATCAATCTCGACATTCGGCAACATCGTCGCGCGAATATCCTCCACCTGCTTGGTATCACAGCCGCGCAAATAGCGGGATTTCAACTCGCGGATGGCCTCTTTGGATTCCAATTGGTCCAAACGCGCCAAAATCTGTTCAATCTGTGTGGACATATGCCCTCCCTAAATCCGTTAATCCTGTGCGATATAAATTCCAAACAGGCGCTGATGTGCCCATAAGTCCTTCATATCGCAACTGCATTCGCTTTTCATGGGCAAATGCTAGGGCTGCGCGCCCTCTTTCGCCATGGCCCGCGCGGCCCGCCGTCCCGAATAAATGCAATCCGCATAGCTTAATCCGCTGACATAAAGGTTGGAACAAATGCCCACCGCATTGCGACCTGCGGCATAAAGCCCGTCCATTACCGCGCCGCTGCTATCCTTCACCGCGCCTGTCTTTTCGTCCACAACCAGACCGCCAACGGTCATGCAGGACAAGGGGAAGAGCCGCGCATCAATCGACATATCCACCGCATAATACGGGCCTTGGTCCAAAACGGCCATTTCATCCGGTGTTTTGTGGAACGCATCGGCTTCGACGCCGCCCGCAGCGCGGTTATACGCCGACAAGGATTCCGCAAATATTTGTGGGTCAAAGCCCATTTTCGCGGCCAAAGCTTGCGGGTCCTTGGCCTTGGCAGCGCCGAACAGGCCGTTGATCAAGGTGATGTCGCGTTGAAAGGTCAACACACCTTCGCCAAACGCATCTTTGAGCGACTGTTTCCACAATTTGCGGTCCATGATGATATAACCGCGCCCTGCATGGCGTTCGACCAATTCGTCACCAATGCGCGCGCCATACCAGCTTTCATTCAAGAAACGCTGGCCGGTGCCATCGACCACCATCGCTTGGCCCCACGCCTTGGGCGGGGACAAAAAGCGCCATGCCGACACCCGCTCCATCAGACCCGTTTGCGCGCCTACCGACACGCCCAACATGATGCCGCTGCCATTGTCGCCCAAGGTTCCATTGGGCAGACCCGCCGCATAATCTGGAGCAAAATGCTCGACCATCGCGGGGTTACAGATAAATCCGCCTGCGCTCAGCACCACACCTTTATGCGCCCTGATCCACAGGCTGGTGCGCGCAGCATTCGCCAGCTTATGCGCCTTTTCCAAATAGCGATAACCTATGCGCGTGGTCACCTGCGCGCCCGGAAGAGTGGACGGCAACATACCCATCCATTTGCTGGCCTTGGCAATCAAGCGGGCATGATCCGCTCGCAGCTGTGGGTCCGCCAGACGCTCAACGCGCACGCCAATGACCCGCCCTTGGCGATCTTGAACCAATTGCCGCACATCGGCATGGTCATGAAAGCGCATCCCCTTGGCCAAAGCGGCGGCCTTTAAGGGGGCATAAATACCCACACCCAAGCCAAAGGGGTTTTTGCCATTGCGATGCACCGTACGGTGCCCGCGCGCGGCGGGCGGCGTCAGGTCGCGAAACGGGCCGGCCAAGCTGCTGTCTGGATGGTATAAAAATTTATCCAGCGGGGGATAGGATGTTTTCTTGCTATATAAAGTCGCGCTGAACGGCGCACCATGACGGCGCAGCCATTCAAATGTTCCAGCGCTTTGCTCACAAAAATCGGTCAGCGTTTCTGGGGACACCACATCGCCCACTTCAAAGCGCAGATAATCCTCCATCGCTTTGGCGTCATCCAAAACGCCCGCCTCTTGTTGAATAGAGGTTCCGCCGCCCGCATAATAAACACCGCCATTGGCCGCCGACGACCCACCCCCATCATAAAGGTCCAGCGCCGTGACGCTCAAGCCATTTTCCAAGGCTTCCAGCGCGGCCGCAATGCCGGCACCGCCAAGGCCCACCACCACCACATCCGCACTGTCCTGCCAATCATGGGTGTCGGGATTGTTCAACACCAGCGGCGCATCAATGGCCAATCCCCATTGCCGAATATCTTGTCCCGCGGGCGGCGGCGGGGCTTTCGCACGGTCATTCTTCCACGGGTTGGGGGGAATATAGGCCGCGCCCTTAATCTCGTTCATTCTTTGTAACCTTTTCCATTCCGCCCAACATCAACCCGTGCATGCGGTGATGTTGCGGCCTATCTGCTAGACAGCTTTTAAAAATAAACTTAACTATGAGTCAAGTTATTGAGGTCCGATGATGAACGATAATCCGTCCCCCCGCCGCAAAGGCGGCCGCCCTGCCCGCGCAGACGCCCAGAAATTGCAGCTCGCTATCTTGGATGCGGCCGAAGATATTTTTCTGGAACATGGCTTCAGCAACGGCGCAATCGACACCATCGCCGCCAAAGCCGGCACCAGCAAACAAACGATCTATGCCCGTTTTGGCAGCAAGGAGGCGCTGTTCATCGCCGTGAGCAATCGCATGCTGGCCCCGCGCTTTGATCACATCTTCGTCAGCGACCGCCCGCTGCGCGATGCGCTGATTCATGTCGCGGAACAAATTTTAACAGCAATGCTGGATTCAAAAATGGTGCGTATGCACGGCATCATCATGGCCGAAGCCGCGCGTTTTCCCCAGCTTGCGAAATTGAGCGACGAGGACCAACATTTCCCAGGCCGCGCGGCTTTGCTTACGGTTTTGGACCGCGACCCGATGACCAGCCCTATATCGACTGCCGACAAGCACCGTATGATGTTGATGCTGCAAGATATGATTTTAGCTGGTCCCTTGCGGTCCGCTGGACTGGGGCTGCACATACCGCCGCTGGAGGAACAGCGCGAACATGCCAAAATGGCGGTCGATATATTTCTGGGGGGCGTCCAATCGGCCTTTCCGGCAACGGCAACCCAATAACCCCGGGTCAGCCCATTCCCAACACGCTCATCAAAATATTGCGTACCAACTCTGCTTGTCCGCGGGCGCCCGTTTTCGCATATATTTTCTTGCTATAGTAGCGCGCCGTCTCCACCTGCAAGCCCAGTTCCTCGGCGGCTTCGCTAATCGACAGGCCGCGTCCCAAGGCCCATGCTAAACGCGCTTCGCTGGGCAACAGGCCGAACAGATCGACCAATTGGTCACAGCGGTCCGCATGGGACCAATGATCACCGCTCAGATAAGCAATCGCAACCGGAGAGGATGCGGTGGACAAAGCCCCGTCTTTCATGGGGCGCACCAGCATTTCCATTTGTGGGTCGCTGCTCAGCCTGATCGCTTTGGCTGGGCCATGGCCCAGTTCCGCATAGCTTTTTATCAATGCCGTCAATTCGCGATCAATGGCGGGCGAGCGCGGGGTCAAACGGCCATAACGATCGCGTTGCAGCGTATGGCACCGGCGCAGCAAATCCTCGATATGCGGGCTGGCGTCCACCATGCGGCACCGCGCGTCCAACGTCACCCAACCAAAATCGCGGCGCTCAAAGGCTTCGGAGGACACATGAACCCGCATATTGGCCATTTCCAGCGCCGAAAAATTCCGAAAGGCGACGCGCAAATGGGGTGCCAGTGACGCCATCAATGCGCTGATCGCGGACCAACCAATGCCGGGCCCCCCTGCGCAGCCCAGCCACAAGGTTAAGCCCCCCTCGACGGTTACGCGCATAGTCCGGCTTTCTGGCAAACCCCAAGGCAAGATAATCTCGCCATAAATGGCGCGGTGGTCCGCATTGGCGAGGTCCAGAAGCTCTTCCAATGCATAGACCCGCCCATCGCGCATATTTTGATAGGGCGCGGGGGCACGCGAGAATTTATCGCGAGAGATGCTCTGCTGGTCCGGCGGGGGATGCTGGCCAGAAAAGAAATAGACCGCCTGCCCCTCTGCTTCATGGCGTAAAACAATAGAGGTCCGCGCGGTTTTTGTCCTCTCCCGCAGCATGTCCAAAAAGCCGCCCCAATAGGGCTCATCGGACGCACCATCATGCAATGCCAAAAGTAAATTGCTGTCATTGGGCCTGATCATCCTTTTTTTCTACAACCTCCCATATGGGAGGTCCAGTTGTAATTTTTGTCTTGCATAGCTGGGACATAGAAATTGGGAGGAAAGATGACAGATCCACAAACGCTCACCCATCTTCAGCGTCTGGAAGCGGAAAGCATCCATATATTGCGCGAAGTTGTGGCAGAGGTGAAAAACCCTGTGATGCTCTATTCCGTCGGGAAAGACAGCGCGGTTATGTTGCACTTGGCGCGCAAGGCTTTTTACCCTTCGCCGCCGCCCTTCCCCTTGCTGCATGTTGATACGACGTGGAAATTCCGCGCCATGTATGAATTGCGCGACAAGATGGCGCGCGAAAGCGGCATGGAATTGCTGGTCTATCATAACCAAGAAGCCGTTGATCGCGGGATCAACCCATTTGACCATGGCGCGCTGCACACCGATATGTGGAAAACCGAAGGGTTGAAGCAGGCTCTCAACCTTCATGGCTTTGACGCGGCCTTTGGCGGCGCACGGCGCGATGAGGAAAAGTCGCGGGCCAAAGAACGCATCTATTCCTTCCGCACCGCCAGCCATGGCTGGGACCCGAAGAACCAGCGTCCAGAACTGTGGAACCTGTATAACGCCCAAAAAGCCAAGGGCGAAAGCATCCGCGTCTTTCCGATCAGCAATTGGACGGAACTGGATATTTGGCAATATATTAAGCTGAACAATATCCCCATCGTCCCGCTCTATTTCGCCGCCAAGCGCCCGACCGTGGAACGTGATGGCATGTTGGTGATGGTCGACGATGATCGCTTCCCCTTGGAAGCAGGCGAAGTGCCGGTGGAACGCTCGATCCGGTTCCGCACCTTGGGCTGCTATCCGTTGACGGGGGCTGTGGAAAGCGAAGCGGCGACGCTCAGCGAAGTGATTCAGGAAATGTTGCTGACCACCACATCGGAGCGCCAAGGCCGCGCGATTGACAAAGACGCTGGCGGCGCTGGCATGGAAAAGAAAAAGCAAGAGGGGTATTTCTGATGTTGGAAGCAGCCCAAGAAAGCGTCTATCAGGTCGATGATCTGATTTCCCAAGACATTGATGCCTATCTGGACGCGCATCAGCATAAAAGCATGTTGCGCTTCATCACCTGCGGCAGCGTCGACGATGGCAAATCCACGCTGATCGGTCGCTTGCTCTATGACAGCAAGATGATCTTTGAAGATCAGTTGGCCGCCTTGGAAGCCGACAGCAAGCGCGTGGGCACACAAGGTCAGGAAATTGACTTTGCCTTGCTGGTCGATGGTTTGGCCGCCGAGCGTGAACAAGGCATCACCATTGACGTGGCCTATCGCTTTTTCTCGACGGAAAAGCGCAAATTCATTGTCGCGGACACACCCGGCCACGAACAATATACGCGCAACATGGTCACGGGGGCATCCACCGCAGATCTGGCCGTTATCTTGGTCGATGCCCGCAAAGGCATGTCGGTGCAAACCCGCCGCCACAGCTATTTGGTGCATTTGATCGGCATCAAAAATATTGTGCTGGCCATCAACAAGATGGACTTGGTGGATTATGATCCCGCCGTCTATGACTCAATCTTGAAAGATTATAGCGAATTTGCCGCCAGCATTGGTATTTCGGCCTTCACGCCCATTCCGATTTCGGGTTTCAAGGGCGACAATATCACCAAGCTGAGCGACAACACCCCTTGGTATAGCGGCCCTTCTTTGATGGAGCATCTGGAAACGGTCGAGGTCAACCAGACAGCGGCCCAGAACCAGCCGTTCCGCATGGCGGTGCAATGGGTCAACCGCCCCAATTTGGATTTCCGTGGTTTTTCGGGCCAGATCGGATCGGGCACTTTGCGCGTTGGTGATGCCGTGCGGATTGTTCCGTCAGGCAAGACCAGCACGGTCAGCCGCATCGTCACCATGGACGGCGATTTGCCACAAGCCATTGCTGGGCAATCGGTGACCATCTGCTTGGCCGATGAAGTCGATTGTTCACGCGGCGATGTGATCGCGGCGGCGGATAGTCCGCCCCAAAGCGCCGACCAGTTCGAAGCCACTGTGGTGTGGATGGCCGACGAAGAAATGCTGCCGGGCCGCCCTTATTGGCTGAAGCTGGGCACGCAAATGGTGTCGGTATCGCTGCAAGCGCCCAAATATCAGATCAACGTCAACACGATGGAGCATCTGGCGGCCAAGACGCTGGACCTCAACGCCATTGGTGTGGCCAATCTTGCCACCGACAAGCCGCTGACCTTTGCGGCTTATGATGATGACCGGTCGCTGGGCGGCTTTATCTTGATCGACAAGATCAGCAACGCCACGGTCGCCGCTGGTATGCTGCACTTCAGCCTGCGCCGCGCCCAAAATGTCCATTGGCAGGCCACCGATGTCACTCGCGAATTTCATGCGAACATCAAGAACCAGCGGCCTAGTGTCTTGTGGTTCACCGGCCTGTCAGGCGCTGGCAAATCCACCATCGCCAATTTGGTCGAAAAGAAATTGGCGCGGATGAACCGCCATACTTTCTTGCTGGACGGCGATAATGTGCGCCATGGCCTGAACCGCGATCTGGGCTTTACCGATGCCGACCGTGTGGAAAATATCCGCCGCGTGGGCGAAGTGGCCAAGCTGATGACCGATGCGGGCTTGATTGTCATCACGGCCTTTATCTCGCCCTTCCGGTCGGAACGCGACATGGTGCGCCAGATGATGGAAGCTGGGGAGTTTATCGAAGTCCATATCGATACCAGTCTGGCCGCTGCCGAAGCACGGGACGTCAAGGGTTTGTATAAAAAGGCCCGCCAAGGCGAACTCAGCAACTTCACGGGCATTGATAGCCCTTATGAAGTGCCCGAAAATCCCGAAATCCACATCGACACCAGCATCATGTCAGCCGAAGAAGCGGCGGATGCCATTATCGCAAGGTTGATCCCATGACCCAAGCCTTGGACCACACCCAAATGAGCGATGGCGATTTGGCGGCCCATTTGGCCGATGTCGCAGGACGTATCTTAATCGAAGTGCGTCGCTCCGGCCTGTTCAGCGCGAAAGCGCTGGGCAAGGCTGGCGATCAAACCGCCAACCAATTTCTGTGTCATGCGCTGCGCGAAACCCGCGCCGCCGATGGCCTATTGTCCGAAGAGGAAAAGGACAATGCCGAGCGCCTAACCCAAGAACGGGTTTGGATTATCGACCCCGTCGATGGCACGCGGGAATATGGCGAAGAACGGCCCGACTGGGCGGTGCATGTCGGCATGGCGGTGAATGGCACAGCGGTTCTGGGTGCGGTCGCCCTGCCCGATTTGGATGGCGGCACGGTGCTGCGTTCCGACCAGCCACGCCCCCTTCCCCCTGCGCCTGAAAAGCTGCGCATGGTGGTGTCCCGCACCCGCCCCGCCAGCGAAGCGCTGGCTGTGGCAGAAAGACTGGGCGCAGAGCTGGTCCCCATGGGATCGGCTGGTGCCAAGACCATGGCGATCATTTTGGGCCAAGCTGATATTTATCTGCATTCGGGCGGCCAATATGAATGGGACAGCATGGCCCCCGTCGCCGTCGCGGCGGCCCACGGCCTCCATTGTTCGCGCATCGACGGCAGCCCGTTGGTCTATAACCAAGCCGACGTCTATCTGCCCGACCTCCTCATATGCCGAAAAGAACATGCCGACCAAATCTTGGACATGATTGCCGACGTAAAGGCGGAAATAGCGGCCTGATTTTCGGCATGGCTGATGATCAAGGGGCACAGCAGGTATATAGGCCCGCTGTGCCCCTTTTCTTTGGGAAGCCATCATTCGTGCCCTTATGCCCAAAAAGGTGGATAATTTTCAAAGCGTGAGGATCGTCACAGCCGATCTGCTGGGCTAGTTTGCATAAGAACCGGCAAGAACAACCTGTCCGAACAAAGAAAAAGGGTCGCAGACTGATGCCACGCACCAAAAACAAGCTGATCACCGCCCTGATCACCGCGCCTTTATGGTTTGTGACGCCCCACGCAGTGGCCCAAGCAGACAGCCCTGCTCCGCTGAACGATGATCAGCAAAAAATGCTAGATCTGATCAACAAAGGCATGGATTTGGAACGCGGCGGCGACATTCCCGCCGCGCAGAAAATATATGAACGCTGGATTGCGCTGTCCGCCAAGGAATATGGCGACGACAGCCCCATGACCGGGCTGGGTTATCGGTTGATGGCCGGCAGCATGGAAAGCCAAGGCCGCTGGACCGCCGCCGAACCGATCCGTCGCCGCCTCTATGAACAAAATTTGGCCCAAGTGGGCAACCGCCACGAAGAAACATTGGTCGCCGCCGGATTTTTGGCGGCCAATTATGTCGCACAAGGCCGGTCTGCCGATGCCCTGCCGCTGCGCCAATATATTGCCCGCGAACGCACCGCTAGTCTGGGTGCCAATGACCCCAAAGCGATCATCGCAGACAGCAATGTCGCCGCCAGCCTGCATAATGTGGGCGAATTGGCCGCATCAGAGGCCCTATATCGCAGCGTGCTGGACAGAAATCTGGCGGTTCATGGGCGGCATCATTTGGAAACGGCCAGTGCTTATGGGAATTTGGCCGTTATCTTGCGGGCGCGCGGGCAATATCAAGCCGCCGAGCCGATGTTGGCAGAGGCGCTGACCATTGATCAAAGCCTGTCGCGCGGGCCGAATAGCCGCGTCGCTTTGCGTCTGTATAACAGCGCCATCAACTATTCCGATATGGGCCAGCAACAACCCGCCATGGCTAAGGCCGAACAAGCCTTGGCGATGTGGCAGGCCAGTTCCGGCCCCGACAGCGCGGACGCCGCGCTGGGCCATGCAGCGATGGGCTATGTGCTGGGGCGGGCGGGCCGCTTTGATGAAGCCGAGGCTGCCTATCGCAGCGCGCTGACACTTCGCGAGAAAAAATTGGGTGCGGCCCATCCGTTAACGGGTGAAATTTATAATAATCTGGCGCTGACCATGGAAAACCAAGGCCGCCCGCCCAGCGTGATTGAACCCATGCTGCGCAAGGCCTTGGACATCAGCCGCGCCGCCAATGGTGAAGGCAATGAATCCGTTGCGGTGTTGTATGGCAATATTGCCCAAAATCTGGCGGCACAGGGGCGTTATAATGAAGCAGACGCCATGTATCGCCGCGCTTTGGATTTGCGCCAACGCCTGACGGGCAGCGACCATCCATCCTATGCTATTTTGCTGATTAACTATGCCGCCGTTCAGCGGAACAATGGCGATGCCGCCGCCGCGCAGGAGATGGCATCGCGCGCCGTCGGAATTTATGAAAAAACCATGGGCACCGACCATATCGACACAGCATGGGCTTATGGCGCATTGGGCGGCGAGCTGAGCATAGCGGGCCAGCATCAACAGGCCGCATCCTATATGGGCAAGGCGCTTGATATTCGTCGGCATGTGCTGGGTGAACAGCATGTGTTGACGGCGACCAGCTATCACCAAACCGCCAGCGCCCTGACCCGTGCCGGCCAAGGCGATGCCACCGCCGAACCTTATTACCGCCAAGCCTTGGCGATCTACCAACATGCGGTTGGCGATCAGCATATTGATACGGCGCGGGCCTATGAAAGCCTGAGCTCCAATCTCAACCGTCAAGGGCGGGCGGCAGAGGCAGAGCAAATGGCAGGCAAGGCCATGGACATTTACCGCCGATTGAGCCGCGAAGCGATGGGGCGCGATGCCCTGGGCCTGTCGGCACTGGATCGCCGACAAGCGGACCCTGATCGCGGAATTTACACCAGCTATATGAACGCCGCCTTCAGCCTGATGAGCCATACGCCCGATGCGGCGGAGCAATCGCGCCTGCAAGACCGCGCCTTCATGGCGGCGCAAGATGCCATTAGTTCGGCGTCGGGCCGCGCCATGATGCAAACCGCTGCGCGCCATGCGGCCAAAAGCCCGCAAATGGCCGAAACCGTGCGGCAGGAACAAAATCTGGCCGCGCAGGCTCAGATGCTGGATAAAAATCTGCTCCGCGCCCTGAGTGAGGGGCAAAGCGTCACCGCCACCAAGCTGCGCGGGGAATTGGAAAGCGTGCGCGCCCAGCTTGCGGAGTTGAGCGCCCAAATTGACCATCGCTATCCCGAATATCGCCAATTGGTGGCCCCCCGCCCCGCTGGCTTGGCCGAGGTGCAAAAGGCGCTGAAGCCCGACGAAGCCTTGTTGCTGATGACCGAGGCCGCCAACACCATGCATCTGTTTGTCGTTACACCCAATGTGGTCGGGTGGAGCCGCCCCAATGTCGAATTGGCGATGATGATGAAGGATATTGGCGACTTGCGCTGCGATGTGGATGTGGAAACCTGTTCCGCCGCCCGCACCGCCGAGCTGGACGCCATGCCCATGAGCGAACAAGAATTAAATGGCCGCCGCCGTTTTGACTTGGCCACCGCCCACCGTCTGTATCAGCATTTATTTGCGCCCATCGAACCCTTGCTGGCCAATAGCAAGCGACTCTATGTCAATGCATCGGGCAAGCTGGGCGATTTGCCGCTGGCGATGCTGTCTGCTTCCCCCATGCCCGTGGGGGCGGATGTCGCGGACCCTGATATGTTGGCACGGGCCCAATGGCTGGCGGACCGCTATGCCTTTACCAACCTGCCCTCGGTCGCCGCGCTCACCCTGCCCCGCGATGTGCGGACGATCAGCACCAATGGCGCGGCGACGTCCAGCGGGAACAATAAGGTCAGCGTGAATTTTCGCGGTTATGGCGCGCCAATTTTACAAGGCAGCGAGGGGGCAACCCGCGCCGCCGTGGGCGCTGGGGTGGGGGTATTTTCCAGCCTGTCCCGATCGGGCGCGCCCTTGGCCGATCCCGACGCTTTGCGAAAATTGGCCCCCCTGCCCGGCACCACCACCGAATTGACGGCGCTGGCGAAATTGCTGGGCACGCCCGACAAAAATCTGGTGCTGGCGCAGCAGGCCACCGAACAAGCCTTGCGTCAGGACCCCTTGCTGGCGAACAGCCGCATCATCGCCATTGCCACCCACGGACTATTACCCGACCCAATTTTGGGGATGGGCGAACCGGGCTTGGTCTTAACCCCGCCCAACAACCCCAGCAATTTGGATGACGGATTGCTGACCGCCAGCGAGGCCGCCCAATTAAACCTGTCCGCCGATTGGGTGATCTTGTCGGCGTGTAATACGGCATCGGCGCATAATAGCGGCGGGAATGACAGCCTGTCGGCCTTGGCGCGCGGATTTCTGTTCGCAGGGGCCAAGGCGTTATTGGCCAGCCATTGGCGCGTATCCGACGATGCCACCGCCGCCCTGACGGTGGAAACCCTGTCGGTGCAGCAAAATAAGCCCGCCCTCAGCCGCGCTCAGGCGCTGTCCACGGCCATGGCCTATGTCCGCACGGGCCAGCGCGCGGATGGCAGCAAGCTGGCGGGCTGGAAATCGGACTGGGCGCACCCCAGCGCTTGGGCGGCCTTTACCAATATCGCCAATTTCGATTGAGGCGGGCGGGCTGAGGCGCACGCTAGGCTGCGCCCGTAAAATCCTGTCGCAATTGTCCATCATCGTGCCATATTCCCCCCAACACCGCCCGCGCCGACAACAGCGCAGGGTGGGGATATGTGGGACGGGGGACAGCATATGGCGGACATTCACGCATTTCACCTGAATATCGCGGAACGCGAATTGGACGATTTGCGGCGGCGCTTGGACGCCGCCCGCTGGCCAGAGCGCGAGGCGGTCGGCGATTGGAGCCAAGGTGCACCGCTGGATAAGGTGCAAAGCCTGTGCGAATATTGGCGGCAAGATTATGATTGGCGGCGGTTTGAAACACGGCTGAACAATATCGGGCAATATGTCACCCGCATTGGCGGCATCGATATATATTTTCTGCACATACGCTCGCGCCATGAAGAGGCCTTGCCCATGGTGATGACCCATGGTTGGCCGGGTTCGGTGGCCGAATTTTTAAATGTCATCGACCCGCTCACCAACCCCGAAGCCCATGGCGGCAGTGCAGCCGATGCCTTTCATCTGGTCATCCCCGCCCTGCCCGGTTTTGGCTTTTCGGAAAAACCCCGAACCGCCGGATTTGGCGTCGATCAAATCGCCTTGTGCTGGGCAGAATTGATGCAGCATTTGGGCTATGATCGCTGGGTTGCCCAAGGCGGGGATTGGGGCGCCGCGGTCACCACCGCCATTGGCAAAAGCCGCCCCAAAAGCTGTTTGGGTATCCACCTGAATTTCGCGCTGGCCATGCCCAATGAAGAGGATATGGCCAATTTATCGCCCAGCGAAATGGCGGCTTTGGCGGCGGCCGCCGATTATCAGCAAAACGGCAATGGCTATGCCCGCATTCAATCCACCCGCCCGCAAACATTGGGCTATGGCCTGACCGACAGCCCAGTGGGACAAGCCGCTTGGATTTATGAGAAAATCCACGAATGGACCGACCATGATGGCGATTGCGAAGCCTTGCTGGGGCGCGATGCGATTTTGGACAATATCATGATATATTGGTTGTCGCGCAGCGCCGCATCATCGGCGCGGCTATATTGGGAAAGCTTTGCCAATTTCGTGCCCACCGCCTTGGATTTGCCCGTGGGGGTCAGCGTCTTTCCCAAGGAAATCATCCGTCCATCCCGCCGCTGGGCCGAACGATTGATGCCTCAGCTGATCCATTGGAATGAATTGCCGCGCGGCGGTCATTTTGCGGCGTGGGAACAGCCCCAAATTTTCACCCAAGAATTGCGGACCTGCTTCGCCCAATTGCGGTGAGGATCGGGGCGTGGCGTTCGCCGGTTTGGACGCTGCCCCGCCCATCACACTGGCAAAGCGGTGCTATATTTGGTGTGCGCCAAGGCAAAATGCGAAGACGCCCCCGCCACGGATGGATGGTTGAGCAGGCTATGCATCATGAAATGATTATAGGCCTCGACGTCCGGCACCACGACGCGCATCAGATAATCCCAATCGCCGGACATAGAAAAACATTCGATAATTTCGGCACGGTCGCGCACAAATTTTTCAAAGGCTTGCCGCACGTCCAACGTATAGCTGTTCATCCGCACATTACACATAACATTCACCCCGCGCCCAATGGCTTGGGGGTTTACCAAACGCACGGTGCGGCCCAAAACGCCCGCTGCCTCCAAGGCCTTAATCCGGCGCCAACAAGACGCGCTAGAGGCGCCCACCCGTTCCGCCAAGTCATTGTGGGTGATCGTGCCATCTTCTTGCAATGCCTTGATGATTCGCCGGTCAATCGCGTCCAAATCTTTCATCGATCATTTCATTTCAGTTTTTAGAAAATATCGAACCATATGTTTCACTATACAGGCATAAGACGTGAAATTTGAAACATATTTTCACCGATATCGTGCAAAATATATCAATGGAAAATGTCCCATCATCCGGCGGATTTACCCCCAACGCCGACGGCAGCGTGGCGCAAAATTGGGCGTCCTATACCGCCGCCGAACATGCGCGGTGGGACCAGCTTTTTGCCCGCCAAACCCGCTTGTTGCGGGACCATGCGGCCGATGAATTTCTGGATGGACTATCCTTATTGCGGCTGAGTGATGGCGGCATTCCGAATGTCGAGCGATTGTCGGAGACGCTGATGCAGCGCACGGGGTGGCAGATCATCACCGTCCCCAGATTGATCCCCGACGCTTTATTCTTTGACCATCTGGCCCATCGCCGCTTTGTGGCGGGGCGCTTTATCCGCACAGCAGACCAGATGGATTATTTGCAAGAACCCGATATTTTCCACGATATTTTCGGTCATGTGCCAATGCTGGCCCACCCCATTTTCGCCGACTATATGCAGGCCTATGGCCAAGCAGGCCTGCGCGCCAGTGGCCTCAACGCCCTGCCCTATTTGGCCCGCCTATATTGGTATAGCATTGAATTTGGGCTGATACTCCAAAATGACGATGTGAAATTATATGGCGCAGGCTTGGTATCGTCCTTTGGGGAATGCGGCTTTGCGCTGCGCGACCCATCGCCCCACCGCATCAAATTTGACCTGCAACGGGTGATGCGAACCGACTATCGCATCGATGATTTCCAACAATGCTATTTCGTGATCGACAGCTTTGACGATCTGTTGACCGAAACGCGCCAACAGGATTTTGCGCCGCTATACCGCGACCTTGCGCAGCAACCCAGCCTGTCGCCCGCCACCCTGCTGCCCAGCGACGCCGCCATCACCCGCGGCACCCAAGATTATGCGCGCCAGCAGGCGGGCCGCGCCGCGCGCGACGATCAACTTTCACCCCATAGTCTCTGATTGCTCATGATTGGACCTAATGACATGACCGCCATACCCCACACGCCGCCAACCCCCGCCAACCCGCAGAATCCCTTGGGTCTCAACGGCTTTGAATTTGTGGAATTCACATCCCCCGACCCACAGCAAATGCGGGCACAGTTGGAACAATTGGGCTTTGTCGCTAGCCATCGTCACCCCAGCAAAAACATCACCCGTTTCAAGCAAGGCCGCATCAATTTGATGCTGAATGAAGACGATAGCCCGCGCATTACCGCCTTTCGCAGCGCGCATGGCCCATCCGCCAGCGCCATGGGATTTCGTGTAGCGGACCCCGATGCCGCGCTCGCATGGGCCTTGGCCCATGGTGCCAAACCGACCATCGAAGCCGACACGGTGATCGAAGGCATTGGCGGATCTTATCTATATTTCATCAAAGATGGCGAAAATCTTTATGCTGACTGGTCAGAAATTGCGGGTTGGCAACAGGCGGAGGCCGACAATCAGGTCGGCTTGGATTTGCTGGACCATTTAACCCATAATGTGCGACGCGGCCAAATGCATGTGTGGAGCGATTTTTACCGCAGCCTGTTCAACTTTGAGGAACAAAAGCATTTTGATATCAAGGGCCAAGCAACGGGCCTGTTCAGCCAAGCGATGATCGCACCCGACGGTGCGATCCGCATTCCGTTGAACGAAAGCCAAGATGACAACAGCCAAATCGAAGAATTTATCCGCGAATATAATGGCGAGGGCATTCAGCATTTGGCCTTCACGACCGACGATATTTATAGCACCATCGAAAAACTACGGGCACGGGGTGTACGATTGCAAGACACGATCGAAACCTATTATGATCTGGTCGACCAGCGCGTGCCAGAGCATGGCGAAGACCTAGAGCGTTTGCGCCAAAACCGCATTTTAATTGATGGCAGCGCCCAGACCGGCGAAGGTATTTTGCTGCAAATTTTTACCGAAAATCTGTTCGGGCCAATCTTTGTCGAAATCATTCAGCGAAAGGGCAATGAAGGCTTTGGCAACGGCAATTTTCAGGCCTTGTTTGAAAGCATTGAACTGGACCAGATCCGCCGAGGCGTGATCGCGGTGCAGCAACCATCATAAGCAAAAGGAACGGCTATGTCCGGCGGTCCACATTCTAATCTGGCGGACACCCGCCCACCACTAAGCGGCTTTGGCAATCACCATAGCAGCGAGGCGGTCAGCGGGGCCTTGCCTATTGGACAAAATTCGCCGCAGCATGTGCCCTATGGCCTATATGCCGAGCAATTTTCCATGACGGCCTTCACCGCGCCGCGCGCTGAAAACCGCCGATCTTGGCTATACCGCCTGAGCCCCAGCGCCGCCCATCCGCCTTATGCCCCCCTGCCCTGCCCCGCTTCATGGCGCGGGCTGGGCGATGGCGGGGGTGTGGCATCCCCCAATCGCTTGCGCTGGAACCCCCTGCCCGCCCCCCTCTCCGCTTCCGCCCCGCATGACGCCGAACAGAATAGCATGGCAGAGGGCGGGACCGATTTTGTCTCCGGCCTCATCCCCTATTGCCGGAACGGCGACAGCGGCAGCGATATGGGCGGCACAATTTATCTTTATACCGCAACATGTTCGATGAAAAATCGGGCGTTCTTTTCGGCAGATGGGGAAATACTGATCATTCCCCAACAAGGGCGGCTACATATTCGTACAGAAATGGGCGTGCTGGAAATCGGCCCCTTAGAGGTCGCGCTGATCCCGCGCGGTCTGCGCTTTCAGGTGGAATTGCTGGACGATTTTGCCCGTGGCTATGTGTGCGAAAATCATGGTGCGCCCTTTCGCTTGCCCGAACTCGGCCCCATCGGGGCCAATGGCTTGGGCAATGCCCGCGATTTTGAGGCCCCCCATGCGGATTTTCAAAATATCGACGAAGAATTTGAAATCATCCAGAAATTTCAAAATCATCTTTGGACGATGACCCAAAATCACAGTCCCTTTGATGTGGTGGCTTGGCATGGCAATGCCGCGCCCTATCGCTATGATCTGCGCCGATTTAACACAATGAACAGCGTCAGCTTTGACCATCCCGACCCGTCGATTTTTACCCTGTTCACATCACCTAGTCAGCATGCCGGCACCGCCAATTTGGATTTTGTGCTGTTCCCGCCGCGCTGGATGGTCGCCGAACATAGTTTCCGCCCGCCATGGTTCCACCGCAATATCATGAGCGAGTTTATGGGCCTGATTTGCGGCGAATATGACGCCAAAGCCAGCGGATTTGCACCAGGCGGGGCCAGTTTGCACAACCGTATGGCCGCCCATGGCCCTGATTCTGCCAGCTATCACGCCGCCATTGATGCCGCGCTGCATCCCCAAAAATTGGATGGCACGATGGCCTTTATGCTGGAAAGTAATTTCCCTTTTACAACAACTCCTTGGGCGCTAGAAACCAGCTTGTTGCAACAAGGCTATGATCGGTGCTGGGACAATTTTCCCAAAGCCCAATTGCCCGAAACAACATCAGCGTCGCAGCGATAAGCGGCACGATAGGGAGCATATAATCATGAATTGGTGGTCAACGGACGAAACCCATGATGCGCAGCGGACATCATGGGTGAAAAGCGCCCAAGGACATAGGGATTTTCCGATCCAAAATCTGCCGCTGGGGGTATTTTCACCGCAGCAACAAGGGCCGCGTATCGGCACCGCGATTGGCGACGCCATTTTGGACCTGACGGCCTGCGCCGCCGAAGCGCTGTTCTCATCGCCCGCGCTCAGCAGTTGCCTGCAACGTCACAGCCTCAACGCGCTGATGGCTTTACCGTCTGCTCAGCGGCAATTGCTGCGCCAACATATCAGCCGTTTCTTGTCCGACCCGCAATATCGCGATGATTTGACGCCCCATCTTTATCCCCAAGCCGAATGCACCATGCATTTGCCAGCACAAATTGGTGATTTTACGGATTTTTACGTCGGCCTGCATCATGCCGAAAATATTGGCCGCCAATTTCGGCCCGATAACCCGTTGCTTCCAAACTATAAACATATCCCGATCGGATATCATGGGCGCGCATCATCGGTTCGCGCATCGGGGGTGAATGTGCGCCGACCATCGGGCCAGCGCAAGGCGCCGGACCAAGATTTGCCGCGTTTTGAACCCAGCCAGCGCCTTGATTACGAACTGGAAATGGGGGTTTGGATTAGCGAAGGCAATGCGCTGGGTCAGCCCATCTCCATTGCTGATGCCGCCCAGCATTTTGCTGGTTTATGCTTGCTCAATGACTGGTCCGCCCGTGATTTTCAGGCATGGGAATATCAACCCTTGGGGCCATTTTTGGCGAAAAATTTTCACAGCAGCGTGTCGCCATGGGTGGTAACCGCCGAAGCCTTGGCCCCCTATCGCATCGCCCAGCCCCCGCGCCCAGCAGGCGACCCCGTGCCCCTACCCTATTTGATGGATGTCGACGATCAGGCCCATGGCGGCTTTGCTATTCAATTATCCGTCTATTTATTGACCGATCAGATGCGGCAATCGGGTGACGCCCCTGCCCTGCTCAGCCAAGGGCCAGCCAGCAATATGTATTGGACCGTCCATCAAATCATCACCCACCATGCATCCAATGGGTGCAATTTAATGGCTGGAGATTTGCTGGGTACAGGCACCATTTCTGCACCGGATATCAGCGGTTTCGGCAGTTTAATGGAGTTAAGCAACGGCGGAACATCCCCCTACCCCCTACCCAATGGCGAGAGTCGCAGCTTTCTGCAGGACGGTGATGAGGTGATCTTGCGGGCACAGGCTGCCGCGCCGGATCGTGCCACCATCGGGTTTGGGGAATGCCGCGCGACCATATTATCCGCCCTTTAATATCGTCGATTTGCCCATATATTATTGATATAATATGATAATATTTCCCTGAAAAATCATGTCGGGCGATGCATGAAACATGGCATCGCCCGCGCCCATGCGGCGCGATGGTCAGAGCTTGCGGCGAGATCATATTTCGCTAAATCTCGCTAGACTGAAGCATTTCAAAGCCATATAGTGTAAATTACATTCAAATTTAGATATTGGGCGGGCTATGCATTCAGAGGTCGAGCAAATTGCCGAAATGGCGCAAGCTGGCGAACGCATGATCGAGCGTTTGCGCCGGCAGGCCTTTTTGCCAGAATCGCGCAAGGGCTTGTCCGTCCGCTATGGCATCGCAGAGGCGGCCGCTTTGCTCGGCTGTTCCACCAATCGCATTCGCATGGCCGAAGAAGATGGCCGCTTACCACCGCCCTCTGCCACCGAAAATGGGCGCCGTCCGGGATATTCCATCGAGAATATCCTGCATATGCGCGAAATTTTGGGCGCTTCGCCCGCCCGCGCACCGCTGGATAATCCGGCGATTATCGCAGTTCAGAATTTCAAAGGCGGCGTTGGAAAATCTACGGTCACCACCCATTTGGCCCATTATTTTGCGGTGCAAGGATATCGGGTGCTTGTGGTGGATTGCGACAGTCAGGCGACCACGACCACATTATTTGGCTTTAACCCCCATTTTAACATCACGCGCGAACAGACGCTTTACCCCTATTTGTCGATTGATCCGACCCAAAGCGATTTGGGCTATGCGGTGCAAAAAACCCCTTGGCCCAATGTCGATCTGATCCCATCCAATTTGGAATTATTCGATGTGGAATATGAACTGGCCGCATCGGGTGCAGATGGCGGAAGTGTTCTCGCTTCGCGTTTTCGCAAGCTAAAACAGGGTCTTAAAGATCTTGCTCAGGCTTATGATGTTGTCATATTGGACCCCCCGCCTGCGCTCGGGACCATCAGCCTTGCTGTCATGCAAGCCGCCAATGCCTTGATCATCCCACTGGCCGCCACCACACCGGATTTTTGTTCCACCGTTCAATTTATGTCGATGATGGACCAAGTGACGGGCCAATTGGCCGATGCGGGCATTGATGTGGATTATGATTTTGTCCGCCTCATTTGTTCGAAATTCGACTCCAACGACCCCAGCCATGCCATGGTTCGTCAAATTATGGAGCAAACTTTCGGTCCGGCGTTGCTGCCCATTCCGATTTTGGAAAGCGCCGAAATCAGCCATGCGGCCCTGCGCATGATGACCGTTTATGAATTAGAAAAGGCGATTGGCACGCCCAAAACCCACAAAAGATGCAAGAATAATCTGGACGAAGCCATGGGTCAGGTCGAAGCCTTGGTCCGGCGCGGATGGGGTATTGCGCCCCCCGCTTCGGAGCGGGAGGTGATCAATGCGACAGTTTAAGCCTTTCCTACAAAATTCCGCGCTGCCTATGATGGTGGACGTGGCGATTCTGCATGGGGTGCGGTGATGGCGAAAAAACAAAATGCATATTTAGCCAGCCTGTTGGCGGCAGACATTTCGCATGAACCAAGCATCGAAAAACAAACAGAAAAAACATCGGAAACGCCGCAAATAAGCGCCGAACCGCGTATCACACCGCTCACGGAGCGGCCAACAGCGCGCGCCGGATTGTCCCTGTTGGGCCGTGAAAATGCCTTGGCCCGCGTGGCCAGCGGTGAAGTACGCCAGATCACCCAGTTGCTCATTGATCCAGCCCGTGTGCGGATTTGGGCGGGCAATGCGCGCATTCAAAAACAGCTGAGCGAAGAAAATTGCCGCGATCTGATCGACAGTATTTTGGCCGAGGGTGGGCAAAAGGTGGCGGCCGTTGTCCGGCACCTGAGCGGCGACCCTGACCATGATTATGAATTGATCGCGGGCACGCGCCGTCATTTTTCCATATCTTGGCTGCGCGCCAATAATTATCCGGACATGAAGCTGCTGGCTCAAGTCGCGGAGTTGGACGACGAGGCCGCTTTTCGCTTGGCCGATATCGAGAATCGCGCCCGCAAAGACATTAGCGATATCGAACGGGCCCGAAATTATGCCGAGGCTGTGGACCGCCATTATGGCGGCAAGGCTGTGCGTATGGCCGAACGGTTAAACCTGTCCAAAGGCTGGCTGTCCAAAATGCTTAAAGCAGCGACCCTGCCCGACGCTATTTTATCGGCCTTTGGAAATTTGACCGAATTGTCGCTCAACCCTGCCTATAAGCTGGCGGTGGCGATGGACGATAAGTTGCGCGCCAAGATCATTCGCAAAGAGGCCGAGCTGATCGCCGCAGACAATCGCAAGGCCATGGCGCAGGGCCTGCCTCCGCTGGCTGGCGCGGCCGCAATGGCCCGTCTCATGGCCGCAAAAGCCGATACCATCGCCCCGGCCCCCAATCTTGAAATGGATATTCAAGGGAAAATGGGGCGCACCATCATGTCGGTAAAAAATGTTAATCGACAAGGGATTACCCTGCACCTGCCAATGGCTAGCGGCGCTGATGATGATGAATATATGGACGCCGTCCGCCAGATTATTGCGATGCTGCGCAGCCAAGGCGTTGAGCTGAAATGATCATATTCATGGCCCGCCGCTGGCAAATGCCTTTTGATCATATATCAAAGTTTCCTACAGGAAACTTTTGATCATGCGCGGTGCCAAGCCCCCTGCCGGCGATCAATTCGACTTGTTTTTACCCTATATTGCCGACCTCAATTTCCGCGACCAACGCGAAATGATGGAACGCCCTTTTTTCAGTTTGGCGAAGACCAAGCGGGTCAAACCGATTGATTACACCAGCCCTGATCAGAAATTATGGGTCCATGTATCCGCCAACCCCGATTATGGCATGGCCACCATTTGGGACGCCGATATCTTGATTTATTGCGCCAGCCTATTGGCCGATATGGCGCGGCGTGGCATCAATGATATCCCGCGCAAATTACACATCATGCCTTATGATTTGCTGCGCTCCATTGGCCGCCCCACAACGGGCCGTGCCTATGAATTATTGGGCCAAGCGCTGGACCGTTTGGTCGCCACGACCATCAAAACCAATATTCGCGCTGAAAATCGCCGTGAGGCGACCTTTAGCTGGCTGGACGGTTGGACCCAGTTGGTAGACGAGCGCACCGAGCGCTCCAAGGGAATGACGCTGGAACTGTCCAACTGGTTTTACGAAGGCGTGATGATGAAAGGCGGCGTATTGGCCATTGATCGCGCCTATTTTAACATCAGCGGCGGGCGTGAGCGTTGGCTGTATAAAGTTGCGCGCAAACATGCTGGCGGTGCAGGAACGGATGGCTTTGCCATCGCCATGCCCACCTTATTCGAGAAAAGCGGCGCAGAGGGCGAATATCGACGGTTTAAATTTGAGATCGTCAAGCTGGCGGAGAAAAACGCCCTGCCCGGCTATTCCCTCTATATCGAGCCCAGCAAATCGGGCGGAGAGCCTTTGTTGCGTATGGTCCGCCAACGCGGCGATGACGGGGCCGATAGCGAAGAGCTAAATCCGCCCCTGCCCCCGGCTTCGCTGGCATCGCCCACTATCACCGATGGCATGGCCAAGCCCGTTCGCCGCAAGCCGACGCGTAAAGCAGCGGCGACCCCTACGTCGTCCACACCACAGGTTGAACCGAGCGAGATGGTCGACATATCATCCCTTGTTCGTTCCACCATCGTCGGACTGAGTGACGCAGCCACGCGGGGATATTTTACCGAAGAAACCGCCACTCTACTGCGCGAACAATGCCCCGGGTGGGATTTATACGCCCTACATGCAGATTTCGAAAAATGGGTCGCTGGATCAGCCGATCGCACACCCGCCAATTGGCAAAAGGCCTTCATTGGCTGGGTGCGGCGTTATCACGAAAAACATCGGCATAGCCTGCGCGGTTAAGAAAGCCTGAGCGGACCCAATCATCATAGCCCATGGCAGGGAAGGGGGCTGTTCAGCAAAAAAAATGGCCGCTATCCGCGTGCTAAATGTCACGGCCCCACCATCACGATCGCTGAGAAAAATATGGCGATGATGCCGCTGCCCATAAAAGTTTCCCCGAGGAAACTGCAAATCCGCAATTTCGTGCAGGAAATTCCAAGAACGGAAGCAGACGTACGCCCTTAAGCGGCCGTTATGAACAGCCGCTCATCACGCATTGGGGACAATCGATCACAGAGTCAGAATTTAACATCACCCATGACTGTTCCCGAAGTGTCGTGCAGCGATTGAAAAGGGAATTGAAGAAAAATGGGTGAAGCAGAAAATTTGAAAATTTGAACCTTATCTGCAGCGTGAAGTTGGAAAATGATTCAATTGCTCACTCTCATCCGTCGCCATGGCACATGTTTCGACATATTGGGAACGGTATTGGACGTGATATCGACCTTTCGGGAACGAGACGACGACACAATAGGAACAAAGCTTCGCTCTTTCAGGAACGGATGATCGACCTTTCGAGAACAAGCCATGGCCTATTATCCCAAGAAAATAGCCGATTTTTAGGGCATTTTTAGCGTTTAACCTTCTAACAAACTTTAACTTGTCTAACCCTAACAGATATATATTTTCACAAAGGATAAGGGGAGGGCGCACAACCGCACGCCTCGCTTTGGGACGGGCAACAGATACGATACAAAAAGCCGGTTGTTACGCGCGGTTATCTTCAACCCGAATGGCGTTAGAAATCGCATTCGCGCTGTCACGCAGGGCAAGCGTAAGCCTGTCTAATCCATCCGCAACGGCCCGTGGTTGAAGATAAGGGATGGTCAAAGCGGCAATGGCTTTATCGCCGCGCATAATCGGGGCCGCAACGTCGGTAATCCCTTGATAGACACTACTAGGTTGTTGCACGGTTCCAACTTCGCGAACGACATTCGCCTGTTCGCGCAAGGCTTTAATCTTGTCCTTTGACAATTTGGGCGACAGCATCGATTCCAGTTCCGCCCGCCCGTCATCGGATTGAAAAGCATAAATTGCCAATCCCGACCCAGAAAGTGTGAGAGGCTTCCGATACCCAATGCGCACCGAAAATCCAATTTGTTGCGGGGCTTCCATACGCGCGATAACGACGATGTCGCTTTTAGATAGCAAAGCCAAATGACAGGATTGACCGCTCGCAATTGACAGATCGCGCATGATCGGCAGGGCGACTTCGACCAAATTACGAACCGGCGGGCGGCCCAAACCCAGTTCGAACAAGCGAGAGGTCAGGCGCAGACCGTTGTCGCTTTGCTCAATATAGCCACGTGCTTCCAAAACCTGCGTCATACGAAATAATTCGCCATGGGACCGGCCCAGCTTTTGGACAATTTCTGTAAAGGACAGCGCATCGCCGTTGGACAGCAATTCTAATATATCCAAACCCTTTTCCAGAGCTGGTGCGCGATATATTTTCTTGTCTGTTTCAATGGTCATAAATGCTCTGCATCGTGCTGGAATTATTTGGAAACCATGCGTCAATTTGGCCCGAAAGCCAATATTATTCGCTTGTTCCTAGCGGATTTTGGTGGACAGCAACAATATTTATATTTGCATATGTAAAAAATGCATCATATATAAATATTGTCACCAATAAGCATGAAGAGCGGCGGCTGACAGGGGAGGGGAGATAGCGACGACTAAAGTTGCCGCCTATGTTGCCCTTTCCTTTCTGTAACAGGGTGGACTGGCACCCCTTTGCTTGCTGTTAGCCGCCGCTTCTTTTTTGCTGCCGTGTGACGGGGGAAATAAGTGGCATTGGTGGGGAATGAGAGGGATGAGATTTTGCGTTTTGGGGCCTATCGAACGCGTCCGGCGTAACTATTCCAGCCAACCCTCTAAGAGGTCATCCAACACCATCAGATCATGACCGTTTCGCGGATTCACAGATGACCAAAACATGCGGCACATATTGAGAGGGAATATAAGGGGCACTTGTGGCGAAAATAGTTCATATTGAATTGTTCATGGTTGATCTGTTGCCCAAGGTGCGGCGGGAAGATGCCATTCAATCGTTCGTCAGCCAGGAAACCCCCATTGTGCGCATCCGAGATGCGGATGGCGTAGAGGGGATCGGCTATAGCTATACGATCGGTACGGGCGGCTGGTCGGTGATGGCGCTGATCCAGCATAGCTTGGCCCCTTTGGTGCTGGGCCGTGATGGCGACGAGCCCGAGGCGATTTGGCGCGATATGCTGCGCATCACTCATGCGACATCGGTTGGCGCGATCACGGCGCTGGCGATGGCAGCCATTGATACGGCCTTATGGGATTTGCGCTGCAAGCGGGCGGGCTTGCCGCTGCACAAATTTGCAGGCGGGGCGCAGGCGTCCATTCCCACCTATACAACCGAGGGTGGCTGGCTGCACCTGACAAGCGATGAATTGGTCGCTGGCGCATTAGAGGCGCAGGCAGAGGGGTTTCAGGGTTGCAAGATCAAAATTGGCCGATCTCCGCAGGAGGATGTCGAGCGATTGTCCGCCGTTCGGGCCGCGGTTGGGCCGAAGTTTGAGATTTTTACCGATGCCAACCAAGCTTTTACGTCCGATGACGTGATCCGCCGCGCGCATTTGCTGGCGCCGCTTAATTTGGGGTGGATCGAGGAACCTTTGCCCGCCGACGATGTGGCAGGTCATATCCGCTTGTCGCAATCCACCCCCATTCCGGTGGCGGTGGGGGAGAGTATTTACAGCATGTCGCATTTCCGCGAATATCTGGAGCGCGGGGCTTGTTCGATCATTCAGGTGGATGTGGCGCGCATTGGCGGCATCACGCCATGGTTGAAAGTGGCGCATATGGCCGAATGTTTTAACATATCGGTTGCGCCGCATTTTCTGATGGAATTGCATGTGTCGCTATGTGCGGCAGTGCCCAACGCCCGCTGGGTGGAATATATACCGCAGCTGGATGCCATCACCCATAGCGGGATAAAGATTGAACAAGGCCGCGCCATTCCCAGCGATGTCCCTGGCTTGGGTATCGATTGGGATATGGACGCCATTGCGCAGATGACGTTGATGCACGAAATTTTGGCCTAAACCGCCCGTCAGCTAGAGGCAGAGGCAAAGGTTTGCCATGCGGGCAATTGGGCCAAGAATTTGCTGATCAGTTTCAGCACCATATCCGGCATTTCGCGGTGCGGCATATGGTGACAATCTGGCAAAATCACGGCCTGAACAGGGGTTTTGGCGTGGGCCGCAATGCGCTGGGGGTGGGCGCTCGACCCATATTCGTCCTGATCGCCGTGCAAGGCCAAAATGGGGCAGGCGATACGGCCAAGCTCTGCATCTAGTGACCAGTGAGCAAAGGCAGGGCCTAGCCATGTTTCAATCCATGCATCCAACACCCAGCGGGACTTATCGCCATGATATTTCGCCAGCCGTTCCATTTGGCCCGCATCCTGAAAGGCGCTTTTGGCTTGGCGAATGCCGTCCAGCGTCCGGTCTTCGGTAAAGGCTTGGGCCGCTATGCTGATGACGCCGTCTGTCACATCAGGAAAAGCGGCAGCAGCAGCCAGCGCCATGCCGCCGCCTACGCTGTGGCCTAGCAAGATCATATGGTCGATATGAAAGGCATGGCGCAGCGGTGCCAGCCCATGTTCGGCCTCTGCTTGGACAAAATAGGATTGTAACAGGGTGCTATTATGATCGGATTGCCCAAATCCTAGGCGATCATAGGCAATGACGCTGCGTTGGCTGGCCTGCGCCAATAACATCGGAAAATCGCGCCATTGTTGAACCGACCCCAGACTGTCATGAAATAAAATGATCGGCGCTCGCTGGGCCAGCAAGTCGCTGCGCCAACAGCGGGTGAACAAACGCCCCTGCGGCGTCGTGATAAAGCGATCAATGGGAAGGGGGCTGGACATAAACATGCACTAGCATGTTGTTTCCGTGTTTAAAAAAGAAATTACCCTAGCAGTTTTAATGGGGCAGGGGGTGTTGGCGCCGAAGCCGTCAGCCGATTGGCGTAGCCAAAATAGAGCGGTCGAGATGGTTCATGTCTGTCACACCTGTCAGGGCCATCGCGGTGCGCATTTCTTGGGCCATCATGTCCAACAATCGCACAACCCCTTGTTCGCCCTGTGCGGCCAAGGCCCACAGCCACGCACGGCCCAGCATCACGCCATCCGCGCCCAGCGCCAACATGCGTACCACGTCCAGCCCCGACCGAACGCCGCCGTCGACCAAGATGGTCAGCCGATCCGCCACCGCGTCGGCCATGGCGGGCAGGGCGCGGGCGGTGGACAAGACGCCGTCCAATTGGCGGCCACCATGATTGGACACGACAATGGCATCGGCCTGCATATTCGCTGCTTCGCGGGCATCTTCGGGATCCAAAATCCCCTTAATTACCAGCTTGCCGTGCCAATTGTCACGAATCCAGCCAAGGTCTGCCCATGTGATCGACGGGTCAAAATTGGCCCCCAACCAGCCCATATAATCATTTAGCCCGCTGTCCTTGCCCAGCACCGGCGTTAAATTGCCCAAACGGTGCGGGCGGCCCCACAGGCCAACGTCCCACGCCCATTTGGGATGGGTCATGGCTTGTAATACCCGTTTTATGGGCGCATTGGGGCCGGACATGCCAGAATGCATATCGCGATAGCGGCTGCCCGGTACGGGCATATCGACGGTGAAGACCAAGGTCGACACACCGCATTCCCGCGCTGTCGCCAGCAGGTCTAGCATGAAGGCGCGGTCGCGAATGACATAAAGCTGGAACCACAGCGCGCCATTGGACGCAGCCCGCACCTCTTGCAGGGAACAGAGGCTGACGGTGGAAAGGGTGAAGGGAACGCCGCGTGCATGGGCTGCGCGGGCCGCCTGTGTTTCGCCGCGCCGCCGATACATGCCGCTGATTCCCACCGGACCCAAGATGATCGGCAAGGCCAAGTCTTGGCCCAGCAAATTGGTAGACAGGCTGATGTTCGACACGTCATGCAGCACGCGTTGACGCAACCGGATTTGGTTCAGGTCCGCGATATTGGCGGCCATGGTCGTTTCACTGGTCGCCCCGCCATCGGCATAATCAAATAAAAATCGGGGCAAACGCGCCCGTGCCGCGGGATAGAAATCGGCGGGGGACCCAATGATCATGCTTGATCTGCCAAATTATACACGCGGCGCATTTCGGCCCATCCGACGGCATCTGCGCCATCAATCGGGCTTTGGAGGCTGGATGTCAGCACATCCCATGCGCGGATTTCGGCGTTGCTATGATCGGCTTGGCCGAAACCGTCGAACGTCTCTGTCACCTCGCAGATCATGACCAAGCGATTGGCAACGCGCCATATTTCCATGTCGATGATGCCCGCGCTGCGCAAATTGGCGTTGACGGGGGCAGGGACAGCGCCCGCCGCGTGAATGCGGTCATATTCGGCAATGGCGGCGGCATCATCCCGCAAGTCCAGCGCCAAACATAAGCGTTTGCTGTTGGTCATTCGTTGCTCCATCCGCCATCGACAATATGCAAGGCCCCCGTGGTAAAAGATGATACATCCGACGCCAAATAAAGCGCAAGCTCGGCAATTTCCTCTGCCGTGCCGATGCGGCCCATGGGTTGGCGCGCAATAAATTGGGTGCGCGCTGCCTCGGCATCGCCGGTCGCGGCCAAGCGTTCGTCCAAACTGGGGGATTGCACCGTGCCGGGGCAAATAGCGTTGCAGCGAATGCCTTGGCGGACATAATCCGCCGCGACCGATTTGGTCAGGCCGATCAGCGCGGCTTTTGATGCGCCATAAGCAAAGCGATTGGCGACCCCCAAAATCGAACTGGCGACCGATGCCATATTGATGATCGACCCGCCCCCATTGTTCAACATGGCGGGCAGCATGGCTTGGATCATCCGCATCGGCGCGTGAACATTCAGGTCGAAGGACAGCTGATAATTGCGGTCCTCCACCGTTAAAATGGTCGACGCATCAACAAATCCGGCGCAGTTAAACAGCACATCGACCGCGCGTTGCGATGCCCCAAATTCTGCTATGGCAGCGGCGTTTGTCAGGTCGATGACATGGCGGCTATGGACTTGAAGCGACGACAGACTGGCTTCATTGATATCCAGCGCCATCACCTCCGCCCCTTCGCGGGTGAAAAGTTCGGCGCTGGCGCGGCCAATGCCTTGGCCAGCGCCCGTAATGACACAGCGTTTGCCAGCCAGACGGCCTGTCGGATGGGGCGCGGCGGGTGCGGCGGCCCTCATGCGTTCACCATGCGATGGTGTTGGGTGCCCAACCCTTCGATGCCCAAATGGACAATATCCCCCGCCTTCAGATATTTGGGCGGATTTTGCCCCAATCCCACGCCCGCTGGCGTTCCGGTGGAAATAATATCGCCGGGCATCAAGGTCATATAGCGGCTGATATGGCTGACCAATTCCGCGACGCCAAAGACCATATTGGCCGATGACCCGTCTTGATAGCGATGGCCGTTAACATCCAGCCACATCGCCAAATTTTGCGGGTCCGCAACTTCGTCGGCGGTCAGTAACCACGGACCGATGGGACCAAAGCTGTCACAGCTTTTGCCTTTCACCCATTGGCCGCCATGTTCCAGTTGAAATTCGCGTTCGGACAGATCGTTAATCAGCACATAGCCTGCGACATGCTGCATCGCCTGTTCGACCGACACATCGCGCGCGACATCGCCAATCACCACGCCCAATTCCACTTCCCAATCGGTTTTCACCGACCCGCGCGGAATGATCGTGTCATCATTGGGGCCGCAAATGGCGGTGGTGGCCTTCATGAAAATGATCGGCTGGGTCGGAATATCTGCGTCCGTTTCTGCCGCATGGTCCCGAAAATTGAGGCCGACACAGATGAATTTACCAACCCCTGCCACAGCCGCCCCAATGCGGCTGTCGGCAGGCAGAGCGGGCAGGGCGGCAAGGTCCAGCTTGGCCAGCGCGGCGCGGCCCGCCTGTGTCAGCACATCGCCCGAAATGTCAGACACGATAGCGCTCAGGTCGCGGGCGATGCCCTGATCGTCAATCGCGGCGGGTTTTTCTTGCCCTGCTTGGCCATAGCGCGCCAGTTTCATCTATCCTTATCCCTTTATATTTATCGAATAAAATTCTGCGGCAGCGCCGTGGAACAAGCGCTCGGCGTCGATGGTACCTGCCGCCCACGCCGCGCATTGTTGATACCAATCGCCCCACTGGTCGCCCGCCAAATGCAGCACCGGCCAATCGCTGCCCCACATCAGGCGCGGGCCAAATTGGCGGATAATCTGCTGCGCATAAGGCGTCAGATTATCGGCGGGCTGGTCTGGGCTTTGTTCGGTGCGAAGGCCGGACAATTTGCACCACAGGCCTTGGTCTGCCAGCATCATCATATCATCGCGCCATTTGGCATCAGGGGCGGCGGCAATGCGCGGCTTTGCCGCATGGTCGATCACGATGGGCAGTTGGGGATAGCGGGCGGCGAAGCGTGCCAGCATCGGCAAATGGCGCGGCTGAACGAGGGCATCGAGCCGCAAGCCATGGTCGATCATGGCATAGATGGCCGGCGCCAGATCATCGCGCAGCAACCAATCGGTATCGGGGATGGATTGCAGCATGGGCCGCAACCCGCGCAGCAGCGGGTGGCGGGCCAGCGCCGCAATTTGGCGCGGCGCATCATCGGCCAGTAAATCAGCCCAGCCGACCACCGCTTGTACCAAGGGAGCCTTTGCCGCCCGTTCCAGCATCCACGCTGTGTCGCGGGCGTCCGGCTGCGATTGCACCAAGACGCTAGCGACCAGTTGGGGCGCGCTATCGATGCCTATCGCTTGTGATGATGCGGCTTCGTCGGTTAGATCGCGGATTTCAAAATCGCGGTAAATGGCGGCCTCGTCAGGCTTCGGCCATTGGTGATGCGCGGCTCTGATCTGCCAACTATGGTGGTGGGCGTCGATAATCTTCATGACTGTCATCCGCCCGCCTGCGGTGCGTCCGCCAATATGGGGTTGGGCGTTGTGCCATGGGGCGTTGGGGCATTTTGTGGCAACAGCCCTGCTTGCTTCATGTCGGTCCATAAATCATCGGGGATGGATTGGTGATACAGGCGCATGCTGTGCTCCACCTGCGCCGTGCTGGACAGTCCGACCAACACCGACACCACCTGTGGATGAGCCAGCGCAAAGGCCAAAGCCGCAGCGGGCAGGGGAATCTGATGGTCGGCGCATATCGCCTCTAGGTGCCGGACACGGTCGATGATGTGCGGGGGCGCAGGGGCATAATCATAATGAATTGGTTCCTCATGGGCCGTCCCTGTCGCCAAAATGCCGCTATTATACACCCCGCCGATCACCACGGATGTTCCGCGTGCGGCGCAGAGCGGGAAAAATTCGTCCAATGGGCTATGTTCCAATAAGCTGTAGCGCCCAGCCAATAAGATCATGTCCAAATGGGCATGGTCCATCACCTGTTGGCATATCTGCCATTCATTGACGCCGACCCCAAAGGCCTTGATGACTCCGCTTGTTCGCAATTCTTCCAGCGCGCGAAGCCCGCCGCCTTTGGTCAATTGGGTGAAATATATGTCGTGGCGCGGCCCATGGGTTAAGGGACCGATATCGTGAACATAAAGAATATCAATGGATGCCAGCCCCAGCCTTTGCTGGCTGTCCTCCAAAGATCGCATGACGCCGTCATAGCTATAATCAAAGGTCCGATCAAAAGGCAGATCAGATGCAAAGCCTTCGCGGATTTCGCCCTTCGGTAGGCTGGCATTGGCTTTTAACAACCGTCCCACCTTGGTGGAGACAAGGATATGATCTTGACCCCGCATAAAATCGCCAACGCGTCGCTCTGACAGGCCGTGCCCATAATGGGGGGCGGTGTCGATATAGCTGATCCCCTGTCGGGCAGCGGTGGTCAGGATATGGCGGGCATCATCGTCCGCAATGGCATGATATAAATTGCCAAGGGATGCTGCGCCAAAAGATAATTCTGGCAAACGCAGCGCGGCATTGGATGATGCGACCTCCCGAAATTTCATGCCCAGTCTTTCATCTTTAGGCGCAAATGACCGTGCCTAGCTGCCTTATGAGGCGTGTTGATGTGTCACATATAAAAAATATATCATATATGCAATTGCTGAGCAGGGGATTTTACCGCCATTGGCGCTGCGTTGTGCAAAATTCTGGTGTCGCCGCGCGATAGGCGGCATAGCTTAACATATATCTGACGTTGGGGCGGATGATGAGTTGACAATAAGATGCGCCGCATAATCACTTTTTTGGGCCAGAAAGCCGCTCTTTATCTGTTGTTGGTTGTGGTGATTGGCCTTGCGACCATCACGGTGCCTTGGGTGCAAGAGATTTGGGCCGGAGCGCGGCAGGCCGAGCAGCGCCAAACAGCCTTACAGCAAGCAGACCAGATTTTGCGCCGCGAAGCCGGCAGTGCGGCGGCGGCATTTCGCACACAGGCGGGTCCGCTTCGCCAACAAAGCCTGACGGAATTGGACGCCCAAAAAACACGCCTATTGGCTGAACGCGCGGATTTGCAAAAACAAATGGATAGGGCGCGCCCCGCTTGGGTGCTGGCGATCAGCGATCAACAGGCGCTATTGGATGGGCAGCGGCGCAAATTGCGGGCCGCCATGATTGACCAGCAAGTGGCAGCGATTGATGCCGCCCGCGCCGCGGTGGACAGCGATGGGCGGTCGATATTGGCCCAGCAAAATGTTGCTGCGCAGAGGCAGGCTTTGGCCCAGCAGCAACAGCTTTGCAGCGCGGCTGCGCAGCGTTTGCAAGATTATGAAGCGCGCTGGCATTGGCGCTGGCGACAATGGATTGAAAGTGCCGATCACCGCGCTTTGGTGGCGCAAAAAGCGCAAAGCTGCGCCGCGCGCGATCAGGCGCAGCGCGCGGTTCAACGCTTTCAAGCGGCAGCGCGCTATCAGCAACAGGCCCAGCAAGCGGCGGATAGCGCCTTTGCCAGCGCCGCCCAAACCACGCAGAAAATCGATGCGGCGGGCCGTGACTTGGCAGCGGATGCCGCAAAGGCAGCTGTGATTTTGTCGGGCAGTGTGCCCGAAAAATTGCGGCTGTGGGCGGCGCAAATTGGCTTGGCATCCTTGATGTGGAAGGCGGCAGCGGCATTGCTGGTCATCATGATGACACCGCTGATCTTGCGCTTGTTCCTTTATTATATCTTGGCCCCCATTGCGATGCGGCGTCCTTATATTCGCCTGCATATTCCCGCTGCGATGGGGCAAGCCATTGCGCCGTCCTTGCCATCGGTCACATCGCTGGCGGTGCGATTGGGTGCGGGGCAGGAATTGCTGGTTCGGCAGGATTATTTGCAAAGCAGCAGCCATGCTAGCAGCAAAAGCACGCGCTGGTTTCTGGATTGGCGGCGGCCTTTGGTCAGTCTGGTGTCGGGCCTGAGCTTCCTGACCTGTTTGCGCGGGGACGGAGAGATGACCAATGTGTCGGCCATCAACGACGGATTTGCTGAGGTGACATCGCTGAACTTGAATGAAGGCGCGGCTTGTGTGCTGCAACCGCGCGCGCTGGCGGCGGTGGTCCAGCCGATTGGCCGTCCGGTGCGTATCACCAGCCACTGGCGGCTATTATCACTGAACGCATGGCTGACGATGCAGCTGCGCTATTTGGTGTTCCACGGGCCGGCGCGTTTGATCCTAAAGGGCGGGCGCGGGGTGCGGGTGGAAATGGCCGAGCAAGGACGGATTTTCGGCCAAGATCAGCTGGTCGGATTCTCGGCAGACCTATCCTATTCCGTCACCCGCACCGAAACATTTTGGCCTTATTTTCTGGGGCGCGAACCGTTGCTGAAAGACCGTGTGTTGGCGGGGCAGGGGGTGCTGATTGTCGAGGAAGCGCCAAAGACGAGGCGGGACGCTCATGAACGGCGCGGACTGGAAGGGATGCTGGATGCCCTGTTGAAATTATTCGGTCTGTGATGCGTCTTGTGTGATGATCGCGGCCAATGCGGCGGCCACGCGGCGCAGGGTTTCGGGGGCGGACCACATGGGGTGGCCGCGGCTGTGGTCAGACAGCTCTGCTTCGCGTCCGGAAATAATCCCGCCTAGCGCGGCCCCCATGAATACTAGTCGCTGGTTCAACACATCGGCGGGCATGTCGGCGCATAACCGGCGAACATCATCCAGACAGCGCAAATAGCCAGAATTCCACCGCCCAGCCAAGGCATCCATAAACAAGGCGCGGTTGGACATTTGCATCCCGACGATAAAGCGGGTGTAGCTTTCCCCCCAAATGGGCGGGTTGGGGTCGATCGAGCTATCGACCAAAATTTCCATGACTTGGCGCACCGTGGATGGTCCGCCCGACGCTTGTGCGGCGTCTAAGGCTGCGTTGCGGCGCTGATCAATAGCCTTGGCCCCGTCGACGATTAATTCGCGGATTAGCGCGTCTTTCGAACCGAAATAATAGGTGATCGCATTGTGGTTTTTCTGTCCCGCCGCGTCAGCAATTTGGCGGACGCTGACCCCGTCAATGCCATGCTGGGCGAATAACCGCAGCGCCACCAGCTTGATCTGCTTGGCGGCGTCGCTGGACGGTGAAGGGGGCGTTTGGGGCATCGGCGACATTTGCCATTGACATTAGGAGGCGTCAATTCCATTTATCCAAATGGATAAAGTGAAAATTTTGGGTAGAGGCCATGAAAGACGTCAACATTCCAGCGCTGATGCGTTGGATGGACGAACAGCGTGTCGGCACGGGGCCGATCATGGATGCGCGGCTGTTGTCGGGCGGCACGCAGAATATTTTGATGCATTTTCGGCGCGGCACAGATGAATATGTGCTGCGCCGACCGCCACCGGTTTTGCGGCCAAACAGCAATGAAACCATGAGCCGCGAGGCGCGCGTGCTGGCCGCGTTGCACGGCAGTGATGTGCCGCACCCGCGCTTGATTGCGGCGTGCGCCGACGAAGCGGTACTGGGCGCGGCTTTTTACCTGATGCAGCCGATATCAGGGTTCAACCCGACGCAAGGCTTGCCTGCGCTGCACAGCCAAAATGCCGCCATGCGGCACCGCATAGGCCTGTCGATGGTCGAAGCCATAGCAGCGCTGGGCGCGCTGGATTACCGCGCCGTCGGTCTGGATGGGTTTGGCAAGCCCGACAATTATTTGGAACGCCAAGTCGGGCGATGGAAAGCCCAGCTTGCCAGCTATGGCGACATGCCGGGATGGGCGGGGCCGCAAGGCTTGGTGGGGGTTGACCTTGTGGGGGCATGGCTGGACGCCCACCGACCCAGCGATTTCCAAGCGGGCATCATCCATGGCGATTTCCATCTGGCCAATGTGATGGTGCGCCCCGATAGCGGCGATTTGGCGGCCGTGGTCGATTGGGAATTAAGCACCATTGGCGACCCCTTGCTCGATTTGGGCTGGCTGTTGGCGACATGGCCCGAAGGGGACATGCCGGACGCCACCGATGTCGCCGTGCGGCCGTGGGACGGATTTGCCACCGCGGGCGAATTATCGGCCCATTACGCCAAGGTCAGTGGCCGCAATTTGGATGCGCTGGATTGGTATGTTGTGCTGGCCTGTTTCAAACTGGGCATCATCCTAGAGGGGACCCATGCACGGGCCTGCGCCGGAAAAGCGCCCAAGGAAACCGGCGACCGTTTGCATGCCCATGCGATCCATCTGTTTGAACGGGCGCTGCGCCGCATCGCCTGAGCCCATCATCCACAACAAACCATTTTCCGCAACAAAAGAGAATGATCCATGCAATCAGACACAGATTTTACGGGCAAAATGGTGCTGGTGGTCGGCGGGTCCAGCGGCATTGGCAATGGCATAGCCCACGCCTTTAGCCAGCGCGGCGCGCAGGTGCATGTCTGGGGCACGCGCGCCAGCGCAGCAGATTATGACGCGGCCGATGGGTCGGACCTGACGGGGCTGGGCTATAGCGCCGTGGATGTCGGCGACCCCGACGCTATTGACGCTGCACCCGCCCCCTTTGACGGCTTGGATATTTTAATCTTGTGCCAAGGCACGGTCGCCTATCGCCGCGCAGAATTTGAGCGCGAGGCGTGGGACCGGGTGATGGCGGTCAATCTGGACAGTTTGATGCACATCGCCCGCAAATTTCGCAGCCCGCTGTCGGCGGCGGCGGGGTCGATTGTCATCGTCAGTTCGATTTCCGGCCTGAAAGCCAATGTCGGCAACCCCGCTTATGCGGCGTCCAAGGCAGGGGCGATCAGCCTGACCAAGACATTGGGCCAAGCCTTTGCGGCGGATGGCATAAGGGTGAATGGTCTGGCCCCCGGATTGGTCGATACCAAGCTGACCAAAGTAACCACCCAAAATGAGGCGCGCTTAAACGGGGCCTTGGCCAATATCCCCCAACGCCGTGTCGGCACGCCGCAAGACATGGCGGGCGCGGCTATTTTTCTGGCGTCACCCCTTGCGTCCTATGTGACGGGGCACACGCTGGTCGTCGATGGGGGCTTGTCGCTTTAGGCCGATCCGCTCCCACTTCCACTTCGTGAATTTCCAACATTTCCTCCCTTGGCGGCATAGCGCCCTAATTTTGCAAAGGCATGATATGAACTTTGAATTTAGCGACAAGGTCGCCGCGCTGATCGCGCAAGTCGAAGCCTTTATGGACGAGCATATCTATCCCAATGAACGGGCCTATTCCGACTTTGTGCAGGACCAGAATAATCGCTGGCAAGAATGGCCGATGATGGAGGAATTAAAGGCCAAAGCCCGTGCAAAAGGCCTGTGGAACCTGTTCTTGCCCCATGAATATGGCGAATTTTCACCGGGCCTGACCAATTTGGAATATGCGCCCTTGGCCGAAATATTTGGCCGCGTGCCATGGTCCAGCCAAGTGTTCAACTGTTCCGCGCCCGATACCGGCAATATGGAGGTGTTGGCCAAATTTGGGTCCAAGGCGCAGCAGGACAAATGGCTGACGCCCCTGCTGAACGGGGAAATCCGCTCGGCTTATGTGATGACCGAACCGCAAGTGGCGTCGTCGGACGCGACCAATTTGGAATTGTCGATCATCCCCGACGGCGATGATTATGTGATCAATGGCCGCAAATGGTGGATTTCCAATGCCATGCACCCGCGCTGTGATCTGTTCATTGTGATGGGAAAAACGGATTTTGACGCGCCGCGCCATGCCCAGCATTCGCAAATTTTGGTGCCGCGTGACACGGCGGGCATTTCCGTGGTGCGCCATTTGACGGTCTTTGGTTCCTATAATTCACCGGGCGGCGAAGTGGAATTGCTGTTCGACAATGTGCGGGTGCCCAAGGAAAATCTGATTTTGGGCGAAGGGCGGGGCTTTGAGATTGCGCAAGGCCGTTTGGGGCCAGGCCGCATTCACCATTGTATGCGGTCCATTGGGCAAGCCCAGCGCGCGCTGGAATATATGGCGCGCCGTGTGGACAGCCGTGTGGCCTTTGGCAAAAAATTGGCGGACCAAAGCAGCATTCGGCAAGATGTCGCGAAAAGCTTTTGCGAAGTGGAAATGGCCCGTCTGCTGACCCTTAAGGCCGCCGATGCGATGGATCGATATGGCAATAAACAGGCCAAGGATCTCATCGCCGCGATCAAGGTCATTGCCCCGACGATGGCCCAAACAGTCGCGGACCGCGCCATTCAGGCGCATGGCGGCATGGGTGTCAGCGGCGATACGCCGATCGCCAGCTTCTTTACGCTGAACCGTTATGTCCGCCTGACCGATGGCCCCGAGGAAGTGCATATGTCCCAGCTTGGAAAGCAAAAAATCGCGGAATATGTCGCCGCGAAAGCCCGTTAACCCAAGGGAGAGAAGCGATGAAGGCCCTGCGTTATTATGGCACGCGCGATATACGCTATGAAAGCATGGACGATCCGACCCCCCAGTCCGACCGTGATGCGATTATCAAGGTGGACGCTTGCTCTATTTGTGGCAGCGATTTGCACATATATCATGGGCATGGTTTTTCCGAAGATGTCGGATTTTGCGTGGGCCATGAAGCGGTGGGCGAAGTGGTCGAAGTTGGGCGCGGCGTATCGCGGCTGAAGGTGGGGGACAAGGTGATGATCCCCGCCGCTGTCGGGTGCGGCGCGTGCCGATCTTGTTTGTCGGGCGTCGTCGCCTTGTGCGAATATTCGCTGGGCAGTTGCTATGGATTGTCCGCCCAATTGCAAGGGTCACAGGCCGAAGCCGTGCGGGTTCCGGCGGCGGACAGCAATGCCGTGCTGATACCGGACGGCGTGTCGGCGGATCAGGCGTTGATGATGACCGATGCCATGGCTACCGCATGGTATGGCGCCCGCAACGCTGATATCGGCCCCGGAAGTAGCGTGGCGATCATTGGTCTGGGGCCGATTGGCCTGATGGCGGTGGACAGTGCGTTTATCATGGGCGCGCATGTGGTTTATGCTATTGACCCCATTGCCGAACGGCGCGCCTTGGCCCAGCAAGCAGGGGCCATTGCCCTGCACCCCGACGGCGCGCTCGATGCCATTAAAGAAGCAACCAAGGGCCAGAAATTGGACTGTGTTGTCGAAGTGGTGGGCCATGATAGCACCGTCGATTTGGCCCTGCGCTTGGTGCGGCGGCGCGGCACGGTGTCGGTGATTGGGGTGCAGCAATCGCGGCGTTTCCCCTTCCCCTTGGAACGGGCGTTCGCAGCGGGGCTGACCTTCCGCGCGGGGACATGTTCGGTGCCCGAAGAATTGCCGACCCTGTTCCTGCTGGTGCAATCGGGCCGTTTGCGTCCCGAAAAATATATCAGCCACCGACTGCCGCTGCGTGACGGGGCCGCAGCCTATCAATTGTTTGAAGCGCGCGAAGCGGGGGCGCTGAAAATGGTGCTGACACCCGATTGAGTGGATAGGCGGGTGGTTGGCGGTCGGGGTGAAATTGAGACGCCCTGACCACTTCGCTGATTGGAGCCGCCGCCACCGGCGACAAGATATGGCTGCGGACCTGCCTAGGCGGTGGGCGGCGGTGCGGGCGAAAGGCTGCCGCGCTCAAAGCGGATATTCCCGACCAGATTTTTCGGGTCCATTCTATCTTTGATTGCGGCCGTCAATTGCCGCTCTGGCGCCGATTTCAGCCGATCGTAAAATCCCTGATTATAAGGGCCAAGCCCATGTTCCGCGCTGAACGAGCCGTGAAATTCGGTAGTGATCAAATCATAAAGGGCGGTGCGCAGGCGGGCGATCATCGGGGCGCGGTCTTCGCGGGCAGGGCCAATGTCATTGGGCCACACCAGGTTGAAATGATCACCGCCATCGCCGCAATGGCCAAAATCGCACAGGATCAGTTGCGGAAATTCCCGCTCAATCAGATCAATTGCCGCGGCGCGAAAGGCGGGTAGGGCCGATCGCTGGACCGAAATATCAAAGGCAATAACCTGACCCATGGCGGCGACACCGTCGCTAATGCTGTGGCGAATGGCCCAAAAATCGGCAGCCCGCCCGAACAGCACATCCTGCACCAACGCGGCAGGGCCTTCGCAGGCAGACCCCAAAATATCGACCAATATGCCATCCAGATCGGGCATGATGCGGTCTGACAGGCTGGTGCCCAATTCGACCAAAATCGCATAATCAGGAATATCGCCGCCAAAGGGGCGGCGCAGCGCAGGGTTATGGTCAAAGGCGGCCTGCATCGCACGGCGCGACATGCCCTCGCACGCCGTTAAGCTGTCGCCCAGCGCATTTTCCAGCAATCCGATGATATGGGGCACGGCGGCTTGGGTTTGCGGCACCACCAGCGCTGCGGCCGTGCGGCGGGGCACGGCGTGCAATTCGATGCGCGCGCGGGTGACAAGGCCGAAGGCGCCGCTGGTCCCAACAAATAAATGCTTCCAGTCCAGCCCGCTATTATCTTTGCGCAGCCCCGTTAAGTTGCTGAGCAAGGTGGCGTCTTGGTCGGGCAGCACCACTTCCAGTCCCAATAGGTTGCGGCGGACATCGCCATAGCGCATCATCCGCGACCCGCCGGTGTTGGTGGCGACCATGCCGCCAATGCTGGGGTCCGCGCCCAAATCAATGGGGAAGAACAGATCATGCGGCGCGGCGGCGGCGTTGATGGCGCTTAATCGCGCGCCGGCTTGCACCGTCATGCTGCGGTCCAGCGGGTCCAGCGTTTCTATGGCCGTCATATGGCCAAGGCTGATGAGGATTTGTTCTTCGCTGTCGTCGGGCGTGCTGGCCCCGACAAGGCCGGTGTTGGCCCCTTGGGCGAAAAAGCGAATATCCTGTGCGTGGCAATAGCGGATGACGGACCGCAATTGGTCGACGTCAGCCGGACGTATAAGGGCGGCGGCGCGTCCCGCGCCATAACGATAGCCGCGTTCATAGGGCGCGCGGTCGGCGTCCGAAATCAGCCCTTTTGGCCCCAGCAAAGCTGATAGGTCGCGCAACAAAGAAGAAGGAACAGCCGTCATATCGCCCCAATATCCGATCAGGCGGTCGTGTTGGCAGATGCGGCGGCCGCCGTCATTTTGAAAATACCCTGTGCGTTGCCCGTGTCGAAGCTCAGGTCGATGCCGCTGCCATCGGGCAGGGGGTCTCGTTCGATAAATTCAAAGAAAGAACCGGGCACGATGCGGCGGATGATTTGGCCATGGCTGGTAAAGTCGCGTTCGACCTTATCCGCCAAAAAGGCGGTTTGGCGCACGCGGCCAGAGCGGGATATTTCCACGGCTTTCTTGACCGCGCGCCCAGCATCGCGCTGCACCGCGACCACGGCGTCGATATTGCCGACGCGGTCGGTGGCATGGTTAAAGGCATTTCCTTCGGTGGAAATCCACGCCATCTCGGCGGATTCCGCCAGCAAAATTTCATAATCGTCCAAGGCTGGAACCGCGTGGCGGCGGCTGAAACAACGGACCAATGGTCCCAGCAACTCGGCCGCTTGTGGCACGGGCAATTTGTGGCTGTCCGTCAAGATTTGCAGCGCAGACAGGCTGTCGGCGTCCAGCGGGTCGGTCGAACTGGCGGTGACGCGCGCGGCCGCCTGTACGAAGGCGGCGGAAAAGCGATCAACATGCAATTCGCTGACAAAAAATTGCGGGATGTCGGCGGGAAAATCCTGATGGCGATAGCTGCGCCCCGTCATGCGCAGTCGGTCCAATGGATAGAGTTCCGCCATGTCATAACCCAAGGGCCGCAAAATGCGGGTGATCGCTTCTTCACCGGCAGGCAAGCTACCCATATCCGCCATATCAATGGTGCGCAGCGCGCCATGATCAAAACGCAATTGACCGCCTGATTGCAATAAATCGTCAAAATAGGCGCGGCTGGCGGCGGAGCGGTTCAGCAAATCATGCAGCAGCAGCAGGTTGAGCGCCTGTGCGATGACGGCACGGCTGGCTGTTGCATCGGCCTCACCGCGCAGAACGGCGGGAATGTCGACGCTGGACAACAATATATTCGCATCATCCACCGACACATGGCGGCGCAAGAGTTGAAAAAGGCTGGTCATGTCGGCGTTCATGGATCGACTCGCTTGGTTGATGGCGAAAGAATGTCGACGACATTATCCGTTCTGGTATCAACAGGCCAATCGGCATATTGCACTGAGTTCATTCTTTTTTGGAATATATACTATGTCGCGTGTCATCCCATCGCTGAACGGACTGCTTGCCTTTGAGGCCACCGCCCGTTTGGGCAGCGTGACCCGCGCTGCCAAAGAATTATACCTGACGCAAAGCGCGGTCAGCCGCCATATTGCGATGCTGGAACAAAGATTGGGTGTTGCGCTGTTCCTGCGCCAATCCCAGCGTTTGGCCCTCAGCGAGGCAGGGGCCGCTTATTTGCCCGAAGTGCGGCACAGTTTGCAGGCGCTGCAAACAGCGACGACCTCATTGATCACCAGCCGTGGCCGGTCCGGCACCCTGAGCGTAGCGACGCTGCCGACCTTTGGCGCGCATTGGTTGGTGCCGCGCTTGCACAGATTTCGCGCGCAATTTCCGCGTATTTCCATTCAATTGGTGGAACGGCCCGAACCTTTTGATTTTGCATTTGATCGGGTGGATTGCGCCATTCATTTTGGCCAGCCCAATTGGCCGGGGGCACAGGCGCATTTTCTGTTCAGCGAGGCTTTGGTGGCGGTGGCCGCGCCGGACATGGCGGCGCGAATATCGGCACAGGCAGATCTCTTTCCAGCGTTGCAGCAAGAAAATGTGATCCAAGTTCGCGCACGGCCCTTTGCATGGCGGGATTGGGCGCGTTTTTGGGGGGAGGCGGATTTGGCGCTGAACCCCCAAATCACCGTCGACACCTTTGCGATGGCACTGGCCGCGGCGCGCGCCAATTTGGGGGTGGCCGTAATGCCGTCTTTCTTGGTTGGCGCGGATTTGCAGGGCGGAACGCTGCGCCCCATCATGGACCCCGCCGTTCCCAGCGACGCCAGCTATTATTTCATGGAACCGGACGGTGGCCGCACCCCCTATGCGGTTCAGGTTTTCGCCCAGTGGATGCAGGCCGAGGCAGGGGCTGGGTAAGTGGATATTCGCGTGTGCGAGTTTTGCGATGATGCGTAAAACGCATCATCGCTAGCTATTTTGGTGACACAGGGGCGTTTACCAGCCTGTTTTGCGGTCTGGTGCAGCCAATTCCACCTCCGTCGGCCAATGGCCTTGTGGATTTTCGGCCAATATTTCCTGAAAAATTTGCTGGGCTTTTCGTTCATTCCCATCAAAGCGATATTCCATCGCGATAGCAAATTTGATCGTACTGTCTTTGGTGGACGCCAAGGCTTCCGGTTTGATCTTCTTTTGCATCACCTTGACCGCGTCATAATATATATCATTTTCGATCAGATTGAGCCCGTCCGGCACCGCCGCAATTAGGGCGCGCGCTTCGTCATGCCGACCCATTTTTCGCAAGGCAAGATAAGACCAATAGGCGGTGGGCACGTGCATATCATCGCGCGCAAATGGGAAGGACAGATCAAGGGCGGTCGCCATGCCCAAGATCAGCGTGAGATAGTCGCCGGTCGCAAAGCTGGTTTGGGCATGATAATAAACAATATTCCCACGATAGGTGCTGATCGTCAGATGCAATTTATTGGGCAGCCCGTCGATTTCAAAAATATCGGGGCTGTCCCCCATCAATCGCAATGCGGTTTCATAATCGGCCAATGCGGCTTCAAACTGCCGCGCACGCGTTAAGTCCCGCGCCCGGAAGCGGTATAGCTTGTAGCTGTCCGGAAATTTGGCCAGTCCGGCATTGAAAGCCTCGACAGCCTCGCACACGCGGCCTGCGTAATCGAGGTGCCGACCCAGCCATATATAATGATCCTCGCGATCTGGTGCGATGGCTAGGGCCGAACGAGCGATGGCGATATTTTCGTCCAAGCGTTTTTGGGTTGCCGCGGGATAGGTGGGAATGGCCAATTTGCTGCCATTCAATGCCATATCGCATTGGCCGGTGACGGTGCTGGGTGCTGATTGGGCCGCTGCGGGGGTGGCTAGTGCTAAGCAGGCCGCCGTCCATAGAAGCGCAGAAGAGACAAGATTATGGGTCATCCGATCACCTCTTGATAAATGCGGCGCACATTGGTGCCCATAATCTTTTCGGCGGTGCCCGCCGGATAACCGCGTTTGCGCAGGCCATCCCACAAAATTTCCATCCGGTGGGGACCGTTTAGTTCATTGATAAATAAGGGCCATTCAGATTCGTTGAAATTGCTGCCTTCTTCGGCTTTCAACTCGGCAATATAGGCTTCATCCATCTCAACCACACGGTGGTCGCGGTCGCTGCCAATGCCGACATGGTCGCTGCCGCAAATATTGACGGCGTGGTCAATGTGCCGGAAATAATCTTCCAGTGCACCATCCCGCAGTTGAGTCAGAAAGGGACGGATTTGGCATATCCCCACCACACCGCCGCGCTGGGCCAATAGGCGAAGATTTTCGTCGCTGGTGTTGCGCGTGTTCGTATGAACGCTGCTCAGGGCGGTATGGGAAATGATCACGGGCTTGGCGGAATGCCGAATGGCTTCGCCCATGGTTTGCATGTTGACGTGCGACAGGTCCAACAACATTCCGCACTGGTTCATACGATCAATCAGATCGCGGCCAAATAAGGTCAGGCCATTGGCCCCCAATTCTTTGCAGCCGGACCCCGCCCAGTTTTGATCATTATAAGTGAGCTGTGCGGACCGGACACCCAATTGGTAAAATTTATCAACATTGTTCAGGTCGCGGCCAAATTGGGTGCTGTTCTGGAACAGATAGAAAACGGCAATTTGACCATTGCGGCGGGCGATGTCGATATGATCGGTCTTGGTGGCTTTTACCAGCAATTGGGGATGCGCCGCGATAAATGCGTCATGTTCGCGCACCGCTTTTAAGGCTTCGACAAATGCCTCTCCCTCATAGCTTTTGGGATCGCACAGGGTGACGGTGATGGCGTCGATGCCGCTTTGTTGCATCCGGCGGATGAGTGCCGGTTCATAATTGGTGCGCAGTTCGCCCATGGCATCAAAGGCGAGGGGGCGTTGCGGCGTCCGCGCTTGGCTGGCCCCCGACAGAAACGCCCCAGCGGTCATCGCAGAAAAGGCTGCGCTAGTAAAAATGAAGTCACGCCTTTGCATGGAAACATCCCCTTTTTCCTATTGGAAAAATATTAGCGTTTCCGAAATCTATTGCAAGAAATTTAGCTTGGATCGGGGCCTATTTTCTAGCCGGTGTTCACCCACAGAACGACCGCATCTTCTTCGCTTGTGGTGTAACAGGCATGTTGCATATTGCTGTCGATATAAATGCTGTCGCCCGCGCCCAAATAGGCTGGTTCATAATGTTCCGTATGAAAGCATATTTCACCGGATAGAACGTGGACAAATTCTTCACCGCTATGTTTGGACCAAATGTTAAAATCATCCAAACTGCGTGCTTTGATGGTGGTGACAAAAGGCAGAATTTTTTTATTTTTAATTTCTGATGCTACCAAGCGATGGGCATAGACGGGGGTTTCCATGGGACGGCCCTGTCCGGCCAGCGTCACACTGCGGCGGCCATTGGCATGGGTTTCCGCATCTACTGAAAAAAGATCAGTGATATCAATATCAAAGCCCGACGCCAATTTTTGTACAACGTCAAACGTTGGTGACATTTGATCATTTTCGATCTTGGACAAAGTGGATGCCGCAAGGCCGGTGCTACGGCCTGCATCCTCTAGGGTCATGCCACGGTCGCGGCGCAATTCTCTTAATCTTTTGCCCAGATGGAATGGGCCTGACTTCGCGCGCCGCGTGGGGCGCGATATGGCCTGAAAGGAGGTATCTATTCCCTCGGTGGGCGACATAAACAGATGATTCCTGCTGGTTACGATATTCTGTTAATAAATAAGAGAAGCCATAGGCCCCTATGATAGAAAGGGCCGATGAGCATACATCGGCCCTTTCTATAATCCACAAACTTCCGATAGGCTATGCCATGAAAGCTATTTGCCTATCGGAAGGCACGGGGGGTGCATCAAAAGCGGACTTTGGCATTGGCGTAGTAAAAACCGCCGGCAATACCGAAGACGCTATGATTGTCGTACAGCATGCCCGTACGTTCCAGTGCGGGGCCGCGACCGGGAGGGAAGATGTTGAACAAGTTTCGCGCGCCGAAGCTCAGGTCAACATTCTCGATACCGGAATAGCTAATTTCGGCGTCAAACAGCGTCACGGCCTTGCGCGGCAAGATCGTACCTTGGCTGTTCCGCAGCCATTTTCCATAATGGATGGCACGGGCCATAAAGCCGAAATCACCCACTTTGGTGGTGGCGCTGAAATTGCCGCGCCAACGCGGTGTTCCGCGTTCAAATTCGGTCACAATGACAGGGTTAAAGCCCGGAGGCGGCGCGCCGCGCAGCTTTTGTTCATTATAGTTTACAGCAAGGCTGAAGTCCGTTGACACTTCATCGGCCCATGCATGACGATAGGTGCTGACCAAATCGAAGCCGCGAACGCGGGTGTCCATTTCATTTTGGAAATATCGAACCTGCTGAACCGAACCACCGTTGGGGAAGCCAATGGCGGCCAAGGCGTCTTTTTGTTCTTGTGTCGTGTTTGTCGACGGGGTCAGCAACAAACGATCATCCACTTTGATCTGGTAGAAATCCAGTGTCGTGGTGAAGTTAGAGGCTGGGGTCAAGACAATGCCTGCCGACATATTTTGCGACGTTTCGGGTTTCAAAGCCTTGGAGCCGAAAATCTGAGCCGCTGGCGATCCAGGCACCAAAACGGCGTCCAGAACAAAGCCGCCTTGGCCATCAAGCTGGGACGTCAGGCTGGTACCAAAGACCTGTCCTGCCGCGGGAGCGCGAAAGCCGGTGCTGAAGGAACCGCGCAGGGCGACGGCATCATTCAGTTCAAAACGGGTTGCGAATTTATAGCTGAAATTGTCGCCGAATTGCTTGTAATCTTCGTAACGACCGGCAGCCGAGAAATTCCACCATGACGTGATGTCAGCGTCAATTTCTGCGAACACCGCATAGCTGGATGAATCAAAGGATCCGGCGATGTCTGGCGAGAAGCCTTGGAAGCCGTTGGAACCCACCGGCAAATCACGCAGCGGACCTTGAATATAGCTGGCTTCGTCGCCTTGGCCAATCACATAGGTTTCTTTGCGATAGCTGGCACCGGCGAAGGCCAGAATATTATCGGTGAGTTCGTAGGAAATTTCACCGTCAAATTGCAATTCGCGCTGGGTGAGCGAACCGGGCTTGAACGCCGAAGGTGACGCATTGCCCATCGATGCGTTAATCGTATCGGTGATTTTATAGTCGACCGTATTTTCGCCATAACGGGCGGAAATGTCCCAATTGAGGCGTCCAACCTGATCGCGCAACCCCAGCAAGGCGCTGAAATCTTCTAGATTACCCGCAAATTCTGGAGCGAAGCCGCCGGGATAGCGGGCTGCGAGGTCAAATGTTCCCGGATGCTCAGGGCTATTGTCATAGGCTGAGGGCGCATAAGTGGCATGTTGACCAAGGCCGCCTGCCGCAAAGGGCATACGCATGCCAAAGGTGACCGAGCTTTCACCGGTCATATAGTTACCAAAGCTATAGGCTTCCAGTTCGTCACCCACTTCGACGCCAGCGTTCCACACGGCTTTGAAGGCGCGATAAAAGGGGTCTAGATTGCCGCCTGGGTTCTTGGGAACGCCTTCGACGCCTTGCGCATTTAGGGCTGCTGCGCCGACGTGCGGTGACTTTTTGATCAGCGCTTTGGCCTGATCGGTAAATTGGGCGGCGATGTTGAAATAGGCACGATCACCAACCGGCACGGCGACATGGCCCTGAATGTCGTAGGTGCGCCCACCGGTTTTATAATATTCACCCACTTGTGCGATCAATGACCCGCCAGACTTGTCTTTTTTCAAGTCCATGTTGATCACGCCGGCGATGGCATCGGAGCCATATTGTGCCGATGCACCGTCACGCAGCACCTCGACATTGGCCAAAGCAATGGTTGGAATGACGTTAAAGTCTTGGCCCTGCGAACCAGATGTTGAGGCGTGACCTGTGCCAATCTGTACGATCGACGCACGGTGACGGCGTTTGCCGTTCATCAGCAACAACACATGGTCTGCCGGTGATCCGCGCAGGGTCACTGGGCGCACGAAAGAGGAGCCATCATTGCCTTGCAGGCGCTGGGCATTGAACGCGGGGACCAAGGTCCGCAGGGCGTCGTTCATGTCCGAATAGCCCGTAGCGGTGATGCTCTCTGGCGAGATTACGTCGATAGCGACGGCGCTATCGGTTACGGTGCGATCTTTACGGCGTGAACCGATCACCACAATGTCGTTGCGGCTGTTATCTTCGGAATAGCCGCTGACTTCTTCGGCCAAAGCCGCAGGTGTTGCCGCGACCGTTAGAACCGATGTCAGCAGCAGGCGGGATATAAGTTTCGACAATTTGCCCTCCACTCTCGTCTTAATTTGTAATGGCTCCTTAACATTCATCGCAATAAATTTCCTATCATAAAATTTATTGCCGATTATTGATTATGTTTATAGACAGCATGGGTGGTGGCACGGCAAGGCTGCCATTGAGCCGTGATGGCATATACGTTGAAAATAATCATGAAATTGGCAATTTTCAACATGAGAGATGAGAGAGCGGACAGGCATGAAGGGGATGGAATTGACGAGATTGCGCCGCATAGCCAATTTTCCGATACGTAAAATTCTGGCTGATCGTGATATTTGTGCAACAGCATCCCTTGGGCTTTTGGCGGCAACGGCCCTTTGCTCTTTGGCGATGATGCCGTCTGCTTGGGCCCATAGCTTTACGGACGCTGGAGCGCAGAATATGGAGAATTCAGCCCAGCAAGCCCGCCCCTATGACATGCTCATTCATGCGGGGCAGATGATTGGTATCGCTGGCCAAGCTTTGCGCGGGCCATCAACAATTGCGATTCAAGATGGGCGCATATCGGACGTTTACGATGGATATGTCACGCGGCCTGCCGTCCGCATATTGGATTTGAAAACACAAACAGTGTTGCCGGGGCTGATCGATAGCCATGTGCATTTCAGCTTTGACCCATCGACGCAGGTGTGGTCGGCGGCCATTGATCGTCCCGAGGATGTGGCCTTTTTCGCTTATGCCAATGCCAAAAAAACATTGGATGCCGGATTTACCACGGTCCGCGAAGTTGGGTCGGATGGCGAGTCCATCCACGCGCTGCGCGATGCGATCAACAAAGGAAAGGTTATTGGTCCTCGTATTTTCCTGTCAGGTACATCTTTATCGATCATCGGTGGCCATGGGGACATGTCGGGACTGAACCGCAAAGCGACCGAGGCCCTTTATCCTTATGATTATACGGGCGCTTGTACCGGACCAGTGGAATGTACGATGCGGGTTCGCGAAGCCGCGAAATATGGTGCGGATCTGATTAAAATTACGGCGACGGGCGGCATTATGTCCCAGCAAGCCCGTGGTTTGGGTCAGCATCTGAACGACGAAGAATTACAGGCGATCGTCAAGGCGGCGCATGATTTGGGGCTGAAAGTAGCGTCCCACGCCCATGGGTTGGCGGGTGTAGCAGCTTCGGTGCGCGCTGGCGTCGATAGTATCGAGCATGGCACCTATTTGGATGTGGATACCGCCAAGGCGATGGCCCAGCGCGGAACCTATTTGGTGCCGACATTGGGGTTGGTAAATCCCCAAGATAGTGCAGCGAAAAATCTAAGCCCCGCCGTCTTGGCCAAAATGGCTGAAGCGCGCAAAGTATCGGGTCAAAATATCCGGCTCGCGAAAAAATATGGCGTGAAGATCGCCTTTGGGACCGATGCTGGCGTATCGCAACATGGTCTTAATGCGCGGCAATTTTCCTTGATGGTCGAGCAAGGCCCGATGACCGGTATGGAGGCCCTGCGGGCCGCGACGGTAACAGCGGCGGAATTACTAGATCAATCGTCGAACATTGGCTCCATAGAGCGTGGCAAATATGCCGATATTATCGCAGTAGCTGGCAATCCTTATGACGATGTGTCGCATTTGGAACGCGTGACCACCGTCATTAAAAACGGGGAAATCGTCCGGTCGGCGGCGCTGATCCGCAATTAACGAAGAATAAAATTAAGATGGCAAATAAAATGGAAAATCATGTGACGAACTGCGACCTAAGCGTAACCGCTAGCTTTGAAAAACTGGGCCTGAATCTGAACGGCTATTTGGGTGATGGTCTGGCTGTTCACTCCCCGATCGACGGCGCGCCTTTGGCGGTGCTGAACAGTCATGTCGCCAGCGATATTGACGAAATGGTAAATCGCGCAAAGCTTGCTTTTGATCAATGGAAATTGGTGCCGGGTCCCGTGCGCGGGGAATTGATCCGCCGTTTTGGGGATGTGGTGCGGACCCACAAAGAAGATTTGTCGATATTGCTATCGATGGAAAATGGCAAAATCCTGACCGAAGCGCGCGGCGAAATTCAGGAAGTTATTGATATTTGCGACTATGCAGTGGGTCTGTCGCGCCAATTATTTGGCCTGACCATTGCAACCGAACGCCCAGAACATCGCTTGACCGAATATTGGCATCCGATGGGGGTTTTGGGCCTGATTTCTGCGTTTAACTTTCCGGCTGCCGTTTGGGCGTGGGGAACGACGGTGGCCTTGGTGTGCGGCGATACGGCCATTTGGAAACCATCGGAAAAGACCCCGCTGATTGCCTTGGCGATGGCGGGCTTGCTGGCCAAGGTTGCCGATGAATTTGAACCCGCCCCCAATCATTTGATTCAAACCATCGTTGGCGGCGCGGATTGCGGCAAGGCCTTGGCGGATCACACCGGTGTTGCCATGGTCAGCGCCACGGGCAGTGTTGCGATGGGACGCGATGTGAATTTGCGGGTGGCTGCGCGTTTTGGTCGCCCGATTTTGGAACTGGGCGGCAATAATGCCACCATTATTGCGCCATCGGCCGATCTGGATTTGGCCCTGCGTGGGGCCGTGTTTGCCGCCACCGGTACGGCTGGCCAGCGTTGCACCACATTGCGCCGTTTGATTGTTCATGAAAGCGTAAAGCAGGCCTTTATGCCGCGCTTGAGGGCGGCCTATGCGACGCTGAAGATCGGCAACCCGCTGACAGACGGCGTGTTGGTCGGTCCATTGATCGACGAACGGGCTTATGACGCCATGCAGCGTGCCTTGGAAACGGCCAAAGCACAGGGCGGCACGGTCTATGGCGGCGAACGGGTCATGGTCGATGGTCTGGATGGTGGCTATTATGTGCGCCCAGCCATTGTGGAAATGCCCGCGCAAACAGATATTGTGTGCGAAGAAACCTTTGCCCCCATCTTATATGTGATGACCTATGGCGCGTTTGACGAAGCCATCATGTTGCAAAATGGGGTCAGCCAAGGCCTGTCGAGCAGCATTTTCACCAATGACATGCGCGAGGCAGAGCGTTTCCAATCCGCCAATGGCAGTGATTGCGGCATCGCCAATATCAACATCGGCACCAGCGGCGCAGAAATTGGCGGGGCCTTTGGCGGTGAAAAGGTCACGGGTGGTGGCCGCGTTTCGGGCAGCGATAGCTGGAAAAATTACATGCGCCGCATGACCACAACCGTCAATTATTCCAGTTCTTTGCCGCTGGCACAGGGCGTGGAATTTGACATTGACGCCTAAAATCAAAAGATAGCAGGAGGAAATAAGGGATGCTGAACGGCAAAATGAAATATTGGATGGGCGCTGCTCTGTTGCTGTGCGCGGCCCCCGCCGCAGCGCAGGGCAGCCTGCAAGGCACATCCTTGTTAGGCAAGCCCATGATCACCGAACCCGCCCGTAATGTGGGTGTGGCTTCGGTGGCGTTGTTGGAACGGGCAGCGGCCGACGCCAAGGCCGATTTCGACCGCAATATGACGGTCGATACCGCAACATGGTATGGCCGCATTCTTTTCTATCAAGGCTATAGCAAGGAAAGCGCCGCCGTTTATACCAAGGCCTTGGCGAAATTCCCCAATTCGCCAAAATTGCTGCGGCATTTGGCGCACCGTCAATTTTCGCTGCGGCAATTTGACCAATCCATTGAAACCGGCCTGAAAGCAGCGCGCCTCTATGAAGGCAAGCCGTTGGAACGGGAGAAGCCGGGTCCGGATTATTTCCGCGGCGATCCGGATGTCGTGCAATATTATCTCTATTATCATTTGGGCGCGGCTTATTTTGCCAAGCATGATTTTGATAATGCGGCAAAATGGTTCGGCAAATCGGCTGAAGCAGCAATGTTCACCAAGGATTTGGATGCCCGCACCGCCAACACCTATTGGGAATATTTGTCCTTGGCACGCGGCGGTCAGATGCGCGAAGCACAAGCCTTGCTCGACAGCTATGACCTGACATTGTTCGACGTTCATCCGGCGGGCGGGTCGGATACCTATTTTGATGGTATCCAATTGTTCAAAGGACACCGCGACCCCGCTAGCTTCTTTAGCGATAAGGACGGCGGCCGCGCCTTTGCAACGGCGGACGGTGTGGCGGCGTCATCGGCCTATAGCCTCGCCAACTATTATATTTTGCGCGGTGAATGGGAAAAGGCCAAGCCTTGGCTCGCCCGTTCCATTGCGGTGGAAAGCTGGGGCTTTTTTGCGCGCATCCAAGCGGAGGCTGATTGGGTAAAGCTGTTCCCAGGAGAGCAGCCATAATTCAGATCTAGCCATGATATCGCTGGAAAGGGGGATATCATGGCTCGGTTCATGCCATGCTTGCGGGCGGGCTTTTGCTTTTCGGCCTGATCCCATGGTAGCCGAGCTTTGCGCGCAGTTGCGCACTGGGGTGTAAAATAAAAATGACCCGCGCGTGCCATGGCGAAGGGCCAAGGTCACGCGCGGGTCAGTGTTGGAAATGAAGCAAAGCCTATGCCCATATCTCTATGGGCGTGGCTCCCCCAATAGCTTCATTTCGGTAAGTTGTGATGGCGATGCCCTATCGCATCTGCCGCTGTCACATCTGGGTGTAGCGGGCGCGATAGGTTGCAAAGGCTTCCTTGATCCAATCGGCATCCAAGCCAAAACGCTCCAAGCTATAGTCATGGGCTGGGCGTTGTTCGCGTTTGTTACCCGCCATAAATTCGCTGAGGGCTGCGTCCACTTCCGGTCCATCCGCGATGCCGATAGCCGCCAAAACGCGGCGGGCTTCCTCCATCGGTTGGCGGGTGACGGCGCGATAATCGATGTCGATGAAGCGGTCGGCACCGATGCGGTCCCGCGCCTCTTCAAAGCGGTTCATCCAATCCGCCAAGCGGCGCGACCAAAATTGGCCAACGTCCGCGTCGCTAATGTCCGACACCAAACTGTATAGTGATGCTTCCATGCTGACATAGGACGGCACAATTTCCAGCGGGTCGCGGTGGGTCATGATTAGTTGGGCATCTGGAAATGCGTTGGCCGCCACCTCGGCATAGGGCAGATTGGAGGGGCTTTTCAAAATCCATTTTTTGCCGCGACGGCTGGGGTTTTGCCATTGCAGATATTGCAAGATGGTCTTGAGGTCTTCGTGCCCGCGCGATTGGTCATAATCGTTCAACCATGCCGCAAAGCTGGGCGCAAAGGTCATGGCTTCGACCATGGTGCTGACGAACAATTGCCCAAGGATCAGAATTTCTTCGTCCGGTGCATCGGGGTCCAGCGGGTGGATGGATGCCAATTCGGGCGCGGCGTTCAGCCAGCCATCGATCATCGCTTGTGCATAGGCACGGCGGTCGGGGGAGGTCACGGGGTCTTCACCGGGGAAAGGCGCATAATTTTGCGCTTCATACCAACGAATAGCCGTCATCCCTGGGGCCGAGGCCAGCAGGCGATGGAAAATAGTGCTACCCGTGCGGGGCAAGCCCAAGATGATGCCCGCAACCTCGATTTTCTCGTCCAAAATTTCGGGGTGGCGCTTGATATCATCGACCATGCGCAAACGGCTCACCAACCCTTTGACGATGGTTTCAATTTGTCCGCCTAGCCCCATTTCCGTCAGATTGGCTTCGCGATTGCTGGCGCTGATGAATTGGTCCATCGGTTCAAAAAACCATGTGTCCCCAAAATCATCCAAGCCCGCCCGTTCGCGGGCCAATGCCAAAAGCTGTTCCCGATCAAAATAAGGGGAGCGAGCCATGGCCATTGTTGCAGCGGCTGTGTCGGACATATGAAACCTTCCCCAAATGATTACGCACAGGATGCGTCATATCAGCAATAAAATTTAATTTGCGTTATTGGGGATCGTATATTCTTCGCATTGATGCTTTATGCAAGGATAATTTAGCGATTTCAGACCGGTTTTTGAAATATTTATACGATGATAGCGATGGACCCTCGAGAGGCGCATGTGCGCCTAACCGCTAGGCAAGGCGCGCCGCGAGATGGATTTTGAGATAGTCGATCAACATCAGCAGCGACGGGCTGGGGGGAAAGGTGGCCCGCCGAATCAGCCAAAGGGGGAAGGAAAAACGGGAGTCTGGCTCCGTTAGCTGGTCCAATTGGTCCTGATCTTGGACGGCAAATGTCCATAGGCTGGCGGTTCCGATACCCGCGATGACGGCTTGTTTCATCTCGTTCCAATTGTTGAAACACGGCAGGCCTGCTGCCTCGGCGCGGGGGCCGGACGGGTTGCTGCCGGTCCATTGGGCGGGAATGGCCACGTCCATTTCATGGCCCCAGCCAAGGGCCCGATCGGTGGCGCGGTTTTTGGCCCCATAGACGGCTTGATGCGCCGTCGCAATTTCAATGCCATCCAGCTGCTTTGGCGGCAGGCGCAGCAGAGCCAGCCCCAAATCTGCACGGCGATGGGTGACGGAATCGACGGGATCGAGTTCGGACAATATTTCAATGGGAATATTGGGGTTTCTGCGTTGAAAATCCGCCAATTCTGGCATGAATTCCGATGCCATCCCTGCGCTGGCGGATATTCGTAATGTGGGAAAAGCTTGGCTTTGGTCCGCCAATTTTCGGTCCAATTCCAAAACGGCGTCTTCCATACGCGTGGCGGTTTGCATCAAGGCCATGCCGGCATCGGTGGGATAGGGGCTGGCGGTGCGGTAATGAAACAGCTCCACCCCCAATTGTTTTTCCAGATAATCAATGCGGCGTCCAACCGTTGTGCGGTTAATGCCCAAGTGCCGTGCAGCGGCGGTATATGACCCCGCCCGCACGGCCGCGAGAAAGATTTTCATGTCGTCCCATTGCATGCGTGCATTTTTGCACAAGATGTGTGCAGCGTAAATAACTTCGCATTTTTATTCCCATGGGGTATTCGATTTCACAAATGCGCGGGAATCTTGGCGCGATACGATGAGGATAGACGAGATGGCTACATCAGCTGACTATGGCCTAGGCGAATTTGAATTCGCCCGTGGCTGGTTCATGATTGGACCTGCGACCGACGCAACCCGCACGCCCAGTGCAATTCGTTATTTTGGTAGGGACTTGGTCCTGTATCGCGGCGAATCGGGTACGCCCTATGTCGTTGATGCTTATTGCCCGCATATGGGCGCGCATCTGGCGAAAAATAGCACGTCCTATATCGTTTTGGATGGTGAACAGGTCGAAGGCGAATCCATTCGCTGCCCCTTCCATGGCTGGCGCTTTGGCACTGATGGCAAGTGCAACCATGTTCCTTATTCGGACTTTGTTCCCAAGGCGGCGACGCTGCGCACCTATCCGGTGATCGAACGTGCGGGCATTTTGTGGATGTGGCATTGCCCCGAAGGCTTGGAACCGGACGTGGAATTGGCCGATTTCGGCGGCCATTATGGCGAACCGGGCTGGGTCGAATGGAAAATCGACTATATGGGCGATTTGAACGTTCATGGCATCGAAATCGTCGACAATATGGCCGACTATGCGCACTTCGTGCCGATCCATGGTGCCAAGGATTTCCAATATTTCGCCAATGAATTCATCGGCCACAAGGTCCACCAATATTATAGCGCTGGCCACCGCACTTTGACGGCAGAAGCCGATGACCAATTGGTCTTGGACACATGGTATGAAGGCCCCGGTTTCCTGCAATCGGAAATGGCTGGCGCGTTTGACAGCTTTATCATGATTGCCAACACCCCCATCGAAAATGGCGTGACCCGTTCATGGCATGCGTTGATGGTGAAGGTGCATGACGGTTCGCGCGAAATCACCGACCAAGATCGTGAAATCGCCTTTGCTTATCAAGAAGGCAGCCGTCTGGCCTTTGCGCAGGACGTTGAAATTTGGGGCAATAAGCGCGCCTGCATCAACCCGATGGCTATCCCTGCGGATGGTCCATATGGCAAGGTACGCAGCTGGTATAAGCAATTTTATAACCCCCGCGACAAGGCCGAAGCCTTGCAGGCCCGCGTCAATGGCTTGGTTGTCACCTATGACACCCGCCCTAATAAAACAGCGGCTTAAAATATTGCTCCGCGCCCCATGTCACCGGTGGTGATGTGGGGCACCGGCCAGAAAGATAGGGGGTGCAGCTGGTTCTGCACCCCCTATATTTTGTGCTAAGCGCCAGTAAAGCTGACAACAACCCGCTTGGCTGCGCCTTCTTCCATGATCTGAAAGCCCGTGTTAACTTGCTCGATCGGCAAATGATGCGATACCAATTCGTCCAGTTTCAACCGGCCATCGACATAATGGTCAAGCAGCATGGGCAGATCGCTGCGTCCACGCATATTTCCCATGAAGCTGCCTTTTACCGTGCGGCCCAATTGTAGGTCAAACGGGGTGATCTGGATTTGCTGACCATCGGCGGGAACGCCCAAAACGGTGCAACAACCCCAGCCAATGCGGGTGGCATCCAGTGCTTGTTTCATCAAGGCGGGGTGGCCCACACATTCAAAGCTGTGATCGACGCCGCCCGCCGTCAAGCTGCGTACCGCATCGACGGCGTCGCCATCGGCAGGGTTGATAAAATCTGTCATGCCGAAAATTTTGCCTTCTTCGGCGCGGGCTGGGTTCAGGTCGATACCAATGATACGGCTGGCCCCCGCCAATTGTGCGCCTTGCAAGACATTCAGGCCGATGCCGCCCAAGCCAAAAACGGCCACGCTATCTCCCTTGGCAACCTGGGCGGTTTTGGTGGCCGCGCCGACACCGGTCGCCACCGCGCAGCCGACCAAGCAGGCCAGATCAAAGGGCACATCCTTGCGAATGACGGCCGCATTATGCTGTTTGATCACAATGAATTGGGCAAAGGAACCAACGCCGCCATAGGCCGACACCGGCACGCCGTTCAGGGAAAAACGATGCTGAGACGAGCCGAGTTCCGCTAAAAAGGCCATGCAAAGATTGGTTTTACCCGACAAGCAGTTTTCACATTCGCCGCATTCCCCAATTGACAAGGGCACGACATGGTCGCCGACCTTGATGTCGGTAACGGCGGGGCCGACTTCCCGCACAATACCGGCCCCTTCATGCCCTGCCACCACCGGAAAGGGGAAGGGGGCGGACGCGCCGCTGATTTGGCTGGCGTCTGTATGGCACAAACCGCTGGCCATGATTTCGACCAAAATTTCGTCGTCAACCGGCGCAGCGAGGTCGAGTGTTTCCAGCACCAGCGGTTCGCCAGCCGCGTGGCAAACCATGGCTTGAACCTTGAGGGTGCGGCTGTGTTCGGCGTTATTCGACATTATGCCTGACCTTTTAGGGGGCCGAGATTTTCGGCGGGCAAAGCAGGGCGGCCCATGATCATATCGGCGGCTTTTTCCGCGATCATGGCCACCGGCATGGCGGTATTGCCGCCCGGAATGGACGGCATGATGGACGCGTCAACAACGCGCAGGCCCTGTACCGCATGAACCTGAAGCTGGGCATTGACGACGGCCCCTGCATCATCGCCCATGCGGGCTGTGCCGACGCTGTGATAATCCGCTTCGGCGGTGGTGCGGATATAGCGGTCAATATCTTCGTCGCTTTGCACATCGGGGCCGGGGGCCAGTTCGGGGCCACGGCATATGTCAAAGGCGGCTTGCGCGAAAATGGTGCGGGCAATTTTGACACCAGCGCGCATCACGTCGCGATCACTTTGTGTGCCATTGTAATTTTGGTCAATAATCGGCGGAGCCATGGGGTCGGCGCTGGCCAAAGTCACACTGCCCCGTGCTTCGGGACGGGCCACGTTGATATGGGCGTAAAAACCATGCTGCGGCACCATCGTCCGGCCATTATTGGCCATCAGGGCGCTCACAAGCAGCATTTTTATATCGGCCTCGGGCAAATTGGGGTCGGATTTCACAAAGGCCGCCACCGACATGCCAGGGTCGGCCAAAGGTCCGGTGCGGCTGATCAGATATTGCCCCATCGCCATAGCGCCGCGCCATGGGCTAAGGTAACGCAGCATCGACCATGGCTTGGTGCTGCGCATTTTGACATGCGCGGCCAAATGATCTTGCAGATTTTGCCCGACGCCAGACAGATCGGCGACAACCTTTATGCCATGGTCCGCCAGATGGGCGGCAGGCCCAATGCCCGATAGCATCAGCAATTGCGGCGAGTTGATCGCGCCAGCCGTTAACAATATTTCCCGTGCCGCATGGGCTGTATGAACGGCGCCGCGATGCTGATATTCGACCCCGCTCGCCCGCGTGCCATCCCACAAAATCCGGTTGCTATGAGCCTTGGTCAGGACGGTTAAATTGGGACGTGATAGGATGGGATGAAGATAGGCGCGGCTGGCGCTGGATCGTTTGCCCTTGCCGATATTCAGGTCAACCGGTCCAAAGCCTTCGCGATGTTCGCCGTTAAAATCGGGGCAAAACGCATAGCCCGCTTGCTGGCCAGCGGCGACAAAGGCTTGGGAAAAGGGGTGGTCTTGCGACGCGCGGCTGATTTGGATCGGTCCATCCTGACCGTGCCACGCGCTGGGAAAGGGACCAAAGCTTTCTAGCTTTTTGAAATAGGGCAGGACCTCGGCAAAGGACCAACCATCATTACCAGCCTGTGCCCAGCGGTCATAATCGCTGTGCATGCCGCGATCATAAACCATGCCGTTGATGGACGACCCGCCGCCCAGAACCTTGCCGCGCGGGACATAGAGGTTGCGGCCATCCAAATGTTGCTGCGGCGCGGACAAATAGGGCCAAGCATGGCGGCCTGACATCATGATACCCAACAATCCGCCGGGCGCAGAGATTAGCGCGCTGCGGTCATGGCCGCCGGCTTCCAGCAACAGCACGCGGTGGGCGGGGTTTTCCGACAGGCGATTGGCCAAAATACAGCCAGCAACACCCGCGCCGACGATGATATAATCATAGGGGCTATCGATATTCATAATGTCCCTCAAACGGGTGGTCTGGGCGCTGTGGGCAAGCGCCGCACAAGAAGAAAAGCGCAAGAGAAACAGGAGACGGGGGACGCGCAAAATTGCGGTACCATGGTGCCCTTCCCCTGAAACTCATGCTCTATGGCGACGCTTTGCAGCGTCAGTCCGCGCGGACCTTGACCTTGGGTGCGGCTTGACCGCGCCGCATATGGTTTAAAAATTGCTCCAAGGGCGCGGCTTCGGGAACGGGGCCACCATGGTCGCCATCGCGGCTCCAAAATTCTTCGTAGCTGGGGAATAATTTGTGGAAATTGCCATCGACGGGGTCGCTGTCGGGCCAGCGCATTTTCTGGTCGCCCACAGGCGGTTTGTTCAAATCGGTGGCATACCAATAAAGCGGCAGGCGGCGGGCGAAAAACCATTGGCCGTCGCGGCGGATATATTCGTCGGAATACATCATTTGCATGATCACCCACTCGTCACCGGTTTCATGCTCATTCTTGGAATAGACAATGCCATGGGCGTGGTCGGCATCGTCAAATTCAATAATATGGCCACCAATATGGTGGGATGTGCCGGTGAAGGGGCTGCGCAACGTGCGGTCCATATAGGCGCGCAAAGCCTGACGACCGCTGGAATCCTTGCCCACGCGAACATCGTCGGGGAACAGCGTCACCATCATATCCATATCCCGCATGTCGAGACAAAGGGCGTATTTCGCAGGAAGTTGGCGAATTTGATCCAGCGATTCCAGACGGTCCAGACGGGCTTCAATCGATAATGATGACATTGCCAAATCCTAAATTTGCGTAAATTTGATATCTTTAATTGACGAATTAAACAATTAAACTACCATGGATGTCAATGAATCATAAGCCTTTCGATAAAACGGAAGCGCAAATTAAATTTTGGGAGGCAAGGGTAATATGTTGAGATTGGCTGCAGCGGCGCTGCTGACCCCTATTTTCATGATGATTGGCGCACCGACGGCGCCCGTGAAAATGGCGACAACAACATATAGCGACAGCCAGAATCAGGCCGCGCACTTACGGATTCAAGAACGGCAAACTGGTGAATTTTCTGTCGGAACAGCGGCTTATGCGGCGCAATATCCGATGGTATCGCCCCAGACGATGGCGCTGATTACCTCGCATTAAGGCAGGCGATAGGGCTTTGATCCTTGGCCTCTGTCCCCGAGATTCGGCCCCAAATATTGGGTTTTCGGCGTCACACGCCGCCAGTTTGCCACGATAATGATTTACAACCTTGCGCCCACGCAGGCTTGCCCAGTGGGTGCTGACGAAAGATATCAGCATGACGACATTGGGTGATTTTGCCGGCAAGAATATTTTGGTGACAGGCGCGGCGTCCGGCATTGGCCGTGCGACGGCTTTGCGTTTTGCGGCCGAAGGCGCGAATCTGACCATTGCCGATCGCAATGTCGCTGGCCTTGAAGAAACCGCTGCCATGATGGCGCGTCAGCCCGTGATTCAGCCCTATGACGCGATGGATATTGATAGCTGCCGCCGCTTGGTGGACGTTGCCGCCGTCAATGGTCTGGACGTTTTGTGCAATATTTCCGGTGTTTTGATGTGGGGTCCGTCGGAAGAATTCTCGATCGATGATTTTGAAAAAGTCATGCGCATCAACACCACCAGCGTTTTCGCGCTGTGTCAGGCGGCCTTGCCCCATTTGGTCAAATCGGGCGGCAATATTGTGAATACCGCGTCGGCGGCGGCGCTTCAGGGTATTGCTTACACCATCGCTTATTCGGCATCAAAACATGCTGTCGCGGCGATCACCAAAGGCTTGGCGATTGAATTTGGCGCCAAGGGCGTGCGTGTAAACGCCATTTGCCCAGGACAAGTGAACACCCCAATGACCGAATTAACCGCGCCGCCCGAAGGCGATGTGAATTGGGACTTGGTGATGCGCAATGCCCCCAAGCTGAAGGACGGAAGCTGCGACCCTGACGATATCGCCAATATGTTCCTGTTCTTGGCGGGCGAACGGGCGCGCAAGGTGACAGGGTCGCTGATGGTTGTCGATGGTGGTCAGCTCGCCGGATAAGGATGCAGCAGCGCCCGTGCCGCCTCGTCGCCGTTCAACAAGGCATTGGTCCGATGGCTGACCAACCAGCCATTTGGGCCGCGCGTGAATTGCCAATGATTGGCGGACACGCGATAGACGATAAAGCCGGTGTCGCTGCGACGAAAAACGATGCTGTGGCCCGTCGCGACGGCGCTATCCCCCGTGATGGTCAGCGCGGCGGGGCCCAGCAGATGAGCACAGCCATCGCGCATCAAGGATTGATGTTCATCCGATTCAATCAATCCGGCAATGGCTTGTTGGCCGGTCGCTTTGGCAAATCCCAGCACTTCATAGCTGCCGGCGACATCCCACAATTGGCTCACGGCCTCGCTGTCTCCGCTGTCGGCCAAGGGGCCATAATGGGCGATCAGGTTTCGCAGAGCTTCGCGATCTTCAAGCAATTGCACGCGCGCGACGAGGCTCTCCAACATATTTGACACGATATTTTCCTATGGGTGAAAAGGATTGAACATGGCGAACAACAATGGCCTCAAACCATCTCCGGCGCTGGACCATATATGGCGCGAGTTTTGCGCGCAATTGGCAGAAGCGGGGGAAGTTCTTGCTCGTCCCTCATCGCCGCTGAATGATATCGATCAGGCAGAAGGTCTGCGCTATCTCAGCCGTTTGGCGCGTACGTCGCTGAATATGATGGTGGACAGCGCGGACCCAGATTTTCCACGCTTGTTTTTGCTGTGCGATGACAAGCTGAAAATTGGGGCGGACAATCCTGACAATCTGTATCAGCAATGTGTGGTGAACCCCAGCCGCACCTATCGTATTACCGGCAAGCGCAACAGCGTTCCTTATTTCAGCATCGGCAGCAAAGCGAACCGCTACGCGATTGACGGCACCATGGCGTCGACGGGCGAGCTGGAATTTGACGATATGGAATTTGGTCCAGACGGCAGTTTCGAAATTATCGCCAGCTGCACCCCGCAGCCTGGCAATTGGTTGCCCATGGCCGATGACAGCAGCCTGTTGATCGTCCGCCAAACCTTTAACGACAAAAACACCGAAGTCGCCGCTGATGTGAAGGTGGAGCGGATCGGTGATGGTCCAGCCGTGCCAGATATTTTAACGGCAGAGAAAATTCGTCAACAATTGCAGGCATCCGCCGCATGGGTTCGTGGGACCGCCAATACATTTGCTGATTGGTCGGAGATGTTCCAACAAACCCCGAACCAAATTCATGAAAAGGAACAAGCTTTTTTCCAAACCGCAGGCGGTGATCCCAATATTTGGTATGGCCATTTATATTTTGATTTGGCGGCGGACGAAGCGTTGGAATTGCGTTTTACCCCGCCACCCTGCCGCATGTGGAATTTCCAGATCGACAATTGGTGGATGGAGTCGCTGGACCATGTTCATCAAAAAGTGTGGGTGAACAATACACAGGTTCAATATGAAGCGGACGGCAGTGTTGTTTTGGTCTGTGCCGAACAAGATAAAGGCTATGGCAACTGGATTGACTTGGCTGGTCACCGTCAAGGGACAGGTTTATTGCGCTGGATTGGTGCGCAGCAATATCCCGTACCGGAATGCCGCGTTGTGAAGGTTAAATAACCAATATTGATTCGTATTCTATCAAACAAAACGGCCCGTTATGTTGCACTGCAACATAACGGGCCGTTTTGTTTTTGATATCTTATTGTTGCAAATTTATCACCATAATTACAGATATTTACACTTTGTTGATGAAAGTCATGCCGTCTCATGTTCAAATCTTTTGACAAATGCCAAAAAAATGCCATCTGGCAGATGATAGATAACGCAAACATTCTTTTATAATCGGGAGACGATTTGATATGCGTAGAAATAATATAAATGCTCCACGCGTTAATCGCTCGCTTTTGCTGCCGGTTTTTGCGGCCCTGATTTTGCAGTCAGGCATGGCCCATGCCAACGAAAGCAGCGCTGATGACCAGCAGGCTAGCGAAGCCGAAAGCGGTGCTTATGTACCGGGCGAAATCATCGTGACGGCTCAGCGTCGTTCGGAAAGCCTGCAAAAAGTTCCGGTCGCCATGACCGCATTGACCAGCGAAACATTGGTGAACCAAGGAGTCACCAATTTGAACAGCTTGGCCGCTGCTGCGCCTAGCTTGAAGGTCACAGCCTATCCGAACGCGTCGGACACATTGACCCTAACCATGCGCGGCCAAGGCGCTGGTGACGTAGGCCAAATCACCCGCGACGGCGGTGTGGGTCTGTATATGGATGGTTTCTATATCGGTCGTCCGCAAGGCGCGCTGTTGGATTTGGGTGATCCAGAGCGTATCGAAGTTTTGCGCGGCCCACAGGGCACGCTCTATGGCCGCAACACCACGGGCGGCGCGGTGAATATCATTACCAAAAAGCCAAGCGGCGAATTGGGCGGCAATGTGACCTTGGCGACCGGCAGCCGCAATTTGGTGCGTGCGCTTGGTACCATTGATTTGCCAGAATTTGCCAATATCTCGGTCAAAGGCTCGCTGACCTATGTGGACAAGGATGGCTGGGTCAAGAATGGCGACTCGGACCGCAATTACAATGATTTCAACCAATTCGCTGGCCGTTTGGCCGTGAAATGGGCCCCAACCGATAATTTTACGGCCAACTATGGCTTCAACCTTGGCCGCGTTCGCACCACGCCAAACTATTATATCAATAATGATTTGGTGTTGGACGGCTATGTAGCCGACAAAGATCGGACTTATACTACGCTGGATCTGGATTATAGCGTTTCCAAATTCGTCGACCATCAGTTGACGTTGGAATGGGATATCAGCGACAAGTTCCAAATCCGCAGCCTGTCGGCCTATCGCGGTTTCCGCGCTACGCAAGATGTGAACTATGGCGCGGTTTATTCGACGGCAGGTTTGGTTCCAGCAGGTAATGAATTTAACCTAACGGTTGAACAGGATCATTATTATCGCACCAGCCAATATTCGCAGGAACTGCAATTGGTAGGTGACATTAATGATCGCCTGACCTTTACGGGCGGTTTATATTTCTATCGTGAAAAGGGCCGCCATAAAGCTGATAACCATAGTGTTTATCTCTATACAGATGCCCTCTCGGGTGGCTTTGATGCATATTCAGGCCGCGACGTGAACACGCTGTCCAAATCTTATGCCGCTTATGCTCAATCGACATGGACTCCAGGGGTGTTGGACGATCGATTGAAGCTGACGGTGGGTGCGCGTTACACCAAGGATAAGCGCAGTGCGGACCGTGTCACCTATGACGCGGATCCAGAGGTTCTGAACCCACGCGAATATAATAACCAAAGCTTTGATAATTTCAGCCCAATGGCCAATTTGGCTGTTGAGTGGACCAGCAATTTGATGACCTATGCGAAATATTCGCAATCCTATAAGGCTGGTGGTTCCGCAGAATCGACCCTGAATTTTGCCAACACCTTTGGCCCCGAAAAGGTCAAGGCATGGGAAGCCGGCTTTAAGTCGCAATTGTTCGACCGTCGTTTGACGCTGAACCTTGCTGCTTTCTATAATGACTTCAACGATCTGCAGGTCGATTATTTGGAAACCAATGATCAGACAATCATCGCGACCAGCAATGCGGGCCGTGCGTCGATCAAGGGTGTTGAACTGGATGCGACACTGCGCCTCAGCAATGACTTCTCTTTCTATGGTTCATTCAGCTATATGGACCAGAATGTGAAGCAAGTGGATGTGATCCCAGGCTCGGTCTTCGACCAAGTCTTGGATCAGGGCGATAATGCTGCACCTTATCTCTATTTGCCGTTTGTTCCCAAATATAGCTATAATTTTGGCGGTGATTGGACATTCTTGCGGACGGCTGATGATGCAGAATTCAGCCTGCATGCCAATTATGGCTATCAAGGTAAGGTATCGGGTTCGGTCGCCGCTGGACGCGCGGTTGTTGGTCGTGACTTTTATTTCAGCGACCCATCCAAGCTGTTGAATGCACGGATCAGCTTCAAGCGTCCGACCGCTTCGGGTGCAGAGTTTAAGCTGTCGGTCTTTGCAGACAATTTGCTGGACCATCGCGGCAGCACCTATTCGGCCGCAATCGGTGGAACCTTGGCGACTGGCTTCACGGGCGCAGCCAAGACCTATCAAGAGCCACGGACCATCGGCGTGGAAGCACGTTTGGGCTTCTAATTTCTTGAATTGATAAAAAGGCCCCGTGCGTTGGTTCGCACGGGGCCTTTTTTGTTGTTTTGCTTTTTGTGAACGCATGACCGCCGCGCGGCGGTGCTCAACGGCGATTACATGTGTTTCAAATGTTGGCTGACGTCCCCCACATGGTCGAATAGGCGATAATCGCGAAAGACAAAGCGCCATTCGCCGTCCACGCGCTGGAAGCGATCATGATATCGGCCCGCAGCGATGATTTGCAACGGCAGTTCGTCCGTCTGTTGCAAGACGGTGTAATAGGACCGACAGCTTGCCTTGGTCCCCGCGTCATCCACATCGATAATCGGGTTGGACACAATATGTTTGGTACGCGGGGTTCCGCAGGGGTGAATTTGGACAAAATTGTTCCAAATTTCCCTTAATTCCTGATGATTTATGGGTGCATCCTTGCCCAGAACCATGATATCCGCGTGACGGAATAATAGGGCTGCCCCGTCCAAATCTCCGCCATCCATTCGTTCGGCATATAGATAGAGTAGGTTCGCAATTTTGCTTTCGTGGCTCATCGTCTTTTGCTCGCTTTCACATGATAATTTGGGACTATGAATATGACAGGATTGGCATTGGATCATCTGACCGCGGTGGATGCGGGGCCTATGGAATTGGTCAGTGCTGCCGCCGAGGCTGGCTGTGATGCCATTTGCCTGTTCATGGAACCGATGGCGGTGTTGCCGCACATGCCTGCATTTGACCTGTATGGTGATGCCGCCCAGCGGCGGGCCTTGCGCTCGCATATGGCGGCGCTGAACATTGGGCTGGATTTGGCCTATCCCTTCACCTTGGCAGGCCGCACCCACGTTGCGGATTTGGAACCCGCCTTGGCCTGCGCAGCGGAATTGGGGGCGAAGCTGGTCAATGCTTTGGTCTATGATCGGGACAGCCAACGACGCTTGGACAATTTTGGTGCGTTCAGCGATTTGGCCGAAAAACATGGGCTGGGCGTTGCGCTGGAATTTTATCCGGTATCGCAAATCCCATCCCTTTCAGCGGCGCTGGCGTTGGTGCAGGCAGTCGGACGGCCCCAGCGTGTGGGCGTGAATGTGGACCTGTTGCATTT
>NZ_JAJEWI010000009.1 GCF_020687785.1 Sphingopyxis yananensis | reverse complement strand
CTCTTACACCGCTGATCGCTGAAATCTCGTTATCGTCAGGCATCGACCACCCCCTTCAAAGGGGCGCAATCAAGCCGGCAAAGCAGCTAGTCGCAAGGCGGCCTACAGGCCCCGCTTACTAATAAAACTCGCCGGCGCCATGTTTAAGAAATATTCGAGGCTTCGTGATATTACGCGGGACCGATACCGATACATTCTTGTCGACGAGTATCAAGACACGGCGCCTGAGGTCGTAAAGATCCTCCTCGACTATCTTCCGCAAAGCAAGCGGAAGGGGGGCAGTGGCTTCTTCGGCGATGCCATGCAGGCGATTTACGACGGAGGCATCGGCGACATTCACGACTATGTTGCCAAAATGTCGGTATCGGAGGTCAAGAAGGAGCAGAACCGGCGCAACCCCCGACTTGTGTATGAACTGGCGAACAGGCTCCGGACCGACGGAATTGAGCAGCACGCATCGGACGATCTCACCGCGCCCAATATGAGCGACGGGAAGGTCAGGGATGGCCAGATCCGCTTTTATTATACGACGGGCGATAGCAGCCGGCTCCAGGATGTCCGGAACCATCTGGATTGGGATTTCTCGGATGTGCTGGAGACAAAGGAGCTCAACCTTACGCATAATCTGATTGCGCCCCAGGCCGGCTTTGGCGACCTGATGGCCATTTATGACAAGGATGGCGTCCTGAATTATCGCGATCGAATTGTCACTCATATTAAGAAAAACGACGATCTCGCGAAGTATGATGATTGCACATTCGGTGAGACAATCACGATGCTGCAGCAGGGTAAGACTGGCGCAGCTCTGACTGCGGTTTCACCAACCCCGACCATGAAAAAATTTATCGAGGCTCGACCGGATCTCCTTGCCGATGCTGAAGCCCGTAACTTTTTGGCATTTCGACGGATGTATGTCGATAAGGAACAATTGGTCGATGACAAAAAGCAGAGCAAGGATGAAATGGCCCGCAAGGGGTCGAGCCGCTGCGATTTCGTAAAGCATGTCTTCAAGATCCAGAAGGTGGTGCATCTGTATCAGCAGCGCCGCTACAACGAATTCTTGCGCCACACCGAATTCAAGGTGGCAAGATCGGAAGACAAGGTGCGACTGAAGGAGCGCATCGAGGCGATTGAAGCAATGAGCGATCAATCCGTGTCGGAGGTAATAAACTACGCGCATGACCATGGTCTGTGCCTGATTGACGATCGGTACGCGCAATTCACCGAAAAAAAGGGCTATCTCTATGATCGCCTGAAGGACGTTCCATATCGATCATTCCAGAATTTGTACGAATATCTGGAAGGGCGCACGACCTACTCCACGCAGCATAAGATCAAGGGACGAGAGTTTGATCGGGTTCTGGTCGTCATGGATTCCGGCGGCTGGAACCATTATAATTTCAATAATCTGTTTGAGAATGATGGTAATCCAACGGTTCTAGCGCGGACACAAAAGCTCTTCTACGTATGCTGCACGCGCGCGAAGAAAATGCTTTCCGTATATTTTCACAACCCATCCCAAAACGTGATTAACCAAGCAGAGCAATGGTTCGGGGCCGAGAATTGTATAGCTTTGTGATCTGCAGGCGAAGTGGGCAGGGAAGCATTGAGCGCCGCTAAGTACTAAATCAGATCGCGACTGCTTCGCGCGAGTTTCCGCCTAAAGCTGTCGATCGACAACCGGCCATTCGTGCGTGTCGCAGTCGGAAACCTGACCGTCCGCAGCTGGATGCCGGAAATTGGCCGCTGAGCGTCTTGGAAGGGTCGGCGTAAGCGGTGCCTGTAGGCCGCCTTGCGCCTAATTGCTTTGCCAGCTTGATTACGCCCCTTTGAATGGGGTGGCCAGTGTCTGACGATAACGAGATTTCGGTAGTTGACAGTTTAAGAGGTCATACGACTAGTCATATGACCTCGCACGTTGAGGTCGTTGGCGGACGTCGTCGCTGGACGGTAGATCAGAAGCTCGTGATATTGCGGGATGCCTTTGGTCCCGGCGGTTCGGTTCGGGATGCCTGCAAACAGCATAATATCGGCAATGGCCAGATTTACACATGGCGGCGTCAAGCCATGTCGGGTGAACTGGCCGGTATTAGCCATGAGGTCGAGCCCAGTTTTGCCGAAGTGCAAATCAGTGACATGGCGGAATTGCCTGCAGCAGCATCTTCTTCCGCCAGCGGCTTGATCGGGATTGAACTGCCGTCCGGAATAAAGCTGACCGTCGATGCCCAAGTTGATGCCAGCGCTCTGGGCCGTGTGATGTCGGTGCTGACATAGTGATAGCCTTGCCCCCATCCACACGGATTTATCTCGCCTGCGGCACAACAGACATGCGCAAGGGGATTAATGGTCTGGCTGTGCTGGCGCAGGAAGTGCTGAGCATAAACCCGCATAGCGGGGCCTTATTTGCCTATCGCGGTAAGCGCGGTGATTTGGTCAAGCTGCTTTGGTATGATGGGCAGGGTTTTTGCTTATTCTCCAAGCGAATGGACCGTGGACGCTTTGTCTGGCCCGTCACCGGAAGCGGCAAAGTCAGCCTGTCCGGCGCGCAGCTTTCGATGCTGATCGAGGGGATAGACTGGCGGCGGCCAGAGCGGTCGGATAGGCCCATTTTGGCGGGATAAAAGCGCTGTTTTTCGGCGCTTTTTGTGGTGTTCTCCTTTGGTGTTCGTTATAAGATAGCCGTGTCCGACGTTCCTATTCCCTTCCTTGATAAAGATGCTCTGATCGCGCAATTACAGGCTGCTCTCGCGGCCCGCGATACGCTGATCGAGGCGCTGCGGCTTCAACTGGCACAGCTACGGCGGCAGAGTTTTGGCCAGTCGTCCGAGAAGCTGGATTTGCAGATTGAGCAGTTGGAACTGTCGCTAGAAGAATTGGAAGGGGAAGCCACGCTTGCCGATATCGGCAAGACTGTAACACAGCCTTCACCGCGCCAGCCTGCCGTTCGCAGCTTGCCAGAGCATCTGCCGCGTGAAGAACGCCGGATCGAACCGGAATGCGGCTCCTGCACCTGCCCAGACTGCGGCGGTGATCTGCGCCCCTTGGGCCAGGATAGCGATGAGATGCTGGACGCCCTGCCAGTGCAATGGCGTGTCATCCGTCATGTGCGGCCTAAATATAGCTGCCGAGGCTGTGAGAAGATTGTTCAGGCCCCTGTGCCCGTAAAAGCCATCACGCGCGGCAAAGCGAGTTTCGCCACGCTAGCGCATATCGTTGTGTCTAAGTTCGATCATCATCTGCCGCTCTATCGGCAAGCCGAGATGATGGCGGCACAAGGCATTGATATCGATCGTTCGACACTGGCCGGATGGGCCGGACAAGCCTCCCGCCTGCTGGACCCCATTGTCACCCGCATCCGCGAAGAAGGGCTGAAGGCGGCAAAGCTCCATACGGATGATACGCCTGTGCCTATGCTGGCGCCCGGCAAAGGGAAAACCGCGCAGGCCAGATTATGGGTTTATGCCGCCGATGACCGGGCATCGGGCGCTACATCACCGGCCATGGTCTGGTATAAATTTACCCCTGATCGCAGCGGTGTTCATCCACAGACGGAACTCAAAGATTTTGCCGGCCTGCTGCAAGCCGATGGCTATGCCGGATATGAAAAGCTCTACAGGGACCAGCGGATCAAAGAGGTCGCTTGCTGGGCGCATTTCCGGCGCAAGATATTTGAGCAACATCAGGCCAGTCCGACACCGCTCAGCACGGATCTGCTGCAACGCATTGCCGAACTCTATCGGGCCGAAGAGGATGTGCGGGGGCAGCCACCGGATATCCGCCGTCAGCACCGGCAGGACCATAGCAAAGCGCAAGTCGAAGCCCTGCGCAGCGTGATCGATAATGCACTGCGCCGATTGTCGCCCAAATCTGCGATGGCGAAGGCGCTGATCTATGGCCGCAAGCGCTGGGATGCGCTGACACTGTTCCTCGATGAAGGAATGGCGGAAATGGACAATAACATCGCTGAACGCGCGATGCGTCCGGTAGCGGTGGGCCGTAAGAACTGGCTTTTTGCGGGTTCAAAGGCCGGCGGCGAACACGCGGCTGCCATTTATTCCGTCATCGAGACCTGCAAGCTCAACGCTGTCGAACCACAGGCCTATATTGCTGATGTCATGGAAAAAATCGCTGGAGACTGGCCCGCCTCCCGCTGGGATGAACTCATGCCGTGGAACTGGAAACCCGAACCGAAAACTACGCGTCAAGCCGCATAACCGCGGCTTCCAGAATACGCTTACGGCTCCTGTCAGATCCGGTCGTTCGCGCTATCACGGGGGAACGGTGATACCTGGTCGGCAGCCGACGCCGCGTGAGCGTCTGCTATCCCCGCGATCAGGCTCCAATCTGGACATTCGCCTATCGGCCCAACAGCAGAATGTAATTACCTGCGGAGCTCACTTTGATCGTAGGGGCGTAGTTCTGAAATAGATTAAATTTCTCGGGTTCTGTCTGAAGAGATGGTTGGGATTATGGGCTGCCATGGTGATCCAAAAATCACGCAAAAAATATCTTGCTCAAGACGAATCAGTAGTGTTTAAGGAGTCTCAGATTCCCTGTTTAGGTGTCGAACCGCACCCATAAATGGTCGTCGGGGCTGGTGTCGGGGCTACATTTTCTTAAAAATTTAAGAAATTTTTTCCATTTCAATTCATAGCTTTAGAGCCGGTATTCCCGCTACCCGCTCCAATATTGTGTCCACTATCGTTCATTAACGTCAGGACACTTCCCCAAAATTGCAGATAATAAAGCATGGAGCGGCCGTAGCTGTTCGCGCTCGCTTGCTTACCGTTAGATCCTTCTGGGGGAAGCTTTGGCACCTCAAATATTGAGTGGATGGTAGAGAAACATTGATGCCGAGCGGGCGCTATCCTGATGCCAGTTTAAGCTACGCTCGACGGATGCGGGATGAAGCGTGCGCAGGTCTGGTGTGAGCAAAGACCCTTACTAGGAAAGGCAGCGCGCGAAGCCTTGTGCCCAAGCAGAAGGCCGCAGACAGCTTTTCTGCAATCACTGAAGAATATTGCATCAAGCGGAAGCAGATGGTGCAAAAACGCGGGCGGTCGCAACGGCGGGCAGCGAATATATTCTTGCGTTGGTAGCAGTCCGTATCGGCAAAATGGCGACCGCAGACATGGAAGGCGCAAAACCGTTACAAGTCTTTATATGAATGCCGAGGGGCGGAGGTCTTTATTTGGTGGTCCGTCCCAATGGTTCAAAGTTGTCGTCTTTCAAATATCGGTTGGCAGCGAAGGACAAGCTTTTTGCCATTGGGCGATAAGCTGATGTGGGGGTGGCGGATTGGTGCCGAGCACGAGATGACGCCCGGCGCCAAGGCCCAAATGATTGGGATGCGGCTTCTAAAAGAAAATAGGAGGCACCGGTGGGCACGGATCGGGATGCAAACGGCTTTGTCTATATTGCCCGCGAATAGATGGGCACACAGCTCAGCGACTTTATGGCGGTTTGCCTTTGCGTGGCGGCTCAAGATACTCAGGGCCTCACGCCGTGTAATGCATCACCACTCAGACGCTACTATCCCGCGAGAAGGGCCAGTGGGTTTTCTAGCAGACTTCGCAATTCCTGAATGAATTGGGCCGCATCATAACCGTCGACGACGCGGTGATCGAAAGAGGATGAAATATTCATCATTTTTCGAAGTTCCACGCTGCCAGCGCGTGCTATTGGGCGTTCGACGATCCGGTTAGGGCCGATAATGGCAACCTCCGGCGCATTGATAACCGGCGTGGTTGCGAGTCCGCCAAGCGTTCCGAGGCTGGTGATGGTGATGCTTGATCCTCCAAGTTCCTCCTTGCGAGCCTGTCCGTTCCGGGTGGCAGAGGCAAGACGGGAGATTTCTTCTGCCATATCCCAAATGCTAAGCTTTTCGGCATTTTTGAGCACGGGAACGATCAGGCCGTTGTCCGTTTGCGTTGCGATTCCGACGTGCAGCGGGGCATGATAGCGAACAATGCCGCTTTCATCATTATAGGTGGCGTTGATCTGTTCATAGCGCGGCAGGATTTGCGCCATGGCTCGGATCAGAAATGGCAGGAATGTAAGCTTCGGGCGGGAGCCATTATAGCGTGTGTTGAGGGATAGGCGTACATCTTCAAGCTCCGTTACATCCACTTCTTCGATATAAGCGAAATGTGGAATAGTGCGGCTTGATATTTCCATCTTCTCTGCAATTTTTCTCCGCAATCCTGTAAGCTTCACTTCGCGATAATCGAGCGTAGAAGAGGCTGTGGTGGCTGATGGAGGTAGGGCCGCAGGTGAGGGTTGCCCGACTTTGCGGCTTTCGCCGTTCAGATAGGCATCAAGATCGGCCTGACGGATGCGTCCTTGCGGACCGCTGCCGCGAATATCTGCCAGATTGACACCGGCTTTAGCGGCACGAGCGCGAACCGCTGGCGTGGTTTTGGGACGTGTCGCCGCTGGATCAACGGGGTTGGATTTTTCTTGATGGGATATAGCAACGGGAATGGCCGCAATTGTCGTTGCCCCCTCATCGGTAGCATCCCGTGTTGGCAAGCCTGCCGATGCGGCAACGGGTTGTGAAATTTCTGTTTCTGCAGTCGCTTCTGTTTCAAATTCGATTAAAGGCGATCCGACCTGCGATGGTTCCCCCAACGTTCCATGGAGAGCCAAAATGCGGCCGCTCACTGGTGCCGTCAATTCGACGGTGGCTTTGTCTGTCATCACATCGGCGACAGGCTGATCTTCTTCTACCAGATCGCCGATGGTGACATGCCATGCGACCAGTTCTGCCTCGGCTGTTCCTTCGCCAATATCTGGCAGCTTAAAAATGTGATGCGCCATGATCAGACCTCCACCACGCGTTTCAAAGCTTCGCCAACCCGAGCGGGGCCCGGAAAATATTCCCATTCAAACGCATGGGGATAGGGTGTGTCCCAACCCGTCACCCGTTCCAGCGGGGCTTCCAGATCATAAAAGCAATGTTCCTGCACCAGCGCGACCAGTTCAGCGCCAAAGCCGCAGGTGCGTGTCGCTTCATGAACAATCACGCAGCGGCCGGTTTTAAGAACAGATTGCGTAATGCTTTCCAGATCAAGTGGAACCAGCGTGCGCAGATCAATGATTTCTGCGTCAATGCCGGTGTCCGCGGCGGCGGCAAGGGCGACATGCACCATAGTGCCATAAGCCAGCACGGTTACGGCCCGGCCAGCACGGACGATTTTCGCCTTGCCCAACGGCACGGTATAATGGCCATCGGGCACTTCGCTGTCCGCGTGCCCAGCCCAAGATTGCACAGGCCGGTCATGATGACCATCAAAAGGACCGTTGTAGAGGCGCTTCGGTTCGAAAAACAGCACCGGGTCATCATCTTCAATCGCAGCGATTAACAGTCCTTTCGCATCATAAGGATTAGAGGGAATTACCGTTTTTAAACCAGCTACATGCGTGAACACGCCTTCTGGGGACTGGCTGTGTGTCTGGCCGCCATAGATACCGCCGCCATAGGGACTGCGAACGGTAATCGGGGACCACCATTCGCCAGCCGTGCGATAGCGCATACGGGCCGCTTCTGAAATCAACTGATCTGCAGCAGGATAAATATAGTCAGCAAACTGAATTTCGACCACCGGCCGCTTGCCATAGGCCCCCATTCCAACGGCCACCGCAACAATACCGCCTTCGGATATGGGCGCATCGAAAACGCGTGCGGCGCCATGGGTGCGTTGCAGGCCGTCGGTGGCTCGGAAAACACCGCCAAAATAGCCGACATCCTGACCGAATATGATAACAGCAGGATCGTGATGTAACGCAACATCCATCGCGCTGTTGATGGCTTCGATCATATTTTTATGTGCCATGATTTAATATCCTGCCTGTTTGCGCTGCGCTTCCAGATGCGGCGGCATAATTTTATAAACATCATCGAACATGCTGGATGGCGGCAGACGCTCACCTTCCTTCAGCGTGCCATGGCTTTCTGAGGCTTTGCCTGCTGCGCGCACCTCTGTTTCCAGTTGTTTTTGCAGCGCATCATGGGCTGCTATGCTCCAGGCACCGCGAGAGATCAGATGGGCTTTCAGTCGTTCAATCGGATCGCCAAGCGGCCAAGCGTTCGGTTCCTCCATAGGGCGATATTTCCCTGGATCATCTGATGTGGAATGCCCCTCTGCCCGATACGTGAAATGCTCTATCACCGTTGGGCCCATTCCGGCCCGCGCTCGCTCTGCGGCCCATGCGGTGGCTGCGAAAACGGCCAGAAAATCATTACCGTCCACGCGTAGGGAAGGAATGCCAAAGCCAAGTCCGCGGGCTGCAAATGTGGTGCGTTCACCGCCTGCTATTCCGGCGAAGGAGGAAATGGCCCACTGATTATTGACGATGTTGAGGATAACCGGCGCCTGATAAACACTGGCAAAGGTGAGGGCGTAATGAAAATCGCCTTCTGCCGTCGCTCCATCACCGATCCACGCGGCGGCGATCCGGCGATCCTGATCTGCCGCAGCAGCCATCGCCCATCCGACAGCCTGACTATATTGTGTGCCAAGATTGCCAGAGATGGAGAAAAAGCCAGCTTCCCGGCTGGAATAGAAAACCGGCATCTGGCGACCCTTCAGCCGATCTCGGCTGTTGGAATAGACCTGATTCATCATATCTTCGAGTGGCCATTCACGCGCGATCAGCAGACCCTGCTGGCGGTAGGTTGGAAAACACATGTCGGCTTTTTCAAGTGCCAGCGCTGCCGCAACGGCCACGGCTTCTTCACCGGTGCATTTCATATAGAAACTGCTTTTGCCTTGGCGCTGAACCCGCAGCATACGGGCATCATATGCGCGCGTCAGCATCATCGCGCGCAGGCCCCTGATCAGAAAATCGCTATCGAGCAGCGGGTTCCAAGGACCGATGGCCTGATGATCATCGTTCATAACGCGGATCAGTGCATAAGCCAGATCGCGGATATGATCGGGGTGAATATCCACTGGAGGTCGCTCGACCGTGCCTGCAAGCGGGATGGGTAGATCTGAAAAACTGGGATGATCGCCGGGGCGGAAAAGGGGTTCCGGCACATAAAGTCCGCTGCTGTTTTGAAGCATGGTCAGCAATCCTGTTCGGAAAAATAAATCAGTTATTTGTGGAAACTTCCACGCGATCGACCATCACGCTGGAACGGATTATTTCGGCTATGCTGGCCGCGACATTGGCGGAAAGGCACGACTGGATAATGACCACCACCATCTAGCCTGCTTCTGTTTGACATGTGATCGTCGAAGGAATCAGGTTGCGCTGCGCAAAATGATTGACCAGTCGCAATAAGATATGTGGGGATATCGCGGTGCGGATGACAAATTGATGGAAGTGCATCAGCTTGCCGCTGCCATCCGCCTTTCCGCAATAATCTGTTGGGCCATTCTGTCAGCCACCACATGAGGTGGCGTATGCTCATCCGCCGCGATTTGGAGGATGCGAGCCAGACGATTGCCGATTTGCAATACCCTGTTTTCCACCTGGTCGTCGCTTTCGCCCAGATATTCTGCTGCGACGTTGATGATGCCGCCGGCATTGACGACATAATCTGGTGCATAGCTGATGGCGCGTTGCATCAGGGCTTCGCCGTCTGCTTCGGTTGCTAGCTGGTTGTTGGCAGCGCCACAAATCAGTCCGACCCGGAGAGTGGGAATCGTTTTTTCATTCAGCACAGCGCCCAATGCACAGGGCGCGAAAATCTCTGCATCCACCCTTAGAATTTCATCGACGTTGAGGTGATGGGCACCCAGTTCTTCGGCGAGAGCTGCAGCCTTTTCGGTGTCAATATCGGCGATGATTAGTTTCGCGCCTGCCCGATGAAGGAGACGGCACAGGCCCGCACCGACATTGCCGACGCCCTGCACGGCCACTCTCAGCCCTTTCAGATCCGAACCGAAACGAATCCGAGCGGCTATTTTCATGGCTTCAAAAACGCCGAGCGAGGTCCATGGCGATGGGTCTCCGCCCGCGCGGCCGCCGTGCTGCTCTAATCCCGCGACATAATATGTCTGCTGCCGGACTGTGCGCATATCGGAGATGCCAGTGCCGACATCTTCTGCCGTGATATATTCGCCCTGTAGTTCTTCGACCGAGCGACCAAAAAGGCGAAAAAGAGCTGTCCGGTCAAATGGTTCGTCGGGTTTGCGTAAGACGGCTTTGCCGCCACCAAAGGGTAGTCCCGCCAAGGCATTTTTATAGCTCATCCCACGGGCCAGACGCACTGCATCTTCAATCATATTCTGATCAGAAGCATAATGCCAAAGGCGGCATCCGCCTGCGGCGGGACCCAATGCTGTGGAATGGATGGCGATAACGCCGCAGATGTCAGAATTGTCATCCCTGATCAGGTGAAGGCGTTCCTGCAGGTCGGACATTTTATGCGGATCATGTACCAATTTCTCTCTCCTGTTACGAAAAGAGATACCATGGGATGTTTTGATAAAAATTGCTTTTTTACGCTCGATATTGATATATCTGGCATTGATAATCTACTTTATAGGTAAAATGAGAATTATTAATGCCAGATTTTTTAGATGCCATAGATAAGAAAATCCTGATGCTGTTGCAGCGGGATTCCTCACGGCCGATGACCGAAATAGCGGAGGAGATTGGCTTGTCGCAGGCGCCATGCTGGCGCCGTGTTCAGCGAATAAAGGATGCAGGATATATAAAAGCGCAGGTCAGCCTGCTGGATCGCAGAAAGATCGGGCTGAAGACGCATGTGTTTGCACAGGTGAAGCTGACGACAGTGGGGCGTAGCAATCTGTCGGATTTCACTGATGCAATCAAAGAGTTTCCCGAGGTGATGGACTGTTTTGTTCTGATGGGATCGGTGGATTTTATGCTGCGCATCATTACAGAAGATATCGAAGCCTATGAGCGCTTCTTCTTTGAACGCCTCTCTCGTGTGCCGGGTGTGCAGGAAATTAATTCGATGGTCGCCCTATCTGAAATTAAGTCGACCACGGAGCTGCCCTTGCTTTGGTGAGTGGTGGCTGAGCATCGCTGTGGCGGGGCGAGAATGAATTTCATCCTCTCTTCCCAATATCCCCCCTTTGGTTGGGCTGTCAGGCACTATGTTGCCGTGCAGTTTAATGATGATCAATGGTTTAAGGGATATTTTCTATGGCTGCTTCCGTCCTGTTTGTTTTAACCTCGCATGCAGACCTTGGCGACACTGGGCAAAAAACCGGAACATGGCTGGAGGAACTGGCTGCAGCTTATTATGTGCTGGTCGATGCCGGTTATACGGTGCAACTGGCGTCAGTGAACGGCGGTGCTGCACCTCTGGACCCCGCCAGCTTGGATGATCCTTGGCTGACGGATGCTGGCAAACGTTTTCAGGCTGACGAGGCGGCCTCTTCAGCTTTGGCATCGACGCCTCGTCTTGCCGATATTACGGCGGATGGTTTCGCTGCTGTCTATTATGTCGGTGGGGCCGGTGCGGCCTGGGATTTTCCTGTCGATGCCGATGTACGCCGTCTAGCCGAAGCCATTGACCGTGCAGGAGGTATCGTGTCCGGCGTGTGTCATGGGGTTTTGGGGCTGACCAGCGCTCAGGCGGCAGACGGGTCGCCACTGGTTGCTGGCCGCGCAGTGACGGCTGTCAGTAACAAAGAAGAAGAATTGACAACATTTGATAAGGTTGTGCCCGTTCTGCCCGAAAGTCGACTGGTTGAACTGGGCGGAAAATATAGCTCTGCGGCGGAGCCTTTCGGTGCCCATGTGGCGTCGGATGGCAATCTGATAACAGGACAAAATCCTGCATCTGCGCCGCTGGTAGCGCGCTTGGTGATGGCACGGCTGCGGGAAGATGTACCGGCCTGATATAGTCTGCAGAAAAGACGTTTGCCGCTTTTTGCAGGCGTGACATATTCTTTACTAAACGGAATAAAAGGTAGGCGTAGCGTAGGGGGGAAGACTATGACAAGGCAGACGGCTATCCCCGATCCAGTATCGGCATCCGCCCTTATCGCGGATAATCCTATGTCGTCTGCCTTGTTCCGACCTCCCCGGCTGAAGGGCTCCGCGGTAGAGGTGGAGCGCATCCGTGTGCTTCTTGATGATCATGCAGATTCCGTGAATTTGCTGTTGGGGCCGCCAGGCTGCGGGAAATCCACCGCCATGCTTCAGCATTATCAAAGGCTGGAAAAGCGTGGGCTGAACGTCCTTTGGATTAGTTTAACTGATCAGGACAATGAAACAGATAGTTTGATCGCGAAGCTGGCTATGGCTGTGTCAGGAGTTGGCCGCGACCCCCGAACGGTCGGATCAGGGGGGTGGCCGTTCAAGCGGGCATTGGATCTTTCCGAACTGCCCAACCTGCCGACAGGCACACATATATTTCTGGATGGGTTTGAACGGATATCCAATGCGGCGGCGCGAACGCTGATTGAAACCTTCATCCTTGCCATAGCCGAAGACAGTGGTTGCTATATTACGGCCCATTCTGTGCGCAGCGGAATGCTGCATGATGCAAGGCTGCGCGGTGTGGTGCACTGCGTGACCCATGATAATTTTCGCTTCACTGATGATGCGGCTGGGCAACTGCTGGGGGATGAATGGCCCAGAGCTCAGGTTAATCAGATCAATCGTATCGTAGATGGCTGGGCAGCCGGTCTTCGTTTTCTGGCGCAGGATAGCGATGCGACCCGGCGTATGCTGGAACAGGGAGCAAAAGGGCCGATCCCAGTTGCAATGGCGCATTATTATGATGATGTGGTCTGTGCTGCCATTCCACCCGTAACATTAGATGCCCTGATGGACGCCAGCGTATTGAATCGTTTCAATCCGCAGGCTTTTGCCAGTATCCCCGATCAGAGCTGCGGCTGGCAGGTCATAGAAGATCAGCTGAGGGCGGGACATTTTCTTCACCATCTGGATAGTGCTCGGCAATGGGTAGTTTTCCATCCTACATTTGGCCAGCATCTGCGTGATCGTTTACGCTGCGCTGATGGGCGACGGTTTGAACAGTTGCAGCGTTTCGCGGCAATCTGGTTTCGCGACAATGGTTTTCCGATGGAAGCCATGCGTCATGCTGGTCGTTTGACAGATGGAACGCTGGCGACCCGTATCATCGAAGATGCCGGAGGCATATTGGCGGAGTTGGGACGCGGGCCATTTATTGATTTCGAGCAGCCAGTCGGGCCAGGTCAGGCTATTGAACTGCCGATGGTTTTCCTAAGTCAGGTGTATTTGCAAGTACGAACTGGGCATGTCGTGCAAGCCCGACAGGCCTTTGAGCTTTTCCGTACACAGACGGAAGGCTTCACAGTGTTGAACAGCAATGTGGACGCCAATATGGCTCGTACATTCGCTCAGATCGTCGAAAATGTTATCGATATAACGGAAGATCATCCGGTTGACGCTGATCGCATCGTAACACTCGAAACGTTGATGGCGGATCATCTCGGTTCGGATCCGGTGATCGCTGCCAGCATCGCCTCTTTGCTTTCGATGGCTTATATCGAACTATCGCGTTTTGCAGAGGCCTCGACAATCTGTGACATTGGTTTCCATGCGCTGCGACAGGTTGGCCCAACCAAAGTGGCAATTTTCCTGCGTATTCAGCAAGCCAATATTGCACTGGCTCACGATACTGTCGGCAAGGCTGTACTTTGTATTGAAGATGGTTTGCGGCTTGCCCGGCTGGAGGGAGATTTTGGCCTTTATGAGGTTGTGGCGACCCAAATTTTGAGGGCCGAACTTCATTATGAGGCAAACGAACTGGAGGCTGCGCATGCTTTAATGGATGCCTCCATGGCACAGATCACGCAGGTTGGCAGTTGGATGGCTTTATGCGTTACTGGCTATACAATTGCGGCGGCGGTTGCCGGTATCCATAAGAATTATGACGCGGCTAATGAATTTTTGGTTGCGGCAGAAGCCGTGGCACGCCGTCGCGGTCTGCCGCGTCTGGCGCAATCCATGGCCATTGCTCGGATGCGGGAATTGATACGCGCGCGTATGTGGAAAGAAGCGGCATTATGGTTCGACGACCCGCTCTTTTCTGATCTGATCAGACGGGATTGCGGCAGTCTGCCTGAATTGCGTCTTCAGGCACAGGCTTTGATGGAAGCCGCCCGTTTCTCTTTGGATATGGGGCGTCCGGCAGAGGCGCTGGGTTGGCTGGAGCGGGTGAATAAAGATTATCTGGATGATAGCGATGTTCGCCATCGCTTCACTTTCCGTATGCTGACCATGCGCGCGGCTTTTGCGTTGCGGCGCTATAATGCGGCAGTGGATCATATGCTGGTAGCCATTGGATTGGCTATGCAATCTGGCCTGATGCGACGGGCCGTGACGAACCGGCGGGCTTTAATCGAGGTTTTTGACTGGTCCATTCGCAATGGGCGGCATGTGCCAAAGGCGATAGCGGCCTTTGTGAACGAAGTGCTGCGCTCGGCGGGCGAACTGGATGAAGCTGATGATCTGTTAAGAAGGCGTCCGCGACGCGGCCCTGCGGTGGTGACACCGAACTTTGCCCTCAGTCCCAGAGAAACAGAGATTATGGCTTTGATTGCAGAAGGGCTCCTGACCAAAGAAATAGCGGTGCGTTTGCAGATTTCCGAAGGCACGGTGAAGAGCCATCGCAAGAAAATTCATGAAAAGCTGGGTGTCATCAGCAAATCGCAGGCGATATCCCGTGCTCGTGAGTTGTTGATTATATAGGAAATATTCATTCCGTTTTTGATGAAATGGTGGTGACGGGGAGCCGGTTTTCGGATCGTCGAGACTATACATGCCTGCAATTAAAAGATCCGGTTGCATCCTGCACAACATCCCCCTTTTTGAGGGCTAGGGGACAGGGTGCAGCCATGGTTTGAAGGTCCAAGAACAGGTTACATCTCCTGCATCGGGGGAGTGATCGGGTATAGGGCAAGGCGCAGATCTTGTTCGACCCGGCCGCGCGGAGGAACACGCGTGTTACAAAGGAGGGATCGATGAAGAAATTTGTTATGATGTCATCGCTTTTGGCATTGGCTGCTGGCGGCAATGAAGTGGCGCTGATTCAGAATGCGTCGGCTGCGGAAGCGAACCGCGGTGATTCAGGCTTTGGCGATATTGTCGTGACGGCGCGTCGCCAGAGCGAAAGCCTGCGGGATATTCCGGATGCGATTCAGGCTTTCGGCAGCGAAGCGCTGGAGCAGGCGGGCGTGACTTCGGTGAATGACCTTTCTAGTTTGGTTTCGGGCTTTCACGTCGTGGAAGCGCAGCAGCCGGGTGTTTCGATGATCAATATTCGCGGGATCGGTCAGAGCCGCTTTGGAGAACCGCCTATCGCCGTTGTTATCGATGGTGTGCAGCAGGTTTCTGCAAACCAGCTGACACAGGACTTGTTTGATATTGAACAAATCGAGTTTTTAAAAGGTCCGCAAGGAGCGCTTTATGGGCGTAATGCGTTGGGGGGAGCGATCAATATCGTAACGCGCAAACCGGGCGACCATTTTGAAGGCAGCCTGCAGGCCAGCTATGCAGAAGGTGATGATTATAAAATTGGTGCTTTTGTTTCTACACCGATAGGGGAAATGGCTGGCCTGCGACTGGCAGCAAGCTATCGCAATCGTGATGGCCAGATTTATAATCAGACGCTGGATGACTATGTTGATTATGATGAAACCTATACGGTGCGTGGCTCGCTGCTGCTGCGCCCTACGGATAGGGTGGAAATCGACTTTTCTGGCAGCTATCTCGATCAGAAAGGCGGAGCGGCTTATTATGTGCCTGGGCCGCCCAATGCGACCCGTGAACCGGTACAAGGCAATCTGATGGGCCTTGGAAAGCGCAAGCTCGGCGATGCGTCAGTCAAATTTAAACTGGATGCCGGGGATGTGACGCTTCAATCTGTCACGGCCTATTCTTCGGTGCAGTCCTATATTTTTGAGGATCTGGAGTGGTTGCCTGATGACCTGCTGAGTGCGACGCAGGACATTCGGGTGAAGGCCATGACACAGGAACTGCGCCTTTCTTCCAACAATTCTGCGGCGCGCCTGCGCTGGGTTGCTGGCCTTTATTATCTTCATATTGACCAGCGGATTGAAACCAATGTTTTCCTGCGCCCAGATCTGACCGGCCTTGCGGATCCGCTGCTTGGTTCCCGTATTTCTACCAAAGATGATAATAATGCTTATGCCATATTCGGACAGCTGGTTTATTCTTTGACGGACCGGTTCGAGGTAACGGCGGCTCTGCGTTACGACATTGATGATCGACGACAGACGGATTATACCACGCTATCCGGCGATCCGGTCATCTATGATGCGACATTCCGATCTTTGCAGCCCAAAGTGTCGCTTGCATATAAATTTGACAGCGGCGATCTTCTTTATGCCACTGTGGCCAAGGGTTTCCGCAGCGGCGGTTTCAACAATAATTCGGCGATTACGCGCAAGTTTAATCCGGAAGAATTGTGGAATTATGAGCTAGGTTTCAAAACTGTGCTGGCTGACCGCAAATTATTTGTGAACGGAGCAGCATTTTATACGCCGATCACGGATCGTCAGGTTTATGGGATTGATCTGCGCACCGGTGCCGATCAATTCATCGTTAATCCTATTCCCAAATCTCATATCGTCGGTGCCGAACTCGAAGTAACCGCGATGCCCGTGCATGGCCTGACTCTCAGCTTTGGCGGAACGGTGCTGCGGACCAAGATCGACGAATATGATCCAAGCATTTTGTCCGTGACGAGCATGAACGGCGATTATCGCGGCAATCGGCTCAATCAGGTGCCAGAGTGGAGCGTGAATGCGGCCATTCAATATACGGCTGACCTTGGCGGCGGCGGAAAAATAATTCCGCGCTTCGATATCCGCGGTTCGGGTGGAAATTATTATTGGGAAATTGATAATGCGGACAAACGAGATACGGTTTGGCTCGCCAATGCACGCCTGACTTATAGCAGTGATCGTTTCGAGATTGCTGTCTTTGCGAACAATCTGTTCGATGTCGAATATGATATGGAATATGTTTCTCCAAGCGCAAGCGGTCATATCGCGGGCATGGGGATTGGCGCACGCAACATGCCACGGCAGTTCGGCGTCAGCAGCCGGGTGAATTTCTAACCTGTCGTTTGAAACCATGGCTGATCGGCACCGCATAATGTTTGAGCAGGCGTTGTCGATCAGCCGGTGAAGATTATATGTGCTCTGCCGAGCCGCATATTTACTTCTATATGCAAAAAGAAGCTGTTGAATGATGGCAATATCTGGCCCGCAAGCCCTGTCCGCCGCGCTATGGCCGCACCAGACTTCCCCTTTTGATCGCGGGTTGGCCCTGCGGGGAAGCCATATGGCTGACGTAGTCATTATCGGTGCGGGATATTCGGGCTTGTCTGCTGCCCTGCATCTTGCGGAGCAGGGTATGGATGTCGCCATCATAGAGGCCGATCAGCCAGGTGGCGGAGCGTCGGGCCGCAATGCGGCAGGGTGGTTTCCTGTTTATTTCGATAAGGGACCGGATGATATTACGCGTGAATTAGGACCGGTGCAGGGCGATGCGCTCAATCGCATGGTCGTTGAATCTGCAAGGCTTGTGCCAGCTCTTGTTCAAAAATATAAAATGGATGCGGATTTACGCCAATCGGGCATCGCTATCCTATCGGAATCGCCGAAAGCGGCACCTGCTCAGCGGCATCTGGCACAGCGCTGGAATGATTTTGGTGGGAATGTCGATTTTCTTGGGTCGGAAGCTGTGCGTTCTATTGTGGGCAGTGATCGGGCGGCCCATGCCTTGCTGTTTCGCGACGCCGGAACTTTAAATCCTTTTGCTTATGCCACAGGTCTGGCTAATGCCGTGGTGGATGCTGGCGTGCGTCTGTTTACCGGCGCTCCGGCAACGCATATGGAACAAAGCTCTGACATATGGCGTGTCTTGACATCTCATGGCTCGATAGCAGCGCAGCATGTGCTGATCGCGACCGAAGGATATGAAGCGAATAAGACGCTGTGGCCGGGGTTGGAGAAACATCATTATCGCCTGCCTTTCGCGATAGTCGCTTCTGATCCTGTTCCGGAATTTGTTGAGCGGATCATGCCAGCCGGAATTCCCATGACCGACACAAACAAAGCCAATCCCTTCTGGCTTATGGCGGATCGGGATGGGCGTCTGGTGGCATCGCTATTGCCGCCGCTGCGTGATGCCGCTTCTGCTGCGGATGTGGCGCGGCCATTGGAAAAAAAACTCGGCCGTTTATTTGGTGCGTTGCCTGCATTGAATTGGTCGCGTTTCTGGATCGGGACGGTGGCGGTATCTGCGGAAAAAATCCCGCGTTTGCTATCTCTGGCGCCGGGTGTTCATGCCATTGGCGGTTATTCGGGGCAGGGTATCGGTGCTGCCACTGCCGCCGGTCAGGAATATGCCAAGCTGATTGTTCATGGGGATCGGACGGCATGCCGATTGCCTTTTTTTGATCCGCGCCCAGTGCCTTTGCGCCGGGCGTTTCCGTTCATCGTACGAAATTTTGCCGCTCCGCTGGGGCGGGCAACCGACCGATCCTATCGCGCTGCGCCGAAAATTTTTGTGGAGAATTGACTATGGCTGTCGCAACCGTTGCGGAATATATCAATGCTCCGGCACAGCAGGTGTGGGAACATATCAGCTGGCATGGCGTAGCAAAGCTGGAAGGTGGTTTATTTCAGCGAATAGAGTTTTTTGGTGACGAGCCTGTGGTCGGCATCACCAAAATGCTGCACTTGGCAGAGGGTTTACCCGTGCTGGAGCGTCTGGAAGCGGTGGATGAGGCTGATCGTACCTATCGCTATCGCGTGATAGATGAAGGCGATCTGCCGGTTACGGATTATTGCGGCTATGTGCGGGTGACACCCTGTGGGCCTGATGCCTGTCATGTTAAGATTGAAAGTTCATTTACGCCTGTGTCTGTTACAGAGCAGCAATGGGTTGCGACATGGACGGGAATGGAACAATCCCTTATTGCGCAGATCCGCGAAATTCTGGGGGTTTAAAAACCAACTTCACCTGCCTTTGACAGAGCAGGGCTGAAAATGTGACCGGACGCAGTGCTGTAATCGCGGATCTGTAACCGCAATTTGGGCGGCCTTTTCGCGGTGCATAGCGCTGTGGGCGATGGTTGCATTTCGTCTCTTACCATTGACGACAGAGCGGACCGTTCGGGCAATGGTCGCGCTTGTGTGCTGTGCAACATGGAGAGAGGCAGGGGGGATAGGCAAGCAGGGGTAATGTCTCTCCCCCCTTTGGTTGGCTACGCTCGGTTCCTGCTGCTCATATGATCAGACACACCCGAACCCGCGTTAAAACATCGCGGTGCATTCGCAATCATGATCAGGAGAGTTAAGATGAACGCGACCGTCGCCAATCCGCAGGACAAGCTTTATATTCGCAAACCCATTCCAGTGGCAGAACGTAAACGTGTGATTGGTATGCACGTGCCTCGCGAAGGCGAGGATGGATTGTTCAGCCAGTCTTGGTTTCCGATTGCCTTGTCTGATGAAGTGCCGGTGGGCGGAATTATTGGCCGTGATTTTCTGGATGGCCGCGTGGTGATTTATCGCGGCGTAGACGGTGTTGCGCGTATTCAAAGTGCCTATTGTCCGCACATCGGTGCAGACCTTGCTGTCGGAACGGTCGTGGAAAATCGCGTTCAATGTGCATTTCACAAGTGGGAATATGATGAAAATGGCATGTGTGTGAAAACCGGTGCTGGTTTTCCGCCTCCGGCCAATGCCTGTCTCTATACGTTTCCGGTGACGGAGCGGTTCGGTATTATTTATGTTTTCAACGGTCATGAGCCACTCTGGCAACTGCCAGATTTTGAATATGCAGATGATGAGCTTGTCGCTAGCCCCTTCACATCTGAGCTATATAATTGTGATCCTTGGATTTTTGCGTCCAATACCCCAGACACCCAACATATTTCTGTCGTACATGGGTTTCGCTTTAAAGCTGATGATCCTTCCAAAACCTGCGAATGGGAGGATTGGGGCTTTCGCATGAAGATTGATGCTTGGCATCAGGACAATGAGGAACTCGCTTGGGAAGCGGGCATTTATGGCAGCAGCATTTTTCTGCAACAGGGCATGACCGATGGCTGGTGGCTGGGTATTGCTGCGGGATTTTCTATGCCCCGTCCGGGCAATCATGTGGTGTATATCTCCGCTTTGGTTCGTAATGTGGAAATGGAAGGCGGCAAGACGATTCAGGAACGACTGGATTATGGCAAGATGCTGCTGGCCCGCACGGCGGCAGAAGATAAGCCGATCCTTGATTCGATCCACCATCGTGTCGGCTTTTTGACTAAGGCGGATACAGCGCTTGGCAAATATTTCCGCTTTCTGCAAAATTACCCGCGCGCGCACCCTTCCGCAGACTTTATTCGCTGATCCAGATTGCGGGCGGTTTCTGATCTGATGTGATCGCAGGCCGCCCAGCCTGATCAGCAATTTTCCCGTCATTTCAATTTAAAATGGTCAGCCGATCCGGCTGATGGCCAGTTTTAACGGAGGAACATCATGTCCAATATCGCATCCGACGCAGTCAAGAGCGTCATCAAAGAACGCAGCGATATATTTGAACGGAATTTTGCCAGCGGCGATGCCGCGGCTTTGGTGCGCGACTATTATGTGGCCGATGCGCTTGATCCTGTCGTTTCGGCAGGCGATGGACCGGCGCTGGTGGGCCATGCCGCGATCACAGAATTGTTTGAAGCTTTTGTTGGTGCATTTGAAAAAGCACGGCAAGTTCCCCGCTTTATTCGGGCTGAAGGGGATATGGCGTATGAAATCTCCAACAGCTATCTGACCCCCAAAGGCGGCGGTGATGAAGTGGAATATCGCTATGTCGCCACATGGCGCCGCTGCGAAGACACATGGCGGGTCGATTCTGATTTCTTTGCCCCCGGCCCATTGGTCTGAGATTATGGCAGATTTTGAAATTGCGACGCGCTTTAATGCGCCTGCCGACGTCGTCTGGTCCTATGTCAACTGGGCGGGCATGCCACGGCTGACAGAAGGCGGATTTTTTACCAGCGCCGATTTTCCCGAAGGTCCGGAAATTCGTCCCGGTGCATTGCGGCGGGTGACGACGCCGGACGGATCGGCTTTTATAGAGCAGTTAGTCGAGGAAGTGAGCAATCGGATACATGTTTGCCGCTACACATTGGTGGATACTGGTCCGTTTCCGTTGACCGATTATAGCGGTATCGTGGTGGTGACCCCCGCTGGCGATGGTTGCTGCCTAAAGTTTGGGCACCGCGCGACGCTGGTTGATGTTTCAGAAGAGGAGTGGCGGTCTTCATGGCTCTCAATCGAGAATCAGGTCTTTGATTTTATTCGTCAAAAAGTTGAATGCTCCTGAGCATAAACTGCGCCCTGAAATGATAAAAGAAAGCAAGGCCGTGTAACGCGGCCTTGCTTTCGCCATAAATTTCCCTTTCTTAAGCTCGCTGGCCTGGTCATTGTCAGGCAGTGGGCGCCCAAACCAAGAAATGCCCATGCGGGGGCGTTCAGCGTGGCTCTACAGGTTCAACTGACCGCTTTGGACGGCGGCGTAGACGGCCTCGCCACGCGAATTGACTTCGAGCTTGCGGTAGATCGCCTTGACATGGCCGCCCACGGTCAGCGGAGAAATGCCGAGTTCACGCGCTGCGGCCTTGTAGCTATGGCCGCGCGCGAACAGTGTGAGCAGTTCGGTCTCACGCGGGGTCAGCGGCTCACCCTGCGGCATCGGACTACCGGAAACGTCCGATTGCCTCAGCCTATCGAGCAGGAAGATCGCAGCATCTGGGCTGATCGGCGCTCCACCGGCCAGCGTGGCACGGATGCCGTCCAAGATTGTTTCGGCGGTGCTGTCCTTCAGCAGATAGCCGTCAGCCCCAGCGCTGAGCGCCGAGACCACGGTTTCCCGATCACCGAATGCGGTGATCACAAGAGAGAGAATGCCAGCTTCCTTGAGGGGAGGGATCAGGGTAAGTCCAGAGCCATCGGGCAGGCCGAGGTCGGTCAGGACCAGATCGGGCTTTTGGTCAAGAAAGGCCGCCGCTTCCCCCAGCGTATTCGCGATGCCACCCAATAACAGATCGTCGGCGGACTGGATAATCTCGGCGAAATAGTCGCGCACTGGCGCGCTGTCTTCGAGGATCGCGACGACATGTTGTGTGTGCTCGGTCATGCTACGGCCCGCAACATGGGCTGGGCCGCGACGCGCAAGACCAAGCGCAGCCCCGGCGCGGCATCCTCATAGTTGATTTCACCACCGATCGCCTCGGCGCGTATGCGCATATTGCCAAGACCGTGGCCGCGACCAAGTTCTTCCGCCAGTCCCGTGCCATCGTCCGCAATTATAACGCAGAGTGCATAGTCGGGTGTATCCAAGACAGTGATGCCGATCCTACTTCCGCCCGAATGCTTCAGCGCGTTGGTCACAGCCTCTTGCATGATCCGAAGCAGGTGCAGCACTTGCCGGGGAGGCAGATCGGGTGTCTGTGTCATAAGAACGTGCCAATCGAAGGTGAAGCCAGCGTCTTCGACACGCGAACGGGCGCGCGCCTCGAACAGCTGGAGCATCGTCGCGAGCGACGTCACAGTGGAGTCGACGGAATCGATCATCAACCGAACCTCGTCCATCACTTCCTGCAACTTCTCGGCGATCCGCGCTTGGTTCACAGCGCCGCGGCGGACAGAGAGCAGCAGCCCCACCAATTGCCCGCCGACCCCGTCGTGCATGTCGCGCATCAGGCGGCGGCGTTCCTCGCTGCGCGCTTCGCGGCCGACCAACTCACGTTCGCGTTGGTGCGCGGTGGCAAGCTCGGCCTCGCGCGCCTTGACCGTTGCCTCGAGCAGATTGTTGAGCTCAATCGCCGATTGGAAAAGCGTGAAATTGCGTTGCAGAAAGGCGACGACAAACGCGAGTAGGAGCAAGGGGGCGCTGTCCATCAGATAGCCGCCCGCGAGCAGCCCGAAGCGTTCGCCGATCGCATCGAGCGCAAGGCAGACCGCACAGATCGACAGTAGGGCGGCTTCGAGATGGCGATCCTCGGGCGCGCGGGCGAAATGCCAGACAAGCCGGACGACAACAGAAATGCCCAAGAAGAAGGTCAGCCAAGTCCAGCTTTCGTTGATCACGTCGAAGCTAAGCGGCATCGCCAATGTGGTGAGCGAGGCGACGCATGCTGTATTGAACGCCAGCCAGATGCCAAGCAAGGCGGGCTGGAGATAGCGCAGGGGACGGCGAGTCCAGGCATCGATAAAGCCAAGCAGGCTTAGGGCGATTGCGGTATTGACTGCGTAAAAGAATAATATGCGACCGATGCCACCGAACGGCAGGGTGAAATAGAGGCCGTATGCAGCAAAGGCGGTCCACGACCAGCACAGGACCACCAGCCAGGCCGCGAAGCGGCGATCGCGTGAGCGGAACAGCAGGATCAGCGCAAACAGCCCAAGGATGAACGTCATCCAGCCGCCGAGCATGCGAAGGTCGATCGTCTGCCAGAAACGCATTTCTGTCGCCGTGCGCACCTGTTCATAATGCCCCATCAGCGGAGGATAGAGATCGGTATAGGGATAGCCGTGCCGCACGGAGATGTAGGATAATTGGTTCGTGCCGGGCTTGAGCAGGCCGGCCGGAATATGGATCAAATAGGCGCGCTGGCCATGGAAGGTCTGCTTTCCCGCTTCCATCACGCCGAGCTGATGGACGATCGATCCATTGGCGCGGATGATAAAATTATCCGCCTGCTGGAAGGCGATCAGCCCCAAACCTTCGGCGGGCACCTGCGCCAGATCGAAATGAGTCCGTAGGGCTAGATATGCGGGGTCGCAGCAATCAGTGTAGGGAAGCTCAACCGCCTTATATTGTCCCGCATCGGCGGCGGTAGGGGTGGGTTGCGACAATTCCGCGATCTCGAACCTCGAAAAAGCGATTTGGTCGATATCATAGCCGGTCGAACCGAGCCCCCAAGGGGAATAGAAGACGCCCCAAAACAGGGCCTGTGCGGCAAGGATAAACAGTCCTAGACGGAAAATGTGGCGAAATCCCCGACCTGCAGGCTGGTGTTCGTGTTGATCGCTCGAAACATCTTCGCTGACTGCCACCCGATACACTCCGACCACGCCCGATCCAGACAGCAGGCGCCATAAGGATGGTTCGTTCGCGAGGCAATATGTTACCCCCCATATCTATGGCGCAGATTGATGGCGGGCGAAGACCCTATCGTGCGGAGATTATGTTGGGGACGCGCTGCGTTCCCGCCATGCCCGTATTTCGAGAGTATTCATGTCCGATCCTATCACCATTACCACGCACACATCTTGGTTTTCTCGGCTTGGCTCCGCGTTTCGCGGCGTCGCAACCGGCATCGTCATCATCTTGACGGCTCTCGGTTTCCTGTTTTGGAACGAGGGCCGCACGGTCGACGGGATCCGCAAGAACAACGAGGGTTCCGCCGCTGTTGTTCCGGTATCCCCAAGCTGGGTGGACCCTGCGAATGAAGGCCGCCTGATCTATCTTACTGCACCGGTACAGGCCAAAGACATGCGGCAGGACAGCACAATTGGGATCGGTTCGGATGCGCTAATCCTTGCCCGTAAGGTCGAATATTATCAATGGCATGAGGCTCGCAAGCAAGAGACCCGCACCAAGCTGGGTGGCGGTGAGGAAACCATCACCACCTACAGTTATGATCGCCAATGGAGCGACGTGCCACAGGATAGTTCGGGCTTTCAACAGGCCGCCGAACACCAGAACCCGACGCCGACGCTAAGGAATGCCGAATTCCGCGCAGAACGGGGCACGGTCGGTGCGTTCGCGATCGATGATAAGGTGATCAATAGGCTGACAGCCGATCAGCCGCTCTCGCTACTTCCCCAGCAGGTCGAGGCTGCGGCTAAGGCCTTGTCGCGCCCTGTGATCGCGGCTGAGGGCGGGCTCTATATTGGCGATAACCCCGCCGATCCTAAGATTGGCGATATGCGCATTTCCTATACGACAGTACCGCAGGCAACGACGATCAGCATCGTAGCGGCACAGACTTCGGCTGCGCTGCAACCCTATCCCACCAAGTCGGGCTCGCCGATTCTAATGGTGCGCACCGGCACGGCGTCGGCGGACCAGATGTTTGCTCAGGATAAGGCGAGAAACAAGACGCTGGCCTGGCTGTTTCGCGGGATAGGTTTCGTCTTGGTCATTACGGGGCTCAAGATGCTCCTCGGCCCGCTCGGCGTGATCGGCGATGTCGTCCCGTTGATGGGATCGATCATTCGCATGGGTACCGGCTTCATCGCCACGGTCGTCGGCCTAGCGCTGGGAACGGTCACTATCGCGGTGGCCTGGCTCTTCTACCGCCCAATCCTCTCGATCATGCTGTTCGCGATCATCGGTGGCGCGGTCTATAGCGCGATCTGGTGGCGCAATAAGCGCGCCCCAACGCCCGTCGTCACTGGCGCCGCCTGAACAGGGACAGACATTATGCAGCGCGCCGTCTTGTTTGCCATGGCCTTTGCCGCCGTCCTGACTCTGGCCCTAACATTGGCGACACCGAGCAAGGGGAGTGAGCAAAACTCTGATCCCTTCCACGCCATGGGTGTTAAAATCTGTACGCAGATGCTGGACGGCACATTGGGTGAGGGGTTCCATCCGCGTTATTATCGGGAACGGCTTGCAGCGGGGCATTTGCAACGCGATGCTTTCTGCCACTGCGTCGGCAGCATCTTTGCCGATGATCCCGATGATCGCTTTGGCCTATTTTCAGCGACCGGCGATGCGGAGGCCGCGGCAATGACGGCCAAGATCACAGATGCCCTTGAAACCTGTAATGCCATGGACGGTGATCTGGTCGATATGGATAGTCCAACCGACCCTTATAATCTGGACGGGGATCTGCCCGACTATGTCCCTGCCGACACGCGGTTGGCGGTTGATGAAAGCGGTTACGAGATGTGTCGTATGTTCGTGGATGATGCGACGCTGATCCCCGGATTTACTTCACAAATCGTGAACCAGCGGTTGCAGCGCACGGGACAGTCCGCAACCGACTTGTGCAGCTGTTCTGCCCGCAAGATGTCGGCCAAAGCCGAGCAGTTGGAAAAGGAAATCCAGGATGCCCCCAATCCCTCGGTCGTTTATGCCAGCACATTGGGGGGAGTGATCCATAGCTGCCTCAAGTAGCAAGCCCCCACATCTATGGCATGGATTTCGGTCCAACTGGGCTCCTAGATCAGCACCAGTTCAACCGTGCGGCAAATGCTTGTTATCGCGGCCGCAATCTGGAGCTTTGCACATGATCAAGAAAATTGGGGGCCTCGCATTCATCGTTGTCGGCGCGTTCACTATAATGCCGGCCGCCGCACAGTCCGGCCCGACCAATAGCCGTGTGATGCCGATGGAGGGCGCCACTGTTTGTCCGACCGGCTGGATGGAAGGCAATGGCACGTCAGGCCGACCCGCGCTTAAGCATTGCTATCCGCAATCGAACGGCCAGTCGCCAATGGCCTATCGCTATCGCGGTTCGTGCATGGAAGGATATGGTGTCAATGGTACCGAGTGGTGCGTCAGGGGCTTTGTCACGGTGCCTGAATATGCGGCCGCCAATAAAATCAATAAGCGCGATATTCGCGATCGCTGTCCGGCCGGCTATCACAGCTATAAAATGGTCTGCTCAAGCGAATATGCCGAAGCGCCGGCCGCCCGCTGGAAGGGGGCCAGTGCATGCAATGCCAGCGAATTGGTTGAATGGGGCGTCTGGTGCGTATCAAATTATCAGCGGTTGAGCGCTATTCAGGTCAGCAGCGCAGCAAAGCGCGATTGGAACAATATCTATACCGCGACGCAGGGCAAGGCACCGACCCAAAGTCCAGACGATGACTATAGCGAATTGTACAAGCAGCTGTTTGGTGCACCCGGTGCTTCGCAAAGCATCAACGAACGTGTGGCGCCTGGTTCTGCCGCTACCGCACCGAGCTCTGTTGCAATTGGCACGCCCTGTGCGACTGGCCGCGCGGTTGGCGGTTTGTTGGGGGGCAAGCTCGGCAAGGCGATTGGCGGATCCGCCTGCTAAGCTGCTGACCTGAGTCTGCTTGGCACGTGAAGTCCTCATATATAGGATATATGGGCGTCGTGGCTGGGATCAGTAACGACGCCTCCATCTTAACTTTCAATCGCCGGAAGATGTTGTAGGAATGTCTCGCCTTAGGGCATGCTGACGATCGGCGGGTTCCCATTCGCCGAACCAACGGTTTTGGAAAAAGCGACTGTTCACACCCACGCCTTTGGACAGCGCGAATTGGGTCACAGCACTCGTCAACAATGTGTGTCCTGTCATCCTCAAAGCTGTTGGTCGCAATCTCCAACAATTTCTCACGCGGCGGGGTGTGCTGGGGTCGCAGGCTGCCCGTGGGATGGCGTGTGTCCGTAGTTGGATTGGGTCTTGCTTCCTTGTTTCCTTGCTTTCCTTTCAAGCCAATATCTTGTTCGCAGCATTGGTTCGATATCATCATCTGAGCGTCTCGATGCTGTGCGGTGCTGGTGAATGCTTGCTGTTCTGATGATGTGCTGTACCATCCTGTGGTCATTGGGGCGCGATATCAGTCACATGAGATATTTGTAGAGGGATAGGCCGGTTGGATTGGTTCGTATTTCTTGTCGTCATGGCGATGCTCTTTGCATTCAGAAATCTTTGGATGAGACTGAAAGCCAGCGAGAAAAATCTTCAAACTCTCTCGCGCCGCTTGGCCCAGCTTGAAAAAGAGGTGGCGGACCGGTTGACTGCCCAAAGCCGACCGACAAGGAGTATGGCAAGGCCGTGGTCCCATAATGTGGCGGCGAAAATCTCGGTTGATCAAGCTTCTATACCCGAGGCACCTTCTGATAGCGGTGTGCAGCCTAGCGATCCGCCTTCCTTGGCTGACGCGCCAACTGCTGTTGCGGCGGCGACAAGCCTGCCGCCTGTTGTCGGCGCATCGGAAGAGCAAATCGCCCCTGCGCCAACCGCGCCGCCATTGGCGGCAAAAACTGCCGCCAAACATGGTGATGCAGCGCCCGCGCAGCCCCTCGTTAATCGATTTGAGAATCTTTTCGGGCGCACTTTGCCGATATGGGCGGGCGGTTTGACCTTGGCTATCGCGGGTCTGTTGATCGTACGCTATGCGATTGATGCAGGATTTTTTGCCCAAATTTTTACGCCAACGGTTCAGATATTTGTCGGCGCAATTTTTGGCGCAGGCTTGATTGGTGCGGCGGAATATGCGTGGCGCAATGATGATAAAGTTCGTGATCCCCGCATTGCACAAGCCTTGTCGGGGGCGGGCATTTCCACCCTATATACAGCGATTTTGGTCGCGGCGAATGTCTATGGCCTAATTGGGCAAGGCGCGGCGTTCATCTTGCTGGCGATTGTAACGGCGTCGGCCATGGGGCTGGCCATGCGGTTCGGCTTGCCCACGGCGATCCTCAGCCTGATTGCAGGCCTGTCCGCGCCTGCTTTGGTCGGTTCGTTGGAAGATAATATTCCAATCCTCACCCTATATTTGGCTGTGACGATCGCGGGGCTGGCGGGTGTTTCGCGGGGCAAAATGTGGCCTTGGCTGGCGCTCGCTGCGCTGGTTGGCGGGATGGGCTGGGGGCTGTGGATTATCGCGGCCGGCACGGCGCTGGACATGATGAGCAGTGTGTCTGTTGGTTTGTTCATTCTCCTGTTGGCGGTGGCATTCCCGATGTTTGCCTATCACGGGCCGCGTTCGGCCGCTGTGCAGGTGGTGGCTGCGGGCATCGGCGCATTGCAATTGGGACTGTTCGTGACAGCGGGCGGTTTCTCTTTGCTGCATTGGAGTTTTTTCGTGCTGATCGCGGCCGCGGGGCAATGGCTGATATGGCGCGACCGCAGCCTGTCGATCATTGGCAGTATCAGCCTGCTCTTGTCTTGGGCGTTGCTGTCGCCCCTATGGCCTGACCCCAGCCCGTTTTGGTTTGCGATCATTGGCGGCGCATTGCTGATGCTTCATGCGGTTCCGCTGGTCGCAAGGCTGTGGACAGTGGGCGAAGGATGGCGTTCCACCGTTGAATATTGTTTGATCGGTCTGTCCATTCCTTTGCTAAGCAAGATGCAGTTCGACGCCATCAGCGATGCGGGATTGGCCTTGCTGGCAATGGGCGGAGCCGGGCTGATGGGCGTCGCTTTATGGCGCGGCTGGGCGGTCGACGAACGGCATCATGATGCGCGTTTTGCGGTCATCACTGGCACAGCGGGCCTTTTGGCCGCGTTGGCGATGGGCGTGCTGACGCCGCTTTGGATGCTGCCTTTGGTGATGGCCTTGGTGGCAGCGGGCGTCATGATATTTGCGAGCCTAGCGCGGGATCCGCGAACAGAGCGGGTGAGCGGCATATTCCTGATCATGGCGCTTGCTGGACTGTTGGCCACGCAGGCGGACAGCATGACCGCGTCCGGTCCATTTTATGCGGGCAATGGCCATATGCTCCAGTCGATGCTGCGTTGGGGCGCATTGGCTGCGGCAGGCTTGTTGTTGATGCTGCGGGCGGGGACTATGGCTGTCAGCCGCGTTGGGCAAATTATAGCGGCGGCAGGCTTGTATTTCACCTGTTCTGAGGTGGTTCCCGCGCCATTCATCGCCTTGCTATGCGCCCTTGGCGGCGCTGCCTTGCTAGTGAGCAGCCGCCGATATCGGCCCGAAAGGCTGATGACGGCGGCCCTGGTTTTTGCATTGATCAACCTAGCGTGGGCATCAAAATCCATTTCCGCATGGGGCGGCGAGGCGGCATCGTCGCTGGTTGCTGTGCCGTTTGACATTCGGGCTATACCCCTGAGCTTGGGTGATGCCGTGCAAATCCTGTTGCTGCCGTCCGCAGTTTATGCGGCTGCGCTGGTTTATTGTGGGGATCGCTTGGCGTGGATTAACCGTATTGGCGCGATGGCGCTGGCTGGCGTGATGGGCAGTATGGCGCTTCATATTTGTTATCGTTGGATATTCTTGTCCGTGATGGGCGACGAATTCGTGACCAGCGGCGTGTTGCAGCGTATGATCTGGAGCGGGCTAGTTATGGCGGTTGGTTGGTGGCTGTATCGGCGCGGGCACGTCGCTGCGGCGATGGCCGCCACGGCGGCGGCGACGGTCTATTCATTATTCTACAGTCTTGTTTTGCACAATCCATTGTGGGCGGACCAAGCGGTGGGGGTTTGGCCGCTCGTTAATCTGCTCTTGCCGCTTTATGGGCTGGCAGGCTGGGGTGTCTGGCAATTGGTCCGAATGAACCCATGGCCATGGTTGAAAGTGGAACGGGCAGGGCAAATTATCACCATGTTGTTGGTGAGCGGTTTTGCATGGTCTGTTTTGCGCCAAATTTTCCACGGCAGTTTGTTGACGCAAAGCGGCGTGACGGGGCCGGAAAATATTTTGCGTTCGGTGCTGTTGGTGGCTTTGGCGATTGGATTTTTATTATGGGGTATTCGCCGACAGGCGCATGATTGGCGCATTGCGTCGCTGATTTTGATGATTGGCGCGGTCGGCAAAGTCTTTTTGTTCGATGCGTCTGGGCTGGAAGGCTTGGCCCGAATTGCGTCCTTCATCGTCTTGGGATTCAGCCTGATTGGGATTGGCTGGCTATATAGTCGCCAGCTTGCCCCTGATCAGGCTCGGCGGGATGGGGAGCCGATTGGGGAACTGTAATGGGCTGTGGATGACCGCGAGCGGATAAGAATGGGTCGGCCTACGCTCGCCTCATGTCATGACGTTGCGGCGCATATTGGTCTGAAATCACATGTGAAATACTACCCATTGATGCTGACAGGCAATATTGCGGCGTCGGCTAGGCTTGGGGAGCCTAGCCGACGCCATTGGGTTTCAATTCTTAGCTGTGTTATGGGTTGACCAAGGTTATAGTAGGTCTTTGAGCGCAATAGATGGGTCGGCCAGCTTGGCTTTGTTGGGGCGCGATTTGGCTTCGACCAATTTTCGGCCTTGGACATAATCTTTGACACGGTTCACACAATCCAGCGCCAATATTTGTCCGTCCTTGAGGTAGATGACGCTGAAAGAGCCGCTGTCGGGTTCACCGCGCACGATGGTGTCATCATAGCCGATGTTCAGCCCCACCGTCTGTAATTTCAGCCCATATTGGTCGGACCAGAACCACGGCGTCGCGTGATATTCGGTTGGCTGACCGCAGATGTTTTTTGCAGCGCAAGTCCCCATGTCATTGGCATTTTGCACGGATTCTACGCGCAATTTCTGTCCATCGGCAAAGGCGCAGGAAAAAGCCGCACAATCGCCAATGGCATAGATGTTGGGCAGGCTGGTACGGCAATAGGCATCGACGTCCACGCCATTGTCGCCTGCGGCACCAGCCGCCAGCAGCGGCGCGACGGCGGGGTTGATGCCAATGCCAACAATCACGGCATCGGCGGCCAGAATGTCACCATTGGACAGGCGCACGGCGCGGACATGGCCATTGTCGCCTTCGATGCCAGCGACCATCGCGTCGGTGCGAATGGATACGCCGTTGTCGCCATGTAAAACGCGGTAATAATCGGACAAGGGAGCCCCCGCAACGCGGGCGAGCAAACGCGGCATCGCTTCGAGCAGGGTAACGCTCAGCCCCATTTTGCGCAGCACGGCCGCCGCTTCAAGGCCAATATATCCGCCGCCGATGATGACGAAATTTTGCGCGCCAGCATCCACTGCCGCCATTAAGGCATCACAGTCTGCGCGCGTGCGGACAGGATAGAGGCCGCCGAGGTCCGAGCCTTCGGACATCAGGCGGCGGGGGTCCCCGCCCGTGGCCCATATCAGGTCCCCATAGGAAATGGTGGCACCATCGGCGAGGGTTAGGGATTTGGCCTTTGCGTCAACGGCAACAACTTCGCTGTTCAGGCGAAACGGAATGTCGCGTTCGGCCCAAAAGGAAATAGGGCGAATATAGAGCCGTTCAAATGGCTTTTCGCGGGCAAAATATTCTTTGGACAGCGGCGGGCGTTCATAGGGATAATCGGCTTCGCGGCCGATCACCAAAATGCTGCCGGAAAAGCCATTTTGCCGCAGGGCGGCAGCGGCCTGTGCGCCGCCATGTCCCGCGCCAACAATCACCACATCAGCGTGGTCGGCGGATGTTTCGGTCATGATGATTATACCCGTTCCAAAATCACGGCCAAACCTTGACCCACACCGATGCACAAAAAGACCAGCGCATAACGGCCCTGTGTGCGGTGCAATTCTTCGGCGGCGGACATGGCGATGCGTGCGCCGGACATGCCCAGCGGATGACCCAAGGCAATCGCGCCGCCATTGGGGTTGACGCGGGGGTCGGCGGGGTCGACATCCAAATCGCGCAAGCAAGCAATGGCCTGTGCAGCAAAGGCTTCGTTAAGTTCGATCACATCCATTTGCGCCATGGTCAGACCCGTGCGCGCCAGCAATTTGCGTGCGGCCTCGATGGGGCCAACCCCCATGATGCGCGGAGCAACGCCAGCGGCGGCCATGCCGATGATACGCGCGCGGGGCGTCAGGCCGTGGCGGGTCGCCGCGCTTTCGGATGCGATCACCATAGCGGCAGCGCCATCATTGAGGCCCGAGGCATTGCCCGCCGTGATGCTGCCATCAGCCTTGACCACCGGCTTGAGCTTGGCCAGCGCGTCTAGGCTGGTGGCGCGCAAATGTTCGTCGCGGGTAAAGAGGATCGGGTCGCCCTTGCGCTGGGGCAAGGTGACGGAAATGATTTCGGCATTAAAGCGGCCCGTCTCTTGGGCGCGCTGTGCTTTTTCTTGGCTGGCGAGCGCGAAAATATCTTGGTCTTCGCGGCTGACCTTCCATTGCGTGGCAACATTTTCGGCAGTTTGCGGCATGCTATCCACGCCATAAGCCGCCTTCATCGCTGGGTTGATAAAACGCCAGCCCAGCGTGGTGTCTTCGATTTTTTGGTCACGGCCAAAGGGGCTGCCAGCCTTGCCCAGCACATAAGGGGCGCGGGTCATGCTTTCTGCGCCGCCAGCGATCAGGAAATCTGCGTCGCCGCTGCGAATGGCTTGGGCAGCGATGCCGACCGCATTCAGGCCAGAGGCACATAAGCGGTTAACCGTGGTGGCGGGCACGGTTTCCGGAAGGCCGGCCAGCAAAACCGCCATGCGGGCGACGTTGCGATTGTCTTCGCCAGCTTGGTTCGCACAGCCCAAGATAACGTCATCAAGGGCAGCCCAATCGATCGCGCTATGGCGTTCCATCAACGCCTTGATAGGCAAAGCGGCAAGATCATCGGCGCGAACGGTTGAAAGCGAGCCGTTCAACTTGCCAATGGGCGTGCGAACGGCGTCGCAAATAAAGGCGTCTGTCATGATTAAGCCGCTTTCATAAATTGGAGGATGGATTGCGCCAGCGCTTCTGGTGCTTCTAGGGGCGCAAGATGCGCCGCCTCTAGGGCTTGATGCTGGGCGTTGGGGATGGTCGCGACCAGATAGTCGGCGTGACCTTCATAGGGGGTGCTGGTGTCGAGGGTTCCGCTGATGACCAAGGTCGGCGTCGCAATATTTTGAATGCGGTGCGACAGGTCCATATCGCGAATGGCGGTGCCGCACGCGGCATAGCCTTCGGCATTCATGGCCAGCAATTGACGGCGCACCGCTTGGGTGATCGCGGGTTCGGCTTGATCGGATAAAAAGCGCCCCATTGCCAAATCGGCAATAGCGGCCATGCCATCGCGGCGCACGGTTGCGACGCGATTGTCCCATGACGCGCTGTCCATGGTGGCGGATGTGCAAATGGGAAATAGCGCCGTCAACCGGTCAGGAGCGCTTAGCGCGGCCTCCATCGCGATCATGCCGCCCAGTGATACGCCCGCGATGGCAAATTGCGATAGTCCAGCAGCATCGGCAACGGCCAATATATCTTGCGCCAAATCGGAAAGCTGGATGTCGCCTGTTACGCAGTCGCTCGCGCCATGGCCACGTGTGTCGATGCGCAGCAATTGCAAATGCGGGCGCAAATAAGGCAGCATCGCATCCCATAAATCCATATCGGTGCCGATGCTGTTCAGCAGGATCAGGGCAGGGGCACCATCGGGGCCGTCATGTTTCCAGTAAATATTGGCGTTGGGGCGAGCGGTAAAAGGCATGGGAGAAAAGCTCCGTTAAAAAATCGGCCCAAATAGACATCGCTGGCGCCATTTTATGGGCTGCGCATAGGCGCGCGCAAATGGGGCGCCGAAGCAATATGGGTGTGCCGTGGGGTTTGGGGCGAGCATGACCCCACGGCAAACTGGTTATACCAAATCTAGCACGGCGAGTTTCGCGCCGGTTTTGTCGATCACCTCTTGGACCGTGACGTCTGGGGCCAATTCCACAAGGGTCAGGCCGCCATTTTTGCGGTCGACGGCGATCACCGCCAAATCGGTGATAATCAAATCGACACAGGCTTTGCCGGTTAGCGGCAGGCTGCATTTGTCCAAAATCTTGGGCGTGCCGCTTTTGGAGACATGGTCCATGACCACAACCACGCGCTTTACACCAGCGACCAAATCCATCGCTCCGCCCATGCCCTTGACCATTTTGCCGGGCACGGTCCAATTTGCGAGGTCGCCATTGGCGGCCACTTCCATCGCGCCCAGTACGGCCATGTCGATATGGCCGCCACGGATCATCGCAAAACTATCGGCGCTGGAAAAGAAGCTGGAGGTTGGCAGGGCCGTGATGGTCTGCTTGCCAGCGTTGATCAGATCGGGATCTTCTTCGCCAGCATAAGGGAAGGGGCCAATGCCCAACATTCCATTTTCACTTTGCAGCGTCACCTTCATGCCTTGGGGCACATGATTGGCGACCAAAGTGGGAATGCCGATCCCCAGATTCACATAAAAGCCATCGCGCAATTCTTGGGCTGCGCGGGCGGCCATTTCGTCGCGGGTCCAAGCCATTATGCTGTCTCCTTATCCGCATAAGATGCGGTGCTTATGGGGCGTTCGCGCGTGGTCAGCTTTTCGATGCGCTTTTCATTGAGGGTGCATTTCACGATGCGATCCACAAAGATTCCGGGGGTGTGGATATTGTTGGGATCAAAGCTGCCATCCGGCACAATTTCTTCGACCTCGACTACGGTGAATTTGCCAGCGGTGGCCATGTTGGGGTTGAAGTTGCGGGCGGTGTTGCGGAACATCAAATTGCCCTCGCTGTCCGCACGCCATGCTTTGATAATCGACAAATCGGCACGCAGCCAATTTTCGCGCACATATTCTTCGCCGTCGAAAATATCGGTTGGCTTTCCTTCGGCCACCACCGTGCCGACGCCGGTCTTGGTGTAAAATGCGGGAATGCCAGCGCCGCCTGCGCGAATGCGTTCGGCCAGCGTGCCTTGCGGGGTCAGTTCCAATTCCAGCTCGCCTGACAGATATTGTGTTTCGAACAGCTTGTTTTCGCCCACATAGGACGCGATCATTTTCTTGATCTGGCGGGTTTGCAGCAACATCCACAGACCAAAGCCTTCGGCGCCGGCATTGTTGGAAATGACGGTCAAATCGCGCACGCCCGATGCCTTGATTTCAGGGATCAAGCTTTCGGGATTGCCCGACAGGCCGAAACCGCCCGACATGATGGTCATGCCGTCAAATAACAGGCCGTCCAATGCAGCCTTGGGGCTATCAAAAATCTTGCTCATATTATTTCCTTTGCCCGATCAGCCAATATCGCCGCCAGCAACTGGCAAAGTGCTGCCCGTGATATAGCTGGCTTCGTCGGAAGCGAGGAACAAAATGGGGGCGATTTGTTCTTCCAGACTTCCGTAGCGTTTCATGAAAGCGGACCCAGTGACCTGTTCTACGGCCTCTGCCATCCATGCTTGTTCTTGCGCATTGTCGCCTTCGGCGTTGCGGGGAACGCGGCGCTGCGGCGCGCTGGTGCCGCCGGGGGCGGTGGCGACAACGCGAATATTATGTTCGGCATATTCCATCGCCAAGGCTTGCGTCAGGCCGTTTACGCCGCCCTTTGCCGCGGAATAGGGCACCCGGCGAATGCCGCGTGTGGCGTTGGACGACAGGTTCACAATGGTGCCGCCGCCTTGGGCCAGCATGACATCCAGCACCGCGTGGCAGCAATAAAGGGTCGGCATCAGGGAGCGGCGAATTTCGGCGTCAATTTGCGCTGGTTCAAAGGCCGCATAGGGGCGCATCCGAATGGCACCGCCGACATTGTTGATCAAAATATCCACACGGTCATAAACATCGCGCGCGGCCTGAATGGCCGAGGCTGCGCCATCATAGCTTTCAAGGTCGCACATATGGGATTGGGCGGTGCCGCCCGCTGCGATAATCTCTGCCGCCACCTCTTTGACAAGGTCAGAACGGTCCACCAACAAAAGGCTTGCCCCTTCGGCGGCAGCACGGCGTGCAACGCCCGCACCAATGCCTTGGGCCGCGCCCGTGATAACCATGATTTTATTGGCAAACCGCCCTGCAAAGATCATCGGATCAACCCTCAGAGATGGTAAATATCAACGACTTGGTGGATGTAGTCATCCTTCAAGACGATTTTCTTTTTGGTGATGACAAAGCCCACATCGCTTTCTTTCAGCGTCACGAACGCGGTGCCGAAAAATTGCTGCGTCTTTTGATAGCGGTGGCTGAGCGTTTGCCAATTATAGCGGACATCCACTTCGCCATCCCGCGCGGCCAGCACCTCGATATTCGCGAGGAAGTGGCTGGTGCGCGCTTCGGGTGTGCTGGCCGAGCTACGCTCGGTCTTCAGGCGATAGACACGATCTTCCAATCCGCGACGATTGGCATAATAGATGAGCGAGATTTCCCGCTGCGGATCAGTGGTGAGTTCATCATCATCCGTCCATGCAGGCACCCAATATTCCACCTGATCATCATAGCAGGCGAGCCATTCGTCTAGATCACGATCATCGAGCAGGCGCGATTCCCGAAAGAGAAATTCGCAAATCTGGCGATAGTCGTTGAGGCTAGGCTGGGCCGCAGGGCCGGTGGTGCTTTGCGCCAGAAGGGTCATTCTGCTGCCTCCAATTGCGTGATCGTTTCCGCTTCGACTTTCAGGCCAGCCGCGATGGTGGCGGCCCAATATTCATGCTGGGTAACGAACAGTCCTTCATCTTCGCTGCGTTCGCTGGACAACAGCGGGTTCATGCCCATGGCGGTAGCATTGGCATCAGGGCCGTGAATCCAGCGCTGCGCACCGCGCGACAGATCGTTCCACAATTGGCCTGCGCCTTCATAGGCGGATTGGCAGCTGCGGAATTCTTCCAAATCATCAGGCGTGCCCATGCCGGTAACGTTGAAGAAATCTTCATATTGGCGAATGCGATGGGCGCGATCTTCGGCGCTTTCGCCCTTGGGTGCATAGCAATAGATGGTCACTTCGGTGGTGTTCACATCGATCGGACGCACAACGCGGATTTGCGTCGAAAATTGATCCATCAAGAACACATTGGGATAAAGCGCCAAATTGCGGGTCTGTTCCAAAATGAACTTTGCGTTGTCCGCGCCCAATTGTTCGGTCAGCGCATCCTTGCGGTTCCAAATGGGGCGTACTTCAGGGTTCAGCACCTGTGTCCACAGCAGGATATGGCCGTTTTCAAAACCATAAACGCCGCTGGCAGGGGCCTTGGACCAACCATTGGCGTCCACTGCCTTGGTGCCGCCTTCGGCGCGGCGTCCCATGGTCGATTGGTAATTTTCGTGCACGCTGCTGACATGATAGCCATCGCAGCCATTTTCCATCTGCATCTTCCAATTTCCGTGGAAGGTGTAGGTGGAATTGCCGGTCAGAACCTCAAGACCTTCGGGGGCTTGGTCGACCATTTGGTCGATAATCACCTTGGTTTCGCCCAGATGGTCGACCAATGGGGCAACGTCATGGTTGAGCGAGCCAAAGATGAAACCGCGATAGCTTTCGACCCGTACGCGGGTCAGGTCGTGCGAACCATCTTTGTTAAAGCTATCGGGATAGGCACCGGTGCTGACATCCTTGGCGCGGAGCAGCGTGCCGTCGGTCTTGAAGCTCCAGCCGTGGAAGGGGCAAACGAACAGCGGCAGATTGCCACGCTTGCGGCGGCACAGCTTTGCGCCGCGATGCGCGCAAGCATTGACCACGCATTGCAGCACATCATCCTTGCCGCGCGATAGGATTACTGGCGTATGGCCGATCCATGTGTTGAAAAAATCATTCTTTTTTTCAATCTGGCTTTCATGGGCCAGATACACCCAATTGCTCTCGAAGATATATTTCATCTCCATTTCGAACAATTTGGGATCGGTGAACACATCACGGCGGCAACGGAAAACGCCGCTGTTGGGATCGTCTTCGACGGCGGTTTCCACCCGGTGGATCAGATCGGCATACATATCAGGCAATCCTATATTAAGCGCGGCGCTTAGGCGCTGGGTGTGTCGACTTCGGCACGGCGGCGAACCGAGAAATGTTCGTCATCGGCGCCGGCTGCACGCTGCATCTGGAAATCAAAGGCGATATAGGCCGTGTCGCCTTGGCGATTGGGCACAGGCAGCAAACCTTCGCGGGTCCCAAAGGCAAAATCATCCTTGGCGAACGGATCATCGCCAAAATTGATCTGCGTTGTCAGCGTGCGATAGCCTGGTGCTTCGATGAAGAAGTGCACATGCGCGGGACGGTTGCCGTGACGGCCAATGGCCTGCATCAAACGGTCGGTCGCTCCGCCGGGAGGGACGCTATAGCCGCTTGGTTGCTTGCTGTGGAATGCATAATGGCCATCATCGCCCAGCTTGATGCGGCGGCGATTGTTGAACGGCGTTTGTTCCGTCGTCGGGTCAAAATGCGAGTACCAGCCCTTGCTGTTGGCATGCCATACATGGACGATGGCGTTTTTCACCGCTTCGCCATCGGGGCCGGTAACGGTGCCTTGCATATGCAGCACTTGGGCACCTTCGTCGGGATCAACCGTCAGATTCACATTGCCTTCGACCAAGGGGGCCCCGGCAACATAGAGCGGGCCTTCGATGGTGCGCGGGGTGCCGCCCGTCAGGCCAGCTTCGGCATCCTTGGCATCCATATAAAGGTCCATGAAATGCTCAAGGCCAACGCCGGGGATGATCAGGCCGATTTCGTCGATGCCATCAACAAAATATTTAATGGCATTCCAAAATTCATTTTCGGTCACATCATATTTGACGATGGTGGTCATGATGGATTCCGTCAGGTCGCGCATTATGGCCTTTAGGCGAACATCGCCTTGGCTGTCGTTCACGCCTGCTGCACGGTCCAGCAAGGTTTGGATCGGTTCAGATTTTACGAAATTAATGTCCACGGACACTCTCCTAAAACTTATAATATTCAGCGATTAGAGGGAGAAGGCTTGTGGCCTTAGCGATCATCGGCATGCGCAGACGATGGATGGCGGCACAAAGGCGTGATCTTCATCGTCATGAATGGATAGAGCGGCAGGCCCATCAACAGATCGTGCAGCGCGGTGTTGCTTTCCACGTCAAAGATCGAGACGTTGGAATATAGGCCCACTTTGCGCCAGATATGACGCCATGTGCCGGCGGCCTGCAATTCTTGGAAATAGGCTTTTTCGGCCGCTTTGATGCGGGCCGCTTCGGCGGCATCAAAATCCAATGGAATGTTGACGTCCATTTCAACCATGAACAGCATGACTTATGCCTTCTCAGTTACAAGGTGGGTGGTGGGAGCAGTAGAATCGCGACGGAAATGCGCGATCTTGTCGTCGTCGAGGGTGACGCCAAGGCCTGCTCCTTGCGGAATGACCAGCGAGAAATCTACATATTGCAAAGGCTCACTCAGAATGTCGTCGGTTTGCAGCAACGGACCAAATAATTCGGTTCCCCATGCTAAATGCGGCAAGGTGGCAAAAAGCTGCGCCGACGCTGCGGTGCCCACGCTGCCTTCCAACATGGTGCCGCCATACATGCCAATGCCTGCTGCATGGCCAATAGCGGCGACCTCTGCGGTGGCGAACAAACCGCCAGATTGCGCGATTTTGAGGGCGAAAACACCAGCCGCATGGGCGGATGCAATATGAAAAGCGCTGCGCGGACCATGTAGTGCTTCGTCGGCCATCAGCGGGATAAGCTGTTGTTGGGTCAGGCGGGCCATCGCTTCGATATTGTCACCAGCGATAGGTTGTTCGACCAAGTCGCAGCCGACATCATGCAGCATGGACATGCCCAGCTTGGCCTGTTCTTCGGTCCAATTTTGGTTGACGTCGACGCGCACACTGGCCCGATCACCCAAGGCTTTGCAAATGGCGCTGACATGAGCGACATCATCGCGCACATCGCGTTTGCCAATTTTCAGTTTGAAGATGCGGTGGCGGCGCCGATCCAGCATTTCTTCGCCTTCGGCAATGTCGCGGGCCGTGTCGCCGCTGGCCAAGGTCCATGCCACAGGCAGGGTATCGCGCACCGCGCCGCCGCCGATCAACTGCGAAATGGGAACGCCAAGGCGTTTTCCGGCCAAATCCAGCAAGGCTGTTTCCACCGCGCATTTGGCAAAATGATTGCCGCGTACAGATTGTGCGATTTTCGCCATGGTCGCGCCAACTTGCGAAATGTCACAGCTTTCGAGCACTGGCAGAATATAGGTGTCGATAGCGTTTTTGATGCTTTCGGGGCTTTCGGGCCCATAGCTTAAGCCGCCAATGGTGGTGCCTTCGCCAAAGCCTATTATGCCATCAGAGTCCGTCAATTTTACGATCACCATCGACTGATAATGCATCGTGGCCATAGCCAGTACATGCGGCCGAATGGTTGGAATATCGACGATAAAGGTATCAACTCTTCGCAAAGAGACCATCGCGTCCAGGCTCCCAACTATGTTAAGAAATACTTGTAAGTTCATGTTGAAGCTAGTGGATGATTCTCTGCCCCGCAAAGATCAATGCGGTAAGTTGTCCATACTTAGAAGGTATATGTCATGATTGATCTGCGGCTTTTGCGCTATTTTGTGGCGGTAGCAGAGGAAGGGAATTTCAATCGCGCGGCAGAGCGATTGCATATCGCCCAGCCGCCTTTGTCCCGTGCGATGCAGCAATTGGAGGCCCATTTGGGGGCAGAGTTAATTGATCGGTCCGAGCGGCCTTTTCGCTTAACGTCCGTTGGGCGCTTGCTGCATGGGCAGGCCTTGCAAATGTTGGCGCGCATGGAAGATGTGGAGGCGATGGTCAGGGCCACCGCATCCATGGGCCGGCGACGCTTGGTGATCGGATTTGTCGCGTCGACCATCTATGCCCGCTTGCCCGAATTAATTCGCGCTTATCGCAAATTGGACGAAAGCTTGGAATTGGTTCTGGTCGAAAGTTCGACGCTTGATCAAATCTCCGCGCTGAAGGAGGGGCGGATTGACATTGGCTTTGGTCGCATTCGCTTTGAAGATCCGGCTGTGCGCCGTATCATTTTGCGCCGTGAAAAAATGATGGTCGCGCTGCCCGCCGCACATGTGTTGACGCAACGTGTGGGGCCGATATCGCTGAATGAGTTGGCCGAATATCCGCTAATCCTATACCCCAGCAGTCCACGGCCAAGTTATGCTGATCAGGTTTTGGCGGTGTTTCGCGATCATGGCAGCGAGCCCAAGGTGGCGCATGAGGTGCGCGAACTGCAAATCGCCATCGGATTGGTGGCGGCAGAGGAGGGGATATCCATTGTGCCGGAATCCGTCCAGCGCGCCCGTAGTCATGATATTGTTTATCGCGATTTGGTGGAGCCCGCCAGCACGCCGATCATCATGAGTTACCGCGTCAGCGATCGTTCGCCCGGCGTCGCGTTGATGGCCCATGTCATTGCCAGCAAATATAAAGATTGGGGTTATGATGTTCCGGCGGCGCTGTTGCAGGAATTTTAGCGACGGAAAGCCCAAGCTTTCCGTAGCGGCAAGGAAAAAGCATACCTTGGTGATATAGTCGCCGGACTTAAACGGTATTTGTCGCGATAATTTTGGTCTGACAGGTTGTTCCTTAACTAATTGGTTTGAGGGAGAGTCTGACATGGGTGTTGTTAACGCCAGCCAGATTATTGATGAAGCAAAATTCAGTAAATTTCATTTAAAAATTATCGCCGCATGTGCATTGTTACTGATTGTTGATGGGTATGATGTATTTATCTACGGGGTTGTTCTTCCAAGCCTGATGCAGGATTGGCAGTTGACTGCTCCGGAAGCAGGGGCATTGGCCAGTTGGGCCTTGCTGGGGATGATGTCCGGCGCGCTTCTATTCGGGCCGCTAGGGGATCGGATTGGCCGCAAAGCCTGTATCGCCATTTGTTTTATTCTGTTCAGCGTGGCGACCTTCCTGAGCGGATTCGCAACAACACCCGTCATTTTCGGCCTGTTGCGCTTTGCCGCTGGTTTGGGATGTGGCGGGTTGATGCCCAATGCGGTGGCGCTGACCAATGAATATGCGCCCAAGCGCATGCGCAGCACCTTGGTGGCGCTGATGTTCAGTGGTTATGCCATTGGCGGTATGGTCGCCGCGGGCCTTGGCATTTGGATGCTTCCAGCCTTTGGTTGGCAAGCGATGTTCTTTGCTGCGGCTGTTCCGATGTTGGCTTTGCCGTTGATTTTGCGCGGCCTGCCGGAATCTATCGGCTTTTTGATCCGCAAGGGCAAAGATGACGCCGCGCGTGCGGCTTTGACCAAAATCGTTGGTGGCCCCGTGGGCAATGGCGCATTGCAATTTGAAGATAGCGGTTCGCAGCGCGCGTCGATTGCGGAATTGTTTCGCGACCATCGCACCGTCGGCACCTTGGCGATGTGGGTCAGCTTTTTCTGCTGCTTGTTGATGGTCTATGCGTTGGGTTCGTGGTTGCCGCAATTGATGCGCAGCGCGGGCTATAGCTTGGGCAGCAGCCTGTCGTTCCTGCTGGCTTTGAACTTTGGTGGTATGTTTGGCGCGATTGCGGGGGGCCGCTTGGCCGATCGCTTTGGCCTGCCGCGTGTCGTGATCGGCTATTTCCTGTTGGGCGCGATCTGCATCAGCTTGCTGGGCTTCAAACCGCCAATGGTCGTGCTGTACTTGCTGATCTTTATCGCAGGCGCGGGTACAACGGGTACGCAGATCTTGCTTTATGCATGTGTGGCAGATTTTTACGCGCTGGCCGTTCGCTCGACCGGATTGGGCTGGGCGTCTGGTATGGGCCGTGTTGGCGCGATTGTAGGACCGATGCTGGGCGGTGGTTTGTTGGCGGCACAATTGCCGATGACCCTGAACTTTGTGGTCTTTGCTATCCCAGGCGTCATCGCGGTTGTGGCGACGATCATCTATTCGATCAGTCGCCGCAAAGCGCAGGCACGGGCATTGGCCGTCGCGGCCTAAGCAAAGATAAAGATAGCGAATCATGCTGACCCAATCTGCATCCAAGCTGTCGATCAATGTGATTCCGGCCATTATCGCCGGAATCATTGCCACCACCATTTCCTATGCGGGCCCCTTGGTGATTATCTTCCAAGCGGCGCAAAGCTTGGAACCAAAGCTGGTCGTTTCTTGGATATGGGCAATCAGCATTGGCAGCGGTTTGCTGGGCATCATCATGAGTTGGCGCTGGCGTGTGCCAGTGGTGATTGCTTGGTCCGCCCCAGGGTCCGCTTTGTTGGTGACGATGTTGCCCCACACCGATTTTGCGACGGCTGTGGGGGCCTATATCATCGCCAATGCGGCGGTGCTGATTGTGGGATTATCGGGCGCCTTTGATCGACTGCTACGTTTGTTACCTGCCGCGATTACGTCGGCCATGTTGGCTGGAATATTGTTCCGATTTCTGATCGATATGGCCGGCGCCAGCACATCTGCTCCGTTGATGGTCGGCGCGATGATGGCCGCATTTTTCGCAGGGCGAATTATCGCGCCGCGCTATGCGGTGGTCGCCGTGTTGGTAACGGGCTGTGTGATGACGTGGCTGGCAGGTAATATGTCAGGACCATTGCTGTCGCTGGAGGTAGCGCAGCCGGTGTGGACCACGCCCAAATTTGATTGGGCTGCTACGCTGAGCATCGCCCTGCCTTTGGCAGTGGTGTCGCTGACCGGACAATTTTTGCCGGGCATCGCCATGCTGCGATCGCATGGATATGATCGCCCAACAGCCAAGCCCTTATTGTCCTTCAGCGGTCTGACATCGATCCTGTTGGCACCTTTTGGGTGTCATGGCCTGAATGTTGCGGCCTTTACAGCGGCAATTTGTGTGAGTTCCGAGGCGCATGAAGACCCTGCGAAACGCTATGTTGCGGGTATTTCTGGCGGTGTCACCTATTTGGTTTTCGGCTTGTTCGCGGCCAGTGTGCTGGCGTTATTTGCGGCGTTGCCCGTCGCGCTGATCGCGGCCTTGGCAGGTTTGGCGCTATTTCCGGTGGTCGCACAATCTTTGGGTGATGCGATGCGCGCCGCCGAAGGGCGGGACGCAGCATTATTCACCTTCGTCATTTCTGTTTCCGGCATCAGCTTTGCCGGACTGGGCTCGGCCTTTTGGGGGCTGATTTTCGGCCTTCTCGTGCATCTGCTTCAACGCAGCGCGCACAAAATTTTTATGAAATAAATTTAATATATTACGGGAGTTAATCTATGTTGTTCGCAACCACCCCTTTGCTGGCGGCTGCGTTGGTGCAGCCTGCGCCTTATGCTGCACCTGCTACGACCATCGCCGCTGACACTGTTGTTGTTGCTGGCACGTCGGCTATTTTGACGGGGCCTGCGGCGGAGACGGCATCCACGGTCGCAGATGCACCCGCTTCTGTGCCGCTGCCGGCCAAAGCGCCCAAGCCCGCCTTTAAGCCGATTAATCACGAAGAAGATTACTCTGCCTTTCGCGCGGTTCGCGACCAAAATGACTGGACGCGGTTAAAATATATCCCCTTGGGCGGTGATAGTTATGCCAGTTTGGGCGGCGAATTGCGCCTGCGCGGCGAATATCGTGGCGGGGAACGTTATGGCATGATCGCACAAGATGATGACGGTAATTTCCAAATCCGCGCGCGCCTGTGGGGCGACGTGCATGTGGGCGGCGTGCTGCGCGCCTTTGTTGACATAGAACATGCGCAAAGCTGGGGCTTGGACAGCCTTGTGACCCCGATTGATCAGGGTAAGGCAGATATCCACCAAGCCTTTATCGAAGCGCGCTTGCCTGTGGGCGAAGGGCAGATTAGCGCCCGCTTTGGCCGCCAAGAAATGGGCCTTGGTAGCTTCACGCAATTTGATATGCGCGAAGGGGCCAATGCCCGCCGTTCGCAAGATGCGCTGCGCATCATGGGGAAATTTGGTCGCTGGGATGGCGGCTTATTTAGCGGCTATGCCGTCACCGAGAAATTGGGCAGCTTTGATGATGTGCGGAACAAGGATTTCCGTTTTCGCGGCGCGCATTTGACCCATCAATGGGGCGGCGGTGCAGAAAGCCTGCGGGTTGAGGGGCTGTTCATTTCGTCGGACCGTGCGACCTTGCGGTTCAACAATCTGCCCTTGGGGCATGATGACCGCAAAACTTTGTCGTTGCGTGCGGTCGGGGCAAAGCAAGGCTGGACCTTGGAAGTCGAACGCCAGCAGCAATGGGGCGATTATGGCGCGCTGAGCATTGACGCCAATTTCACCAGCGCGACCTTGGCGCATAGCTGGACAGACGGTTGGAAGCCGCGTGCGGCATTGCGCTTTGATCGCGGTTCGGGCGACAAAGATCGTCATGATGACAAGGCCGGCACCTTCGCACCGCTTTTTCCTCGTCCGCTGACCTATAATGGCGATTTGGGGTATCAAAATATCACCGTGCTACAGCCGATGATCAGCTTTTTCCCTGCATCGCGTTTAAAGATGGACGCATCGGTGGCTGGGCTGTGGCGGACGCAAAGTGACGACGCCATTCACGCTTTGTCGGGAGCGATTATTTTCGATAGCGCGCAAAGCGACGAACGCTATTTTGGCACACGTTATACCTTGTCGGGGCAATATAGCCTGAACCCGTTCACTACCCTTGGTTTTTATACCAATTATACAGATGTGACGCGGAATTTGGTGGGCGGAAAGGATTTATTCTATGCCGCCACTTATTTGACCTTCCGTTTCTAAGCATCATGGCCCGTAACGGCGGGCAAGCCAGAAGCTATGGGCGGGACCGACAATGCTAGGGGCAGGGCCTATGTATTTCACGTTCGAGGCGTCGAAATGGCGAAGATATCAGGTTCGGGTGGACGCAGCGGGTAGCATCGCTACCCGCAAGGACGAACGAGCCTGAGATCGAAGCCATTTCGGCGTTCCGTAGGGATTTGACCGATAGGCCCCATGGCTTCGTCGAAAATCCTTGGAATATTTTCATATTCCTTCGTCTTCCCTCCTCGCCCTGCGGCCTATCGCCTCAAACCTCGATCGCGAAATACATAGGTCCTGACCCTCGAAAGGCCATGCATCCCAGATGCCAACCCCAATGCGTTATTTTGCTGGGCTCTCCATCGCGGACAGCGCTTGTGTCCGCCGGTTCGTTAAGGGGACCAAAGTAGGTCTGGTCCCAATTGGGCGGGGGATGTGCGGCCAAGCTGTGCCATCGCCAATTCCAATTCCGCGCGCAGCAAATGCAGCATATGGGCGCAGCCCGGCATGGCGGCGACGGCCAGCGCGTGGAGTTGCGGGCGACCAATAAGCACGGCATTGGCGCCCAGCGCCAAGGCTTTGACGATATCGGTGCCCGTACGAAAGCCGCTGTCGATCAACAGGGGGTAATCTGGCCCCATCGCCTGCCGTATGAGCGGCAGGGCCGACAAAGGCGACAGCAGGCCGTCCAGCACGCGGCCACCATGATTGGAGATGACAATCGCGTCCGCGCCATGGTCGGCGGCTTTGCGGGCATCATCGGCGGACAATATTCCCTTGAGGATCAGGGGAAGGTCCGTGGTCTTGCGCAGCCATGACAGGCTGTCCCATGTGGGGGCGGATTGCATCAATGGTGACCCGAATAAAATCTGGCCATCATCGGGGGTAGAACTGACGCTGATGCGTTGCATATCGCGCAGATTTTCGGCAGTAATGCCATGGGGCAGCGCGAAATTTGACCGCTTTATGGCCGCGTCGATCGTCAGCACAATATGGCCATAGCCTGCGGCTTCTGCGCGGCGGATGAGTCGTTCATTATCGGCCCTATCGGCTTGCCAATAAAGCTGGAACCATAAGGGCGGGCAGGGGCGGTTTAGCGCCTCGGCCGCTGCACGGGCGGCGTCAGCGATATCCTCAAGCCGGAAACTGGACAGGGTGCTGACCATCATGGGCACGCCTATGGCCGTCGCCGCGCGGATTGCCGCGATTTCGCCGTCAGGGTGGGCCAAGCGAAGATAAGCTACGGGTGCCAGAAATAGCGGAGCGGCGTAGGATTGGCCCAATAAGTCGATGCGGGTAGAGGCCCCCGTCATGTCCGTCAGCATTTGGGGAATAAGCTGAAAACGATCAAAACAACTTCGGTTGTCGATCAAGGATTGGCCGTGACCCGCACCGGATTGAATATGCCGCCATGTTGCGGCGTCCATATGATGCGCCGCAAGACGCTCATAATCCGCCAGCGTTTCGATATGCGCGGGAATTTGGTCCAAAGGCGGGTGGGGCGCGGCGGATGCAGAAGCACTATGTGCGACATCCATATCCATCGTCAATTTTCGACCCATGAACGCATCAAATTATGATAAACGCCGGTCAGCGATGCAATCGCTTGATTTTCGCCCATGGCCTCGGTCCGCGCCACATCTTGATTCAAGGATTGAATTGCCTGATCCATGGTGAATAAAATGTCGCGCTGTGCTTGATTGCGGATCAAGCTTTGAACCCAGAAAAAGGAAGCGAGCCGTTCGCCGCGTGTTACCGGTTCAACGCGGTGCAGGCTGGTACTGGGGTAAACCACCATATCACCGGCGGCCCATTTGATGCGCGTGTCTTGGGCATGGTCGGTGATGACCAATGCCCCGCCGTCATAATCCTCGGGCTCGTTCAGAAAAAGCGTACAGGACAAATCGGTGCGGACATAGCCGCTGCTGTCCGGAAGGGGGAAAAGCGCATTGTCAATGTGATTGCCATAGGTGCCGCCGCCAGTGTAGCGGTTGAAACGCGGCGGCAACACTTGCTTGGGCAGCGCAGAGGCGATGAACAATGGCGCTTGGCCCAAGCGCGCGATAATCAGTTTGCCAATTTCATTGGCGGCGGGGTCGTCCAGCGCCAATTGCTGATTTTGTTTGACCTGCACCGCTTGGTGTCCCGCCGTTGCGCGCCCATCTTGCCATGTCGCGGCCGCCAATTTTTGACGGATATCGCGCAGGTCGTCGGGCGAAAGCAAGGATGGGATTTTTACGATCATGTCAGCTTTGGTTCCTCATGCCAGCATCAGGGGCCGGAGCGGTCGCAGGGCAGCGGCAGGCCCAGCGGCGATGATATTGACCTTAGGGCTTTTCCTGCAAAATGAACGGGATTTCAACCAGCCCCTGAACGATAACGGGCGCACCGTTGCGCAATGTGGGCGACCAACGCCAGCGGCGGACCGCTGCCAAGGCGGCTTGGTCCAATCGCTGATAGCCGCTGCTTTTGCTGACGCGAATGTCCGAAACTCGTCCATCCAAGCCCAGTACGAGGCGCAGAATAACAATGCCTTGTTCGCGAAAGCGCCGTGATTCCGATGGGTAGCGCGGCGGCGTGGCCGAAATCATACTGCTGGACATGTCGCCGGCATTTTCCACGGCGGGCGGGCTAGGCACCGCAGCGGGGCTAGGCGATGCATTGGGCGCTGGGCGGTCATTTTGTACTGGCGCGGGCGCGGGCGGGGGCGGTGTATGGACCGCGACAACAGCCTCTATACGCGGGGCATCAACGGGCGGCGGCAAGGGGGTGGGCGGCAAGGTGATTGGCGGGGGCGTCAGCTTTTGCGGTTGGGGTTCTGGTGCTGGGGGCGGGGGCGGCGGCGCTTCGATGGATAAGACGTTGAGCCGTTCGATTTTGGTTTTCGTGACCATGCTTTGGCCCGCCATCACGGCCGAAAAAGCCAAAGCGGCGATGCCAATAGCAGCGGTCAGGGCGGGGACATTGGTTCGTTGGTGGGCACCATAGCGCGTCGGCGCGGGCAGGGGGGAGTAGGCGGTGTTGCCCTTTGGCGCTGCGGCAGGGGCAGGGGGGGATGAGCTCCGCTGGTCGGACGGCGGCATGGCGTGAAAATTGGCCTTCCCATTTCCTGCTCCGCTGGATGCGGAGCGAATATCGGAAATCATCATATTATCACGAGGCTTGGTTGTGCCCATGGCCAATTGTCCAACTAAATGTGGCAACCCAAGGCATGATCATGCCTTAGGTTGCCATTTGCTATGGTGTGACAGGGCCGGCATGTCGCTTGGGTCCTGTCACGATGTGACAGACGTCAATATTTCAAGCTAAGCGTTGCAAAAGCGGAACGTCCAGCCGCGATTTGGGCGAAGTGCGTGCCATAGGTGCGATCATAATAACGCTTGTTGGCGAGATTTTGCACATTGACCCGCAATTCGACATTTTTCGAAAGCTCTGCCGAGGCTGTTGCGTCGAAGCGCCAGTAACCTGGTACGCTGCGGTCCGCCACGCCAACATTGGCAATATTTTGGAAGTTTCCATATTGCTTGCTGTTGTAAATGGCACCGCCGCCAATTTGGAACTGCTCTGTCACGTCAAAGGTCGTCCATGCGGTGAAGCTGTGCTTTGGCGTGTTGGGGAAAGGGCGACCATTGCTGACATTGTTGGGACCAGCATAGCGTATTTTGGCATCCATATAGGTATAGCCGCCAAAGATATTCCAGAACGGCAAGGGTTTGCCGTTAAACCCAAATTCGACGCCATCGATACGGCGTTCGCCGATATATTCCAAAAAGCCGTCGCTGTTGGTGGTGCGGGCATTGGTTGTTTCGGTGCGGAACAAGGCCAGATTCAACGCCAATGCGGCATCGAACAATTCCCATTTGGTGCCGATTTCATAGGATTTGCTATTTTCCGGCTTCAAATCCTCGAGCGTGATTTTACCCGCTGTGACGCCAATATTATTCCCATCGGTGCTTTCGCCAACCATCGAACCAACGGGCGTGGTCGATTTCGCGAAGTTGACATAGATGCTGCCGTTGGGCGTTGGCTTGAACACCAAGCCAGCTTGATAGTTGAAAAACTGGTCTTTCAACGACAAGTCGGCACCGCCCACAGTGCGGCTGCGGGTGCTGTACCAATCATAGCGGGCACCCAAGTTTAGCAACAAGCTGTCGGTGATGGTGACCGTATCCGCCGCATAAATGGCGTAGGTGGTCGCGGTGGTGAAGTTATTGGCGGCATTTTTGGTGATGGGCGTTGGGGTTACGCCGTCAGCCGCATAATTCACCCAAGGATCATAAGGGTTGGGGTTGAACAGGCTGGTGCAGTTATAGTTTGAGCCTGCGCCAACTTCGGTCGTCTGGCCTGCGCCCGCTCCGGCATTGTTGCAGCGGCGCGATGTAAAGCTGGGGTTGGACCCGTTGGTGATGCTGGTGGTGGTGCCGGGCAGGGTGGTGGAGCCCGTGTTCACCGCATAGGTGCCGCGCTTGGATTGTTCCCAACTGAAATCCAAACCAGCCGAGAAGCTGTGCCGGATGCCGCCGGTTTCAAACTCGCCCGACAGGTCGAGTTGGTCCGCAAAACTGTCGACGACAGAATGGCGGGTGTTGGTACGGCGCCAGACCTTGCCATTCGCGACATTGCCCTGACTGTCGTCCGGCTGGGTCAGGATATAGGCTTGCTGAACATTGGCATATTTTGCGGTGTTGCGAACACGCAATGTATCGCTGATGTCATGTTCAAAGCGGAACATCGCTTCGTCAACATTGGTGATACGAAAATCGCGGTTGGCGACGCCGTAAAAATTGCGGCGCGACACATGTTGACCGTTCACCATCTCGGCCGGACCAACATGCAAGATGCTGGGGTCCGCTGCCACGGCGGCTGCCGTCAAATTGGCTGTCGCGCGTTCAAATGGCATGCCGGGGTCGGGCATGTCGTCCGACTGCATGTGATAATAGTTCAGATAGGCACGGGTGGAGGTTCCAAGGCCAAGCGCCACCGAAGGCGAGATGCCCCAACGCTGATTGGTCACAACGTCGCGGCCTGCGACATCGGCATCATGATACATGGCGTTGAGGCGAACCGCGATGGTTTCGCCAAGCTGCATATTCGCATCAAGCGTTGCGCGCTTGTAATTTGCGGTCCCATAGCTGAGGTCCGCGCGCACATCTTGGCCCAAATGCGGCAGTTTGCTGACCAAATTGACGCTGCCGCCAGCGCCGCCGCGGCCGCCCATCGTGGAATCGCTGCCCTTTACAACCTCAATTTGTTCAATCGCAAAAATTTCGCGAGATTGGCCGCCGACACTGCGGATGCCATCCAAATAGGTGCTGCCTTGCGCGTTAAAACCGCGAATAATGGGTTGATCGCCTTGGGGGTTCCCGCCTTCGCCCGCGCCAAAGGTGACGCCGGGGATGGTCCGCAACGCTTCAACGAAAGTGGTAGAACCGCTTTCTTGAATGACCTGTGCTGGCAAAATGGTGATGGATTTTGGCGTGTCGACCAATGGCGCGGTATATTTGGGGGATGCAGGCTTGTCGATCTTATAGCCTTGCTCGTTCAGAACCGTGTCTGTGACCGTCACGCCACCCAGACGCGGTGCGTTGCTGTCATCTTGCTGGTCTTGCGCGACCGCGGGAACGGCCATCAAGCTGACGCAGCTTAATGCAAGATAGGCCGCATTTTGGCCGGCGGCGCGATTCTTTGTGCGAGACACTAGTTTCCCCTTGAACACGATAGGCGAGTCTGATTTTTCTTGAGATGCTATTGAGAATAATTCTCGTTTGCTGCAAGATGTTTTTCGAAATATTTGATGAAATATTTTTGATCTGAAATTTTTGTTCTGATTTTTTTATTTTATTTCGAATGCTTATGGGCCGAAATGCCAATCGGGAATGTGTGCGGCATATGGCGCACCTTGTGCATCGACCCGAATGTTGGGGTCTGCTATGCCATGATGTTTTCGTATATGAAAATATAATCACATTTGACAATTCCGCTATGGGGTGACTAATCCCTCTGCGCGGCGATGATGCAAAGGGTTTTGGGCTGATTGCCACGAAATCGGTGCCGCGCATGATGATGGAGGATAAGTCTGTGGATAGTGCGAATGCCGCTGATCATGCCTTCTTATTGCTCGACAGCAGCGACAATATTTTGATTTGCACATGCTCGGTGTCAGCGGGAACCATCGTGTCTTTTGAAGGCGCGGCGGTGCGTTTGCGGGATGATATTGGGCTGGGACATAAGGTTGCGCGTTTTGCCTTGGCGGCGGGTGACAAAGTATATCGCTATGGCTTTCCTATCGGCACGATGATCCATGCTGTGGAGCGCGGCGGCCATGTGCATCATCATAATTTGGCCAGCGATTATATTGCAGCGCATGGCCGCGATGCGTCATCTGCGGGGAATGAGCCATGACCGGTAAGGCGCAATTTGTGATGGATGACGAAGGCCATATTCAAGGCTATTTGCGGCCCGATGGCCGCAAGGGCATTCGCAATGTCACCCTTGTAATCTATTTGGTCGAATGTGCGCATCATGTGGCGCGGGCGATTGTGACCAAATGCGATGACCCGTCGGTTCACCTGATTGGTTTTCCAGGTTGTTATCCCAATAGCTATGCTTTTCAGATGCTCAGCAGACTGGCCACCCATCCCAATGTTGGCGGCGCTGTGCTGTTGTCCTTGGGCTGCGAAGGCTTTGACCGCGCAAAATTGATGGAGGATATTATAGCCAGCGGTCGGCCCGCCGAAAAGCTGGTCATTCAAGAGCTAGGCGGCACCCGGGCGACCATAGAGGCTGGGATTGCAGCGGTGGCACGCGTTAAGGCGAGGGTCGAGACCGCCCCGCGCGCGGTCATGGCGGTCAGTGAGTTGGTGGTCGGGACCATATGCGGTGGGTCAGATGGTACGAGCGGGATCACCGCCAACCCTGCGGTTGGTCGCTGTTTCGACCAACTGATTGACGCGGGTGCGACCTGCATATTTGAGGAAACAGGCGAATTAATCGGCTGCGAACAAATTATGGCGGAGCGCGCCATAACGCCGCAATTGGGGCAAGAGATTGAGGCTGCGGTCGCCAAGGCCGCCGCCTATTACACTATTTTGGGATATGGCAGTTTTGCACCGGGAAATGCCGATGGCGGATTGAGCACCCAAGAAGAAAAATCGCTGGGCGCTTATTCCAAATCGGGGCGGTCGCCCATATCGGGTCTGATCAAGCCGGGGGATATTCCGCCATCATCTGGCTTATATTTGATGGACGTTGTGCCTGACGGAGAGGTGCGTTTTGGGTTCCCTAATATTTCGGACAATGCCGAAATCGTTGAGATGATCGCATCGGGTTGCCATTTGATTTTGTTCACGACAGGCCGTGGGTCAGTCGTGGGGTCGGCCATTTCGCCGGTCATCAAAATTTGCGCCAACCCCGAAACCTATGACCGCATGGCCGAGGATATGGACGTGAATGCCGGACGCATTTTGCGTCAGCAAGCCAGCCTTGATGCGGTGGGCGACGAAATTTTCGACTGGACGCGAAAGGTAGCGAGCGGCACGCAAAGCGCGTCCGAAGCGATGGGGCATCAGGAGTTTATCCTGACTTACAAAAGCTTTGACGCGGTCGGGCCAGCCTGTTTGCCGCGTGCAAATCGGGTCTAAGATTTTTTGTTAACCGTATGATTGAGATCTTTGGTGGGTGTCTGTTCTGCTGGCGGCAGAATGGCGCTGCGCGGGAATTCATTCTTTCATCCCTTCGCAAACTGCTTTAGCGCGCGGGATAGCTGCCCATTGTGTCGGTGGCTGGGCTTTCTTGCTAGGAATCTGAATTGCGTAGCGTTTTTTATCCAACCGTCTTGATGGCGATGGTTTGCGGTTGGGCGGGGCCATTATATGCTGCGGAGGATATGGGCGCTGATGCGGATCAGCAGGCGTCAGACGCCATCGTTGTCACCGCCAAGCAAGCTACGACCGCGCTGGATGATTATGCGGGCAGCGCCGCCGTGTTTGACCAAAATCAACTGCTGGGGCGGCATGTTGATACGTTGAGCGCGCTGAGTTTTGCGGTGCCCAATGCGTCTTTGGATGACATTGGGACTTTTCGTGGAACGGCCAATTTTGCCATTCGCGGGCTGGGCGTGAACAGTTCCATCCCGTCGATTGACCCCGCTGTTGGGCTGTTTGTCGACAATATGTTCATGGGGATTAACGCTGGCGCAGTGTATGATGCGCTGGATTTGGAAACGGTGCAGGTGTTGCGGGGGCCGCAATCCGTGCTGTTTGGGCGCAATACCACGGGCGGCGCGGTGTTGGTGAAGACGGGCGAGCCGACATGGACGTGGCAAAATAGCGCACGGATAAACTTTGAAGCGCCCTTGGCCAAAGGTCGCGGTGCGCCCACCGCCAGCATTCGGGCGGTCGCGTCAGGGCCGCTGAGCGAGCGTGTGGCCATTCGGATCGCAGGCCTGCAATCCAGCGATGGAGGCTATTTCCGCAACGATTATGATGGCCAGCCTTTTGGCGCGTTTGATACCAGCATTTTGCGCGGTAAAATGCTGGTTCGGGCGACGGATCGCTTGACGCTGAACCTGAAGGCGGAATGGATGAAGGCCGATGGCGAAGGGGCCGCTTCGCATAATAATGGACTTTTCCCACGCGATAATTTCCGTTTGTCGCTGAATGAGCGGGGGTTCCATCATTCCACATCGCATATTTTGTCCCTGACGGCGGAATGGGAAGTGGGGGCTGGGCAGTTGACCAGCATCAGCGCGTGGCGCGACTATCGGCTGCGTACCCGAAATGACATTGATTCCTCGCCAGAGACGATTTTCCATTCGGATACCGGTACCCAGCAAGACCAATGGTCACAGGAAATTTTCTATCGTCATCAAGCCAATGGGCATGATCTGTTGTTCGGGGCTTATGCCTTTGGTCAGAAACAAGGCTATGATGAGGACCGCAATTTGGCGGGCTTTGGTCAGCCGAAAAACTATGGTGGGGGCCGCCAACAGCATCAGCTTTATTCGCTTTATAGCAGCGCGGATATACCCCTGAGCAGCAACCTAACCCTGAATGCGGGGCTGCGCGCATCCTATGAACGCAAACAAGCGCAGATTACCTATGTTCGGGCGCGCGCCGCTTGTTCGGCCATTTCGGCCACCTGTCCGGTCGACGGAGAACGGGTGGATGGTGAAAATAATGGCTTTACGGACAAGCGCGATTGGACATCTTGGTCGCCGAAACTGGGCCTGAGTTGGCGCGCGGCGGAACGGACGCAAATCTATGCCAATTGGCAGCGGGGCCAACGCTCGGGCGGCTATAATTTGCGGATTACCCAGCCTGCCGCTTTTGAACAAATTGCCGCTGCCAATGGTAGCCCTGCCTTTGGGACGGAGCGGGTCGACAATTTCGAGGTCGGCGTGAAATGGCGGTCTGATGATCGCAAATTTCATGTGTCGGGCGCCATTTTCTGGACCGAAGTTGGCGATATGCAGCGCGAAATTAACATGGCCAGCAGCACATCTGGTTTGGCGCAATCCATCTATAACACCGCCGATGCGCGCATTAGGGGCGCGGAGTTGGAAGGTGAATTTTCGCCCAGTGCGGCGCTGCGCTTGCGAGCGAATATCGGCTATATTGATGCGGATTATAAACACATATTCTATGACATTTCAGGTGATGGGGTCATTGATGGTGCCGACCTAGCGCTGCACCTGCCACGTGTGCCGACATGGACATGGGGCGGCGGGGCCGAATGGCGGCATGCACTGGGCCGGAATATGTTGATGGTACAGAGCGATTTTCAGCATCGCACACGCTATGCCTACACCGACAATAATTATGGCTGGGTGGATGCGATTGACAGTTGGAATGCATCCATCGCGCTGGATTTGCAGCAACCCGCCATGCGCTTTAGCCTTTATGGACGCAATTTGCTGGATCAGGTGCAATTTGGTGGTGACACACAATTGGCCTTTGCGGGCGGACCCAATTCTGATGGACAGGATAGCCCCTTTGACCCGCGCCCAGCGGCGGGGACATTTTCACCCATGATGAAGGGCCGCCAAATTGGTCTGCAATGGGACATGCGCTTTTAGGGAAGGTATAGCAGGTGGGGGCGGGACGTGACGACGGTTGGTGGCTGCCTGTTTATCGCAGCGCTATTTCGCCATGATCGGGGCCATATCTATAGTGGCTGGGCCATCTGTTTCGGCTGTTGGCGTGTTGATGGTGCGGGTCACAAGACATTACACCCAGCAGCGACGGGCCCAGTCTATGTTTGATGTCACTATGATTATATAAATTGGCACGAGACTGGTGACTATTCTGAAGAATTTCTCTTGCGAGTAGCGACAAAAGAAACGAAGAGTCTGTTGCTGTCGAAACGCGATGACGGGTTGAGGGGCCTGTGCGTTTAGATTGCAAGGGGAAGGGGGCGGATGCCCCGATTTACGGCCATGGGATGGGAGCCTTGATGAGCGATCAACGATCTGCCGATGACAGCGATGAAAAGGCGCTCGGCGGACCTGAGCGCCGCAGCGGTGAACGCTATCGTTCGGTATGGCGGATCGCCAAAATTACCCGCGAGCATGATTTGGGCCTGTGGCGCGTTCGGAATATTTCGACCAATGGGATGATGCTATCCGCCGATGTAGCGGTTGATATTGGCGAGCCATTGCTGATCGACTTGTCGGAAAATATCCGCATGACGGGTCAGGTCGTCTGGGCCAAAGATGGGCGCTGCGGCGTGTCGTTCGATCAACCTATTGATGTGGGGCATGTTCTGACATCATTGGCCAGCGAGCAACGCGAAAATGGCTATCGTCAGCCACGTTTGCCCTTTGATCATCGTGCCGAATTATATGTGGATGGCGAAACGCATCAAATTCAGTTGGTCAATCTGTCGCAAAGCGGCGTGGGCTTTATTTTTCACGGCCAATTGGAAGTGGGCAAGCCATTGGGGCTGATGATGCCAGACAAGATACGCCGCACCGCCGTGGTGCGTTGGATGCGTGACAACCAAGGTGGCTTGTGGCTGACCGAACCCTTGGCCCATAGCCAATTGGAAAGCATCAGCTTGTTGGAAATCGGGCCGAAGGAAGGGGCCTAGCGATAGGCACCACGAGTGGTGCAGGCCGCGGTTGCGGCGCTGCCCCATCGGGGCAAGCGCCAAATTGGATTAGATATCCTCGGTCAAGCGGCCATAAAGATGGGGACGGCGATCACGGAAAAAGCCCATGCCTGCACGGTGTTTGGCGGCGCGGTCCAAGTCCAATGTCTGAACCAATACACCGGTTTCCTCTGCGCCAAATATTTGCGTTAAATCGCCCCATTCATCGCTGATGAAACTGTGACCATAGAAATGGGCATCGCCTTCATGGCCAATGCGGTTGGCGGCGATGACCGGCATGCAATTGGATACAGCATGGCCTTGCATGGCGCGCGTCCACATGCGGCTGGTGTCCAAATCTTGGTCATAAGGTTCGGAGCCGATGGCGGTGGGATAAAATAAGACTTCGGCGCCCATCAATGCCATCGCCCGCGCGCATTCGGGATACCATTGGTCCCAGCACACACCCACGCCAATGCGGGTGCCAAAAACATCCCACACTTTGAACCCTGTGTTGCCGGGCCGGAAATAATATTTTTCCTCATAGCCCGGGCCATCGGGAATATGGCTTTTGCGATATTGGCCCATAATCTGGCCGTCGGGGCCGATCATCGCCAGCGTGTTGTAATAATGGTGGCCGTCGCGTTCAAAAAAGCTGGTCGGGATGGCGACGTTCAGCTTTTTGGCCAGATTTTGCATCGCCAATACGCTGGGGTGGCTGGTGGTCGGGTGGGCGTTGGCGAACAGTTCTTCTTCTTCGACCTGACAGAAATAGGGGCCTTCGAACAGTTCGGGCGGCAAGATGATCTGCGCGCCCTTGGTGGCGGCTTGCTCGACCAATTCGGTCACGGCCTCGATATTCGGGGCCACGGGGCCGGGCAGGGCAAGCTGCAAAGCGGCGACGGTGATTTGGCGGTTCGTCATGGCAAAACCTTATGCGGGAAGCTGTTGGCTGGAACAGTGGAAGCTGCCACCACCAGCGATGATGCCCAAGGCTGGCACGCCAATGATGCGGCGATCCGGAAAAGCTTTGGCCAGCGCGTCTAGTGCGGCTTGGTCATTGGTCACGCCATAAGTGGGCACGACGACAACGCTGTTGCCGATATAAAAATTCATATAGCTGGCGGCGACCAATTCGCCGTCAATTTCGACGCGGCCGGGCGAAGGAAGGTCGAAAATATCCACCCCGCCAAAGGCCAAGGTGCGGGCGCGGGCGTCGGCGTAAATATGGGCGTTGGGGTCGTCCTCGCCCGTCGCGACCGGCAAAGCGAGCAGATTCTCGCCAACGAAACGGGCCAAATTGTCGACATGACCGTCGGTATGGTCGCCCACCAAGCCATTGCCCAGCCACAAGGTCCGCTCCACGCCCAAGCTGTTTTTCAACACCGCCTCAATATCTTCGCGGCTGCGCGTGGGGTTGCGGTTGGGGTTCAGCAGACATTCTTCGGTGGTAACGCACAGGCCGGTGCCATCCACGTCAATGCCGCCGCCTTCCAAAATCAAGTCATGGTGATCGACGGGCAGGCCAGTTGTTTCGGCTAAAATACCGCCAATTTCCAGATCACCCGGCATGATGAATTTTTCACCCCACCAGTTGAAGCGGAAATTTTGTGCCCGCCGCGCGGCCCCCGTCCCAGCGATAATTGGGCCGGTGTCACGCAGCCAAATATCACCAATTGGGTGGGTGATGATGGTGACGCCGTCATCCACCAAGGATGCAGCCAAGGCGGCCTGATCGGCGTCATTGGCGACAAGGCGTACCTCTTCGCCTTTACCATTGTCGTAAACGGCGTTGGCAAAGGCGGCAATGTCACGGCGCGCGGCGTCAATATGGCCGGACCATTCGTCGGCCATATGGGGAAAGCCAATCCAAACGGCGCTGTGCATGGCCCATTCGGCGGGCATTTTTACGGTCATTTGATCCTCTTGCTTGCGCGGATTATTGGGACTTGGCGCTGGACGCAGGGCCGGATGCAGCCACTGGGGGCGCAGCGCGGCTATCGTCGCGGGCTTTGCGGAATTCATCGCCTTGCAGCCAATTGGGCCATGCGGACGTCATCGCCAACATGCGGCCCACGGCATAATAGAGGCGCAAGTCGGCCATCATGCCGTCCCAGCTGACAATGGCTTTCATATCGTCGGATGGTGCGTGATAATGGCGGGCGGTATATTCTTCGGCCCATGCCTTGCCAGCCGCAACGCCGCCGTCCACCAGATTTTCGCCGCTGTCGAAATAGATCATCGGTACGCCCAGCTTGGCAAAGCTGAAATGGTCGCTGCGATAATAAAAACCCTTTTCGGGGTTGGGGTCGTCCACAATGGTGCGATTTTCGGTGCGAATAGCCTTTTCAAGATAGGCTTCGAGTTCGGATTTGCCGCGCCCCAAGACGACCACGTCGCGAGCGGTCCCTGCACCGGTCAGCGCGTCCATATTCACGCCGCCCACGGTTTGGGCCAATGGGAAAACGGGGTTTTCGGCATAATATTTCGAACCAAGTAGACCAGATTCCTCGGCCGTCACGGCCAAAAAGACCAAGCTGCGATCGGGTGCGCCAGCATTTTTATGCGCTTCGGCCAAGGCGACCAAGGCCGCTGTGCCGGTGGCATTGTCGATCGCGCCGTTGCAAATGCCGTCGCCGTCAACGGGCTGGCATTTGCCCAAATGATCCCAATGGGCCGTGTAGAGTATATATTCGTCAGGGCGCTTGGCACCCGGCAAAACGGCCACAACATTGCGCGATTTTTTATGCCCAATTTTATTGTCAAAGCTAACATTGGCTTGAATGCCGCTAAGCGGAACAGGCTTAAAGCCTTTTTTGCGGGCGGCTTCTTTGAGGGCGTTAAAATCTTGCCCTGCCGAAGCGAATAATTCTTGGGCCTTGGCCAATTGCATCCAGCCATTGGCAATGGTTTGGTCTGCGCCCTTATTGGCGCTGTCGGCCAGATATTGGGTGCCGGACCAGCCGCTTTCCACGACATTCCAACCATAAGCGGCGGGTTCGGTTTCATGGACGATGATAGCGGCGGCGGCGCCCTGACGCGCGGCTTCTTCGAACTTATAGGTCCAGCGGCCATAATAGGTCATGGCGCGGCCATTAAATTCCCCGCGTGGTTCCTTGGATTGCCAATCGGGGTCGTTGATCAGGATAACAACCGTTTTGCCTTTGACGTCCAGACCAGCATAGTCATTCCAGCCCTTTTCGGGCGCATGAATGCCATAGCCCACAAAGACCACATCGCTGTTTGCGACGGCGGACTTGGGTGTGACGCGGTAGCTGCCGATCACAAAGTCGGAACCGAAGTTCAAACTGAGCGGGGTTTTGCCGCCCGTAAAGGTCAGCGGCGAATGATTTTGGGACGTGATTTCCACCAAGGGAACATCTTGTGTCCATTTGCCATTGTTACCTGGTTCAAGGCCTGCTTGGCGGAAACGCTCGATCAACAGGTTGACGGTTTTCTGCTCGCCAATCGTGCCAGGGGCGCGGCCTTCAAATTCGTCAGATGCCAATTTCCCCACCACATCTTGCATGGTTTTCAAGCTGATGTCGGGAATGGTGACGTCAGGAATGCTTTGTTGTTCCGCTTGTGCCGTCTTTGCGCTGTCGGTGCCGTCGCAGCCCGCGACCAGTAATAAGGCGATGATTCCCAGCGAGGCGGCGGTTTTGCGAAGCATAAGCTTTCCTTATTTGGATGGGGATTTTCAAGGCATAGTGCCAGTAGCGGCCCCGCCGCGCAACCCAACAAGGACGGTTAAGTTAGGATAAACGGCCGAAAAATGAATGTGCTGCAACAACATCGCTGTTGCTTGGGCCGGGGTGGCCGCAACCATGGGGCAGCTTTGGGGCATGAAAAAAGGCGGCTCGCGATGCGAACCGCCTTTTCTTTTCTGTTCCGAAAGAACGGATTAACGCGAATAGAATTCGACGACCAGATTTGGTTCCATCTTCACCGGATAAGGTACTTCGTCCAGCGTCGGAACGCGGATGTAGGTTACCTTGGTGCCATCAACCGAAATATATTCCGGCAGATCGCGTTCCGGCAGGGTCTGTGCTTCGGCAACCAGCGCCATTTCTTGTGCTTTTTTGCCCAAGGTGATTTCGTCACCGGGCTTCACAAGACGGCTGGCGATGTCGCACTTTACGCCGTTTACATAGACGTGACCGTGGCTGACCAGCTGACGTGCCGAGAAGATCGTCGGCGCGAACTTTGCGCGGTAAACAACGGCGTCCAAACGACGCTCGAGGAGACCAATGAGGTTTTGACCGGTGTCACCCTTGATGCGGGTGGCTTCAAAATAGTTCTTTTTGAACTGCTTTTCCGTGATGTCGCCGTAATAGCCCTTCAGCTTTTGCTTCGCACGCAGCTGAATGCCGTAATCCGACACTTTGCTCTTGCGACGCTGACCGTGCTGGCCGGGGCCATATTCACGGCGGTTTACCGGGCTCTTAGGACGACCCCAGATGTTTTCACCCATCCGGCGGTCGAGTTTGTACTTAGCGCTTTGACGCTTAGACATATTAGTCTCCAATATGCTGTGCCGAAAAATTCGGCCTATTTTCCCGGGTCGCACCATAGGGGCAAGGAAAACCTGCCCTATGCGACCGCCGCTTCACCGGGATGCGGGGTCCATTGCGAAGGCGCGCGATTATCCAAAAGGCGCAGGGGAGTCAAGTTTTGGATGATTTTGCACCCTTTGGCGGAATATTTACGTCTGATACGGCGTGCCATTGCTCGACAGCGCGGCGCGGCATCGCTAAGGGGCGCATATGACCCAAGCGAAGCTTCCCCAAGATTGTGAAACCATGCTCGATGTGCGCGCCGGCGTGGATCAGGTAGATAAAGAATTGGTGGCGCTGTTGGTGCGCCGTTTTGGGTATATGGATGCTGCTGCGCGGATCAAACCCCACCGTGATGCCGTGCGGGACGAAGCGCGCAAAACCCAAGTCATTGATAATGTAGCCCGCGAAGCCGCAGTCTTGGGTTTGGATGCCCAGCGTATCAGCGCCGTGTGGAATGAATTGGTGGAACAATCCATCGCTTATGAATTGGGGCGTTGGGACGCTACGCGGGTCTAGAGCCACGCGGACGGAATGACACCCTCACCTTATGGTACGGGCATAACCGATCTTTAACGGCTGGTGCGGCGGGGCGGTTTGGTCAACGCGGCGACAATGCCATGCATCATCTTCACATCATTGCTGGACCATCCGGTTTTGGTCAACGCGGTGCGCAATGTACGCATGGTCGCGACCGATCGGGCGACGGGGTGAAAATAATTTTTCGGTTCCAGCTCGCGCACCAAATGCTGGATAAATTCTTCCAATTCTTCGTGCGAGGATGGCGGGTCCAGCGGCACTTGTGGCGGGCTGGCCAGTTCGCGGCCCTTGGACCATTCATAGCTGAGCAAAATCACCGCTTGTGCCAAATTCAGCGAGCTGAAATCCGGATTGATCGGCACGGTGATGATGCTGTGCGCCAAGGCGACATCGTCTGTGTCCAAGCCTGATCGTTCTGCGCCAAATACATAGGCCGAACGGCCTGCGGTGGCATGAACTTGCTTGGCGGCGGCTTCGGGGGTCAGTACGGGCTTGGTAACGCCGCGCTTGCGCACTGTGGTGGCATAAATGTGCGTACAATCGGCCACCGCATCGGCCAGCGTTTCATACACTTGCGCATTGCCCAGCACGATGTCGGCACCCGCGGCGGCGGGGCCAGCGTCGGGGTTGGGCCAGCCGTCACGCGGGGCGACGAGGCGCATGTCCGTCAGGCCGAAATTCAGCATGGCGCGGGCGGCTTTGCCGATATTCTCGCCCAATTGCGGGCGCACCAACACAATCACGGGGGGCGGTGCCAAATCCGCCGATAGGGCGGACGGCGCGGGGGATGGATGGTCGGTCATAAAAGGATTTAAGGCTTTTTCTGGACGGCTGCGGCGATGGTCGACGCAAATTCTTCGAAATCACGCGCTTCGGTGAAGTCACGGTACACACTGGCAAAGCGGATATAGGCGACATTGTCGACGCCCTTCAGCGCCTCCATCACCATGCCGCCAATTTGATGGGCGGCGGCTTCGCTTTCGCCCGATGTTTCCAATTGGCGCTGGATGCCCGACACCAGCCGTTCGATGCGGTTTTCATCAATGGGGCGTTTGCGGCAGGCGATTTTGACGCTGCGCATCAATTTGTCGCGGTCAAAAGCCTCGCGCCGACCGTCGGCCTTGGTGATGGTGACTTCGCGCAATTGGATGCGTTCAAAGGTTGTGAAGCGCGCCCCGCAGGCCTCGCATTGGCGGCGGCGGCGAATGGCGGCCGCGTCTTCGGTCGGGCGGCTGTCCTTGACTTGGCTGTCTTCATGTCCGCAATAGGGGCAGCGCATCGGCTTAACGCTTGACCCGCATCACAAGGGCGAAAACTGCCCCAGCCGCCAAACCAATTGGCCATGTCACAACGGGCAATATCGCGGCGGCCACGCCGCCAACGATACCGCCCGTGATGACGGGTTTGGTCGATGGATGGGCCAGCCCCTGACGCCCGATCGCCTTGGCTTCTTCGACAGAAAGTTCGAACAAAGTGGGTTCTTCGGGGTTGGGGCGGGCCATTGATTGATTATCCCTGATAAATGGGGAAGCGTTCGCACAAGGCACGAACACGAGTGCGCACATCGGCTTCCACCGCTGCATCGCCATGTTCGCTCTTTTCGCGCAGCGCGTCCAGAACATCAGCAACCATATCGCCAATTTCTTCGAATTCCGCAACGCCGAAGCCGCGGGTCGTGCCCGCTGGCGAACCAACGCGGATGCCGCTGGTCTTGATTGGGGGCAGGGGATCGAAGGGGATGCCGTTTTTGTTGCAGGTGATGGCGCTGCGTTCCAATGCTTCGTCGGCGTCGCGGCCCGTGATGCCCAAGGGGCGCAGGTCGACGAGGGCGAGGTGCGTGTCGGTGCCGCCAGCCACGATGTCCGCGCCGCGAGCCTTCAAACGGCCAGCCAAGGCTTGGGCGTTGGCGATGGTCGCCTTGGCATAATCCTTAAATTCAGGGCGCAGCGCTTCGCCAAAGGCAACAGCCTTGGCCGCAATGACGTGCATCAGGGGGCCGCCTTGCAGGCCAGGGAAGACCGCCGAGTTGATTTTCTTGGCGATATCTTCGTTGTTGGTCAGCACCATGCCGCCGCGTGGACCGCGCAGGGTCTTGTGGGTGGTGGTGGTGACAACATCGGCAAATTCCATGGGCGAAATATGCGCGCCGCCAGCGACCAAGCCGGCGAAGTGCGCCATATCGACCATCAGCAATGCGCCAACTTCGTCAGCGATCGCGCGGAAGCGAGCGAAGTCGAGGGTGCGCGGATAGGCCGAGCCACCTGCGATGATCAGCTTTGGCTTATGTTCTTTGGCCAAGGCTTCGACTTGGTCGAAATCGACCAAATGATCGTCAGAGCGCACGCCATATTGCACGGCGTTATACCATTTGCCCGACAGGGCTGGCTTGGCGCCATGCGTCAAATGGCCGCCGGCATCCAAGCTCATGCCCAAAATGGTGTCGCCGGGCTTGGTGAGCGCCAGCATGACAGCGCCATTGGCTTGTGCGCCGGAGTGGGGCTGAACGTTGATATAACCAGCGTTGAACAGCTGCTTCGCACGGTCGATGGCGAGTTGTTCAACTTCGTCCGAAGGGCCGCAGCCTTGGTAATAGCGACGACCGGGATAGCCTTCGGCATATTTGTTGGTGAACACGCTGCCTTGTGCATCCAGCACCGCTTGGCTGACGATATTTTCCGACGCGATCAATTCAATTTGATATTGTTCGCGTTCCATTTCCTTGGCCATTGCAGCGGCCACGGCGGGGTCGGTTACGCCCACGCCTTCGGAGAAAAATCCTGCCGAGCGGATGGGGGTGTGAGTATCGGTGGTCATCGGCTATTCTCCCTGTTTCAATCAGGCGGGGGTGGAAAGCTTGGCAACGCGGCGAGCATGCCGGTCACCGCCAAATTCGGTGGTTAAAAAGGCGTCGAGGCAAGCCTTGGCCATATCAACACCGGTCAGGCGTGCGCCCATGGCAATGACATTGGCGTCATTATGTTCACGGCTGAGTTTGGCTGACAAAGGTTCGCCCACCAGCGCGCAGCGGCAAGCGCTGTTGCGATTCACCGCAATGCTGATGCCGATGCCGGAACCGCATAGCGCCACGCCGCGATCCGCCGAACCGTCGGCAATCGCATTGGCCAGCTTGTAACCATAGTCGGGATAATCAACGCTGTCGGGGCTGTTTGGCCCCAGATCTTGAACGTCATGGCCCAGACCCGTCAAATATTCCACCAGCGTGGATTTCAGGTCAATGGCTGCATGGTCGGATGCTATGGCGATGCGCATCGGGCGCCTCCCGCAAGGGTGAAGGGAATCAATGCGGGGCGCTTTAGTCGATCACCCCCGAAAAGGCCATAAGCAGAGCCGCTTTTTATTCGTCCGCTGCTTTACGGTTAGGATGGATTGGATTAGCAGCATGGGCCATGGGTGACACATTATTATCAATCGCCATGCTGGGGGCCATTGCTTTGTTGATTGGGTCCGTGATGGTGTTTCGGCGCGGGGATCGCAAGCACGGCCTGTTGATGTTGATTGCGGCCTTGGTGCTATTTGCCAATGTTGCCATATGGATGGTGCCGGTTAACCCCTGATGGGGGCGTGCGGCAGCCCATGAAAAAGGGCCGCCGAAGCAGCCCTTTTTCCGTTTGTTTGTGATGGCCGACCTTAGCGGATCGGGCAATCTGGCGCCAAGCGCATGTCCAGATATTTGTTCACGCTGCCCATCAATTGATCGAGTTCATGTTCAAAGAAATGGTTGGCGCGGGGAATTTCATCATGTTCGATGGTGATGCCCTTTTGCGTGCGCAATTTGTCGACCAGCTTTTGCACGGCGCTGGGCGGGACGATTTCGTCGCCGCCGCCAGCCACCAAAATGCCCGATGAAGGGCAAGGGGCAAGGAAGCTGAAATCATACATGTTGGCGGGCGGAGCCACCGAGATGAAGCCGCGAATTTCGGGACGGCGCATTAGCAATTGCATGGCGATCCATGCACCAAAGCTGAAGCCAGCGACCCATGTGGTTTGGGCTTCGGGGTGGATGCTTTGCACCCAATCAAGCGCCGATGCGGCATCGGACAATTCGCCAATGCCATTGTCGAACGTGCCTTGGCTGCGCCCGACGCCGCGAAAGTTAAAGCGCAATACGGCAAAACCACGTGCCACAAAGCTTTTGTACATGGCCTGTGTGATACGGTCATTCATCGTGCCGCCGCCCTGTGGGTGGGGGTGAAGAATCAGCGCAACCGGCGCGCGGGGGCGCGGTGGGGGAGAGAAGCGGCCTTCGATACGGCCTTCGGGGCCGGGGAAAATGACGTCGGGCATCTGGGACCTTCGCAAATAAGGTGGGGGCCGCTTGGTCGTCGCCGTCCTTGGTGGGGATGGTGCCGACTGGCGGATAGAAAATGTCTGTGCTGCCTATATGCGAATGCGCAGGGAAAATGCAAATTTTGCGAATCATTCTCAATAATTACTTATTCTGTGCTTCGCTAGATGAGAATTACGATGTCAGCATTCCTCCGCTCTCGACAGGGGGGGGATAACAAGGCAGATGAGAAGGTCATGATCTATCTTGATTATCAAGCGACAACGCCGCTGGCCCCCGAAGCCAAAGACGCCATGCTCAAATGGATGGGCACGGCGGACGATGTGCCCGCCTTTGCCAATCCTGCCAGCACCCACCGCGCAGGCCGCGCAGCCGCGGCAGCGGTCGAGGTGGCGCGGGATCAGGTGGCGGCGCTATTGCCCGCCAATGGCCGCGTTTATTTCACATCGGGCGCGACAGAGGCGCTGAATTGGGCGCTATTTTGTGCGACGCGCGAATATTCGGGCGGCGTCGCCGGATTGGCGATTGAACATGCCGCGACCTTGCAATGTCTGGAAAAATTGCAGGCGTCGATTTTGCCGGTGGATGCCAAGGGCGTGGGCTTGGCGGTGGATGACGCCTTGATCCCCGAAAATGGCGTGGTCGCCATGATGCTAGTGAACAATGAGGTTGGCACCATTCAGCCGGTGCAGGATTTTGCCGATGCAGCCCATGCCAAGAACAGCTTGCTACTATGTGATGCGGTGCAAGGCTATGGCCGTGTCGCCATTCCGGATGGCGCGGATATGGTAGCGATTTCGGCCCATAAAATTCATGGACCCAAGGGTATTGGGGCCTTGTGGGTGCGGGACGGCGTGGATTTGCCGCCCTTGATGCTGGGCGGCGCGCAGGAACAAGGGATGCGGTCGGGCACGGTATCGCCGATGCTCTGTTCCGGATTTGGCGCGGCGGCGGCCTTGGCGGCCCAAAATTTTGACGCTGACGCAGCGCATGTCGATCATTTGTGGCATGTGGCGCGGGCCATCTTGCCGGAATGGACGATCAATGGCTCGCAGGACCATCGCTATCGCGGGAATATGAATATCCGCCGCGATGGGGTGAATGGTTTGCGCTTGATGTCTGATGCGCGCAATATCGCCTTTTCGCTGGGCAGCGCGTGTGGCAGCGGGTCGGGTAAGGTCAGCCATGTGCTGCGCGCCATGGGAATGAGCGAGACAGAGGCGCGGTCCTCCATTCGATTGGGTTGGGGCCGTTACACCAAGGAAGCGGAATTGCGGGCGGCGTTGGACGCGATCCGGCAGGCGGCGCAGTTGCAGGGGGTGAATTGATGCGCATAACCTTTGTCCATGCCGACGGCGACGGCGAAACCCAAGTGGAAGCCGCGGTGGGCGATAATCTGCTGACCGTCGCGCAAATGGCGCTGATGCCATTGGAGGGGACGTGCGAAGGGCAAATGGCCTGTTCGACCTGTCATGTTATCGTGGACAAAGAATATTTCGATCGCTTGCCGAGCGCTAGCGATATGGAAGAAGATATGCTGGACTTGGCGGCTGGGGTGCGGCGGACCAGCCGCTTGGCCTGCCAGATTGTCTTGACCGAGGAATTGGACGGCTTGGTGGTGAAAATTCCGACTGAAAGCCGGAATATGCAGCTTGGCCGCTGAAATCGCGTCAATATTTCAAATATCCGCGCCGCAACAATTTTTCGGGCGGCGCTTGCAATGTCGCCGATCCCCCGCCATATGCGCCTTGGGAGTCGGGCGGACGTAGTCTTCGCCAACCCGGTCAGGTCCGGAAGGAAGCAGCCGTAACGAATTCGCTACGGGTCGTTCCGGCTCCCACCCCAGTTTGAAATATGGTCCAGCGCGGCGCGCGGCCATGATGCAACGGGTCCAGTCATAGGCGCTGGTTTATTTCCTAAAATAAATGTCGAAACTGCGCGGTGATGGGCGCTCGGTTTAGCGCGTTGCCGCGCAGGACAAAGCCATGGCCGCTTTTGCCGTGGGGCGGGCAGAAATCCCCTTCGACAAGCGGGGCTGCGGCCCTTACACAGGGCGGTATGAATGATTCCGTTTCAGATGATATGCCGATGAACGCGCTGGGGCTTGACGAGCCAGCACAGCCGCAGGCCCCGAATTTGGCGGGTGCGTCATCCGGTCCCTATCGCGTATTGGCCCGCAAATATCGCCCGCAAACCTTTGCCGAATTGATTGGCCAAGACGCGATGGTGCGTACGCTGGGCAACGCCATTGCGCGTGATCGCTTGGCCCATGCCTTTTTGATGACGGGCGTGCGCGGGGTCGGGAAAACATCGACGGCGCGTTTGATTGCCAAGGCACTGAATTGCATTGGCCCAGACGGGCAAGGCGGGCCGACGATTGATCCGTGCGGGCTGTGCGAACCGTGCCGTGCGATCACCGAAGGGCGGCATATTGACGTGATCGAGATGGACGCCGCGTCCAATACCGGCGTCGACGATGTGCGCGAGATTATTGAGGCGGTGCGCTATGCGGCTGTGTCGGCGCGCTATAAAATCTATATAATCGACGAAGTGCATATGTTGACGCGCAACGCGTTTAATGCGCTGCTCAAAACGCTGGAAGAGCCGCCGCCGCACGTCAAATTCTTGTTCGCCACCACCGAAGTGAACAAGGTGCCAGTGACGGTCTTGTCGCGGTGTCAGCGTTTCGATTTGCGCCGCATTACGCCCGACATGTTGTTCGACCATTTTACGCAAATTTTGGCCAAGGAACAGGTTAGCGCCGAAGATGCCGCGACATGGCTGATTGCCCATGCGGCCGAAGGGTCGGTGCGCGATGGCTTGTCGATTTTGGACCAAGCCATTGCCCATGCCGATTTGGATGGCGGCGGCACTGTCAGCGCCGATCAAGTGCGGCATATGCTGGGCCTGTCCGACCGCAGCGTGACCGCCAATTTGCTGGCGCAAATATTGGAAGGCGATGCGGGCGCGGCGATTGATTTGGTGCGGGTGCAATATGCGCTGGGCATTGAACCCATTACCTTGGTGCGCGGCCTGATGGATTTGGTGCATAAGGTAACGCTGGCGAAATTGTCGCGCTTTGATGACCCAGCCTTGGCTGCAGACGACCGCGAACGCATATTGGCGTGGGCGCAGGCGATGGGCTTTGCGCCGCTGAACCGCTTGTGGCAATTGCTGTTGACGGGGCATGAAGAGGTTCTGCGCGCCAACCAGCCGCTGGACCATGTGGAAATGCTGTTGCTGCGCGTCATTTACGCCGCCGCGATGCCTGACCCTGGCGAACTGGCCAAGCTGTTGGTGCAGGCGAATTTCGCGGGCTTGCCAGCCACGACCTCTGCGCCGATTGCGGCTCCAGCACCGATGGTAGCGCCCGCTGCAGCACCGGTTGCAATCGCACCTTCACCTGCACCGACGCCGGTTCCCGAAGTCGTCGTTGTTCCCGAGGTGCCCGCTGCGCCGCTCGCGCAAGAGGTTGCGCCGTGGGATGACCAACCCGAACCGGCGGTTGAGGTTGTGGAAGATGTGGCCGCCCCAGCTTTGGTTGACGTGGAGGAACCAGCGGCCGTCGATGCACCCGAACCCACCGCCGAAAGTGAGGCGGGCCTAGAAGGGGAATTGGAAGATGATGAGGATGGCGGCGATGTGCCGTCTGACACGCTCTTTGCCCCTGCTCAGGCCGCCGAACCCGCAGCAGAAGCCCGAGCCGAGCCGCTGACCATCGCGCAATTGCATCATTTGATGGAAGCCAATGGTCGGCATGTCTTGGCGGGACTGATCCATGACCAGATGCGGCCCATTTTATTGGATGCGGGCCTGATCAGCTATGAAGCGTGCGAGGCTTTGGGGCAGGATTTCCCCCGCCGATTGAGCGAGGCCTTGTTTGAACTGACGGGGAGCCGTTGGCGCGTGCGCGAAGATGCGGGGCAGGGCAGGTCCAGCTTGTTGGATATGGAAAAGGCAAAGCTGGCGGATAATGAGGCGCGCATTCGCGATTTGCCCGTGGTAAAAGCGGCTTTGGAGACTTTTCCGGGTGCCAGCCTTGAAGAGCCGAAATAATCAGCATAGGGCAGAGATATGAAATCGATCGAAGATATGATGAAGGCTGCTCAGGAAGCAGCCGCAACCGTTCAGGCCCAAATGCAAGAGGCGCAGGCCAAGCTCGACGCGGTCGAGGTGGAAGGCGTTTCTGGCGGCGGCTTGGTGAAAGTTTTGGCCAGCGCCAAGGGGCGTATCAAAAGCATCAGCATTGATGACAGCCTGATGCTGATGTCCGAAAAGCAGATGTTGGAAGATTTGCTGGCCGCAGCATTTAATGATGCGCGCGAAAAAGCCGATGTCGTCAGTAATGATGAAATGGGCCGCATGACCAGCAGCTTACCGCTTCCTCCTGGATTTAAGCTGCCGTTCTGACGGTCGCTGCGCGCCATCGGCGTGCGCTGGACAAGTGTTTTTGCATGGTCCCGTTATTGAACAACGGGCGAACTGCGCCATATTAGCGTTTAAATCCGTAATGCAGAGGGCGAGGCATCGCGCAAGATGCCCGTCCTAGGAGCCGTAATGACGCAATCTTTCCCTTTACTTCCCCTTCGCGATATTGTGGTGTTTCCCCACATGATCGTTCCGCTGTTTGTTGGGCGGGACCGGTCTGTTGCGGCGTTGGAAGTCGCCATGGAAAGCGACAAAGAAATTTTTCTGGTCGCCCAGCTTGATCCCGGTGAGGATGATCCGGCGCGCGACGATCTTTATGATATCGGCGTTGTCGCCACCGTTTTGCAATTGCTGAAACTGCCCGATGGCACCGTGCGGGTGTTGGTGGAAGGCAAGCGCCGTGCGAAGCTGAAATCTTTGGCTTCGCAAGAAAAAGCGGTGATCGCGGACGTCGAAATTTTAGAAGATGTTGCGGACGACAGCAAAGATACGGCTGCTTTGATGCGCTCGGTTATGGATCAATTTGAATCCTATACCAAGTTGAACAAGAAAATGCCGGCGGATGCGGCGACGCAATTGGCGGAATTGACCGACCCATCACGTTTGGCCGACAGCGTGGCTGGCAATTTGAACATCAAAGTCGCCGATCGCCAAGCCTTGCTGGTGGAAAGCGAACCATCCAAGCGTTTGGAAATGGTGTTCGCCTTCATGGAAGGCGAATTGGGCGTATTGCAGGTCGAAAAGAAGATCCGTGGCCGCGTGAAGCGCCAGATGGAAAAGAGCCAGCGCGAATATTATTTGAATGAGCAGTTGAAAGCCATTCAGCGCGAATTGGGCAATGACCATGGGGATGGCGGCGACGAGCTGACGGAACTGCAAGCCAAAATCGACAAGCTGAAATTGCCCGCCGAAGCCAAAGCCAAGGCCGACGCGGAAATGAAAAAGCTGCGTGCGATGGCCCCCATGTCCGCTGAAGCGACGGTGGTGCGCAACTATTTGGACGTGCTGACCGGCCTGCCTTGGGGTAAGAAATCCAAGCTCAAAAAGGACATTGCCAAAGCGCAGGCGGTGCTCGACGGCGACCATTATGCGTTGGAAAAGGTCAAAGACCGGATCATCGAATATCTGGCCGTGCAGGCCCGCACCAACAAGCTGAAGGGGCCTATCCTGTGCCTCGTTGGTCCGCCGGGTGTGGGGAAAACATCGCTGGGCCGCAGCATTGCCAAGGCGACGGGGCGTGAATTTATCCGCCAGTCGCTGGGCGGCGTGCGCGACGAAAGCGAAATTCGCGGCCACCGCCGGACCTATATTGGTTCACTGCCGGGCAAAATCGTCACCAACCTGAAAAAGGCTGGTACGATGAACCCGCTGATCTTGCTCGATGAAATCGACAAATTGGGCCAAGATTTTCGTGGTGACCCAGCATCGGCCCTGCTCGAAGTGTTGGACCCGGAACAAAATAACAAATTTCAGGACCATTATCTGGAGGTCGATGTTGACCTGTCGGACGTGATGTTTGTCACCACGGCCAATAGCTTGAACCTGCCGCAGCCATTGCTGGACCGGATGGAGATTATCCGTCTGGAAGGCTATACTGAGGATGAAAAGGTTGAGATTTCCAAGCTTCACCTGATCGCCAAGCAGATTGAAATGCATGGTTTGAAAAAGGGTGAGTTTGAACTGACTGACGAGGGGCTGCGCGACCTGATCCGTTATTACACCCGCGAAGCGGGTGTGCGGACGTTGGAACGTGAAATTGCCCGTTTGGCCCGCAAGGCGCTGCGCAAGATTTTGGAAGGCAAAGCGACCAGCGTTGTCGTGACGTCTGAAAATCTGGCGGAATTTGCTGGTGTGCGTAAATATCGCCACGGCGTATCTGACCGCGAAGATCAGGTCGGCGCGGTGACGGGCTTGGCATGGACCGAAGTGGGCGGCGAATTGCTGACCATCGAAACCGTGACGGCGGCTGGCAAAGGTCAGATCAAGACCACCGGTAAATTGGGGGATGTGATGAAGGAATCGGTGCAAGCCGCGCTTTCTTTCGTCAAAGCCCGCGCACCGGCCTATGGCATTAAGCCCAGCCTGTTCGCCCGCAAGGATATTCACATCCATTTGCCCGAAGGCGCGGTTCCCAAAGATGGTCCGTCCGCCGGCGTCGGCATGGTCACCGCCATGGTTTCGACCATGACCGGTGTTGCTGTGCGCAGCGATGTCGCCATGACTGGCGAGGTCACCTTGCGTGGCCGCGTGCTGGCGATCGGCGGGTTGAAAGAAAAATTGCTGGCGGCCCTGCGCGGCGGCATCACCACCGTGTTCATTCCGCAAGAGAATGAAAAGGATTTGGCGGACATTCCTGCCAATATCACCAGCGGTTTGACGATCATTCCGGTGTCCCATGTCGATGAGGTTTTGGCGGGTGCTTTGGTGTCCAAATTGGAACCGATTGAGTGGACGGAAGCGGATGAATTGGCGGCTTCGCCAGCAGTTGGCAGTTCCGCCGACCCCGAGAAGCTGATTCGCCATTAATTCCAGAAGTGGATGAAATAGAGGAGTGGATTGGAATCCACTCCTTATTCGTCGCAAAAAGCTAGTTTTTTGGTCGCTTTCCGCGCTTTTTGCTTTGACAATATGCCGCGAAACAGCGTTAGTGTCGCCACATGGCCTGACCATGAATCAATTTTTTATCCAATGCAGGGGTTCCTTAGGCATGAACAAACAAGACCTGATCGCCACCGTCGCTGACTCGAGCGGTTTGACCAAGGCTGACGCGAGCAAAGCAGTAGAAGCCGTGTTCGAGGCGATCACGGCTTCGCTGAAGAAGGGCGACGAAGTTCGTCTGGTCGGTTTCGGCACCTTTGCTGTTAGCCAGCGTAAGGCATCGACCGGTCGTAACCCACGCACCGGTGAAACGATGACCATCGAAGCGTCGAACCAGCCAAAGTTTAAGGCTGGCAAGGCTCTGAAGGATGCCGTCAACTAAGTTTGACGCGCTTTCGCTTGAAAAATACGGGCCGCGACGAAAGTTGCGGCCCGTTTCATTTGGCGCAATGGGAAAATGGGAAAAGCGGTTTCCAACCAAAATCCCCATTGCATTCATCGGCGTAAGCGGTAATGGAAAGCCCACATTCGCTGCTGCTACGGACGCACAGCCGAATGGGCGCGTAGCTCAGCGGTAGAGCACACCCTTCACACGGGTGGGGTCACAGGTTCAATCCCTGTCGCGCCCACCATCAAAGTCATGGAAATTAAAGGATTTTTGATGATTTGGCATTTTTACTTTGTACGTGAAAATGCAGAACAAGACGCGAACTTACATCTCAATACCGTTCGCGACCGTACAAATCCCGTACAGTGCTCTAGCGATTTACAGCTTAATTTTCGTCCGTTCTTCGGCAAGGCGAAGACCTCGCCTTTGGGCGTCGTGGACCTTGGCGGAGACTTGTTCCGCGTGGGTATAAGTTCGCCTCATTAGGGCAGTGTCCGCCCATCCGCCAAAGTCGCCTGCGGCCTTTTCATCGACCGGCTGGCGCACATTTAGTTCCTGACCAAATCCGTGACGACCGGCTGCGTGGAATGGCAGATATTCGATGCCCGCTTTTTTGCAGGCATCGTTCCAGCCTTTGCGTGGGCTGGAGCGGTCCGCAAATCCGAACACTCTGAGATTTTCGGGGCGGTGCAGTTTCCCACGCGGATAGAGCGGCGGCAGGTTGGTAAGTTCCGTGATCAGTTCGGGCGCAATGTCGATCCAACGTTCCGCATGGCCTTTTGCTGGCGGGATGCAGATTCGTCCGTTTGCCAGATCGAGATGCTTTTCAGGGTGCATAGCCACGGCCTGACTGATGCGGGCACCGGTCATAAACATGAAAAGGGCAAGGGCGGCATGGCGCTGGCTGGCGTGTTGCCGGAATTTCAATAACCATTCCCAACTGCCGGGCTGCCGTTTGATACGGCTTTTCTTTCCCCGCTTTAAATCTTGCGCCACGCGTTCCTCATTAGTGTAGCCACGAATGCGTATTGGCCCGCATTGGCCAAGATCGTGGGCGTTGTTGATGACGGCACGAACGGGCGTGATAATTTGCCTTACCCATGTGTCCGTCGAGGCCTTAGGAAGTAGAGTGCCACCTAGGTTCTTGATCATTTTGGGGGTGATGTCTTTTATCAGCAGTGATCCTATCAACGGCACAATCTTCGTCAGATATGAGGCGTCAGCGGGCGTAGCGGGGTAGAGAACGACCGCCTCAGCAAATGTCAGCGCCTTTTCGTCACCGAGCAAATAGGTGCGGATTTGTCGCCTTTCTTCGTCGATGCACCAGCGCCGCGCACCCGCTTCTGAAGATGTTCCAATGCTGCGTCGATAGTAATCGGTGATAGGTGTGCCGACATATTCGACGCGCCCGCGTACCCACCAATTATTCCCTCTTTTATAGGGTTCGAGAGGCATAGTTGTCCGTTTCCGAAAATCTGATCAATTTGTTCTGGTGTGATGAGCATAGCGCGCCCAATCTTATGGCAAGCCCCAAGCTTGTTGGCCCGTGCCCGCAAGGTCCGTTCTGAAATCGAAATTCCTCTTTCTGCCATGGTGGCCGCCCATTGGGCTGGAGTTTTTGCGCGATCAAGCAAATGTGTGTTGGACATGACAGGCTATCCTGCGCGCCAAAAGACGGTAAAAATTTGCCTTGTACCTGTGCTGATCATCATGGTTCTCCTTCAATGCGAAAATGGGTGATGTCGAAAGGGCAGTTTTTGAAATGCCAGCGCGTCCACTTGGCGGCGGTGTATAGGTTTGTGCTGATCCAGCCGCACCGGAACCGGACGCGCAGCAAACTGGCACCAGTGCGGGGGCGATAGCCTTCGTTTCGTTGCCACGTCACAGGCACAGCTTTCCGAGATTGTAGACGATGGCACTGGTGGCGATGGGGCCGACGAGCAGCATCCAGCCCGCGATTTTTAGGCGATGGCGGTTTTCGACGCGGACGCACTCTATGCAATCGCAATAGGTGCGACGGGTGATGCCGTGGGCGCTCATGCGATCACGTCCCTGACTTCCCACATCAGGAAAAGCATGGGCAGAACGAACAGACCCAAGGCGGTGACGAACAGGCCCTTGGTGAATTCGATCAGGTCGGTGCGGTCCAGAACGTCCATGACGATCCGCGTGGAATGATTGTCAGGCAGTAGATGTTTCAGCAGTTTTTTCATGATGTGCTGGCGGCGCTTGTTCGGCTGGCCCGCCTCTCCCTATGTGGATTGGTGGGCGGTCAGGCCTGCATGCCGATTGCGTTTTTATAGATCGCCTTGATGGCTTCCATTTCCGCTAGGTCATGCAGTGGCAATTTGCGCTGGGCGACGATCTGACGGATGATCTTGGGTTCATAGCCAAGGCTTTTACTTTCCAAGTAGACATCGCGAATGTCCGCGCTGATGCCGCTTTTTTCTTCTTCCAGCCGTTCGATGCGTTCAATGAATTGAAGTAGTTGCTCATCCGATGCCGCGACATTGTTGATGACAGGATCAGGCGGGGTGGCCTTCTTCTTTTTGCCCACTTTTTCGGGCAGCGCAGGGCGTAGAGCGTGCATGGTTCCGCCCTTGCCATCTGGCACTTCCTGCATGGTCATCAAGGATTTCGGGCGCGGGTTTTCAGCAGATTGCATGGCTGGTGCTTCCTTTGATTATTTAGATGGGTTGGCGCTGGCGTTGGCAGCGGTATGGTCTTTGGGGCGTTGAAAAACGTAACAATTCACCGTTTTTCCGGTTCGTGAATTGACGGGTTTCTTTTCCAGAAATTTGCGGGTTTTGCTGGTGCGCAGCAGCCGTTTCAGTTCATTGGCTGATGGCAGGGACAGGCGCATGTCACCGCACCGCTGTTCAAATTGCACCAGATTGATGGCGATCACATCGGGGTTGCGGCTGTGGTCGATGGGGTTGGTGACGCCTTCGGGTTCTTGGGCGACGATCCAATCGAAACGCTCCCAAAAGATTTCGACAGCGGGATGGTCGTTTTCGGTCAGGCGTTGGCGTTCAGCCAGCATGGCGCGGAAAAAATCATGCGTTTCGGCGGCGACCGCTGGCGGGATGTTCTTCACCACGATTTGCATGGCATCAAACATGGCCGCCATTTGGGCATGGTTCTTGGCCAAGCGGTCATTGCGGATGCCGTCTTGTTTCAGCATCGCCGAATAATGGACTTTGAAGCGGTCGAAATAGGCGGCCAAAATATCGGCTTCTTTGCGCAAGATATGCACGATGAAACCCGACACATCATCGCGATCAATGCGGGCAATGGTTTCCGCCGCTGATCGGGTGTTTTCGCCCCAACGGCTTTTGTCGATCACAAGGCCCATGATGCGTTCGCGCATGGCGGGCGAAGCTTCGACCGGATCATTTTGCACAATGGCAATGGCACCGCGAAACGGCGGTTCGAATGTTTCCATGCCCGCATTGGCGATGGCGCGGGTGCGAACAGCGCGGCCATTATAGGCCGTTTTCAATTCATCCCATTCAAAGCGGCGGCCATGCGGGGCGTCTTGCGATCGGTCGCCCTCGATCAGGACAACCGGCAGATTGCCCACTTGGCCCAAGGTGCGGCTGATGCCCGCATTGGTGGCTTTGGTCGGGTCAAAACCTTCATAATTTCCCACACGGCCCATGATTTTCCACAGGAAAGCAATCAGCGTGGTTTTGCCGGTGCCTGGTGGGCCGGTGACTTCCAGAAAGCCCAAGCTTTCCTGTTTGGCGCGGATTTGTTCTGCAAACAGGGACATCACCCAAAAGGTGAGGATAGCTAGGCCCTTCACACCCCAAGCATCATAGACGGGCTGCACCCAATCTAAATTTAGCTTGTCCGCCTCATATTGGATTTTCAGCAGCCGTTCGCTTGTGCGCAGCTTCACCGCCTTTTTGCCGAACACGAAATAATCGTCGGCATTCACCTTGATGACATTGCCTTTATGCACACCAAGGTCGCCCAGCAAATAGGCGCCGTGATCGACAGAATAGCCGGTGAATTGGATGGCTTCGACGGTGCGGATGCCGGTCCATTGCTTCTGCATCAGCTTGTCCAGATGGCCGGTCGCGCCGGTCCATTGTGCGCCGGATGCCACCGATGCCAGCCGCTTTTTGAATTCCGCGCCCGCTGACAGGTTCGCACCGCTGAAGGTGGCCTTTACCGCCTCACGGCGCGGCTTGCCCTTTTGGCGGGGGAAGTCGATGCGCAGATAATATGCGCCTTCTTCCAAATAGGGGTCGCGCTGGAAATAGAGGGTGCGAAAGCAACAGTTCGCCAGTTCGGTGATGTCCACCGCCTTGGCGGCGGCGACATTCCATTGTTCCTCTTTGGTCAGGTTAGCGAAATCGTCGTCGTCTTCGTTCAGATGCTCGATCATATCGTTGATCCGCTGCAACGAAAAATTCGCCCACATTTGCTGGCTGTTGAACACAAAGGGGAAGGATGCCGACCGCGTGCGGGTGTAAATCAGCGTGGCCTTTTCATCGGCCTTGCTGGCAATGGTGACATCACCGCACCAACGGTAAAATTCGATGTCGTCTGCCTTCAGCCGGTTGGCCTTGTGCAGATCGTTCCAATCTTCCTTGTCGCCTTCGCCATCGATGGACACTTGCGCACCGCCTGTTTGCCAGCCTTCTTTGCGGGCTTGCGCGGCATGGGCCGTGGCAAACTCTACGCCCGCTGCGCCTTGGTCATAGGCAAAGATCAGGCGCGGCCCGATGGTGCCAAGGCGGGCTGCGGTCTGGCGCAGTTCGTCCAGCCATTCTTTGGGATAATTGTTGCACGACATGGCCGACACAGCAGGGATGCCGTTTTCCACCAGCGCACAGGCGTCGAAAATGCCTTCGGCTATCCAGACTTCATCCGCTGCGGCCAAGTTTTCCAAGCTGTGCGCAGGGTGCATCCAGACATGACCGCGATAGCCAGAGCCAAAGGAAAAAGTGGCTTTCTTGTCACCAAAGCGGTGGGCCTGATCGATGATGCGTTGCCAATATCCGCCATTGGGCAGCGGAAAGCGCACCGTGGCCGATCCGATATTTAGATCATGGTCATGATAATATTCTTGGGTGTAATGGCCTTTCAGCGGGGCGGTATCCAGCCCGCGCCCCATTGCCAAATAAGCATCGGCGGCGGCGTTCGGATTTTCCTTGCTGGTCTTGTAACGCTTTGACCAATCCTCGAAAATTTCGGGGTAAAGCTGTTGGCTTCGGCCTTCCCATCCGCATTTTTCGGTGCGGCCACAGCGCAAAATCCATGGGGCAGCGGCGGGGGCGTAAACGGATTTCTTGTCATTGCATTCGGGGCATTTGCCCTCGCGCAGAAACGCGCCCTGTTCGCGGAAATTATAATCCGCTTTCAGTTTGGCGATCAGTTCGCGCAATATGTCTTCACGCATGGCATTTTCTCAAGGCAAAGGGATGGCGTCCCCGAAAGCACATGGCATCGGGCGCATCGTTGGAATGGGGTAAGGGCTAGATCAGGCGATCAACTGGGGGCGTTGATCCGCGCCGCTTCGTCGGGCGGCGGGGTATCGTCATTGGCGGGGCTGGGTGGGCCAGTTTCGCGCCATGTGGTTTTGGGCAAATGGGCCAGCGGGGCGGGCATCATGCTGGGCCGGATGGTGCGCCGTGCTTCCATCGCCACCGCAAAGGTGTGCCCGCATTGGGTATCGTCCCTGCAATGATAATAAAGTTCGCGGAACGTCAGCGTGGCCAGCCCCATGGTGCGGGCAAAGGCATCGCCCCCGCATGATGGGCATTTCACGCTGGGCATCCGTGGACGTTTGGCCTTCATGTGCTGGCTTCCCTTTATTATGGTCATGGTCATCGGCGGGCCTCCCGCTGGATCATTTGGGCTTCGGCGCGAATGCGAATGGCGGTGGCAATCACCTTGTCGGCAGCGTCTTCGATCAGTGCGGCTTCGTCCGGCGTCACAATGTCATCGTCATGCGCCTCCAATATTTTGTCGGCCAGTTCGCCGTTGCTGCGCGATTGCTTAGCAAACAGCCTCAGCAGGTCGCGGCCACTGGCGGCGCAATGGGCCAGCGGCACGATTTCCATATCCAGCGCCCGCGCCAGCACGCTGGTGACATGCGGGTGCCCCGCCATGCCGACCGTTTCCGCTTCCAAAATCGCGACTTCATCCAGTCGCAAGAAAGCGTCGGTGTTACGGCTGGTGCAATCGCTGATACGCTGTTGACGGGTGCCAATGCGCTTTGCAGCGGCATCTTGCCCGCCAAAGGCACGAACCAAGGCGCGGCTGGCTGATTTCAACTCCTGCAATTCAATAGGCAGGATGATGGTGCGCTCGACGGTCACTGTTTTGTCTCCCGTCCTTCGGTAAGCGGCGCGGGGTTACCGATTGTGGCGCTGCCATCGGTGGCCGATGATGCATCAGAACCAAGGGGGAAGATGATGTCATGTGCTGTCACGGGCAGCCCAAGGGAAAGCGCCACGTTCAAAACGTGCGGCTGTTTTTCAGCAGGGATACGCCCAACACGCCTCCACGAGTCTACGTTGGACGACGGTACACCCAAAGCGCGTGCCATGGGGCGAATGCCGCCGAACAGTTTGAAAAGGCTGTTTTCGTAAATCATGCAAAACGTGTCCGATATTTTCAGACAATAGTCAACTGTAAAATGAGAGCGGAATTTGTCCGAAAATTTCGCATGGAGTGAGCATGGAAAATGTCAGCACCCGACTCCGCGATCTGAGAATGCAAGCCAGTCCTCGACTTTCTGTCCGAGCCATGGCTGTAGAGTTAGACCTGCCCCTAGGTACTTATTCAAATTACGAGTCGTCGCGGTATAAAAAGTCGGCATTGCCGCTCGACTTAACACGTAAGATTGCTGGCGTTTTGTCCCAGCATAACGTTGATCCGGCAGAGGTGATGAAACTTGCGGGCCTTTCGGATCAAGAAGTGGAACCGGAAGCGAAGATAATCGAGACCGCGCGACCAACCGTCCAGTACGTGACCATGGCGGTGGCCATGCCTAGTGAAGCCGCGCTGAAAGAAATGTTCCGAACGTTATTGGTATTGGTGCCTGATGGTGCGACAAAGGACGAAGCCGCCGCCATTCTTGCTCGACGGCTTCCAGCTGGCTTTGCAGCGATCGGACCTCTCTCGCACGATCAATTCGCGCCTGATAGCTTTGGAGACGCAACAATTCCTCAATCTCCCGCCACAGGTCCGCGTGAAAACGAGCAGCCGTCGCGCACCTAACAAAGCACCGCTTACAAGCAAATTCGCAGCCCGGTGTTAAGCGTATCACTTGGTCCTTCACTGAAAAACTCACTACCCATGTTCCTGTTCCGTTCTCATAGTGCGGGCGATATAATGTAGGAAAGAGGAATATTTTTTGCGGGACGAAAATCGGGGTAGTGGGGTGATGAAAACGGCAAAATTTAATCAAGTGTCATAAGCTGACTGGTTGATAATTCGTGTTCAATATCGCCGCCAAAATCGCGTTTCGCCCGCAAGAATGCGATAATCCGCCATCAAGCATCGCGGAAAATTCGCAGCCAATTTGCAATCATTAAATCGCCAGTTTGGCGCTAATGATTGTGAGGTAAAGGGTGCATTTTCGTCTGAAACGTTCGCCCATGGGTGCGGCTTGAAGGTGTAGTTGAGCTTTCGAGTGGGCCGCGCCAGCTAGAGCGGCTTTTAGGGTTGGCGACGTTCCTGCCAGAACATTGTTGCTGCCAGAACACAGCAAAAGCCGGATGCCAGCCATATGCCGTGCAGCCCCTGCCATTCAAAAACGGCGGCACCGGAAATCGCACCGGATAATAAACCCAACCAAAGCATCAGATAGGGACGCCAGTGACCATTTTTCTCACCCAGAAAATGTCCGGCAAGATGCTGGCCAAATTTAACTAATGTACCGGTCATATAGGTAACACCTATGCTGACCTCGCCTTGCCTGACGAACACATTATTGGCCGCGCCCATCGCGATGGCCATCATCGGGGCGGCAATAAGGGTCAAACCAAATTCCGCCCCGCATGATGCCAAGATCAGGCACAGTGCCATGAACGCCAGAACCGCGCCGGACGGGTGGTTTGGGCTGTAATGACGTATGGCGCGCCCCGCCATCACGCCGGTGACGAACAATATGATAATAGCCAGCGGCATCAGTGCATAGGACCATGATTGATGATTGATCAGGCCAACGGATAAAAGCGTCGAATTCCCGCTCATGAAGGAAACGAAAAACCGGCCAAAAATCAGAAACCCCAATGCGTCGGTAAAGCCAGCCAATATGGCCATGCTGATGGCCAGTTTCTGGGAAGACAGAGTATGTGAATGCATAGGCTCAGCAATCTTTCTCCACGGATGCGACTGGCGGATGGACCAAGAGTCTTGAGCCGCTGGAGGAAATGCTTGTAACGCCTGTGGTTCAAGAGGCCAATTCCATCTTGATATCGGTGGTCAGCCCGCCGCCCTTGTCCAGCCGGTGTGTCACATCGCTAATCAGCCATGTTGTGCCGTCTATCTGATCCTTGAAGCCGGTGACGGTCACGCGGCATTCGGGGCTGGCGTCGGGGCGGCCAAAGGCCAATTTCATATCAAAGCTGGCGGGGGCGCGTTTTAGCCGGTCCCGTTCGGCCACGGCGGCGCGGCGGGCGCTGGCTTCGTCGGGATAGGTTTTGCGCAGCCGCTTGGCACCATCCTTTTTGCCGACAGTGAAGCTTTGCTTTTTCGCGCCCTTTCGGTCGTGCCAGCTTGCCGTTACGCCCTCTTGCCCATCGCGCTTTTGCCGTTGCCAATTGTGCCGGTCGCCACTGGCCCGGGTGATGGTCAGGGTGGGCAGGGGCTTGCCGCTGGTGGTCTGGCCCGCGCCCTTGGGCGCAAAGATCAGATGCTTGTCCTTGATGGTCGCCACCGCGTCATTCTCGCGGCCAAGGCGGCGCAGAAAAGCAATATCGCTTGTCCGGCTTTGGCTGATTGATGGCAGGGCAATGGCGGCCAGCGCCGGTGTCACCTTCAATGTCAGGCCATTGCGCCCCGCTACATCCTTCAGCACCGCGCCCAGCGTGCTATTCTTCCAGCTTTGATCGCGCCGGTTGCGAATGGCCGATGTGAAATCCGCCGCCCGCGCTTTGATGGTGATTTGATCGGGTGGGCCGCTGTGCGATACATCATCCACCTTGAAGCTGCCCTTTTCGACCAAGCCGATTTCCACATTGCGGCCCTGTTTCCATCCGATGGCGACTGTCAACACGGCCCCTTCGGGTGGAATGTCTAGCCCGCCGTCTGTGTCATCCAGCACGATATCCAATTGGTCCGCTTCATCGCCCCGCTTTTCGGAAATGGACAGGGAGACAAGGCGCGGGCGCATTTTGCCGGTCAGGTCTTTGCCGTCCAATGTCACGCGCCAGTCGGCAATATTGCTGATGCCGGTTTGCGTCATTGGCTGGTCCCATTGTTGGCGGGTTCACTGGTAGCGTCGGGGGCATCGCTGACATCATCAACGCGCAGCAAATCGATAGCAAAATCGATGCGGCGCGGCGTTCCGTTGGGCAGGCTGTTGGCGTGGCGTTCATCAATGGCCGTGATGACATAATCACCAAAGACGGTGCCCGCCCCATCGACCAGCGGCAAAGCTTCGCCAGCATCGGCCATGGTGCGCAGATCGTCGATCGATGCCCGCCCATTGGTCAGTTCGGCATAGGCTGTGCCAGACAGGTTGATCGTTTCGGTGCCAACGCCGGTAAATTGCGTGGCATCCCGCGCACCGACGCGGGGCGATGTGGCGTGCTGCCAATCGCTTTTGCGCTGCAATTCGGAATAGGCAAAGCCGCCTACTTCAAAGATAAACATGCCAAGGGACATAAGCTGCATGATGTGCCTTTCTTAATCGTCGCCAAAGCTGCGGCCGCGCTTGTCACGCTCGATCTGTTCAATCGCGCCCCGGACTTGATCGGCAATGTCTTGGGCGTTGGAACCGCTGGCATTGATGGTGATGTGATAGGTGGCGGGTGCGGCGGCCATGGCGGTGCCTTGCGCCGCCTGCCCGCCCGCCGCCATGGCGGGGGATGCGCCCAGCGCCAAGGCGGGGGCGACGACGCCAGCGGCCATTGCACCTTTTAATTGTTCGGACAGGCCCGCCATGCGCGATAGGGGCGCACCGCTGCCCCCTGTGATGCCTTGATCAAGGCCCGTCATCAAATGCCCGCCAATGTCCGCGAAAACGCGGCTGGGGCTGTTTATGTCCAACGCTTTGCGAATGGGCGCGGGGATTAACTGGGCAAAGCCTTTCAGCTTGCCCATCAACCAATCTTTTTTGGCCATGATGCCGGACCACAGGCCATTGATCAGTTCGCGGCCAGTATCGGACAGGCTCGACGGGAAAAAGCTTTTGGCCCATCCAATGAAGCCAGTGAAAATCGCTTTCACCTGTTCCCACTTTTCCGCCAGCCACGGGCCGATTGTGCCCCAATTTCGATAGATGAGATAGACCGCCAGCGCGATGCCGGTGATGATGGCAATAATAGGATTGGTGATCATCAATGCGGATACGCCGCGAATGACCGTCATCAAAATAGAAAAGGCCGCTTTGGCGTAGGTTAGGACAGGCCCCAGCTTTGACCAAGCAAGGGCCAGCAGGCCGCAACCGCGAATGATGGTGCCGGACATTATGCCCAGCGCACCAAGGCCGATCAGCAGCGGGCCAATGGCCGATGCCACCAGCACCAATGTGGTGGTTAGCTTGGGGTTGTCGTCGGCAAATTTGCTGAACCGATCCGCCAATAATACGACTTTATCCGCCGCCTTGGCGATGACAGGCAACAGCTTGTCGCCAAGCTGGATTTTCAGCACTTCCACATTGTTCGCCGCCAGTTGCATTTTGGCCGATGTGGTGCCCATGCGCGCCAAATATTCGTCGGTCATAGAACCGGAATAGGCGCTGGCATCGCCAACCATGGTCAGCCGCGCCTTTAGATCATCCAAATTGGACAGCATGGGCGACAGCGCACCCACACTTTCGCCGCCAAACAGGCGCTTCATCATCGCCGTTTGCTTGTCTGGCGACAGTTTGGAAATGCGGGTCAGCACATCGGTGATCGCGCCGCCTGCATCCTTTTGCATACGCTTGGCCATAGTCGATGCGTTCAGGCCCAATTCGGCAAAGGCCGCGCCTTGGGATTTGGTGGCGCTATCGCCGCTAGTCAGGGCCAGCATCATATTCTTGATGCCGGTGCCCGCGACATCGGCTTGCACGCCGGTTGTGTCTAGCGTTGCGGCCATGGCCGCCATACTGCCCGCCGCCACGCCGGAAACGCGGCCCAAGGGACCAACATTGGTGATGATTTTGGAAATGGCTTGGGTATTGCCGCCCATTTTGTTGGTCAGGGCGTTGATCTGGTCGCCAAGGCTGGCCACTTCCTTTTGGTTCATTTTGAAACTGGTGCGCCATGTGGCCATTTGTGCCCCAGCATCGGCAGCTTCCATGCCAAAGGCGACGGACATTTTGCCCGCATCTTCGGCAAAGGCATCCAGTTCGCTGTGCGCCACGCGCATTTCTGCGCCCGCTGCCTTGATCTGCATAATGGCTTGGGGCGACAATGGCATTCGCTTGGCCTGATCCAATGTCGATTTGCGCATTGCTGCCAATTGTTCATTGGTCAGGTTCAGCACTTTATTGGCATCGGCCATCGCGTCTTCAAAGGACATGGCCGATTTGGCGGCAACAATGGCGGGCAGACTGGCGGCCACGCCCGTTCCTATGGCAACCGCACCTTGGCCTTGCAGCTTGCCACCCAATTCTTGGCTTTTGGAGAATTTGCGCCGTGCGCTTTCGGTGGCGGCAAGTTTGGCTTGCTGTTCTTCCAAGCTTTGATTGGTTCGGCTGATCTGGCTGGCCAGCGATTGTTCATGGTCGCGCAAGCGATTCACATTGATGCCGGCATCGCGCATTTCACGGCTGATTTCACCGATGCGATCCGCCTGTTTGGCGCTGGCTTGTTCCAGTTTTTCCACCGCCTTGGTGGCGCGATCATATTCGCGCTGCATGGTTTTGGTGGGGGCGGCGCTGGCGGCCAGTTCGTCGCGCAGGGCGCGTTGGCGGCGGCGGGCTTGGTCCAAGGCCGCGTTGGTTTTGTCCAATCCTTCGCGCTGTTCGCGCAGGCCCGTTGCCTTGGCCTGTGCGGCCTCAAGCGATTTAAGCTGGTCGCGGGTCGCCTTCAGGGCCGCCGCCGTTTTGCTGGCTCCCCCCGTGATGGATTGCAAAGGCCCGCTGACGCGATCAAGGGCATCCAGCACAAATTTCAGGCGCAATTCCCGCGACATATTCAACCTTTCAACAGCTTGGCACGGTCCACGGCTTTGCGTTGCCATTCGACCAGTTCGGATATGGAAAATTCATTCATGGCGGCGGGCGGCCAGTGAAAGATGGCGGCAATGTCCGCCATCGCGTCGTCTATGCTTCGGGGAAGCCCTGCATGTCCGCTTTCGTCAGCAAAAAACCGCCAATCTCCGTGCAGCACGCAAACAGGTCTTCGGTCTGCATATTATTGACTTCGACTTGGTTCAGCGTGGGCACCGTGATGCGGGGCAGCAATTTCAGCATGGCATTGACATCAAGGCGGGCAAGATCGGCCATCGCCAAGCCGCGCAGTTCACCGGCATTGGGTTTGCGCAGGCCGATTTCCCTAATTTCTTCACCGTCTTCGCCGCGCTTGATCGGGTTATCAAGAATGACTTTTCGCATATTGGTCATGACTTTACGCTTTCTGGATATGACAGGGGGGAGTGCGGCCCGACGCGCATGTCGTCGGGCCGTGGGATGTTAATATAGGCCGATGATGGCGTTCAGTTCGGCGTTGCGGTCCACGCCGCCCACGATTTCCACGCCGCGCAGGATATCGATTTCGACTTCGGTGCGCCCGTTCACGATCAGCTTGTAATAAGCGATGGCGGTTTTTACCTTGAACTCGCTGGCTTCGCCGGTTTCCTGATCACCCATTTCGATTTCTTCGTGGCGGCCACGCACTATGACCTCGTAGCCGTCAACCGCCCCGTCATTGTCGCGCTGATACGCACCAACAAAACGCAGATAAACGCCGTCCACGCGCACCACGCCAAATTGGCGCAAGATGTCCAGCATCGGGCCGCCAAAACTGGCTTCCAGTTCCAGCGCATTCAGGCCGTGATCGGTTTTGACCGTGCCGTTCATGCCCGCTGCGCGATAATCTTCCATCTTGCGGGTCAGGGTGGGCAGGGTCACGGTTTTGACTTCGCCCAAATAATCGCGGCCTTCGTTAAACAGCATCATTTTCTTCAGGGTTTTGGCCAGTCCCATGGCATATTTCCTTTGTGCAATATCGATTGGGGGAAAGGGATAGCGATCAGGCCGCGCCCGCCATCAGGCTGGCGAAGTCACCAAAATAGCTGTCTGTGATGCGCTGGATCAGGCCCAATTCTTCCAGCGGCGGCGGCACGGTATAATCATAATCAATGCGCAGCTTGCCCGCCTTCAGGCTGTTCACGCTGTTGCTTTCTTCGGCGAACCAACAATTGAACCCCAGCAACACGCCAGCGGCCACCAAATCGCGGCCAAAGCCATTGATGGTTTCCACAATATCCCGCGCCAATGCGGGTGTCAGCGGCTTGTCAATGGCCCACAACATGCCCTTGACCATCGTGTCACCGATCAGCTGCGCCACGCGGGTGGTGCTTTCAAAGGCAAAGGGATCATCGGTGGGCGCACAGGTGCGATTGCCCCAGAAACGAAAACCAGCATCGGTGCGGATGATGGTGGTGATTTCCTTGGCATTCAGCAAATTGGCCTCGCTGGTCGCGTCTTCGATGTCCCAATGGATATCGCTGGTGATGCCGATCACGCCATCAAGGGTGACGTTGGACAGGGTTTTATGCGGACCGACAGTTTCGTCGATCATGGCGCGCACGCCCATGGCGCGCGCGGCCACGTCGCTGGTGATGTTGGCGGCGCTGGCGACATCAAAGGCGATGAAATCGGGCATCAACAGCATCAATTCGCGCTGTGAAAAATTGGCGCGATAAGCGATGGCGGCGGCGGTGGTGGCCCCAAGGGCGCGGGCATAAACAAAGCCGCGCAGCCGCTTGGCCACAATCACCAACGCACTGGTGACGGCCTGTGTTTCCAGACCAGGCGTTCCCAAAATCTTGGGCTTCACCCCCAATTGGGCTTCGGCGGCCAGCAAGGCTTGCATCCCCGTTTTCTGGCCGCTGGGCAGGGTGGTGCCGATGACATTGGCATCTGTTTCTTCGGCATCCTCGCCTTCTTCCACACGCACCACAACAATGAACGGGCGGCTGTAATCGGCAATGGCGCGCAGGCTGTGGCCCAGCGTCCCACCCACGCCTGCCTTGCCAATGGCCGTGTCCACATCGGTGATCAGAACAGGGCGATTGAGGGGGAATGCGGCAGGGTCCGCGTCTGGCGCGGTGGCGACAAGGCCAATCACGGCGGTGCTGACCGCGCGCAGGGTGCGGGAACCTGTGTTGACTTCCGTAAGGGTAATACCGTGCTTAAAGGCCATGGGCTTTGCTTTCTTGCTGTGAAAAGGGATTAGAGGGGAACGGGCACTGTCAGGCGAATACGGCTGTTGCTGGCGGCGGTGTCGGTGCGGTCCGCGTCGATGATCAGCACGGCGGCGCTGGGCCGATCACCAGCATTCAATTGGACGCGGCGCAGGCGCAGGCGCTTTTCCCATCGGCCCAGCGCGACCGCTGTGGCCGCATAAAGGTGCAGGACACCCGCCGCCGAAAAGGGGTGGTCAATGCGATCCGGCAACAAGGAACCATAATCGCGCAGGCCGACATGCGACCCAATGGCCGTAGACAGAATATCCGCCACAGATTGTTCAATATGGGCCAGCCCATCCAGCGGCGCGCCGGTGTATCGGTTCATGCCCGACATTATACGGGCGCACCTGTTTGCGCGCCGCCAGCGGTTACGCCGCCATGCTTATGGCCTTTCAGCGATTTGCCGCCGCCAATGACATCATCCGATGCTTCCACTTTGCCGGTCACGGTCACATTGCCGGTTATGGTCACGTCACCAGTAATGGTGACGGGCGCGGTGATGGTCACGCCGCCCGATGCCGTGATCGCCAAAGTGCCCTCTGCCACGGTCAGCGCCATGCTATGGGCTTCATGATCATAGATGATGGTGGACCCATCGGGGAATTGGATATGCACCACATTGGGCAGGCGGGACGGGGGCGGGAAATCATCGCTATAATCGCCCAGCAAGACTTGCCCATTTTCCAGATCGCCTTCGGCGGCCAGCACGGTGGCGGGTTCGCCTTCGACGGGTGGGCACCAAATGCGTAGACCGCCCACGCTGGGCGATTTCCACGGCAATTCGCCGGTGGTTAAGTCACCAATGGTGACGGTGCAGGTCAAATTTTCATAATCCACGCTGGCAATCGTGCCGCGCTGGATCATTTCACCTGCCATATGTTCATTGTCTTGGGCCATGGCAGCGACCATGCCGCTGCACCGGCTGACTTTCGCCGGTCTACATTGGTAGAGGCGCACCCTACCAATGCAGATGATGGACGATAGGCGATCTTAGGCGGGGTCCGCCGTGATCGCCCCGCAAGCAATTTTATGTGCCACGCCGTTCGCCACATCGGCCACGCGGGCGGCGGTGGCGTCGGCGTCATAGCGGCCCGCATCGGTCAGCATGGCGTTGACATCGCGGTTGTGGATAATCGCCCCGCTGGTGAAGGTGACGGGCACCGTGCGGGTTTCGGGGTTATATTTGCCGATCTTGGTTTGAACGTCAGACATAGTTTATGCTCCTGTGGGGGCGACCGGCCATGTGATGACAGCCGGATCGGTGGTGGTTTCGGGAAGGTCGCGCAATTGCTGGCGGTAATCGGCCCATGCGGCGCGCTGTTCGCTGGTCAGCGGATAATCGGCCATCATCAGATAATCGCTGTTCCGCAGCAGGCTGTCCCGCTGGTGGCGCATGGCGTGGGCTTGTTCTTCGCTAGACAGCAGGCTGCTGGGGTCAACAGCGCGGGGCTGGCCATCTGGCCCCGCCATGATCATCAGTCCCGCGATCTGGGCTTCGGTCAGCGATTGGTGCAGGGCAGCGGATATTTCCACCGAACCAGCGGGCGGGTTGGGGTGAATGGCCGTATCGAAAATGCTGGCGCTGGCGGGGTCAAAAAAGATTTTCATGCTTGCTGTCCTGCTTATTTGCCAATCGCATACCAGCGCGCGCCGGAACCATAGTTGCCGCTGGATGTGGCCTGAAAGACGACCCGAAATTGGGTCAGGGAAATTAGGCCGCTTTGCGTCCATATATCGTTATTATTGGTTCCTGCGGTATTCATGGTGTTGGATTGCATCATCACCGAATTGAGGTCGGTGAAAGCAATCGGGAAGTTGCGGATTTGTGCCCCTTCGGCAAAGTTGCCAGTGAAACTGCCCCATTGTTCGATGACGCCATCAGGCGATTTTCGCCAATAGCCATTGGCGTTGCTGCCATATTCCCAGCCGGACAAGAGCGCGAAATCCGACGCGTGGCGGCCATCGAGCAGATCAGCATCCAGCCCGCTGCCCGATCCGTCCACCGTCAACGCCTTGGCCAGCACATCAGCGGCGGTGTAAGCGGTTGTATTCAACGGCGTGTAGCCCAGCCGTGATATGATCTGCGCGCCGGTAAACAGCGAAGCTTGCAAGAAAGCCGTCGCCTGATAGCCATCGAGCAAATCGGCATCCAAGCCGCTGCCCGCGCCGTCCAGCCCCAGCACTTTAGCAAAGACATCGGCGGGGGTGTAGACCGTGGCGTTCAAGGGCGTGAAGCCCAACCGTGCGATGACATTGGCGTAATAGCTGCCATCCTGCCCATCCAACAGATCGGCATCCAGCCCGCTGCCTGCCCCGTCTACGGTCAGCAATCGCGACAGGATTTGCGCACTGGTGAACAGCGATGCTGGCAGAAAATCGCTGGCATGTTGTCCGTCCAACAGATCGGCATCCAGCCCGCTGCCCGCACCATCAACGGCGATCAACCGCGACAGGATTTGCGCGCCGGTGAACAGCGATGCTTGCAAAAAGTCACTGGCATGTTGTCCGTCCAGCAGATCGGCATCCAACCCGCTGCCCGCACCATCAACGGCGATCAATCGCGAAAGAATTTGCGTGCCGGTGAACAGTGACGCTTGCAAAAAGTCGGTGGCATGTTGTCCGTCCAACAGATCGGCGTCCAAGCCGCTGCCCGCGCCGTCCAGCGCCAACAGCCATGTCATCAAGGCCGCCCGCGCTTTCTTGGCTGTCAGGGCGCGTTGATCATCCACGCCGGTATTTGCTTCTGGCTGGGTCGCAATCTCGATGACGCCTTGCACCGTTTCGGTGGCGGGAGGTAACAGGAAATCGGCGTTGCCAAATGTCAGATCGGCGGCGGCAATGTCCGCAAATTTAACGTCCACCGCCAACAGCATGATCGATTGCGCTGATTTTTGGACCAACAAGGCCGCCTGCCCATAAATCGCGAACAAGGTTCCATCGGCCAGATACAAGCCGAAACTGCGCACCGAATAGCTTTGGTTGCTTTCATCGCGAACGGTCAGGTGAATGACATCATCGGCCACCACATCGCCGGACATAGTGGACAGGCGCTTGGTTTCGCCGGTCAGGCTGGTCATGGCGGGGGTGGGCACAATGGCGGTGGCGGACAGGCCCACTTGTGTGATCTGCACCGGATTGGTGCCGGTGTTGGCGGCGTTGATCAAGGCAGCGCGGCCCGCATTGGTGATGATGATTTGAACAGCCATAAATGATCCAGTCAGGCGGCGGGGGCATCGGCATCGATGCGGACGAAAATGAAGGGGCGGGCAACGGCGATCAGGCCAATTTGGCCAGCGGAGGTGATGCCTTGGGTGAAGGTGAAATGGCTGCGGGCGGGTTTGGCGCGGTGAACTTCGGCAATTACTTGATCGACAAAGGCCGCCGTGGCGGGCGCGCCGTCGCGTTCCAAATTCAGCACGAGATCAAAGGTGAAGGGTTCGCCGCGTGGCATTTTTTGCCACCATTCCCGAATGGCGACTTGCCCGCCAAAGCTTTCCACGACGCTGCGCACGCTGGCGGCGGTGCCTTTTTGCCGCGCAATCGGAATGGCGCGGCGGACGCGGGCGCGCTTGATGCCTTCGGGCCAATCACTGGACCAATTATCCAGCGAAAAGCCCCACGCCTGCCATGGCAGAAATTTGGCAGGGCAATTGTCCGGCGACCAGACCAGCCGAATATCCGTGCGGATGTCCAGCAAATGCGCCGCCACTTGTTCCAATGCCTTTTCCAGCGTGGTGGATTGCGGCGGTAATTGGCTGGGCGCGATCATTCGCCAGTGCCCGCATAATTAACCGTGATGCCGGTGCAGTGCGGGGCCTGTGTCCGGCTGATAATGATATCGGCGGCGGGCGACGTCAGCACGACATTTTGCACGCCTTCGCCATGCAGCGCGGCAAAGATGGCGGAACGGGTGATATCACGGCCCATGCGGTGGCTTTCGATCACATATTCATCAATGCGGGCGCGGGATGCGGCCAGCACGACATCGGCGTCGGGGCCGGAATAGGTGGTCAGGGTGGCATTGATGGCAAAGGGGATGATCTGGGCCGATTGCACGGTGACAAAATCGGTCAGCGGGCGGCGGCTTTCATCCGAAACATGGGCGGTCACGGCGTCCAACAGCGCGGGTAGCGCGGTGCCATTGCCGGTTCGTGACAGCACCGAAACGACCACTTCGCCGGGGGCGGGTGACGTGGCGCTGGCGTCCAGCACATCAGGGTCAGCATTTAGCGCATGAAAGATATAGGCCCCTTCGGGACCAGCCACGGAATAACCCTCTGGCCCCAAAACCATGCGGCGGCGAAAATCGGCATCGCTTTCCATGACGGCGGCTATGCCCAACACAGGGTCGGCGGGCTGCAATTCAAAGCGGGCGATACCGAACAGCGCAGCGATATTGTCCAGATCGGCCCCAATGGCATAGGCAGGCATCACGGCATGGGCGGCATCATTCACGCGCTGGCGCAGGCGCAAACATTCCATGATAAAAACGCGCAGCAATTTCATGACAGGATCAGCAGGGCGCGCCACAAATTCGGGCATCAGCTGCTGCATCAGCGCCGTAGCATCGGCCAACAGCGTGTCGAAATCCAGCGTTTCGATCAGATCAGGCGCGGGAAGGCGCGACAAATCAACAGCGGTAAAACTTTCATCAGCCATGCCGCCCATGTCGTTTGACGCGGGCGGCAAAGGCTAGGCGCTTCATTGGTAGAGGGGCGCTTTACCAATGGACTGAGGGTTTGAAATTTGCTGTAAATAGAGAGTAGGGTGGAATATCCGGCCTACAATAAATAGGGGGGGGTGAATGAATAATCATCACATTTACCGCGATGAATGGTCCGACATGTCTCGATATTTGGTCCACTTCACCAAAGGTGATAATGCCTACCGAGATTTATTGAGTATATTGCACGCTGGGAATATCGAAGCCGGTGGGGTTTTCGGAATTGCGCAGAGCAAGTTACGAGATCGTTCAGATTTAAAATCTGTCTGCTTTAGTGAAACTCCATTGCCGTTAATAAAACGCATATCTGAAGGTACGTCTTCATACGGTGTAGTTTTTCATAAATTCCATTGTCAACGCAACGGCGTCAATCCCATCTTGTACGCATATGCGGAATCCGGTTTGCCAGACGGTATCCGAACCCTCATCGCAAGAGCGAGTGACGACCTTCGGGACCCGATATGGCAACTAAGCACATTTATAGATGAGCCAAAATATACCGATAATTATAAGTATAAATTCGAGTGGGAAAGAGAGTGGCGAAAGCTCGGAGATTATGGATTTAATCCGGATGATGTTGCATTCCTGATACTGCCTGAAGAATACCATGAGAACGCCAAAGGATTTTTTGAGCAAGCTGAAGCAGACGAGATAGGTCCGAATTACACTTGCCCATTTATTGATCCGTTGTGGGACCCCGAAATAATATCCGATATACTTAACGCCTCCTAATGATTAGAAAAGTGTCCTAAAATCATATCCATCAGCATATCTTTATCAGCATCGGTTGCGCCCAATAATTCCCGTTTGGGATAGGATGTCATCTGCGCTTTCAGCGATGGCCGGTCGCGCAAGCCGCTATGGTGGACATCGGCAATTTCGGCCACTTTGCCGGTGAAGCCGATCCAAAAGCCGCTATCGCTGGTGTTGACGCGCAGGAATTTTGACGATGCCAGACGCCGAAACATGGTGCGGCGGCGCAGGCCGCCACGGCGGCGCGGGTTGCTGCGGTTTTTATGTTCATCCGGCACCGGCAGCCATTGCACAATCTTGTCAAATTCAAAGGATCGGATGCCGCCCGCCATGATGTCAAAGCCGGTCATCATGCGGCCCGCGCCCCATGTGAAACTTTTCATGATGACTTTGCGCGGTGCGCCGCCGCCGCCCGATGGGTAGAGGAAACAGGCCGCACCGCGCCCCTGCACTGGCGGGCTTTTGTCTTTGCGCGGTTCATATCCGCTGCCATCGGGGGCGCGGTTGGCGGTGATGCGCTGGCGCTGGCTGATCGCCAATTTGCGGGCCATGGCGCGCATCAGGTTGCGGCGGTCCCCCGCCGACAGGCTGCGCACCAGTGCGCCGCAAACATGCTCAATTTCCGAAAAATCATCGCTCATATGGGCGCAGCCTATGCGTCGGGCGGGATAGCATCGGTGATGATGGCATCGGGATCATTGCTGTTGATGATGCTTTCCAGATTGGCAAAGCCATGGTGGAATTTGACGCTGCCAATGCCAAAATCATCGCCATAATCGGGTTCGGGCGGGCGCGTGATATCATAGCCGCTTTCGCCGCCTTGGCCTTGGCCGATGGTCACAATCCGATCTTCGGTCAGCGCAATTTCCATGACGATATCGCTGGTGTCGCCATCCAGCAATTCGGCCTTAAAGCTAAAGGGTTCACTGTCCCCGCGCCGCAGCAATTGGGGTTGTTCCTGTTCAATCCAAGCCAGCATGGGCACGATGATATGATCGGCATCACCGGCATAATCCCAAATGGCAATGGTCAGCGTATAGGCATAGGTGAATGACAGGGTGCGCGCCTCGCGGGCCTTGATCTGGCCAGCGTCCACAAAAATGGCCAGCCGGTCGGGGTGAATGGCCAGATCGGGCAAGGCTGCGGTCAGCCATTGGCGCAGGCTATCGGCTTTTCTCATGGTTGTTCGGTCTGTTTTGGCTGATTTTGCAGGGCGATGGCGGCTTGTTCTTGCAGGGCAAGGAAGCTTTCGCGAATTTGGCCGGCAACATCATAAAGGGCGGCAAAGCTGGCGATGCTTTGCGCGCCGGTCATGTCGCCATCAGGGCCGCGCTGGACCGTGGGCAGTATCGGTGGCGGTGCCCACAGGCGGGGTTCCACCCGCGCCATTGGCGACGGTGGCCGCGTGGTCGAGCAAGCGGACGCCATCAGCATCAATGCAGACGTTGCGATAGACAGGCCGATCAATGATTTTGATGGTTTCATTGTGAATTTCCCTCACGCTGGCTTGGCGCTGATATTCTTTGTTCTGGGCCGCGATGGCAGCGGCATCGATCTGGCCTTGCAATTGCTGGCGCACCGCGTCGGCGGCGTCATCAGCCCGCTTTTGCGCGGCTACTTCGGCGGCGCGGCCCATGCTGGTGCCATAGAAAAAGCCGCCGATGCCGGATGCACAGGCCGCCAGTGCGGCGGCCATGGCCAGATGCGATTTGCCAATCATCCGCCCAGCCCGTCAAAATAGGTGCCCCGCGCATAGCGCAGGCTTTGCTTGCGCAATCGCCCATCGCGATAGCTGGCATGTATCCAGCCGCTGTTGGGGTCGCCGATCACATGATTTTCCAAGATCAATTGATCAAAGGGCAGGCGGTCCCGAATATATTTGGCGGCGGTCAGATTATCGATGCCAGATATTTCAAAATCCGCCGCTTCGCCAGCCGCATGTTGGCTGGTGGTTTTGGACCCGACCGCCAGACACAGACGGGGCGAGCGAAAGCCGGACGTGATGCGAATGGGCCTGCCAAAATGGGCGCGCAGCGGTTCCAGCACCTTGGTGCAAAGCAGGCGCATGGCGTTGATCTGGGCGACATTGGGCCGGTTATCGATGCCGCGCGCGGTGGCGGTGGCGGACGCAGTAAATTCGGCCAAGCTGAAATGGGGCGACAGCTTCATGGGGTCAGCCTTTCTTGCCAAGGATGCGGTCCGCGATGCGGGCGGGCACACCCGACAGCGTTTCGGTGATGGATTTTTTCAGAACCGGCGTGGCGTCAAAGGCGACAATGGCGATGCCAAAGGCGATGCTTTGCGCCACAAAGTCATTCCAGCCGGTGGCGGCGATGGTGGCCATGGTGGCATAATAGCTGACGGTGGAACCGACGATCCATTGCAGGAAGCGGTCCCGCCATGCCAGCGCGGGTTTCCATGCTTGGGCGACCGCCGAACCGATCAGCGACGGGGCCAGCGAACCGGCCATTTCCGATGCGGATTGCAGGAAGGTGCGAAGGTCCATATTTTCAGTCCCAAAGTTTAACGGTGGCGTGAATGCGGGTGGCATTTTGCTGGGCGGTGTTGGTGGCGGGCACGGTGACAATCGTGCCGATGGGCAAGATCGGGCCAAGGTCCGCAAGGCCCGGATTGGCCCGCAAAACGCGGCCCACTTCGGACGCGCCAAGGCCCATGTCGCGCCACAGCATCAGGTCCAATTTGTCGCCTTGGCGCGCCACCAATTTGCGGGCTTCGGCCATCAGATCAGGTCCACCACGGTGCGGGTGACGCCCAAAATATCGCGGATGGCGTGCATGGCATCGCGGCGCAGATCGCCAATTGACTGGACCAGATCATCCGCTTGGGCGCTGCCCGCTGTGGTGGTGTCATAATCGCGGTGACGCTCGATCAATTCGGCCTTGGCCAGCAAGGTGACAGCGCGCAAATAGCGCAGCGTCTGGACGCTGTGCCCGTCCAATTGGGGGGCGGGCATATCCGAAAGGCTGGCAAATCCGTTGGCGATGGCGGCTTGTTTGAAATCCGCCAGATCAATGCCGACCGACAGCACCGCCCCGATCAGCGCGGCGCGCAGGCGCGAACCCGTCAGCGTCGTGGGGATGCGCCCCATATCGCGGACCTGTGCCAGATCAATATCAGGGAAAAACCCGTCATTGGTCAGCGTTGGTTCCGCGCCTTGGGGTGCCGCAGGGGGGCGGGCGACAAAGGTCATGCGATGGCCGAATAAACCGGCACAAAGAACAGGCTCAGGCTGTGATAAATGCCAAAGACGCCGCCGACCAAAAGAACCAAGGCCGCAGCCACACAAAAGTCTTGGCTGCGCCGCTGGATCATGTCTTTCCAAAAAAATATAATGCCAAGGCCAGTGATGGCGAGGGTGGCGCAATAAGCGATCACGCTGGTGCCAATGACCAGTGACGCCGCCCCATAAAGCCAAAGGCTTTGGCATTTAAGCCATGCCAAGGCGAACAGAGCGGCCATAAACCCGCCTGCCCAAATTCCGGCGCAGCGGCAAAAGTGCAGTGTTTTCTTAACCCATATGGTGGCCGTGGCATCAGGCCCCGCAAAGCCATCCAACGGGTGATGAACCAGAGCGGCGATAAAGCCGACAGTTAAAACGGTGATGGCGGCAATCAAGATCAGGTAAAACATGGACGATGGCTTTCAGGTCACGGCAACAGGGTGGGGATCAGGTCAATGGACGGCCCTTTGGCTCGAAAGCCTTCCCGCCATGCGTGATCCGCCCTGAGCGCCGAGGGGCAGAGGGTCAGGCGTTCGCTGCGTCGGCAGCGGGTTCGCCGGTTTCACTGGCTGCGCCATTTGTTGCCAAATTGGCGGCTTGTGCGATTTCTTCGGCTTCGCCTTTAGCCTTCGCTTCCGCTTCGGCGGCGGCGGCGGCGGCGGCCTGTGTGGCGGCAATCAGCTTGGCGACGCGCTTCAACCGATCTTTCACGCCAATGCGATCATGCAGGCGCTGGGCTTCGGCCAAATAAGCCCCAGCCGATGTCAGATAGGCGTCGGCCTCATTGGCGGGCACTGTTTCGCCAGCGCGCAGCATTTCACTGCCAATGGCTTTGTTCAGCTTGGCGCGGATTTCGTCGTGCATATCAATGCCATCGACAATGGTTTCGAGGTTGAGCAGCACATTGACGCAGAAGCTTTCACCAGCGGCCTGCTGTTTCAGGGCGGCTGCGGCGATTTCTTCGGTCAAGACGCTGGCAGGGTCGCGATTATAGCGGGCGGGCATGGCCGCGCCGTGGCGGATCAGGAAAGCGCCGATAGGCAAGGCGGCTTCATAATCGCCAATATCGATATGCCAAACCATGATGGTGGGCGCGATTTCGGCGGCGATGCCGGTGCCAAGGCCCGCATCGGCTTCCAGCAATCCTTCGATCCATGCGGCATATTCGCCAATCTGTTTTTTCTTGTGGGCGACCTTTTGATCGATGCCCTTAATCCCTTTTAGATCACGCAGATCATGGGTCAGGCGCAGGCCGATTTGCTGGGCGGCGCGTTCGGCGGGAATGTCGCGGGGTTTTGCCTCCCCCGCTGCCATGGTGATGGCAGCGGGGGCGACAGTTCCGGCCCCATTTTCAGGGGCATTCGCAGCGGATAGACCAGCAAGGATTTTATCCCGATGGCGTCTTGCGAGGCTCATTTCATTGGTTCCTGTTATGGGGGCGGAAAAGGGGGCGTGCGGGGGCGATGCCAGCGGTTAAGCTGGCTTCGGACCCATCACGATATTCTGAGCAAGGGCGGCCAAGCCGTAATCTTCGATCACATAGGCAAGGTTGGCCGATTCATAATTGGCCACCTGATCATAATCGGGTTCATCGCGGAACAAGCGGCGGCGCGTTTCTTCCTGTTCATAGATCGCCAGATTTTCCAGCGTCGTGATCATCACTGCCTTGGCGGGGAAGAATGGCACGACCACGGCGCGCTTGCCGCCCACTTGCTTGGGCAAGGTCAAGATGCGGTCGCGGGCTTCCACTTCGGTTGGCGTGTTGGCGGCGGCGGTCAGGATGTTGGAATATTTATCCTGCAACAGATCGCGCCCGACGATGACAACCAGATCGCTGCTATCGCGGTGCCATTCGTCCAGCATTTCCGTCAGGTCATGCACCAAATGGTCAAGGTTCACATAGTCCGCCTTGGCGGTGGCGGCGTTGGTGCCTTCGGCATTCAGCACTTCCACGCCAGACGCCACATAAATGGCCTTGGTGGGATCGGTGGTCAGCGCGCCGTCCAAAATGCAGCGGGCAGGCGCATCGGTGCGCAGATGGTGCAGCCAGCCTTTGTTTACATCCTGCAACAGCGGATTGGCTACGCGGTCGGTCGTCGCGGCAACGGATGTGCCGTTCCAGCCGATCATGATCATGTCGCGGGCCTGTTGTTTCAGGATTACGTCGCGCAGCAGCGTCTGAAATTCCGGCTTGTGCCGCCAATTGTCCAGCTTTGCATAAGGAATGGCGGTGTCGAAATTGGTTTGTGCGCAGACGTAAATGCCTTCGTTCGACGTGGATGTCGGATCGGTGGCGATGCGGCGATTGCCGCCAGCGGTGTTGGTGCGGCTGGCGATTGGGCGCGTGGTGCCAACGCCCACTTTCTGGCCCGTCTTGTCGATCACCGTTTCAAAGCTGATCTGCGACAGAAATTCGCTGCCTTGCTGGATGCGCTCTTGCATCTTTTGGCGAACGGTGGGCGTCACCGTGAATTTCTGGGCGGCATCATCGACGCCGTTAATCATGGCAATCTGGCTGCTGTAGCCAAGTAATTGGGCGCGGGTGTCTTTACGCATGGGCAAGGCTCCGGTGGGAAAGGTGTGCGGGGAAGGGGAGAGGAAAGGCGGGACCGGTCAGCAGTCGGTTTTCACGCCATTGCCGCCAGAGGCGGGCGTGCGGGTGAAGTGCGAGGGCGCGGGCGTGCCAGCCAATTGGGTTTTCAGTTCGGCCAGTTCCGTTTTCAGCAATGTCACCGCCTCATGCTGCGGCTTCACAGCAAGGGCGATTTGATCACCCATCAGGCTGGCAAAGGCTTGCATGTCCATATTGTCATTGGCGGGCGCGGGCTGGGTGATGGGTTCGCGCTTGTCGTCCTTAGTTTTGGCGGAAAACATGGACGTTAAGGCAGACAAAAAGCCCGTCTTGACCGCTTCGCCAATATCGGCGGGGTCCGTGCTGGACAGCATTTCAATGCTCGTTTCTTGTGCATCGCTAAAGATATTCGACCGCGCCATGGCCGCGAATTTCAGCACTTCGGTGCCAAGGCTGGCGGGCCGGTCGGTGATGGCCAGACCGACCAAATAGGCTTCGCCGCTATCTGCAAAATTGGGATGAAGTTCGGCGCTGGTGAACAGTTTTTGACCGGCCTTGTTCAACGCGATCAAATGTTCATTGGCTTCGATTTCGGCATAAAGCGCCAGCCGTTTATGCTGTTCGCCGCCGATGGTCAGTTCAATTTCCTTGGTGTGCAGGGCTAAGACGCTGCCATAGGATTTGAACGGGCTATCGGGGCTGAAGCCCATATAATGTTCGCAATTGACGCGGGCGGCATAGGTGTCCGGTTCATAATTGGCTGCTGCCTGTTCCAATTGGACCCGTTCAATCATGCGACCATCAGCGGTGGCACCTTCGACGGCGATGCGGACTAAATTGGTTTTGGCCATGGGGCGGGGTTCCTATGCTGCGGGGCGGGTTCGGTTTGCGTGTGCGATGACGCAGAAAGGGCGCGGCAAAGGCATTTCATCAATGCTGTCCATTGGTAGAGGCGCGCCTTACCAATGCAGGGCGGTGAATTAGCGGTTCGCGTGGCGGCATGGTCGCCGCCATGACCAGCGACAGCCCCCAATCCGCCCGCCTTTGGCACCTTGACCCGCGCCGCCACGCTTGCAGCCTTTATTGGCGCGGCTGGGGCGTTTCCCAGATCACCGGCGAATTTGAATTGCATGGTGTGATGAATGACAAGGGGAAGCCCATTCCCCGCGCCACGATTGAGGCATGGAAACAGCGCGACAAATGGGATGATGCGCCATCGATCCGCCGCATCGAAGATGGGCTGGAAATCCGCCTGCTAACCCTGATCGCCAAGGAAAAGAAAACACCCGCCGATTTGGTCGAAATGGACGCGCTGAACCGCAGCGTGGCCACGCTGGCGCGGGTGCGCCGCTATGAAAGCGAAGGCGGCCATGCTGGTGATTTGAATGAAAAGGTGGGCAACCGAAACAAAGGCCCGCGCAAAGCGCCCAAGAAAAATTATTTCACGGCGGAACAGGCCGAGCAGCTGAAGCAAATCTTCTTAGACGGCTGCTATGATTATCAGCATCAATGGTGGAACGCCAAGGATCAGCGCACCCGTATGATCCTGAAATCGCGCCAGATCGGTGCGACCTATTATTTCGCCTTTGAAGCCTTGATGGATGCCATTGAGACGGGCCGAAATCAGATTTTCCTTTCGGCGTCCAAGGCACAGGCGCACCAGTTCCGCAGCTATATCATTTCCTTTGCCAAGCTGGTGGGCGTGACACTGACCGGCGATCCAATGATGATCACATCGGAATTGCGCCCCGCCGAGGAAGCGGCAGCGGAATTGCACTTTTTGGGTACCAATTTCCGCACGGCGCAGGGCCGCCACGGTAATTTCTATTTCGACGAATTTTTCTGGGTCCATTCGTTCGAGGAATTGAACAAGGTCGCGTCTGGCATGGCGACGCACAAGAAATGGCGTAAAACCTATTTCAGCACGCCGTCCACCGTCGCGCATCCGGCCTATCCTTATTGGACGGGCGACCGGCGCAACAGGCGGCGCAAGAAAGCCGATCAGATCAAGATCGATGTCAGCCATGCCGCCTTGGCCGCTGGATCGGTGGGGCCAGATCGCATTTGGCGGCACATCGTCACCATTCACGACGCGGACAAGGGCGGATGCGACCTGTTCGACATCGAAGAATTGATGGACGAATATGCGCCGGACGAATTTGAAAATCTGTTCCTGTGCGGCTTTGTCGATGACAGCCACAGCGCGTTCAAATTTAACGATATGGTCAAGCTGGGCTGTGACAGCTTGATTGACTGGGTGGACTTTGATCCAGAAGCGCACCGGCCTTATGGCAATCGGCCTGTCTGGGCGGGCTATGATCCGCAAGAAAGCGAAGATGGCGATAATGCCGCGCTGGTGATTTCCGCCCCGCCGACCGAGGTAGGCGGCACATTCCGCATTTTGGAACGGCACCAGCTTCGCGGGCTGGATTTTGAACAGCAAGCCGAGTTCATCAAGGCGGTGCTGAGCCGTTATAACTGCACCTATCTTAGCATCGACGCGACCGGCGTAGGGGCGGGCGTCTATCAGCTTTTGGCCAAGGCAGGCGCGATGCCCAATTGTTCGGTGGTGAAGCTGGAATATTCCATCGATCTGAAAGCGCAGATGATCATGAAGGCGCAAAATATCATCCGGCGCGGACGCTTGGCGTTCGACAGCGGGATGATCGATCTGGTCAGCGCCTTTGTGTCGATCAAGAAAGTTCTGACAACCAGCGGGCGCAATATCACGTTCAAGGCCGGACGCGGCGGCGGCGATGGTCATGCCGATCTGGCGTGGGCGACCATGCACATCCTGATGAACGAGCCGCTTGACGGCAAAGAAAAGCCCATGGGCACAATGGAGATAATCGAATGAGCAAGCGAAACACCCGCCGCATGTCCCGCCAAGCATCGGCCAGCGCCGCGCAGGGGGCGATTGTCCCCGCCAATGATACGGCCAGCGGCGTGCAAGCCTTCACCTTTGGCGATCCCGAACCGGTGCTGAGCCGGTCCACCATGCTCGACATGCTGGAATGCTGGCATAATCACCGTTGGTATGAACCGCCGATATCGCTGGACGGCTTGGCGCGGGCATTCCGTGCATCGCCGCACCACAGCAGCGCGATCATTCTCAAGCGCAATATGCTGGCGTCCAGCCTTGCGCCTTCCAGCCTGATATCGGGCCGCGCCTTTGCGGGCATGGTTCAAGATTATCTGGTGCTGGGCAATGCCTATGCCCAGATCACGCGCAACCGGCTGGGCGGGGTGCTGGGCATTGATCAAGCCTTGGCCAAATATGTGCGGCGCGGGGTGAAGGCGGGGCAATATTGGTGGCTGCCCAGCTTTGGCCAAGAGGTGGAATTTGATGCTCGCAGCGTGATCCACATCCGTGCGCCGGACCTTAATCAAGAAATCTATGGCTTGCCGGAATATCTATCTGCCCTGCAATCGGCCTTGCTGAATGAAAACGCCACGCTGTTCCGCCGCCGCTATTATGAAAATGGCAGTCATGCCGGATATATTCTTTTTGCCACCGGCACGTTCAGCAATGGCGATGTCGATGCCATGCGGCAGGCGCTGAAGAAATCAAAAGGACCAGGCAATTTTCGCAACCTGTTTGTCCATGCGCCAGAGGGCAAGGAAAATGGCATCAGGCTTTTGCCGATTGCCGAGGCAGGGGCGAAGGATGAATTTCTTGGCATCAAGAACACGACGCGGGACGATGTGTTGGCCGCGCACCGCGTCCCGCCGCAATTGCTGGGCATCGTTCCAGCCAACGCGGGCGGCTTTGGCGATGTCACCAAGGCAACCGACGCATTCTTTGAATTGGAGATTGAGCCGCTGCAATCCGTCTTTCTGGAAATCAACGATCAGCTAGGCGTCAACGCCATCCAGTTCCGCGAACGGGTGAAGGCCGCATGATGTGGGAAGGGTGTCCAGACTATGGACACCCTTTATGCGTGCGCTGGTTCAATGCTCAGCTTCAGGCCAAGGGCGGGCAGCACCTTCAGCAAGGTTTCCATGGTCGGATTGCCTTCGGGGCCAAGCGCACGATAAAGCGCCTGCCGCTTCATTCCAGTATCCCGTTCCACTTTCGTCATACCGCGTGCGCGGGCCACAATGCCCAGCGCGCCCGCGATGGTGTGGGCGTCGTTGGTTGCAAGGGCATCGGCCAGCAGTTCGGCCAGATCATCCGCTTCGGTGATATGGGCTGCTGCATCAAAGGGCGTCAGTTCAATTGCCATAATTTCCATCATCCTTTTCGGCGGCCTAGATTATATCTGGGCCGCCATTTCTTTGGCCTTTGCGATGTCGCGCCGCTGGCTAGACTTATCGCCGCCGATCAGCAGAATGATCAACTGGCCATCCCGCACGGTGTAATACAGACGATAGCCGGGGCCGAATGCGATCCGCGCTTCCGACACGCCATCGCCCACGCTCTTCACATCACCCATCAGCCCTATTTCAAAGCGGGCGATACGGGCGGCGATCTTCGACTTCGCCTTGATATCGCGCAGATTGTTAAACCAATCTGCAAAGGCTGAAGTCTGGACCGTTTTCATGACGTCTCTTATAAGTGACGACCATTGCGATGTCAATTAAATGTGACACGCGGGCTGCCCTGACTATTGCAGGCATGGGCGCGGACGATGGGTCAGTGGGGCGGGGCCCAAGCGGCCCATGACTTGGCGCGAAATAATATTACGCGACCGGCGCGAAAATTTCCCTCGAAAATCGACCATAGGAACCCGAACCCACGGATTTCCGCGATGCCACCCCAAATTTCGCGCTTTTCCCCCCGCCTCGCCCGCGCGCTTTTTATGTCGGTTTTAATGCAATCTGGAGTTGACCGGAAACCGGCCCAAGACCTAGGCTTATGGCAGATCGACCAGCCCTGTTTGCTGATGCAATTTGATGCACGCTCAGGGGGTGTTTGTGAAAAGAGGCGGAAAAGGGAAAACCTTCTTTCCGCCTTTCTTTTTCAGGATGGGGTCGGGAAAACTATAATATCCGCAATCACCCCATTTGAACCTAGCTGAAAGCCGCAGGAAACTGCCATTTGTGAGGTTACTGTTTGGGTGCAATCTTTTGCAATCTCTCAGGGGTAGAACTATAATCCCATTGAAAAATAAGGATAATTTAAATCAAAAATATCGCTCTAAAAACTATAATCAGGTTATAAAAATATTATAGGTTTTATTGCCGATAAGTCATTGAATTTGCTAGGTGGTTATAGATGTTATAGTTTTCCCGACCCATACCCAAGGACTAGCGAAGGGGAGGCGTTTTTTGGGAAAGGGGTAGGCTCATGAATGGACAAATCAAGTTGGCTTGCCATGAGATTGAGCAGATGAGGTATGGAGCGGCCGTTCTTAATGACGGCTAACGACCCAGTTGCGGACAGCGTAGCCATAGGTAAAAGTGAGACATGAGCCTCAGTCTATTACTCGCGCTTGGCGTGTCCTTATGCAGCAGTTTCGTCATTATCGAAGGCTTGGTGAGGGGACGCATTTGTGCACAGGCATTTGAGTTTGATCGACTGCGGCAGCCCTTCTTCTTCTGGTTCACGGTGGCGTTCTTCAGTTTAATGGCTGCCGTGATGTGGGCACCATATTTGCATGAGCGCGGAATAATTTGAGGTCCGCTTTCCACCCCGAAGTTGTCGGGCTGAAAACGACCCATAGTCGGGCGTTCAATTGTCAGTTGTTTCAAGCGGAAAGCTGAAGCTCTGCTTTTCTCGGCGTACTGGCGAGCGCGCATCGAGCCCCTCAATATGCTTTGCCCATTTTAGAAAGCTTGGAAGTGCCTCACTTAACAGGCGTGCGTTGACGGCTTTCGCAGAGGCAGATTCCACCGCTTTGCAGTAAACCCAGATAAATTCGCCTGACCGACCTGACCGACTGCCATCTGGATAGTAATTGGCTTCTAGGACAGGATCAAACTTGTCCCATCTTGTGAATTCGACTGGTAGCTGTAAGCCGCTCTCCAATATTGCACTTTCAAGTTCTGATGGTTTTAAGGGATACGAGCGCCCCTTAGACAACTTGTCCTTCCTCGACTCCAATTGCCTATCCTTCCTCTTTTCGCGCTCGGCATGTCGGCTTTCCGCATCACTAACCGAAAAGCAGAACGTCTGAAACCCACCCCAAAACTGCCGGACAGGAAACGCCCGTTGCGCTCGTTTCTCCGAGACGTTAAATCGGCTCCTATGAAGTTCCTCCTCCTGCTCCTGACGGCACTCACCGTCGCGTTTCCGAACGGACAAGCCACAAGGCAGATGGACCTGAACCAATCGAAGCAGCCTTCAGCCTCAATCGAAGCGGCGATACCCCTCGCAGGTCGCGTCACCGATGCGGCCAACATCATCAGTGTTGGGCAGGAGGCGGTGCTCACCGATAAATTGGTCCTGCTAGAAAAATCAACTAGCCATCAAATGGTTGTCGTTACAGTTAATTCATTGGACGGACGAGATGTTGCCGACTTCACTCGCGACTTAGGCAATGCATGGGGGATCGGCCGCAAGGAATTCGACGACGGTGTGGTGGTGCTCGTTGCTCCTAGCGAGCACAAAATAAGGATTGCTGTCGGTCACGGCTTAGAACCAACACTGCCCGACTCTCTCTGCAAAACGATAATCGAGCAAAACATGCTTCCGCACTTCAAAAAAGGCAATTATTATGAAGGGATCGACGCAGGAGTAAGTGCCTTGATCGAGAGGTTGATACGAACCAACTAATCATCCATTTTCACCCAAAACCAGTCAGGCAGTAAACGAACTTATTGTTCCAAAAGTCGCCAGTCCGCATTCCACCCCATTGCTGCCGATTATGTGTGTGAATCTGCCGTCTTTTAAGCGTGTACGAAATCAGTACATTTCTTGAGATAATTTAATGAAAAATGAAATAAATTCATGCTGTTATGAATTTTTAGGTTCCGCCTTCACACGGGTGGGGTCACAGGTTCAATCCCTGTCGCGCCCACCATCGCTAAGGCGGTGGATTTACTGACTTTTCTCTGACTTTTTGTCCGCTGTAAACTTGGCTCTTGGCCCTCTTTGGACAGCAAATGGACAGCAGAATATTGCAGGGCCTCCCGGTGGGCAGCGCGCTATAAACCGACAGTGCGCTTGCCACATTCTGGAGCTGTTTCAGGGCGCGGCGGGGTGTCTTTGTAGGCTGCCCTTGGCCGCGTAACCGCTGTTACAAGCATATTCGTGCATCTGCACGGACAGGTCTTTGATCGATTCATAGTAATCGGCATCGAATTGGCCGACATCCGGTGACGGCACAAATTCGCCCAGCGTGTTGCATCCTCTTTGTACATGTCCAGCCAGTGTTTTTATCGCTGATTGTCGATCATGTCTTTGACGCGGCTGCGGATTGCGTGGCATTCGGAGTTGGCGGTGGGGCGCCCAAGGGCTAATTCTCTGCCAAATGATGAAGAAAACGCGTCGATTGAACGTTGATAATCTGGGCTTAGGAGTAAGAAATTTGAATATAAATGATGTGATTGCTCGGCACGAAATTGAAATGTGCATAATCGAAATAGCGCGGGGCTATGATTATCGTGATTGGGATGCCGTAAAGAAACATCTGAGCGATGACATCAAGGCAGAAATGGGCGACGGTCTGTTGGAGGGTCCGGAAATGTTTGTGGCGAACGTCAAATCATATTTGGACCGGTGCGGAACCACGCAGCATTTGCTCGGCAATCTGATTGTGAACGCGGACGGAGACGAAGCGGAGAGCAAATGCTATGTGAGCGACATGCACTTGGGCTTGGGTGAACGGGTCGAGCAAACATTTGCGACGCTGGGTGACTATCACGATAAATGGCGCAAGATTGATGGCCGTTGGCGCTTGGTTTATCGCCAAAAACTCAATCGTGGCTTTATCGGCTCCATTGACATTTTTTCCTGAGTTGGGGGCGTTGTAAAACAAGTTACGCCCCCGCTTTCATATACCCAAATAAAATTTATAGGACCAACGCTGATGTGCGCTTGTCACCATTGCGTGTGGCGGACGCAGGGGCGGGTGGTTTTGGTAACGGGTCTGATGTGCCCTTCCAGCCGAACTGATGGGCGCTGGCGATCCACGTCTTTGCACAGCCAGCCCATTTGCAGTTCGGCGCGGATGGGCCATGGGCGATGGGCGATTAGAATGGGCTGAGCAGCAGGCCGAAGGTCAGAAGCGCCAAAATGCCCACCGGTACAAACGTCACAAGTGATGAAACGTCATCGCGGGTAATGGAAAAGCCCGCTTGCGCCGCAGACAATGCGGTCTGGCGCGCGGCCACGCTGGTTTTGGCAGCGCGTTGTGCTGGCGCGCGGTTGGCGGAATTGACTTGCTGATGGGTGTTCATGATATGCGTAGACATATTTTCTTTCTTTCAAAACGGCCCTAGCCGTAGGGGGAGGGGGAAATCTGGGGTGCGGCGCGTGTGCGATTGGCCGCAGCCTGTCGGTTCAAGCTATCCATCGAACAGCCACAGCAGGACGGCGCTCGCTGTAATAAGCGGCACGATAAGCAACAGAAGCAGCGGAGTGAGCGGCATTTCCAGCGCGCGGCGATGATCATGATAAAACAGCGCCAGCTGATCGGATAGTTGTGCATCGGCCGCCATCACGGCCCTGTCGACCGGCGAAAGCGAAAGGAAATTCTCGATCAGGCGCGCCAATTCTCGTTCATCGAGACGAGGGTAGCGGACGAGAAGCCGCTCCGTATCAAATGATCTTTGCGCGTCATTCCGAAACGCAGAATAAAATTGAGCGGACATTTTCAAATTTCCTTTGCGCAGCAAGAGCGCCCACGCAGGCGAAAGCCTGACTGGGCACGAACGACAGATTTTGCCCTGCATCGGAGGATGGGATTGTACGCGGCTTTTAAAGCTGCGGGTCATGACTCGGATGCTGTGTTCCGGACACCGCCCAAATGGGCAGGTGTCCGGTTAAACACAAATCATCAGAAACTTTGCATTTCGAATTTTGAGAAACATGGTCATGGACATGAGTTGTATATAGTTATTGATAGGTGTAATTCAAGATTTGAAAATAATAATTGTAAATTGTTGGTAATTTGTTCTTCGTGGTCAGTTTGTTTATTTTTTTATGAGTTAAAATTTCTTTTCAATGATATTTTTGTAGCAATATATTTTTGGTTTTATGTTTGGTTTATTGGGCCGTGACAGCGACCGCGCAGCTGTACGGGCTGACTTTCGCTTGTCTGCATTGGTAGCGGCGCGCGGTAATGTAGATGATGGACGATGGGCGATTTTCCGCGGGGCTGTTAACGAGACCAATAAGTAATCGCGATACCCGATCGTCAGGCCATGGATTGCCCCGCCTGCATGGGCGACAACGCTGTTAGAATTTGCTTTGTTTCCATAATGGCGTGAGGCACGTTTTTGTCCGCATTGGATTATGCTGTGCTTATTCTAAGCGGACTTCGCAGCAGGCGGGAGGGATAGTTGATCAAAGGTTATTCACATCAAGAGGGCCGATTGGTCGAAATTCCATATTCGGATCAGGCGCTGAACGACCTCATTTGGATTGACCTTGTTGCACCGAACAGGGGCGAGGAAACGCAACTGGAAAATGACCTAGGGATAGGCGTGCCGACGCGGGATGAAATGGCAGAAATCGAGATTTCTTCGCGTTTGTACAAAGAAGGTGATGCGGTGTTTATGACCGCTATTTTGCCTGCTCATTCCGATGATGACGAACCGGATATGCAACCCGTATCGTTCATTCTGACTGGTCACCATCTTTTGACCGTGCGTTATCACGATCCACGGGCATTCAAAACTTTCCCGCAACGTGCCGCTAAAGTGGCCATGGGCCTGAATTCGGGGGAAAGCGTTTTCATTGCTTTGCTAGAGGCCATCGTTGATCGAATGGCCGACATACTAGAACGGGCGGGCCGCGATATTGACCAGATTTCAAGGCAGATATTTCGCCACCGAACAGATGAAGTGGTGGAGGCCAAAAGCCTTCAGGTCACACTCGAAACAATTGGCCGAAAAGGTGATCTGGTGTCGAAAATTATAGACAGCCTGATGACCCTAGATCGTTTGTCCGGCTTTGTTAGCCAGCATATATCTGGCAAAGGCGATCCCGCTGGTCATCGGGTGCGGGTTAAGACCCTCACCCGCGATATACGGTCGATTACCGACCATGCTGGATTTTTGTCACAGAAAGTCACTTTTCTTCTCGATGCAACATTGGGGATGATCAGCATCGAGCAAAACTCGATTATTAAAATCTTATCGGTCGCCGCGGTGGTTTTTTTGCCGCCTACGTTGATCGCTTCTATTTATGGTATGAATTTTGAACATATGCCCGAACTCAAATGGCTTGCGGGCTATCCGGTTACGATTGTGATCATGGTCTTGGCGGCCATTTTGCCTTATCTGTTTTTCAAGCGAAAAGGGTGGTTGTGAGGTCGGCGACCAGCAAGTGCGAATGCAATCTGACCAGGATGGCGGCTTTCATCCGAAACATAGGCGTCAATGGCGGGCAATGACGCGCGGGGCGCGGAGTTTTTACGCCTTTGTGAGCTTACGGGCTTGGCTATTTATTTGTGATGCTGCGTGATGGCTGGTGGGAGTATAATATTCCGCGATTGCTTTTTGTGGTGCGTGATGAACGCGAATGAGGAAACCATCGGTTGAATAAAGTATCGGCCAGCATATAGGTTGCTTTTGCAAAGATTGCCCGCCGAGTAATTTATAATGCCTGTTTTGCCCAGTGGATTGCGATGGCTTCCATGGAAAATGCTTTTCGTCCTATTTTTTATTGAGGCCTGTGGTGTCGCCACCTTATATTCGGCGGCGGGCGGTGATTTTTGGTTGTGGGCGGGGCAGCAGTCCTTGCGTATCTTTGTGCTGACGGGGCTTATGTTCGCGGTGGCTTTTGTGCCGATCAGCTTGTGGATGCGCCTTGCTTATCCAGCCTATGCTCTATCTTTTCTATTGCTGATCATTGTCGAGCTTTTTGGGCGCGTGGGCATGGGTGCGCAGCGTTGGATCGATTTGGGCGTAATGAAATTGCAGCCCTCTGAGTTGATGAAAATTGCTGTGGTACTGGCTTTGGCGCGTTTTTATAAAAAGCTGCCGCCGTCATTGACCAATAAACCGCTGACCATTGGGATGGCGCTAGCGATTATTTTTGCGCCGGCGGGTCTGGTGCTGTTGCAGCCGGATTTGGGGACGGCGGTGATGATTATCGCGGTCGGCGTGGTCATCATATTCATGGCCGGAACAACGATAAAGCTATTTTTGGCGGCGGCGGCCGGTGTCGTGGCCTTGGCGCCATTGGCTTGGGCAAGTTTGCATGATTATCAGAAAAATCGGGTGCTGACATTTATTGACCCAGACCGTGACCCATTGGGGCAGGGCTATCATATCACCCAGTCGAAAATTGCCATTGGTTCTGGGGGGCTGTTGGGCAAGGGGTTTTTAAATGGTTCGCAAAGCAATTTAAGCTATTTACCGGAAGCCCATACGGATTTTATCTTTGCCACGATGGCTGAAGAATGGGGCATGGTGGGCGCTATGTTGGTGTTGCTTGCTTATGCTTATGTCATTCGATGGGGCAGTAATGTCGGGGCATCTGCGTCGCGATTTGACCTGCGGTTGGTGGCTTATGGGCTTTCGTTCAACCTATTTCTATATGTCGCGATCAATGTCGGTATGGTGATGGGGTTATTGCCTGTTGTCGGTGTTCCGCTGCCGCTGATGTCCTATGGCGGGTCGGCAATCATGACGGTGCTGCTGATGCTGGGTATCTTGTTATCGGTCCACCGACATGAAAGCCAAGGTGTTAACGGCCAGTTCAACGGATTTTGAATCGCTGGCTGGCCGGGCGGGCGCCAAGATGATGCCGTTTCTTATATGCGCGGTTTGTGCTTGGGGTCTTTCAGGGTCAGCATATGTGCGGCTAGGTCGTCGATATGGTCAGCTTGAATTTCAAAATTCATGATTTGCGGAAAATTATGGGAATTGCGAAGCCATGGGTTCAGCGTTTTTTCGCTGAGATCGGGTTGATTGATCACATCCGCAAAAGCTGGCGCGTCCGCATGAGGGGATGTTCCGTCCGCAATGGCGTGGCAACTGGCGCAATGTGCCTGTGCAAAGGCGCGTCCGCGCATCGCCGCATCGCTGGGTGCAGCCTTGCTAGCGATGGGCGTGGCTGGGATATTGGATGGAGCGCAGGAGCTGGTGATGGCCAGCGCGGGAAGTAGCATCAGGGTCGAAAATGAGATTTGCGCGCGCATAAAGCCTCCTTTGGATTGATGATACGCGTTATGCCGCTTCGCGGTGAATGCCAAGGCCAGTGCTAAATTTCCTGCCTCCAATCTATAACGATAAATTTATACGCTCTTGTCCATTTCATGTGGCAATTTGGGTGAAAATTGTCGTGCCATTTTTATGGCGCTGCGCATTTTACGGTATGGTTGATACGCGATTGGACGAATGTGTAGCCAAAGATAATCTCTGTTCGTTGGAATGTGTTGAAGTTGCGCTCTGAAGTGGGGTAGGGGGTGGAGAAGTATAAATTTAACCGGCAAAATTAAGCAGAGGTACCATGAAATTCTCCTCGATTAGTAAAGTTAACGGAAAAGTCGTCCAAGACAGCAACGGAGGAGATATTGTAATTCATGGGCCGTCGGTTGTTCGGTTAAAATTATCGCCCGAAAAGGTTGCGCGCTATGAACGCCGAGGTGCAGACCTTGTCTTGGTATTGAATGATGGTGAAGAGGTTTTGATTAAAAACTTCTTTGTCCGTTATTCTGCTGATGGCGAACCATTGGTCAGCGATAGTGATTCCGCTGGCGCGGGCAAGGCGGAATCAGGCGCGGCTGATGAGGACGTCGTTCGCAATGATTTGATTTTGGAAGATGATAATGGCGTCCTGTGGTGGGGCCAATATCCCGAAGAGTGGACCGAATTTCATTTTACCGAAATTGAATGGAATGATGCCGGATTTGCGGCTTGGCCGTGGCTGCTGGGCGCGCTGGGCGGTGCTGGTGCCATTGCGCTTGCATCCGGTGGCAAGAAGAATGCGCCCCCCGTCGCGGTCAATGATCAGGCTGTTGGTGAAGAGGATGGCGGCCCGATCACCGGCAATGTTCTGGGCAATGACAGTGACCCAGACCAAGATCCGCTGACCGTCACCAGCTTTTCCGTCAACGGGAAAAATGCTGCGGCGGGCGATACGATCACCATCGACAATGTCGGTACCATCACCATCAAGCCGAATGGCGATTATGTCTTTACGCCAGTTCCAAACTATAATGGTACGGTTCCGCCCATCCATTACACCATCACTGATGGTAGCAAGCAGGACGATGCAACGCTGACCATCATCGTGACGCCAATTGTCGATTTAGTGGCTGAGGATGACAGCAACGAAACCGACGAAGACACCCCAATTGATGGCACGGTTGCGGACAATGACAGCACGACCAGCGGCGGCACGTTGACGTTTGAAAAGGCAACGGATCCCGCGAACGGAAGCGTCGTGATGCGGCCGGACGGCAGCTATACCTATACGCCAAACCCCAATTTTAACGGAACTGACAGCTTTACCTATACAGTGACCGACCCGGCAAGCGGTGAAACGCTGACCAAGACGGTGACGATTATTGTGAATCCAGTGGATGATCTGGAGGCGGAGGATGACAGCAATGTCACCGACGAAGACACCCCAGTTGATGGCACGGTTGCGGACAATGATAGCACGACCAGCGGCGGCACGCTGATCTTTGAAAAGACAACGGATCCCGCCAACGGAAGCGTAGAGATGCGGCCGGACGGCAGCTATACCTATACGCCCAATCCCGATTTCAATGGTACGGACTGTCCGTCGTCAGAACATTTGGCACAGATGTCGGTTTAAATTAACGGAGCGTTGGTCTCATCTGGTGGTTGATATTAAGCGGCGATCTTGCGGTGTTGCAAGCGCCGATATGCGATGGT
>NZ_JAJEWI010000006.1 GCF_020687785.1 Sphingopyxis yananensis | reverse complement strand
TGGCTTTTTGGCGACTGAGTGTTTTGCTCTCATCTGCGTTCCTTCGTCACTACGATGAGACCAAAACACTCCTTAATTCGCAACCTCAAATCTGTGCCATAGGCGCTGACGGGGGACAGCGACGGACGTGGATGCTGGCGCTGAGCAAGAATGGACCATCGACGACACCCAAGGCATCTATGGCAGCATCGAAATTGATCCCGACACGGGAAAATGGGTTTACACCCTCGACAATGGTCTGGATGCGACGCAGGCGCTCAATACGGGTGAAAGCCGGACGGAACGCTTTACGGTTCGCGTCACCGATGAACATGGGGCCTATAGCGAACAAGTCATCGTCATCACGGTTAATGGTTCGAACGATCTTGCCACTGGCTTGGGCGATCAGAACATTCCGCTGGACGAAGACAATGTCGCAAGCGGCAGCATCCAAGATTTTATTGAGGACGTAGATGACACCGTAAATGTCATCGGATTTTCGATTGATGCCGATGGTGATGGGGTAGACGAGGATTATCTGCCGGGTGAAAGCGTCACCCTCTTTGCGGGTGGAAAAGAGTTGGGTACCGTCACCATCGCGGTGAATGGGGATTATAGCTTTACGCCCGCTCCAAACTATTCCGGTCCAGTGCCTCCGCTGAGCTATACGGTTCAAGAAGGCAATGGCACGCAGGAGATTACCCAAAAGCTGACCTTTGTGATTGCGCCAGTTTCGGATGCGCCGACGCTTCCGGACCCATCGACGGTCGATACGCTGGAAGATAATAGCGTGACCTTGGGTCTGGTGACGCCTGTCATTACCGATACGGGAACCGGCAATGGCGACGTGACCGAGCGGCTGGGTGAGATCACCCTGACCGTGGGCGGCGCGGGCGCGACTGGCGTGACCTTTGATATGGGCGGTGTGATATTGTCGCCCGTCGATGGTAAGTTGACGATCATTTTGACAGACGTGCCCCATGTCGAGGGCCTGCCGACGGCAGACCCCGACACTGGCGTTTATTATATGACGCCAGCGCAATATGAAGCGCTGAAGGCTGTCCCCGCGCCGGAAAGTGGTAAGAATTTTACCGTCACGGCTGATGTCACCAGCTATGAAGTGGACGCCGATGGGAATATTCTGGACGATGTGCCGGGTGCATTGAGCAGCCAGACGATTACAGTCGATGTTCAGGCGGTAACGGATGGCGTGACGCTGAGTAAGGTTGTGGGCACCCCAGCAAATCCGGCCATTGACGAAGATGGCACTTATAATTTGACCGATAAGCTGACGGTCGCACTGGGCGACAGTGATGGCAATGCCGGAACCGATGACGATGGTAGCGAAACCTATTGGTTTGAAATTAGCGATTTGCCCGTTGGATCGACCATCAACATTGATGGCGTCATAACAACCATCACCTCCGTGGGACAGGTTGTGACATCTGAGGTGAGCAACAGTCCAACGGTTCCTTCGATTATTTTCGGACCCCCACCACATTTCAGCGGCGAGTTGCCGCCATTTACGGTGACAATTAAAACGCAGGATACGGACACGGATTCCCCCGATCACACGCCCGATATTTTGTCGAGCAGCGTGACGTTCGAACTGGACGTTCGACCGATTGCCAATGACGTTGACGTCGGCACCATAACCACGCCCGAAGATACGGCCGTGAATTTCTTGGAAAATGTGCGGATTACCGACACCAATGGCGACGGCCAAGAGGTGATCAACGCGATCAGCTTTACCATTCCAGTGGACTGGGCGGTGAAAGCGCCAGCAGCCTCTGCGGGTTGGACCTATACGAAAACGGGCGATCAGGCGACGATCACCTTTAATGATGATCCGGATGCAGGCACCGTTCTGACTCAGGCCCAGCGTGAAGTAATTTTGGACGGTTTCACGATTCAACCGCCTGCGCATAGCAGCTTGGATGAGACCATCACTTTGACGATCACCACGACCGACAAAGCCATGATCAATGGTGTGGAAGTCTCGGACCCCCAAACCGAAGACCATGACCTGGTCATAACCGTGACGCCGGTTGCGGAACGGACAGATACCGACAGTGATGGTGACACGAACGACGATGTAACGATGAGCAGCAGTCACGAATATGACGTGGCGGGCAAGGAAGATCAGTGGTTCGCGCTGGGTACCAATTATAATGATGCTGCGAACCCAGATGATGGCTTCGCTGGTCTTGGCGCCGCAGGTGTATGGACCAACAGCGATAGCGATGAATTTACCTATGCGGTTCTGACCCCGACGCTGGAGTCTGATAACGCTGGTGACAGCGTGATTGGCACGACCTTCCGTTTCTCCACCGACGGGGGAGCGACATGGCATACTCGTGTTTATGACGGAACGCCCGTGTGGATTCCGGCCCAATATTTGGACACGCTGCAAGTCAAGCTGCCTGCCGATGTGTCGGGCACGCTGACCATTGGTGTGCAGGCCGGAACGGTTGATTTCGACGATGATTTTGAAAAAAATCTCTCGGACGCGCAAAAACAGGACTTCCATTTGAACCCACCCGTTCACTATGGCGACCCAGCGCCGGGCGAGACCCTTGGTGGCCTGAGCAGCAGCAATTCCAATGCAGCGGTTAATGTGTCGGGTTCGGAAGAACTGACGATGATCAAATTCGACCCCGTGGCGGATGATGTCACCATGGCGCTGAATGGTCGTGCCTCGGGCTTGGAAGATACGGACATTCCGCTGAGCATCCGGACGACCACGTCGGACCCGTCCGAAACCATCAATGTCACCATATCGGACATTCCGGTTGGTGCCACCATCACTTATACGGTGAAGGGTCCAGACGGCACGCCTGTTGTGACGACATTTACGGCGACCGATGGAAACCAGTCTATGACGATCATTGGTTTCGACAATGATGCAAAGGTAACGATTACGCCGCCGCTGCACAGCAATGCGGACTTCACTTTGAACGTCAGCGCGGTATCGGTGGATGGTAGCAGCGTTTTGGCTGATCCAGTTACCCGCCCCATTTACGTGCAGGTACAAGGCGTTGCCGATGTCACAACCGTGGTTTTGTCCAATTCGGGTTCGGTAACCGAGGCCGCGTTGGACACGAGCGGCAACAAAATTGCACTGTCAGATTTTGTGACCACTGTCACCTCGCCAGATAAGGATGGCAGTGAAACGCTGACTTTGCGTATCACCGGTCTGGATGCCAACTTCACCTTGGTTGGGGCCACATTGGTGACGGCAGGAACAGGTGCCGAGCGTGTGTGGTCGATTCCTGTTGATCCGAACTATGATCCATCAAACCCTGATCATGTGAACCCATTTGACAATATTTTCGTAGTTTTGCCGCCGAATTTCAGCGGTAAAGTGTCGATGGAGGTTGCGGGTGTCAGCACCGAGAATGACGGGGACTCTTTGACCGGATCGCGCTTGCCCGGTGACGAACCACTGATCGTGACCAAGGATGTCATCCCCAGCATCGATTCCATTATCACGACGGAATTTGTGCTGACCGAAGATCAGATTTCGCCCGTCAACTTGCAGATTGTTCACCAAAATGGTGACACGGACGAAATGTTGACAGAAGTTTACATTCCGGTGAACTATGATGCGACCCAATATGAAATCTATTTGGGTACCGACACATTGGCCGACAGTGAGTTGACCATCGTGCAGATTGACGGCGTGGATTATTATGTCATTCCGTCTGCACAATTGCCGGACTTGGGTGTGAAGGCTTCGGAGAATTTGGACGGGGATGTTCGTGACCTTCCCATCAAATATCAAATCACCGACCCTGCAACCTTGGGTCCGTTGGACGCAGGAATCGAAATTAAGGATGCGACCTTAGAGTTCACGGTTAAGCCGGTGACGGACCCCGTTGAATTGGATATCGCGGACATTGACATGGACCCTGCAAAGGGAACCATCACATTGCCCGTAGTTGGTGAGCCTGACAGCCGCTTTACCGTGAATGTGACACAAAGCGGCACCGTCACGGTCCAGATCAATGCGACGTCGAATGACGATGATGGCAGTGAACAAGTCACGCGCGTCTTGATTCAAAATGTACCCGAAGGTGTGACGATCAACGGTGCATCGATGATCGGCAATGGCGAATGGTTGTTGGTCCTGCCAGCCCAAGATCCAGCGAACCCCAACAGCAACATAGTCATTGATGGAAATGGTCAAAGCATTGATCTGGAATTTGTCGTTGGTATTGGCACCAGCGATGGCTTGAGCAATATTAAAATCACCGTTCAAACGCAGGATCGCGGTACAGCGGACCCTGTCCAAGAGGACGAGATTGACTTTAACTTGGACGTAAAATTGGGCGATGGCGGGACATTCCAGTTGCCGACCATTGATGAATGGAGCTTTACGCCGGTCGCCGACAATGAAGACACGCGTTTTGCCTTGGATCAAGTGATCGATGGCAAGGTGACGTTGAACGAAACGGGCGCAAAGCATTTGCTGGCGATCACCCTGACCGACTTGCCGGATGGCACAAAGGTTGAATATGGCCCTGACGGTCAACTGGTCGAGGTGCAGCGCACTTGGGTGGCTGATAACAGCCCCGAAGGCGGCAAATTTGTCTGGACGATCGCTGTCGAGGTTCCGGTTGGCGGAAATGGCCAAAGCGTGTTGGATCAGATGTTGCAAGACATCCGCATCACGCCGCCAGCCAACAGCAATGACAATAATGCCGACTTTACTTTGGACGCGCAGTTGAAAGTTGTTGTCGTTGGCGGGCCGAGCGTTAGCGACAAGGTCGTTGGTGACGTGCCAATCACGCCCGTCACCGATCAGCCGAGCCTGTCGATCACCACATCCAACGTGGACGAGGGCAGCAGCAGCATCACGGCGGTGATTGCGGGCGGTCCGTCGGCCAATGACAATGGCAATGCGGTGATTGTCGATGGCAAAGTCTATGTCAGCGTGACGGCGACGGGTAATCCGGATGGCGTTTTGTCACGGGTTGAGATGGTCGATGACGGCGAAGGCGGTTTGGTGGCAATGAAGGTTCCACTGGTGCTGGAAAGCGTTACAGGCGTGGACGGTGTGCCAGACGGTGATTATTATGTTATCGATACGAATAACACCGCTTTGCCCGTCACCTTGGACTTCAGCGCGCCGGACGGCAGCGGGTTGATATTGGGTGACGTGGTCTTTAATGCCATTTTGCAATCCAAGGAAACTGGCGCGGCCAACACGGAAACCGCGAATGCCAGCGGCACTTCCGAGGTGAAATTGGCCAATAATGGAGCCGAGATCACCGTTGCCCCTGCCACCGGAGACGAAGCAGTGTTGGCTGACAAGGCCAATGCCATTCGCCTTGAAGGGCTGTCGGTCACTCTGAACGATAGTTCCGAGCTTATCAAAGCGATCATGCTGACTGGTCTGCCCAATGGCTTCCTGTTGTACATCGGTGAGGATGCTGGCAGTGCCACCTTGGCGAATCAAGCGAGCAATGCTGGCGGTGATGGGTCCACCAACACGTGGATTTTGGCCGAAGGTAATAAGAATCTGCCACCCTTTATCGCTATTTTGCCACCGGCGCATTGGAGCGGTACCATTGAAGATCTGATGATCATCGTGGCATCGGGTGAGTCGCAGTTGAATGACACGGCTTATGACAGCAGTGACCCGTTCACGCTGACCATCGCGTCGCGGCCGAATGGCATCACCATTGACCCGACCAATAGCTTTGGTGTCGAAGGTCGCCCGATCTTGCTGAACCTGAATGCCGCGATGGTCGACAATGCTGCGGCTTTGTCGCCGGTGCAGGACAGCAGCACGGAAACGACTACCTTGGAAATCAAGGGCTTGGGTGAACATGCGGCATTTGATGTGGACGGTGTGCTTTATAACAACGTCACCTATAATGCGGTCACCGATGTTTATACCATCACGGGGTTGACCCAAGCGCAGTTGGACAAGCTGGCTGTGGTGCAGGCAGCCAATGCCATCACCGATCAGGACAGCGCGAAAGCCGGAGTGCAAATTGACGTTACGGCTTGGACCGTGGAAGGCGACACTGGAGCAGAATCGGACAAGGTTAACGCCAAATTGAACTTGGCAGTGACGCCTGTGTTGGGAACAACCGGTGCCGACCACTTCATCTGGGGTGATCATAAAATCGACGGGAAAGCGGGTATTGATACCGTCAGCCTGCGTGTGGGTGAGGACGTCAGCCGTGCGGATCTGGTCGCCAAGCTCAAGAATATTGAGGAAATCGATTTGTCGGTTAAGGGCGCCAATGGCATTAGCGGCGGCCTGACTTTGGCGGACGTGGTCAGCATCACAGGAAAATCGACTGGCACCTTGACGATTACGGGTGACGCAGATGATTTCATCACTTTGTCCACTGGTTCGGGTTGGACCACCACGGGCGTCGCGCAAGATGGCTATGTCGCTTATACAAGCGGTAATGCCACCTTGCTGATTGATGAGGATATTCTGGCAACGAATATCACTTTTGTGTAAGTGAAAAAGCCCGCGCTTTGCTGTCATCGGATGGCAAAGCGCGGGTTGTTTTTCAGGCATAGTGCCTGTTGTACGTCCCCTTTTGTGTGGGGTTATTGTTCCTTGTTTTTAGCCTTTGCGCATTTGAGCCAATATATGATCAACCACTGGCAGCCGCGAAAATATCCGTTGTTGGCGGTGGATGTGTGGGCGCGACATCCGTGCGTGAAGGGCAAGGGCACACAGCGGCGGCGTTGGCATCCGCCTGCGGGCACAGCGGCCTGGCGCGGTGGTGTATTCACGCTCGGCCTATGGGTCATGGCCAGCGCGGCATCAGCGCAAAATACGCCGCTGCTTGCCAGCCAGTCGGGCACCAGCCCCCATATGGCGGCTGCCAGCGCTTATATGGCGACACCAACATTTAGCATGGATCAAGCGGTGATGGCCGCGCTGGAAACCCATCCGGCGATCCGCGGTGCGCAAGAACGGGTGAAGCAAGCCGAAAGTGAGATTAAGGCTGCAAAATCGGGGTATAAACCGCAAATTCAAGGCGGTCTGCAAAATCAGATCAGTGCCCGCCCCAGCAGCAGCTATGACAGCCGCTATACCTATAATGCGACGCTGACGGGCGAGCAGATGTTGCTGGATTTTGGCAAAGTGGCGGGCATGGTGGACCGTGCCCGTGCCCAAGAAACGATGGGGCAGGCGCAATTGGCGCTGTCGGCTGACGATGTGGCTTTGTCGACGGCGCAGGCATGGCTGGATGTTTATTTACAGCAATCCTTGGTGCAATTGGCACAGGACCAATTGGCGGCGATGACCGCCATTGCGGATCTGGTGGCCGACCGCGTGGCCAAGGGCGCGACCAGTCGGTCAGATATCGCGCAGGCCCGTTCGCGCGTGAATGCGGTGCGGGCCCAGTTGCTGGGCGCGGAATCCGAAGCCATGCGCGCGCGTTTGACGCTGATGCATCTGACCGGACAAAGCGTTCCGGTCGATATTATTGGCGGTATTCCCGCCCATCTGACCGGCGCGTCCTGTTTGGTCGATGATGTTGCGGGCAATCATTATATTCAGATGGCCGAAGCCAATCGTCAGGGTGCCCGTGCGGATTATGCGGTTGCTAGTGCGCAGCGTATGCCGACCATCTCCCTAAGCGGGGATATGGGCTATGCGCTGACCAAGGGGTCACGCCTGAACGGGGAATATCGCACGACAGGACATGTGGGCCTGAAGGTGTCGATGCCGCTGTACCAAGGTGGTGGGACACAGGCACGGGCGGAATCGGCAAGGCATAGCTTGCGCTCGGCGGAAGAAGGCGTGCAGCAAGCCGAATTGGAACAGCGTCAGCGCTTGTCCGCGACACGGGCGCAATATGAAGGATGGCGGCAACGCGAACCTATATTGGCGGATCGTGTTGATAATATTGACACCACACGCACCCTATATCGCCAGCAATATCTGTATCTTGGAACGCGAACCTTGATCGACCTGTTGAACGCGGAACAGGAATATCATGGCGCACGCGTCGAATTAACACAGGCGCTGCAAATCCAATATCGTTTGGCGACCGAATGTTTATATTTTCAAGGTGGCTTGCGGGACAAATTTACCCCTGAGGCACCAACCACCGCCTATGGCCCACCGGTTGATCGCTGATGACACCGCCACCAAACACCCCGCAAACACCAAAAACAGCTGGAACGCCCCATTCAACGCCCACAGCGGATAGGAACGCATCTATGCCCCATCCCACGGAACCGACCGCATTGACCACGCCCCCAGCCGATAATGGCCCCAATTCCCAAGCCTTGAGCGAACAGGCCCAAGCGCAAATGGCCGCGACGGGCTGGCATCAGGCCGTTTTGATGGCGGCAGCCCATTATCAATGCAATGTTTCGCCGGAACATATTCGCTTGGCCGCCCAATGGCAGGGGCAGGCCAGCATCGACGTGCGGGCGCGGGACATGGCGCGGCAGGCGGGCTTGTCGCTGCAAATGGTTCAGCCCAAATTGGACGGGCTAACCCCATGGCGTCTGCCGGTGATTGTCGAATTGGCGGGCGGCCAAGTGGCGTTGATAACGCATTTGCACGATGACCAATTAACGCTGGCGATGTGCGGCGATGGCGGCAGCGAAACGGTTCATCAATTGGCCGATTTGCAGCCGCATATGGTGCGCTTGGCGGTCGTACGCCCGCTGCAAAATATCCGCGATGCACGCGTTGATGCTTATGTTGCGCCGGTCGAGAAATCTTGGCTGCGCGACTTGGTGTTGGTCGATTGGCGGCCCTATGCCCATATTATGGTGGCGTCGCTGATCACCAATTTAATGGCCTTGGGCGGCGTTATCTTTTCGATGCAAGTCTATGATCGGGTGGTGCCCGCCCAATCTATGCCAACGCTATATGTGCTGTTTGGCGGGGTGATGCTGTCGCTGGTCTTTGCTTATGCAATGCGTGATGCGCGAATGCGGATTACCGATATTTTGGGCAAGCGCGCCGATTTGCGCATTTCAGACCGCGTGTTTGGCCATGCGTTGCGCGTGAAAAACAGCGCGCGTCCCAATTCGACGGGCACCTTTATTTCGCAGATCCGCGAATTGGAATCGGTGCGTGATATGTTGACCTCTGTCACCATTGCGGCGGCGGCGGATTTGCCATTCTTCCTGCTGTTCTGCGTGGTGTTTTGGTATATTTCGGGCTGGCTTGTGCTGATTCCGATCTTGGCCTTTGTGTTGCTGATGCTGCCCAGCTTGCTGGCACAGCGGCGACTGGGAGAATTGGCGCAGTTGGGGATGCGCGAGGGGGCATTGCGCAACGCGATGCTGATCGAGGCCGTGCAAGGCATTGAAGATATTAAGATTTTGCAGGCCGAGCATCGGTTCCAAAACCAATGGAACCATTATAATGCGGTGAATGCCAACAGCAGCATGGCGTCGCGCCAGCTGCTGAATCGGTTGAACAATTGGATGCAAAGCGTGCAGGGCGCGGCCTTTGCAATGGTGATTTTCTTTGGCGTACCGGCGGCGATTGCGGGCGACCTGAGCACGGGTGCATTGGTTGCATCGTCGATTTTGATCAGCCGGATGCTGGCGCCTTTGTCGTCGATCACGATGATTTTGAACCGCTGGCAACAAGCCAAAGTGGCGGCGCAGTCGCTGGATCAATTGATGAACCTGCCCATCGACAGCCCAGCCGAAAGCCGGTTGGTGCATCGTCCCATGCTGCGCGGCGATTATGTGCTGAAGGACGCCAGTTTCGGATATGACCCGCAGCATGCCGCGCTGTCCATTTCATCCCTGACCATCAAAGCGGGTGAGAAAATCGCGCTGCTGGGCCGCAATGGCGCAGGCAAATCGACATTGTTACAGGCCCTTTCCGGTTTGTTGGAGCCGCAGTCCGGCTCGATCATGCTGGACGGCGTGGAATTGGGGCATATCGACCCTGTTGATGTCCGGCGCGACGTGGTGATGCTGACGCAAAATGCGCGCTTGTTCCACGGCAGTTTGCGGGAAAATCTGACCTTCGGCATGCCGATGGCCAGCGATGAGCAGTTGATTAGGGCGCTGCAAATCAGCGGGGCTTTGGCCTTTGTGCAATCCTTGCCAGCGGGGCTGAACCATGAAATCCGCGAAGGCGGCTTGGGTTTGTCGGGCGGCCAGCGCCAAGCTTTGTTGCTGGCGCGTTTGTTGCTGCGCGAACCGCATATTGCTTTGTTGGACGAACCGACCACCGCGATGGATGACGCCAGCGAGCGGGACTTGATTGCCCATTTGCGGCAATGGCCCGCGCATCAAAGCCTGATTGTTGCGACCCACCGTTTGGCGGTGCTGGACTTGGTGGACCGCATCATCGTTTTGGATGGCGGGAAAATCCATTTGGACGGTCCCAAGGAGCAAGTGTTGGCCGCGCTGAAAGGAGAAAAGGGGCAAAGGGGCTCGGCGGTTCCGGCGGCCGCAGCGACCGTAGCCCCGACATCAGCGGATGCCGCTGCACCGGCCGCGCAAGCGGGCGAGGGCACGCCGATGCGCGCTGCCAAAATCGTCCTTCCTGAAGCGATGCGTAAAGCCATGAGGTCGCCCCAATGATCGGCAAATTTTTCCGAAAATCCGCCCCCAGAGATGCGGCGGCGTTGGGCTTGCCCGATTTGACCGACCATAATGAAATGGCCGCTTCCCGTTCGGCGCAGGTCATTTGGCTGGTCACAATTTTTCTGGGCCTGTTTTTCATCTGGGCTTGGTTTTTTGAAATTGACGAAGTGTCGAGCGGCGCGGGCAAGGTTATCCCCACATCGCGCGAACAGGTCATCCAGTCGCTGGAAGGCGGTTTGCTAGAGGAACTAAATGTTCGTGAAGGGCAAATTGTCGAAAAGGGAATGGTGCTGGCCCGGCTGGACCCGACACGCGGCGAGTCCAGTGTCGAGGAAACGGCCACCAAATATCGCGCATCATTGGCCACAAGGGCGCGTTTGCGCGCCGAGGTGGCGGGCGCTGGCAGCATCAGCTTTCCTGCCGAACTGGACGAATGGCCCGAGTTGAAAACGACGGAAACCGCGCTATTTCATTCGCGGCGCCGCAGCTTGAGCGAGACGGTTAGCGGCCTTGGCAACGCTTTGTCCCTAGCGCGCAAAGAATTGGCGATTAGCCAATCTTTGTTGGAAAGCGGCGCGTCCAGCAATGTGGAAATTATCCGCTTGCAACGCCAAGCCGCCGATTTGGAAATGAAGCTGAATGAAGCGCGGTCGGGCTATATGGTCAAAAGCCGCGAAGAATTGGCGCGGATTGATGCCGAGGTCAATTCGCTCGATTCCGTGGTTCGGGGCAGGGCCGACACATTGGCCCGCACCACCTTGGTTGCACCTGTGCGGTCTATTGTGAAAAATTTGGAAGTGACGACCATTGGCGGGGTGATCCAGCCCGGCGGGTCGGTCATGACCTTGGTGCCGATGGATGATAAATTATTGGTCGAGGCGCGCATTTCGCCCCGCGACATCGCCTTCATTCATCCGGGCCAGACGGCGCGGGTGAAGGTGACGGCCTATGATTATTCCATTTATGGCGGATTGGACGGCACAGTGGAAATGATCGCGCCCGACACGCTGCGCGACGAGGTGCAGCCTGAAATTGTCTATTATCGTGTGCTGATCCGCACCAAGACCGACAGTTTGACGACCAAAGCTGGCAAGCAATTGCCCATCACGCCAGGGATGGTCACCACCACCGACATCCGCACCAGCCAAAAGACCGTGTGGGAATATATCACCAAGCCGTTGAACAAAGCTGGCGAAGCGCTGCGCGAACGGTAAATATTGGGAAAAGAAGGAAGTTGTTATGCAATTGATGAAAAAAGCTGGAATGGCTGCGCTATTGTCCGCTGCGTTGGTGGTCGGGGCTGTGCCCAGCCATGCCGGCCACACCAACCCTGTGGACCAACAAACCAATCCGCAGGCTGAAAATTTCACGGATGTTCACATTGCTCCGCGCAAGCTGGATGTGCCCTTTGTGCGGGATGCAGGCGTCACCAATCCCCAGATTTTTCGCGGTGTTACCAATGGCTTGACGCCGGACGCGCTGACGCAAGTGATAGGCCAGCCCGTTAAGAAAGATCGCCGTTCGTGGGACTATCAGTTTAAATTTGCGATGACCAATTCGCAGAATTTTTTGGTGTGCCAATATAAGGTGAAATTTGACCGCGAAGATCGTGTTGCATCTGCCATTTGGCGTCGTCAACAATGTGCCGCGCTCGCTAATTAAGTACCGGATATGGCCCTGATACGGCAATGGAGATGGATGGTTTGAACAGGCCAAAGCCTGAGAAACAGGCGGATCGGAAAAAATCCGCTTGTCTTCACGCTCAACGATACGTTTAATCTAAATATCGTGTTTTGACGATATTCATCCTCTATTCAACGCTGTGAAGCTAGACCCATTGGCATGACCCAAATTCTGACCTCCTCTATCGCTTTGGCTTTATTGCTGGCATCGGGCGCGCCTGCTTCGGCAGTGGCGCGGGATCGGGATCAGCAGCATCTGCGCGAAGCCGCGGCGCAGGGGCAAGTGATGCCGCTGAACCGTATCATTGCTGACGTTCGCGCTCGTGCGCCCTATCGGGATATGAACTATCTGGGTGGCCCGCAATTTGATGCGCGGCAAATGGTCTATGCCTTGAAATTCATGGACGGCAGCAAAGTCGTCGTGGTCTATGTTGATGCACGCACGGGGCAAATTGTCGGGCGCCGCTGAACCAGATGACGTTTGATGCATATGGTCTTTTGGGGCGTGAATGAAGGAGAGGCCATGACGCGATACCATATTTCTGTTGGAGCGGTGTCGGACATATGGTCGAATGGTCTGCAACAGATGATCGGAAACAGGGGGCGTCCAGTTGATGGCACCCGGACGAAAGGCGCCTGAATGCGAATTTTGATTGTCGAAGATGAACCCACTTTGGGTCCACAGTTAAAGTCGGTGCTGGAAGGCGCGGGTTATGCCGTGGATTTGGCGACCGATGGCGAAGAAGGCCATTTTCTGGGCTCGACCGAGGAATATGACGCGGTGGTTCTGGATCTGGGCTTGCCAGAGGTCGACGGATTGACCGTGCTGGACCGCTGGCGCCGTGAAAAGCGCAACTTTCCTGTGCTGGTTTTGACGGCGCGTGACAGTTGGTCCGACAAGGTGGCGGGGCTGGATGCTGGCGCTGATGATTATTTGGCCAAGCCATTTCAGACCGAAGAACTGATCGCCCGACTGCGCGCCCTTATTCGCCGTGCGTCGGGCAATGCGTCCAGCGAATTGCTAGCGGGGCCAGTGCGGCTGGATACGCGCTCTGGCCGTGTGACCTTGAATGGCGAAGCCGTGAAATTGACGGCGCAGGAATATAAGCTGCTGTCTTATTTGCTGCATCACAAAGGCAAGGTGGTGTCGCGCACCGAATTGATCGAACATATTTATGATCAGGATTTCGACCGCGATTCCAACACCATCGAAGTGTTCGTGACCCGTATTCGCAAGAAATTGGGCGCGGATATTATCACCACCATGCGCGGGCTTGGGTATCAGCTTGACGATCCGCAGGGCTGAATCAGCCCGATATGACGGACTCGGACAGCCCGACGACCTTTAATATGACATCCGACCCCGTCAGGCGTCCGGCTTTGGCTGGACGCCTGACGGGGTCGTTGGCGCGGCGTATGATCGCCATTGCCACGCTGTGGATATCGCTGCTGCTGCTGGGCGGTGGTTTGGCGCTCGACCGTGTCCTGACCAACGCGATCACCAATAATTTTGACAGCGGGTTGGAATATGTTCTGATGGCGATGATCCGATCGTCAGAAATTGGCCCCGATGGCGAAGTGCGATTGGTGGAACCGCTGGGCGATCAGCGTTTTTTGGAACCTTATAGCGGTTTATATTGGCAGATTAGCGGGGGTAATCAGGAACCCTATCGGTCGCGGTCCTTATGGGAACGCACATTGGATATATCGTCCAACATGGATGATGAAAAAATCTATACCCACGATAGCAGCCAATTTCCGGACGAGAAATTACGTGTGTTGGAACGCACGGTCATTTTGCCTGGCAGCCCCGTCAAATGGCATTATCAAATCGCGCAATCGCGTGAGGCTTTGGACGCGCAAAAAAGCGTTGTGCGGCGGACCTTATTCCCCAGTCTGGCTTTGTTGGGCGTGGGCTTGATCATTTTGGCGGCGCTTCAGACATTTTATGGCCTGTGGCCGCTGCGCCATATTCGCCGTGCGATTGCCGCCATGCGCGGGGGTGATCAAGGGCGTATCATTGCCCCACTGCCCGTCGAAGTGAAGCCGATGGTGGACGAACTCAACGCGTTGCTGGCCCATAATGAGCAACAGGCCGAGGAAGCGCGGCTTCATGCGGGTAATTTGGCCCATGCCCTGAAAACGCCATTGACGGTGCTGATGAATGCCGCCGCCAGCAATGACCCAGAATTGGCCACAGCGGTGCGGCGCGAGGCGGCGACCATGCAGCGGCAGGTGGACCATCATTTGGCGCGCGCCCGCGCAGTGGGGCGGCGCGGAGCGGCACAGGCGCGGGCGAATGTTTTTGACTGTGTGGACAGCGTGTCGCGCGCGGTGGGCCGCTTATTTCCCGATGTTCGGATCGACAGCGAAGGGGACCGCCAGTTGGTGGTTCGGATTGAAAAACAAGATCTGGAAGAATTGCTGGGCAATTTGATGGAAAATGCCGCCAAATATGGTGGCGGCAGCGTGTTTGTGACGGTGAAGCGCGACGGGGACATGGCCGAAATTTGGGTCGAGGACGATGGCATGGGCGTGTCACCCGCCGATCGAACGCGGATATTTGATCGCGGCGTGCGATTGGACAGCGGTAAGCCGGGTACGGGCTTGGGCTTGGCCATTGTGCGCGATGTTACCGAAATTTATGGTGGCAGCATCATGATGGACGAAAGCGAAGATTTGGGCGGGGTGCTGGTGCGCTTGCGCCTGCCTGCTGCTTAGCGCGGTTGTATCGATATGGGGGGGATTTTGCCCCGCCATATTTGTGACGATTCGCGCCGCTGCATCCCCTAGGAATATAGCCAAAATATATGGAATTTGGCGGATGCCGCCTTATGGGGTTGGCGCTGGCGGGGCAGGGGTGCAGGCTTTAAGCGCCCGCATCCTGTTTGGCTTGTTGGTGATGGCGAATGACTTCGTCGATGATGAAGCGCAGGAATTTCTCGCTGAATTCGGGGTCCAGATCGGCGTCTTGGGCAAGGCTGCGCAGGCGTTCGACTTGGCGGCTTTCGCGGTCAGGATCAGCGGCGGGAAGGTCGATTTGGGCCTTTAACTCGCCAACCGCTTTGGTGACCTTGAATCGTTCGGCCAGCATATAGATGAGCGCGGCATCGATATTGTCGATGCTTTGGCGATAACGGCGAAGCTGGTCGTCCATGGTTTATGATGTCTCCTGTTCGACGGACGATTGGCATTGGACGGGGGGCAAAAGCAAGCCGAAAGTCATTGCAAAATTCACCTTATCGCGCCAAGGCAAGCGGCGATATGACTGCTGATCTTCAACTGCACGCTGGGGATGCCCCGCCCTCTCTCCTGACGCTGATGGAGCTTGTCTCCGATGATATGGAGCTGGTGAACGACGTTTTGTTGGAACGGATGCAGTCCGATGTTCCGATGATTCCCCAATTGGCGGACCATTTGGTGTCCAGCGGCGGCAAGCGAATGCGTCCCATGCTGACGCTGGCCTGCGCTGCCGTGCTGAATTATCGGGGCCGCAAACATTGTGATTTGGCAGCGGCGGTGGAATTTATCCACACCGCAACCTTGCTGCATGACGATGTGGTGGACGGGTCGGATTTGCGCCGTGGTCGGCAAACCGCGAACATCATTTGGGGCAATAGCGCGTCGGTGTTGGTCGGCGATTTCCTATTTGCCCGCGCCTTTGAATTGATGGTGGAAGTGGGTTCTCTGCGCGCCTTGCACATTTTGTCGCGGGCGTCGGCGGTGATTGCGGAAGGCGAAGTCAGCCAATTGTCCGCCCAGCACCAGATCGAAACCAGCGAAGAACAATATTTGGCCATTATCAATGGCAAGACGGCGGAATTATTCGCGGCGGCCAGCAAAATCGCCGCTGTGGTTGCGGAACGCACCGATGATAGCGAAGAACGGCTGGATAGTTTTGGCCGCAATTTGGGCATGGCATTTCAGTTGATCGACGATGCCATTGACTATGTTTCGGACGAAGAAACGATGGGCAAGGGCGTGGGCGATGATTTTCGCGATGGCAAAATCACTCTGCCGGTCATTTTGGCCTATGCGCGCGGCAATGCCGAGGAACGCCAGTTCTGGCAGGACGCCATGACAGGCAAGCGCATCAGCGATGCGGATTTGGACCATGCCAAGGCGTTGCTGCACAAATATGATGCGGTGACGGACACCATGGCCCGTGCGCGCGATTATGGGCAAAAGGCGATTGAGGCACTGGCCCCATTCCCCGAAACCCCTGCCAAGGCGGCGCTAAGCGAGGCTGTGGCCTTTGCTGTTTCGCGCGCTTATTGATCGACGCTGTTTGTCGGACGGACGGTGGCCGTCATGAGCAGAAGCGAATTTTTGACCCCGCTGCCCATTGATGCGGTGTTGCCTGATGTGCTGTCGGCGCTGCGGACGCAAACCGCCGCCATTGTTGTTGCCCCGCCGGGGGCAGGTAAGACGACACGCATTGCCCCAGCTTTGCTGAATGAGCCATGGTGCGATGGTCAGATTTGGCTATTGTCGCCCCGCCGCCTATCCGCCCGCGCGGCTGCCGAGCGTATTGCCGAGGAAATGGGCGAGAAAACGGGGGGGCTGATCGGCTATGCCACCCGTATGGACAGCCGCCATAGCGCGCAAACGCGCCTGCTGGTGATGACACCGGGCTTGTTCCGCAGCCGGATTTTGGCGGACCCCGAATTGGCGGGCGTATCAGCGGTGTTGTTCGACGAAGTGCATGAGCGCAGCTTGGACAGCGACTTTGCCTTGGCCTTGGCGCTGGATTGTCAGCAAGGGCTGCGCGAGGATTTGCGCCTGATCGCCATGTCGGCGACGTTGGACGGGGCGCGTTTTTCTGCCATGTTAAACGATGCGCCGGTCATTGAAAGCATGGGCAAAAGCTGGCCGTTGGAGCTGCGATATCTGGGCCGCCGCGCCGAGGAACGGATAGAGGCGGCGATGTTGTCGGCCATTCGCACGGCGTTAAGCGAACAGCCTACTGGCGACATATTGGCTTTCTTACCTGGGGTTGCGGAGATTGAGCGCACCGCCGACGCCGTGACCGCCGCGCAATTGCCCATCAGCCTGCATAAATTGCATGGCCAAGTGGACCCGACATTACAGCGCAAGGCGCTGGCCTCCGACGCAGAGGGGCGACGCAAGCTGATCTTGGCGACCAGCATTGCGGAAACCAGCCTGACCATCGAGGGCGTACGGATTGTGGTGGATTGCGGCTTAGCGCGCCGTCCCCGTTTCGACAAAGCGGCGGGTATTTCGCGTCTGGTCACCGAACGCGCCAGCCAAGCATCGGCGACGCAGCGCGCCGGACGTGCGGCGCGCCAAGGGGCTGGCACGGCCTATCGTTTGTGGGAAGCGGCGGCGACAGCCGGCATGCCGCCTTTTGACCCGCCGGAAATTGGCGAAAGCGACCTGATGCCTTTGGTGCTGGATTGCGCGTCATGGGGGGTGAGCGACCCCGCCAGCTTGGCATGGCTGGACCTGCCCGCCGCGCCCGCCGTGGAGGAAGCGCGCAGCCGCCTGATGCGTTACGGCGCGCTGGATGCAGATGGGCGGATTAGCGCGGCGGGCCATGCCATGGCGGCGCTGCCCTTGCCCGTGCCCTTGGCGCATATGATGTTAGAAGCCGCAGCGGCGGGCGAGGCGGATCAGGCCGCGCAAGTGGCGGTGTTGCTGAGTGAAAATGGGCTGGGTGGGCGCATGGCGGATGTGGAACAGCGCTTGTCCCGCGCCCGCAGTCAGAGCGGGCAGCGGGCCGAAGCCGCGCGGCGGTTGGCCCAGCGATTGGCCAAATTGGCCAAGGAAAAAGCACTGCATCAGGGCAAGCCGTCGCGGTCGGTTGGCGGATGGATTGCCACGGCGTGGCCGGACCGCTTGGCCCGTGCGCGCGGCAATGGACGCGGTGAATATCTGAGCGTTGGCGGCCCAGCCTATCGCATCGACCCGCTGGACCCGTTGGCTAGTGCGGAATGGATTGCGGTGGGTGATGCCCAAGGGCATCCATCGGGTGTTCGCATCCTTAGCGGCGCAGCCTTGGACAGCATGGAGGTTGAGGCGCTATTTGGGGCGCAGGCCGAAGATCGGGTAATCAGCGCCTATGATGCCAGCCAAGACCGTGTCGAGCAAAAGCGCGAACGGCGCTTGGGTGCGATATTGCTGAAGCGCTGGCAGGACGGCGGCGCGGCGGCATCGGCTCAGTCCGTGCGGGTGCGCATGGACGCGGTGGCGGCCAAGGGCTTGTCGCTGATCGCATGGGGGGAACGGGCGCGCGCCATTCGCCAACGTGCGGCTTTTGCGGGTTTGATGGAATTGTCCGACGAGGCTTTGCTGGCCAGCTTGGATATGTGGTTGGAACCGGTGCTGGGCGGGAGCAAGGGGCTGCGGGATTTGCCGGACGGGCGGATGGCCGATGCTTTGCTGAATATGCTGGACTGGCCGCAGCGCCAATCGCTGGACCAATTGGCGCCCGCCGATTTCAAAAGCCCTGCTGGCAATCGCCATGCCATTGACTATGGCAGCGAGGGCGGCCCCACCGTGACCTTGCGGGTGCAGGAATTGTTCGGCCTGTCGCGCCACCCGATGGTGGGGCAGCCTGCGGTGCCGCTCATCTTGTCGCTGACATCGCCCGCGCATCGGCCCATTCAAACGACGCGTGACTTGCCTAGTTTTTGGGCCGGGTCGTGGCGCGATGTCGCCAAGGATATGCGGGGGCGCTATCCCAAACATGCTTGGCCTGACAGTCCTGCCGATGCCAAAGCCAGCGTGTTGACCAAGGCGGCGCAGGCGCGGCGCGATGGCGGGGCGGCTTGAGGTCGGCGTGTTGTGTTGGCTATGGTGAAGATGCAGTTGAAAATGTCCTCTTTTCCTTGGCGCGCCCAGCGGCTAAGGGAGCGAGTGACCGTTATTATGAAGGTGATACAATGAAAGCGCGGATTTTTCAGAAGCCCAAAAATGCGATGCAGTCCGGTCGGGCGGGTACGCAAGACTGGTTTCTGGAATTTGCACCAGCAGAAGCCCGCACCCCCGACCCTTTGATGGGCTGGGCGGGCAGCGGTGACACCCGCCGTCAATTGCGTTTCAGCTTTAAATCTTTGGATGAAGCCAAAGCTTATGCCGAGCGCAATGGCATTGACGCCGACATCGTGCCGCCAACCGTGCGCCGCCTGAAGTTACAGGCCTATGCCGATAATTTCCGCTGATGGACGCGGGGATGCCCGACGATAGGGCATCCGCTTTTTTATCTTGGTGTCGCATGGGCCATCGATAGCCCGTTTGCTATGCCCATAAAATTGGGCCGATAAGCTGAAGTTCATAAGAAAAAGGCCGCTTCGCCCCGACCATTTGGTCTGATTGCGATAGCGGCCATTTTTATGTCTGTTGGGCTATTGCTCGCGCCCATCTGTCAGGCAGTTTGCGCGTCGCCGCATGAAGGGCGTGACGCTGCTGCCTGATGAGTCGGATTATTCGGCTTCAGGCTCCAGCAACTTGTGCAGGTGAACAACCACATATTTCATTTCGGCGTCATCGACGGTGCGCTGTGCCGCGGCGCGCCATGCATTTTCTGCAGCGGCATAATCGGGGAAAAGCCCAACGATTTCAACGGCATCGAGGTCGACAAAATCCAAGCCTTGTGGGTCAGATACGCGGCCACCGAAAACAAGGTGTAGCTTGCTCATTCTTATATCCTTGCGAAACGCCTGAAACACGGCGCCTGAAAACAAGCGCAGTGGCTTCAGATACGGGGAGGGGGAAGCCGCCCCATATCAAAAATCCTGTCCGTACAGCAAGCCCAAGCTTGTTATTTTATTTCGTCTTTTTTTGAAACGAGCGAGCCGACCAACAGGCCTGCCGCCAAAGCACCAGCCAATAAGGTCAAGGGCTGTTCTGCGGCAAATTCGCGGGCGCGCGATGATGCGACAGATGCTTTTTCTTTGCCCTTGGCATAAGCATTTTCGGCGGCATGTTTGGCGACATCGGCTTGCTCGCGCCCTTTGGCGGCCAATTCGGACGTGGCGGCGCGGGCGCGGCCATAGCCTTCTTGGACGCGGGCCTTGGCGGCTTCGGCGGTTTGGCGTGCGTTTTCGGCGGTGCGTTCAGCCAATTCGCTGGCTTTGTCCCGCGTGTCGCGGGCGGTTTGACCTAGGGGCTTCATTTTATCCTCCAACTGTTCTTGGACTTTCCGAGCGGCCAACAGACTGGCAGCCTGAGTCGCTTTCCATCTCGCCTTGGCGGTTTGGGTTTCGGTTTCTGGCGGGTCGATATAGTCTTCGTCTTGTGGGTCGGGGTCCAGCGCCCGATTGATCGACGCGGCAAAGGATTTGACCGCTTTGCCGCTGCGCTTCCACACAGCGGGTGCTTGTTCGCGAATGGGGTCGCGCAGCAACCACGCCAATCCGCCCACGGCTGCGACACCCAAAATAGCGCGATTCGCCGACACTTCGCGGCGGGTAAAATCCGCCACATCATGGGCGGTAGATTTGACATGATATTTGCCGCGTTCGGCCAAGGCGGCTGGCTGTAATTCGCTGTGGGTCAGCCCCAAGCTGCGGCGAAGCTGGGATCGTTGCAGCATGGCCTGATGCGCGGCATTGGCCAAAGCTGTGCGTGATGCGCTCATTCGGCGTCTCCCTCACCAAAAACATCGCGGCGCAGGGCCACTTGAATATTCGCGGCGCCCGATTTGGCACGCATCGCAGCCAGCCCAGCCAGCAACAATAGCGCAAAACTGACCAGCAAAGTGGCCGCCAATGGGCCCATGATGGTGGACAGGCTGAGGACCATCCCAATGGCGAAGGTCAAAAGCGCCACAAAAGCCGCAATCGCCGCGACGATGCCCCACAGGGACATGGTCTTGGTACCTTGTTTTGCCAATTCGCCGCGTGCTTTGAGCAGGGCCACCTCTGCCTTGGCGGTATTGCTGGCATTGTCCAAGACGTCGCGAACCAAGTCGCTGAAGGGAATGGGGGCTTCTTGCGGTGCATGGCTGTGGGAAGCGCCGTCGGGCGCATAGCCGTGGCTTATGCTTTCGAAGCCATCGCTATTCTTCGCCAAAAGCTCATTCCTTTATTTGGTGCCAATATATCTGCCGGACGTGGAACGCCGCGTCCTTGGGCCGAGCTATGGTGGGCTGGCTTCCGATAGGAGCGCGAACCGCCCCGCAACCGAGGAAGCGGGGCGGTGTCGGTCTCAGTCCTTCGAGCCGCCTTTCAACATGCGGGCCAGCACAAAGCCGACAACAGCGGCGGCGCCAACGGCCACGGCGGGGCTTTTGCGAACAAAGTCGCGGGCATTTTCGGCCAGTTCGTCAATGTCCTTTTGCTCCAACGAGTTGGCAAAGCCCGATACGCTGGTCGCGGCACTGCGGGCATAGTCGCCATATTGTTTGCCCAGCTTGTCGTCGACAGTGGGGGCTGTGTCCTGCAACAGCTTCGCAAGGCTGCCGACAGCTTCGGCGGCCTTGCCTTTGCCAGCGGTGGCGGCGTCGCGGGCTTTGGTGCTGGCCTGATCTTTCAGATTGGCGGCTTCGCCCTTGAGATTGTCCGCGTGGCGGCGCGCTTCATCTTTGATCGTGCCGACGGTGGCCGATACTTGGTCGCGAATGGGGTGGTTGCGCGCTTGGTCGGCCATATTGTCCAAAGTTTCCTTTGTTGCGACAATGGCTTCGGCTGCGCCTTCCTTGGCTGTGTCTGCCGCTGTCGAGAAAGGCGAATTGTCAGAATTGGCGTTGGCCATAGTTATAATCCTCATTCTCTCTGTGTGAAATCCCTGAAATCAGCGATTAATCAGAAATGACAAAATCCAGTTACGCTAGTGCGGACATTAGCACATAGATGACAGAGTTTATATAGCGAGGCGGGGGCAATGGTTCCATAGCTGTCAAAATTTCCTGACAATCTTGCGCTCCTGTCCGCACAAAGATAACAGGCGGTCGATTGTAACCCATCGGCCTGTTTCGGGCCATTTTTTGCAGGACGACCATCATGACTGCCATCATCGACATTCACGGCCGCGAAATCCTTGACAGCCGTGGAAATCCCACGGTTGAAGTGGATGTTTTGTTGGAGGATGGCAGCTTTGGCCGCGCTGCCGTGCCATCCGGCGCATCGACTGGCGCGCACGAAGCCATGGAATTGCGCGACGGCGACAAGAGCCGCTATTTGGGCAAGGGCGTGACCAAGGCTGTTGAAGCCGTCAACGCCGACATCGCCGAAGCCTTGCTGGGCTTGGACGCCGAAGATCAGCGCGAAATCGACGACAAGATGATCGAAGTCGATGGCACTCCCAACAAGTCGCGTTTGGGTGCGAATGCCATTTTGGGCGTCAGTCTGGCCGTGGCCAAGGCGGCGGCTGATGCACGTGGTTTGCCGCTGTACCGCTATGTTGGCGGCGTGTCCGCCCGCACCTTGCCTGTGCCGATGATGAACATCATCAATGGCGGTGAACATGCCGATAACCCCATTGATTTCCAAGAATTTATGGTGATGCCGGTGGGCGCCGACAGCATCGCAGAAGCCGTGCGTTGGGGTTCGGAAATTTTCCACACGCTGAAGAAGGGCCTGTCGCAAAAGGGTCTGGCCACCGCTGTGGGTGACGAAGGCGGTTTTGCGCCAAATCTGGCATCGACCCGCGATGCGCTGGACTTTATCTCCGCTTCGGTCGAACAAGCTGGCTTCAAGCTGGGCAGCGATGTTGTGCTGGCGCTGGACTGTGCATCGACCGAATTTTTCAAAAATGGCAAATATGAAATCAGCGGCGAAAATCTGTCGCTATCGCCAGAAGAATTTGCGGAATATCTGGCCAAGCTGGTTGCTGACTATCCGATCAAGTCGATCGAAGATGGCATGGGCGAAGATGATTTCATCGGCTGGAAGGCGCTGACCGACTTGATCGGTAACAAGTGCCAACTGGTTGGAGACGATTTGTTCGTCACCAACCCTGCTCGTTTGGAAGAAGGTATCACCAAGGGCTTGGCTAACAGCCTGTTGGTGAAAGTTAACCAGATCGGCACGCTGTCGGAAACGCTGGATGCGGTCGATATGGCGCATCGTGCGCGTTACACCGCTGTTATGTCGCACCGTTCGGGTGAGACCGAAGATTATACCATTGCCGACTTGGCGGTTGCCACCAACTGCGGTCAGATCAAGACCGGCAGCTTGGCCCGTTCGGACCGGTTGGCAAAATATAACCAGCTGATCCGTATCGAAGAAGAATTGGGCAATATGGCGATTTACCCAGGCGCGAAAATCTTCGCCTAAATCGTTGATGCTAAGGCTGGCCGTTCGTTGGTTGGCCGCTTGAATGACGGCGCTGTTCCCATTGGGGCGGCGCCGTTTTTTATGTGTAGGGCGGGCGTTATGGGCGTTGTGGCAGGGACGATGCTTTCGCCGCGCGCTGGGTTCGGGCATGTGGGGCCGTGCGTCGCGGCCAGCGCGACGGGGTGGGCTACGCCGCTATTCAGTGCATATATATAATATTATCGCACAATTCGTCCTGCATGCCTTGACGCGGGGAATCTGCTGTGATTCAACGAATCTATGATGCAACGCCACAAACTTCGTAAATCCATGGGCAAGGCCACAGGGCCAGCTTTGGCGCTGATCGCGGTGCTGGCGATGCTCGGCTATGCGATTTTCGGCCCGACCGGACTTTATGCTTGGGGCGAATATGGTCAGTCGGTGGAAAAGAAGCAGTTGATCCTGACGGAATTGCAAAAGCGCGAAAGCGAATTGCAGAACCGTGTGAATTTGTTGGACCAGCGCCGCGTCGACCCTGATCTGGCCGAAGAATATGTCCGAGAACGTCTGGGTGCTTATCATCCTGATGAAGTGATTATCCCGATGGAATCGCCCAAAAAGCCGTGATGGCACGGGCTGGATGAGGTGTGTGCGCCATCGACAGGCCTTGTTTTTGGACATGGATTGCAAAAAATAAGCCGAGATGTGCAAAATATATTTTGGTTAAAAGAACCAATTGCGATAAATGCAATAGGTGTTGCAATCGGAACTAAAATTCACAATCGGCCATGCTTATGTAATTATCTGACATTGCATTGCGCCGGCCTTGAAACCTCTGTTCAAATTTTGCGTTGAGGTGGTGGCAGGTGGCTTTTTTATAGGACCTGCGTTATCACTATATGCCCGTTTGGCACTGGTTAGAGGCGTTGCCATTTCAGGATTTCGTCTCTTATAGCGCTGGTGCCATTACGGCTTAACGCAAAGGAAAATCGCCTTGGCCAAAGCTCCTGCGCGCTCGAATGACGCGCCCAAAAAAGCTGCTGCTACCCCCGCGCCTGCGCCCAACCGCGAGATGCCGCGTGATCCGGTGCCTTATGATGCGTCGCCCGAAGAATTGGAAAAATTCTATCGCGACATGATGTTGATCCGCCGTTTCGAAGAAAAGGCTGGCCAGCTTTATGGTCTGGGCCTGATCGGCGGTTTTTGTCATTTATATATTGGCCAAGAAGCGGTGGCTGTTGGTTTGCAGTCCGCGCTGGACGCCGACAAGGACAGCGTGATTACCGGTTACCGCGACCATGGCCATATGTTGGCTTATGGTATCGACCCCAATGTGATTATGGCCGAACTGACGGGCCGCGCCGCTGGCATTTCGCGCGGCAAGGGCGGTTCGATGCATATGTTCAGCGTGGAACATAAATTTTATGGCGGTCACGGTATTGTGGGCGCACAGGTTGCGCTGGGCAATGGTTTGGCTTTTGCGCATAAATATCGCGGAGATGGCGGCGTTGCCATGGCCTATTTTGGTGATGGCGCAGCCAACCAAGGTCAGGTCTATGAGAGCTTTAACATGGCCGAGCTGTGGAAATTGCCGATCATTTTTGTGATCGAAAACAACCAATATGCCATGGGTACATCAGTGAACCGTGCGTCGGCTGAGGACCAGCTATATCGTCGCGGCGAAAGCTTCCGCATTCCGGGCTTGCAGATTGACGGCATGGACGTGCTGGCCGTTCGCGGTGCGGCGGAAACGGCGCTAGAATGGGTGCGTGCGGGCAAAGGTCCGATCTTGCTGGAACTGAAAACCTATCGTTATCGCGGCCATTCCATGTCTGACCCAGCGAAATATCGCAGCCGTGAGGAAGTGCAGGCCGTGCGCGACCAGTCGGACCCCATCGAACATTTGAAGCGTTTGATGGTCGAAGCGGGCATCACCGAAGACAAGATCAAGGGAATCGACAAGGAAATCCGCCAGATTGTGAATGAATCGGCTGATTTCGCGGAAAATGCGCCCGAACCCGAATTACACGAACTCTATACCGACGTGCTGGTGGAGCAATATTGATGCCAATCGAACTGAAAATGCCGGCGCTGTCGCCGACGATGGAAGAGGGCACGCTCGCCAAATGGATGGTCAAAGAGGGTGATGTGGTTCAATCGGGCGATATTTTGGCCGAAATTGAAACCGACAAAGCGACGATGGAATTTGAAGCCGTGGACGAAGGCACGGTGGAGAAAATCCTGATCGCTGAGGGCAGCGACAATGTCAAAGTGGGCACGGTCATCGCCATCATTCGCGGCGAAGATGACACGGGCGAAGTCGCCGCCAGCGCCGCGCCCGCCAAGGCCGAAGCTGCCGAAGCGCCTGCGCAAGCGGCTCCTGCTGCCAAGCCTGTAACCGCCAAAGCCCAAGTTTCGGACCCTGCCATTCCGGCGGGTACGGAAATGGTCAAAACGACGGTTCGTGAAGCCTTGCGCGACGCGATGGCCGAAGAAATGCGCGCTGACGACCGCGTTTTCGTGATGGGTGAAGAAGTGGCCGAATATCAGGGGGCCTATAAGGTGACCCAAGGCCTATTGCAGGAATTTGGTCCGCAGCGCGTGGTGGATACGCCGATCACTGAATATGGTTTTGCTGGTCTGGGCGCGGGTGCGGCCATGGGCGGTTTGAAGCCAGTGATCGAGTTTATGACGTTCAACTTTGCCATGCAGGCGATTGACCATATCATCAACTCAGCGGCCAAGACCAACTATATGTCGGGTGGCCAAATGCGTTGCCCGATTGTGTTCCGTGGCCCCAATGGCGCGGCATCGCGTGTGGGCGCACAGCACAGCCAAAATTATGCGCCTTGGTATGCCAATGTGCCAGGGTTGGTGGTCATTTCGCCATATGACGCAGCGGATGCCAAGGGCCTGATGAAGGCAGCCATTCGCAGCGAAGATCCCGTGGTCTTCTTGGAAAATGAGCTGCTATATGGCCGCTCGTTTGATGTGCCCGCGATGGATGATTATGTGCTGCCCATCGGCAAAGCGCGTATCATGCGCGAAGGGGCGGGCGTGACCATTGTCAGCTACTCAATTGGGGTGGGCTTGGCGTTGGAAGCGGCGGAAGCTTTGGCGGCAGATGGCATTGACGCAGAGGTGATCGACCTTCGCACCTTGCGCCCGCTGGATACCGCGACGGTGCTGGCCAGCCTGAAGAAGACCAACCATTTGGTTGTGGTCGAAGAAGGTTGGCCCGTTTGCTCTATTGCCAGCGAATTGGCGATGGTGGCGATGGAACAGGGCTTTGACGATCTGGACGCGCCAGTTGTGCGCGTGTGCAACGAAGACGTTCCATTGCCATATGCGGCCAATTTGGAAAAAGCGGCTGTGGTGGATGTGCCCCGTGTGATTGCAGCGGTAAAGTCGATTTGTAACCGCGCATAATAGCGATAATTTTGATAAAAGGGGCGAAGGATGGCATAGGGCCGCCTTCGCCCCTTTTTATTATTTGTGCAGGAGCCGGCTGGTGCAGCCCAAGATCGAACCATATGGGGAAGTGATGATGACGGAGCATCTGCATAGCGCCCATGATGGCTGCGACGGGCAGGGCGACCACGCGCATCACGTGCCGCACGACAACGATGCGCCAGCGGATGGCGCGATGCTGGCAGCAGAATTTCTGCCCGCGCCCACCGACCCGCGCATATTGTTGACGCTGCCCGCCGACAAGCGCGACGCGGTGCAATGCTTGTGGATGCTGGCATTTCGCCTGACCAAATTGTTAGACGATGTGCGCGAACCGATGATCGGCCAAATTAAATTGGCGTGGTGGCGCGACATGATGGCGATGCTGGGCGCGCAGCCAGATGCTTTGCCGCAGGGGGAGCCGCTTCTGGCAGACTTTCAAAAGCATTTTCACGGTGTTGCGGGTATTGAGGCGTTGGTCGACGCCGCAGAGGCTATGTTGTTAGCCGAGGATGCGACCGAGCAAGAGGTGGCTGCGACAGCATTTGGTCATTGCCTATTTTCCTTGTCGATGCGCTGCACGGCGGGTTCGAACGGGGTGGATGCGCATGTCGGACAGGCTTGGGGCCTGCTATGGGGGGCCTATGTCCAGCGCGGAAGCGAGGATGGTGCGACGTTGCTGGCGGCGGCGGGCGACTGTGCCAAGCTTCGTCCGGCGCAATATGGTGCGGGCCAGCGTGGTTGGTTGATGCTGGACCGCTTGGCAGGGCAAATTGGCCGTGCGGACGGTGCGCGTGATTTGCGCCGAGAGGGGCTGTTGATGCTGCGTATTGGGCTTTTTGGCCGATAAATAAGTCACTATAAAATATAGAAAAATATTTTCATCCGGCGTGAAAAACCGCTGGGGGCTGGAAATATCATGTCGAAAGTCTTAATTACGCAGCATGACACGTGCCGCCGTGCATCCATGGGGAGCAGGGCTTAGGGGATGAACGCATGTTCCAAGGGCTGATCGCCTATCTCGATTCCATCAAGGCACGCGACCCTGCGCCGCGCTCTCGGTGGGAAATTTTGCTATACCCCGGCTTGCTGGCCGTGGGCATGCACCGCATCGCCCATTGGTTGTTTGTGGCGCGCATGTTTTTTCTGGCGCGGTTGGTGAACCATATATCCCGCTGGCTGACCGCCATTGATATTCACCCCGGTGCGACCATTGGTCGCCATTTGTTCATTGACCATGGATTTACCGTCATTGGGGAAACCGCTGAAATTGGCGATAATGTGACGCTGTATCAGTGTGTTACCTTGGGCGGAACAGACCCTGCCAATGGCGTGGGTGGCAAGCGTCACCCGACCTTGTGCGATGATGTGATTGTTGGGGCGGGTGCCCAGATATTGGGCCCCATCACCGTGAATCCCCGTGCGCGCGTCGGCAGCAATGCCGTGGTGACCAAAGATGTGCCCGAAGGCGCGGTGATGGTTGGCATTCCCGCCCGTTCGACCTTGGTCGATGCCACCGAATATTCACGGGAATTTGTTCCCTATGGCACGCCATGCAGCGAAATTTTCGACCCAGCGACGCAGAAGCTGGAAATATTGCAGTGCCAGCTTGAGGTGCTGCAAAAGCAAATCGCGCAGTTGATTGTGCAACGGAAAGGCGACGAGGATAGCGCTGAGCGTTCCGATCACAGCAGCGATCCCAATTCCGACAGCGACGATCGCATCAGCGCATAATGGCACTTCCGCCCAATGTGACGGTGATGCCGGTTCGGGCTGTTCAGCAAATCGGCTTTGATCGGCTGGAGCTGGGCCGAATATTAGATCTTTATGGCCGGATGGTCGCTGCGGGGCATTGGAAAGATTATGCCATGGATTTCCACCGCGACGTGGCGATATTTTCTGCTTTTCGTCGGGCGGCGGAGCGTCCGGAATATCGTATCGAAAAACGCCCCGTCCTGCGTCATCGGCAGGGGATGTGGGCGCTGATATCCGAAGCTGGGTCCGTGTTGAAGCGCGGGGACGAATTGGCCAATATTTTGGCCCCTATTGAGCGGAAATTGATTAAAATCATTAAAGATTAAGGCTGGCCGCAAGCCGAGGAGCCTAAGTCCTAGGAGGCCCCATCATAATAAACCGCCCATGACCAACCATGGGCGGTTTTTATCCATTATGCGCCCAGTTTTTGCAGAGCTTGCATGACGATCATCGACTGTTCGCTGCCCGATTGGGGAACGATTTCGCCCGTGCGGTCGATGATTTGATCCCACGCCGCGGCAATGCCTTCGGGGGTGCGTTGGTCTTCGGGCAAGGCGATGCCCGGTGTCGCGGTGACAAAGGCGGCATGATAGGCACCAGCGCCTGCGCCGATGATCATATTCGATGGGGCGTCTTCGCTGACCAAGAACAGGGCCGCAGGAACCACATTGTCCGGTGTGAATTTTTCGAACAATTCTGGTGGGAAGATATCTTCGGTCATGCGGGTTCCCGCCACTGGCGCGATGGTGTTGCAGCGCACATTATATTTCGCGCCTTCGAGGTGCAGCGTTTTGGTCAGGCCCGCAAGGCCCAGCTTGGCGGCGCCATAATTGGCTTGGCCGAAATTGCCATAAAGGCCGGTGGACGATGCGGTCATCAAAATGCGGCCATAGCCTTGTTCGCGCATCAAATCCCAACAGGCCTTGGTGGCATTGGCGCTGCCTTGCAAGTGAACTTGAAGGACCAGATTAAAATCCTCCATCGTCATTTTGGTAAAGCTTTTGTCACGCAAAATGCCGGCGTTGTTGATGAGGACGTGCACACCGCCCCATGTTTCCTTGGCTTTGGCGACCATTTCTTCCATTTGCTGGGCGTCAGCGACATTGCCGCCGTTGGACATGGCCGTACCGCCAGCAGCCTGAATTTCTTCGACCACTTTCAAGGCAGCGTCGCTGTGGCCCGTGCCATCGCGTGCGCCGCCCAGATCATTGACCACCACCTTGGCACCCCGACGGGCCAATTCCAGCGCATAGGCGCGGCCCAAACCGCCACCTGCTCCGGTGACAATGGCCACGCGTCCGTCGAACGAAATTGTCATTCTCTGCTCCCTAATTTGCTATCCATGGCGTTCATTTTCTGTAGCTGGATAGACTATCAGCTTATTCCTTAGCGTGTCAGCAAGCGCAGACAAGCCATCAGCCTTGGCAGGGCAGGAAAAAACTGAATGAAATAAAGCGGACTTATTACTGTCTTTGATTTGTCATATAATCCACCTAGGAGCATCTCCCATTGAAGATGAGAGTGGAGCCGTAGCATGCGAAGACTATTTCTCTTTACTATTCTGGGAACTAGCATGCTGGCTTCACCAGCAATGGCGGCCGCCCAGTCGGAGGCGCAGGTTGCGACTGGTGATGATGCGGCTGCGCTGCGCGCGGAATTGGAAAATATGCGCGCTCAGATGGAAAAAATGCAGCGTCGATTGGATGCGCTGGAAGGGGCGTCCGCACCAGCATCCATTTCAGCGCCCATTGTTGCGTCCGCCGCTGAACCTGTCGTTGCGGGCGGCAATATGGTCGCCGCCGCGCCCGCTGCTGCTTCCTCAGCAAAGCCAGAAACAAGCGTGAATTGGCGCGGCGCGCCGGAATGGAAGCGTGATGACGGCTGGAGTTTCAAGCCGCGGGGCCGTTTGCAGGTCGATATGGCCAGCGTGGATACCCCAACCGGCGTGACAGAGGATCGCGGCGGTTTCCGGACAGAGTTTCGCCGCCTCTATTTGGGCGTGGATGGCACGGTGCCCGGTGGTTTTGGATATCGGCTGGAATTTGATCTGGCGGGCGTCGACGCAGAATTAACCGACGGCTATATCAGTTATGGCACCGGTCCGTTGAGCCTGACGGTGGGGCAGGTAAAGACATTTTGGGGGCTGGAGGAAATGACCAGCGACCTGTTTACGTCGATGATGGAACGAAGCACTATTTCCCAAGCCTTTGGTTTTGAACGGCGCGTTGGCTTGTCGGCGGAATATGCCAAGGACGACATATTGCTGCAAGGCGGGGTATTTGGTGCCAATGCATCGGATTTGCTGGACGATCGCAACAATAGTTTCGCCGCCGATGGACGTGCGGTCTGGTCGCCGAAACTGGGGGATAAAACCCAATTGCATTTGGGCGGATCCTTGCACATGCGGGATTTGAACGATGCTGACGCCAGCGTGCGGTACCGCGCACGGCCTGGCGCGCATACAACGGACCTCCGATTGGTTGATACAGGAAATATTGCGGCCAAGGGCGAACGAAGCTGGGGGCTGGAGGGTTCCGTTCGCCACGGCCCATTCCATGCGACGGCAGAAGGATATTGGCAAAAGGTTCAACGTGTCGATGGTGCGAACCCCACATTCTTTGGCGGATATGCCGAGGTCGGTATGGTGCTAACCAAGGGCGACAGCCGTGGATATAAAGAGGGGGCCTTTGATCGGTTGAAACCGTCGAACCCAATTCACAAAGGTGGCCCCGGCGCGATAGAGGTCAATTTGCGTTATGACCATTTGGACCTGAATGATGTCGATATCACGGGTGGCAAGCAGCAAGCGGCATGGTTGTCACTTGTGTGGGCGCCCATGGATTATGTTCGCCTGACTGCCAATTATGGCAAGCTGTGGATCAGCGATGCCCGTGTTGCAGCGGCCAATGGGGATCGGGAATATCAGGCCGACACATTTGGGCTCCGCACCCAAATTGATTTCTAAGCTTCTGGGGTCATAGGAATAAAAAGCCCGCTTTTCATCATTGAAAAGCGGGCTTTTTATCATTCTATCATAGGCTAGGCGGCTAGTTGGCGTCCAGCGCATAGCCCGCCGAACGCACGGTGCGGATAATATCCTTGGTGTCTGGCAGGTTGATCGCTTTGCGCAGACGGCGGATATGCACGTCGACGGTCCGCAGTTCAATATCGCTATCTTGTCCCCACACGCTGTCCAGCAATTGGACGCGGGAAAAGACGCGGCCTGGATGTTCCATAAAATGGCGCAGCAAGCGAAATTCCGTTGGCCCCATGGTGACGATTTGCCCAGCGCGCACCACCTTGTGCGACACACTGTCCAATTCGATATCGCTATAGGCTAGGGTTTCGCCCGCCAAGGCAGGGCGCAAGCGGCGTAGGACCGCCGAAACGCGGGCCACCAATTCGCGGGGGCTGAAGGGCTTGGTGACATAGTCATCCGCGCCGGTTTCCAGCCCGCGAATACGGTCTTCCTCTTCGCCGCGCGCTGTCAACATGATGATGGGCACATTGGCGGATTTGGGGTTGCGGCGAATGCGGCGACACACTTCGATGCCCGGGAGGCTTTCGATCATCCAGTCGAGCAGGACAATGTCTGGCACCCGTTCTTCGACCAAGATCAGCGCTTGTTCGCCGTCGGGCGTTTGGCGCACGCTATAGCCTTCGCGGGCAAAGTGCCACACGATCAATTCGGCGATCGCCTCATCATCTTCGATAAGCAATAAATCGGGCTGTGGCATGGGATTATTCCCCCGCTATGATGCTGTTATCTTCGGGTGTTGGGCCGCGTTCGCGTTCCTCCATCCGTTCGCCCTTCACGACATAATAAACCATTTCCGCGATGTTGGTCGCATGGTCGCCGACGCGTTCCAGATTTTTGGCGATGAAAAGCAAATGCGCGCTTTCGGTAATGTAGCGCGGATTTTCCATCATGAACGTCACTTGGGTGCGAAAGATGCTGTTGTAATAATCGTCCACCGCTTTGTCGCGGATGGTGACATCAACGGCCAAATCCGCATCACGGGCGGCAAAGCTGTCGAGCGCGTCTCGGATCAGTTCGACCACCAAATTCGACATGCTGACCAGCAAAGGCACGGTGTCGATGCGGCGGCTTTGGTCAAATTGGGCCACGCGCTTGGCGATGTTTTTCGCATAGTCACCCATGCGCTCCACGACGGAGACGATTTTCAAAGCCGCGATCATTTCGCGCAAATCGTCGGCCATTGGCGCACGCAGCGCGATGGTTTGCACCGCGAGTTGCTCGACCTCTGCCTCCAAGGCGTCAATTTGCTTGTCGCCTTCGACCACGCGGGCCGCCAGTTCCAAGTCGCCGGTGCTGAGCGCGGTCATTGCTTGACGCAGCGCTTGTTCGGCGCGGCCACCCATTTCGCTGATGAGGCCGCGCAAGCGGTTTAAATCATCGTCAAATGCTTTGACCGTATGATCATTTACAATTGCCATAATCCAACGTCCTTTCAGGCGCGCGATTAACCGTAACGACCGGTGATATAATCTTTGGTGCGTTCTTGTTTGGGATTGGTGAAAATATCTGTCGTCTTGCCATATTCCACCAAGGTTCCCAGATGGAAGAAGGCGGTGCGCTGTGACACTCGGGCGGCTTGCTGCATATTATGCGTCACAATCACAATGGCGAATTTGCCGCGCAAATCGTGGATCAGCTCCTCGATCTTGGCGGTGGCGATGGGGTCAAGCGCCGAGCAAGGCTCGTCCATCAAAATCACTTCGGGGTCGACCGCAATGGCGCGGGCGATGCACAATCGCTGTTGCTGACCACCCGACAAGGCGGTGCCGCTTTCGCCCAAGCGGTCCTTCACTTCGTCCCACAATCCGGCGCGGGTCAGGGCCTTTTCGACCACGACATCCATATCGGCTTTGCTGGGGGCCAAGCCATGAATGCGCGGGCCATAGGCCACATTGTCATAAATGGATTTGGGGAAGGGGTTGGGTTTTTGGAACACCATGCCGACGCGGGCGCGCAATTGCACCACGTCCATGGAGGGCGCGTAAATATCCTCGCCCTCCAGCATGATTTTCCCTTCGACACGGGCACCCGCGACCGTGTCGTTCATGCGGTTCAGCGTGCGCAAAAAGGTTGATTTGCCGCAACCCGATGGGCCGATGAAGGCGGTGACCAAGTCGGTGCTGACGTCAATGGAGACATTTTTAATGGCCTGTTTTTCGCCATAAAAAACATTCACATTTTGCGCCGTCATCTTGGGGTCGGCAATGTAGAGTTCGGATGAAGTCATATCGGTCATGATTACCAACGCTTTTCAAATTTGTTACGAAGATAGATGGCAATGGCGTTCATCGACAGCAGCACAAAGAGCAGGACGATGATAGCCGCCGATGTTTTTTCCACAAAGCCGCGATCCACTTCGTCCGACCACAAGAAGATCTGCATCGGCAGGACAGTGGATGGCGAGCAAAGGCCGCTGGGCACATCGCCGATAAAGGCGCGCATACCAATCAGCAGCAACGGGGCGGTTTCCCCCAAGGCGCGGGCCATGCCAATGATCGTGCCCGTCAAAATACCCGGCAAAGCCAGCGGCAAAACATGGTGAAACACCACCTGAACGGGGCTGGCGCCAATGCCCAGCGCCGCATCGCGGATGGATGGCGGCACGGCCTTGATGGCGTTGCGCGCCGCAATCACGATGACGGGCATGGTCATCAGGGCCAAAGTCATGCCGCCAACCAGCGCACTGGCTTGGCAAAAGCCGAACCAATTGATGAACACCGCCAGCGCCAACAAACCAAAGATGATCGACGGAACGGCGGCCAGATTGTTGATCGAAACCTCAATCCAATCGGTCAGGCGGTTCTTGGGGGCGAATTCCTCTAGGTATAGGGCCGCCAAGACACCGGTTGGAAAGGCGATGGCAAAGGCGATCAGGATCGTCAGGATGGACCCTTTTAACGCACCCCAAATGCCCGCCACCGCTGGGTCGGTGGCATCGGCGTTGCGGAAGAAGGGCCAGTGAATGCCCGTCGACAATTTACCGTCTTGTTTCAACTGTGCGGCCAGCGCCGATACATCGCTTTTCGTGCCATTTTTGGCGGCAATGTCAACGGCGCTGGATGCAGGCAATTCAAAGACATGGCGTCCGTTCAGCAATTCTGGATCATCTTTGATCGCAGTGCGAACTTCTTTCCACGCATTTTCTGAAATCAGCTTGGCCGCGTCAGGGCCAAGGGCTTCTTCGGCGGCGAAGGTCACGAGATCTGACAAGCCGCTGTTGGCGATGACCTGATCGGCATCGGCGTCATCAAGGCGGTCTTTGTCGATATTCAAAGGCATGGCCTTGAAGTCAATCGGCACCGATACATGAGTATAGGTGAAACCGCGCGCGCCATTGCCGACCATGGTGATCAGCAAAAAGGCCAGAAACGCACCCGACAATAATACCGCGATCAAGCCGAACAGCTTGAACCGACGTTCTGCGGCATAGCGGCCAGCGATGCGTTTCTGCATCACCTGACCCTTCCAATCGGTGGGGGAGGTGGGGTTAGTCATAAGCTTCGCGATACTTTTTGACGATGCGCAGAGCGACGATGTTGAGAAGCAGCGTCACCGTGAACAAGACCAGACCCAGCGCAAAAGCGGCAAGCGTTTTGGCGCTATCGAATTCCTGATCGCCTGTCAGCAATTTGACGATCTGAGCCGTCACGGTCGTGACGCTGGAAAAGGGATTGGCGGTCAGATTGGCCGACAAACCAGCGGCCATCACCACGATCATGGTTTCACCAATGGCGCGGCTGACGGCCAGCAAAATGCCGCCCATCACGCCAGGCAGCGCGGCGGGGATCAACACTTGGCGGATGGTTTCATTGGGCGTCGCGCCCAAGGCCAAGCTGCCGTCGCGCATCGATTGGGGCACGGCGTTGATGCTGTCGTCGGCCATGGACGATACGAATGGAATGATCATCACGCCCATCACAATGCCGGCGGCAAGGGCGCTTTCGGTCGATGCGTTGGAAATGCCGATCATTACCGCAAATTCGCGCAGCATCGGGGCGACGGTCAGCGCGGCGAAATAGCCATAAACCACGGTGGGAACACCAGCCAGAATTTCCAGCAAGGGCTTGACCCATTTGCGCACCACCGGCTTGGCATATTGGGTCAGGTAAACGGCGGTCATCATGCCGATGGGAATGGCGACGATCATGGCGATAATCGCGCCGATCAGCACGGTGCCCCAAAATAGGGGAATGCCGCCAAATGTGTCTTTGACGGGCGCGCCGCTTTGCGGGTTCCATTGGGTGCCAAACAGCAATTCACTTGGCGACACCAGTTTGAAAAAACGAATGGATTCAAACAGTAATGACAAGACAATGCCGAATGTCGTCAAAATCGCCACCAAAGACGCCAAGATCAGCGCCACCATGACGATTTTTTCAACCCGCGAACGGGCCCGAAATTCGGGGCGAATGCGCGTGAAGGCATAAAGACCGCCCGCCAGTGCCAAAGCAAACATCGCGCTGATGCCGATCAGGGCATATTGACGCGTTGCTTGAACATAAGGGCGGACCAGTGGGGCAGATTTTTCCAGCCGGACGATGTCCTGCTTGCCCTGTGCCACCGCGCGAGCGTCGGCCAAAATGGCGGCGCGTTCAAAGCCAAATTGCGGCAGGTTTTGCGCGGCGGGGCTGTCCAGCACAGTGTTGGTCACCAAGGCGGGCGATACCGCCGACCATATGGTCAGGAACAAGATCGCGGGCGCGAACAGCCACAATGCGACATACCAGCCGTGATATTGTGGGCGCGAATGCAGCTTGTTACCGGCGCGGTGCGCCAGCAAGACCGATCGCGCGCGGCCGGCAAGCCAGCCAATCAGCGCAAGGCCTGCAACAAGCAATAGCAGGGCGGCGGCGTTGAAGGTCACAGGGTCCTCATCTTCATGGCCGTCTGGCCCGCCGCATATCTGCCCAACGATCGGGCAGGTGGCGGTTGGGCAGCGGGCGCTACGCTAGGGGTGATCGGGCGCGGCACAGGGCCGGAAGGGGGGCAAGCCTTGGCACACGCCCGATCGGGGGGATTATTTCAATTCAGCGGCGGTCAGCGGGGTCATCGCCGTAGCATTGGCGGATGCCTTGGCCGCGTCGGCGGGCTGCGAGGCGATAAGGCCCTTGGCGATCAGATATCCGCCGTCGGCGCTGCCTTTCAGCAATTCCGCGACATATTCCGCGATGCCGGGGATCACGCCGACATGGGCCTTTTTGACATAGATGAACAGCGGACGCGAACCGGGATAGCTTTTGTCGGCAATCGACGCATAGCTGGGGGCGATGTCTTGGATGGGCACGCCCTTAATCTTGTCTTTGTTGGCGTCCAAATAGCTGAAGCCGAAAATGCCGAGGCTGGTGGGGTTTTTGTCCAGTTTCGAGATGATCAGATTGTCATTCTCACCCTGTTCGACATAATAAGGCGCGCCGCGCAGCCCGCCGCACACGGCGTCATGCTGGTCTTTGTCGCTGTCTTTCAATTTCTTCATGTCGGCATTGGCGTCGCAGCCCTTGATCAGGATCAGTTCCTTGAACGCGTCATAGGTGCCGCTGGTCGATGGCGGGCCAAAGACCGAGATGTTCACGGCGGGCAAAGCGGGGTTCACATCCTGCCATGTTTTGGCGGTGTTGGGCTTGCCATAAGGATTGGCGGCCAATGCCTTGTAAATATCTTCTTCGCTCAGTTTGAAACCGGGGCCGCGCTGTGCTTCGCCAAGGGCGATGCCGTCGATGCCGATTTGCACTTCCACCACATCGGTCACGCCATTGGCTTGGCAGGTGGCAAATTCCTTGGCCTTCATGCGGCGCGAGGCGTTGATGATGTCGGGCGTGTCGCCGCCAACACCTTGGCAAAAGCGTTCAAAGCCGCCGCCAGTGCCGGTGCTGTCAATCTTGGGCGTCTTGTTGCCCGTCGCTTCGGCGAAGCGTTCGCCAGCGGTGGTGGCGAAAGGATAGACGGTGGACGAGCCAACCGCGCTGATGAAATCCCGCGACGCGCCGGCGGATGAAGCCTGATCCTGACAGGCGGAAAGCGCCAAAGCCGAAGTGGCGGCGAGGGCGATGAGAGCAAATTTCTGGACCATGACAAATCCCGTCAAGCTGGACTGCGAAAACACGCCAGCCACCAACCCTATGGCGACTCGCTGATTGTCCAATGGGCGATTTGTGTGACAGCTTTGTTACAGGGGGTGTCATGGAAGTGTCATGGGGGACATTTCATTGCTTGAAATGGAATTAAATAAATGTTGAATTTAATTTCGACAAATGGGGGAGGCTTATGAGTGTAAATTCTGAAAATGCAGATGTTAATGGTGTGCAATCTTCGAGAGAGAAGAAGTCAATACCCGGAGGCCTTCCTTATTCTACCTATCAGGGAACGTTGAAAAATATGCTTGAAAAGGTAATTGAAGTATCAAAGCCTGAAAAGTTTAATTACGATTTTGTGTCCACTGTGATGGGTTCCAGTGGTGGTGCTGCTAGGGCGACAATTCCGTTGTTCAAGAAAATAGGATTCGTAGATAGTAACAATGCTCCAACTGAACTTTATTCTAAATTCAGAACTGATCGAAAGCGAGGGCTTGCTGTTTATGAAGGTCTTAAAAATGGATTTTCAGAAATTTTTAAGAGAAGTGAATTTGCATATAGCTTATCTGATGATAAAATTACGGATATAATAGTAGAGATTACAGGTCTTTCTAAATCGGATCGTACGGTTTCAGCCATAAAATCAACATTTTTGACCCTTTGTTCGTATTTGCCTACTAACTTTAGGCATGATGTCATCGAGAATGGAGCTGTTTCAGAGGTTGCGGTGGAGAGTTCTTCGTCGGCATTTGAAGGTCCGCCATCTGAAAAGGCATCTGTTGGTAATGTCGGGCTTTCGTATAATATAAATATAGTTCTTCCTGAAACGTCAGATGTTGCTGTACTGAATGCGATATTCAAATCTCTAAAAGCGAATATTCTCCAATGAGTTCCTTGGATAAGATAGAATTGTTCATTCTAAAGTCTTCAACGGTAATGCCGGATATCGAAAAAATATTGAATGGCGACAGGGTGATGAATGCGAGTAATCTAAGTGAAGCGCAGTTACAGCCCCTCGTGTCCCAGTTTCCAAGGGAGGTGAGGGACAATGCTGCCAGTATGGCCGAATTATATAAGCTTTTTTATATGCTCGAAAATGACATAAGGAAATTAATCTGCGATACTCTAAGTGAGCAGTATGGCTCGAAGTGGTGGGACAAACATGTGCCTGAGCCGATACAGGCCGAATGTCGTAGAAATAGGCAAAATGAGGAAGAGTTCGGTGTAACTAGCCGTTCGGATAACAATTTAGACTATGCGACTTTTGGCCAGCTTGGAGACATTATAAGGCATAACTGGGACATTTTCGGCGGGATGCTCTCTAATAAGAAAGCGCTTGGCAGAGTGATGAGTGCGCTGAACAACCTTCGAGGGCCGATTGCCCACTGTGGTGTACTCGCTGATGATGAAGTAGACAGGCTTAAGCTTGCAGTAAAAGATTGGTTCCGTGTACTAGCCGGGCCTAAATGATCGTTTTTTATGTTTACTTGCTTTCATGGCGTCAACATCCCCGCCAAATAATGTCCTGTGAAGCTGCGCTTTTCCTTCACAACTTGTTCGGGTGTTCCGGCGGCGACGACTTCGCCGCCTTTGACCCCGCCTTCGGGGCCCATGTCGATGATCCAGTCGGCGGTTTTGATGACGTCTAGATTATGTTCGATCACCACCACGCTATTGCCTTGATCGACAAGGGCTTGGAGGACTTCTAGCAATTTGCGCACATCCTCGAAATGCAGGCCGGTGGTCGGTTCGTCGAGGATGTAGAGGGTTTTGCCGGTGGAACGGCGCGATAATTCTTTGGCCAGTTTCACGCGCTGCGCTTCGCCGCCAGACAAGGTGGTGCTTTGTTGGCCGACCTTAACATAGCCAAGGCCGACGCGGCACAGCATTTCCATTTTGTCGCGCAGACTGGGCACGGCTTTGAAAAATTCCGCCGCGTCTTCGACAGTCATGTCCAGCACGTCGGCGATGCTGTAACCCTTATATTTCACCTCCAGCGTTTCGCGGTTGTAGCGTTTGCCGCCGCAGGTTTCGCAGGTGACGTAAACGTCGGGCAAAAAGTGCATTTCGATCTTGATCAGCCCGTCGCCGGTGCAGCTTTCGCAGCGGCCACCCTTGACGTTAAAGCTGAAACGACCCGCTTTATAACCGCGCGCTTGTGCTTCGGGCAGGCCAGCGAACCAGTCGCGGATGGTGGTGAAAGCACCCGTATAGGTGGCGGGGTTGGAACGCGGGGTGCGGCCAATCGGGCTTTGGTCAATGTCGATGACTTTGTCGCAATGTTCCAAGCCCTTGAGTGCGTCATGCGGGCCGGAGATCATGCGCGCGCCGTTCAGGGTACGCGCCGCGCTGGCATAAAGGGTGTCGATGACCAGCGATGATTTGCCGCTGCCCGACAGGCCGGTGACGCAGGTGAAGGTGCCGAGCGGGATTTCCGCCGTGACATTTTTCAAATTATTGGCGCGCGCGCCCTTGAGGACCAGTTTCTTGCCATTGCCTTTGCGGCGCTTTTTCGGGACCTCGATTTTGCGGGTGCCGTTCAGATAGGCGGCGGTCAAGCTGGCATCATTGGCCAACACTTCGTCCAGCGTGCCTTCGGCGACAATGGTGCCGCCATGCACGCCCGCGCCGGGGCCCATATCAACGACATAATCGGCGGCGCGAATGGCGTCTTCGTCATGTTCCACGACGATCACCGTATTGCCGAGGTCGCGCAAGCGTTTCAGCGTGGCGAGCAAGCGGTCATTATCGCGTTGGTGCAGGCCGATGCTGGGTTCGTCCAGCACATAGAGCACGCCGGACAGGCCACTGCCGATCTGGCTAGCAAGGCGGATGCGCTGGCTTTCGCCGCCTGACAAAGTGCCGCTGGTGCGGTTGAGGTTCAGATAATCGAGGCCGACATTGTTGAGGAAGCCCAAACGTTCGTTAATTTCCTTGAGGATAGCGCGGGCGATTTGCCGTTGTTGGTCGCCCAATTGCGCTTCCAACCCGCCGAACCATGCATATGCATCGGCCACGCTGCGTTGGGCGGCCTCACTGATATGTTCACCGGCGATTTTGACCGCCAAGGGTTCGGGGCGCAACCGCGCGCCGTGGCAGGTTTCGCAGGGGCGGGGGTTTTGGTAATTGGCCAATTCCTCGCGCATCCATGCGCTTTCGGTTTGGATCAGGCGGCGGTTGAGGTTGCCGATGACGCCTTCGAACGCTTTGGTGGTCGAATAGCTTTTCTTGCCGTCCTTGAACGTCAGTTCGACGGGCATTCCGCCGGTGCCATAAAGGATGATGGAGTGGATTTCCGGTGGCAGGTCTTGCCACGGGGTATCCAGCTTGAAATCATAAGCTTTTGCAAGGCTTTCGAGGACTTGCATATAATAAGGGGAGGGCGGGTTGCTCTTTGCCCACGGCGCAATTGCACCCTTTTTCAGGGTCAGGGCATGGTTGGGGACCACCAAATCGGGGTCGAATTCCTGTCGTTCGCCCAGTCCATCGCAGGCCGGACACGCGCCTTGGGGGGCGTTAAAACTGAACAGCCGAGGTTCAATTTCGCTGATGGTGAAACCGGATACGGGGCAGGCGAATTTTTCGGAAAAGACGATGCGGTTGGCGGGGATGCCCGCGCCCTTCATCTTTTTATCGGTTGGCGACACCGCCTCACCCTCGCGGCCCGGAATGACGCCATCGGCAAGGTCGATATAGGCCAAACCTTCGGCCAATTTGAGCGCGGTTTCAAAGCTGTCAGCCAAGCGGCTTTGGATGCCATCGCGTACGGCGATGCGGTCCACCACCACTTCAATGTCATGCTTATATTTTTTGTCGAGGGCGGGGGCGTCCTCAATCTCATAAAATTCGCCGTCAATGCGGACGCGGGTAAAGCCTTCTTTTTGCCACTGCGCCAATTCTTTGCGATATTCGCCCTTGCGGCCACGCACCACGGGCGCCAACAAATAGGCGCGCGTGCCTTCGGGTAAATCCATTACGCGGTCGACCATTTGGCTGACGCTTTGGGCGGAAATAGGCTCGCCCGTGGCGGGGGAGTAAGGCACGCCAATGCGTGCCCACAACAGGCGCATATAATCGTAAATTTCGGTGACGGTGGCGACGGTCGAGCGCGGATTGCGGCTGGTCGTTTTCTGTTCGATGCTGATGGCGGGGGACAGGCCGTCGATATGTTCAACGTCTGGCTTTTGCATCATTTCCAAAAATTGGCGGGCATAGGCCGACAGGCTTTCGACATAGCGGCGCTGACCCTCGGCATAAATGGTGTCGAAGGCGAGGCTGGATTTGCCGCTGCCTGAGAGGCCGGTAATCACGATCAAACTGTCGCGTGGCAGGTCGACGTTGACACCCTTGAGGTTATGCTCGCGCGCACCGCGCACCGAAATTTTGGTCAGACTCATGGGGAGGTGTGTTCCATATTTGTTCTATAAACGCAAGGGGCTGTCGCGCCGCGTGATAGATGAGGATAAATCCGCCAGCGTCAACCACCGCGCCTATGTGGATGATGGGAACGACTATGACGGCAAGACGTTATCGGGAACGAATGATATGGGAAGTGACCAGTTGGGGCGGAAAGGATTTTGGATGTTTCAGAAAAATATGACCGTGGCCGTAGCGGCCATGTTGGCGCTCGGTGCGCCTCTGGCGGCGGCGAGTGCCGCTGCGCCAGTCAGTGCGACCAAAGCCGAGGCGGCCAGCGCCAAGGACGCCAAGCCCAATCGTAGCACGGCCGAGGAAATGAGCGGAACAGCATTGCTGAACAAGCAGCAGCAAGAAAAGAGCGCCCAAGAAAATGCGGCCTATCAGGCGCGGGTGGCGGCCGCCGAGCAAAGTGAGGCCAGCAGCCAAGCCGAATATCAAGCCCGCACACAGGCTTATGAGGCCGAAAAGGAACGTGTTGCGGCAGAGGCTGCGCAGAAGCGCTTGCAATGGGAAGCCGATGTCCGCGCCTGTGAGGCCGGCCAGAAAGAACGCTGCGCCCAGCCTATCGACAGCAGCACAGCGGAGTAACGAACAAACTGTTCGGTCGGGCGCCATGCCGGCGCTGTGAAACGCCCCATGATATGTCCAAAATCGGGCCGATACTGTGAAGGCAGTATCGGCCCGATTTGCGTGGAGCGGGGGAGCAGGGGGTGTTGATTGGCGCTTTTGGAGCGTTGGGTGGGTCCCCTTTACAGGCGTTCGGGGGCATTTGGCCGTTCGTCGATGAATAGCGCCCTTTGGTCCGTGCCGTCCCCATCATCAGCCGCATTGGTCGAAACCAAGCTGTGTTGTCTGCCTATGTCACTTATTGATTGGGGACGAGGTAAGGCGACCAGACGCAAGGGGTGGCAGTTTTCCTCATCATGTAACATTTGGTTTGAGGATGATGATATGACACGCAAAATTTTGACCATGACCGCGCTTCCTGCCGCGATGTTGTTTTTTGCTTCGGCGGCGCATGCGCAAGCACCAGCGGGTGAAGTGCGCAGTGTAATCGTGACGGCCCATGGCATCGACCTGAATAGCGACGAGGGGCAACAGATTTTGAAGGCGCGGGTGCGCCGTGCCGTCAACAGCGTATGTCCGTCGGTGTATGAACGCGATTTGCGCCTTCAGGCCAAGGCGCGGGAATGCCGGATGCAGGCGACCAGCGGCGCAAATGAAGAATTGGCGCGCCTTGCCCAGCGTCAATACCTCGCCTCGCTTTCTGCGCAAACATTGTCCCAGCGTTGAGAGTGAGCGAGGTGTGAGGGGTGACCGCGTAATGGGGCGGTCACCCCGTTTTTATTGGGTGTGTGGCCCAAGATATTCATAGAATAAGATGATATTGATAACTATATTTGCAAAAATTACGTCAATGGGTGGGGGGTTTTAATGTATATCGGTAAATATAGTTTAATATTTTTCTGTTCTGCGTCCATATTCGTGCCAGCGGCGCACGCCGATGATCGCAGCAGTATATCATCGCAACAGGTGGTTGTTGGCGACGTGAATTTGGATAGCGCCGCAGGACAGCGCATCGTGCAAAATCGCATGAATCATGCGGTTGAGAAAAGCTGCCCCGATCGTTTTGAGCGGGATTTACGCCGCCAAATGCGGGCGCGTTCTTGTCAGAAAGTGGCCCGCACCAGCGGCGAAGCAGGATTGGCGGCTTATCGTGCGCGCCAATCTGGGGCGCAATAGCCATAAAGTTTCAGGATTAACGGGGCGATGGACGCGGTACCCGTCGGGCCGCGCTCCACCCGTCCCTTAGTTTTGCTGCATGATCGCTTTCACATCATGCAAATAGGTGCGGCCAATGCGATGTTGGCCGCCTTCGTTCAAGTCGACGCTCCACGCGCCATCGCCATGATGACGCAGGCTGGTGATGCCCGCACGGCGGACGATTTTGGAACGATGGATGCGCAGAAATTCGGCTGGGTCCAGCTTGGCTTCCAGCGATTTGATGGTTTGGTGGATCAGCCAACTGCGCCCGCCGACATGCAGGCGCATATAGTCACGCTCTGCTTCGATGAGATCGACTTGGGCGCTGTCAATCCGCAGCATTTCGCCGCGATTTTGCACCCAAAATTCCGTGATATAGTCCGATTTGCGCGTTTGCGGCCGTTCCTTTTGGTGCCATTCGCGCGCCCGTGCAAAGGCGCGGCCCAAACGGTCGGCGGATACCGGTTTGAGCAGATAGTCGACGGCTGCCACATCAAAGGCGGCGACGGCATATTGGTCGAAGGCGGTGGCAAAGATAACGGCGGGCGGGTTGGGCAATTGTTCCAACGCCCGCGCAACCTCCAGCCCATCAAGGCCGGGCATGGCGATGTCGCATAAGATGACGTCGGGGGACAAAGCCTCTGCCATGCGCAGGGCCGATGGACCGTCGCTGGCGGTGCCGACCAGCGATATCGCCTCTTGCTGGCTGGCCAAGATTTGCAATCGTTCAATGGCCAGTGGTTCATCATCGACAATTAAAGTGCGTAAATTGTGCATAAGGCCCCCTTATTCCCCCTTTGGCATCCACAGACGCACATAAAATCCGCCATCATCACGCGTGCCCCAATCACAGCCTGCCGCCGCGCCAAAGCGGGTGAGCAAGCGTTCGCGCACATTGCGCAGGCCAAGGCCCGTTCCGCTGGCGGGGGTGCTTGCGCTATGGTCGACATCATTTTCCACCATCACGGCCAGTTGATCGCCATCGATATGGGCGTGAATACGCACCGCAATATTCCCGCGACTGGGGCTGACGCCATATTTGATCGCATTTTCAATCAAAGGTTGCAGGATCAGCACCGGAACCAGCGCCTTGCGCGCATTGGCGGCAACGTCGAAATGCACGGCAAGGCGATTGGGAAAGCGCACATGCTCGATATCCAAATACAGGCTTTGTAACGCGATTTCATCGTCCAGCGTCACCAATTGCTCGGGGTCCATTTCCAAGCTGGTGCGCAGAAAGGACGACAGGTTCATAATCATCGCCTCTGCCTCGGTCGATGATCCGCGCATGACCAAGGTGGACAGGCTGTTCAACGTGTTAAACAGAAAATGCGGGTTGATTTGATAATGGAGCGCCCGAATTTGCGCGTTCTTCGCTTCTAGCCGATAGTCATTGGCGCGCCGTTCTAGGGCACGCATTTCATTGGCATAGCCCAAGGCCACATATAGCGAAGCCCAAGCCGCAAAAAAGAAATACCAACGGATCGAACTGTCCGCGATGGTGATTAACTGCCAATTATCGCCATATTTTTCATGAAGTTGGCTGATCAGGGACAGCACGTCCTGCGTCGGAAACCAGTAATAGAGCGTCACCATGTTGATGATCGAGTAAATGATCACCATCGGTACGGCGGCCCCCAAGCTGAGGGTCAAGCGCGCCCCGAAGCGGCGGGGTTGCACACGCTGGATCATCCATAACAAAATATAGGTGCAGAACATGCCCGCCACGACCACCAAAATGCGGGGCAGCAAGCGCGGCCATGCGCCTTCGGTGGCGATCAGCGTGGTTAGGCCAGTGGTGATCAGAAAATAAATCGCCCACATGGCAATGATCGACCCAATGGCCACCCGCGTATCCACGCGCGCATCTTCGGCCCGCCAGTGCGACGGGGACGCCAGCATAGCGGCCAAGACATCGGAATCCAATGGCTGGGCGATGGATGGTGTGGACCTGTTGATTAGCGCATTCATTCCAAACAGCCTTGGCGCAATTTTGCCGGACAGCGAAAGATCATCGACGAATGACCAGTGCGGATCGACATAAGTGTGACCGCAGCAGAATAGGTCAGATGCGCCCGCCCGCCAACAGGGATGCGAAGGCGACCAAATATGCGCCCGCTGCCGCGCATGGCCCTATTTTTCCAAGCTGTTGATAATGGCGCCTTTGCGCCGCCAACCGCCATGTCGATAGGCCAAAATCGCCATTGTTAGCGAGAAAATGGACGAGAGTGGGAAGCTCCACCAAATGGCGTCCGACCCCATCAGCGGATAGAGGCCATAATAGAGCCCCAGCCGGATCGGGAACATGGTGACGGCCAAAATGACCAAGGGCGCAATGACCGCGCCGTTGGAGCGCAGTGTGCTGAGCACGACCATGGTGATGCCAAAGGGCAAGAAGGTCCATGTCGCCAACAACATGATATGGCGGGCCAAATTCATCGCCTCGCCGTCGGCGGTCAGGAACATCGACAAGAGGGTGCGATCAAAGATCAGCATCAGCGTGATGAGCACGCCGGTCATCACCACATTGGTGGCGGCCCCGCTGATCGTGACTTTGCCAACGCGGTCCCACCGTCCGGCCCCGATATTTTGGGCCGCCATCGCGCTGACCGCCGCGCCAATGGCCAGTGCGGGCATTTGAACATAATTCCACAATTGCAGCACGACCGCATAAGCCGCCGACATGTCCAGCCCTTCACGGTTCACCAGCCCAACCATGACCAAACCGGCCCCCGATATGACCAGCATTTGCGCGCCCATAGGTATGCCGCGAATGACGATGAAGCGAAGCGCGGGGCCGGATGGGATCAGATAATGGAGCTTGGATTTGGGCAAGCGCAGCACATGGCCGCGCGTATAGGCCCAGATCAGAAAGCCGATCAGGCTGATCAGGCTGGCGACGGCGGTGGCCATTGCGCTGCCCGCTATGCCCATTTTCGGGAATGGGCCCATGCCTTGAATCAGTAAGGGGTTCAGGATGATGTCCAACACCACCGACAATATCATGAAGCGCAGCGGCGTGACGGCATCGCCCGCGCCGCGTGACGCCATGGTCAGCGTGACCAGCACCATGCTGGCCGGAATAGCCATGAAGGTGATGCGCAAATAGTCATGGGCATATTCCATGGCCTCGGGCGGGGTGGCCAGCAGGCGCAAGATGCTGTCGGATTCAAACCAACCCACCCCGGCGATAATGACGGAAAAAATCAGGGCAAGGCCCGTCACCGTGCCCGTCGCGCGCAAGGCGGCGTTATGATCTTTGCGGCCCATCGATTGGCCGATCAACACGGTGGAGGCGATGCCAAAACCAAAGAAGAGCGCGACCATCAAAAACATGACGATATTGGCATTGGCGGTAGCTGCCAGTGCGCTTTCGCCCAGATAATAGCCGACCCAAATGCTGTTGATCGAACCGGACAGGGTTTGCAGCACATTGCTGGCCAAGGTTGGCAGCGCGAACAGCAGCAGGGTTTTGGCAATCGGACCTTGGGTCAGGTCCATCGCCTTGCCTCCGCGCGCGGTTTGGCGCGGCGGCATGGGGGAAGCGGGCGGGTCTTGCGCGACCACTGCCGGAGGCGGCGCGCCGTTCATCGGACTATCGTTTGTCAGATGCTGGTCCATCCCGTCCCTGTTCATGCCCAATAACCCCCTAGTGGATGGAGACGAAACGGCGGGCCAAACGCGGCCCGCCGTTGAATTTGACGAAGCGAAACATCACCGCCGCTACCCCATATCGCCTTGGCGCGATGGGGCGGGGCAGGGATGCTCCTTAGCCCAATCGGGCCAAGGCTGCGGTCAGCCTGTCGGCTTCGGCGGCTTTGGCGTCATGATCGGCCCGTGCCTTTTCAACGGCTTCAGGCTTTGCTCGTTCCACAAAGCTGGGATTGCCCAGACGTCCGGCCAGACTGTCACGTTCCTTAGTCGCGGCGGCCAGCGCCTTGGTTAGGCGGTCGCGTTCGGCGCCAAGGTCGATCACGCCCTCGAGCGGCACGGTGATTGTTTCGCCTTCCACCACCAATTGCGCCGACGCGCCAGCGGGGGCGGGGTCGAAGCGGATGCTGTCCAGACGCGCCAAGCGGTCGCACTGCGCCGCCAATGTTTCCGTGCGGCCACGCAGGCTTTCGGGGAAGTGAGCGGCGAGGCGTGCACCGGGCGGTAGGCCGAGTTCGGCTTTGGCGGCGCGCAGTTCGCCGACCAGCTTGATCAGCCAGTTGATATCGTCGCTGGCTTGTTGGTCGCGTGCGATGGTCACTTCGGGCCAGCGGGCGGTGATCAGCGGATAATCTGCGCGGTCGCCCGTAACCGTCCACAATTCTTCGGTGATGAAAGGCATGAACGGGTGCAGCATGACGAGGATTTGATCGAGCACCCAGCCAGCAACGGCCTTGGTCTCTTCATCAATCGCGCCCTTGATCAGTTCCAAATACCAATCGCAGAAGCTGTTCCATGCAAAGCTGTAAATCGCATTGGCCGCTTCGTCGAAACGGAAAGCGGCAAAGGCTTTGTCGATGGCGGCGACGGTGTCGGCCACTTCGCCCAAAATCCAACGGTTGACCGGACGGGTCGCCTCTGGCGCTTCAAAGCTGGTCGATGCGGTGATGCCATTGGCTTCGCAGAAACGGGTCGCGTTCCACAGCTTGGTGGCAAAGTTGCGATAGCCCGCCAGACGCGCATCATCCATCTTGATGTCGCGGCCTTGGCTTTCCATCGCGGCCATGAAGAAGCGCAACGCATCCGCGCCATATTTGTCAATCAACCCCAAGGGGTCGATGACATTGCCCTTGGACTTGGACATTTTTGCGCCATCGGGCGCGCGGACCAAACCGTGCAAATACATGGTCTTCCACGGCACTTCTTTCATGAAGTGCAAGCCCTGCATCGCCATGCGGGCGTTCCAGAAGAATAAAATGTCGAAACCGGAAACCAGCACGTCATTGGGATAATGGCGCTTCAACAAATCACTGTCGTTCGGCCAGCCCAGCGTCGCAAACGGCCACAACGCCGACGAGAACCATGTGTCGAGCACGTCAGGGTCGCGGACGAAGTATATCGGGTAATCTGCATGATCCCGACCGAGAGTTGGGATGCCTGCGCTAGCCATGCGAGCACCCGCATCGCTCCACGTAGCGGCTTGCTCGAATACGACTTTGCTGTCTTTGCCTTCAGATTTGAATTTTTCGTTCAATGCAGGAATGCAGGTGGAATAAATAGTCCGTCGCGCAATTTCTACAGCTGCTTCGGCCGTTTCAGCAACGATTGTTTCGACATTCGCAGGATCGCCATACTCTGGGAGGCCAGCGTCGTTTAGTGGAGGGAAATAAAACGCTGGGATACGATGGCCCCACCATAATTGGCGCGACACGCACCATGGCTGGATATTATCCATCCAATTATAATAGGTTTTTTCCCACGACTTGGGCACGATATTGATGTCGCCATTGCGCACGGCTGCGATGGCAGGCTGGGCCAGCGTGGCAGCGTCCACATACCATTGATCGGTCAGCCAAGGTTCGATGACCACACCGCCGCGATCGCCAAAGGGCGTCTGGATGGTGCGTGGTTCCGCGTCATGTTCCTCGCCATCCTTGTCCACATGCGGGATCAGGAAGCCGTCGGCCTTCAGGCGGGCAATAATGGCTTCGCGCGCGCCGTCCAGGCCGTCGCGGCGGAAGCGGTGCAGGCCGATATATTCGGCTGGAACAAGGCCGTCTTGGGTTTGGCAAACATTGGCGTCGCCATCCAGCATGTTGAGCATGTCGGCGGCTGCAAAGCCCGCACGGCGGCCCACGTCAAAGTCGTTAAAGTCATGACCTGGGGTGATTTTCACCGCGCCGGTGCCCAATTCAGGGTCGGCATGTTCATCCGCGACGATGGCAATGCGGCGGCCCGTGATGGGCAGGGTGACGAACTTGCCGATCACACTCTTGTAACGGGCATCATCAGGATGAACGGCAACCGCCATATCGGCCAGCATGGTTTCGGGGCGCGTGGTGGCAACCTCGATATAATCGCGGCCATCATCCAGCGTCACGCCGTCCGCCAGCGGATATTTAAAGTGCCAAAAACCGCCCTTGGTTTCGCGGGTTTCCACTTCCAGATCGGAAATGGCGGTTTTCAGCTTGGGGTCCCAGTTTACAAGGCGCTTGTCGCGATAGATCAAGCCTTCCTTATGCAGGTCCACAAACACTTTCAGCACGGCATCGGTGAAATGCGGGTCCATGGTGAATTGTTCGCGGCTCCAGTCCATCGAACAACCCAGACGCCGCAGCTGGCCCGTGATTTGGCCGCCGCTTTCCGCTTTCCATTCCCATACCTTGTCAATGAACGCTTCGCGGCTATAATTGGTGCGTTTGTCGCCCTTGGCGTCCATTTGGCGTTCCACGACCATTTGCGTGGCAATGCCCGCATGATCGGTGCCGACCACCCACAAAGCATCTTTGCCGCGCAGGCGTTCATAGCGGACCAGTACGTCTTGCAACGTATTGTCTAGCGCATGACCGATGTGCAGCGCACCCGTGACGTTGGGCGGCGGGTTTACAATCGTGAAAGGTTGCGCGTCGGGACGCTCGGGACGAAAGAGTCCACGGCTTTCCCATAGATGGGCCCATTTTGCCTCAATCGAAGCGGGGTCGAAAGTCTTTTCCATTGCCATAAGATGGGCCTTTGCCAGCCAATAGCAAAGATGCCAAGGGGGCGCGAAAGCATCGCGCCCCCTTCTGCGATAAATAGGTTTATTTTTTCAGATGTTCACCCATCCAGTTGAACACCGCTCCATACCATTGAACGCTGTTCTTACCCTTTAAGATCCAGTGATTTTCGTCGGGGAACATCAGCAATTCACCCTTTACACCTTGGCGTTGCAGCGCATGAAAAGCCGCCAAGCCTTGGGTATAGGGAATGCGGAAATCCTTTTCGCCGTGGATCACCAGCATCGGGGTTTTCCAATTTTTCACATGGTTAACGGGGTTCCATTTTTCGGCGTCCGTGCGGTCCCACCAGGGGCCGCCATTTTCCCATTCGTCGAACCATGTTTCTTCGGTTTCAAAGGCCATGGAGCGTAGGTCAAATACGCCAGCATGGTTGACGAGGCATTTGAAGCCATCGTTCCACTGACCTGCGATCCAGTTCATCATATAGCCGCCATAGCTGCCGCCCAACGCGCAGGCATTGCTGACGTCAATCTGGGTGTCTTGCTTGCCCGCCGCCGCAAGGCCGAGCTTGAGGTCTTGCAGCGGTTTTCCGCCCCAATCCTTGTTGATGCTGTCGGTAAAGGCTTGGCCATAGCCGGTCGAACCGTGGAAATCGATACTGACCGCTGCATAGCCGGGGGCCGAGAATAAACGCGGATTCCAGCGGGTGGACCAGCTATCGCCAAAGCTGCCCTGTGGGCCGCCATGGACCAAGAAAGCGACGGGCAATTTGCCGCTGGCCTTGGCGGGTTTGACGATTTGGCCCCACACCATGTCGCCATTGGCCCCCGCAAATTGCAGGCGTTCCACCGATACGGGGTCGATCTGTGCCATTTGGGCTTGGTTGACGTCCGTCAGACGGGTGATTTTACCCTTGGCATCGCGCAGCCAGAAATCGGTGGGGACCGAGGCGCTGTTGCGCGAATAAAGGATGCTGCCATCATCCAGCGGCGTGACATCGCCAATATTGCCTTCAAATTTTTCGGTGGTTGCGCGCAATTTGGTGACATGGCCCGTCGCAACATCGACGCGGAACATCGGATGGTCGAGCACATCTTGCGCGGTGACGAGCAGCGATTTTCCGTCTGCGTCCCAAGCGATAGAGGCCACGGAACGGTCCCACGCATCGGTTAATTTGCGGGTTTCGCCGCTTTCGACATTGCGCAGCATCAGCACCTGACGATCTGCTTCATATCCGGCGCGGGTCATGGCGGCATAGGCCAGATATTTGCCATTGGGTGATGGGGTGGGCAGGGTGTCGGTGGCCTGATTTTCGGCCGTCAAATTGACCGGTGCCATGCGGGCATCGACCAAGGCACGGTAGACATCGAGGTTGGTGGATGTTGGTTCATCACGGTCCGCTTTGCGCAGGGTGAAATAGACGGTGCGGCTGTCGGGGCCCCATGCCAATTCTTCCCCGCCGCCAAAGGGTTTGGACGGGCTGTCACCGACCAGACCAGCGGCAATCGGACGGGCGGTGCTGGCCGTGCCATTTTCCAAATTCAGCACGAAAAGGCGGCTGTGCGTACCGGGAGTTTCCCAACTATCCCAATGGCGAACAAAGCCGACGCCATCCTTATAGTGGCGGCCCGTGCCGGGGCCAGTCGCCTCGCCCTTATCTTGTACATCACAGCCAAAATCATTGCATTCCATGGGGATATCACCCCAAATCAGCACACGGCGGCCGTCAGGCGAGATTTTGAATCCGCTGATGTCGGCGGTGGTTTTGCTGACCTGTGCGGCGTTGCCGCCGGTGGGGGCAATGCGCCAGATTTGACCGGATGATAGATAGTAAATCTGGCCGTCCGCGCCAAAGGCTGGGCTGTTGGCGCTGGTGCCAGCGGGGGTCAGGCGGGTAGGGGCCGCATTTTTCGCCTTGCGGTCGACGATCCACAGGCCGGTCGAGCGGTCATAGCTGTCGGCCTTGGTTTCGGTCATTTGATAGACGATATAGCGCCCATCCGCCGACGCCGTGGGCGCTGCCACGCGGTTCAACGTGGCGAGATCAGCCGCCGTCATCGGGCGGGCCGTAGCGGTGGTGGACAAGGCGGTACCGGATAAGGCGGCGGCAAGCGCAAAGGCGCTGGTCAAAATTTGGTTTCGCATGAGATTATTTGTGCCGATTTGGCAAGGCCGACGCAAGAGGGAGTCGGTCGTTCGTCGAAGGAAATCTTGAGTTTGTGGATTGCAGTTCACGTCAATGCGGTGCGACCAAGCGATCGGTGGACAGAGAACTGGGTGAGGAGCGTGGGGCGCTGACCAGATAGTCAGGGCCCCACGGCTTATATTACAGGCTGTTAGCGGCAAAGGCGTCGCATTGACGCGGGTCGCCGCTGTCCATGCCGCGCCGCAGCCAGCGCATCCGTTGTTCGCTGGTGCCATGGGTAAAGCTTTCGGGTACGGGACGGCGGCCTGCGGCTTTCATCAGCGTATCGTCGCCAATGGCATTGGCCGCGCGCATCGCTTCTTCCATATCGCCCGGTTCCAATACCGACTGACCAGCGCGGTTACGGGCCAAAGCGGCCCATACACCGGCATAGCAATCGGCCTGTAGTTCCATGCGGACCTGCAACTGATTGCCTTCGGCTTCGGATGCACGGGCCTGTGCCTGACGTACTTTGTTGGAAATGCCGCTGATGGTTTGAATATGGTGGCCGACTTCATGGGCCACGACATAGGCCTGCGCTGCGTCACCGGCGGCAGCAAAGCGGGTTTCCAATTCGCGAAAAAAGCTGGTGTCCAGATAAATGCCTTGGTCAGCGGGGCAATAAAATGGTCCCATCGCCGCTTGGGCCGCGCCGCAGCCCGAGCTATTTTGCTCGGTATAAAAATTCAGCGTCGGCTTTTGATAATTGCTGATCAATTGACCCCACACTTGATGGGTGGAGCCGAATACATTGCAGGCGAAACGCTCTTCGGCGGTATCACAGGCCACGCCGGATGATGCGCGCTGGCTGTCGGCCATGGGGTTGCTGGTGCCGCTGCCGCCCAACTGCATCAGCCCGCCGCCGCCGCCGAAAAAGACCAGCGCCAACACGCCCAAAATGACAATGGTGCCGCAGCCCAATTTGCGGCCCAGCAGCATAGGCAATAGGGAAAAGAGCAAGCCGCCAATACCGCCGCCGCCAAATCCGCCGCCGCCACCGCGCCCCAGATCGCGAATGTCATCGCCGGGATTATAATCATCAAGCCGCATCTCGACCTCCGCCGTCACGCTGAAACTGCGCTATCTTGCCCATTTATTGCCATTTCTAGTGGCAGAGGAAAAGACGGAAAGAAAGCGGCTTGGTTCCCATGGAAACTTTGGGACGGGCGGAGCGGCAACAAGACGGCATGCAGAGCAGTGAATATCGCGGTTCTCTGGGCGGGAAATTCATGTCACTGTCATCATGTTGGGCAAGGGGTGAAATTGCGGCGAAAAGGACAAAGCATATGATGCATTTGAATGGAAAAACGGCGTTGGTCACAGGCTCAACCTCTGGCATCGGGTTGGCGATTGCCAAGGCCTTGGCGGGGGCAGGGGCTAGTGTGATTTTAAATGGTTTTGGCGATGCTGACGCCATTGAACATGAAAGACGGGGCCTTGCCGAAACCCGTAGTCATCCCGCCTTTTATGATCCGTCTGACCTGACAGATCCTGCCGCCATCGCGGATATGTTCGCCCGCGCCGAGGCGGATGCTGGCGGCGTGGATATTTTGGTGAACAATGCCGGTATGCAATATGTCGCGCCGATCGATGAATTTCCCACTGATAAATGGGATAATATAATGGCGCTGAACCTGTCCGCCGCCTTTCATGCCATGCATCATGCCATCCCCCCAATGAAGGCCAAGGGTTGGGGGCGGATTATCAGCACCGCGTCGGCGCACAGCCTTGTCGCATCGCCGTTCAAGGCGGCTTATGTCGCGGCAAAACATGGATTGGTGGGGCTGAGTAAGACAGCGGCTTTGGAAACGGCGCAGCATGGGGTGACGGTGAATTGCATCAGCCCCGGTTATGTGTGGACGCCATTGGTGGAAAACCAAATTCCCGACACGATGAAGGCCCGCCATATGTCGCGGGAGGATGTGATCGACAAAGTGCTGTTGGCGGGCCAGCCGACCAAGAAATTTGTGACGGTCGATCAGGTCGCGGCTTTGGCGCTGTTCCTGACGCGTGATGAGGCCGCCAGCATCACCGGTGCCAATCTGAGCGTGGATGGCGGATGGACAGCGATGTGAGGGAACCAATTTTGTTTACATTGGCTTTTATATAGCGTCATGTTCGGATGCTGCTTGAGTAGCGTCGGGCGCGGCGATAAGGGTTAAGGCTAAGTTTTTATGGAGGTTATCTGATGCGGTCCGTGATGGTATCGGCATTGCTTGTCGCCACAAGTCTGACTGCCTGCCACAAAGGACCGGAGCCTGCGTCCGCCAGCGATCCGACGCCAGTGGTGCATTTGCCGACATCGGATAACGCCCCAGAAAATATGCCGGCATCGACAGCCAAGAAAGTGCCGGATGCCGAAGTGTGGCGCGCGATTGCAACCGATCAGGACAAGCAGCGCATCCGCAATTGGTATAGCGCATGGCAAAACGCCCTAAGCGATGCGCGGGCCAAGGGATATGGAGCGCAATTGGATGCAGATCCTATATTGTTCAAACCCACTGCGGCGTTGAATGATGTGCGATTGGTGGCTGGCAATTATCGGTGCCGGACCACAAAATTGGGATCGAAGGGCCGCACGGGCTTGTCCTATGTGCAATATGCATGGTTCCGATGCCAAGTGGTGGATGATAGCAATGGAAAATTGCTGATGAAAATCACCGGATCGCAGCGACCATCGGGCCGCGTTTTTGCTGATGAGCATAATCGGGAAGTGTTTTTGGGCACATTGGCGCTGGGTGATGAACAAACGGCCGTCCCTTATGGCAGCGACCGGATGCGCGACATTGGGGGGGTGATTGAGCGTATTGGCGACCAGCGTTGGCGTCTGGTGATTCCGCAACCAGCCTATGAGTCCTTGCTGGATGTGGTGGAGTTAATCCCCGACCGGTAACAGGACCGCAGCCAGCCTAGGGGCGTTTCGACGCCAGCATTATGGCGCACGGTCGTTGTCCATGTCGATGAACCGAGTGTCTGCTGTCGTGGACCCATATGCAAACCATGGTCACCGCATCGATGCCCCATGCGTGGCCAGCAAGGCACTGAATTTTACAGTGTTTCTAGGTCACTAATCTGCCTTCTTGATTTTTTGTCGCGAGGGGGGTAATGACGCCTAGTGCGGGCCGGGCCCCTCTGACGTCGGCGGATTTATCCGTCCCGTGATGTCGGACCGCATCGGGTGATACCGATGCACGACGGCCTGATTGAGCGAATTTCGCCGTTTTTCACCGGATCACCTGTTTTGAGCAAGCTCAACAGGAGGCGGTATGTCCTTAGATAGTCGTATTTTTTTCTTAACGATGTGGAAAAGCCGCATTCAACGGGAACTCAAGCGTCAGTCGCGATATTCTGTCAGTCAGATGCGGCTTTTGCGCCTCGTCCGGCTGAATGAACATTTGCGCGCGCGCCTGAAGGTGCTGCTGGCGCAGCGGTTGAAAACGGCCTGACGTGCGAAATCGCATGAAATTTCGCGAGACCCCCTGTCTGATATGGGCGCAATGATCGGATAATATGATGGAATTTTTATCGATGGATTGGCTGGGGACGCCAGTCTGGTTTTGGCTGGTGTTTCTGGCCATCGTGATTGCCTTGACGGCCTTTGACCTTGGCTTTTTGCACAAGGAAAATAAGGAAATGGGCGTTGCGGAAAGTTTGAAGCTTTCCGTTTTCTATATTGGCATCGCCATGGCTTTTGGTGCGTGGATTTGGCTGCAAAAGGGCAGCCAAGCCGGTGTGGAATATTATACGGGCTATTTCATCGAAAAGGCCCTGTCGATTGACAATATCTTTGTCATATCATTGATTTTCACGGCTTTTGCTATTCCGCCCAAATATCAATATCGTGCCTTGTTATGGGGTATTTTGGCGGTCATCATCCTGCGCGGCTTGATGATTGCAGGCGGCGTGGCGTTGGTCAGCGGTCAGGCGTGGATATTATATTTGTTCGCGGCCTTCCTGATTTTCACCGGCATCAAGATGCTGTTCACCGATGACAAGCCGATGGACGTCAAGGGCAACCCCTTTGTGCGGTGGCTATCCAACCATATTCCGGTGACGGCGGACCTGCATGGCGAAAAATTCTTGGTCAAAGTGCCCAACGAAAAAACGGGCAAAATGGTCAATGCCGCGACGCCTTTGTTGTTGGCGCTGATCGTTATTAACTTGGCGGACTTGGTGTTCGCTGTCGACAGCGTGCCCGCCATTTTGGCGATCACCACCGACAGCTTCATTGTTTATACGTCCAATATTATGGCGATTTTGGGTTTGCGTGCGCTATATTTCGCTTTGGCGGCGATGGTGCATCGTTTCCATTATCTGAAATATGCGCTGGCATTGGTGCTGGTGTTCATCGGGTCCAAGATCTTTATCGCGGACTTTGTGATGGGCGGCGGCAAATTCCCGCCAGTCATCAGCCTCGCGGTGACCTTTGGTTTGATTGCGGGCGGTGTGATTTGGTCGTTGATGAAAACCAAGGGCGAGCCATTGCACCCCATTGGCGAAGATGATGCGGACGGGTTGGTTGAACCAAAAGGCTAAACGTCCGGCACCATGACGATAAAAGCCCGCCATGCAAGGTCGCATGGCGGGCTTTCTTATGTCTGTCGTGCGGCGCGGATAGCGCAGGTGACAAATATCGCCTGTGTCGCAGCCGTTGAAATTCGGTGGTTTTAGACGGCCAAAACCAAAATAGCGTCGTCATGCGGCGGGGTCGGCGTAAAGGACGGGATCGGTTCAAACTCTTCGTCCAAGACCTCGGCAGCGTCCAAACCGATCAGCTTGAAATTGCCCAAGCGTGGTTCTTCGTCCGACCGCCATTTTTTGTTGATGTTCAGTGCGCTGATAAACAAATCGCCATGGCGTTCGAACATTAAATGCGGGGCGAGGTCCAACATGGTGCCATTGTAGCGGGCCGTAACACGGCGCCGACGGGCGATGGCTTCCATCATGGTCATGCGGGTATCGGTCATGAATTTTCGCTGTTAAGGTTGTGAAGCCTGTCATTAAGCATGATAGGCATATTTTATCAAGCGCGGCGGATGGGAAGCCGTTCTTTTGTTTGAAAAAATCCTAGACGCGCCGAAATTATATCCTTTTGTATCAACGGGGAGGCGTGGAAATCAAGTCGATGAATTTTCACAAGAAAATACCCGCCGAACCTGATGTCAGGTCCGACGGGTAAGCTTTCCTCCCCAGGAAAGATGGTCATGAAGCCAATGGGATGCGGGTCCGCATCGGCTTCAAATCAAATTAAGCAGCAAATTGGTTCATCGTATTGTCTTTGCCTGCTGCCTTCAAAGCGGCTTCACCAGCGAAATATTCTTTATGGTCATCGCCAATGTCGCTGCCCGACATGTTTTGGTGCTTCACGCAAGCGATGCCTTGGCGGATTTCCTTGCGCTGGACGCCGCCAACATAGCCGAGCATGCCTTGCTCGCCGAAATATTCCTTGGCCAAATTGTCGGTCGACAAAGCGGCGGTGTGATAGGTCGGCAGCGTGATCAGGTGGTGGAAGATACCGGCCCGCTTGGCAGAGTCGCGCTGGAAGTTTTGAATGCGCGTGTCGGCTTCGTTCGACAGATCAGTGCCATCATAATCCACGCTCATCAGCTTGGCGCGATCATAGGCGGAGACGTCCTTGCCCTCGGCTTGCCATGCGTCGAACACTTGCTGGCGGAAGTTCAGCGTCCAGTTAAAGCTGGGCGAGTTGTTATAGGCCAGCTTGGCATTGGGGATGACTTCGCGGATGCGGTCCACCATGCCAGCAATTTGTTCGATATGCGGCTTTTCGGTTTCGATCCACAGCAGGTCGGCACCATTTTGCAGGCTGGTGATGCAGTCCAGCACGCAGCGGTCTTCGCCCGTTCCCGAACGGAATTGGAACAGGTTCGATGGCAGGCGCTTGGGACGCAGCAATTTGCCGTCGCGGTTGATCAGCACGTCGCCAGGGTTGCCAGCGCCGGTGACTTCTTCGCAGTCCAAGAACGCATTATATTGGTCGCCCAAATCGCCGGGTTCGCGGGTGAAGGCGATCTGCTTGGTCAGGCCAGCGCCCAGGCTGTCGGTGCGGGCGACAATCACGCCGTCTTCGACGCCCATTTCCATAAAGGCGTAGCGCAAGGCACGGATTTTCTGCAGGAAATCTTCGTGCGGAACGGTAACCTTGCCGTCTTGGTGACCGCATTGCTTTTCGTCCGACACCTGATTTTCGATTTGCAGCGCGCAAGCCCCAGCTTCGATCATCTTTTTCGCCAGCAAATAGGTGGCCTCTGCGTTGCCAAAGCCAGCGTCAATGTCGGCGATAATGGGAACAACATGGGTTTCATGATTGTCGATGGCATGCTGAATTTGCTTGGCTTTGACATCGTCGCCAGCTTCGCGGGCAGCGTCGAGGTCACGGAACAGGCCGCCCAATTCGCGGGCGTCCGCCTGACGCAGGAAGGTGTAGATTTCTTCGATCAAGGCAGGAACGCAGGTCTTTTCATGCATCGATTGGTCGGGCAGGGGGCCAAATTCGCTGCGGAGGGCGGCGATCATCCAGCCCGACAGGTAAATATAGCGGCCCTTGGTGGTGCCGAAATGTTTTTTGATCGAGATCATTTTTTGCTGGGCGATAAAGCCGTGCCAGCAGCCCAGCGACTGGGTGTAATTTGCAGGGTCTGCGTCATAAGCGGCCATGTCAGCGCGCATGATGCGGGCGGTGTAGCGAGCAATGTCGAGGCCAGTTTTGAACTTATTCTGGGCGCGCATACGGGCAACATTTTCAGCCGCGATGGCGTCCCAGCGACCGTCTTGGTCGCGAATGATGTTGCCGGCTTGCGCCATATCGTCCGAATAGCTCATGATGGTCATCCTTAAATAAGTCACGCCGCATGTCTGGCTGGCGAGTGATGAGCCTGTTGTGCCGATCTTTCGGCTAAATATGAAAATCTTTGTCAATAAATCTTGTGAAAATTCCGCTTTGAGTGCATATTTGCGTGTAAATATGTAAAGGAATTTACAATATTATGGCTGACCGCAAGATTTTCGCAGGCGCGGCGGTGCGCAAAACACGGCGTGCCGCTGGCCTGACGCAAGCGGCTATGGCCGAGGCGTTAGATATTTCTGCCAGCTATTTGAACTTGATAGAGCATGGACAGCGACCGATCTCCGCCACCGTCATCATCCGGCTGGCTGAGCGTTTTGGCTTTGACCCCGCAGCCTTGGCGGCGGAGGAAATAAGGGGCGGGGCAGCGGGCCTGCGCCGCCGATTGGCCGAGCCGCGCTTTGCAGATTTAGGCATAAGGCCCGAAGATGTCGAAGAATGGCTGCATGTAGCACCCGCGACGGCGGCGGCCTTTGCCCGATTGTTCGATTCGGCGGACGAGGTAACGCCCACTGCTGCGTCCAATGAAGCGCCAGAGGTAGAGGCGGCGCGGCGCGCCATAGAGAATTGGCGCAATCATTTTGCCGATCTGGACCAAAAAGCCGAGGAACTGGCCGATGAACTGCGTTTGGCGGGCGGGGACTTGTATGGCACGATCGCAGAACGGCTGCGCACGCGCCACCAATTGGGTATCCGCATTTTGCCGGTGGATGTCATGCCTGATCGGTTGCGCTGGCTGGATTGGCACGCACGCCAGTTGATGTTGAACGAGTTGCTGCAACCCGCATCGCGGACCTTTCAAGCCGCAGCGGCCTTGGCGCAAATAGAGGTAAAGGCCGATATTCACGCCTTGGTGGCCAGTGCAGGCTTTGCCGATCATGCGTCGGCCAAATTATTTGAACGCCATATTGTGCAATATTTCGCAGCGGCATTGATGATGCCCTATGGCCGTTTTCTGCGTGCGTGTGACACGACCGGATATGACTTGCTGTTGCTGCAACGCCGGTTCGGGGCCAGTTTTGAACAGGTCGCGCACCGCTTGACGACCTTGCAGCGCGTGGGGGCGCGGGGATTGCCCTTTTTCTTGTTGCGGGTCGATCGCGCTGGCCAAGTCAGCAAACGTTATTTGGGGGCTAGCCAGTCGCTCTTGGTGGATGGTGGGGCGCGTTGTCCCTTATGGTCCATTCATGAATCCTTTGCGCGGGTGGGGGAAACGGTCTCAGAATTGATCGAATTGGAAGATGGCAGTCGCTGGTTCACCCAAAGCCGCGCGGTGGAAGCATCGGGCTTGATGGGCGGCGGGGCGCAGGGACGCTTTGCGGTGTGTGTTGGGGTGGAGGCCAAATTGGCCGCGCCATTGGTTGCCGCGCGGGGGTTGGATTTGATGCGCAGTCCGGCGGCGCAGATTGGGCTGGGGTGTCGGCGCTGTACGCGGCCGAATTGCGCGCAGCGATCTTTGCCGCCGTTTGGGCGCGGTCTTCGCATTCGTGATGGCGAACGCAGCGTCAGCCCCTTTGACTTTGTGGGCGATTAGGCGCCGCTTGCATCCTGCTGGGCCGCCAGCCGCACATCTTGGCTGTGGTCCAAGGGCAGGATTAAAATATCATCGCCGTCCACCACCACAGCCAGCCCCTCTATGCCGATCAGCGAGACGCGCTTACCGCCAGCACGGACCAAATTGCCGTGGCTGGCGTGCAGCCATGCTTGGCCAGTGACGGCGTTATCATGGGCGTCTTTGCCCGCCAGCGCGTGGACAGCGGACCAATTGCCGATATCGGACCAGCCCATATCGACCGGCACCACGGCGACGCGTCGGTCATGCTCCATCACTGCATAGTCGATGCTATTGCTGGGCGCGGCGGCAAAGCTGGTGGCATCGGCCAAGATGACATTTTGCTTGGCGTCATGATCATGCTGGGCCGAATGCAGGGCCGCATGGGCCGCTTGATAAATGGCGGGGCAATGCTGGGTCATGGCCTGTGCCATACGGTCGGCGCGAAACAGGAAAATGCCAGCGTTCCAACTATATCCGCCCGCCGCCAGCATTGCTTCGGCATTTCGCTGGCTCGGCTTTTCAATGAAGCGTGTGACGGCAAAGCCCGCATCGTCAATGGGTTCGCCCGCCGCAATATAGCCAAAGCCGGTTTCCGGCGCATGGGGGGTGATGCCAAAGGTCACGATCCAGCCTTGCTGGGCCAGCGGGGCGGCCTCGGTGACCGCGCGGTGAAAGGCTGGAATATCGGTGATAATATGGTCGCTGGGCATGACCAACAACAAGGGGCTGCTGCCCTGTGCGGAATCCATGGGCAGCGGTGTGGCCATGTCGGTGGTGGGCAAATGATAAGCCGTCGCCAAAGCAATGGCCGCCGCTGTGCCCCGTGCGGCGGGTTCCACCAACAGCCGATAATCTTGTCCTTGTAGCTGATCGTGGATGGGGGCGATATGGTCGGGGCCGCAGATGATCAGCGGCGGTGCAAAATCTGGCGTGGAAATGCGCGACACGCTTTGTTGTAACAAGGATGACGCGCCCGCCAGCCTTAAAAATTGCTTGGCCCGCTGCCCCCGTGATTCGGGCCACAAGCGCGAACCCGCGCCGCCGCACAAGATGATGGGCTGAATCTGTTGGGTCATATCCTGTGGTCATTCTGCTGCGGGCTGAAGGGACGGTGGGCTGGCCATGGGCCGAAGAGGGTTTCTATCGGATGCGGGGATTTGGCAAGACCGACCATAGATAGGATGGGCGGCTTTTTATGGTGAAGGGTCGCCGCGAAGCGATGTTCAGGCGTCCACCGCGTCAATCAGCGCGCGGGCGTCCAGCCCAATGCGGCGCATTTGTTCCGCGACGGGGGGCCATATGTTGGTCAGAAAATCGTCCCGCATCATGGTGCGCAAACGAGCGGTTGCACCGTCGGAGACGAACATGCCAACACCGCGCTTGACGATGACCAACCCTTCGTCCTGAAAGCTTTGATAGGCTTTGGCTACGGTTAGCGGGTTAACGCCTTGTTCTGCGGCCAAGGATCGAACAGACGGTAGCATGTCGCCGTCCCCAAATTGCCCGTCCAAAATCGCATTGGCGATGACGTCACGCAGACGCTGATAGACGGGCTTGGATTGGTCGAGCATGGCGAGTTAATGCCATAAGACAGCATAACAGTCAAATAACGGAAAAAGGCCCGAATTCAGATGTGACAGGGCCTTTTCCGGACCTTGTCAATCCGATGTTGGTGGGGCCCAGCGGGTAAGTTTGTCTAGCGCTTGCGGCCTTGGACGCTCTTCGAGGGGAAGGCTGGGCGTGCCAAAGAAGAAGAAGCCAGCAATTTGGTCATTCTCTGTTCCGCCCAAGCTGGCGGTGACCATGGGGTCAAAAGCGGCCCAGCCGGTAATCCAACTGCCGACAAAGCCGTGGGCATGGGCGGCGTGCAGCAAATTCATGGCCACCGCGCCCGACGACAGGCTTTGTTCCCACAAGGGGATTTTGCTTGGCAGGACGGGGGTGGACAGTAACACAATCAATGCTGGGGCTTGCGCCGCAAATTGTTCCAGCGCCGACAGGTCCAGCTTTGCGGCGCCGGGGTTGCTGGCAATCCATGCTTTTTTCAGCATATTGGCAAAGGCTGTGCGTTGGTCCGCCGCAATTTCGATAAATCGCCACGGTGCCAATTTGCCATGATCGGGGGACCGCATGGCCTGTTCGATCATGCTGTGCAATTGTTGTTCGCTGGGGCCGGGGGCGACCATGTCGCGGGGTTTGCCAGAGCGGCGCGTACTGAGATGGGCGAGCAGTGAAGAGCAATCATTAAGCATGTCATCCATGTGGCGCGCGGTGATGCTTCGTGCAAGCCTTGGGTAGCGGCAAAAGGACATGAGAATAGGGATTGAAGTCTATGTTGATGGTTTCCATCGCAATTACTTTCTTTCTTTCCGGAAATTTGTCGCTAATTTGAAATCATCAACCTCCGGTAATGGAGGGAGGACGTTCAATTTCGAGGGAAGGGTCTCGATGACCAAAGCCTATGCTCAGCCTGGTGATGCCGCAGGCACCATCTTGGGGCATCCAAAGGGGCTATTTGTCCTGTTTTTCGCAGAGATGTGGGAACGTTTTTCCTATTATGGAATGCGCGCCCTGCTCATTTTCTATTTAACCAAGCATTGGCTGTTTTCGGACGGTGAAGCGGGTGTCATTTATGGCAGCTATACGGCGCTGGTATATATCACCCCCGTTCTGGGTGGCTATTTGGCCGACCGCTGGCTGGGGCAACGCAAAGCCGTGCTATATGGGGCAGTACTGCTAACGGTCGGGCATTTCTTGATGGGGTTTGAAGGCGATGGTGGTCAAACCTCCAGCCATTTGAATCTATTTTGGTTGGCTCTGGCCTTTATCATTGTTGGTAGCGGCTTTTTGAAAGCCAATATTTCCGTGATCGTGGGCCAATTATATCCGCGCACAGACGTTCGCCGTGATGGTGCTTATACCATTTTCTATATGGGTATTAACCTGGGTGCGGCGTTGGGTTCCTTGCTGTGCGGTTATTTGGGCGAACGCTATGGCTGGGCCTATGGCTTTGGCGCGGCGGGTGTCGGCATGTTGCTGGGCTTGATCGTTTTTGTTGTGTTCAAGCCTTTGTTGCTGGGACGCGGCGAACCGGAAAACCCCGAAGTGCTGGCTGAGCGTAAATTCGGTCTGAAATTTGAATGGCTGTTATATCTGACGGGCTTGTTGGCCGTGGTCGCCTGCTGGTGGCTGGTCCAAAATCAACAGGTTGTGGGTGTTCTACTGGGGACCTGCGGCGCGATTTTGGTGGCCTATGTCATATTCACGGCTGTGGTGAAATTGCCACGCGAAGACCGTGATCGCATCTTTGCGGCCATGTTCCTGATTATCGGTTCAATCCTGTTCTGGGCTTTGTTTGAACAAGCAGGTTCGTCGCTGAACTTGTTTACGGACCGTTATGTGGACCGTGGCAGTGTGCCAGCGTCGGTGTTCCAGTCGATCAACGCCATTTACATTGTCACATTGGCGCCCTTGTTCGCCATGCTGTGGACGTGGCTTGGCCGTCACAAGCTGGAACCATCGACACCCGTGAAATTCGGCTTGGCGATGCTGCAATTGGGTCTGGGCTTCTTTGTCCTGAAATGGGGTGCAGAGGCTGTGGGAATGGGCGCGGCGACGCCTGTGCTGTTCATTTTCCTGATCTATTTGTTCCACACAACGGGTGAGCTTTGCTTGTCACCTGTGGGTCTTAGCGCGATGAACCGCTTGGCCCCCGCGCATATGGCCAGCCTGATCATGGGTACATGGTTCTTTGCATCGGCCACCGGCAATTTTGTGGCCGGCTTGATTGCCGCTGCAACAGGTTCGGAAAAGGCCAGCGGCGAAGGTGCGGGCAAGGAATTGGTGCTGCAAGTATATGGCACCATTGGCTTGTGGGCCGTTGCTTTTGGCGTGTTCGTCATTCTGGTTGCGCCGTTCATCAAAAAGATGATGCATCTGGATACGCTGCGCGACACAGAGGCGGATAGCGAAGATGCAGGCAAAGCGGCCGTGTAATCGGACGAGTGCCTGCGTGCCAATGGCAACGCATCTAAAAATAGGCTGGACCATCATGGGGTGGTCCAGCCCCAATAGGGAGGCCGAGGATATGCGGCCTCTTTTTTGTTAGAATAAAGGGTATGGGATGACCAAGGGGCATTATTTTCTGGCTGCGGCATCGCTGGCGCTGGTGGGATGTTCGACCAGTGGCGGGGCAGAGACGCAGTCGGCCAGTCGCAAAGCGCCAACCAGCGCCGCGAACAGCAGCAGTTCGGCCACGGCCAAGGCGGCGTTTAACAAAGATCCGTATCCATCGACCTATAAAGCCTATGCAGGGCAACCGACGGCGGTGCGCGGCGCGACGATCTTTGATGGCGAAGGCGGACGGATTGATAATGGCACCATCTTGCTGCTGAACGGCAAGGTAGAGGCGGTCGGCGGCGCAGAGTTGGTGGTTCCCGCCAATTATGTCGTTGTGGATGGTCAGGGCAAATTTGTGACCCCCGGCATTATCGATGTGCATAGCCATTTGGGGGATTATCCATCCCCCGGCGTGGAGGCGCATAGCGACGGCAATGAAATGACATCGCCCACCACACCCGAAGTCTGGTCGGAACATAGCGTGTGGCCGCAAGACCCTGGGTTTAGCCGTGCCTTGGCCAATGGCGGGGTGACGGCCTTGCAGATTTTACCGGGCAGTGCCAATTTAATGGGCGGCCGTTCGGTGACATTGAAAAATGTGCCATCGCGCACCGTGCAGGGGATGAAATTCCCGAATGCGCCTTATGGTTTGAAAATGGCCTGCGGCGAAAACCCCAAGCGCGTTTATGGCGCAAAGGGACGGGCACCATCGACGCGGATGGGCAATTTTGCCGTCAACCGCCAAACATGGGCACGGGCTGTGTCCTATAAGAAAAAGCTGGATGAAGGCAAAGCGGTGGAACGCGACTTGGCCATGGAAACATTGGCGGGCGTGTTGTCGGGCGAAATTTTGATGCACAACCATTGTTACCGCGCCGATGAAATGGCGCAGGTTGTGGATATGAGCAAGGAATTTGGCTATCATGTATCCACTTTCCACCATGCGGTCGAAGCCTATAAAATCGGCGATATATTGGCGCGCGAAAATATCTGTGCCGCGCTGTGGGCCGATTGGTGGGGATTTAAGATGGAAGGCTATGACAGCGTTCCAGAAAATGTGCCGATGGTGCATCAGGCGGGCGCTTGCACGATTGTGCATAGCGACGACGAAAATCAAATTCAGCGTTTGAACCAAGAAGCTGCCAAGGCTTTGCGGGCCGGACGGCGGATGGGCATGACTATCAGCGATGAGACGGCGTGGACGTGGCTGGGCATTAACCCTGCCAAGGCGCTGGGTATCGACAAGGTGACGGGCAGCTTGAAGGCCGGAAAAATGGCCGATGTTGTCTTGTGGAACGGCCATCCGTTCAGCGCCTATACTCGCCCCGAAAAAGTGTGGGTGGATGGGGCCATGCTGTATGATGCGAACAACCCCAAATTGCGGCCGGTCAGCGACTTTGAACTGGGCCAACCGGGTGAGGGAGATGTGAAATGAGCCGCATGATGGTTAAAACCGCGGCGCTGACCGCTGTGCTGGCCATGGTGTCGGCACTGTCCGCAACCTCGGTATCGGCGCAAGATGTCGCCATTCGCAATGCCAAGCTGGTGATTGGCGATGGCAGCGCGCCGATTGACGGTGGAACGGTGGTGGTGCGGGGCGGCAAGATTGTTGCTGCTGGTGCTCATGTAGCAGTTCCCGCTGGCGTCACGGTCGTGAACGCCGCAGGGGCATGGGTAACGCCGGGCATTGTCGCCGCGTTCAGCCGCGTCGGCTTGGTCGAGGTGGACGCCGTGGACGGCACCAATGATCGCGGAGCCAGCCGGTCGCGCTTTTCGGCGGGGCTGGACATATCGCCAGCGTTAAACCCCATGGGATCACCCGTTGCGGTCAACCGCGCGGCGGGCGTCACCCGCGCCATTGTTGCCCCATCGGAAAGCAGCAATATTTTCGCGGGCCAAGGGGCTGTGGTGGATTTGGGCGATGATATGGACATGGTGACGCGGCCCCGCGCCCTGCAGTTTATTTCCTTTGGCGAGGCTGGGTCTAGCAAGGCTGGCGGCAGCCGCGCAGCGACATTTTTATTGTTCCGCGAACAATTATTGGCGGCGCGCAGCTATGCCCGCAATCCCGCTTCCTTGGCGGAATGGAGCAATGGCGCGATGATTCAGCGCGCCGATGCTGATGCGTTGGTGGCGGTGATTGATGGCAAGGTGCCACTATTCGTGCGCGTGGACCGTGCGTCAGACATTTTGAACGTGCTGAAATTGCGCAGCGATTTTCCGGCGCTGAAATTGGTGCTGGTTGGCGTCACCGAAGGGTGGCTGGTGGCCCGCGAATTGGCGGCGGGCAAGGTGCCGGTGATTGTATCACCGCTGACCGATTTGCCCGGCAATTTTGAACGGCTGGGCGCGACACAAAGCAATGCGGGCCGATTGGCGGCGGCGGGTGTGGCCGTGTCGGTGGGGGTATTTGACGATGATGACGCCCATAAAATGGGATATACCACCCAATATGCGGGCAATCTGGTCGCGCTGAACCGCATCGCAGGGGCCAGCGGTCTGAGCTGGGATCAAGCCTTTGCCGCGATCAGCAGCATTCCCGCCAAGGCGGTGGGTATGGACGGCCAAATCGGATCGTTGCAAGCAGGCCGTGTGGGCGATGTGGTGATGTGGGATAATGACCCGCTGGAATTGGGCAGCCGCCCGACAATGGTGTGGATTGACGGCAAAAAACAATCGCTGGTCACCCGTCAAGGCCGACTGCGGGACCGCTATATCACCCCGAGTGAGGGGGCGTTGCCCAAGGCCTATGTCCATTAAGCGGCCCATATAATTAGGAAACGGAAGAAGCCGCTGACGCGTTATCGTGATCGGCGGCTTTTTTATAAGGCCTATCGGCGGTGAGGCGCAGCGCATTGGCAGCGCGAGGAAAGTGGCCGGAGAAGGGGCAAGATGAGCAAAGCATTGTCGGAAACAGAATTGGCCATGCGGTTGCTTGGCCAGCCATTGGACAGGCTGGATGCGCAAGAAAGGCGAGTGATTGCCGCCATTGCCAGCCATGCGCCATCCAGCCGTGATGCGGGCGAAATGTCGGCGGAGGATGCTAGCTTTGGTGAACGGCTGGCGGACCGTGTAGCGGCCATTGGCGGGTCTTGGGCCTTTATCATTGGTTTTGCGGTCGTTTTGCTGACATGGATGTTGCTGAACAGTGATGTTCTGGCCGCTTTGGGGGTGCGATTTGACCCCTATCCCTATATTTTTCTGAACCTGATGCTGTCGATGCTAGCGGCCATTCAAGCGCCCGTGATTATGATGAGCCAAAACCGGCAAGCGGCCAAAGATCGCCAGTCCGCACAATTGGATTATGAAATTAACCTGCGCGCGGAACTGGAGATTATGCGCCTGCACCACAAGCTGGATGCGATACAGGCGGCGCTTGGCCAAAATGCTATAGGGGATCAGATGACGGCTGCTGGGTCTTCGCCCCCATCATCGACATAATCGGACGCGATTTTGGCGACGGCAACGTCGGCCACCACATTGCCCAATGTGCGGAAAATATCGGGGAAGGTTTCCACCGCGACTAGCAAACCGAGCGGCGCCACGGGCACCCCCATGCTGGTGGCGATGGGGGCGATGGACGTCACAAAGCTGATGGATCCGGGCAGGCTGACGGCGCTGAGCGCGGCGGCAATCGCCACCGCAAGGCCTGCCGCCATCGTCCAGATGCTGAGGTCAATGCCGAACAACCACGCGACATAAACCACCACCGCCAAATTCATCGCGGTGCTGGTGAAGCGGAATAAGGCAACCGACAGCGGCAGCGCAATGTCAGCCTTGCGTTCGCTGACGCCAATATCTTTGGCGGCCGACAGCATGGCGGGCAGGCTGGCGAGTGAGCTTTGCGTGCTGATCGCGACGGCCAAGGTTGGCGCGATGGCGCGAAAGAATAATTTGGGCGACACGCGCCCGACAAAAATCGCCAAGGCAAAGGCCGCAATCACACAGCAAAGGCCGATGGCAGAAATGATCAACACATAATGGATCAGCCCGCCAAAGGCCGCTGCACCGGCTTTGATGGCGAGCGCATAACCCAGCGCAAAGACGCCAATGGGCGCAAGGGCCAGCACCCAATGAATGACAATCAACATGGCATCACCCACTGCGCGAAAGAAACCCGACAAGGTTTCGCGTTGATTCGGCGCCAGGCGCGTGATGGCAAAGGCGAAAGCGGTGGTGAAAACGATCAGCGGCAAAATCGAGGTGTCCGCCGCCGCCGCAATGGGGTTGGTGGGAACCAACGCCAGCAGAAAATCGGCAAAGGATGGGGAAGCTGCCGCCGCGCTTTGCCCGCCCAACCCATGACGCAGCGCGTCGGCAACGCTGGCCGACAAGGGAAAGCTGTTCAGCAATAATGGCGTGAGGATGAGGGACATAATCCCCGAAAAACTGATGGCGACGACAAAAAGAAACACCGAAATTGCTGCCAATTTGCCAGCCCGCGCGGCGTCTGCCGCAGCGGTAATGCCCGTGATCAGCAATGCGACGACCAATGGAACAATGGTCATTTTCAGGGCATTAAGCCATAATGTGCCAATGGGTTCGATGATGGGCAGGGTGATTTTTGCCGCGCTGGGCCAAAAATCGGCGATACCCAGCCCCAGCAACATACCAATAACCAAGGCTGACAGGATGATCCAAGCCGATTTCAAATGATGACCCTTTATGCAAAAACGTCGTTTATTATCGGCTAAGCGCATGGTTTTGCCAAGAGCAGCTGATTTTGCCAAGCGATGCTGGTCGGCTTATCGGTCTGCTCTTGCCAAGTTTCGGGGGCTGACATAGGGCAAAGTCAAGGGCTTGGCAGGCTTTCGTCAGCCGAAGGGCTAGGGTCACGGAGGTTATATGCGCAAGTTTTTCGGAACAGACGGTATTCGCGGTCTGACCAATCAAGCACCGATGACCGCCGAAGTGGCGATGCGGGTTGGCATGGCAGCAGGCGCGCATTTCGTGCGCGGTACGCATAAACACCGTGTTGTCATTGGAAAAGATACGCGTTTGTCGGGCTATATGCTGGAAAATGCGTTGGTGGCGGGCTTTACCAGCGTGGGGATGGACGTGGTGCAGGTTGGCCCCATGCCAACGCCAGCGGTCGCGATGCTAACCCGTTCGATGCGCGCGGATTTGGGCGTGATGATTTCGGCCAGCCACAATCCCTTTCATGACAATGGCATCAAATTGTTCGGGCCAGACGGCTATAAATTGTCCGACGCCGACGAAATCCAGATCGAAGCTTTGCTGAGCGTCGAGCCGAAATTGGCGGAACCTGCGCACATTGGCCGCGCCAAACGTATTGAGGACGCGCGCGGACGCTATATTCACGCGGTGAAGCAAAGTTTGGGCGACCAAATCCGCTTGGATGGCCTGAAAATCGTTATCGATTGCGCCAATGGGGCGGCCTATAATAGTGCGCCGACCGTGTTTTGGGAATTGGGCGCGGACGTGATTTCTGTGGGGGTTGAACCTAATGGTTTGAATATCAATGATAAATGTGGCTCCACTGCGCCGGGGTTGCTGCAGGAAACGGTGGTCGCCAGCGGCGCGGATATTGGCATTGCGCTGGACGGCGATGCGGACCGACTGATTGTGGTCGACGAACAAGGCACCATTGTGGACGGCGATCAGATTATGGCGCTGCTGGGTACCAGTTGGGCGCGCCAAGGGCGGCTGAAGGGCGGCGGCGTGGTCGCGACCATCATGTCCAATCTGGGGCTGGAGCGTTTGTTGAACAGCCAAGGGTTGACGCTGGAACGCACGCAGGTTGGTGACCGCTATGTGCTGGGCCGGATGAAGTCAGGCGGCTTTAATGTTGGCGGCGAACAATCGGGGCATATGATTTTAATGGACCATGCCACCACGGGCGATGGGACATTGGCCGCGCTGCATGTGCTGGCCGAATTGGTGCGCAGCGGCAAAGCCGCCAGCCAATTATTGCATCAATTTGATGCCGTGCCCCAATTGTTGAAAAATGTGCGTTTTGCAGGGGGCAAGCCGTTGGAAGCTGCCGCTGTCAAAGCCGCCATTGCCGAAGGAGAGGGGATGCTGGCTGGGCGTGGGCGTTTGGTCATTCGGGCATCTGGTACCGAACCGGTCATCCGCGTGATGGCGGAAGGGGACGATGAACGCCAAGTGGAACAGGTGGTGGATATGATCTGCGATGCGGTGCGCGACGCTGCGGCGTGATCTGGACCCAAGAATAGGATTGAATATGCTGGAAATGCGACCTGATTGCGAGCGATGCGGCGCGGATTTGCCTGCCGATGAATATGGCGCCTTCATTTGTTCGATGGAATGCAGCTTTTGCGCGGAATGCGCCGATGAATTGGATGAGCGTTGCCCCAATTGCAAAGGCGAATTGTCCGACCGTCCCGTGCGGGTGGGCGCGGTGTTGGCAAAATATCCGGCATCGACGCTCAGAAAATTTCAGCCCTGATGATCGGGTGCGACGATAAATTTATAGCAGGAGAAGCCGGACAGTGACCGCGCGCGTTCTTATTATTGCAGGGTCTGACAGCGGCGGTGGTGCTGGTATTCAGGCGGATATCAAAACAGTTTCGATGCTGGGCGGCCACGCCATGACAGCGATCACCGCGATTACGGCGCAAAATACGCTGGGTGTTCAGTCCGTTCATGCGGTGCCCACCGATGCGGTTATAGCCCAGATTGACGCAGTGGTTGCTGATCTGGGTGTTGATGCCATTAAAATCGGCATGATTGGCAGCGGTCAGACGGCGCAGGCCTTGGCCCAGCGATTGTTGCAAGCCGATTTGGCCACCGTGCCGGTGGTATTTGATCCAGTGATGATTTCGACCAGCGGTGCCGCCTTGGCGGATGATGGCACGATCGCGGCGTTTGAACAGCTCATGCGGCGCGCGCTGGTTACCACACCCAATAGCGAGGAATTGGCCGCGCTGGGCGGGGAATCTGCAATTTTGGCACAGGGTTGTGCCTTGCTGGCCAAGGGTGGGCATATTGAGGGCGAGACGATCATTGATCGCTTGCTGGAACCCGATGCAGGGGAAGTGTTGCGTTGGGAAGCGCCGCGGATCAACAGCGTCCACACCCATGGCACGGGATGCACGCTGGCCAGCGCCATTGCGACCGGATTGGCGCAAGGCATGCCGCTGGAGCCGAGCATCGCCCGCGCGCGCGATTTTGTGCGCTTGGCCATTCAAAATGCGCCGCAATTGGGCAAAGGTCATGGCCCCATGGGGCAGCAGCATGTGCGCAATGACGGCCTGTTTACGGGACCTGCGATTAACCAGATCAGCGTTCCGGCCAAAGATTTGGCGGTATCTATTGCCTTTTACCGGCAAATGGGGCTGACCCAAATCGTCCATAGTCCCGAAAATAGCTATGCTCGATTTGAAGCGGCCAATGGCGTGACCTTATCCTTGCAGGGTGGCTGTGCCATTAGCGGCGGCACCACGGTTTATTTGGAAAGCGGGGCGTTGGACGCATGGGTCGCCTATTTGGCGCGGCGCGGTGTGCGGTTCGACCAAATGCCCAAGGACGAAGCATGGGGTTGGCGCGAGGCCCATTTGGCGGACCCCGATGGAAATCGCATCTGCCTGTATCAGGCCGCCGAATTTCGCCGCTTTCCGCCGTGGCGCATGGGCTGATCGGCGATGATGGTCGCAGGGGTTGATGAAGCAGGGCGGGGACCATTGGCCGGGCCGGTGGTCGCCGCAGCCGTGATTTTGTGTGACGGTGGCATCGTTGGCCTGAATGACAGCAAAAAATTATCGCCCAAGCGCCGCGCGGTGCTGGAGGGCGAGATTAAGGCGCGTTGCCGCTGGGCCGTCGGCATCGCCAGCGTCGAGGAAATCGACGAAATCAACATTTTGCAAGCAACCTTTCTGGCGATGACCCGCGCGGTGGATGGACTGGTGGCGGCGCAGGGCGCGGCTGCTGCGCCGTCGTTGATGCTGGATGAGGTGTTGGTGGACGGCAACCGCCTGCCACGCTGGGGGTATAAGGCGCGGGCGATTGTGGGCGGCGATGCGCTGCACGACGAAATTTCGGCTGCCAGTATCATTGCCAAAGAACATCGCGATGCCTTGATGCGCGACGCGGCTCAATTGCACCCCCAATATGGTTGGGAAAAAAATGCCGGATATGGGACGGCACAACATATGGCGGCGCTGCGTGAATATGGTCCGACCGCATTTCATCGGCGCAGCTTTGCCCCTATTGCCCAATTGTCACTGATTTAGCGGGCGTCTTTGCGCATATCTGAAAAATAATATTCGCTGTGCTGCCGCGCTAGGGCACCACAAGATGCTGAGTCTGGGATTCGATCCAGACTCCATATGATGTGTCGGACTCTTTTCGTTCTCTTTTTTTACAGCGCGACTCGTGCTGACTCCACGAGTCGCACCCTCTTGACCTTGGACTCACTTCGACTCATCAGGGGGTTACGGAACGACTTTACAAGGGGCAGAACAATGGGTGTTATGGAAAAGATCAAGGCACCAGCGACGCGCAAACGCGCGCCAAAGGCTGCGCCGGTTGATCTTCCCCTGAACAGCATCCTGCAAGGCGATTGCGTCGAAATGATGCGCGGCCTGCCTGCCGCCAGCGTGGACATGATCTTCGCAGACCCGCCCTATAATTTGCAATTGGGGGGCGATCTGCACCGCCCCGAAGGCAGCAAGGTGGATGCGGTCACCGATGATTGGGACAAATTTGAGAGTTTGGCCGCCTATGATCGTTTCACCCATGCGTGGCTGAAAGAGGCGCGCCGTATATTAAAGCCCAATGGCAGCATATGGGTTATTGGCAGCTATCATAATATCTTCCGCGTGGGTGCGGCGTTGCAGGACCAAGATTATTGGATCTTGAATGATATTGTGTGGCGCAAGGCCAACCCCATGCCCAATTTCAAAGGCACGCGTTTTACCAATGCGCATGAAACCCTGATCTGGGCATCGACCGGGGAAAAGGCGCGCTATACCTTTAATTACCGCGCCATGAAGACGTTGAACGACGAATTGCAGATGCGGTCGGACTGGCTGATCCCCATCTGTGGCGGCGCTGAGCGGTTGAAGAAGGATGGCCACAAGGTTCACCCGACCCAAAAGCCAGAAGCCTTGCTTTATCGGATCATGCTGGCCTGCTCCAATCCCGGGGATGTCGTCTTGGACCCGTTTTTCGGTACGGGAACCACCGGTGCGGTGGCCAAACGCTTAGGGCGCAACTTCATCGGTATCGAGCGCGAAGATGACTATATTGATGCCGCCAAGGCCCGCATCGAAATGGCTTTGCCGCTGGACGAAAGCACCATCAAGACCATGATGGCCCCCAAGGCCGCCACGCGTGTGGCCTTTGGGACTTTGGTTGAGGGCGGACAAATTCCGGCTGGCACGGTGTTGACCGACGCCAAGCGCCGTTGGAAAGCAACCGTCCGTGTGGATGGGTCGCTGGACACAGAAGGCCTGCCCGCAGGGTCGATCCACAAAGTGGGGTCGGGCGTGCAGGGCGCACCAAGCTGCAATGGCTGGACCTTTTGGCATTTGGAGAAAAAGGGCAAGCTGCGCGTGATTGACGAAGTGCGTCAGGAATGGCTGTTGGCCCACGAAGCCTGATATGTTTCGTCCGCTGACACCGTCCGACCTTGGCAAAGCGGGGCGGGATGCGCGCATTTATTGCCGCCCCACCTGCTTTGTTGATCGTCCCCATGAATCGGATGACGGTGCATTGCGGCTGGGTGACAGCCTGATTTGGTTTTCGGCATGGCATATCAGCCTGCGCGACCAAGGCGTTATATCATCGACGATTGTTTCGGTGCAGGACTGGGACCAGTGGTTGGGGTTCATGCCGTCCGCCTTGGGTCAGCGCGCGATCATGCAGCATCAGGCCGTGGTTCGGCCCAAAGCTCCGCTGATTTTTGGTGAACGCGTCCTTCGCTTTCATGAACCGCAATTGATGGGCATTTTAAATGTTACGCCCGACAGTTTTTCTGACGGTGGGCGTTTTTCCGATGTGCAGGCGGCCGTTGATGCGGGCTTTGCCATGGGGGCCGTTGGCGCGCAAATATTGGATGTGGGCGGCGAGTCCACCCGCCCAGGGGCGCAAGCGGTGTGGGAGGGGGATGAGGTCAAACGGGTGGAGCCGGTGATTGCGGGCTTGGCACGGGGCGGGGCCATCGTGTCGGTGGACACCCGCAAAGCGTTGGTGATGGAAGCCGCTTTGGCGGCGGGAGCCAAGATTATCAATGACGTATCGGCTTTGCGCTATGATGACCGCGCGATGGATGTCGCGGCATCATCGGATGCCGCCATTGTCTTGATGCATGCTGCCATGCCAACGGGTGAGGCGGGTAGTGGGCGCGCGGGTAGCGACAGCGCCGGATATGTCCATCCGGTGTTGGATATATTTGATATGTTGGAAGAGCGTGTGTTGGCCTGCGAAGCGGCCGGTATATCGCGCGGCCGCTTGATTTTGGACCCCGGCATCGGATTTGGCAAAGGCGTGGCGGATAATCTGGCGCTGCTCAATGGATTGGCACTGTTTCAAGCGCTGGGCTGTCCGCTGTTGTTCGCGGCCAGCCGCAAGCGGGTGATTGGCGCCTTGGATGGGGAAGCCCCAGCGGATGATCGCTTGGGCGGCACGATTGCGCTGCATTACCATGCCTTGACGCAAGGGGCGCAATGGCTTCGCGTTCATGATGTGCGCGAACATCGGCAGGCGGTGCTGATGTGGCGGGGGGTGCGGGATACCGCGTTGATCAGTTGAAATGGGTGGACGTGGGTGAGGGACGCTGCGCCGTATCTCCGCGCGCCTGCGCTGCTTATCAGGCTGCTGTGTCGATGCCCAAATCGCTGAGTTTGCGATAGAGCGTCGAGCGCCCTATGCCCAAGCGGCGCGCGACCTCGCTCATTCGGCCACGATAATGACCAATGGCCAAGCGGATGACGTCAGCCTCAATTTCGTGGAGCGGACGCAAATGGCCATCTTGTTGATATAAAGTGATGCCCATTGCGTCGCTGTGGACCGCGATATTTTGTTCGCGAATGCGGCTGCTGCTGGTGCTATCGCCAATGGCTTCATGGATCGCCGGAAAATCGTCGGGCGTTAAGATGCCGGTTCCGCTAGCCAAAGTGGCGCGGAACAACACGTCCTGAAGTTGGCGTACATTCCCCGGCCACGCATAGCTGGTCAGCAAGCGCAAGGCCGCGTCGGTGATGCTGGCGGCGGGCATATTGGGCAAGCTGCCGATCCGCGTGGCCAAATGGCGCACCAGCGGTGCGATATCGCTGCGACGTTCGCTCAGCGTTGGTAGGTTGATTTGGGCCGCGGCCAAGGCGTCGAACAAATCTTCGCGGAAATGACCACTTTCGACCATATGGGTCAGCGGCGTGTTGCTGGTCGCGATGATCCGCAGATCGACGCGTTGGCGGATGTTTCCGCCGACCATTTGCACGTCCTGCGTGTTGATGAATTGCATCAACATAGCCTGAGCCTCGGCGGGCATACATTCGACATGGTCGATCACGATGCTGCCGCCATCAGCCTGAACCAATTGGCCAATTTGACGATCAAAGGCCCCCGGAAAGGCACCGCGCTCATGCCCAAAAAGGCTGGATGCAATTAACCCAGGGGCAATGGCGGCGCAGTCCAGCACCACCAAGGGACCGCGACTGCGGGGGCTAGCACCATGGATGGCGCGGGCGAAGACTTCTTTGCCGGTGCCGCTGCGTCCGGTGATCAAGGTGGGCAGGCGCGTGCGGGCGGCTTTGGCGGCAATGGCCAGCGCACTGCGGAAATTGGGGCTGGACCCGACAATCTCGTCAAAGGCCAAATTGGCACGCAGTTTTTCTGTTAATGGACGAAGCTCATCTTTGGCGGCGTGGGGGTGGTGGCAACGCTCCAAGGCTTCGAGCAAGCGGTCGACAATGATGGGCCGTTGTACAAAATCGGTTGCGCCAGCGCGCATCAAGCGAATGGCGTCATTGACATTGCCCAATTCAGTGACCGAAATAATCGGCAGGGCAGGGCTTTTGTGGCGGATTTCCGACACAAAATTGGGCATCGACATGCCGCCAGCACTTTGGCTGGTCAGGACAGCATCCCATGATTCATCATGTTCGCCGTGGATGAGTTGCAGCCCAGCATCCGTGTCCTCGACAACCGTGGTTCGCCAGCCCCCACGGCCCAAAAGCGCTGCAAAATAGCGTTGTTGGCTGGGATCGCTCTCGACGATCAAAATGTTACGGTTTTCGCGGTTACTGCCCATAACTGTCACATTTCGTCCTGCGTTGGGGTGTTGGAATTCCCTGAAAACGATTTGGATTTGCACCATTATAGCACAAAGTCGTAAACTGGCTATTAACGCCAGCATCTTTTATGACGCCTGTCTTGCTGGATCACGCACCCCGATTGAACAATTATTCCTTGCTGGATAAAGTGGCTTTGACCTAAAGGATTCTAAATCGCTCGGTATTTTTGATAGAAAATATGCAAAGGGGAATGCAATGGCGGAACAAAATATGGCTGCGGCCACGGATACTTACGCGGGCTTCACGGCTATGGTGAAATACGGCACGATTGCAACGGCACTTATTGCGGCCTTTGTTGTGCTTCTCATTGCCTGATGATCGGATAAAATCCATGCAGATTTCAGTTGTAAAGGAACTCGCCGCTGGCGAGACCCGTGTTGCTGCGACTCCGGAAACCGTGAAGAAATTTATCGCGTTGGGCGCGAAGGTTGCGGTGGAAAGTGGGGCAGGTGTGGCGGCGTCTGTTGATGATGCGGCTTATGCGGCGGCCGGCGCGAGCGTCGGTTCGCGCGCCGAAGTTCTTAATGGTGCAAACATCATATTGGCGGTTCAAGGCCCCGCACCAGACAGCATCAGCGGCTTTGCACCTGGTGCATGGCTGGCGGCTGGCCTGAATCCCTTTGGCGAACGCGAACGTGTCGACGCTTATGCCGCGATGGGGCTGGAAGCACTGGCCATGGAATTTATGCCGCGTATCACCCGCGCACAGTCCATGGATATTTTGTCCAGCCAAGCGAACCTGTCCGGCTATAAGGCGGTGTTGATGGCATCCAATGCTTATGGCCGCGCTTTTCCGATGATGATGACCGCTGCTGGCACCGTGACGGCTGCCAAAGCCTTCATTATGGGCGTGGGTGTTGCTGGGTTGCAAGCCATTGCGACCGCTCGCCGCATGGGCGCACAAGTGAGCGCAACGGACGTACGCTCGGCCACCAAGGAACAGATTTTGTCTTTGGGTGCCAAGCCAATTTTCGTGGAAAATGTGGCGGGTATCGAAGGCGAAGGTGCCGGTGGTTACGCCACCGAAATGTCCGATGAATATAAGGCCGCGCAGGCGGAGCTGGTATCGTCGCATATTGCCAAGCAAGATATTGTGATCACGACAGCCCTTATTCCGGGCCGTCCGGCCCCACGTCTGATCTCGGATGCCCAATTGGCATCGATGCGCGCGGGCAGTGTGATCGTTGATATGGCAGCAGAAAGCGGCGGCAACGTCGAGGGTTCTGTTTCCGGGGAAACACGCCAAATTCATGGTGTAACCGTTATTGGTGCCCGCAATATTGCGGCCAGCCTGCCAGCGGATAGCAGCGCCTTGTTCAGCCGCAACTTGTTCAATTTCCTGTCTGCCTTTTGGGACAAGGAACAGAATAAGCCGGTGTTGGACGAAGAAATCGGCAATGCCGTGCGTCTGACGCAGGGCGGCAAGGTCGTGAACGAACGTTTGCTGGGTTAACCAGCCAGAGCAACGCAGGGGAGCTTGCCATGGACTTTATCGCCATTTTTTCGATTTTCATCTTGGCCTGTTTTGTGGGCTATTTCGTGGTTTGGTCGGTGACACCGGCTTTGCACACGCCCTTGATGAGCGTCACCAACGCCATTTCGTCGGTCATTATCGTGGGCGCGCTGATTGCCAGCGCCGCCAGCGGATCGGCTGCCTCGAAATGGTTGGGGCTTGCTGCCGTCGTGATGGCCAGCATCAACATCTTCGGTGGCTTTGCCGTCACGGAACGCATGTTGGCGATGTACAAGAAGAAGCAGCGCTAAGGCGCAGATGAAAATGGACTATCCGGTTGATGCAGCCGGATTGGGGGAATTATTATGCACGAAGTTGCTGCTGTGAACCCGTGGGAGGCCTTGGCCTACCTTGTTTCTGGGGTTCTCTTCATTCTGGCGCTGCGCGGCTTGTCCAGCCCAGCGTCTTCGCGTCGGGGCAATCGCTATGGCATGGCCGGTATGGCCATTGCGGTGGTCACCACGCTGGTTACGCATGAATTAGCCAATCCTATCGAGGTGCTGGGTGCCATTGCCATTGGCGCGGTGATCGGTGTGGTTATGGCGCGCAAAATTGCCATGACGGCGATGCCGCAATTGGTTGCGGCCTTTCACAGCCTTGTCGGCTTGGCAGCGGTTGCCGTGGCGGCGGCGGCCTATTTGAATCCGATTGCCTTTGGCATTGCCGATGCGTCGGGTCAGATTTTCACGGTCAGCCGCGTCGAAATGGGTCTGGGTATCGCCATTGGTGCGATTACCTTCTCCGGCTCGGTGATCGCTTTCTTGAAATTGAACGGCAATATGTCGGGTGCGCCGATCATGCTGCCGCTGCGTCATCTGATCAACTTGGGCACGCTGGCCGGTATTTTGGGCTTGGTGGCCTATTTCACCATGGACCAATCGCCTTGGGTGTTCTGGACTGTTACCGGCCTGTCGTTCGTGATCGGTTTCTTGCTGATCATCCCGATTGGCGGCGCGGATATGCCGGTAGTTGTGTCGATGCTGAACAGCTATTCGGGCTGGGCCGCAGCCGCCATGGGCTTTACGCTGGGCAATACGGCGATGATCATCACGGGTGCGCTGGTGGGTGCATCGGGTGCCATCCTGTCTTATATCATGTGTAAGGCGATGAACCGCAGCTTCATTAGCGTGATTGCTGGCGGCTTTGGCGCGGACGATGCGGGTGCCGCTGGCGGTGGCAGCAAGGAACAGCGTCCTTGGAAACCGGGCAGCGCCGATGACGCCGCTTTCTTGATGAGCCAAGCGGAAAATGTCATCATCGTTCCAGGCTATGGTATGGCTGTGGCGCAAGCCCAGCACGCCCTGCGCGAAATGGCGGACCTGCTGAAGAAAGAAGGCGTGAACGTCAAATATGCCATCCACCCTGTGGCGGGCCGTATGCCTGGGCATATGAACGTATTGTTGGCCGAAGCCAATGTGCCATATGACGAAGTGTTTGAACTGGAAGACATTAACAATGAATTCGCCCAGTGCGACGTTGCTTTTGTTATCGGTGCAAATGACGTGACCAACCCATCGGCCAAAACCGACAAATCTTCGCCCATTTACGGCATGCCCGTTTTGGACGTGGAAAAGGCCAAGACCGTCTTGTTCGTCAAGCGTTCAATGGGCGGCGTCGGCTATGCTGGTGTCGACAATGACGTATTCTATATGGACCAGACCATGATGTTGCTGGGCGACGCCAAGAAAATGGCGGACGATATCGTCAAGGCCCTGAACGGCGGAGGCCACTAAACGCACGGCGGCGGTCATTGATGACCTGCTGAGATGGGGCTGATCTAGCCAAGTTTTTGAAAATGGCGCGAAGTGGGATGGAACCATTTCGCGCCATTTTTCTTGTGACAAGGTGCGGCAAGCCGTTAAGAACCAAATGAACACATATCCGACATGAAATGCGCATCGCGCGGCATGGCAAAAGGCGCGGCGATTATGACCGCCGAAAATATGAAGGGGCGGACCAGATATATGCGTAAGCTGGGTTTGATAGGCGGCGTCAGTTGGGCGTCGACCGAGCTATATTATCGTTATTTGAACCAAGGTGTGCAAAGCCGGATCAACAGCAGTTGTTCCGCGCCGATTATCATGGAAAGTCTGAATTACTGCGAATTGTCGCGTCTGACGAGCGATGCCCAATGGGACCATGCGCGTGATGTTTTGATTGCATCGGCCCAAAGGTTGGAAGCCGCAGGCGCGACAGCGTTAATGATTGCCGCCAACAGCATGCACAAGGTGGCGGCGGATGTCGCGGCGGCCATTTCCATTCCGTTGATTCATATCGTCGACGAAACGGGGGCTAAAATGCGCGCCGATGGCATTAAGTCGGCAGCGGTGATTGGTACCCGCAATGTGATGACCGAGGCATGGTTCCGCCAGCGGTTGGTGAGCCATGGCATGACATTGGCCCCCTATGATGAAAAGCGGGCGGAAGCGATTGATGCCATTATCTATGATGAACTGATGCAGATGAAGGTGACGGAGGACAGCCGCCGCACGATGAAAACCTTTATCACCGACATTGCGAAGCAAGATATTGATGCAATTGTCTTGGGCTGCACCGAATTGGTGATGTTGGTGGATGCCAAGGCCAATATATTGCCCATTTACGACACGGCGCGCATTCATGTGGATGCGGGCGTGAAATGGATTTTGGGCGAGACGGATTAACACGCTCGTCCTTGTCGACCTTGTCGACGGGTCCGACGCGGCGTACCCCGCAGCAGGGGTTGCGCCGCGTCAAAAACGGCGCAACAGTCGGCTATGACCGACATGATGCCCAAACTCGTCCTGCACGATTATTTTCGTTCGTCCGCCAGCTATCGTGTGCGGATTGCGCTGAATTTGAAACAGCTTCCCTTCGAACGGGTGGAGATCAGCCTGATCGCGGGGGATCAGAAAAGCGATGCTTATTTGGCGATGAACGCCCAAGGCTTTGTGCCGATGCTGGTGGCCGATGATGATGTGATCATTCAATCCATGGCGATTATGGATTGGTTGGATCGCCGCTTTCCCGATGTCTCGCTGATCCCTGATGCGCCGATGCCGCGCGCCGTGGCGCTGGCACAAGCGAATGTGGTGGCGTGCGATATTCACCCGCTGAACAATATGCGGGTGCTGAAATATTTGGGCCATGATTTGGGGCTGAACGATCAGGTAAAGGATCGCTGGATTGCCCATTGGATCGTGCAAGGCTTTGACGCCTTGGACGCCATGGCGGGGGATGGCCGATTTTTGGGGGGCGATGCGCCCAATATTGCGGATTGTTGCTTGATACCCCAAATCTATAATGCGCGCCGCTATGGCGTGGTGCTGGATGATTTTTCGCGATTGCTGGAAATTGAAGAAGCTTGCATGGCTTTGCCCGCCTTTCAACAAGCGCATCCCGACGCCGTAAAGTCGCTATAATGATTAGCGCAGGGACAAAAGCATCGCGCATGGCGGCCTATGGCTTGCTGGCCAGCTTGATTTTGCCGGTCATGCTTGGGGCCGCATCCGCAGCCAGCGCGGCAGAAATCGACGAGGATGGCATATTTGACCCCATCAGCATCATTGTCACGGGCGGCGGAAATTTGGCTCCGCCTGCATCCGATAAAGTGCAAGCGCAGCAGATATTGTTGATCGACCAAGGCTTGGGTGAGCGGGTTGAAAACCGCCTGCGTGATGCCGCCGGACTGGTGCAATTTCGCCGTTCTGACAGCCGATCTGCGCACCCCACCAGTCAAGGCATGACCCTGCGCGGTTTGGGCGGCAATGCCAGTGCACGGGCCTTGGTGATGCTGGACGGTGTGCCGCAGGCCGACCCCTTTGGGGGTTGGATCGCATGGAGCGCTTATGACGCGGTGCGCTTGGGCGGCATTGCCGTGACGCGCGGTGGTGGCAGCGGGGCTGATGGCGCGGGGGCCTTGGCGGGCACCATTGCCATGCAATCTGTGATGACCGACGGTTTTGACGCCAGCCTGGCTTATGGCAGCCGCAATAGCTGGGACATGGCCGCCAGCATGGGCACGAAATTGGGCAGCGGCGCGGTGACGGTGGATGGCCGTTATAGCCGAGGCGATGGCTTTGTTCCGACCATAGCGGGCCAGCGGGGGGCTGTGGACCGAGCGGCCCCATATATTCAGGGTGGTTTGGGTGTGCGGATGCGCTTTGATACGGGCGCGCACAGCCGCATCGAGGCCAGCCTGCGCGGCTTTCGCGATTCCCGCGATCGCGGCGTGGATTATAGCGAAAGCAAGATTTCGGGGACCGATGCCAGCCTGCGCTGGGTGAGCGATGCCCCCGATGCGGCGCAATGGACCGCGCTGGCCTTTGTGCAATGGCGCGATATGGACAGCGGCTTTGCCAGCGTCGGGGCGGGGCGGGGCACGGTCGGCCCCGCCTTGGCACAGCATGTGCCCGCAACCGGCCTTGGTTTGCGGGCCGAACTGCGCCCGTTAATTGGCGGCGCACACCCGCTGCGTTTGGGCGCGGATTGGCGGCGCACTATTGGCCGCACCGATGAAGGCTATTTCTTTAACGCCGCTACACCGCCTGTGGCGGGCCGCCAGCGCGTGGCGGGTGGCAGCAGTGATGTGATCGGGGCCTTTGCGGAAATTAGCGATGCGGCTGATGGCGATGGCTTGTCATGGACGCTGAGCGGGCGGGTGGATCGTTGGTGGCTGGGCAGCGGATATCGCAAAGAGGATAATATTGGCGGGACCAATATTAGCGACGCGACCTTCGCGGCGCGCAGCGGATGGGAAGGCAGCGGCCGTGCGGGCCTGCGCTGGCAAGACGGTGCGCTGGCTTTGCGCGGTGCGGCCTATCGCGGGTGGCGTTTGCCGACCTTGAACGAACTGTATCGCCCATTTCGCGTGGGGCCCGATGCCACTGCTGCCAATGAAAATCTGACGCCGGAACGATTGTGGGGCGGTGATGTCGGTGTGGAATGGGCCAAAAATGGCGCCAGCCTGTCAATTACAGCCTTTTCTAATCGTTTAAGTGGGGCAATTGCCAATGTCACCTTGGGTACGGGACCGGGGAATTTTCCCGGTATCGGTTTTGTCGCTGCAGGGGCCACATATAGCCGCCGTGAAAATCTGAATGCTATTGTCAGCAAGGGCGTGGAATTGGCGGGGGCCTATGATTTTGGCATCATGCGGGCGGCCATTAGCTATGCTTTGACGGATGCCGAAGTTCGCGCCAGCGGCACGTCGGCGGCGCTGAATGGCAAAGATCCCGCCCAAATTGCGCGGCACAGCGCAAGCTTTTCTTTGCAAAGCCAAAGCGCAGGGCCACTGGGTGGTTTTACAACTTTGCGTTATATCGGCAAGCAACAGGAAGATGATATCGGCCAATTGCAATTGGGCGATGCATGGACCTTGGATGCCGGATTGCATTGGCGCTTAGGCACTCGTTTGACGGTCGAGGTGCGGGGCGAGAATATGTTCGATGAATTGGTGCCAGCGGCAATTTCATCGACAGGCATCATAGAGCGGGCTACGCCGCGCACATTATGGGTTGGCCTGCGCATCGTGGGTTAGCCGCCACTATGGGGATGGCCGCAACACTATGTTGGGGCCAGTGGGAGGATGAGATGACAATATATTGGTGCTGGGCGCGATGAGCGACATTCGGTTGAATTTGGAAAATTTTCTGCCGTTTAAATTGGCGACGACATCGGGTGCGGTGTCGGGTCGTATTGCCGAGGAATATCAGCAGCGTTTTGGCCTTCGCATTCCGGAATGGCGATTAATGGCGGTGCTGGGTGAGGGTCAGGCGTTGACCCAGCGGCAATTGGTGGAAATTACGCGGCTGGACAAGGTGACCGTTAACCGTGCAGTCAAAGTGCTGGATGAGCGGAAATTGGTTCAGCGGCAAGCCCATGCTGTTGATGGTCGGTCCCATCATGTCATGCTGAGCGCGGCAGGTGTGGCGCTATATCATGAAATCGTTCCCATCGCTTTGGCGGCCGAAGCGCGTATCGAGGGCAGCTTAACCCGCGACGAACGCGCAAGCTTGATGGCGATATTGGCCAAATTGCTGGTTGCGGCATCCCATCATGATGGGGAAGAAGCGGCGAATTAAAACGCCGCAAATTCCGCCATGCTGTTGGCGGTCAGCAGCGGAACCAGTTCGTCAAAATGATGAATGCGAAAATCCGCGCCTAGGGGGCAGGGGGTGATGGGCTGCGCGCTGAAATCCACAAAAATGCTGGGGATGCCAGCGGCGGCGGCGGCGCCCACATCATAGGCCGTGTCGCCCACAAAGGCGGCATTTTTCGTGCCACAATCATCCATCATCGCCAGCAGCATATCCGGATGGGGTTTGGCGCGGCCAGGGCCCAATGTGTCGCCGCCAATCACAAAGGCCATGCGGTCACCAATGCCCAATTGGTCCAGCAGCAAACGGGCCAAATGTTCATGTTTGTTGGTCGCCACCGCGCATGTGACGCCCATGGCATCCAAAGCGTCGAGCGCCGCGACGACGCCGTCGAACAAGCGGCTATGTTCGGCGGCATGGTCGGCATAATAGCGCAGCTGCACGTCGAGCAAGGCGTCCATGTCCAGCCCGTCCAATCCGCCCGTCGCCTCGCAAGCTGTCAGGATTAAATGCCGCGCGCCGCCGCCGGTCATGGCATGAACGACATCCAACGGCAGGGGCGCACGGCCAATACTGCCCAACATATGATTCAGGGCGGCGGCAATGTCGCGGCTGCTGTCGACCAATGTGCCATCCAGATCAAAGCCGATCAGGTCGATAGGGCGGTCGTTGAGGCGCGGGGCGGAGCGAAAATTGAGGTTCATTTTGCCGGAATGGCCGCTTGGTCTGGAAAGCGCAATATTTTGCTGGCATGGCAGCATATATGACTGACACCCTGAACGCTTCGTCCATCCCGCCTTTGGCTGCTGTCATTTTGGCAGCGGGCAAGGGCACGCGTATGAAATCTGACCTGCACAAGGTGCTGCACCCGATTGCGGGTCTGCCGATGCTGGGTCATTTGATGGCCAGCGTGGACGAACTGGCGCCTGCGCGCAAAGTGGTGATTGTCGGCGACAAGGCCGAACAATTGGCGGCCGCCTTGGCGGGCAGCGCCGACTTGGCGGTGCAGGAACCGCAATTGGGTACGGGCCATGCGGTGCAGCAAGCCCAACAGGCTTTGGTAGATTTTTCGGGGGACGTGCTGATCCTATATGGCGATGTGCCTTTTGTTCCGGCGGAAACGATGCGGCGGATGATCGACCGTTTGCACGGCGATGATGCACCCGCGGTGGTGGTGCTGGCCTTTGAACCCGATGACGCGCTGCAATATGGCCGTGTGATTGCGGATGGCGACCGTGTGACGAAAATGGTCGAACATAAGGATGCCAGCGAAGCAGAGCGCGCCGTGCGTTTGTGTAACAGCGGGTTGATGGCGGCCAAGGCGGCGGATTTGTTCAACCTGTTGGCCCGTGTTGGCAATGATAATGCGGCTGGGGAATATTATCTGGTCGATATTGTGAATATCGCCAATGCTGATGGACGGCATTGTGTGGTGGTGACGACCGATCCCTTTGACGTGGCGGGCATCAACAGCCGCGCCGAATTGGCGGTGATGGAGGGGGCATGGCAACAGCGCCGCCGTGCCAAGGCGATGGCGGATGGCGCGACCTTAATTGCGCCGGAAACCGTGTGGTTTGCCCATGATACCGAAATTGGCCGCGATGTGGTGATTGAACCCAATGTGTTTTTTGGCGTGGGGGTGCAAGTGGGCGACCATGTTCGCATTCGCGCCAATTGCCATATTGAAGGGGCGCGGATCGACACGGGATGTGAAGTCGGGCCATTTGCGCGCCTGCGGACCGGAACCATTTTGGAGGAAAAGGCCAAGATTGGTAATTTTGTCGAAACCAAAAAGGCGCATTTGGGCAAGGGGGCCAAGGCCAATCATTTGACCTATTTGGGCGATGCGGTTGTGGGTGCAGCAGCCAATATTGGCGCGGGAACGATCACCTGCAATTATGATGGCTATTTCAAATATCAGACGGTGATTGGCGAACGGGCCTTTATTGGGTCCAACAGTTCGCTGGTCGCGCCGGTGAAAATTGGCTGTGATGCGATTGTTGCGGCGGGCAGCGCGGTGACCCGCGATGTAGCGGACGGAGATTTGCGTCTGGTGCGCGGCGAACAATTGGTCAAACCTGGTTGGGCGGACCGTTTTCATGATGCCATGCGCCGTAAAAAGGCCGAAAAAGCCGCGAAGTAACCATCATGTGCGGGGTGGAAAAGCCATGAAGGCGGATCCACTGTTGCGGGCCATTGGCGAAGTTGGCCATTTCGCAAAGCTATGCGACTTGAGGTCAGTTTAATATTGGGTCATCAAGGCATATCGGGCGTGGGTGGGCGCTCTTTTCCATCATAGAGACGAAAGTCCATCAGAGAGACGAAAGCGCGTTTTATGTGCGGAATTATCGGGATTATTGGCAAGGATCAGGTGGCAGACCGCTTGGTGGACGGTCTGCGCCGCATGGAATATCGCGGATATGACAGCGCGGGCATCTGCACCATCGAAGGCGGGCAGTTGGTCCGCCGCCGCGCCGAAGGCAAGCTGAACAATTTGGTGACGGAATTGGCCAGCAATCCCGCAGCGGGCACCGTGGGCATTGCCCATACCCGCTGGGCCACGCACGGCGCGCCGACAACCAGCAATGCCCACCCCCATGCCACGGGCGAAGTGGCCTTGGTGCACAATGGTATCATCGAAAATTTCAAGCCTTTGCGCGAGGCCCTGACGGCGCGGGGTCGTGTGTTTGAAAGCGAAACCGACACCGAAGTTGTGGCGCATTTATTGTCGGAACAGATTGAGGCGGGGGCATCGCCCCGTGACGCGGTCAAAGCGGTGTTGCCGCAGTTGCGCGGGGCCTTTGCGCTGGCCATTGCGTTTCGCCAGCATCCCGATTTGCTGATCGGCGCGCGCTTGGGTTCGCCCTTGGTGGTGGGTTATGGCGACGGCGAAACCTATTTGGGGTCGGACGCGCTGGCGTTGGCACCGCTCACCCAGAAAATCAGCTATTTGGAAGAAGGCGACTGGGTGGTCATCACGCGGGATGGGGCCCAGATTTTTGACGCCGACAATCAGCAAATGTCGCGTGATATTGTGGCGTCGGGCGTAACCGCAGCAGCGGTAGAGAAGGGGCCTTATCGCCACTTCATGCAAAAAGAGATTTTTGAACAGCCGACCGTGGTGGCGCAAACCTTGTCATCCTATATCCGGCCGTTGGAGCAAAGTGTCGCGCTGCCGCAGATGGATTTTAATCTGTCCGCCATTGATCGCATCACCATTGTGGCCTGCGGCACCAGTTTTTACGCGGGCATGGTCGCCAAATATTGGATTGAGCAATTCGCCCGTGTGCCAGTCGATATCGATGTGGCGTCGGAGTTTCGCTATCGCGACCCTGTGTTGCAACCGGGTGGATTGGCGCTGTTCATTTCGCAATCGGGCGAGACGGCGGATACGCTGGCGGCGCTGCGCCATTGCAAAGCCAATGGACAGACCATCGCGGTGGTGGTGAATGTTCCGACCAGCAGCATGGCACGTGAAGCAGATTTGCTGTTGCCAACCCATGCAGGGCCCGAGATTGGCGTGGCATCGACCAAAGCCTTTACCTGTCAATTGGCGGTGCTGGCGGCGCTGGCCGCGCATTTGGCGATCGCCAAGGGCCGGTTAAGCGCCGAAGAAGAGCGGGATATTGTTCGGCAATTGGTGGAGACGCCCGCCGCGCTGAATGCGGCCTTGGCCTTTGATGACGCGATTGCCCAGATCGCTCCGTTGATCGCGCCGGCCCGTGATGTGCTCTATTTGGGGCGCGGGGCGGATTATCCTTTGGCGCTGGAAGGGGCGTTAAAGTTAAAAGAAATCAGCTATATACACGCCGAAGGCTATGCATCGGGTGAAATGAAGCATGGCCCGATTGCCTTGATCGACGAAGCCGTGCCTGTCATCGTTCTGGCGCCATCGGGGCCGTTGTTCGAAAAAACCGTCAGCAATATGCAAGAGGTAATGGCACGCGGCGGAAAAGTCGTGCTGATTTCCGATGCCGCTGGTTTGGCCGAAGCGGGCGATGGCTGCATGGCGACCATTGAAATGCCCAAGGTTCATCCGCTGATCGCGCCTTTGGTCTATGCCGTGCCGGTGCAATTGCTGGCCTATCATGTCGCGGTTGCCAAAGGCACCGATGTCGACCAGCCGCGCAATTTGGCGAAATCGGTGACCGTGGAGTGACGGACCGGTCATGACCTTTCAAGCCGTGATATTCGATTTTGACGGTGTGGTCGCGGATAGCGAGGTTCGGGCCAATGAATGTTTGGCCGAAAGCCTGACGGCGATTGGCCTGCCGACCAGCTATGAAGATAGTTTGCGCCGCTATTGTGGCCATAATTGGCAAGAAACGGAGCGCCGGATTGTTCAGCAATTGGGCGCGCCCTTGCCGGATGATTTTCGGCAGCAGCACCGCGAACGAGCCAAGCTGAAATTCGCGGATGGTTTTTGCGCGGTGGCAGGGGTGGCGGATTTTCTGGCGCAATTGGTCGCCGTGCCGCGCGCCATCGCGTCGTCCAGCCAGCCCGATTATATCCAGCGGTCCTTGGATGGATTTGGGCTGGCTACCCATTTTGGTCCGCATATCTATAGCGCCGATGGATGGGCACGGGGGAAACCCTATCCCGACATTTATCTGGCGGCGGCAGAGGGGCTGGGCGTGGACCCTGTATCATGTCTGGCGCTGGAGGATAGTCCGATAGGGGCCCGTGCAGCGGTCGCGGCGGGTATGACGGTGATCGGCTTTTGCGGCGGCGGGCATATTTTGGACGCCGCTGCGCATGGCGAAACATTGCAAGCGGTTGGCGTGCAGCATGTTGCGCATGACTATGATGATGTGCGTAAAATCATGGGGCTATAGCGCCGAAATAGCGCGCAAAATTACTGATATATTGAATTTTGGCCGGCGGCCATGGTGAGGGGATAGGCGATGTGTGATGCAGATACAGTCCACGGCAAGGGGCAGGGCGAAACCATGGGACGGCGCGAATTTGCGGTGCTTGGAACTGGCACCGTGGCCGCGGCGGCTTTTGCGGCCAGCTTGTGGCCCGCATCGGCGGCGGCGATGGATGCGTTGAGCCGCCGCGATGTGACCATAACAACGTCGGCGGGCAGTGTTGATGCTTATTTCACCGCGCCGAGCAGCGGCAAGCATCCCGCCGTGCTGATTTGGCCCGATATTCGCGGGCTGCGCCCCACTTTTACGGCAATGGCGGACCGATTGGCCGCAGAAGGCTATGCCGTGCTGTGCGTGAACCCCTTTTATCGGTGGCAAGCCGGACCCGCGATGGTGGAGGGTGAGGCTTTTTCGGACGCGACGGTGCGCGAACGGCTGTTCGGTTGGATGCATGCCTTGACCCGTCCGTTGATTGATGCGGATACACGCGACTTTATCGCCTTTTTGGATGGGCAAGACGCCGTCGATAGCAGCCGCAAAATGGCGGTGACGGGATATTGCATGGGCGGGGCAATGGCGATTTACAGCGCCGCCGCTTTGCCTGACCGCGTTGGCGCGGTGGCCAGCTTCCATGGCGGCGGCGTGGGAACGGACAAGGCCGACAGTCCGCATCTGTTGATCGGTGGCACCAAGGCCGCCTATTTATTCGCCATTGCGCAAGATGATGACGCCAAGGAACCGCAAGAAAAGGTCCGGTTGAACGACGCTTTGAAGCCGCGTCCGCAATGGCATGAGGTAGAGGTTTACCCCGCCAACCATGGTTGGTGCCCGCCCGATGGCTTTGCCTATGACGAAGTGCAGGCGGAAAAAGCATGGGGCCGAATGTTGGCGATGATGGCGGCGGCGCTGTAACGCTGGCGATGAACAGGGCTGGCGCTGCGGCATGGTCGCAGCGCCTGATCCATTTTTAACCCATGGGATAGGGGATGTCGCGGTCGACCTGACGCAGGGCCTTCATCAGGCTGTCGTCCAAGCTTAGATCAGCGGCGGCGAGGATGGGGGCGACTTGGTCTAGGCTGGTGACGCCGACGATGGTGGACGCCACAAAATCATGCTGTTTCGACCATGCGGTGGCCAAGGTGACGGGGTGCATACCGGCTTGCTCGGCCAATTCCAGATAGCGGGCTGTCGCGGCCAAGCTGCGGTCGTTGACAAAGCGCCCAATCATTTGACGCTGGCGTTCGCCCAGTTGGCGGTAGTTCGAGAAACGCGCGCCGTCGGGGAAGGCACCGCCTTGATATTTGCCGGATAAAACACCGCCGCCCAGCGGGGAATAAGGGATCAGGCTGACGCCTTCTTGGCGGCACACCTGCGCCAGTTCATCGGCAAAGCGGCGGTTGTTCAGGCTGAAATTATTCTGGATGGTTTGATAGCGTGCGCCGCTGATTTTGTCGGACACCGCCAGTGATTTCATCAGTCCCCAACTGCTTTCGTTGGAACAGCCCAGCACCCGCACTTTGCCTATGCGGACCAGATCGTCCAGCACCTCCATCACTTCTTCATAAGGAGCGTCATGGTCGGGCCAATGGGTTTGATATAGGTCGATATAATCCACTTGCAGGCGGCGCAGGCTGCCGTCGATGGCGGTCATGATATTGTGCCGATCCAGCGCGGTCATGCCATTGCGGCAAGGGCTGCGAAACCAAGCATGGCTGGGCCCCGACACTTTGGTGGCCAAAATAATGGCATCGCGGGGCTTGGTTTTCAGCCAGCGACCGACGATTTCCTCTGTCCGGCCGACATATTTTGTGTCGGGCGGGACGGGATATCCTTCGGCGGTGTCATAGAAGTTGATGCCATGATCATAGCAATGGTCCAAGATGCGGTGGGCCTCTGCTTCGTCGGTCTGACTGCCAAAGGTCATGGTGCCCATACAAATATCCGAGACATAGACGGCGCTTTTGCCCAAACGGCGATGCTGCATGGCGGATTCTCTCCTAGATAGGGATCATATTGCTGATCGCTTTTCTGCTTTGGCCTTTGTCATGACGGGCCGAAACGCCATGGTCAACGCTGGCGTGCATAGTTTCGCATGGCCCCGCCAAAGAAGGGATCGTCGGGTTGCAGGCTTGCGGTGATCGCAGCAGGTGCACATATTCGGGCTATGACCAAATTATCCTTTCTTGATCTTGTCCCCGTGACCCAAGGCGGCAGCGTGGCACAATCTTTGGCCCATGCTGCCGATTTGGCGCAGCATGTCGAACAATTGGGCTATCACCGATATTGGGTGGCAGAGCATCATGGCATGGAAGGCATTGCCAGCGCCGCGACGGCGGTGGTTTTGGCCCATGTTGGCCATGCGACGTCAACCATTCGCATCGGCGCAGGGGGCATTATGTTGCCCAATCATGCGCCCTTGGTGATAGCCGAACAATTTGGTACGCTAGAGGCTCTGTTTCCGGGGCGTGTCGATTTGGGCTTGGGGCGTGCGCCGGGGTCGGACCAGCGGGTGGCACAAGCGCTGCGCCGCAATTTAAACAGTGATGAGCGTCAATTCCCCCAAGATGTGATCGAGCTTCAGGCCTTTTTGGCGGGGGACGAGCGTTTGTCCATTCGCGCTGTACCGGGTGAAGGCAGCCATGTGCCCTTGTGGATTTTGGGGTCGAGCCTGTTTGGCGCGCAATTGGCCGCGATGCTGGGTTTGCCCTATGCCTTTGCCAGCCATTTTGCGCCGGATGCGTTGGACGAGGCTTTGTCTCTCTATCGCCGTCAATTTGAGCCATCAGAGCATTTGGCCGAACCTTATGCTGCTGCGGCTTTTAATGTTTTTGCCGCGCCGACCAAGGATGAGGCGAAGTTTCTGGCGACGTCGCAGCAGCAAGCCTTTGTTGCGCTGCGGACCGGTAATCCTGGGCGATTGCCGCCACCGGTTGCTGGCTATTTGGAAAGCCTGCCACTGACCGCGCGGGCGACATTGGGGCATGTGCTGCAATGTTCGGCGATTGGCGATCAGGATGATATTCGTAAGGGATTACATGGCTTTGTTCAGCGAACCGGGGTGGATGAAGTGATTTTGACCAGTTCGATGTTCGACCATCAGGCCCGCAAGACGTCGGTCGCGATTGCCAAAGCGGCGTGGGATGAATTGGGCTGACCTGCCTTGAACTGCCCTGATCTGGGCGAACACGTGACGCATTATGGCGTGGCGGCGAATGGCATAAGCGCCGCCACCATCCATCTGAATCGAGCGTTTGCGCGCAAAATTTGATGGGGCAGCATCAAGCTTTTGTTGGCTTTTTTACGGGCCAATGATATGACAACCCATCTCAGGCGGCCCAGAATACCGGGCCGCTTTTTTATTTTTGCATTTTGAAAGGTGCTTTGGCCATGTCGATTTCGCCGCTGATGCCCGTTTACCCCCGGAATGATGTTCGTCCGGTGCGCGGTGAGGGAGCCTATCTGATCGGCGAGCGCGGCGAGCGATATTTGGACTTTGCCAGCGGTATTGCGGTCAATGCATTGGGCCATGGTCACCCGCATCTGACCAAGGCGATTCAAGAACAAGCCGCCACTTTGATGCATGTGTCCAACCTATATGGCAGCCCGCAGGGTGAGGCCTTTGCCCAGCGTTTGGTGGATAACAGCTTTGCCGACACCGTATTTTTTACGAACAGCGGCGCCGAAGCGGTGGAATGCGCCATCAAAACCGCGCGCGCTTATCATAGCAGCGTGGGCAATAACCATAAAAACACCATCATTACCTTTAACAACGCATTTCATGGCCGGACATTGGGCACCATTTCGGCGACCAATCAGGAAAAGCTGCGCAAGGGTTTTGAACCTTTGCTGCCCGGTTTTGCCTATGCGCCGTTCGACGATTTGAACGCGACATTGGATTTGGTGAATGACAGCACTGCTGGCTTCTTGATCGAGCCTGTGCAGGGCGAGGGGGGGCTTCGTCCGGCATCGCAACCTTTCTTGCAGGCACTGCGGGATATTTGCGACAAGCGCGACTTGATGCTGACTTTTGACGAAGTGCAATGCGGCGTTGGGCGTACGGGCAAATTCTATGCCTATGAACATTATGGCATCACGCCGGACATCATGGCGTCGGCCAAGGGCATCGGCGGCGGTTTCCCCATGGGGGCTTGCCTTGCCACCGAAAAGGCCGCGCGCGGCATGGTGTTTGGCACCCATGGCAGCACCTATGGCGGCAACCCTCTGGCGATGGCGGCGGGTCAGGCCGTGCTGGATGTCATTTTGGAAGACGGGTTTCTGGACCATGTGAACAGCATTTCGGACCGCTTGCGCGGGGCGCTGGAACAATTGATCCCCAATCATGATCATTTGTTTGAAAGCGTGCGCGGCTTGGGCTTGATGTTGGGTCTGAAGATCAAGTCGGATCCACGTGATTTTGTTGCGCATTTGCGTGACAATCATGGATTGTTGACGGTGGGGGCGGGCGACAATGTCATTCGCATTTTGCCACCGCTGAACATTGAACAAGCCCATGTGGATGAATTTATCCAGAAATTGTCGGAAGGGGCGGCGAGCTATCAGCTGCCGGAGGCATGATGAATCATTTTCTGAATTTATCGGATGCAGGCGGCAATGTGCTGGCCGCGATGCTGAATGATGCGATGGACCGGAAAGCTGCGCGCAAAGGCTTGCCCAAGGGGCTGGCGGATGCGGACGCACCCTTGGCGGGTCATGTGCTGGCGATGATCTTTGAAAAGAACAGCACGCGCACGCGCACCAGCTTTGAAATGGCCATTCGCCAATTGGGCGGGCAGCCGATGATGATGACGTCCGACCAAATGCAATTGGGGCGCGGCGAAACCATCGAGGATACGGCGCAGGTTTTGTCGCGTTTTGTGGACGCGATCATGATCCGCACCGACGATCATGCCAAGATTGAGGCCTTGGCCGCCAATGCCAGCGTGCCGGTGATTAACGGCCTGACCGACCAATCGCACCCCTGCCAAATATTGGCCGATTTGCTGACCATTTTGGAAAGCGGCAAGGCCTTGCCGGGTTTGCAAATCGCCTATTTGGGGGACGGCAATAATGTGACGTCTTCGATCATCGAAGCGGCTGGCCTCTTGAAATTTAACGTCGCGATCGCATCTCCCGAAGGATATGATCCCGACCCAGCATTTGTGGCACAGGCCCGCGAACGCGGTGCGCGCATCGACATCATGCGCGACGCCATGGCAGCCGCAAAGGGTGCGGACGTGATCATAACCGATACGTGGGTTTCGATGGGCCAAGCCCATGCCGATGAAAAAATTGCCGCTATGATGCCATTTCAGGTGAATGATGCGGTGATGGCAGCGGCCAAAGATGACGCGATTTTCCTGCACTGCTTGCCCGCCCACCGCGAGGAAGAAGTGACGGCATCGGTCATTGATGGTCCGCAATCGCGCATTTGGGATGAAGCCGAGAACCGTTTGCACGCACAGAAATCTGTGCTTCTTTGGGCTTTGGGTAAATTGTGACTGACAACCAAGATATTTGTTTCGACCAGCCGTTGGTGTTCACCATCAGCAAACGCGATGTGCGCGGGCGCTTTGTGCGGTTGGGCCCTGTGCTGAATGAAATTATTTCCGCGCATAATTATCCGCCGGTTGCGGAAAAATTGCTGTCCGAAGCTTTGGTCCTGACGGTGTTGTTGGGATCGACGCTGAAGGATGAGAGCGGGCAGATGACGTTGCAGGCCCAAAATGGTGGCGGTCCCATCGAATTGCTGGTCTGCGATTATCGTGGCGGCGAATTGCGTGGCTATTTGAAATTTGATGCCGAGCGTATCGCAGGTCTGGCGATGGATGCCACGTTGCAAGAATTGTTCGGCGAAGGCTTTCTGGCGATTACGTTCGACCAGCAAGCGACCAAGGAACGCTATCAGGGCATTGTCCCCATGGAAGGCGCGTCCATTGCGTCGGCTGCGGAACATTATTTCGAACAGTCGGAGCAAATCCCCAGCTTGATCCGCTTGGCGGCTGGGCACAGCGACGAAGATGGCTGCATTGCGGGCGGCGTGATGCTGCAATATCTGCCCGAAGGCGAAGTGGGCCGTGAACGTTTGGAAACGCGCCGCGATCGACCGGAATGGGAGCATGTCAGCGCCATTGGTTCGACGATCAAGGACGAGGAATTGACCGATGGGTCGGTGTCTTTGCAGACCCTGGCTTGGCGCTTGTTCCATGAAGACGAAGTGCGCGTGAATGCGGGTGATGCGGTGACGCGGGGATGCCGTTGCAGCGTGGAACATTATAAGTCGGTTCTTGCGCAATTCCCCGAAAGCGAACGGCTGGATATGGCCGAAGAGGATGGCATGATTCGCGTGGATTGTGCTTTTTGTTCCAAGATTTTGCCGATTGAATTGAGCGAAATCGTTACGCGTCATTAAGGTGCGTCGATGGGATCAAACTGGATTTGATCGCTGTTTTCATGATAATCGATAGGGGCAGGGCCAAAGGAGTTTACACACTCTGTCGGTCCTGCCTGATATTGATAATGATGTAATAGGAAATATGGGCCGCGCTTTGTTGTAAAAGCGAGGGAATGGGCATGATGGAAAGTCGCCGTCTTCAAATTTTTGGCATGGCTGGATTGGCGTTGGCTATGGTGGCCATGATGGCGGTCGGGAATGTTGCAGCCTTGGCGAAATCGCCGACCTTGCTGGTTCCCAGCCAATTGGAAAAGGGTCGTTGGACCTTGGTCGGCCGAGGCGCTGCCCAAGCTGATCGGCGTATATGTTTGGGGGATCCCCAGCAATTGGTGCAGGTGGAACATGGTCCCAAAGCCTGTACGCAATATATTATTGAAAATACGCCCCGCCTGCTGACTGTCCATTATAGCTGTGATGGCACGGGATATGGCCGCACGACCGTTAGGCGAGAAACCAATCGTTTGGCGCAGATTGAAACGCAAGGTGTGCACAAGGGCCGCTTGTTCGATGATCGTTATGAAGCGCGCCGAGTGGGAAGCTGTGCACGCTAAATTGCGTCAACGGACGATATTCCTGACAATCCAAATCATTTGTTAACCCTCTTTGGCTAGGGCTTGGGGTGAGGCACGAATTTTTTTGTGTCCTTCTCCAATGGCAACTTGCCAAACTGGGCCGTCGTTCCTGCTGGGACGACGGCCCGTTTTTTTGCCGATGCTGTTTTGCAGTGCAGCATCACACCCTTGCGCAGCGCCCTGAACGGGCCTATTTCCCCGCGCATGAAGGATTTGAGCGGAAAAAATATGATCGTGCTGCTTTCGGGCGGGCTCGACTCGATGGTCTGTGCCGGATTGGCGCGCGAAGCTGGGTGCCGGATTGTGGCGCTGACGGTGGATTATAATCAACGCCACCGTGTGGAATTGGAATCGGCGGCGCGTATCGCCAAAGCTGTGGGTGCGGCGGAACATATTGTTTTGCCGCTGGATTTGCGCCGTTTTGGTGGGTCCGCTTTGACGGCGGATATTGATGTGCCCAAGGCCGATGTTGGCGGTGATGTTCCCGTGACCTATGTGCCCGCCCGCAATTTAATTTTCCTGTCGCTGACGCTGGGTTTGGCCGAAGCGCGGCAAGCCAAAGATATTGTCATCGGCGTCAACGCGCTGGATTATAGCGGCTATCCCGACTGCCGCCCCGATTTTATCGCTGGTTTTGAGAAATTGGCCGCGCTGGCTACGCGGGACGGGGACAAGGGCGTGGAATTCAAAATCCATGCGCCGCTGCAATATATGTCCAAGGCCGATATCGCCAAGGAAGCAGCGCGTTTGGGCTTGGATGCCGGTATGAGCTGGTCTTGTTATGACCCGACGCCAGATGGCAAGCATTGCGGCGAATGCGATAGCTGCTATTTGCGCAGCAAAGGCTATGCGGAGGCTGGATTGCCAGACCCCACCGTCTATGCCGTAAAGCCGCGTATATGACCTATAGCGTCAAAGAAATTTTCCTGACGTTGCAGGGGGAAGGCGCGCAATCCGGTTGCCGCGCGGTGTTTTGCCGCTTTGCGGGCTGCAATTTGTGGACGGGGCGCGAGCAAGACCGCGCCAAGGCCATTTGCCAATTTTGTGACACAGATTTTGTCGGGACCGATGGCACAGCGGGCGGCAAATATGACGCCCAAGGGTTGGCCGACAAAATAGCGGAAATATGGGGCGATCAGCCCGACCATCGCTATGTTGTCCTGACCGGCGGCGAGCCGATGTTGCAGGTGGATCAGGCTTTGGCCGATGCGCTGCATGAACGCGGCTTTACCATTGCGATGGAAACCAATGGCACCTTGCCAGTGATCGATGCGATTGATTGGATTTGCGTCAGCCCAAAAGCGGGCAGCGAATTGGTGCAAACACATGGCGATGAACTGAAATTGGTTTGGCCGCAGGCGGGCAGCGACCGCGATTATTTGGTGGGGCTCAATTTTACCCATCATTTGTTGCAGCCACTCGATGACGCGCATCAGGCGGGCAATATCGCGGAATGTATGGATGTGGCCTTGGCTGACCCGCGTTGGCGCTTGTCGCTGCAAACCCATAAGATTGTGGGATTGCGCTAGGCCGCACGGGCCCAGTCCTGTCATAATGGTCAAAACAGGCGGGCTGATGAGGCCCGCCTATTTGCATTGCGGCGTTAGAGCAGCGGCGCGAGGGGCCGCTGGCGGTGCGACTTAATTGCTGGCGTCAGGGCCGTTGGGCGTCACCACGACATCGCCGGGGTTGGTTGCCAAATTGCTACTGTCGCTTGGGGTGGTGGGCGCTGCTTCGTCGTTTTTGGTTTCGGCTTTTTTGGTAGAATCGGCGGGAACAGTAGAATCAATCGCTGTGCCGTCGGATGCGACCTGATCCAGCGTAATCATCGCGTCGCTAATGCTGCCGGATTGAACCTCAATCGCGTCCAAGCGTGTGGTTTTGCTGTCGCTTTTTGGCTCACTGCCACAGGCGGACAGAATCAAGAGCATGGCAGATGCGCAAAGGGTCAATGTCCGGCTTGTCATATCGATCATCCTATTTGCAGCCCTGAACATGGGATAGAAAATCTGGCAATGTTGCCCGCAGTGCGTCATCCACATCCGCGAAGCTGGCGTTCACGCCCAAGGCTTGCAGGCTGGTCACCGGAAATTCAGAAATGCCGCAGGGTACAATCCCGCCAAAATGGCTAAGGTCAGGGGCGATGTTCAGCGAAAAACCATGCAATGTTACCCAGCGGCGAACACGCACGCCAATGGCACCAATTTTGGCTTCGCGGCCCGTTGGGTCATCCGTCCAAATGCCAATGCGTCCGTCAGCACGGCGTGCGGAAACGCCAAATTGCGCCAAAGCGGCAATCACCCAGCCTTCGAGCGCAGAGACATAGCAGCGGACATCGCGGCCACGCTTGGTTAGGTCCAATTGCACATAGCCAATGCGTTGCCCTGGACCATGATAGGTATAGCGCCCGCCGCGTCCCGCCTCATAGACTGGGAAGCGTGGGTCCAACAGCTCCGCAGGATCCGCGCTGGTTCCGGCGGTATAGAGTGGGGGATGTTCCAAAAACCAAATGCGTTCGTCCGCTGTGCCCGCATAGATGGCGGCCGCGCGATCTTCCATGGATTGCAGCGCCTCGGCATAATCGGTGAGGCCAGCGGAGACGGTAATATCTGGCGCGGGCGGCGAATATGGGGACGGACTGGTCATAGGGAATTTCCTGCACCGCTGGGGCGCGATGTGCAAGTGTTGAATAGGAGTTTCAACCGGCTGGACTATAAGGCATAAAGGAAACATATTCGCCCGCAACGCAAAGTGGCTGGGCGAAAAATCGGAGATCCTATGCAGAAATTTGATATGAGCGCGGCGTGGGGCGATGCCCGCTTGCTTCTGTCATCCTATGGCACGCTGGTATGGGCGGTCGCGGGTGTATTTTTATTCCTGCCGCAATTCATCATGGGCTTGAGCATTGGGGCTCCGCCGCAGGTTGCCGAAACCGCGACCATGGCGGAATGGCTGGCGGCATATCAGCCATGGTTCCAGCAAATGCTGCCTTATCAGATCATTGGCGGCATATTTGTGTTGGTTGGCACCTTGGCGATCATGCGGTTGTGGCTGACACGGACCAGCCTGAGCGTGGGGGACGCGATTAAAAGCGCGCTGACGCTGCTGATCCCCGTATTTTTTGCACAATTGTTGACGGGCATTTTGACGGGGATTGGATTTTTCCTGTTGATTGTGCCGGGCATTTATCTGGCTGTGCGTTTTTCGCTGTTGGGGCCGGTGGCTGCTGATCATCGCGCCAGCGGTATCGGCGGGCTGATCTCTGCGAGTTGGGCGATCACCAAGGGCCATGCTTTGTCGCTGACCCTTTATTATTGTCTGGTGCTGGTGGCTGTCATCGTCATTTATACGATAATTGGCCTGGTACTGGGTACGATTGCTGCCTTCATTCCCGTGGTCGGGCCGACATTGGGTGTGATGATCGACGCCGCCTTGACCACCATTTTTACTGTGGTGTTTCTGGCGATTTCTACCGCTGTTTATCGCCAATTGGCGCGTTAAGCTGCGAAGCTAGGGCGGCGCGCGTGAAGCCGCTGGACAGACGAAATCATGAACAAAAGGGCGGCTGTTCGGGCCGCCCTTTTTTATGCCGCGCTATGGGCGGTGATCAGCTTGATGACGGCGCGGATCAGCTGGTCAGGACCATTTCGCCATGGGCGGCAGGCTCATGAGGATCGCATCAATATTGCCGCCGGTTTTCAGGCCGAACAAGGTGCCGCGATCATGGACCAAGTTAAATTCAACATAGCGGCCCCGCCATTCATACATCGCTTCATATTGTTCGGGTGTCGCGGCCATGCCCATGCGGCGGCGCACGATCACGGGGAATATATCCAAAAAGGCTTCGCCCACTGCGCGCGTGAATTCAAAATTGCGGTCAAATTCGGGGTCGTCATGGCATTCCAGATGATCATAAAAAATGCCGCCCACGCCCCGCGCGACATCGCGGTGCGGGATGAAGAAATATTCCTCAGCCCATTTGGCATAGCGCGCATAAGCATCTGGCCCAAATGGCGCGCAGGCCGCCCGTAGGCGGGCGTGAAAGGCGTCTGTGTCCTCGGCATAGGGCAGGGGCGGGTTCAGGTCCGCACCGCCGCCGAACCAGCGTTTGGTGGTCACTAAAAAGCGGGTGTTGAAATGCACGGCGGGCACATGGGGATTGGCCATATGGGCCACCAAGCTGATTCCCGTGGCAAAGAAATTGGGGTCTTCGGCGGCGCCATTGATGGTGTGGGCAAAGTCTGGCGCGAATTGACCGCCAACGGTCGACACATTGACCCCGACCTTTTCAAATATCTTGCCCTTCATCACGCCGCGCACGCCGCCACCGCCTTCGCCCACTTGCAATCCGTCGGCTTCGCGGTCCCACGGAATATATTGGAATTTCGCGTCGCTTCCCGCTTCGGCTTCAATGGCTTCAAATTCGGCGCAGATCCGATCGCGCAGGGTTTCGAACCAAATGCGGGCGGCCTGTTGCTGCGGATCAAGCGGTGTCATGCGGGAAAGCCTTTCGTTTGCCTTAATGCTTCGGCCAATGCGATGCCAGCGGACACCGCGACATTCAAGGATCGAAAATTGGCCAGCATGGGAATCATCACTCTTGCATCCGCCGCGTCATGCACATGATCGGGCACGCCAGACGACTCTGCACCGAATAACAATATGTCATCGGGCGTGAATGTAAAATCGGGCAGGGGGGTCGCCCCTTTTGTGGTGAAAAGAATTAATTTTTTTTGCCGGCTGCGGCGCCAGTCATCAAACATGTCCCAATTGGCGTGGCGATGGATCTCGGCTTGTTCGGCATAGTCCATTCCGGCACGCTTCAACGCTTGCAGGGAGAAAGGAAAGCCACATGGTTCAATGATATGCGCGGCGACCCCGAAACAAGCAGCGGTTCGTAAACTGGTCCCGACATTCCCAGCGATCTCTGGTTGAAACAATGCAATATCCATTATTTACCCTTAATCTGAACCCGTCGCCAAGGCGAGCTTGAAGAATTTGCGTGGCCCGAACTGCGCATAATCAGAAATTGTCTGTTGGCAATATTGGACACTCGGGCTATCAGCACCCCAATTCCCGGAGGGGCCGCCGGGCTTTGCGATGCTATGCGCGAGCATTGGGGGTCTGCCAACTCTTGGAAACACATAATAATTTACCAGGGGAAAGTAGCAATCCTATGGCTAGTGAATCCGAACTGAAAGCGGGTGTAGAGGATGGCGTTCGTCGCCGAGATTTCATCAACATTGCGGCTGTCAGCTTCGCCGGTGTTGGTGCGGGTGCTGTTGTACTTCCCCTGATTAATCAGATGAACCCATCGGCAGACGTTCTTGCGTTGTCCTCGACCGAAATCGACATCTCCCAGATCCAAACTGGTCAGGCGATCAAAACGACATGGCGCAAACAGCCTGTGTTTATTCGCAATCTGACCAGCGCAGAAATTGACGAAGCCAATAAGGTTCCGCTCAGTGATCTGCGTCAGCCCCAGACTTTGGCCGAACGGACCAAGCCTGGGAAAGAAAATTGGCTGGTGACATTGGGCGTCTGTACCCATTTGGGCTGTGTGCCCTTGGGCGCGGCCGAAGGCGAAAATCGTGGGGACTTTGGCGGATATTTCTGCCCTTGCCACGGCTCGCACTATGACACGGCAGCCCGTATCCGCAAAGGCCCTGCACCGACCAACTTGGTTGTGCCGCCTTATGAATTCTCCAGCGACACTGTCGTGATGATCGGCTGAGGAGCGAAAAAATGAGCTTTCCCTGGGCCAACCAGTATCAGCCAAAGCACCCCGTGATGAAGTGGGTGGACGATCGCTTGCCTTTGCCGCGTTTCGTCTACAACGCCGTCGGTGCTGGCTATCCTGTGCCACGCAATTTGAACTATTTCTGGAACTTCGGCGTTTTGGCCGGTGCGGCTTTGGCCATCCAGATCGTGACCGGCATTGTGCTGGCGATGCATTACGCCGCCAACGCTGGCGTTGCCTTTAACTCTGTCGAGCATATCATGCGCGACGTGAATGCTGGCTGGTTTATCCGCTATGCGCATATGAACGGCGCCAGCATGTTCTTCATTGTTGTCTATCTGCACATTTTCCGTGGCCTATATTATGGCAGCTATAAAGCACCGCGTGAAATGGTGTGGTTGCTGGGCGTTGTCATTTTCTTGCTGATGATGGCGACTGCGTTCATGGGCTATGTTCTGCCTTGGGGCCAAATGAGTTTCTGGGGCGCGCAGGTTATCACGGGCTTCTTCTCGGCTATACCGGGCGTTGGTGAACCCATGCGCCAATGGTTGCTGGGTGGATTTGCGCCGGACAATGCGGCGCTGAACCGCTTCTTCTCGCTGCACTATTTGCTGCCGTTCGTGATTTTGGGTGTGGTCATCCTGCATATTTGGGCGCTGCACATCCCCGGTTCGTCGAACCCTACGGGTATTGAGGTGAAGGATGAACAGGATACTGTTCCATTCCACCCTTATTATACCGCAAAGGACGGCGTTGGTCTGGGCGTGTTCCTGATGATCTTTGCTGTGCTGACCTTCTTCACGCCGAACCTGTTGGGCCATGCCGATAACTATATTCAGGCCAACCCGCTGTCGACGCCAGCGCACATTGTGCCTGAGTGGTATTTCTGGCCATTCTACGCCATTTTGCGCGCGTTCACGTTCAATTTCCTGTGGATTGACGCCAAGCTGTGGGGCGTGATCGCGATGTTCGCGGCCATTGCTTTGCTGTTCTTCCTGCCTTGGTTGGATGGTTCGCCGGTGAAGTCGTCGACCTATCGCCCGCTCAACAAGATCTTTTTCTGGATCTTGCTGTTCGATATCGGCTTGCTGGGTGTTTGCGGCATGATGCCTGCTGAACAGCCATGGGTGATTTTCAGCCAAATCGGTGCGATTTATTACTTCGCCCATTTCCTGATCATCCTGCCGATCATCTCGCGGATTGAGCGTCCCCTGCCGATGCCGGGCTCGATTACCGAGGCGGTTCTTGCAAAACATGCCGACAAATCGTCGGCGACGGCCTGAGCGCCGGACTAGATAAGGAGCTGAAACAGCCATGGTTCGTCCGCTCGGTTTTCTCGTAGGGCTTGGCTTTATTGCGGCGCTGGTGATGGCAATCCTCACCACGCCCCTTGGCAATGAACCCAATGCCTCCAAGGCTTTTCATAAAGAGCCTCGCAAGCTGGCTTTGGCTAGCGATGGTATCGCGCCGCATTGGGATATCGCCCAGTTGCAGCGTGGTATGCAGGTCTACAAAGAAGTATGCTCGGCTTGCCACAGTCTGAAACTGGTCGCATTCCGCGATATTCAGGCTTTTGGTTATACCGAGGGTCAAGTGAAGAGCTTTGCAAAGGGCTTTCAGGTTCCGTCGATCAACCCCGACACGGGTGAACCGGCGACCCGTGATGGCCTGAGCTCGGATTACTTCCCATCACCTTATGCCAATGATGTTGCGGCTGCTGCGGCCAATGGCAACGCCATTCCGCCAGATTTGTCCTTGATCACCAAGGCGCGTGAAGGCGGCAAAAATTATATCTATAGCTTGCTGACGGGTTATCAAAATCCGCCTGCTAATATGCCCAAGGAATTGCATCCCGGACCCGGCCTGCACTTTAACCCTTATTTCCCCAACCTGAATCTGGCGATGGCGCAGCCTTTGCAAAATGATCAGGTCACCTATGCTGATGGCACCAAGGCGACTGTCGATCAAATGGCTTCGGACGTTACGGCGTTTCTGGTCTGGACCGCAGAACCCAAGCTGGTGAAGCGTGTTCAGGTGGGCTGGGCTGTTCTGCTTTATCTGTTGGGCTTTACGGCGCTGACCTTCCTGTCTTACCGGACCATTTGGGCCAATAAGGAACATTGAGTTTCCAGTCGGCGTATCAGCCATATTGAATTTATCGAAAGGGCGGTTATGCAAAGGCATGACCGCCCTTTCTCCTTTGCCGGACTTGGATCTGGCATCATTGGTTCGCACCATCGCTGATTTTCCCAAGGCGGGAATTCAATTTCGCGATATTACCACTTTGATCGGCGATGCCGACGGTTTTGCTGAAACGGTCCGCCGCTTGTGCGCGCGGGCAGCGCGACATTCACCAGATATGATTGTCGCGGTTGAAGCGAGAGGCTTTCTGTTTGGGGCTGCGATGGCGGTGCAAATGGGGCTGGGTCTGGCGCTGGTTCGCAAGGCAGGCAAATTGCCGGGGGACACCGTCGGCATCACCTATGATTTGGAATATGGGCACGACCGATTGGAATTGCACATGGGGTCGGTGCCATCGGGTGCGCGGGTGGTTTTGGTCGATGATTTGTTGGCGACCGGCGGCACCGTCACGGCGGCGGCGGACTTGCTGCGTTCCATTGGCGCCGATGTTGGTGCCGCATTGTTCGTGATTGATCTGCCCGATCTGGGCGGCGGCGCTCGCCTGAGCGCTGCATCCATCCCCTATGAAGCTTTGATTGCCTTTGACGGCGAATAGGGTCGCCGCCAAGCATATGGCCACGCCCGCATAATGGGCATGAAAAAGCCCGCGCCAATCACTGTTGGCGCGGGCTTTTTTTGATCCTATGCTTGGCCGTTAAAAGGGCACCCAGCTTTGTTTCTGGCGGAATTTCATATAGCCAATATTGGCCCCAAGGCGTGCACCAACGCCGACACGAATGGGGATCAGGACCACATCGCCGCGCCGCAAATAGCTGACGTTAAATCCGCCGATCAGATAGGCGGCACCTTCACCAGCGGCAAAGCGTTTATACAGGTCTTGGCTGTCGAACAGGTTGTAAACCAACACAAAGGTATTGCCAGCATTGGCACCCGCATCAAATCCGATGGAAGGCCCGGTCCAATAAGCGGGCTTTTCCCCTTCGACGCGGTGATACAGCGTGCCGGAGCCATAGCGCAGGCCAACGCCCAAAGCGCCGCCAGCCTCGCGGCCGACGATATAGGCATTGGGCTCGCCCTGTTTCTTCAATATGTCTTCGATGATACCGGCCAAGCCTTGCGCGCCTTTACCGAAGACGCCTTCGGCCGCGCCGATCAAATCGTCTTGCTTATAGGTATTGCCAGCAGTGGCGTCGGCCGCGTTGGTGCCCGTGGTGCCGCTCGTCACCGCGCCCGTTTGGGCTGCACTGCCGACAGGGCCATAGGCGTCGTTTCCAATGGCAAGGTCGCTGTCATAATCATTGGATGACGGAGCGGCGGTGCTGCTCGATGGTGGGGGAGGGGCGGGATAATCGAGATCCGAGTCAATCGCCGAATTGGGATCAATGGATGTCATTTGGGCCGAAACGGGGGATAGCATCAATCCAATCGCGCCAATGGCGCTAAGGGCAATGCGTGGCAGGGCCAATTTCATAAATTTCCCCAAGGGTTGCTGGCATGACGCCAGAATGAATAACAGGATGCGCAAAGCATGCGAATCTGCGCATGAACAGCAGATGACCTTAATCAATCTTTTCTGGCATGATATCCCTTCGCTCGGAAAAACTTCGGTAAAATTCCAAACTGTTGATCTTTGTCATTGCAAGCTGTGAAAGGCGTGGTTATAGCGCCCTCACAGCCAAACGACAGGGTGACCTGACGGACCATGCGGAGATGTGGGTGAGTGGCTGAAACCAACGCTTTGCTAAAGCGTCGTACGGGTAACCGTACCGTGGGTTCGAATCCCACCGTCTCCGCCATTTTACCGTCTATGACCATCCATTCCTGTCTAAAACCCTTTCATTTCCGCTAAATTTCGCGATCACATTCGCCCATGGTGCCCACGGCTGTCTTTCCGCGTTCGGCTTAATCCATGGTACCATGGTCAAATTCCATGGTATCCATAGTTGCCGCCTGCATAGGGGAGGGGTGCGTGCTAACCGACGCGAAGATTAGGGCGCGAAGCCCGCAGACAAAGATTACAAGCTGGGGGATCACGGCCAGCTCTATTTGCTGGTGTCGAAAGCGGACAAAAGATTTGGCGGATGAATTACACATTCGGCCGGAATGCCCAAGGCAAGTCCTCTCAAAAAACACTGGCCATTGGCGGCTATCCGGTCGTGACATTGCTGGAGGCGCGGGCCGCGCGCGATGAATCCAAGGCCCTGCTTCGCGATGGTCGCGATCCTTCCGCTGTAAAACAGGAAAAGGCGTCCGCCAAAGATGAGCGGGCGACTCAGACCTTTGAGAGCGTGGCGATACTGTGGTTCGAATTAAAGAGCGGGTGGTCCGTTGAGTTGTCCCGGTCATGGCGTGCAGCTCATGATGGCTAATGGTTGAAGAAGGACGCCTCCCATTGGATCAACCGGCCGAACGCGGGCTGGTCAATCGTCCATTCGGGCGACGTGCTGCGTTCCCTTGAGCGCGACGTGCTCCCAGATTTGGGGACACTTCCCATAGATGGAATCGAAAGCCCCAAAATCTTGGAGGTATGGGACCAGATCGTGTCGCGTGGCGCCATTGAAACTGCCCACCGCGCATGCCAGCGGATTAACGATGTCTATGTTTACGCAATCCCTGCTGGGGTGGCGACCCGCAACCCCGCTGCCAGCATGAACAAGACGCTGCCGAAGAGGCCGCGGGTGAAAAAGCAGCCGTCTATCATAGACCGCGTCCGAGACCATGATACGCAGATTGCCTTGGTTCGGAAATTGCTGGCAGATTGCGATGCTGAACGATGCCGAGCGACCACGAAATTTGCGCTCAGGCTTATTGCCCTCACTGCCGTTCGTCCGAATGAAATCCACAATGCACTGCGGATGCTGACGGGCAATTACGCCCTGATGTTTCCCAGCGAACGCAACCCGCACGATCTCATGTCCGAAAATACGCTGCGCCAGCTGCTGATGCGCGCAGGCTATTATAAACGCCATGTGCTGCATGGATTCCGCGCTGCGATGTCCACCAGCCTCATCCCCAATCGCCACTATGGGACTGCCGCCATGGGCGTTTTCCCGTCCGCTGACAGCGCCTCAAATTCCACAGGTTTATCATTTTGGATGCGTAATTATAAACCTCGGCGGCCTGTTTTCGGGACCGTGCGCCGCTGTTGATGTGGCTGTTGAGCTTGGCCTCCGGTCCCGCAACATGGACCAACACCAAACAGGCAATGGTCGCCGTTTTTGAATTCTTTCTAGCAATGGACAAGGTGGCCTTTTTCGTGACCACCTTATTGTCATAAATGGCGTAGTAAAATGCTTCTTGAAAATCGGCGATCACAATAGGCCGTCCAATGAGCGGCCCTTCCGGCACCAGGCAATATCGCTCGATAAACCGCATGTTGCGTTCGGCTCGGGTCAACTCGGCCGTTGGCAGTGATCTCCAGTCTCTCAACTTGGGAACAGGGCCGCACTTTATAGCCTGTTTCACAATGGCCCGCAGGGTCCGCGTTGCCTTCTTCGGCATAGCTTCCCCCGCGTAAAATCAATTCATCATTGGCCGCGCGATCAGATCATCTTCCAGAGGATTGTCCGCCGCGATACCCGCCGTCAGCTCTCGGCGGGATTTCACGTCTCGCGCTTCCCCTTGGGCACCACGGCCATGTTGTTGCAGCACTCGCAAATAACCCATTTCCAACCGCTGTAAGTCAGAAAGGCGCTGCACTTCCTTGGTGTCAGGCAAGGCCTTCTTTTCAATCGCCGTCCGCAATCGCGAAATCTGCCACTGCGTCCACGCAAGGCTGGAAGCCGTCATGGCGTAGCCTCCCATTCCTCGCGCGCGCGCCCGCGCATGATGTTGGTCCAAAATGGCAGGGCATCTTTGTGAAGCTTGGCATGGTCCGGCGGGGCCAGCTCACCACGTAAAACATCTTGCATGACCTCAACCCCAGCCGCCGCGCTATCAATCCGCCGCCGCCTCGCCATGACAAAAATTCCTTTATTAGAATAAAAATTAGGGTCCGGTGTCGGTCTGGGAACCGAAAAGGCTCAACTTTCGACCACCCCCCCGGGGTCTGGTCTCAATCGGCCAGCCATCGGTTCCGAACGTCAGGGTAGGGCGTCCGGACTTCTCCATCCGCTGCTTGGCACTGTCATGACAGGGTTTGCAAAGGCCTTGGAACGGGCCAGTCCAAAACTTTGCTTCATCGCCGCGATGAGGCTCGATGTGGTCACAGATCACCGCGACGTCGATACGATCAATCGCTTCGCACATAACGCACAATGGTTGTTCGGCAAGAACACGGCGGCGAAGAGCCTGCCAGCGGGCGGTCTTATACCAGCGCTTATAATGGGGCAGGGGCATCGCCTCATCTCCCGCACCCAATAAAAAAGGGCCACCCGCTTATGCTGGTAGCCCTGTGTCACAGACGGAATAACCCTAGTAACATTTCGCGCGCTACAGCATGAAAGGGACACCATGCCAAATGATAAACAATCAATGGGAGGCCAAGGGACCCACCTCCCATTTTCACTATCTGTTACTATTGACCACGGCCTCAAGGTCTTTGGTATTACGGTCCCTCAATATAGCCATGGTCAAGTCTGTAATTTCATTCTGGCCAGAGTAATCCGCCAACATTTGCTGCGAAGCTTTCATCGCCTCCAAAGCCTTGCCGGCCTTGTTCTCCTGCTCCAGGCAATTCTCCATCGCAGCGGCCACGATAACATCGGTAGGTTGCAAATTACCTTTCGCCAATGTCTGTGCGCTAGAGGTCAAGCAGAGTGTCCACCCCATCGACGCCCCGAGCAAAGATCCCGTCCTACGGTTCACTTCCTGCATCAGAGACCAAGCCGTATCCATGCGGGCGTGGTTCTCACGCCGTTGGTGAAATTCCAACTCGCTGTCGCTCAAGGCTGCCACTTGCATGGCGAAGAGTAAAGTCAGCATGAATAAGCTCCGTTGCAGATCTTATAACAGCAATCAGCGTCCACCCACCATAAAATCCAACCGCCGCTTATCCATTTTGTTTGTTCCTTGTTGCTTCCCTTCTATTCATAAGGCAGTCACCAAAGCGTAACGGATCGCTGAAATCGGGGATGGGGAAATCAATGCTTTTACTGGGTTTGACTTTGGCAATGTCGGCTGCGTCGCCGCCAACTAGATCTATTCATGTCCCTGTCGACTATGAGACGGTCTCACCTAGTGATTATGTTGTCCCTGTCGGGGATTCTGTTCTCGCAGCAACGTGGGACGCGCTCGTAGTAAAGCCTACAGAACCAGTTAAAATGCAGATGGCATGCCTAATGGTTGCACATTCGGGTGTGCCCGTGAATTGTGTACCAGCATCCCAAATACCCACTGGGCAGAAAACGGTTGATTGGGCGATCGTCGGAAATCCTAATGCGACTCCTGATCCGACGGTCAGCGAACAAGAACGCAATAAAATCGCAGTCGCCGCCAGTCGTCTGCGTTCAACTCGAATTGCCTCGGTTGATGACCAAGGTATGTTCACGATTAGATTGTTTGAAGTAACGCTGTCCCCGACGGATGAACGAGCGCCTTTTACCAGTGCTGGCGAGAACGCGCTGAATTCAGAGAGCGTAGAATTCGCGGTGCCTTTGGATCCGAAGCTTCTTTCGGATCTCTACCCGCCTGCGGCGATGCTATGGGGAGCCCCAGTCAGAGTAAATATGCTCTGCAATATCAAACAAGACCTCGGATTGCTGTGCAGAGATACCGGCAAATTGGAATATACTAGGGTGTATTCCAATCGCGATGAAGCGCGAATGATTGAAGATGTTCGTCTCGCTACATATCAGTTGGCTTCGACCATGCGGTTGAAACCTAAAGATATGAACGGTCAGGACGTTGCTGGCCGTGATTATGAATTTAGTGTCTTTTGGCAACTGCCCCGATAATTGCCTCGCAAGAAAGCGGCGCGTCCATTGTCCCAATTGCTCTGCACATTCTGAGTACGGCAATTGGGTTTGGCGCGGCAGTAACGCCGTCCCGTTGCAATAATGGCCGAGCTTTTGGATAGCGTTGCCCCGCAACAGGGTTGCCGTCCTACTCACCGCTTTCGTCTGCCGTCTGCCGTCTGCCGTCTGCCGGTGTCAGGTTGCGCCTCCCGATACTCCGCCCGCGAGAGTCTACACATCGGCCTCGCTCGCAGGAGTGTGCCTCTGACGGCCCGCCATTCATGGGTGGAGCCGATACCAGTCATAAAAAAAGGCCACCCGCTTATGTCGGTAGCCTTTGATTTCGGGCGCAGTTCCCAAGGTAACTGATTTGCAACTATGTGCTCGCGAGCACGTCAAGCCCTTTCAACACTGCAACCCCTCTTGCTGCGCGATAAACGCCGCAACCAGCTTCACGGTCATCAACGCCCGCACGCTGGGGGCAGAGCGACCCAGCCGCGATCCCATAGCGCCCGCTGGCTCATCAAAGCGAATGCAGTTCTCGAATATCTCCCAATAGGCCTTCGGGATATATCCGGCATGATATTCCCCATCTGGCCCAAGCCCACCACTGACGCGCTTAAGGTCATCGCGGGTATCGGCGCGCATCAGCATCATGGCGCCGCTCTCGCCATCGGTGGTGCCCACGGCTGTGCGTTCATCATAGCTGGCGGTGGTGCGCTGCTCCAAGCCAACCAATGCCCACAATCGTTGACACCAACTGATCGCCGCCATCTCAAAATCTTCCAGATCACCAGATGACATCCACCGCGTCAGCGGCGATGCCCCATGGTTGTAATCAACCCCGTTGACGCTCTCAACATCACCGTGCTGCCGAACCTCTTTGCTCGCTCGTTGGCGGCGTGCCGAAGCAGGATTTGTTGCCTTGCCCATGTTTATCCCTGTTGATTACCATCTTCGCCAAATCGTTCAGCGACATTTCGGGGATGCGCACCAGATCGGACGTCACATCCTTATGCTGTTTTCGCCACGCATCCCGTTCCTGCATCGCCTCTCGCGCCAGCGCCGCCGCTTTGCGCACCATCCCGCGCAATTGCTCCACATCATGAACCTCACCAACCGCTTCAAATTCTTCCAACCGGTGCATTGCAATTCCCCAAATCAATAAGAACATATGGGGAACATATAACAAATACATGCTGCACTGGAAGGGCCTGATCAGCCCGCTGGGCCAGATCAAATCCTGATCATATGGAACCATATGCCGCTGCACCCTGTTCAATAGATGCCTAAGCAAACAGGAGAGATAATATGTTCAAATGGGCGCTAATATTCGCAATCCTTGCGTTGGTTGCGGGCCTGTTGGGTTTTGGTGGAATGGCCGGTGCGTTTGCTGGCATTGCGAAAATCCTCTTTTTCGTTGGTCTGGCATTTGTTGTGCTGTTCCTCATTCTAGCAGTGACTGCTGGTAAGAAAATTTCAGGCGGATAACCCCGCCAGCCACATGACGTCCCAACCGGCCGGTCACTCACCATCCATATGTGAGTGACCGGCCGTTACTATTTTGGATGCCGTATCCGTCATCACTTCTCTCCCAAATAAGGACACGTAAAACGGTGCTTGTTCTTGGGGCTGCACCCCGCACAGCCAATGCGCGGATAGGCTGTGCTCTCGGCCCGCATCCGGTCGCGGCAATTGGGCGGCGGCACCTTTCCGGCCGGTGATGGTGTTTTCGCAGCCTTCGCCGCCGTAACCGCCTGTGCCTCCAAATGCGGCGCCAGCGGCGCCAAGACCCCGCCAGTGTCATGGCTGTTCGTTGGTTTCCGGCCGCGCGCGGGCCATGTATCGCTGCGCCCATGGCGGTCCAATATCGCGACACCCTCGGTCGGCCGGTCACAAGGCCGCCACACGCTGCCACAGCCCAAACATATGTGGGATATATGTTCTGGGTTCGCTCAGCCCGGATTGCTGACCTCGTCCACCTCATCAATGTGCTTCATATGGCAGACGGGGCAATGCAAGATCATGGGGATGGACGCCGCATCCCGCGCGCGCAGCGCATTCAGCTCTGCCAATTGCAACGCCATGGCATGGGCCAGCCGCAACACCGCCGCGCCATCCTTGCGGCCCAGCACCACAGCCTTCGCGTGATAGAGCGTATCCAGCCCATGCGCCCGCAGCACGGTACGGATCGCAGAGTTTGGCGCGATATCGTCAGGCGCGGTCATGCCGTCACCGGCTTCATAAAGACCAGCCAATGCGTCATCCCACTGCGATCGGAAACTTGCCCAAATAACGGTGGATGAGGCGTTAGCTCCAGAACTTCGCGGAGCTTGACCTGCACTTCATTCCATTTGAAAATCAGAACTCCTTCTGGTTCCAGCACCCGAAAGCACTCCGCAAATCCCGCGCGCAGATCGTCTCGCCAATTCGCTGAGAGCTTGCCATATTTCGCAGCCAACCAGCTTTTAGGGCCAGCCCGCACAAGGTGCGGGGGGTCAAATGCCACCAACTTGAACTGACCATCATCAAAAGGCAGTGCGCGAAAGTCCATCACGCAATCAGGCTCGATGCGCAATGTTCGGGTGCCGTCCTTTTTGCCATGACTGCGATCTGTAACGCTCAGCGTCTCGTGGCGAGCATCCCCGAACATTACAGATGGATGCTGCCGATCAAGCCACATCATGCGGCTACCCACCCAGACCAGCGCGGAGGTTGTACCGCAAGACGTGCAACGCCTTGTGATCGCGGCGCGCACTATTGCCTTCGGTGATTAGTGCGGCGAAGGCGAAGGTTGCGAAGTCGCGCGCAAGCAACTGGACGACGCCAGCGAAGCCTTTGCCAGCCGCATACCTTGGCCCGATCAGCCGGAGGACGGGGAATGACCGATCGTCAACCAGCCCCCGCGCGTCGCTATTGGGCCCCAGTCCAACGCCTGCTCGAAACACCCGATGCCGTCATCATGACCAGCACCGGCTACGTCATCGGCGGCCACCACATCCGCACCGTGCCACCCCTCGCGGCGCACTGCCTCGAAACCACGCCGCGCCCGTCATTTTGGCAGCGGCTGAGCAAATGGAAGGAGGAAAGAAATTGACTGTGCAATCAGCCATATCAGCTAGGCCAAGGGAGCGGGTGAGCCGAGCAGGGGCGCGCTTGCTGGCGCCAGAAATCGACTTTGGCTTAGATGACGCCTTTTGCCGATCGATGCCGTCATGCAGCTGACCGGCTTGGGTCGCGCCAAGATCTATAACATAGTGCGCGCTGGCGAATTCCCTAAACACTGCAAGCCCGGCGGAAGCGCATCTCGCTGGAGCGAAAACGAAGTGAAGGCATGGCGCGATGAAGTGATACGCCGCCGCGACGCTAGATGACCCTGATTACCTTTTGCCCCCGTTGGAGCCTACCGACACGTTATTGCCGTTGGCGGGCTTCTTTTTCGGGGTGGCCTAGCTCGCCGCCTTAGCAGGGTTCAGCACGTCTTTGGTGTTTCTGCCTTCGGGAATCCAGCTCACCGGCAATTATGGATGGAAAATAAATCCATGGTATCGGATATGGTATTGCAGATAATGGTCATTAAAACATAACGTAATTTTAATAGGATAATCGCTTGAATTGGCGGGCACCGTCTCCGCCACTTTCCTTCCGTCACTGTTCATAATCGTTCGCAAGGCTTGGCTTTATCCCATTTTTGACATTGGAAGAAGCCTCCGGCGTACGCCCGATTTCATGCTATTGAGCCTGCTATCATCTCTTGCGTCCATGGCATATGGAAGTGGGAATATTTGTATCTATGCGAAGCCGCCAAGCCCTATATGACTGGCGATTCCATCTTCTCGTCACGGTTGCAGAGTGTAAACTGTTGCGGATGAATTATATTTTGGGACCACTGCTGGTAGCAAAACCGCCCCAAAATGTGCATCTTCGCCTTCATATCTTGTTCTCTGCCTCGTTGAAGTGGGCGCTAAATTCGACGAATAAGAGGCCCTGTTGGGCAATGGCATCTACCGTGAGGTCAAAAGACGCGAGGCGGTAGGCGAAAAGGTGGCCAAGAATGCGAATGAGTTTGAGGTCGTTGATGAAGCAGGCCTTGCCGCTGGCGCTAATGATTTTATCTCACGTGCCGCAGCGGCGTAGCCTGTTGCTGGTACAGATCAACTAACCTTTTGAGTACACTATGATGATGCGCCAATTTCGGTCAATTGCTATCCAGGTGGTTTACTTTCAATTTTTGCCTAACATTAAGAATTATCTTCGATATTTTCGGGCCATAGGCGTTGTTATTATATAAAAATAAATAAGGGCCGCAAAATTATAGACAATAATGTGAACAGCTTTCTATCATCTACTGAATGGATGTGATAGATTATCCTCTTAGGAGGGGTTGAGCATGCGCCAATTAGCCTATCCAACATTTGCTTTCCTATGGGTCGCTTTCTCGGCAGTCGGCTCGGCTCAGGCTCAGGAAAATGATCCCTTCTTGCTAGCGAAGAGTGATGATCTGGAAGTTCGTGCGCGCGTCGAAGCGGGTCTCAATCTGGTTGCTGAACGCAATCTCTTTTGGGAATTTGCCGAGACTGTAGCCGGTAACAGCGAATTTGATTCCGACGCCAAATGGCTCGAATTCTATGTGAAACCCGGCATTGCGTTTCAGTACCGGCCCGAAGAGCGTATGACCATTTATGGTGCGGCATCGGTCGTTGTTTCGACGACCGCAGGAACCGATGCCTTTGCCGCCAAAGATACAGGTCAGGCCACCGTCGAGGAACTATATCTAGGGGTGCGCCGCGGTGATGAAAATGGAAGCCGATTTGATGCGTCTTTCGGCGCCCGAGAGTGGAAGGCGGGGACCGGAATGCTGCTCTCCAATGGTGGGTCGAACGGTTTTTCACGCGGCGCATTAAAGCTCGGTCCGCGCCGTGCGTGGCGGGTCGCGGGGTTGGTGACGGCCGCGAGCGGCGGGGTGCAGGGCACCGCCTTTTATCTCGACCCCAATGAGGCGCCCGACAATGATACCGGCACCCACATCGCGGGCGTCGACATGCGTTACGATGCCCATGGTGGCAGCTTCATCGGGGTGACGCTGGGCAAAGTGCTGAATTCGTCCTCGCCCTATCCACAGGCCCCGCCGGGAGGGATTGGTGTGCCGAATTTCATTATCGGCGGGCGTGACGGCCTGCGCTTCCTGTCCGCTTATGGCCGGATCGCCCCGACGAGCGGGCCGCTTGAAAATGCATGGATCGGGCTAGACCTTGCAATCGAACGCAATCAGCGGATCGACATGAAGGCGTGGGCCGGACGTGCGCAGCTTGGCTACACGTTCGCCAGCCAAGCGTGCCGGCCATCGATATCCTATGTTTATCAGACCTTTTCAGGAGATGATCCTGACACGCCAGCGCTCGAACGCTTCGATCCGCTTTATTATGAGGGTAATCCCAGCGCTTGGTCGACAGGAACGAAATCATCGATGATGTTCATCAACTCGAACGTCAACGCGCACCAACTGGTGTTGAGCATTGCGCCGAGCGCACGGGATACGATTTCCTTTCGCGCGGCGCGGATCAGCGCGAATAAATTGCGCAGCCCAATTCAGTTCGGCCAAGCGACCCGCGTCGAATTTGAAGATGGCATCGCTCAGCCCATCACTGGGGTGACGCGCAAGCATCTCTCGGACGATTTCTACTTAGAATATCGGCGCGTAGTGACTCCTAATCTCTATTTTACTGCGGGCCTCTCGATTTCCTCACCGGGGAAGGGTGTGGATTCGATTTCGAACGACCTAAAGGCGCCGCTTTGGACTGGCGGTTTTGCGAATGTGGTCGCCAACTTCTGATGGGGGAAACATCATGATACGGACCGACATTGCTATTGATCGCCGCCGGTTGCTTGCGCAGGGAGGCCTAGCCGCCAGCCTTTTAGCGACCGGTGAACGGGTAATGGCGCAGGATGCCGGCGTGGCGACGATATTCTATGGCGGTCCGGTCTTGACGATGGATGATGCGGCGCCGAGCGTTGAGGCAATCGCCGTGCGCAATGGTCTGATCATCGCTGCGGGAACGCTTGATGCGGCCAATGCGGTTGCTGGCCGTGGCGCTCGGCGTTTCGATCTTCAAGGGCGGACGTTGCTGCCCGGTTTCTTTGACCCGCATGGCCATGTCGTGATGGTCGGGTTGCAAGCGCGCTACGCCAATCTGCTCCCCGCCCCCGATGGAGAGGGCGATTCAATTCCAGCGCTTCAGAAAATCACCCGCGAGTGGATGCGGGGGCATGCCGATTTGGTGCGCAAGACCCAGTTGGTGATTGGCTTTGGTTACGACGATTCTCAATTGCAAGAACAGCGCCATCCAACCCGCGCCGAGCTTGATGCGATTTCAAAGGACGTCCCGATCCTGTTCCTGCACCAGTCGAGCCATATGGGGGCGGTGAACAGCGCGGCGCTGGCCGCTGCGGGTGTCTCCGCCGCGACCGCTGACCCCGATGGAGGCGTCTATCGCCGCGAGGCGGGGTCGAGAGAACCGAACGGCGTGCTGGAAGAAACGGCGCTGTTCGCAATGATGGGCGTGCTTTTGGCGCGCCTTGATGCGCAGGCGAATATGGAGATGATCCGCGAGGGTGCGGCTTTCTATGCCAGTTTTGGCTATACGACCTGTCAGGACGGGCGTTCATCGACGGATACGTGCAAGCTGATCGCAGCCGTCGCGGCGCAGGGCGGGCTTCCGATCGATGTGCTGTCCTTTCCTGATATTTTGACGTCGACCGATGCAATGGAACTGCCGATCTATCGGCGCGACTATGTCGGACGCTTCCGCATCGGCGGGGTCAAATTGACCATCGACGGATCGCCGCAAGCGAAAACAGCGTGGATGTCTCAGCCCTATTATATCCCACCCGATGGCCAGTCGGCGGACTATTCCGGCTATCCCGCGATTAGCGAGAAACAGGCGATGGATTCGGTTGATCTCGCCTTTGCGCGAAACTGGCAGATCCAAGTTCACGCCAATGGCGACGCCGCAGTCGACATGCTGATTGCGGCAGTCCGCGAGGCGGTAAAAAAATATGGCGCTGGCGACCGCCGCCCAATATTGATCCACGGACAGGTGACGCGCGAGGATCAGGTTGACCAGTTGAAGGCGCTCGGCATCGTCCCGTCCTTTTTTCCGATGCACACTTTCTATTGGGGTGACTGGCACAGGGATTCAGTGCTGGGGCCGCGCCGCGCCGAAAATATCTCGCCATGCGGCTGGGCGTTGCAACGCGGTATGCGCTTCACCTCGCACCACGATGCCCCCGTCGCTCATCCGAACGCTATGCGCGTGCTGTCGGCAACGGTCACCCGTCGCACGCGTTCGGGCGATATATTGGGGCCTGACCAGCGTGTACCGGTTGATGTCGCTTTGAAAGCGATGACGCTATGGGCCGCTTGGCAGCATTATGAGGACAGCCGAAAGGGATCGCTGACCCCCGGTAAGCTTGCCGACCTGACCATTTTATCGGACAACCCGATGACCATCAGCCCCGATCGGCTGGCGAATATCACCGTCACCAACACCTTCAAGGAAGGCCGGCTTGTTTCGCACGCGACCTGAGCGTGGAACGAAATCGTCTCGGCTATCCAAGAGGGGCGCTATCGTTGCTCTGTTATGAACGACCGGACGGTTCTTCATATACCGCTTACCGCCAGCGATGATTGGGGCGATATTTACAGTGATGCGATGGTTATGCGGCATGTCTAAGCGCTAAGATCGATGCCGTTCGGTAGCGGAAAAGGTCAGGATGGACGGCGGTCGGCCGCGCGTCGGGGCTGTCGGTTCCTATGTTGAGGATGGGCGGCGCGATCTTATGATGGATGGTCGAAATCACTAATGTGCAACGTCGCTTTCGCAGTGGTTGCTGTCTTTCTGCGCTATTCATCGGCTATACCCTTCGGCGCCGCGCCACCACTGCAACAGCCCAAGATAATGTCACTATTCCCCGCCAGTTCGATGTCGATGTCGAGCCCGTCGCGCAGTGCCATTGCGAATTGCACCGGATCATTGACGTTGAAAATGCCGTGTAGTCGTTCATTGGCGATGCTCGCATCCGCCAGTAGAATTTTTCGGTCATTATAGCGGTTGAATTCTGCAATAGCGAAGCTCAGGCTGCGGCCAGCCAGATCGATTTTGCCTTCTCGCCACAGCAGGTCAAGGGCTGCATTGGTTTTGACCGCTTTGGGGCTGGCGGGCCGATTTTGGTTGATGGCCAGAAATTCGCCCGCGTACAAGCGCTGCGGAGCGGCCGCAGAGCCTTCAACCCAGATTTCAACGACCCCTTCATTCACCAAAACCTGTGTGTCGGTGTTGATGCGGCGCACAGAAAAGGCCGTGCCGATCGCGCGAACCCGCACGTCGCCGCTGATGACCGTGAATGGGCGATTGCGATCATGCGCGACCTTAAACCAAGCTTCGCCTTTCCGCAGAGCAATCTCGCGTCGTTCGTCGGTAATTTTAAGCTGCACTTCACTTTGTGTATTGATGATGGCCATGGAACCATCAGCAAGCGGAAGGCGGCGAATTTCGCCCGTGTTGGTGGCTACATTTTGGCTGTTTGGCCACAGCGACATCGCCACCGTGCCGCTGATCAACAGGCATAAAGCGGCGGCACTAGCGATGGCGGCACGGCGCCACGGCTGGGCTTGGCGGGCCAGCTTGGGATCGGCTTCTGCGGTCTGGCTTATGGCGATGGCGGCGGCCTGTGCTTGCAAAAAAGCACCGCGACGCCGGCTGTCGCCAGCCAACCACGCGGCCAGTTCGGCGTTGTCGGTGTTTTCGGGATTGATCTGGCATTGCGCAGCCCATCGGGCGGCTTCTGCTTCAATGGCTTGGGCTGTCTCGCGCATCATTTCGTTCCTGCGCGGGCTTGGCGCTTGGCTTCATAATTTTGAGCGAATTGGCTGCCTTGGTCGCGAAGAGCGGACACCAGAAAGCGAATAGCTTTCACGCTATCATTTTCCACAATATTTTCTGAGATGTTCAGACGGGCCGCAATCTCCTTTTGTGATAAACCCTCGATCTTGCGCATTTCGAAAATCTGCCTGCATCTGTGGGGCATTGTGGCGATCAGCGCGCGGAGCCGCGCAAATTCTTGTCGGTCGGCGATCATATTTTCGGCGCTGGGTGCATCGTCGATTAACAATAATTGCTCGAAATCGACGCCGGATTCAATGCGTATAATCCGGTTGCGATGGCGCTGGTTTCGAAACAAATTGCGCGTGATTTGAAAGAAAAAGGCCGGCGGCCTGTCAATTTGCGTGGTGGGGAAAGCATCCATTATTTTGCAATAAGCCTCTTGAATCAAATCATCAGCATCGGCGGGGTTTGCTCCCGCTCGTGCTAACCAAAGGCGGACAAGGGGTTCGAAGGGCAGAATTTCCTGCGCAACCCATGTCGCCACCTCATGATATTTCCGAACATCTTGCAATGTCGGCCCCCAATTAAAATTGCTGTTTTCAATAAAGACAATCGACGAACATCTTTCCTTATTAAATTTTATGAATTGTTTTTGGAAAGAGTTAAATAAGGAAATGGTGAATTGGATTGTCTTGAGTGGTGAAAGCTGAAAATTCGGAAAATTACCGAATATCAAGGGTAGGGGGCCACTATGTCGAGTTACCATCTGCGCGATGCGCGCACTATATTATTGTCGAGCGTAGCGGTGATATCATCGATGGCCGCCATGCCCGCTATGGCGCAGCAGGCTCGGTCCTTTAATGTTCCGTCCATGGCCGTGAAGGATGCTGCATCGCAATTGGCGCGGACGGCGCATGTGCAAGTTTTGGTAACAGATCGTGCCGCAAAGGGGCGAAAATCCAACCGGTTGGTTGGGGAATATACCGTCGAGCAAGCCTTGCGGGAAATGCTGCGTGATACGGGGTTAACCTTCAGTAAAAGCGGGCCGGAAACCTTTGTGATCAAGGTTCAGGCTGCTGGCGCCGTGACATCCGCTGCGCCTGTCGCATTCGCGGCCGTTCAAGCGGTGGCAACGGAGCCAGAGGCGCGCGCGCCAGTGTATGATGAAATCATCGTCACGGCCCAGCGAAAAGAAGAAAAGATGATCGACGTGCCCATTGCGATGACGGCGCTGTCGGCACGGGCGATGGATGATTTGAAGATTGAGGGTGGATCAGAATTGCTGCGCGCTGTGCCGAATGTCAGTTTCAGCAAAACCAATTTTTCTATGTATAATTTCACCATTCGCGGCATTGGTACACAGTCCATTTCGGCGTCCAGCGACCCCGCCGTGGCGATCAGCTTTAACTCCACGCCGTTGGTCCGTAACCGTTTGTTTGAAGCGGAATTTTTTGACCTCAACCGCGTGGAGATACTGCGCGGGCCGCAAGGCACACTTTATGGCCGCAACGCAACGGCGGGTGTGGTGAATATATTGCCCGCGATGCCGGAGCCGGAATTCAAGGGTTCCGTCAAAGGAGAGACGGGCAGTTATAAAACCCGACGATTGAGCGGGATGCTGAACATTCCCCTTGGCGACACTTTGGGTTTCCGCGTCGCGGGAACGATGACCAAGCGCGATGGGTTTGATTATAACAGCTTTTTTGGAACGCGCATCAATGGCCGTGACCTGTGGTCGACCCGCGCCACGCTGGCATGGGAACCGAGCGAGAGATTTAAGGCCAATGTGATTTGGCAGCATTTTGAAGAGGATGACAATCGGGCGCGGTCCACCAAGCAATTGTGCACCACCGATCCGGGCGCATCGCAAGTTGGAAGCGTAACAATCACAGATAAGGCTCTTCGGGCGCGTATTGGTCAAGGATGCCTACCGGGATCCCTCTATGATGATGCCGCCTTTGGAAAGCCGAATGGAAATGCGCTTGTTTATCTATACTATCCGAGTAATTCGATATCACTTGGCGGATATGTTCCAAGGCCGAGTATAGCTGGCGGAACGATGAAATTTCCCATCATCACCAATGCAATGAGCGATGGTATGCAGTCTAAAAATTTGCGAGAAATTGAATCTAACTGGGACCCGATCTTCCGCGCTCAAAATGATGTCGTTCAGTTCAACTGGGAATTTAAGCCATCTGAATCATTACAATTTATTTCCCAGACGGCCTATTCGAGTGATCGCTTCTATTCCTCGCAGGATTATAACCGATTTCTAACCAAAGCAGGGATATTTACGGATACCACTCATGACCCATTTTACATAAGCGGGACTAGGCTGGTTGATACAGAACAATATCCGGGGCCAACTCCGGGTGGAATTTATTGTGATCCACAGCTTGGCTGCTCGGACCGTATGGTTTCAGCAGACTTAAGTCATTCGAGGAATCGGCAATGGTCTCAGGAATTCCGTTTGCAGTCCAGTTTTGACGGTGCGTTGAATTTTCTAGCTGGCGCGAATTATCTCGACTTTAAATCGCAAGATAATTATTATGTGTTTAATAATATGTTTACCTATATTACGCAATGGGGGTATGCGAGGCTTCCGACTATCGGAACGGCACCATTTTTCGGGTCTCTTCCTGTTTATGGGCACGCATTGCATCCGTGCAGCAGTACGCTGGGATATGAGGGGCATGAATGTCCCTATGTTGATCCAAACCCGATAGATAATGTGAACAATCAGGGGCACAATTATTTTTTAAGTCAAAATGGGGTTCGTATTAAATCACGGGCTTTGTTCGGTGAGATTTATTGGAATATTAACGACGAGCTGAAGTTAACTATTGGTGGTCGCTATACAAAGGATAAGAAGCGCGCCGATCAAGTTCCCAGTCAATTGTTGTTGGGCGGAGGACGTAAGAATCCCGATGTCGACAAAAATGGTGGACCCGATTCACCAGAAGGGGCTCAATATATCGGTGATAAAACGGGTGGACGCGTTAACAGCGGTTATCCCGCTCAGGATGATATTATCCTGTCTTGGGGTGAGTTTACCGGAAGAGTGGTGTTGGATTGGAAGCCGGACGTCACTTTTACCGATGATAGCTTGATTTATACATCGATATCCCGTGGGTATAAAGGTGGCGGCGTTAACCCGCCGAGAATTGATTTTAATCCTGCCGTGGTGCAGTTTCAATTCTTACCGCAAACTTTTCGTCCAGAATATGTCCATGCGTTTGAAGTGGGTATGAAGCATAGCTTCAACGGCGGACGGTTCACATTGAACACCACCGGCTTCTTCTATGATTATAAAGATTTTCAGGTTTCTCAGATCGTTGATCGCATTGCCTATAACGAAAATTTTGATGCGACGGCTTGGGGGCTAGAGCTAGAGGCCGCGTGGCGTCCCTCGCGCGCGTTTCGGATGGACGGCAATTTGGGTTATCTCAAAACACGGCTGGGCAAGGGCGCGCAGTCCATTGACGTGATGAACCGCACGCAGGGGAACCCCGATTGGGTGGTGCTGCGGCCTTGGTTGCAGGTTCCGTCCAATTGCATCGCGCCGAAGGCCTTGGTTGAGCAGATATTGATCAAGGGAGGGGATGCGCTGGTGCTCAGCACCCTATGCCCCGGAGGCGATCGTTACGGCAGTTGGAATCCGAGTAGGGAGACGAAGGTTCCGTCGCTTAATTACTGGAAGCCATTCCCGCAGAGCCTTTATGGGATGTTCACTTATGATCCATTGGCTCCCTATGATCCGACAAAGGTCGGGGCATTGGTGCCTTACGACCCAGCCAATCCTGATGCTTGGATTGGCGGAACCAGCGGCGCTCCCAACGGTGGGCGCGGATTTTATGCGCCGCTTGAGGGCAATGAAATGCCCAATGCGCCGCGCCTGACCGTGAATATTGGCGCGCAATATAGCTTCTTGCTGGACAAGGGGGATTGGGAACTGACATTTCGCGGCGACTATTATCGCAAATCCAAAAGCTTTGGCCGCGTCTATAATAGCGAATTTGACAGGCTTCGGGCGTGGGACAATGTCAACGTCGCCGTCACGCTGGCGCGTCCGCAGTCGGATGTGGCATTTCAGCTTTATGTGAAAAACCTGTTCAACAAGGTTCCGATCACCGGTTATCATGTGAACAGCGACGATAATGGCCTGACGACCAATGTCTTCACGCCAGACCCGCGCATCATCGGGTTTAGCGGGGCGTTGAAATTCTAAGGAGCCGCGAGAGATAAATCCTCTGGTGAAGGATATCAAAAAGTCTGGCAGGCCGAACCACAATGGAACGGGTTGCCAGACTTTTTTGGACATGCGGTGAAACGCATTCCATATTGCTGATCGACTGAGCTATAGCTGCCCCGATATTTTCCCCGAACGCCCCATCGGCCTGACAGGGCGTAAGGCTGGATGTGAAACCGGCACATGGGTCGCCGCCGAATGCACGCGCCGCATGGATAGCCCCACCGACTTGACGAGCGGTTTAGTGTCGGACGGGGCGGGTGTGATGTCCCGCCCTTCCCATCAGTGGGCCAAGAGTAGGGGGGCGGGGGACTCTTCCAGCAAGGTGCGTGTCACGCCGCCAAACAGCGTCTCACGCAGCATGGATCGGCCAAAAACACCCATCACGATCAGTCCGGGTTTGATCTCCTGCGCTGCCTTCGTCAGCAGATCGGCGGCCTTGTCATCGCTGGCGTCAATTTGGCGTAATTCGGCGTGAATATCATGCCGAGACAGATATTTCAGGGCGTCCTCCGCTGCGATCCCCTGATCATCGGATCCTATTTGAACCATAACAACTTTTTGAGAATGGCGGATTAATGGCACCGCAGAGCGTAGAGCTTTTGCGGCCTGAGGGCTTCCATTCCAGGCAATCATGATCGGTGCGTCGAGGTCAATCAGTTTGCTCTCACTTGGCAAGGCCAGAACCGGTACGGGCACCGTCATCGTCAGATCCGCCGCAAGGGTCCATTCGGCGCGTCCGCGTTGGTCGCGGCCGCCCAGCGATACGATAACCAAGTCGGACAGCGACGCATATTGGGACAGGCTGCTAAGGGCCATTCCTTCGGCGATGCTAATATCCCATGGAACTTCGTTTAAGCTTAGCTGGGCGCTCAATGACTTTTCAAGCTCTGCGTCGCGCATTTGCGCCATCGCCAATTGTTCGCGCGCCAGATAAATTCCGCCAAACGGGTCGCTGGCGATAAAATGTTGATATGGCGAACTGATTAAGAAGTGTAAATGCGATCCACAGCGACGCCCTATTTCAAGGGCAGTCTCCGTTCGACCTGTCATGGCGGAAGTCTGGTCGGCGTGAATGAGAATATTACGCATGGGGTTCCTCCTATGTGGCAAACAGATTAACTGAAAAATCCACGGCTTCATTGACTTTGATCAATGTTTCAACTGGGCGGCCTTGGAAATGACAATAGCATATAATGGATGGGTCACGACAAATTTTGGTTGAGCTTCTGTTGGCTGTTGGTCCCGGGCAATGGTGCCATGCATCAGACGGCCCGTGGCCACCCCGATATCGTTCCGCAAGGGCCAATTATGGTGGAAGGGCGCGGCAACATCTGGTGCACCGATGAATTGTGCGATGGGTCATTTTTAGCTGCGCGGAAAGCAGGGCTAAGATGTTAAATGCGCAAGAATATTGTTTTAGATGGTAGTTATGCTGAGAGGGTTGGCAATCCATCTGGCATTTTTTGCTGGCTGGTTGGCGCTGTGCTTGACTTATTTTATAATAACGTTCATCTTGTTGATGCTAACGTCGCCTTCGACGGACTTGAATGCTTTCGGGCTGATCTTCCTTTTCTCGTATTGCGCTACCAGCTCTACCGGTGATTTTGCCGGTGGATACTCGTGTTTTCTTGAAAGGAAATGCTTATGCCAATTGGCACCGTAAAATTTTTCAATGCCGACAAGGGCTATGGCTTTATTGCACCAGAAGACGGCGGAACCGATAGCTTCGTTCATATCAGTGCTGTCGAACGTGCAGGCTTTGCGACGCTCCAAAAGGAACAGCGCGTCAGTTATGACGTTGAAACGGATCAGCGCGGAAAATCGTCCGCCGTTAATCTGGCTCAGGCCTGATCCCGATCTGTGGTCAGCAAGGCGATAAACTGTTCTTGGTGGCTTAGTCGGTAAGATGTTTCCAGATGGACGCTTGGCTGTTCATCTGGAAATGACGGGAACACCGCTCCTAGGGCGTCGTCGCTTTGGGTGGTGAGCTATGATGCCCCGCTGGCGTTCCAACCAAGGCCGAGCCTTATGGGTTGGATGCCTCACCTCGGAGGCCCTGCAGAAAGCTGGAATAAAGCAGCCGTCGTTGCGAAAACGTACTTATTACGCGTTTTTGGCCGCGATCATTGGCGAGAGCTGGACTGAATTGAGGTCCGTTGCCCGCAGCATTTACTAAAAAGGAATATTCCATGGCGTTCACGAGCGAATTTTATTTCGAGCGAGCCGTGGAAAGTGCGCGTGACGCTAAGGCGGCCTCGCTGCCCAATGTACGGGATCGCTGTTTGCGGGCGGAAAAGGCTTGGCGCACGATGGGGGAGCGGCTGCGGGATAGCGAGAAGAATCGCGCCAATCGTGAAGATCGTACGCCGTCGGGCCCCGAGTTGTCTGCCTGAGATATTCGGCCACGGGGCCTTGGGTTTCGCGGGCAGGGGTGCCCCCGTGATACCATATGAGCGCAATGATATGTCATGATGTTGGCGCAGAAAAAGAGCGACAGAAATTAACTCTGCCGCTCCTTTGGTATCGGAAAATGTCGGTCTGATTATGCTGCTTCAGGCGCTTCAGGGGCCGGAGCATCGGTCGGGGCAGGGGCGGGTTCTTCCGCAGGTGGTGCTGCAGGTTCTTCATTTGTAGGCTGTTCGGTGGGAGCCGGAGCTTCCGGTTGGGTTTCTTGTGCAAAAGAAACAGGTGCAATAAGGAATGCAGCAGTTGTCGCGGCCAGAAGTGCAGTTTTACGCATAAATATCCAATCTTTTATTTAGATAATATAGTATATATTATATTGTTGAATTTGAAAAAATGAGTCTTGCTTAGATTTTCAAATTTTTCTCAACATGCATCTTCAACATTGCACGCATTTTCAGAATGATAACTGATTTGAGATGTTCTGACTTTTATTGGCGATGAATTGAAAACTATATTATAGGATTGGAACCGACAAAAACTGTCCATTTCCCACTCTATTACGGCCGTGCAGCGCTGGCGAAAAATTTGTGGGTCAAAGCTATTTCTAAACCCGAAATATGATGATGTTTTTAGCGGATTAGCGTGGGTTTCTGAAATTTTTGATGGATTGGTGTCATCAGTCTTTTACTGTGGTCGATCATTCGCTGTCTTGCCAAAGATTAAGATTGATAGCGGACGGTGCCATTGCCGATTAGGCCGATCCGGCCAGCCTACTCCGTCGCATGGTGATCATCATATTTTGGGTGAATCATCGGGCCAGACGGCAGTGCGTGTTAGGCGCGGGAGCGGAGCAAGCGGACGCCGTTGTCTAATTGTAGGCAAGCGGTCTTGACCTGCGCTTTGAACCGAAGTCCGCCAAACTTGATCGCATATATGGTTTCAGGCGCTGTTTGATGTCCGTTCACAATGGCCGTCACGCGATGGGGGATAGCGAAGACTTTACTTTTCTTTCGCTATGCAACTTTGTATTCGGGACTGCTGCGGACGATATCAGATGGTGACGAGCTGATCTGGTGATGACCTAAGCAGATGGAAATGAGGCGCAGCGTATATGGCTGAAAAGCTGGACATGGTGCTAGTGGACAAACCGTGGGGCGTTAGGGCGCTGCCCGCGCCATTTTCAGCATCATTGAACCGCGACTTGGCGCAGCCGATTGGGGAAATTTGGTTTCCCGCGCCTGCGCACCGCGACATGGATTTGCTGGTTAAATATTTGTTCACCCGCGAAAATCTGTCCATTCAAGTACACCCCAATGACGAACAGGCGCAGGCGCGCGGCTTTGTGGGGGGCAAGGATGAGTGCTGGTATATTTTGGATGCAGAGCCTGATGCCGTGGTTGGTATTGGCACGGTACAGGAATTGGACGCGGACGCCTTGCATCGGGCGGCGTTGGACGGCGATCTTGCGCGACATATGACATGGTATCCCGTTCAAAAAGGGATGCTTTTTCATATTCCGGCAGGAACAATTCATTGCATCGGGGCCGGGGTGTCGTTGATCGAGTTGCAGCAAAATGTCGATGTGACCTATCGATTATATGATTTTGGCCGGACGCGGGATTTGCATTTGGCGGATGGCGTGGCCGTGTCCCGCGCGGAGCCGTTTGCGCATCATCATATTCAGCATGTGGCGCGCGGTGCGGACCGGATATTGTTGGCCAATGATCATTTTGCGCTGGCGCAAATGAGTAGCGGAACCACATGGCCGTGGAATAAGCCGGACCCCCGCTACGCGGACCTAACCCCAACAGATGGAACGCAAATTATCATCATTCCCGTGGAGGGGGCGATCTGGGTGGATGATATGGTCGTTGGCGCGGGGGAATGTGTGCTGGTTGGGACGGATTGTCAGCTAAGGCTGGAAAAAGATGCCCATATTTTGGTCGCTTGGTCCAAGGCTTAGGGGGCGGGTAAAATCAAGCGCATGACGGCGCGCAGCTTTCGCCGGAAAGTCATTGCTGATTGGAGACGCGCGATGCACGTGCCCGACGGTTTTGGTGTCGTGACGCCCTATATCTTCGCGGATGGAGCCGAGGCCTATGCGCGCTTTCTTGAAGCTGCGTTTGGCGCGCATGAGATCGGCCGTAGCACAGATGCACATGGGCGCATTGCCAACTGTCAGCTCTTATTCTCCACGACGACTATCATGATCAGCGAGGCGTCCGAACAATTTCCCGCGACCCGCGCTGCCTATTATCTCTATGTCGCGGATGCCGATGCGGCGATGGCCAAGGCCGAGCAAGCCGGCGCTCAGAAAATCATGGATGTCGCGGACATGCCCTATGGCGACAGGCAGGGCGGCGTTCGAGATCCAGCGGGCAATATCTGGTGGGTGTCGCAACGGACGACCGCCGAGCCATATTTCTGACGTTGGCGTAACCTTGTTTGAACCGGAGCGCTTTCCGGATGCACGGGCAAGATGAATCAGGGCAGTTAGACATGGCGCTGTTTTGGTTGTGCGGCTTCATCGCTGCACGCGCTGGATCTTGCTATCGTTCCAGCTTCGTCGCGAGAATGAGCGAGGTGACAGTGTGCTGCACACCGTCGATCATGCCGATTTCATCAAGCAATTCGTTCAGTTGGACGGTGTCGTCCGCCTCTATCATGATGATCATATCATATTCACCGCTGATCGCGTGAATGGCCTGAACTTGCGGGAAATGGGCCAAAGCTTGTTCCACGTCGCGGTGCAGGCGTGGCTGGCTTTTGATCATCAGATGGGCGCGGATGCGGCTGGCGATAAAGGCATCGCCCAGCCGCACTGTATAGCCCGCCACTACATTGGCTTCCTCAAGACGGGCCAAACGCGAATAAATCTGACCGCGTGATGTGCCCAATTCCTTGGCAAGCTGCGCGATGGTTTGGCGGGCATCATCGCGCAGCAGCGTTAGCAGACGTTCGTCCATTTCATCGAGCGTCATGCTGAAGTTTGGCATCATTCGGTCCGTGTCTCGTCGGCGTAAATGCCGGTGCGAGCGCCCGTGTCGGCGCTGATGCTGCCACGATACATGCCCAGATCGTTAATCGCAAAGGCGGGGCGGCCGTCGGGGCCCATCGCGATCAGGCCGCCGTCGCCGCCAATCGCGCCAACGGCCATGATGGTGGCTTGGGCAGCGTCCTTCAGGCTTTCGCCTTTCCATGCCACACGGTCGCAAATTTGGCGGGCGGCGCTTTCACGGATGAAATATTCACCCGACCCCGTGGCGGAGACCGCGCATTGACCATTTTTGGCATAGGTGCCCGCGCCGATAATCGGGCTGTCGCCCACGCGGCCCCAGCGTTTGCCCGTCATGCCGCCTGTCGATGTTGCGGCGGCCAAATTACCATCGCTGTCCAGCGCTACGGCGCCGACTGTGCCGAACAAATGGGTGCGATCCACCGCCGCGCTATTTTTACGTTTCCATGCCTGAAGTTGCTGCCAGCGTTCGTCGCTGTAAAACCATTTGGGTTCCACTTGGGGCAGGCCTTGTTCCACGGAAAATCGGTTAGCGCCTGCGCCGGACAGCATGACATGGCGGCTGTTGTCCATGACGGCGCGGGCCAGATCAATCGGGTTGCGGGTGCGCGTGACGCCAGCGACCGCGCCTGCTTTTTGGGTTGCCCCGTCCATGATCGCGGCGTCCAATTCATTCACGCCGTCAGCGGTAAAGACCGCGCCGCGCCCTGCGTTGAACAACAGATCATCCTCTAGGACCCGAACGGCCGCAGCGACGGCATCCAAGGATGTGCCGCCAGCGTCCAATATCTGGCCGCCCGCCGCCAAGGCCGCGTTCAGACCTGCCCGATAGGCGCTTTCTTTTTCAGGGGTTAAGTCGCCGCGTTCAATCACGCCTGCACCGCCATGAATGGCCAGCGACCAGCGTGGAACCTGTGTGATTTCACCCGCACGGGCGGCATAGTGGCGGACGAAAATGGGGGCGTCGACCTTGCCGGATGGCAGGTGAACGACGCTGCCCGAGCCAATGCCTGTGACAGTAACCCGCGGTGCGTCCAACGCGCCGGATGTGGCGGGCAGGCGCAGGCCCGCGCCATCGACGAGCCAAGCATAGCCATTGGGTGATGTCGCATGGATGCGGCCTGTTCCATCGGGTTCGACGGCCAAGGCGGCGCTTTCGTCAATACCCAAGCCAAGCATGGCGGGGGCATCGGCGGGGCGGTCCAACTGCGCTTTGGCGACAAAGGCAAATAAGCGGCCCAAGCGGTCGCGCTCGGCAAAATGGCTGTCGGTGATAACGCCTTGCAAATTGGGCAGGCGCAGGAAATTTCCCTCTATGGTGTTGGCGGGGCCAAAGGGGGCGGCAAGGGCTTCGCTGCTGGTGAGGCTGCCATCGTCCATCGCGCCATAAAGCTTTTCGCCTTGGATGGCGAGGCCCGCACTGGTACCCGCCAAAGGCTTGCCAGACGCCACATGGTCATTGATCAACGCCGCAATGGGGGTGTCACGCCAATAGCGAACATAGCGAGCCTGATCGCCGCCAGCGATGAAAATGCCGTCAGCTTTTTTCAGGCGGTCCAAGATTTTGCGGTTGGTGGATTGGTTGCGGCTGTGCATCACGAAAATCTCGACGGATTGCACGCCGCCAATGTCATGGAAAAATTCTTGGCCAATTTCCTGACCATAGGATGCGCTCAGCACGACAATATGTCCATTGCCAGCCTTTTGGAAAAACCATTTCAGCGCATCTTTATTGCGGTCGCCGCCGCCCATCATCAACAAACCGCCGGACACATGTTGCGGTGTCGGCGTGTTCAATTTGCCAAAGACATAATGTTCATGCGCTTTGTCTTTGGCGGAAACCGGCGTAGCGGCCAGCGCAACCAGTAGGAAAACCGACGAAATTCGCGCTTTGGAAAAATATCGCGCGGTCCAACCTGTCATGACGAAGCCCCTGAAAATATGCTCAATAACCATATGATGTTACATAATGATCACAGCATATGACAATATGCTTTCACAAATTTGCATAATGTTTGTAATTTAAGATGCCTTTGGAATATCTGGCGCCATGGGGCGATTGGGGCGGCTGAGTCGCGCCCGATCCAAAAAAGGGGTTCAACATGACATTCATTGGCAAGGCGTCGTTTCGCGGATTGTTGGGGCTGAGCGTCTGTATGCCAGCGTTGATGGTTCCGGCCTTCGCGCAAAGCAACGATGACAGCGGGGGCGCACAAGAAATTATCGTGACAGGGTCGCGCATTCCGACGATCCGCGATGAAGGCCCTTCGCCCGTCACCGCCATCACCTCTGACACAATCCGCGCCAATGGTTACACCAGCGTTCCCGAGTTGCTGGCTGCGATGACCCAGAACAGCGGCCAAACGCAAAGCCCGCAATCGGGTAGCAGCGCGGACTTTACGCCCGGCGCACAGCAAGTGGATTTGCGCGGCCTTGGTCCCAATCACACATTGGTGCTGGTCAATGGCCGCCGCATTGCCGATTTCCCGCTGCCTTATGTGGGGCGCAGTAATTTTACGGACATTAGCAACATTCCCGTCAGCTTGATTGAGCGCGTGGAAATTCTTAGCGGTGCAGGGTCTGCCATTTATGGTTCGGACGCCATTGCTGGTGTTGTGAACTTTAAAATGAAAGAAAAGCTGGACGGCGTGACGCTCGATTATCGCCATGGCCGCACCCAGCACGGTGGCGGTGATAGCCATCGTTTCACAGCCGCTGGCGGTTGGTCGTCGGGCGCGTTCAACATCATTGCGGGCGTGGAATATTTGGACCAGCGCCCGCTGTGGGGTTATCAGCGCAACATTCAGGATAGCACTGACGATCATCCGTTCCGGAAAGTCGCGCGCCGCAACTTTTATCGTGCGGACGAAGATGTCGATTATATTTCGCCGCCAACAGGGGCGTGCGATTCCCTATCCAATTTGGCCGGTGGATCCATCGGTCTTTATAACCGCCCCGGTTATGGCGAGTTCTGTGGTAGCAAGACCGATATCGCCAACGGAACGATCATCAGCAAGCGCAAGGGGTTTAACAGCTTTGGTTCACTGAGCTATGAATTCAGCGACCAGGCAAAATTCTTTACTGATTTCCAGTTGGGGATCAGCAAAGTAGCCCTGCATTATGACCACACATCGTGGTTCTACGAGCCATCGTCGAGCAGCGCGGATACGGGTTTTTATAACGCCTTCACCGATCAGTTTGAGGATTGGGGGCGTATCTTCACCCTTGAAGAAACGGGCGGCTTTGAAATGCGCCGCAGCAAGCAGACGACCTATAGCATCACACCAGGTCTGCGCGGCAAGCTGAATGGCGGCTGGGATTATGAGCTGAGCTTTAATTACAGTCGCTATCAATCGCGGGTAAGTTGGCCGCAGATTATCGGCAGCAAGGCCAATGCATTGTTTCTTGGTGATCGTTTGCCCGATGATCCGTCGATCACCGACTATCCAATCTTCAATGCTGATCCTGCACAAAAGCTCTATCGCCAATTAACCCGCGCGGAATATGAAAGCATTTCGGCGGATACGGTTTATCGCCCCTATAGCTGGACCAGCAATTTGCAGGCGACGGTCAGCAATGGCGAATTGTTCCAATTGCCTGCTGGCCCTGTTGGCTTCGCGGCGGTCGCGGAATATGGCAAGCAGGGATATGACCTGCGCCCCGACCCGCTGGCGCTGACCGACTATTATTACAGCTGGAAGGATGCAGACGGCGCGGGCACGCGCAGCCATGCGGCCATCGGCGGCGAAGTACGGGTGCCCGTGTTGCCATTTGCAACGGTGACGGGGGCTGCCCGTTTTGACAATTTCGGTTTTGCTGGCCGCGATGTGAGCAAATTCACCTATAATGCGGGCTTGGAAGTGCGTCCGGTCGATGCGCTGTTGTTCCGTGCGGCTTATGGCACGGCTTTCCGTGCGCCCGATTTGCATTATTTGTTCAGCGGTCCCGGCAATAGCGAAAGCTCCGTTATCGATTATTATCGCTGCGGCCTTTTGGACGCCGACGCTCCGATTAGCGACTGCGATATTGAAGAAGGAGCGGTGATCAGCCGGACTGGTAATCGCGACCTCAAGGCTGAAACGGGCCGCACATTAACGGCGGGCCTCGTGTTTTCTCCGTCGAGCCGCTTGTCCTTGTCGGTCGATTATTATCGTGTGTCACTGACCAATCAGGTCAATGATTTGCGCGCCGACACGCTGGCGCGAACAGAAGCGGATTGCAGCGAGTTAGAGCCTGGCAGGGCCCCCGTGCTCGACCCGAATAGCGGGATGTGCCGTGATGCTTTTGCGCGTATTCAGCGTTTCACCAGCGGTGCCAAGGTCGGCCAAATTTCCACGGTGATTGTGAACCCGATCAACGTCGCAAAAGAAAAGGTCAGCGGCATCGACGTGGCCTTCCGTGGCAGCGTGCCGACCAACTTTGGTGATTTCACCCTGTCGCTGGCGCACAGCCACACCTTTAGGCATCAATATACCCAATATGCGGGTGATGATGCGATCAACAAGCTGGCTGCCGACAGCAGCTATTATATCCCGCGTGATAAATCGAACGGCAGCATTAGCTGGGACAAGGATGGGCTGATGTTCACCCTGTCGGCCACCCGCACGGGCAAGCTGCCCAATTATGATGAGGATGCCTATGTGCCATCCTACACGCTGGTCAATGCTACGCTGCAATATGATTTCAGCGATCATCTGCGCGCGTCACTGACCGTGCGCAACTTGTTCGACAAGATGCCGGTGAAGGATGATACGTGGGGCGGCTATCCTTATTATAACACCAGTTGGTATGACAGCATTGGGCGCAGCGTGTTCCTGCAACTAACGCACAAACTGGGTGGTTCGCCGCTTTAAGATAGTATCGGCTGGTTCGCGCCAGTCGGCATTGCAAAGCTTTAAAAGGCCGGTCGCAGCAATTGCGATCGGCCTTTTTTAGACGCCATTTTGCAATGCAACCATTTTGGATGTATGTGAGGCCCCCTTCAGGGTGGCGTCATGTCGTGAAATATTTGAATATTGATAATTCAGTATCTTATAGGAATTATTTGCAAATATTTAGGCTGAATTTGCCCTGCATTAACATCCATTTTGGTTGTTAACTTGTTTGGGCTAGCTGCAATATGACCGAAAACGTCCGAGAAATTCCCTTTTCCTTTGAAAAATATCGTGGGGCCGGTGTGGAGTTTTGAAACGCCTGCGTCATCCCCAGTGAAAGATATGGTGATCGCCGCCTGAACCGCAAAACGGCCGAACCTTCCAAGGAATATCTGAGATGAAGAAAATGCTGTTCGCAGCATGTGGGATCGCATTGCTTGCTCTCCCAGCTACTGTGTCTGCTCGGTGGATCGAAGCGAAAAATGCGGCATTCACCGTCTATGGTGCGGGCAACGAGGCGCTGATTTCCGCTCTGTCAGACGACCTGTCCCGCTATGATGCCGCGCTCCGTCAGGAACTGGGGGCCAGCTACAGCAACGACAAGGCTCCGCTGACCATCTATTTGGTGGGCACCAGAAAAGAAGCAGGCCGTCTGGCCAGCGGCAGCAACTCCAGCAACATCGCCGGATGGTATAACCGCCATTCTGAAGGGGGTTTTGCGGTGTCCAATTTGGAAGGCTGGGCGGCCAACGCCAAATCCGTTTCGCGTTCGGTGTTGCTGCACGAATATACGCATCATCTGCTGAACCGCTATGCCACCATCGCTATGCCAGCTTGGTTGTCCGAAGGGACAGCGGAACTTTATTCCACCATGACGTTCGACGCCAACGGCCAAGCCATGATCGGTCAATTCCCGAAAATCCGCGCCATCAGCATGATGCAAAAGAACCAACTGCCCATCGAAACACTGCTGTTCGCCAGCCCCATGCAAATCGCGAACAATGTGCACCGCGAACAATTTTATAACCGCGCATGGCTGTTAACCCACATGCTGCACTTTGACGCGGCTTGGAAGCCTCGTCTGCTGCAATATTTGGCGGCCTTAAACGATGACATGGAAGCACGTCAGGCTGCTGCATATGCTTTTGGTGATTTTAAGGCGCTGAATGCGGCGCTGGATCAATATGCCAAGCGTCCCGTCCAAAGCCGCACGATTGTGGTGGCTGGAACGGCGCCGCCCACCACCACATTGCGTGTCATGACGCGTGTCGAAGCGCAATTGACGCATTTGCGCTTGGAACGCAAAGCGGCGGGACGCGATGCGGGCCGTCTGGCCGTGGTGCAAGGCGAATTGGCGACGCTGGCCCATGGGCATGGCGATGACGCGGATGTACAATATGAATTGGCGCAAGCAGGCAGCGACCTTATCAACGCGCGCAAAAGTCGCGGGGAGGGCATCGATGTGCTTCGCGCACAAATGCAGGACGCATTGGATAAAAGCTTGGCCCTGCGCGCAGATCATGCCGATGCCAATTTGTTGCAAGGGCAATTGCTGATGGACCAACTACGCCATCAAGGGTCCACCGACGCTTATGCGTGGCAGCGGGTGCGGGCCGCCATTCAAAAATCTATCGCCGCCAATGGCAATAACCCCATGGCACTGAAGGCCTATTACGACAGCTATATCGGCGAACGCCGCCCTGCCAGCCAAAATGCCGTATCGGCCATCGCCAAGGCTTTTGACATGGTTCCGGAACTGTCGGCGGTGCGTGTGGCCTACGCATGGTCCTTGGCCCGCTCTGGCGACTTAGCCGGCGCGGAGCGCGCTGTGCAGATCATGGCATTTGACCCGCAAGACAGCGGCAGCGGCCGGATGTTGGCCGTGCAATTCGCCGGTATGCGTAAGTTGCGAGCAAGCGCTGAGGCCAACCCCGCAATGGGTAGCTAAGGTCAGGGCGGTCCATTTTGCTATGGTATCGCGGATAGGGTCAGGCCGGAATAGGCCGTAATTTCAGAGAGGTGAGGGAGGGGTGAAAAAAAACTGCATGACCGCTTGTCAGAATCCCCATGCGCTGTTAGAGGCCCCATCAACGCCGCTTTAGCTCAGATGGTAGAGCACATCATTCGTAATGATGGGGTCACAGGTTCGAGTCCTGTAAGCGGCACCACCTTCCTTAAGGTGCATAACTCCCAACATCGCTAACGTATCAGGCTAGAGTGCCTTCCCAGTGGGTCTGGCGTGGGTTATTTGTGGAATGGCCATTTGCTAGGTGTTTGGTCCCAGCATTTGATGGTGCATTATCCATTCAGTTATGGAAGGAAGCCATATGGGACAAGTTCGTCATGGGAGCGCCACGACCACGCACGCTGTCCGAGCAGCAATAC
>NZ_JAJEWI010000001.1 GCF_020687785.1 Sphingopyxis yananensis | reverse complement strand
ACGGCGCAGATCCTGCACTTCGCCGCTTGTCGCAGCGCGGGCAGTGTCGCCGGCCAGACGGCGCTTGCCAGCTTCCATGAACTCTTTCGACCATGTGTAATATAGGCTCTGGGCGATACCTTCCTTGCGGCAGAGTTCGGCGATACTATCGTCACCGCGCAAGCCCTCCAGCACAATCCGGATTTTATCCTCGGCTGAAAACTGCCGACGCGTCGCTCGGCGTATGTCCTTCACCACCGCCTCGGCTGGCTTTTTGGCGACTGAGTGTTTTGCTCTCATCTGCGTTCCTTCGTCACTACGATGAGACCAAAACACTCCTTAATTCGCAACCTCAAATCTGTGCCATAGGCGCTGACGGGGGACAACGATAGGTACGCAGCGGGAGATTCTCCAGCCCAATGTGCTACTTCAAATGTGGTTCTCCATCGAACTTGGAGTGACCGCTCTTGGGGAGGACTGGTGTCTGGCGGAGCATCCGATAAGAGGGCGCATAGCGGACGCTATTTACGTCGGCACATATGTCGGCAAAAGGGTTGGGCACTGATGACAAAAATGCGGTTATGTCATCAGTGGCCGCAATCGATGTTTATGAGTTGTTGCTGCGCTTAGCTTTTGCCTTCTTGTTTTGCTTGGGTAACTCGAAGCAGTAAACTCTAGCAGGCTTGCTCTCTGTAGGTAGTGTTCGTTTAACGGTTTTATGATCACCATCTCTTTTGAGAAGGGCGATAATTTCAGGCTTATTCTTTAACCGTGCCCATCCAGGTATCAAATGGTGAATGCGGTCTGGTTTGATCCAAAGCTCTCTCTTGGTTCCTACCTTCTTCAAAAACGCTGGCACTGCCTCGAGGCAATCGCTGGAGGGAAGGGGAGTACCCCCATGTTTTTGGAAACCAATCTTGGCAGTGTCATTTCTTCCCGCAATCGCTTGCAGGGTGGAAAGCAACGCGGACGCTTCGTGATTGCCTAACAGGTACATCTTATAGCAATCTAACACCGCTTTACCGCATTTAAGTCCTTGAGGTAGCGCACCATATTGCTGTGCGAGTACGCCCCCAGCGTAGACGATGCCAAATGCCTCAGCCACACGTGCTGCGGAGCCGTTGTCTAAGTCAGCATTGGATTTTTTCTGAAATAATCGCACGCTGCGCTCAATATTTGCCCTGAGGATATCTTCATCATCGTGGCGATCTTGAACCAGTTGCTTCAAAAATACCCTAATAGCGTGTCCGTGGTGGTTGTTTGCTGCCGCAATCAGACTCCCAGCATATTGGCCCGCTGTTGCGTACTCATGCGGTATCTTGTCAAACACCCCGTGTTTGCGGCTTGGAAAGAGTTCGAGTGTTATAAATCGATCTGCTGCCGCGCTTGCGGCCTCATTCCTATTATCAATTAAATCAGCCAGTCGTTCGTTCGATGACGACATATAAACAAATCGATATTCGCCACCGTTTCGTTGATCAAAGCGCCGCTTATCAGTGCCACCCGCTAAGCGAAATGCGATGGCTTTGAAGTGCTCCCCCCTCATTTTGGGACTTTCACCCGCAAGAAAGAGATTGGCTTCCTCTAATATCATAGGGATATCGGAGTGGGCGGACATCTCTTGCTCTAAACCGTTCGCCGTTGCGTCGAACGAGATATAATAATGACCGTCATCGCCCTGTATAGCGCCGCCAAGCACGGACGACATTAATTGTTGGACCGTGCTCTTGCCTGTTCCTTTTCCGCCTACGAGTTCGAACCCAAAATTTCCAACACGATTAGTTAGCCGCAAGATAGCTGCGGCGAAGGTCAGGCAAAGACCAAAAATAGGTATCGATTGGTTTGCCAACTTAGCGGCAACGTCCTGCAGCCAAGTTTCAGCGTCACCCTTAGCAGAGCATTTGTTGTTGGAGATTTCAAACAGCACCTCATCTGAAGAGCATCCTTCCGGCGAGAACACGGTGCCGTCTGGGAGCGCAAAATGTTTTCCGTTCCAACCTATGTGCTCAACCAGTTCGGCTTCATAGAATTGTTCGATCCCAGCAACTTCATCCATTAATTTTTTGACGCGTGCTGAGCCAACAATAATGACTCCACCGCGGCTTAATCTGGCAATTGCCTCTTTTCCATGACCATGGAAATCGCTGAACGGCACCCAGCAATGTTTTTCATTATCCGAAATCTTCACCCACCTTGTCCCACTGCTGGTAATAAAACCATCAACTTTAAATGATTTCTTCATGGCAGCCTCCATCACAAAGTGAATCGCGGCTCCCCACTTCCCCAGCATTTTGGAGAGTGATGGTGTGGCATTGGTGTTGAACAGGGAGAGAGATGCTGTGTTGTATCCACTCACCCATATTAACTTGTCCAGCTATAGGGCTAGAGGTGTCTAACTGGCTAAAATAGGTCATCTTAGCTCTCCCATTCTTTATTTTTTGAGCTCATAACTAGCCCACCAGATTTGACGGCCATGCCCTGCAAAAGCGCACAGTCGGCAGGCCTCCACCTGTCGAGCCACATCAACAATTGGCTGTGCCAAGGTTCAGGGACCCGGCTTCGCCATTTCTGTCGGCGCATATGGCCGTCGATGAGCCCCTGCCAACGAGATCCCCAAAATGGTTTGATCAAATAAGTGATGGGGCTGGGGAGGTGGGTAAGTGGGGAGCGAGATATTCTGATATCTTTAGGGCGGCTATATTTAGGGCTGCCCCTTAATCCCTCAATAGCTTCAATCAGTGTGCCACTGCCGATTCCATGCCAATGGAAGCGCCACTTCAGTGTGGCTGAGTTAAATTCAGCGTCTTGATTGGCGAATAAAAAGCCGTTTAGATCACGGGCTCCTTGGCGATAGAGATCAGCACGTAGGCCAGAGACCAACGCTAAAGGGTCCACCAGTTTGAGATCAGCGGCAGGAAACTCCCACTTGCGGCTACATAAAGTGAATGCTCGGACCTCTGGGTCATGTTGGTCCACCAATTGCCATAAATGAGGAACCACTATCTGTCGGACGTCATGCATATATCGCGCTGATGCAAGGGAGCAGGGCGTGACGGTTGAACCCATGCGTTTCGCTAGGTCCTTTGCCTCAGCGACATCATTTTGCGCGGCATAGATACGTAGCATCTTTGCGCGGATGATATCCTCATTGAGGGCATCTTCTGCGCTTTCGATAAAGGAGCCATTTGGCCCAGTGAGCGCATATTCGTTTTGCAGTCGCGATAGCTGCATTATATTCTGGCGGGACATTATTGGCCCCCCTTGATGCTGCAACGCTCTACCAAGGCTAGGATGCTATCGCGCTTTATGAGGGTTTTTCTGCCAATTTTGACGACCTCAAGGTCGTTGCTGTTGATCAGCTCATATATTTTTGTCGATCCGAGGGACAGCATACGCGCTGTCTCCCGGACTGAGTGAGTAATATTCGCCATGACGAATCTCCTGTTTGGAAGCCGAAATTGACCTCCAAACAGGAACTGCCGTTTTGTTTGGCGTTCGTAACGGAAGCACAAAAGTGCTATTTTGAGCTATGTTGCGTCTTGGTTTGGCTGGGTATGCGGTGTCGAGACAAGTAGATCCCATAGGTGGCCAGCGATCCGTCCAGCAGTTGTTTCGCCGATGGTTTTTACTTTGTGCTCAGGGTCATAGAGTAGCTCAACGCGTTCCCATATAGCTTCAATTAGGTGGTTTTTGGAGGGATAGGACTCATGAGTGATCCGACCTTTTCGTTCAAGGTCGATGAACTGGTGGATCAAGTTGGCCCATTTTTCATAGTCAACTTTTCCGCCACCGTTGTTCTTTTTTCCCCGGCCACACAGTTTTTGCACATCTTGCTTCAGCAGATACAATCCTACAATGATGGTCCGGTCAGGGGGTGTGCCTTTAGCTGATGTCCTCATCCTCCGTGTTATCACGAAGCGATTTTGGCTCCAGCGCCATCTAGCTAAATCTCGTGGCCAATTCGTGGACTGCCGCCATATGGCTGGCCGAACCTCCGCGTCTAACAGCATATCGCCTTCATGCTCTGCCCGCGTTCGCCAAGCCACGTTAAGGTTGATCTCGTTGCTGACCCACTGCCTATCGGCTTTGGCTCGAATCCGACCGTCCTTTAACCCCTCGGCGATGTAGCGCTGAGCATCGGGACCGAGCTTTCCCACAACAATCGCCTCTGCCTCATCGATAGTATACCATTGATCTCCATTAATCCCTCTCGCCACGACGTCTCTCCCTTAGCTTGTAGAGGCCAAAGGAGCAGGCAAAGGTTAGGAAACGGCTAATTGTCCGAGAAATTAGATGGTACGTGGTTGGCCGTAATCATACGTGTGCTACCGCACACAAAGTGGGCACGAGAGTGGGCGTGAGAGCCCATTTAGTGATTAAAGTATTGAAATATAAGGATAAATGGCGGACAGGGTGGGATTCGAACCCACGGTGAGCTTCCACCCACGGCGGTTTTCAAGACCGCTGCCTTAAACCACTCGGCCACCTGTCCTTGCGGCCCTCCTTAATCGCTGAAATTTCTGCGGCAAGCAAAAGATGTGGGTTCACCGAATATCGTTCAACAAATTGCGATTATCGCATTTTTGCGCGTGCCATGCTGGTCAACATGGGTGCATCTGTGCCAATTTCACCCTAAAGGCGGTGAATGATGCGCAAATATCCTTTCAGAATCAGTTCGCACCTGCCCAAGGCGGGGATTATCTTGTCGGCTTGGGCGGCGGTGTTTTCTCTGCCAGCTTGCGCCCAAGGCGCCGCCGATGGCGGCTTTGATGCTTATGTTCAAAGCTTGTGGCCAGTTGCGCAGGCACAAGGGGTGTCGCGGACAACCTTTGATCAGATGACGGCGGGCCTGCGTTATAACGCCCGCGTGATTGCGCTGGATAAGGATAATCTGTCGAGTGGCGGGACCAGCAATGCCATTCCGGCCTTTGCCCCCTATAAGGCCAAGCATGTCGATGCGGCGCGGATCAATGGTGGGCGCAGTGTGTATTCCCGTTTGCGGCCCTTATTGTCGCAAATCGAAGCGAAGACCGGCGTGCCGGGCGCGGTGATGATTGCCATTTTTGGCCATGAAACCGCTTATGGCAAAGTGACCGGCAATTTTGATTTGCCCGAAGCCTTGGCGACGCTGGCCTATGACGGGCGCCGGCGCAGCTTGTTTGAACCGGAATTTCTGGCGACGATGGTGATGGTGGAACGCGGCGTTCCGCGCCAAGTTTTGAAGGGAAGCTGGGCAGGGGCCTTTGGCTATCCGCAGTTTTTGCCGTCCGTTTACCTGCGCGTCGCCGAAGATGGTGACGGCGATGGTGTGGCACGCATTTGGTCGAGCGAAGCGGATGCGGTGGAATCCATCGGCAGCTATTTACGCGCTGCTGGTTGGAAAAATGGCGAGCCGTGGGGCGTTCCGGTTCGCGTTCCGGCATCACTCAACCGTGACAGCATTGCATCCCAGCTGAACCCCGCGCGCTGCCCGCGTGTTTTTGCGCGGCATAGCCGTTGGCGTTCGATGGGCGAATGGCGTGCAATGGGCGTGGTACCAGAACAGGGCAATTGGCCCGCCGATCATATTCAGGCGGTGTTGTTGGAACCCGATGGCCCAGGCCGCACGGCCTATTTGTTGACGGGCAATTATCGCGCAATTTTGGATTATAATTGTTCCAATTTCTATGCGCTGTCGGTCGGCGTGTTGGCGGATGAAATTCACCGGTAAATGAGCGTATCAGAATGAATGCGGGACGATATAACGCCGCGATCAAGCCATTTGGGCTGGGCGCGGTATCGCTGGCTGCGATGATGTTGATGGTTGGCGGGCTGGGGCTGGGCGGCGCGGCGGATGCGGATGCACAGCCCAAAGCGGCGGCCAGAACAGGTCCGGTCAGCCGACCAATCTATGTGACCAAAGCGCCGATCATCATGTTGAAAGATTTGGACAGCGGGGCGATCCTTTTTTCACGCGGCGCAGAAAAACGCTTTGCGCCCGCGTCGATGACCAAAGTGATGACCGCTTATGTCATATTGGATTTGATCAAAGATGGGCGGTTAAAGACGTCCGACACATTTCAGATGACCGATGCGATTTGGGCACAGTGGAATGCGCGCAAAGGCAATAGCACGATGTTTCTGCGGTCGCGGGAACGGGTGAGCGTGGACAAGTTGCTGATGGGTCTGATCACGGTGTCGGGCAATGATGCTGCGACCTTGTTGGCCGTTGGCGTGGATGGAAGCGAGGAAGAATTTGTTCGGCGGATGAACCGTGTAGCCGCTGATATTGGCATGACGTCGAGCCAATTTGGTACGCCCAGTGGCTGGCCCGATGGCGGCCGAACCATGGTCAGCGCCGAAGATATGATCCGTTTGGCCGACCGCTTGATCCGCGATCATCCCGAAGCCTATGCCCGCTATTTCTCTCAGCCAAGGTTGGAGCATGGCTTGTCGCCGGACAAAAAGCCTATCGTTCAGCGCAATCGCAACCCGATATTGGGGCGCTTTGCGGGCGCGGATGGCTTGAAGACGGGCTATACTGCGGAGGCTGGATATTGTTTTCTGGGGTCTGCCAAGCGCGATGGCCGCCGCCTGATCATGGTCGTTGCTGGCATGAGCAGCGAGCGCGAACGGCGCGACGAAGCAGAGCGGCTGATGACATGGGGCTTTAGCGCTTGGGAAGGCCGTGTTTTGGCACAGCAGAACACGCCGATGCTTCGTTTGAACGTCAGCGGGGGTAGCCAGCCGGAATTGATCGCGCAAAATAGCATGGCAGTCCGCATGACCGTTCCGCGCGGGCATGATGGCAGCTATCGCGCCGCCATTCAGGGTGCTACGCCGTGGCAGGGGCCGATTGCCAAGGGGGATAAGGTGGCCAATTTTGTGATTACACCCGCCGGATTGCCGCAGCAAACAACGCCTTTGGTGTCCGACCGCGACATTGAAATGGGCGGAACGATGGACCAAGCCCGCACCGGATGGCATCGGATGACGGGGCTGTGACAGCAAGATTTATCACGCTGGAAGGCGGCGAGGGCGTTGGAAAATCAACGCAAATATCCCGTCTGAGCGACGCGTTTACGGACGCTGGCATCGACCATATTGTGACCCGCGAACCGGGTGGCAGCGCGGGGGCGGAGGCCATTCGCAAATTGTTGATGGAAGGCAGCGATGACCGCTGGAACGCGCGGGCAGAGGCATTGTTGTTTGCAGCGGCGCGGGCGGACCATGTCGCCAAAACCATCTTGCCCGCACTGGAACGCGGCGCGTGGGTGATCTGTGACCGCTATGTTGACAGCACACGCGCTTATCAGGGCGGCGGCGGGGGCCTAAGCGATACCGACGTCATGGCGCTGCACCGCATTGGCAGCGATGGCCTGTTGCCCGACCGAACATTTTTGCTGACCCTAGCGCCCGACAAAGCCGCAGCGCGTTTGTCGGTGCGTGATGTGGGCGGTTCGGACCGAATGGGCAGCAAGTCTTCGGAATATCAAGCGCGCTTGAACCAACGCTTTTTGGCGATGGCCGCCGAAGACCCCGCCCGTTGGCGCGTCATTGACGCCGACGACAGCGCCGAGCAGGTCACGCAGCACATCTGGCAGGAATTGACGCCATGGCTGAGTTAATCGGGCTAGAGGGCGCCGAGACTGCCTTTTTGGATGCATGGAAAAGCGGACGCCTGCATCATGCTTGGTTGCTGGCGGGGCCGCAGTCGATGGGGAAGGCGGCCTTTGCCATGCGCGTGGCGCGTTTCTTGGCCACCCACGGTCCAGCCGGATCTGGCGATGCGGCGTCTTTGGATGACGAAGGCGACGCGGCGGCGGCCCGCTTGTTTGACGCGGGCAATCATCCCGAGATTTTGATGCTCAGCCGCCAAGCGAAGGACAAAGATAAGGGCAAGTCCAAGGCCAAAGACGCTGACAAGGATAAAGCCAAGGATATCGCCCGCAGCATCAGCATTGATCAGGTCCGGCAGATGATCCGCCGCTTGCAAATGTCGCTATCTATGGGTTCATGGCGGGTCATCATCATTGATGCGGTCGATGATCTGGAGGTGGCGGGGGCCAATGCTTTGTTAAAAACATTGGAAGAACCGCCCGCCAAGACTTTGTTTTTCCTGGTCAGCCATTCACCGGGCAAATTGCTGCCGACCATCCGTTCGCGGTGCCGCTTGCTGCGTTTTCAGCCCGTCCAACAGGATCAGGTGGAAGGCTGGTTGCAATCCATTCGGCCCATGCTCGACCGGTCGGACATTCGCGCCATTGCCGCCGCATCGGGCGGCGTACCGGGCAAGGCCTTGGCATTGATCGACAGCGATGTTCTATCCATCGAGGAAAAATTGCTGGCGATTGTCCGAACGGGCGACCCGCAAAATATTTTACGGGCCGAATTGTCGAAAAGCGTGGCGGGCGTCGCCAATCGCGAAAAGTTAGAACTGGTGATTGATCTGGTGCCAGGATTGATTGCCGATATGGCCCGAAAATGCCCAATTTCTGCGCTTGGACCGGTGTTGGCGCAATGGGACGCCATTCATAAAACCACGCGCGGCGCGATTGCGGGCAGCTATGATGGGGCGATGATTGGCTTTGCCATTGGCAATATTTTGGCTGAACTTTCACCGCATTTTGCGCAGGGTGCACGCTGACGCTTTCCCTATGCGCCGCAAGCCGCTAAAGCGCGGCCATGTCTGAACCATTTTATATCACCACCGCCATCAGCTATCCCAATGGTCGCCCCCATATCGGCCATGCCTATGAATCTATTGCGACCGACGTCATGGCGCGTTTCCAACGCGCACGTGGCCGCGATGTACGCATGATCACGGGCACCGATGAACATGGATTGAAAATGGTTCAAACCGCCCGTGCGGCGGGCCGCGAAACCTTGGATTTCGCGACAGAAATGGCTGATCATTTCAAGGCGATGGCTGCCAAGCTGAACATCAGCTATGATAAATTTGTTCGGACGTCCGAACCATCGCATCACAAGGCGTCGCAGGCGCTCTGGAACGCCATGAAGGCCAATGGCGACCTGTATCTGGACCGTTATGAAGGCTGGTATAGCGTTCGCGACGAAGCCTTTTACGACGAAAGCGAATTGACGGATGGGGAAGGGGGCGTTCGCCTGTCCCCCCAAGGGACGCCGGTGGAATGGACCGCCGAGGAAACATGGTTTTTCGCGCTGTCCAAATATCAGGACAAGTTGCTGGCGCTTTATGAATCCAACCCCGACTTTATCCGCCCCGAAAGCCGCCGGAATGAGGTGCTGCGCTTTGTCGAGGGCGGGCTGAAGGATCTGAGCGTATCGCGCACCAGCTTTGATTGGGGCGTGCAGGTTCCGGACAGCGATGGCCATGTGATGTATGTTTGGGTGGATGCCCTGACGGCTTATTTGTCGGGTATCGGATATCCCGACACGGATGGCGATTTCGCCAAATATTGGCCCGCCAATATCCATATGATCGGCAAGGATATTGTCCGTTTCCACACGGTCTATTGGCCCGCCTTTTTGATGAGCGCCAATCTGCCGCTGCCGAGCCAGATTTTTGGCCATGGTTTCTTGCTGAACCGCGGCGAAAAAATGTCCAAATCCTTGGGCAATGTCGTGGACCCGATGGATTTGGCCGACCAATTTGGCGTCGATCAGATGCGCTATTATCTGTTGCGGGAAGTGAGCTTTGGGCAAGATGGCACCTATTCTCCAGAAGCCATTGTGCGCACCGCAAACGCCGATTTGGCCAACAGCTTTGGCAATTTGGCCCAGCGCAGTTTGTCAATGATCTTCAAGAATTTGGATGGCACTCTGTCCAATGATTATGAAGTTCATGCCGATGATGAAGCCTTATTGGCTGATATTTTCACCATGGCCCGTGAGCAACTGCCCACCGCCTTTGATGAATTGGCATTTTCGGTTGGTATCGAAGATTGGATCCGTTCGGTTTTCGCGTCCAATCAATATGTTGATACACAGGCACCATGGGGGCTGCGCAAGACAGACCATGAACGTATGCGCGCCGTGCTGATGACTTTGTTCAAGGCTGTCAGGGCCTTGGCCATTGCTATTCGACCCGTTGTGCCAGCATCAGCTGATAAGCTGTTGGATCAGATGGGTATTGATGCTGATGCGCGTGACTATGCGGCCTTGGCCGATGACCAATGGTTCGACAAGCTGATCGCCAGCGGGTGTAAGATTGGTCAACCTGTGCCAATCTTCCCGCGTTTGGACTTGCCGGAAGGCGCAGAGGGGGTAGGGCAGACCTGATGCTGGTCGATTCCCACTGTCACCTGAATTACAAGGGCCTTGCGGAACAGCAAAATGACGTTCTGGACCGTGCGCGGGCGCGGGGGGTGACGGCTATGCTGAACATTTCTACACGCGAAAGCGAGTGGGATGATGTGTTGGCAACGGCGGAACGCCACAATGATGTGTGGGCCAGCGTCGGCATTCATCCCCATGATGCCGATCAACACCCCCATATCGACACCGAAAAACTGGTGGGGAGGGCAGCCCATCCGCGTATCATCGCCATTGGTGAAACCGGCCTTGATTATTATTATGACAAGTCGGACCGTGACCAGCAGCAAAGCAGTTTTCGCACGCATATTCATGCGTGTCAGCAAACGGACTTGCCGTTGATCGTCCACACCCGCGATGCAGAGGATGACACCTTGGCCATCATGGCGGACGAAATGGGCAGGGCACCGTATCGCGGCGTCATTCACTGCTTTACCGCCAGCGATGATTTTGCACGCAAGGCCTTGGACTTGGGATTTTACATCTCTATCTCTGGTATTGTAACGTTCAAAAATGCGGCGGAATTGCAGGCAACCGCGAAATGGTTGCCGCAAGATCGCTTGTTGGTTGAAACGGACTCGCCTTTTTTGGCGCCTGTGCCGCATCGTGGGAAAACGGGCGAGCCTGCCTTTGTCGCAGATACGCTGGAATTTCTGGCGAAGCTGCGCGAGGAGGATAGGGACGAACTCGCTGAGATAAGCTCTCGTAATTTCTATCAATTGTTCAGTAAAGCATCGGTATGAAACGCATGAAACCATGAAGGTACGGATTTTGGGATGTGGTACATCGTCGGGTGTGCCGCGCATCGGCAATGACTGGGGCGATTGCGATCCAGATAATCCGCTGAACTTTCGAACCCGTGCCTCCATTTTGATCAGCCTGGGCGGTTTTCGCATTTTGGTGGACACCAGTCCCGATATGCGAATGCAGTTGTTGCGTGCTGAAGTTGGTGAAGTGGACGCTGTTATCTGGACGCATGAACATGCGGACCATTGCCATGGGCTGGATGATTTGCGCCAGATCATGAACCGTCGCCGTTCGCCTGTGCCAGCCTATGCTCGCAATCATGTGCTGGATATTTTGAAATGGCGTTTCACTTATGCTTTTGCTGGCAATGCTGGTTATCCGGCGTCGGTGGATCCGATTGATTTATTGGATCATCAATCCATCGGGCCGATTGAAGTGTCGGCGATTGAAATGCCCCATGGCCCCATCAAGGCGACTGGCTTGGTGTTCAGCGATGGCGCCCATAAAATTGGATATGCCACCGATTTTTCCAAATTCACGGATGAAATGGTCGACTTTTTCCAAGGTGTCGATTTGTTCGTGATCGATGCGCTGCGCCGCTATCCGCATCCGACCCATCCGCATTTGAAAATGTCGCTGGACGCGATCAAAAAGGTCGGCAATCCTCGAGCCATTATTACCCATATGGATAATAGTATGGACTATGCGGATGTGTCATCGGAATTGCCCGATAATGTCGAAGCCGGCTTTGACGGATTGGAAGTGCAGTTATGACAGGTGACGGCATCGTTCAAACCATTTGGTTTATTGGTGCCTTTACCTTGGTCATCAGCGCCTTGGTCGCGCGGCGCTTGCCGATTGGCGATGTGCTGAAAATGGCGCTGATTTGGATTGCCATTTTTGCTGTCATGTTTGCGGTTGCCAGTTGGTGGCAGGGGCTGGGATAAAAGCCAGCCCAAGGTTGATCGGCGTTGGTCGATTTTATGATAATTTAACATAATATATATTATCGGATTATTGCATGTCTTTGCCAAACACCATCAAATCCCCCGCCGATGTGATAAAGCCAATGGACCGTTTGCTGGCGATCATGGCCCAGCTTCGCAACCCCGATGGCGGATGCGAATGGGATTTGGCCCAAGATTTTGAAAGCATCGCGCGCTACACCATCGAAGAAGCCTATGAGGTGGCGGATGCCATCCAATCCGGTGATGGCGACGCCATTAAAGATGAACTGGGCGATTTGTTGCTGCAGGTGGTTTTTCACAGCCAGATTGCGGCCGACAAAAATATATTTGCCTTTGATGATGTTTGCGCCGCCATTTGCGACAAGATGGAACGCCGCCATCCGCATATTTTTGGCGACACCAAGACCGACGATGTCAAACGTCAATGGGAAGAAATTAAAGCCGCCGAACGGGCAAGCAAGGGTGAACGCCAGTTGCTGGATGGAATCGCCCTCTCCCTTCCCGCGCTGATGCGTGCCCAGAAAATTCAATCTCGCGTCGCGCGTGTTGGTTTTGACTGGCCCGATATTGATGGTCCGCGCGCGAAAATTTTGGAAGAATTGGCCGAGGTCGATGACGCCAAAAATGATGAGCATCGCGCCGAAGAAATTGGCGATTTGCTGTTCGCGGTGGTGAATTATGCCCGTCACTTGGGCGTCGATTCCGAAGCGGCGCTAACGGCCGCCAATGCCAAATTTTCCCGCCGCTTTTCGACCGTCGAAAAATTGGCAAATAGCCCCTTAGATGGCCTGACATTGGACCAATTGGAACATTATTGGGCGCAGGTTAAGGACAGCGAAAAGGCGTAATTCCAAGATATTGGAGATAATATCTTGGAATTCACTTTAATATTTTACTCGTCGGTAGCGAGCGGGTCATAAGGGACCGATGTCGGTTCTTCGTCGCGAAAAATTTCGTCTGCTCCATCCAAATGGCCCGGCCATAGGCGATTGAAACGGGCCATGTCCGCCGGGTCAAGACGGGTGGTTATCCAATGGCCATCTTCGGCTGCTTCGTCAGCCAAAATGTCGCCCCGCGCATAGAGCCATGCGTTGGCGTCCCCTTGATCATAGCGCAAAAATATCCGGCATTTTTGGTGCAATGACGTCAGAACGGACGCCATTAAGGCCCGCGCCCCATCGACATTTTCGCCTGTAAAAGCGGACATAATGGCGACATCCGCGCGGTGTTTGGCGCTGGCGATGATATCGGCACGCTGTTCGGGCGTGGCCGTGTCAATTTTGTTCCAAATCTCGATCTGCGGGATGGGTTCCTGATCATCCTCCCCTTCCCCTTCGCTTTCGCGTCCGTTGACGCCCAGCGATTCCAGAATTTGACGGACATCCTCATATTGCGCTTCGGTATCGGGATGCACAATATCACGGACATGGACGATCAAATCTGCGGTCGTGACTTCTTCAAGCGTTGCGCGGAATGCCGCGACCAATTCGGTCGGCAGGTCCGACACAAATCCGACCGTGTCCGACAAAATGGCTTTGTCGATACCCGGCAAGCGAATTTCGCGCATCGTTGGGTCTAGGGTTGCGAACAACATATCCTCTGCCATGACGTCACTGCCCGTCAAATGGTTGAAGAAGGTTGATTTTCCAGCATTGGTATAGCCAACCAAGGCCACCACGGGCCACGGCGCACGCTGGCGTTTTGCGCGTTGTAATTTGCGGGTACGGCGCGCGTCCTCCAGTTGACGGCGAATGCGGGCCATGCGATTGCGGATCATCCGGCGGTCGGCCTCAATCTGGGTTTCGCCAGGTCCGCCAAGAAAACCAAAGCCGCCGCGCTGGCGTTCCAAGTGTGTCCAGCTACGGACCAAGCGACCGGCTTGATAATCGAGATGCGCCAATTCGACCTGCAATCGCCCTTCGGCAGTTGCGGCCCGTTCGCCAAAAATTTCCAAGATCAGGCCGGTTCGGTCAATGACCTTGGCACCCAATTCGGTTTCCAGATTGCGCTGTTGAATGGCCGATAAAGATGCATCGACGATCACCAACTGAACATCTTTTGCCACAATGTCCGGCTTGATCGTTTCAATTTGTCCAACGCCAATTAACGTCGCGGCGCGGGTTTGGCGTAGGCGTAGGGCGTGAACAGCCACCACATAAAGGCCGATAGCGTGGGCAAGGCCAGTCGCCTCGCCCACGCGTGCTTCCGAGTCGCGTGGCAGACCCTGACTATACCATTGGGGTACAATCAGCAGGGCCTTGGCACCACGCGTAACCTCTATGCGTTCATCGTTCATACGGATCTCAGATGACTGATCAATTATCTTCTGCTTCGTCATCCGTTTCCGTCAGGTTGATCGGCCCATTTGGTTGAACCGTTGAAATTGCGTGCTTATATACCAGTTGAACCTGACGCTCACGTTCCAACAGCATACAGAATAGGTCGAAAGCGACAATGTCGCCTTGCAGCATCACACCGTTGACCAAGAACATGGTCACGGGCTCTTCTGACCGGCGCACAGCGTTTAAGAACACATCTTGCAAGGCCTTGCCTTTGGCAGCGGATGGTGCGTGGATATTTTCACCTAGCGACGCGAGTTCGAAATCATGCGATGGCATGATCGTTGAAATTGCGTGCTTATATACCAGTTGCGATTGACCATCGCGGCGTAGCAGCAGCGAGAAATTATCAAACCAAGTGATAATGCCTTGAAGCTTGACGCCCTTGACGAGGAACATCGTAACGGGAGTTTTGCTGCGACGCAGCGCGTTGAGGAAAACATCTTGTAGATTCTGGTTTTTATTGGACACATTGGTCTCCTATTTTTGGCGGTAACACCGCAATACCGGCAACGGTTGCATTTTATATTTTAGCTTCCGTTGCCACCTACGCGTGAGCAGATGCAATATGATGCAAAGTGCGTTTAAGGTCTAGGGGAATGTCCTTCAAATTTTAAGAGTTTTCTCCATCAGGATTTTCGGTCAGGCCCAATAGTTTAAGCTTGCGGTGCAGTGCGGACCGTTCCATGCCGATGAAATTCGCGGTTCGGGAGATATTTCCCGAAAAACGGTTGATCTGAATGCGCAGATATTCGCGTTCGAAATTTTCCCGCGCTTCCTTGAGGGGGATCGCGGTGACCGCCTCGGTTGTTGGTAGGATATCCACGCCGCCGCGCACCAATTCCGATGGCAGCATATCTGTGTCGATGCGGCTGAGGCGATCGGTGGGGGCCATGATCATCACCCGTTCCACCACATTTCGCAGTTCACGCACATTGCCCGGCCAGTCATAAGCCTGAAGCGCGGCCATCGCCTCTGGCGAGATTTCGGGCGGCGCTATACGGCGTTCGGCGGCAAAGCGGCTGATGAAATAATCGCACAGGCCAGCAATATCGTCGCGCCGTTCGCGCAGCGCCGGAATATGAACGGGTACGACGTTCAGCCGGTAATAAAGATCTTCGCGAAAACGACGTTCGGCGATTTGGGCGGTCAGATCGCGGGCCGAGCCGGAAATGATGCGCACATCGACACGGATCATCGTACGGCCACCAACCCGCGTAAAGCTTTGGTCCGTTAAGACGCGCAAGATTTTGGCTTGGGTGGTCAGCGGCATATCGGCCACTTCGTCCAAGAATAATGTGCCGCCATGGGCTTGTTCCAACAGGCCTGCACGGAAGCTGCCATCCTCGCTTTCTGAACCGAATAATTCCAGCTCGACCGTTTCAGGGTCCATGCGGGCAGAGGAAATGACGCGGAACGGCGCATTGTGACGCCCGCTCCATCCGTGCAGAACGCGCGCGGCGACTTCTTTTCCAACGCCCGCCGCGCCGGTGATCAGCACACGGCTGCCCGTGCCTGCCACCCGTTTCAAGGTCGCACGGACATTGTTGATCGCCGTGCTATTGCCCGTCAGTTCATAAGCTGGGCCGACTTTTTCCTTGAGCTGTTCATATTCAAATTTCAGCCGTTCATTCTCGGTGGCGCGGGCCACCAAGTGCAGCAGACGCTCTGCCTCAAATGGCTTTTCTATAAAATCAAAGGCCCCGCGGCGGATGGCCGCGACTGCGGTGTCTAGCCCGCCGTGGCCCGAAATCACGATGATCGGCAAGGTTGGGTCAAATTCCTTGATGGCATCCACCAGTCCGAGCCCGTCCAATCGCGACCCCTGAAGCCACACGTCGATGAGCGCCAACGAAGGGCGGCGTTGTCGGATCGCCTCTAGTGCGGCGTCGCTGTTCGACGCTGTACGGGCTTCATAGCCTTCATCTTCCATCACGCCAGCGACCAAGTCGCAAATGTCCCGCTCGTCGTCGACGATTAAAATATCAAGCGCCATATTCTTCCCTATCCTGACGATTACGGATGCGTCCGGGCACGGTTTCCCCTTGCCCATTTGCGATGGAACCCACTTTTCCAGTGAGTGGTTTGAGCCGTTCCGGATAGAGGGTCAGCGTCACACGCGTTCCCTTGCCAGTCGGGCTGTCTTGGAAATCAAGCTCGCCATAATGCTGCTCGACAATTTTTTTGACGATTGCCAACCCCAATCCCGTGCCGCCTTGGCGGGTGGTCATATAAGGTTCGGCAATATTTTCGCGTTGGTCGGGCAAGCCGATGCCATCGTCGGTGATATGCACCAGCAACCGTCCGCCCTCTGCCTGTTCAATGTCCGCACGAACATGACCAATGGGGGTCTTGGTCGATGCGGGGTCATGATGTTCCTCAATGGCCTCGACCGCATTTTTGACGATATTGGTGAGCGATTGGGACAATAAGCGGCGGTCACAGACCACGGGGTCCATCACGGCGGGTGCGCGCACGCTGAATTGAATATCGGGCTTGGCCACTTCGAATAAAAATACCGATTGGCGCAAAATGTCGCGAATATCTTCTGCGCCAAAGGTTGGCTTGGGCATGCGGGCAAAGCTGGAAAATTCGTCCACCATCCGCCGCATGTCATGCACTTGACGCACGATAGTGTCGGTCAACTTGCGGAACACCGATGCTTCGTCGCTTTCGATTTTATTGCCAAAGCGGCGCTGTAGCCGCTCTGCGGCCAATTGAATGGGGGTGAGCGGGTTTTTAATTTCATGGGCAATGCGGCGCGCGACATCGGACCAAGCTGCGCGGCGCTGGTCCAGAAGCTGCTGCGTAATATCTTCAAAGCTGAGGACATAGCCGTCTTCTTGGTCCACGGCCTTGGCGGCCAAGGTTGCGGGTTCGGAATCTTTGCGGGCCAATTGCACCACGCCCTCGCGCTCGTCCCCTTCGAGAAGGCGGGCGAGTTCGGGCGCGACGGCGGACAATTTCTGGCCCACTAATATGTTGGCTGGTTGCCCAATCAGCCGTTCTGCGGCGGCATTGACCAGCAAAATATGGTCATTGCGATCCACCGACAACACCGCAGAGGATACACCCGATAAAACGGCTTCCATGAAGCTGCGCCGAACCTCTAGCTGCTCATTGACATTGACCAAGGTGCGCGTTTGCCCCTCAATCTGTTCGGTCATGCGGTTGAAGGCCCGCGTCAGCACGCTGATTTCATCGTCATAGCTGGATGGCGCGACGCGTACGGACAAATCGCCATCCGCCGCACGGCGGGTCGCACCGACCAAAGTCCCCAGCGGACGAACAATACGGTCGGCCACAAGGATAGCCGCCACCACCGTCAGCGCCAACAACAGGATAGAACCCAGATATAGCGCCACGTTAAATTGCAATTGCAGTTCCTGCGAACGGCGGAACAGGCCATTATAGTCGGCCAGAACGGCACGGGCCCGTTCAAATTGTTGCAGGCCCAGCACATTGGCGTCGCGCGACGCATAAAGATAAGCGCGGTTCATACCTGGCAAGCGGGTTGCGGCCTCGATCCGGTCGGTTTTTCGGACCACCACCACATCCTCGCCCTTGTCCAGACGTTCCAACATGGCGGGCGAAATGCGATTTTCAGCAGCGCGGTTGTCAGGGTCGATCATGGCGGGGGTGCGAGCTACGCCATCGGCGCCAATTTCAATAATCGCGCTTTCATTCAGGGTGCGGACCACCACCTGTTGCAGATAATAATTCGCAAATTCTGGATCATTGATGGAAATGCGGCGCAATGTTCGGCTGAGGTCGGCGGCCATTGCGGTGGTGTTGGCGCCCACTTCACGCTGATTTTCTTGATAATAGCCTTGGGCCAAATTGGCGGCATTTTCAAACATGCCGCGCGACCGATCGGAAAACCAAAAGTCCACGCCATATTGAAATAATAAGGATGCGAAAATCACAACGAGTAGCGTCGGCACCGCCGCAATCATCGAGAATAGCGCCACAAGGCGGACGTGTAAGCGCCCTTCTCCGCCCTCCATTGACCGCATGGCGCGGCTGCGAGCGATGCGGCTACCGACCAAAACGATTAACGCCATGGCAGGAGCCAGATTGGCGACCATGATCGCCGCGACAATCGCGGGTGTCAGCAATTGGTCGCTTTGGTCGTCGCCGGTTACGAAAATATAGGTCGCCACGGCAATGCTGATGGCCACGGCCAACGCATAATATTCAGGGACGCCGAACTTCCAGCCAATTTTGCGGCTTGTTTCGGTCAGAACAGGGCTATTGCGCATCGAGGCGGCGTTGCTTTCCATTGTGACCTTGCTACGACAAAGATGTTGCATAGAAAACACACAATGTAAACTTCGTGCAGAAATAGTGGCTTTTTTTGGGACGCATGGGGTTGTGCGCGCCCATACACGCTGCCCCCACCCGCAAAATATGGGGGGATATGGCAGCAATGTGGGTTAAATTGTCACATTCGTCTGTGGGATGGACGTCTGTGGAATGGATTGATCAGAATTTCGCGGCGTCGATATCAAGGCTGGCCAGTTTTTTGCGCAACGTATTGCGGTTGATGCCCAATCGCCGCGCTGCCTCCAACTGATTGCCATTTACTTCGCGCAGCATTCGGCGAAGCAAGGCGGCCTCGACCAATGTTTCGAGTTGTTTGTGGATATGGCCATCATGCATATGATCAGCCAGAATATGCGAAGCCCAGTCGTCCACCGCGCGGCTGACGGCATCGGCGGGGTTGGTGGGTGCGTGATGATCACTGGCTTGGGACAAAATGGCGTCGACATCGCGGGCTGTCACCTCGATATCGCGGCTGAGGACCGCCAAACGCTGAACCACATTGCCCAATTCGCGGACATTTCCGGGCCAGTCGTGCCGTTCCATCCGCGCCAGCGCGGCCGCAGAAAATTGCCGATCAGGCAGGCCAGACGCTCGGCCCGCGTCCACGAAATGCCGCACCAAAGCAGGCAAGTCGCTGCGTCGTTCGCGCAGCGGCGGCAAGGTGACGGGAATGACATTCAGCCGATAATATAAATCTTCGCGAAAGCGGCCATCGGCCACCAAAGTGGCCATCTCGCGGTGGGTTGCCGCCACCACGCGGACATCGGCGCGCAAAGACTGGCTGCCGCCCACCGTGGTATATTCATTGGTTTGCAGCACGCGCAGCAAGCGTGTCTGGGCCTCTAGGGGCATGTCGCCAATTTCGTCCAGAAACAAGGTGCCGCCCGATGCTTGTTCAAAACGGCCTGCGTTGCGGCTGTGCGCGCCGGTAAAGGCCCCTTTTTCGTGACCGAATAACTCGGCCTCGATCAATTCGCGCGGGATGGCGGCCATGTTGATGGCGACAAACGGACCATGGCGGCGCAGGCCCGTGGCGTGAATGGCGCGGGCCACCACTTCCTTGCCGGTGCCGCTTTCGCCCAAAATCAACACGGCCAGATCGTTGGTCGCCAGCCGCGCGATGGTGCGGTACACCGCCTGCATGGCGGGGGCGCGGCCCACCAAGCCATGAATATCGGCAGGGTCAGCGGCCTGATCGACGATCTTCTCCGCCGCGCTAGCGCTTGGCCGTTGCAAGGCGGCGCGAACGCTGGCGGTCAATTCCTCGAGGTCGAAAGGCTTGGGCAGATAATCATAGCTGCCAATATTGGCGGCCCGAACCGCTGTATCCAATGTATTTTGCGCGGATAGGATGATGATCGGCGCATCGGCCGCGATACCCGATGTGGTGATGCTTTCGATACCATCGCCGTCGGGCAGGATCACATCGGTAATCATCAGGTCTGGCTGATGAACGGCCAGCCATGCATCCCGTTCTGCCAATGTCGAAACCGCCGTAAAATGCGCGCATTCATCAACCAAAGTTTCACGGATGATCAGGGCAATGGTCGGGTCATCCTCGACCAATAAGATGCGTTTTCCGATGCTCATGGGATGATATCTTTTGGTGAGATGCTATCAGATGGCTTTGCGGCTGCCAGATGCAGGCGAAAGCGTGTCCAGTCGTCGTCGCGGCTATATTGCACTGTCCCCCCCATATCCCGCGCCAATTTGGCGACCAGTGCCAAGCCCAGCCCCCGCCCTTCGCGCTTGGTGGTGACAAAGGGGTCGAACACATCGCCGCGAATGTCGCTGGGAACACCGGGGCCATTGTCGCTGACGCTGATTTCGATCGGCAGAGCGGTGCGTCCCCGTCCGTCCCCATTATCAATCGACAAGCCGTGGCGATAGGCGGTGGTAATCCGCACTTCGCCATCATCGCGGCCTTGCAAGGCCTCGCAAGCATTGGTGACAAAGTTCAGCAAAATCTGGACCAAGGCATCATGATTGCCATGAACCAAGGGCAAGGATGGGTCATAATCCTCGCTTAATTTGATGCCGGGCAATTGCCGCGCCCGCACGGTTTCGATGGCCTGATGGGTTGGCTGATACAGGTTAACAGCATCACATGAAAGCGGCTGACCGCGTGAGAAATGCTCCATCTGATCGATCAGCTTGGTGATGCGGTCCACCTCGGCACAGATTAGCGTGGTGAAGCGTTCGCCGCTGGCGTCGGCCTTGCGAGCCAGTAGCTGCGCGGCGCCCTTAATACCCGCCAGTGGGTTTTTAATTTCATGGGCTAGCATGGACGCCGCCGCCCCAGCCGCGCGTCCAGACCGGCCAATAGCCGTGCCCAGAAATTCAGCGTCATTTTGCGATGGGGTAAGCGTTAAGATACGGTGGCCGCTATGTTCCAATTCCACCATTTGTAAATCGACATCAATGGCGCGCCGGGCCGACGCGATGACAATTTCGGTGCGATGCGCATAAAGCGATGGCTTGGACGCATCGAGCATATGTTGGCGATAGCTGCGGTCGATGGAAATGACATCATAGATGACGCGCCCGATCATCGCAGCGCGGCTGATGTTGCACAGCTGTTCTGCCGCCGAATTTACGAACAATAACACCCCATTTTTGTCCATCACGATGGTCGCAACGGGGTGTGATTGTAGCAACTCTTCATGGTCGAACGCTGAAATGTTCGACGCAGATCGAGTCATGCAGCGGCCTTGGTCAGATGGGGTTCGTAGAATTTTTCCAGCGCATCCAGCACATCTTTGCTGCTGGCCACTTGGTTCACCATGTTGCGGAATTCCGCCGAACCATGCAGACCCTTGACATACCAGCCCAAATGTTTGCGGGCCATGCTGACGCCCGTAAACTCGCCATAATGGTCAATCATCGCGCGGTAATGGGTGGTGATGATGTCATATTGTTCATCAAGCGATGGATCAGGGCGATCGCCTTCACCGCGCAGCGCCGCCATCACCTGCCCCAGCAGCCAAGGCTTGCCATAAGCGCCGCGCCCAATCATCACGCCGTCGGCGCCGCTTTGTGCCAAGGCGGTGCGGGCATCATCGGCCGAGCAAATATCGCCATTGACGATCACCGGAACTTTTACCGCGTCCTTGACGCCGCGCACAAATTCCCAATCCGCCGTGCCGCGATACATTTGGCAGCGTGTGCGGCCATGAACGGTGATAAGCTGCGCGCCCAAATCCTCGGCAATATGGGCGAGTTCTGGGGCGTTCAGGCTGCTATGGTCCCAGCCCATCCGCATTTTCACGGTGACGGGCACCTTCACCGCCTTGACGGTCGCCTCGATCAGGCGGGCGGCCAGCGGCAGGTCGCGCATCAGGGCGGAACCGGCATCGCCATTCACCACCTTTTTCACGGGGCAGCCCATGTTGATGTCGATAATCGCTGCGCCGCGATCTTCGTTCAATTTTGCCGCTTCGGCCATTTCGTCGGGGCGGCAACCGGCCAATTGCATGGACACAGGTTCTTCGACAGCGTCCCACGCAGCCTTTTGCACCGACTGGCGCGTTTCGCGGATCATCGCGGCGGTGGCGATCATTTCCGTGACATTCAAACCCGAACCATAGCGGCGGACGAGTGTGCGAAACGGCATGTCTGTTACGCCCGTCATCGGGGCCAGGATCACCGGATCGGCAATGGTGATATTGCCAATTTGGATCGGCTTAAGCGGGGCCATGGGCCAAAACCTTCGAGTTTGCCTAAAAATTGAGCAGGCGTTTACACCTTAACGCCCTTCCCCGCAAGCCGAGCCTGCGCTAACCGCCATAGCTTATGTCTGATTCTGTTTTTGTCCCTGCCCCCGCTGGTGCGGAAACCAGCCATGTCCCCATCGCCGTCATTTTACTGGCTGGCGGAAAAGGGGAACGTGCGGGCTTTGGTCTGCCCAAGCAATTGCAACGGCTGGGCCATCAAAATGTCTTGGCTTGGAGCATGGATGCCTTTGAAGCGCATCCTGCGGTTACGCGGCGGGTGCTGGTGGCGGATGCCCCAGTCCGCGATGCCATGGGTGAACGGCTGGCGGGTTGGGATTTGGCCCATGCGGGCAATGAGCGGCAGCAGTCTGTGGCCAATGCCTTGGCCTTGCTGGGTGATTTGCCCGATGAGCATATCATCTTGGTGCATGATGCCGCACGCCCAGGGGTAAGCAACGCCGTGGTAGACCGGTTGGTCGCAGCAACCGTGTCGGGCACGGATATTGCCGCCATACCCACCCTGCCCGTTCCCGACACATTGGCGGCGCAGCAGAGGACCGACACCGAATATGACGTGATGGGCGATGTGGTTGACCGCAGCCAGTTGGCGCGCGTCCAAACACCCCAAGCCTTTCGGTTGGAGCATTTGCGCGCCGCCCATGCCGCCGCCCATCAGGGTGCAGCAAGCGATGACGCGCAACTGGTTCGGGCCTTGGGCGTGACATTGCTATCGGTTGTGGGCGATGCGCGCCTGCACAAGCTGACCTATGCAGAGGATTTGACCATCTTAAATGCCTTGCTAACCACTCCCCAACCGATGCGCATCGCGACGGGCATGGGCTATGATGTTCATAAGTTGGTGCCCGATCGGCCATTGTGGATTGGCGGGATCACCATTGATCATAGCCATGGCTTGTTGGGACATAGCGATGCGGACGTGGCCTTGCACGCCTTGACCGATGCCCTTTTGGGGGCCTTGGCGGATGGCGATATTGGCGATCATTTTCCGCCAACTGACCCGAAATGGGCCGGTGCAGCGTCCGATCGCTTCTTGGAGTTTGCCGGACAGCGCGTTACAGCGCGCGGCGGGAGCATAGAGCATGTGGACCTGACGATCATTGCAGAGGCCCCGAAAATTGGGCCACATCGTTTGCCCATACGCCAACGGATCAGCGAGATTTTAAATATTTCGTTGGAACGGGTCAGCGTAAAAGCAACCACAAGCGAGAAATTGGGTTTTACAGGCCGACGCGAAGGCATTGCTGCCCAAGCCATTGCCACCATCAAATTGCCGGAGTGAATGCAGGTGCGTGATATAAATGCATGGCAGACCGAAAAAGAAAATTTGGCGGCCGAAATATTGAGCGCCAACCGCGCTATTGGCCGCCGTATTGCGGTGGCAGAAAGCTGCACGGGCGGAATAGTGGCATCGGCGTTGACCGATGTGGCGGGCTGTAGCGATGTTTTTGCCGCAGGCTTTGTGACCTATTGTGCGGATGCCAAGCACCGCCAGTTGGATGTCAGCAACGAGATATTGGAAACATTTGGCGAAGTATCATTGGCCACAGCTTGGGCGATGGCGTCTGGCGTATTGGCCAATAGCGACGCTGATGTTGCAGTGGCGATTACCGGCATTGCCGGACCGGGCGGTGGATCGGAAAAAAAGCCGGTGGGGCTGGTGGTATTTGCGCGGGCCTTGCGCGGCCAAAATCCCGATGATTATTTCACGCAGCGCGTGCAATTTACAGGCGGCGACCGTGCATCCATTCGCCAAGCCGCCACTATGTTTGCGTTAAATTTGCTTCAACCGGCAGGCGATGAACTGCGTCCGTCCGACGATATTTCCTTGCCCGCCGCATAAAGTTCGGCGGCGCGGGTTTCGAAGGCGCTGGTCATTTTTCGAAAAGCTTTGTCGAAAAATTGACCAGCCAGCATTTCAAACATTTTATTCTTGAATGTAAAATCGACCATGAAGTCGACGCGGCAACCGCCGTCGACATCTTCGAAGCGCCATTCATTGTCCAAATGCTTCATCGGGCCGTCGATATAGCTGACCTTGACCAAATTGGGCCGCGTTTTCAGCACGCGGCACGAGAAGGTCTCGCGTAGCCCCTTAAAGCCGACGATCATGTCGGCCAGCGCCTGTTCCTCGCTGTCGCTTTTGACGCGCAAGGCAATGATCCATGGCAAAAATTCCGGATATTTTTCAATATCCGTCACCATATTATACATTTGGGCAGCACTATAGGGCAGCGTACGGCTGTCGTGATGACGCGGCATAGATTATCCGCCCTTTAGCTTGGCAAGTTGTTCGTCGCGGGCGGCGCGCATACGTTCAAAATCGTCGCCAGCATGGTAGCTTGAACGGGTCAGCGGCGATGAAGCCACCTGCAAAAAGCCCTTGGCCCGCGCAATTTGGGCATAAGCATCAAAGGCCTTGGGCGTCACAAATTCCGCAACCTTGGCGTGCTTTGGCGTGGGTTGCAGATATTGACCCATGGTGATGAAGTCGATGTCGGCGCTGCGCATATCGTCCATCACTTGGTGAACCTCCAGCCGTTCTTCGCCAAGGCCCAGCATGATGCCCGATTTGGTAAAGATGGATGGGTCGCGGCGCTTCACGCTTTCCAGCAAACGCAGCGATGCATAATAGCGCGCACCGGGGCGAATGGTGGGGTAAAGACGCGGAACGGTTTCCAGATTATGGTTATACACATCTGGCCGTGCATCAATGATCGACGCCACGGCGCTTTCCGGCTTGTTTCGGAAATCAGGCGTTAAAATTTCAATGGTGGTCGTGGGCGTTTCGCGGCGCAAAGCGTTGATCACCTTGACGAACTGGCTGGCACCGCCGTCGGGCAAATCGTCGCGGTCCACCGAGGTGATAACAATATGACTCAGGCCCATTTTCGCCGCTGCAATGGCGGTATGTTCGGGTTCCATCGCATCAACGGCGCGTGGCATCCCCGTTTTGACGTTACAAAAGGCACAAGCGCGCGTGCAGGTGTCGCCCAAGATCATTACGGTCGCATGTTTCTTGGTCCAACATTCCCCAATATTGGGGCATGCGGCTTCCTCGCATACGGTGTTCAGGTTCAAATCCCGCATCAAACGGCGGGTTTCAGAATAACCTGCGCTGGTGGGAGCCTTGACACGGATCCAGTCGGGCTTGCGCGCGCGTTGCGCGATGGGTTTTTGCACGGCGTCAGTCATGGGGTCCACATAAGCGCCTCCGCCCGTCTTCTCAAGCACCGATGACGGAATGCACATGGGGGCTATAAAAATCTTCTCATGAAATGATGCTGTGCTAAATAGCCCGCATGACTCACTTTGCAGATATGATCGACGGTTATCATCGTTTTCGCGATGGTGGATGGCAGGCCCAGCGCGAACGGTGGAGCCAATTGGCCGAGGGGCAATCGCCCAAGGTCATGGTCATCGCCTGCTCCGATAGCCGCGTCGAACCGTCGGATATTTTCGACACCAACCCCGGCGAAATCTTTGTGGTGCGCAACGTTGCCGCCTTGGTTCCGCCATTTGAAACGACGCCTGGCCGGCATGGCGTATCCGCTGCGCTGGAATTTGCTGTGCAATTTTTGCATGTCGATGAAATCGTCGTGCTGGGTCATGGCTTGTGCGGGGGCTGTCATGCGGCTTTGCATCAAACGATGGCGGGCGCGGAACCGGGCCGTGGCGGCTTTATCGCCGACTGGATTGGATTGCTGGACGATGCCAGCGCCGCCATTCGTGAAAGCCACAACAATATTCAGGACCGCAGCGCGGGACGCGCGATGGAAATGGCTGCGGTAGAGGTCAGCTTGGCCAATTTGCGGACATTCCCCTGCATCAAGGAAAAAGAAGCCCGCGGCACCTTGCGGCTGCGCGGTGCCTTTTTCGCTATTACCGACGGCATTTTGCATGTTTTGGATGAACAAACGGGCGAATTTCAACCCGCTTGATCTGACCGAAACACAATCTTTCCGATCTTCCTCGCAAGATATTAAAATGTAACGGAACATATACCCATAAAATGCCCCATGTTACCCAACATGGGGCATTTTTTTAAGGGGCTACTTCGTACCAATTTGCTCCATGCATTCGGGCTAATTGTGTCGGATAGCCGCCATCCGGCAAGACATGGCGTGTGAAATTTGCGGTCGATGATTTTTTACGTGAACTATCGCGGCTTGTGCGTGTTTCCTCTTGGACAGAGGAGACAGAGATGCCCCATCACAACCTCCCCCTCTCGGCCCCTGCTTTGGCGTCACGCCGTCGCCCCTTGGCTGGCGAGGATGAAATATATGCCAAATCTCGCCGCGCCTTATTGGTCGAGGAAATCCACCTGCGCCGCCAGATCGCCCAAATTGCCGAGCTTCGCCGCGCGCTACCGGCAGGGCCACTGGTGGATGATCATATATTTCGCAAGGCCGACCATGGCTATTCGTCGCTGAGCCGCCTGTTTGGCGACAGCGACACGCTAATTTTATATGCCTGTGACTTCGGCAGCTTGGGCCCTGCCCCTTTATGCTATCATTTTTTGGCAGGTTTGCAGGGCAATTTGGATGCGCTGCGTGCCCATGCCCAATTTGCGCTAGTCTCTTGTGCGCCCGCCGCCGATGTCGCCAATTTCGCCGAGCATCACCAATGGCAAGCAATGCAAATTGTGCAAATTCAGGATGATCATTTTATCAGCAGGTTAAATTTGCGCGGCGAGGATGGGAATTTCTGCCCCAGCGTAATGATTTTCAAACGCTGTGGCCCAGACATCCGCTTGTTCTGGAAGAATGAGATAGGCGCGAATATGGCGGATGACGCCGACACACCATCGGAAATGTTTGACATGTCCAGCCTGTGGATGATGCTGGATTTAACGCCATCTGGCCGCATACCGCAGCGCCAGCCTGTTCGCGACTATTTCACACTGCCCACCGACCAAAATCCGCGACCGGACGCCGCATCGGGGCGCTGGCCCCGCCCAGTCTATGATGTAGGCTAGGATTGCCCGTCACGGGACTGGAAGAAAAATATTGACTCAGCCGGGAATGGCATAGGTCACATTGGCTTGGCCAATGGCCCGCGGGTCATCGCCGCTATACAAGCGAACGTCCATAACCGCCAAGCGTTTGCCAAGGCGCAACAATTCCGATTTTGCGGTTAATGTGGCGGGCGGGCAAGGACGCAGAAATTGATAATTGAGCGCGCTGGTCACGGCCATTTCCACCGGACCAATATGTGCCAACACCAGCATATAGGCGGCCATATCCGCAAAGCCCATTTGCGTGGGGCCGGAAATCAACGCACCGGGGCGAAGATGCGCTTTGTCTGTTTCCATTTCGGCGACCAGAAAACCGGGCTCAACGGTGATCACCCGATTGGTTTGGTGCATAGATTGATGGGGGAATAAACGGACAAATAATTCATTCAGCGCGTCCGCATCCATGCGAAGGGCCTGTGAGCTTATTGCGACCATATATTCCCCCATCATTATTATTTGACGTCTCTTGTTAACGCGTCAGCTTTTTATAGGTGGTGCGACCCGGACGGGTTGCTTCGTCGCCCAAGCGGCGGATCTTGTCCGCTTCATAGGCTTCGAAATTGCCTTCAAACCACTCAACATGGCTGTCGCCTTCAAAGGCCAGGATATGGGTTGCCAGACGGTCGAGGAAGAAGCGGTCGTGGCTAATGACCACGGCGCAGCCTGCGAAGTTTTCCAAAGCTTCTTCCAAAGCCGCCAGCGTTTCGGTGTCCAAATCGTTGGTCGGTTCGTCGAGCAGCAACACGTTGCCACCATTTTTCAACATTTTGGCCATGTGAACACGGTTGCGTTCACCGCCCGACAACATGCCAACCTTTTTCTGTTGGTCGCCGCCCTTGAAGTTAAAGGCCCCCACATAAGCGCGGGTTTGCATTTCATGCTTGCCGATCGGCATCAATTCATGACCGCCCGAAATTTCTTCCCAGACGTTTTTATTGGGATCCAGCGCGTCGCGGCTTTGGTCCACATAGCCCAGACGCACGGTATCGCCGATGGTCACGACGCCGCTATCGGGCTGTTCCTGACCGGTAATCAGCTTGAACAAGGTCGATTTACCCGCACCGTTCGGACCAATAACGCCGACAATGCCGCCGGGGGGCAGCGTGAAGGACAGGTCTTCGAACAACAGCTTGTCGCCATAGCTTTTGGAGATACCCTCGACCTCGATCACCTTGCCGCCCAGACGCTCGGGAACTTGGATAACGATCTGGGCCTTGCCAGGGGTGCGGTTTTCTTGTGCTTCGACCAATTGATCAAATGACTTAATACGCGCCTTTGACTTGGCTTGACGCGCCTTGGGCGATTGGCGGATCCATTCCAATTCGTCGCGGATGGCCTTTTGACGGCCAGCTTCTTCGCGCGACTCTTGTTCCAGACGCTTCGCCTTCTTTTCCAGATAGGTCGAATAATTGCCTTCATAGACAAAATAGCGGCTGCGATCGAGTTCGAGGATCCAGTTCACGACATTGTCCAAGAAATAACGATCGTGGGTCACGAGAATGACGTTGCCGGGGTAATCCACCAGATGCTTTTCCAGCCACGCGACGCTTTCGGCGTCCAAATGGTTGGTCGGTTCGTCAAGCAGCAGAATGGAAGGCTTTTCCAGCAACAAACGGGTCAGCGCGATACGGCGTTTTTCACCGCCAGACAGACTTTCCACGCTCCAGTCACCGGGGGGGCAACGCAGGGCTTCCATCGCAATTTCCAGCTGGTTGTCCAGCGTCCAACCATCAACCGCGTCAATCTTTTCTTGCAGTTCGCCCATTTCGGTCATCAAGGCGTCGAAATCGGCGTCGGCTGGCGGATCAGCCATCAAGGTGCTGATTTCATTGAAACGGTCCATCATGTCCGCGACGGGACGCACGCCGTCCATCACATTTTCTTTTACCGTTTTCGTCGGGTCCAGTTCAGGCTCCTGCGCCAAATAACCGACAGTGATATTTTCACCAGGCCATGCTTCGCCGCTGAAATCCTTGTCGATGCCCGCCATGACTTTCATCAAGGTCGACTTACCCGTGCCGTTTGGCCCAACAATACCAATTTTGGCGTCGGGATAAAATTGCAGGTTGATATTGTTCAACGTGGGTTTCTGCGCACCGGGATATGATTTGGTCATACCCTTCATCACAAAACTATATTGGGCGGCCATGAAATGCTCCGGACAATCACTGAGCCGCAACGCGCGGCCATAAAAAAGGATATAGGTTTGCTGCGCGGTTAGCGAAAGCAGATAGAGATTGCAAACAAAGCCCAACCCTGTCCGTCACAGCTTAAAGGTTGCGTGCTGCGGCTGGCCTCAAAAGGCAGGATCGCGAATGGCTATATCGGCTGGATCTGGTGCCGTCGTTCATGGCCAAAACGCCGCTGAGTCTGTGTTCGATTGCGGGTGATTTGCGGCCGCTGCGCCATCACTGGCAATATTTTGATATGATTCTTTCATCAATTCCGGTCCCAGCGGGACGAATGCTGGTTAAAAATAGCGCAGATTTTCGTCATGTTTACGATGAGATGCGTCATCTCAATTATTTTTGTTGACGATTTTTTTGGAAGGTCTAAATCCCGCCGCTGCGTAGATCGGGAAAAATTCCCACTGCGTTAGGCATTTTAGGGAGCCCACAGATCATGAAGAAATTTGCTGCTATCGCCGTTGCTGCTAGCATGTTCGCCCTCGCCGCTTGCGGTGAAAAGGCTGCAGAAGAAGCTGCACCTGAAGCTGCTGTAACCGAAACGGTTGCTGAAGAAGGCGCTGAAGCTGCTGCTGCTGGTGCAGAAGCTGCTGCTACCGACGCTGCTGCTGCTGCTGCTGGTGCAGAAGCTGCTGCTACCGACGCTGCTGCTGCTGCGACGACCGCTGCTGCTGGTGCAGAAGCTGCTGCTACCGAAGCTGCAAAGTAAGTCTTAGTCCTTCGGGACGTTTGACTGAAATCAAAGAGGCGGTCACTAATTGGTGGCCGCCTTTTTTGTGCCTGTCGTTTCGATGCGGGTGCGGCGGCCAGAAAAACAATTGCATCAGGGCGCTTTGACGCTTGCCAACCCTCCCCCCGCTCCGCTATCGCCGCCTCATCCCTTCGGGGGCCTGTAGCTCAACGGTTAGAGCTGGCCGCTCATAACGGCTAGGTTGCGGGTTCGATTCCTGCCGGGCCCACCACCCCTCCCTAAATTTTAACTTCCATTTCAACTCATAAACGACGAAAATCTACCAAATTTTCGCTTTCATCTTCCTATTCTGCTCATTCAACTTCATTCTAGCCCATAGTATTTGGGGAAACCATTGGGGAAACTAATTCCTGAAATGGGGAGACCGGAACTAGGTGGGAGATTCGGTTGTGGTCGTAACCGTGGCAGAGTTGAAAAATGCGAAGCCTCGCGACAAAGCTTATCAACTAAGCGATCATTGGGGCTCTACCTCTATATCTTGCCTACTGGACGCAAGAGCTGGCGATTTAAATATCGCGTCCGAGGTAATGAACAACGCATGACCTTTGGCTTGTTCCCCGAGGACAGTCTCGCGGACGCTCGCGCCAAACGTGATGAGGCTCGTGCTTTGATACGCGACGGCCGGAATCCCCCGCATGAAATGCGATCTGCTAAAGCCTCAGATTTGGCGGTTGAGGCCCCAACATTGCCACTGATAACGCCCCCCAATGGTCTCCTAGCCATTCTGAGCGCATCCGCTTCGCTTGGAGCGCGACCTTTATCTGGCGATCGGTAACACACCGATTTCCCTAGTCACGCCGCAAGCGGTGCTTAAAGTGCTTCGCAAAATTGAACAGCGTGGATCCATAGAAACGGCAAAGCGAGTGAAGGGCTATATCGTTTCCATTTTTCGCCGCGCTAAAGCCGAGCAATTGGTTAGTTCTGAGATGGTGCTTTCGATCAATGATATCGGCGATGCTGTGAAGCTGGCGCCGATCGGTAGCAAACAGCCCACACTGACCAACGTATCAGATCTTATTGAATTACAATGGGCTGTGGAGAGTTCTACGTCAGACGTGCGCGTTAAGCTAGCCTCGCGGTCTTTAGCACTTACCGCCGTGCGCTGAGGCGTGCTTCGCGCGGCCACGTGGGATGAGATAAGTGGCGTTGATTGGCAAACGCCAGATGGTGGCGTACCTGAAGCTCTATTGCTAATATCTGCAAAGCGAATGGAATGGGAGGTTGAGGACAAAGGGAATGCAGCGTTTGGCCATGACGTGCTCTTGTCTCGTCAAGCTGCGGAGGTATTGCGAGCGCTAAAAGTACTGGCTGGCCACTCGGCCTATATATTTCCTAGCAACAGAACTTGGCGCGAACCGATGAGTGATGCCGCTTTATCGACTTTGTATAAGCGAATGAGCGGTGGAAGGTATAAGTACCGTATGGTTCTTCATAGTTGGTGGTCCGCATTTTCTACCATCATGAATGAACGCGCCGCGGAACGGGAAGCAGATGGCGACCGCATGATTATCGATATGATGCTTTCCCATGTTCCAAAAGGCATGTCAGCCACGGAATGGGCATATAATGGCGCTCGTTACTTGAAACCCCGTCGCCTACTAGCCCAGACTTGGGCTGATATTATAATTGCAGTTATGCCCCCACCTCAGCATTTCCGGACTAATTAAATTCTTCCTGCCTATAATGGCCACCGACGGCTACGAAATCGTCAATATCGCTTTTATACCAAGCGACTGACCTTTCTCCGATGCGAACGCGGGATGGAAATGTGCCGGCGGCTTCACGTCGATAATTGTGGCCGGCGACAGGCGGGTGCGTTGGCGCACCATCTTCATACGTAGCAGACTGTCTGTTCGGCGATCTTTTTCCTTTTGGCTCCATGTTGTTCATCACTTCCTGTCCATTATGGGATGGTGCGACATTGTGTGACGGGCCCAGCGGCCTCGCTGGATTGAAATTTATCATATACAGCTCAAATAATGACGGCGGACGGCGCAGCTCAGCGTAGTTTAACTTTGATTGATAATATATTGATTTTCTGTTTTTATCCTCAAATAACGCTGAAAACCTTGTCCCCACTCAAAAATGACGAAAGCAGTGAGGCTATGACATATGCGCCCTCCCAGGTATTGGACCCGCTCTCGCTAGGCTACCAGATGCAGAAAAAACCGCCTCACCATGTGGCGAGGCGGTTTAGAGCAAATATATACCAGTGAATTAGAAACTGTATGAGAAACCGAGGGTCAGGCCATGGTCGCTCCAACGATCTGCCACATTACCCACATAGGAAAGGCCAAGCGAGCCGCCGGGCATGATATTGGCCTGCGCGCCTGCTTCTAAACGCAGGGCGTTACGCGTGGCGGGCAGACCTTGGATCGAGAAGGTTTCGCCGGTGGCAAGGCGATGACGGCCATCGGCCGCCAGATCGCCAAATCCGCGCAGCCACGCGGCCGAAACACGCGGTGTGATCACCGCCTGATTGGAAACTGGGATCGCCATACCCATGCGAAGACCCAAAGTGGTATAGGTCACGTCCCGCTTCTGGCTATCAATGGTGAGCTGCGACAATTCGGCGCCGCTTTCGGCAAAACCATCCGTTTTCACGCGAACATGATTAACGCCGGCGAATGGCTCGATCAGGGATTCGCCCAGCAATGTAGCATAGCTCAGCTCAGCAAAAGCGGATACGGTCTTGCCATCATAGCTGGCTGCAACATCTTCCGAAAAGCCTGGGAAGGCTATGTTGCGCGTGCCTTTTACATCCAGCCAGCCATAGGAGCCGCCCAGACGAGCCCGCAGATTGCCCCAGCCGCCGCCAGCATAAGCGGCGATGGTGGAACCGGTTGCCTTGGCTTGATTGCCTCGGCGATCCAGTTGCACCTTGTCTTCACCATGGCCAAAGGCCAGACCCAGACGCCAATCGCCAATCGCGGTATCGATACCGGTCAGGAAACCATAGCTGCTCTGCGATGCACCAGAGGCATTGCCATCGCTCTTTACGCGGTTCCAGCTTCCCAGTGCCTGGCCCCAGATGCCGGTGCGTCCGCTCGCCGTTTCGCGCGCTGCGCTGCCCGAATTGGATAGTGTCTGGCTGATCGTATCCGCCTGGCCCATACGGCCGATCACCATTTCACCGATACGGCGAGTGCGATCCACCATGAAGGTGCCGGTAGTCGCCCAAAGCTCGCCCGACAGTGCATCAAAAGCCTGCACAGCCCCTGCCTCATCCACCTGTCCGGCAACGGATCGGTAGAGGCCGCCCAGCGGATTGCTTGCATCAAGAGCCGCGGCGACGCTCTGCTGATTGGGGGTGAGAGCCACGCTTTCAAAGCTGCGATCATTGCGAACCAGCGTCAGGGTCACATCATTGCTACCATAGCTCAAGAAGGTGTCGAGAAACAGCAGTGGGTCAATGTTAGGGTCAGCGAAGGTTCCGGTCACGCCGTCCTCCGCCGTCAGAATGACATAGTCGCTGATCCAGCGATAATTGCCAGCGGCGGCGAGTACCGAAATATTGGCGCCTTCGATGGTGGCCGTGCCGGTTGCGTTGATCCGGTCATTATTGCCAGCTGCTTCTACTTCCACTTCGAACAGCGAACCTGCTTCAAACAGAATGTCACCCTCCACATTCAAGGTGCCAATGGAGTTGCCAGGAGCAACAGTGCCGCCTGCGCGCACGATCAGATTGCCAACACTGCCGGTGCCGCCCAATGTGCCGCCATTATTCACATCAATGCTGCCGAGCAGCACTCCATTCACGGCTAGAAGACCAGCATTGATATCGACCTGGCCGGTAAAGCTGTTGGTTCCGGTGAGGTTCAGCCTACCTAGGCCGCCCTTCACCAATTCGCCTGTGCCGGTGAGATTGCCGGCAAAGCTGCTGTCTTCGCTTTGCATGACCGTGAATGCGCTTCCACCAAGCTGCAGCGTACCGCCCGTGCCGCTCAGACCTGCAACCTGCTGATCCTGCCCGCTCAGATCGAAGATTCCACCGTCGATCACCAAATCTGTATCCACATCCAGCAGGGCATTCAGCTGCACCAAACCGGCCTTAACGATGGTCGAACCCGTATAGCTATAATCGCCCGAAAGGATCAACGTGCCTGCGCCCTGCTTAATCAGGTCGCCCGAACCAGACAGGGCGCCTTCATAATCATAATCACCAGTCTGATTGAAAATCAGCGTGCCATCATTTTGCGTATCGGCCAGCAAGCTGCCATTGATGATGCCATTGCCGACCTGCAAGGTGCCATCTGTTTCGATCATGATATCGCCGTCGAGCGCACCCGTCAGCAACAATGTACCAGCGGAAATCGTCGTTTCGCCTGCAAAGGCGCTGCTGTCACCCGAGAAGGTCAAAATGCCCGTACCGGTTTTCTGAACTGCGCCGGTGCCGCTCAGGCCGCCTTGGTAGGTCATGGAGCCGGGATTGGCGAACTGCATCAGCGCGCCTGCGCTGATATTCGCATTGCCCCTGACCGTGGACAGAAACTGTGCCGTGCCTTCTTCTACATTAATCTGTGTGCCAGCTACGGAGCCGGAGAAGGAGGTGATATTCTCACTCGCTTTGGTGATGATTCCGACACCGGTGATAGCGCCAGCATAGGTCACATCATCCGCACGATCAAAAACAACGGTGCCATAGTTGGTCACATTGGAAGTGATCGAACCGGTCGAACCGCCGCCGCCAATATTCACGGTTGCACCGCTACTGATGCCCAAACCATTTGTGAAATCGCTCGAGCCGGTCAGCGTCAGCACGCCGCCGGTGACGTTGAGGCCGCCATTTCCGGTGATGTTACCGGAGAAAATTTGCGATGCATTTGAAATTTGCAGACCCGCATTGCCGACGATCACCGTGCCGCTGCCGCCCAGATCCTTGATCTGCGCAGACGATGCAGCCGTAACATCAAAAGTTCCGTCCACCGTCACGCCGCTGGACGCGCTAACACGGCCCTGATTGCTCAGCGCCAAAGTTGCGCCCGACGCAATATCGGTCGCGCCAGTATAGCTGTTCATACCGGTGAATGTAATCACACCGCCCGCCACCATCACATCGCCAGCACCGGAAATATCACGATTATGGGTCAGCGCATCCGAGCGATTGAAAACCAGCAGGCCCGCGTTGCTAATATTGCTGTTCAGCGAACCCGTGGTGCCGCCATTGCCGATCTGCAACACGCCGCCGTCATTGATCGTCGTGCTCGCCGCCGCTGTTGTTCCCGCCAGCACGGCCTTGCCGCCATATATTGTCAGGCTTCCAGAATAGTTTGCGCTATTCCCGCCAAAGACGGTCGTTCCAGCATAAACATCCACGGCGCCATTGCCGGAAATCGGAGCAGTTAGTTGATAATCTGTATCGGTGTGGTTCAGCACAAGACGCCCTGAACCCTGACCAAAGCGAATGCCGCCCAAGGCATCAATCTGGCCAGCGGCAGCGGCGGGATTACCCGCTGCGGCACCGATGTTCAGCGTGCCGTTGGAGCCTGCAAAGCGGCCAATGAAAATGCCATTGGCATTTTGTGCTGTCAGCGTTGCGCCATTGGAAACGGTTGCGGTGCCGATGCCATTGGTACCGATAGAGACGATGCCGGTGGCAGTAAGGCTGCTATCGGCGCCGGAAAGGCTCAGCGTGCCCCCTGCGGCAGACGCTCCGACATTCACCACGCCGCCAGCCGAAACGGCAGCGCCGCCAGCAATAATCAATTCACCTGCACCCGCCTGACCAACATTGAGCGAACCCGAGATGGTCCATTGCGCATCAGCGCCGGTCAGATTTGCCGTGCCGGTGGAGCCAGTGTTGATCCCCAGCGCGGCGCTGGTCGATTCCACTTGTCCGCCGGCGGTGACATTTAGAACGCCCTGGCCAGAAGCGCCGATGATGAGATCTTTACCGGTAAAGTTGCTATTCGCACCGCCGACTTCAAGCCTGCCTTCAGAACCGGCGTGCATCCCAAGCGTCGTGCTTGCAGTTACATCAGCCTGCGCACCCGCCGAAATATCCAGCGTGCCGTTGCCATATAGGCCAATGGTCAGAAAATCGGCTGTCAGGCTTGACGGCCTGTTATCGGAATTCAATCCAACGAGATTGATCGTGCCGACTTCTAAATTAATATCCTGCACGCCGCCATTGTTGGTGCTGTTGCCGATAATAACGCTGGCAGACGTCAACTGACCGCCATTTTGAACATCAAGCGTGGCATTAGTCTGCGAGCCCACATAAAGCGTGCCTGTTGTGACCGTCTCATTATCAATCACAGGTCCCGGTACCACCGCCGTATCATGTTTGATAAAGACCGTGTTGCCTGCTGTCGGCGCAGTACCAGTTGACCAATTTAATCCATCGCTCCAATCGTTGCTGACGTTGCCCTGCCATGTCGGGTTAGTTTGGAAGGCCGCAGCATGGCCTCCGGCAAGCAATGTAGTCAATGCCACGCCTAAGCTCAGCGCGATTTTATATTGCGACTTATTAGGTTTCATCAATTTTTCTTTATAATTCTGCATGATAGATCCATCACTTGGTAGAATAATTGAGCTGCTTATCTTGGATGAAATCTTTATATTCCATTAAATATTCTTAAAAAAAACGACAATGGAAATCAAAATGATCACCAAAGAATTACGCTTGATTAGTTTTTGACAAAAATGATTCCCACCCTCCTTGTTTTGGTTCGAAATGCGGCCTGAGGAGCCGTCAAGTGTCGATGGAATTTGTCGAGCGCAAGAGCGGGAGTTGCTACCACCTGAGTGCGGTCAGTGGTCGCGGCTAGCTTCTGGGATGGCTAGTGGAGGATTGGGGCTCGCCTATAGCGCTGTATCGTCTTGGGGCACGCCCTCGCATTGATCGGTGTTGAAAATCGTAAAGGGCTTAAAAAGCGCACTTACTGCGCTTCGCGATCATCGCTCCTTGCCGCTTCTTTCTCAGACTTTGGTGTGAGGCGATACGCATAGCAAATGACGCTGGCCTTCTCACCGCGCCTGACATTGCCGCCAGCGGCCTCCGCCTGCCGGCACATCAATCGGCGCTGTGTGTGCTATAGGCTTTGGGGATTACCTCGGCCCAAAGGATCAGCATGTTGATCCCAGAATAGCGGCGGGACATTTCTGTATTTTGCGGCATGCTGCATCCGCAAGCATTGCGATCCCATGGCTGCCCGCGAAATAAGCCAGCCACGCTGACCAAGATGGTCTCGCTCAAAACCCGCCGAGTGTCGACATGCTTAAGGTCATGTCTCTAGGTTAAATAAGACCGGAGGCGCACGATCTGATCATCCGCCAGCTAGTCCGACTATCTCGATGGAATTCTTTGCGGCAATTTAGTCATAATAGGGAACCAACTCCATTACTCACGCTTTGCTTACAGATGATAGCAAAGCGCGACACAGCTTTGGCTGACACTATTCTGTTTCCGCGACCAGAGGGGCTATATTGCCCGTTGGGCGATTTTTATATCGACCCCGTCCGTCCTGTCGAACGCGCACTCATCACCCACGCCCATGCCGATCATGCCCGTGCGGGCCATCGCCATGTACTGGCTAGCCAGCAAACCCTAGAGATTATGGCCATACGCTATGGCGAAGATTTCACCACCCACCGCCAAGTGGCAGAGGGTGAGATCGAGATCGGCGATATATCCGTCAGTTTCCATCCCGCAGGCCATATTTTGGGAAGCTGCCAAATAAGGCTGATCCCGAAAATAGGCCCGCGTATCATAGTGTCAGGCGATTATACGCGCACGCCCAACGACATATGCCCGCCCTTCACCCCCTTGGAGTGCGAGATCTTCATCACTGAGGCGACTTTTGGCATTCCCGTTTTCCGTCACCCGGACCCCGTGGAGGAAATCCGCAAAGTCATTGCGAGTATGGAGGAATTTCCGGATCGCCCGCATCTGATCGGCGGCTATGCCTTGGGCAAAAGCCAACGGTTGATCCGCCTGCTGCGCCAAGCTGGCTATGACGCACCTATTGGGATGCATGGCGCGCTCAAACGTTTGACCGATTATCATATCGAACAAGGCGTGGATCTGGGCGAATTGGTGCATGTCGATGGCGTTAGCGGGCCGCGCCTTTGCCTTGCCCCGCCTTCCGCTTTTTCAACACCATGGGTGCATCGCTTTCGCGATCCGGTGATCGGCTACGCTTCGGGGTGGATGGGCGTCCGCGCTCGCGCGCGTCAGCGCCGCGTTGAATTGCCGCTAGTGATTTCCGATCATTGCGATTGGCCGCAGTTAATCCAAACCATCGACGATGTGTCGCCAGAGGAAGTGTGGATTACCCATGGATCCGAAGCCGGATTGCTGCGCTGGTGCGAACTGACCCAACGTCCTGCGCGTCCACTGCGATTGGTGGGATATGAGGAGGAGGACCAGTGAAGGCCTTTGCCACGTTGCTCGAACGGCTTGCCTTCACCAACGGCCGCAACGCCAAGATGCAGATTTTGCGTCACTATCTGCAGGACACCCCTGATCCAGACCGTGGATGGGCTTTGGCAGCGATTACCGGCCAATTGGAATTGCGGAATATTGGACCTGCCCTGCTTCGCCGTATGATTGCAGAGCGCGTGGACAGCGAATTGTTCGACATATCCTATGATTTCGTCGGGGATTTGGCCGAGACTATTGCGCTTTTATGGCCGGAGCCAAGCGCAAACCGCGACATCAGCCTGACCGATGCGGTCGGCGTTTTACAAAGCAGCAGCCGCAACGGGCAAGAAATTGCGGCGCTGCTAGATCAGCTCGACAAAAACAGCCGCTTGGCCGTTCTGAAACTGGGCACAGGCAATTTGCGGCTGGGCTTATCCGCGCGACTGGCCCGCACCATATTGGCGCAAATGAGTGATCCGACGCTGCCGGAAATTGAGGAGATTTGGCACGCTCTGTCTCCGCCCTATCTTGATCTGTTCGCATGGCTGGCGGGGGAGAACGCACCGACGCCGGACCATCAGGCACCCTTTCGTCCAGTCATGCTGTCCACCCCCACCAACTTGGAGGAATTGGAAAAGCTGCCCATCGCCGATTATCAATGCGAGTGGAAATGGGACGGCATTCGTGTGCAACTGGTCAGCGACCAAGGCGTCAAGCGCGTCTATACCCGCACAGGCGACGATATTAGCGCGGCCTTCCCCGATGCCATCGAACTGATGGATTTCGACGGCACATTGGACGGCGAATTGCTGGTTGGCCGTGAAGGACAGATCGCTCCCTTCGCCGATTTGCAGCGCCGCTTGGGCCGCAAAAGTGTCAGCCGCACGATGATGGCGGAATTTCCAGCATATTTGCGCGTTTATGATATGCTGATTTGGCAGGGCAAGGATTGGCGAAGCGAGCCTTTATCAGCTAGGCGGGCAAAGCTGGACAGCATCACCTTCCCTTCCCCCGCCATGGATGTGTCACCGCTGTTATCGGTAACGACATGGCAGGATTTGGCGGACCTTCGCGCAGATCCACCATTGTCTGTCATCGAAGGCGTGATGATTAAAAATAGCGCGAGCAGATATGTTGGCGGGCGGCCACGCGGACCATGGTTTAAATGGAAGCGCGACCCGATGTTGATCGACGCCGTGCTCCTTTACGCACAGACAGGCCATGGCAAAAGATCAGGATTTCACAGCGACTTCACCTTTGGCGTGTGGAGGGATGAGGAGTTGGTGCCCGTCGGTAAAGCCTATTTCGGCTTCACCGACGAAGAACTGCGGCAACTGGACAAATTTGTGCGCAAAAACACCGTCGAACGCTTTGGCCCTGTCCGCCGTTTGAAACCCGAATTGGTGGTCGAGGTAGCCTTTGAAGGGCTGAACAAATCGAGCCGCCACAAATCCGGCGTCGCCATGCGCTTTCCCCGCATATCCCGTATCCGCTGGGATAAACCGGCCGCCGAGGCCGATCATCTGAGCGCGTTAGAAGCATTGTTATGACGGACCTGCCGCCGATTTTCCAAAATTGGTTCACAGCGCACGGTTGGACCCCGCACCCCTTTCAGTTGGAACTGCTGAACGCGAAAGGCTCACAATTGCTGATCGCTCCGACCGGAGGCGGGAAAACTTTGGCCGGTTTTCTGCCCAGCCTCGTCGATCTGTACCAGAATCCTACCGCGGGCCTGCACACCCTCTATATCTCGCCGCTCAAGGCCTTGGCGTCCGATGTGGCCCGCAACCTGTCGCGGCCGATCGCCGAAATGGGCCTGAAAATTGCCGTCGATCAGCGCACGGGCGACACCAAAGCCAGCCGTCGCGCACGGCAAAAATCCAAGCCACCGCATATGTTGCTGACCACGCCAGAAAGCTTGGCGCTGCTCATCAGCGATCCGCGTGGACCGTGGATGTTTGAATCGCTTCAGCGCATCGTGATCGACGAACTCCACGCCTTGGCCGAAAGCAAACGCGGCGATCAATTGATGCTGTGCTTATCGCGCATCACCAGCTGGGCGCCGAATGCCATAATCATCGGCCTATCCGCCACCACCGAAGCGCCGCGGCAACTGGCCGACTTCATGGGCGGTGCGCAAATTGTGCGCGCTCCCGATGGACCAAAGCCCGACATTGCCCTGCTCCCCACCAACCAACCGCCACCATGGTCTGGCCAGAATGGGCGCTATGCTGTGCAAGATGTGCTGGTCGCGGTGAAGGAAGCGCGATCGGTTATTATTTTCCTGAACACCCGCGCGCAGGCCGAGCTGTTTTTCCAAGCCCTATGGCTGGTGAATGACGATCATCTGCCCATTGCATTGCATCACGGTTCCCTGTCGCGTGAGCAGCGAGAGCGGGTTGAGCAAGCGATGAGTGCGGGCGAATTGCGCGCGGTTGTGGCCACCGCCAGTTTGGATTTGGGGCTTGATTGGGGCAATGTGGATTTGGTGATCCAAGTCGGCAATCCGCGACAAATCAAACGCTTGGTTCAACGCATAGGCCGCGCCAATCACCAATATAATCAACCAAGCCGCGCGCGCTTGCTGCCTACCAACCGCTTTGACGTGATTGAATGCACCGCTGCTATAGAGGCGGTAATGGACGGCGAACTTGACGGAGAACCGCGCGCCAATGGGCCGCTAGACGTGCTTTGCCAACATATACTCCTCATCGCCTGCGCAGGGCCTTTCGACGCCGATGTTGTTTACGATCAAATTATCAGCACCGGTCCCTATCGCGACCTAAGCCGCACCGATTTCAATGATTGTTTAGATTATGCCGCAACCGGCGGTTATGTGCTGCGCCATTATGAAAATTGGCAGCGTTTAGTTCAGCGAAACGGCCAGTGGCAGCTGCGCGATCCCCGCACCGCGCGCGCCATTCGCATGAATAGCGGAACCATCATTGCACGCGATATGATGAAAGTCCGCACCCACGGACGCAGCAGGCGCTATTTGGGCGAGGTCGAGGAAAGCTTCGCCGCCCAGTTGACGCCTGGAGACACATTTTTGCTAGGCGGAAAAACGCTGCGTTATGATCGCACACAGGAATTAACCCTCGAAGTAACCCCGCAAGCCGACAAAAATCCAAAAATCGCGGTCTATGGCGGGCAAACCATGGCGTCTTCCGTTCAATTATCCCAGCGGGTCTTCCACAAGTTGGCGGCACCCGAAAGCTGGACCGGCCTGCCGAACGCCGTTCAGCAATGGCTTGTGCTGCAAGCCAAGGTCAGCAGCCTGCCAAAAGCCAAACAATTATTGTGCGAAGCCTTTCGATATAAAAAACGCGAACATTTGGTGATTTACGGCTTCGCTGGAAAAAATGCGCATCAAACCTTGGGTATATTGCTCACCCACCGGATGGAGGAGGCAGGCCTAGCACCGCTTGGTTTTCTGGCGGTCGATCACGCGTTGCTGCTCACCTCGCTTCATCCTGCTACCGATTTGTCAGACCTATTTCGGTTACAAGATATGGACCCAGCCTTGGAAAATTGGCTGGCCAACACGTCGCTATATCGCCGCAGCTTTCGCGCTGTGGCGATGATCGCGGGTTTGATCCACCGCAACCATATGGGCAGCCGAAAAACCGGCAAGCAAACGGCCTTCTCCAGCGACATTCTTTACGATACGCTGCGCAAACATGAACCCCATCATCTGCTGCTGCGCGCGGCCGCTAGGGATGCCCGTAATAGCCTAGCGGAATGGGACCGCCTCAGCAAAATGGTCGATGATTTTCCGGAAATAAAGCTGGTCCGTCTGGATCGTGTGTCGCCCCTCGCCGCGCCCTTGCTGATGGAATTTGGGCGTGTGCGGTTATTTGGCGAAGGCAGTGAAGAATTGGCACGGCGCATGGCCGATGATCTGATGCAGCAATCGGGCATCTCCGACATATTTAACGGGGTTTGACGCATGGGCCATGAATTTCATTTTTGCGGCGAAAGCTTGATCGCACGGCCATCCGGCGCGCTCTATTGGCCGGACCGCGAATGGTTGGTCGTGGCAGACCTGCATTTGGGAAAATCGGAACGATATGCCCGCCGTGACCGTGGCCTATTGCCGCCTTATGAGACACAGGACACGTTGGACCGATTGCAGGAAGAATTGACCGCAGTAGAACCCAAGCGGTTGATATTTCTGGGTGATAGTTTTGACGACGATCACGCTAGGCTTGCACTTCGCCCCGAACATCGCGCTCGCATCGAACAAATGATTTCGCGGATCGACAGCCTGTGGATCACCGGTAACCACGACCCCATGACAGCCGAGGCGAGTTTTTTAGGCGGGCGGGTCAGCATGGACCTTTGTGACCGCCTAAATTTCCGCCATATGCGCGGCGAAGGCCCGGATATATCAGGCCATTACCATCCCGTTATGCAAATTGCTGGCAAAAGATGGCGTTGCTTCATCGTCACCAAGCGCCATTTGGTTTTACCAGCCTTTGGTGCCTATACGGGCGGTTTAGATATTAACGATAAAACATTTCACCCATGGGCGCGCCAAGGCTTTGCGTTGCTATGTGGTCGCCAAATCTTCGCCGCACCGCTGCCGCAGACATAGCAATCCATGCGCAAGACATACTCACGCAGCGTCGCCAGTGTCGATGAAACGGAAAAGCCATCTCCACTCCCTCAAATCATCGACGCAACTGCGATCAAACCTAGCGACGAAAGAATGCGTAACCGACCTGCCCTTGGAGAACTACCTGCTCAAAAAAGCATGGTGGGTGATGGGTGATGGGGAAGGCGACGAATGGAAGATCCATCAGAGAAACTCAAAGCTATCAAACTAGTCGAGAAGTCGGGGTTAATCTTAACCCTCTCCCGACCAAGGCGTAGATTATGACTATATCCTGACAGGAAACTTTGGATAACAACTTCATTTCTTCGCTGATACAAGTTGGAACTTTTCAGTCAGGCTATTGAATATAAAAATATGTGTATCTGGGCCCTTAGTCGTGCAAATTGTCGGACCAAACTCGGAACGTGAAACTGTCCCTGACGTCTGTTGTATATAACAAACAGGAAAGGGATGCACGATGGCGCTCAACATAAAACATCCACCCCGGGACTCTCAGTTTTTAACGGACGTTTTCCAACAGGGGTTAGCGCGATGGAATAGCCTTCGCTTGGCGCCCAGCTTGCCAGACCCAGACTGGCAGCGTTCGATGGAACATGACCAGCGGATGCTGCGGCTGGAAGGCGGCTTCATCGAAGAACTTCGTCACGAGATATCCGAACTGGCGGCAGACGCCCCTTCCCATCCGGCTAATTTTATATCTTGGTTCGAAGACTTAAAGGCTAGCGGTCCCGGACAGAATGACAGCCTGTTCGATTGGTTAGCAGAAACCGCTGACTTCGATGACTTTCGATGGTTCATGGAACAAGAAGCTGCGGGGGAAGCAGGGTTTGACGATTTGGTCGCCATGACCCAGGTGAAGCTTCCGCTTCGTCCCAAGTTGGAAATGGCATGCAATTATTGGGATGAAATGGGACGCGGTCGCGAGCAAGGCATGCATGGGCCCATGCTGGAAACCGTGTCTGATGCTTTGAACATCAACGTCTCTATTCAAAACACCGTTTGGGAAAGTCTGGCATTGGCCAATGCCATGACCGCCATGGCCACCACGCGGCGATATGCCTGGCATAGCGTCGGTGCGCTGGGCGTTATTGAGCTGACCGCGCCGACCCGCGCTATATTGGTTGCCAAAGGATTGAAGCGCATAGGTTTGAACGCCCATCAACGGCGCTATTTCGACCTGCACGCTCATTTGGACATCAAGCATAGCGCTGATTGGAATAGAGAAGTGATTTTGCCCGCAATCGAAGAAGACCCCGCAAGAGCAAAGGCCATCGCGGAAGGTGCCTTGATCCGCCTACGCTGCGGAGAGCGTTGTTTTGATCGATATCGCTATGAGCTTGGCGTGTGTTAAACCGTTTCGAAGCTGGAGATTTAAGCGCATCCAAATTGTCTATTCGTTTTCGAAGTCCGGAATCAAAGAGGGCCGCGTCATATGACACGGCCCTCTTTGATTATCAGCTTTGTGAAATCACCTTATCGGTTTTGATTGTCACGATTCTGATTTTGGCGGTTGGAATTTTCAGCCTGTTCCTGCGAGCGATTTTGTGAGCTCGGCTGGTTTGCCTGATCCATCTGCGACCTTGCTTCGTCAGACTGCTGACGCTTGTCAGACTGCTGTCCATTTTGATTGGGATTATTGGTTTGGTTTTGATTTCCCATGTCCATTCTCCTTCATCATCTGTCCAAAAGCGGACATAAGATCAACGGAGACCCTCCCCCCCTTGTTCCTTTGGAATATTTGTCTGAAATGGGCTTAATGTTCAAATAAATTAATATACATTCAAAAATACGAGCATTTAAGCCAAATAATAAAAATATCATAATTTAAAACAAACGATGAGGCGACTTATTTTAAAGACAGATAGTCATATATTTTTTATATTCTTAGAAGAAATTTCGCTCATAATTAGAAAAATATTATTAAAAATAGAATATTAACATAAATAATTCATCAAGCATCATGAAATTGCGGCGTCATCGTCTTTTTCAAGCGACGCAGATTGATCCCCATCGGAACGAATGAAACTGATTTTTCCATGAGGCTCCATGATGGCATAAGCCACATCAGAAATTTTGGCGATGCCAGCCATTCTCATCTCTGTTTCCAACTCTGCACGCGTGATGCGGTCCCGCCGCATGTTTGGTGATACGATCTGACCATTTTGAATGAGGACACGAGGCACGCCATCCAACACTCGTTCGGCCCAAGGGGAAAGATAGGTAGTCCAGCTTAATGCCAACGCCCAAAAGGCGATGGTACTGATTGCAAGGGTTGAACCGGTCAGACTTAAATCATTGTGCGTAATGCCTTGCTGAACAAGGTCGCCCATCACGATCAACAGAACCAATTCGAATGGGGTGACCTGCGTCAGTTCTCGTTTACCCAGTAACCGCAATAGCAGATACATGATAAAGAACATCACGGTTGCGCGCAGAATAATATCCATCAGGGCAGTACCATTGTCTGAAAATCAATTTCCGCGAGTTTCGTTGGACCGTCCCACACGATGATCGGTCCGCGAACCTTTCCTATGAGTGGGGGATTTATCTGGCCATCGACTTTAAATTGAAACTGGCCGCCTGGCGGAAGATCGGAGAAAGTAAAATGATGCGCCCCATCACGATATGCTTCCTCTGTCGCGCTAGGGATCATGGTGTTGATAGTCATGTCCCGCCACAATTCATCGGAAACGCTCAGCGACAATTGATGAATGGGTCGCTTCGCATGCACGGTAAGTTGGGTCTCAAAGGCCAAGCCACTGCGAACAATAGTGGGGCTGTGAATGGAAAATTTCAGACGTTGGTTTTCAACCCCTTGTTTGGGTGACGGGTTACCACCCATCAAACCCATGAGGCCAGCGATCATCAGCAGCGTCAACAGAAGCAAGGGCAACGGATTGGCAAATCCCTTTTGCACATCTAGCGCATCCGCACTGATACCATCTGGCGGCGGTGACATCATCTTAGACTGTCCGCGCTGGATGTGATTTAGAGGGCAAGTCTGGATGCCGAACGGCTACGCGTAAGTGGTGGATTGCGGCCTGCAATGCCGCGACCCTAGTCGCCCCTCGGCCAATATCGCCAAAACGGTATAGCTGATGATCACAATAGCCGCCTTCTGTGACGCAGGCCATGTGCACAAGACCAGCCTCTTGGGTGGGACCAGCTTTGCCCGTGAAGCCAGTGATCGCAAAAGCAACGGTCGCGTCAGATCGCTGCAGGGCCCCCCATGCCATTGCTCTTGCGACTTCCTCACTGACATCGCCATGCCAACGGATCATTCCCGCTGGCACACCCAGCAAGTCACATTTGGACCGCTTGCTGTATGTTACGAAGCCACGATCAAAAACATGGCTGGTGCCCTCAACATCCGTCAGCAGCGAAGAAAGCAATCCACCGGTGCAGCTTTCCGCCGTCGCCAGTTTCAAGCCTGCTCGCCCCGCGTCTTTTAGCAGCGCGATTGCCTCACCGATTAAGGTGTCTGGAAGCGCAGGCGCGAGTGTCTCCGCGTCGCATTCGAGTTCGTGGGACAGCATGTGAAGCAAACGCGCCCGCCCTCGGCCAGTTCCGATTGTACCACGGCATGTCGGGCTGGGGCGGCAGGTGGCCGCAGTCGAATGAACGGTGTCTGGCTTGGAATGGTTGTTGAATGAAGGAGAAGTGCGATGGCCAAGACCGACAAGATGATCCACGAAGACAAGCTGCGTGGGAAGGAAAGCAAGCTTCATCCAAAACCGGAATGCGAACCACGCTATTCAGGTTCGGGTAGGCTGAAAGACAAAGTCGCCATTATTACTGGGGCAGATAGTGGTATCGGTCGGGCCGTGGCGGCACTTTATGCCCGCGAAGGGGCGGACATCGTTATCGTTTATCTGATGGAAGATGATGACGCACTGGAAACCCAAAAAATTGTCAAGGCGGAAGGCCGCCAATCCATCGCAATTAAAGCGGATGTTGGCGTATCCAAGATGTGCGAGCAGATCGTCCATGACACGATGGAAAAATTTGGGCGCATCGACATATTGGTCAACAATGCAGGCGAGCAGCATCCCGACAAGGATATTACCGATATCACCGAGGAACAGCTGCGCCGTACATTTCAAACCAACATATACAGCATGTTCTTCCTGACCCAAGCGGCACGGCCCCATCTTAAATCTGGCAGTACGATTATAAACTGCACATCCGTAACGATGTATAAGGGGTCAAAGGAACTGCTAGATTATTCCAGTACCAAGGGTGCAATTACGGCCTTTACCCGTTCCCTTTCTGAAAATCTTATTGGCGATGGAATTCGGGTCAATGCCGTTGCGCCAGGGCCGATCTGGACGCCCCTTAATCCATGTGGAGGCGCTAGCCCCGAAAAGCTGAAACATTTCGGCGAGGACACCCCGATGGGCCGACCTGGGCAGCCGAATGAAGTGGCTCCATCCTTTCTATTTCTAGCATGTGAAGACTCTAGCTACATGTCAGGTCAGGTTTTGCATCCAAACGGCGGTATTATTGTGAACGGATAGGGATAAATTAACATGTGAATATTGTATTTGAATGAGCGAATGTGAAATCCACGCTAGGGCACCGTCATCCATTCACCGATCGAAGAGCGACATCAACGGCTCTATTCCAAAGCGCGCCAAGTTGTCCGTAAAATTAGCTCAAAACCCGCCGACCATTCACGCAAATACGCCCAGAGAGTCGAAAAGGGTGGAGCAGGAGCCGAGCCGTTCAATACATCTCTTTTACCAATCGGGATTTTACTCCTAATCAATCATAGTTATCTGGTTAAATCAATGAGTTATAAGTTTTAAAAGATACCGAAAATGTAATTTTACGCGTCCATATTGCGCATTGCCGTTTTATCTAAGAGCTTCAATTGCCCCAACTCCTGACACTGCAGCCCTCATAGGTTTAAGCCCGAAATAAAAGCACAAAAGCACGATCGGTGTGACTAGTAAAAACGTCAAGGCGAGCGCGACACCTAATGCGCTGCCATCCGCCTTCAAATGGTTAGAAAGGAAAGCCACAACTGTGGGCCCAGCGCCAAAGCCAATGATATTATAGCACAATAGGAAAAAGCCAGACATTATTCCGCGCTTGCTACTCGGCGTTGCCAAGGCCAGGCCAGAGGCGGCAACGGCAATAAAAGGACCGGCGGTGCTAACAATCGTTAACCCCACTAATGTCAGTCCCAAATTCGTCGACAAATATCCGACTGCAGCCGCAGCAGCGAGTGCGGGCATCACAAACAGATACAGCCGAAGATGCGCATCTTTATAGCCTTTATTTTGCAGAAAATCCGCAAGATAGCCGCTGCCCAACATGACAACAATGCCCCCGACAACACCACTTGGGCCGGCTTTGTATATGCGGCCTTCGTTATCGATACTTACGTTCGCCGGATTGTGGGCAGCCGGGCTAGCAGAACAGCTCACACGAGTTTCGTGCTGGATGCCTTGGAGCAAGCGATCCACGAGAGGCGTCCAGCCCATCGAGGTGGTCTTGTTCATCACAGCGACCGCGGTTCTCAATATCTATCCATTCGCTACACCGAGCGCGTCGCCGAAGCCGGGATCGAACCTTCGGTGGGCAGCGTTGGCGACAGCTATGACAATGCTTTGGCGGAGACCATTAATGGCCTTTACAAAGCCGAGGTAATTCACAGGCGAGGACCGTGGCGCTCTTTCGAAGCCGTCGAATTTGCCACATTGGAGTGGGTCGAATGGTCCAACAACCGGCGTCTGCTGAAGCCCATCGGCAATATTCCGCCCGCAGAGGCCGAAGATCGCTATTATACCATGCTGGACGAACAGCCCATGGCAGCATAACTTAAACCAAATAGCCTCCGGCAAACGTGGGGCGGTTCAACTGCACGGTGTTTCGCGGATATGCGCAAGATCAAATTATGTCCCAGTCCGCCTTTTCACACCCGGGCTGGATGCCGTGCAGTGGGCTTCAGAAACATGCTAAGCGCCACCAAAATGTGGAAACATTGGCCGCGTAGGGCCATTTAGGGGAATTTAGCCTGTGGCGGTGTCCGCCACGGGAAAGCGGCGCGGAATAGGCGTCCCCCTACCTGCAGCCTTGCAGGAACACGCAGGGGTGCTGGAAGAACTTGCCGCGCTGCTCGCGGGTGGTGATATGCCGCGCGCCGCTGTCGATCACGGGTCATGCGCAACGCGAAGCCCAGCACGCAACATAGGGCATTTTAGGCGGAATGGGGGAGCAATCAGAAGGCATCTCGCCCAATCCCTGCTTGGACGGCAGGGCGGCTTCGCCATGAGATTATGGCGTATGATGGGCTTGCCCTTATGCAGGCAAGCCATCCATTCATAGGAGCCCCTGCCATTTCGGGGCAAAAGAGTAGCACCTAAGGCGACAGTTGCTGCGCCAGACGACAACGCCGCTACGCTTCAGGCCGATCTGGCTGGTAAATATCCGTCAAATATTTATCGAGCAACGCATTGACCTCGGCAGATTTCTCTAATTGGATCAGATGCCCTGCCTTTGGCAGCATGTCGATTTGACGGACCTCTGCATGGTGATGATAAATATCCCCCAAGGGGTCGTCGCCGTGCCACGCTTCTAGGTCGACATCATGTTCGCTGCCAATAAAATAAAAAGGGGCTTGCGTTTTCAGGCCCCGCCAAGCGGCGCGCTGTTCCCAGCGTATATCCATGGCACGGTACCAATTCAGGCCGCCAGTAAAGCCGGAACGGGCATAGGTCGAGGCCATGACGTCCATTTCTTCGGCCGATATCCATGCCCATGGCAGCGGCGGAGCGGCTGGCAAAGCATCCAGATATTTTGTGCCGACCGGATGTTTCCAGACATCAAGATAATGATAATCGCCGGACAAGGCATAGAGAACCCGTGTGATAAATTCTTTTGGGGCCTCGGCCAAATCGGCGTCAGCAATGCCTTCGGGTCGAAAATATTCGATATGGACAAAATGGTTTTTGGCCCATGCCGCAGCCTCGGCCAGCGGTGAAATATCGGCTCGTTCAGGGTAATGAGGATTTTCCAAGGCGATGATGGCCTTCACCCTGTCGGGGTGCAGATGGGCCAAGTCATAAATGGCAAAAATGCCAAAGTCCAAGCCGGCAAAAACGGCCTGTTCTTCACCCAAATGGTCCAGCAAAGCCGCCAAATCACCGGCGGTTTGGAAGCAATCATAGGCTTGCGGCGACGCTGGGGCATCCGTTTCGCCCATGCCGCGCAGATCGGGAGCAATGACCCGCCAACCAGCATCGGCCAGATAGCGGATCTGGCGGTGCCAACTATACCAGCTATGCGGAAATCCATGACATAATATGATCAGCGGCCCTGTGCCGCATTCAACATAATGGACCCGAATGTCGTTAATGTCGGCCCATTGATGATCAAATATATTTTTAATAAGTTCCAATGCCCTACCCCTCTCCCCAAGACATAGAAAAGCCCAGCGCAAGCCGAAAAACGGTGTGCGCTGGGCGATATTATGGCATCATTTAGAAGCCGAGCTTGACTTCTGCACCGATGACGCGCGGTTCGGAATAAGGCGCCGTCTGGGAGAAGAACCCAGTTTGCTGGCTGCCTACGCCGATGGCGAATTGACGCGCGCGATTGTCGAACACATTATTGGCGAACAAAGCGACCGTCAGATCGGCGTTGTTCAATTCGCGCTGATAAGCGAGACGCAGGTTCACGACTTCATTGGCATCGCTGCGATAGAAGTGGTTGCCAATGACCGAAGGTCCGGCTTGCGAGGAAACAGCCATGGTGCTTTGATAAGAATAGGTTGCATAGGCCGTAACCGACGAACCACCCTTGGCGTAAAATTCCCAATCACCCGACACGGTCAGGGCGTTTTTCGGGACGAACGGCATGGTGAAATAGCCAGTTACATCGTCGCCAACATTTCCATCAAAGTCAGGATTTACATCGGGGTCAAAAGTGGTGTCGGGGAATGCCAACACCTGCTTCAGCTTTGCATCCAGCAAAGCATAAGACAGACGCAGGTTCAGGGCGCGCGATGGACGATAGCCGACCTCAAGCTCCAAACCGTTGATCGTTGCGCGGCCCGCATTGACCGTGGAAATCTTGGACAAGTCGACAGGGTCCGCGGCAAAGTCAATTTGCATGTCGCGGAATTTGTTATGGAAAGCCGACAGGTTGACCGTCAATGCGCGGTCGAGGAATTGCGACTTAACGCCCGCTTCCCATGCTTCGACCTTTTCAGGGCCAAAGGTTTCCGTGAAGTCCAGTCCGCCTTCGGCCGAACCGCCGGCCTTATAGCCCTTGGAATAGCGAGCATAGGTCATCACGTCACGGTTCCATTGCATCGCAAGGTTTACCGATGGACTGAAATTGTCGAATTTCTGGTTGTTGCGTGTGTTATCTTCGGTGACCGCGTCATAATACCATTGCGTACGTCCGGCCCGACGCACATCTTCGGTATAACGCGCGCCAAAAGTCGCCTTCAGGCGGTCATTCAAGATCGGCGGTGTGACGGTGACTTGCAAATAAGCCGCCTTGGAAATCGACTTGGCATCGATCAAGCGTGACGTGTCCGCCTCGCCGCCTGGAATCATAGCGCCTTCCAAAAATTGGTTCTGGAAATGCGTGCCGGTTTCTTTGAAATAATAAAGACCGCCAGTATATTCGGTGCGATCACCAATCGAGCCAACAATCTGCAATTCCTGCGTATATTGTTTCGCGCGATAATCGTGGAATTGCTCGGTCGTATAAACGCCATCTTCGATCGGATAGGATTGGCCGACGCCATAATTCACATATTGCTTGGAATCCGACTTGCGGTACGACGACAAGGAGCGGATCGTCAGGCTGTCATTGACTTCATAGTTCAACGTCAACTGATGATCGGTGAAGTGCGAACGGCTCTTTGGCAAGTCCAAAGGCGCATAGGTCTTGTCACTGTCCAGATCATAGCCGGGCACCAAGCCAACAAGGTCGGGGTTGAAATAATAAGGCGGGGTCGACAAGACACGGCCACGGGCAAAAGCATAGTCGATGGTCAAGCCATCCACAGGCTTCAAGCGGGCGGCGATACGGCCTGCCAATTGGCCCGATCCGTGGAAATTATTGCCGCCGCTATTCTTCACATAGCCGTCTTGGTTGGAATAAAGCAGCGTACCCTTCAGCGACAAGGCGCCGATGGCGGGCAAATTGATATTGGCCAAACCACGGACATAGTCGCGGCTGCCATAGGTCGCGCTGACGCTGCCGCCAAATTCGCCCGTCGGCTTGGACGAAATGATGTTGACCGCGCCGCCGGTGGTGTTGCGGCCATACAGCGTGCCCTGTGGGCCGCGCAATACTTCGATACGCTCGGGATCACCAAGGTCGAACAAGGCGGCTTGTGGACGAGCGATGTAGAAACCGTCGATATACATACCGACGCCGCCATCTTTGGTGATCTGGCCAGCGTCAGCCGAGCCTTGGCCGCGCATGGTCAAAGACACCGTGTCCGACGAATTTGGATAAGCCGTGACGTTCAAGCTTGGCACGGCTTGAGCGATGCCGCGAATGTCCGAACTGCCGTGGTTGGCCAGATCTGATCCAGTGGCAGCAGTAATGGACAGCGGAACATTTTGCAGACGTTCGGCACGGCGCTGCGCCGTCACGACAATTTCATTGCTTTCAATGGCAGCATCCTGATCGACTGCCTCTTGGGCGGATACGGATGTGGTGCAGACCAGACCGCTTGCCAAAATGGACAGGGCAAGGCTGGATTGGCTTGAGGCCAGAAATAATTTTTTCAATGCATGTCTCCCATGAGATATGCGACATCCCCTTAACTTTTTTTCGCATTTGATCAATGGGTTTTTAATTATTAGCAATCATGCGTAGATGCTTTGTTAAAATTATCCGACATTCACTGCTTGTGATAAAATAGTACAGGATGCAGCGCCTTCGTGTCTTTTTACGCAACAATTCCGCCGAATGCGGTGCCATATCGCTTCACGATATCGCGGCAAATGATATGAGGATTTTGATAAAAAACAAAGACATGGCGTCGCATCTGACGAAGTTTCACACCAGATTGCACTGGGGATAACGAATGAGATGAAGATCTGTGGCTGCCCTAGCAGCGGTCAGACCATTTCAGGGCACGCGTGGAACTGATCCGCTGTATCGAACATGCGCCACCCCTCGGCCCGCGCCGCCGGACACGGGGCCTCCGCCCACGGCAACCGCCATGCCCCGCCCATGCATGGGCGCGGATTAACGCGTTTTGGACACGGCGGCCCGCGCGGTATCATGAAGTAAGGTACGAAAACCGCCGAGCAAGGCCATGTCAGACGGATCATAATTGAAATCTGGGCCGAGCTGCTTGCCATTGCATACATAAAATAAGGAACTGCTGGCGACAGAGTTGATGAGGAAAATCGGGCTAACCGCTCGAAATTCGCCGCTGGCCACCCCTTCCGATATCACTTTTTCCATATCGCGCAGTGCGCTGAAGGAAAATTGCGTCGGATTTTCCCCGCGCGGTGTCGCGTCAGCAACCAAGCGCAAGATGATGCGGGCCGCCGTTGGGCGCTGGACCAGATAATCTAGCCAGCCATCTAGCAACGCCAAAAATCGGTCCAAATGCCCTGCGGCATGCAGCATGGATTCACTGGCGGCGCGGTGCATGGATTCGAATATATCCAATTCCACCGCATCGTAAAGTTCTTGCTTATTCGCAAAATGATAGACGATGGACGGTCGGCGGATACCCACCGCCAGCGCCACATCTTCTAGCCGAGCGGCGTCAAAGCCTACATTTGCAAAAACTTGTTCCGCGGCTTCCAATATGGCGCGCCGCGTCATTTCCCCCCGCGTGTGTTGAATTGGCTTCAAGACCTGCACCTTTTTTATCGAGCCGCCCCATCTTCGCCGTAGCCTTGGCGCGATCTTTTGGGAACCGCAACTTTTCATCTTGATTTCTACCTTCACGTAGGTAGAAATTCTTCCTCAAGGTAGGCAGGTAACACACCTACCCATTCATGTCAGGGAGAGAGGGGATGTCCGTGCGTTTGGATTTCACGTCCGTTTATAAAATCATGTTGATGGGTGCATCGGCCAGCATCGCAATCACGCCCGCGATGGCGCAAGAAACAGCCCCTGATGGCGGCCTAGAAGAGATTATCGTTACCGCGCAAAAGCGCGAAGAATCCTTGCAAGACACGCCTATTTCCCTGGCCGTTTTTGGTAGCGAAGGTCTGGCGACCAAGGGGATTTCTGGGCTTGTCGATTTACGGTCGCATGTTCCCAATTTGCAGCTAACGCCCCACCCCAACAGCGCATCCACCACCCAAATTTTCATGCGCGGTGTCGGACTGGCGGATGACCAGATCACGCAGGATGGCAGCGTTGCCGTCTACATGGACGGAGTCTACGTCGCCCGCAGCCAAGGCCAAGCCCTTGAGGTTGCCGAATTGGAACGTGTTGAGGTGCTACGCGGTCCGCAAGGGACATTATATGGGCGCAATGCCACCGGCGGTGCGATCAACTTTGTGACCCGCAAGCCCGAATTGGGTGACTTTGGCGCAAAGCTTCAGGCGACTGTCGGAAACCTCAACAATCGCCGCTATAAAGCGGCCGTCAATATTCCTATGGGCGAGACACTGGCTGCCCGCCTGTCCTATGCCAATATTCGCCAAGATGGCTTTGTGAAAAACCTTGGGACGGGTGTTGATCGCTGGGGTGACAAACGCCGTGAAGCGATGCGGGCCGACATTTATTGGCAACCCAGCGATGCGTTTAATTTGCGCTACAGCTATGATCGGTCCAATATTGACGACACGCCAGCTTTTCTGGCTTTCTCTCCGCTTTACCCATTGAAAGCGGACTGTCCGGTTGCGGGCAGTGAGCATGTGCGCGACTTGTTACCCAACGAAGTGGTGTCACAAGGTCACAGCCTGACCGCCGAGTGGGACGTTGGGGACGCGCTGACCGTTCGTTCCATCACCGCGCACCGCAAATTGCGCAACTTTCAAAATCAGGACTATTTGTCTGGGATCACGGGCCCGGCCCCCTTCCAAAAAAATCAGAGCAACGCGCATCAGAAGCAATGGAGCCAAGAAATCCAGCTGGTTGGCGACACAGCCAATGGCGAAATAAATTATGTCGCTGGTTTGTACTGGTTTTCAGAGGATGGAAGCAATTTTAGCAACAGCTACACCACATCAAGGGCCACCAGAACCTTTACCACAACGCCAATTTCCAACCGTTCCTTCGCGCTCTTTAGTCAAGTGACATATAGCCCCGAATGGGCAGATTCGCGTCTTCACATCACCGCCGGTGCGCGCCACAGCTGGGATAAGCGTGAAGCGATGATGTTCAAGAAAACGCAAAAAGATGGCGGATCTATCATTGACGATCCCGCCATTGGTGACGGCAGCCGGAAATTTAAGGACTTTAGCCCAAGCTTGGTTGTTGCTTATGACCTTGCCGATCATGTGAACATCTATGGCAAAGTTGTCAGGGGGTATAAATCGGGCGGCTATAATACCCGCGCCAGCAGCATTGAAGCATTCGATCGGGGCTTTGGTGCCGAGTCCCTTTGGTCCTATGAAGCGGGACTTAAAAGCCAATGGCTGGACAATAAGCTACGTTTCAATATCGCAAGCTTTCTAGCCAAATATAATGACATTCAGGTGAATGTTCAGTCCGATCCCGATAATATTCGGATTACGGACGTATTAAATGCTGGTAAAGCAACCATTAAAGGCGTCGAAGCTGATCTAACATTGGTTCCGACAAAGGGCCTTCGTTTCAGTCTGAATTACGGATATCTTGACCCGCAATATGACGAAATATTGGATGCAACCGGAAAAGATATTTCATCAAAATTCCGTTTTAACCTTGCGCCCAAGCATAGCTTGGCCGTCGAAGCCAATTATGAAATATATGATCTACCGATCGGCACATTGGCGGCCAATATAAATTATACAATGCAAAGTAAGGTGTATACCAGCGCCACCATCAGTTCCGGAAAATATATTACGGGCGACTATGGACTGCTCAATGCACGCTTGTCTTTGACGGAAATCCCTGGGCTGGACGGCTTGCGCTTGTCAGCATGGGGCCGCAATCTGACCGACAAGCAATATTATACGATGCAGTTCAACGTCGGTGCACCTGCGGCATTATTTGGTGACCCGCGTACTTATGGACTAGATTTGTCGTTTGAATTCTAATCACCATTGGCCATCCTATCACTAGGCCGCATCGCGGTGCGGCCCAGTGACATTGTGGACTGCAACAAATGTTGCATAAGGCCTGCCAATTCCAACAAATAACTTACTGAAAAAATATAAAAAAGGATGTCCTTCGCATGACGCATGCGCTTACCCCCTCATTGAATTTGCCAAACACCCCTGTTCTGATCACTGGCGGCGCGTCGGGGATCGGCTATGCGTGCGCCCAAGCCTTGGCCGCGGTCGGGCGTCCGGTCGCCATTTGGGACATCAACGGCGACCGCGCCGCTGAAGCCGCAAAAAATATTCACGCTGATTTCGGCGTTGCCACCCATGCCGAAGCCATCGATTTGCGGGAGCTGGCAGGCTATTCGGACTCCATCGACAAGACACGTAAGGCATTGGGCCCCATTGGCGGCTTGGTTCATGCCGCGGGGATTGTCGATCAAGCATCTGTGGACGGTATCACCGAAGAAAGCTGGGCTGCGGGCATCGACACCCATCTTCGCCCGCTCGCTATTTTGGTCCGCGACCTGCTGCCAGATTTTTCGGCTCAGCCCCATTCTGCTGTGGTTGCCATCACGTCGATCAATGCGACATTGGGCAATGCGGTTAACCCGATTTACAGTGCCGCAAAGGGCGGCATGCTGTCGCTCGTTCGCTCGATGGCCGACCGACTGGCCCATGACGGCATTCGGATCAACTCCGTTTCACCTGGCCAGATATTGACCCCTATGATGCAGCCAGCGGTTGATCATTTGCCAGACGGCTATTTTGAAAAAAGAATCTTGTTAGAACGTTTGGGTGCGCCGGAAGAAATCGGACGTGTCGTTCGCTTTTTGCTGTCCACCGAAGCCAGTTATTTGACCGCCGCCGAAATCGTCGTGGATGGCGGAAATATCAGTTCGCAGCGCGGCTAGGAGGGGAAAATCATGAAATCGACTATGGTGATATTGAGAAGCGGCTTGACGCTTGGTTTGGCCCTTGGTGGATGGTCGCAGCTTAGCGCGGCAGAGGTTGCCAAGCCCTTGGTTCAAGCTGCCCTAGTGGCCCAACCGGCCACGGCGGGTGAAGCAAAGTCGGCGTTGCTCAGCAATGCGGCCAACTTCCGCGATGCGGGCGGCCACCGAACAGAAAATGGGCAATGGGTCAAAACGGGTATTTTGTATCGGTCCGATCAATTGGACCGCTTGTCCGATGACGACCTTGGCCGCATGCTGGCCTTGAATGTCGGGACCATCGTTGATCTGCGCACGCAAAGCGAGCGGAGCCATGAACCGGATCGGGTTCCAGCGGGCGTCACGCATATGGTTTTGGACGTGGCCAAAGATGCCGAAGGCAGCATTGGCGGCGATATGCGCTCTGCCATGGCCAAAATCGCTGCGGGCGAAGGCGCGAAAATGTTGATCGAGGCCAATCGCGACTTTGTGAATGTCGCGTCCGCGCGTCATTCCTATGCCGAGTTGATAAAGAAGGTCGCTTATGGTGACGATGCATTGGTTTACCACTGCACTGCTGGCAAAGACCGCACCGGATGGGCGAGCGCGGTGATATTGTCCCTGCTTGGCGTGTCCCGCGCAGAAATTGTCAAAGATTATATGGCCAGCAATCAATATTTGGCTGAGAAAAATAAACGCACTTTGGCAATGGTCAAAGCCGCAAACCCCACATTCGTCGCACAGCATCTGGAAGATGTGATGACGGTTCGTCCCGAATTTATCGAGGCGGCATTCCATGAAGTCGGCGTGCAATTTGGGTCTATGGAAAATTATGCCCAAAATGCTTTGGGGCTGGATGCAGCTACCATTCAGCAGTTGAAAAATCGTTTGCTGTCGGACCAACAAGTGTAATCAGGGCTATGCGTGAATGGACGCGGATATAGGCGTCATAGATTGATATGGGGCGGGAGAGATGGGGGCAGCCCCTACCCGCCCTCTATCGTAGCCTGTCGCAGTGCTGGATTAGCCCCTCTAGTGCGGGCATTTGGGCGTGGTGAGCGTATAGTCCTTTTGTTTCACTGCTAAATTTTATCGCAGCCGAAATGATTTTTTATATTTTTAGGAACTAAGCCAGTTGACACCCCGACGCGCACAGTCTAGTGGCCCTCTCGTCAGGGCGAAGCATCGCATCGCTCAGATATAAAACGCTTTTCATTAGCATAGATCTTTCAAAGACTATGACGAAAAGCACAGGCGATTTGATGTCCCAAACATCAAATAAAAGGTAAGGAAGGGATGAAATCTCCCTTTACATAACCGGCAAACGCCTTATGACACACTCACGTTTCGCATGAAACGGTAGACACTCCGGTTCGGGGAGTAGCGCAGCCTGGTAGCGCATCTGGTTTGGGACCAGAGGGTCGTAGGTTCGAATCCTATCTCCCCGACCACTTCAAAATCCAAAATTCACATCATGAATTTCGTCATTGCCTTTGTCGGCAATGGGGGATCTTGCAACCATCATGGTGCGATAGGCCCAGCCATCAGCGTCCGACAGGATGACGTCCAACTGGATGACACGGGGCGTCCCATATTGGTGTGCGACAAGCCATCATGATGATGTGCACATCCATGGCAGCATAGGCCCCACTTCCCTTCATTGCTCTAGCCCGCACGTGTGCGGCCTCGGCATAGCCGTGGCCCATTAATTGCTGCGAATATTTTTCTCTTGGGACGCATCAGACGTCGCCAATGGCAAGTGCAAGGCGATGGCACTGGGCGTGATGTCTAATGCTCCGCCGTTGCTGGCCGCGAGGCTGCCGACCAAACGCAGCGAAAAACCAAGGCTGAGAATATCTGCGGCGGGTGCCTCGCCTTCTGGGCTATAGCCGGGATCGAGCAACTGCTCGGCTGACGCAAATCTTATGGTGGATGGCCGCACGATGCGCAATTGCATCACGTCGCTGGCAGTGAGGTCGGCAATCAATTGCCCAACCATCAAGCTTTCACTTTCCGACACGTCGATCAACGCCGTAAGCAAGCGGCCAATCATCCGGCGCGCATTCCCTAGGTCGGTGCGCGTAAGGAAAGGACCGCCTTCTTGGGTGATGTTAAGGCCGACACCCTGATCCGCCAGCAACGGCTGCAAATCCTTGACGACAAAATCGACCACATCGGCAATATCGACAATGTCGCTATGCTCTGACAGCATGGTCTTGCGAACCTCCGCCTGAGCATTGGCGGCATCCAAATCCTCAATCGTGCTTTGGACGCTGGCGGCATCCTCGATGATGCTGTCCGCCATCACGCGGTAAGAGTCGCTAACCGGACCAAAGATTTGGCCAGAAATAATCTGGGCAAAGCCTGAAATGGCATTTAAGGGGCTGCGCAATTCGTGGATGAACTGGCGAATACTGTCGCTGGCTTCTGGCCGATCGGATTGGCCATAGGGCCGGTCACGGCGAAGCGGGCGTCGGGCGATGGCGCTATAACCCTGAAACTGCCCGCTTCTTTTGTCGAATATCGGCTCAGCGGAAAAAAGCCATTCGCCAGCCGCATCCGTTTTGCCGCCCAAATATATACGGGAGTGGAGTATCTCTGCCCGTTGACGAAACGCCCCTGCTGCGGCGGCATCGGTGCCCGGAATCACCCCCGTTGCCGCGTCGACAATGGACATTCCGATAACCAGCGCGGGCGATACACCGTCTACTTGGTCGATCAACCCGTCGCTATTGATGTGAAAGCGAAACTGGGTGGGGGCTAGCTTGGGTGGGGTGTCGGTCGGCTTCAGCGGTGGCAGTGGACCGCTTTCTGCCATGTTACCCACAGGGGCATGGGACTTACCAGTGTCAGCCAATTTGCTGCGGATCAGGGCTTCAATGGCTTTGATCGCGGATAAGATGTCGTCGGATATCCCATCCTCTGTGGGGGATGGGGTGTTTGCCGCTGTTGACGCCGCTGGGGACGCCATTGGGGCGGGCGCTGAAATTTCCACCGCCTTCCTGTCTGGCGCTATGCTGACAGACGGAGCCTTGGCCACTCCGGGGGATAGTGACGAGTTGGGTTTGGAAGATTGAAAACGATCAATGCGCCGCACAAGTTCGCTGATGGGGCTGTTGGCACTGATGTCGGCTTCGTCATAATCCGATGAAGGCGCAGCGCGGCCAACTGGCACGCCTGCCTGTACTATATCTGCTTGGTCTGGGGCTGCCACCCGATCACCCTGCACCGACGATAACAGAGGGCGTGTTGGTTGGGCAGCGACATCTGCCGCCGCATCATGCGTTGCGGCTGCGACGCCGCTGCGAAACCAGTTGCTTTGCCGGGCCAATATGGGCCGCTCGTCCGCAAAATAGGCATTGGGGGGGGCGGCTTTACATTGCGCCTTTTCCGCGACCTCTATGCTGGCCACATGGGCGGGCGGCAAGGCCATAGCCCCTGCCCCAAGGCTTTCCAATGCGCGCCGCACGCGGGGGTGCAGGTCCGTTCGCCCAGTCAATATGGAACGCGCCACATCATTGGTGGCGGGCAGCAAAGCGAGCCAGTCGTCGGTGGGCAAATGGGCATTTTGCAGCATGGCCGCCGCGACCATAACGGTATCATTGGCATATAAGGCCACCAAGGGCGCAAAACGTCCGTGATGCGCGACGGACAAAGCCGTGTCGCGCCGGACATGTTCTGGCACTTTGTTTCGCAAACGCGCCAAAGTGCGCAAACTTTGTTGTATTTCGTATTGATTTAATTGCATTCCGCGCTGGGCAACGATATCGCTCAATTGACGCCACATAGCGATGCATTCCCGCAGGTTCTGCGGGTCGCGCTGTAAAATCGTCGCGATCATCATATTGGCCGTCACGCGAAATCTGCTCCTGCGGATATTGCCGTGTTGGTGTTTAGCTTATTGATCAGGCTGGTTTTTCCGCCCGCAAAAGGGAATAAATTCCTTGCGCGTTTATGTGGAACAATTGCATTCGCCTGAAACATTATTATACTACAGTAAAATTAGCATAGCGGATATTATATATATGGCCTCTCAAAAATTCGATGATATCGATCTTCAGATTCTCAGCGAACTGCAAAAAGACGGACGCATGACGAATGTGGAGCTCGCTCACATGGTCGGATTGACGGCACCGCCCTGTCTTCGCCGTGTTCGCGCGTTGGAAGAAGCAGGTGTGATTCGGTCCTATCATGCGGATCTGGACCCCGCCAAATTGGGTTATGGCATCACTGTTTTTGCGATGGTCAGCCTGCGCAGTCAGGCCGAATCTGATCTGAAGACATTTGAAGATTATATTGGCACCCTGCCAGAAGTGCGGGAATGCTATATGCTGAACGGCGAAATTGACTTTTTGTTGAAGGTCGTGGCGCGCGATTTGCAAAGTTTTCAAGCCTTTCTGACCGCGCATTTGACCTCTGCCCCCAATGTCACCAGCGTGAAAACATCGCTGACCATTCGCACTGCAAAACAATTGGCGGGCATACCGGTCGACGCATAATATATGCCGAGGCTGGACCAGCCTTTGCCTTCTTATTTTGTGACATAATAAAGGGGACGCCTAACCAAATGGTTAAGCGTCCCCTTTATATGATATAGCAAAATTAATTGGCAGCCGCTGGTGCAGCCTTTGCCTTGGTCTGTGCAACCCACAGCTTGGCGAGGCGTGCGCGTGGGCCGGTGGTCACTTGGCCCAAGGTCGCGGCGCCGGCGTCCGTCTGACCAGCGAGCAACTGGGTCACACCCAAGCGATATTGCCCGACCGGATTACCGGAGGTGGCAACGGCCTGATATAATGGGATAGCCTTGGCATATTCACCCATGGCCACCAGCGCGTCGGCGGTACCCAATGCGGCGCGCGGGTTGCTGAGCGTTGCAGGCTTTGCTGCATCGAGCAAAACAGCCTTGGCATCGTCACGCGCACGCGGGGTTTGCGATTCCAAAATATCGTCGAAATAGCTATCCTTGGCTGGGATAACACCTGCGGCCTTGCCTTGTTGGATCACCGATACAACTTCGCCAGGCATCGCGGCTTCGACGCCCAGCGCCGCATATTCGCTATATTCAGCGCGTTCGGTCATCGACTTGGTTTGACGCATCAAGCGCAGGATATCCAGATTAAGCGCTTTGTCACCGCCCGCATCGCGCAGCATGATGAACAGCAGGTTACGCCATGCGGCGGCCTGCGGATAATCTTCGACGCGCATGCTCAGCACGTCCAGCAATTCTGGGGTGCGGTTGGCATTTTGGAAGGCTTGTGCCGGACGCACATATAATTCGTCCGATGGCTTTTGGCCAGCAGCACGCTGCGCAGCGATCGACGCTTGGGCCACTTCCCAACCCTTGTCGAGATTGCCGCTGCTCAAATAGCTGTCCATCAACAAGGCAGGCAGAACGGCTTCGGTCGAACCGGCAGCTTTGGCGGCCTCGAAACGGGTTACGGCCTTGGCATAATTTTTCGCTTGATACGCAAATTGGCCAGAGAAGAAATTATAAGGGGCCAAGCTTTCAGGCGGGGTCATGCCGCTGTCCAGCATTTCATCCAGACCTTGGCCCTGCACAGCCTGATCGTTGCCGATAATACCTTGTTGCAGGCGATAGAAACCCAGCAGATATTTGTCGTCGGCCGAGGTCGCCGCACCAGCCGCTTCGGCCAGAGCAGCTTGCAGCGCGGCGGCATCCTTGGCATTTTGCGCGTCACCCAGTTTTTTCAACATGGGTTGGAAACCACGGCTTGGGCTTAATTGCTTACCCTTGGCGGCCTGTTCTTTCTTGGGCTTTTCCCGTGCGTCGGCGGCGCTGGGCGCTGCAACCAAAGTGAGGCCCAATACAGCAGCCATAGCCGTGGCCGGCAAGGTACGGAAGCGGTTCAACATTCAAAACTCTCCTCATCATACAGCCGCCATGCCCAGATCGTTGAACCGGACGTGCCGCGCTTCAATTAATGCGGCTAACGTCCGATTGCAGCCAAGGCAATATGGCCGACGGACTTTTACATTTGCGGGCCGGTGTCTGAACGTAATTTGAACCCGTTTCGTCGATGAAGCGGCTTTGCGGCTTGAACTTCATTCTATGCGCCGCAAAACTGGTCGGAATTGTGGATGCGTAGCGGATAGCGCAAAGCTTGGGCCATTGGGTCCGTCTGATCGGTGGCGGCTGCGCAGCCTGAAAAATCATATGGGAACATGTCATGTGGACCAAACATCATTTGGGCTGCAAATTAATTTGATAATCCTGCGGTAAATTGCTGGTCAAAGCCTGTATTTTTGCGGCATTTATGGCATGATGAACATTAGCGGCACAGGGATGTCGTCCGAATATCGCATCCAGTTCATATATTTAGGTGTCATACTATGTCGGGGGAAAAAAAGATCGTGGGACTGTGGCGCAGCGTAACCGATCCTTCTTCGTCTACAAAAGCCGTTGCTGATGACGCGCCGGTTGGCGCGGGCCCTGCCTCGGTGTCCGCACCGACCGCGGGTCGCCACCCCAATGATAGGCGCAGCGCGCCCGATATGTCCGATCAGCCATCCGGCCATGCCATGCGTCAGCCCCATCGCGACCAGCGCCAAGCCCCGCGTTCCCCCGACAGCCACGACGATAATATGGTGATGACCGACAACCCGATGGACGCCCAGCATATTTATAATGTGCCAGATCAGGATTGGGACATGGACCATGGCGGTCCCAGCCAAAATCGCGGCATGACGCACTATATGTCCGCCTTGGCCGCATTGGCCGCAGGGGCGGCCATATTATGGTGTGGTTTCGCCTATTACGCCGTGAGCCATGGCTTTTCCGCCGCCCCAAGCATGGCACAATGGCCAGCCTTAATCGCGGCTATGACCGCGCCGATGGCGCTCGGCCTGATCATCTGGTTGATCCGTGCCCAATCTAGCCCCGCAGCCCAAACCAAATTCTTGCGCGTCGCTGCCGACTTGCGCGCTGAAAATGACGCGTTGAACCAGTCCATGGCCAGCCTGAGCCGCCATTTGGCTGATGCCCGCCAGCAATTGAGCGAGCAGGCCAATTTGGTTCAGCAATTGGGCCTTGATGCCGTCGCGCGAATGAACGACAGCAGCGGCAAATTGGCCGATCATGTGGCGCAAATCGCCAGCGCCAGCCAGACCCTGTCTGGATCGGCGGATGGTGCGTTTCAGCGGATGGATGGCCTGTTAACCGGCCTGCCCCGTGTTGACGATGTGGCGCAACGCTTGGCCCAGAATTTTCGCGACGCTGGCCTGGCCGCCCATCAGCATGGCGCGCAGTTGGAAGCGCAAATCGCCAGCTTGGGCGACAGCGCCGACAAGGCTGCCCGCCAAAGCGATGTCGCCGTTGCCACGCTGCGTGATGCGATTGATACGCTGCAATCCTTGTCGCAAGATACGGAAACGGGGCTGGTTTCGGCGTCCGAGAAGGTGGCCGAGGTCCAGTCCAACGCTCTGTCAGCAATGAGCCGTGGCACCGCCGCCATTCACAAGGAGTTGGAACAGGGCACGCAAGAACTGTCCACCCGTATGGAAGCCATGTGGCAAAGCTTCCGCCACGGGGTGGACGACGCCTCCGCCCATTTGGACCGCCAAATTTCGCTGGCCCAAAGCGGTGGCCGCGAATTGACCACGCAATTGGCGTCCCACGCCGATCAAAGCAATGCGCTGGCCACCCAGATGCAGCAATTGGTCGAGGATGTGGCCGAACGTCTGACCGAAGTCGACGGCTTGGTCAGCCGCAGCGCAGTGGGCATTGAACGGGCCATCGACACCGTCCACAGCAAATTGGACGCCTTTACCGCCGATGTCGGCAGCAGCAACCGGTCGACGCAGCAGTTGATCCAGCATTCCGATGCTTTGTTGCTGGCGCTGGACAGCGTGACCCGCGAGTTGGACGAAACGCTGCCGCTGGCGTTCCAGCGTTTGGACGATCATGAAAAATCCGCCGAAACCGCCCTTGCCCGCCTGAAACCTTTGTTGGAATCATCGGAACTGGTGGCTCAATCGACGTTGTCGCATGTTCAATCGGCCGAAAAGACGCTGCTGACCAACGAAGCGCAATTGACGCGTCAAGCCAGCCAGCAATCCACCATGGCGGAACAATGGCAAGATACGCTGGCCACCACACAGCAAGCCTTGGCGGCTTTGAAGCAGCAAGCCGATGACTTCGCCAATGACAGCGGCAGCCAAATGTTGGCAGCCTTGCAACAGGTTCGGGATAGCGCCGATCAGGTGGCACAGGATGCGCAGCACCGCTTTGCCGCCCTGTCGGACGAAAGCCGTCAAAGCCTGCAAGCCCATGGCCAGTCGGCAGTGGACGAAGCGTTTCGCAGCGAAATGCTGGCGCAATTGGAATCGATTGAACTGGCATCGCACCGCACCGTGGCTGCCGCGAACAGCGCATCGGAACGGCTGACGCACCGCCTGAGCGAGATTATCGAGGTCAGCGAAAAGGTAGAACAACGCACCGCCGAAGCTGAACAAGCCATTGCCGCGTCCGACCGCGACACATTGGCGAAACAGGTCAGCCTGCTCACCGAAGCGTTAAAATCCACCGCCATCGACATGACCAAAATCTTGTCGGCAGAGGTCAGCGATCAGGCGTGGGAAAGCTATTTGCGCGGCGACCGCAGCGTCTTTGCCCGCCGCGCTGTAAAGTTGTTGGACCATGGCGATACACGCGAAGTGTTGCGTCTGTACCAAAATGATGGCGCGTTCCATGCCTCGGTCAACCAATTCATCCACGACTTTGAAGCGATGCTGCGTTTGTTGATGAATGCGCGCGATGGGTCGGCCATCAGTGTCACCCTGCTGTCGTCCGACATCGGCAAAATTTATGTTGCCTTGGCACAGGCCATTGATCGTCTGCGGGGATAAGGTCGGTTTGCGGCGACCAAATAGCCAGAAAAAACAACGAAAAAGGCCCCGTCAGCGCAGAACGAAGCGCTGACGGGGCCTTTTTCTTTAGAATAAGCGCGACCCGTTGGGCACGGCTTGATCGGGGGAAAAGAGGATGACCGCGCCCTGATGGTCCGCAAAGCCCAAGGTCAAAACCTGCGACATAAATTTGCCAATTTGGCGCGGCGGAAAATTGACCACGGCGGCGATTTGGCGGCCGAGCAGGTCGTCGGGCGCATAATTTTCCGTGATCTGGGCGCTGCTTTTTCGCACGCCCAAGCTGCCGCCAAAATCAATTTCTAGCTGATAAGCCGGTTTGCGCGCCTGCGGAAAAGGCGCCACATTCACGATGGTACCGACCCGTATATCCACTTTCAGGAAATCATCGAAACTGATTTCAGGGCCAGCGGGGCTGTCGGCATCATGGGATAGGTGCATAAAATCAATCCAGTATAAACAACAACGCCCCGCCCGGCCCCATCAGATGATCGGGGCAAGACGGGGCGCTGCGGCATTTAAGCCGTCAGATTATTCCAGTTCAAGAATGATCGCATCCACGGCCAAGCTTTCGCCTTGCTGTGCATTCACCACCTTGACCACGCCAGTTTTTTCGGCGCGCAGGATATTTTCCATCTTCATCGCTTCGACGGTGGCAAGCGGTTGGCCAGCTTCGACGGTGTCGCCTGCCTTGACATGCAGGGCGACCAGCAAACCGGGCATCGGGCAGATCAGATATTTCGACAGATCAGGTGGGATCTTTTCGATCATATGCGCTGCCAAAGGCGCGATGCTGTGCGGCAAAACGCGAACATTGTGAATATGTCCACGCGCCGTCATACGCCATCCGGTGCGAGTACGCGCCAGTTTGACAGCCAATTCTTCGCCATCAATATCGGCCACAACCAGCTTGTCGCCCGGCGTATATTCCAGCGCGATATCCAGCTTTTCGCCATTGACCTTGATATGCTTACGGCCAATTTTCACGTCGAACTGGTCGTCGCCCAGCGCCACTTGCCATTTGGCCGGTGCTTCCAAACGGTCGCCCAATTGGCCGTCGATGCGGCGGGCACGGTCTGCGTCGGCGCTGGCCATAAAGCCTGCGATGGCGGCCAAGGCTTGCTTGACATCGTCATTCACCGCTGCGCCCGTAAAGCCTTCGGGATATTCCTCGGCAATGAAACCAGTGGTCAATTCGCCCGTACGGAAACGCGGATGCTGCATGATCGCCGACAAGAAGTCGATATTGTGGCCCAGACCTTCCAATTCGAAACGGTCCAGCGCCGCCACTTGCAGATCAGCGGCTTCGTCGCGGGTTTCGCCCCATGTGATCAGCTTGGCGATCATCGGATCATAATAGATGGACACTTCGCCGCCATCTTGCACGCCTGCATCCACGCGAATGCCGTCTTCGCCGCGCAGGCCGCCAGCCCATGGTTCCACGGGCGGTTGGAAACGCACGATACGGCCCGTCGATGGCAAGAAGCCGCGATAGGGATCTTCGGCATAGACGCGATTTTCAATCGACCAGCCTTCGATCTTGACGTCATCTTGGGTGATGCTGAGCGGTTCGCCCGATGCGACGCGCAGCATTTGTTCGACCAAATCGACGCCGGTAATGGCTTCGGTGACGGGATGTTCCACCTGCAAACGGGTGTTCATTTCGAGGAAGTAAAAGCTTTCGCCCGTCGCGTCGGCGCCCGAAACGATCAGTTCCACCGTGCCCGCGCTGTGATAATTCACGGCCTTGGCCAAAGCAACGCACTGTTCGCCCATGGCCTTGCGCATCGCAGGGGTGACGAAGGGTGACGGCGCTTCTTCAACAACCTTTTGGTGACGACGCTGGATCGAACATTCGCGTTCGTTGAGGTAAATCACATTGCCATGCTTATCGCCCAAGATTTGGATTTCGATATGGCGTGGGTTGAGGATGAATTTTTCAATGAATACACGGTCATCGCCAAAGCTGTTCAGGCCTTCGCGCTTGACGCTTTCAAAGCCTTCACGCACGTCTTTTTCGTCATAGGCAAGGCGCATACCCTTGCCGCCGCCGCCAGCCGAGGCTTTCATCATCACCGGATAGCCGATTTCGTTCGAAATTTCGACGGCATGTTCGGTGTCGCGAATTTCGCCAACAAAGCCGGGTACAACGTTGACGCCTGCTTCTTTGGCCAGTTTCTTGGATTCAATCTTGTCGCCCATGGCGGCAATGGCGTTGACGGGTGGGCCGACGAACGCAATGCCTTCGGCGGCCAAGGCTTCGGCAAAGCTGGTGCGTTCCGACAAGAAACCATAGCCGGGGTGCACCGCTTCGGCGCCCGTTTGTTTGCAGGCGGCAATGATCTTGTCCGCGATCAGATAGGATTCCGATGCGGGCGATGCACCAATATGCACAGCTTCATCCGCCATTTGCACGAACGGCGCACGCGCGTCTGCGTCGGAATAAACAGCCACCGTCTGGATACCCATGCGGCGCGCCGTCTTGATCACGCGGCAGGCGATTTCGCCGCGATTGGCGATCAGGATCTTTTTGAACATTTTATCACTTTTCCTCAGCAAGATCTTTTAATTGTGCGGTGCGCGCGCGGGTCAATTGCGCCATGCACCCGTTGGTAACAAGCGGTTCCGCCGAACCACCCCGCATGGAATATCCTTCGCTGCGGCAATGTGTGTCACGATAGCTTAGCCACGCACGTTGCGCGGCCAGCAAAGTATCAAAATAGCCGGGTCGGCCATCTTTCACGACATCGGGATCCCGATCAAAACCCTTTTGGATTTCTGCGGTGATCTTCCATTGGTCGTTCAATTCGCGGTCAGCCTGACGAAAATCGCGAAAAGAACAGATGTTCATTTCCAACTGGCTGGTTGGATGTTCGCAAGAAACATCGGGTTCATTCGCCCCCGAAACAGCGGCTGCCGCCAGAAAGATGGCCGCGCCAATCATTCAGCCGCTTCCAAAACCGGAGCGGAGGCGCATCCGCCGCCACAGCCGCTTTTTTGGCGCATCGGTTCTTCGCTTTCCATCGGCTTTAAGCCCAGCTTGGCGAACAAAGCCGCGTCAGCATTTTCGCCCGCATTGCCCGTGGTCAGCAGCTTGTCGCCGGTAAAAATGCTGTTGGCCCCAGCCATGAAGCACAAGGCCTGCGTCGCATCATTCATGCTTTCGCGGCCAGCCGACAGGCGCACCATGCTGAGGGGCATGGTGATACGGGCGACCGCCACCGTGCGAACAAATTCAATCTCGTCAATTTTCGCCAGCGGCGTATCGGCCAGCATGTCGCCCAGCACCGTGCCCTTGACGGGGACTAGCGCGTTGACGGGCACGCTTTCTGGGTGCCGTTCCAAGGTCGCCAGCGCGTGAACAAAGCCCACACGGTCGCTGCGCGCCTCGCCCATGCCGACGATGCCGCCGGAACAGACATTGATGCCCGCATTCCGCACTTCGTCCAGCGTGTTGATGCGATCTTCGAAGGTTCGCGTGCTGGTGATATTGGCGTAATTTTCGGGGCTGGTGTCGATATTATGATTATAATAATCAAGGCCAGCTTCGGCCAATTGGGCCGCCTGATTTTTGGTCAACATGCCCAAAGTCATACAGGTTTCCATGCCCATTTGACGCACGCCTTTGATCATTTCGATGATCGCGGGCATATCGCGGTTTTTGGGGTTGCGCCATGCAGCGCCCATGCAGAAACGCTTGCTGCCATTGTCTTTGGCCTCGGCGGCGGATTGCAACACCGCCTGCACTTCCATCAACTTGCTTGCTTTCAGACCCGTATCCGCCGATGCCGATTGCGAGCAATAGCCGCAATCTTCGGCGCAGCCGCCGGTTTTGATGGACAAAAGGGTGCAAAGCTGAACTTCGCCATGGGAATGAAATTGACGGTGCGTGCTTTGGGCACGCCACATCAATTCATCAAATGGCAGGTCGAACAATATCGAAATTTCGTCGCGGGTCCAATCGTTGCGAACCAGCGTCTCGCCCGATGTCATCATAATGCTCCCAGCGCCTGTTCCAGATCGGCGATAATATCATCAATATGCTCGATACCCACCGACACACGGACCACATCGGGACCAGCGCCCGCTTGCAACAATTGATCCGCCGTCAATTGGCTGTGCGTCGTTGAAGCCGGATGGATGATGAGCGAGCGTGTGTCGCCGATATTCGCCAAATGGCTGAACAGTTTAACGTTAGACACCAGCTTGACGCCCGCATCATATCCGCCGGTCAACCCAAAGGTGAAGACCGCTCCGCCCTTGCCGCCCAGATATTTTTGGGCCAGCGCATGATAGGCATTGTCGGGCAAGCCCGCATAGTTAACCCAGCTAATTTGCGGATGTTTTTGCAGCCATTCGGCCAGTTTCTGCGCATTGTCACAATGGCGTTCCATCCGCAGCGCCAGCGTTTCCATGCCGGTCAGCGCCAAGAAAGCATTCATCGGGGCCATCGACGGACCCAAATCGCGCAGACCCAAGGTACGGGTGGCAAGGATGAAGGCCAGATTGCCAAAGCTTTCGGTGAATTTCATGCCATGATAGCTGGCATTTGCTTCGCTGAGCGTCGGGAATTTCCCGCTTTTCGCCCAATCGAAATTGCCTGCGTCAACAATCACGCCGCCAATGGCATTGCCATGGCCGTTCAGAAATTTGGTGGTCGAATGGACCACAATATCCGCGCCATGTTCAATAGGGCGGCACAGCAAAGGCGTCGCCAGCGTATTGTCGACGATCAACGGAATACCCGCGTCATGCGCCACTTTGGCGATGGCTTCGATGTCTTGCACCACACCGCCTGGGTTGGCGAGGCTCTCGATAAACACGGCGCGGGTTTTGTCGTTGATGGCCGCGGCGATATTGGCCGGATCATCGGCATCCACGAAATGGGTTGTCCAACCCATTTTTTTGAAGCTGTGGCTGAGTTGGTTCAGCGAACCGCCATATAATTTCTTGGCGGCCACAATTTCACAGCCTGCTTCCATCAATGTGTGGAAAGCCAGAAATTGTGCGGCATGGCCGGACGCCACGGCCAAAGCCGCCTGCCCGCCTTCGAGTGCCGCAATCTTGCCTTCCAACGCCCCATTGGTGGGATTCATGATGCGGGAATAGATATTCCCGAATTCCTGAAGGTTAAACAAACGCGACGCATGGTCCACGTCATCAAAGACATAGGATGCCGTCTGATAGATGGGCGTAATACGAGCCTTGGTTGTCGGGTCTACTTCGGTTCCGGCATGGATGGCAAGTGTTTCAGCTTTTGGGCCAGTCATTGGATAATCCCTCCGTTAAGCCGCATCAATTTTCGTTTAATGGCGGCATGTTATGGCCCAAAAGGCGCAGCACATCGGCAGCGCATTCGACCACATTGGTGCCGGGACCATAGATGCCTTGCACGCCCGCGTCGCGTAAGAAATCATAATCTTGTGGAGGGATAACCCCGCCCGCAATGACCTTGATGTCGCCGCGTCCGGCAGCCTTCAAACCGTTGATCAATTCGGGGATCAGCGTCTTGTGGCCAGCAGCAAGGCTGGACGCGCCAACGGCGTCCACATTGCTTTCCAGCGCCAACACAATGGTTTCTTCGGGGGTTTGGAACAAAGGACCCGACACCACGTCAAATCCCATGTCACCAAAGGCCGACGCAATGACGTTTGCGCCGCGATCATGACCATCTTGGCCCATTTTCGCGACCAGCAGCTTGGGTGCGCGACCAAGGCGGCGTTCCACAGCCTTGACGCCGTCCACCACCTGTGCCCAGCGCGCGTCATTTTCATAAGGCTTGGCGTAAACGCCCTTCACAGGGGTTGGCACGGTGCCATAGCGGTCAAAGCTGCTTTCCATCGCACTGGAAATTTCGCCCAAAGTGGCGCGAGCGCGGGCGGCCTCTACGGCCAAGGCCAGCAGGTTGTTTTCCAGCGTTTGCGGTGCGGCGGCACCATCGGCCAAAGCCTTCAAAGCGGCCTGACAGGCGGCTTCGTCGCGGTCGGCCTTCATCTTGTTGATGCGGGCGACTTGGGCTTCGCGAACCTTTGTGTTGTCGACTTCCAGCGTTTCCAACAGATCTTCATTGGCAAGGCGATATTTGTTCACGCCCACGATCACATCATCGCCGCGGTCCACGCGGGCCTGACGGGCCGCTGCCGCTTCTTCGATCATCGCCTTGGGCCAGCCCGCCGCCACGGCCTTGGCCATGCCGCCTTCGGATTGGACGCGATCAATAATCGCTTGCGCCTGATCGACCAATTGCTGGGTCAGGCTTTCGATATAATAGCTGCCGCCCAATGGATCGACGACATTGCACATGCCGGTTTCTTCTTGGATCACAATTTGCGTGTTGCGCGCAATACGGGCCGAGAAGTCGGTTGGCAAAGCAATGGCTTCGTCCAGCGCATTGGTGTGCAGCGATTGTGTGCCGCCCAGCATCGCCGCCATGGCTTCGATGGTGGTGCGCATCACGTTGTTATACGGATCTTGTTCGGTCAACGACACCCCGCTGGTCTGGCAGTGGGTGCGCAGCATCTTGCTACGTTCATCTTGCGCGCCCAGCGTCGTCATCGCACGGTGCCACAACACACGGGCGGCGCGCAGCTTGGCAATTTCCATGAAGAAATTCATACCAATGGCGAAGAAGAAGCTGAGGCGGCCAGCGAATTTGTCGATATCAAGGCCCGACGCCACGCCATATTTCACATATTCCATGCCGTCCGCGATGGTGAAGGCCAGTTCCTGAACCTGCGTCGCGCCCGCTTCCTGCATATGATAGCCGGAAATGGAAATGCTGTTAAATTTGGGCATTTCGCGGCTGGTATAGCCGAAAATGTCCGAAATAATCCGCATCGATGGTTCGGGCGGATAAATATAGGTGTTGCGGACCATGAATTCCTTCAGAATGTCATTCTGAATGGTGCCGTCCAACAATTTGCGGTCCACGCCTTGTTCTTCGCCAGCGACGATGAAGAAAGCAAGAATGGGAATGACGGCGCCGTTCATGGTCATGGAAACGGACATTTTGTCGAGCGGAATACCGTCGAACAAAATCTTCATATCTTCGACGCTGTCGATCGCCACGCCAGCCTTGCCAACATCGCCCACAACGCGGGGGTGATCGCTGTCATAACCACGGTGAGTGGCCAAGTCGAAGGCCACCGACAGGCCCTTTTGGCCCGCCGCCAAATTGCGGCGATAAAAAGCGTTGGATTCCTCGGCGGTCGAGAAACCGGCATATTGGCGGATGGTCCAAGGGCGGCCCGCATACATGCTGGCGCGAACGCCGCGCGTAAAGGGCGCGAAACCGGGCAGGCCGGGCTCAACCGTCACATCTTCGGCGGTATAAAGCGGCTTGACGGTGATGCCTTCGGGGGTTTCCCAATTCAGGTCCTTGCCCTTGACTTCCTTGTCAGCGGCGGCGGCCCATTGGTCCAATGTTGGCTTGTTGGTCATATCAATGGTCACCCTTTGGCGTTTCCATAATTTCGGTCAAAATTCCGCCCATATCCTTGGGATGGACGAAGAAAATCAGCGTGCCATGCGCGCCAATGCGGGGATCCCCCAGCACGCGCTTGCCCATGGCTTCAAATTCGGCCTTGGCGACGTGAATATCGGGCACTTCATAGCAAAGATGATGCTGGCCGCCCGCAGGGTTCTTTTCCAGAAAACCAGCGATAGAGGTGTTGCCGGGCAGTGGTTCCACCAATTCAATCTGCGTGCCATTCAGCGCGCCATCGGCGGTGGGCGTGTCGACAAAGCAAACTTTCACGCCCTGATCGGGCAGGTCGAAAGGCTCGCTAATTTGCGTGGCGCCCATCACATCACGATAAAAAATGATGCTATCTGCGATTGATGGCGTGGCAACGCCGATGTGATTTAGTCGACCCAATTTCATCGCAACACGTCCCTATTTCCTTGCACCGCAAGCCTTGGCTTGGGCCGCAAATCCTGCTTCAACGGCTTAACAACCGGGAATATGATCCCGACCGACAAGCTGATATTTCCCATCGCGCAGCACATAATTTTGGCGCTGCGCCTTTGTTCCTGTGTAACCGACCACAAAGCTGTGGTCCGGCTTGGCAGAGATGATTTGGCCGTCATATTCGGCATCATCTTGGCCGATGCCCGCCCCGCTGCTCATCGCGGCGGTAAAGCTGCCGCGATCCACAGGCCCATTGGGGGTCATTTCCGTTATCACCGCGATGTTCAACAAGCAGCCCTGCCACACCCCGCCGCCGGCGGAGACAAGATAGGGATTTTTGCCCAAACGCTCCGTAAAGGCCCATGACGTGGCAGCATTGCCCATAGTGCCCGTTCCGCCCACATCAAACCATTCGCCCAGACGCACCCAGCCACTGGGGCTGGACCGCAAATAGTGAATGGCGTTGATGCCGCTGGACGCGCTGCTGGCATCGGGATTGGCCCCCGTGCTGAGCAAAATAGCGCGGCCATCGTCCATGACATGCAGGGCGGCGGGCGTAAATTCATAGGCTGTGCCACCGACATCGCGCACGACCACGGCATCTTCCCCTGCCCGTTTTGCGGCGCCAAATCCGATGAAGAAGGCGCTGCGCACGGTCAGGTCCGGCTGATCGCCCAGCCGAATGGGAAAGCTGTCCTTTGCCGGATCAGCCAAGGGCGTATCCGGATCAAAGGCAGCTGCGGCACTGGCCAAGGGCATCAGCGCCGCCATGGCCAGAAAAGTCACAGTGGAACGGCGCATCATAGGCACCCCTTATAGCGAATATTACAGCGGAATATTGTCGTGCTTTTTCCACGGATTTTCGAGGGATTTATTCTTTAGCTTGCGCAGGCCCAGCGCGATGCGCTTGCGGGTGCTGTGCGGATAAATGACCTCGTCAATATAACCACGTTGCGCGGCCACAAATGGGTTCGCAAAGCGGTCTTCATATTCCTTGGTGCGTTCCGCAATCTTGGCGGGATCGTTCATATCGGCACGGAAGATGATTTCTACAGCGCCCTTTGCACCCATCACGGCGATTTCTGCCGTGGGCCATGCATAGTTTAAATCGCCGCGCAAATGCTTGGACGACATCACGTCATATGCACCGCCATAGGCCTTGCGCGTGATGACGGTGATTTTGGGAACCGTGGCTTCGGCATAAGCGAACAGCAATTTCGCGCCATGCTTGATGATGCCATTATATTCTTGGCTGGTGCCAGGCAGGAAGCCGGGAACGTCCACAAAGGTAACGATAGGAATTTCAAACGCATCGCAGAAGCGCACGAAACGCGCGGCCTTTTTCGACGAGTTGATGTCCAACACGCCCGCCAAAACCATGGGCTGGTTGGCGACGATACCGACGGTGCGGCCTTCGATACGGCCAAAACCGATGATGATATTGCCCGCATGGGCTTGTTGAACTTCGAAGAATTCGCCTTCGTCCACTGTCTTGCGGATCAGTTCATTCATATCATAAGGCTGGTTCGCGCTGGGCGGGATCAGCGTGTCAAGGCTGGGTTCGACGCGGTCATAAGGGTCGCTGGTCGGACGCACAGGCACGCCAACGCGGTTATTTTCCGGCAGATAGTCAAAGAAGTCGCGAACCGCGAGCAAGGCTTCGATATCATTTTCAAAGGCCAAGTCGGCAACCGAGCTTTTTGTGGTGTGCGTGATCGCGCCGCCCAATTCCTCTTGTGTTACGACTTCGTTCGTCACCGTCTTCACCACATCGGGACCGGTCACGAACATATAGCTGCTGTCCTTCACCATGAAGATGAAGTCGGTCATGGCGGGGCTATATACGGCGCCGCCAGCGCAGGGACCCATGATCAGGCTGATTTGCGGAACAACGCCCGATGCCAGCACATTTTTCTGGAACACGTCAGCATAGCCACCCAGCGATGCCACGCCTTCTTGAATACGTGCGCCGCCGCTGTCGTTCAGGCCGATAACCGGCGCGCCGACCAGCATCGCCTTTTCCATGACCTTGCAGATTTTTTCGGCATGGCGCTTGGACAGCGAACCACCAAATACGGTGAAATCTTGGCTGAACACATAGACCAGACGGCCATTGATCGTACCGGAACCCGTCACCACACCGTCACCAGGGATTTTCTGGCTTTCCATGCCAAAGTCGACGCAATCATGCTCGACATAGGTATCCAGTTCTTCGAACGAACCTTCATCCAGCAGCACGTTCAAACGCTCACGCGCAGTCAGCTTGCCTTTTGCATGCTGAGCATCAATGCGCTTTTGACCGCCACCCAAGGCGGCAGCAGCACGGCGGGCTTCCATTTCAGCGATATTCGCGGACACGTGGGCACTCTCCATCAAAACCAATGGGCCTTCAAATTTGATGGACCGAGCAAAAACGGAACCATCAAAACCAAGCGGGCCATTCCGAGCAATAGCCCTTTCGGGCCGATTGCCGCCATTTGCGCATAGCTATGCAATGATGCAAGTGCGAATTTGCAAAATTGCAAAGTGGTGCTTTGCAAAGTTTGGAAATTGAAATAGACCCCAAGTCCCACATGCGGCAGAAGAAAAGCGAAGAAAACTATGGCTCGCCAACGCATATTTGCCGGACCGCGCTTGAAACAATTGCGTCAAGAACGGGACATTAAACAAGCTGATTTTGCCGCAACCTTGGGGATTTCGACATCCTATCTCAGCCAGATTGAGCATGATGATCGCCCGTTGACACCCAATTTACTGGAACGATTACAAAGCTTATTTCCCATGGAATGGGAAGAAGTGACCACAGAAAGCAGCCATCGGCGCTTGGGCGCTTTGCGCGAAGCGGTGTCTGACCCCTTGTTTTCCAATCAAAATCTTAGCGCTGACCAATTGGAACGCGCCGCCTTGCAGCAACCGCAACTGGTTGATCATTTCATCACGCTGCATGCTGCCTATCGCCGTGCGGGCCAACGACTGGAGATGATTGACGAAGCCCTGACGGGCGGGACAGCCGAGGGAAGCCGCCTGCCATGGGAGGAAGTGCGCGACTGGTTTCACGATGCGGGAAATTACGTCAACAGCATTGATTGCGCGGCAGAAACTTTGTCAGCGCGGATGCGCGGGGTCCACCCCTCCCCCACAATGGCGGCGATGGAACGGCATATGAAAATCCATTTCAGCGTGTCGACGGCCTTCCGCCCGACCGCGCCCCTGCGCGAATATGACGCCACCATGCGGCATTTGATGATCGACCCCAGCCAACCCGAGGAAAGCCGCCGATTTCAGGTCGCGCATCAATTGGGGTCCTTGGCGCTGGCGCAGGAAATTGCAGCGATTGTCGAGGCGTCGCCGCTGCGTACCGCCGCTGCGCGGCAATTGCTGCATGTCGGCCTTGCCAATTATGCGGCGGGCGCGATTGTCATGCCCTATGGCCTGTTTCGCGACACGGCGCGGGCGGTTCGGCACGACATTGACCAGTTGCGGTTGATCTTTGGCGTCAGTTTTGAACAAGTTTGCCACCGCTTATCAACGCTACAACGCCCAGGGGAGCGCGGCATTCCCATGTTTTTCTGCCGCGTCGATATGGCAGGCAATATTACCAAACGTCACTCGGCAACACGGCTGCAATTTGCGCGCTTTGGCGGCGCTTGCCCCCTGTGGGTCGCCCATGAAGCCGCCGCCAGCGCGGACCGCATCCTGTTTCAATTGGCTGAAACACCCGATGGTTTACGCTATGTCGTGATGGCCAAGGGGCTGGTCAAGGCATCGTCCAGCTATGGCCAGACACCGCGCCGCTATGCTGTTAGCTTGGGCTGCGAAGCCCAATATGCCAGCGATTTCATTTATGCCGATGGCGTGGACGTGAAAGCAGGACATAGCGCCGCACGAATAGGCTTGTCGTGCCGCATTTGCCCGCGCGATGATTGCGATCAGCGCGCCTTTCCGCCCAGCGACCGCCCGATTTTGGTGGACCCCGACCGCAGAGGCTATGTACCCTATAAAATTGGGTAATTTTACCGGAGAGCCTCGCCGGCATGTTGGTACAGCCACCACGGTGGGCGGGGATATGAATGCAGGCGTGGGCGAGGCGAAAAACCGGCCCCGCCCACAGACCCTCTTATTTCATCAACACCAATTCCTCGGCCATGCTGGGATGCAGGGCGATGGTGGCATCAAAATCTGCCTTGGTCAGACCAGCCTTCACCGCAATGGCGGCTGCCTGCAGAATTTCCGGCGATTCCGGCCCAATCATGTGCAATCCAACGACCTTGTCCGTCGCGCCATCGACAATCATTTTATAGAGCGCGCGTTCGCTATTGCCGACAAAGGCATTTTTCATCGCGCGAAAATCGCTGGTATAAATTTGAACATCCAGCCCCTGTTCCCGCGCCTCTGCCTCCGTCAGGCCGACGGCGCCGATGGGTGGGTTGCTGAAGACCGCGCTGGGAATATTGCTATAATCCACGCGGATATTTTTTCCGCCAAATCGGTTGTCAGCAAAAGCATGGCCTTCACGAATGGCAACCGGCGTCAGTTGCACGCGGTCGGTCACATCACCCACGGCAAAAATGCTATCGACCGATGTTTGCCATTGGTCATCCACAATGACCGCGCCGTGCGCATCCAGCTTTACGCCAGCCTCGGCAAGGCCTAGCCCCGTGGTATTGGGCACGCGGCCCGCAGCGACCAAGACGCTGTCTACGTCTATGGGGTCACCCGAGGTCAAATGGACGCGCAGCGAAGCGTCCGCCAGTTTCTCAATCGATTGAATTTCCGTATGAAACAGGAAATCTATGCCTTTTTCCGTCGAGATTTGCAGCAAACGCTGGGCGATTTGGTCATCATAGCCGCGCAAAATGCGATCACCGCGATTGATAACCGTGACATCGCTGCCCAAAGCACAGAAAACGCCTGAAAATTCATTGGCAATATACCCCCCACCGGCGATCAAGATGCGGCGGGGCAGTTCGGGCAAATGGAACATTTCATTCGATGTCAGCGCATGTTCGCGGCCCGCAAAATCAGGGACATGAGGCCAGCCGCCAGTGGCGATCAAAATGGTACCCGCAGTGACTTCCTTCCCGCTGGCGAGGCGCACGATATGGGGCTCCGCAATGCTGGCGCGTTCGGCAAATAAAGTGACTTTGTTGTTGGCCAAGGTTTGCCCATATAATCCCTCTAGCCGTGTGACTTCATTGGCGACATTGTCCCGCAATGTGGCCCAGTCAAAGGTCGATGCAGATATGTCCCAGCCAAAGCTTGTGGCATCGTGCAAATCGTCAGAAAATTGTGCCGCATAGACCAGCAATTTCTTGGGCACGCAGCCGCGAATAACGCAAGTTCCGCCAACCCGATGATCCTCCGCAATGGCGACCCGCGCACCATGTGATGCGGCGACCCGCGATGCCCGCACACCGCCCGAACCTGCGCCAATGATGAACAGATCGAAATCAAATTCGGGCATGTAAACAACCTTCTTCTTGGGAATTTCCACATTTTGGGGCGGGCAATGCCCCCTGCTGTTCCCTATGTGGTGTGACGAATGGAGAATGCCAAGCATTTGTTCGTGGCGATACTAGCATGCCCTTATGTTGCCATGGGCTGGCGTCCTATTCCGTCTGTGTCGCGGCCGCCAGCAGGGCCAGCGTTGCGGCGTCAAAATGCGCCGTCCCCGCTGTCAGGCCGCTGGCCAATTCCTTGCCCAATTGCACGCCAAATTGATCAAAGGGGTTGATGCCCAGCAACACCGCATTGGAAAAAGTGCGGTGTTCGTAAAAGGCAATTAAGGCACCCAAGCTACGCGGCGTAACATTTTCCAGCAAAATCGTCGTGGATGGCCGATCGCCGGGGTAACGGCGGGCGGGGTTTTCGCTGGACCGCCCTGTCATCAAGGCCGCGCCTTGGGCAATGCAATTGGCCACCAAAATTTCATGATGGGTGTCATCCAAGCCATGGTCGGGATAACGCGCCACGATGAATTCCACCGGCACCAAATGCGTGCCTTGGTGCAACAATTGAAATACCGCATGTTGCGCGTCCGTCCCCACGCCGCCCCATGTGACCGGCGCGCTTTTCAACGTCAAAGCATCGCCGTCAGCGGTTACGGACTTGCCGTTGGATTCCATTTCCAATTGCTGCAAATAGCTGGGCAGCAACCGCAAACGTTCATCATAGGCGAAAATAGCACGGCTTTGCGCGCCCAGTCGGTTGGCATAAAGTTGGTCAACAAAGGCCGCCAGCAAACAAATATTGTCGGTCCCATCCGCCAGTCGGAAATGACGGTCCATTTCGGCCGCCCCCTCTAGCAATTCGGAAAAACCTTCCCAACCCAGCGCCAAAGCGACGGGAAAACCAATGGATGACCATAAGGAATAGCGGCCCCCAACGGTTTCGCTGAACGGCAGGACACGCGTTTCGTCAATACCCCATTCCAACGCCTTTTCCGGTTCGGACGTCATGGCGATGAAACGGCCAATGGGGTCCTCCACGCCATGATCGGTCAGCCATTGCAAGGCCGAAACGGCATTCACCATCGTTTCAGACGTGGCAAAGCTTTTTGACGCCACCGCGACCAAAGTATGGGCGGGGTCAAAACGCTTGAACACTTCTTCTAAGGCTGCGCCATCGACATTGGAAACCACCGCTACATCATACCGTCCGGCATCGCGCGCCAAAGCGTCGATCATCAGACTGGGGCCCAGCGCCGAACCACCAATGCCAATATGCAAAATATGGCGAATTTCGCCAAAAGCTTCGGCTTCGATGACGTCAACCAACATCCGCATGCGGTGTTGCAGCATCTGGGCATGATATACGCTGTCCGGCGCACCATCGCCACGTTCGGCCATATGTTCGGCGGGGCGTTGCTCGCTGATATTGACAATATCACCCGCAAATAACGCACGGCGATGGTCGGAAAAATTTTGCTGCGCCGCGATATTGGCGAACAATTGCAATGCGGCGTCGTCCATATGGGTTTTGGTAAAGTCAAAGCGGATATCCGCGACATATTTTACCATCTGCTCGATGCGCGCAACAGCGTTGCCGTCAATCAGGCTTTTGATCTGTTGCGGCTGCCATTGTTGTAACGCCTGCCACTGCTGATCCGCGCGCATCATTTCAATTCCCTTTTCTATCACACTCTATCGACGTCCTATTTCGACAAAATGCAAATCGGGATACGCTGCATGATGTAAAGATGGGCATGTAACGCCACTCTTATGCCACATCCCATCAAAAACCAAGTCAGACCCCGTATCAATTTGACGCAAGATTACGCCAGCTATGCCCACGAATCCAGCGAACAAAGCGCATATTTGCTTGACGTGCAGACCTATTCAACGCCAATGACCCCATGACCGAAATCCGCACTGCACCGCCTCAGCCCGCTGCACCCAGCCCCCCCCCCCCGCCGTCAGCGCCTGTACAGGCGTCTGCCAAGGAAGAAGCGGTTGATACCATCCGCTTTTTGGCCATGCTGGCCATTGCGGTGCTGATTTTTCGCAGCTTCTTCTTGTCGCCGTTCAATATCCCCTCGGAGTCGATGCAGCCACGTTTGTTGATTGGGGATTATCTGTTGGTCAACAAAATGGCCTATGGCTATACAAAACATAGCCTCCCGCTGAGCTTGCCGATCATTCCGGGCCGCATTTTCCCCGCTACGCCGCAGCGCGGTGATGTGGCGGTGTTCAAAGCGCCGCCCAGCGTGAAAAATGATTATATCAAGCGCGTTATTGGCATTCCGGGCGACAGTATACAGTTGATTGACGGCGTAGTTTGGTTGAACGGCCAGCCGTTGAAGCGCGAAGCCATGGATGATTTCGTCATTCCGGTGACGCAAAATATGATCGATGCCGCGCAGCTGACGGGCACCCTGCCCTGCTATGCGCCAGAATTTGAAGATGTCGCCGCCGATGGTTCGCGCCTGTGCCGTTACAAGCAATTTCGCGAAACCTTGCCCAATGGCCGCAGCTATCCGATCTTGGACATCACCACCATTGCCGAAGATAATACGCCATTGATCATTGTGCCCGAAGGCCATTTGTTCATGATGGGCGACAACCGCGACCGCAGCGCCGACAGTCGTTTTCCGGCGGTGGACAACCAAGGCATTGGCTTGGTTCCCGAAGAAAATCTGGTCGGTAAAGCATTGGTCGGCATGTTTTCGACCGATGGATCGGCAAGCTGGTTCAACCCAATTAGCTGGCTGACCGCCACTCGCTGGGACCGTATTGGGGAAGGCTTTTGACCCCCAATCTGACCGCAGAAGCTATTTTTGAGATTACCGGCTTTCAGCCCCAAAAATTGGACATATATCGGCAAGCCTTCACCCATGGCAGCAGCGGCGTTGGCGATTACCAACGGCTGGAATTTTTGGGCGATCGGGTGCTGGGCATTGTGTTGGCGTCCGAACTTTATCGCCGCTACCCCACTGCCGCCGAAGGGGAGTTATCGTCGCGCCTTCATGCTTTGGCGTCGGGCGAAACCTGTGCGCGTATTGCGCATGGCCTGAAATTGCCGGCCCTTATTCATTTCGGCGCACAGGCGATTGGCGATGGCGGACGGCATAGCGACAATATTGCCGCTGACGTCATGGAAGCCGTGATTGGTGCTTTGTGGCTGGATTTGGGCGATGATGCAGCGCGGCAGTTTATCGTGCGTTTATGGGGGGATATGATTGCAGGGCAAGTCGCCGCCCCCAAACATCCCAAAGCCGCCTTGCAAGAATGGGCCGCAGCCCGTAAACGCCGCCCGCCGGAATATCGCATCTTGTCGCGCGATGGACCGGACCATGCCCCCCATTTTCGGATCGGCGTTTCCATCGGCAAATTGGCCGAAGCGGAAGGCGAAGGTTCGTCGAAACAGGCCGCCGAGAAAGCGGCCGCTGCTGCGCTGTTGGCGCGGCTGACCGAGGAAGAAAAGAAATGACGCAGCGCTGCGGTTTTGTAGCGGTTGTCGGCGCCCCCAATGCTGGCAAATCCACCCTTGTCAACGCGCTGGTGGGCCAAAAGGTCGCCATTGTCAGCGCCAAAGCCCAAACCACCCGCACCCGATTAATGGGCGTGGCGATGGAGGGTGACACCCAGATCGTCCTGATCGACACCCCTGGCATCTTTGCCCCGACCCGCCGCTTGGACCGCGCTATGGTGGCCGCCGCTTGGGGCAGCTTGGAAGATTCCGAAGCCATTTTGGTGATTGTTGATGCCGCCGCCAAATTGACGGGCCGTGTCGAACGCGTGCTGGAAGGCGTCGCCAATCGTCCCGAAAAGAAGTTTCTGGTGTTGAACAAGGTCGATTTGGTCCGCAAGGACAAGCTGTTGACCATCGCCACCGAATTGAATGAACGCTTGGCCTTTGATGAAACCTTCTTCATCTCTGCCGCCAATGATGATGGCGTGGCACAGTTAAAGACCCTGCTGGCGGGTATGATGCCCGAAGGGATATGGCATTTTCCCGAAGACGAAGTCAGCGACGCGCCCGAACGCACCTTGGCCGCGGAAATTACGCGCGAGCAGCTGTACCGCCAATTGCATGAAGAACTGCCTTATCAATCAACGGTTGAGACGGAATTATTCAAGTCACGCCCCGATGGCAGCGCCGAAATCCACCAGCAAATTTTGGTCGCTCGTGACAATCAGCGCGCCATTGTATTGGGCAAGCGCGGTGCGCGGATTAAAGAAATTGGATCGCGCGCGCGGCTGGAAATTGAACAAGCACTGGACCGCAAAGTGCATCTTTATCTGCACGTCAAGGTCAAGCCCGATTGGGACGAAGATCGTGGTGTGTACCGCGACATGGGCCTTGATTGGGTCGATTAAGCGCCCATTGACCAATGGCAAAAAGAGCCGGTGGATTGATCCACCGGCCCTTTTTACATCTGCTTATTGTCGGCACTTTCGCGTCGGGCCTTGGTTGGCCCGCGCCTTAATCCGCATCAAAGGGTGCGTTGCTTTCGCTTTCTGCCACAACAGCAGCCGCTTTTTTCTTTGACGCAGCCTTGGGCTTTGCAGCAGTCTTGGGTTTGGCGGTCGCTTTGGGTTTGGCCGCAGCCTTGCTCTCGCCATCCGCTTTCTTGGGCGCGGCTTTCTTCGCCGGAGCCTTTTTGACAGCGGCTTTTTTCTTGGGCTTGGCGGGAGCTTTGGCAGCCTTGGCGTCAATCAGCGCCACCGCTTCCTCGGTGGTCAGCGCGTCCGGCTCCATCGACTTGGGAATGGTGGCGTTGGTGGTACCGTCGGTCACATAGGGACCAAAACGACCCGCAAGCAGCTTCATTTCGCCGCCGCTCGTGGGGTGCGGGCCAAAGACTTTGAGCGGTTCCACCTTGGCACGTCCGCCGCGCCCGCCACCATTGGCGGCGTCCGCGATGCGGGCGACAGCGGCGTTCATGCCGATTTCAAATACTTCGGCGGTGCCGGTCAGCTTGGCATATTTGCCGTCGTGCAGCAGATATGGCCCATAGCGGCCAAGGCCCGCCATGATTGGCTTGCTGCTTTCAGGGTGAATGCCCACTTCGCGCGGCAAGGCCAGCAATTTGCAGGCATATTCCAAATCCAGTTGTTCGCTCGGCACATCCTTGGGGATGGACGCGCGCTTGGCTTCTTTGCCTTCGCCAAGCTGGATATAGGGGCCGAAACGACCGCTGCGGCGCGAGATCTCTTCACCGCTGTCGGGGTCGACGCCCAAAACCTCTGGCCCATTATCCACTTCGCCGTCGCTGCCACCTGGCTGGGCGAATTTGCGGGTAAATTTGCACTCGGGATAGTTGCTGCACGCAATGAATGGCCCAAAGCGGCCACCGCGCAGCGCCAAGCGGCCCACAGTGCAGGCCGGACAAGCGCGGGGGTCATGACCGTCACCCTTGTCAGGGAACAGATATTCACCCAAAAATTCGTCCAAAGCCGCTGTAATTTCGGACGGTTTTTGCTCCATCACCTCGCCCGTGCGTGGTTTGAAGTCGCGCCAGAAACGTTCCAGCACCTCTTGCCATTGGGCGCGGCCACCCGAAACATCGTCCAATTCGTCTTCAAGGCCAGCGGTAAAGTCATATTCGACATAGCGGCCAAAGAAGCGCTCTAGAAACGCTGTTAAAAGACGCCCGCTTTCCTCGGGGATGAAACGATTTTTTTCTACGCGCACATAGGCGCGGTCTTTCAGCACTTGCAAAATCGACGCATAGGTTGATGGGCGACCAATGCCCAATTCTTCCATCTTTTTGACAAGGCTGGCTTCGGAATAGCGCGGCGGCGGCTGGGTTTCATGCCCTTCCACTTCGACGCCCGTTTTGGCCGGTGCATCACCCTTGTTCATGGCGGGCAGCAAGCGACCATCTTCATCGTCGGCGCTATCGTCGCGGCTTTCGTCATAAAGCGCCAAGAAACCGGGGAATTTCACCACCTGCCCCGTGGCGCGCATCACGGTTTTACCGGTACCGTCCGACAAATCCACACTGGTCCGTTCCAAACGGGCAGAGGCCATTTGGCTGGCCAAGGCGCGCTTCCAAATCAGTTCATACAGCCGCGCATGATCGCCGCTGCCGACCTTGTCCTTGGAAAAGTCAGTGGGACGAATGGCTTCGTGCGCTTCTTGGGCGTTTTTCGCTTTGGTTTGATATTGGCGTGGCTTTTCGGGGACATATCCGCCGTCGTAGCGGTCCGATATCGCCTTGCGGGCGGCGCTGATCGCGCTGCCGTCCATTTGCACACCGTCGGTACGCATATAGGTGATCGCGCCGTCTTCATACAGGCCCTGCGCCACGCGCATCGTGTGGCTGGCCGAAAAGCCCAGCTTGCGCGCGGCTTCTTGTTGCAGGGTCGATGTGGTGAAGGGCGGCGGCGGATTGCGGGTCAGCGGCTTGGTTTCGACGCCGTCCACCGTGAACAAGCCAGCTTTGACGTCGGCCTCTGCAGCGCGGGCATCGGCTTCGGTCTTGATCGACAAACGGTCAATCTTGTCACCGCGCCAGCGCGACAGGCGCGCTTTGAACAGGGTGCCGCCCATTTCAAACAGGCCGGTTACCGACCAATATTGTTGGGGGAAAAAGGCTTCGATTTCGCGTTCACGCTCGACGACCAAGCGTAGCGAGACCGATTGCACGCGGCCCGCCGACTTGGCACCCGGCAATTTGCGCCACAAGACGGGCGACAAGGTGAAGCCGACCAGATAGTCAAGCGCACGGCGCGCGCGATAGGCGTCGATCAAATCATCGTCCAAATCGCGTGGTTGGGCCATCGCCTGCGTCACCGCTTGCTTGGTGATGGCGTTAAAGGTCACGCGCTGGACATTGTCCGGCAAGGCTTTTTTGGACCGCAGCAATTCGCGCACATGCCAGCTAATCGCTTCTCCTTCGCGATCAGGGTCAGTCGCGAGGATCAATCGATCGGCCTTTTTGGCCGCATCCTGAATTTCCTTCAGCCGCTTGGCTTTGTCGGGATATAGCTGCCATTCCATGGCAAAGCCGTCATCAGGATTAACCGAGCCATCCTTGGGCGGCAGGTCGCGAACATGGCCATAGGATGCCAAAACTTTGAAATCGCTGCCAAGATATTTTTCAATTGTCTTCGCCTTAGCGGGCGATTCCACGATAACCAATTGCATTGAAATTCCGTTCCCCGGGAACTTGTGGGCCTTATGCGCGATGTTGCCGACCCCACCACCGTCCCGTCAAGCAGGATTTACGCACAGATTGCGCGGTAACAAGGTCTGGCAACAGAAACCGCGCCGAAACGCGGTCCCTATTTACGGGGCTTGATGGCAGTGTTGGACGCTACTGCCAACGGAAATCATTCGGCAAGGCACATTTTCCCTTATTATATTGGCCAACCGTGCGAATAACCTCTCCCTGATCGGGTTCGATACGCTGTCCGCTGAGTTGGCTGTCGATCACACGGCGCAGCAAAGCATCCAAGCGCGTAACCAGATAACAGGCGACCGCTGGCGGCGCATGGGGATTGCCCACGCCGCTGTCGTCGGTCAGGAACAAATAGCGCGACTGGGTGGCCGCCGCCATCGCGCGCATGACATATTCCGCTTTGTCGCCCACACCCGAAGCCGCCAAGGGCGTGATGTGAATATTTTTGGCGCGCGCCGCTTCGGCGGCCAACCATGTGCGGCCAAATTTATCGTCATGCGGAGGCGCATCGGCCACCAGCACCAGCGATTTCACACTGTCCGGCCGCCATGATACCCCCACGGCGCGGATCAGGGCTTGATCCATCGCTTCGGGATAATCGCCGCCGCCATTGGCGCGTTGTTGGCCCAATATCTGGTTTGCTTTGGCAATATCCCGTCCAAAATCAATGGTGCGGGTGACATATTGATCGCCAATATCCCGGTAAAATACAAAGCCAACGCGGACATCCAAGTTGCGATGACGTTCCTTAAGGTCATCCACGATGGATGTCAGTTCCGCCTGCAAATATCGAATTTCGTCTGACATGCTGCCAGTGGTGTCGATGACCAACATCAAGTCCAAGGCACGGGCTTTTTCTGCGCCGCTTTGCTGAGAGCGCAAGGTCAGACTTTGGCCGCCATCGGCGTTGCTAAGGCGCAGATTTTGAGCACTGGCCAGTGAACGGCCATTTTTCACGGCCTCTATGCGGATATCGGGGCTGAGCCGGTCGAGCGCGGGAAAGAAGGTCACGCGCCCATCCATTTGTGTGGTGAGGCTGAGGCTGTTGCCGTCCGAACAATGGACCTTCACCTCGGCGAATGGGATAGCGCGCCCTGCCCTGTCTTGCACCGTAACGCTCAGCATGCGGCGCGTATCGACATAGGGCAAATCGGGCAGCATTTGCCCCAAATTGCTGGACCGCACATAAGCCGCGTAAAGCTGGGAGTTTAAGATATCGTCATGTTCCCCTGCCGTTAGCAAGCCCGTTTGCACGGGCGGCTGCGGGCGGCGGGGCGGATATGGGGGACGCACGCCCGGATGGACGGGCGATGTCGCGCTGGTCCCCATGGACGCTGCGGCATGATCAGCCGCCGGTGCCGCCCGCGACATTTCGGATGATCGCCCCGATGCTGTCGTTACGATAGGCGCGGACATTTCCTTCGCGGATGGCGGAACATAGGATGCGGGCGGCGGCGGCGGCGGCGGCGGCGGCGGAGGTGGAGCCGGTGCGACGGCATAGGGCGCAGCATGGGCATATTCATCGTCCATTCGGCCTTGCTGGGGCTGCCATGCTGGTTCTGGTTCCAATATCGGCAAAGGCTCGGCGCGCCGACAAAAGCCCGTGGCGGGGTGATGACCCGTTGATCCCTGCGCCTGCTGGGAAGCGGTCGGGGGCGCGGCATAGCCCATGGATGTCATGGCGAGACCGCTGCCACAGAGCAGCACCGCCAATGCTGCGCCCGCCCGAACTGAATATGTCATATGCTGCCTCCGCTGCCCGTCTACCCATATTGACCCACGGTGAAGTCATGGGGCTGAATAGCAGGTGAACCTTTGATTTGATTTTTGAACGTGGTTTCGCAAGGCTTGGTCATGGCATGGAACGAAATCGATACTCTGTCATATGAATGAAGGCCAGATGAGGGAAGCAATCGACGAAAGGCAATTGAACACCCGATTTGCGTCAAAAAAACCGGCCCATAAAATGCACTAGACGCCCCACTTTTTGCTGGTAAATTATGATTTATAAAATACGGATAATTAAAAATAATATCTTATTATATTGAATCACTTTCCGGAACAATATTTGCTGAAATCTTCTACCAAGGAAGAGGAGTATATGACGCTTACCCCCCTGCAAAAAGCCTATGATGAACGCTTGCTTAGTGCCGAACAAGCGGCGGGCCTGATAGCATCAGGCGCCAAAGTTGCGCTGGCGCTGGGCGCTGGTCAACCGCCGGCCTTGCTGGCTGCCTTGGCCGAGCGCGCGCGGCGCGGAGAGGTAGAGAATGTCCGCCTTCATTATTTGCTTTGCACCGGGGTCGCTGGCTCGACGGTGTTGGACTATGATCTGACGGACCGCTTGATACCCTTCAGCTATTTCCACGGCGGTGTGGAGCGCGCGTTGGATAAACGTCGCCGCACAGAGGGGCTTCCTGCGCTGGAAATCATCCCCTGCCACTTCAGCCAAGTGCCCCGTTCCTTGGTGGAGCATGTCGGTGTGGACACGTTGCTTGCCACGGTTTCGCCGATGGATGCGGACGGCAATTTCAGCTTGGGCGTCAGCGCGGATTATTCCGTTGCCGTGGCCCGTAAAAAGGGCATTCGCCTGATTTTGGAAGTGAACCCGAACATGCCGCATGTTCGTGGTGATTGTATGATCCCCTTGTCCGATGTGACCGCATTGGTCGAACATCGCGCCGATTTGCCGATTTTGGCGGCCGCTACGCGCACGGAAACCGATGATAAAATTGGTGAGATTATTGCCGGATTGGTGCAAGATGGCGATTGCCTGCAAATGGGCATAGGCGCACTGCCCGACGCGGTTTGCGCTGGGTTGGCGCATCACAAAAATCTGGGCATTCACACTGAAATGATGACGGGGGGTTTGGCCAATCTGATCAAAGCCGGTGTGGTGGATAACAGCCGCAAGCAAATTCATACGGGCCGCAGCATCTTCACCTTTGCGATGGGTGATGCGTGGTTATATGATTATTTGAACGACAATCCGCTGGTCGAGACATATCCGGTGGAATATGTGAACAACCCCTTTGTCATCGCGCAAAATGACAATATGGTATCGGTCAATGCCACGTTGCAAATTGACCTGAACGGGGCGTGTAATTCCGAATTTATGAATGGTCGCCAGTTCAGCGCGACGGGCGGACAAGTCGACTTTGTACGCGGGGCCTATGCGTCGCGTGGGGGGCGTTCGATCATCGCCTGCCACTCGACAGCCGTAAAAGGCACGGTTTCGCGCATCACCCCGATGCTGGATGGCCCAGTGACAACGGGCCGAACCGACACCCATTTGGTGGTGACGGAATTTGGCTGGGTGGATTTGAAGGGCAAATCCGTCGCGGAACGCGCCAAGGCGTTGATCAGCATTGCCCACCCCAATTTCCAAGAAGAGCTTGATCGTTCAGCCTTTGAGGCTGGATTGTTCGCGGCTGGATAATCGGAAAAGACTTGCCGGACCAGCCTGATAGCCGCGCGGGTCCGGCCGTAAAAAAACCTCCCGCCGCGCAAATGCGGCGGGAGGTTTTTTCATTGGACCAACTGACACAAAGCTGGGACAATGCGGGACTTATAGCGCCTTGGTATTGCCGTCGATCAACCGCTTGGCCTCGGTGATGGCGGCGGCGGTTGTCAGTTTTTTGTCGTGAATGTCGTCACCCATTTCCAGCAATCGGGCGCTGATCACCGTGCCCGTATCGGCCTGTTCGGCAATGGCAATGCCGCCCTTGGCCTTGGCAACACGGTCCCATTCGGCGCGCACGGCGGCCCAATAGTCTTTGGTCGATGCCCAATAGGCGTCAGCGGCCTTGGTGTCATATTGATCATATTTAATATAGTTGTTCAGCACATATTCCTGAACAATCGGCACCAATTTGCCGTCCTTCAGCCCCAGCTTGATATTGTCCTGCCAATGGATCCACCCATCAGGCGATGGTTGGTGGCGGTTGATGCTGTAATAACGATCATAGGCTGGGTTTCGCACCGCATCACGGCGCGCCAAGGGGCGCCATGTCCAATCCGACCGCCAACGCCGCACGCCGCCTTGGGTTTGGAACGCCCCCCAACTACCATAGCGCGGGCTGTCGTCGACCTGCCAGACGGTTTGCGACCATGATCCGCTGCGCCGCGCGGCGGGCACATCTTGCCATGTCCAATGATTGCGGTCGGAATAGACCAGCACCTTGGCGGGTTCAAATTCCCAATCTTGCCGCCAATGTTTGATGATATGCGATTTTCCGGCATCGTCCGTCATCACCAACATATGTTGCAAGCTGATGCGGCGGCCCGTGTCCTCGATAACGCGGACGACTTCGTTGCCGCCCGAACGCTTGGGCTCCAGAACATCGTAATTTGGGTCCCAGCGCGTGCTTTCCTGCATATTGAAGCTGACACGGTAATTGCCCGCCATCGCCAAAATATCGGCGCGATCTTGTTCAAAATTGGCGGCGGTTTGCACCATTTGGAACGGCGGATGAGCATTGGCCGTGCCGGACAGGCTGGTTCCCAAGGCCAGCAAAGCGGCCAAGGACCAAGATCGGATATGAAAATATGTCATAAGACAAACCCCTAAATTAGAAACGATAGCTAACGGAAATGCTGGCGTTGCGGCCCGGCTGGGTGAAGGCATCGGCCAATTGCGGCGCCGCGGCGCTGGTCATGCTGGCAAGGCTTTGGCCGCGCACATCGCTCCACCAACTATATTTTTTGTCCAAAATATTGAACACGCCAGCTCGCAGCGTCAGCGCCTCGGTCAGCTTGGCAAAGGCTGTGGCGTCCAAAATGGTGAAACCATCGGGGCGGTAGCATTCGCCGCCAGAACAGCTCCCCTCGGCACGATTGGGTTCCTTGCGCTGGCTGTGGGTCATGATGATCTGGCCACCAAAGCGGCCCGATGGCGCGCGATAGCCCACCCCCCCGACCAGCTTGAGCGGGTCAACGCTGTCCAGCGGCGTTTTGGCTCCGCTGCCATCCAGCACATTGCCATGCGCATAAGCCAGCGACACGGTGCCATAAAGGCCCGACGATGCCCGTGCTTCAAACCGCGCTTCGGCGCCCTTGATGCGCACACGGTCCAGATTGATAAATTGATAGATTAGCGGGTCGGCGGGTAGCCCCGTTCCGCCCACTTCCTCTTGACTGATAAAATCTTGATAACGAGCAGAGAATCCTGTGATGTCCAAACTGACGGCATCGCTATTATATCGCAGCCCGCCTTCAAAACTGGTGCTGCGCTCTGGTTTTAAATTGGGGTTCGCTATGGTGCGATAGGCAAAATATGGCGAGGTGAGATTTTCAAAAAACTGGTTCACTTGCCCAGGTTCTGGGGCCTTGAATCCCGTGCCATAATTGGCAAAAAACCGCAGTTCGTCCGTGACTTTCCAAACAGCGCCAAATTTGGGCGACAAGCGCGATCCATCCTGCGCAGCTGCTTGGAAATTCCCCAGCAAGGCATCGTCGCGGGGTGACAGGTCATACCAGTCGAAACGCAGCGCAGGATATAACAGCAATTGCCCGTTCATCAGCGATATTTCATCGCCCACAAATAAACCGGCCCGCGTAAAGTCCGTGACGGGAAAGGCGCGGGTGGGATAGACTTCACCGGCTGGCGGCGTGACACCATCCCGCAGGCCGCGCTGGCGGGTTTTACTGAAATCCCCACCAAAGGTGACGGCATGATGGATGGGGCCGCTGTCAAATTCCAACCGCGCGTCGGCGGCCATGCCAAAGACGCGGTTTTCAAAAATGTTCAGACGCTCGCGATCCGCCAAAGATGTGCGATCTTCGTCGGTGAACTGGCGGTCCTCGCCATCCTGCCAATAGGTGGCGACACGTGCAAAGCGTAATGTTCCGTCGCCTTCCCATGTCCAATCCAGCGACAATCGCTTACGATCGCTATTATCCTTGGCCTGCAGCAAGTCGACGGAGGAACTGATGTTGGAAATCCCGTCGGTGAACAAATAATTGTCCATATATTCGCCGGTCAGGCGCAACTTATGGCCATTGGACGGGTCATAGACGAGGCGAGCCAACGCCGCATCGCTGTGGCCATCTTGGGGATTGGCTTTGGTCCGCGTGGCACCCGTGCCGCCAATGCGGCCTTTATTTTTCAACTCATTCATATCGCGGCGCGTATAAGCGGCCATTGCCGACCAATCGCCGCTGCGGCCCGCCAATATGGCGGATTGGGTGAATTCATTGTCGGCGCTGGCATAGGATGTGCGCAGAACCCCGCCAAAATCGCGCCCTTGGGTCAGGAAATCTTGCGGATCTGCGGTAACAAAGCTGACCGCGCCAGCCAAACCATCGCTGCCATAAAGGGCAGAGGATGGGCCGCGCAAAATTTCGACCGATTTGATCAGGCCCAAATCAACATAATCGCCGCGTCCCGCCGATTGCGCGCCAAAGCTGAAACCATCGGGCACGCGAATGCCGTCCACCTGTATCAGCACGCGATTGCCGCCAATGCCGCGAATATTAAAGCCTTCATTGCCTGCACGGCCAAGCGCGCTGCCCGCGGCATTAAAGCGCGCTGGCGCACGGCGGACACTGACGCCTGGTTCAAAGCGAATGAGATCCCGAATGTCCGTCGCCAGTTCGTCGGCAATTTTTTCGGCGCCAATCACAGATATGGTGACTGGAACATCCGCCGCCAGAACGGGCGCTCCGCGTGTCGCGCTCACCACAATTTGGTTTTTGCGCGCCAGCCAATATTGGCCATCATTGTCCTGTGCGAAGGCTGGAACGGCGTGCATGGGCACGGTGCCGAGCAATGCGACTGCCAAGCTTCGGCGGGCCACAGCTTGTGGTGAAAACAACGTCAAAATCCTTACCCCTTGTTGCGAACGATTCGCAGACAGCAACTAGGCTCGCCATCTCAAAGGGTCAATATATTTAATAATGATTCTTAGTTGCAATATCGCGATGATTTTGGAGCCTGTGGATATAGGGTATAAATTATGCCCTTTCTTCCCATAGCTTTGCTCTGGACGCGGCATTAGCGCCCGACAATTTTCTTCCTCTGCCCCTTTGGACATGATAAAAAGAACAAACCATGATCAAATCTATTTTCAAAGAAGCAGAACCTCCTCCCACCCCCTTCCCCCTACGCCTGTCCCGCGTGCATGAAGTCATGGGCCCAGCGGCTTATAGCTTTGGCTTGATAGGCGCCCAAAGCGCGGGCCTGCCCCTGTTGTGGATCCGCAAGGCAGGCTTGGCACCGAATCTGTTTCCCCAAGGCATTGCGGCCTTTCTGCCCCCCGACCAAATCTTGCTGGCCCGCCCCGCCGATCAGAAAGACAGTCTGGCCGTTGCCGAAGAGGCGTTGAAGGACAAGGCGCTGAAATCTGTGGTGCTGGAAAGTCAGGCCCCGTTGAATTTGCGCGAAGGGCGACGGTTGCAATTGGCGGCGCAAACCGGCGGCGGCTTGGGGCTGTGCCTGATCCGCGATGGCATGGGGTCGAATGCCGCAGAAACGCGCTGGATATGCTCGCCGCTTTATGACCCTGCACCGGACAGGATATGTCAGGACTCGACATTGATGCGCTGGGAATGCATAAAGAACAAATCAGGAACAATTGGAGCATGGCATGTTCGCTGGGACCGGACGGCGCATCGTCTGCATATGGTGCCCGCGCCTTCCCACGGAACGGGCCTTGCGCACATATAGACGCACAGAAAAGGACGGCTCTGCCCACGTCAATGGCAGCCCCAATACCCATGCTCATATTGGTATGGGAACGGGTGCCCGCCCCTTTGCTTTGGTGAACAAGCAGGGGCAGCATGAACGGCTGTATTGCGTGAACCATGCGGCTGAACAGGCCGGCCTTTATATTGGCATGGCGGTGACCCAAGCCCGTGCGCTTTGCCGCAACCTGACCCTATGGCCCGCCGCGCCCGATGATGACACCCAATTTTTGCGCCACCTGCGCCGCTGGACCCAGCGCTATACGCCATGGGCCAGCATAGATGGCACGGATGGCCTATTGCTGGACATAACGGGGGCGGCCCATTTGTTCGGCGGCGAAATGATGATGCTGACCGATATCCGCCGCCGATTGGACGCCATGGGTTTATCCTGTCGCTTGGGCTTGGCCGACACACGCGGCGCGGCATGGGCTTTAGCCCATTATCACGAAGCCATTGCGCCGGTGGGCGAAACGGAAACCGCCATAGAACATCTGCCAGTCGCGGCCCTGCGACTGGAGCCTGATATGGTGGTCGCGCTGCAACGATTGGGCCTGCGCCGTATCGCTGATTTGCAAGCCACGGCCCGCGCCCCGCTGGCTCGCCGTTTTGGGCCGGATCTGCTCGCCAAATTGGATCAGGCGATGGGGTTTCGGTCCGAACCATTGTCCCCCGATGCCGATCCGCCTTATTATGCCGCTAGCATGACCTTGGCCGAACCCATTGGCTTGCTGGACGATCTGTGGCGGGGGTTGGACGAACTGCTCAGCCGGCTGTGCGTCACATTAACGAACCAACATATGGGAATGCGCGCCATGGAATTGGTGCTGCGCCGCGTGGACAAAGCCTCCCTCACTCTGCCCTTGCGCTTGGCGGCCCCGATGCGGGACAAAGACCGGATATTGCCCCTTTTTTCACGGCAATTGGAAATGGTCGATAGCGGCTTTGGCATTGACCAATTGCGCCTGCGCGCCCTGCAAGTCGAACCTTTGGCGATGGAACAAATGGGCGCAGAGGTGGTGCCAGATCTGAATGATCTGATCACCCGCATTGGCACCCGTATTGGGTTGAACAATATTCAGCGCTTCACCCCCCATGACAGCCATTGGCCGGAACGCAGCTTTGCTTTGGCACCCGCCACATCGCATCAGGGCGCGCGAAATTGGGGGCCACAAGATTGGGGACGCAGCCCCTTGCGCCCCACCTGTCTATTCCCCCCCGAACCCATTTACGCCCACCATGATGGCCGACGCGAACCGCCCCATGAATTTCAGTGGCGGCGTGATATCTTCACCATTGCCAAGGCCAGCGGGCCAGAACGTATTGCGCCAGAATGGTGGAACAGCACGCAATCTTTGCGGGATTATTGGTATGTTCAAACATCCCAAGGCCGTCGATTGTGGATATTCCACACCCCACAGGACAAAGGATATGCCCAAGGATCAGGCTGGTTTGTGCAGGGGGAATTTGCATGACCCGCTATACGGATACGCCCCGCTATGCCGAATTGTGCGTGACCAGCAATTTCACCTTTTTGACCGGCGCATCCCACCCCGAAGAATATATGCTGAAGGCCCAGATATTGGGCTTGGCGGCGGTGGCCATTACCGATGTCAATTCTTTGGCGGGGGTGGTGCGCGCATGGTCCACCCGCAAATCTTTGCAAGCACAGCATCCCGATGCCAGCTTGCCGCAATTGATTGTCGGCAGCCGGTTAATTTTACAAGATTGCGCCGTGCAATGGGTCGCCTTGCCCACCAACAAAAGCGCATGGCAGCAATTGTCGCGGCTGATCAGTCTGGGCAAAAGGCGCAGCGAAAAGGGGCAATGCACCCTATATTTGGATGATCTGGTGCAGGCCGCACGGGGGATGATTTTGATCGCCATTCCCCCGCACCATGGCTGGCCGCATGATTTAGAGCCTGCATTTGGGCCGATCAGCGATATGCAGCGGCGCTTTCCAGGCTTTGTCTATACGGGCGCTGCGCCGCGCTATGATGGCACGGACCAACCTTGGTTTCAGGCCTGCGCCGATCTGGCGCTTCGAACATCGGCGCCCATGGTGGCGATTGGTGATGTGATGATGCACAGCGCCGCCCGCCGTCCGTTGGCCGATATATTGACCTGTATTCGCAAAGGCGTGTCGATTGACCACATCGGCACCCGCGCCCTGCCCAACAGCGAACGCCGCCTGAAGGGGGCGGATGATATGGCCCGCCTCTTTCGTCACCACCCCGCCGCCATTCGGCGCAGCTTGGACATCGCTAACCGCTGCGCCTTTGATTTGGGGGAATTACGTTACCAATATCCCAGTGAAAATTCCGATGGCGAAACTGCACAGCAACGCCTTGAGCGGCTAACCCAAATGGGCCTTGGCCAACGATGCGCAGCCGATATCCCGCCGCGTTATCAAAACTTGTTGGACAAGGAATTATCGGTGATCGGGGAATTGGGCTATGCGCCTTATTTCCTGACCGTCCATGACATTGTTCAAGAAGCCAAATCGCGGGGCATTTTGTGCCAAGGCCGTGGGTCGGCCGCCAACAGCATCATTTGCTGGGCTTTGGGTATCACCGATGTCAGCCCCGACATGATTGGCATGGTATTTGAACGCTTTATTTCCCGACATCGCGGCGAACCGCCCGATATTGACGTGGATTTTGAACATGAACGTCGGGAAGAAATCTTCCAATGGATTTATGAACGCTATGGCCGTGATCGGGCCGGATTATGCGCGACGGTTATTCATTTTCGCTCGCGCGCGGCGATTGCCGAAGTCGGCAAGGCGATGGGCCTGCCCCGCGAAGTGACATCCGGCCTGTCCAGCGCCATTTGGGGGCAAAGCGATGATGGCGTGCGGGCCGATGCCTTGACCGCCATGGGCTTAAACCCCAACGATCGGCGGCTGCGCCAGATGATCCATTTGGTTCAGGAAATCATCGGTTTCCCACGCCACCTCAGCCAGCATGTCGGTGGCTTTGTAATCACCCAAGATCATTTGGATGCCCTGTGCCCCATTGGCAATGCCGCGATGGAGGATCGCACTTTCATTGAATGGGACAAGGATGACATTGACGCGCTGAAAATTTTGAAAATCGATATTTTATCGCTGGGAATGCTGACTTGCATTCGAAAATCTCTAGATTTGTTAAAATATCATGAAGGGATAGATCATAAACTTTCCACCATTCCTCAAGAAGATCATGCAACTTATGATATGTTGCAAGTGGCGGACGCCATTGGGGTTTTTCAGGTGGAAAGCCGTGCGCAGATGAATTTTCTGCCACGCATGAAGCCTGCGACCTTTTATGATTTGGTGATTGAGGTGGCGATTGTGCGCCCCGGCCCCATTCAGGGCGGCATGGTGAAACCCTATATCCGCCGCCGACAAGGGCTGGATGCACCCGAACCTTTTGGCCCCGCCTTGGCCGCCATTACGGCCAAAACCCTTGGTGTTCCGCTATTTCAAGAACAAGCCATGCAAATCGCCCAAGTCGGCGCAGGCTATAGCGCAGAGGAAGCCGACCATTTGCGTCGGTCGCTGGCATCCTTTCGCCGTATGGGGACCATTGGCGCGCATAAAGAGCGGTTTATCAAAGGCATGTTGTCTAATGGCTATGATGCTTCGATTGCCGAGGCTTGCTTTGCCCAAATCGAAGGCTTTGCGGATTATGGCTTCCCCGAAAGCCATGCCGCCGCCTTTGCCATGCTAACTTATATATCCTCTTGGCTGAAATGCCACCATCCGGCCATTTTCACTTGCGCTTTGTTGAACAGCCAGCCGATGGGATTTTACGCCCCTGCCCAATTGATTAGGGATGCCCGTGACCATGGTGTCGAGGTTCGGCCCATTTGTGTCAACGCATCCCAATGGGACAATCATTTGGAACGACGCGGTGATGGCCGCTTGGCGTTAAGGCTGGGTATGCGGCAAATAAAATCCTTCAGCCAAATGGACGCCGAAACCATAGTGAACCAGCGCCGCAATGGCTATTTTGACCCCGAAAGCCTGTGGCTGCGCACGGGTGTATCGCCCGCCATTTTGTCGCGACTGGCAGAGGCGGACGCCTTTGCCTCTATGGGGTTGACGCGGCGCGATGCTTTGTGGGCGGTCAAAGCCATTCGCACCTCAAAACCTTTGCCTTTATTTTCCAATCCTTTGGACGGGGAGTCTGTGCGCGAACCCATTATCACCCTGCCCCCCATGCATTTGGGCGAAGAGGTGGTGGATGATTATGTCACCACCCGTATGACCCTGCGCGCCCACCCCATGGAATTGCTGCGCCATCAATTGACGCAAAGTCCCCTGGGCCAAAAACATCCGATCACCGCGCATGATCAATTGCTACATGTGACAGAGGGGGAGTATAGCGTGTGCGGCTTGGTGATCACCCGCCAGCGCCCCGGCACAGCGTCCGGCGTGGTGTTTTTGACGCTGGAGGATGAAACGGGCGTCGCCAATATTGTCGTCTGGCCGGATTTGCTGGAAGCCAATCGCGCGGCGGTGATGGGCGGACGCCTGTTACGGGTGACGGGGGAATTGCAAAAAGAAGGCATCGTCACCCACATTATTGCCCAGAAAATTGAGGATTTATCATCGGCCTTGTCGTGGCTGGGCCACCCGATGGATGAGGTGATCGGGCAAACCATTCCCCAAGCCGACGAAGCCCCCCGCCCCCGCAAAATCAGCGCCCGCCACCCTCGCGAACAAGCCAAGCATCTATTTCCCAGCCGCGATTTTCATTAGTAACATTCAATTACGCCTCACCGGAAACGGACAAGTGATGGTCACAGGAAAGTCACCGCAAAACATACCAAAATATCGCAAGACGCTTGCGGTTCGCGCCGCATGGGATATGAAATAATTTATGATTTGCGGTTCATGCCGTGGGCTTTGCCGCAAGGCTGCTTCCGTGTCCTGTACGTATAATCTTTGTGCGTAGACGGAGCCATAATTTCGCGTGTTTGTTCGAGTTCCCAAACCCATTGCGGACCAAAGTTGGGTCGCCATATTCACCGTAACCGCACTGGCGCTGATTGGCGCGGTGGCGATGTATTCTGTGGCCGGTGCATCTCTGTCGCCATGGGCCATGAACCATATGGTCCGCTTTGCTCTATTTTTGGCACTGGCGATCGGCATTTCCTATATTCCTGTCAGCCTTTATAAACCCTTGGCCTATCCTGCTTTGGGTCTCAGCCTGCTTTTGCTCATTGGGGTTTTGGCGCTCGGCGCGATTAAGGGCGGCGCAAGAAGTTGGTTGGATTTGGGCTTTATCCAACTTCAACCATCAGAATTTGTTCGAATTTCCTTGATTTGCGTTTTGGCGCGTTACTTTGAACGCTTGCCCCCTGTCGATACAAATGGGTGGAATGCCGTCTGGCCGCCTTTGCTGATGACTGGCGTTCCCTTTTTGCTCATTTCTGCTCAGCCTGATTTGGGTACGGGCATGTTGTTATTGCTCAGCGCGATTATGCTGTGTTTTTTTGCGGGCTTGCCCATGAAATGGTTTTTGGGTGCAGGCGCTACGGTTATGGCCGTTCTCCCCTTGATCTTCACCTTCTTGATGCAGCCCCACCAGCAACGCCGCGTGACAATTTTCTTGAACCCCCAAGACGACCCATTGGGCGCTGGCTATCATATTTCGCAATCGCTTATCGCTTTGGGTTCCGGCGGAATCTTTGGGAAAGGATTTTTGCAGGGCACTCAATCGCATCTCAATTACCTGCCTGAAAATCATACCGACTTCATCTATTCTGCCATTGTCGAAGAATGGGGCTTGGTTGGCGGGGTGGTGGTTATTGGCCTATTTGCGCTTTTGATCCGTTGGGGTACAAAAGTTGCCAATCGCGCCCACAGCCGCTTTGAAAAACTCTTTGCCGCGGGTCTGACATGCAGCCTGTTTCTTTATATTTCGATCAATTTGATGATGGTCGTGGGCCTCGCCCCTGTGGTGGGCATTCCTTTGCCCTTGGTGTCCTATGGCGGGTCGGCCATGCTAGCGGCCATGATCACCATTGGCGCGATTATGGGAATTGACCGTGAAAATCGCAAATCATCGCGGGACTATTCCTATTATCGTTAACAGCATTGCGCCATAAATTATTTAAATTTCATCCTTTATTGATGATGGATGGGAAAAGAGTGCATATTGTCGCCAATGGCTATAGGCTTGCGCGATGGGCGAAGCGCTTCTAAAGCCGCCGCTTTTTGCAGGAGCAGCCAATCTTATGGCCGAGAATATGAATTTGTCGTTCACCGAGGACGAACTGGAAATGATCGTCGATGCGCTCGAAGCCGATATGGAAGGCTATATCGAAGCATCGAAGGAAGCCCGTGACGCTGGCAATAAAGAAGATGTCGACACATTTTCCGAAGCCGCTGAACGCATTCAATCTTTGCTGACCCGCCTGCAACCATTGGTTGGTTAAGCATCAGCCAAGATATAATCATATCGCGTCGTTATATTTTATAACGCCGCGATATGATTGCCCATCATCACTTTCATTAACATTAAGGTTGATTTTTCATTTCACCCCGATAGCGTTTTAGCTTGGATGACACGTTGCATAGCAGCGCGCCACCATCAATGGGGGGGGGAAATATATGGGTAGCCGCGCGGCAAAATTACCGCTTAGGGCAAAGTCTTGGCGGTCCCTGCTGCTGCTCAGCGGCACGATATGGCTGCATGGCGGCGTGCAGGCACAAAATATGCCGGACACTGCGTCACCGAGCATGATGTCGCTGCAAACCGCAACAGAAGCGGCGACGATCTCCGACAACAATCCTTCTCAAAATAAATCGGCTCCTCAGAAGCCTCTTCCTCAAAGCCCAGCTATTGCCACGCAAGTCTTTGCCTCCCTGCCCTTTGTCGAGGAAGCGACTTTATCGCCCGATGGCCATTCCATCGCTGGCTTGTTTGGTGTCGGCGGTGTGCAGAATGTCGTCGTTGCAGAAATATTTGGGAAAAACCCCAAGAGGGTGAATTTCCAAATTCCCGACATGAACGAGGTCGATTGGATCCGATGGGTCGGGAATGACAATATCATCGTCGGCCTTCGCGCTTTGCACTATGTCGAAGGCGGGAATTGGTATGTTCAGCGCATGATCGCGATCAACCATAGCACCCGCAAAGTGACCCGCCTGCTCTGGGATTCTGGCGGGCAAATGGCGTCCAATGTGATCTATATTCCCACCGATGGCAGCCCGCATATTTTGGTATCTGCCCAAGACAGTATTTATACCAATCATCCCGATTTTTGGCCGTCCGTTTACCGCGTCGACATTAGCACGGGCAGGAAAAGCATCATCCAGCGCGGGCGAGCCAATTTATTATGGTGGGGAGCGGATGATATGGGGCGGGTCCGCACCGGCCGCGCCTTTCAAGATGGCGGCTTGAAATCCAGCCTCTTATATCGCCCCGATGATAGCAGCGCCCTAAGAGCGGTCGAGCGCGCCAATTTGGCGAACGACGAACAACTCAGCATTCCCTTTCACTTTATCGCGGGGACCGATCGCGCCTATATTTTGAACAGCGGAGTCGATGGACGAAATGCTATTGTCGAGATGGACATGCTGACCGGCGAAACCGTCCGTACCATCTATGATACTCACCCAGTCACCAGCGTCATCATGGGGCCCAATGGGTCGAAATTATTGGGGGCCCATATCCTCAATCGCGATACACCGATCCACTGGTTTAACCCCGAATTGGCAAGGCACCAAAAAAATTTGCAGGCTGCATCACCTGCATCGGATGTCTCGATTATCAGTATGAACGCTGATCAAAGCAAAATGCTGGTGCGCTTCAGCACGCCCGACAATCCGGGCCTCATCTATCATTATGACGCGCATAGCGAGGCGTTGAACATGCTGGCGTCGATGAATGAGCAATTGGGCGCCAAGCGCCTGTCTCGTTCCAGCTACATCCAATATAAAGCCCGCGACGGATTGGACATAGAAGCGGTGCTGACCATGCCGCGCGGCCGTAGCGCGACCAACCTGCCGATGATTATTTTCCCCCACGGCGGGCCTTGGGCGCATGATCAATTGGGCTATCACTATATCGTTCAATTTCTGGCGGAGCGTGGCTATGCGGTCCTGCAACCCAATTTTCGCGGGTCGACGGGCTATGGTGACAATTTTGAACGGGCCGGACGCGGGCAATTGGGTCTGGCGATGCAGGATGACCTGACCGACGCTGTCAGATGGGCGGTGAAAGAAGGCATTGCCGACCCCAAACGCCTGTGCATCGCTGGGGCGTCCTATGGCGGATATGCCGCCATGTGGGGCATTGCCAAAGACCCTGATCTGTATCGCTGCGCCATTTCCATCAGCGGTGTATCCGCGCTGCGGCGCGAAGTGAATGATTTTGGCGGGGCCATCCATTCCCGCCTTTATCGTCAACAATGGGAAAAAATGTCGGACAATTTTGACGCCATATCCCCGATCAACGCGATCGACCGCATTTCGGTCCCCTTATTATTGATACATGGCAAAAAGGATGTGACGGTCGACCATAGTCAATCATCGCGTATGCACAGCGCCATGATGCGCGCTGGCAAGCGGTCGCGCTTCACATCGGTGCCGCTGGCGGACCATTATTTTACCCGCGAAGCCGACCGGTTAACGCTGTTAACGGCAATGGAAGATTTTCTGAACGAGCATAATCCTGCTCACCCCTAAATTGGCTTTGCGCAAACAAAATTTCCGCAAAGCCAATCGGGGTGATGCATTCAGGCGCTGGGCTGGACCTTTGAGGCGCGATACATAGCCTCGGCAAGCCAACCGAACAGCAAGGGCCGCGTGATGGTCATTTCACGACCTTGTGACAGGCATGGCCCCAAGTGGGGCGTGACTTGCACCAAGGCATCGGCTTCACTTTTCCCCAATTCGCGGGAGAATAGCATCTCTGCAACCTGTTGCGGGGCAGCTAGCACCACACATTGGGCAAAGCTGCGGGTTCCGATATAATGTTGCCCTTCGGGATGATTGGGGTCCGTCAAAGTGGCATAGTCAATGGCATGAAGCGTGGGGACATTTTCTGCTCGCAAATAGGTCAACCGCAGCATCGCCAAGAAGCCAGCGCCCGACATAAGCTCTGCCGTCAGGGTCAAATCTGAATCAAAAAGACAATTTTGTGCGCTGTTATCCTTGATGAATTTCCAATAGGCGTCATGGCTTAGTTTCGGAACAGGATTGGCCGCGACCAAGGCTTCGAATTCCGGGCGGTCATCCGATATACGACATAAGGCAAAACCATTCAGCGCTACGCGCGCGCGCTCGCCTGGCGATGCATTTGGCAAGTTTAGGGTGCGCATCGGGGCTTGCTTGGCAATCCGGCTGGCCCGCACATGGGTGTTGCTGGGGTCAATCGCGCCTTTTTTATTGTCCCAGCGCTGTGCATCGGCGCTATTCGGCAGTGCCGCCACGCCCGCCAACAAGACCGCTGCCATCGCAAACCGCCCCAATATTTTCATCATCAACCTTGCCGCCCCAAACAAACAATCATTCAACAATATGTTCGATATCGGTATTATATAATAGTATCTAGCAGGCAAGGCTCCTGACGCCCGTTGCGTCATAAATCTGCGGCCAAGAATATTTTGCCGCCTCCCTCCCCATCACTATTGGTCACGGGGTGCGAGGCAGCCCATCCCAAATTTATCGCCGGCGGGTTCAGCTTTGGAAAATATAAAATATATAAAAGACAATATCCTATATATTGAAGCTAAAGCAACGCCATTGCCCCCATGTCTTTTTGTAGAAAGAGACTTGCAAAAGCAGCCATCATAGGCTCCAAAACCAACTGAAAACCATAAGCTATGCTGGAGAGTGCAGGCCGAAACAAAAAATTCGGCTCTATCTGTTCACGCAGATCATCCTTTGTGAAGTCAAAAGACCGTCTATGAGCACCGAAAAAGTCCACGACCACCCACCCCATTTTTTTGAGTTAAAGTCCGGAGATTATTGGCCAACAGGTTTGGCTCGCAGCCCATGGGATCGCCAATCCATTGCGGGTGGACCGATCAGCGCGATTTTGGCCCATGGCGGCATGAACAGCGAATTGGATAATGATTTCAATATTGCTAGATTAACCGTCGATATTTTTGGAAAAGTCCCCTTCGCGCCATTGCATATGCGCGTCGATGTGCTGCGCGATGGACGGCAAACAAAGTTACACCGCGTAACATTATTCGCCGCGAACAAGCCTGTGGCCCAAGCCCATTTGCTGCGCGTGCGCAAATATGAAACCCCTGTGGTCGCGCCCGAGATGCCATATCCTTTGCCCAACGAGGCGGGCGGTCATCAAAATACCACGTCATTTGGTATGCTGGGTGCGTTCCAGATTAAATTTATCGAAGGAGCGGCGGGTGTCCCAGGGCGCGCCGTGGCGTGGACGTCCATGGAAGCGGACATCGTGCTGCATCATCCGGTGACAGCCTTTGAACGGGCCGCGATGTTCAGCGATTATGGCAATGGCTTTGGCAACGCAACCGATGCACGGGAATGGAGCTTTGCCAATTTGGACATCACCATGCAATTTTTGCGGATGCCGGTGGGGAAATGGATGTTGATCGACGCCGAAACCCACATGGCCGGCGATGGTCATGGCACGGCGCGAAATATTTTCGCCGATGAACAAGGAATATTTGCGCGCGGTTTTCAAACCATCTTTGTCGCACCAGGTTATTTATCTGAAGGGATTCCAGCCAGTTTTACCAGTGATGGTGTCATCAAACGCTGATCAGCTCGCCATCCTGAACCGCCAGCATAGCAGGGCCGACCCAATATATGGGGCGGCCCTGTTTGCTGTTCGCAAGTGGTACGTGCCAGATCAGGCGAAATGCAGCCGCCGATATTTTCCACGGAAAAACAGCAATGGGTCACGGTGCGGTTCAAATTGGGCCCGCATCACATGCCCCACCAAAATAAAATGATCGCCAGCATCGTGCAAAGTTTGGCGTTCGCATTCAAAGGACACCAAAGACCCATCAAGCAATGGAACGCCCGTTTCCCCCATCGTCCAGTCGATACCAGCAAATCTATCCTCGACCTTGGAAGCGAAACGGTTGGACGCGGGTTGCTGGCCAATTTGCAGGACGTTCACACCAAATTTTGTCGTCGACTGAAGATGCGGAGCCGAGCCCGCGCTTTTGGCGATACAGACCAACAGCAAAGGCGGGTCCAAGGATACAGAGGTAAAGCTGTTTGCCGTCATGCCAATGGCGTCACCATTGTCGCCCACTGCCGTGACAATGGTCACGCCCGTTGCAAACAGTCCCATGGCATCGCGCAATGTTCTTGGGTCCGAACCTGAACGAAATTCGCGCGCATCACGCGGATGATATAGTTCCAAAAACTCCAGCAGTTGTCCCAGCAAAGCTTCATGGACATCATCTGGTTCGGCGGCGTCCAATTGCACGAATTTTGCCAGCGGAACATCAGAAATCAGGGACGAAACCAATGTCCCGTCATGCCGAGGCACGGCATCCAATCCGGTCAACCCGCCCGCGATATAAAGCGAAGGGATATGGCCCATATTTTGGCCATCCAGCCCATCATCGGCGTGCAAATCAACGCTGATCAAACCAGCCGCCAAATGCGCACCGTCTTGCTGCAAAGCCCGTAGCGCAATGGCCGCGCCGCGTCCGGCGGCCATGATCACGGGACGCGAGAGCATTTGCGCCAATATAGCGCGCATATCATCAACATGGGGGAAATAGTCGCTGGCAGCGTCCATAGCGCCCGATGTCCGCAAATATAGCATCACGACATGACGGCCAGACAAGAGCAAAGCATCCGCAATGCGGCGCCATTCCGCCACGTTCGACGCGGCATCCAGGATCATCAAAACAGCGGGGTTTTTCGCGTCGCCCAAAAGCTCGGCTTGCAGCGTCTGTCCGGCAAAGGCTTTAAATTGGATTGACGTCACACTCACACCCACTCACTTCATATATCGAAAATGCTGATCCCCTTTATCCGACCAATTTTACACATGTCGATAGGAGCCAACGGTAAAATCGGACCCTATCGACGATTGTTTGCTGATACCAGCATGGGGGATGGGAAATTCATTCCCATATCATGTCCCCCACAGCGGAAATTGAAATTATACGCGGAAGCTTTTCAGGCGCTGGTCCATCAGATCTTCGGCGTCCTTGATCATACGGTCGATCAATTGTTGGCATGTGGGAATGTCGTGAATCAAACCCTGAACCATGCCAGCCCAGAACACGCCCTTGGTCAGGTCGCCCGTTTGCAGCAATTCACGGCCTGCTGCGCCAGCAACCAATTCTTGCACGTCGCTAAATTGGGCATTGGGCTGGGACAAGCGGCGGACCACTTCTTCGCTGACCGGGCTGCGGCCAACCCGCGCGGTGTTTTTGAAATTGCGGAAAATCAAGAAGCTGCCACGTTCGTCATTTTCAACATAGGCTTGTTTGACATTGTCGTGGATCGGGGCTTCGACCGTTGCACAGAAGCGCGTGCCCATATTCACGCCCTCTGCGCCCAGCGTCAGCGCGGCCAACAAACCGCGACCATCGCCAAAGCCGCCCGATGCCAGCATCGGAATTTTCACCTTGTCCGCCGCAGCGGGGATCAAGATCAGGCCAGGAATATCGTCTTCGCCAGGGTGGCCGGCGCATTCAAAACCGTCGATCGAGATAATGTCACAGCCCGCTTTTTCTGCGGACAAAGCGTGACGAACGGCGGTGCATTTGTGCAAAATGGTGATGCCATGCGGCTTCAACATTTCCCAAATTTCGCGCACAGCCTGTGTGCCAGCGGTTTCCACGACCTTGACGCCGCCGTCGATGATGGCCTGTGCATAGCCCTTGTAATCAGGCGGATTAATGGTCGGGAACACGGTGATGTTAACGCCAAAAGGCTTGTCCGTCATGGCGCGGCAACGCTCAATTTCTTCGCGCAAGGCTTGTGGGCTGGGCTGGGTCAGCGCCGTCAATATTCCCAAACCACCAGCGTTGGACACCGCGCTGGCCAATTCGGCATAACCCACGCTTTGCATACCGCCTTGAACAATCGGATGCTCAATTTCCAACATTTCGGTGATGCGTGTCTTAAATGCCATCTAAACCTCTCCCGTTCCATTGTCCCATAATTGCCGCGTCGGCAAACACAAGACGGGCCATGAATTAACTTGACGCTTACGTCAACGTCCGCAATTTGCTGTTGGACCGAACCCGTAAGGGAATCATCCAGCCAGACTTTGGAAATTGGCCAAAAATGGCAGGATCAGACAATAATCATAACTTTCGGAGATAGACTGGTGAGCGCAAATATCCCCCCCATGGATCGAGCCGACATCATCGCGCAAAAGGTAGAGGATTTCGTCCGCACCGTCGTGATTCCTTATGAACAGGACCCGCGCCGCGACCATCATGGTGCGCCGACGGACGAACTGGTTCAGGAAATGCGGGAAAAAGCCCGCGCCGCGGGCGTGTTAACCCCGCATATTCTGGGCGATGGCGACCATCTGACCCAGCGGGAAACAGCCACGGTTTTGATCAAAAGCGGCCTGTCGCCTCTTGGTCCGTTGGCGGTCAACACCATGGCCCCCGACGAAGGCAATATGTATTTGTTGGGCAAGGTCGGCAGCGACCATTTGAAAGATCATTTTCTGACCAAATTGGTCGATGGTTCAACACGGTCGGCGTTTTTCATGACCGAACCCGCCGAGGAGGATGGCGCCGGGTCCGACCCATCGATGATGAAAACGACCTGCCATTTGGATGGCAATCATTGGGTGATCAACGGCCGGAAAGCCTTTATTACCGGAGCAGAGGGCGCTGGTGTCGGCATTGTCATGGCCAAAGCCACCGAGGGGGCCTGCATGTTCTTGGTCGACCTGCCGAACCCCGCGATTCGCATTGAACATGTGCCGAACACCATCGATAACAGCATGCCCGGTGGCCACGCGACGGTGATCATCGACAATTTGCGCGTCCCCGCCGACCAGATGTTGGGCCAAGCGGGTGAAGGGTTTAAATATGCACAAATCCGCCTGTCCCCTGCCCGCCTATCGCATTGTATGCGGTGGCTGGGGTGCTGCATCCGCGCCCATGAAATCGCCAGCAATTATGCCAACCGCCGCTCGGCCTTTGGCAAACCGTTGATCGAACATGAAGGCGTCGGCTTCATGCTGGCGGAAAATATGATCGACCTGCAACAGGCCGAATTGATGATCAACTGGTGCGCGGATGTGCTGGATACGGGTTCTTTGGGCACCGTCGAAAGCTCCATGGCCAAGGTCGCTGTATCCGAAGCCTTGATGCGCATTGCGGATCGCTGTGTGCAAGTGATGGGCGGCACGGGTGTGACCGATAAAACCATTGTCGAGCAAGTGTTTCGCGAAGTCCGCGCTTTCCGCATTTATGACGGCCCCACCGAGGTTCATAAATGGAGCCTTGCCAAGAAAATTCGCCGCGACTGGAAAGCACAACAAAGCTGATCAACGCTATTTGTGACTTGTGTCAGCTTTGATCTGATGGTGGCCAGTCTATGGTGACCATCAAAATATAGCGTGTGCGCTGGTTCCTGCCTTTGGTTCCTGCCTTTCAGGGGCCAGCGCATAATGGGTTTGACAATAAAAATTGCAAAACCACTTGACGTTTACGTTAACGTCCGGCTTTTTACGACGGATCTTGGGAGAGAGGGCTGATGGAATGACCATCCTGTACGACGAAGGACAGCAAGCAATAGCGACGGAATCCCGCCGCATATTGGAAGCGCGGATCAGCAAAGATGATTTGCTTCCCCTGCTGGAACAACAAGGCAAATATCACCAAGGCTTTTGGGATATCGCCAAAGAACAGGGCTGGACCGCCCTTGCGATGCCCGAAAGCTTTGGCGGCTTGGAACTGACGCTGGTCGAATTGGGGCTGATCGCCCATCAAGCGGGCCGTTCGATTAGCGGCGCACCCTTTCTAACCAGCAATTTCGGCGCGGCCAAAGCGATTGAAACCTATGGCGATGACGCAGCAAAATCGCGATATTTGCCCGCATTGGCCAGCGGTGAGATGATCGGCAGCGTGGCTTTTGCGGCCGGGGCCGATCCCCTGCCCATCCAGTCGCCCCTGAGCTTTGCCGATGGGCAAGTCCGTGGCCGCCTCGACGGGGTGGTTGGCGGTCTTTATGCTGATGTCGTCATTGTGCTGGCCGAAGCGGCCGATGGCGCAAAATTGCTGGCGGTTGACACGGCAGGCGCCGAAAAATCCTTTATCGACAGCTTTGATAACAGCCGCGCCTTTGCCGCGCTGAGCTTCAGCGGCCAATCTGCGATTGTGCTGGCCAGCGGCCCCGCCGCCCGGGATGCGGCTTTGCATATTTTGGCGCTGCAATCGGTTGTCACCGCCCATGAACAAACCGGCGGAGCCGAGGCGTTGATGGAAATCGCGCGTGATTATGCCAATACGCGCAAAGCATTTGGCCAACCGATTGGCGCTTTCCAATCGGTGAAGCACCGCATTGCCGAACTCTATAGCTATGTCGAACTGGCCCGCGCCAACTGCATTCGCGCGGCCGCAGCCTATGGCACGGACGGATTTTTATTGGCCGCTGCCGCAGCGCGCCTGTCCGCCACCGAAGCCTATGACACCGCAGCGCGCGATTGTGTGCAAATTCATGGCGGCATTGGCGTCACATGGGAACTTGGCTTGCACCTTCATATGCGCCGCGCCCGCAGTTTGGCCATCGAACAAGGCAGCACCCTGTTTTGGGAAGATATTTTGGTCGACGAATTGGCAGGAGAAGCGGCATGAACCATGAAACAGACGCCTATCGCGCCAAAGCTGTCGCGTGGTTGGACAGCATCGCCCCCAAATATGGCCGCGATGTTCGCGAAGGTTTAACCGTCGAGGAAGATTTGGCGCTGGGCCGCCAATATCAGGCCGATAAATATGCCGCAGGCTATGCTGGCATTAACTGGCCCACCGAATTGGGCGGCCAAGGCTTGACCCATATCGAAAAGGTCACCTTTGAAGCCGAAGAAATGAAATATGGCCTGCCCAATGTCTATTTTGGCATTTCGCTGGGTATGCCTGTTCCGGTCTTGATGCAATTTGGCCAAGATCGTGAATTCGTCAAAGAAAGGGTCGTTAAGGCCCTGAAAGGCGAAGAAATTTGGTGTCAGCTATTTTCCGAACCATCGGGCGGAACGGATTTGGCGGGCCTGCGCACACGGGCGGAACCAGACGGCAATGGCTGGAAAATCAACGGCCAAAAAGTGTGGACCAGTTGGGCACAATATAGCGATTATGGCGTGATTGTTGTTCGCACGGACCCGAATGTCGTCAAGCATAAGGGCCTGACCTATTTTTGGGTCGATATGAAGGCCCCCGGTGTGACTGTACGCCCCATTCGCCTTGCTGGCGGGGACAGCCACGTCAATGAAGTGTTTTTTGACGATGTGCGGATCACCGATGATCACCGCATGTCGCCCGTTGGCGGCGGTTTTGCCGTGGCCATCGCCACATTGATGATCGAACGCTATGTCGCCACCGACAGCGCCGGCTTTGGCCCACCGATCGATGAATTTGTGTCCTTGGCAAAATCCGTCAAAATGAACGGCAAGCCCGCGATTGAAGATGGCCGCATTCGCCAACAAATTGCGCGTAACTATGCCATGCGGTCGGGATTGGACAGCATCACCACGCGGGCGATGTTGATGATGCGCGCTGGCATGACGCCGGGTGCAGAAGGATCGCTCAACAAGCTGGTGGCCGTGCGTTCGCGTCAGAAATTGTCTGAACTGGCGCTGGATTTGCAGGGTACAGATGCTTTGCCATTTAACGAACATGCATCGCAAAAATCCGATTGGGCATCCAGCTGGATTAACGCCCCGACGGGACGCATTGCGGGCGGATCGGACGAGACACTGCTGAACACCATCGCCGAAAAAATCCTTGGTCTGCCGCAGGACCACCGCCCCGACAAGGGCGTCCCATTCAACCAAATTCCAGCATGAGGGGCTTAAACAATGAAAATTGAACAAAATTTCTCGGCTGTGGTGACAGGCGGCGCATCGGGTCTAGGCCGCGCGACCGCCGAGGCATTGGCCGCATCCGGCGTGAAAGTTGCCATTTTCGATATTAACGAAGAATTGGGCAATGAAGTCGCAAATAGCATCGGCGGGCTGTTTTGCCGCGTGGACATTACCGACGAACAATCGGTGCTGGATGGTTTCGCCAAGGCCCGTGCGGCCCATGGTCAAGAACGTATCTGTGTGCATTGCGCCATGACGTCACGCCGCGGTAAAACCTTAGCATTCAACAAGGAAATCGGCGAGTTTCGCCGCACGCCAACCGAGGATTATGCAGCGGGCGTCGAAGGGATTTTGGTCGCCAGCTATCGTATCGGTTCGATTTCCGCCGAAGGCATGGCCAAGCTGCCAGAAATGGAAGATGGCGAACGCGGCGTGATTATTTTCACCGCTTCGGTTGCCGCCCAAGACGCGCAAATTGGTCAGGTCATTTATGGATCGGCCAAGGCGGGCGTCAATGGTCTGGTCCTGCCGATGGCGCGCGACATGATGGACCTTGGTATTCGCGTAAACTCCATCATGCCCGGTGTTTTCGGCACGCCGTTGCTGGGCAAGATGAACCCCCAAGTTAAGGCTTCCCTAGAAGCCTCCGTGCCATTCCCCAAACGCTTGGGCAAAGCCGAAGAATTTGGCAGCTTGGCGATGGAAATGGTTCGCAACACCTATTTCAACGGCCAGACGGTGCGTCTTGATGGCGCTATCCGCATGGCCCCCCGTTAATCGCTAAAGAGAGGATAAGTTCATGGCAGAAGCCTATATTATCGACGCAGTTCGTACGCCGCGTGGCATCGGCAAACCCGGTAAGGGCGCCTTGTCGCACCTGCACCCGCAACATTTGGCCGCTACCGTTTTGGCCGCCATTCGGGACCGTAACAATTTGGACACCGCGACCGTAGACGACATCGTCTGGTCCACGTCCAGCCAAGTGGGCAAGCAAGGCGGCGATTTGGGCCGTATGGCTGCCCTGTCGGCAGGGTATGACATTAAGGCCAGCGGCACCACCTTGGATCGTTTCTGCGGCGGCGGCATCAGCTCCGTCAACTTTGCAGCCGCCAGCGTGATGAGCGGCATGGAAGACTGCGTAATTGCAGGCGGCACCGAAATGATGAGCTATACCGCTGCCCATGCGGCCGCAGAAGCCAATGCTGGAATGCCGCCGCGCCTGATGGGTTCGGGCCATGAAGCCTTGGACGAACTGCACCCGCAATCGCACCAAGGCATTTGCGGTGACGCCATCGCCACCATGGAAGGCATCAGCCGCGAAGCCTTGGATGGTCTGGCTCTGGTCAGCCAACAACGCGCCGATGTCGCGATTAAGGAAGGCCGCTTTAACAAGTCCGTCGTGCCCGTGCTGAACCCAGATGGCAGCGTGGCATTGGACCGCGAAGAATTTCCGCGTCCCGAAACCACCGCCGAAGGTCTGGCTGCACTGCAACCCAGCTTTGCCAAATTGGCAGACTTTGATGTTGGCGGCACCACCTTCCGCAAGCAAATTAACCGCCGCTATCCAGATCTGGAAATCCAGCATTTCCACCATGCCGGAAACTCTTCGGGTGTTGTGGATGGTGCAGCCGCTATCCTGCTGACATCGAAAGAATATGCTGACAAAAATGGTCTGAAACCACGGGGCCGTATTGTGGCTTATTGCAACCAAGGTGATGATCCGACCTTGATGTTGAACGCCCCTGTTCCTGCCGCCAAGAAGGTGTTGGCCAAGGCTGGTTTGAACAAGGACGATATCGACGTTTGGGAAATCAACGAAGCCTTTGCCGTGGTTGCCGAAAAATTCATCCGCGATCTGGATCTGGACCGCGCCAAGGTGAACATCAACGGCGGCGCGATGGCGCTGGGTCACCCCATTGGGGCGACCGGTTCCATTTTGATCGGTACGGCTTTGGACGAATTGGAACGTTCTGGCGGTCGCTATGGTCTGGTGACCATGTGTGCGGCTGGCGGCATGGCGCCTGCGATCATCATTGAACGTATCTGATCGATCATTTGATCACAGGCGCATAATATGACCTTAAAACGGCCCCGTAATGGCAAGAGTCTTTGTGGGGCTGTACAGGTTCAAGAACATGGTCTGGCCGTCGGGCGAAAAACAAACGCCCGCCGGCTCGGTCTGCACCCTGATGCGACCAAAGGGATAAACCGCGCCCTGCGGCGTTACCCCGCGCAAATAATTGTCAACGACATCATGATATTGATCTTCGCAAACCATCAAATGTCCATTGGGAGCGACGGTCAAATTGTCGCCAAAACTATATTGGCGCGCATCACTGGATTCCAAAAACAATTGCACATGGCCGCCCGCTTCGCGTCGCGGCCCCTGCCCTTCATAGGGCGACGGGCGATAGCGCATAATCTGCCCCTCTTTGATTGCGCCGCCATTGGTGCAGGTGAAATACAATTCATCCTCACCCCAATGAACGCCTTCTCCGCGTGCGAAAATAACCGCGCCATCCGCCGCGCCGCGCGTGCGCAAGTCATCCTTGGGGCTTTCTACATCGTCCAGATCAACCCAGCGCGTGATATACCATTCGCGTGCTTGCCAATGGTGGCCGGACCAATTTCGGCTGTCCTGCGCACCGTTCAACAGCGCAAGAGCCTGCAACCGTCCACCTTGGTCCAACTGCCCCGCCACATGGGGCAGAAAACGGTAGAACAAGCTGTCGTCGCGGTCCTCGGTCATGTAAACAATGCCCGTGCGCGGATCGACTGCGGCGGCTTCGCGCATGAAACGGCCCATGGATTTCAACGGCTTGGCCAGAACCAAAGCGCCCGCATCGGCTGGCACTTCAAACATCCAGCCATGATCGGAACCGACGCCCTGCGCCGGCCCGTCCACGCTTTCTTCACAGGTCAGCCAACTGCCCCATGGCGTCACGCCGCCAGCACAGTTGCGAATGGTGCCAACCAGCGACAAATATTGATCCTCGACCGCCAAAGTCTTGAGGTTCAGTACCAAAGTAGTCGTCCCACCGGGCAAGGCTTCTCCGCCGATGCTATCAAAGCTTTCGCTTGGGCAAGCAAGCCCACGCGCCAAGGGGCCATCGGCCAGATGCTTGGGCTGCAATTCATGGTTACGAACCAAGGCGATGCGCCCGTCTTTCAAGGCAATGCACCCCATACCATCGGCTCGGTCAGGGACTTTGTGTCCATCGCGCATCGCATCGCCCAGCTGCGAAATCATGCGGTAGGAAAAGCCCGACGGCAAATCCAACAATCCCGCTGGGTCCGCAACCAACGGACCATAGCCAGCGGCGCTCGCCATAACGCCTTGGGCGACAGCGCGGCTTTGCGCAGAGAGCCCCATAAAGGCCATGGCCGTCATGCTTCCCGAAAATTGGCGGCGGTTCAGCATAAAATGATCGTCCCTTTTCGTCCGGTGGCGGCACAAAGGGTCCGCCCAAATTTTTGGCGCGGGGGCGATAATATGGTGCGCCCCTATGCATCGCCCCATATGACCCCAATGTTACAATGCTGCGGCATCGCCAATATAGGGCGGCGGTAACGTCAGGCTTTTGATATTTGACGGATTTTGGACATATTTCGACATAGTGACAATGAAGATATAGTGACAGTGAAAGAGAGGAAGAAGTAAATGGCAGGTCCCCTTAGCGGCATTCGGATCATTGAATTTGCGGGCATTGGCCCTGGGCCCTATTGCGCGATGATGCTGGCCGACCATGGCGCAGAGGTCATCCGTATCGACCGCCCCGGCAGCCAGTTGGACCCGCGCGATCCTTTGTCGCGCAACCGCACGTCCATCGCGCTCAACATGAAAGACCCCGAAGCCCTGCAAATCGCCAAAGATTTGTGCAAAGGCGCGCATGGCATCATCGAAGGCTATCGCCCCGGCGTGATGGAACGCCTTGGTTTGGGGCCAGATGTGTTGCTGGCCGACAATCCCAAGCTGGTCTATGGTCGGATGACCGGTTGGGGCCAATATGGCCCTTATGCGCCTTATGCGGGCCATGACATCAACTATATCTCTCTTTCGGGCGTTCTGCATACCGTTGGCATCGGCGGACAAAAGCCTGTGCCCCCGGTCAACTATGTCGGCGATTTTGGCGGTGGCGGCATGATGCTGGCCTTTGGTATGGTCAGCGCCTTGTTGCATGCCGCGCAAAGCGGCCAAGGTCAGGTGATCGACTGTGCGATGACCGATGGGTCGGCGTTGCTGGCGGGCATGACATGGGGCTTTCGCAACATGGGCCGCTGGCAAGACGCGCCCGGCGTCAATATGTTGGACGGCGGCGCCCATTTCTATGACAGCTATACCTGCAAGGATGGCAAGTTTATCTCCATCGGGTCGATTGAGCCGCAATTCTACGCCTTGCTGCGCGAAAAAACGGGCCTGAGCGATGATCCAGCCTTTGACGCCCAGCATGACATTTCCAAATGGGGTGAATTAAAAACGCGCCTGACCGAATTATTCGCGACCAAAACCCGCGACGAATGGTGCGAAATTATGGAAATGACGGATATTTGCTTCGCGCCCATCCTGTCCTTGGACGAAGCGCCCAAGCACCCACATAATATCGAGCGCAAGACCTTTGTGGATGTGGGCGGTTCGGTGCAACCCGCGCCTGCCCCGCGCTATTCGGCAACCGTCAATGACACGCCCCGCCCCGCCCCTGTGGTTGGCGCAGACAGCGATGCCTTGCTGGCGTCCTTGGGCTATGACAGCGATAAAATCGCGGCGTTACGCGGAAATAAAGCGGTCGCCTAAGCGGCGTGAGCAGCCAAATATTGGCATGCCCCTTTGCCCATGGCATAGGGGCATGCCATTTGAGAGGATGTCCATCATGAGTGACTTTTTGCAGCTAGAGCGCCGTGGCCCAATCGCTATCTTGACCATGGACCGCCAAGAAAGCTTGAACGCCATTGGCACCCACGAAGATTGTCAAAATATCATCGCCACCTTTGAACGTATTCGGGACAATCGCGGCATCAGCGCGGTGATCCTGACTGGCAAAGGCAAAGCCTTTAGCGCGGGTGGAAATTTGAAGGGCATGAAGGATCGCACCGGCATTGGCGTGCTGGATCAACCCGACTCCACCCGCAGCAATTACCGCGAGGGCGTGCAGGCCGTCATCCGCGCCATGATGGACTGTGAAGTTCCGATGATTGCGGCAATTAACGGTCATGCTATTGGGCTGGGCTGCGACTTGGCCTGTACCGCCGACATCCGCATTGCGGGCGAAAGCGCGCAATTTGCATGTAGTTTCATCAAGGTCGGCATTGTCCCGGGCGATGGCGGCGCTTGGCTGCTGCAAAAGGTGTTGGGCTATCCGCGTGCTGCCGAATTATTCCTGACCGGCGACCGCTTTGATGCGAAATATGCCAAGGAAATTGGGCTGGTCAACGACGTGGTTCCTGACGACGAATTGCTGGACCGTGCCATCGCCATGGCGGAACGCATCACATGCAACCCGCCGCGCGCACTGCGCCTGACCAAACGCCTGCTACGCGAAGCTCAGCATGGCCGTCTGTCCGACATATTGGAATTAAGCGCCGCTTATCAGGCGATTATCCACGAAACCGCAGACAATCGCGAAGCGATCAACGCTTTTGTTGAAAAGCGCAAACCTGTGTTCACCGGAGATTGAATATGACTTTCCCACGCGTCCTCCCCCTCAGCGGTGTGCATAATTTCCGCGATTATGGCGGCTATGCCGTGTCGGGTGGGGGTCAGGTAAAACAGGGCCTGTTGTGGCGCTCTGCCCATCATGAAGGGGCGAGCGACGATGATTTGCAACAAATTGACGCTTTGGGTCTAGAAACGGTAGTGGATTTGCGCGGGGATGATGAACGGGCAACCCACCCTTGCCGCCGTTCGTCCGCCTTTCGCGCCAAGGTGCTGTTTGCTGGCGGCACAACCGCTGGATTGGCCCCGCATTTGGCGGCGGCCAGCGGCGGTATTGACGCGGCAACAGCGCGGGCACGGTTGACGGAAACCTATCGCGCCATGCCTTGGCGTCCGGCATTGGTCGGCACGATGCAGCTCTATTTCACCGCCTTGGCAGATAGCGCGACGCCCAGCTTGATCCACTGCGTCGCCGGAAAGGATCGTACGGGCCTGAGCGTGGCGGTGCTGCATATATTATTGGGCGTTCATGACGATGATATCATGCAGGATTATCTGCTGACCAACGAAGCGGGTAATATTGACGCCCGCATCGCCCAAGGCGGCGCACATCTGCGTCAACGTTATGAAGGGACGATCAGCGATGACGCCATTCGCACGCTAATGGGTGTTGATGCCGATTATCTGAACACAGCTTTGGCAGAAATCCGCAAAAAACATGGCAGTGTTTCGGAATATGCCGAGGCTGTGCTGGGCGTCAACGCTGCCAAGCGTCAGGCCTTGGTTCAAAATTTTATTCAGTAAGTTTTGCCGTCTTAGGCCGTTCTGGCCCGCCATTGAATGAAGGGGCGGGCCAGCAACGCAAAGCCAAGGCCAATGGCCAGCCCACCGATAATATCGGTCAGCCAATGAACGCCCAGCGCCAGCCGAGAAATCGACATCAATCCGACCCACAGCAACGCAATCACCCATGCAAGGCTGCGAAATCGCGGCGGCACGATCGTCGCCAACATAACCATGATTACCATCGCCCCTGCGGCATGGCCGCTGGGGTAAGATGCGCTGCTGACATGATCCAAATGAACAATAATATCCGGGCGTTCGCGATCAAAAATGGCCTTGAGCAACGAACTATATCCGCTGGCCGCAAAGAAACAGCCAAGCAGCACCGCCGCGCCGACAGCGCCGCGTATCCGATAGACATAATAAGCCAAGATCAACGCCATCGCGGTGCGCGGCCCAAAATGCCCCAACCATGTCACCGCTATCAACAATTTGGCCCATGCGCCATGGGCCGCATCACCATGCAAACTCAGCAATTGGGAAACGAGCCAGTCCATCTGGCCGCCCAATCCGCGCGAAATCAACCAGCCGAAAATTGGCGCAAACAGCAATAAAGCCATGATCAGCGCAATGTGTTGGTGGCCATAATGGGCTGTACCAAGGCTGGGGGGCGGTTCCATTTTCATGCTGGTCATCACCCTCTCCTGCTATGCTGCTTGGCCTGCTATGCTGCTTGGCCGCCAATGAAATGGCCCCACATGATATGTTCGCTGGGCAAAGCATATCATGTGGGGCCGAATTTCGCTATATTTCAACGGTCGGGATGGACCTTAGATGTGCAGAGCCCGTCCATAGGCGCTCAGCACGCTTTCATGAATGGCCTCGCTCATCGTCGGATGGGCGAAGACGGTGTGCATGAAATCTTCTTCCACCAACTCGGCGGTTTTGCCGATGGTAAAGCCTTGGATCATTTCCGTGACTTCGGCGCCGACCATATGCGCGCCCAGCAATTCGCCGCTTTTTGCGTCGAACACGGTTTTGATAAAGCCTTCGGCTTCACCCAGCGCGATGGCCTTGCCATTGCCGATGAAGGGGAAATTGCCAACGCGAACCTCATGACCCGCTTCCTTGGCTTTGGCTTCCGTCAAGCCGACCGAGGCAATTTGTGGGTGGCAATAGGTGCAGCCCGGAATATTTTGGGCGTCCATCGGGTGCGGATGCGCATCCTTATGGCCCAATTCCTTGGCAATGGCTTCGGCGGCAATCACACCTTCATGGCTGGCTTTATGCGCCAACCATGGCGGCGCGGTCACATCACCAATCGCCCACAGACCCTTTACATTGGTCCGGCAATAAGGGTCGGTGTTAATATGCCCCTTGGTGGTTTCGACCTTCAGGGTTTCCAAACCGATATTTTCGGTGTTGGGCACGATGCCAATGGCGACGATGGCATGGGTGAATTCCGATGCTTCAACCTTGCCGTCCTTGGTCTTGATTTTGGCCGACACGCCATTGGCACTGGCTTTTAATTCCTCGACCCCTGCTCCGGTCAAGATCTTCATGCCTTGTTTTTTCAAGGCTTTTTCAAGGAAGGTCGAAATGTCCGCATCTTCGACCGGAACGACGCGGTCCAACATTTCCACGACGGTCACGTCTGCGCCCATGTCATTATAGAAGCTGGCAAATTCGATGCCGATCGCGCCGGAACCAATCACCAGCAACTTCTTGGGCATTTCGCTGGGCGTCATGGCATGGCGGTAGGTCCAGATGCGCTTGCCATCTGCAGGCGCAAAGGGCAAATCCCGTGCCCGTGCACCCGTTGCGACGATGATGTGCTTGGCGGTCAGCGTTTCCACGCCTTTCTCGCCCGTCACTTCCAGCTTGCCCGCAGCGACCAGCTTGCCATCACCCATATGTACGGTGATTTTATTCTTTTTCATCAGGTGGGTTACGCCCTGATTCAGCTGTTTCGCCACGCCGCGTGAGCGCTTTACCACGGCGTCCAAGTCCGCCGTGATATTTTGTGCTGCCAAGCCATAATCTTTGGCATGTTGCATATAGTGAAAGATTTCCGCCGAACGCAGCAAAGCTTTGGTTGGAATACAGCCCCAATTCAGGCAGATGCCACCCAAATTTTCGCGTTCCACAATCGCCGTTTTCAGGCCTAATTGCGCGCTGCGGATCGCGGCGACATAACCGCCAGGACCGCTGCCCAGCACAATGACGTCATAGTTGGTGTCGGCCATGTTATGCCACCAGTCCCAAGGGGTTTTCGATGATATTTTTGAACGCCTGCATCAACTGCGCACCGTCTGCGCCGTCGATGGCGCGGTGATCAAAGCTGCCAGTTGCCGACATCACCGTTGCAATGCCCAAGGCTCCGTCGACAATCCATGGACGCTGCGCGCCCGCACCAATGGCCATGATCATCGCCTGCGGTGGGTTAATCACCGCGTCAAATTGCGTGATACCGAACATGCCCATGTTGCTCAGGCTGGCCGTTCCGCCCTGATATTCATGGGGTTGCAATTTGCCGTCCTTGGCACGCGCTGCCAATTCCTTGATTTCCGTCGCAATCGCGCTGATCGACTTATTACCCGCATCCGCAACAATTGGCGTGATCAATCCGCCTGGAATGGACACAGCCACGCTGATATCGGCACGCGCGTAACGGATTAACTGGTCGCCCGCAAAGCTGACGTTGCAGTTAGGCACTTGCACCAATGCCTTGGCCAGCGCCTTGATCAACAGATCATTGACCGACAATTTAACGCCTTGGGGCTCCAACGCCTTGTTCAAATCACCACGCAGTTTCAGCAGCTTATCTAGCTGAATATCGACCGTCAGGTAAATATGCGGAATGCTTTGCTTGGCTTCGGTCAAGCGGCGCGCAATCGTCTTGCGCATATTGCTGAGCTTTTCGGCGCTATGCGGAATGTCCGTCTGGAACGGCGTCGCCGCAGCAGCGGGTGCCGCATTGGTTGCGGGGGTGGCAGCGACTTGCGGCGCAGCGACCGCAGCCGATGCAGCGCCAGCCAAGTCGGCCTTAACGATACGGCCACCAGGTCCGGTTCCCGTCAATTTGGACACGTCAAGGCCCTGCTCTGCGGCCAAGCGGCGCGCCAAGGGGCTGATTTTAATTCGTTCACCATCCGCGCTGACCGGCGCTGCTGTGGCTGCCGGAGTCGAAGCGGCGGCAGCGGGCGCAGCAGCGGCGGCGCTGGCGCTTTCCTTTGCGGGGGCTTGCTGAGCCTTGGCGGCGGGTGCCTTGACAGCGTCAGCATCCTCATCTTCGCTGGCGATCATCGCGATCACGGTGCCCACTTTGACGCCGTCCGTCCCTTCGGCAACGAGAATTTTTGCAATGACACCTTCATCCACCGCTTCAAACTCCATCGTCGCTTTGTCCGTCTCAATCTCTGCCAACAGGTCGCCGGACTGAACCGTGTCGCCCTCTTTCACGAGCCATTTTGCCAAGGTGCCCTCTTCCATGGTCGGGGAGAGAGCGGGCATTTTGAGTTCGATGGCCATATTTTTCTTTTGGTCCTTATCAATCAACCTGGGGATTATGCCGCTAGGGCATTTTGCTTATTCTTAGCAGCTAATTGGCCCGCGTCCATCAGATGAACTTGCCTTTCTGACGTTCCTGCCGCAATTTATCGCTAAGAAGTGCTATTCTATGGGGGTTGATTGCCGTGCGGACATATTTGGTCGTCGTTGACGAAAGTCCTGAAAGCTCTCTGGCCCTCAGATTTGCGGCTCGGCGTGCGGCACGGACATCAGGCGGCCTGATGTTGCTGGGCATTATCGAACCGCAAGATTTTATCGCCTTTGGCGGCGCCCAAGCCACAATGGAGGCCGAGGCACGCGAACATATCGAAGCCTTGGTATCGGCCTCGGTCGCCGAAGCCAGCAAAGAAGGCGATGTGAACCCCCAAATTTTGATCAAGTCGGGAAAACCCGCCGAAGTGGTCCGCAGCGTTATCGCGTCCAACGAAGAAGTCGCGGCGCTTGTTCTGGGCACCGCGCCATCGGGCGCGCCGGGGCCATTGGTCGCGCATTTCACCGGACTGGACGCGGGCAATCTGCCCTGCCCCGTCATGGTCATTCCCGGCGGTATCGATATCGAACGCCTTGATGCGCTAAGCTGATGCGCGGAAGGCAGGAACGGGTTGCGGAAGGGCATCGCCACGCCCAACCGCAACCCCGAACATGGATTTAACGCTTGCGCCCTTGGTGGCGGATATTTTTGGGTCGGCCACGTGGCCCCACCAAATGCTTCCCCTTGCCATCCTTTCGACCCCCACCATCGCGGCGGATGTCGCGGCGCGGGCCGCGGCGTTGAGGTTGGCCCGCTTCGGGGGCATCGGGCAATTCAAAGCGCAAACCGCCGCTGATCGGATTGGCTTCCACCAACCGCAGGTCCAGCCGCTGCCCCACCCAATAGCTGACGCGGCCCAATTCGCTGTCCAACGTGCGGGCGGCTTCGTCATAATGGAAACGTTCGCGCCCCAGCGTGGACACCGGCACCAAACCGTCGCCGCCCAAGCCGTCAACCGTCGCGAAAAAGCCGAAATTCTGAACGCCGGTTATCCGCGCAGCGACGATTTCACCCACTTTGGTGGCCAGCCATGCCGCCACATAGCGGTCAATGGTTTCACGCTCTGCGTCCATGGCGCGGCGTTCCAAGCGGCTGATCACCTCACCGATATGGGCCAAGCCCTTGCGGTCTTGTTCGCCCAATCCGGTGCGCTCAGGCAAGCCCTTGGGCTTGTGCGGTACGTCCAGATGATAGGCATCAACCAAGCTGCGATGCACGATCAAGTCGGCATAGCGGCGAATGGGCGATGTGAAATGCCCATAGCTGCCCAATGACAAACCAAAATGCCCTGCGTTCACTGGCCCATAATAGGCCTGTGTTTGGGTACGCAGGATCGCTTCCATAACCTCTTGGGCATTGTCTTGGCCCTGAAAGGCGTCGATAATATGGTTAAAGGTGGCGGGCGTAATCACCTGTCCCAGCGCGAAACTTTGGCTGAAGGTTTCCAGGTAATCCTTCAGACTAAGCAGCTTTTCACGGCTGGGCACTTCATGGACGCGGTACATGACGGGGGCCTTTTTGGCCTCCAACGCTTTGGCCGCCGCGACATTGGCCGCGATCATATAATCTTCGATCAAACGGTGCGCATCCAACCGTTCGCGCACGCGGATTTCCGCGATATTGCCCGCCTCGTCCAGTATGACCTGTCGTTCGGGCAAGTCCAAATTCAGCGGCTTACGGGCATCGCGGGCTTTGGCCAGTGCCAGCCAGCAACCCCACAAATCCTTTAAAGTCGGCAGAACATCCGCGTCCCACCCATCATCGGCTTGGTCCGCATCATAGGCCGCCTGCGCCCGTTCATAGGCAATATTGGCGCGCAATTTCACCAAGGCGCGGGTAAAGCGCCAAGACGTCACCTTGCCATGTTTGTCGATGACCAAATGGCACGCCATCGCGGCGCGATCTTCGCCCTGTTTCAAAGAACAGAAGCCCGACGACAAAATATGGGGCAACATGGGTACGACTTGGTCGGGGAAATAGACGCTGTTGCCGCGCCGCCGTGCTTCGCGGTCCAGCGCACCGTCGCTGCGCACATAATAGCTAACGTCGGCAATCGCCACAATGGCCTTCCAGCCGCCCGCATTGCCCGCGTCATCATCCGGCTCGGCCCAAACGGCATCGTCATGGTCGCGTGCATCAGCGGGGTCGATCGCCAAAATCGGCAAATGGCGCAAATCTTCGCGGCCATCGGTGGTCAGCGGTAGTTGGCTGGCCTTTTCCGCCTCGGCAATCACGTCATTGCTGAAGATATGCGGAATTTCATGCTTTGCGATGGCAATCATGCTGAGCGAACGCGGCGCGAAGGGGTCGCCCAGCACATCCAGCACCTTGGCCTTGATGTTGCTGCCACGGCCCGACAATTCTGCCCGCACCAAATCGCCAATTTGGGCATCGCCCATATCAGAAATCGGGTGGTCAAAACGGGCGCGTTTGTCAGCGGGGCGCAGCCAGTTCATGGGCTTGCCATTGGGTCCGGTGTCGCTGACCAGAACGCCGACGATGGTTTCGCCGCCCGCCTGCAACCGCTTCATCGGATGGGCGATATGGCCCTTGCCCCGTTCCTCGGTACGGGCCAAAATCCGGTCGCCTACGCCCAAGGCGCTGCGTTTGCCTTTTTCCATCACCCGCACACGCGGCGGCGGATTAGGGCTTTCCCAGCGGTCTGGCACCGCCCACAATGCGTCGCCTTCGATCGCAGCAATGCGCAGCACGGTCACCCGCGGCAGGCCGCCATGTTTGTGAAACGCACGGCCAGGCGCTGCGTCGATCAGACCCTCGTCGGTCATGTCCTTCAGCAGCGCCTTTAACGCGATTTTCTCCGCCCCATGCAGGCCGAAATATTTGGCGATTTCTCGCTTGCCGACCGCAGCCGAACTTTCCTCAATATATTTCAGGATTTGCTCAGACGTCGGCAGTCCTGCGGGTTTTTGGCCAGCAGCTTTTTGGCCAGCAGGTTTCGGTTTCTTGGGGCTCTTTGCCAAATTAATATGTCCGTCCAATCAGCACGCGTTCGACCGCCGCGCCGCCCGTAAAGAAACAGGCTCCGTCCACGGGGGCCGCATCCATCGGGCTGTTGCGCATCGTCAGCTTCAACGCTTTCAACTGCTCAACGATCCGTTCCAAATCATCGGCGGTTGGACGCGACCATTGCACTTCGACCCAGCCCGCATTTTTATTGCTGTCGGCGAAATGCGCGGCGAGGCCCGCCATGTCCGTCACGTCGCGGCGGATATTGGCCTGCATACGTGTTTGGGCTTGTTCAAACAGGTTCGTTTGAATATCGACCAAATTGGCAACCACATCGGCTAAAAATGCGTCCTTTTCCAGAAACGCCGTGTTCAACTTGCCATCATCTTTGTACAAATTGTCGCGGCGGATCATCGCTACCTTGCCATTGGCCACGTCGCGCGGGCCGATTTCCAAGATAATCGGCGCACCCTTTTTGACCCAGCCCCAACGCTTGGTTTGGGCCTTGACGGGCGAAGCATCGAACAACACGCGAACGGGTTCACGGAAAGCGTCCAAGCCCTTCAGCTTTTGTTCCAAATCGCGGCAATAATCGATCACCGCCTGATCTTCGTCATTGTCGCGCAGCATGGGCACAATGACGATTTGGTGGGGCGCGATGCGGGGCGGACAGCGCAAGCCGTCATCATCGCCATGCGTCATGATCACGCCGCCAATCATGCGTGTCGACACACCCCAACTGGTGGTGTGGCACAGCGTATGGCCGCCATCCTTGTCCTGATAGCGAATGCCCGCCGCCTCGGCAAAGCCGGTGCCCAAATAGTGGGATGTGCCCGCTTGCAAGGCTTTGCCGTCCTGCATCATCGCTTCGATGCTATAGGTCGCGACCGCGCCGGGGAAGCGTTCATGTTCCGGCTTTTCGCCCGCCACCACGGGCATCGCCAGCGCGCCTTCGGCAAAATTGCGATACATTTCCAAAGCGCGCAAAGTTTCGTCCATCGCGCATTCGCGGGTAGCGTGGGCGGTATGGCCTTCTTGCCACAAAAATTCGCTGGTACGCAGGAACATACGGGTGCGCATTTCCCAGCGCACGACATTCGCCCATTGGTTGACCTTCAACGGCAAATCGCGCCAGCTTTGGACCCAGCGGCTCATAGCAGCGCCGATCACCGTTTCCGATGTCGGGCGAACGATCAGCGGCTCTTCCAGCTTGGCTTCGGGGTCTGGCGTCAAGCCGCCCTTGCCGTCCGCAATCAGGCGGTGGTGCGTAACAACCGCCATTTCCTTGGCGAAACCATCAACATGGTCCGCCTCTTTCGAAAAGAAGGACAGCGGAATGAATAAAGGGAAATAGCAATTTTGCACGCCAGCATTTTTAATGTCCGCATCCATGATGGTCTGGATACGTTCCCAAATGCCATAGCCCCAAGGCTTGATGACCATGCAGCCGCGTACACCCGATTCCTCTGCCATATCGGCTTCGGCAATCACCTCTTGATACCAAGCGGCAAAGTCGGCCTGCCGCGTCACGCTCAGCGCATGTTTAACCATAAATGATCCGATTTCTGTAAATTGGGGAATGCCCCCATTTAATTTTTCTGTGCTAATTCGGCCTTTAACACCGCAATTTCACGCTTCAAGGCCGCAATCTCATCCTCTTTGGAACGGGTGGGCATGGCCGCCATCATTCCTGGCATAAACGCGCCTGCGGCTTGTTGGAAAATTTCCAGATTGCGGCGGGTCAACTCGGCCAACGGATTGTCACCCAAAGCCCCGTCAAAGGCGGCGCGCACATCCTGTTGGTTTTTGCGAAAAGCCAGCATAGATTGTTCCAAATATTGCGGAACCATCGATTGCATATTGTCGCCATACATGCCGATCAATTGCCGCAAGAAGTTCACCGGCAACAAGGTTTCGCCCCGCGTTTCGGACTCCATAATAATCTGGGTCAGAACATTGTGGGTGATATCGTCGCCTGTTTTGGCTTCGACAACGCGAAATTCGCGCCCTTCGCGCACCATCACACCCAAGTCGTCCAGCGTGATGTAACAGCTACGCTCTGTGTCATAGAGGCGGCGATTGGCATATTTTTTGATCGTTATGACATCGCCTTCGGCGCTTGCCTTCGATTTACCCATGCCGCAATTGCTCCATCTTCCTGTGTGTGGCATGTCACTAGCATCAAAGCGCGCCGCATCGCAACATGACTGTCACCGCCATAGCGCACAAAAGGCGCAGATTTCAGACGATCATTCCCAGATGCGCAAAAAGCGTTGGCCCAGCACTGTCAGCAGTTCATATTGCGACAGGCCCGTTTTTTCCGCCTGCTCGGCCAGATCATAAGACAGGCTGATCCAATCCCCCTCGGCAACATCACCGACGTCGCTGACATCAAAGGCCAGCAGATCCATTGAGACACGGCCAATGGTCGGAACAAGCATTCCATTCAACATACCAGCCCCATTGCCGCCGTGACACCGCAAATAGCCGTCCGCATAGCCCAAATTGACCACCGCCACGCGGGTTTCGCGCGATGCGGTCCATGTGCAGCCATAGCCAACGGTTTCTCCCACATCTACGGTGCGAAGTTGCAAAATACGGGCTTCGGGCACCACAACTTGGCCAATATTACCTGCCATGCGGGGGTGAACGATGCCGCCATAAAGCGCGATGCCGGGGCGCATCAGGTCAAATTGATACTCCGTCCCCAAACATAGACCCGCACTATTGGCCAAGCTGTAACGCTGGGCCTTCACAAGGCGGGTCACGGTCTGAAACGCCGCCAATTGCGCGGCGCTGACGTCCAAATCCTCATCAGCCGAGGATAAGTGGCTGAGGCAATTGACGATATGCAACCCATCCGCTGCGCCTTGGGCGACTTGTTCCACACGCAGCCCAAGGCGGTTCATCCCCGTGTCGACCATGATATCGCAGGGCCGCCCTGCCCCCATCGCCTTCCACCGCTGGATTTGCTCTGGACTGGCCAGCACCGGACGGGCGGCTATGGCGGAGGCAGGTCCCATATCATCGGGCCCAAGGCCGTGCAGCACGGACAATTCGCAGCCATAAGGCAATGGCAACAGCGCCGCTGCCTCTGCCCATGTCGCGACAAAGAAATGACGACAGCCTACCCCAGCCAAGCGCAACATCACGTCGCGCGCGCCCAAACCATAGCCATTGGCCTTCACCGCCGCGCCGCATGCCGCGCCATCCGCTTGCGCCGCCAACCAGCGCCAGTTGGAAATCAGGGTATCATGGGACAAACGAAGGCGCAGCGGCGATGTTATTTCAAGCATTTGGGCTAACTAGCCGGATTTACTTCCATCGCCAATGGGGCTTTGATGATTATCTGCCCCGCCCCATGCGTCGCGTCCCGCTTCTTTCAGCATGAAGGCACTGATGAGAAAGGCGACCAGCACTACCACCCATGTATACCACAGACCGGCAAAAGCATTGCCCGATTTGGCAACAATGAAGGTCGCGATCAGTGGCAAAAATCCGCCAAAATACCCCGTTCCCAAATGATAAGGCAATGATAGCGACGAATAGCGGACATGCGGCGGAAAATATTCCGACAAAAGCGCCGCCACCGGCCCATAGGTAAAGCCCGACAAAGCACTCAGCCCAACAAGCGCCAAGAAAATCATCAACAAACCTGTCCAATGCGGGATTTGCGGGTCGAAACCATAGCCCATCGCTTCAAGCGCAGGCTTTAATATGCTGGGGTCATCGCTGGCAACTTCGCGTCCGCCGATATGGACGGTCGCCACGTCAAAGGCGCTATCGCTGGGTGCTACATCATAGGATACGCCCAATTTTGTTAATTCTGACAATATCTTGCCGCATGACGTAGCCTGAACCTGTGCAAAGGGATCAAAATTACATTGCGACCCCGTGACCACCACGGGCGCGTCCTTCGCGGCTTGGGTCAAGGCCGGATTTCCGACCGCGCCCATCAACCAAAACAGCGGAAACAACAGCAACAATGTCGCGGCATAGCCCCAGACAATTGGCTTTTTCCGGCCCACACGGTCCGACACACGGCCCGCCCAAATGAAAAACAGCATCCCCACCGCCGCCGCCAAACCAACAATAATTTCCGCCACGGTTTCCTCAACTCGCATCGGTCCTTTTAAGAAGGACAGGCCAGAAAACATCGCCGTATACCAAATCACCGTCAAACCTGCTGCTATGCCGAACAAGGCAACGAACATGCGGCGAATATTGCCGGGATAAGTAAAGCTTTCCTTGATGGGGTTTTTAACAATTTCGCCCTTGGCTTTCATGGCCTTAAAGACCGGGCTTTCGGATAGTTTCAAGCGCATCCACAAGGATATAGCCAGCAATAGGATCGACAATAAAAAGGGAACGCGCCAGCCCCAGCTTTGCCAAATATCATCGGACATCAACGCCTTGCACCCCAACAACACCATCAGGCTGAGCACAAAGCCGCCCACTACGCTGGCTTGAATGAAGCTGGTGTAAAATCCGCGCTTTTCCGGCGGGCTATGTTCGGCGACATAAATGGCCGCGCCGCCATATTCGCCGCCCAGCGCCAATCCTTGCAAGATACGCAGCAAAATCACGATGATCGGGGCCGCAATGCCGATACTCTCTGCCGATGGAATAAGCCCAACGCCCGCCGTCGCGACGCCCATCAGGGTGACGGTGACCAAAAATGTATATTTGCGTCCCAAACGGTCGCCCAAGAAACCGAACAACAGCGCACCAAGAGGGCGAAAGCCAAATCCGACAGCAAAGCCCGCCCACACCAGCAAAACCTCTAAGGTTGTATTATCGCTGGGGAAAAAGGTTCGTCCAATGATGGCCGCCAAAGTCCCATAGATGAAGAAATCATACCATTCAAAGATCGTCCCTGCGGACGATGCCGCAATGACCATGCGAATTTCTTTGGCATTGGGTTGATATTCCGACGCCGTATCGGCGGGGTGCATCGGGCCATGGTCGGACGTTGCGCTCATTCTCTCTCCCTACTTTATTCGGCGGTGAATGGTTCGCATAGGACCAGATTGTTACAGCCGCCTCGGTCCACATGTGTAGCGATGGGCGATGCGGGTGCAATATATTTTGCGCCCGCAATTTCGGGCGATGCCCAAGACAGAAAGGAGCAAAGAAAACACGGCCCATTTTACGGCATGGACCGCCCTTGTCATGCCCGACCTGCGATCACGTTCGGATCGGCCCAACCTTGGGTGAAAGCTATGTAAAATAAGGCAAAAAGCAAGGCTGACAAAATTGTTATTTGCAGGGCAATACGTCCAAGGCGCACCTGTGACGGTGCGCCCGGTTCTTGGCCCGCGATCAACGGCACCGCGTCATCCGCGGGGCGCCGACCATGAAAAGGCAGGACAAAAAATGCGCTGATCGACCAGACAAGCGCGTAAATCGCAAGCATGGACGTCCAACTCATTTTATACCTCCACGACCAAAACATCGGTGATCGGCTTTTTGCCTGTCCACTCGGTTGCCACACGGCGCACGCCAAGGCGAATATTTTCTTTGCGGGCATCAAAGTCTTTGGCCGGTTTGTCCGCCGCTGTTTCGGCGGCCTCATTGAGCTGGGCCAAAAATTCTTCGCGGTCATCCTCCACCGGAACACCACGATATTGGATGCGGGTGCCAATGCAGCGCCCCTTTTGCAGCACAATCGCCACGCTGATATGGCCATAGATAGCCAGTTTGCGGCGCTCGTTGATGCTTTCGCCGTCGGCGGGCAAAATGACATCCCCGTCCAGCAACAAGCGGCCAGCGCGCACTTGGTCGATGATTTTCCCGCCCTTGGGGGCCAAGCGGACCAGATCGCCATTTTTCTGGGTAATGGCGTGGGGGACACCGCATTGCAGCGCAAAGCGCGCCTGTTCCTGCATATGGCGAATTTCGCCATGCACCGGCAAAATGGTTGTCGGGCGCAACCAGCCATATAGCGCCGCCAATTCCGGCTGACCGGGGTGGCCACTGACATGGATATGGGCTTGTTTTTCCGTGACAGTCAAAACTTCCTTGGCCGCCAATTGGTTCATAATACGCCCAATGGCCAATTCATTGCCCGGAATTTGCTTGGACGAAAATATTACCGTGTCGCCCGCGTCCAATTTAATTTGGTGCGTGTCGGCGGCGATGCGGGCCAAAGCGGCACGCGGTTCGCCCTGCCCGCCGGTGGCGATAATCATTACCTCGTGACGCGGCAGGCGCATCGCTTCGTCAAAGCTGATGGTCGCGGGAAAATCTGTCAAATAGCCGCAAGATTGGGCAACGCCCAAAATCCGATCCAGCGAACGACCCGCCACGCATAATTTGCGGCCACTGGCTTTGGCGACTTCGCCCAATGTGTGCAGGCGCGCAGCATTGGACGCAAAGGTCGTCACCAAAGCGCGCCCGCGCGCATTGGTGACGGCGCGCAGCAAATGTTCATGCACGCTGCCTTCGCTGCCCGAGCTTTCGGGGTTGAACACATTGGTGCTGTCGCACACCAGCACGTCGACCCCTTCGTCGCCAATGCTCTTGAGATATTGGGCAGGCGCGGGCTGGCCCAAAACGGGCGTTTCGTCCAATTTCCAGTCGCCGGTATGGAACACGCGCCCATAAGGCGTGTCGAGCACGACCGCGCTCATTTCCAAAATGCTGTGCGCCAAGGGAACAAAGCGCACACCAAAGGGGCCAATATCGACTTGGCCGTCAATGTCCATAACCCGCAGGTCGACGTCTTTCTCCAGCCCCTCTTCGATCAGTTTGTGCGCGATCAGCCCCGCTGTAAATCGATTGGCATACAGCGGAACGCCCAAATCGGCCGCCAAATAAGGGATCGCCCCAATATGATCTTCATGACCATGGGTCAGCACGATAGCCAGCAGGTCATCACGCCGTTCCTCGATAAATTCCAGATCGGGCATGACAATATCAATGCCCGGATATTCTTCACCGCCAAAGCTGACGCCCAAATCAATCATCAACCATTTGCCGTCACAGCCATAAAGATTGGCGTTCATGCCAATCTCTCCTGACCCGCCAAGGGCCAGAAATAGCAATTCTTTACCGGGCTTTGTCACTCAGCGTCTCGCTTTTCATATAATTGCATTAAACCATTTAAGGTTAAATCTGGTTCGATACGGTCGAACAAACCCGTTTCTTGATCAAATAATACCGCCAAGCCGCCGGTGGCGATTACCGTGACAGGCTGGCCAATTTCCGCCTTCATGCGCGCAATCAGCCCCTCAACCATGGCAACATAGCCCCAATAGATGCCAATCAACATCTGGCTTTCGGTGGTGCGGCCAATCACGCTGCGTGTTTCCGGCGCTTCGATGGCGATGCGCGGCAATTTCGCGGCGGCGGCCACCAAAGCTTCCAGCGACAAATTCACACCGGGGGCGATAATTCCGCCCATATAAGCGCCCTCTGCGCTGATATGGTCCAATGTCGTTGCCGTGCCAAAGCTAATGACCAATTTCTCGCCTTGTGGTTCCAACGCTTGTGCGGAAATAGCGTTCACCGCGCGGTCGGCGCCAACGGAACCCGGCTCCTCTACCTTTAACGCAATACCCCAGCCCACCGGATCGCGGCCCGCGATCAACGGTTCCAGTTGGAAATATTTTTGGGACAGCAAACGCAAATTATGAAGCGCACGGGGCACCACGGTGGAAATAATCACCGCTTGCACCAGCTTGCGGTCCAGATTTTCGATGCGCATCAATTGATCAAGCCACACGGCATATTCATCGGCCGTGCGGCGATCATCGGTGGCGATACGCCAGCGCGTGACCATGCGATGCCCGTCAAACAGGGCAAATTTGGCGTTGGTATTGCCAACATCAATCGCAAGCAGCACCGTTAATTTCCTTCTTCGACAGGGCGCAGCAATTCGACATCACCGGCGTGCACCTCAACAATATGACCATCCGCCATTTTCAAGCGCAAGGCCCCATCGGGGTTCAATCCGTGAAACAAGCCATCGATCCCCTGCTCGCTGACGCGCAGCGGGGTGCCGATGGGATGGGCGATGGCCAACCAGCGGTGAACAATGGCCGCGACCCCTTCATCGCGCCAACAGCGCAGCGCGTCCATCAGGGCGATGGCCAGCGCATCGCCAAATAAGTCGCGCGAAAATGTCACGTCATAATCCGCGAAACAGGCCGTGCGGCGATCCGGTAAATCGGGGGATGACACAAGATTGACCCCGATGCCAATGACGACCGCGTCCCCGCTGCGTTCCAGCAAAATGCCCGCGCACTTCGCCCCATCCAGTAACAGATCATTGGGCCATTTCATTTGCATCGGAAGGTCTGGCGCTAAAGCCTTGACCGTATCGGTCAGTGCGACGGCGGCCACCAAAGCCAATGTCGCGGCCATCGGGTCGGTTTTGGTCAAATGGATAGCGACCGACCCCATAAAATTTCCAAAACCATCGCCCCATGCACGGCCCAATCGGCCACGACCGGCACTTTGTCTGTCAGCGACGAGCCAATGCCCGTCGCCAACATATTCTTGCCTCGCAAGGCGTCCCAGCAGATCGGCGCTGGTAGAGCCGGTCTGCTGAACCCGTTCAATGGGCGGTATCAGAACAGCACCGAAGCAGCGCTGGTCGAAACCGTGCCCAGAACGGGAATGAACAAATAGCCGATGACGCACAGCCAAACCGCGCTGGCGGCCAGCATGGCATTGTCAATCAGCGTGCCCTGACCCGTGATTTGAACGTCCGACTTGTCGTCAAAATACATCGTCTTGATGACGGCGATATAATAATAAGCGCCAATCACCGAAGCGACGATACCTGCAACCGCCAAGGGCACCAGATCGGCGGCAACAGCGGCTTCGAACACCAAATATTTGGGCCAGAAACCGAAGAGCGGCGGAATGCCAGCAAGGCTGAACAGGAACACTGCCATGGCCGCTGCCAAACCGGGGCGGCTGGACGACAGACCCGCCAAAGCCGGAATGCTTTCAACGCGGTTGCCGTCTTTGTCGGTCAGTTGCAATACAACCAAGAAGGCACCCAAGGTGGTGACCAAATAAACGACCAAATAGGTCAGGATCGCTTCGACGCCGGCCTGTGTGCCTGCCGCCAAACCAATCAGCATGAAGCCGACGTTGTTGATCGACGAATACGCCAGCAGACGCTTGATATTCTTTTGTCCAATGGCACCAACCGCACCCAAGATGATCGAGGCCAAGGCCAAGAAAATCACGATTTGCTGCCATGCGCCCAATGCAGGGCCCATCGCATCAATGGCAACGCGGGTCATCAAAGCCATAGCCGCCACTTTGGGGGCCGACGCAAAGAAAGCGGTGACAGGGGTCGGCGCGCCTTCATAGACGTCGGGCGTCCACATGTGGAACGGAACAGCGCTGATTTTAAACGCCAGACCGGCCAAGACAAAGATCAGGCCGAACAATTCGCCCCTCGACACATCGCTGGCCAAGGCGGCTGCGATTTCGTTGAACTGGGTCGAACCCGAAAAACCATAGAGCAGCGAGATACCGTAAAGCAGCATACCCGAAGCCAAAGCACCCAAAACAAAATATTTCAGGCCCGCTTCGCTGGAGCGATCATCATTGCGCATGAAGCTGGCCAAAACATAAGCCGCGAGGCTGTTCAGTTCCAGACCGATATAAAGCGTCATCATGTCGCGCGACGACACCATGATGCCCATACCCAGCGCGGCCAACACGACCAGAACCGGATATTCCGCCTTCATGCCTTTTTCAAAAAAGCGCGGCGCAATGACAATGCAAACCAAGCTGGCGGCATAAATCAGGATTTTGGCAAAATTGCCGAAATTATCGACCGCAACCGTGCCCGAAAAAGCAGTGGCTTCGGTACCAAAGATGGTGGCGACGGCTGCAATTGCAGCCGCCAGCGTAACCATGGTGCTGATTTGATACAGCGCCACGCGGCGATCGCCGAGATAGACACCAATCATCAGCGTCACCATCGCCCCAACGGCGAGGATGATTTCAGGCCAAATCAAGTTCAGATCAGCGATCATTGCGCCACTCCTGCAATCACGGCAGGTGCCGCAAGCTGTGCATCACCCGCAGGCTTTGCATCGGCCAGACGCTCTACCACAAAGGCTACGTCATCGCGCATCGGCGCAAGGAAGCTTTCCGGATAGATACCCATCCACAAAGCCACGGCGGCCAGCGGAACCATGATGGCCCATTCACGGGCATTCAGGTCGGTCATCGCCTTCACATCGTCCTTGGTCAAATCGCCGAACACCACACGGCGATACAGATAAAGCATATAGGCAGCACCCAAGATGATGCCGGTAGCGCAGATCAAAGCTACAAAGCTGGATGCTTCGTAAATGCCCAGCAAGCTGAGGAATTCACCGACGAAACCGCTGGTGCCTGGCAAGCCAATCGACGCCATGGTGAACAGCAAGAAGAAGACAGCATAAGCTGGCATGTTAATAGCCAAACCGCCGTAACGGCTGATTTCACGCGTGTGCAGACGATCGTAAATCACGCCAACACAGAAGAACAATGCCGCCGAAACAACACCGTGGCTGAGCATGATGACCAGCGCGCCTTCAAGGCCTTGTTGGTTGAACGCGAACAGACCAGCGGTGACAATCGCCATGTGGGCAACCGACGAATAAGCAATCAGCTTCTTCATATCATTCTGCACCAAGGCGATCAGGCTGGTGTACACCACCGCGATCATCGACAAGATGAACACGACCCACATCAGATCAGCAGATGCGTCTGGGAACATCGGCATCATGAAACGAATGAAGCCATAGCTACCCATTTTCAGCAACACACCGGCCAAGATCATCGACCCTGCGGTTGGTGCCTGAACGTGGGCGTCCGGCAACCAAGTGTGCACAGGGAACATCGGCATTTTCACAGCCAAGCTAGCGAAGAACGCAAGCCACAGCCAGAATTGCATGTTGGTCGGGAAATCATAGTTCAGCAAAGCGGTAATGTCAGACGTGCCAGCCGTGTTGATCATCACGATCATCGCAATCAGCATCAAGACAGAACCGAGCAGCGTATAAAGGAAGAATTTAAACGCGGCATATTTGCGGTTGTCGCCGCCCCAGATACCGATGATGAAATACATCGGGATCAGCGCTGCTTCAAAGAAGATGTAAAAGAGGATCAAATCCTGCGCTGCGAAAACGCCGATCACGATCGCTTCCATCAGCAAGAACATGCCCATGTACAGGCCAACACGCTTTTGAATGGCCTGCCAGCTAGCGAGGATGCACAGCGGCATCAAAAATGCCGTCAGCAAGATCAGCATCAACGCCATACCGTCAATGCCCAAAGCATATTGGAAACGGCCAAATAGGTCGGCGCGCTCGACAAATTGCCATTGCGCCCCATTCACTTCGAAACCGCGCCACATGACGAGCCCCAAAGCAAAGTTCACCAAGGTGGCGCCCAGCGCGACAAAGCGCGCCAGACGATCACCGGAAAAGATACAAAGGATGGCAGCGATCGCGGGGATCGCCAGCATCAGCGAAAGGATACCCATAGAGCCGCTCACAGGAATTTGACCATTGCCCATGTGACCAACCCGACCAAGCCGAGCAGCATCACAAAAGCATATCCATAAACATAACCCGACTGAAGTCGGACGGCGAGACGCGAACCACCGGAAACAACCGATGCAACGCCATTCGGACCCAGCGCGTCAATGGTGCCAACGTCACCGCGCTGCCAGAAGAACCGGCCCAAAGCAAAGGCAGGCTTGACGAAGATTTTATCGTAAAGTTCGTCAAAATACCATTTGTTGAACAGGAACTGGTGCAGCGGGCGGAAGGTCGCCACAAAGCGGGCCGGGATCGACGGATTGCGAATATAGCTGTTCCAAGCAAGGAGCAGACCAATGGCCATGACGGCAAATGGCGTCCATTTCACCCACATCGGCACTTCATGCGCCGCATGCATCAACTCAGCATTATAAGCCAAGCTGCCAGCCCAGAAGGCCGTGCCTTCTTCGGGATAGATGAACGGGTGGTTGAAGATAAAGCCAGCGAACACCGCACCAATCGACAAGATCACCAGTGGAACCAGCATCGGCAGCGGGCTTTCATGTGGATGATAACCCGCTGTGCCATCGCTGTCCGCCTTTGGTGCATGGGCATGGGCATAATCATGCGCATCATCATGATGTTCGTCATGAACAGCATGTTGAATATGCTCGCTCTGTTCCCAACGCGGCTTGCCGTGGAAGGTCAGGAACACCAGACGCCAGCTATAGAAGCTGGTGAGCAGAGCTGCGAAAATGCCGACCCAAAACGCCATGGTGCCAAGACCGCCAGCGGCAAAGGCTGCTTCCAAAATGCCGTCCTTGGAATAGAAACCAGCAAAACCAAATACGCCATAAATACCCACACCGGTTATGGCGAGCGTGCCCATCATCATCGCCCAATAGGTCAGCGGGATATGCTTACGCAGGCCGCCATAATAGCGCATATCTTGTTCGTGATGCATCGCATGGATCACCGAACCGGCGCCCAAGAACAACAAAGCCTTGAAAAATGCGTGCGTGAACAAGTGGAACATCGCTGCGCCATAGGCCCCAACGCCAGCAGCGAAGAACATATAGCCAAGCTGCGAACAGGTCGAATAAGCGATTACGCGCTTGATATCATGCTGCGTGGTGCCAACGGTTGCCGCAAAGAAGCATGTCGCAGCGCCAACAACGGTCACCACCGACAAAGCCACCGGAGCAGCTTCGAACATCGGCGACAAGCGGCAAACCATGAACACACCAGCCGTCACCATGGTGGCGGCGTGGATCAGCGCCGACACAGGGGTCGGACCTTCCATGGCGTCTGGCAACCAAGTGTGCAGACCCAATTGCGCCGACTTGCCCATTGCGCCGATGAACAGCAGCAAGCACAGCACGGTCATCGTATCAAGGCGCAACCCCAAGAAACCGATGGTCGATCCAGCCATGGCCGGAGCCGCTTCGAGAATTTCAGGGATCGACACGGTGCCGAACACCAAAAAGGTCGCGAAGATACCCAGCATGAAGCCCAAGTCGCCAACGCGGTTGACCACAAAGGCCTTCATGGCCGCAGCATTTGCGCTTTGTTTCTTGTACCAGAAACCAATCAGCAAATAGGACGCCAGACCAACGCCTTCCCAGCCAAAGAACATCTGAACGAGGTTATTGGCTGTCACCAGCATCAACATCGCAAAGGTGAACAAGGACAGATAGGCAAAGAAGCGCGGCTGGTGCGGATCCTCGCTCATATAGCTCCAGCTATAGAGGTGAACGAGGGCCGAAACCGTGTTGATCACCACCAGCATTACCGCTGTCAGCGTATCAATCTTCAATTCCCAGTTAAAGCTGAGCGTGCCCGATTGGACCCACTGCAGCACCGTCACAACACCCGCTTCGCCGGTGCCGTTGATGAACGAAAGGAAAATTGGCCAGCTCAGGGCCGCGCTGATGAACAGCGCGCCCGTCGTGATCATTTTCGATGCGGTTTTGCCGATGACATGATGCCCCAGCCCCGCAACAAGCGCCGCCAGCAGCGGCAGGAATACGATTGCCTGTATCACCGGCTTATCCCTTCATCCGGTTGGCATCGTCAACCGCGATGGTGCCACGGCCACGGAAATAAATAACAAGAATTGCCAGACCAATGGCTGCTTCACCCGCCGCAACGGTCAGAACAAACATCGAAAAGACCTGACCAACCAAATCCCCCAATGCCGCCGAAAAAGCGACAAGGTTGATGTTGACGGCCAACAAGATCAATTCGATCGCCATCAAAATGACGATGATATTCTTGCGGTTGATAAAGATGCCAAGCACGCCCAGCGTGAACAGCACTGCCGAGACGGCAAGATAATGTCCTACGGAAATCACAGTTCGACCCCCTGCCCGACGGGCTGATCAACAAGGCGCGTAGCCTCTTCCGGACGACGACGGACCTGATCGGCAATCACTTGCCGGCGAACACCTGCGCGCTGACGGTTGGTCAGAACAATGGCGCCAATCATGGCCACCAACAGGATCATGCCCGATGCTTCGAACAGGAACACATAGCGCGTAAAGATCTGCGCACCAATTTGTTCGATGTTCGTCATGTCGGTTGCAATCGGAGCGGCGCGTGCGGCCATGTCAATGGCCCCTGCATTCCATGCCCCCAGCGCAAAGACGAGTTCAGCTACCAAGATAATGGCCACCAACGCGCCAAGCGGAAGGTAACGGACAAAGCCCGCTCGCAATTCAGCAAAGTCAATATCCAGCATCATGACGACGAACAGGAACAACACCGCCACCGCGCCGACATAAACAATGATCAGCAACATGGCGATAAATTCCGCGCCGCACAGCAGCATCAGACCCGCAGCATTGAAAAATGCCAAGATCAGCCACATCACGCTATGCACGGGGTTGCGAGAAAAGATCACCATCGCCGCAGAGGCAATGCAGACCGTAGCGAAGATATAAAAGGCAAATATTTGAATCATTTGCGCTGCCCCTAGCGATAGGGCGCGTCAGCGGCAAGGTTTGCCGCAATCGCGCTTTCCCATTTGTCACCATTGGCCAGCAGCTTTGCCTTGTCGTAAAGCAACTCTTGGCGCGTTTCGGTGGCGAATTCGAAATTCGGACCCTCGACGATCGCATCGACCGGACATGCTTCCTGACAGAAGCCGCAATAAATGCACTTTGTCATGTCGATGTCATAGCGCGTGGTGCGACGCGAGCCGTCCTCACGCGGTTCCGCTTCGATAGTGATCGCCTGTGCGGGGCACACCGCTTCGCACAACTTGCAAGCGATGCAACGCTCTTCCCCATTGGGATAGCGGCGCAGCGCATGCTCACCACGAAAACGTGGTGAGAGCGGATTCTTTTCGAACGGATAGTTAATCGTCGCTTTTGGCTTGAAGAAATATTTCAGCGTCAGCGCATGCGCCTTCACAAATTCCCAAAGCGTAAAGCTTTTGACGAGATGACCAACGTAACTCATGCGTACCTCGTCAGCATCAGATAACCGGAAACCAAGACCACAAAGATCAACGACAATGGCAGGAAGATTTTCCAACCCAAACGCATCAACTGGTCATAACGATAACGGGGAACCGTTGCCTTCACCCAGCTGAACACGAAGAAGAAGAAAGCAATCTTCAGCAGCAGCCAGACAAAGCCGGGAACCAGATAGAGCGGTGCCCAATCCAGCGGCGGCAACCAGCCACCCCAGAACAAAATGGCGTTCAATGCACACATCAAAATGACGTTCGCATATTCACCCAGCCAGAACAGCGCAAAGCTCATCGACGAATATTCGGTTTGATAACCGGCGACGAGTTCGCTTTCCGCTTCGGTCAAGTCGAACGGCGCACGGGCCGTTTCCGCCAAGGCGGTGATCAAGAACATGATCGCCAACGGGAATAACAGCAAGTTGAAACCAAAAGCGTTGACGATGCCAAGACCGTGGCCTTGCTGTGCCTTGACGATTTCGTTCATGTTAAAGCTGTCGGCGAACAGGATCACGCCGATCAAGATGAATCCCATCGAGACTTCATAAGAGATCATCTGAGCCGATGCACGCAGCGCTGAGAAGAACGGATATTTCGAGTTGGACGCCCAACCCGCCAAAATCACGCCATAAACACCCAGCGAGCTGACCGCCAAAATATAGAGCAAGCCAACGTTAATATCGGCCAGCACCGCGCCAGAGTTGAACGGGATTACCGCCCAAGCAATCAGCGCCACCGTGAAGGTGATGATCGGTGCGATCAGGAACAAGGTGCGGTTGGCGGCGGTCGGAACAATGGTTTCCTGCAAGAAAACCTTCAGACCGTCGGCGAAACTTTGCAGCAGACCAAAGGGACCAACCACGTTGGGGCCACGGCGCAGTGCAATGGCGGCCCAAATTTTACGGTCGGCGTAGATGATCATCGCCACCGCCAGCATCAGCGGCAAAGCGATCAACAAAATGCCAGCGACGGTGGCAAGGCCCCATGCCCATTCATAGGACAGGCCTAGGCTTTGGAAAAACTCGGTCATTCCGCTGCCTCCACAAATTCAACGCCGTGGATCAGTTCATCCGAACAACGCTGCATGGTCGGCGATGCGCGGCAAATCGCGTTGGTCAGGTAAAAATCCTTGATCGGCGTACCGATTTCCCGCGCTTCGGGGTTCGAGGGCAGCTTTGGTACTGTCCAACCATAATCCGCCAAGCCTTCGACGCCCAGCGCCGGAACCTCTGCCACCATTGCAGCGCGGCAAGCGTCAAAGCTGTCGAAACCAAGGCTTACGCCCAACGTATCGGCCAGTGCGCGGAAAATGCTCCAATCTTCACGGGCATCGCCGGGGGCAAAGACCGCGCGTTCGCTGCGTTGGACGCGGCCTTCGGTGTTGACCGTCGTAAAGTCTTTTTCCGTCCATGCGGCGGCTGGCAGGATGATGTCAGCCGCATGCGCGCCCTTGTCACCATGATGGCCCACATAAACCTTTACCGTGCCGGCAAAATTGGTGAAGTCGACTTCATCGGCGCCCAAGAAGAAGGCCAGCTTTGGCTTGGCTGCGATGATATCCGCGATACCGCCAACTTGCGCATAGCCCAGCATCAAACTGCCCATACGAGCGGCCGAGAAATGAACAACGTTAAAGCCGTTCCAGCCGTCCTTCACCGCGCCAACCTTGTCTGCCAAGGCCAACAAAGCGCCATGCACACCGTCGATCGCCAGCGCGCCGCCGCCAGCAATGATCATCGGCCGCTCTGCCTTCGACAGGGCTTCCAATACATCAGCAGGCAGATTGGCAACCAGCGAAGCGTCATTGCCCAGATGCTGGGTCTTATAGCTTTGGTCAATATCTTGACCGATGGTATAAACCTTGACGCCGCGCTTCCACGCAGCCTTGCGGATGCGGGTGTTGATCAGCGGTGCTTCCCAGCGCAGATTGGTGCCAACCAACAGCACCAGATCAGCATTTTCAGCCTGTGCAATGCTGGTGTTGAAATTGACAGCCGACAGGCTGGATACATCATATTTCAGGCCGGTCTGACGACCTTCGAGCAGGTTGGAACCCAATGCGCTGACCAAAGCCTTGGCCGCAAACATGGTTTCGCAATCCGCCATATCGCCCGCTATGGCCGCAACCGACGAACCAGCATTGACCGCCTTGATGGCGGCAAAGGCTTCGCCCCAGCTTGCTTCCACCAGCTTGCCATCCTTGCGGACGAACGGGCGGTCAAGGCGGCGCAAGATCAGACCATCGACATGGTGGCGTGTCTTGTCGCTGGCCCATTCTTCGTTCACGTCATCATTGACGCGCGGCAGAACGCGCAGCACTTGGCGGCCACGGCTGTCGATGCGCACATTGGTGCCAACAGCGTCGGTCATGTCGATGCCCATGGTCTTGGTAAGTTCCCAAGGACGGGCTTCGAAAGCATAGGGTTTCGACGTCAAAGCACCCACAGGGCACAGATCGACCACGTTACCGCTGAGTTCGCTGTTAACCGCGCGCTCAAGATAGCTGGTGATCTGCATATTTTCGCCGCGATAAATCGCACCGATTTCTTCGACACCCGCCACTTCTTCGGCGAAGCGCACGCAGCGTGTGCATTGGATGCAGCGGGTCATCACCGTTTTCACGATGGGGCCCATATATTTTTCGGTCACGGCGCGCTTATTTTCGTCATAGCGCGAACCGCCACGACCATAAGCAACCGATTGATCCTGAAGATCACACTCGCCGCCCTGATCGCAAATCGGGCAATCCAGCGGGTGGTTGATCAGCAGAAATTCCATCACGCCCTCGCGTGCCTTTTTCACCATCGGGCTGTCGGTCTTGATGACCTGACCTTCGGCGGCGGGCAGCGCGCAAGATGCTTGCGGCTTGGGCGGTCCGGGGGACACTTCGACCAAGCACATGCGGCAGTTGCCCGCAATGCTCAGGCGTTCGTGGTAACAGAAACGGGGAATTTCCTTCCCCGCCATTTCGCAAGCCTGAAGAACGGTCGCGCCCTGTGGCACTTCCAATTCTTGGCCGTCTACGGTGACTTTAACCATTATTCCGCGGCCTCCATCATGCCGCCATTTTCACGGATGCGACGTTCCATTTCCGGACGGAAGTGACGGATCAGGCCTTGAATGGGCCATGCCGCTGCGTCGCCAAGCGCGCAAATCGTATGGCCTTCCACCTGCTTCGTCACGTCAAACAGCGTGTCAATTTCTTCGATCTGGGCGTCACCGGTGCGCATACGCTCCATCACGCGCCACATCCAGCCCGTGCCTTCACGGCAAGGCGTGCATTGGCCGCAGCTTTCATGCTTATAGAAATAGCTGATGCGGCTGATCGCCTGCACAATATCGGTGGACTTATCCATCACGATGGCAGCCGCGGTGCCCAGACCCGACCCAACAGCCTTCAAGCCGTCGAAATCCATCGGACAATCCATGATCTGTTCTGCGGGAACCAACGGAACGGACGACCCGCCGGGGATCACCGCCAGCAAATTGTCCCAGCCACCGCGAATGCCGCCACAATGACGGTCGATCAATTCGCGAAAGGTGATGCCCATTTCTTCTTCGACCACGCAAGGGGTGTTCACATGGCCCGAGATTTGGAACAGCTTGGTGCCCTTATTGCCTTCGCGGCCAATGCTGGAGAACCAGCCCGACCCGCGCCGCAAAATGGTCGGAACAACCGCAATGGATTCCACATTATTCACCGTGGTGGGGCAGCCATAAAGGCCAGCGCCAGCGGGGAATGGTGGCTTCAAACGGGGCTGACCCTTTTTGCCTTCCAAGCTTTCGATCATCGCCGTTTCTTCGCCGCAGATATAAGCCCCTGCGCCGCGATGAACGAACACATCGAAGTCATAGCCCGAACCAGCCGCGTTTTTGCCCAGCAGGCCCGCGTCATAAGCTTCTTGGACGGCCGCAAATAATGTCTTCGCTTCGGCGATAAACTCACCGCGAATATAGATATAAGCCGCACGTGCCCGCATCGCGAAACCAGCAATCAACGCGCCTTCGATCAGCTTGTGCGGATCGTGACGGATGATTTCACGGTCTTTGCACGAACCCGGTTCGGATTCGTCGGCATTGATGACCAAGAAGCTTGGACGATCTTCGCGTGGTTCCTTGGGCATGAAGCTCCACTTCAAGCCCGTTGGAAAGCCAGCGCCGCCGCGCCCACGCAGGCCCGACGCTTTAATCTCTTCGATGATCGCGTCTTGACCGCGCGCGATAATATCTTTGGTATTATCCCAATCGCCACGCATTTGAGCGGAGCTAAGGTTCCATGGCTGGAACCCGTAAAGATTGGTAAAGATACGATCCTTATCGGCTAGCATCGCTTACCACTCCTTCCGGTAATCATGGTTGGCGTTTTGCATGTCCTTCAGCGTCGTCGGTCCGCCTTCTGGATCGGCCTTGTGGCGACCCGAATTTTGCGTGCCAACCTTGGGCTGACGACCAGCGGCCAGTTCTTCTAGGATATGGCTCATGCTGTCATAATCCAGATCTTCGAAATTATCGTCGTTAATCTGAACCATGGGCGCATTGGTGCATGTGCCAAGGCATTCCACTTCGGTCAGGGTGAACAGACCATCAGGGGTTGTCTTGCCCTTGACCATGCCGCGATTTTTACACGCCGCCATGACATTGTCGGAACCGCGCAGCAGGCACGGCGTGGTGCCGCAAACCTGCACATGGAAACGGCCAACGGGTGCCATATTGTACATGGTATAGAAGGTGGCGACTTCATAAGCGCGGATGAACGGCATATCGAGCTGGGCTGCGACATATTCGATCACCGGCACGGGCAGCCAGCCTTGGGTTTGGGTCTCGGCTCCAACCTGACGCTGGGCCAAGTCCAGAAGCGGCATCACCGCAGAACGCTGACGTCCGGCGGGATAACGGGCGATAACCGTTTTGGCGTTTTCGGCGTTTTCGGCTGTCCAGGCAAAATTGCCCCAGCGAGCGCGTACTTCGGCTTCATCGGGAATTTGGGGTGCGTCGGCCATTAGCGGACAAACTCCACGCGCGACACAAGGTCGTTTTCAAAAGTGTAAATCGACATGACCTCGAAAGGTTCTGCGTCGGACGAACGAAACACCTTTTCGTGCAGGGCGACATGGTTGCCCAATTCATAACCCGTCAGGATTTCGGCACGATTTTCAGGAAATTCCGCAAACATAGCCTTCAGGCCGCTACGCACGCCTTCCTTGCCATCGCGCACCACATCACCGCGATAGCCCGCCTCGGCGGCATCATCGGTCATCAGCGCGACATAGGCATCCGCATCCTGCGCATTATAATGCGCGATCATCTGCTTTGCGATTGCCAGCTTGCTCAACGGTCACACTCCCCGAACACGACGTCGATGGCACCGATGATAGCCGTGGTATCGGCCAGCATATGCCCCTTGGACATCATATCCATCGCCTGAAGGTGGCTGAATGCGGTCGGGCGAATTTTGCAGCGATAAGGTTTGTTGGAACCATCGCTGACCAAATAGACGCCAAATTCGCCCTTCGGGCTTTCGGTGGCGACATAGACTTCGCCAGCGGGAACGTGGAAACCCTCGGTGTAGAGCTTGAAATGGTGGATCAAGCTTTCCATCGATTGCTTCATTTCGCCGCGCTTGGGCGGCACGACCTTGCGATCGGTGCTGGCAACGGGGCCTGACGGCATTTCGTTGATGCACTGCTTGATGATGCGGGCCGATTGATAGACTTCTTGGACGCGCACCATGAAACGATCATAGCAATCGCCGCGTGTGCCAACCGGAATGTCAAAGTCCATCTTGGCATAAGCGTCATAGGGCTGCGATTTCCGCAAATCCCATGCAATACCGCTGCCACGGATCATCGGACCAGAGAAGCCCCACGCCAAGGCATCTTCTTTGCTCACGGTCGAAATATCGACGTTACGCTGTTTGAAAATGCGGTTATCGATAACCAAGCTCATGGCATCGCCGAACAGCTTGGGCAGACGTGTATCTACCCAATCTGCAATATCCACCAACAGCTTTTCTGGCACATCTTGATGAACGCCGCCGGGACGGAAATAGGCGCTGTGCATCCGCGCGCCCGACGCCCGTTCAAAGAAGTTCAGGCAATCTTCGCGCAGTTCGAACACCCACAGGTTCGGCGTCATCGCGCCAACGTCCATGACATGAGCACCGATGTTCAGCATATGGTTACAAATGCGCGTCAATTCCGCAAACATCACCCGCAGATATTGGCCGCGCTCTGGAACCTCTAGGCCCAGCAATTTTTCGACAGCCAGAACATAGCTATGCTCCATGCCCAAGGGCGAGCAATAGTCGAGGCGGTCAAAATAAGGCAAAGCCTGAAGATAGGTTTTATGCTCGATCAGCTTTTCGGTGCCGCGATGCAGCAGGCCGACGTGCGGATCGACACGTTCGATGATTTCGCCGTCCAGTTCCAACACCATACGCAAAACGCCGTGCGCCGCAGGGTGCTGCGGGCCGAAGTTAATCGTATAATTGCTAACGCTCAGGTCGCCAGCGGTTGAACCGGGGTCCAGCGGGCCATCAATGGGATAGCCTTCGAACATATCACTGCCGTGATGCTTGACGGTTACGGTTTCCGTCATGCTTTATCTCCTTCGGCCTTCTCATCGCCGGGCAGCACATAATCAGCACCTTCCCATGGCGACATAAAGTCAAAGCTGCGGAAATCCTGTTGCAAACGAACAGGTTCTTGCACGACGCGCTTTTCCTCTTCGGAATAGCGCAATTCGACATAACCGGTCAGCGGGAAATCCTTGCGCTGCGGATGGCCTTCAAAGCCATAGTCCGTCAAAATACGGCGCAAATCGGGATTGCCAGCGAACAACACGCCATACATGTCGAACACTTCACGTTCCAACCAACCCGCGACGGGCCAGATGTTGACGACCGTCGGCACCGGCGTGGCTTCGTCGGTGGTGACGCGTACACGCAGGCGGTGATTTTTCGTCACCGACAGCAAATGATAAACCACCTCGAACCGTTCGGCACGGTCCAGATAGTCAACACCCGCAATTTCCATCAGTTGCTGATATTCCAGCCGGTCGCGCAGCGCGACCATCACACCGCCCAGCGCATCGCGCTTTACGGTGATGCTGTCTTCATCAACGGCGAAAACATGATCCAGCAGATCTACACCCAATACGGACTTCAGATCAGCCGCAATCCCTGCCCGAGGGGCGATGAGGGGAGCATTATGGGCCATCAGCGTTCAATCGTCCCAACGCGGCGGATTTTCCGCTGCAACTGCATCACGCCATAAAGCAAAGCTTCGGCGGTCGGCGGGCACCCGGGAACATAAATGTCCACCGGAACGATGCGATCACAGCCGCGAACCACCGAATAGCTATAATGGTAATAGCCGCCACCATTGGCGCAGCTGCCCATCGAAATCACATATTTGGGGTTCGACATCTGGTCATACACGCGGCGCAATGCCGGCGCCATTTTGTTGCACAGCGTACCAGCAACAATCATCACGTCCGACTGGCGCGGCGAAGCGCGCGGCGCAGCGCCGAAACGCTCCATGTCATAACGCGGCATGTTCACATGGATCATTTCCACCGCGCAGCAGGCCAGACCAAAGGTCATCCACCACAGCGAGCCGGTGCGCGCCCACGAAAAAAGATCCTCAGCCGAGGTAACAAGAAAACCCTTGTCATTCACCTCGGCATTCAGATCATCGAAAAACCCTTGGTCCGGAGCAGTGCCGGGCGCAACCGGCATCTGACCGGGGGTGAGGATAGATGTATTGGTCATTCCCAATCCAACGCCCCTTTCTTCCATTCATAAATAAAGCCGACCAACAAAATGCCGAGGAACACCATCATGGCGCCCCAGCCAGCCCAACCAATCACATCCAGGCTAACAGCCCAGGGAAAGAGGAAGGCAGCTTCAAGATCGAAGATGATAAAAAGGATAGCGACGAGATAAAAGCGCACGTCAAATTGGCCACGTGCACTTTCAAATGCAGGGAAGCCGCACTCATATTCCGTCAGCTTTTCGGCGTCGGGCTGATGCGATCCGGTCAGCTTCGCCACACCCATCGGCAAAAATACAAATGCCGTGGATAGTGCCAGAGCTATCGCCAGAAAGATCAGAATCGGCAGATAATGCGTCAGATCGACCATGGGAACTCGCAGTCAAGTTTGTGCAATCATTGGGGTGAACTTCTTCACCCGATTGGACGCGCTTTAGGCCAGCTATCCCCTTCCCGCAAGCACTGAGGCCATGATTTTATCATCAAATGAGTGGATTATCGTGGCTAGATCGAAAAGTAGGCGCGAACCAACGCGTAAAATTCCACCGGCGTCGAATATCCTGCGGCCAACCAGCCATAACAACATAACAGCAAGGCAATGACATTTCCGCCACTTAGCCTTGGTGAGCGATACGCCTTGCGAAAAGCCATGACGTCGTGGAAACAGCAAAGACGCCCAATTTCGCTATCAACCAATTCCGGCAATCTATTGACGTAATATAAAAATATCTCTTTCTACCCTTTATCCTATGATCGATAAAAAGGAATGACATGCGCTCGCTCGTGACAAGGCTCTCCCTTCCCCTTTTGCTGGCGGCGATGGTTGGATCGCCAGCCGCTGTAGCCCAGACATGGGTTGATGCCAAAAATCCAAAAACTTTGTTTGCACTGGCCAAGGCCGAAGGCTTTGCCCCCGAAATAATTAACAAAAAAGGCGAGGCTCCGTCTTTTCGTATGTCGGTCAATGGCACCAATTCGCTGGTGCTGTTCATGGACTGCGACGATGCCAAGACCAATTGCAAGACCATCCAATTTTATGCGGGCTACAGCATCAGCGATGTGTTCGAGACCGATCGCATCAATCAATGGAATCGCAAAAAACGCTTTGCCCGCGCTTATGTGGATGACAGCGGAGACCCTGTCATAGAAATGGACGTCGATCTGGACTTCAACGGTTTGCCGCGTGAGAATATCGTCGAGTCTTTTGCCATCTGGAAGTCGCTAGTGAGCAGCTTTGGGAAATTTGTGAACGGCGAAGAGGCCGAATGACGGTTCGGGCAATATCCACCCGCCGATATATTCATCAATGACCCACATAAATAAAGGCCACCCACCCTATTGGTGAGCGGCCTTTATTTTTAGCGCGCCGCAGCCCCTTGCCTGTCAACATTTGGGCAAAGGCGGTTTTCAGATCAGGCGTTCCGCAGCGATCCGGCGATCAGCTTTTGCAGCTTGCTGTGCACAGCGCCGCTACCTGCGATCAACTCCTTACGCTCAACCGCGCGGTCGCCACCGCGATAATCGCTGACGAAACCGCCCGCTTCGCGCACCAGCAACATACCAGCCGCAACATCCCAGACATTCAGATCGCTTTCCCAAAACCCATCGAAGCGGCCCGACGCCACCCATGCCAAATCCAAGCTGGCAGCGCCAAAGCGACGCAAACCGGCCACTTCGGGTGCTACCGCGCCGAAAATGCGCGCCCATTGGCCCATATCGCCATGGCCCATGAAGGGGATGCCCGTGCCAATCAAACATTCGTGCAAATGACGGCGCGACGATACGCGCAAGCGGCGGTCGTGCAGCCACGCACCGCGACCACGTTCCGCCCAATAGCTTTCGTCGGTCACCGGCTGGTAAATCAGGCCAGAGGTAATATCCCCCCAACCACCGCCCAGCTTGGGTTCCTGTACCGCGATGGAAATCGCAAATTGCGGAATGGCGTGCAGGAAGTTCGACGTGCCATCCAAAGGATCGACGATGAAACGCGGCTTGCCGGGTTCCCCCTCAATCTCGCCCGCTTCCTCCATCAAAAAGCCCCAGCCCGGACGAGCATGGCTCAACTCTTCGTAAAGGGTGCGTTCCGAGGCCTGATCAGCCTTGGTCACAAAGTCGGCGGGACCTTTTTGCGAGACTTGCAGATGTTCGATTTCGCCAAAGTCGCGGCGCAGCTTGGCACCAGCCTTGCGCGCTGCGCGTTCCATGACGGTAATGATGCCGGAAATGGCCATGATCAATCCACTCGCTTGTTAAAATATATAATCGCATACCCATAAAATAGGCATGTATAAGACCAAAATGTCGGTCCCAATGGCGGGGCCTGATTGGCATCCCTTGGCGCTATGGCTGAGCAACAGGCCTCCCGCCCTGCCTGTTCCGCCGCCCGCGACCAAGGGCGATAAAGCAAGGCCGCCAACCGCGCCGATTACCAAATTTGGTAAGATGAGCGGCAAGCGGCCAAAATCTTAATTAGTCGGCGCGGCGCACATATTCGCGGTCAGCCACATTCACAACAATGCGGGTTCCGCTGCTGATGTGCGGCGGCACCATCACGCGCACGCCATTGTCGAGGATCGCGGGCTTGTAAGACGAAGAGGCCGTCTGACCCTTCACAACCGCGTCGGCTTCAACGATGGTGGCTTCAATATTTTCGGGCAGTTCCACCGAAATCGGGCGTTCTTCCCACAGTTCCAGAACCACTTCCATGCCATCTTGCAGAAAATCGGCGTCGTCGCCAATCACTGCCTTGGCAATGGTGATTTGTTCATAGCTATCTTTGTCCATGAACACGAGATCCGTGCCTTCGGCGTAAAGATATTGGAAATCTTTGGTTTCCAGACGGACTTTTTCGACCGTATCGGCGCTACGAAAGCGCACGTTGGTTTTGCGGCCATCAATCAGGTTCTTCATTTCAACCTGCATATAGGCGCCACCCTTGCCTGGTTGGGTGTGCTGAATTTTGGCGACCTTCCAGATGCCACCTTCATATTCAAGAATATTGCCGGGACGGATTTCAACGCCGGATATTTTCATCGCGCACACTCTCTAGAACAAAGATGGAAAGAGCAGCCAGCGCATTGCGCGCTGGATCAGAAGGCGGGCCAATAGACGGCCTCGCCCAAAATGGCAAGATGCTTGACCGCCAAAAACGTTCAAGCATCAGAGCCGCCCATGCCCGCAAGGGCTTGGGCGGATGGTCATGGCCGTTATAGTTCGCGCGGCGGCGCGGCGGCGAAAATTTCGGCAAAGGCTTTGACAGCCGCAGCCGGACCGTCGGGGTGGTTCCATACACCGCCCGAAACAGCCAAAAAGTCTGCGCCAGCTTCCACCAAAGCCGCCGCATTATCCACGGTAATACCGCCAATGGCGACGCAAGGCAGTTCAAACAAGCCCTGCCACCATGTCAGCAATTCTGGGTCGGCATAGACCTCCACCTCTTTGGTGGTGGTGGGATGAAAGGCCCCAAATGCGACATAGTCCGCGCCAGCATCGCCCGCCTCCATCGCCAAATGGCGGCTATTATAGCAGGATATGCCAATTTGCGTGTCGGGCCCCAATGCGGCTCGCGCATCACGCGGGTCGCCGTCATCCTTGCCCAAATGCACGCCGTCCGCGCCGACGCGCTTGGCCAAAGCCACATCGTCATTAACGATGAACGCCACATCATGGTCCGCGCAAATGGCGCGCAGCGGCGCGGCCAAATCGGCGGCTTGGTGCTGGGTCAATCCTTTGACACGGAACTGAAAAGCCGCAACGGGGCCAGCCGTCAAAGCGGCAGTCAGGCGTTCGGGGAAATCTCCGCCCACATCTTGCGGGGAGATCAAATATAATTGGCAGGAATCTGTGGTCATGCAGCGTTCATAGCGATGGAGTGATGGTGCCGCAAATGATGAAAGCCCCCCTTCCCCTCGTCGCTGGCGCTTTTTTGCCCATAACCCTGTTGCTGGCAGGCTGTGCCAGCGGCAACACGCCGCTGGCGACACCCAACCAAGCCGCAGCCATTCTGCCCCAAGCGCAGGATATGGCATTGGGCCAGCGCGCTTATGCAGATGGTCCGATTATCGAAGCCGTAAAGATTTTAGAAGATAGTCGCTGCCCACAAAATGCGCGCTGTGTGTGGGCGGGCCGGTTAAAATTGGCGATGATTTGGCATCGCGGAAATGGGCAGGCTTTTCCCTTTGAACTGACGTTGGGCGAAATCACGCATATCGCCGATGGACATATTGAAATCACCGCCGCCACGCCGCCATCCCTTGCAGGCGAAGAACCAGTGAAGCCGCAAGATTATCGTTTTTCTTTCCGCTTTTCGGGCGGATATTAAAATGAAACAGCCCCGCTAGCCTAGGCCAGCGGGGCTGTTATCAAAACTGATCGATGCTTGAAATTATGCGACCGATGCCGCGTGAATTTCGTCAATCGCACCGCCGAGCGAGGCGTCAAATTCGTCATCGCTCATTTGTGCGCGTAGATCCGACAGCAGGGCGCGGCTGAAGCTGGCGATGATGCCGGGGTTTTTGGCCAGCTCTACGCACGCTTCGGCACGAGCGAAACCGCCCGACAGCGCCACGACGCGCAGCACCTTGGCATGGTCAACCAGCGGCTGGAACAGGCCAGCTTCGGTCGGCAGGCTGAGCTTCAGCATGACTGGTGCGCCAGTCCATGCATCCAAAGCCGCCAGCAATTCGGTCAGCAAGATACGATCCGCAGCGTCGCGTTCCACGCTCTTGATGTTCACTTCTGGTTCGATCATCGGAACCAAGCCATGCGCGGCAATACGGGCAGCTTCTTCAAACTGCTGCTTAACGATCGCCTTAACGCCAGCTTCGTTCGCCAGGTTCACAACGCTGCGCATCTTGGTGCCGAACACGCCCTTGGCAACCGAGCGAGCGCATAGTTCGTCCAGCGTGGGGTTGGCCTTCATCAATTGGACGCCATTGGCTTCGTCCTCAAGGCCCTTGTCGACCTTGATGAACGGAACCACGCCGCGTTCCCACAGCAAGGCAGGAACCGACTTGCCGCCAGCTTCACCGTCCATGGTGCGTTCGAACAAGATCGCACCGATGACCTTTTGACCATCAAAGCAAGGCGCGGTCACAATGCGGCTGCGCATTTGGTGGATCAGGGCGAACATTTCTTCTTCGTTCGCATAGGCATCTTCATCAACGCCATAGCCCTTCAATGCCTTTGGCGTAGAGCCGCCCGACTGGTCGAGTGCGGCAATGAAACCTTGTCCCGATTTAATCTTTTCCATCATCGCGGCATTGGGGGTTGTCATAACGTCTCCGTGGCTGTGCATACGTATGTTGTGCGGGCGCATAGCATGACCAGTGCATGATGCAACCGGCCTGTTGATCTTTTGCGCTGGCGCTATGAAAAAAGGCCCGCCTTTTGTTCAGCGGACCCTTTAATTCTATGGGCAAATGGGGTTTCAGGCCTTGAGCGCGTCAACGCCGGGCAAGGGCTTGCCTTCCATCCATTCCAAAAATGCGCCGCCTGCGGTCGACACAAAGCTGAATTGGGCCGCAACACCGGCATGGTTCAGCGCCGCCACCGTATCACCGCCGCCCGCAACGGAGGTCAGCGATCCGTCAACGGTCAGCGCGGCAGCGGTTTTGGCCAAGGCGACGGTTGCCATGTCAAAGGGCGGGGTTTCAAAAGCACCCAGCGGGCCATTCCATACCAAAGTGCGGCAGTTTTTGATCGCATCGCCCAAGGCTTCGACGGCGGCGGGGCCAACATCGAGGATCATTTCATCTGCGGCCACTTCATGCACATTGACGGTGCGCGTTGGTGGGTTGGGCGCGAATATTTTTGAAACCACCACATCATAGGGCAGATGGATGGTACAACCCGCCGCATCCGCGCTTTCAAAGATCGCATTGGCCGTGTCGATCAAATCATGTTCGCAGAGCGACTTGCCGACATTCACGCCGCGTGCGGCCAAGAAGGTGTTGGCCATGCCGCCGCCGATGATCAGATGATCGACTTGGCCGACCAAATTGCGCAGCACGTCGATTTTTGACGATACTTTTGCGCCGCCGACAACGGCGGCCACCGGATGCACCGGCGCGCCCAGTGCAGCGTCGAGCGCCTTGAGTTCCGCTTCCATCGAGCGGCCAGCATAAGCGGGCAGACGGCGCGCAATGCCCTCGGTCGAACCATGGGCACGATGCGCGGCCGAGAAAGCGTCGTTCACATAAAGATCACCGATTTCCGCCAAAGCATCGGCGAAAGCAGGGTCGTTGGTTTCTTCGCCGGGGTTGAAGCGGGTATTTTCCAAAATTGCGACGTCACCAGCGGCCAACACGGCCACGCCAGCCTTGGCCCCTTCCCCAACGCATTCGGGAATGAACATCACGCCGTGCCCCAGCACATCTTCGACACCGCCGACCACCAAGGACAGCGATTGCTTGGGGTCTTTCGCGCCTTTCGGACGGCCAAAATGGGCCAGCAACAACACGATAGCACCCTTGTCCGACAATTCCTTAATTGTCGGCATGGCGGCGCGAATGCGCGTATCGTCTGCAACCGCTCCGTCATTCATCGGGACGTTCAAATCGACGCGCACCAACACGCGCTTGCCATGAATGTCACCAATATCGTCGAGGGTTTTAAAGCTAGCCATTATCTTCATCCGTTTCCCGAAAGCCGGAGCTATTCCTGATATGGCGATGCCCTCCGACGCCAAAAGCGCCAGAGGGCAACACCGATAGTCTTGCTGATCTTAGAGCAGCTTGCCGATCACGCCAGCGGTATCAACCATGCGGTTCGAGAAACCCCATTCATTGTCATACCAGCTCACCACGCGAACCAGCTTGCCTTCCAGCACGGTGGTTTCCAAGCTGTCGATGGTCGACGACGCTGGGCAATGGTTATAGTCGATCGAAACCAGCGGCTCGTCCGAATAATCCAACACGCCCTTCAGCGCGCCTTCCGAAGCATCCTTCAGCAGCTTGTTCACTTCTTCCACGCTGGTATCGCGAGCTGGCGTGAAGGTCAGGTCAACCAAGCTGACGTTCGGGGTGGGAACGCGGATAGCCGAACCGTCCAGCTTGCCCTTCAATTCGGGCAGCACTTCGCCAACAGCGCGGGCTGCGCCGGTGGTGGTTGGGATCATCGACATGCCAGCAGCGCGGGCGCGGCGGTCATCCGTGTGGATTTGGTCGAGGATTTTTTGGTCGTTGGTATAGGCATGAACCGTGGTCATCAGGCCGCGTTCGATACCGATGGCGTCGTTCAGCACCTTGGCAACCGGAGCCAAGCAGTTGGTGGTGCACGAAGCGTTCGACACGATTGTGTGTTCTGCAGTCAGCTTGTCATGGTTCACACCATAAACAACGGTCAGATCCACGCCCTTGGCAGGAGCCGAGATCAGAACGCGCTTGGCGCCAGCGTTCAGATGCTTTTGTGCGCTGTCACGGTCGGTAAAGAAGCCGGTGCATTCCAAAGCAATATCCACGCCCAATTCGCCATGCGGCAGGTTCGCAGGATCGCGTTCCTTGGTGACGCGGATTTGCTTGCCGTTGATCGTCAGCACATCGCCGTCTGCCGATACGTCGCCAGGGAATGCGCCGTGAACGCTGTCGCGCTTGAACAGCAAAGCATTGGCCTTGGCATCAGCCAAATCGTTGATGGCGACCAATTCCAGACCGCAATCGGGGCGTTCCAAAATTGCGCGTGCCACCAAGCGGCCAATGCGACCGAAACCGTTAATTGCGACTTTTACTGCCATGTTATTCTGTCCTCTTGATGAAAGAGTGGGTCAATGAAGGAGTGGGAGGCAAAGGCCGGCTTATGCGCCGACCTTGGCCAAGATTTTGGGTGCAATTTGGTCAGCGGTCAGGCCGAAATGACGATAAAGATCATCAATCGGGGCCGACGCACCAAAGCTGTCGATGCCGAAGCGCAGACCGTCACGACCCGTATAACGTTCCCAACCAAAGGTCGTGCCCGCTTCGATAGAAACGATCAGCGCATCACGCGGCAGGATATCGGCTTGATATTCGCCGCTTTGTTCGTCGAACAATTCGGTCGATACCATCGACACCACATCCGCGCCAATGCCAGCGGCTTCCAGCTTGTCTGCGACTTCGCGGGCCAGCGACACTTCCGACCCAGTGCCGAGCAACACGACCTTGCGGGCAGCATCGGCCGTTTTAACGCGGTAAGCACCCTTGACCGACAGGTTCACGCGGGCGTCATCGCGGAAGGCAGGCAGGTTCTGACGGGTCAAAGCCAGCAAGGTCGGACGATCTTTTTGTTCCAGCGCAATCGCCCAGCATTCCGCCGTTTCCACCGCATCGGCGGGACGCATCACCAACAGGTTCGGCATCGCACGCAGCGATTGGATATGCTCGATGGGCTGGTGGGTTGGGCCATCTTCGCCCAAGCCAATGCTGTCGTGTGTCATCACATAGACAACGCGCTGCTGCTGCAAAGCCGACAGACGGATCGCGCCGCGGCAATAGTCCGAGAACACCAAGAAGGTGCCGCCATATGGAATGATGCCGCCATGCAGCGCCATACCATTCATCGCCGCCGACATGCCAAATTCGCGAATGCCATAATAGACATAGCGGCCCGAATAATCATCCTTGCTGAATGGCGCGGTTGATTTGGTTTTGGTGTTGTTCGAACCGGTCAAATCGGCGCTGCCGCCAATCATCGATGCGATATCGGCGGTCAATGCACCCAGCGCATTTTCCGATGCTTTGCGCGTTGCCACATTGGGCTTGTTCGCGGTGATATCCGCCAGATAGGCTTTGAAATTTTCACCAGGGGTTACATCACCCGAAAGCTGAGCTTCAAAGGCCGCCTTTTGGTCAGCCGATGCCAAACGAGCTTTCCATTCGGCGTGCGCAGCCTTGCCGCGTTCACCAAAGCCAGCCCAAGCGGCCTGCACATCCGCAGGCACCACAAAGGCTTCGAACGTCCAACCCAATTCGCTGCGCGTCGCAGCGATTTCATCGGCGCCCAAAGGCGCGCCGTGGGTTGCCGATGTACCCTGCTTGTTGGGCGAACCATAGCCAATAACCGTGCGGCAAGCGACCAACGACGGACGCGGATCCGCCAAAGCTTCGTCAATCGCGCGGCGGATGTCCGCAGCGTCATGACCATCGCAGGCCACAACATGCCAATTGGTGGCGCGGTAACGGGCTTGCACATCTTCGCTGGTCGACAGGTCGGTCGAACCATCGATGGTGATGCGGTTATCGTCCCACAGCACGATCAAACGGCCAAGGCCAAGGTGACCTGCCAGACCAATGGCTTCGTGGTTGATGCCTTCCATCAAGCAGCCATCGCCCGCGATTACCCATGTGCGGTGATCGACCAGATCATCGCCATAGGTCGCGTTCAAATGCCGTTCGGCCATCGCCATACCAACGGCGGTGGCAATGCCCTGCCCCAGCGGACCGGTGGTGGTTTCGACGCCTTCCAGCTCGAAATTCTCGGGATGGCCAGCGCAAGGGCTGGTCAATTGACGGAAATTCTTAATGTCGTCGATGGTCGGACGCGCATAGCCCGCCAGATGCAATGTGGCATAGGCCAGCATCGAACCATGGCCCGCCGACAGAATAAAACGATCGCGGTCGGCCCATTTCGGCTGGGTCGGATCAAATTTCAAATAATCCGAATATAACACAGTGGCGACATCGGCCATGCCCATCGGCATACCTGGATGTCCGCTGTTGGCGGCTTGGACGGCGTCCATAGCAAGAGCGCGGATCGCATTAGCGAGCTGGCGTTCGGGCAGTGTCATAATTCCCCCGGTCATAGGCTGGGCTGCATAAAGGTGCCGCCGCGCGGGAGGCACCCGTTCGTTGCGACAGCCCTTTGGCGTGATAGGGACAGGAGTCAACCTTCTGTGGCACCAGATTTGATAAAAAGCGCCCATATCTTGTGTTTCAGATGATTGCTTAGGGTCCAACTCGCTGCTAGGCGATCAATATGGAACTCGACATCGATGAATCCAGCCTGGCCATCAGCCGGATTGAACGCGCCCTAAGCCGCATGGAAGATACATTATCTCTGCTGGCGAGTCGCGCGCCCGAATTGCCGCTTGGAATTTCCGGCGCGAACACTGCTGCAACACCGTCCCCCGAAGATTCGGCGCTACTTCGCCAAGAAGTGGTCGCTGTAATCGCCGAATTAGACCGCCTGATATCGGAGGCTGAAAATGGCTGACGTCCGTTTGAACATTGCTGGCCGCCATTATGATGTCCACTGTTCGGACGGTCAGGAACAACAATTGCTGACCCTAGCGGCAATGGTGGATGAAAAAGCCGCCGGCGCTGTTGGAACGACGGAAATTCGGCAATTGCTTTTCTCCGCTCTCTTTTTGGCGGATGAATTAAAAGAAGCCCGTGCTGGCATCCCGAAAAATTCCCCAGAACAGGATGAATTGCGCAGCAAATTGGCCCAAGCCGAAGCGCAAGAGCAAAAATTGGCGGCGGATTTGGCTGCCATGACCCAAGAAGCACAGCGTCTGCGCGAGCAAAGCATTACACAGGTTCAGCAATTGGCCGACACCCAAGCCGCGCTTCAGGCCGCTCATGTCGCCCTGACCGAAGCGGAAGTGGCCGCAGACAACGCCGCCGAGCAAGCCGAGGCCGCGACCCAAGCCTTGGCCGAAGTCCGCGCCGCAAACGCAGCAAGCGCAGCAAACGCAGAGAATGACGGGGCACCAGCCACGCCGCCCATCCCTGCACAGATTTTATCGGCCTTGGCGGACCGTGTTGAGGCTTTGGCCGACAAGTTTCAATCCTTAACCTGAACAGCCGCGTGCGAAAATCCTGTCAGGATCAAGGCTCCGCCCGACAATATCGACGCCGCCCACATCTAAGCCCTTGAGCTATGGGGCCATCCCGCCTACATAGAGGGAGGCGGGAACTGCTCGGCACGAGCCGCTGCGAAAATCCCTGAGGCGATACATCTATCCACGGGAGCTGTCCCTGCCCGGGCCCTGGCCCGACGTACATGGCGCCCACCTGACGTTACTGGCGTCAGAGGATCTTCCGGAAAACGACCCATAGTGGTCCCGCCACCCTTTCCCCATCCAGTCCGCGCACACATCGCTTCCCTCCGGCCTATTTGGCCGACCAACAGGGATAATCCCGCAATTGGCAGCAATCATCTGGACAGCCGCGGCGCAAGCGCGCACAGCGACGGGATGGAGAGCGAAAGCGATATGGACGGCATCTTGGCCGAAAAAGCCCGATTGCGGGAACGGCTGCGTTTTCGGCGGCACCATTTCACCGCCAATCTGGACGGCATGGCGGCCCTGACAGCCTTTCGCACCCTGCCCGCACCGCTTTATGACGTGATAAACAGCGGCGACCCCATTGTCAGTGCTTATGCCGCAACGAACGGCGAACCAGATATTCTGCCGCTGATGCGCGAATTTGTGCCGCTTGGCCGGCTGGCCATGCCCTTTCACGCGGCGCGCGACGAGCATATGAGCTTTCGGCTGTGGAACATCGGTGACGCCCTAGAAAAAGGGCCATGGCGGACGCCGCAGCCCAGCCCAGACAGCACAGCCACGACACCCGATATCCTATTATGCCCGTTGCTGGGCTTTGACCGCTCGGGCGGGCGCTTGGGCCAAGGCGGCGGCCATTATGATCGATATTTTGCAAAAAATCCAAATGCCTTACGCATCGGAATCGCATGGTCCATTCAAGAAGTGGATCAAATCGCCTGCGAAAGCACCGACATGCGCCTAGACGCGATCCTGACCGAACAAGAATATATAGACTGCGGGGAACGAACGACATGAACCAAGAACAGCCACAACCAAGCTGGCGCAAGCCCGCTGGAATTTTCATGATCCTCGCGCTGATCGTCATTTGGGCCGTGGCGATTGGCAGCCTGTCGCCATGGGTCGGTGAATGGCCCATTTTGGTTCAAGCGCTTTTCTATTTGATAACAGGTGTTTTGTGGATCATGCCGCTGAAGCCATTGCTTCGCTGGATGGAATTGGGGCGCTGGCGTTAAACGCCAGCGCCACCATCATAGCAACCGAAACCCGCCGCCCACCTATGCCCGCAAAAGACGCATAAACTAGCTGACAGCAATTTATCAAAAATTTTTGGGAATTGTCCGAGCAAATAACAATCGCCACCCTTCCAAGAAGGAGTGGCGCGAGTGACGGGACTCGAACCCGCGACCTCCGGCGTGACAGGCCGGCGCTCTAACCAACTGAGCTACACCCGCTTTGTTTGCGGTAAACAGGCCTCTAGGGGCGGGCACAACATCTGTCAACAGCGGAAAATGCCCTTGCAAAGAAAAGAAAAAATTCCGGTAACACAGGCAAGAATAGGCCCAGAAATCATCCGATCAGGCTTTACGATATATAGCGTATGAGATGTAGAAGAATGCGCTTCTGCGCTGCGCCAACTCACTTGCATTTCAAGGAGTGGCGCGAGTGACGGGACTCGAACCCGCGACCTCCGGCGTGACAGGCCGGCGCTCTAACCAACTGAGCTACACCCGCTTTGTTTGCGGTAAACAGGCCTCTAGGGGGGGACGCTTCATCTGTCAACGGAGCAAAAGCATTTTTTGAAAAATATTTAGATACCGGACACTTAGCCCGAAAAATCTGCCGCCCTCATGCGCAAATCCCTCGCCCACGCAGAAGCAAGTGACGGGCCGCCAAGGCCAATCTGAGAATGTATAGATGAGGATTAAACCAGCGAAATCGGAACAGGAGTGCGCCATTCTTGTTCAAAGAATGGCGCGAGTGACGGGACTCGAACCCGCGACCTCCGGCGTGACAGGCCGGCGCTCTAACCAACTGAGCTACACCCGCTTTCGCTGTGGTAGGGCGCATCTATGCTGAGGCTTGCGCCCTGTCAATCAGGAGTTTCAAAAATCCGTATCTTTCAACTGATCGCGGTCGAAATCCTTACCGGTCAAGGTGCCGCGCTCGAACAGAAAACCCGCGAAATCCGGCGTTCCTGTCGACCGTAATATTGTTTGCATAATCAACAACAACGGAACCGCCAACAAGGCCCCTGCGGTTCCCCACACCCAGCCCCAAAAACTGAGAGATACCAGAATCAACAGCGGATTGATGGTCAGACGGCGTCCCAATATCGTCGGGGTCAGTATATTCGCTTCGACCAGATGAACCGAAATGAAAATCAGGGCGGGCAACATCGCATAGCCCACCGCATCAAAGGTCATTAATCCGCCCAGTCCCAACAGCACGGATGCGACAATCGGCCCCAAATAAGGCACAAAGTTACACAGCGTAACAATACCGCCCCACATGAACGGCGATGGCATCCCCAACGCCCACAATAATAACGCGACGATCAAGCCCAGAATCGCGTTGATAAAGGTGATGATCGCCAAATAATTGGCGGTGACGTCGACCACATTTTGGATCATGCGCGCCGTCTGCATCGCGCCATCAAAGCTGCCGCGCCGCCGGATGGTGCTTTTGCGCAGACGCGTCCAACCCGCCAAAAAGAAAAAGATCACCAATATAGCGAAAAATAATTGAATGGCCGCCGCCGGAGCCGTGGAGATTGCATAATCAATGATTGAAGACGGCGTGGTGGCTGCCACAGCCTGTGCGGTAGCCTCTGTCCCGCTAGCGACAAAAAACAATGTCTTTTCAACGAAGTCTTGCAGTGACGCGTAAAAATCAATCAGCGGTGCCAGATTATTTTGAATGCGTGGTATCGAACTGGGGATCATCGCAAACCAGTCCGTCGCTGGTACAACAATCACGGCCAGTGCAACGTTGGTCAGCATCAGAAAGGCGAAGGTAGCAACAAAGGCCGCGAGCGCAGAGGGCAAACGGCGGCGTTCCAGCCATTCGAGCAATGGCACCAAGGCGACCGAGATGACCAGTGCCGCCGTCAACGGCATGAAAAACTCTTGCCCCGCCTTTAAGGCAAAGGGCAAAGCGATACAAAATGCAGCCCCAACAGTCAGCGCCAAAGCCGCCAGCAATCGGTCACGCCGCAGGTCATCATCCGCAATTTGTGCCAACGAATCGCGCGATGGTGCATCTTGTTGATCAAGACCGGTTGGATCGCCCACGCACCACTCCCCTCATTGGAACTGCCGTCCTAATAAACCGACACCCCATTTCATGCTAGGATAATAGTGATTTGGCGCAAAGAAGGGCGCGCGAAAAAGAAGAGCGCGCGAAAGAAATTGCCCCCTTCCGCGCGCCCATCATTTCATCGGGTCATGCCGACATAGTTTATCAGCACGGTGATCGGTAACGCATCACAAGGAGAAAAGCTGGACTGGCTTTTCGATCAGCCGCTTTAGTGCCTGCACAAAGCTGGCCGCGTCCCAACCATCCACCACACGGTGATCGCAGCTAATGGACAAGTTCATCAACTTGGCTTTGCGAATTTCCTCCACGCCTTGCGCGTTGGTGACAAATATGGGCCGTTCAACGATCTTATTTGGCCCGATGATCGCCACTTCGGGACGATTGATAACGGGCGTGGTGGCAATTCCGCCAAGCGGCCCCAATGAAGTGATGGTCAATGTGCCCCCGCCCATTTCCTGCGGTGCAATTTTTCCATTGCGCGCAGCATCGGACAACCGCCGGATTTCATTGGCCAACTGCCATATATTTTGGGCCTGCGCATCGCGGATCACCGGCACCATCAGGCCCCCGTCCGTCTGCGTCGCCATGCCCAAATGCACAGCGCCATATTGGGTGACAACACCGCCTTCATCATCATAACGGGCGTTGATCATCGGGAAATCGGCGACGGTGCGGCAAATGGCAGCAATTAAAAAGGGCAACATCGTCAGCTTGGGACGATCGCCGCGCACATCGTTTAAATCCGCGCGCAGCGCCTCCAGTGCCGTGACGTCGATTTCTTCGACATAGGTGAAATGCGGAATAGCCCGCTTGGACGCGGCCATATTCTCGGCAATTTTCCGTCGCATCCCAATCACTTTAATGGGATTATCTGCGCGAGGAGCTGCTGTTTGCGGGGCATGATAGCCCTGCCCGCTGCCATAACGCAGAAAGGCATCCAAATCAGCATGCCGAATGCGGTCGCCCTCGGCCTTCACTTGGCTCAGATCGACCCCCAAATCCTTGGCACGCGCCCGCACGGCTGGTGACGCCAGAACATGGCGCACGGCCCCAATCGCGGCTTGCGCGCGCTCACCCTCTGTATGGACTGCTGCAGGGATGGGAACAGCTTCTGCCGTAGTTTCTCCCTTGGCCACTATTTCAACCGCATGAGCGTCCTGCGCTGGCGCGGCCTGTGGTGCCGATATCATTTCGGCATCGGATATCACCGCGCTCGTTTCAGCAGCTGTTTCGGAGCGCTGATCACTTTCCGCGTCATCCGTCCCATCCGCACCCTCCACACGAATAACCGCGAGGGTGGAGCCGATAGGGATCATGTCCCCAACCTCGCCCGCCAATTCAACAACCACACCCGTCACAGGGGATTCCATTTCAACAGTGGCCTTGTCGGTCATCATGTCGGCCAATGGACTATCTTCGTTAATCACGTCACCCACGGCGACATGCCAAGTGACGATTTCTGCTTCAGCGATGCCTTCACCGATATCCGGAAGGCGAAAGGAATACAGACCCATAGAATCAGTCCTTCAAAATCTTTTTAACTGCAGTCGCGATACGAATGGGGCCTGGAAAATAAGCCCACTCCAGACTGTGCGGATAGGGTGTGTCAAAACCAGTGGCCCGCTCAACGGGCGCCTCCAAATGATAGAAGCATCGTTCCTGCACCAATGCCGCCAGTTCGGCACCGAAACCGGAAGTTCGTGTCGCTTCATGGACAATCAGGCAGCGGCCGGTTTTTTGCACCGAACGTTCAATCGCCTCAATATCCAAAGGCAACAGTGACCGCAGGTCAAGGATTTCGGCGTCCACGCCCATTTCCTCTATGACGGTTTTCGTGACATGCACCATCGCACCATAGGTCAATATGGTCAGCGCCTCGCCCGCGCGAACGGTTGCGGCCTTGCCCAACGCGATCTTATAATAACCCTCTGGCACTTCTGCTTCGCGGTGCCGCGACCAAGGTTCGACAGGACGATCATAATAGCCGCTAAATGGCCCATTATAAATGCGTTTCGGTTCCAGAAAGACCACCGGATCATTGTCTTCGATGGCGGCAATCAGCAACCCCTTGGCGTCATAAGGACTGGACGGGATCACCGTTTTGACACCGCAAATATGCGTCATGATGCTTTCGGGGGATTGGCTGTGCGTCTGCCCACCGAAAATGCCGCCGCCAAAAGGCGTGCGGACCGTCATCGGACAAATGAAATCGGCCGCGGAGCGGTAACGAAGGCGCGCCGCCTCACTGACCAACTGGTCTAGGCCCGGATAGATATAGTCCGCAAATTGAATTTCCGGCACCGGACGCAAGCCATAAGCGCCCATACCAATGGCGACGCCAATAATGCCGCATTCGTTAATCGGCGTATCGAAAACGCGGGTTTTTCCGTGCTTTGTTTGCAAGCCCGCCGTTGCGCGAAAAACGCCGCCAAAATAGCCGACATCCTCACCCATCACCACGACATTTTTGTCGCGTTCCAACATGACGTCCATGGCGCTGTTGATCGCTTCGATCATGTTCATCGTTCGCATCGTATCGCCCGTCATGCTGGTGTCCAATCTGGCCCGAATTTCGCTACACGCTCTGCCAGCATTTGCTCGCGCTGTTCTTTCAGGTGCCACGGCAACTCTTCGAACACGTCGTCGAACATGCTTTCAAATGGCTGGTGCATGCCATGCCCCAAAATACCAAGCTTTTCTGATTGTTTCTGGTTCGACTTTACCAAATCTTCTAGCTCAGCATATAGCGCCTGATGGCGATCCGCATCCCATGCCCCGATTTCTTCTAGATGCTGGCGCAATCGCGCAATCGGGTCACCGAGCGGCCAAGCGGACGCTTCTTCTGCTGCGCGATAAGCACTGGGGTCATCGGATGTGCTATGCCCTTCAGCGCGGTAGGTAAAATGCTCAATCAAGGTTGGCCCTTGGTTGGTACGCGCCCGTTCCGCTGCCCATGCCGTGGCGGCGTAAACAGCCAAAGCGTCATTGCCATCAACGCGCAGACCAGCAATGCCATAACCAATAGCGCGCGCCGCAAAGGTTGTGCGCTCGGCCCCCGCAAATCCCGAGAAGCTGGAGATGGCCCATTGATTGTTGATGATATTAAAGATGACCGGTGCATTATAAACGGCCGCAAATATCATGGCAGAGTGGAAGTCACCTTCCGCCGACGATCCTTCGCCGCACCATGCCGTCGCAATACGGTTATCGCCGCGTGATGCCGATGCCATCGCCCAGCCCACAGCCTGCGGATATTGCGTCGTTAAATTTCCAGAAACGCTAAAAAAACCGCATTCTGGCGCGCTATACATAATCGGCAATTGACGACCGAGCAGATGATCGCCGCGATTGGAGTAGATTTGGTTCATCATCTGAATGATGGGATATCCGCGTGTGATCAAAATGCCTTGCTGGCGATAGCTGGGAAAGCACATGTCCGCACGGTCCAGCGCCATGGTCGAAGCAACGCTCGTCGCTTCCTCGCCCGTCGCCTTCATATAAAAGCTGGTTTTCCCCTGACGCTGGGCCCGAAACATCCGATTATCAAATGCGCGCAGCAGCATCATAGAGCGGAGCATCTGCAATAAGCGATCAGGCGACAAATGCGGGTTCCATGACCCGGACGCCCGACCATCAAAATCCAAAACCCGAATCAGACCATATGATAGGTCCCGAATATCATCCGGTTTTGCCGCTTCGGACGGCCTTACCATCGCGCCCACGGGCGGGACGTCGATATCCCCAAAATCTGGCGTGTCGCCCGGACGATAGCGCGGTTCCGGAACATGCAAGGACAGCGGCGGCAAATTATGTGCCGCGCGGGGCGGGTCGTCAGCCATAGGTTTCCACTCCAACGCGAATCAACGCGCAAACAGTTATATTTCAATACTAGGACATAATATTTCAACCTATCTTATATGACAATATAGCAAAATCAGATCGCAACAGGAGCAGCGATATGTTGAAGCGGATTATAATCTTCAACCACAAAATCGCTGAATTGATATGAGAATATATCATCCGCTTTGCGGATTATGCGCATTTTCGGGGCGCCTGAAGGGGTTCGTTTCAATTGCTCCTCCACCAATTCGGCATGGTTGAGATACAAATGAACATCGCCGCCAGTCCACACCAATTCATGGGCGTGCAGGCCCGTTTGGTCTGCGATCATTCGCGTCAGCAACGCCGCCTCGAATATATTAAACGCAAAACCCAGCCCAAGGTCGCAAGACCGCTGGAACAACAGACATGATAGCCCGCCATCGCTCTGCACATGAAATTGATATGTCATATGACAAGGCGGCAAAGCCATTTGCGATAATTCCGCGACATTCCAACCCGTAAAAATGTGACGGCGCGATGCAGGGTTGGTTCGTAGCGACGAAATCAATTCGACAATTTGATTATATCCTTGATCGGAACGACGGAATAATCCCTGCCCCGCATCTTCATATCGCGGCCAATTCACCCATTGCGCACCATAAACAGGGCCCAAATCACCCCATTTCCGCGCAAACTCTGCATCATTGACAATATTTTGTTCAAAATCAGCCAAGGACATATCATCATCGGTTTCGGCACGATATTTTTGATGAGGCCATTCGGTCCAAATCCGCACACCCTGCTGAAGCAGCGGGCGAATATTGGTGTCTCCGCTCAAGAACCACAGCATTTCGCGCAGGGCCGTCTTCCAATAAACACGCTTTGTCGTCAGCAACGGAATCGAATCATCCCGCAGCGAAAAACGCATAGTTTCCCCGAAAAGCGAGCGCGTCCCCACGCCTGTTCGGTCCCGTCGTTCGTCCCCTTCGTTCCAAATGCGACGCATGAGATCCAAATATTGATCTTCGTAATGGACCAGCTGAGACAAAGAAACCTCCAGAAAATTCAATCAATAAGATCGTCACGCACCATCAAAATGGCACAAGCAGCGCATCGAACCCGATGCCAATTCCTCCGATATGGCGCAATCCCTGCTTGGGCCGTGCGCATGTTGAGCGCAAGGCGAAGCGATGTCCACACCAGCCTCCGCCATAGCAAACAGCGCCAGCCCGAAAAGCTTGGGTTTCATCGAGCGCGATCAAGAAAACAGCATCGCTCATGATCTGATTCGCCCTTATTTTCAGGACGATCATGAACTATTTCTGCTGCTGGCCTTTGACGCCATGGGGCGATTGGTCCGCATGCAGCAAGCCAACAGTCAGTCCCGCCTTCATTGCATCATACCACTATCATTGTGGCGCAATATATTGGGGAACGAGGTTCGAAGCGTCGTCATGGCCCACAATCACCCCTCCGGCATTGCGTGGCCCAGCGGCGGCGACCGACAGACCACATTGCGCGCTGCAATCATGCTGGACCTATTGGGTATCCGCTTGGGTGATCATCTGATTTTTGTGAAGAATGGCCATTATAGCTTTCAGCGCGCCGGATTGCTGTGACACAATAATTTGCACCTCCGCGCCACTTTCCGTCTTGCAGTTCATATACGCCCCGCCTAAACGGCAGCCCTGCCTCGGCGCCAAAGCACAGACTAAGGCGCCAGCATCGGTCGGGGAATAGCTCAGCCTGGTAGAGCACTGTCTTCGGGAGGCAGGGGCCGGAGGTTCGAATCCTCTTTCCCCGACCAACTTAACAAGCTGATCTACTAAAGAAATTCATCTAGAAAATCCCTCTATTGACTGCTCTCAAATGGCAGGGAAACGCTGGGGCAATGCCCTTCTATTTCTAGAATAATCTGCTCTGCCACAGCCAAAGCGGCCCCCAAATTGGCAAGGTCTGACGACGCAGAAAGGTCCGAGATATCGGCGCGCAAATGGATCGTCACCGTGCGACCGTGCGCCCAACCTTCTCCATCAAGTCACCGTTAGCGATCCATCAACCAGTGGGGCCATCGGCGGCACCGGATTAGCTGTGCCCGCTGTCAACTCACGCTGATCCACCCACGACGATTGACAAAATCTGAATTGGCTCAATGAAAATGGCGCGATACTCGGTATCGCGCCACCAAAAATCGTTACTGCGCTTAGCGCCTGCCAATCACGCAAGCGCACCATTGCGCTTGTTTGCACTTGGACTGGACACATAGGATTGCGGGGTCACCGGCACAACCACATCGCCCTTCAAACCATCAATTGCGGCGATGGGCGCGACATCGGCCATGCTTTCCAGCAATTCAATGGCCTGTTGACGGCGGGATTCTGGGATACGCTCAAACAATTCCATGACAGGCGACGCTTCTTCGCCAAACAAAAGCCATCGCAGCGACACGCCAGCAGCAACCGCAACTTTTTGCAGATTATCGGTCGTCATGCTTTGGGTACGGCCCGTGCAATATTTATGAACCGCACTGTCAGACAAGCCTGCGCGGACCGACACACTCACAAATGTAAGCGTATCACTTTGTTCGATTAACTTTCGAAGCCTTTGCCTCGTATCCATATTCTGCCCCCCGGCTTGTAAAAAGGCCACCTTACTGCACGATAGCAGCAAATGTTCCTGAAACAGGCGTTAGCAACTTGATTACTTTTTACTAGCGTAAATTTAGTCATTTATGTTCAAATTGGCTAGAAACACGGATCAAAATGTTAAATTTGCTAAAAACTTTCTTAGCCAAGTCGGCAGCGACCACCCTCAACTTTCGTCGCTAACCATCGGTATCGCAGGGAGGAGCATGGCGAAAAGCGTCGGATTGCATCCGAAACAAACTGCCCGATTCTGAATTATTTTCTTTTATGTGCCATTTTTGCAGCACTTCTTCTTGTAAGTCGCCTACCGCGCCCCTAAATTCTAAATCGCCGCTGTGGTTTCCCCCCTTTACCATCGCGGCAGTATCTCTGCCTTTGCTGGCAAAGATGCGTCCTCCCTGGACCCTGGCCACCTCATGCACGCATGGGGTGGTTTTTTTTTGCGGTCTTTATTCGGCCGCAACATTCATAGGGTAATGACGAGGATCGCCCATGGAGACCAAGGCGGCAAAGTCCGAAAAAAATTTTTCCAATTCTATCAATGCGGTAATACAGGGATCACCATGGGGGGTCAGATATAAGGAACGATCCCATTCCAACTGCACCCCATAAATATGCCGCTTGGGGGCCGCGTGTCGTTCCAAGATATACCCGCCCGCATAGGGACGGTTTAAGCCCACCGACAGGCCCATATGCTGCCCCATTTCGATGGCAGCACCCGTTAACCAATCCGCGCCGCTCGCGCCAAACAAGTCCCCGACGATCAATTTCTGCCCATGACCAACCCGATTCGCTGAAATGCTCGGCATAGAATGTAAGTCGATCAGCACCGCATATCCGTGCAGATGCAGGGCGCATGTTATTTCTTGATCAATCGCACGATGATAGGGGCGATGGATCATATTTAAGCGCCGTTCCCATGATGCACGGTCAATTGGGCGCCGCCACAACACCCCCGCCGTGCCAAGCCGCGTGGGAACGACCCCCAAGCCCGCTCGCTCCTTCACGCCAACAGCGTTCATCTGACCCCTGAGGTCGTTCGCGACGTCGGTCGATGCCATTTGCAGTTCCGCCCGGTTACAGTCGGCGACGGCGCGTGCATATCGAGCGGTGACGATCGTCGCCCCTTCGGTCTGCGCCTTTCGCGCGATTAAATCGCTCCATCGGTCCTCAAATTGTTCAAGAACCGTCTGCGGAACACGCGCCTCATCCAATATTTCTTGCGGATAAATTCGCCCAGCGTGCGGAATTGAGACAATCACGGGCGAAGGCACCGCAGCGCGATTGACAGTGACAGGGGCAAAGGAAATGCTCTGAGGCGACATGTTACATGGGTGACAAAATTCCGACCACAAATCCAGTGGAACCGAAATTAAATGCGTCACTCAGGGATCATGAACTTTTGAATACCGCCTAAAAACAATAAACTAATAACATGCTGTCGCACCGGCCATTTGGGCCAAACGTCAGCTTGCCTTGGGGTACAAGCATATGACACAAATTTTACTGGCCGAAGATGACGATGTGATGCGGGAATATCTGACCCGCGCCCTCAGCCGTGCTGGCTATGTGGTCACGGCCGTTGATCGCGGCACCGCCGCCCTGCCCCATATCGAAAGCGGAATTTTTGATTTGCTGCTGACCGACATTGTGATGCCCGAGATGGACGGCATTGAACTGGCTCAGCATAGCGCCAAAGTCGCCCCCCATACCCAAGTCATGTTCATTACCGGCTTTGCGGCGGTATCGCTTCGCGCAGAAGAAAGCATGCCGCAGGCCAAATTGCTGTCCAAACCATTTCATCTGAAAGATTTGATCCGCGAAGTGGACATGCTTTTTTCCACAAAACACCGGTCGACGCTGCAATAAGTCATTTTTTTGAAAAGATTGCAAAAGAAGGGCTTGCCAGAATCTATCACCCCCATTAGAGGCGGCGTCACCCCAACGGTTGGGCGTATAGCTCAGTGGTAGAGCACTATGTTGACATCGTAGGGGTCGCAAGTTCAATCCTTGCTACGCCCACCATTTTAAAAACCCGCCCTCTCTATGAGACGGCGGGTTTTTTAATATCTATTCAAAGCAACGCATATTGCGCCGAGCTTGGAAATTGAGCCGCGTCGTCATGCCATCCCGCGCGACAGATCGATGCGGGACGCATCGCCGATTTGACTGCCGCCATCACAATCCAAAATTGTGCCGGTAATATAGCTAGCGGCCGGTGAGCAGAGGAACAGCGCCGAATCCGCAACTTCATCAATCAAGCCCCACCGCTTCATGGCGATACGCGCATAATGAGCATCCCGCGCCGCAGGGTCCGGTGCCAAGCGCTTCATGCCTTCGGTGTCGGCGATGGGCCCCGGGGAAATACCATTCACCCGTACCTCTGGTCCCCATTCCAAGGCCAAAACGCGGATCAACTGGTTAATCCCTGCCTTGGCCGCGCAAGCATGAGCCTGAAGAGCGGAAGCATTCACCGCCTGCCCCGCCGAAATGGCGATCAACGATGCCCCCGGCTTGTTCAGCAGATCATGGCATCCGCGAAAGACGTTGAAGGTGCCGTTCAGGTCAATATCAATCACCGTGCGAAAGGCATTGGCCGACATGCCATTGACGGGGGCCAGAAAATTGCCCGCCGCGCCCGATATCACAATGTCCAGCGAACCAAAGGCAGAGGCGACATTTTCCATGGCACAGCGAATCGCGTCATAATCGCGAACATCGGCGGACAGGCCCATGGCATCATGGCCAATTTCCTGCGCCGCATGGGCGGCCTTTTCGGGATTGCGCCCCACCACAGCGACCTTTGCGCCATATTCAGCAAATTTCTTGGCGATGCCCAGATTGATTCCACTGGTTCCACCCGCAATGAATGCATTTTTTCCGGCCAATAAATTTTCACGAAATGTATTCATTTCCAACTCTCTCCCATTCATTATTATCATATCGGTTGTGGGGCATCGGGACGCGCTGCTCTTGACGAAACGACAATCCGTGGCCTTTTGAAACGGATAGAAACAACAAGGATGGCAAAATGGCAAGCACTGGTCCCACGTCAAACAGCTATATTTCGCAGCGGATGAAGCTGCATTATATGGATTGGGGAAATGCCGGTGCGCCGCCATTATTGTTGATCCACGGTGGCCGCGACCATTGCCGCAACTGGGACTGGACGGCGCAAAGGCTGCGTGATCGGTTCCACATCATTGCCCCCGATTGGCGCGGACATGGTGACAGTAGCTGGGCCGCCGACGGCAATTATGACATGCAATCTTATATTTATGATCTGGCCCAATTGATCCACCAATTGGATTTGGGGCCGGTGTCGATTGTGGCCCATTCCATGGGCGGCAATATCGCGCTGCGTTACACCGGCCTATATCCTGAAAATGTTAAAAATATTGTGGCGATTGAGGGGCTTGGACCATCGCCCAAAGTCCTCGAAGAGCGAGCTAAGAAAAGCTATGCGGAGCATTTCCGTGGCTGGATCTTGGACAAACGCCAAGCTGCTGGGCGCACCCCGCGCCGCTATGCGAGTTTTGAGGACGCGCTGGCGCGGATGATGGCGGAAAATGCCTATTTGACCGAAGAACAGGCGCGCCATTTATCCATTCATGGCATCAGCCGGAACGAAGATGGCAGTTGGAGCTGGAAGTTCGACAATCACCTTAATATCTGGCCAAATAATGATGTTGCCCAAGCCGACTTGCATGACCTGTGGGGGGCCATCACTTGCCCGACCTTGCTATTATATGGCGCAGATAGCTGGGCATCCAACCCCGAACGCGATGGCCGAATAGAATATTTCAAAACCGCCAAAGTCATCGAATTTGAAAATGCGGGCCATTGGCTGCACCATGACCAATTTGAGCGGTTCATCTCTACGTTAGAAGAGTTTCTATAAACGAGGATGAGCCTTCCGCATTTCGCGGGACCACAGCCAAGACGGGCATAGATCGGATATGGCATATCGCGCATCCTTGAACCGGAAAGACCATATGGCCGCCGCCGCCATGACCGTGGCGGTATGTGCGGCCATGGTGTCATGGCTCATATGGGGTCTGAATGTCGACACGCTGAAAAAGGTCAGCGATTATATGAAGGTGGTGAATATCGACGCGCCCCCGCCGCCCGAACCTCCGTCTATACCCGCCGAGGTGCCATACCAAAAAGCCGCTAGCAAGGCGGGCGCGCCGAATATCACATCAAAAGCCGCATCTATAGTAGCTCCCAAAGCGGTCATTCCCCCGCAGACCCCCACCGTTCCAGCGGCACCCATCGCCGGAAGCGGCAGCGAGCATCAGTCGGGCGCAACGCCGACACTAGGCGCAGGAACGGGCGCTGCCGGCCAGGGTCATGGGACTGGTGCGGGCGGATCGGGTATGGGCACCGGCGGCGGGACACGCCCCGTCTGGCAGAGCGGCACCATCCAAGATCGCGATTACCCCCGCAGCAGTTCCAGCGCCCAGCGCGGGGGAGAGGTGGAGGCACGTTTTACCATCACGCCAACAGGCCGTGTGACGTCATGCCGCGTCACAAAATCAAGTGGTGATAGCGACTTAGACCAAATAACTTGCAAGTTAATTGAACAAAGATTTCGCTTCCGCCCTGCTACCAATGCTGCTGGCGAGGCCATATCCAGCACCTATGGCTGGCGGCAAAGCTGGTGGTTGGAACGGCGGCGCTAAGGCTGCTTGGCCCTGCCTTTAATCCAACATCGCTCGCCAAGCCGGGCTGGTCCATTCTCGGTCGCCCGCAACAATGCACAAAGCAATATCCAATTGCGCGGCCAGTTTCATCGCTTCTGCCGCTTTCATCACCGTGAAGGCGGTTGCCCAACCATCGGCCATCATGCAGCTACGGTGCAAGACCGTCACCGACGATGTGCCATGAGCGATGGGCATGCCCGTGCGCGGGTCAAAGCTGTGGCTATAATGCTGATGATCGATCACAATCCCTCGGCGGTAATTGCCCGATGTCGCAATGGATATATCGTGCAGCGCGACCCGATATGGGGCGACATTGCTGGTCGGCGGCATTTCAATGTCCACCCACCAAGGTTGGCCGCTGGGTTCAATCCCCTCCCCGCGCAGTTCTCCGCCAATTTCAATCAGGAAATGGCGCATGCCGCGGGCCAGCAGATGCTCTGCGACGAGGTCCACCGCAAAGCCTTTAGCGATGCCGGATAAGTCGAGCAAAGCCCCCTGTTGGCGCGAAATGGACGATGTTTGTGGGTCTAGGCCAATGGCGTTAATCGGCACAAGTGGGCGTTGAACGGCTTGCGGCTTGCCATCTATCGCGGCTGTGCCAAAACCCCATGCCTCGCTCCATTCCCCCAAGGCTGGGTGAAATGCGCCGCCGCTTGCCCTGCCAATCTGCTGCGCGGCCATGATAACATGTAGAAATTCAGCGGGGATGGGAAACCAATCGCCAGCACGGGCGCGGTTAAATTGGGCCAGGGTCGATTGCGCATCCCACTGGCTCATTTGGGAAATCACGCGGGCAAAGCCAGCCTCGGCCACAGCGCGCATATCAAAGCCTGCTGCGACGCCGTGCAGCGACCAACTGGTCCCCATCGTATCACCGACATGGCTTTCCACTATGGCGGCGGGGTTACGCTGGGCAAATGCCGCGGGCGTCAACGCCCGCGGTATCAAAATTCGGTCGTTGCTCAGAGTTCGCTGACCTCAAAGGTTCCGACATAGGATGCACGGCTGGGCGCCGGAGCAGCCCCTTCGGCGCGCGGCGTGGTGACATTAATCCAATACATGCCAGCCATGGTCCAGTTGATCGTCACCTTGCCTTCGGCATCGGTTTTCAAATCCTGTTGTCCCAGATCGTTACGGTAGCGAATACCGCCCGGAATGACGGTGACATTCAATCCCGCAACTGGCTTGCCGTCCAGCAGAAACTTGAATGTTGCGGCTTCGCCGTTCACCAAATCATTGGGATGGGTGACGGGCACAAATTCGATGCCCTTATTTTCCAGCTTGAAAACATCCAGCGATGGCTCACCCACCGTCACATAGGTTTCGTTGCGATTAACCGAGACGCCGGTTTTCACATCCGTCGCGCCCGCTGGAATACGCTCAGCCAATGTAGCCGTGGTGACGCCGCGTGGCAGGCGCTCTTCCTTGCCATTCAGCATATAAGTGCCCGATACGCTTTCCATCATCGACGCGATGCGCCACGTGCCGCGCTTGTCCAATTGCAGGTCGAACGTGCTGCGATAGCGGCCCGTCGCTTTATTCTTCAGTTCCGCTTCGACGCCGTCGGGCGCAATGGCTTTGACACCATCAAGGCGCAGGGGCTGGTGTTGAAAATAGAAAACATCGTTGGACACGGCTGCATCGACCGTTACCCATACATCATCGCCAGACAGGGTCGTGGACGATGGCAACATCCATTGGCGGTGCGCTTGGGCTGGTTGAACGGTCAATGCGACAATCGCTGCCGTCATGGCGAGCCCCAAAATTCCCTTTTTCATGACTTATCCCTCTTGATCCGACATATATCTGATATGCGATGAAATGCGCTGATGGCGATTAACGGAAGGCCACGGACACAAGGCCCAATTCGCTTTGACCTTGGGCATTGCCACCACTTCCGGCTCGGGCAGGCCAGGTGAAGGGGATCCGCAGCAATTCGCGTCCGCCCACTTCGCGTGCAGCCTCAACCACCAGCACATAAGCCCCCGGTGCAGTCGCGCCCAATTGCGCGCGCGTGAAGGAAATTTTGTGCGAACCTGGTGCGCGGGTCGCGCTGCTGACACCGCGTGCGGGGAAGGTCATCGACCGGCCCGAAACCCGCCACCATTGGCGCATATCGCGCAGCCATTTGGTGCCTTCATTGGCCTTCATGTCAAAATCATACCAAACCGCGACGGTCTTTGGCGCCTCGCCCTGCTTCTCCACCCAAAACGCCACATAGGGACGGTGATATTCCGCCACTGTCAGACGCGGAATATTAACCGTGACATCCATGGTAGTGGGGGCCGCCGCCATGACGGGCGCAGCAAAAACACTTCCCAAACCGGCGGTTCCACCGATCAGCAAAGCACGAGATTTCATGGTCATGCTGTGTCTTTCCTTAATGAATGAAGATGATCGCAATGGCCGCCGGGATGGCCAAGCCCAAAGCCACTAAGGGCCATGTGCTTTTGCGTTTGGCGGCATGAAGTTGCAGCAAAAACAAACCGGTGATCGCAAAAACCAGTGATGCTGCGGCAAAAATATCTATAAACCATGACCATGCCGTTCCGCTGTTGCGACCTTTGTGCAGGTCATTCAGATAAGCGATGGTCCCACGGCTGGAAATTTCGCCGACAACCGCACCACTTTCCCGATCAATCGTCACCCAAGCATCGCCGCCTGGGCGGGGAGCAGGCAGATAGACTTCGCTATCCGACCATTCCGCTTCGCCGCGCGCGCGCAGAGGCAAATTATCCTCAAGCCATGCCGCAACCGGCATGGGCAATACAGCCTTTTCGGATTGCGGCGCGGCCTCGGCCAATTTGGATAAGAGCACCGGCGGCAATTGCACGCTGACTTCGGCGGACTGGGATTGTCCTTCGATGTCAGCAGCATGGTTCAGGGTGAAACCCGTGATGGTAAACAGCAACAAGCCAATCAAGCATATAGCCGAGCTAACCCAATGCCATGTATGCAATTGCTTCAGCCAAAAGGCTTTGGCGGCTTTCTTGGTCTTTTTCGGAGGAAGCGTTGCGTGCATTGGACCTTCAGACTTTATCGGCTATGGAGCGCCCATATCGAGAACGATTTGCAATTGCAATTGTGAAACGCAATTTTTCCGTGCCTCATTCCGCTTTTTCCTTTGGCTAATAAGCGGACGCAAAAAAACTGCCTGATGCTCAGGCCCTCGGCATTTCACCATGGCTTGGTCGATCTTGCGGCGAGATATATTGGGATGAGATACAGCGATGCCCCAATGATGTCCGGTACAGTTCATGCCAACGACCCGTAGTTTTGAAGGGAATATTTGCCAGACGGGCGAAAAAAATTCTGCGGTGGGTTGCCCGATGCGCCCCACCTTTCCATAAGGGCTTGGCTCACCCCGCAAGCTTAACCCATGGAGAACCCCCGCAGCGATGCAGAACAGCCCGCTTTTATTGATAGCACTCGCCCTTCCCTTTCTGGGCAGTCTTATCGCGGCTTTTCTGCCATCTCGCGCTCGAAATGCGGCTTCGTCGATTGCTGGATTATTAGCGGTTGCGTCTGCCTTGCTATTGGCGACCCATTTCCAAAATGTCTTAAACGGCGAAAAATTGCGCTATCTTGGCGAATGGCTGCCATCGCTGGGTCTGAATTTTTCGCTGCGCCTTGATGGCTTTACGTGGATGTTCGCCACAATGGTGCTGGGCATCGGGGCATTGGTCATTCTTTATGCCCGCTATTATATGTCACCCCAAGATCCCGTCCCGCGTTTCTTTGCTTTTTTACAGGCATTTATGGGGTCCATGTTGGGTGTTGTCCTGTCTGGAAACTTGATCCAACTGGCATTTTTCTGGGAATTAACCAGCATCTTTTCCTTTTTGCTGATCGGATATTGGCACCACAACCAAGGCGCGCGTGACGGCGCACGAATGGCGTTTATCGTCACGGGCTTTGGCGGTGTATGCTTGCTGGTCGGCATTTTGTTGTTGGGCCGTATTGCCGGAAGCTATGATGTCGACACGGTTCTGCAATCGGGTGCCATCATCCGCGCCCATGATGCCTATGTTCCGGCGCTGATCTTTATCTTGCTGGGTGCCTTCACAAAAAGCGCGCAATTCCCGTTTCATTTTTGGTTGCCGCACGCCATGGCAGCCCCGACACCGGTATCGGCCTACTTGCACTCAGCAACGATGGTCAAGGCGGGCATATTCTTGATGATCCTGCTGTGGCCCGCGCTGGCGGGGACCACCGAATGGTATGTCATTGTGACCTCAGCGGGTCTCGCGACCTTGGTGATCGGGGCATGGGTGGCAATTTTCCAACAGGATATGAAAGGCCTGCTGGCCTATTCAACAATCAGCCATTTGGGCTTGATCACCCTATTGTTGGGCCTCAGCAGCCCCTTGGCCTGTGTCGCGGCCATTTTCCACACCATGAACCATGCGACATTCAAGGCATCGCTTTTCATGGCAACCGGTATCATCGACCATGAAACTGGAACGCGCGACCTGCGATTATTGTCGGGGTTGGCGCGCTATATGCCCATCACCGCAACACTAGCCATGGTCGCGGCCGCCGCTATGGCTGGCGTCCCCTTGCTGAACGGCTTTATTTCCAAAGAAATGTTTTTGGCCGAAGCCTTGGACGCCCAAAGCGGAACGTTGATTGACCTCATCCTGCCCGTCGCTGCGACCATCGCCAGCGGTTTTAGCGTTTTTTATTCCATCCGCTTCATTCATCAAACCTTCTTTGGCCCGCCGCCGACCAACCTGCCCCGCCAGCCCCATGAGGCCCCGCATTGGATGCGCTTGCCGATTGAAATTCTGGTGATTGCCTGTTTGCTGGTCGGTATCTTGCCCGCCATCACCATTGGCCCCGTGCTGCGCATGGCGGCGCATTCGGTACTAGGCGATCAAATGCCGGAGTTCAGCTTGGCGATCTGGCACGGATTTAACGCGCCTTTGGTCATGAGCTTAATGGCGCTGGCGGGTGGTGCCCTTGCTTATAAAAAATTCGGCGCACGCCTTAATGCCGTCGAGGAAAGCCCGATTGTTGGCCGCCTGAAGGCCCGACGCACCTTTGAAGCGGTACTGGCTGCCGTGGTCGATGCGGCGCGGGCTTTGCACAGCGTTACGGGCACCGCCAAATTGCAAACACAGCTTCGCCTACTCATCGCCACGGCGCTCTGTATGGCGCTGACGCCTTTCCTATTTATGGGATATAGCCGAGGGCCAGAGCCGGATACATTGATCGACCCAATTTTTGCCTTGCTATGGGTCATCGGCGGCTTGTGCGCCATTGGCGCGGCATGGCAGGCAAAGTTCCACCGTTTGGTGGCTCTGATTTTGCTGGGCGGATCAGGTTTGGCGACCTGCATCTCCTTTATTTGGCTGTCCGCGCCGGACTTGGGCCTGACGCAATTGCTGGTCGAGGTGGTCACATTGGTGCTGCTGTTGCTCAGCCTGCGTTGGCTGCCGCAGCGCAAACCTGAAATTTGGCTGCAAGAGCGCATACCTGCGTCGGTACGTCTGCGCCGTTCCGGTGATTTGCTGCTGGCGATATTGGGCGGATTGGGCATGGCCTTATTATCTTATGCCATGATGACGCGCCCAATCCCGCCAACGATTTCCGATTATTTCTTGGACAATGCCTATTCGGGCGGTGGCGGCACCAATGTCGTCAACGTCATTTTGGTCGATTTCCGCAGCTTTGATACATTGGGCGAGATTACGGTTTTGTCGATTGTGGCGCTGACGATCTTCACGTTGCTACGCCGCTTCCGCCCCGCGCCGGAAAGCGTGGAACGCCCGCATCAGCAACGCCGCCAGTCCAAATTTGACGAAGAACAAGAACATCGCAGCGAAGGCGATACGTTGGAACATTATTTATTCGTTCCCCGTATTATCATGCAATGGATGTTCCCGATTATCATCACTTTGGCGCTCTATTTGTTGATACGCGGGCATGATTTACCCGGTGGAGGCTTTGCGGCGGGAATCACCGCGTCCATTGCGATTTTGCTGCTGTATATGGCGGGCGGCACCCGATGGGTGGAGGCGCGCCTGAATGTTCAACCTATTCGCTGGATTTCGCTGGGACTGCTGAGCGCAGCGTTAACCGGCGTCGGTGCGATTGTGGCGGGTTTTCCTTTCCTCACCACCTATTTCAATTATTTAACCGTGCCGATCATCGGGGACATTCCCATCGCCAGCGCGCTCATCTTTGACATTGGGGTCTTTGCCGTTGTTGTCGGAACAACCGTGCTGATGCTGATTGCCATCGCGCACCAAAGCATCCGCTCGCCGCGGGCGAAAAAGCCTGTCGAACCGAGCAATCCTGCCAAGGGGGAGGCCGGCTGATGGAAATCGTCTTGTCTCTTGCCATTGGTGTGTTGACAGCCTCTGGCCTGTGGTTGTTGTTCCGCCCCCGCACCTTCCAAGTCATATTAGGATTGGCGTTACTATCTTATGCCGTGAATTTGTTCATCATTGCATCCGGCAGGCTGCGTCTGGATGCCCCGCCAATTATCGGTAAATCGGCCGAGGTGGACCCATCGGCCTTCGCCGATCCGCTGCCCCAAGCCTTGGTTCTGACAGCCATTGTGATTTCTTTTGCCACCACCGCTTTGTTGCTGGTGGTCCTGCTCGCGTCGCGCGGACTGACCGGCACGGACCATGTTGACGGAGAGGATGGCGAACTGTGAACGCGTTCATGCAACATCTTATCATCATCCCAATCCTGTTACCGCTGATCGCCAGCGCCGCGATGTTGGCGCTGAATGAACGGCGGCGGACGCTGAAGCGCAGCATTAGCTTGGCCACAGCGGCGCTGTTGGTGGCGACAGCAACGGCTTTGCTTTGGTCCGTGTCGCAAAGCATCGATAGCGGGCCCATGGTTTACCGACTGGGCAATTGGCCATCGCCATTTGGCATTGTGCTGGTCGCTGATCGTTTATCAACGATCATGTTGTTGCTCACCAGCATATTGGGCTTCACATCCTTATTCTATGCCACCGCGCGGTGGGACCAAAGCGGGCCGCGTTTTCACAGCCTATTCCTCCTGTTGTTGATGGGCCTGAATGGCGCATTTTTGACCGGTGACATATTTAACCTCTTTGTTTTCTTTGAGGTTTTGCTGGCCGCCAGCTATGGTCTGATTTTGCATGGTTCTGGCACCGAAAAAACCAGCGCCAGCCTGCATTATATCACCATCAACATCACCGCATCCCTGCTCTTCCTCATTGGTGTCGCGCTGCTCTATTCGGTGGCGGGGACATTGAATATGGCGGATCTGGCCGTTCGCCTTGCCAATACACATAGCGAAGATTTGGCGGTCCTAGAAGCTGGCGCCGCGATTTTGGGCGCGGCCTTTTTGGTGAAGGCAGGCATTTGGCCGCTATGTTTTTGGTTGCCCCGCACCTATGCGGCAGCCGCTCCACCCGTCGCCGCCATATTTGCGATCATGACCAAAGTCGGCATTTACATCATCCTGCGCTTGTCCTTTTTGCTGTTCGGCAAAGGGGCCGGCGGCGCGGCGGGCTTTGCCAATGATTGGTTGATGTATGCGGGCCTTGCCACCATGGCCTTTGGGACCATCGGCCTGTTTTCTGCGCGTCAATTGTCGCGGGTTGCGGGCAATTATCTGTTGGTTTCATCGGGCACTTTGCTGGCATCCATCGGTATTGGCGGTGAAAAGCTGACGTCTGCCATGCTATTTTACATGATCAGTTCGACACTAGCAGTCAGCGCCTTATATCTGATCATCGAACCGGTTCAGCGTAACGCCGACGAAGATGACAAGATCGAGGGCCTGTTGGAACCCGTGTTCGACGACGAATATATCGGCACCGCCAAATATCAGGAGGATGAGGATGAAGTCGGCGTCGTCATTCCCGGCACCATCGCCATTTTGGGTGGCGGCTTTATTTTCTGCGCCTTGCTATTGGCTGGCTTACCGCCCCTGTCGGGCTTTATCGCGAAATTTGCGATTATCGATGCCTTGTTCGGCAATGTCGTAATTGCGCCGCCACATTGGACGATGATCGGCCTGCTCATTCTGTCTGGTCTGGCGACCATGATGGTGATGACCCGCGCTGGCATTGATTTGCTGTGGACGCCGGGCGAAGATAGCCCCGCCCACCTCAGCATCATTGAAGTGACCCCCATTGCCCTGCTGCTTAGCGTATGCTTGGGATTGATGGTCGCGGCCGGTCCCGTCATGCTGTTTATGGAAGCGACGACCAATGCTTTGTACAATCCTGCCGATTATATCCGCAACGCTGGTCCTGTGCCAGAACCGCTGCCAATTGAAATCCGCTCGGCTCCCCCAGCAGAAAGCGTCGCGCCGATAGCAATAAACCCCAATATGATCGGCACGGGGGCAAGTCCGTTATGATACAAAGGCTTATTCCATATCCGATTTTGTCTGCCTGTATCTTTTCGATGTGGGTGTTGTTGACCGGATTTTCGCCCGGCCATATTTTGTTGGCTAGCGTCATCGCCATTTTGGTGTCGCGGACCATGTTGGCCTTACTGCCGGAAAAACCGGCCTTAAAATTGGGGTGGGCGATACCAAAACTGGCCTATTATGTTGCGTTGGACATTATCCAATCCAATATCTTGACGGCGCGCATCATTTTGTTCGGCAAAAAAGACCGTGAAGCCGATTTCGTGCTGATGCCCGTTCAGCTCCGCAGTCCTTATGCGCTTGCGACCTTGTCGATCATTTTGACGGCCACACCTGGCACCTTGTGGATCCAGCATGACCCCAGCCGCCATATGATCCTGATCCATATGCTGGACCTGACGCAAAAAGAGGCATGGGTTGCGATGATGAAGGACCGCTATGAGCCCTTGTTGATGGAGATTTTCGAATGAGCGCCTTGCTATTCGCCCTCGTCATCACGTCGGCCCAGATTTTATTGGGCCTTGCCATGCTGTGCGGCGCTTATCGCATGTTGCGCGGGCCACGCGCCCAAGATCGGGCATTGGGGCTCGACTCCCTTTATGTCAGCGGCATGTTGCTATTGATCACCTATGGCGTGCAAACGGGCCGTACCTTATATTTTGAGGCGGCTTTGGTGATCGCATTGCTCGGCTTTACCGGAACGGTCGCCATCGGAAAATTCTTGATGCGTGGGGAGGTTATCGAATGATCCAAGCTCCCAATCTTCCCGGCTGGGCCGCCTTGATTGTTGGCATTTTGCTGCTGTCTGGTGCGTCCTTGACCTTGCTGGGCACGATCGGCCTTGTCAGCCTGAAAAGCTTTTATGAACGCGCGCACGCCCCCGGATTGGGAACCTCTATGGGTTCGATTTTGGTGTTAAGCGCATCCATGATATGCTTTTCCGTGCTTCAGACGCGGCCGGTGGTTCATGAAATTTTGATTTTCATTTTCATCACCATCACCACCCCCGTCACCCTTATGCTTTTATCGCGGGCATCCGTTTACCGCGACCGTGCCGAAGCATCGGTGGATCAGGCCCCGCCGGACTTGGCCCGTGTGCAGCCGAATGCCCCGAACAACAACGACTGCAAAGGTCAAAAAAAGGAATAGGAAAAGGGCCGGATCGCATGTGGCGATCCGGCCCTTTTCATGGTCCTTCATTCCCGATCAGTCGGGCAGAACCAATTGTTCGAAACGGTCCATGTGGAAATCATGGCTGCCAAATTGACCTTCGATCAAGGTTGCCCGCTTGAAATAATGGCCGATCGCCAATTCCTGCGTAATGCCAATGCCGCCATGGGTTTGGATGGCATTTTGACCAACAAATTTCGCCGCACGGCTGACCTTGGCTTTACAGGCCGACACTGCAGCCTTGCGTTCATTGTCGGGCAGGCCAAGCTTCAGCGTCGCCATCAATGTCATGGATTTGGACTGTTCCCATTCCATGAACATGTCAACCATGCGATGCTGCAACACTTGGAACTTGGAAATGGGCACGCCAAATTGCTTGCGCTGCTGGGTATATTCCAACGTTCCTTCATGCAATTTATGCATCACGCCCACAGCCTCGGCGCAAATGGCGACGGTGGCTTCGTCCATGATTTTTTCGATGAGTGGCAAGGCCCCGCCTTCGGCACCCAGCAAAGCATCGGCAGGAACCGATACATTTTCAAAATACACCTCGGACGCCCGATTGCCATCAACGGTGGGATAGTCACGACGCGAAATACCCGCCGTCTTGGCGTCGATTAGGAACAACGAAATGCCATCCCGTTCGCTTTGGCTGCCACCCGTGCGGGCCGTGACCAGCAAATGCGTGGCCCAAGGCGCCGCATAAACAACCGCCTTATGGCCGTTCAGCACATAAGATCCGCCTTCTTTCTTGGCGGTGGTGCGCAGGTTGGCTGGATTATAACGGCCCTGTGGTTCGGCATAGGCAAAAGCAACAATGGCCTCGCCCCCAATGATCGCGGGGATCATTTGTTCAGCCAAAGGACCACCGACGGCGGTCAGCGCACTGCCCGCGACAACAACCGTTGGAATATAGGGTTCTACGGCCAAGACCTTGCCCATTTCTTCCATGATGATCGCATGTTCCAGCGCGCCGCCGCCCAGACCGCCTTGTTCTTCGGAAAAGGCAGCGCCCAGCATACCCAAATCCTGTGCCAACGCCTTCCAAACACCGGGATCACGGCCAGCGTCGCTGGCAATCAATTTCTGGCGATGTTCGAAATCATAGCTATCGCTCAGAAAACGCGACAAAGTATCGCGGATCATATCCTGTGTTTCGGTATAGGTGAAATCCATCTTACATCCCTCTTCCCATCAGCGTCAGCCAATCTGCAGACATGGTCTTTGCCATTCCACGCAGATTGGCCGCGCCATCATTTTTCTGTCAAAGGCCAAGCACCATCTTTGCAATAATGCCGCGCTGGATTTCATTCGACCCGCCATAAATGGTAGTTTTTCGCATATTGAAATAGGTCGGCGCAGCGCGGTGGGCATAATCTGGCCCAATTGGATGGGCATTGTCGCCTTCGTCAAAGCCGCGGAAATATGGCGCGCCATAATGGCCCACAGCTTCGAGCGTCAGTTCGGTCAAGCGTTGCTGAATTTCACTGCCCTTAATCTTGAGCAAGCTGGATTCCGGTCCGGGGCCTTTATTGGCATTGGGGCCAGCCAAGCCGCGCAATTCCGTGAATTCCAGCGCCGTCAGGTCGATTTCCAATTCCGCGACTTTGCGCTTGAAGAAAGCGTTGGACAGCAAGGGCTTGTCGCCGTCCACTTCGGTACGGGCGATTTCTTTGACCTTTTCAAGACCACGCTTGGATGATGCAACACCGGCAATGCCCGTGCGTTCATGGGCCAATAGGAATTTGGCACAGGTCCAACCCTTATTTTCCTCATAGACGAGTTGATCGGCTGGAACGCGAACATTTTCCAAAAACACTTCGTTCACTTCATGCTCGCCGCCCAAGGTAATGATGGGGCGCACGGTGATTCCGGGTGTTTTCATGTCGATCAACAAGAAGCTAATGCCTTCTTGTGGCTTGGCATCCTTGTTGGTGCGCACCAAGAAAAAGCCCCAGTCCGCATGTTGGGCCAAGGTCGTCCATGTTTTTTGGCCGTTGACGATATATTCGTCGCCCTCGCGAACAGCCGCGGTGCGAAGCGACGCCAAATCCGACCCTGCGCCTGGTTCGGAATATCCCTGACACCACCAATCTTCGCCCGACAAGATGCGGGGCAAAAAGCGTGCCTTTTGTTCCGGCGTGCCGAAAGTATAGATAACCGGCCCCACCATGGTCAGGCCGAATGGCATCAATTTCACGCATTCTGCGCGCGCGGTTTCTTCGGAGAAAATGAAGCGTTGGGTTGGCGTCCATCCGGTGCCGCCATATTCCACGGGCCAAGCCGGCGCGATCCAACCCTTTTCATATAAAACCTTGTGCCAAGCGAGGAAATCCTCCTTGCTCAACTCATCCCCTTCATCCTGCTTGCCACGCAATTGCGCGGGATAATTTTCAGCGATGAATGTGCGGACTTCTTGTTGGAAGGCGAGTTCTTCTGGGCTGAACTCCATCTCCATTTTCATTCTCCCATCGACGGTAATTTTCTGTTTCCACTGTATCAACGACTATCGTTTACGTAAACGGGAAGATGCGCGGGAAAAAGCTGGCAAATCTGTTGGTTTCCGGCGAATTTCAGACGCCTCTTAACGCTACGTCATAGCGGATATATTCCGCATAGATGACCAAAATCGTCATTTGACCGGCCAAAGCAGCCCGAAGATGCCGCAACGCCCCCGCAACCGATATTGAATAAAATGTCAATGCGATGAGCAAAAACCATACTCACCGCACCGACTGATTCTTTGCGGCATCTGCGCCGCCAAAGCCGATATGAGTTAATTTTGATCGGCCAATTTATCCTGTGTCTTGGTATCAAAATCGGACGCATCATGTCGTTCATGCAGCTGGCTGGCGGGGTCGCCTTGCACGCGGTTTACCATGCGGCCGCGGCGCACAGCCGGACGCAAGGCCAGTTGATCCGCCCAGCGGTTCACATGTTCATATTCCTGAACCTGCAAAAATTCGCCGGATTCATAAGCTAAACCTTTGACCGTCAATCCATACCATGGCCAAATCGCCATGTCCGCAATGCTATAATCGGCGCCAGCGATATATTCCCGATCCGCCAAATTCCGGTTTAACACGTCCAACTGCCGCTTGGCTTCCATCGCATAGCGGTTGATCGCATATTCAATCTTGATGGGCGCATAAGCATAAAAATGCCCAAAGCCGCCGCCCAAAAATGGAGCGCTGCCCATTTGCCACATCAGCCATGACAAGGTTTCGGTGCGCCCGCGGGTCTCGGTTGGCAGAAAGGCGCCAAATTTTTCTGCGAGATAGATCATGATCGAACCGCTTTCGAAAACCCGCAGCGGTTCGCCAACACTATGATCCACCAACGCCGGAATTTTGCTGTTGGGGTTAATGTCTACAAATCCCGACGAAAATTGATCGCCGTCACTGATGTTAATCAACCACGCATCATATTCCGCGCCGCTGTGGCCCGCCGCCAGCAATTCTTCGAGCATGATGGTGACCTTGACCCCATTGGGCGTGCCTAAGGAATAAAGCTGCAACGGATGCTGTCCCACTGGCAAAATCTTGTCATGCGTTGGACCTGCAATCGGCCGATTAATTTGAGCGAAACGCCCACCGCTTTCCTTGTCCCATTTCCAAATTTTTGGCGGAACATATGCTGTCTGATCGGTCATCAACGGCTCCCTAAATTCTCTATATCATCATAAAATGGCGCTATGCGGCCCATTGGTCACGCCAGCACCATAATTGATTGGGCGAAATTTTCATCATCACAAATCCACGGGGGCTTCGCAAAATCTAAACCACATCTGCCTCAACAAGGGCTTGTATTTCCGTGTCATTATAACCCAAATCCCGCAAGATATCGTCCCGCCCTTCCCCCAATATGGGGGCTGCCCGCAGCACTTGCTTTGGGCTGTCGGACAATAAAATTGGCGCGCGAACCACGGGTGCGGGACGAGGCAAATCTGGATAGCTCATGGGTTCCGCCAGTCCCATCGCTTGGACCTGCGGATGGGCTAGCACATCCGATGGTTTTAGCACGGGCGCAGCCGGTACGCGGGCGCGGCCCAATGTCGCCAGCACGGTTTCATTGTCTTTATCACGGCACCAATTTTGCATGATGGCGCACAGCAGCGCGCTATTTTCCCCGCGATCAATATCGGTTCCAAAGCGCGGGTCGTCGACCAATTCGGGGGCGTCCACCATATGCGCCCAACGGGCAAAAATGGCATTGCCGACAACTTGCGTGATGACAGAGCCATTGCTGGTTTGAAATACATCTGTCGGCCCAGAACTGAAGGAGCGGTTGCCCATGGGCGCGCGGTCCGTGCCATTCACAGCAGCGTCGATGGTCAAGCTGTTGCTATAGGCTATCGCCGTGCCCAACAGAGATGCCGACACCCGCTGGCCCTTGCCCGTCGCGTCGCGGTGGCGCAGTGCGGCCATCACGCCAAAGGCCAAATGAAGTGCCGTTCCAAAATCGACATAATTGACTTGGCTTCGCGATGGCTGTTTGTCGGTCCCACTAAAATAGACTGCACCGGACATGGCTTGGCCAACCGCGTCAAATCCCACATGATTGGACAGCGGCCCCGTCGATCCAAAAGAGGATGCGGTGGCCAGAATGACCCGTGGGTTGATCGCGCTGACATGATCATAATCCAGTTCCAATTTTTCCAGAACCTGATCGGGCAGATTGGCAATGATCACATCGACAGATTTGACCAGACGCCGTAAAATCTCCTGCCCTTGGGGTGTTGATGGCCGCAGGGTCAAACAACGCTTGTTCCGGCTCATTTGCAGGAACATTCCACCGGACCCATCTGGGGCTGCTGGCACATTGTAACGATCATCATTGCCCTCTGGCGATTCCACACGGATCACATCGGCGCCATAATCGGCCAGCAGCGTCGCACAATATGGTCCCGCAATATAGCGCCCGAAATCAAGCACGCGCACACCGGTCAATGGCATAAACTCTCCCGCTCTTTGGCTGATCTTTTATAGATATGATGGGTAGCATCCTATGTTCACCACAGCCACCGCCTTTCCAACCAACATGAAGGATGGCGCCGTTTCGCTTCAGCCCATTCAGAACATGTGATTTTTATGACATTTTTTCAAATAGCGCTTGCCAGACCCTGATTCCCCCTTTAGAGGCGGCCTCCTCAGCGAGGAGAGTTGGCTGAGTGGTCGAAAGCGTCGCACTCGAAATGCGAAGTGCCGGCAACGGTACCGAGGGTTCGAATCCCTCACTCTCCTCCAGTTTACTGTTCACAGTAAGCCTGATCCGACCACAGCCCACAATAAGAACACCTCCCCTCTTGGGGGAGTAAAGCCCCCATTCATCGGCCCAAACCCATAGTCATTTCCAGCCCATCATAGCATGGTATAATCCATGGTATCGGGTCAGACATCCATGACATTTGGGTTGTCATGAGGTAAAAATCCTCTCCCCCGACAACGTCCGAAGGCAGCCTATCGCACACCAATCGGCACAGCTATGGTCACAAGCTATCGCAACCCCGCAACCTTGCTCATATCATCGATCGTAATTTTTTTAAAAAAAACGTCGCCCAAATGCGCAGCGAGAATTGCGGAGAAAGCCGCTCGCATGACAGTATAATTTCTCAAGCAAGCGACGCTTTCCACATTTTATTTCAAACACGCCCAAGAGATACCATCCCTTTCACTGATATATTAATATATTTCATATATTAATGAATAACTTTTAAAGGTATCCTCTCAACTGTTCAGCAGGGTCAGCATATCGCATGCAACCTTCATCCTAGCTTCATGTTTGAGCGGCCAAAGCCTCTTGAACTTCTCGTTCCTCCTCATAGATATGCAAGACGATGCCCCACAAAGCGACCCATATTCATGACAGCGGCGAATGGAACGCTGCCCCCCTGATCGGCAAAGCGAATTTTGCACCCGGCGATATTGTACGTCACCGGATGTTCAATTTTCGCGGCGTGATCTTCGACGTCGATCCTGTGTTTAACAACAGCGATGAATGGTATGACGCCATTCCCGAAGCGATCCGCCCGTCCAAAGATCAGCCCTATTATCACTTGCTCGCGGAAAATGATGACAGCAGCTATGTTGCCTATGTCAGCCAGCAAAATCTGATTGAGGATAGCAAGTCAGGCCCCATCGACCATCCGCAAATTGATGCGATGTTCGAAGGACTGACCAAAGGACGCTATCAGGTTCGCAATATCCATCGACACTAAGCCCCGTTTCAGGTTCTTCGGCGGAAGTCCCCAAGCACCGCGAAACACGGAATAGATTAAGGGCGCGCCAGATCATCTGAGCGCGCCCTTATTGCTTATTGTCTTTTTCGTGGTTCGTCCGTTAGGCCTTAATTTTCCAGCCTGATTTCAGCAGTCCATAGGACAAGCCCGCCAACAATAGATTGACGGCAGTCAGCATCATGATCGCCACCATGATCGGGTTTGCGATCGTCGTATCCACTGTGCCGACAAAGGCATAACGAAAGCCCATGATCGCATAATAGACAGGGTTGGCATGGGCGACCTGCTGGAACCAGCCAGCCAGACTTTCAATCGAATAAAATGTGCCCGACAGCAGAGCCAGCGGCGTCACGACAAAATTGGTGACAGCAGCCGCATGGTCAAATTTTTCGGCCCAAATGGAGGTGATTAAACCCAAAAAGCCGAATAATGCCGAACCCAGCAGCGCGAAAACCACCACGGCCCACAAATGTTGCGGCACCACATGGACCCCCGGCCACGCCAACATGGCCAACCACAAGGCACATCCAACCAATAAGGCGCGGGTAACCGAGGCCGCAACCACCGCGACGATCAATTCCCCTGTGCCAATCGGCGGCATCAGATAATCAACAATCGTGCCTTGGATTTTTCCAACCAACAAAGAAAAGCTACTGTTCGCAAAGCTATTTTGCAGCATCGCCATCATGATCAACCCTGGCGCGATAAAGTCCGCAAACGGAACGCCAATCACCTGTCGATCACCGCGCCCCAATGCCACGGTGAAAATCACCAGAAACAATAAAGTGGTAATAGCTGGCGCCCAGATTGTTTGCATGTGGACCTTGAAAAACCGCTTCACCTCCTTGACATAGAGGGCTCGTAGGCCAGAGAGGTTCAAAGATCGGATTTGCGGCACGCCAGGTTCCGAAAAATGGAATGATTTTTTTTGAGCCTGATCGGTGTCATGCATGTCGGATGTCGCAATTTTGGGCTGGTTGTTCATAAGAAACTGGCCTATCGCCTCCCTGACCTTACCGCAAGATGGCCCTTCATTTATGGCATATGACATGCCAAATAAATATTGTGCCGTCCCGCGTGAGAAGATTGAGGAATAATATATGTCATGGACTGATGAGCGCATCGATAGTTTGCGCGCCATGTGGGAAAAAGGCCTGACGGCTAGTCAGATCGCCGAAGAGCTGGGCGGTGTCAGCCGTAACGCCGTGATCGGCAAAGCGCACCGCTTGGGTCTGAAATCACGTCCGTCGCCCGTAAAGTCGGCGGACAAGAGCAAGGCGGCCAAGGCACCTGCCGCGCCAAAGGCCGCGCCGACACCGGCGCCCGCCGCCGCGACGCCAGCCGCGCCAGTTCGCGCTGCTGCGCCGCGCCCTGCTGCGCCAACACCGCCGCGCCCTGAAGCCAAGCCCATGCCGGCCCCCGCTGCGCCGGTCGCCGCCGCAGGTGATGCCAGCGAAGCTCCGCCAAAACCAGAAGGCCCACGGATTGTTTCCATTGGCCCAGGTGGTTTTATCCGCCAAGGTCCTGGCGATCAGCAGGCACCGATTCCGCCGGCCCCGCCGCGCCGTTTGGTTCCTGCCAAGCCAAGCCCAGAAATTGCCGACAAAACCAGTTTGCTGGACCTGAACGACCGAATTTGCCGCTGGCCGATGGGCCACCCGGGCGAGCCGGACTTCCACTTCTGTGGTGACGCGGTCAACCCTGGCTTCCCTTATTGCGTCGAACATTGTGGCCGTGCCTATCAAGCGCAATTGCCACGCGGCACTCGCCGTCCGCCGCCGCCGCCGCCATTTGGCGGACCGCGCGTCCGCTAATTTCGCGTTGGGGCGTCAATTGCGAAGCTATAATCCCGATTTTGCATTTGCGCGCGCGCTGGGCCTTGAAATGGTCCAACGCGGCGATGGCCGATGCGTTATGGCGATTGATATTAACGCGGAGCAACATTTCAGTCCCCAACAAGCCGCCCATGGCGGCGTGGCCTATAGCTTGGCTGACACCGCAATGGGCGGAGCGCTCACCAGCGTGCTGCCGCTCGATATGTGGTGCGCGACGCTGGAAATGAAATTTAATTATCATATTCGGATTAGCGAAGGTCGGTTGACCTGCGAAGCAACGATCATTCACCGCGGCAAGCGCGTAGCGAATATTGAAGCGCGGCTTTATCAACATGATAAATTGGTCAGCAGCGCCAATGGGAATTTCGTGATTTTCCCTGCCCCCAACCCCAATAGAGACGGTTGAATATCGGCTGGTTCAGCGTATTCACCCGAGCAGAATTTCAAAAAAGGGCCCCATATCCATGGATATGAGGCCCTTTTCATGCGAACCAAGCCGATGACTTAGAAACGGAAGTTCAAGCTGCCACGCACGGAGTGGGTACGGAAATTTTGATTGCTACGCTGAACATCGGCCAAAGTTACGGCTGATGGTGTTGCTGGTGCCGCAATGTTCGCAGCATAATCGTCATCCTTAATGTCGGTATAAAGATATTCGACGCCCAAGGACAAATTCTTGGCGACCATCACTTCGGCGCCGCCACCAGCCGACCAGCCCCACGCGTTGCTGTTTCCGCTGTCGCTGATGATGTTCACGGCGTCCGTGGTGCTAAAGCTGTTTTTCAAACGCGCATAAGCCCCACCGCCCGTCACATAAAAAAGCGCACCGCCATTGGGTGTATAACCGGCACGTAGACGTGCGCCAGCATTCCACTTGGCTTTGCGGGTCATGGTATAAAAATCAGTGGGGGTGAAACCGCTGACACTGTCGGTCGAATCATTCTTGCCAGCTTCGATCAGGCCACCGATAACGAAATTGCCCATGCGGCGGTCATAACCGGCGCGGGCATAATATTCCCAGCCATCCTTATCGTTGCGACAATCCAGCGCAGCGGCGCTTCGTGCGGCACCGTTACAGCCGGCGGTAAAAACATCGACGCCGCCAACTTGCGGTATGTTATCGTACACACCATCGCCGTCAGTGTCGAACACCAAGCTCTCGCCCGTGTCGTTATTCTGCATGGTTTTTCCGCCAACAACGGAGATATATCCGCCGTTAAAATGTTCCGATCGGTCGTTTGACTGGGCCATGGCCGGAACAGCGGCAACCGCAGCTGTGGTTACTGCAAGGAGAGCGATGAATTTCATATTATTTTCCTCCACTTTTTTGACGAAGTGTCGGCTGCGCAACGTCCGCCTTCTTTCATTGTTCCTCGATAATATGATAATTCTCTTTATATTATCTGATAAATATCTTATAATCTTTTCAAGATTTGAAAATTTCCAACGCGCTGCTGGCCAGCGCAAATGGAAAAACTGGCCTTGCCAGCGCCCTTCCCTGCCCCCTATATCTGTCGCATGAGTCACGATTTGTTCGACGCCTCCCAGCCCGCTGTGGAAAATTATGATGCCTCGCAAATTGAGGTTCTCGAAGGGCTGGAGCCTGTCCGGCGCAGGCCGGGCATGTATATTGGCGGAACCGACGAACGCGCCCTGCATCATCTGGCATCCGAAGTGCTGGACAATAGCATGGACGAAGCCGTGGCGGGCCATGCCACCCGCATCGAGATCACGCTGGATGTCGGCAACCGCCTGACGATTACCGACAATGGGCGTGGCATCCCCGTCGACCCGCACCCCAAATATCCGGGCCAGTCGGCGCTCGAAGTGATTTTAACCACTTTGCACTCGGGCGGTAAGTTCGAAGGCAAAGCCTATGCGACATCTGGCGGTTTGCACGGCGTGGGGATCAGTGTGGTTAACGCTTTGTCCACGGAAACCATCGTCGAGGTTGCGCGCGCCAGGAAATTATATCGTCAGATTTTCTCGCAGGGCAAAAGCCTTGGCCCTGTGACCGAAGTTGGCGCAGCCCCCAACCGGCGCGGCACCAGCGTATCCTTTACGCCGGACACCAGCATTTTTGGCGACCATAATCGTTTTCGCCCGAACCGCCTGTATCGACTGGCCCGTTCCAAGGCCTATTTGTTCGCAGGCGTCGAAATTCGTTGGAAATGCGCCCCCGAACTTATTGGGGATGACACACCCGCCGAAGCCACATTCCAATTCCCCGGCGGTTTGGCAGACCATCTCAAAGAACAAATCGGCAATCGCGAATGCGCCGCCGCCGAACCTTTTGTCGGGCGGCAAGATTTTCCCGATGAACAAGGCCGCGCGGAATGGGCGATCGCATGGCCTTTATGGTCCGATGGCAGCTACAGCTATTATTGTAATACCATTCCGACGCCCGCTGGCGGCACGCATGAAAGCGGCCTGCGCGCTGCTTTGTCCAAGGGGTTGCGCGCCTTTGGTGAATTGATCGGGCAAAAGAAGGCCGCGCAAATCACACCCGAAGATGTGTTCAACGGCGGCGAAATGATGCTGTCGGTGTTCATCCGTGACCCGCAATTCCAAAGCCAAACCAAAGACCGCCTGACCAGCCCAGAGGCTTCGCGCCTGACCGAGGCCGCAATCCGCGACCATTTCGATTATTATTTGTCGAACAATATGGACCGTGGCCGCGCCATTTTGGGCTTGGTTATCGACCGGATGGATGAGCGGCTGAAGCGCAAAGCCGAACGCGAGGTTAAACGCAAAACCGCCACCAGCGCCCGCAAATTGCGCTTGCCTGGCAAATTGACCGACTGTGCCAATGATGGGCCAGAGGGCACCGAATTGTTCATCGTCGAAGGCGACAGCGCCGGCGGCAGCGCCAAACAAGCACGGGACCGCAAGACCCAAGCGATTTTGCCCATTCGTGGTAAAATATTGAACGTCGCCAGCGCCAGCGCCGACAAAATCCGCGCCAATCAGGAAATCGCCGATCTGGCCCTTGCCTTGGGTTGCGGTATGCGAAAGGACTGCGACGCAGATCGACTGCGTTATGAACGCATCGTCATTATGACCGATGCTGACGTTGACGGCGCGCATATTGCCACTTTGTTAATGACTTTCTTTTTCCAAGAAATGCCGGACATTGTGCGGCGCGGTCATATTTATCTGGCCCAGCCCCCGCTCTATCGCCTGACATCCGGCGCAAAATCCGCTTATGCCCGCGACGATGAGCATCGCGCTGAATTGGAACGCACCATATTCAAAGGCAAAAAGGTGGAGGTTGGCCGGTTCAAAGGCCTTGGAGAAATGAACGCCAACCAGCTTAAAGAAACGACGATGGACCCCAGCAGCCGTTCGATGCTGCGCGTCACCTTGCCGCAAGAATATGAAGAAAGACATCAGGTCAAGGACTTGGTGGACCGCTTGATGGGCAAACACCCCGAACACCGCTTCCAATTCATTCAGGCCAATGCCGCGACCTTGGATGATGACGCCATTGATGCTTAAGACCTAGTTGGTCCGCCATCGACCACGCAGATATAAAAAATGCGCCATTCCCAATCGGATTGGCGCATTTTCTATATCTGCATGGCTATCATCACTTAGGCGGTACGTTTAACCCTCCGCACTCAGCGCGGCCACCAATGCTTTGACCTTGGCTTGTCGCCATTGCGGCAAGGGCGCGACCAACCAATAGCCTTTGCGTATTTCCTCCGCATCGCCAATTTTGCGCACACGGCCCGCGGCCAAATCGCCCGCGGCCAACAAGGCTGGCACCACCGCGCGGCCCAAGCCACTAGCCGCTGCATCAATGGCCAAACCTGCATCGCCCAAGCGAAGCAATGGGTCCTGTTCGGCGTGCAAAGCACCCGGCCAGCTAATCACATGATCGCTGTTGCCATCAGGGCTAGCAATTTCGATCAATCCCTGACCGTTCAATGCCACCCCTTCATGCTCGCCAGCATTTTCGGCCCATAAAATGGCCAAATCCAAATTGGCCTCTGTAAAATCAATACCATCGTCCGATGCGACCAAGGTGAAGCGCACGTCCGGCGCGCCTTGGCTATAGCGGGCCAAGCGCGGGGCCAGCCATTTGGCGGTAAAATCCCGCGGCGCGGCAATGGTCAGCGACTGCGAGCTTTGGCCCGCCTGCATCGCGCGCACGCTTTCTTCAAATTGCAAAAACCCTTGACGCAGCGCCTCTAGGCCAGCCTCCGCCTCACCCGTCAGTTCCAACCCTTTGGGGGTTCGGCGAAACAGAACGACGCCCAGCATATCTTCTAACGCGCGGATTTGTTGGCCGACCGCCGCAGGGGTCACCGCCAGTTCATCCGCCGCGCGGGTAAAGCTTAGGTGGCGGGCCGCCGCATCAAATACCCGCAAAGCGTTAAGGGGAAGATGTGTTCTTTTCATGGGATTGTGGCCGGTGCAGTCAAAAGAAAGTGGGGAATGACGACCAGCATTTCTGTGCCGTCCGCCAAGACCATTAAATAGCTGCCCTCCATCGACCCTTCGGTGGTCGACAAGGGGCAACCGGACACATAGTCGTATGAGGCGCCAGGAAGCAGCACAGGCTGTTCGCCCACGACCCCCTCGCCCTCAACTTCGCTCAGCGCGCCATTGCCGTCGGTGATCAACCAATGGCGGCTGATCAATTGCGCGGCGACATCACCATGATTTTCCAGTCGAATATGATATGACCAGAACCAACGCCCCAAGGCGGGCAGAGATTGTTCTGCCAAATAGCTGACCGCCACACGTACAGTGATCGGGCCCGTTATGGACACATAGGGGAAGAAGGATTCCATCATGATGGGCGGAAAATCCCTTAAAGTCCGACCTGCGTCAATGCTTGCTCCATATCGGCAATCAGATCAATGGGATCTTCCAAGCCGATATTGATACGAAGCATCCCCTCAACGACCCCCATATCCGCCCGCGCTTCGGCGCTGACACTGAAATGGGTCGTTGACGCAGGGTGACAGCACAAGCTGCGTGCATCGCCGATATTGTTGCTGATATCGACCAATTCCAAAGCGTTCAAAAAGGCCATGGCTTGTTCGCGGCCACCATCCAAGATGAACGAGAAAATCGGGCCGCACATCGCCATCTGGCTTTGTGCCAGTTCAAATTGCGGGTGGCTTTCCAAACCGGGGTGCAAGATGCGCGACACGCGATGCTCGATGGCGCGGCCCACCGCCAAGCTATTTTCCGACTGGCGGCGTGCGCGCAGTTCCAGCGTTTCCAAACCCTTGTGAACCACCCATGCGTTGAACGGCGACAGGTTCGGCCCCGTATTGCGCTGAAATGGCATCAGCACATCGTTGATAAAGGCCTCGCTGCCGCAGACGGCCCCTGCCAACACGCGGCCTTGGCCTTCCATCAACTTTGTCGCGCTATAGGCGACGATATCCGCGCCAAAATCCATCGGTTTTTGAATGACGCTGGTGCAAAAGGCATTGTCCACCACCGTGGTGATGCCATGCGCCTTTGCGATGTCGCACAGACCGCGCAAATCGACGATATCCATCGTCGGGTTGGCGGGGGTTTCAAAGAAAAAGACTTTCGTATTGGGACGAATGGCTTCTTCCCAAGCCTTCAGGTCGCGGCCATCAACCACCGTGGTTTCGATACCGAAACGGGGCAGCAGATTGTCGACCAACCAACGGCAGCTTCCAAAGGCAGCCTTCGCGGCCACCAGATGGTCGCCCACCGACAATTGGCACAATAAAGCCGTGGTCATCGCCGACATGCCGGTCGCTTGAACACGGCAAGCTTCAGCCCCTTCCAACAGGGCGATGCGTTCTTCCAGCATCGCCACCGTTGGATTTTGCAACCGGCTGTAAGTCATGCCTTGTTCGTCGCCCGCAAAGCGTGCCGCAACGATTTCTGCACTGTCATAGGTATAGCCCGAGGTTAGGAACAAAGCCTCGGACGTTTCCCCATGCTCGCTGCGCCACGTTCCACCACGGACAGCCTGTGTTGCAGGCTGCCATTGGCGCGTCTTGCTGCGATCAAAGCCGGTTGTCTTTTTCATATACTCAGTCCGTTATAAGGCAGCAACAACAGCATCACCCAATGCCGATGTGCTCATATCTCCGCCCAGATCGGCGCCGCGTGCGCCGCTGGCCAATACTTTTGCAACGGCGGCTTCGATCCGCGCTGCGCTCGCTTCGTCGCCGCCCGAATGACGCAGCAACATAGCCAGTGACAAAATCATCGCCAAGGGGTTGGCGATGCCCTTGCCTGCGATATCAGGGGCGCTGCCATGAATGGGTTCATACAGACCCAGCTTCCCTTCGCCCAGCGATGCCGATGCCAACAGGCCGATGGAACCAACGCACATAGAGGCCTGATCGGACAAAATATCACCAAATAAATTGCCCGTCACGATCACGTCAAATTGGCCAGGATTGCGCACCAACTGCATGGCCGCATTGTCGACATACATATGGGTCAATTCAACATCGGGATATTCTGCCGAAACCTCGATCATCACGTCACGCCACAATTGCGATGTTTCGAGCACATTGGCTTTATCAACGGAACAGAGGCGCTTTTGACGACCTTGGGCCGCACGAAACGCCACATGGGCGATGCGGCGGACTTCGTTTTCGCTATAGGACATGACGTCATATCCCTCGCGCTGGCCATCGGCGGTTTGGCGCATACCCTTGTCGCCGAAATATACGTCGCCGTTCAGTTCGCGTACGATCAGCAAATCAATGGCCGCTGCCACTTCGGGGCGCAGCGCCGAATGTTCTTCAAGGCCCGAAAACACTTGGGCGGGGCGCAGGTTCGCGAAAAGACCCAACGCCGTGCGAATGCCCAAAATCGCTTGTTCGGGGCGCAAATGGCGCTCGACATGATCATATCGAAAATCACCAACCGCGCCGAACAGCACAGCATCGGATGCGCGGGCTTTTTCAACGGTTTCAGGCGGCAGAGGATGTCCCGTGGCGGCATAAGCAACGCCGCCGACCAACCCACGGTCCAGCGTGACGGGTAAATTCAGCGCCATCAGCACCTTTTCGGCTTCCGCCATAATTTCCGGTCCGATGCCGTCGCCGGCCAGCAAAAGAATTTTCACAACATCCCCTTTCAAATCATTCCAGCCGCTTACGGAGCGATTGCGAGTCACGCAACCGCCCTGTGCAATCTCTCGATTAATCGCAGACGGACATTTCCCAATTCTCGCATCCGACCATCCATCAGGTCACGTTCCAGAAAATGACCTGTTATCAATAACCCATCCATCACATCGCGCATAGGCGGGTCACGATCCATGCCTTTCAAAAAGTTCGGCAAATGAAAAAGCTTTTTTTCATAACCCCTTGCAGCTTGATCTGAAACTGCGCCGCCAGATCTGGGGCTAAGATAGGATAAATCCGTGCTTTGATCGCTTATCACACAGTTGGTCAGGTTCAGCCCAAAGCCAAGCTCTGCTAGCAACAATAATTCATATCGCGTCAAAGCTGCCGCCCATTGCCGCGCAGACGCTGCCACCATCACCGCGTCCAATGTTGCGGACAAGGCATCATATATCATCGGATAGGGCTGCGCTTCCGGCAGGGTAGCGGCAGTCAAGCTGGTCAGCCAATCCAAGGCCGCCGCCGATAGGGCTTGGTTGAGACAGGGCGCACGGCTGATCAGCAATTCTGCCGTCATACTGCCAAGCTGCCCCTCTGTCCGGCTGCGCAGGTCCAAGCTTATGGCGTTTCCCGCCATCAATATGGGCCGATATTGGCGGGAACGCCCGCCGCGCACATAGCCCGCAACAATACCCGCCTCGCGCGTTAGGGCGCGGACTATGGCGCCATGTTCACCATGCTGGCGCACCGAAACGATCATCGCGTCATAATTTATGCTGGCCACAGCACCAACTGCGTTTGCGTCACCAAGGCGACGTCGGATCCGTCATCGGTGCGGATTTGACATTGCCAAACCGACAGCCGTTTGCCAATTTTCACTGGCGTCGCCACCGCAACCAAATGGCTAGCTTGCGGCGCACTTCCCAAGAAATTGCTTTTGCTTTCAATGGTCGTGGTCATATTGGCACCGGATGGCAACGCCAAATAGGCCCCAATGGCCGACACGCAATCGGCCAATGCCATAATGGTCCCGCCATGGGCGATCTGACCGATGGTGCAAAGCTCGGGCCGCACCAGCAATTGACCAACCACTTTATCGGGGTTGGCTTCGCTAATCTTTATGCCCAAATGCTGTGCTAGCGGCATCATCGTGGCCAATTCCATATTGCCTCCCTCCCCCAATTTCATCCTTCGGGATGATAAAAGTCATAAACAGTTTGCGCGACACCGGCGCTGACCCCTGGTGCCCGTTGTAAATCGGCCAAAGTCGCGTTTTTCACCGCGCGCGCCGTGCCAAAATGCATCAGCAACGCCTTTTTCCGCGCGGGGCCAATGCCAGGAACCTCGTCAAGCGGTGAACTGCCAATGGCTTTGGATCGCTTCTGGCGATGCGCCCCAATGGCAAAACGATGGGCTTCATCGCGCAGACGTTGGATATAGAATAGCACGGCATTGTTGGGGGGCAGCGTAAATTCACGGCCATCGGGATGATAAAATGTTTCGCGCCCAGCGTTACGGTCCGGTCCCTTGGCCACACCGACATAGCAAATATCGTCAATGCCCAATTCCGCAAAAACCTCGCTGACAGCGGACACTTGCCCCTTGCCGCCGTCGATCAGCACCAAATCGGGCCATTCCCCCTTTTCGCGATCTGGGTCTTCCTCCATCGCGCGGGCAAAGCGGCGGGTAAACACCTCGCGCATCATCGCGAAATCATCACCGGGTTGGGTTTCGGCGCGCTTGATGTTGAATTTGCGATAGGCCCCTTTCATCCAGCCTTCCGGCCCTGCAACCACCATCGCGCCCAAGGCATGGCTGCCCTGAATATGGCTATTGTCATATATCTCGATGCGCTGGGGCGGCCCATCCAAATCGAATAGCTCGGCCAATTCGCGGCCCAATTTGGCCTGACTGCTGCTTTCAGCCAAACGGCGGTCCAGACCTTCGCTGGCGTTGCGAATAGCCTGATCGAGCAAATGCTTGCGGCTTCCCCGTTGCGGAATAAGAAACTCCACCTTGCGGCCCGCAATCTCGGTCAGGGCATCGGTCAGCAACTCTGCCTCGGCGGGTTGGCGATCCAGCAAAATTAGTTTGGGCGGCGGAACGCCTTCGTAAAATTGGGTCAGAAAACTCGCCATCACTTCATCTTCGGGAACATCGGCGATGTGCGCCGGAAAAAAGTTCCGATGCCCCCAATTTTGGCCGCCCCGAATGAAAAATCCCGCGATGCATAATTGCCCGCCCCGCGCCGCCAAAGCAAAAACATCGGCGTCACCCAAACCTTCGGCATGGGTGGTTTGCGAGCCTTGGACAAAGGAGAGCGACTTCAAGCGGTCGCGCAAAACCGCTGCCAGTTCAAAATCTAAATCCTCGGCGGCCTGCATCATCGCATCGCCCAAGCGCTTTTGAACGGCCGTTGATCGCCCTTCCAGAAAATCCTGCGCATCACGCACCAAGGCGGCATAATCCGCCTGATCAATACGCCCCACGCATGGCGCGGAACAGCGACGGATTTGATACAGCAAACAGGGGCGCGAACGATTGGCGAAATAGCTGTCGGTGCAGCTGCGCAGCAAAAAGATTTTTTGCAGAGCGTTCAGCGTTTGGGACACCGCCCCGCCACTGGCGAACGGGCCATAGTAACGGCCCTTGGCGCGCCGCGCGCCGCGATGTTTCTGGACCCGCGCAAAAATATGATCGGTCCGGAGCAAAATGAAGGGAAAGCTTTTATCGTCGCGTAGCAGCACATTATAGGGTGGCCGATAATGTTTGATCAGCTGCGCTTCCATCAACAAAGCCTCGGCCTCGCTGACGGTAGTGACAATCTCCATCGCGCGGGTCTGGGCCACCATGCGTTGGATGCGCTGGGTCAGCCGGCCAATTTGGGTATAATTGGCCACACGGCGCTTTAGCTGTTTGGCCTTGCCGACATAAAGCACGTCGCCGCGCGCATTCAGCATCCGGTAAACCCCCGCCCGTAGCGGCAGGGTTTTCACGACAGCGCGAATGACCTCTGCCCCCCGTTCCAGATCGGGCAAGTCCTGCTGATCCTCGCCGCGCACCAAATAGGCGGATTTTTCTTCGTGAAATCTATCGGGATTATTCGAAACGGACATATCATCCATTTAGGGTGTCTTTCGCCCCACCGCCAGTCTGTTCGGGGCTGGCGCATCGACAGTGGCACCAAATCTGGCCGCTGAACACGCCCAAAAACGAAGAAAGGCGCTGTACCCATGGGTTCAGCGCCTTCGCATCTTGTTCGGTCCAAGGACCTATTCGGTCAGATCAAGCTTTGGTGACCGAAGCAATCGCACTATCAACCAACGCCTTGTCAGCGGCCGCATCATGCTTTGCAGCAATCAGCACAGCAGCGGCATCAGTAGCAGCCTTGGCAGCAGCCGAACGAACATCTGCCAACGCACCAGCTTCTGCTGCTGCGATGCGATCTTCGGCCATTTGCTGGCGGCGGCCAATCAAAGCGGTCGCATCTGCCTTGGCCTTTTCGATCAGGCCATCGGCTTCTGCGCTGGCGCGGCTGCGAATGTCTGCGACTTCGCGTTCCGCCGATGCCAACTTGGCTTCATATTCGCTCTTCAAAGCTTCGGCATCCTTACGGAGCGCCTCTGCTTCAGTGAGCTGCTTTGAAATCTCAGCAATCTTGTTGTCCAAGCTGCCTGCGATCATCGCAGGAACCTTTTTCCACAAGACAATGGCGACCAGCGCCAGCATGGCGATGGAAACCCAGCCTGTGGCGTCAAAGCCAAAAGCTGTGGGTTCATTGGCACCTGCAGCCAAAATCAAGGATGCATTAACCACGGATCACCGCCTTTACTGCCTGCTGAGCATCAGCCTGTTCGACTGTAACGCCGGAAAGCTTGGCAACCAAATCCGTCGCTGCTTCTGCAGCAACCGATTCCACTTCTGCCATAGCAGAGGTGCGAGCAGCCGAAATTTCCTGTTCAGCCGAAGCCAGTTTTTGCGCCAATTCTGCGTCGATAACCGCAAGGCGCTTTTCTGCATCACGTGCAGCAGCATCCTTGGCTTCCGTCACAACGCGCTGGGCGTCGGCACGGGCGGCATCATTTTTCTGGCGATAGCTTTCTTCCAAAGCGTCGGCGGCGGCGTGGGCCGATTTGGCGGCTGCCAAATCACCTGCGACCTTGCGATCGCGTGCGTCAACCGTCGCCTCGATCTTCGGCAGCATGCCGCGGCCGATTACCACATAGACGCTGGCGAAAATGACCAGCAACCAAAAGAGTTGCGAGGCAAGATACCAATTGTCAGCGGTTAGCTGGGCTATCTGAGGCATGAAAATCGAGCCTTGATGAAAGGAAACACGTCAAGAGCAAGCCGGTCACCCCATAGGGCAACCGGCGAATTCTCTTGGGATTAGGCGACGAAGATCAACAGAACTGCGACGACGAACGCCAACAGGCCCAGAAGTTCTGCCGCGGCAAAGCCGATGAACAGACGGCCTTGCTGACCATCAGCAGCTGCTGGATTGCGCAGAGCGCCTTCCAAGAAGCTGGAGAAAACATTGCCCACGCCCAGAGCCGAAATACCGGCGCCAATTGCGGCCAGACCAGCACCGATCAGCTTTGCTGCTTCTGCGTCCATTATCTTAACTCCTTCGTATGATAACTTAAAAATCTAGTATTAGTGAAGATTAACCGCGTCGTTAATGTACAACGAGGTCAAAAGGGCGAAAACATAAGCCTGAATACCAGCCACCAGCAGTTCCAGCGCGGTAATACCGATCATCAGCGTGAAGCTGAGAACCGAAACAATCGAACCAAGCCACAGCGTGTCAGCGTTAAAGCCGCTGATCACGAAGCTGGAAAGAACCTTCAGCAAAAGGTGACCGGCTGTCATGGCCACAAAGAGACGCAGTGCCAAGCTGAACGGACGGATCATGAAAGAGAAAAACTCAATCGGAACAATCAGCGGCAACATCACTTTGGGCGTGCCCTGCGGCACGAACAGCGAGAAGAAATGCAGGCCATGCTTCCAAAAGCCAACAATCAGCACAATGGAGAAGGAGAGCAGCGCCAAAACGCCGGTCACCGCCAAATGGCTGGTGGCTGTAAAGGGATGAAGCCCAAAAACACCCAGCGGCAACATGCCGACAAGGTTACAAAATAGGATGAACATGAAAAGCGAGAAGACATAAGGCGTATATTTACGACCTTCACTGCCAATGCTTTGCGTGGTCATGCCAGCGATAAAATTGGTGAAGCCCTCGACTGCTGCCTGCCAACGGCCAGGCACCAGTTGACGCTTCATGCCGCCAATCATGAACACAGCCAGCAGAATGGCCGCTACAGCCATCCACAAAGCGCTGTTCGTGAACATGATTTCCTGACCGCCCAAGTCGAAGCCGCTGCCGATTGGCGCAACTTCAAACTGGTGCATCGGATCGATCTTGCCGGATTCCGCCGCCACTCGTTCACTCCACACGCATTGCGAAGCAGCAAAACTGCCCCGCTGAAAAACCCCATGCTCGCGCTAGTCGCGCGGCGTTGAAGCCAGACGAATAATGTTCCGAAACGCCACAATGACGCCCAGCAACAACATGCCCAGCAAACCCCAAGGTTGGGTACCAGCGACCAGATCAATCAACCACCCAAAAAGAGCGCCGCCGATCAAACCGCCCAGCAATTCCGCCAGAACACGGTTTCCAAGTCGGTAGTTGGCATCGCCTTCCGCCGTCCCTTTCACCGCTGTCCGCTTCACTTCATTGGCCGCAGCCTGATCCAATCGCTTGTTCAGCGAGGCCAGACGCGAATCCTCCGAAGTGCGTTTCGGATCGCTGCCACTCTCCATCGTCATTGGCCATCCTCCTTGAATGGATACGGAAGCCTTTCCGAATTCCATTTACGAAAAAGGCCCAGAAACTCTGGGAGCCCCTAAGGCGCGGTCCGTTTAGGTATGCATCCCCCGTAAGTCAATGCTTGTGCTGCACCATATAGAAATGCCGCAGCGCAAAAAGACGCCGCGGCATGAAAATTGTGGGTTATTCAATGGATTGCAGCGCAATATCCAAAATATATTTTTAGATGCACCGCGAATCGCGTATTGGCGCATCCGCACCCCGCGTTTGCCAGCTTCCATCGGGGGCTTTATATTTTTCACCCGGCTTTGTTTTGGCGATCAAATTACAAGCCGTGGTGAAGGCAAATTGCTCCACCGTGCTGCCAGCCGGCGCGCCATTGGTATAAGCTGCTTTGCGTTTGATATTGATATCCGTCACCAAATTGCGAATGTCGGGGGTCGGCGCGGTGACAAAGCCCAAATAGCCGTCAGGCTGCTCGCCAATCTGGCCTGCCGCACGTGCGGCTTCATAAGCAGGGTCACGCTGCGCCATGGCCGATGGAACCGCAACCGCCACAGCGGCAGCCGTTAACAAGGCCCCAGCGATCCAACGCTTCCGACCCATCAGCTTTTGTGATCCAATCTTTGTCATAATCTTCGTCCCTGTCGAATATATTGTCAGAATATGCCGCTATTTTGATCGATCAGCTTTTTGGCATCCCCGTCCAGCTTATAAACGATTTCCTGATTGATGCGGATGTTCAGGTTGATCTTTATTGGCTTATCTGGCGCTTTGATCTGCACACAGGCGGCCAGCGACATCAACGCAACTGCCACAACAATATTTTTCCCACCCAAGGCCAATAGACCTTCCTTCATTTTCGAAATTATCATTGCACAGGCTCGCTTGCTGAAGGCTGAACAAGCTTATTTTGCTGTTCGACCTGCTCTTCCATCTCTTCTTGCCTACGGATCAGTTCAGGCAAATTCTGTTCTATTTGGACACTGGGGTCATATAATCCCCGCACCGTTGTAAAAAGCGACCGGAAAGGCGCGCTGATTTTCACATTAAATATCATGGGAATACGCGCGATCTGACGAGTCAGGAAATTTTGGGTGGTCCCTTCCCCCTGTCCTACACCGCCAAAACGAATATCGGTCACCATTTCCCCGTCCAACTCGCCATTTAAGACAATCGACAGTTCGGAATAGTTGAGCGAGCGCAGCGCGCCAAAGGCAAAATTGGCCATCGCGCCCAGATTGCGGTTCGATAATTCGCCGACATAGGCGATATTTCCACCACCCGAACGCGAATCGACACGGCCATCGACAATCCGACCACCCAACCCACCAAATTCCACTGGCAAGCTTCCGTCAAACACCCCAGTCACGTTCAAATTTTCGAAATCAAAGCTTTGCATTAAATGCGCCGCATCAATGCCCACCAATTCAAAATTCAAATGGCGGGTTTCCTCGACGCCAAAATTCAACGTCGCGGGGTGCAAACGCAGTTCCCCGCTGGCCAACGGCCAACGGCCACCCTCGATCCGCACGGTTTGATCGCCGGTCAGCATATATTCGACTTTGCCGTCCAGCACGGCGATACCGGGGTTAATTTCGCCAATCGTCACAACTTGCGTTGGGGCCGAGCGCAAATTCAACAGATCATCAAAAACGATGGTCCCGCTTAGGTTACTAACGGGACCAAAGGCGGCCGCCAAATTGGTGTGCGCTGTGGCGAAAGTGCCATTGCTGGTGACGCCAGCATCATTCCAGCGAATAAAACCTTCACCAACAACCGACCCGTCGACATTGGCGACCACACCCAAGGCCAGACGGGTCAGTTGGTCGGGCTGAAATTGTTCATCAAAGCGCAATTCCTTGACAGTCAGCTTGGTCGAGCCACCGCTGCCATCAAATTGGTGGACGATATCGGCATCGACAATATGGCGAGCACTACGTTCTTCGTTGAAAGCGGCATGAGCGGTCATGCGGCCATTTTCAAAGCGCAGCGATGCAGCGGGCGCAACCAATGGCTGAAAACGCGGATCATCAGACGCATCCGTCAGGCGCATTTGGCCGTCCAGCGTTAGCGCCCCATTCGCCCATCGCCACACGCCATCAATTTGCCCCATGTTCAAGGGGACAGCGCCTATGCGCCCTTCCGCGCCGCTTAAATTGCCCGCCATGGCTGCACCGTCACGCCGCCCGTCAATATGGGCAACAGCAAAATGGGTAGGAACGGCTGGCGCGTCCTCTGGCTGGCTTGGGTTCGCGGGGCCTGTGCCTGACGGTGTTGCCACTTGGGCGGCAACCGCAGCAGGCGACAGGCTGATCACCGCATCGCGGGCGCTCCATCGGCCGCTGGCCAAATCCACCACGCTACGGCCTGCTTTGATATCCAGCAGGCTACCGTCTTGCGACGTGCCGCGTAGCGCCAATACGGGCATATTTATCTGCCCCGACAATCCTTGCGGCCCCATCGCCATCAAGGGCCGCCCCGCCGCGCTGCATAGGGACAAACGCGGCTTATCCACATGATAGCCGCCAAACAAAATCATCTGAGCATTTAGATTGTGACACCCACTATCCAGCGCCAAGACACCATTTCGGCTCCACCGGCCTTTCAGCGGGACGGTCGCACTTTCCACACGCCCGTCACCCACCGGACCCGACAGGCGAATCTGACCGTCGAAACGATAATCACCATCACCCGCGCCGCTGACCCTAAGCGGAGACATGGCGAGCATCGCATTGCCAGCGACATAAGGGGCCAAAGCAAATTGTCCATGGACATGGCCATCGTATTTACGCTGCACCTGGGCGGACAGATGCGGCAAGCCCCCACCGCGTACGTCCCATTTGCCATTCATAGTCCATGTCGGGCCGTCGCCGCCCATTTTATAGATTAAGCGGCTACCGGCGCCGCTGGTAATTTGACCGCCCGTTCCGCTTCGCAACTGCACATTGGCCAAGGTGAATTCGGAAACATCGCCGCTGCCCAACAACGCAAATTCCGCGCTGGTCGAAAAATCTGCCAAGGCCATGGATGCAGCGCGCCCCGCTTGCAGAACCACCGGACCGATGGGTGTGGCCGACAGGCCCGCCCCGCCTTGCACCAAGCTGTTTCGCCATGATGAGGCGACCGATGCCCGCGTCATCTTGGCTTCGCCTTCAATAGCTTGGCCATTGGACCCCGCATAGCCTGCGAAGTTCAGCGTCACCGCTTGCCCCTGCCCCTGCGGGGCCGACCAACGCTTGATCAAAGCAGAAACATTAACATCGGTTCGCTGCCTAGTTCCGGAAAAATGCCCCTCTATGCCGACGTCCCGCGCCGATAGTGATGCGACTTTCACCGTTGGCGACGCCGCATCCATGCGGCCGCGCCAACGGGTCATGTCTTCGGAAATTCCGGCATCCAGATTAACGCGAAGCTTGTCCAGCCGCACATCCTGCTGTGCACAGGTCAAGCGATCCAATGTCAGCGGACCAAGAAATTGCGGTTCTGCGCGGCGTATCCGCACATCCCCTTGGAAGGTGGTCTGCTGCCCTGAACAGCCCGCCACCTGTAACGCAGGTGCCAGCAACACCAGCTTGCCATTGAAATTGCGCCGCAAATTCCCAGCGCCATTCAAAGACGCGCCGATATTCGCCCATGGCGTGACAATCGACAGGCGCGCATCGTCCAATCGGGCATAAAAGTCAGGCAGTGAAAAGGGTTTATCGCTGGTGGGGTCCGTAAATTTATCCAATTCCCCAAAGCTGACTTTGCCTTGTTGATAGCGCCCCACCAAGCGCAAGCCATCCGCCCGCACGCTGTCAATTGTTGGACCAGACAAGCCCCAATGCAGCGTCAATTCCAACGATTTGGCAAGCAAATCAGGCCGGTCAGGCCGCCCTATGACAACATTGGTCAACCGCTGGGTACGCAGTCCAATGGCTTCGATATCATAGGTGGCGGCAATACCGCGATCATCCAATTGTTGGCGGATCAATTCATCGCTGATGGCCACCCGCTGTGCCCACAACAGGCCAGCAACCGCCACCAATGTTCCCGTACCAATCAGCAAAGCTTTTTTGCGGCGCGATAGGCGCGAGAAGCGGGATCCCAATTGACTTGAACGCGCATCGCCGCTGCCAAGGGCGTCGTCGTCCACGGCACTTTGTGCATCCATGGGCCGATCAGGCCTATTGGGCGGCACGCTGCTGGTCATAATTTTTGCTTTTGGGCTGATATATCAAAGATACTCGGCAACTGCTCCGCTTTGCAGCAGAATATAGAGCATCTTAAGCATTGGGTCGCCATGATCATCACTGCCATGACCTTATGACCGTTGAGGTGCGCCCGCAAGGCGGCTATTCTCAATTTCATGGGGGACACGGAAAATATTCAGCCTGACCATTTGGGGCATCGCGGACGATTGCGGGCTCGACTGCTGGCGGACCCGCAAAGCTTGGCCGATTACGAACTTATTGAATATCTTCTGGCGCTTGCCATTCCCCGCCGTGACACAAAGCCCTTGGCGAAAATATTGCTGCGCGAATTTGGCAGCTTTTCCCAAACCATCAGCGCCGACCCCGAATCGCTGCGCCGTATAAAAGGCATGGGGGACGGCGCGATTGCTGCCTTGAAAATTGCCCAAGCCACCAGCCTGACCATGTTACGCGATCAATTTCGTGATCAACCCATTTTGTCCAGCTGGGACGCCCTGCTCGATTGGCTGCGCGCCGACATGGGGCCAATAGAGCGCGAACGGGTTCGGGTTTTATATTTGAACAGCCGCAATATGTTAATCCGCGACGAATTGGTTAGCGAAGGCTCTGTTGATCAAAGCGCCATTTATATTCGCGAAATTGTCCGCCGTGCGTTGGAACTGGCCGCCGCCGCCATCATCATTGTCCACAACCACCCCAGTGGAAATCCAGAACCCAGCCGGCAAGACATTAATATTACCCGCGATCTGGCCGACGCAGCGGGCAAATTGGGTATCACGCTGCATGATCATATCATCATTGGCGGCCAAGATTTCCGAAGCCTGCGTTCTATGGGATTGATTTAGGTATATTTCTTACATCATTAAAGCGCATTTGACTTGCCCGCCCATGCAGGACATCATTGCAGGATGAAGATTCGACGCGACCTTTTTCGTTTTCGCCTTCACGGGGGCCAACTTCTCGCGGGCATTTAGCCCCGGGTTCCAGCGCGCCCGCGCTTAGAGCCCGGGGCAGCCGCTGACGTCCTTCCTAAATAACTGAAATTTTCTGACCACAGCGTATGATTTGCGCTGACTTTGTCTATACCACGGAAAGCCCGTACCATGACCACTCGTCCCACGGTTCGTAAGCCACGCGTTCATATGATCGACACGCAAGCTGATGCCCTCTCCACTTTGGCATTGGCCAAGGAAGATGATCTTCCCGAAATTTGCGAAATGCTGCTGGACGAAATCAACCGCGCGAACATCCATACCGCCAAGAAATTCCCCGCAGATGCCGTGGCGATGGGATCGCAGGTAACCTATGTGGATGAAGCATCGGGCGCCGAGCGCAGCGTAACATTGGTTTTCCCACGCGATGCCGATATTTCAGCAGGGCGTGTGTCCATTTTGACGCCCATTGGTGCCGGACTAATTGGAATGACAAAGGGCGCGTCCATCAGCTGGCCTGACCGCGATGGCAAGAAACGTATTTTGACAATCATCGACGTGAGCCAACCGGCTGATTTGCCGTCAAGCTAAACATGATCATGAGGGCCCCTGTCGCTCGAACCTTCATGGACGGTGACGGATGTGGTTCAGGACCTCATGCCGCCAAAATTAAAAACAGCCGCCGAAATGTTCCGGCGGCTGTTTTTATTTACGTCTTTTTCACATCCCATCGTCAAATCCACGGCTTTCCGACGATAGGACAGGATATTTAAGCTCCACGCGACAAAAAGCTGAGCAATTCGGCTTTGCTGACGCTTGCCGAGCTATCAGCGTCAGCAACCTTAAAGGCCTGAGCCGCCCAAGTTGCGGGGTCAACGGCTGGTGACTGCTGCGGCGCAGACGCACGAAGCTTGGTCATCCATGCTGTAAACTCTGCCGCGCTCAATTCCCCATTGGCGTCGCTGTCATATATTCCAAACTCCTTGTCCACAATGGCCGCAATTTGATCAGCCGATGCCGCTTGGCCGGTTGGGGCCTGATCAGCCACCGGTCGCGCGGCCTGTTCGGTCGGGGCGTGCGCATGTTCCGCGCCATCTGTTGGCTGCATAGTCTGCGCCATAGCAGGAACACTCATGATAGCGGCACCAACGAACAAAATCTGCTTTAACATCATATTCTCCTTGTGGGCGCAGGACCGCGATAGCGTGATGTGCGCCCGTTCCAAAAGACATGGGCCATAAAGACATGGGATAATAAGGCGCGATTTTCCTTTCCGTTGCGTGCAACAGCCGATTGGCGAAGCAGCCCACCGATGCTAGGGGGCGGTCAACCCCTGTTGCGCTTCGATTCCACGACAAGCCGACAAAATAGGAAGGAATTTTCATGGTCCCGCGTTACGCTCGGCCGGATATGACCGCGATCTGGTCTGCCGAAAACCGTTTCAAAATCTGGTTTGAGATTGAAGCCCATGCAACGCAGGCGCTTGGCGAGCTTGGGGTTGTCCCCAAATCTGCCGCCAAGGCGCTGTGGGACTGGTGGGCCACCAACCCTGCCATTGACGTTCCCGCCCTCGACGCCATTGAAGCGGTCACCAAGCATGACGTCATCGCATTTTTGACGTGGGTGTCGGAAAATGTCGGCGAAGAAGCGCGCTTTATGCACCAAGGCATGACGTCTAGCGACGTGCTCGACACCTGCCTTGCTGTGCAAATGACCCAAGCCGCCGACATTTTGCTGGCTGATCTGGACCAGTTGCTGGCCGCCATTAAAAAGCGCGCTTATGAACATAAGCTCACCCCAACCATTGGCCGCAGCCATGGCATTCACGCCGAACCTGTCACCTTTGGTTTGAAGCTGGCCCAAGCTTATGCCGAATTTGATCGCTGCAAAAAGCGCCTGATTGCGGCCCGCGAAGATATTGCGACCTGTGCGATTTCGGGCGCGGTGGGCACCTTCGCCAATATCGACCCCAAGGTTGAAGCCTATGTGGCGGACAAGCTGGGCCTTGCTATTGAACCGGTATCCACACAAGTTATCCCGCGCGACCGCCATGCGATGTTCTTTGCGGTGCTGGGTGTGATCGCTGGCTCGATCGAACGTTTGGCCATTGAAGTGCGTCACTTGCAGCGCACCGAAGTGCTGGAAGCGGAGGAATATTTCTCCCCCGGTCAAAAGGGCTCGTCCGCGATGCCGCACAAGCGCAATCCTGTGCTGACAGAAAATCTGACCGGTTTGGCCCGCATGGTGCGCAGCGCCGTTATCCCGGCGATGGAAAATGTTGCTTTGTGGCACGAACGCGACATCAGCCATTCGTCGGTGGAACGCTTCATCGGCCCAGACGCGACCATCACGCTGGACTTTGCCTTGGCTCGCCTGACCGGTGTGATCGACAAATTGGTAATCTATCCAGCACGGATGGAAAAGAATTTGAACCGCATGGGCGGTTTGGTGCATTCGCAGCGCGTATTGCTTGCCCTGACCCAAGCTGGCGCGAGCCGCGAAGAAAGCTATGTGCTGGTTCAACGCAACGCCATGCGCGTCTGGGAAAGCGATGGCCAATTGTCGCTGCTGGAACTGCTGAAGGCCGACACGGACGTTTCCGCGCGATTGTCGGACGCCGAACTGACCGCTTTGTTCGATCTGGAATATCATATGAAGCATGTCGACACGATTTTTGATCGCGTTTTCACGGCTTAATTCAGCCGATAATTGAGTTCAATTGGCCCGCCAATTGAACTCAATGCCCGCTCAAACGTCACAGACAGGCCGTCTTTGTCTGTGACGTTTCGCTTATATCAAGCGCCGAGCATGGGCGGCACTGGTCAACAACGCCAATATGGCCTAGCCTGATCCATAGGCAGACCATATCGGTCACCGCAAGGATCTGGCACGATGAATATGCTGCGCACGATTATCTGGGTTTTGCTCACCGCCATATTGGTGATTTTTGCGATGGCCAATTGGAGCCCAGTCACGGTCACAGTGTGGCCCGGACAGGTTCTGGATACCAAATTGCCCTTGCTGATCTTGATTTCCTTTTTAATCGGCAGCGTACCGATGTGGATTGCCCTGCGCACCACACGCTGGACATTGAACCGCCGCTTGAATGACAGCGATCGCCAATTGGCCGATCTGCGCGCCATGGCGCATCGTCAGGCCGAAGCAAATGCCGCCGTTGCCGCTGCCGTCGCCGCGTCACCGGAACCCGTTCCAGCCCCCACCACCCATCTTGCCGACGACATCAACCCTGTCGCTGTGCCGACGCGCGGCGACAATGTGCCCCCTCCGCCAATGGAAAAATTATGACCTCTCCCATTTATCTTGCGATTGACACAGTAAAGACAGATGCCGCCATTGCCTTGGCAGGACAGGTTCGAAACCATGTTGGCGGCCTGAAATTGGGTTTGGAATTTTTCTGCGCCAATGGTCATCATGGCGTGCAAGAGGTCGCGAAACTGGGCTTGCCCATTTTCTTGGATTTGAAACTGCACGATATTCCCAACACGGTGGCCAAAGCGGTGGAGGCTCTGCGTCCGTTGGAGCCCGCCATTTTGACGGTTCATGCGGCGGGCGGACGCGCGATGTTGGAAGCAGCCAAAGCGGCCGCATCGCCCAAAACAAAGGTTGTGGCCGTCACCGTGCTAACCAGTTTGGACCAACCCGACCTTGCGGACATTGGCGTGAACGCCCAGCCGATTGAGCAAGTGGAACGTCTGGCCAAGCTGGTCCGCGATGCCGGATTGGACGGCATTGTCTGTTCGGGTCACGAGGTAGGGCATGTCCACAAATTCTGGCCCGATGGTTTTTTTGTTGTGCCCGGTGTTCGCCCCGCCAACAGCGCATCCGGCGATCAGAAACGCACGGTTACGCCCGCACAGGCCAAAGCCGACGGCGCATCCATCTTGGTGATTGGTCGCCCGATCAGTCAGGCCGAAAACCCCGACCAAGCGGCGCGCGATATTGGCGCGACGCTGTAACCATCACCGGAATATAATGGCGTAACCGCTAGGCGAAAGCGAAGGCGCAATATTCGATGCATCAGGGAAAATTGGGGGTCTGGTTCACTATGCCGCCGCTTGTCAAAATCTGTGGGCTGTCAAACGCCCAGACCATCGACGCCGCCATATTTGGGGGTGCGACCCACATTGGCTTGGTCCATTTCGCGCCCAGTCCGCGCCATTTGACGCTGGCGAAGGCCGCCGAAATGCGCGCCGTCGTCGGGCCACGTGCGAAAGTGGCCTTATTATTGGTCAATGCTGCGCCCGCATTGATCGCCGAAGCCATTGCAGCGGTTCAACCCGACATCATTCAATTTCATGGTGCGGAAACGCCCGATTTTATGGCGCAAGTCAAACAGCAAAGTGGGCTGGAAATTTGGAAGGCGATGGGATTAAAATCGCGCGAAAACCTGAATGATAGCGCGCAATATCAAGGCATTGTGGACCGCATGCTGTTTGATGCGCCAGCACAGGCCTTGCCCGGCGGCAATGGCACAAGATTTGACTGGTCGCTGTTGCAGGGCCACCGGCACCAAATGGATTGGGGCATTGCGGGCGGCCTGTCACCGGCGAATGTCGCCCAAGCCATTGCCGAAACCCACGCCCCTTTGGTCGATGTATCATCGGGCGTTGAAAGCGAAGCAGGCGTGAAGGATGTGGACAAGATCGCCGCATTCCTTAAAGCAGCAGGGCGATGAACAAGATGACCGATATGAACGACCATAATTCCCATGCTACCGCGGCCAACAGCCTGCGCCAGCAACCTGATGCGCGCGGCCATTTCGGCCAATTTGGCGGGCGCTATGTCGCCGAAACGCTGATGCCGCTGATCCTTGACTTGGAACGCGAATATCGCGCCGCACAAGCCGACCCCGAATTTCAGCGGGAATTTGACTATCTGCTGAAACATTATGTTGGCCGCCCCAGCCCGCTGTGGCTGGCCCAGCGCCTGACCGATGATTTGGGCGGTGCCAAAATTTATCTCAAGCGCGAGGACCTCAACCACACGGGCGCGCACAAAATCAACAATTGCATCGGTCAGATCCTGCTGGCCAAGCGCATGGGCAAACAACGCATTATTGCGGAAACGGGCGCTGGCCAACATGGTGTGGCAACCGCAACTGTGGCGGCCTTATTCGGCTTGCCCTGCACTATATTCATGGGCGCGGTGGACGTCGCACGCCAGCAACCCAATGTGTTCCGCATGAAATTGCTTGGCGCAGAAGTGGTCGCGGTGGAAAGCGGTGCCAAAACGCTGAAGGACGCGATGAACGAAGCGATGCGCTATTGGGTCGCCAATGTGCATGACACTTTCTACATCATCGGCACCGCTGCGGGCCCACACCCCTACCCCGAATTGGTGCGCGATTTCCAAAGCATTATCGGCACCGAAGCGCGCGAACAAATTTTGGAAGCCGAAGGCCGCTTGCCGGACATGCTGATCGCCCCTGTTGGCGGCGGCAGCAACGCCATTGGCTTGTTCCACCCCTTCTTGGATGACACAGATGTCGAAATCGTCGGCGTCGAAGCCGCTGGCGAAGGGCTGGACAAGCGCCATGCCGCCAGCCTCACCGGCGGACGTCCCGGCATTTTGCACGGCAATAAAACCTATTTACTGCAAGACGAAGACGGTCAAATCACCGACGCGCACAGCATTTCGGCGGGTCTGGATTATCCCGGAATCGGACCAGAACATAGCTGGCTGCACGAAATTGGCCGTGTGCGTTATGAACCTGTGACCGATGACGAAGCCTTGGCCAGTTTCCAACGCTTGACCAAGCTGGAGGGCATTATTCCAGCCTTGGAAAGCGCGCACGCCATTGCCGCGGCGGAGCGTATCGCGCCCACCATGTCCAAGGATCAGATTATCATCGTCAACCTGTCTGGGCGCGGCGACAAGGATATTTTCACCATTGCCGATGCCTTGGGAGTAAAGCTGTGAGCCGGTTTGACGCTGCATTTGGCAAGGGCCACCCTGCTTTGGTGACCTTTATCACCGCCGGAGACGGGGACACGCCAGCGATATTGGATGCCGTGATGGCAGGCGGCGCGGATGTTATCGAATTGGGCATGCCCTTTACCGACCCGATGGCCGATGGTCCCGCTATTCAGGCCGCCAACCTGCGCAGCCTTTGCAAAGGCACGACCACCGCAGATGTTTTCCAAATCGCCCGCGATTTTCGTGCGCGCTATCCCGAAACACCCGTCGTGTTGATGGGCTATGCCAATCCCATGACCATTCGCGGGGCCGATTGGTTTGCCGCGCAATGCAAGGACGCGGGCGTTGACGGCGTGATTTGCGTCGATATTCCTGCCGAAGAAGATCCAGAGCTGGGTCCGGCGCTGCGCGACGCGGGCGTCGATTTCATCCGCCTTGCCACCCCGACAACCGATGCAAAGCGCTTGCCCGCCGTACTAGATGGCGCGGGCGGCTTCCTATATTATGTATCGGTGGCAGGCATCACAGGATCGCAGCAAGCGGCGCAGTCCAGCGTGCAAGAAGCAGTTAATCGCTTGAAAGCGGCTACGAAATTGCCCGTCGCGGTTGGATTTGGTATTCGCACCCCCGAACAAGCCGCAGCCATCGCCAAGGTGGCAGATGGTGTTGTTGTTGGTTCTGCGCTTATCGACATTGTCGCAGAATATGGTAATGACGCGCCCCGACACGTTGAAATATTAACGAAAAAACTTGCCGATGCCATTCACGGCGCAAAGGAGATCGCCGCATGAGCTGGCTAGACCGCGTTCGCAACGCCCTTCCCTTCGCAGCAAAGCGCGATACCGCCGATAATTTGTGGCACAAATGCCGCCAATGTTCGCAAATGGTGTTTGTCAAGGAATGGGAAGATAATCTGCACGTCTGCCCGCGCTGCGACCATCATGACCGTATTGGGGCAAAGCAACGTTTTGCTCAATTATTTGACGGTGGCCGTCATGAATTAATCAGCGCCCCTTCGGCCCCCGAAGATCCGCTGAAATTTCGCGACACCAAAAAATATGTCGACCGCATCAAGGCCGCGCGCACCCAAACGGGTGATCGGGACGCGTTTCAAAACGCCTATGGCACCATAAAAGGCCAAGGCGCGGTGGTTGGCGTGCAAGATTTCGCTTTCATGGGCGGGTCGATGGGCGTCGCGGTGGGCGAAGCCTTTGTGGCCGGTGTCAACGAAGCCATTCGCCGCAAAGTGCCGTTCATCGCCCTGACTGCGGCTGGTGGCGCGCGCATGCAAGAAGGCACCTTGTCGTTGATGCAAATGCCGCGCTCGACCGTGGCGCTGGCCCGTCTGCGCCGTGCTGGTTTACCCTATATTGTGCTGTTGACCGACCCGACAACGGGCGGCGTTACCGCCAGCTATGCGATGTTGGGCGATATCCAAATTTCCGAACCCAAGGCCCTGATCGGCTTTGCGGGTGCGCGCGTCATTGAAAACACCATTCGCGAAAAATTGCCCGAAGGGTTCCAGCGCGCGGAATATTTGTTGGATCATGGCATGATCGACATGGTGGTCCACCGCCGCGATTTGCCGGAAACGCTGGGCCGCTTGATCGGTTATATGGTGCCTGAAAAGGCCGCCTAAGCGCCGAACATCGGGATATCGCATCAGGCGGCGAAGGCAATTTCGCCGTCTGATTTCTTATAGAAAACAGGCTGACAAGATGGTCGATCACGCGATTTCCGCACATGCTGGCGTTCAAGCGCAACTCGACAGGCTGACCGCTTTGTCTCCAGGCCGCGATATTTTGGGCTTGGACCGTATCCGCAGTCTGTGCGAACGGCTGGGCAACCCCCAAGATCAACTGCCGCGCATTTTCCATGTCGCGGGCACCAATGGCAAAGGGTCAACCTGCGCCAATTTGCGCGCCATGCTGGAAGCCCAAGGCCGCCGCGTTCATTGTTACAGCAGCCCCCATTTGGTGCGTTTTAACGAACGTATCCGCATAGCAGGCACGCTGATCAGCGACGATTATCTGGCCGAACTGCTGTCCGAAGTATTGGACGTCGCCGAAGATTTGCGCGCTAGTTTCTTTGAAGTCACCACCGCCGCCGCTTTGCTGGCCTTTGCCCGCAACCCCGCCGATGATGTGATCATCGAGGTTGGTCTGGGCGGGCGATTGGACGCCACCAACATCATCCCCGCTCCGGCGGTTTGCGGCATTGCATCGCTGGCCATTGACCATGAAGCCTTTTTGTTGGCGCCAGAGGATGGCACGCCGTCCGAACCTTTGGCCCGCATCGGCTTTGAAAAAAGCGGGATCATCAAGCAAGGGTGCAAGGTCGCGACATCAGCCTATCCCGCCCATGTCCGCGCGGTGATCGCGGACAAAGCCGCATCGGTGGGGGCAGAAGTTTTTGCCCAAGACTTGCATTGGCGCGCCGAAGTGGTGGACGGACAGCTATATTGGCATGGCGATGGCCAGACATTCGGCCCCTTCACGCCCGCGCTTATCGGACCACATCAGGTGCAAAATGCAGCCTTGGCGGTGGCCATGCTCTATTTGGCGGACGGCAAAGCCTTTGATGTTGATGCGGCGAAAAAAGGGATCGCCAGCACCGTCTGGCCGGGCCGTATCCAACGCTTAGAGGCTGGTCCGCTGGCGGATATTCTGCTGCCCTCACGCCCCATTTGGGTTGATGGCGGGCATAATCTGGATGCCGCACAGCAATTGGCCAACAGCTTGGCGGCCCATATCGCCCTTGATCAGAAAATTGACCTGATTTTGGGCATGTTATCGAACAAAGACGCCCAAGGTTTTTTGACCAACATCGCCCCCCATGTGCGCCGCATGATCGCCGTGCCGATTGATGGGCATGAGCATTTTCAGGCCGATGATCTGATCACTATGGCAGCCAATGCTGGCATCATGCGCCAAGATAGCGCGCCCAATTTGACCGCCGCGATGCAGATGTTGGCACAGGTGGATAGCGCGAGAACAGACCCAAGCACCCCGACCAGCACCGCCCCCGTGCTGATCGGCGGTTCGCTTTATCTGGTTGGTCTCGCGCTATTGGCCAACGAGCAATATCCGGAATAATCGGGCCAGCTGGCTCGGCGTGCTAGGGGCGCTGATAAGCGCCCCTATTTTAACGCGCTACCGTTCAGGCCCGCGTACGCGCCTTGCTCCACCCGTCGCGCAGCCATTCGAACAAGCAGAGCACAACGGCAATACCGCCCAATCCCGCCGCGAAAATAAAGATGCTGGCATAGCCATTTTGTTCAATCGCTTCGCCAATCGCGCCGCGTCCCAATGCTCCGACCAAAAATGTCAGCGACGACAATAAAGCATATTGCACCGCGGAATAGGTTTTCGAGGTAATGCTGGACAGATAGGCGACAAAGGCCGCCCCCGCTATACCGCCGGCGACATTCTCGCCAGCAATGGCGATGAGCAAACGGCCAAATCGTTCATCGACGCCAAAATGCGCAACCGCCCAGTAAAATCCTGACAAACGGCCAAAAATATCAATCGCCGCCCCGCCAGAGGCCAGATCGGCATAGAGCAAGTTGGTCGCGGCGGCCAAAACCGCGCCCAAAAACAGCGTCAGCAAGCGCCCAGCCCAAACGAACATCATCGCGCCAACCGCAATGCCCAGCATCGTCATGCCAACGCCAAAAAATTTGCTGGCAATCGCCACCTGATCATTGGTGTAGCCCAATTCTTGCAAATAAAATGGCAGAGCGAACGGCCCCCACACACTGTCGGTCAGACGATAGGTTAAGATGATGCCCAAGGCCGTCACCGCGCCCCATTTCAACCGCCCAACAATTTCGGCCAGCGGCATGAGCAAGGCATCATAAGCGTGGCTGAGGAAATTGCGCAGCGCCCCGCCCGTCGTCAATGACGCTTGGCGATCATCGCCTGCTGGGTCTGCGGCATTCATGCTCATTCCATTTAAAATGGCGGCAATAATGGCGGGAACCAGTACGGTGGCGATGACAATGAATGGCCCCGTGAATTTGATAAAGGCGGTGGCATCGGGGCGCAGGTCCGGCGTCGCCGTCAAAGATTGCACCATGAATTGCAGAACCGTAAAAATGGCCCACGCCCATGCCGCGCCAACCAAGCCGATGGCCGCGGCGCGAACCCGAAATGGCAAATTATCGTGCATCCGCGTAGCAGCATCGCCCGCCAAAGCTTGGGGACGCGGCGTGTCTGGCGCGCACAGCGTCGCAATGACGGCCCCCAACATCGCCACACCCAGCATCAAATATACTTGGGGCCAACCAATGCGCGCGGCCAAAATCAAGGCCAGCGCGCCGCCCACCAGCGTCGCCACCCGATATCCCAATTGGGTGACGGCGGACATAATTTCCAACGTCGCCTGTTCATCCGCCACATCGACGCGCCATGCATCAATGACGATATCTTGGGAAGCGGATGCAAAAGCACCAATACCGGCGATCAACGAGAACCAGCCCAAATAGCTGGATGGGTCGAGCCGCGACAAAAGAATGAAACTGCCCGCCAACAGCATTTGAATGGGCAGCAACCAACTGCGGCGGCGGCCCAGATGATGCAACACAGGTAAAGCAACGCGGTCCACCGCTGGAGACCAAAGGAATTTAAAGGCATAGGCCAAACCAATGAGCGAAAAGACGCCCATGGTTTCCAAATCCACCTTTTCCTCGCCCAGCCACGCATAGAGCGTGCCGAGCAACAAAACATTGGGCAGGCCCGATGCAAAACCAAAGATCAGCATGATGGCCATTTTGCGGTTGGTCATCGCGGCGCGGAACAGCGCCCAACCGCTCAGCTTGCCATCATTCCCTGCCATATCTGCAAATCCTCCGCTGCTGGGTTAAGCCTTGGGGTTAAAGGCCTTGGCCAGCAATTGAAACGGTGAATTTCACCATGGCCCGATTAGTTTGAATGATCAGATGATCTCTGGCCGCCAAAATGTCTCTATCCCGCGAATTTTACGGGGCATTTTTCGTTTGGCAATCATCATATCCAACCCGCGCAGGGCCGATAACAACAAGGCAGGCGTATGCGGTTTATGCAGGCATGAAATGGCAAAGTCCGCGACGTCATCGGGGCGTTTCCCCGTTACCAACAATACCGGTATTTTGCGGTCTTTGGCCAATCGGGCGACATCACGGCCCGTCATATGGCCCGCCAATTCCATGTCCAAAATCAGGGCATCCAGCGGTACGTCCGCAATGAAGGGCACCGCCGCCTCCCCACTCTCGACCGTGGCGATCACCTCATAGCCATGTTGTTTCAATGCATATTCATTATCGAAAGCGATCAAGGGATCGTCCTCGATAATCAACAGCCGCTTGACGGATGACGGGCGAAACGCGAAGAGCATCTTTATTCCTTCAGTCACCATTTGCATGACTTGCCAGATAGATTCTTACAAGATGGCATCGACACCCCATCGACGAACCGACCATTTTCGGGCTATGAACGTGGCAGAAACGCAACATATTCGGCTGTAAAGACAGCCATAACAGAAAGCCTTATTCCCGCGATGACGACACGACGTCCACCTCGCCCCCCTTCAGATCGCGGCAGCCCTAGTGGCGGCCGCTCGGGCCGCACCCCAACGGGTCGCGGCACTAGCCGCGCTGACAGCCGCGCCGAGGGCCGTGATGCCCCTCGATCTGATCGCCGTTTCAGCAAGCAAAATGATGCGCCGCGCGGCCAACACAGCGAAGGCGGTCGAGCCGAACGCTCCGGCGGCCAACGCCCTGATCGTGCGCCCAGCCGTGGAAACCCGCGTGACGGCGCCCCATCACGCACAGGTTCACGCGATGATGCGCGTTCGCCCTATCGCGCCGATGCGCGCAGCACGGGCCGAAGCGATAACCGCGCCCCCTCGCGCCGCGATGACCGACCAGCCCACCGCCGCACTGACGCACGCGTGGATGCGGGCCGCAGCGACCGCCCCAACCGCCGCCGTCCCTCGGACACGCGCGGGCCCGACACACGCACGCTGCGCCAAGAAAGTTCGGCCAAGTCCGCACCGCGCAAGGCCCCCGCACGTCCGCACAGCAATGGATCCGACACCGAAGTCGACAGTGAAGGCGATTTGATCGACGGGCCCCAGCGCATTGCGAAGTTACTGGCCCGTGCCGGCGTCGGTTCGCGCCGCGACGTGGAACGGATGATCGACGAAGGACGCATCGCGCTGAACGGGGAATTAATTACCCAGCCTGCGCCTTTGCTGGCCAGCCTTGACGGGCTCACGGTCGATGGCAATCCGGTCGCCAAGCCGGTTTCGACCCGCCTCTATCGTTTTTACAAGCCAGTGGGGTGCTTGACGGCGGCCCGCGACCCCAAAGGGCGCAAAACCATTTATGATGTGTTGCCCGAAGGTTTGCCGCGATTGATGCCGGTTGGCCGATTGGACTATAACACCGAAGGGCTGATGCTGCTGACCAATGATGGCGAATTTAAGCGCAAGCTGGAACTGCCCGCCAGCGGCGTAGAACGCACCTATCGTGCCCGCGCCTTTGGTGATGTATCGCAAGCCCAGCTCGAAGAATTGGTGCTGGGCGTTGAAATTGATGGCGTGCGCTATGGCAAAATCGACGCCAATTTGGAACGGCGTACAGGCCGCAACCAATGGATTGAACTGACCCTGACCGAAGGCAAGAACCGCGAAGTGCGTAACGTGCTGGAACATTTGGGTTTGCAAGTCAGCCGCTTGATCCGTGTTCGCTATGGCGAGTTTAGCATCGACGGGCTGGAGGCCGGTCAGGTCGATGTAGTTCCGCGTGATATCTTGTTCCAATTCCGTAGGTTACTTAGCTGATGCGTATTATTTCTGGTGAATGGCGCGGGCGCAAATTGCTGGCCCCCAAAAATGACGCCACCCGTCCCACGGCGGACCGCACGCGCGAAACACTGTTTTCCATGCTGACCAGCCGTGTCGGCAGCTTTGAAGGCCTGGTGGTGGCGGACCTGTTCGCGGGCTCTGGCGCTTTGGGGCTGGAGGCTTTGTCACGCGGGGCCGAAAGCTGCTTGTTCGCGGAGCAAGACCGCGACGCGTTGGACGCGCTCAAGAAAAATCTGACGAGCTTGGATGCCGGTAAGCGGGCCGAGGTACGGGCGGGTTCCGTGATGTCCTTGGGTCCAGCGCGCCGTGGCTATGATATCATCTTTATCGACGCCCCTTATGGTACGGGCGCGGGCAGCGTCGCGCTCGATAAATTGCGTCGCTTGGGCTGGGTGGGTGCGGGCACATGGGTGTCCATCGAAACCGCCGGAACCGAAGAGGTGAATATTCGCGGTTTTGAAATGGAGGCCGAGCGCAAGGTCGGCAAAGCCAAGCTCAGCTTGCTGCGCACCATCGCCGCGCCAGCGGATCAGGTCGATCAGACAGATAAGGCCGACTGAGCCCCTCCCCACATCATGGGCCGAAACCAACACAAGACATAGCAAAAACGCCGCCCCAACCGGAGCGGCGTTTTTTTTATCCTGTCCCAATCGGTTTATGCAGCCAACTTCTTGCGGCGCACCACCATCAGGCCTAGCCAACTGACGACACCCGCCAAGGCCAGATATAGGCCGATCACCTGTGTTCCGCCCCAATCGCCCAAGGCCTGCGCGATGATGGGGGCCGCCGCGCCGCCCAAAATCCCGCCGCCATTAAAAGCGATAGACGATCCGGTATAGCGCAAATGCACGGGGAATAATTCGGTCAGCCACACGCTTAATGGGCCATAGACCAAGCCCATTACAAATAGCGATGCCGACAGGCCCATCCACACCAGCCACAAATTGCCCGACGCCAGCAACGGGCCAAAGCCAAGGCCGATCACAATCGTCGCGCCGCAGCCCCATGTCAGCACCTTTTGCGCGCTGGTTGCGTCGCTTTTATAGCCGGAATAAATAATCCCCGCCGCCATGAACAGAATGGCGAACAGTTGGACGACCAAAAATTCGGTGCGATTATAACCCAATACCGTGGTGCCATGCGCCAAGGCAAAGGATGTCGCGAGATAGAAAATCGCGAAACAGGCCACCACCGCGAATATGCCAGCCAAGGTCAGTGTCAAATGATGGCGCAGCAACAGGCTGATCGGCACGCCTTCTGGTGGGCCTTTTTCCAATACCTCGGCAAAGGCGGGCGTTTCGCCGATCTTCAGACGCACCCATAGGCCCAGCCCGACCAACACCGCCGAAAATAAGAACGGAATGCGCCAGCCCCAAGCCATGAAATCTGCGTCACTCAGTGTCAGACCAAGGATCAGGAACAGGCCGTTGGCCGCGATAAAGCCCACGGGCGCGCCCAATTGCGGGAACATGCCAAAACGGGCGCGCCAGCCTTTGGGCGCATTTTCCACCGCCAACAGCGCCGCACCGCCCCATTCACCGCCCAGCCCCAGCCCCTGACCAAAGCGCAGCAAGCATAGCAAGAAGGGCGCAACCCAGCCCACCATCGCATGGGTCGGCAAAAAGGCGATCAGCGTGGTGGAAGCCCCCATCAGCATCAATGATGCGACCAATGTGGATTTACGGCCCACCCTGTCGCCGAAATGGCCAAAGACGACTGCCCCGACAGGCCGTGCAAAAAAGGCCAGTGCAAAGCTCATGAAACTGAGCATCAACTGGGCGGATGCGGATTCCGTCGGAAAAAATAGCGGGCCGAACACCAAGGCCGCAGCCGTGCCATAAATATAAAAATCATAAAATTCGACCGCCGTCCCAACAAGGCTGGCAGAAAGCACGCGCCCGTTCGCGCGATATGGCGCTAAATTTAGCAAATGCAGACCTTTCCATATGGTCAATCAGCCAATGGCGGAGCGGCATAGCCCGCAATTGTGCAATATGGTGCGGTGTTAAAGAGCGGAACGCGGCACGATGCAAGTACCAAAGCATGCAAATAAGCCCGTCACCCTGCTGGACAAAAAGACAGCTGTTCCCTAATCGTTCACCGTGACCCAAAATCCTTTCCATGCCCCCGAACCCGCGCCTATTGCGTCTGAACCAGCCTATTTGCGCGGCCTGAACGCGCCGCAGCGCGAGGCGGTGTTGACCACCGAAGGCCCTGTGTTGATGTTGGCGGGTGCTGGAACCGGAAAAACGGCAGCGCTGACCGCGCGTTTGGCGCATATTATTGCGACGCGCCGCGCATGGCCGTCCGAGATTTTGGCCGTCACCTTTACCAACAAAGCCGCGCGCGAAATGCGCGAACGCATGGGGCGGATGATCGGCGACGATGTCGAAGGGATGCCATGGCTGGGCACTTTCCACTCGGTCGCCGCCAAAATGCTGCGCCGCCACAGCGAATTGGTCGGTCTGCAAAGCAATTTTGTCATTTTGGACACCGACGATCAATTGCGGGTGTTGAAACAGCTTATTCAGGCCGAGGGGCTGGACGATAAACGCTGGCCCGCTAAGCAATTGGCCGCGCTGATTGACCGCTGGAAAAACCGCGGACTGACGCCCAGCGACTTGGACGCCAGCGAAAGCGAAGCCTTTGCCGATGGCAAGGGACAGCATTTCTATGCCCTGTACCAAGCGCGGCTCAAGACATTAAACGCCTGTGATTTCGGGGATTTGCTGCTGCATATGTTGGTGATCCTGCGCAGCCACCGCGATGTGTTGGAACAATATCAGCAGCGTTTCAAATATATCATGGTGGACGAATATCAGGACACCAATGCCAGCCAATATCTGTGGCTGCGTTTGTTGGCGCAAAGCCGCAAGAACATCTGCTGTGTCGGCGATGACGACCAAAGCATTTATAGCTGGCGCGGCGCAGAAGTGGCCAATATCCTGCGCTTTGAAAAAGATTTTCCTGGTGCGGCGGTGATCAAGCTGGAGCAAAATTACCGGTCCACCCCGCAAATTTTGGCGGCCGCGTCGGCGCTCATCTCCCAAAATAGCGGGCGTTTGGGCAAGACCTTGTGGACGGAATTGGACGCTGGCGACAAAGTTCATATTAACGGCGTCTGGGATGGACCCGAGGAAGCGCGGCGCATTGGCGAGGAATTGGACAGCTTGCAACGCCAAGGCATTGGGCTGGACCACACCGCCATTTTGGTGCGCGCCCAATTCCAAACCCGCGAATTTGAAGAACGCTTTATCGCCACCGGCCTGCCCTATCGCATCATTGGCGGCTTTCGTTTCTATGAACGCGCCGAAATTCGCGATGCTATGGCTTATTTACGGCTGGTTCATTCGGCCAGCGATGATCTGGCTTTTGAGCGGATCGTCAATGTTCCCAAGCGCGGTTTGGGTGACAAGGCCTTGTCCCGTATCCATCAATATGCCCGCGCCCAGCAAATGTCGCTGTTCAGCGCCGCGTCGCAATTGGTGGAAACGGACGAATTGACACCGCAAGCCCGCCGTCAATTGGCCGCTTTCGTAGCGATGGTGCGCGGTTGGCGCGACCAGACGGCGGCGCTGAACCATGCCGAACTAACGCAAATCATTTTGGAAGACAGCGGCTATACCGCCATGCTGCAAGCCGACCGCAGCGCCGATAATGCGGGCCGTTTGGAAAATCTGTCCGAACTGGTCCGCGCGATGGAAGAATATGAAACGCTGGACGCATTTTTGGAACATGTCAGTTTGGTGATGGACCGCGACAATCAAGACAATGCGGAAAATGTTACGATCATGACCATCCACGCCAGCAAAGGCTTGGAATTTGACTATGTATATCTGGCTGGATGGGAAGAAGGGGTGTTCCCATCCCAAAGGGCGCTCGACGAAGGCGGCATCGCCAGCCTAGAAGAAGAGCGGCGACTGGCCTATGTCGCCATCACCCGCGCGCGCAAACGCGCCAGCATATTTCACGCCGCCAACCGCCGCATTTATGGCCAATGGACCAGCAGCATTCCCAGCCGCTTTATCGCCGAAATCCCCCCCGAGCATGTCGAGGCGGAAAATAGCGTCGGGGCCAGCGCCAATCATTGGACGACGCGCTGGGGCGCGGACAGCGACCCCTTCGCCCATGTTGCGTCCAACCAAGGGCGATATGGTCAAGATCGTGGCCCAGCGTGGCAGCGCGATATGGTCCAGTCGGCCACTGTTACCCGTTCCCCCACCCCCAGCAAGACGGCCTCGGCCTCTTTCGCCAGCAAAGCACGGTCCGATCTGGCGATTGGCCAGCGCGTGTTCCATGAAAAATTCGGCTATGGCCACATCACGGATATGGACGGCAATAAGTTGGAAGTCGATTTTGAACAGACAGGCAGTAAGCGCGTGCTGGACAGCTTTGTTAAAATTGCCTGACCGGCTTGAACGCAGCGGACATCGACAAAAAATATAGCAGATATTGTCCGCAAAACTGTTGCCGTTGACCCTTTGCTCATTGCGTGATTTGTCGCCATTTGCGGGATATAAATGGTCAAAAATAGCTATCAATTTGCATTTTATGGTTAATTTTTGGTCAATTCACCCCATAGATGCCACACACCGTCCCCAATAGCTTTAACCCATCAGCGTTGCTGTCTTAGCTTGGGTCTTCGAATTATCGTTTTTCGGAGACACCAAATTATGAAAAGCTTTGCCAATCTTGCTATCGCTGTTGCCTTGAGTGCGGCTGGGACCATTGCGGTTCCCGCCACGGCGATAGCGCAAGATGCGGCTGCGCCTGCTGGCGTTACGCTGAATACGGGCACCACAGTCTATGACAGCGCTGGCGCGGTCATTGGAACGGTCTCCAGCAATGACGGCACCAACAGTGTCATCAACATGGGCGATCAACAAATCGCTTTGCCCAATGCATCCTTTGGTGCGGGTGAGAAAGGCCCTGCAATTGGCGTCACGCTGGAACAATTGACAGCCGGCATCGCCCAGCAAAAAGCAGCAGCGCAAGCGGCGGTTACCGCCGCCTTGGTTCCTGGTGCATCCGTGAAAAGCCTGAACGGCACGGCAGAGGTGGGCACCGTCAAATCGGCGGATGCCGACGGGGTCATTTTGACCACGACCGAGGGTGATGTGCGCTTACCAAGCAACAGCTTTTTCATCGCCGCACACGGCCTATCCAGCAGCTTCACCGCAGAACAATTTGCCGCCGCAATCGCTCAGGCCAAACCGGAAGCTGGCGCTGAAACCAGCGCGGAGGTTGCTCAGCCCGCCAAATAAGGCACATATTTTCGTCGCGCCTTATGGCCCGCCATAAGAAAGAAAGGCGCGGAAGAAGATTTCTTCCGCGCCTTTCTTTATGACTTTTGAAATAGAGTATTAATCGTGCGGATAAATTATCCGCCAACGCCTACGGACAAAAAGGCGGGAATGGGGCCATTCCACCCTTCGTCGGGCCCATCAACCGCATTGGGGTCGCGGCCCAAGCTTTCGTCCCAGCGTGGCTTGTGATCTTGTCCTCGACCAGAGCGCCGCGACTTGGACGATCGTGATGAGCCATAATCGCGGCTGTCGCCATTGTCCTGACCATCACGTTTATCGCTGCCTTCTCGGCTTTCACGGCTTTCACGATTTTCGCGCTTATCCCGCCCAACATCGGCATCATCGCGGCCATCGTCTTGACGCCGCGGCTTATCACCACGTCCGCGCGCCGCGGGTTCTGGCAATTCCAGCTTGAGCACATCAATTTTGCTGCCCGTCAGCTTTTGAATATTATCAATCGCTTCGGCGTCAGACGGAGTCATCAAGGTGAAAGCACGTCCCTTGGCACCCCCCCGTCCGGTCCGGCCAATACGGTGAACATAATCGTCGGGGTGCCATGGGGCGTCAAAATTGAACACATGGCTGACGCCCTTTACGTCCAATCCGCGCGCGGCCACATCCGACGCCACCAAAATATTCACATCACCGCGTTTAAAGCGTTCCAATTCCGCCAAGCGGCTGGACTGGTCCATATCGCCATGAATTTCGCTCGCCAAATAACGATGACGTTGCAAAGATTTGGCCAATTCACGCACGGTCGTTTTGCGGTTACAAAATACAATCGCGGTACTGACTTCTTCGGCCTGCAACAGCGCGCGAAGCGTTTCACGCTTTTTCCGTTCCGCAGAGGGCACCAGATATTGCACAATATTTTTGTTGGTCGATGCCGGACGTGACACTTCGATCATCTTGGGGTTGGACAAGAATTTGTCCGCCAATTTCTTGATCGGTGCGGGCATCGTCGCAGAGAACAGCAACGTCTGACGATTCGCGGGCAGCTTGGTGCAGATATTTTCAATATCCGGAATAAAGCCCATATCCAGCATACGGTCGGCTTCGTCGATCACCAGTAAATCGCAGCCCGTCAGCAAGATTTTGCCGCGCTCAAACAGGTCCATCAAGCGGCCCGGTGTCGCGATCAATACGTCCACGCCCTTTTCCAAGGCCTTGATTTGATCGCCCATCTGCACGCCGCCGATCAACAACGCCATACTAAGCTTGTGATATTTTCCGTATTTTTCGAAATTCTCGGCCACCTGCGCCGCGAGTTCGCGGGTCGGTTCCAAAATCAACGAACGTGGCATCAAGGCCCGTGTTCGCCCATGGGCCAAAATATCGATCATCGGCAGAACGAAAGACGCGGTTTTACCGGTCCCTGTTTGTGCAATACCAATGAGGTCACGCATCATTAGAACGGACGGGATGGCCCCAGCCTGAATAGGCGTCGGTTCATCATAGCCCGCTTCTGTAACGGCACGCATAAGTTCGTCGGATAGGCCGAGGTCGGCAAATTTCATAAGGGCATCATGTCCGGAATAGCGGCACAGGCCTGGCCAACCCAAGCGAGCCACTGATGCGGGGGCCATGGCGAACGCCACCGGAAATGTCAAGAATTGCCTGATCGGCCCGACGCAAAAGCCGCATTTGTGGTTAATCTTCGCGGACTTCGGGAACCATCAGGCGAAATTTCTCGACTTCGCACCTCGCCCCTGTGCGGGCATGAAGCTGATCACGGCCTTCGCACAGGCGGCCATCATCATTGCGCTCCATATAGAAGCCGGCATAAAAATCCAGCGCACGGCAACCGCGATTAAGCTGGGCACGAAGTCGCTGATTTTGGCGCGTGATCAGGTCGATACTGTCGCGCTGGGTCGTTTGCATCCCCGCAATATCGCGCATCGTGATACATTTCGGGCCTTTTTTCTCGCGCCAGACAATGGACGTGCTGTTGGCACCCGCCTGGGGTGCGGGCATCGAAAAATGGGTCAGCGAGGAACGACGTGCTGGTACGCGAATGATAATGCGTTCTTCAATCACCACCTGCCATTGGTTGCCGCCTTCGTCGATTTGTGGAATCGCAAAGGTCCAACTTCCGGTGAGTGGCGTCGGGCTTTGCCCTGTATCGGCGGGACTGCCCGTCAGGGTGAAGGGAGCGGCAGCAATGAGAAAAAATGGCCAGTTCATCATAGCCCTGTCCACCAAAGGCACAGCATTCCATCGCCGAACACACAGGGAAGCCCGCGTGCAGATAGATTTGGCAATGCAAGTTGCGTCACTTGATGTATTCCACTTCGCAGCCGATGGAAGGGTTCAAACAAACTGAACTTTTTCCATATATAGGTTATGCGGTTGAACAAGATATGAACTGATGCCCAGACCCATGAATCGCTGCAACGGCTTTTTCTATATTGCTGCATTTATGTCGTTATGGGGTTAAGAAAGCGTGGATATCATGCCCTTACCGCCGTCGCCTGCATTGCTTGATGCCCTCCGTCACATTGTGGGCGACAAAGGCTTTACCACTAGCCCCCAAGATATGGCGATATGGCTGACCGACTGGCGCGGCAAATATCATGGCAAGGCAGCTGCAATGCTGTCCCCAAATTCGACCGCCCAAGTGTCCCAGATCATGAAATTATGTCATGACGCACGGGTTGCGGTGGTTCCGCAAGGCGGAAACAGTGGCATGGTTGGCGGCGCGACGCCCGACCATAGCGGTGATCAAATCCTGCTCTGCCTTCGCCGCATGACCGGCGTGCGGCATATAGACGTGGATGCCCGCCTAGCTTGTGTTGACGCGGGCGTTATATTGGAAAATTTTCATCATATTGCACTGGATCATGGCCTGCGCTTTCCGCTGACGCTGGGCGGCAAAGGGTCGGCGACCATCGGCGGCTTGGTGTCGACCAATGCGGGCGGAACGCAGGTTTTACGCCATGGCAATATGCGCGAATTGGTCGCGGGGCTAGAGGTTGTGCTGCCCGATGGTCAGATTTTGGACGCGCTTTCGCCGCTAAAAAAAGACAATCGCGGTTATGATCTGCGCCATTTATTTTGCGGGGCTGAAGGGACGCTGGGTATCGTCACCGCCGCGACATTGCGCCTATCCCCCAGCGCCCCTGCCCGCCAAACGGCGTGGGTTGGGCTGACCAATGTTCATCAAGCCCTGGTGCTGCTGCGCCAGTTGGATAGGGGCTTAGGCGCCATGCTGGAGGGGTTTGAAATCCTGCCGCAATCCTGCCTGACGGCGGTGCTAAACCATATCCCCAACAGCCGGAATCCCTTGGAAAGCGACCATATATGGTATGCGCTCATTGAACTGGCTGGTGACGATCAAGATATCATGGCCTCGGCCTTGGAACGGGAGCTGGCCCAAGCCCTTGAAGCATCCCTGATCCAAGATGCCGTGATCGCGAAAAATGACCAAGAAAGCGATGATTTTTGGCGCATCCGCGACAGTATATCCGCCGCATCTCGTGCCGAGGGGCCGGCCATTCAGCATGACATCAGCGTGCCAGTCGAAAAAATGCCGGAATTCATCGAGAGCAATCCCGCGCGATTATCCGCCAATTTTGCGGGCGTGCGATGCTTATCCTTTGGCCATTTGGGCGATGGCAATGTACATCACCATATTCAGCCGCCTGTCGGCGTCGATGGCCAAAAATGGCTGGCGCAATATGGCGAAGAGGCCAGCCGCGCCGTCTATCGTCATGTCATGGAGATTGGCGGGTCAATATCGGCAGAACATGGCATTGGGCAAATGAAGCGCGACATTTTGGCCGAACTGGACAGCCCCGCACGGCTAGCGGCCCTGCGGGCGATTAAATTGGGTATGGACCCGCATCAGATTTGCAATCCGGACAAGCTGATCCGTCTGCAAAACTAAGGGAGCATATCCGGCAATCTTGATCAATAAGCTGCCGCACAATGGCGCAAACAACCGTCACTGGCGTCTTTTCTGATCGGCAAACAGCTTTGTCTTGCGTCAGCACGTTTTGGCAAATATGGCTTGGCGCCATTAAAGTCTAAAGGGCCGCAAGGCCATCCTCGATTTCGGAGCTTGATCCATGGCCACTGCGCCCGCACCTGCCAATCTGCCACTTTTTTATCAAGACCTGCAGCCGCTTTCCAGCGTCGACCATGCAGAATGGCGCGCCCGTCCTTTGGACCGCGCAGACTTCCTGATTTCGCAGCATGCCGTGCCGCTGACCAGCGATGAATTTGTTGCCGCTTCGCGCTTTTACCCCATCGTATTCTCGTCCGGCGAAAACCCTGTGCCGTTGGCGCTGATGGGCCTGAACGAAGGGGTGAACACCTTTGTCGACGCCGAAGGCAAGCTGCTGAACCCCGTATATGTTCCAGCCTATATCCGCCGCTACCCCTTCTTGCTGGCACGCCTGCGTCCAGACAGCGACGAATTGTCGCTATGCTTTGACCCCAAGGCGGACGCCATCGGTCCATTCGAAGATGGTGACAAATTGTTCGAAGACGGCAAGCCTTCGGAAGCGGTGAACGGCATTTTGCAATTCTGCCAAAATTTCGAAGAAGCTGGTATGCGCACCGGCCAATTCGTGGAAGAATTGAAAAAAGCGGATTTGTTGATGGAAGGCGAAGTCGCCATTCAACAAGAAGGCAATCCGACACCGTTCGTGTATCGCGGTTTCCAGATGATCGACGAAAATAAGGTTCGCGAGCTGCGCGGCGACGTTCTGCGTAAAATGACGCAAAATGGAATGCTGCCGCTGATTTTCGCGCATCTTTTCTCGCTGCAACTGATGCGCGAAATTTTCGCGGAACAAGTCAAAGCAGGCAAGGTGCCCAATGCACCAGAAGCCACGGCACCCGCCAACGCTTAAGCCTGCTTTTGCAGATGATGAGAAAATGGACGGCGGGAATATCCCGCCGTCCATTTTCTATGGGCTATCGCTCGCCAAACTGAGCGCGCTGGCCCAGCCCAATCAAAGCTCGCCCGTTCAGAAATCGCCTATTCAAAAATCGATGGCCAAACCGCCCTTTTCCCAATCCCCATAACGAACAGGGTTGCGGCCAGTTGGCTGATCTTCGGCCGCTTCTATAATGGGCTGCGCCGGCAATGGCACAGGGGGATTCTCCCATCCCTCCGGTGCCTTGACATCATCGGGACGTTTCGTGGCGCGCGCTGTGCCGCCAATGGATGGATTCTCACGGATCTCGCTCATATAAAGCATATTAGACAGGTTTCACCCCCGCGCCAACCATTTGCGTGGCCTCTTATCGCCGCACCTTTACGACAGAGACAGATTATCATGAACGACCAACGCCGCCCCCGTAACCGCCGCCACACCGAAGGCGATCCACCCGGAACCGGTACACGGCGCGCCGCCTTGCGGTTGGTCGATGCGATTTTGCGTCGGGGCGACCCGCTGGAAATCGCATCCCATGCCGCGACACAAGGCCTGTCGCCCGCCGACCGCGCCTTTGCGATTGCCATTGCGTCGGAAAGCCTGCGTTGGATGACCGACATTGACGCGATGATCGACGATGCCACGCCCCAGCAATTGCCCGAGGATGTGAAAAGCCGCGCCGTGCTGCGGATCGCATTGGCCCAGCTTTTGTCGCTGAACAGCCCTGCCCATGCGGTGGTATCCACGGCTTTGCCATTGGTCGCGGGCGGCCCGCGCCGCTTGGTTCATGCCCTATTGTCCCGCGCTCAAAAAGAAGAATGGCGCCTGCCTCCAACCGCCAGCCTGCCGGAAAGTGTGGCAGAACGTTGGTCCGAACAATGGGGCGATGACATGATCGCTTCGGCCGAGGCTGCATGGAGCAGCGCGCCGCCAATTGACCTAAGCTTTGCCGCAGAACCACAAATCGAAGGCTGGCCCGACGCCCAAAGCCTCGCCCCGCTGCACCTGCGCTTGCCGCGCGGCCATGCTGTCGAAAGCCTGCCCGGCTTTGAAGAAGGTGGCTGGTGGGTCCAAGATTTGGCCGCCAGCCTTGCCGCCCGATTGCTGGGCAAGGGCGATGGCCGCACCGTGCTGGACCTGTGCGCTGCCCCCGGCGGCAAGACCATGCAATTGGCCGCTGCTGGCTGGCATGTCACCGCCGTTGATGCCAGCGCCAAGCGGCTAGAACGTCTGGCCGACAATCTGGCCCGCACGGGATTGCAGGCCGATGTCAAAAAGGGCGATCTGCTGCATTGGCAGCCCAAGGAACAGGCCGATGCCATTTTGCTGGACGCCCCTTGTTCGGCCACTGGCATTTTCCGCCGCCACCCCGATGTGCTGCACCGTGTCGAGGGGCGAAACATCGCGGAAATGGCTGATTTGCAGGCACGTCTGCTGAACCGCGCCACCAAATGGGTCAAGCCCGGTGGCACGCTCATCTATGCCACTTGTTCGTTGGAACGCGCCGAGGGTGAGGAACAGATTGAGACCTTCTTATATGAACATCCACAATGGACGTTGTCGCCCATTCGCGCCGACGAACTTCCCGCTGGCATCACGCCGGACGAGCAAGGGCAATTGCGTACCCTACCGCATATGTTGGCCGAACAAGGCGGAATGGACGGATTTTTCATCGCCCGCTTGATCGCGCCGAACTAATATCTTTGATCAACGCTGATGCGCTCGCCCGCATGGGCGCGCATCAGCGGCGGCAATAAAATTTGCACGCCCCGCTATCCTGCCCATTGGAAGCTGAGGTCATTTGCCTTACAGCGATGGGCCATGACCAGCAGCGCCACTGATGCCGATGCCCCCGCATCCGCCCCGAAAGCCCCCTCCCCCCTCGCTTTTGTGGACTATCGCTATTTTTGGCTGGCGCGATTCACCTCAGTCATGGCGACTATCGCCATGGTGGTGGTGATTGGTTACCAACTCTATGACACAGCGCGCAGCGATTATGGCATGTCCATTGGCGAGGCTTCGTTTCAACTCGGGCTGCTGGGGTTGTTCCAATTTGTGCCATTGGCCCTGTTAACACCGGTCGCCGGATGGGCAGCGGATCGTTTTGAACGCAGAAAAGTCGCTATTTTTTCGCTGTGCATCGACTTTTTGATCGCGCTATTGCTGGCATGGCTGACATGGAAAAATGGCTTAACGCTGCCGATCTTGTTTGCATTGGGCGCATTACATGGTGTGGCGCGTGTGTTTTCTGGTCCGGCGCTGAGTGCCATCGCCCCCAATATCGTGCCCGCTGCCGCCCTGCCCCGCGCCATCGCGATGAGCAGCATTGCATGGCAGTCGGCATCCATTGTCGGACCCGCAGCAGGCGGACTGATTTTTGCGGCCCATCCAGCATCGGTCTATATTTTTACGGCATCCTTATTGGCGCTCGCCGCCCTGTTGCTGAGCCGCGTTCGCCCTGTTCACCCGCCAGCCAATCCGGCGCGCGCGCGGCCCTTGGTCGAAATGGCCGAAGGGTTGAAATTCACATGGCGCGAACGCTTTTTATTCGCCACCATCACCTTGGATTTGTTCGCCGTTATTCTGTCCGGCGCGACAGCCATGCTGCCGGTTTTTGCCCGCGATATTTTGCAAACCGGTTCCGAGGGGCTGGGTTTCTTGCGCGCCGCACCGGGGGTTGGCGCGGCGTTGGTGGCCCTGATGCTGGCCTTTCGTCCCATTGAAAATAATGTCGGCGTGAAGATGTTGTGGGCCGTCGCCCTATTTGGCGCGGCGACCACGGCCTTTGCTTATTCCACCAATGTGTTGCTGTCGCTGGGCTTGCTGGCCTTTATTGGCGCAGCCGATATGTTCTCGGTCTTTGTGCGCGGCAGTTTGATCCAACTCAACACGCCCGACCATATGCGCGGCCGCGTCAGCGCGGTGTCGGGCCTTGCGATTTCTGCATCCAATGAATTGGGTGAAATGCGGGCGGGGTCGATGGCCTCTGTGCTCGGCCCCGTGGGCGCTGTGGCCATTGGCGGCGTTGCTGCCATTGGTGTCACCGCGCTGTGGGCATGGCGTTTTCCCGAATTGCGCCGTGCCAAGACCTTTGCGCCCCAGCCCAGTTTTACGTCCAGCCTGCCTGCCGAAGAAGCACATAAAATCTAGGCTGCTTGCGCCGCCCAACCTGATCATGGGCGGTGTCAGCACCTTATCCACAGTATCGGGCGGTTAAGAAAAAATATATTGTCGATTATTTTGGTTGAGTTAAAACAAACTCACCCGTTCCCACGGATTCCCATATCATGTGATGGAGAAACCGTTATGCCATTATTATCACCCGCCACCCGCATTTTGACCATCCCTGGACTGGACAATAGCGGGCCGACACATTGGCAAAGCTTGTGGGAACAAAAGTTCACGCACTGCCACCGCGCCGATTTGGGCCAATGGGGCACGCCGGACCTGAATGATTGGGTCCGCCGGCTTGACGCCATATTCGCCGATATTGACCAACCGGTATTGATTGCCGCCCACAGTCTGGGGTGCCATGCCTTCACCCATTGGTTTGAACAGGCATCATGGACTGATCGTGCGAAAATAGGCGGGGCGCTATTGGTCGCGCCGCCCGACCTTGGCCGTATTTCCAAGCTTAGCCGCGTCACGGGTTTTTCCCATCATGCCAGTTTCGTCAGTCAAACACCAATGATCGTCGTTGGCAGTGACAATGACCATTATGCCAAAACGGCCTATGTCTGGCGTTTGTCCCGTCATTGGGACGCACGTTTTGTCAACGCTGGTCCCTTTGGGCATATTAACGCAGAATCCGACATCGGCGATTGGCATTATGGACAGTATCTGCTGGCTTCGTTACAAACTTCTGTAAATGCTGTGATCAGCGGGGAACGACCATGGTCGCCTGCTGACCCACGGCCCCACCGCGAACATCGCTTCGGATATCAAGAAAGCATTCACCGACCATGAAAGCCAATTCGATCCTCGATACCATCGGCAACACACCGCATATTCGTTTGGGACGATTATTCCCAGACGCCGAAGTGTGGGTAAAATCCGAACGCAGCAATCCGGCAGGGTCCATCAAGGATCGTATCGGCCTAGCGATGATCGAAGCTGCCGAAGCTTCGGGCGCGTTAAAGGCGGGCGGCACCATCATTGAACCGACATCGGGTAATACCGGCATTGGTCTGGCGATGGCGGCCGCTGTCAAGGGATATAAGCTAGTGCTAGTCATGCCAGAAAGCATGTCACTGGAACGTCGCCGCTTAATGCTGGCCTATGGCGCGACCTTTGACCTGACGCCCCGCGAAAAGGGCATGAAGGGTGCCATCGAACGCGCCATTGAACTGGTGGACAATACGCCGGGTGGGTGGATGCCGCAGCAGTTTGAAAATGAATCCAATATCGATATCCACATTCGCACCACGGGCCCCGAAATTTTGGCGGATTTTGCCGATACACCCATTGATGTGCTGATCACTGGTGTTGGCACAGGTGGCCATATCACAGGCACGGCAAAATTCCTGAAATCCCACTGGCCCAACCTCAAAGTCTTTGCCGTCGAACCCGAAGCATCGCCGGTTATATCGGGCGGACAGCCTGCGCCGCACCCCATTCAGGGTATTGGCGCAGGCTTTGTCCCGCGCAACCTGCATACTGACTTGCTGGATGGCGTGATCAAGGTCGACGCCGCCGATGCCAAAGAATATGCCCGCCGCTCAGCGCGCGAAGAAGGGTTGTTGGTCGGTATTTCGTCGGGCGCGACATTGGCCGCTATCGCCCAAAAACTAAAAGAACTGCCCGAAGGTAGCCGTGTCATGGGCTTCAACTATGACACAGGCGAACGCTATTTGTCGGTTCCGGACTTTTTGCCAGAGCCATAATGGCGATTTCGGCATGACGCCGAGCAACCCCGATGATGCCAAGCCACTTATGGCAGGGCATGACGTTAGCGGCTGGCTATTTTGGCTAGCCGCTGCGGCGGCTATTGGCGGCGTTCTAAATAGCGTCCCTGCGCCGCAGCAAAGGCTGCCCCAGTCGTCACGGCACCAGTCTCTAGGGCCCATCCACATAGCGCCACCGCGCAACATCATTCCGGCCCCGCCTGCCATGGAATTGGCACCCGTAACACAAGATGATGCACGCAGCCAAAATGCCGCCATACCGCTGGTTACCGCTGGTTTTTCCACGGCCAAAGCCTTTGTTCATTCCGGCAAGGGCGAGGATTTGGCGCGCGCCAATGACTGTATGGCTGCGGCGATGCTCTATGAGGCAGGCGATGATCCTCGCGGCCAATATGCGGTCGGCCAAGTGGTGATTAACCGCGCACGTCATGCGGCCTTTCCAAAATCCATCTGCGGCGTGGTGTTTCAGGGCGCGGAACGGGCAACAGGATGCCAATTTACCTTTACTTGCGATGGCGCCCTCTCGCGCCGATATAGCGCTGCGGCATGGACGCGGGCGCAAAGCCATGCCCGCCAAATGTTGACCGGCAGTATCGCACCCGAAGTAGGCCTTGCCACCCATTATCACACCAATTGGGTACGCCCTTATTGGAGCGATACGCTCAGCAAAATTGCCATTGTTGATACCCATTTATTTTTTCGCTGGCCCGGTTTTTGGGGCACCAGCCCCGCTTTTCGGCATGACGTATCGGGCGTCGAACCCCATATTGCCAAAATGGTGGCGCTGTCCCCCGCCCATGCGGGCACGGCCCTTGCCAGCAATCCCAGCATCATCACCGACGAAGATGCATTATCAGCCGCCAAAGAAGCGAAAATCATCGCTGACCGTAAAGATCAGGGAAAACGCGATACCATTTTGGTGGAATTGGACGCACGGGCGGCGCCAGAAACCTATCTGACCATGGCGCTTCGTCTGTGTGCAGAGCGGCCCTATTGCAAATTGCTGGGCTGGACCAACCCCATGCTCAAACCCAAAAGCGAAGCGATGAGCGACCTAGAACGCGCCGCCATGAGCTTCTCTTACCTGCGCGATGACAGCGCCAGCTTTGAAAAGGCCTTGTGGAATTGCAGCGAATATCGGCGTGATGATATCCGGCAATGTATGAAGCGATAAATTGCGCCTGGTGCCGTGACTAGCGGCAGGACCTAGGCTTGCGACCTTGGCACGAAAAGCAAGGCCGCAAGCAACATTCGATATCATCCGCCGTGGCGGCGTTTACCCATGCGGGCGGATCAAATATTTGTCGCCAGTGCGCTTAGCATTATAGGCCTGCACCACGTCCAATTTCAGCGCGTCGGTCAGGCTGATTTCTTGGGAATAATGGCTTTTGAACGTCGTGGTCAGTTCATTTGCGACCCGTTTGCGCATCCGCGCCACCACCTCTGGCCCCGCCTTGGCCATGAACGGCGTTAGCAAAAAGCCATTGATCGACCAGCTAAAGCCGAAATTGCGGGTAAACTGTGTTGGCCCCATGTCCAATCCGCCGTAAATATATAATTCTTTATAGGCGTCAGAGCCATAGCGGCTGTACACCGTCATGCGTTTAACCGCTGCGGCCTCCATCGCCGTCAAAATTTGCCCGCCCAGCTTGCCACCGCCAATGGCATCAAAGGCCAGCGTTGCGCCGGTTTCGACCAAGGCCGCAATCAATTGCTCCATAAAATCACTGTCTTGGCTGTTCACCACATAACGGCTATCCAGCCCTTTCAGCAATTCCGCCTGCTGTTCGCTGCGAACGATATTGACCAGTTCCAACCCGTCTGCCGCGCAGATTTTCACCAACATTTGGCCCAAATTGCTGGCCGCCGCCGTATGGACCAAGGCCTTGTGACCGCCCGCCTTGGCAACCTCCGTAAAGGCAAGGCTAGTCAGCGGGTTGACGAAGCAAGATGCGCCGTCCTTGGGGTCCGTGTCATCGGGCAATTCCATACACATTTGGACGGGCAAACAGCGATATTCTGCGTAAATTTCCCCGCCCAGCATGGCTACCATCTTGCCGATCAAGGCTTGGGCGTCAGGGTTTTCACCCGCCGCGACCACAATGCCGCAACCTTCATTACCAATTGGCAGCGCGTCGCCCACACGCCCTTGCATGGCGCGCATCCCAGCATCGCTAATATTGGCGCTGATCATCGGCAATCCATTGCGCTCGCCTGCTTTGGCTGTCCCCATATCCGCCGCGCCGACCAACAAGCCTAGATCAGATGGATTAATTGGGGTCGCCAATACCTTGACCAACACCTCATGCGCCTTTGGCCGGGGCATGGGCCGTTCTTCCAAAAACACCTCAAGCTGCCCTTCGGCTTTCACCAAGGTCAGCATGACTTTATGGGTGGCTGGTATGTCGGTCATCTCGTCTCTCTCCCAAATAGCATTTTCTGCGCCAAGGGATATCGAGGGACGAAGGTCATGGCAATGCGGCTGATCTCCCCCCGATCATCCGCACCCCATCCATGGATGCGCCAAATTGAGGTTACGCCCTATATTGCGCCGCAATTTTCACCACATCCTCGGCATATTCTTTGCGGCAAATCAGCAAATCGGGCAGATAGCTATTGCGGTTGTTATAATATAACGGGGAACCGTCGACACGGCTGACATGCAGCCCCGCCGCCGCCGCCACGGCGACTGGAGCGCAATTGTCCCATTCAAACTGGCCGCCCGTGTGCAGATAAATATCCGCCTCGCCGCGCACCACCGCCATGGCCTTTGCCCCCGCAGAGCCCATGGGCAGCAATGTCGCGCCCAGCTTTTCAGCGACAAACACCGCCTCTGCAGCAGGGCGTGTGCGGCTGACCAACATTTTCAACGGCGGCACGCTAGGCGCCAAAGGCCATGCTTCATCGCTGCACAGGGTTTGCGACAATGATGGCAGGGCCACCGCGCCGACCATAGCAACGCCGTCCACCGCCAAGGCGACGTGCACGGCCCAATCGCTGCGTCCCTCGCTATATTCGCGGGTGCCATCCAGCGGGTCAATAATCCACACTCGGCTGGCGGACAGACGCGCTTCGCTGTCTTGCTCTTCCTCCGACAAAATGGCGTCATCAGGGCGCAAGGCTTGCAATTCACGGATCAACATGGCGTTGGCGGCGGCATCCCCCGCATCGCCCAAGGCTTTGCCAGCTAATCCCCCTTCCGCACGCAGCGATAGCAAAATCTGCCCCGCCTCATGCGCCAGCCTTTTGGCCAGCGCATTGTCGCTTATGGCGGTCATGCCGGACCCAGCACATAATCGATGATCCGATCCGCCGCTGCCTCGGCACTTTCCGATGCGGTGTCGATGTGGATTTCCGGTGCCTCGGGCGCTTCATAGGGGCTGTCGATGCCCGTGAAGTTTTTCAACTGCCCCTCGCGTGCCTTTTTATAGAGGCCCTTCACATCGCGGCTTTCCGCCACATCGAGTGCGGTATCGATAAAGACTTCGATAAATTCGCCGTCCTTGAGCATCGAACGAACCAATTCCCGTTCCGCACGGAACGGCGAAATAAACGCCGTAATGACGATCAAACCAGCGTCGGTCATCAGCTTTGCCACCTCGCCCACGCGGCGGATATTTTCCACACGGTCAGCTTCGGTAAAGCCCAGATCCTTGTTCAAACCGTGGCGCACATTGTCGCCGTCCAACAAGAAACTGTGGCGGTTCATGCGGTGCAGTTTCTTTTCGACCAAATTGGCGATGGTCGATTTTCCGCTGCCCGACAGGCCCGTGAACCACAATAAAGCAGGCTTTTGGTTTTTCAGGTCGGCCCGCATATCGCGGCTGATATCGGTGGCCTGCCAATGCACATTTTGGGCGCGGCGCAGACTGAAGTGCAACATGCCCGCCGCGATGGTCGCGTTGGTCATCTTGTCGATCAGAATGAAGCCACCCAATGTGTGGCTGTCGCCATATGGTTCGAACACAATTGGTTTGTCCGTCGCCAAAGCGACCACACCGATGCTGTTCAATTCCAATGTCTTGGCCGCCAAATGCTCCAAGGAGTTGACATTGATTTCATATTTCGGCGCTTGCAAAGTCACAGACACAGTCTGTGTGCCCAATTTCAACCAATAGGCACGGCCAGGGATCATGGCTTCATCCGCCATCCAAACGACCGTTGCCTCGAACTGGTCGGACACCTCTGGCGGGGCATCGGCGACGGCGATGACGTCCCCGCGCGAACAGTCCACTTCGTCCGCCAAGGTCAGCGTCACCGATTGGCCAGCCTTGGCCTCGTCCAAATCGCCGTCCAAAGTGACGATGCGGGCAATGTTGCTGGTCTTGCCGCTGGGCAAGATACGGACGGCATCACCCGGGGCGACACGACCACTGGCGATTTGGCCCGAAAAACCACGAAAATCCAAATTCGGACGGTTCACCCACTGAACAGGCATCCGGAAAGGATGCGCTTCATCGGCGCTGGTGCCGACCTCGACATTTTCCAAATGCTCGATCAGAGCGGGACCTTGATACCAAGGGGTGTTGTCCGACGCAGCAGCAATATTGTCGCCCTTGAAGCCGGAAATCGGGATGGCTTGGAAATTGGTGATGCCAATTTCGCTGGCAAAGGCGCGATAGGACAAGCAAATACGGTCAAATACCTCTTTGCTATAATCCACCAAGTCCATCTTGTTGACGGCCAGCACGATATGCTTGATGCCCAGCAAATGCGCCAAGAAACTGTGGCGGCGGGTCTGGGTCAGAACGCCTTTGCGCGCATCAATCAGGATGATCGCCAGATCGGCCGTCGATGCGCCCGTCACCATGTTGCGGGTATATTGTTCATGCCCCGGCGTATCCGCCACAATGAATTTGCGCTTTTCGGTGGTGAAGAAACGATACGCAACGTCGATAGTGATGCCCTGCTCGCGTTCCGCAGCCAAGCCGTCGACCAGCAACGCAAAATCAATATCTTGCCCCTGCGTGCCGACACGTTTGCTGTCGGCTTCAAGCGCCGCCAATTGATCTTCAAAGATCATCTTGCTGTCATATAGCAAGCGGCCAATCAGCGTCGATTTTCCATCATCCACGCTGCCACAGGTGATGAAGCGAAGCAGAGATTTTTTTTCATGCTGCGCCAAATAAGCGTCGATATCCTCGGCGATCAGCGCGTCGGTAACGTAAACCGGATCCGACATCAGAAATAACCCTCTTGCTTTTTCTTTTCCATGGAGGCGTCTCCGCCATCCTTATCAATCACGCGGCCTTGGCGTTCGCTGGTCGTGGTCAGCAGCATTTCCTGAATGACTTCTGACAAACTGCTGGCGGTACTTTCCACCGCGCCGGTCAAGGGATAGCAACCCAAGGTGCGGAAACGGATCGACCGTTCCACGGGCACTTCGCCGTCATGCAACGGGAAACGTTCGTCATCCACCATCAGCAACATGCCGTCGCGCTCCACGGTCGGGCGCGGCGCCGCGAAATAGAGCGGCACGATGGGGATATTTTCTCGGCTGATATATTGCCAAATGTCCAATTCCGTCCAGTTGCTGATCGGAAACACGCGGATACTTTCGCTCTTGGCCTTTTTCGCGTTGTAAATATTCCACAACTCCGGCCGTTGTTGCTTGGGGTCCCAGCCATGGCTGGCGGTGCGGAATGAAAAAATACGTTCCTTGGCGCGGCTTTTTTCTTCGTCCCGCCGCGCACCACCAAAGGCCACGTCAAAACCATATTTGTCGAGCGCCTGCTTCAACCCTTCGGTTTTCCACATGTCGGTGTGCAGCGGGCCATGGTCAAAGGGGTTAATGCCCCGCTCGGCGGCTTCGGGATTTTGATAAACGATCAATTCCATACCGCTTTCGCGGGCCATACGGTCGCGCAGTTCATACATGGCTTTGAATTTCCATGTTGTGTCGACGTGCAGCAACGGAAATGGCGGCGGCGAAGGATAAAAAGCCTTACGCGCCAGATGCAGCATTACCGCGCTGTCTTTACCAACGCTGTAAAGCATCACGGGATTGGTGGCATCGGCCATCACTTCGCGCATGATGTGAATAGATTCGGCTTCCAGCCGGTCCAAGTGGGTCATTGCTTCGCTCATCGGTGTGAATTGCAACCAGCGATGCCGTCAATCAAGCTGAATGGCCTTTCATCGCCCAAAGCCTGCCTTTCACCCCGCCCCCATTGCAGCCTCTCCACTTGCCCCGCGTTACCACGAATAAGGGCCGCAAAAGCGGCACTTTGAGCGTCAAGACATAGCCACATAAATGGACGCAAAAGAATAATAAAAATAGAAGGAAGGGCCGGACATGCTCGACATATTGCAATATTATGGAGCGATCAGCGGTGTCGTCGCCGCCTTGATGATCGCCATGAATTTGGGTGAACGGTGGACCGGCATCGCCTTTATCATCTTCGTCAGCAGCAGCCTGTCCCTTCTTCTTTGGGGGTTTTTGCAAGACGATAGCGACGGCATTGGGATGCAGAATGTCGCGCTCTTGTTCATCAACGGCTTTGGCGTTTATCGTCACCTGTTCGCCAAGCGGACGCCGACCGCATCAGAATGATTTAGAATTTTTGGATATCCCGCGCTGCCGTGCAATCCCCATGGCGCAAGCTACCGACAAAATGCGATTGATGGTCGTCTAGCTGATGCCCCCGCATATTTGACCAATTCGTCACAATATTGCTGGATTTACCGCTTGGGCTTGATGCCAAGCTTCATTACATCATGCCAAGCGCTGGCTGAATGCCATAGCAGTTCAGAGAAGAGACAGATTAAAGGAAAAAACATGGCTGGCCGTTTCTTTGACCAATGGTCCATTGGCGATATGATCGAACATGATATTCGGCGCACCGTGACGGAAACCGACAATTTGTTATTTTCGACCATGACCCACAATCCCCAGCCACTGCACTTGGATGTGGAAGCCGCCAAGGCATCAGAATTTGGGCAGATTTTGGTCAACGGAACCTTTACATTCAGCCTGATGATCGGCTTGTCGGTGGGCGACACCACCTTGGGCACATTGGTTGCCAATTTGGGTTATGATAAGCTGGTCATGCCGCATCCGGTTTTTCTGGGCGATACACTTTACGCCACCAGCGAAGTGATCGCCTTGAAAGAAAGCAAGTCGCGTCCCAATGCGGGCATCGTGACCTTTTTGCACCGTTGTATTAACCAACGGGGCCAGATCGTCTGCCAAAGCGAACGCAGCGCGCTGATCAAGCGCCATGCATCATAATTGAACTGAGTGAGGAAGCCCCATGAGATTGCGCAGCCTGTTGTTCGTACCCGGCGATCGTCCCGAACGGTTTGAAAAGGCAGCGGCATCTGGAGCCGATGCCATTATTTTGGATTTGGAAGACAGTGTTTCCCTGTCTAACAAAGAGAAAGCACGCGCGGCCATAGCCGATTATCTGTCCGGCGAGCGGCAGACCTTTACCTTGGTCCGTGTCAACCCGCTCGATAGCCATTTCACCGCTGCCGACGTCGCAGCAGTCATTGGTGCGCGGCCCGATGCCATCATGTTGCCCAAAGCCGATGGAGCATCCAGCATCGCGCAATTGGACACAATCTTACGCAGCGAAGGCGCAGCCGATGCATCCTTGCCCGCGATTTTGCCAATCGCGACCGAGACGCCGCAGGCCATTTTCACCCTTGGCAGCTACCGCGAAGTGAAGGACAGGCTGCTGGGCCTGACATGGGGCGCCGAAGACCTGCCCGCCGCCATCGGCGCGTCCACGTCCCGCGAAGCAGATGGCAGCTATACCGCCCCCTATCAACTGGCGCGTTCTTTGACGCTGTTCGCCGCGCACGGCGCGGGCACAGCGGCGATTGATACCGTATTCCCAGCGATTAAGGACGCAGAAGGTCTGGCCCGCTATGCCGCAACGGCGCGGCGGGATGGTTTTACCGGCATGATGGCTATTCACCCATCCCAAGTGGAGCCCATCAACGCCGCCTTCACGCCCAGCACCGAGGAATTGCAACGCGCCCACGCCATTGTCGAGGCATTCAACAACAACCCGGGCGCAGGCGTACTGCAAATTGACGGCAAGATGATCGACGCGCCGCATTTAAAGCAAGCGCGCCATATCTTGTCGTTGGCGGACTAGGGCTTGTCGCTGGCGAACGCGGGCCGAACAGGGCCGTATGGCGGCGGCCCTATTCTTAAAGCGGCGTCAACGCCCTCGCTCTAACCTAGTATTATTTCATATAGCGACGGCCAAAGCGCCGCCGGAAATAGCTTTTTACGCCATGCTCGCCCGGTGCTTCGAAAACGGCGTCGGGCCGTGTCGGATCCAGCAGTTCGTTATTGGCAATAAATTCGTCCAAGGGCCCGGGCTGTTCCAAATCCAGCCACTCCAGCGTTTTTCCATCACCGCTCAGCGTCTCGATCACCTTTGCGAGCGAGCCTGTTTCGCCATACAGGCGCGAAATTTCGCTGGGGGATACATGCAAGTGCTCGGCCAATAAATTTTCACGCAGCGCCTTGATACGTGGCGGAGTGTCCGCGTTGGCGGGCAAGGCCGCGTCAATGGTCACGTCGCATTCGCTATCCAGTCCCATAGACCGATTGTTCAAATTGGCCGACCCGATGCGCAGCAAGCGGTCATCCATCACCGCAACCTTGGCATGAACATAGATTGGCGCGCCGCCCTTGGTGTGAGGAACATAAATGCGGAAATTCTTGCCATATTTGGACTTGGCGATTTCGCGCACCAGCATCACCCGCGCGCCATCCATGGCCTTTTGCTCCAGCCAGCCGTCACCCTTTTCTGGCATCACCATGATAAATTCCGGCGGATTTTCTTCGTTCAATCGCTCGGCAATGGCCGCCGCTATCTTGCCGCTGGAGAAATATTGATTTTCAAAATAAAGGAATTTTTCGGTCGCCATGATCATATCGATATAGAGTTGCTCAATCTCCCGCAGTTCCGACACGTCGCCATATTCCGCGCGGGTGCGCGATATGGCGACGTCCACATTCTCAAAGTCCGGCGTCAAATCCTTGGGCCAATTTTCGCCGTCCTGCCGCAGCGGCGTCAATTCCTCTTTGGTCGCTCGTTTCCAACGCTCTTTGCCCAAATCCGCCAAGGCTCCGCCAATCGGCCCCGCTAGCAACATGGTAACATCATGCCATGGCTCATAAGCTTTGCCATTGGGCTGGACCCGCAAGGGATCATCATCCTTATGCTCAGGCGTGTCCCAGCGCCGGTCAGCCACATCAATACCGCCGCACACGGCCAGATGATCGTCAAACACCGCCACTTTTTGATGGTGACTGCACCCCAAGGGATGCGCGCTATCCAGCCGGAACCGAATGGATTTGGTCATTTTCCAGCGCAGCACCGTTGATACAATGGTGGGGGAAAAAAATTGTTTTAAGCCGCCAAAATTCCAGCGCAAAATATCAATATCGCGGTTCGGTTTATCCTTGGCCAAACGCAGCAAAAACTTCCCCAAGGACTGGGCCTTGCCACTGGCGGTGGGTTTCAGGGCGATACGGGGGTCAAAATCCCAGCCGATCAGCAAAATCCGCTCCCGCGCATTTTGCATCAGCCCCTCAAGCAACGCATAATAGTCGGCGGCATCGACAATCATTTTGGCGCTATCGGCCCGCTCAATACGCCAGCAATTGCGCCCCTGCTGAACCACAGGTTGCAATATCTTGTCCGCCATGCCGCTGTTCCCTCCGCTTATTATCGTCACGCCGCCTGTATACTGCGGCGATAGATCCTGTTTTTTGTCCAATGGTTAAATAGCGCGTCCGGTTGCAGGGAATAAGAGGATAAACAGAAAAAGCCGCCACTTGCGTGAATGCAAGTGGCGGCTTTTTTATTATCATGCCGCACGCATAGCATGAGCGGGCAGCCAATCAGGCAAGGTGGAATTGCTCTGGCGTCAGAGCCATCATCGTTTCGCTTCCAGCCTCAATTTTGCGTCGCAGCGCACCAGCGTCCGGCAAAAAGCGTTCCGCAAAATAACGTGCCGTAATCAGCTTCGCCTGATGATAAGCCGCATTGCCGCGCCCATCATCCAGCGCCTTTTGCGATGCTTCAGCCATGCGCACCCACATCAGGCCCAAGGCCACATGGCCCATGATATGCATATAATGATGCGCACCCGCGCCGATATTATTGGGGTTGGCCATGCCATTTTGCATGAACCACATGGTCGCGGCCTTCAGCTCACCATTGGCTTTTTCCAGCTTTCCGGCCAAATCGGCGATGGCCGGTTTGGACTTGGCCGCAGCGCATTCCGCATCGACGATGGCGAAAAAGGCTTGGATGGCACGGCCACCATTTTGCGCCAATTTGCGGCCAACAAGGTCCATCGCCTGAACGCCATTGGCTCCTTCATAAATCATCGTGATACGGGCATCGCGCACATATTGGCTCATCCCCTGCTCTTCGATATAGCCATGACCGCCGAAGACCTGTTGCGCGTTGGTGGCTACATCATAGCCTTTGTCGGTGCCATAGCCTTTGATGACGGGCGTCAGCAGACTGACCAGATCATCGGCCATTTGCCGATCCTCTTCGCTGGCCGCCATATGCGCCAAATCAACTTGCAACGCCCCCCACAGGGCCAAAGCACGCAGCCCCTCGACCGTGGCTTTCCCGTCCATCAACATACGGCGCACGTCGGGATGGACGATCAATGGGTCGGCTTTTTCTTGTGGGTCTTGCGGGCCGGTCAAGGCGCGGCCTTGGCGGCGGTCTTTGGCATATTCCACCGCATTTTGATACGCGATTTCGGCCTGCGCCAACCCCTGTATCCCCACGCCCAAGCGCGCAGCGTTCATCATGATGAACATGGCGGCCAGGCCCTTATTTTCATCGCCAACCATCCAGCCGGTCGCGCCATCATAATTCATCACACAGGTGCTGTTGGCGTGAATGCCCATCTTATGTTCAATTGAACCGCAGACCGCGCCATTGCGCTCTCCCAAAGACCCGTCATCCTTTACAAGAAATTTTGGCACTAAAAACAAAGAAATGCCCTTGACGCTGTCGGGGGCATCGGGTGTTTTGGCCAGCACCAGATGGATGATATTTTCGGTCAGGTCATGTTCGCCGGACGAAATAAAGATTTTCGTTCCACTGATCGCATAGCTGCCGTCGCCATTGGGCACAGCGCGTGTGCGGATCAGGCCCAAATCCGTCCCGCAATGCGGTTCGGTCAGGTTCATCGTACCGCCCCATTCACCGGACACCATCTTGGGCACATATTTCGCCTGAAGTTCTGCCGAGCCTTTGACCAAAATCGCTGAAATCGCGCCCTGCGTCAGGCCAGGGTACATGGCAAAAGCTTGGTTGGCCGACATACGAAATTCTTCGGCCGGAAAACCCACCACATGGGGCATGGCTTGGCCGCCAAAAGCCTCTGGCTGGGTCAATTGGGTCCAGCCCGCCTCGATAAATTGTTGATACGCCTCTTTGAAACCGGCGGGTGTGGTGACAGACCCATCAGCGTGGCGGGTGCACCCCTCTAGGTCGCCGGACTGGTTCAGCGGGAACAGTATCTCTTCACAAAATTTCCCTGCTTCGGTTAAAACCGCTTCGACCATATCCGGCGTTGCGTTGGCAAAGCCGGGCAAGTCCGCATATTGTTCAATCCGCAGCACATCGTTGAGCAGGAACAACATATCCTGAACAGGCGCGCGATACACAGGCATAATTCTTCCTTCCGCAAAACCAGCTATTGGCATGCGGAACCGGACAGGCACCAAATCAGCTTGGTGGTCTTACTGGCCCGCGTCTGCCATTTTTACAGTTGTGATGAATCGTGTGAGCTCATCTACAGCACTGTCAATATCGTCCCGTTGACGCTGTAGCAACTCTATCCGTTGCTCGCATTTTTCAATCGTGACCTGACGTTGCAATTTACGGCCGTCACCCACGTCATAAAGGTCAATCATTTCACGGATATCGGCCAGACTAAAGCCTGTGCGCTTGGCCCGCAAAATCCATGCCAGCCGTGCGCGGTCGCGTTTGGAATAAATGCGTGACAAACCCTTACGAGACGGGCTAATCAGCCCCTCATCCTCGTAAAAGCGAAGTGCACGAGCTGTCACGCCGAACTCGGTCGAGAGATCCGTGATCGAAAATTGTTCGCGCCCCAAATGGTCGGGCGTATCGATATGGGCGTGGCCGTATTCGTCGGTCATAAATTTCAGATTAGTTTCCGTTGACGTGAACGTCAAGGCGCATAGAGAGCCCAGCTGTAATTTTCATACAAAAAACATTAGGCCCAGCCCTGCTGCCCATGATTATTTCGACATAACAAAATGGTAGCTAGATTTTACAAGCCATATCCATACGGCCATCGGCCCGTCGCATACGCAATATGACCGCTTCATCCTGTGACCAACTGGTCCGATCCAGCTCTGCCCCCGCCAAATCCACGCGGCCAGCACATAAAGCAGAGCAACTTGCAGGAAAATGCGCAGGAAAAATCAGCTGATCGCCCTGCTCCGCCGCCAATATTGCGCAATTTTCCAGCCCTTGGAACCGAAGCGTCCAATGATGCGGCACATCGGGTCCGCCGTCCCCTTGCCGATCACCCCCGTCTTTGGCGGCGCGGCGCAAGGTGCCACGCGTTAAACAACTGCCCCCATCCTTCGCCCGAAGCTCCATGGCAAAGCGCCATTCATGCGCTAGGCTTGCCGCGCTTGCCGAGCTTGGCATTGCCGTCACGCACATACGGTCGCGCCCGTCGCCATTGCGGCGTTCAAAAATACCAACGGGTTCAGCCTGTTCGCCGCCGAGCAGCCCGCGCTGCGATGCAGCTTGTTCCAATTGCTGGCCGCCGCGACCAACCATCTCGTCTGATTTCTTGTCGCTGCAGGAGGCAACCGCCAATGATGCGGCCAGCCCGCCGATCAAACATAGGCCGAGCATCCTTGATCTGGAATCAACGTTGCGCATATCAACTATGCGGTGCAGCCTGATCGGAACAGGGCGGCGCATCGACAAAGGTCAGCGATCCATCGGCGTTCAACCGGCGGTAAAAGCAGGAAAGGCGGCCTGTGTGACACGATGGCCCCGCCGGACGCACGCGGACCAGCAAAGCGTCCTGATCACAATCCACCAGCATTTCGACCAGCGTCAGCCCGTTGCCCGAGGTTTCGCCTTTGCGCCACATGGCTTGGCGTGACCGTGACCAGAAATGCACCTGCCCGCTTTCAAAACTCAAGTCGATGGCTTGCTGATTCATATGGGCCACCATCAACAAACTGCCGTCGTCGGCGTCTGTCACTATGGCGGTTACCAAACCAGCCGCATCAAAACGGGGCAGAAATTGATCTGCATTGTCGCGCTTTTCGTCCATAAATTGGCCCATAAACGATATCTTCTGTCCCTGTCATCCAATACGGCAACATATTGGGTAACATAAATGCAAAAAAGCGGCCTTCTGGGGGGAGACATTTGCATTTGCCATGCCTATATGCCCCCCAACATCTTCCCCTGCCCTGGATTGATAATGCTAACGACTCATCCCTTCGATGACGACAAGCTCCGCGAGGAGTGTGGCGTCTTTGGCATTCATGGAGCGGACGGCGCGGCCGCAGTGGTCGCGCTGGGCCTTCATGCCCTTCAACATCGCGGACAGGAGGCTGCTGGTATAACGGCCTTCGACGGCGAAGGCTTTGACACCCATCGTGCCATGGGTCAGGTCGCCGGTAATTTTGACCGCGACGATATTATGAGCCAATTGGAAGGCGCATCGGCCATCGGTCATGTGCGCTATTCGACCACAGGCGAAACGGCGCTGCGCAATGTCCAGCCCTTGTTCGCGGAATTGTCGACCGGTGGTTTCTCCATCGCCCACAATGGCAATATTTCCAATGCTGGCGCCCTGCGCAAAGACTTGGTTCGTCGCGGCGCGATTTTCCAATCGACCAGCGATACCGAAGTCATTTTGCATTTGGTCGCGACATCCAGCTATCGCACCTTGCTCGACCGTCTGATTGATGCGTTAAAGCAGGTCGAAGGCGCTTATTCGCTGATCGTCTTGACCGCCGAAGGCATGATTGGTTGCCGCGACCCCTTGGGCATTCGCCCCTTGGTGCTGGGCAAGCTGAATGGTGCTTATTTGCTGGCGTCAGAAACCGTCGCCTTTGACGTGGTTGGCGGCGAATTTATCCGGTCCGTTGAACCGGGTGAAATGGTCATCATTCGTGACGGCCAATTAACCTCCATTCGTCCATTCCAAGATCAATCGGCCCGTCCGTGCATCTTTGAATATGTCTATTTCTCGCGTCCCGACAGCATTGTTGATGGCACCAGCGTCTATTCGGTTCGCAAGGCCATTGGCGCAGAACTGGCCCGCGAAAATATCGTCGATGCTGATCTGGTCATTCCCGTTCCCGACAGCGGCACCCCTGCGGCCATCGGCTATGCGCAGGAATCGGGCATTCCCTTTGAATTGGGCATCATTCGGTCGCACTATATCGGGCGCACCTTCATTCAGCCCAGCGACAAGGTTCGCCACTTGGGCGTCAAGCTGAAGCATAACGCCAATCGTGCCTTGATCGAGGGCAAGCGGGTCGTTTTAATTGACGACAGCATTGTGCGCGGCACCACCAGCCTGAAAATTGTGCAGATGATGCGCGACGCGGGCGCCGCCGAAGTGCATATGCGAATTGCCAGCCCACCGACATCGCACAGCTGCTTTTATGGCGTAGACACGCCGGAACGCGAAAAATTGCTGGCAGCCCAGATGACGGTCGAGGAAATGGCCAAGTTCATCCATGCTGACACATTGTCATTCCTGACCATCGACGGCCTGTATCGCGCTTTGGGCGAAGCAGGACGCAATGAGGGCACGCCGCAATATTGCGACGCCTGTTTCACCGGCGACTATCCGACCCGCTTGACCGATTTTGACGATCAACGCGGCGCGGACAATTTCTCCCTTCTCGCAGAACGGACGGTCTAAGCATTATGACATCGGTATCGCAAGATTTGGCGGGTCAAATCGCTCTCGTCACCGGCGCAAGCCGTGGCATTGGTGAAGCCATTGCCTATTCGCTTGCGATACGCGGTGCGCATGTTGTGATCACCGCCCGTACCGCTGGCGGGTTAGAAGATTTGGAAGACCGCATCCACAATGCGGGCGGCAGTGCGACCATCGCGCCGCTGGACCTAACCGATGGCGACAGTATTGCACGACTGGCCGCTGCGGTTGCGGAACGGTGGAACAAGCTGGACATGCTGGTGCTGAACGCCGCCATGTTGGGCACATTAACCCCCGTTGCCGCCATTGACGGCAAGGAATTCAACCGCACGCTGACCCTAAATTTGATCGCCCAGCAGGCCTTGATCGCCAATTTCGATCCCCTGCTGCGCCGTTCGGATGCCGGAAAATTGCTGGCGCTGACCAGCAGCGTCGCCAGCGAACCCCGCGCTTATTGGGGAGCCTATGCGGCGTCCAAAGCGGCGCTGGAAACGCTGATCATCAGCTATGGCGCGGAAATGCGGAACATTTCTACATTGCGTACGGCCATTTTAAACCCTGGTGCCACCCGCACCGCAATGCGCGCCCGCGCCTATCCCGGCGAAGACCCCGCCAGCATCAAAAACCCCGAAGCGGTGGGCGAATATGTGGCAGCGCGCATGATCGAGGGGTTCGACAGCACGGCCCGTTTCACCCTGCCCAAGGTGATGTAAACCGGCTATTCCAGCTTTCGGATCTAGAATGAAAAACCCCGCCACAGCAATGATGGCGGGGTTTTTCGTTGCCCCATACCGGATATTGGATGCCGGAAAATCGGCGCGCAGCTTAGCGCGCCTCGGCGTCCAATGTGGCTTGTATAAATTTATAAAATTGCTGGCGCTGTTCGCCAACGCCTTCATGGTCCGTGGCCTTGGGCCAATTGCCATTGCTGGCGATCACCAATTTGCGCTTGGGATCAATAAAAATACCCTGCCCAAAAATACCCTGCGCCGCATAGCTGCCATCCGCATAGGTCCACCATTGATAGCCATAGCCACGATCCGGCACGCCAATATTATAATATCCCGTCACCGCTTCGGAAAACCAATTGTCCGGCACCACTTGCTTGCCGCCCGCCACGCCGCCGCCCAAGGTGAATTGCCCCAAGCGCGCATAGTCGCGAAGGCTGGCAGAGATACAGCAACCGCTTACCTCATGCCCCGACGCGCCGAGCATCCACATAGCATCCATTTCCATGCCATAGGGTTTCCAGACTTTCTCTGTCAGATAGTCCGCCAGCGTTTTTCCGGTCGCGCTGCTGACCAGCACACCGATTAAGTTCGTCTCTCCGGTATTATAATTCCACACCGTTCCCGGTTTGGCGGCGCGGGGCAGCTTTTTCATATAGGTAACGGTTACATCCTCCCCCGCTACGGCTTGCTGCAAATTAAACTGCGCCACATCGCTTTTGGGGTCCTCATAATCTTCGTTCCAGCGCACGCCCGACGACATGGTCAGGACTTGCCGAACGCTGACCCCATCATAAGCCGATCCTTTCAGGGCGGGGATATATTGGGTCACATCATCATCCAGCGATCGAATATATCCATCTTTCACCGCTGCACCCACCAGCGTCGACGTGAAGCTTTTGGCGACGGAAAAGCTGGTCCAGCGCTTGTCCGCCGAAAAGCCCAAGGCATATTTTTCCAACCTGACCTTGCCGTCAACCAAGATGATCAAACCGGCGTGGCGCTGGTTGGCCATATAGGCATCCACATTGATCGCTAGCGGCTCGCCAGCCGGCAGCGGATAAGGCGTACCACCCGCCTTGATGATATTCATCGGGACGTTGGGCAGATGCTCCATCGCCTGAAACGCCTGATCGCGCACAACTTGGCTCCAGAATAACACGTTCAAATCCTTTGGCATATCTGTGTCCCCTTGCTGCGCGATTTGACTTTGCTGGTCAGCCGCCTGCGCCATTACAGGCGATGCGTTCAAGGCCATGCTACTGCCCACCAGCATCCATGCTGCGATCCATTTTCTCATTCACCCTCTCCCTGTTAATTTTATTTTTTATCAATATATTTCAGTATATTAATTTAGTCCCCTAAAATCACTTGAAAGCGTGTTTTGGCGCGTTCATCATGATATCGCTGATCCCGCAACACCATGGCGCCATTTGGGCTGTCTTCCTCAATCAACGGCATGCGGGCCCAGAATAAAAAGGCCCGCGCGTCCGCATTGCCAGCCAACCATCGGGCCAGACGCGGGTCATCCATATGCGTCGATGTAACGGCCGCATTCAACATCAACCCTCGCCCCAATTCATAGGTCCCGCTGCCATAAGCCAAGCCATCGCGCCAAAAAATGTCGCGCCTCCAAAATGCGATGGGCGGCGGACTGGCGACAGTCAGCGTGTCCGCATGACCCGCCGCCGCCAACTGGCTTTTCGCTTCGCGCTCTGCATGATGTGTGATCAGTGCATTGCCCAATATATAGGCACACACCGCCAAAAAGCCGCCCAAGGCGGTTCGCCGCCAACGTGCATCCCCACGCTTTTCCTGCTTAAGCGACCGCCACAGCAAGCCCCCCAACACCAGCCAAATCCACAGGTCGATGATGAACAAAGTGTCGCCATAAAACCATGTCGATGAAAATGGCTCCAGCAAACGGACGCCATAATTGTTCATCCAATCGAGCATCGGATGGCTGAGGCACCCCAAATAGGTCAAGGCCAGCAACCAGCCTTTATGAATGGGCAGACGATCCGCAGGCCGTTTGCCACGCCGCGATTGCCAATGATCAACGCCCAGCATGATGCCCCACAAGATGATCGGCAATATCAGCATGGCCAGCGGCCCATGGGTTATCCCGCGCCGCATCGACAGACTTTCGATGCCATAGACCACACAGCTTGCGTCAATGTCGGGCAAATTGGCGGCGATGATCAGCGTGGGCATCGCGAGCCCCGTCTTTTTCTTGAGACCGGCCTGACCCAAAATCGCGCCGAACAGGCTGTGCGTTAAATTATCCATGTCCAAGGGATAGGGTGTAAAATTCAAAAATCATCCGAAAAATCGGCTCATCAAGCGAATGGATTACCCGCCAACTCCTATGCCCCCTTATAATATCACCATAATATTGCGGGCATTCAAAAATATATCGTGCTGATGTTTTGTCCATTGAACTGTGCAGCCATTCCAGAATAGCTTCGTCGCAACCTAAAATAATGAGGGATGAAAAATGGCGGAGAGCAAATACCATTATACGCGGCCTGATGTGGCGGCATTTCTAACCTATCTGAACGGTCAGGATGGCCCCAAGATGGAGGATGTGCCAGTCGAGGTTGCGCGCCAAATGTTTCGTGCCATGGGCCAATTGGCCGACATGCCACGCGGCGACATCGCCAAGGTCGAAGACTTCATCATCCCTGGTCCCGCTGGCGATATAGCCATTCGCGCCTATGACAACCGCCCCGAGCGCCCCGCCGGACCCGTGATGGTCTTTTATCATGGCGGCGGCTGGGTCATCGGCGATTTGGACAGCCACGATCCCTTCTGCGCCGAAGCCGCACGGATTTTGGACATTCCGGTCTATGCCGTCGATTATCGCATGGCCCCCGAACATCCTTTTCCTGCCGCCCCAGAAGATTGCGAATATGCGACCCGCTGGATTGCCGAAAACCGTCCGTGCACGGGTTTGATTTTGTGCGGCGAAAGCGCGGGCGGCAATCTGACCATCGTCACCGGCCTCGCCTTGCGTGACAATCCGGCCAACATACCCGTATTGGCGCTTCACCCCATTTACCCTGCCACATCATCGCGCACCGATTGGGATAGCTTCCGCGATTTCGCCGAAGGGCATTTATTGACCGCCAGCAGCATGGCATGGTTTGGCGAACAATATGCCCCCGAGCCTAGCGACCGGCGCTATTCCCCTCTGGACTTCCCTGCCGATGGCCTGCCGCCGACCTTGCTCGTTACCGCTGGCCTAGACCCGCTGCGGGACCAAGGGCGCGCCTATGCCGCAAAATTGATCGAGGCTGGCGTTCCCACCACTTATCGGGAGGCAAAAGGCAATATTCACGGCTATATCAACCTGTCGCAGGCGATTCCCAGTAGCTTGGATGATATTCGCGGCGCCTTAAATGTTTTGAAATCTATGATAGCGGAAACCATAAATCGATGAGCGACTTTGACCACCTTCCCTTTCGCCCATGCGCGGGTGTGATGCTGGTAAATGACGAAGGGCGGGTATTTGTTGGCCAACGCGTCGATTCCCCTAGCGAGGCATGGCAAATGCCCCAAGGCGGCATCGACAAAGGCGAAGAAGCAGAAACCGCCGCCTTGCGCGAACTGCAAGAGGAAACGGGCGTCGACCCAAAACTGGTCAGCGTCATTGCCCGCAGCAAGGCCGAGCATTTTTATGATCTGCCTGTTGAACTGAAAGGGAAAATTTGGGGCGGAAAATATCGCGGTCAACGCCAGACTTGGTTTTTGTTGAAATTCAACGGCAGTGATGCCGATATCAATATCGAGACCGAGCATCAGGAATTCCGATCATGGCGCTGGTCCGATCTGGATGACCTAGAGGCGCTGATTGTCCCCTTCAAGCGCGAACTTTACCAAGCGGTCATCCAAGAATTTACACCATATTTAAATAGCTTAACACAATAATTGAAACTATTCTACAAAGCGGCACGGCATCGTCTGTGCCGCTTTTTTTTTTGTGTTGGGGTATCAAGACAGGTCACACCCCATCACCCTATCTGTCCAAATGTCTGGCCAACCACCGCGCTGGCGCATTCGCCAAATTTTGGCTAATTGCATATCATGTCCTCGCCATCGCCTTCCTCCACATCCTTACCGTCAAACGGTCCCAAATCGCCTGCCCCTTTGGCGCTTTACGCCATCGGCTTGGGCTCCAATCGCCGCCATCCCATTTTTGGCGATCCACGCGCTATTTTGGTCGCAGCGGTAGAAGCCTTGCAAAATGATGTCGTTGAAATTGTTGATACCAGCCCGATCATCAACAGCGCACCCATTGGCCCATCCCGCCGCCGCTATGCCAATGCCGCGATTTTGATCGCCTCCCCCCTCTCTCCGCCAGAATTATTGCGTCATCTCAAGGCCATCGAATCTCTATTCGGCATTCGGCGCGGTCAAAGATGGAGTTCGCGGGTACTGGACCTCGATATATTGCTTTGGTCCGAGGGAATATGGAGCGATGATCAGCTAAACATCCCGCATCGTGAAATGATCGGCAGAAATTTTGTCCTCTCTCCATTGGCCAAAATCGCCCCAAAATGGCGGCATCCGCTGCTTCATCGGAACATTCGTCAAATTTTATCGCAACTTCTTCGTCGTTACCCTGTTGACCAAAGATGAAAGTCCCTCTAGTGCGCCTCTCACCACAGCGGACGGCAACGCCGAACGATGATGGGCCCTTAGCTCAGTCGGTAGAGCAACTGACTTTTAATCAGTAGGTCGCTGGTTCGAATCCAGCAGGGCTCACCACTAATTCCAATAAGTTAGTGGTGAGTACAGATTTTCATTCCGACAGCATATTCCGACTTTTTTCCGACAAATCCCCCGATTAACGGTTCCATTTCGCCACACTTCTCAGCTGCAATTTCTTCCAGATATTTGTTGCAGCCCAGCTCCGCCGTCTTGGCTTTTGCCTGAGATGCTCGGTTATAGATGGCGGTGGTGTACAACTGGGCGTCGCCACTGATCGCTCGGGTGCCGTCGCCCCCCCGGTGCTTGAAATGCCCGTCTTCGCGAAGAGATTGAAAGTTACCCCCGTCACATCATGGTGGCGAACAGCCCAAAAATGCGAGTTCAATCTCACGCGGATAGATGTCGGGACACAAAGCGTGGCGGGAGACGTCATATAAGGCCTCGGCCTTCAGCACATATTGTGCCCGCATTTTCCGAGCCGATTGCAACCAGCGCCAAACGGTCCGGCTGAGCGCCCCCTAGCGAGCGAGCAAGAGCACTCTGACTGCCAGCAGATCATTCGCAGGCCAATATATGAATTTCCATTAGGCCTTGGAATGAATATCGGTGCGTATCAATGATCGGTTGCACTTGCTCGGGAAATGGCAGTCTCAGTTGGGACGAAACATAGGCGTCTCGCAAGCAATGATTGCTAGCATCATTGTGACAATCCTGAGCGACAATCCATCCATGTCTCACGAAATCGTCTATGACGGCGAGTTAAGTTTGATTGGCCGCGTGGTAGCTATCGTCAGAAAAATTTAATAGTTAATGTTGTATATTCATAATGCATGATGTCCATGTGACCTGACCCCCATCTTTCATCCAGCTGCAACTAGAAGCCGAGTGGTGTTGTCGCGCATAAGCGCAGGCGAAGCAACGGGCGAGGTTAACCCCGCCCGTTGCTTTTCAAGTTCGGCGGCGAACGCCGCCGGGGTGGCGTAGCCGAGCGAGGAGTGCGGCCGCTCGGTGTTGTAATCTTTGACCCAGCGGGCAAGGATCGTGCGCGCCTGACCGATCGTGAAGAACAGCGTCTCGTTGAGCAACTCGTCGCGCATGCGACCATTAAAGCTCTCGACGAACACGTTCTGCGTTGGTCTGCCGGGTGCGACATAATGCCACTCGATCCCGACATCGCCGCACCAGGCCAGCACCGCGTTCGACGTCAGCTCCGTCCCGTTGTCGCTGACGATCATCTTCGGTGCACCGCCCCTGGCGACCAGATCGCCCAGCTCGCGCACGACCCGCCGGTCCGAGATCGACGTATCGATCACCGCCGCCAAGCACTAGCGCGTCACGTCATCGACGATGTTGATCACCCGGAAGCGTCGCTCGGTGACGAGCTGATCGTGGACAAAGTCCAAGCTCCAGCGCTGGTTCGGAAGCGCCAGCACCGGCGCAGGGGCCCGCGCGCCGACGGCGCGTCTTCGTCCCTTCCGGCGGTGCACCGTCAGCCCTTCCTCCCGATAAAGCCGCTGCGTCTTTTTGCGGTTGATGGTGATGCCGTCCCTGCGGAGCAGGATATGCAGGCGGCGATAGCCGAACCGCCGACGCTGCTGCGCCAACTCACGCAACCGCGACCGCAGGTCGCCATCATCGGTTCGACACGAGCGGTATCGCATACTCGTGCGATCCGCTCCGACGACAGCACACGCCCGCCGCTCGCTCATCCCCAGCGTCGTCTGAAGATGCGCGACAGCTTCCCGCTTCGCGGCGGGCGTCACCATTTTTTTGAAAGCAGATCCTTCAGACCCGCATTGTCGAGCATCGTGTCGGCGAGCAGCCGCTTCAGGCGCGCGTTCTCTTCCTCGAGCGCCCGAAGCCGTCTGGCGTCCGACACCTCCAATCCCCCGAACTTGGCCTTCCACGCATAGTAGGTCGCAGTCGACATGGCGTGACGACGGCACAGATCCGTGACCACTGCGCCCGCTTCGGCCTCCTTCAGGATGCCGATAATCTGTTCTTCCGAAAACTGCTTCCACTTCATCTGTCCGTCCCTTCTTCAGGTCGGACTCTAGCTTCAACTGGTGGAGAAAATGGGGGTCAGGTCACTTTATCTATGTGGGCGTTGCAGACCGTTTAGTCGGGTCATTTCCCATAAAGTCATGTGATTAGAAAACAGCGCCGATCGACGCAAGGGCCGAGCTTCATAGCCATAATAACTTCCTAGCGGTTCGCGATGAAGCAGATGCCGGGACATCAGTCGCAGCATATAGTCGCCCACTCCTCCCTTTTTGATCCTCAAGCTGAATATTCTCAGGTCGATTTTCACAAAAGCCGCATCAATCATGATCGTTTTGCGTTCACTAGGTTGGATCCGAACCTTCCGCTGGTCAGCTAGCGAATATAAATTGTTCACCATTCAGGCTCTTAATCCGTAGCATGAGCCCCACCGAAGATCACAGACAACATAGGACGCGCGCGCCTTATAAAATCAAAATTTCTTGCGGATCGTGATGCGTATTGTGCGGCCAACCGGATCTACTTCATAGCGGCTATAGCCGGGCGGCTTGGTGCCATTACCAAGCGTCACACGGCGATAAGCGTCGAAGAGATTTTGGGTATCTATCGAAATCTTCAATCCTTCTAAAATTTTTCTTTTCTTTTGCACATCAAACAAGCGGTCAGGCTCGAGAAATATCGAAGTATCAACAGTTATCGGTGGCTTATAGATGAAGAATTCATCCCTATTCGCAGCGCCCCGCATCAGCCGCGAAGCGCTACTCCAGTTGCTACTCAGATTTGCGCCAACCCCTCTTTTTGCCACCGTCGCCTGTAACGAGAGGCTGTGGCGTGATTGACCGCTATCCCGCAGTTGATCGATCACCGGAACCCCAACGCGCGTCAGCAATTGACTTTTTAGTCGCCAGCGATGGTTGAGCGCTAGGCTGAACTGCACATCATCGCCGACGGAGCGTGCATTATGCGCACCGTTGCGCGGCTTCGACCGGCCCCTTTGAGGCAAGCGCAGAGCAAATGCGGACGTCAATTCCTCATCTCTGTGCTGCGCAATATTGATTGCACGGGCGTCCACGGCCAGCAACTGCCCGTCCACATCTCGGGTTACGCGTTCCGGAAAGGCAGCCTCAATCACGGGCGTCAACTCAGGGAAAGGGCTTATCCCACCCTTCGCAATGGATCGACGATAACCCAGATTCAAGGTCAAAAGTTGATCGCCCAAGGGCCGCGCACTAGCGGAGAGCGAAAGATTTTGCCGTTTCCCGCGCTGCAAATTCGGGTTACCACCAGTGGTCCAGAAGGGCGCAGCAGACACTTGCTGGGCATAATCGAAGATACGATTAACTGTCGTTATGATCGGAGCAGCCAAATGATCGAAGGAGGGTGCAACTTGCGTATAGTCAAGCCCAGCACGAAACTGCACAGCTGACCAAGGCGTCCAACTGACACTGCCGCCATAGCGTTTTTGCACCGGACTGTTTGTCATTATTTGCGCGCTCGCAGAGACATCAAATATTAGGTCGCCGAGCCACGAGGGGCCAGCACTTCCGCGCTGCACGACTGGTATGCTCAGCGACATCTGACCGCTCGACAGTCTGCGCGTCACATTCTGCGTTTCCGTCGGGCTATTCAGTGTGTCGCGCTGCTGCCCTCGCGTGCTATTATGGCTTGTATTGACAGAAAAATTCCAGACAAGCGGCCCTGCGGGAAGGTTGATGAGTGATTTTCGGACATTGAAACGAACACTAAGCCCCTCACTCGTTGAGCGACTACGGTCGGCAAGCAACAGGTCATCGTCCCACAGGCCAAAAGGGTTGAAGCTGGGTTCCGCCGCGTCCAGTAAGTGCTGAACGCGCACAGTGTCGATGCCACGCTCCAAATAGTTATTCGCCCTATTATGCGAATAGTTGATACCCAAACTTGTCTGCCAATCCCCAATACGGCCATTCACCGTCACCGAAGCGCCCAGAGCCCTAGAGTTATGACGCGTTCGTAACGGCCGTTCCCCCGCAAAAGGACGCGTTACCAATATATCGTCTGCAAAGGGAGACCATGGGTTCCCTGCCGGTACCATCACCGTCGCCATTGGCAGGCCGCGCAACCCATCGCTGCTATTTTTATTTGCATTGAAATTAAACGAAGCAGAAAAAGCACCAATAGGGCGCGTGACACCGATTGAGAAGGACGCGTTGCGCTGCCTTGACTGCAATGTCTCAAAGCGATTTGGATCGAGACGTTGAAAATTGTCCGCCGTGTCTGCAAAATCCATGATGTCGGGAGCATTCAAAAGGGCGGCTGGCGGGATGCCGGCATTTTTTACTACTCGGCCGGCGATCAAGCTTAGTGCTGGGTCAATTTCGTCCGCATCCCCACCCGAGATAAAGCCGACACCATCAAATATGCCTTCACGGCGAGGAACATCTCTTGCACTCTTTAGCAAAGCGCCCTCATGGCCGATCCTTGCCGAAGCGTTCCAACGCGTGTCCCCGCTGATTGCCGTGCGCGTAACCGATAATTTCTTCCCAAGCTGCCCGCCAGCAGTCGGGAAATCCACGCTCGCGTCGGTGCTCAACATTGAAAAACTTCGCTTCAGGACAAGATTGACGACACGCCTGCCAGCCGCCTCGCCATAATGCGCTGCCGCTTCCGGTTTTAATAGCGTCAGGCGCTCCAGTGCTTCCGTCGGGTAGGACAGAATAGACCGGTCAAATCCTGCTGGCTTGCCATTGATTAGCAGCACGGGCCCGCTCCCGTCATCGCTGATATAAGGGGCGATGCGCGTCAACAAATCTTGGATGCTATCGACACCTTGGTTGGCGATCTCATCCTCATGAAACTCTGTTTCGGCGGCGACTTCTGCTTCGCCCCGCCGCTTCGCCAAAACAACAATCTCATCGCTTGAATTATTCGAAGGGGCGTTACTGGGCGGGACGGTTCCATGCAAAACCGGCCCCGCCACAGCCCCCCCCTGACTTGTCTCGGCAAAGGCCGCCGCGCTGTGCAGCAGCCCAATCGGCGAAAGTGCTGCAAACAAGGCAATATGCTTTAATTGATACAGCTTAGCCAGAATAAGCGTAGCCACCCTTTAATAAAATAACATCACAATAACGAATAAAATTCCATTTTAACAATATGCAGCACTGCAAATTCATTGCAGTGCTGCTTTATTCAATTAAAATTGAGAATTTTAATTGATATCGCCACCTGTTGGGCTGAGCAAATCAAGGACACCATTCATGGTGCACGGAGCACCTGCTGTTGCGGCAGGCATGCTTCCGGCGACACTCAACGTCTGCGTTGCAACATCCCAAGTTCCGACGATATCCCCTTGGCAATCGCCAGCTGTAACCGTTTGTATAAAGACATTTTTAAGCGTCAACTTCTTGGATGTCGCGTCATAATCAATATCTGACGAAGGTACATGGTCAGGAAGGACCGATGGGCAAAGAGTATTGAGGCCACCGGGGCTCGCAGGATTGGGGGCCAATACGATTGTCGCGCCTGCACTATCGATATCCAGCGTAACAAGGCAACTCAAGGCAACACCTTTGTTCACAGCCACAATACCATCCAACGACCAAGGCAACGATGGCGTGTAAACAGGCGTCGCAGCTTGTACCAAAGGAGCCATCGCCAGCACAGATGACGCTACGACTAAAGAAATAAATTTTTTCATTTTCACTCTCCCAAAATGTCAAACTATTGTTTGACGAATCGATTATATCAAAAAACTATTCTGTTGCAAATAAAATAATTACTTAAAAAGATTTAGAAACACTAAATGCTATAATCCTTGGATCAAGAGTGAATACATTTGTAGTCAAACCTGTATCATCACTATTTGTAAAAAAGTCAGTTATAGTGTCATTATTAAATATATTTTTTGCATATAATTGAAATGATAAGTCGTTTTCGACATTTTTCAATGTTATTGCAGCATTCACATTATCCCATGACCTTAAGCGATCATATGCCGTATTATAAACACGGGCATAGCTTTTCGATTGTCGGTAATAATCACCTCGGAAGGTTAATTCCCAATTTCCAGCATCCAGGAAGAATGTATATTGCGCACCTATATTCAGGGTCCAGCGTGGAGAATTGGGAAGTTCATTGCCCTCCAGCGGGGCAAAAAATCCACGGCCTCCATTCGGAGCCCCGCTGCCGCCATCTGCAACATTCAGGCCAATGGTATCGGGATTATAAGGCGCAAGCGGATTATAGGTAACACCGTTAAAGCTGTAATATGGAAGGCCTTTTTTGATAATAGGGTTCCCTTCAGCATCCTTTAGATCAGGGTCCCAAGTTCCAACCCGATTAGAACCTGGGCACAGCGATGCCAAGGCAACCTCGGGAGAAAATGGAGAGGCGAGTATCTTTTCCACTATCACGCGCGGCGCAATGCAATTGGATGGCACCTGCAACCAGGGGCGCACCACCACCCAATCCGGATCACCTTGGGTTCGGTCCATCACATCGATCGATTGCGCACCCTTTTTCAATCGGGTCTTTAGATAACCCAAATTGCCATCGACACGAAACGCACGCGATGGACGCCAAGCCGCTTCCAGTTCAGCACCCCAAATATTGGCATCGAAATTCTCATTATATGAGATACGATCGACAATTTGCGAAATCTGGTAATCTTTATAATCATAAAAAAATGCGTTGGCATTTAATGTGAAGCGGCCCCCAGCGAAGCTGTTTTTCGTGCCGATTTCCAGCGCATTGACAAACTCGGGCTCAAAAGTTCCTGGCAGAAATTGATATTGCACAACTTCTGGATTGAAATCCACGCGCGGCGGATTTGTGCCACCCCCCTTATACCCCCGAGAGAGCGAGAGGTAGACCAGCGTATCATCACTAAAGCTCGTATCCGGTTTCCAATCAAGGACCAGTCGGCCCGTAAATTCGCCCCATTGCTGATGAATATCCGGAAGCGCTGGATATCCGCTATTGACGCGTCCACCCGTGATATCGCCGGTTATAACATTCGGATCCACGTCACCCGTATCAGGGTCTATACCATTGCCGCCGCCAAGCAAAAGTTGGCTGGGAATCTGCGACGATCTTTTTCTGTCATTGGTATAACGTGCGCCAACCGTTAATTTCAATTGATCATTAAAATTATAATAAACCTCTCCGAACAATCCCAAGCTCTTAATATGGACATTATTTTTGCTTAGAAAATAATTATGTCCTGTGTCCTGAATATTCTCGAGAGAATTTTTCTCGACATTGATGCATTCCGTTTTTTCATACCCCAATGGACAATTGGCCTTGACAAGCCCAGTAGGAGTCATCCCCCCACCGTATAAATATTCCGCTATGAAGGTGAAAAGATTGTTAAATACGTAATAATTATCCTTCGTTTTAAAATCCAAATAATTTGCGCCAATGTTAAAATTGAACGGACCAGAAAAATCTGATTGAAGCCGCACTTCCTGCGACCATTGGCGATTGTTTGACTTCATAAGATCGGCAGAGATCATCCGATCAGAACAGCCCAACTGATAATCGCAATAGACTCCGCCAGGAGTTGGGCCCGGATTAACCTTGGGGTCCATATATTGACGCGAAGAATTCCATAGTCCCGGATGATTTGGGTCGCTCAGGGACGGTGCGGAATCATTGAAGATAGGATCTGTTGCGAAGCGGTTATAATCTTGGGTTGAATAGAATTTATCGCGAGCATAAGCGGATTGCGACACGATCTTTAAGCCGTCGCTCGGCTCAAATTCCATATTCAACTGTAGAATGTCATTCTTTGCGCGAAAGACGGGATCATAGCTGGTCGAAATCTCGCGCAGATTTTTCGACTGAGTTAATCCCTCATAAAGATTGGCTTTTTTTGTTGCATTAAGAGTTGTTCCGCGGGGACGTGCACCGCCGGTCGCCGGTGAATTTGTTCCAATAACTATCCCCGACGGAACAATCATATAGACGAGACTATCGCCGTTGGGCACACCATAGGCTGCATCGTCATAGATGGACCCAGGCAGACACCCCTGGCTAAGTTTGCCACGCAATGCGGCATTAGGGACCTCCACATTGCCAACCATTTCCGGTCCCGGATCGGTATGACAAAGCTGCTTCCCTGTACGGGAACGATCATCATCCTCGTTGAAGTGCTGCCAGATCAAATTGGCCCGAAAGCGATCGCCGGGGTCCCATGCCACGATCGCCCGCGTGGAATATAGGTCGCGACCATTCACGCGCTTTTGCGAAAATGTATTAAAGTCAAACCCATCCCGCTGGGTGGCCGCACCTGATACACGGACGCTTAGGGCATCGCTCAACGGCACGTTCAACATTCCGCTGATCCGCTTGGTTTTAAAATTCCCAACCTCGCCCTTCATTTCGCCGAGGAAATCCGTACCGGGCATAGCTGGGATCATGTTGACCACGCCAGCGGTTGCATTGCGTCCGTAAAGCGTACCTTGCGGACCACGCAGGACCTCTACGCGCTGCATATCAAAAAATTCTGCTTCAAACAGGCGATTGCGCACCAGCGGCGTGTTGTTGAAACTCACGGCCACAGCCGGATCGCTGGATGCGGAGATTGCCTTGGTCCCAATCCCTCGGATTGAGAAATTATACATGCTGAAGTTGCTTTTTGAGAAATTGACGTTGGGGATAGCGCGCAGCAACTCCGATCCGCCCTCAATTTTGCGATCATCCAGTGCTTCGTTCGACAATGCCGTCATTGCGATAGGCACGTCGATAATTTTCTCTTCTTTTTTCTGGGCTGTAACGACAATTTCGGAATCAGTTGGTGCCTGCACCGCCTGAGAACTGGTCTGCACGGCGTTTCCCACCCGCTTTACCACAAATATGTTGCCGTCCCGCTGAAATGTAAGGCCTGTGCCCTTTAAGAGCGTGCGCAAAGCTGTGTCTGGATCAGACTGTTCACGCAGCCCCGCTGTGCGCTTTCCGCGGACAATCGACGCTTCAGCTAGAACTGTCATGCCATTTTGCAGACCAAAATCCCGCAATGCATTTTCGACAGCCTGCGGCGGAATATTGTATCGAACCAGATTTTCACGAGCCATAGCCGGTGACACGGAAACTATTAAGCTGCCGCTGGCTACGCTGCCCAGTAAAATCTGTTGTAATGCTGTCGCACGAAAGCGCATTGCGTCGTCCCCATCCCTATTTCTAATACGGGGTTCTAACCCCTCTGGCTTTGGGCAGGTTATCGCCTGCTCAGATAGTAAGACGTGAACTATGTGAAAGAGGGGGTGTTGACGGGAAGATAATTTTACCGGATTCTGTATGTGAATAATTATTGTTTAAAAAATATAAAATGATTTCAATAATTACATCAGCTATTCCGTGACCTTTTCGCTACATATCGTTGTAGATTTGCTTTTCGGCGAAGAACAAGTGCAAGGAAGTGGTACTATTCCATAAATTACGGCCACTTATACTCGCTCTCCCCGTGGACGGAGCCCCCCAATGGTGCTCAGTGACGATCAAATGCCGGACACACCCGCTTTGCCATCAATCTGTGGGGGCAGGCTGAGCGGCGAGCAGCAGGAACCGCACCGCGTGAGAAAAGCTTTACCGCACATGGTCTGATCAGCAACGCAGCCAATGTCGTGATTTACGCCGCCAACGCTTTTCATAACAAAACCGCCTACCCTAACGAGATGTGGCAGAGTGATTGTATCGGCTGCATGAAACCGAGGGCACGCAAAAATATAATTCACATTAGATTACGCGATTACCGTCCGTCATAGATCATACATATAGGTCCAAAAACAAAATCACCTCGGAACCCATTGCCGGAGTTCCAAGGTGAATTTGAGGAGATGTGATTGAAATCCCACCTTCTGAACAGCTTTCACCACATCGCGCTGCGACGCAGCGAAAGCATATCATAGCAGGTGCCCCGACATGCCAAGCAAATGGGGCACCTGCTTATACCCTTAATATTCGAAGGTCAGTTCCATACCATAGTTACGCGGTTCACCAAAGATCGCGCCGGGGGCACCTGCTGTGAAATGCGTGACATAATAGGCTTTGTCCGTCAGGTTCTTGGCGAAGGCCGACACACGCCAATTGCCAAAGCCAACAGGAATGTCCGACAGCGTCAGGCGTGCATTGAGCAAGCCATAGTCACCAATCACATAGCGCGCATCACCCGTTGCCGTCGATTTCTTGCTCTGCATGAAATAATCGATGTTGGCCGTCAGCAAACCGATTGACGTTTCGGGGAATGCATATTCCGCGCTGGTCGTCAAAGTGTGCTTGGGCGCTTCGATGAACGTAAAGTTCGACGTGATGTTGTTGCCAGTCAGCGGGTCGATGATGCGCTGGAACTTGGCGTCCAGATAGGCATAATTGGCTGTGACCGTGAACGCCGAGGTTGGCTTGGCGGTCAGATCCAGTTCAAAGCCTTGGATGCGAGCCTTGCCAGCGTTGAAGATATCGGTGTCTTGTGGACGCAGTGGATTGGTCTGAACGTTGGTCTGGATGTCCTTATATTGCGAACGGAACACCGCAAGGTTCGCACGCAGGCGGTTGTCCAGCCAGCTCGACTTCACACCAAATTCCAGCGAATTAAGCGTTTCGGGACCGAAACCAGCGTTGAAGCGCGCCGTTGTGGTTGCCCGCAAATTATACCCGCCGGTCTTATAGCCCATGGCATATTTGGCATAGACGTTGACGTCGGGGTTGATGTTGTAACCAAGCGTAAAGCTGGGGCTGACATCCGAGAAGCTGTTCTTGCCAACACCCGGAACATCCGCCGTCACACTGTCGTCCGTAAGGTTGGTATTCACCGAAGCGCGCGTTGCTTCGCGTTCGTCGCGCGACCAACGCAGACCACCCGTCAGATACAGGCCTTCCATGAACGAAGGACGCACCGTCACTTGACCATAAGCCGCATAAGCGCGGTTGTGGATCGTCGCGGCGCGATTGTTGCGATAGCTGTTCGGAACAAGGGTAAAATCGGCGCTGTCGCCCTTTTCGTCGAAATAATAGCTGCCAAGGACATATTCGACTTGGTCGTCAAACAGCGAACCAATGACTTGAAGTTCTTCGCTAAACTGCTTTTGCTTCTGATCAAAACCAGTCACGAAAAAGGGGTTAACATTGCCGATAGCACCGGTCAGATAATCCTGATAGGTGTTGTTTGACAGCTTGCGATAGCCGGTCAGCGACTTGATGGTGACGCTATCCGAAACGTCCCAGCTGGCAGTCAAATTATGGCCCTGCGACGTGACATCATTGGCCATCAAACCGCGAACGTGCGGCGAACCAGCAGTCGGGCGGTCAGCGGTGTTGGGGTAAAATGGCGTCAGCACCATATACGGCGGCGTATCATTAATGTCCGAACGGTCGTAGCTGTAACGTAGGTCGAGGCTGTCGGTTGGCTGCCAGCGGATGGCCGCGCGATAGGCGTCACGGCGTTGATCGCCCCAGCGCTTCACGCCGGTGCCCGGATTTTTGACGAAACCGTCCTTCTTGCTGTGCAGATAGGCCAGTTCAACCGCAATGGTGTCGCCGATCGGCACATTTACACGAGTGCGCGAACGGAACTGGTTATAGTTGCCAATCGCTAGCGTCTGCTTGGCACCAAATTCGCCGAGCGTCGGAGCCTTGGTGATATAGTTGATCGCACCGCCGGTGGCATTGCGGCCATAAAGCGAGCCTTGCGGGCCGCGCAGCACTTCGATCCGTTCGATCTCGGCGATCTCAGCCGACAGACCCTGACCGCGGGCAATATAGATGCCATCAAGATAGACAGCAACGCTGGGGTCCACCGTGATCTGATCGTCATTATTGCCAACACCGCGAATGAAAACCCGCGCAGTCGTGGCGCTGTTCGGGTGCGGCGTCACTTGCAGGGCGGGAACTTGCGTGCGCAAATCCGTCAGGTCAACAATGCCCTTCTTCTCCAGATCAGCGCTGGTCATCGCCATGATCGAGATAGGGGTTTTTTGCAGCGATTCCGACCGTTTTTGCGCGGTAACAACGATTTCTTCTAATCCGCCCGAACCTTGCGAAGACGCTGACACGGCTTCTTCTGCAACATTGTCCTGAGCCAATACGGGCGACACGCCCGTCAATAAACAAGCTGCCATGGCAAGCCGTGAAACGAGGCCCTGCATATTTCCTCTCCCTGCTGACGCGCGATACCGCGCTGAACTTCTCCGTCTTCCATCAGACGGACCGCCCCTGTACGCAATGGTTTCGTACAATTCAACGCACCAATGTCAAAATTTGTAGATATGCGTATTTTTGCAACACTGGGAAACGCATATCACGTGCTACATATAATTTAGGCGCAGCTTTATGCCGTTTTCACGACATAAAGCTGCGCCTGTTACCTTAGCGAACGACGAGGTTAATCGGCGCTGGTGCAAGGTCGATGGTAGCAAAAATACGCGCGAGGTCGGCTGCCCCTTCCCCGCTGATCACCCCCTTGGCGGTCAAGGCGTCCACGCTGGCAGCACCAGCGACCAATTCACCCAGCGCCGCACGGTCCAGCGTCACAACAGGCAAGGCCCCTGCCGCCCCGGGCCGCGCCTTCAACACGCTGTTGCGCAACTCCAGCGCCCAAGCGGCCTTTTCGCCAGCAATGTTCAGCGCGACACCAATATCTTGCGCCCCAGCACGTGCAGGGTCCACCTGATAGCGGATGGATTCCAGCATCAAGGCCACCGGCATTTTCTTGATATTTTCTGGATTCATATAGCGAGCGGTCAGCCCTTGCGGATTCAGCTTACCTTCCAATTCCAATGCGCCCATCAAGTAAAAACCACGGCGGTTGGAATTGTAAGTCGCATAACCCAAGGTGCGGAAAGCGGCAGCCTTCAACTGACGGGCGCCCATATCTTGTTGATTCATGGCGATCAACATCGTCGTCAGTTCCGCGGCCCATTGCGCGTCGCCGCCCTTCAAGGCTTGGGTTGCGGTTTCCAACACGCGGTCACGTCCACCCATCATTTCCACTTCCCGCTTGCTACGTTCCGCACGCGGCGTTGGTGTAAAGTCGGTCGCGTCGCCCGAAAACCAACTGACATAGCCGACATAATAGCTGCGGGCCGCATCAGCGGCTGTGCCATAATATTCGGTGGTATAAGGTTCGGAACGCAGCCATTCGGGCAGCGGGCCCAAGGCATCCGGCAATTCTGCTTCGGTCACACCCTTGTTAATCAAGCGGATCGTCTGGTCGTGCGTATATTGAATGGCATCTTCATAGCCCGCCAACAGCGACTTAATCTCGGCCCTGCCCTTCACGATTGGCCCATGGATTGGCAGCATCCATTCTGCATCATAGCGCTGCATCCGGCGTAAGGCATTCACCCAGCGATTGGCGTCGCGCATCTTGGTTCCGCGCATAGAGTGCAGATTCGGGAAGGTTGGTCCCTGCACTTCGTCGCCGGATACCAACACCTTATGATCTGGCAACCAAGCCGCGATATGCGAACCCGCTTCGCCGCCCGTATAAAATAGGTGCAGCTTCACACCCTCAATTTCAATGTCGCGCTCGCCGTCGACGTCCACAAATTGCGTGGGCGGAATATAGGCCGATTCATTCTTTCCGGGCTTACCCAGACCACCGCAGCATCCGACGTGATAGTTTGACGCTTCCTCTCCGGTCAGGCTGAACCCGAACATATAGGCCGCGCGGTTGGCGACGATCGGCAGCAAAGCCACGCCTTCGTCGGCCATTTCCTTCAAGAAATTGGCCGAGGCATAGATGGGCACCTTGCCGCCCTCGACATCGGCGCGGTCCACAAACACGCCAGCGCCGTGGATATGGTCGGGGTGATGGTGAGTATAAATAATGGCCTTCACGGGCTTGTTGGAAATCTGTTGCCGGATTTTTGCCAAGGCCGCGCGGGCGATATCGGTATTCATTCCGGTATCGATCATGATCAGACCGTTGCGCCCCTCGACGACAGCCAGGCTCATGCCCTGAAATTCAATCTGCCAAACAGGGGTATTTCCAACCCGCACCACACGTTCTTGGAACAGCTTGGCATGTTCTGTGTAATTTTCCGGAGCCGAAAAGGGCACGTTCAAATGGGCATCATGTGCCAGCACAGGGGTGGTCGCGCTGGCCAACAGCATCGCAATCAAAAAGCGCATCACTTACAACTCCGAAAAATCGATCAACTGGGGATTGACGCGGTCCATCATGGACGCGACGCGGTGCTGGAATGGCGCGTCGATGGTTTCGGGCTGAGGGAACAACCAATAGCGACCTTCGGCTAGGCCTTCATAAACCAGTTCCGCAAATTCGTCGGGGGTCAGACCATTGGCATTCAGCATTGATCGCATCGTGTCGACGAAGGCTGCTGCAGCGGGGCTGACATTGGGACCAAAGGGATCATCAAAAATGCCGCTTTTTACCGGACCCGGCGACAATAACGACACGCGGACTGGCGCGCCAATCATCTGCAATTCATAATGCAGCGACTCTGTCAACGCGACGACAGCCGCTTTGCTGACGGAATAGGGTGCCATCAGCGGCGCAGGCAGAAAACCGCCGACCGACGCCGTGTTAATGATCTGGGCGGGACGCTCTGCCGCCAATAAGCGCGGGACAAAGGCGCGGATGCCATTTTGAACACCATCAACATTCACCGACATCGCGCGGTTCCAAAGCTCGGGTTCAATTTCCCAGCTAAAGCCCGTCGCCATGATGCCCGCATTGTTGAACAGCATATCAACCTGACCAAAGCGATCATAGGCCGCCTCGGCCAATGCCTCCACCGAAGTCAGGTCGCGCACGTCGGTCGGGACAGCCAGTACCTCACCATCCAGCGTCGCAGCAAAGGCCTCCAACGGCTCGGCACGCACGTCCGCGATCACCAGCTTCATCCCCAGCGCCAGCGCCTTGCGCGCCAAACCTGTTCCAATTCCACTCGCAGCGCCCGTAATCACGGCGACACCGCCATTGGTTTGGACAGACGCCCCCATTGTCTCAGTCATTGCATTCCTCTCTTGGCAATTGGCCTCTCTTGATGATTGGGCATATTCGTAATGTACGAAACTCGTCCGTACAAGAAATTTTTAAAAGGAAAACAACCCCTGTCTCGCTGCCATTGCCAGACGCCATTTTATGCCGTGGCCGAAACTTTGGTGAATGGACCGGCAAATTCAGCCTCAAAAGGCCCACCCCGACCGGCCTGAGAAGCGCCGACCAACCTGCGCAGCACATGATCAACGCACGTTGACATCGGATTCGCATTCGACCTAAGAGCGTGGCCGATGAACGATGTTACGGCCCCGCGCGACCCCATCGCACGCATTTTAGAAGCAGCAGGCTCGGTGTTTTTCACCGCTGGCTTCGAGCGGACAAGCGTCGACATGATTGCCGCCTCAGCACGCATGAGCAAACAAAGCATCTACGAAAGCTTCCCAAGCAAACTGGCGCTCTTCGAAGCGACGGTACGCAGCACATTGGACCAAGCATGGCTCAATATGACAGCCGTGGATGACACTCAGGATGTGGAGACCACATTAACGCGCTATGGCCTCCGGGTCTTCGAAGGCTATTTCAGCTCGATCAGCTTTGGCATGTTCCGCGCCAATATTGCTGCGGCACGTCACTTCCCCGAACTGGCCTCAGAACTTCACATCCAGCGGCTTCGCACCTCGCAGCCATTGGCCGACTATTTGGAAAAGCTTCGTTCTACCGGCCAAATTGGTCCAATTGATCCCCAAGCTATGGCCATTCGCTTCGGCGGCCTTGTTGTCGAGGGGTCTCGCTATTTTCTGGGTGCCCCCAAACCTGATGCCAATGCCCGAGCAACCATTGCCGCGCGGGCTGTCCATCTGTTCTTGAACGGCTATCAAAATATGCCGATCGAACCCGCACCGCCGCATGAAACACCGCCGCTCCATGCACCAGAGCTGGCCGGAACCGCGACACTGCGCCTGTCACCCGACAAGCTTTTGGCGCTGGTCAACGCCGCGGAAAAAGAGTTTCAAACCCAAGGCTATCACCGTGCCAGCATAGACCGCGTGGCAGCGGCGGCACATGTCAGTAAAGCCACAATTTATCGACAGTTTGGAAATAAAGAAAAGCTGCTGCGCTACATCATTCAACGCCATATTTTCGAAACCTATAACCAGCCCATTGCAATAGACAATCGGCCTGCTGATCTCGAAAGCGCGCTAGCCTTGTTCGCAAGGCAAATGCTCGACCTCAACCTCAGCCCATGCAGCATAGAAATGCACCGCTTGATCATCGAAGAAATTGAACTGGTCGGTGATTTGGCGCGAAATTTTCATGATTTACGCGCCCAAAAAGTGGGCGATGCGCTGAGCACCCTTTTACAGCAATTCAATGCTCCACCAGCCAGTGACGCCGCACGCCTAGCTTTCTATCTGCTATCAACATTTGCGGTCCGCTTCGTCACTTCAACACAGCTTCCCAGTTCCGAACTGCGTCGTCGCTACTCACAAGAAACCGCTCAACTTTTTCTATACGGCATACGAAACGCGCGCGGGTAAAGCGGCGTTCCGATAGGATATTGCGCCCTCAGCTTTCGCCACAAGACCTAAGCCCGACGTGTCATTGCGGGGCATCTGGTTTGCAACAGATTTCGCGCCAAACCATCGCCGAAGAATTAATAATATTCATTTAAAAACATATGCTTGACTGAAAATCGTCAAGCAAATTCGACTGCACACCACTCCCGGCTGGATCGCAGCGCCCTCACCAAACATACCGGACACCCTATACACAAGGTCATTAAATATTAGCCCACAAAGACGGGCTAATAGCATGACCATGATTTACGGCATCTATGACAATGCAAGAGCCCAGCAGGCCCTGCATGAGAGCGAATAAAATTAGCAATAAAAAATCCAGCAACATCGCAATTTCTCCCGCCGTTCGGAGCGGTGAAAAGCTTGAAAATCCGTTGCCAAATGCATGTCAAGCATATGATTAGATTAGATCTATCACCATATCAATTTAGGTTGATCACATTCCTCAAATTTGCAATTCTCTCATGATCATGCTAGCTATTTTTGATCAAAAATAACGGGGAGATCGCGTGAAATTTAAATTATATTCTTAAATATATCTTTAAGAATATCACAAAAAGTTTACTTCTTATTGTTTAAATTTCTAACAATTTTATTGAGTTGTGAACTTAATTTATTTCGGATTTGACAACCGTCATATAGCTTGAACATTTTACTGTTCTGGGTGGATTTTTTGGCTTTGCGCACCGCGTCATCGCCGCGCACCTTCGTCCGCCCCCTGATATCCGAAACCTTCATTTTCTGACCCACGATACGGCTAACGCAGCCCTCGGGTGCTCATTTGAATAGGTAGATTATGTCCAAAGAAAAACGTGTCGCCATCATTGGTGCAGGCCCATCGGGGCTTGCTCAGTTGCGAGCTTTTCAAGCCGCCAAGCAAAAAGGCGCAGACATCCCCGAGATCGTCTGTTTCGAAAAGCAAAAAGACTGGGGCGGCATGTGGAACTATAGCTGGCGCACCGGCGTGGACGAGAATGGCGAACCCGTTCACGGCAGCATGTATCGCTATCTTTGGTCCAATGGACCGAAGGAGTGCCTTGAATTTGCCGATTATAGTTTTGATGAACATTTCGGTGAACCGATTTCATCTTACCCCCCGCGCGAAGTATTGTGGGACTATATCCAAGGTAGAGTTCAAAAAGCAGGGGTTCGGCCATACATCCGTTTCAACACGGCGGTGAAATCCGTAACCTTCGACGAACACAGCAAAAAATTCACCGTGACAAGCATGGATTACACGGAAGATCGCCTAATTTCCGGCGAGTTCGATCATGTTATCGTCGCCACAGGCCATTTCTCCACGCCGCATATGCCCGAATTCTCTGGCTTCGACCATTTCCCAGGCCGCATACTTCATGCCCATGATTTCCGCGATGCAACGGAATTTCAGGACAAGCATGTCCTGCTTATCGGCTCCAGCTATTCAGCCGAAGATATCGGCTCGCAATGCTATAAATATGGCGCAAAATCAGTGACCACCAGCTATCGGAGCAAGCCTATGGGCTATGACTGGCCGGATAATTGGACCGAAAAGCCATTGCTCGCCCACGTTGACGGCAATGTTGCGCACTTCAAAGATGGATCGACCCAGCATGTCGATGCCATCATCTTATGCACCGGTTATCGGCATGACTTCCCGTTCCTGCCGGACGCGCTACGCTTGAAAACAAGCAATCGACTATGGCCTCTTGATCTTTACGAAGGCGTCACATTTACGCCCAATCCGCAACTCTTCTACTTAGGGATGCAGGATTTATGGTATAGTTTTAACATGTTTGATGCCCAAGCGTGGCTGACGCGCGACATCATCATGGGCCGTATCGCGCTTCCGTCCGCACAGAAAATGGAGCAGGCCAATCAACATTGGCGCGAATTGGAAGATGAGATTGAAACCGATGCCAATGCTTTTGAATTTCAAGGCGCCTATATTGACCGGTTAATTCGGCAAACGGATTATCCTGCCATTGATATCAAGGCTGTTAATCAAATATTCTTGCAATGGAAAAAGGATAAAAAGGCGGATATCATGGGGTATCGCAACCGCTGCTACACATCCGTGATGACAGGAACGGACGCTGTTCCGCATCATACGCGATGGCTCGACGCAATGGATGACTCACTCGAAGCTTATTTGCAACGCACCGCTCGGCCAAGCAACATGTCGGTTTTTCGGCCCGCGAAAGCAAAAGCAACGACGAAAGTCCCCTCAAAGCCCCAACACCAAATGGCCAGCCACCTTCGCGACAACCGCCATAGCATCACAGCCAGACCCAAATCCCAACATCTAGGCGCTAGCCATTCCGCTCGAAGCGCCGACTGACGCACGACATGGGGCGGCGGGGTATATTTAAACCAATGCCTTGGGGCGGCGTGGTCCATCTGCACACGCTAGTTTGATCTGCCGAATCTGATGATTGCGCCGCCCGTCCGTGCAATCCCTAGCCCTAGCTCTTTGCAAGCTAGGGCTAGGGGCAGACAGACCAGCGCATCCGACGCCTTGCGCCCTACGCATCCGACTCTTGGCACATTACAAATCACGGCTATCATAGGCCCATTGTAACAATGCTTGGCGCTGCTTGGGCCGGCAGAATGGATCGCCTGGATTACAGTTTTTCACCACTTGCGCAGCATGACGCCGAAATGCTTTCCAGCGTGAGATCTGACGCCGATCCTCTTCGGGCAACCTCCGTCCAGAATAATAACGACAATACCATTGAAACCACCCGCGCGGATCGTCCGGATAAATCCAGCCTTTTTCAATCCAAACACGAAGCGGGACACTGGCGCGCACCCCAAAATAATTGAGCGAACAATCCGGCTGTCTGGGTGCCAGCTTCGCCGCAAGGAACCAGTCAGCGGGAAATTCTTGCTGGCAGTCCGTCATATATTTCCCGCAAAACACCCCAAGACTGAGCATTTGCGCAGGCGTTAACTCCGGCTGAAAATCAGGGTCAAAGCCCTGCCCAAATGCTTCCGTTCGGGCGTAACGATACCCCTGCTGCATCCGATCATTTACGATCACTTCGACAATTTGGCGCATCAGGCATAGCTAGCATCAGACTGGGCGATCACATAATATAATGTGGCCGCCATATCGAAAGACAAATCATCCCAAAGGGTGCGGCCGCTCTCCATCGCACCCCAGCATGCCAACAAAAGATTATGGTGCCGCAGGGGCAATGGCTCGGGATGCATCATCATCCACCCTCGCCGCCATTCGCGTTAAACCAGCAACCAAATCCGTGCGTGTCGCAATGCCGACAATGCGCTTGCCATCCAGCACAGGCACAGCGTCCACGTCGCCATCCGCCATCAAGGGCAACAAAGATGCGACACTATCTTCAGCCCTCACCTGCGGAGCCCTATTTTGCATAATGCGGCCAGCAGTGGCTGTTTCGATGCGGAACATACGCCCCGCCTGTGATGCGATGCCGCGCATATGCTCCGCTAGATTATTCTTGAAATGATCGATCACGTCGATCTGAAAAATGATACCCAAAAACTCCTGATCATCGCGCACCACCGGCAAAGATGTGAAACGATGCCGCTTGAACAGATCCAACACCTCGGAAACCGGCGTTTCCGGTCCTACCGAAATTAAATCCGTCGACATAATATCGCCAACGTACAAAGGCCCTGTTTTATGGGACGCCGCTTGCAGTTCCGCAGCGCCAATCAAACGCGCCAAATCTTCGACACCCAAGTTAAATGACTGTCGATATTGTTTCAGAATATCCGCCAGCTCGTCCTGCGACAACCCCAGCCGCTCGCTGGGGTTACGGTCATGAGTGGCATGTTTGCTGGGCTCATCAAATTGACGAAAGGGATATCGCCGCCCCGTCAAATGGGCATAGCCAATAGCAATCCCCACCAAGGCGCATGTCCCCACCCCGACAGGTGCCACAGCATAGAAAAATCCTAGCCTTTCAACCAAATCAGGGTTTAATGCCGCCGTCATCGCAATCGCCCCGCCGGGCGGATGCAAAGCGCGGCACAGGATCATCGTGGCAATGGCAGCGCAGACGGCAATCGCAATTTTCAAAATCGGGTCATGCACGATCATGCAGACTGCAATTGCGACAACAGCCGCGACCACATTTCCAACAATCGCAGACCATGGCTGGGCCAAGGGGCTGTTCGGCACCGCAAAAAGCAGCACGGCGCTGGCCCCAAATGGCGCCATCAGAAACAAACCCTGCTGCAAATCAATCAAGGGAGACAAAAGGAACAGGCCCGTCAGCCCCAACCCGACAAGCGCACCAACGCCCGCCCGAACCGCCTCAGTCCATGGCACCCGTCCCACCGCTGGACCAAAAGCACGGAAAAATTGCTTGTTCAATCTGACCTCCGCTTTGAAGCCATTCCTATTTTGGGGTCAGAGCAATCGAGCGAATATGAACACAACGAAGACAGCAAGAACCTGCACAGGAAAACGAGCCTCCCTAGCATGGCGAAAACAGAAATCAATTTCGTAGCGTCATGACATCATCTAGCGATCAGGTCACTGATCTATCACAGGTCCGGCATCCAATACGGCTTGCACCATCTGCCGCATTTGGCGTGCGAAAACCGCGTTCATTTGGTACGCAGCCTCTGCGCCGAAAATCCCCCTAACAGTCGGTCCCGACACCGCGTGATAATTTACCGCGCCCAGCAATTGCAGCAAACAAGCCTGTAATTGCGCATCCGGTGCACAGGACCAACTTGGTACGCGTCGTAGCAATGCGGTAAATTCGTCCAAAAAAGGCTTTAGATACCAAGAACCCACATGCTCGGCCCGCACTTGATTATCCAAAATTTCGCGCATCAATAAACGTGATCGTTCAACGCGTAACGGCGTATCCGAAATCATGGCAGTCAGCCAGTCCTGCAATTGCTGCGCGGGACCCAAATCCGCCACCTCCGCGTCCTTCCCCGCCTTGCTTGCGCTGTTTGGCCGAGGTTGAAGGCTGATGAGTTGTTCCGCAATCTGTTCCAACACCAATCCATATAGCCGCTCTTTGGTGCCAAAATGATGAAGCAAGGCTTGTTTCGTCAGACCCAGTTCCGCAGCAATTTGCGCGATGCTGACGCCATAAAAACCGCGTTCCGCAAAGAGAGCGCGCGCTTCGTCGATCATCCGTTCACGGGTCGATGCGGAAGGGTGAAAAGCCGAAGCCATAGACTATAGCTTGACACCTACCGATCGGTAAGTCAACGTCCCTACCAATCGGTAAGACTGCCAAGCGATGGGATAGGATGAAGATGCTTAAAAACGAGATGGTAGATCGAGAATTTGCGCACTCGCAGCCTGTTCAGCTGAACGGGCTGCCACAATGAACCAAGTTCAAGACATAATCGACGCGCAGCAACGCATCATCCATTCACCCGCTGGTCTGAACATCGTCGCCGATCATCGCGGGCCCGCCCATGCTCCGGCCGTGATCTTGTTACACGGCGGCGGCCAAACCCGCCATAGCTGGAACCGAGCCGCCGACCATTTAGCGGCATCAGGATTGCAATGTATCAATTTTGACGCGCGGGGCCATGGCGATAGTGACTGGTCACCAGAAGGCGCTTATTCGCTGAGCGATCGCGCCAGCGACCTAAAAGCCGTAACCGATATTTTGGATACTCCCTTCATTTTGGTCGGTGCTTCATTGGGCGGCGCCACCGCCATTCAGGCCATTCACGAAGGACTGCGCCCCGCTGGACTGGTGTTGGTGGACATCGTCCCTGAACCCGAACCCAGCGGCCTTGCTCGCATTTTGAACTTCATGCAAAGCCACCATGGCGGCTTTGCCTCCATAGAAGACGCTGCGGCAGCAGTTAACGCCTACAACCCCCATCGCCCCCCTACCCGCGACACCAGCGGTTTGATGAAAAATCTGCGCCTAAAGGATGACGGACGGCTATATTGGCACTGGGACCCGCTGATGCTCAGCAGCCCACAATCCAGCCATTTGCGGAACCTGCCCACCGCCGCAAACACACTCATCACCTTACCTGAAATTCCGGTGCTGGTGGTGCGCGGCCTCTCCAGCGATGTTGTCAGCGACGCGAGCATCGACAGCTTTCGATCGCGCTTGCCACGGCTACAAGTGGCCGACATTGCCGGTGCCGGACATATGGTCGCGGGCGACCGCAATGATATATTCAATGATGCGATCATTGCATTTTGCAAGCAAACGCTGGGCACGGCTTTTCATGGCTGAAACAAGCGCCCCCAGCACAGATGTCGCGCCAGATAGTGTTTTCGTCCACCACGGCAAGAATTGGCAAGCAACCGCGCTTTCCAGCGGCCCGTGGGATCCGCGCGCGCAACATGGCGGCGCTCCCGCGGCGCTATGCGTTCATCTAGCAGAGCAAGCGATGCCAGATGAGGGCTGGCAAATGTCGCGGCTCAGCCTAGAGTTGATCAAACCTGTTCCGGTCGCATCGCTGACATCACAAATCGACGTCCATTCTGGCCGTTCGACCTGCCGCCTGACGATTGACTTGTTCGCTAGCGACATTTTGGTAGCCCGCGCGCATGCCTTGCTGGTGCGGCGGCAGGATGTATCGCTTCCTGCGGATGTTGCCGGATGGGATCCCGCCCACATGACCCCGCTACCCGCACAATGCGGCGCGCCATTGGTCATTCCAGGGATGCCAGTCAGAACGTCTTTTTATCACAGCGCCATGGACCACCGTCTGGCCCAAGGCAATAGTAACCAAGCTGGCCCCGCTGCGGCGTGGTTTCGATTGACCGTCCCCCTGATACGCGGCCACGAAAACACCCCGGCTATGCGGGCCGCCGCTGCGGCAGACTTTGGCAGCGGTGTCAGTTGGGTCATTTCGCCGCAGCAATATCTATTTTCCAATGCCGACCTCAGTGTGCATTTGCACCGCCCCGCGATGGGGGAATGGATTGGCGTGATGGCGCAAACCCAAATTCAATCCTGCGGCGTTGGCACCACGCTCACCCGCCTATTTGATGAGCATGGCCCCATTGGTGTCGCCAGCCAAACTTTGGTCGTAAGGGAACGCCCAGCCACCCCAAGCCCAGCCCCGCATAAAAACTCGTCATGAGCGCGCCGCCAACCACCATCCTAAGCGTCTGCGACCAAGAAGCACAGGCCATTCGCGCAGCGGTGCGCAGCGCTGACCTGCAATTGCTAGGTACAAATTATCACCTCGCCAGCAGTGATCATGTCGACGGACTGATCGCCCTGCTGTCCGACCCCAATGTGTCAGACCCAATTTACGACCTCCCTCGACCATTTACCCCCAACATCATCGCGGACTGGATTGCCACGGCCCGTGAAGGCCAGTCGCGCGGAGAAGCAATTTTGGCCGTCACGCTGGACGATGATTCCAAGGTGGCAGGCTATTCCTATTTCACCATTTGGCCAGACCGCTCTGCCGCAGAATTGGCGGGGGCCAGCCGAGCGGATATTCAAGGCCAAGGACGCGGGAAAATGGGTGCCGCGCGCAGTTTCGGGTGGATGTTCGACCATTTGGGCGTTCGCCTGATTGGCCTGACCGCCGCCAAAGATAATGTAAAATCTGCCCGCGTTATCGAAGCGGCTGGCTTTACCCCCAACGGAGAACGTCAAAGCACCCGCCCTGACGGAAGCATCCGCCTGTCCAACTATTGGGAATTGCACCGCGACAGCTGGCGCGCCTTATTTTCGGATCATATCGGACCATCTTCGGCCCAGTAAGGCGATCTTTGCCATTAAAAATTATGCGGCGACGCCAATGTACCATCGCCGCATAATATCATATCTGACGATTTATGCGTCTTGCAACGCATAGGCATCTTGTTCCTGCGCAATCAGGATATTCGCCAAAAACCAATAGGCTTCGCCCCACGCAGCCAAAACCTCATCGGTTGCGGCATCCTGCAAGACATCCCGAATGGCGGGCAACAAAGCATCGGCGACCAACGGATAATGTTCGGCCTTCACGCCCGTTTCCACATGGCGCTTTACCATACGGGCCACGACCGGGGTTAAATTCTGCAGCTTATCCACATTTTGGGCATATCCCAAAATCGCGGCGGCCAAACGGCGCGGCTGCTCACCGGACTCTTGGGCCGCTTGGTCAAACAAACTGCGGACCTCGGCGTTCACAAACAAGCGTTCATACATACGGGTGGTAATTGCGACACCATGTTCTTGCAGTGCGGGTGCCGTAGCCTTGACGATCGCGATGGTTTTTTCGGACAAAGAAGTGGTCACAAGCGTTCCTCTGTAATCATGCAGATGCAATGCATGTATACGCATGAATCAAAAGATGCAATATAAATGCATGATTATGAATTGGGAATAAAATGCGTTTGACTGCTCACACCGATTATGCGCTGCGTATCATGCTGCACGCCGCGATGGCGGGCGATGATCCGGACCATTTATTGGGCATCACGGCTGTGGCGGATGCGCATGGAATATCACGAAATAATGCAATGAAAGTGGTCAACGAACTGGCCAAAGCGGGACTATTGGAAACGGTGCGGGGCCGCCATGGTGGGTTTCGACTGGCCCGCCCTGCGGACAGCATTGCATTGGGTGAAATTGTGCGCCTGACCGAACCCTGCCTCAATCTGGCAGACTGCGAAAATTGCATCTTGCAGGGGCAATGCGGGCTGACCGCCATCTTAAAACGGGCCCTGCGCGCTTTCCTAGCGGAACTCGACCAGCAAACACTGGCGCAGGCCGCCGAAACAACCCGCCTGCCCGCCGACTTTCTGTCTTTCTAATCCGCCCATACGGACGAAACGGATGTCGCCAGCGGTAGCGGCGAAAAGGATGGAGGCCCCCGCCCGCCTCCGTCCCAACATCGACCGATCAAATTATGCGCCGAACAATTCGCATCCCGACAAAGTAATGCGATGCATCAATCGGCGATGGCCGTGATAATCATTCATGGCATAATGCCATGTGGACCGATTATCCCATATGGCAATGGAACCTGGCGCCCATTGCAGACGGCATTGAAACGCCTCATTTTGCGGAATTTGATACAGATATTGTAACAATGGCAGGCTTTCTTCGCGCGTCCACCCGTCGAAATATAATGTAAAAGCGGGGTTCACATATAAAATCTCACGCCCTGTTTCGGGGTGCTTAATCACCACCGGATGCACCGCACGGGTGCGCAGATCATGACCACGCAGCAAATCGGCCTGATCGGTTTGCGCATAAATACCGTCCGCCGCATAAATATGATCGGCAGAATGCACCGCCCGCATCGTCCGCAGCGTCGCCTTCATTCCTTCGGACAAAGCATCAAAAGCCGCCGTCATGCTGGCGAACAGCGTATCGCCACCGCTGGGCGGCGTTTCACGTGCCAGCAATATTGAACCCATAGCGGGTATTTGATCATAGCTATGGTCCGTATGCCATGCGCCGCCAATATTGGTTTGCTGTGTTTCCGATTTTTTCACTTCCGCGATTTCAGGATATTCACCGTCAATGGGGAAATAATTATTAATATCAATGGCACCCCAGCGCTTGGCAAAGGCAATATGTTGCTCGGGCGTTAGGGATTGGTCACGCGCAAACAACACACCATAGTCCGCCAAACCCCGACGCAGCACATCGACGTCCGCGTCCGTCACATGGCCCAGATCAACGCCGACGACTTCCGCGCCAACATGCTCTGCCAATGGTTTCAATGTGATCATGCTCATGAATTTCTCTCCCATATCCCATATGCTGTTGGCATGATCTTACTCACTCCATCGACAATGATTGTAACATTCGTTACACTTATCCGATGATTGGTGCCGACCAAATTCGCAGCCCATGGTTTGACGCTTTGCCTCCGCCTTTACGCTTGGCAATTCTAGCATCCGCGCGAACTCGTCAATTTGATCAGGGGCAATGGATTTATGGCGAAGGGGATGAGCGCGCCGGCCTCGCAGCAATCTTGGACGGCGCGGTACGACTAGAGGTCGCCGTCGATGCAGATCGCACCGCTTTGATTGGTTTAATTCAAAAAGGTGCGGTGCTCGGGCAATCCCGCAGCACTGGCGGCGGCCAACGCATTGTCACGGCTCGCGCTGCCCGCCCCAGTTTGATCTTGATGCTGGACGATGACGCCATCAGCAAAATCGCTCTTACCCAGCCCGAAATTTTCGGTGCCATCAATCAATTGCTCTATGGTCAGTTGGACACGGTGGTTCGGGCGATGGCCCAATTGCTGATTTTATCCTCCCGAGCGCGCGTTGCCGCACGCCTGCTGTCCAATGCTATGGACGGGCGCGTTTTTGCCAATCAGGCCGACATTGCCGAAATGACAGCCATGTCCCGAAAATCCGTCAACGGCCATTTAGCGGCACTGGTCCAAGCAGGCGCGATCGCAACATATTATGGCGAAATTCAAATAGTGGATGCGGCACGGCTTACCCAAATCGCATCACAGCATTAACGATCCTATTCCGCTTCACCAAAATAGACAAAACTCATCTTATTGCCATCGGGGTCGCGAACATAAGCACCGTAAAAATTGGGGCCATAGTGGGGACGCGGGCCAGGCTCGCCTTCGTTGCTACCGCCATGCGCCAAGGCCGCGCGATACGCCGATCCGACTTCCGCCTCGCTGCCGCACAACAGCCCGACCATCTGCCCGTTTCCGGCCACAGCGGCTTGTTGATCAAAAGGTCGCGCGACCCAAATTCGGCCCCCACCCCGCATTTCATAACAAAAACCATGTGGCATAAAATCGGCAAAGATGGTCCCGCCAATTTGGGGCAAGATCGCATCATAATAGCGCCGCGAAACAGCGACATCATTCGACCCTATCATAACATAATTCAGTGCCATCACGCCCTCCCTTCAAAAAGAACATAAAGTGAACATGTAAATATAATCGCCCTAGCTGGCAAGCCAATTTTCACTGACACTCATCCGTTGATCAATCATTGCCATGGCAAGTTTTACCGCCGTGACAGTCCAATGACAGCAAATCCTGCCAGCTTAGCAAGGCGCGCAGCAAAGCCGACGATGATCCATCCGCCCTGCTGTGACGTTGACCAACGTTCGAGCGAATATCGCTGCCGTCCGGTTGATTGATTTGGGACGAGAGGAGTAAATATATGCGGACATTCACAAGGCGCTCGGCGCTGTTTACGGGTGCCATGGCCAGCCTCATGATGATTGCAGGCTGTTCCGGCGGCAAGGACACAGCCCAAAATGACGGCGCTAGCCCCGCAACAACAGAAGAAAGCGGTCCAGCCTACGCCCTGATCACCCAGCCTGTCGGCAAATCAGCCCCCGCTGATTACGCCCAGCAATTGGCCGCCGCACGCACAGCGGGCGAGATCAGCGACGTTTTGCTGCTGACATCCAAGCCCAGCGAAGAAGGTCCTGTTGGTTTTACCAGCCTTGCGGTTGTTGAATTTCCAAATGGCACGGCCTTTGACAAATGGTCGGGCGAAGCCAAAGCCAAGCTAGGCAATGACTTGGTGGTGCGACGCGCCGACCTGTTGGTTGATGACCGCGCCAAGGCCGATCCCAACGCAGCCTATGTCGTCAATCATTACGAAGCACTAATCCCTGCTGACGACTATGCCGGCTATACCCGTACCTATATTTCGCCCAATATGGACGGGCAGAAAAAGGGCGGCGTCATGACTGGCTATGCCATGTATTATGAGCGCGAACCCGTTGCAGCTATCAAGCGCATGTGGATCGCGCGCAATGGCGCGCTGCATATCGGCGGCCGCTTTGGCTTCGGCAGTTTCGGGGCGCGGAGCCACCGGATATTCCCGCATATTCGCCCATGCCATCCGATTGCTATCGTCCAATATCTTGGCGCGAAAATAGCGACCCGTCCCGCTTTCTGCTTCTGGCGCATAAAGATGGATTGGGCGCTTCGCCCATATACCGCGCAATCCCAAATCGCCCCAACGCCGCGCGCGCCGCGCATGATCGCCAGATGCCGCCCTCAGATCATCGATCGTCAACGATGAGACGGGGTTTGTGGGATGCACCAATGCGGCCAATGCGGGCGAACAGCCCGCCGTGCCAACACTGCCGCACAATATCGATATTCCTTTGGGACGAAAGCGATAGACCCACTCAAAGGCCTGTACCTCGGACTTGGTGGCGTCGCGCCCAATGAAGGCCAAATCGCATGTCGCTGTATAGAGGCCTGCCATCGCGATGTCGCTTCCCCGCATATCGATGGTGACATCAATGTTGGGATGGTCGCTACGAAATGCTTGGCCCCAAGCGGCCAGCACGGCGGCCATGGCCGGTGTTCCTGCCAAACGCAAGCGTCCGCGCTGGCTATGGGCGGGCGGCGCCAAAGTCTGTGCCCATGAAGGCGTGGATATCATCCTGGGCAAAAAGGCCGAGGCCGCCAAGAAATAGCGCCGCTTCATTGCACTTTTCCTAGCTCGCGCCGCTGGAATTCCGCACCAAGCGGCAGATATCCGCTATGCTGGATCAGGATTTTCTGCCCCTCTTTGCTTAGGAGAAAGCGTAGAAACTCACGCACAGCGGGTTTCATCGCTTGGCCGGGCGGCACATCAACATAAGCGGGTATCAATCGAACCAAGGGATAGCTGCGATCTATTAAACTCTGCGGCGTGGCTTCGACAAACGGCCCCTCTGGGGTCCATGCAAGTGGCAGAGGCCGCGCATCGGCGTTGCGATAGCGTATATTGGAAATGGCAATACCATTGGGGTCATCGCCCAGCGCATCCACCATGCGCTGCCCATGATCAACCTGCGCGCCATCTGCACCCACAGCATGTTCATATGCCCGCATCGCGCCGTTCCAGCGATGGCTGCCTTCCAATACGCGCTCACGGAAAAACAAGGCGAAATCCACATCGGTTTTCCAACCATAGGGTTGAATAGCGCGGCCTCGCCACTGTCCCTTCAGCCCCAATCCGCCCCAATCACGAACAGGCCCGCCACCGCGCCGATTTTCTTCGCCAAAAACCGCCTCCAACTGCTTCAGCGTCATGCCCTTGATCGGATTATCCCGATGCACAAAAATCATATGGGCATAGTCGTAAAAATTCACATCAACGCTGCCAGTCGCGACCTCAATTGCCGTCGGGTCATATCCTTTCGCGCGACGAAACGCGCGCAGCGCAGCGGGGCTGATTTCTTCGCCCAAAATCGCAATATCCGCTGCTCCGCTATATAGGGCACCGATAGCCGAGGCCGTGCCATACATCCGGTTTTCAAACGTGACATTCGGGTGATGTTTGGAAAATTCGTCAACCCAACTGGCCAATAATTTCCCCATAAAATCGCGCTTAAAGCTGCCATGCCCCAAATACGCAGATTTCCCGAAACCGGACCGCTTGGTTGATAGGGCGAAAAATCATCCACCACCCGCAATGCGGGATGATCGCCCAAAATTTCCATGCTGCTCTCCGCCAGAGCGGGTTGGCCATGAGCCAGTCCCAATCCGGCGGCCATGGCCCAAAGCCAACGCATTAATCCAGCTTCGCCAATTGGGCTGCGGCAACTTCGGCGGTCAGCGGCAGATATTTTCCGTCTGCCTGAATGGCCGCCTGCCCCTCGCGGCTCAGGACATAACGTAGAAATTCCCTGATCTTGGGATCAACAGGTTTGCCCTTTTCACGGCGGAAATAATAATAAACATCGCGGATCAACGGATAACTGCGATCCTGAACGCGGTCCAACTCCAACGGAACATAAGTTTTCCCGCCATCCGTCGACAGGGGAAGCAATTTTGTTTGCGCGTTTAAAAATGGCTTACCCGTATAGGCAATGCCATATTTATCATTGGCCAAGGCATTGATAATCAATTCACCGCCAGCGGTCAGCGACCCGTCTACGTTCAGGCCCGCCATATTGGAAAAGGCGCGCATTTCCTCATTCCATTTGCCAGACCCTTTCAACACTTTCTTGTCAATTTCGTCGTTGAAATGATATTTCGCATTATAACCGTAAACGGTGATCGGCTTGTTCGCCCAAGCCCCCTTGACGCCCAACTGGCCCCATGTCCGAATATTGCTCTCGGATCCCCGCGCTACACTGGTATCCCATGTCAGCCCGTCCCAGCCTCCGTCGCGGCGGCTGCCCAATATGCCGTCCAATTGCTCCATCGTCAGGCCGGTAATGGGATTATCTTTGTGAACAAAAATACCCAGCGCAAAGGTCCATCCGCGCACATCATGCGACCCTGTGGCCATGATGATTTCAACAACCTCGCCGGCCCCCACGCCTTCATCGCCGCCCTGTGCGCCTTCGCCGTCAAAGCCTTTTAACTCATCCCACAAGGCTTGCCGCCCCATCGGGGCGAGATCCGCTGCGCCGGAAATCAACCCAGGAAAGGCGATAGAGGAACTGTATAAATTATCGTCAACTTCAATCTGCGGATGATATCGGCGAAACTCCTCCTGCCACACGTCCATCAACCCGCTGTCGCTCAGATAATTATTTACCCATTGCCTTACACCTCCCTGAACCTGTTGTTGTGGAACATAAGGTCCTAGTTCTGATATATTGAATTTAGGGGTATAAAATATTTTCACGGCACGACCGCGATTGCCAATGGCGCGTGCTTTGGACAAAGCATCCGCATCGGTGGTGGGGGCACTGCTATTTCGTGCCCCTGCCGATAGACGCTGCCATTATATCCGCCGTTGCGCGCCGTGCCGAACACACCGCCTAATTGCTTCATGCTGATCCGGCTGATCGGATTATCTTTGTGAACCAGAATGATAAAGCTGGGCGAGCAACCATAAACATCGTAAGACCCCCTCGCGGCCCTAATTTCGGTGGCGGGATATTTATATACCTGTTCAAAGGTTAGATGATCCATCAATGTCGCCGGACGCCCGACGCCCAAATCCGCCACTTTACCAGCAACGCTTGGTACCACGATACCGGCGGTTGGCAAATTATATTCAATCTCGATATTCAGGTGTAACTTATTGAATTCACTTGCCCAATATCCACAACGCGGACCATCTTTTAAATAGTTACGGCCCCAAATGCGCAGCTTGCCACTCAGTTGCTGTGTCGGGCGATAAATCGGCAGGTCGGACAGGTCCCACTTCTTGCTATATCCACCGACGGTCGCTTTTTGTCGGCGAAATCCCGTAACGTCCAGCGTCCAAATGCTCCGCTTGGCATTGGTTGGCCAGCCTCTGTACCACTGACCGTGTCCGAAGGGGCACAAGATGCGCCTTCGGCACTTTAGGCTGGTCCGGTCGCAATGCTGAGCATTGCAACCGAAACCGAGGCACAGAGGATAGCCAATCGCTGCATCATATTAGTCGAGCTTCTTCAATTGCTCGGCCAAATATTCTGGCGTCAGCGGGTAATAATAACCCACGCGCGCCATGATTTCCTGACCTTCGCGGCTCAGGACAAAGCGCATGAATTCACGCACCTTGGGGTCCAAAGCTTGGCCGGGCGCTTTATTGACATAGAAATATGCGTCACGGATCAACGGATAGGTGCGGCCTGCAACCGATTCCGGCGTCAAGGCAACAGCAGCGCCGCCGCCACGTGGGATCACTTTCAGAACCTTTACGTCCGGATAGTTTTTGGCGTGCATCAAAGCTGCAATGCCGATGGCATTGGGGTTCTTGGACAAATCCGCCAAAGCTGCGGTGCTGCCGATATCATTTTCAGTGCCAGGAACAGCTTGCTTCGCTTCCACATATTCGCGGAAATTCGGGTTCATCTTTTGCGACCAGCTCAGCAACTGACGCTGAATTGCGATCGAGAAACCAGGGGCGACATGACCGAAGGTTTCGATTTCTTTATTGGCCATTGCACCGCGAATGCCAAGCTGGCCCCAAGTGCGGATCAGGTTGGAACGGTCTAAAGCCAGACGCGAGCTATATTTATAGTCGCCGTTATACAATTCCCAACCGCCGGTACGTTCCGAACCGAACAGACGTTCCAGTTGGTCCACCGAAATTTCATTCAGCGGATTATTCTTGTTGACCACAATAGCCCAAGCGAACAGCGAACCGCGCTTTTCATAACCACCGGTGGCCACCGAAATTTCGATCGGCATATAACCATATGTGTTATAGAAAGGCATCATGTCGGTAATCTTGGCGTCGTCACCCATGGGGGCAACGTCCGATGCGCCCATATAAAGACCAGCAATACCACCTTCGCTGGACGGAATATGGCTCGTCGCCATTTTCGCTTCGGGGTGGAATGGGGCAACGGCTGCGGCCAATTGCGGCACAGCATTTTTCAATTCACTGCCAACAATGCGCAGACCACCAACAACACGGTGCTGCGGGGTATAAGACGGCAGTTTTGGCAGCAACGGCGGTGGCTGTTCGCGGTAACGCGCCATCGTTTCGGGGCCGTTTTTACGGAGCATATCCTTGGTGCGATCAAATGCCGCATAGGTCGCATTTTCTGCCAACAGACGTGGACGCAAAACACCCTTGAAATCTTCGGATTTTTCAAAGGCTACGGGGTCGCGATATTCCATCAGCAACCATGTTTTACCGGCCGTTCCGCGTTCCAAATACATGGTATAGCGCAAGATTGCTGACATGCCCCTGTCACTGGCTATCTAAATCCTATCATTCTGCGCGGCAAAAATGGTGTTTCGAAGGTCCCTAGGGTGAAGCCTGTCCCGCCCAATGGCGGCAGCACCTACGTGCCGCGATCCCCAATAGTGTTGCTAAGTCGCGAAAAGAAAACTTCATCCAAATTACGCAAAATGTAAATATATAACTGATTTTTAATAATATTTAAAATTTCCTCCACCAATTGACAGCCGCGCACAAAAATAGCTATCCAAGTGGATAAAAATTGGGAGGGTGAAATATGCGCGCACTTACTATGTTGCTATGCTCGGTCATGATGCCCAGCATCGCCGCTGCACAAGAGGCAGGAAATCAAGCCGACGGACCGCACAGCAGCGGCAGTCACAATGACATCATCGTGACCGCGCAAAAGCGCACCCAGTCTTTGCAAGAGGTGCCGGTGTCCGTCGCCGTTCTTAGCGGGGAACAGTTGACGGACCGCAACATCACCGAAATATCGCAGTTGCAGACCTCCACCCCCAACTTCTCCTTTCAAGGCAGCAGCAATCCACGCGGCGCAGGCATTTCCATTCGCGGTATAGGCACCAATAATTTCTCCTCGGCGGTCGAGGGGTCCGTCGGCATTGTCGTCGATGGCGTCCCACTGGGCCGACAGGGCGCAGGCCTGACAGACTTTTTCGATGTGGCCCGCGTTGAAATTTTACGCGGACCCCAAGGCACTTTGTTTGGCAAAAATGCCTCGGCGGGTGTGCTTAACATTGTCACCAACGACCCAAGCTATGACTGGAGCGGGCGCGTTCAGGCCAGCTATGGCGAGCGGAACGAATTTGTGCTGCGCGGCGTGGTCACGGGCGGACTGACCGACACATTGGCCATCCGCGCCTCCGCCTATCGGACGACGCGTGACGGCTATATCAACAATGTGCACAATGGGTCCAAATTGAACAACCGCGACGAATGGGGTGTTCGCGGCAAGCTATTGTGGGAACCCACCGACCATGTCCGCGTGCTGCTGGCGGGCGATTATAACAAACGCGACGCGGACTGTTGCATGTGGACCATCCGCAGCTTTGGGAACAATGCCGATATTCGCACCCAATTAACAAATGCTGGCATCACCGTCGGACCCAACAACCGGGATGTTTTGCTGGATGGCCAAACCTTTATCAAACAGGAAAATTACGGATTTTCCGGACAAATTGACGTCGAGACATCCGGCGGCCTAACATTGACGTCGATCACCGCAGTGCGCCAATGGGACACCATCGACAATAGCGATAGCGACCAACGCGCCACAGCGGTGCTGAACCACAATGCGGGGACCAGCACCCAGCGTCAATTTACGCAGGAATTGCGACTGACGTCGCCTGCCAAGCAGAATGTCGAATGGGTAGCGGGCCTGTTCCTGTTCGATCAAGATTATGACCTACAAAATTCGCAAATGGGCAGCTTTGACTTTGTTCCGCTGACGACAGTTTTGTCTCGGGCAATTGATGTTAAAAATGATACGCTAAATATCGCGGCCTTTGGCGACATGACGTTGAATATAAGCGATAAATTCAATATTTTCGGTGGCTTACGCTATACCCATGAGAAATTGGAAACCAGCTTCCGCCGCTATACTTTGCCCAATACCGGCGCTGCGGCAGCCCCCATTCCGCTGCAAAGCCGGACCCGAACAGACAAGGCTTGGTCGTGGCGCATGGGTGCGCGCTATATGCCGTCCGATGAAGTGACAATTTATGGCAGCATCGCCCGCGGGTTTAAGGGTGGCGGATTCAATCCTTTGCTGGATGTTGCGGCGCTTCGCACCGTCGAACCGGAAACTCCAACAGCCTATGAACTGGGCATAAAGACCCAGCTTTTCGACCGGCGCGTTCGCTTGAACATCGCGCTTTTCCATACCGATTTCGACAATTTTCAGGCCCAAGCGATTGGCACGTCCGACACCGGAACCATTGTCTTTGACGTCATCAATGCGGGGTCGCTGCGCACACGCGGGGTTGAAGCGGATGTGAACATCGATTTCGGCGCAGGCCTGACGCTAAGCGGGGGCGCAGCCTATACCGATGCCAAATATACCGACTTTGTGGGCGCGCCTTGCTTCTTTGGGCAAAGCGTTTCGCAAGGATGTGAAGTCTTTGGCGCACAAAAACGTCAGGATTTGACGGGCAAGGCCTTGGCTATGGCCCCCAAATTCACGGGCAATGCCACGCTGCGCTATGAAACACAGATCAGCCCAGCCGGCCACGGCCTGTTCGGCCAGATCAGCTATGCCTATCGCAGCTCCACCTATTTGGCGCTGGATTTGGACCCCAATTCCATTCAACGGCGCTATGGCCTGTGGGATGCACAAATCGGCCTGTCCTTGCGAGATGACCGGATGAAAGCATGGCTGTGGGGCAAAAATTTGACCAACAAGCATTTTGTTGAAATGATTTATGACACCCCGCTGGATACCGGTGGCCAAGCCCAGTTTTTCCCGATGAACGCCGACCGCCAAATTGGCGCAACCGTGGAGTTTCGTTTCTAATGACCCAATGGGACCGCCGAAGCGCAATGGCTTCTATTACCGCCATGGGGGCAGCGCTGCTTGCGCCCATGGCACTGGCGAAACCGAAACAGCCATCATCCGTCAAGCCGCCCAATTTCATCATCATCTTGGCCGATGATTTGGGCTATGGCGACATGTCTGTGACGGGCAGCCGCGCTATCAAAACCCCCAATATCGATCGCATGGCCCAAGACGGCCTGCTGATGAGCGATGCTTATGCTTCGGCCAATATTTGCACGCCGTCGCGGGCGGGATTGTTAACCGGACGCTATCCCATTCGCACGGGACTTGGTTGGCAAGTCATTCAGGCCAATGATGAAAATGGGCTTCCCCCCAGCGAAGTGACCATAGCCGAAATGTTGGGCAAGGATTACCGCTCTGCCTTGATCGGCAAATGGCATTTGGGCCATGTCGCCCCCTATTGGCCGCCGACCGTCCAAGGCTTTGACCTGTTTTTCGGCTTACCATACAGCCATGATATGAAGCCTTTATCGCTGTATAGCGCGGGCGATGGCGTCGAATTTACGCAAGAAGATGTGGACATGGTCCGCCTTACCCAGCGTTTCTTCGACCGCGCCGGCGAATTTGTCGCCGCCAGCCAAAATCAGCCTTTCTTCCTGATGCTCGCCCTGACCGCGCCGCATATTCCGCTACACCCCCATCCCGACCATCATGGCCATAGCGCGGCGGGCGATTATGGCGATGTGGTAGAGGAAATCGACGCCCGCGTCGGAACGCTGCGCCAGCAGTTGGAACAATTGGGGCTGGCGGAAAACACCTATGTTTTCATCACGTCCGACAATGGTCCATGGTTTGAAGGCTCCAGCGGCCCCTTGCGCGACCGAAAAGGCGGCGCAGGCTGGGACGGCGGATATCGCGTGCCCTTGGTTGCATGGGCACCAGGCCGTATTGCCCCAGCCAGCACCAGCAATGCCCTGACGATGAACATTGATTTTCTGCCAACCCTCGCGGCCTTGGCTGGCCGCCCCCTGCCCGCCAATGTGGCCATAGATGGCAAAGATATCAGCCAGATACTGCATCACGGCGGCCCCAGCCCCCATGATGAACTCTTGCTATTCGACAATGAAAAAGTCGCCGCAGTGCGCACCGATCAGTGGAAATTTGTCGCGCGCAGCTATTACCGCGAATATGATATTCCCTTGGCGGCAATGGGGGCCAATTTGCTGTTTGACGTGCGAGCAGATCCGTCGGAAAATTACAATATCGCGGCGCGCCACCCCGATATTGTGAAGGACATGCGCGCACGTTTTGAGCGGGCCCGTGCAAATTTTGAGCCCTTGGCAAGGCATGTCGCGCCCGAAAAAATACCCATCGCTTCGCCCAAGCCCGCCCCCAAAGCAGAACCAATGCCGTAGCGACCACGCTGACGGCACATCACCCCAATTGCAAATGGCCGTTCAGCGCATCATCAGCGTTGCACAGGGCCATATTTGCCGCGTAAGCATGACAATCGACCGCGATATCGCAGACGATCAACGGAGAAGCCAGTTGCCGGCCACGCCCGCACCCAAAAAACGCGTCCAAGACCGAGGTCTTGCAACCAAACAGCGCATCCTTGACGAAGCTCTGCAACAATTTTCCCGTTCCGGCTTTGACGCCGTAGGCGTACGCGACATTGCCGAGGCAGCTGGTGTGCAACATGGTTTGATCAAATATCATTTCGGTACCAAGGATAATTTGTGGCGAGAGGCGGTCCGGCAATTGTTTCAACGCGCCACCCAAATTCTTCAGGTTCCGCCTGAAGAAGAGAATCTATCCACCGAAGAAGCAACAGAAAAAGCGTTACGTCGATATGTGCGTTATTGCGCCGATCATCCCGAGCACGCCCGCCTGATGGTTCAGGAAAGCTTCCGTGACAATGAACGACTGGAATGGGCGTCCCGTAAATTTATTCGCCCTAGCCATGACGACATTTTGCCACGCTGGCAGGATTTGATCGGCAAGGGCGTAGCCCCCAATATTGATCCTGTCCTGATGCTTTATGCCATGACGGGGGCGGCTCAAACCTTGTTCAGCATCGCTGCCGAAGCGAAACACAGCCATGGCATAGACGCATTATCCGAAGAAGTTATCCAACAATATTCGGATGTTATCGTTACACTGTTCATGCCGGGCCTGATGTCCGCGCACATATAATTCTCCATCTGGATAAAAATCTAGAAATTGCCGCCGTCATTGATTAGGCTCTGCATGATAAAAGCGGAGAGAGAGCGATGGCGGGCGAGCAACAAAGCAGTGACGCATCCGAAAAATTGGGCCTAGGCCGCGTCATCGCTTATGGCTCGGGCGATTTGGCGTTCAATCTCTACTTCACATTTTGTTCGTTGTTTTTGCTGTATTTTTACACGGACGTTCTGGGCATTTCGCCATCCGTCGCGGGGCTGATCATCATGGCCGCGCTGGTGTGGGAAGGTGTTACAGACCCAGCCATGGGGATTATCGCCAGCCGCACGCACAGCCGCTTTGGCAGCTATCGCCCCTATATTTTATATGGCGCACCCTTTTTGGCCCTGTCTTTCATCGCCATGTTTTGGCCAACGGGGCTTCAAGGTCCGGCCCTCGCGCTCTTTTGCTTGGTCGCCCATATCTTATTCCGAACCGTCTATACGGTGGTGAATATTCCTTATGTGGCGCTATCCGCCCGCATGACCACCGACAGCATGGATCGATCGCGATTGGCGGGTGCGCGTATGATGTTCGCCATTTTGACGGGGCTTTTGTTGGCGGCCGCCACCCTGCCCATGGTGACGAAGTTCGGCGGCGGCGAAGACGGGTTTCTGCGGGTCAGCCAAATCTATGCCTTAATCGCGACACTGGTGCTGCTTGTCTGCTTTGCCCGCACCCACGAACAGGCGAACGTGGCAGATACCAACCACTCCAATTTACGGGACATGATGGTCGCGGTCCGTCGCAATCGCCCATTTCTGCTGTTGCTGGCCGCAACGCTGATCGGATCCATTGGATACACAATGGGCGGCAAGGCTTTGCTTTACTATATGAAATATCATGCTGGTAATGAAAATAGCATCACCGTCGGTCTGACCATATCCTTGACCGCTGCGGCGCTGGCGATGATCCCATGGGTCATGGTGACGCGGCGCACCAGCAAGCGTGCCGTGTGGCTGTGCGGTGTATGTCTGGGCTCCACCGCCAATATCCTCATCTTCGCCTTCGCGCCCAAAGCAGGCCTATTTTTTTATGCGTTGCTGGCGATAAATGGGGTTGGCAACGCCGCCTTTGTCCTCAGCTTTTGGTCGATGCTGCCGGACACCGTCGAAATTGGGGAATGGCAAAGCGGCGTGCGCGCCGAAGGGGCGTTGGTGGGCTTTTTGGCCTTTACCCAAAAGGTCGCCTTGGGGCTGGGCACAGGTATGATCGGCATTTTGCTCGATCTGGCGGGATATCAACCCAATCGGACCCAATCCCCCGAAACCATTGGCTATATTCAAGCCATGACCGGCCTAGCACCCGCGGTCGCGGCCATCATGGCGGGTGCCATTATCGCCTTTTATCCGCTCGATAATCATACCCACAACCGCCTTGTCCGCGCTTTGTCCCGTCGCCGTACGCGTTCGCCCCTCTCTGCTTCTCTATTGTAACAAGGCCTTCGCCATGACCCTAACCTCCGCCTATGATTATGATTATTCCCCGCGCCGCGGCGCATCGCCCGAATGGATAGACAATATAGTCGACGCCATATTGGCCGAAGCCACGCTTGGCGAAAAAATCGCCATGTTATCGGGCCGTGGCTTCTTCCAAGAATTTGTCGAGGATGGACGCTTATGGGGTGCCCGCCCCTATCGGGCAGGCAGCGGCATTGAGCGACTAAAGGTTCCGCCCATCTATTTTTCTGACGGACCACGCGGGGTCGCGCGCGGTCAAAGCACTTGTTTTCCTTGTACAATGGCGCGCGGCGCAACCTTTGACACAGATTTGGAAATGCGCATTGGCGCTGTGATGGGCACGGAAATGCGGGCCCAAGGCTGTGACTTGTCGGGGGCCATTTGCATCAACTTGCTTCGCCATCCCGCTTGGGGGCGCGCCCAAGAAACCTATGGCGAAGACCCGCATCATTTGGGGGCGATGGGAACCGCCTTGGGGCTGGGCATCCAAAGCCAGAATGTCATGGCGACGGTCAAACATTTCGCGCTCAATTCCATGGAAAACACACGCTTCAGCGTCAATGTCAGCATCGACGAGCGCTCGTTGCACGAAATTTACTTGCCACATTTCAAAATATGTCTGGACGCCGGCGTTGCGACGGTAATGAGCGCTTACAACCAATTTAATGGCGAATATTGCGGCCAGCACCATGGCCTGTTGACCGACATTTTGCGCGGTGAATGGGGTTTTTCGGGCTTCGTGCACAGCGACTGGGTGATGGGCTTGTACAAGCCCTATGCCGTATCGGCGGGGCTGGACATTGAAAATCCCGAACCGCAAATTTGGGGCGACAAGCTGTTGACCGCTGTTGAGGCTGGCCATATCGCGCCCTTTGTGATTGATCGGGCGTGCCGCAATATTTTACGCACCCAATATCATTTCGCCTGCGCGCCGGACCCACGCCCAGAATATGGCATAGATTTGGTCGCCAACCCTCAGCATATCGCCCTAGCCCGCGAGGCAGCAGAAAAATCCATCACCCTGCTGGAAAATAACGGGATACTACCCCTTGACGCCAAAAAGATCGGCCGCCTTGCGGTGCTTGGGAAATTGGCTGATCAGGAAAATACGGGTGATCGCGGGTCCAGCCGCGTTCGCCCACCCTATGTGGTCACACCCTTGGCAGCGCTGGAAGAAAAATTGGGCCAAGAGGCCATTTTGCGCGGCGATGAAGATGATCTGGAAGCCGCCGCCGCCGCCGCCAACGCCGCCGATGCTGTGCTGATCGTCGCGGGTTACACCGCACGCGAAGAGGGCGAGTTCATCCCTGGCGACCTGACCTTGGGCCAAGACGGCGAAGGACGCCCCTCCATTGGCGGGGACCGCACATCGCTGTCGCTGCCCCCACAGCAGATTGCGCTCATCCACGCCATGGCGAAAACGGGAAAGCCGGTTATCGTCACGATCGTTGCGGGATCGGCCGTGATGGTCGAGGAGTGGCGGGACCAAGTCGGCGCAATATTCCAAAGCTTTTACAGCGGGATGGAAGGTGGGCATGCCTTGGCCGACCTGTTATTCGGCGAAATCAGTCCGTCGGGACGGCTACCCTTCACCGTTGCCCGTGACGCCGCCCATTATCCCTATTTTGACCGCGACGCCACGCAGGTCACCTATGATTATTGGCATGGCTATGGGAAATTCGCCCGCGATAACAGCGTCCCGCGCTATGCCTTTGGCCACGGCCTGAGCTATGCGTCCTTCAGTCAAGGCGGTTTGAAACTTCACCGCACCCATGACGCAATAGAGGTTGAGATCCAGATCACCAATAACGCCCCCATTCGCAGCGATGAAATCCTCTTCGCCTATATCAGCACGCCCGGCGGAATTGAGCGGTGGCCATATGTGCTGAAGGCCTTCACGCGGTTGAGCTTATGCGCCGGAGAAACGCGCCTAGCTAGACTGCAAATCAAATTAGAGGATTTACGCTATCGCGATCCGCTGTCCCACGGGTGGCGATTTGAACATGGGCAATATGAGCTGCGTCTGTGCGGAACCGGCCACGTATCCAGCGCGACCATCATGCTATAGCAGCAATTTTTCAGCAAAAATTCCCATAAAAAGGCCATAGTTTCTGATAACTACGGCCTTTTTATGATGATATACGATTAAGGCTGTTGACCAACACGCAATGTGTATCGCCCTGATGCGCTTTCATCGCCAATGCTCGATGCACGCACGATATAATTGCCTGTTTTTTCTGGAACGAAGCTAATAAATGCATTCACTTCATCACCGCCGTCATCATCGCTGGCAATTTCATTATTTCCGTTCCGATCATTTTCGGCAAATACCGACAAATGCGGATCCAGACCTTCACCATCGCGGTCCATATAGATGAAGGCTTGCTTTCCTGCTTCGAAGCGGAACAGATAATCATCCACACGGCGATTGCGTACGACGGCATCAGATGATGACAATTCACCGGTGAAATGCTTAAATACAACGGTGCTGGTGCTCACGGGATTGGGGCGTAACAACGCTGGCAAAGGCGGCAGATTTTTAATTTTCAGGACATAGCTGCCCATATTGTCATTATAGGATGACACCCGAACCCGATAGGTGCCAGTCCGCGCAGGAATAAATTCCAAATAGCTGTTGGTACCGTCACCGCCATCATCATCCTCGGCCAATGTCTCATCATTGTCATCCGCGAACGACAAGCGTAGCTTGGTGTCGAAATCATCGCTGGTCACGCCAATGGAATAGCGCTTTCCGGCTTCAAATGTTAGCGTACGAACCTGATAGCGACGCCCGTCATTTGATGGGCTCGAATTGCTGATCGTACCATTTAGATTTTGCTCGCCGCCGCGTCCGCTTTGGGCGAAGGCTGGGCTTCCGACCATTGCGGTGGCGGCCAATAACATGCCGCTGATCTTCGCTACCGAAGCTTTTGCCATAAATTCCTGTCCCCCGTCAGCGCCTATGGCACAGATTTGAGGTTGCGAATTAAGGAGTGTTTTGGTCTCATCGTAGTGACGAAGGAACGCAGATGAGAGCAAAACACTCAGTCGCCAAAAAGCCAGCCGAGGCGGTGGTGAAGGACATACGCCGAGCGACGCGTCGGCAGTTTTCAGCCGAGGATAAAATCCGGATTGTGCTGGAGGGCTTGCGCGGTGACGATAGTATCGCCGAACTCTGCCGCAAGGAAGGTATCGCCCAGAGCCTATATTACACATGGTCGAAAGAGTTCATGGAAGCTGGCAAGCGCCGTCTGGCCGGCGACACTGCCCGCGCTGCGACAAGCGGCGAAGTGCAGGATCTGCGCCGT
>NZ_JAJEWI010000008.1 GCF_020687785.1 Sphingopyxis yananensis | reverse complement strand
CCCACCCGATCCCATCTCGAACTCGGACGTGAAACCTGACTGCGCCGATGGTACTATTGCTTAAGCACTGGAAGAGTAGGGCGTCGCCAGGCATTGTCGACAGCGTTCAAAGATAAAAACCCATTCATAATGATAAACAAGAAAGCGTCCTTTGGGACGCTTTTTTTGTGTTCAAATTTTGCGATATTTTGCGATGGATTTGTGGGCAAGCGGCCATGCTTGGCTTGGGCTTTTGCGCGGACCATGCTAGGCGCGCGCGATGTTAACAATCAATGGCCTGACGGTTCGCCTTGGCGGACGCACGATTCTCGACCGCGCAAGCGCGACTCTTCCTGGCAAAAGCCGCACCGGCCTGATTGGACGCAATGGCGCAGGCAAGTCGACGCTGATGAAAACCATGATCGGCACCTTGGAAGCCGATGAAGGGGCGATTGAAATTCCGCGTAAGGCCCGCATTGGCTATATTGCACAGGAAGCGCCCGCTGGCACGGCGACGCCATTTGATACGGTGTTGGCTGCGGATACGGAACGGGCCGAATTGCTGGAGCAATCGGAAACCGTCACGGACCCAGATCGCTTGGGTGACATTCACGAGCGGCTGATTGCCATTGATGCCTATACCGCGCCCGCCCGCGCGGCCCGTATCTTGATCGGCCTTGGCTTTGATGAGGAAATGCAGGGACGCCCGCTGGACAGTTTTTCGGGCGGCTGGAAAATGCGGGTCGCACTGGCGGCGTTGCTGTTTTCCAATCCCGATCTATTGTTGCTTGACGAACCTTCCAACCATTTGGACTTGGAAGCGACGATGTGGCTGGAGAATTTCCTGCGCAGCTATCCGGGGCAGTTGGTGGTCATCAGCCATGAACGCGATTTGCTAAACAAAGTCGTCGACCATATCCTGCATTTGGAGGGCGGCAAAGTGACGCTCTATCCCGGCAGCTATGATGATTTTGAACGCCAGCGCGCCGAGCGTTTGGCGCAATTGGCCGCCGCACAGGCCGCCCAAGATGCACAGCGCGCCAAGCTGCAAGACTATGTGGCGCGCAACAGTGCGCGGGCCTCGACGGCGAAGCAGGCCCAGTCACGCGCCAAGATGCTGGCACGGATGCAGCCGATTGCTTCGGTGGTCGAAGACCCCAGCATGAGCTTTGACTTTCCAAGCCCACCCGACGAACTGCGCCCGCCGCTGATTACGCTGGATTATGCCAGCGTTGGTTACACCGAAGGTGCGCCGATCCTAAAGCGGCTCAATCTGCGTATCGACCCTGATGACCGTATCGCGCTGCTGGGCCGGAACGGCAATGGTAAGACCACGCTGGCGCGTTTGCTGGCGGCACAGTTGAAGCCGATGGAAGGCGATGCCGCCATGTCGGGCAAGATGCGCGTGGGCTATTTCACCCAATATCAGGTGGAAGAGCTGGACGGCAATGACACGCCTGTTGGCCATATGACCCGTGTGATGCAGGGCAAAACACCTGCGGCTGTGCGGGCGCAATTGGGCCGCTTTGGCTTTTCCGGCCCCAAAGCCACGACCGAGATTAAGAAATTGTCGGGCGGTGAGCGGGCGCGTTTGGCCTTGGCGCTGATCACGCGCGATGCGCCGCATATGCTGATTCTTGACGAACCGACCAACCACTTGGACGTCGATGCCCGCGAAGCCTTGGTGCAGGCGCTGAACGGTTTTGAAGGCGCTGTGGTAATCGTCAGCCATGACCGCCATATGCTGGAATTAACCGCCGACCGTTTGGTGCTGGTGGACGATGGCACGGCGAGCGAATTTGATGGCAGCATGGATGATTATGTTGCCTTTATCTTGGGCAAAGGCGGGCCTTCGGAACAGGGCGGAAAGTCTGGTGGTGGCAGCAAGCCCAAGGACGGAAAAGCCGCCCGCAAGGAAGCCGCAAAGGCCCGCGAGGCGCAGGGCGAATTGCGTAAAGCAGCCAAAGCCCATGAAGATCGCGCCAAAAAGCTGACCAAGGAAATCAGCGCCATTGATTTGGCGATGTTTGATCCGTCCAAAGCGGCGCCTGCTTATGCCAAGATGAAGATGGGCGACTTGGCCGCGAAGCGCGGCAAGATGGCCAGCGAATTGGAAGAAGCGGAAACAGCATGGATGGCGGCGTTGGAAGTGCTGGAAACGGCGGAATAAAATTGACGTAAAAAACTATCAGGCCCCGTCCTTCTGTGGCAGCCTTGCACTGTTGGCAGAAGGAAGGGGTCTTTTATGAAACAGCTTATTGTAGCGTGCGTCCTGTTCGCGGTGCCGCAACTATCCATAGCGCAAAACACGCGTTCTGCCTCCTTCACGCCCCCGCCAGTTCCGAAAGCGGTTGATCACAGCCTTGACTATCGCGCGGCAATAGCCTGTCCAAACGGCTGTATTTTGCCCGCGACGATGGTGACTTATGCTTCTTATGTGGCTCCGCGTGCTGGCATCGTTGGTGCCGTGTATATGCAAGTTCAAAATGTCGGGCTTGAGAGGGGCATTTATTATTTGAACAGCGAGCAAGATTATCGAGACCGCAACAATTTAACCGTTACGATCAGTGCAGAAAATATGCGCTCTTTTCTGCCGGATATGGACCCTAATGAGATAGGGCGATGGCTGATGGGCCGCGATATTTTTGCGCGCGGTGTAGCACGGCGTGTGCGGATTGATTTCATGAAAGACGATGGGAAACCAAGCGGTAAATATTATTATCAGGTTCAGATGCGGTTGAACGATGCATCCGATCTGGAAATCGTGGGACTTGGCGCAACACTTAATAAGTAACACGCAACCAATTTAGTTAGAACGGTGTTGATTTGGTGGAAGCCTGGGAGAGCCGCCAGAAGGCATGAAAAACCCCGCGATCATCATGGATGGTCGCGGGGTCATTTTTTGGCCGGTCAGGGCGCGCCAGCCTTAGTGGCGGAAGTGACGCATGCCTGTGAAGACCATCGCGAGTCCAGCTTCATTCGCCGCCTTGATGACGTCTTCGTCGCGGATCGAACCACCGGGTTGGATCACGCAGGTCGCGCCAGCTTCCACGGCAGCCAACAGGCCGTCTGCAAAGGGGAAGAAGGCGTCACTGGCAACCGTGCTGCCAACGGTGCGGGGCTGATCCCAACCATGGCTTTCTGCGGCTTCCTTGGCTTTGGCAGCGGCGATGCGGGCGCTGTCGCGGCGGTTCATCTGGCCAGCGCCAACGCCAGCGGTCGAGCCGCCCTTGGCGTAAACGATGGCGTTCGACTTCACATGCTTGGCGATCGTCCATGCGAACAGAGCATCGTTCAGTTCTTCTTCGGTCGGGGCGCGTTCGGTCACGACCTTCAAATCTTCCTTGGCGATATGGCCATTGTCGCGGCTCTGCGCGAGGATGCCGCCAGCGATGGTCTTCAGCATCAAGCCGCCGCGCTTGGGATCGGGCAGGTCGCCAGTCAGCAGCAGGCGCAGATTCTTTTTCTTGGCAAAGATCGCCTTGGCCGCGTCATCGGCGTCCGGCGCGCAGACGACTTCGGTGAAGATACCGCTGATGGCTTCGGCGGTTGGGCCGTCCAATGGGCGGTTGACGGCAATGATGCCGCCGAAGGCCGACACATCGTCGCACTTCAGCGCGGCTTCATAGGCTTCGATCAAGGTCGCGGCCGATGCCACGCCGCACGGGTTGGCGTGCTTGACGATAACGCAGGTCGGTTCGGCATCGCGGAATTCCGCGACCAGTTCCAGCGCAGCATCGGCGTCGTTGATATTATTGTAGCTGAGTTCCTTGCCCTGAATCTGGACGGCTTGGGCAATTCCGCGAACCTGATTACCGGTGGGGATATACAGTGCCGCCTTTTGGTGCGGATTTTCGCCGTAACGCAGTTCGTTCGCCAAAGTGCCGGTGATCGGCAGGGTCGTCGGGAATTCCGCGCCTTGGTCGACATGGCCGAACCAGCTAGCGATCATGCCGTCATATTTTGCGGTGTGGGCAAAGGCCGTGGCGGCCAAGCGCTTTCGCAGACCATAGCTGGTCGCGCCTTCATTGGCGTCCATTTCCGCGATGACGGCGGCATAATCTTCGGGTTCGGTCACGATGTTGACGAAAGCGTGGTTCTTCGCTGCCGAACGCACCATGGCGGGGCCGCCGATGTCGATATTTTCGATCACATCGTCACGCTCTGCACCGCGCGCCACGGTTTGAGCGAAGGGATAGAGGTTCACCACCACCAGATCAATCGCGCCAATGCCATGTTCGTTCATCGACGCCACATGGGCGGCGTCGTCGCGCACGGCCAAAATGCCGCCATGAACGGTGGGGTGCAGCGTCTTGACGCGGCCATCCATCATTTCGGGGAAGCCGGTCAGGTCGGCAACGTCGAGGACGGTGTGGCCCGCATCGCGCAGCGCCTTGGCGGTGCCGCCGGTGGAGACCAGTTCAACGCCGTGACGAACAAGAGCGGCGGCAAGGTCGGTGAGGCCCGCTTTGTCGCTGACGGACAATAAAGCGCGGCGGACGGGAACGAGATCGGTCATGGGAGGCCCTGCGATGGTGGGTGGAAAGTTGCTGCACCCCCTAGGCCCCTGCGCCCCCTATCGCAAGGGGAGGGATAGGCGCGGGCGCAGAAACCGCCCGCCTTTTTGCGCCTGACAAACAGCGGAAAGAGCGGGGTGCGCCGTAAATATTAACCGATGTGTTTGAAAATCCACCCAATACTGGCCCCGCCCGCTGGCGAAGCGCCGGAAATGACCAATTGCTGGGTGGGGTGGGGGCGGCCGTCACCGTCGACCCACAGGCTGTCGTCCAGCAACAATGACCCTTCGGATGCCCGAAATTGCCACAAAGTACCATTGCCCAGACGAAGCAATGCGCCCAATTTATCGCTGGTCAGATTGGCCGTAACCTGCGCGCCCAAGTGGAAACGCAGCGTATAGGCTTTTTCCCCGCGATGGCGGCTGTTCGGCGCGGGGATGAGCATATCCTCGCCGCGCAATTCGCGTGCATTGGGGGCCAAGATCAGCAGGCGGCGGTGGATCAGACCGTGGCGGCGGACATAGCCGTCATGGCTCATTTCCAACCGGCTGCCTTGCGGGGTTTCGCGGCGGTCCAATTCCACCTCGGTCACGCCCTTGCCCAGCGCGCCATTGGGCAAAATGGCGGTGCTGTTGCTGTCTTCCAGCGTCAAGGTGCTGTGCGCGGCGGTGGTGCGCAAGCCCTGTGCCAGTCCGGTGGGGATGGTCGCCCCCGCCAAGCCCGCACCGCCGCAATTCACGATTAAACGTTCGTCGCCATCACTCAGTTCAAAGGCCAAGGTGGAGGCACAGCCCGCCTCGATCACGCGGGATACGGGCGGCGGAGCGGCGTCGGCAATCAGCACCAATTTATTGGCGACCAAGCGTTGATAGCCCCAGTCGCGGGCTTGTTTCAGCGGGCGGGTGCGAATGCCGCTGGCCGCCACAATGGCACCGATCCGATCCGCCGAGGTCGCGCCGCTGCCTTGCCAATTGCCCATGCTGCCGTCGCTATGCACCAGCCCCAGCAAAGCGGGCACAGCGCGGGCCAGCACCTCTTTGATAAAGGCGGGCAATTCCATGCGGCGCATGTCATAAATTTGGCCCAGCATCGCCAGCGCCATAATGGCGTGAAGCTGGTCTTGTGGGCTGCGAGCGATATTGCCGCCGTCGGCATAGAAGCTGGTCGCCAAAATTCGGCGCAGGCCCGCTTCGCCAAAAATCTGTCGCGGTTCGCCGCGGGGCAACAGCAAGGACGCCGCGACCACGCCGGCCCATGCGATCATCTGGCCCGTGCCGGGGCGGCCCTTGTCGGCGATACGGTCCAAATGCCGCGCCGCGCGCGCCAAATGGTTGAGCACCGCCGAGCGATAGACCAAGTCGCTGGACGACAAGATCAGCGGCGCATGGGATGCCCAAAATAAGATACGCCATGCGCTGTTTTCCGGCGACCAAGCGGGCTCGCTGACCGTTTCGCCATGTACCGCCAGCCATTGCCGCACCACCGCTTCGGCGATGGGGGCGGCTTCGGCGCGGGTGGACACGGTGCCCAAATCCCGCAGCCATGCAAAGCTGTGCAGATATCCGCCAAAGCTGCTCGGCACGCCCAAATGCGCAAAGTTCAACTGGTTAAGTGGCAGGCGAATGCCGCGATGTAGAAAATATCCCGATCGAATGGCACGGCCCGCGACCGCGTCACCCGGCACAGGGTCTTTGGGCACGCCCAGCAATTTCAGCGGGAAACGACCCTTTAACCGCAACGCATGGAGCGGCGTTCGCCACGTCAAACGGGTGATTTGGTTGGCGATTCTCTCGCTGATGCTCAGGCCGGTGTCTTGGGGCAGACGGATGAGCCGTTTGCCCGGTTCAATGGCGTCATTGATGGTGGCCAGATCGTCGCTGATCGGCGGGACTGGGTCGTTGGGAGCTGCGTTCGACATCCTCCCCTTCATCCATCAAAGTCCGCGAAGACGCCGAATATTGTCGGCATAAGCGGTGGGGCCGCCACGGAAGGTGGCGGTGCCAGCGACCAATACGTCGGCCCCAGCAGCAATGGCTTGGGGCGCGGTCACCGTGTCAATGCCGCCGTCCACTTCCAAACGGATATCGCGGCCCGACTTTTCGATCATTTTGCGCACCGCTTCGATTTTACGTAGCTGGTTGCTGATAAAGCTTTGGCCGCCGAAACCGGGGTTCACGCTCATGATTAAAACCAGATCAATATCGTCGATCAGATAATCTAGCATCTTAGCGGGTGTCGCGGGGTTCAGCGAAATGCCCGCTTGCTTGCCCAGCGATTTGATATGTTGAACCGTGCGGTGGCTGTGTGGGCCAGCCTCGGGGTGGATGGTGATGATGTCCGCGCCTGCTTCGGCAAAAGCGTCGATGAAATGGTCGACGGGCGAAATCATCAAATGCACGTCGAACGGCAGCGTCGAATGGGGACGCAGCGCCTTCACCACCATGGGGCCGATGGTCAGATTGGGCACAAAATGGCCGTCCATCACATCGATATGCACCCAGTCTGCGCCCGCTTCCTCAATGGCGCGCACTTCTTCGCCCAGACGCGCAAAGTCGGCGCTGAGGATAGACGGGGAAATGCGGACGGGGGGGCGTTGATCGGTCATGAATCGGCCTTAACCATAGTCGCCCCCATCGGCAAGGCAGCGCGCAGCATTTTTCGGGGGATGGGGCCGCTAAGCTGTGGAAAATTCGCGGGCGCGTAGGATGCGGACAAAGCCGCGTTCCCCGCAACGCAAAACGGCGCGGATGTTGCCACCCGCGCCGCTGCTGCTTTGTTTCAAAGCAGCGGATATTATTCCGCAGGGAAGCCGCGCTTTTTCAGCAAAGCGCGCACATCTGGGTCACGGCCACGGAACACGCGATACGCCTCGGCACGGTCGGTTTCATTGCCGGTTTTCAGCAAGATATTCTTGAACGCATCCGCGACCTTGCGGTCCCACGGGCTGCCTGCTTCTTCAAAGGCTGCCCATGTGTCGGCATCCATCGTTTCCGACCATAAATAGCTGTAATAGCCAGCCGAGTAGGCGTCCGAGCTGAACAAATGGCTGAATTGCGGCATGCGGTGACGCATGACGATTTCCTTTGGCATGCCAAGGGCGTCCAGCGTCTGCTTTTCAAAGGCGGCAACATCGGTCACGGGCGTCGTGCGGTGATGCAGCTTCATGTCGATGATCGCGCTGGACAGATATTCCACTGTCGAGAAACCCTGATTGAATTTCGACGAATCGTTGATCTTCTTCAGCAGGGATGCCGGCATGGGTTGGCCCGTTTCGACATGGACCGCGAATTTGCTGAGCACTTCGGGGGTCAACAACCAATTTTCATTCACTTGGCTGGGGAATTCCACAAAGTCACGCGGCACACCGCCCAGCATCGGATAGGTGATGTCCGAGCTGAGATAATGGATCGCATGGCCAAATTCGTGGAACAGCGTGGACGCGTCATCCAAGCTGATCAAGGTCGGCTGGCCATTGGCGGCTTCGGTGAAATTATTATTGTTCGATGCCAATACATTGTGATCGCCGCCAATCTTGTGCTGGCTGCGATAGGTGGTCATCCACGCGCCCGAACGCTTGCCTTCGCGGGCAAAATTATCGAGGTAGAAAACACCGATATTCTCGTTGGTCTTGAGGTCATATACCTCAAAAGTGCGGACCTTGGGGTCGAACACGGGGATGGTGCCGGTGTTTTCGCGGAAACCCATGTCATAAAGCTGGCCTGCGGCCCAGAACATGCCGTCGACCAGCTTGTCCAGTTGCAGATAGGGCTTCACCTCGGCTTCATTCAGGTCATATTTCGCCTTGCGCACCTTTTCGGCGTAATAATAATAATCCCATGGCGCGATGGTGAAGCTTGGCTTGCCAGCGGCCTTCATTTCCTTGTCAGCAATGGCCTGCATGTCGGCCACTTCTTCGCGCACGCGGGCGGTGGCGGCTGGCCACACGCGCATCATCAATTCCATCGCCTTTTCGGGCGTTTTGGCCATGGTGTCGGCCATGCGGTAATGAGCGTGGGTTTCAAAGCCCAGCAAGCTAGCGCGGTCTTGGCGCAGCTTGAGGATCTGTTCGATCGTCGCCTTATTATCATTGGCATTGCCATTGTCGCCGCGGCTCACGAACGCACGCCATGTTTGCTCGCGCAGCGCACGGTTGTTTGCATTTTGCAGCACAGGCTGGGCGGACGAACGGGTGTTTTTAATCGCCCATTGGCCGGTCTTGCCCTGCGCGGCGGCCGCTGATGCCAAGGATGCGACAAATCCGTCGGGCAGGCCGTCCAATTGAGCCTTGTCCGTCACGAAAATATGGCCGCGTTCTTCGGCCAGCAAATTGGCAGAGAAGGTCGAAAACAGGCCTTCGAGGTCGCTGTTGATATCGACCAGCTTGGCCTTATTCTCGTCCGACAAATTCGCGCCATTGCGCACCAATTGTTCATAGGCGCGTTCGACAATGCGTAACTGCTGGGCATTAAGCCCCGCCTTGTGGCGATTGTCATAGATGGTTTTGTAACGGGCGAATAATTCGGGACGCAAATTCATTTCGGTATAGAATTTGGTGAGCTTGGGGCTCCATTCCTTGTCGATGGCCTGGACGCGGTCATCGCTTTTGTTCGAGCTTTGCACGCCCCACATGGACATCACGCGGTCCATCGTTTCACCCGCTTCCATCAAAGGAATGAAGGTGTTTTCAAACGTTGGCACGGCGCGCGTGCGCAAAATGGCGTTCACTTCATTTTGATATTCATCCATCGCCGCTTGGAATGCGGCGGGGAATTGATCGGGGGTCATCTGATCCCATGGCGGCACGCCTTCATAAGGGCCAGTCCATTTCGCCAGCAATGGGTTGTCCGATGCGGGCGCTTCGGCGGCAACCGGAGCGGCAGACGCACTGTTCACTTCATTCTCGGTCATGGAACATCCTGACAGCATCGCAGTGGATGCCAGCAAAAGGGCAAGGCGGCGTGCAAGTGGGGGTGCTTGGCGCAGCATAGATAGATTCTCCGATCAGAAAGGTTTCGAATGAAACCACGATGGCTGGCGATTACTCCAGCAATTGCGGGTTTCGCAACCCATCATCGCGTTTCTTTGCGGATGTGGCGTTGTGGCCACGCCGATCTGGCGTGCTGATCACCGGCAACGTCGGTCATAGGGCAAATAAGCCTTGTTTCATTCCCGGCACATCGACGCGAAAGGTGAAAAGGCCGCCTGCATTGGGTTGCTCGGCCCGCGCAATGGGGTCCAATCCTTTGGCCGCGGTGGTGACATAGGCGGTTTTGCGATCCGGGCCACCCAATGCGATCATGGTCGGGCGCGCGGTGGGTAATTCAACCGTCTGAACAAGGTCCCCCGCAGGGGAAATCCGTACCACGCGGCCGCCGTCAAACAGGGCAGACCAAATATAGCCTGCTTCATCGACGGCGCATCCATCGGGGCGGCCATGGCCGAATGGAAATTGGTGCAGGACGGCGGGGCTGTGGATGGTGCCGGTGCGGCCATCAAAGGCAAATTTGCGTATGGCATGGGTTGGCGTGTCGGTGTGATAAAAAAGGCTGCCGTCCGGCGAAAAGCCCGCGCCATTGCTGGTCGTCAGCCCCGTCAACATTTCCGTGATGCGTCCATCGGCATCGACACGATATAGGCTGGCATCGGGACTGGCTTTGTCGCTGGTCACCGCGCCAACCCACAAACGGCCTTGGGGGTCGACACAGCCATCGTTAAAGCGTTGATGGGGTTTGTCGGCCAAAATCGCATCGCCAAAGGGCACAGTTGCTGCGCCCCATGCGGGTAAATGACGCAGGCCATCTTCCAAGGCGATCAGCAGCCCGCCCGAACGGCAAAGCGCGATACAGCCGACTTGCTGGTCAAAGGCCATATACGTATCATCCGTGCAGATCATTGCATCTGCCCCAATGCGGCTGCGGTGAACGCGCTTGGCGTCGATATCCACCCAATAGAGGCAATGATCAGCCTCGCTCCATCGCGGCGATTCGCCTAGCGTGGCGGCGGCGTCTAAAAATAAGCTCAGCATGGACCCTCGATGCCATTGTGGCGGGGGATGTTCCACCCTCGTTTCAGTCGGTGTTTTGCCGCGCCGCTCGTAAAGGCTGATGTTGATAACAGGATGCGCGAATTTAGCTTGACGTGGACGTAAACGTAAGGGCATTTGTGATCGCATAGGGAACAGCAAGGGTCGGTGTAGCCGATGCTTGAACGTTAGAGAGGAAGAAAATGTCGCTCGATCAGCTTTCGCGCTCGGTATATGGCGAAGAGCATGAGGCGTTCCGCGCCACCGTGCGCCAATTCTTGGAAAAGGAAGTGGCCCCGAACCAAGCAAAATGGGCCGAAGACGGCATTGTCCCGCGCGACCTGTGGCCCAAGGCTGGTGAATTGGGCATGCTTTGCCCCACTGTTCCCGAAGAATATGGCGGCCTTGGTCTGGACTTTGGCTATAATGCCATTGTTGACGAAGAAAGCGCCTATTATGGCCGCGTCACCACGGGTTTCTCGCTGCAAAGCGATATCGTCACCAGCTATATCGTGCGCTATGGCAGCGAAGAGCAGAAGAAACATTGGTTGCCTAAAATGGTGTCTGGCGAAGTGGTGACCGCCATTGCGATGACGGAACCGGGCACCGGCAGCGACTTGCAAGGCATGCGCACCACGGCCAAAAAAGATGGCAATCATTATGTCATTAACGGATCGAAAACCTATATCACCAACGGCCAAAATGCCGACCTGATCTTGGTTTGCGTGAAAACCGACACCGAAGTGCAGCCCGCTTGGAAGGGCGTGTCGATTGTGCTGGTCGAGGCGCATCGTGAAGGGTTTGAGCGGGGCCGCAATTTGGATAAAATTGGTCAGGACGAAGCCGACACGTCGGAATTATTCTTCAACGATGTGCGCGTGCCGATCACCAACTGCCTTGGCGAAGAAGGCCAAGGCTTTATTTATCTGATGAGCGAGCTGCCCCAAGAACGTCTGTCGATTGCGGTCAGCGCGATGGCGGCTTCGCAGCGCGCTTTTGATGATACGGTCGAATATACGCGGGACCGCAAAGCTTTTGGCAAGCCGATTTTGGATTTCCAAAACAGCCGCTTTGTGCTGGCCGACCTGAAGGCCAAATTGCAAGTGGGCTGGGCGCATTTGGATTGGGCGCTGAACCGTCACATCAAAAAAGAACTGACCCCCGAAGAAGGCGCGGCGGCCAAGCTGTGGCACACCGACCTGCAATGGGAAGTGATGGACAAGTGCCTGCAATTGTTCGGCGGCGCTGGTTATATGAATGAATATCCCATCGCCCGCGCATGGCGTTCGGCCCGTGTGACCCGCATTTTTGGCGGCACCAACGAAATTATGAAGGAACTGATCGGGCGCAAGCTCTGATCCCATCAACTATTTGGAAGGCCCGCTTTTTGTTGAAGCGGGCCTAAGATAAAGGAAATATCATGGCTACGGCATATATTGTGGATGCGGTTCGCACGGCCGGTGGGCGTCGTGGCGGTCGTTTGGCGGGGGTTCACCCCGTGGATCTGGGCGCAGCAGTGTTGGACGCAATTGCAGCGCGCAATGATTTTGACCCGTCGGCGATTGACGATGTGATCACCGGTTGTGTGACCCAAGCTGGCCAACAGGCGATGGATTTGGGCCGCAACGCGGTGCTGGCGTCGAACCTGCCCGATAGCATTCCTGCGGTGACCATCGACCGTCAATGCGGTTCGTCGCAGCAAGCCGTGATGTTCGCGGCGCAGGCGGTTATGTCGGGCACGCAAGATATGGTCATCGCCAGCGGCATCGAAAGCATGACCCGCGTGCCGATGGGCAGCAACGCGATGTTCCATATGAAAGAAGGCATGGGCCATTATAAATCGCCCCGCCTCGAAGAAAAATTCCCTGGCATCATGTTCAGCCAATTTGCTGGCGCGGAAATGATCGTCAAAAAACATGGTTTCACCAAGGACCAGTTGGACGCTTATGCGCTGGAAAGCCATGTGCGCGCCAAGGCTGCGACCGAAGCTGGCCTGTTCGACCGCGAAATCGTTCCAGTGGAAATTGACACGCCCGAAGGCAAGCAATGGCACAAGATTGACGAAGGCATTCGTTTCGATGCGTCGTTGGAAGGCATTGCGGGCGTGAAATTGCTGCAAGAAGGTGGCGCATTGACGGCGGCGTCGTCCAGCCAGATTTGCGATGGGGCGTCGGCGGCGCTGATCGTATCCGAAGCTGCGCTCAAGGCCCATGGCCTGACGCCGCGCGCGCGTATTCACCATATGTCGGTGACTGGCGGCGATCCGGTGATCATGCTGGAAGAACCGCTGTTCGCCACGGAAAAGGCGCTGAAAAAGGCTGGCCTGTCGTTGAACGACATTGATGCTTATGAAGTGAACGAAGCCTTTGCATCGGTGCCGATGGCATGGATGAAATATTTGGGCGCGGATTATAATCGTTTGAACGTGCATGGCGGCGCCATTTCGCTGGGCCACCCGCTGGGCGCATCGGGCACCAAATTATTGGCGACCCTGATGGGCGTATTGGATGCCAAGGGCGGAAAATATGGTCTGCAAACCATGTGCGAAGGCGGTGGTCAGGCCAATGTCACCATCATCGAGCGCCTGTAACAGCCGCTATATATAGCATGATGAATATCGAAATTTAGCTACCGCAGCCTTGCCTTGTAATCATCCGATCGGGGGTGACGATGATGGGAGTGGGCAGGGCTGCGGAACCCCAAATGAGAGAGGAAAAATTATGAAACTTGATTCCAGCGTTTCCGCCGTCATCACGGGCGGTGCATCGGGTCTGGGTGCCGCTACGGCCCGTGCCTTGGCCGCCAAGGGCGTCAAGGTTGCGATTTTCGACCTGCAAGAAGAAAAAGGCAAAGCCTTGGCCGACGAATTGGGCGGCGTATTTTGCGAATGCAATGTGACCGACGATGCGTCCGTGGATGCGGCTTTTGCCAAGTCTCGCGCCGCCATTGGTCAAGAACGGATTTTGGTGAACTGCGCTGGCACCGGCAATGCGATCAAAACCGCCAGCCGTTCCAAGGAAGATGGCAGCATTAAGCATTTCCCGCTGGATGCATTTAACTGGATCATTCAGATTAACCTGCTGGGCACCTTCCGCTGCATCGCGAAATCGGCCGCTGGCATGATGACACTGGAACCCATGGCGGACGGCGAGCGCGGCGCAATTGTGAACACGGCGTCGGTCGCTGCGGAGGACGGTCAAATTGGTCAAGCCGCTTATTCGGCATCTAAGGGCGGCGTTGTTGGCATGACCTTGCCTATCGCCCGCGATTTGGCATCGGAAAATATCCGCGTGAACACCATTTTGCCGGGTATTTTTGACACGCCATTGCTGGCGGGTGCGCCGCAAAATGTGCGCGATGCTTTGGGTGCGTCGGTATTGAACCCCAAGCGTTTGGGCAACCCTGCGGAATATGCCAATCTGGCTATGACCATGATTGAAAATGGCTATTTCAACGGCGAAGACGTGCGTCTTGATGGCGGCATTCGCATGGGCCCCCGTTAACAACGGGTCTTGCCATTCATGGGTCTGTGTTCATCGCAGACCCCAAATTTCTGGATCCGTGATCATCATCGGTCCAGAATGACTTGGGCAAGCCTTTGGCGCAGGCCCGAACTTGCAAGGGGATGCGGAGTTTCTCCGCGCCCCTTTTCTTTTTCATTCACCCCTATTTTCGGGGCTAGGGAGTTTGGCTATGCCCTCTTTTGATCCGGCGCGACTGGATTTGGCCAATTATGCTCACCAGATATTTGTGGAAACGCGTTTTCAGGATTTGGATCCGCTGGGCCATATTAACAATGTGGCGCTGGCTGGGATTTTTGAAAATGGCCGCGTGCGTTTCAATCATGAAATGACCCATAGCACCGCACGGCCCAGTGCGGGTGAGCGTTGGCTGGTTGCGCGCGTCGAGGTGAATTATCTAGCGGAAGCGCATTTTCCCGCCCCGATTCTGATCGGCAATGCAATCGGCCAGATTGGCAATCGCAGTTGGCAGATTTTGTCGGTGGCCTTTCAAAATGATCGGCCGGTAGGGCTGTGCGATAGCACGCTGGTTTATCAATCATCGCAAGGCAAATCGGCGATCAGTGATATATTGCGGGCCAAGTTGGAAACACTGCGCTTGCGCACCTTGCGATAGAGGCGAAGGAACAAAATGATGCTAACAGAATTTTTGGTGCCAACCTATGTTCAGATGCTGACAGGCCTTAAAAATTGGCTGAAAAAGGCCGAAGATCAGCGCCCAAATGGCGGGGCAGAGCCTTTGCTTTCTGCGCGTTTGGTTAGCGACATGTTCCCTTTATCCACCCAAATTCGTTTTACCTGCGTTCAAGCCATAGAGGGCGTCTATCGTCTGCAAGGCCGCGACCTGCCGCCCATGGTTTCGGAATATTTGGATGAAGGACGCGCGGCGGGGGAACAGCCTGGAACGATGGCGGAGGCGATTGGCCGCATTGATGCGGCGATTGCGCTGATCGAACAAGCCGCAGGGCAGGCGGATGAGCTGGCAGGCAATACCGAAATTGCCCATAGCCTGCCGATGGGGATGACCTTTGACATGACGGCGCTGCAATTTGGCCGTGACTGGTCCTTGCCCCAATTTTATTTCCACATTTGTGCGGCCTATAATATTTTGCGGGCGCAAGGCGTGGAATTGGGCAAGGCAGACTATATCGGCCATGCCATTGGTTATTTACGCAAATCTGGCTGAAAAACATTCACCCCATCGCCGCGAACCCTTTCGGGGAATTGCGATGATGGGGTCATCAAGATGAATGATATGCGTTAAATTTTTGCGTCGGGTACCGCGCGGATCAAATCGCGGCAAAAACCGATGAGGCCGGTTTGGCGGCGGCGCTTCATGCGTTCGGCCTTTAAAATGGCGACGACTTTGTCGAAACAGCTTTCGACATCATCATTCACCAACACATAATCATATGCATCCCAATGGCTGATTTCATTGGCGGCGCGTTCCATCCGTCCATTGATCACAGCGTCACTGTCGGTGCCGCGACCACGTAGGCGGCGTTCCAATTCGTCCATGCTGGGGGGCAGAATGAAGACACGCACCACATCGGGGCCAGCTTCTTGGTATAATTGCTGCGCGCCTTGCCAATCGACGTCGAACAACACGTCTTTGCCGGCTTCTAGCATCGCGTCAACGGGGGCGCGCGGCGTTCCGTAGCGATTGTCAAACACATGGGCCCATTCCAAAAACTCGCCATTGGCGACCATATCTTTGAATTTGGGGACGTCGATGAAGTGATAATCTTTTCCGTCCACTTCGCCGGGGCGCATGGGGCGGGTGGTTGCCGATATCGACAGGCCAATGTCGCTGTCTGCCGCCAATAATTTGCGCGAAATGGTGGTTTTCCCCGCGCCAGACGGGGAAGAGAGGACAAATAAAAGTCCGCGACGATCAATGATGCTGCTTTCGGCCATGGCCGCTCATTGCGCGATGCACGGACGCGGTCAAGACTTTAGCGATCCCGCGCGGGCTGCGTGCGGACGCCAGTTGCGGCGTGACGCCGCGCAGTCACCGTGGCGGTGCGTCCGCTGGTGCTTAGGGGGTTGGCGTCGCCGGCGAACTGGGCGCGATGGGCGGTTTTGCCGGTGTCGCAGGGGTGGCTGTGCCCGCAGGAGCAGCAGGGGTCGCGGTGTCGGTGCGCGGATCGGTCAAATTACGGTCCGCCCATTTTTTGGTGACATAGGCGGCCGCTGCCGTGGCCGCCAAGGCCGCATAACGGGCCGGAAAAATACGCCGCGCAACAAACATCGCGCCAGCGCCAATCACCGCACCGGCGACGGGGTTATTTCGTTTCTGGCGGCTGATAGCGGTACCAATCACACCGCCGATAATGCGTCCCATCATGCCTGTTTCGCTCCTTTACCCTATCAATTCGTAACAGGGCTGTTCGGTTCCGGCCCCAGCATATGGGCGGGCACCACCCATTTATCAAATGTCTCCGCATCCATGGCCTTCAGGTCCAGTGCGGCCTGTTTTAAACTGAGGTTATGGTCATGGGCATATTTGGCAATTTTCGCGGCTTGATCATAACCAATGGCGGGGGCAAGCGCCGTGACCAGCATCAAGCTGCGCTTCATCAATTCCGCGATACGCGCTTCATTGGGGGCAAGGCCGGATAAACAATGTTGAGTGAAGCCCGCCATGCCGCGTGCCATCAAATCAATGGAGCGCAAAATATTCGCCCCGATCATCGGTTTGAACACATTCAGTTCCAAATGGCCTTGCATCGCGCCGACGGTCACAGCTTGATGATTTCCGATCACTTGCGCGGCGACCATCGTCAGCATTTCGCATTGGGTGGGGTTGACCTTGCCCGGCATGATTGAGCTGCCCGGTTCATTGGCGGGCAGGTCCAATTCGCCCAATCCGGCGCGGGGACCAGAGCCCAGCAAGCGGATATCATTGGCGATTTTCATCAGGGCTGCCGCCAGTACTGCCAAGCTGCCCGATAAGGCCATTAACCCATCATGCGCCGCCAGTGCGGAAAATTTATTGGGCGCGCTGGTAAAGGGGAAACCGGTGCGCTGATGCAAAGCCTTGGCCATGGCCGGGCCAAAATCGGCAGGCGCATTCAGGCCCGTTCCCACCGCTGTGCCGCCTTGGGCCAAGGGCGCGATGTCGTGCGTCAGGCTGTATTCCAACCGCGCGCGGCACTGTGCCAATTGGTCCGCATAGCCGGAAAATTCCTGTCCCAGCGTCAGGGGGGTAGCGTCTTGCAAATGGGTGCGGCCAATTTTGATAATGGCGGCCCAGCGTTGGGCTTTGTCGGTCAGTTCGGCGTGCATCTGGTCCAGTGAGGGCAATAAGGCGTCGCGGCAGGCCAGCGCGGCGGCAATATGCAGAGCGGTGGGAAAGCTGTCGTTGCTGCTTTGGCTTTGATTCACATGGTCATTGGGGTGAACCGGCTGTTTTCCGCCGCGCGTGCCAGCCAGACGTTCATTGGCGATGCCAGCGATCACTTCGTTTACATTCATATTGCTTTGGGTGCCGCTGCCCGTTTGCCAAATGGCCAGCGGGAACTGGTCGTCAAATTGGCCCGCAATAATATCGTCCGCGGCGGCCGCGATGGCATTGGCCAGCCTGTCTTCCAAGCCATGTTGGCGGTGCAAATCGGCGGCCGCCGCCTTGATATGGGCCAGTGCACGGATGATCGGCATCGGCATATGTTCGGCGGCAGAGAAGGAGAAATTTTCCAGACTGCGCTGTGTTTGTGCCCCCCAATAGGCCGCCGCGGGCACGGATATGGGGCCGATGCTGTCACTTTCTTGGCGCAGTTTTTCTTGGTGAGCTTCTGTCATGCTGCCTCCGCTAGGCCGCCTGATGCGCTATGTGACCGAAATTGGGCGCACAAGGCGGTATGTTGGGACCCTTCTTATCATACCCCCGACGGGTTGGTTAGGATCCATGTGACCAAGATTGCGGCGCCCCACATCACCGCGACCAGCCCCAGCATCTGCCAATATCCGCTGTCGCCGACGCGCCGCCGTAGCCACGCTGCCGCAGCCCATGTCACAATGAAGGCGGGGGTCAGGAACAGCAGCGAGAATCGCAGCAGTCCATCCGCCACTTGGTTGGTCGGGCGCTGGGTATGGAATAAGGTCAGGCCATGAACGCCCCACCAGAAAGCGGCGGTCAACACCAGCATTCCAGCGAGCGCCCAATATTGCCAAAAGCTGCTGGGCGGGCGGAAGGAGCCGCCAGCCATCTTAACGCTTCTTGCCGAAATCCACGGTTACGACGTTCGACCCGTCTTCGGTGGTGATTTCAGGGCGATGGTCGGCAGCGGAAGATTCGTCGTCGTCTGACAAAATATCGTCCCATTCGCTGTCATCGACATGGAATTGCAGGCCGAAGTCCACCGAAGGGTCCACAAAAGCGGTAATGGCCGAATAAGGAATAACCAATGTGGACGGAATTTGGTTGAACGACAGGCCGACGCTGAAATGATCGTCCGCAACCTGCAAATCCCAATAGCGATTTTGCAAGACGATGGTCATTTCGTCGGGAAATTTTGCCAATAAATGGGGCGGGATAACCACGCCAACCGACTGAGTTTTAAAAGTTATGTAGAAATGGTGATCACCGGGGAGCCCGTCGGTGCTGCCAATTTGGCCAAGCACACGGCCCACCACAGCGCGCAGGGCTTCCTGCACAATTTCATCATAAGGGATCAGGCTGTCGCGAACATCATCAGTCATAATTTCAGGGGGATGAACTCGTGAACTGTGATGGTCAAGCGGCAAGTGATCTTGCCTTGCAAATTGTCGATGCTATGGGGCTAGTTATGCGTACAGCCACTGTCCAAAGAACCACCAAAGAAACAGATATTGCCATCACCATTAATTTGGATGGATCGGGCGAATATCATGTGTCCACTGGTATCGGCTTCCTCGACCATATGGTGGAGCAGCTATCCCGTCACTCGTTGATCGACATCCGCATGGATGTGAAGGGCGATTTGCATATCGACCAACATCATACGGTCGAAGATTCGGCCTTGGCCTTGGGTGAAGCGATGGCCAAGGCGCTGGGCGATAAGCGCGGGATTACGCGCTATGGTGATGCCCATTCGCCGATGGATGAAACGCTGACGCGCTGCGTTTTGGATATTTCGGGCCGCCCGCACTGCGTATGGAAATCCAGCTTCAGCCAACCCCGTCTTGGCGAAATGGATACCGAATTATTTTCGCACTGGTTCCAAAGCTTTTCGCAAGCAGCGGGTATCACCCTGCATATCGAAACCATCTATGGTGAGAATAATCATCATATTGCGGAAAGCATGTACAAGGCCTTGGCGCGCGCTTTGCGACAGGCCATCGAAATTGACCCGCGCAAGGGTGATATGATCCCGTCGACCAAGGGAGTGCTGTAAGCAGCTTTATGCCGAAGATTGCCCTGATCGATTATGGAGCGGGCAATCTCCGTTCCGTGCACAATGCTTTGACAGCGGCGGGCGCAGGCCATGTCTGCGTCACCGCTGACCCAGATGTCGTCGCCAAGGCGGATCGCATCGTTCTTCCTGGTGTGGGCGCTTTTGCATCCTGCATGAACGGCTTGACCGCGATTGACGGATTGGTCGAAGCACTGTCCGCCCGCGTGCGACAAGATGGCACGCCATTTCTTGGTATCTGCGTCGGCATGCAATTGCTGGCCGATGTGGGTGAGGAATATGGAGATCATGCGGGCCTTGGCTGGATCAAAGGCCGCGTCACCCCCTTCCTTCCCGCCGCCGATTTGCGCGTGCCGCATATGGGCTGGAATGATGTGGTGCCTTGCGTTGACCATCCCGTGATTGAAGCGGGCGAGGCTTATTTCCTGCACAGCTATCATTTTGCCGACGTGCATGATGTTGCGGCGACCAGCCATCATGGCGCGGATTTCACCGCCGTTGTGGCGCGTGACAATATTATTGGCGTTCAATTCCACCCTGAAAAAAGCCAAGCCTATGGTTTGGCCACATTGAAAAGGTTTCTCGCATGGCAGCCCTGACGATTTTTCCCGCCATTGACCTGAAGGGCGGTCAAGTCGTGCGTCTGGCCGAAGGCGATATGGACCGTGCGACCATCTATGGTGATAATCCTGCGGCCCAAGCCGAACTCTTTGCCAAGGCTGGCAGTCAGCATTTGCATGTTGTCGATTTGGACGGCGCTTTTGCGGGTGAAAGCGTCAATGGCGCGGCGGTGGAATCGATCATCAAGGCCTTTGGCGGCAAGGTGCAAGTGGGCGGCGGCATTCGTGACCGCGCTGCTGTGGACCGTTGGTTGGGCCTTGGCGTGGACCGCGTGATTATCGGCACGGCGGCGCTGAAAGACCCGGAATTTGTCAAATCGGCAGCTCGTGATTTGCCGGAGCGTATCGTGGTGGGCGTCGATGCCCGTGACGGCATGGTGGCGACCGAGGGCTGGGCCGATGTATCGGACGTAACCGTTGAAGATTTGGCCCGCCGGTTCGAGGATGCGGGCGTGGCCGCTTTGCTGTTCACCGATGTGGGCCGTGATGGTTTGCTGAAGGGCTGCAATGTCGATGCCACTGTGGCTTTGGCCAAGGCAGTGAATATTCCGGTGATCGCCAGCGGCGGCGTGGCCGACATCAACGACATATATGCTCTGCGCCCCCATGTGGCGAACGGCATCGAAGGCGTGATTACGGGCCGCGCCCTTTATGATGGCCGCCTTGATTTGGCGCAAGCGATTGCGGCAGGCCGCGCATGAGCGTGCGGGTCCGCGTCATCCCTTGTCTGGACGTGGCCGATGGCCGCGTGGTGAAGGGCGTAAATTTCGTTGACCTGCGCGATGCGGGCGACCCTGTGGAATGCGCGCGGGCTTATGATGCGGCAGGCGCAGACGAACTATGCTTTTTGGATATTAGCGCCACCCACCAAGGGCGCGGAACCTTGCTGGATATGGTCAGCCGCACCGCAGAGGTTTGCTTCATGCCACTGACCGTCGGCGGCGGTGTCCGCAGCGCAGAGGATGCGCGGGCGCTGCTGCTGGCGGGCGCGGACAAGGTGGCGGTCAACAGCGCTGCTGTGGCGCGGCCGGAACTGGTGTCGGATATTGCCGACCGTTTTGGCAGCCAATGCGCCGTGGGCAGCATTGATGCCCGCCGCGTCGAGGATGGCCGCTGGGAAATTTTCACCCATGGCGGGCGCAAGCCCACGGGCATTGACGCGGTGGAGCATGCCATTCGTCTGGCACAGCTTGGTGCGGGAGAATTGCTGGTGACCAGCATGGACCGTGATGGCACCAAAGACGGCTATGATCTGGCCTTGACGCGCACCATCGCCGAAGCGGTGAATATCCCGATCATCGCCAGTGGCGGGGTGGGCAATCTGGACCATTTGGTTGCAGGCGTCGTCGACGGCAAAGCCAGCGCCGTGCTGGCGGCCAGCATTTTCCATTTTGGGGAAGCGACTGTTGAGGAAGCCCATGCGCGTTTGGCTGCGGCGGGGTTGCCCGTCCGGTCACACTAAACGGCGCGACAGGAAATTCAAAAATGGGCGGCATCTTATCACGCCGCCCATTTTGTTTCAGCTTTTGCGAATAAACACGCTGCCCACCGAATAGCCTGCGCCGAATGAGCAGATGAGGCCAGTGTCACCGCTGTTGATACCATCTTGATGCAAATGGAACGCGATGATCGACCCTGCGCTGCTGGTGTTAGCATAGGTTTCCAGCACGGTTGGGCTTTCTTCGGGCGTGGCGTCATGGCCCAGTACGCGCTGCGCGATCAGGCGATTCATATTGCTATTGGCTTGGTGCAACCACAGGCGGCGCATATCGCGGCCTTGCAGGCCCAATTTCTCCATTTCCTCGACGATTAGCGCGCTGACCATCGGCACAACTTCCTTAAAAACCTTGCGGCCTTCTTGGACGAATAATTTGTCCGTCTTTGGTCCGTCTTGATCAATCGCCCCATGGGCGCGGTTGAGAAAGCCGAAATTGTTGCGAATATTGTTGGAAAAAACGGTTTTCAGCTTGGTGCCCAAAATGTCCCAATGGCCTGCGGGCGCGATGCTTTTTTCCTCTACCAATATGGCGGTGGCGACATCGCCAAAGATGAAATGGCTGTCGCGGTCGCGCCAATTCAGGTGGCCAGAGCAAATTTCGGGGTTCACCACCAACACGCTTTTGGCATGGCTCGCGCGGATATAGTCGGCGGCGGTTTGAATGCCAAACGTGGCCGACGAACAAGCAACGTTCATGTCAAAGGCAAAGCCTTCGATGCCCAGCGCGTGTTGAATCTCGATCGCCATGGCCGGATAGGGGCGCTGCATATTGGATGCGGCGCACAACACGGCATCGACATCGGCTGCATCGCGTCCGGCGCGGGCCAGCGCATCTTGGGCGGCGATGACACCGATTTCGGCCAACACCGACAATTCCTCGTTGCTGCGTTCGGCAAGGCGCGGGGCCATGTGGGCGGGGTCCAATATGCCGTCTTTATCAACAACAAAGCGGCTGTGGATGCCGCTGGCCTTTTCGATAAATTCGACGCTGGACGGGGCCAAAGCCTCCATCGTGCCCGATGCGATCTGGTCGGCATGATCTTGATTATACAGCGCCACATAGGCGTTGAAGCTGGCGACCAATTCTTTGTTATCAATGGATTGGTCAGGCGTAAATAAACCCGTCGCGGAAATGACAGGATTAAGAATAGGTGCAGACATGCGCGTTCTTTTCTGTGTCACGTTCAAATTAAAGGGAGTTTTATCGCCATAAGCGTAAGATGATAGTTAGGCGATCTGTGCGGGCCAATCTATCATAAAATCTATGTTGGTCTGGGCGGCGACTGGGACCAGGAAATTCCACCCAATTTTATTGCTGATTATGCCGAGCATGTTAACCTGTCGGAACGAATTGGTGGCTTGCGTGTGCAAAGGAAAAGGAAAGCGTTCGAATTTTATGCGCGGCGCAATGCACAACAAGCCATGGTTCGGCGCAACAGGATGACCGCATAGGGTGTTGCCGTAGAAGGTTCGCGATGGAGTAGGCAGATGGGCAAAGCAACCGCACCAACCCCAGGACAGGGTTCTTTGACGGAGATTCAGGAATTTGCTTCCTTTCCGGCAGGGACCCAGCGTTATATTCGCCGCGCGTTGGATATTGGGTTGGATCGGCATGACGCAGTGGTGCGTTGGTCGCGCGATGTGATGGAAGAAGCCAATATTCGCGCACAGGCTAGGCTGTATGAACGATTGGATCTGATCCGCGCCCATGCCCCAAAAGACAATGGCATTGATGTGCTGGAGCTGTTTTTGGCCCCCTTGATCAGCGTATCGGCCTTTGATCTGGCGCAAGGGCGGCTGAATGATTTTGCGGCTTATCGTTTTTTATACGAGCGTTTGCTGGGCGCACGGGCACGGCCATGGTTGCCGGCGGCCTTTTGCGGGGCGGCTTGTTTGCCGCATCTTCACCCAGATCTGCGCCGCCGCCTGCTTCAGTCCATTAGCGAAGCGGCGGCGACCGCAACAGGTTGGTCTGGGCGTGAGCCCAGCTTTTTCCCGCAGTGGGTGGACAAAGTGGACGAAGCGCGGTCCGCAACCGACGGATTATAAGCCCCAGACAAGCGACGGAATTGCGGATGGTCATAGACCTCCGCCGACGGGCAGCGCCGCCATGTGACGGGGGAGGTCCCCCGTCTTGCGGCGGGGCTTAGGTCAGCACCTTATATAGGCCAAAGCTGCTGGTGGCGGTCAGGATAATACCCACCAGAACAAGCAGGGTTTTCGGGTTGAAGCGCTTGGCCAGCAAGGCCCCCAAAGGCGCCGCTGCCACGCCGCCGATAATCAGGCCCAATGTGGCGCCCAAAATATCATCAATACCCAGATGATAGATGAAGGTGGCGGACACGGAAACGGCTAGAATAAATTCCGCCGTGTTCACGGTGCCGATGACTTTGCGGGGCTCGCCGCCTTGGACCAACAGATTTGAGGTCACGACCGGACCCCAGCCGCCGCCGCCAGCGGCGTCCAAAAAGCCGCCCAGCAGACCCAGCGGAGCCACGACCTTGGGCTTGGCGAATTTAGGTGGGTAAAAGAAACCGCGCACCAGCAGCCACAGGCCGATCGCGATCAAATAGGTCAGGATGAAGGGCTTGACGACATTGCCGTCCAACGACGACAGGATCGTCGCACCAGCAACGCCGCCGATCACGCCGGGAATTACCAAGCGCCGGAACAGCGGCCAGTCGATATTTTTGTGATAAAGATGGCTGAGGCCAGAGGCCGCGGTCGTGAAAATTTCCACCACATGAACACGCGCAGATGCCGTTGCGGGGGGGACACCCAACACGCCAACCAACAGCGTGTTACAAATGACGCCAAAAGCCATGCCCAATGCACCGTCTACCAATTGGGCGGCAAATCCTATCAGGATGAAGGGTAATAATGCCGTAAAGTCAAAGGCGGCCAAATCGATCATATTTTCATCCCAACTTTTTTAGTAGAGAACAGCTAGCCGCTTGAGCCGCAACATTGCCAGTAAATTTTTTTTGGGGGGGGTGAAGGTAGCAGGGCATCACCCTGACATAGGCGGTTGGCATAGAAAATGGCATCATGACGGTGTCATCCCTTGCGCGTGACGGGGGGATTGGGCTTTTAGATCAGCGAAGACCCATAGATTCCCACTGTTTCGGCAGGTTTTCCTGCATATAGTCGATGAAGGCTCGTAGTTTCGGCATCACTTGCTTGCGTGACGGATAATATAGGAACAGGCCGCTGGTACTGGTGGCAAATTCGGTTAACAGAAATTCCAACTCTCCTGCTGCGACCAATGATTTGACCACTGGTTCTCCGACGAATCCAATAGCGACGCCCGCTTTCATCGCCACTACCATGCTATTCATATCATTGACGATGACGGGTCCCGTGACATTCACTTCAAAAAAGCGATTGTCGGCTTGGAAGTTCCAAGGTGTCATGCCCAAAGAGGCCGCACGATATCTGATGCAGCGGTGATGGGCCAAATCTTTGGGGGTTTGCGGACGGCCATATCGTTCGAGGTACGACGGCGCAGCCGCCGCCAAAAAGCGAAAAGGGGTGCTCAGCCGGATAGCGATCATGTCCGCTTCCAATGCTTCGCCAAGGCGCACACCCGCGTCAAAACCGCCCAAGTTTAAATCTGACAGCGCATCATCGGCATAAATTTCCAGTTCGATGTCGGGATAGGTTTCGCAAAATCCGGCAATAATCGGTGCGAATAAAGGTTCGACTGCGCCGCGCATCAGGTTGATTCGCAGACGTCCGGTTGGCCTATTTCCTAAATTTCGAACAAATTCATAGGCATCATAGACATTGCTATAGGTTGGGCCGACCCGTTCCAAAAAGGACTCGCCAGCTTGGGTGAGGCCGACACTGCGTGTGGTGCGCATGAATAAAGGAGCGCCGACGCGATGTTCCAAATTTTTAATGCTTTGGCTGATCGCAGATGGAGACACGCTCAGTGCCTTGGCGGCAAGAGAAAAGCTTCGCATTTCCGCAACTTGCAGAAATTCTTCAATACCGTCGAACAGGTTTGATTCTATTGTTAAGTTTTTCTTCAAAGCTCTTAAATAATATATGCGCTTAACAGGTGGGGCAAGCCTTGCTAATTGGTTTTCGAATGAAACTGATAGGGCTCTCCTCATGCTGAATAAGTTTTTGAATGGAAAGAATATTTCCGCTTTCGCCGCTGGTGCTTTGGCATTGTCGGCGGTTGTCGCCACCCCTGCGTTTGCAAATGCAAAAGACTATCGCTGTGGTGCCTTGGCCGAACAAGCCAGTGCCGCTGCCGATTCCGCAGACGCTGATAAGCAAAAGGTTGCCAAGCGTTTTGTGACCATCGGTAACAAGCTGTGCGAAGCGGGCAATGGCCGCGATGCCGCCAAGCAATATCGTTCGGCGCTGCGCAGCTTGGGCGTAGCAGAGGCTGCGCCTGCTGAATAAGCTGCGCTTCTCAGCAACCCATTAAAAAAGGCGTCATCCCCGAAGATGACGCCTTTTTTAATGGCTTCAGCCCGATGCTGCCATGCGGGCCGCAATCTTGTGATTCTTCGCGCCGCTAGGGTCAGGACCCTAGGGTCTGGCGTTGTTGCTGGGCGGCGGGGGCGCGGTTTGTTTGGGTGCGGCTGTTTGCTTCGGCGCAGCAGGGTTGATTGCCACGCCGGACACGCCTTGGCCGTTCAGCCGCACGTCGACCTGATTGCCCTGAATTTCGGTGCTGATCACCGCCTCTCCATTTTCGATCGACACATTGGGCATGCCAACGCTGGGCGGAATGGAAAGGCTAGGCAAAGGCGGCAGATCCGATGAATCCAGCGGCGAAATCGGTCCATCGCTGTCTTTCTTGGGCTGACGCACAGCGGATTTTCCAGCCGCGCCATTCATGAAATCGCGCCAGATATGGGCTGGCAAGCCGCCGCCGCTGATGCCGCGCAGCGGTTGATTATCATCGCGGCCAACCCACACGCCAACCACCAGATCATTGGCATAGCCGATGAACAGCGCATCGCGGTTTTCCTGACTGGTGCCAGTTTTGCCATAATTGGCAACGCTAAGGCGGGCTGCACGGCCCGTGCCGCGATTGACAGCCGCTCGCAGCAATTGTTCCATATCATCATGCACGCGTGCGCCAAAACGATCGGGACCCCAAATCAATTGTTCAAACCAATTGAGCCGCTCGCTGGGAAAGGCGCGGGGGATGACAGGGTGGGCGTTGGCCGCCACGCCGGCATAAGCCGCCGTCAATTCCATCAAGGTCATGGCCGAAGTCCCCAAAGCCAAGCTGGGGTCATTTTCCGCCAATGGCGATGTCACGCCCAAATCGCGCGCGGTGCGGATGACAGCGCCGTCGCCCACTTGTTCCATCAAGCGCACAGCGGCGACATTGCTGGACCGCGCAAAGGCTTCTTCCAGCGTGATATCGCCGGAATAGGTGCCGCTGGCATTTTTGGGGCGATAATCCCCGTCGCTGAACTCGGCGTTGGAAATGCGATCGTCGGGCCGCCATCCAGCGCGCAGGGCGGCCAGATAAACGAACAGCTTGAACGTAGACCCCGGCTGTCGTCGGGCCTGTGTCGCGCGGTTAAACGGCGATTTATTATAATCATGGCCGCCGATCATGGCGACCACTTCGCCATTGGGACGCATGGCGACCAGCGCCACTTGGGCCCCGCCTTGGCGCGCCTGTGCGGTGGCGCGGCGGGCGATGGATTGCAGACGGGCATCCAAGGTGGTGGTAATGGTTTGCCGTGCATAGCCGACATCGCTCAGCTTGCGCGCCTCGGGCAAGGCCCAGTCGGCGAAATAGGTGCCGGTGGGCAGGCTGCCACGGGCGCGGACGTCAACCGCAGGGGGGCGGATATTATCGGCTTCGGCCTGTGTTAAATATCCCGATGCGACCATGGCGCGCACGACCAATTCCATGCGTTTTGCGGCCAAGTCATAATTGCGGGTGGGGGCAAGCCGCGATGGTGCTTGCACCAAACCCGCCAACATGGCCGCTTGGGCCTTGGTCAGATTTTCCGGTTGGCGATAGAAATAATGCAGCGATGCCGCGCGCAAACCATAAGTATTGTCGCCAAAATAGGCGTTGGATAAATAGCGTTCGAGGATTTCATCCTTGGTCAGCCATGCTTCCAACCAAAAGGCAATCAGCGCCTCCCGCGCTTTGCGGGTCATGCTGCGCTCCGGCGACAAAAAGGTGAATTTCGCCAATTGCTGGGTGATCGTGCTGCCGCCTTGGGTGCGGCCGGTGGTCACATTGCTCCATAGGGCGCGGGCGATGCTGCGCGGGTCAATGCCCCAATGGGAGTAGAAACGGCGATCCTCAATGGCCATGAACGCTTGTTTGACATGGTCGGGCAGTTCCGCCGCCTTGACGGGCTTGTCCACCACGGCACCGCTGCGAGCGATGGGGGTGCCGTCGCTGGCCAGCAAGGTGATTTGTGGCGGGGCAATAGGCTCGAGCGATTTCGACAGCGGAGCGGTGATGGTGAGCCACGCCAGAAGCGCCAAAAGGATGAAAAACAGCACCCACGCCATGGGCTTGGCCAGTTTTAAGAGCCGCCGACGGCGGCTGATGGGGGCGTTCAGTTCGGCTTCGTCCGCAAAGGGCAGAGGCGACACAGCAAAATCATGCTGGGATGAGTGGGAAGGGGGATGCGCGTTCATGAGTCTCTAGCGTCTTATATCGGCAATACAGCATTTGCAATGCGGTGGGGGAGGCGCCACGCGGGACCCGTGTCGCAAGGACGCAAGATCGCCGGATATAAAATTCAGCCGCTTTTCACCCACAAAATATTGGGCAGCCGAACTGGAACAAAGAGGTGATATCAGGACCGGTTGTGATGGACCATGGGACTGGCTGGGATGCGGGTATTAGGTCCATATTGGATGGTAAACGCGCTTAATTATCAAAAAATATCGTTGAATATCGGTAAGTAATTCCCTGATTTTTGTGGATTTATAGAATAATATTAAAATCTTTGGCATAAAATTGCGCGATTGATTTCATTGGACATTTTTTCGCAATCTCCTTTGATGTCCGGAACGACGCTAATGTCATTCTGGCGGGCAGCAGTAGGATGAAGACGTTGCAACCAACCGGCCGGAACCTGTCGAGCCGTATCATATTGATGACTATGTTGGCGTCTATTGGCGTTCTGCCGCCCCATGTGGCGGCCCAAATGGTTTCTGCACCGGTTTTGGGAATGGAACAGGCGGTCCAGCGGGCGATTGACTGGCACCCCAGCGTCGAGGAAGCGGTTGGCCGTTTGGCCGCCCAAGCCGAAGAACGAAATATCGCGAAGGCCGGTTATCAACCGCGTATTACCGCAGGCGTTGGTTCGGACGTCGCACGCGGCGGGCAAGATAATCGCTGGCGGCCGCGTGCCAATATCAATGCTTCGCAGATGATTCATGATTTTGGCAAGGTGGGAAGCGATGTCCGCGCCGCCGAAGCAGGGGACCGTGTTTATCAGGCGCGGCTATTATATGCGGTGGATGATCTGTCGCGCGAAACGGCGCAGGCGCTGATCGAGAATCAACGCGCCGCCATGCTGCGCCGCGTTGCCGAGGACCAGCTTGCCGACCTGCGGATGATCGAGGAAATGGTCGACCACCGCTATAGGCGCGGGGCGGCCACCAAGTCTGATGCTTTGCAAGCCAAGGGCCGCGTGGGCGGCGCAGAGGCTGATATACAGCGCATCGACAGCGAGGTTTTGCGGTGGCGGGGCACATTGAGCAATTTGGTCGGCCAGACTGTGGATGGGGTCGACCCCGATGTTCCGGCTTGGTTGACGCCTGTCTGCGCCGCTGGGGTGCCTGTATGGGAAGATGTACCCGCCATCCAAGAAGCGCAGGCGGAACGCGACCGTGCCTTGGCAGGATTTGACCGCAGCAAGGCTGACCGTATGCCGACCATATCCCTAGAGGCTGGCGCGACGGGGGATGTGCATGAACCTTGGTCCAACCGTGCCGATTATAATATCGGCATTCGCGTTAATTCCAGCCTGTTTAGCGGCGGTGCATCCACGGCGCGGGCGCGCGGGGCGAGCCATGCCCTGAGCGCCGCCAGCGCGGCTGAAAGCCGGATTAGGTTGGAAATTCAGCGCGTTTTTGGTGAATTGCAGGAAGATATGATCGGCCGCCAAAATGTGCTGGAAACGTTGAAAATTCGCGAAGCCGATATGCGAGAAACCGGTAGCCTGTATCGCCTGCAATATTTGGAGATGGGCACAAGGTCGTTGGTCGATTTGTTGAACGCCCAACAGGAATTGCATCAATTGCGATTCAGCATCGTCAACACACAGCATGATATTCGCCGGACCCAGACCGAGTGTCTTTTTTATTCGGGCGCGTCGCGGGACCGTTTTTCACTGACCGGTAAGCGGTTGCGGGGGGTAATCTTATGACCGCCATTTTGGCTGACGCAGCGCCGCAAAGCTTGCATCATTCCTGGATTGCCGCCTTGGCCGAGGCCGCGCGCCATTATCATCTGGCCATCCCCCGCGAAACCATTCGGCAATATAGCGCGCAAATGGGTGCCAGTGCGGGCGATGCGGGCGATCATGACGTGATGCAAACGGCCCAGCGCATGGGGCTGACGTTGGAATATCGCCCGCCGGATGCGCAATTTCCCGAATTTAACAAATTGCCATTGATTGCGGAATTGGACGACGGTTCGGTCATATTGCTGACCAGTTTGAACAGCGATGGCGATGTGCTGTTCCAAATGCCATTGCTGGACCCACAAGGCCGCGCGGCCCCGCAAAATCAAATGCCGATGGACCAGCTATTCCCGCGCATTCGCCGTTTCGGCGCGGCGCGGCCCACACGGTCGGCGCCCGATGCACGGGTGGATGCTTATATTCGGCCCTATCAACAACATTGGCTCCGCCGCATTTTGATGCAGGATATCCGCTTTTACGCCAATGTGTTGATTGCGTCGTTGCTGGCCAATTTGCTGGCCTTTGGCAGCGTGGTTTTTTCGATGCAGGTTTATGATCGGGTGGTTCCGGCCCAATCATTCCCGACCTTATATATTTTGTTTTCCGGCGTCATGTTGGCGCTGTTTTTCGAATTCATGCTGCGCCGCTTGCGCATGACGATCATCGACGTTTTGGGCAAGCGGGCCGATTTGATCATGTCCGATCGCGTGTTTGGGCGGGCGCTGCGCATCCGCAGCGAAGCACGGCCCAAATCCACCGGCACCTTTATTTCGCAATTGCGCGATATGGAACAGGTCCGCGAAATGCTGACGTCGACCACGGTCGCGGCCATCGCGGATTTGCCATTTTTCTTGCTGTTCCTGTTGCTCTTTTGGGTCATTGCGGGGTGGCTGGTGCTGGTGCCGCTGGGCGCGCTGATTTTGCTGGTGCTGCCGGGGGTGCTGATGCAGCGCCGCTTGCATGGCTATGCCAGCGAAGGGATGCGGGAAAGCTCGCTTCGCAATGCGATGTTGGTCGAAGCGGTGCAGCGCATTGATGATATTAAGATGCTGCAAGCCGAAGCGAAATTTGAACAGCAATGGAATATGACCAACGAAACCACATCGCAGGTTTCGTTGAAGCTGCGGCAATTGACCAATATACTGACGGTGTGGACCCAGACGGTACAAACCGGAACCTTTACGGTCATCATCCTCTTTGGTGCGCCGATGGTGATGAAGGCGGATATGACCACGGGCGCGTTGGTCGGGGCGTCGATTTTGGGATCGCGGATGTTGGCCCCCTTGGCCCAATTGACGCAGGTTTTCAGCCGCTTGCAACATGCCAAGGTTGGAATCAACAGCTTGAACAGCATTATGCAATTGCCAGTTGATTCCCCCGATCAGGAACAGCGCATCGCCTTGCCCATATTGCGCGGGGAATATCAATTGCGCGGCGCGCGTTACCGTTATGGCGATGAAATGATGCCCATCGCTTTGTCGGTCCGCCATTTACACATCCGGCCGGGGGAGAAAATCGCGCTGCTGGGCCGCAATGGGGCGGGGAAATCCACCTTGCTGCAAGCCTTGTCGGGCCTGATTACGCCGGTATCCGGCGAAGCCTTGTTGGATGATCTGGCGATGCATCAAATTGACCCTGCTGATGTGCGCCATGGGACGGGCTATTTGTCGCAAGGCAGCGCATTGTTCCACGGTAGCATCCGCGACAATTTGGTCATGGGTGCGCCCCGCGCCAGCGATCAGGACATATTGGCTGCACTGAGTATGGTGGGGGCCGATGCCTTTATTCGCAAATTGCCCAATGGCCTGTCCTATCCCGTGATGGAGGGGGGCAAGGGCCTGTCGGGCGGACAAATACAGGCCTTGCTGCTGGCCCGTATGATCATTCGCCAACCCAATATCGTCTTGTTGGACGAACCGACCGCGTCGATGGACGATATGGCCGAACGCCAGTTCATTCGTCATTTTCAGCGCTGGGCCACCAACCGGACGGTGGTGGTCGCCACCCATAGGCCACGTGTGCTGGACATGGTGGACCGCATCATCATGCTGCAAAATGGCGAGATTGTCATGGATGACAAAAAGGAGTCTGCCTTGGAACGGATGCGGGGGGCAATGCCATGAAAACCGCAATGAATCAGTGGTTTTCTGTATCGGACGCGCCCAGCGCTACGTCCGCCAGCCAGCCTTTGCGCCATGCCCTGATTTTGCTGTGGACCATCGGTGCGCTGATTTTGGCGTTCATCCTATGGGCTGTTTTTGCGGACTTGGACGAAGTGGCAACGGGCGAGGCCAAGATCGTCCCCAGTTCGCGCGAACAGGTGATCCAGTCGCTGGAAGGCGGCATCGTCGCCGAAATGCGCGTGAAAGAGGATCAAATTGTCGAGGCAGGCGAAGTGCTGGCCCAATTGGACCCGACCCAAGCGGGGTCGACAGCGGATGAAAGCGCGGCCAAATATCGCGCTGCCTTGGCGGCATCGGCCCGCCTGCGCGCCGAGGTAAGCGGTGCGCCCGTGCGTTTTTCGCCGGAACTGGATGATTTCCCCGAGTTGAAGGCCGAGGAAATGCGTCTGTATGAAACCCGTCGCCGTTCCTTGGCCAGCAGCATGACCTTGATCGACGAGGCGCTGGTGCTGCTGCGCCGCGAAGTGGATATTGGGCAATCCCTGATTGATGTGGGGGCCGCCAGCAATGTCGAGGTGCTGCGCCTGAAGCGACAACAAGCGGAATTGGAACTGCGCAAGGCGGATGTGCAGTCGCAATATATGGTGGAATCGCGGGAGTCGCTGGCCAAGATGGATGAGCAGGTGGAATCATTGGCCCCTGTGGTGCGGGGCCGCACGGACACGCTGAATCGCTTGACCGTGCGTTCGCCGGTGCGCGGTATCGTCCGCAATATCGAAGTGTCGACGGTGGGCGGGGTGGTGCCACCCAACGGCCGGATTATGGACATTATTCCGCTGGATGACCGCTTGCTGGTCGAAGCGCGCATTGCACCGCGCGACATTGCCTTCATTCACCCTGGCCAGCGCGCCACGGTCAAGGTCACGGCCTATGACTATGCCATCTATGGCGGGCTAGAGGGCAAGGTGGTCAGCCTGTCACCCGATACCATCCGCGACGAAGTGCAACGCGAAATCGTCTATTACCGCGCTTATATTCGCACCAACAAAGACGCATTGGTCAACAAAGCGGGCAAAAGCTTTCCGATCACCCCCGGCATGGTGGCCAGCGTCGATGTGCACACGGGTTCCAAAACCGTGATGCAATATCTGTTAAAACCGTTCAATCGGGCGCGCGAAGCCTTGCGCGAACGATGATTAGGACGAGCAGCGTATCGCGCTTTCATTGCTGCCATGGCTTTGCAACTGGATGCTATCACCCGATGGCGACAGGCGCATGATGCCATAGATTTTCTGACCGTCCGGCAGCGTGAAAATGGTCAATATTTCCGTGGCATTTTGGTGCCGCCGCGCTGGTAACATCATCGGCTTGCCCGATTGCAGCATCGCCAAGGTAATGCTGGGTGGCGGTGGAACGAAAATTTGGACAGCCGTCAGCTTTTGCTTGGCGATAATCGCTTGATCGGTGACCAGAAAATTATCTTTCGCGGCGGATTGGCCGCTGCTGTCGTCCCAATATTGGGGTGCCAGACAGCCGGCCTGATCCTTGGCCCAATGACCCCGCATAGCGGGCGGGATCAATATGCGGTCCAGTGGGATATAGGTTCGCCGTGCATTCATCGGGCCGGTGATCAGCGCCCCATTGCTTTCGATGCGAATGCCCAGAATTTCCGGCTTGGTGGGCAATGATGAGGTGATACGGGCCGGTGGGGGGCCGTCGGGCACGATCACCACCATGGGCTGGGGATCGTTGGTGCTTTGCGTCGCGGCAGCCATGGGCGCGATGCTGGCCACAGCGAAAGCCAAGGCAAGGCTGGCGGCCATGGCACAGGCGGAACGGCTTTGGCGCGCTGGGTGGCTGTTGGCTGGGCCGACCGAGATAGGCTGCGTCAAATCATGCGTTCCTTTGTCGATAGAATTACGGCCTATATCCGTAGTGCGTGGCCTATAGCGCCTAGGCTGCGCGCCAACAGTGGCGGCGATCACGGCCACCACTGGACGTTGCTGTCGACGGATTGCTGCGCCGTTTAATCTTCGGTGTCGATGCCCTGATATTTCAGTTGCAGATAGCGTTCACGCGTCGCCAGCTTGTCCATCTCGCCAGCCGCCAAATTGCGCGCGGCATCGCCGATTTCGCGTTCCAGCATTTGCAGTCCGCCGACCAATGTATCGTCGGGGGTGCGGCCCGCATGGGCTTCTTTGCGCAAGCCCGCCGGAATGCGCTGATAACCCGACACCAATTCCGGCAAATCATCGCCGACCAATTTGCGAATATGGCTGGCGGCGGGGCTGTTGGCTTCCAAGCTTTGCAACTGCGGCGCCAGCAGGTCGAGCTGCACGCCGATATTGTCGATCAACTGCCGCGCCGGTGGCGGCAGGGCAGGGCGCTGGGCCTCCAACCAAATTTCGGTGCGGCCAGCCAATTGCTTCAAATCCGTGCGCGGCAGGTCTTCGCGGCGCGGTTCCGGAAAGGCGGGATATTTGCCAAAGACAAAGGCCGCCGCCGCCATCAACAGCAACAGCGACAAAAATCCCATTATGCCCAGCGGCTGGACAAAGGTGCCGAATAACACACCCGCCACCAGCAACGCGCCCATGGCTATCAACATCCGGCCCACTTTTTTGGCCACATGTTGATAGCGCAGCGCTTTGCTTTTCGTGCCGACGGGCCGCAGCCGCTCGCGCGACCGTTCAATTGCTTTTTCGCTCAATTGGATGATTTTATCCGTTTCGCTCATCAACCGGGTCAGCCTTCTAGTGCGGCCAATGGGCTGTCGGCACCGCCAACGCTATTTTGCGCCTGTGATGCCCCCTCGGCGCGGGCGATATAGCCCTTGGACTTGGCCACTTCGCCTTCCAATGTGGTGACGGTGGTTTTCATCGTGTCCAGCGCCTTCAGCTTGAACGTGTCGATGGCATCCATCGTGTCGTAAATATTTTGGAAAGCGCGCGACAATGTTTCCATCGGAATGGTGCTGGATGCCGCCTGTTCATGGATGCGGGCGCTATTGTCCTTCAGCATTTTCGATGTGCCATCAATGATATTGGCGGTGGTGCTGTTCAGCGCGGTGATCTGTTCCAACACCAATTTTTGGTTGGTCATCGCCTGTGCCACAGTGATCGCGGTTTTCAGCGCGCCGACGGTGGTGGTGCTGGCGCGGTCCACGCCCTTTACCAATTCGACATTGTTTTTCTTGACCAAATCCAGCGCCAAATAGCCCTGAACCGTCACCGCCATTTGGGTCAGCAAATCTTGGGTGCGCTGGCGGGCATAAAAAAGCGCATTTTCGCGCAGCAGCTTGGCCTTGGCGGGGTTGCTATGGTCCAGTTCGTCCGCTTTGGCTTCCAGCTTTTCGTCCAATGTGCGGGCGATGTGGATCATCTGTTCCAGCTTGCCCATGGATTCCCACATTTTGCGGCGTTCCACGTCAATGGCGGCATTGTCCATCAACAATTCGTCTTTGCCATTGGCCAGCGCGGTCAAAATCGCGCCAATATGGCTTTGCGCGCTTTTATATTGGGCGAAATAATTGCCCACTTTATTGCCAAATAATTTGCTGAAAAAGCTGCTTTTGCTGACTAGCTTGCCATTGGCGGACGGGTCCAGTTTTTCAACGGTGGTGCGCAGTTCGATCAGGTTTTGACCAATGTCGGTGTCGCGGTCCATCGCCTTGATTGGCCGGTCCAAAAAGCGGTTGCTGTGGCTGGCGGCGTCCAGCATTTCTTTGCGGCCCATATTGGTGATTTGGTCAATGCGCTTGCCAAATTCGGGCGAATTTTCGTCTTGGGCGATCAGATCGTCGATAAAACCGTCGACGCGGGTTTCCAATTGGCTGCGCTGTTCGGTCGACAGCGGAACAAGGCCCGCCGCCTTTTCGGGTGTGACGGTGGGCAAGGGGTCGGGCGGGGTCAAATTCAGCGCATCCGTGGTGGTGGCTGTTGCGGTCAATCCTTGGTCGCTCATAACTCGTCCTTAAAACCCATATTGTTTGCGAATATGGCAAGACAATCTGTATTATTCAACCATCACACCGACAGATTATGCTGATGTGCGCGCCAGTTGCGGGGCGATCCATGCCGAAATGACCAATTGCAGCGTGTGATAAATCAGGATGGGGACCAGCACCATGCCCGCAACCGCAGGGGAAAATAGGGTCGCGGCCAGCGGCGCGCCAAAAGCGATGCTTTTTTGGCCGCAGGCAAAAAGCATGGAAATCCGGTCTTCGCGGGGCAGACGAAGGCGCTGGCCCAGCCACCATCCGCCACCAAAGGCAAAGACCATCAACGCGCAGATCATCCCGCCGATAATCAACAATTCTTGGGCTTGTAGCTTGTCCCAAATACCCGCCATGACGGCGGCAGAAAAAGCGACATAGACGGCGATGCAAATGGTGGTGCGGTCCATGAAGGTGACAATGGGTTTATTCGCCAAAGCCCAAGGACGCAGCCATTTTTGTGCGAACTGCCCCGCAATGAAGGGCAATAACAGGATGGATACAATGCGCATCACACCATCAGCATGAATATCGCCCGCGCTGCCCGCTAGGGCCGCGAACAATAAGGGCGACACAAACACCCCGCTGATGTTCAATATACCCGCCGCCACCACGCTGGCCGCGACATTGCCGCCCGCCAAGCTGGTCGCTGCGGTGGCGGACTGTACGGTTGATGGCAGTACGCCCATATAAAGAAAGCCCAGCGCCACGGCGGGCGGCAACCATGGCTGCGCCACCGCCTGTGCCGCGACGCCGGCGGCCGCCATCACCCCAAAGCAAAAGAAGAAAATCCCGCCCTGCAACCGAATATTGCGAATGCCAGCGATCACTTCATGGCGCGGCAAGCGCACGCCATTCATGAAAAACAAAATGATGAAGGCGATGGTCGAAACGGCCGCCGCGATCGGCAAGCCCGCGCCATGAACCGGAAAGAGGCTGGCGGCCAACAAGACCAACAGCAAAATCGGGACCAGACGGTCGGGAAAGATTTTGGCTAGCATAGCGATTATCGATGCCCAGCCAGTCCGTGCTTGGCAAGAGCGTATCGTGGGTTATGAGGCGGCTATGTCTCATATATTGATTCTTGCCGCCTTAGCGGAAGAAGCCGCCGCCCTATATTCCCGCGAACCGGCCACCAACGAAGAATTTCTTGGGTTTGATTGCCGCTGTGTGACGGTGGGCGATACCGATATCGCCATTGTCACCACCGGTATCGGCAAGGTCAATGCGGGCTTGGCCGCTGGCTTGTTCGGTGTCGATGCGGATGTGATTCTCATGAGCGGAACCTGCGGCGCGCTGAACGCCAAGGCGGGCGCATATTGGATCGCCAAGGCTGTGCAGCATGATTATGGCACCGCGCATGCCAGTGGTTTCCAACGCTATCGGGCCGGTGATTGGCCGATGGGCCAGCCCAAGACGCTCAGCTTCACCGCCATGGCCGATCCCAAATTGGGCCTGCCCCATGCGCATATCGCAAGCGGGGATTCTTTTGTGGCCGACCCCGTCGCTGCGGCGGAAATGCGCGATGCTTTGAATGTGCAATTGGTCGATATGGAAGTGGCGGCCATGGCACAGGCGGCAGTGAAAATGGGCAAGCCTTGGGCTGCGATTAAATCAGTGACCGATGATGCCAATGGCGACAGCAGCGGTGATTTCCGTAACAATTTGCAGCGTGCGGCGCGGCAATCTGCCGTGAAGATTGAGCAATTGGTGGCAAGCTTTCGCTGAACCACCAAGCTACACAACTCAGATGTGCGGCGGCTAAGCGACATGAACCATGTGATGCCGCGGGCGATTGGGGCCTTGCTGGCACGATATCGTCTGCACGGTGTAGCATAAGCGGCGGCCCATGGCAGGCAGGGCGATTGTTTGCGATAGTTTAGCCAGCAAAAACATCCTCTTTCTCGTCATTCCATGAATGTTCCGAGCGGCAATGCTGCCCATAAGGTGGATTGCCGCGACGAATTACATTTGCGCACTGCGGCAATTTTGTTGCTCGATATGCTGTCATCTGTTAGGGGGCCGGCGTTTCGCGGTGCTTTTAGGTGCCGTCCATTCCAAACAAGGCCCTAACGCATGTCTTTGCGCAATATCGCCATCATCGCGCACGTCGATCATGGCAAAACTACCCTTGTCGACCAGCTATTTCGCCAGTCCGGTACATTCCGAGACAATCAGCGCGTCGATGAACGTTCGATGGATAGCGGCGATATCGAAAAAGAACGCGGCATTACCATTCTTGCTAAATGCACCTCGGTAGAGTGGGGCGAAGGCGAAGAAAAGACCCGTATCAACATCGTTGATACGCCTGGTCACGCCGACTTTGGCGGCGAAGTAGAACGCATCCTCTCGATGGTTGACGGCGTGATCTTGCTCGTTGACGCGGCCGAAGGCCCGATGCCACAAACTAAGTTCGTGACCGGCAAAGCCTTGGCTTTGGGCCTGCGTCCGATCGTGGTGGTGAACAAGATCGACCGCAGCGATGCGCGTCCTACTGAAGTTCTCGACGAAGTGTTCGAACTGTTCCTGTCGCTTGACGCGAACGATGAACAGCTCGACTTCCCAATCCTCTATGCTTCGGGTCGTTCAGGCTATGTAAGCTATGATCCGGAAGCCCGTGACGGCACCTTCCAGCCATTGTTTGAAAAGATCGTTGAACATGTACCCGCTCCGGGTCTGAACACAGATGGTCCTTTCAGCTTCCTCGCCACGCTGCTTGACCGCGATAATTTCATCGGTCGTGTGCTGACTGGCCGCGTACAATCCGGCACGGTGAAGCTGAACCAGCAGATCCACGCTCTGGACGCCACCGGTAAGGTGATCGAAACCGGCCGCGTATCGAAGCTGCTGGCTTTCCGTGGTTTGGAACGTGTTCCTGTGGAAGAAGCCAAGGCGGGTGACATTGTTGCCATCGCCGGCATGACCGTGGCAACTGTGGCCAACACCATCGCTGACACCAGCGTGACGGAAGCCATTGCGGCTCAGCCGATCGATCCTCCGACCCTGTCGATGCTCTTTGCGGTGAATGATTCGCCGATGGCGGGCCGTGAAGGCAGCAAGGTAACCAGCCGTATGATCCGTGACCGCCTGATGCGCGAAGCGGAAACCAACGTGGCGATCCGTATCACCGAATCGGCGGATAAGGATAGCTTCGACGTGGCAGGCCGCGGCGAATTGCAATTGGGCGTTCTCATTGAAGAAATGCGCCGCGAAGGCTTTGAACTCGGCATCAGCCGCCCTCGCGTGCTGTTCCGTGAAGACGAAAACGGCCAACGCACCGAACCTTATGAAACCGTGATGATCGACGTGGATGATGAATTCACCGGCACCGTGGTGGAAAAGATGCAGATCCGTAAGGCGGAACTGACCGATATGCGTCCTTCGGGCGGCGGTAAGACTCGTGTGGTCTTCTCGGCTCCTTCGCGCGGCTTGATCGGCTATCATGGTGAATTTCTGTCCGACACGCGCGGCACGGGCATCATGAACCGTCTGTTCGAAAAATATGGCCCGCATAAGGGCAATATCGAAGGCCGTAAGAACGGCGTCTTGATTTCGAACGGCAATGGCGAAGCGGTTGCTTATGCCCTCGGCCCACTCGAAGATCGCGGCATCCTGTTTGTTTCGCCAGGTGAAGCATTGTATGAAGGCATGATCATCGGCGAAAACGCCAAGCCAGACGATTTGGAAGTGAACCCGATGAAGTCGAAACAGCTGACGAACTTCCGTTCGACCGGCAAGGACGACGCCATCCGCCTGACCCCGCCAAAGAAAATGACGCTGGAACAGGCTATTGCCTATATTGACGATGATGAAATGGTGGAAGTCACGCCAGAAAACATCCGTCTGCGTAAGGCGATCCTTGATCCCAATGATCGTAAAAAGGCATCGCGCAAAAAAAGCGCTTAAGCTTTTTTAGCCTTAGGAAATTCAGGGCGGCGGACTTTGGTCCTGCCGCCCTTTTTCATGCCTATGTTCCGCTGGGGCGCGGCCAGTGCTTTGGTCGGGTGACGGGGGACAAGATTGGTTTCAGATTGAAAGATATTTCCCTTTAATTTCGAGGGGAATCTTGTCGTTAATCATAACATAACGGCACCCAGGCCAAAAAAGGCAGGCGGAAAGGACGGGAAGTGGGCGGAATCGGCATAGAGTTGCGGCGGCTGCGGGCGGAGCATCATCAGCTTCGTTGCTTGTCGGACGCTATTCTGGCCAAAATCGCGCAACCATCTGCCGACGCTGCGGAGCGTTTGCAGCCATATTGGCAGGAATTTCGGACCGTCCTGATCCGTCATTTGAAATGCGAAGATTGGGTTTTATATCCCCGATTACAGTCTAGCATGGATCATGAGTTATCCGCGACGGCAACCCATATGTTCCGCGAGCTTGGCGGTCTGGCGGCGCAGCTCGAGCAGTTTGACACGCAATGGACGGCGACGGCCCGCCAGCATGATATGCAGGCCTATTTACGCGACATGCAGGCCATATTGGCGCAGGTTGATCATCGCACGGAGCATGAGGAGCAAAAGCTGTTCCCGATGGCGGCAAATGCCGATGCCGCCGGCAAAATGGCGACCAGCAGGGACAGTGCGGCCAAGGATGTCATGGGTCGGAATGGCGTTAGCCGGCGTGGGGGTGCCCATTATGGGGGCGGTCCGCACGGAGATGGAATGTCGCTTGGGCTTGATTTGATGCCCCGCCTCGCTTAGCGGCTTCGGTTATATTCCGGAGATAATGAAATGACCGATACCCCTCCCGATCGCATGTCGATCAACCCGCGTTCGCCCCATTTTGATCTGGAGGCTTTGCAACGCGGCATTGGCATCCGTTTCAAGGGCAAAGTGCGCAACGATGTTGAGGAATATAGCCTCTCTGAAGGCTGGATCCGCGTGGCGGCTGGCAAGTCTAAGGATCGTTTCGGCAATTCGATGACCATCAAATTGTCCGGCGAAGTCGAAGCTTGGTTTGAAGATGTGGCTGGCGCTGACAGCGCCTCCGCCGAAGAAGCCGACAACAGCAGCGCGGAATAATTCTGTTACAACCCCTGGGCGCATGATGTGCCTAGGGGTTATGCTTTGCTTATGATTGGCCATTTAGCCGTCATATGACGCACGAGCGCACCGAAGCATATTACGCCCCCCACGAGGCATAGCGACCACCGGAATTTCGGATGGGGAATTTCGGATTTTTGTGAGGTGGTTTTGAGGCGGCCTGTTGGGCCTGCTGAATTATTTAACGCAGCGACGAAATGACAGCGTCCAGACCATGGCCTGGTTTCCAGCCGTCTTGGGTCCAAGATGGGCTGCGACCGGAACCTTGTAGGCCGTGGGCAGCATTGCCTTCGGGATAGATAAAGCCCTGAACCGGATTGGGACGAAGGCCCAGATCACCAATAGGGGCATACCATACGCGCACCACGCTCCAGTCATTGGCCGAACTAACATCCTTGACGCGGACATTGCGTTCCACCTGACCACGGCGACCACCAATGGGCGACCAATTGGCATGATCGATCATGATTTCGCGGTCGTTCAGCACTTTGCGGACCACCGCAACATGGCCCATCGGCATGGATGATGTGCTGGCAAAGGCCAGAACAGCGCCCTGACGCGGTTCATTGCCGCGCGCATAGGTGCCAGCGGCCTGACCCCACCAGCTTTTGGCATTGCCGAACAATTGCACACCCGATTCTGCGCGAGCAAAAGGAGCGCATTGTAGATAGTCGCTGGATACGGCGGGCGTCGCAACCAACATGCCAGCAGCCATGGTCAGTGCGGCACAAGCTTTGCCGAATTTTCCGATGATGCCCACTGGTGCGACCCCTGTTTCGCGGCCACCGCATGATGCAGGGCCGTTGTGCGGGTTGGTTAGTGCGTGATTTCAGAAAATCTGCCATCCCCTTCGCGACGAACTGCATTGGTCGTGCGATGAGCAGTGCATCCTTTGCCGCAATGCTGTTTTCCCTTTGTCTCCATCGCATCAGACGAACGCGAATGAGCATCAATTAACGCGAAATCTGTTTGTTCCGTTCAAGGATGGGAGCGGGGGCGGCGGGAAAATATTGCCGGATCGACGCGGGTGTCATCGGACGACCAAAATAATATCCTTGGACATGGCGGCAACCCAAGTCACGAACCGTGGCGACTTCTTCGGCTGTTTCGGCCCCTTCGGCGATGGTGGTCATGCCCAAACCATCGGCCAGCGCGACCACGGCCCGAATGATAGCGATGGATTCCACCGATCCTTTAGCCGCGCTTGATACAAAGCTTCGGTCGACTTTGACCGCGGAAAAGCGGGCTTTGCGTAAATAGCCAAAGGATGAATAGCCCGTGCCAAAATCGTCCAGAGACAAGCGCACACCAATTGCCAATAATTGGTCCAATATTTGAACTGCGCCGCCGCCATCATGCAGGAACAGGCTTTCGGTGACCTCTATTTCCAAGCGATGGGGTGGTAAGCCACTTTGGGTCAGCGCGGACATAATAATGGATGGGAATTGGGCATTGGTCAGTTGCTCTGACGAAACATTGACCGCAACTTTTATTGGTGCGGGCCAGCTCATGGCTTCGTGGCAAGCGGTGCGCAGGACCCATTCACCAATGGCGTGAATTAAACGCGATTCTTCGGCGATGGGCACAAAGCGGGACGGCGCAACCGGACCCAATTTCGCGCTGTTCCAGCGAAGCAATGCTTCAAAACTGACCAGTTGTTCGGAATGGGCGCTGACCACGGGTTGGTAGTAAATTTGCAGTTCCCGCTTTTCCAGCGCGCTGCGTAGCTCCTGTTCCAACAGGCTGCGTTCTTCGGCTTGGGCCAGCAAAATCGGGGCAAAAGCTTCGACAGAATTTCCACCTTTTGATTTGCATTTGTACAAAGCAAGATCTGCGTTCCGAGACAGGGTTTCGACATTTTCTCCGTCTGCGGGGCCCAAGGCATATCCCGCGCTGGCACCAATGAATATTTTATGCCCGTCGACCTGATAGGGACGGCTGAGTGCCGCGATGACGTGCCGGGCATAGGCTTTGATGGAGGTGTGGCTGTCGGGGCGGCGGATGATGATCGCAAATTCATCGCTGCCCAGCCGTCCGCAGGAACAGCCGGCTTCCATCACGCTGCGCAGCCGATGGGCAACTTGGGCCAGCAATTGATCCCCCACAGCGTGGCTAAGCGTATCATTCACAATCTTGAAACGGTCCAGATTGATGATCAGCATCGCACAGCGGCTATATTGGCTCCGTGCTTCGTTCAACGCCTCGGCAAGCTCTTCATAGACGCTCAGGCGGTTGGGCAAATCCGTGAGGATATCTATACGGGCCAAGCGGGCGATATGTTCGGCGCTGCTATGTTGGTCGGTCACATCCGACCCAATGCCGCGATAGCCCAAAAATTTCCCATCGGGATCAAAGCGGGGCACGGCCGACAGCCGCCACCAGCGTTTTTGCGAACGGACGGTGACGGGTATAACAAGACTGGCGAATTTGTCCTGCTTTTGCATTTTTTTTCGCAATTTCATCAAGGCTGCGGACGGGCTTTGCTCATCCGTCATGCCTTGGGATATCAAGTCTAGCAGGCCTTTTCCTTCTAGGGCGGCGGGCGTGCTTTGCCATGCCGCCGCCCAAGTTGCAGATATTTTTTCGAGGCGATGTTGGGCGTCTGTTTGCCACATCCAATCTGCCAAGGCTTCCGTTTCCCGCATCAAAAGGGCGACGGTTTCCAGTTTTTCGCGCAATCGCGCATCCGCGACACGCATACGCAGTTGATTTTGGGCCAGATGGAAATGAAAAACGCACAGCAACAGGCCCGAACATAAGGCGACAAGCGCCAGCCCCCAATGACCGCCCGACATCATGGTGAGCGTTGCCGATAGGCTGATGGGCAAGACGAACAAGATGCACGCCAACGGAAGGCTGTGGGCCAAGATGGTAAAGGTCATCATCACGAACAGCGTGACCGCCCAATGCGCCAAGCTATGGGATAAAGGCGGGGCGGGGCCCATAAACCAAAAAGGCGCTGCCCAAGTGATGGACGCCAACACCGCCGCGATGTTGATGGACAGCCGTTTTGGCCCATCATGCAGCGCGACTTTTGCCGCTTTGCTTTGGTTGATTGCCAGCCCAGCCCATAAGCCGAGGACAAACAGGGCGGAAAGCCACACGCCCGCCATGGCCAGCGTCACATGCGCCAGCATTAAATAGCCAGCGGTGATGGCCATGATAAAACTGATGAACAGACTGAAACGCGTTTGATGGCGCAGGGACGAGCGTTGAAGCTTGTCTAGTTCCAACCAATGTTGGTCGCGCTGAGCAAGCCCCAAAATACTAAGCGGCGAGACATTTCGAAGTGTCGAAAAAAGGCGACGTCGATCTGACACATGCCAAGGGTTATCATAAGAAAGTTACGGCACGATAAGTAAAAACATTCAAAATGGTTTTATATTATATGACGGTCATTTTGGATAGAATAGAGTGCCGGTTAAAAGGGGGAAGATGGGACCAGCTTCCCCTTTCTATTTTCAGGCTGCAATTTTGAAGGGTTGAATTTCACCCGACAAATATTGGGCCCGTGCCTTGGATCGGCTGAGTTTACCAGAACTGGTGCGCGGTAGGCTGCGTGGTGGTACCAATTCGATCAGGCAGTTCATGCCCGTGATGGCGCGAACGCGGTCGCGAATATCCTCGAGCAGCTTGGCGCGCTCATGGGGGTCGCTGGTGCGGCACTGGACCAAGACGGCGGGTGTTTCCTCGCCATTTTGCGTGGTGATAGCAAAAGCAGCAATGTCACCGGATTTAAAGCCGGGCAATTGTTCCACCGCCCATTCAATATCCTGTGGCCAATGATTTTTGCCGTTGATGATGATCATGTCCTTGGCGCGGCCAACGATGTAAATATAGCCGTCTGACATATAACCCATATCGCCGGTGTCGAGCCAGCCGTCTGCCATACAGGCCTCGGTGGATTCTGGGTCACGATAATATCCGGTCATCAGCGACGGGCCGGTGCACCACACTTTGCCGACGGTTTTGTCGGGCAAAATTTGACCCGCTTCGTCGCGCACTTCGATGGTCATGTCACGAACCGCGCGGCCGCAATTGACGATCGAGCGATAGCGTGTGGGACGGTCAGCATCACCGGATACGCCGGACAATTCGGTTTCTTCGACCAGTTCCACGACAATGCCTTCGCCCGGCGGCATGATCGACACCGCCAGCGTCGCTTCGGCCAAGCCATAGCTGGGCAGAAAGGCGCTGGGCTTGAATCCAGCCGCGGCATAAACATCGATGAATTTCTGCATGACGTCGGGACGAATCATATCCGCGCCATTGCCCGCCACGCGCCAGCGCGACAGGTCGAAACGTTCCGCGACATTCGTTTGGCTGGACACGCGGCGGGCGCAAATATCATAGCCAAAGGTCGGCGAATAGCTGAGCGTGGTGCCAGTGTTGCGGCTGATCAAGTCCAGCCAAGCCAGCGGACGGCGCGCAAAATCTTCGGTTTTCAGATAATCGACCGACACTTGATTGGCGACGGGTGACAATAAGCAGCCGACCAAGCCCATGTCATGATACCATGGCAGCCATGATACACAGCGGTCGCTGTCGACCAGCTTCATGCCATGGGAGTGAGCCGCCAAATTGTTGAGCAAAGCCTTATGCGTGACCGCCACGCCGTGCGGGAAGCGTGTCGATCCACTGCTATATTGCAAATAGCAGGTCTCATTCGAATGCTGTTCCGGCAAGGCGGTTTCCACGGCGGCGCGCTGTTCAAACTCGCTCCAGTCCATGGGGGTGACATTTTTGGCGTTGGCTGCTTCCACGGCCATAGCGGCGATTTCCGACGGGAAGAACAGCATGACGGGGTCACAGCTTTCCAGCTGGACCATCAATTGGCCGACATAGGATTCGCGTCCGCCAAAGCTGGTGGGCAAGGGCAGCGGAACAGGCCAGGCACCGGCATAAATGGTGCCAAAGAATAAAGCCGCAAATTCGGGACCGGTTTCGGCCACCAGGGCCACGCGGTCGCCAGCCTTGATACCGGCTGCCAACAACCGATAAGCGGCGCGCAGGCTGTCCTGTTTTAATTCGCTATAGGGATAGGCTCTGACCAATTTGCCGCGCGGATCGTGGAAATTCAGGCCGCGTGAACCCGATGCGGCATAATCCAAAGCTTCGCCAACCGTGGCAAAGTCAGAAAAGCGGCGTGGCTGCGTGCACAGCGTGGGGGTGGGGCGCAGCGCGTCCACCATGGTTTCGGTATTTTGGGTCATAGGCGTAGCTTGATCCGGCGCAGGCGAGCGCGGGGCGGCCTTCATGTCAACGGTGCTGCTATCAACGGTGTTGGTCATGGGCGACGCGCGCGATCCTTAAAAGGTTTGAACAATGACGTCCTTATCGAGAATTCCCGATATGGCGGTTCAGATCGTTCTCAATCTGACAGGAGTGTGGCACAAACGTGGCATATGAACCATGAACGCACTCCAACGGATCGAACCAAGCGGCCACTCAATGCGGCCAAGCTTGACGAACTGGCGCTTGCCTATGTTGCGCGTTACGCGACATCCAGTGGCAAGTTGGCGCGCTATTTGTCACGGAAAGTCGCGGAATCCAAGTGGATTGATGATCAAAGCCCTGAAGAAGCCATTCAGACGGCGGTGAATCGGATGGAAGAGATGCGCTATTTGGATGATGGCCAATATGCGCGCATGCGGGGCGGCGCCATGATGCGGCGCGGCTTGGGACCAGCGCGGGTGCGGGCTCAATTGCGATTCGATGGTATTTCGGCGGAAAACAGCGAAGAAGCGTTGGATGAACTGCGCGGTGATGGCGGGTCAGATGATGATTGGGGGCAGGCCGGTGCCGATGGTGCAACACAGGCCGCGATCCGATTCGCGCAGCGCCGCCGCTTTGGGCCTTTTGCGGCGACCGCAACCGAGGATCGTGCGGTTCGGGAAAAGCAGGTGGCTGCGTTTATCCGTGCAGGACATGCGATGAATTTGGCGCGGCGGATATTGGCTTTGCCCCCCATGGACCATCCCCACCCCGACGAGGTGGCTGCGATTCTGGCGAACCAAGCCTAGGCAGGGTGACGAAGCTGGACGCGCAGGCAATGCGCCTTGCGCATAAAAATACCCAAATTTTGGTTGCTGGGCGGCAAGATGGGACGATATTTGATGCGGAAAGTGATGAAAATCCCGTTTCACGCTTGCGAAGCGATGACGCTTGGCTGTAAACGCCCCTGCTATGAGCATCTTGGGTAAGATTTTCACTTGGTGGAACGGCGCGACTGTCGGAACACTGCTGAACAGCTGGAAAAACGGCGAGCTGGTGGGCGAGGATCATCTCGGCAACCGCTATTATCGTGCGCGCAAGGGCGAACGCCGCTGGGTCATCTATAATGGTGCGAATGACGCAAGCCGCGTTCCGCCAGAATGGCACGGCTGGCTGCACCGCACCTATGATGAATTACCATCGGAAAAACATGCTGCGCGTCGTGCATGGCAGGCGGAACCCACCCGCAATTTGACCGGCAGCAAGGACGCGCACCGTCCCGCTGGTTCGTTGGAACGTGGCGGGGTGCGGGCCCATGCAACCGGCGATTATCAGGCTTGGCAGCCCGGCGCCGAGTGAGCGGGGTCAAGCTGCTGCGCCGTGGTGGCACATGGGCCGCGTTCATCGCGGCCTCTATGCTGTCTGCTTGCGGCCAGAGCGATGATAAAAAGGCCGCGCAAACCGTTCCGGTGGAACTGAAAAAAGCGGATGCGCTGCCGGAAAATTTGCAAAATATTGATGGCGTAACGCCAATGGACCAACGCATTGCACAATTGGGCTTGCTCAATAAACGCAATGGGTTGGTGACCGATTTGACCATGAAGCCGGGCACGGAGCAGCGTGTCGGCAATGTCTTGGTGCGCTTGCGCGCCTGTGAAACCACCGCGCCATGGGAAAACACGCCGGAAACGGGTGCTTTTGTGCAGCTGGTGGTCAAAAATCAGCGCGACAGCAAATGGTATCGGGTCTTTTCGGGGTGGGTGTTTCGCGAACGTCCCGAACGTAATGTGATTCAGCACCCCATTTATGATGTTTTCGTCAAAAGCTGTGCAATGACATATCCGGGCGGTGAAGCGGTGGAGCGCGCGGTGCCCAGTGATGCGGCCAATGTATCCAATGCGCCCCAGTCGCCTGCCGGAAATGGCGGTGACGGCAATGGGGCGGCGACATCCGCCGCTGCGCCGGCAACGGCAGCAGCAGCCTCGGCCCCAGCGGCGGCGGCCACTGCCGCTGCGCCGACAACGCCGTCCAGCGACCCTGCCAATAACGAATAAAGCAGTTCCACATAGCTTTGCTGTGGAATTTCGATCGCGCCTAGGCTGGCGAGGTGCGGCGTCATAAATTGACAGTCCAGCATTTGCCACCCGCCAACCCGCAAGCGCGCCACCAAATGGGCCAGCGCTACCTTGCTGGCATTGGTGCGGCGGCTGACCATCGATTCGCCGAAAAAGGCGCGGCCCAAGCTGACGCCATAAAGGCCGCCGACCAATTCGCCGCCCTGCCAACATTCGACGCTATGGGCGTAACCCAGTTCATGCAGTTGGGCATAGCTTTGGTGGATGGTCTGGTTAATCCATGTGCTGGGTCGGTCATCCGCCGCCGCCGCGCACAGCGCCATCATGCGAGAAAAACATTGATCCGTTGTGACCGTGAAATGATCGGATAGCAGTGTCTTTTTCAAACTGCGGGACAAATGAAATCCGTCCAGCGGCAAAATGGCACGCAGATGCGGCTCGACCCAGTGAATATCGGGATCGTCCGCACCATCGGACATGGGGAATATACCCTGCGCATAAGCACTGAGCAGCAACGCAGGGTCAATGACGTCCATCGCGTCCATCGCGTCCATAACCGCCTATCTTATTGCGCAGGCTTGATGAAACGCAGCGTCATGCGGTCGGACTCGCCAATCGCCAGATATTTGTCGCGGTCGACGTCTTTCAGGCTGAGCGAGGGGGGCAGGGTCCAAACGCCCTTGGGGTGGTTTTTGGTATCGCGTGGGTTGGCGTTTATCTCGCTGCGCGCGTCCAATTTGAATCCGGCGGCCACGGCATAAGCGATGACGCTGCTTTCTTTCATATAGCCGCTGCTTTGTTCCAGCGCGCTGTCCGCGTCTTCGTTCAAGCGATGCTCCACCACGCCCAAGACGCCGCCCGGCTTGAGCATGGCGTATATATCTTCAAAGGCTTTGGCGGGATTGGCCGCTGGACCAAAGCGCCAATTATGGACGTTGCGGAATGTCAGCACGACATCGGCGCTGTCGGGGGTTACGCTGGGGTTTGCGCCCGTGGCGGGAAATTCGGCGAATTGAATCGCACCATAAATATCGGGTGTTTCGCTGGCTTTTTGCTGAATGCCCGCCAGCGATTTCCAAGGCGCGGCGGCGTAAAACCTGCCAGAGGCTTTGGTGAGCGGGGCCAGAATTTCCGTATACCAGCCGCCACCGGGATAGAGTTCCACCACCGTGTCGGCTGCACCGACGCCAAAAAAGGCCAAGGTTTCGGCCGGGTGACGATAGGTGTCGCGGGCGACGTTGGCGGGGCTGCGATGCGATGATGCGACCGCTGCGACAATCGCGGCGTCCACCGCAGGCACGGCCTCCACAGCATGGGCTGCGGCAGCGGGCGCGGGGTGATGGGCATGATCATGTTCGGCATGTTGCGCGCTAGCCGCCATGGGGAAGAGTGAAACTAGGCCTAGGGCCCTTGTAACAGATAAAAATTTACGCATATCGGCACCTCGGATTTTGTGACCACGCTTTGGTCTGTTGTGCGAAGGGTTGGGTTGATATGCAAGTGTCGATGGCGTCGATTGCGGTGGCCGCGGCCAGCCTTTTTGCATGGTCCGAATTGGCGGACTGGCGGCGGCGCAACCGCAAGGACGTCGACAAGGTGGGCTTTATGCCGTGGCGCGCCATATCTTTATTGTCGATTGCGGTGGCCATTTTCGCCACCGCCCTGTGGATCAGCGGCGGTGGATTGGTGGATGTCCTATAAATGGCGTTACAGGCACGCCTCTAGAAAGGGTTGGTCGAAGCCATATTGGCGGGCCTTTTCCAACGTATAGGGACGCAGACCCAGCGAGCGATATTCGCCAATGATCTTGCCGTCCTTATCTTCGTCCAAATATTCAAATTTGAACAATTCTTGGGTCACAATCACATCGCCTTCCATGCCGATCACTTCGGTGACATTGGTGACGCGGCGCGACCCATCGCGCAGACGCTTGATCTGAACGATCATGTCGACGGAATCGGCGATCTGTTTGGAAATGGCTTCTTTGGGGATTTTAATATCCCCCATCATCACCATATTTTCCATACGGCCAAGGCATTCGCGTGGGCTGTTGCTGTGCAGCGTACACATCGACCCATCGTGACCGGTGTTCATGGCGGCGAGCAAATCGAAACATTCCTGACCACGAACCTCGCCCATGATGATGCGGTCAGGGCGCATACGCAGGGCGTTTTTCACCAAGTCGCCCATGGTGATCGCGCCATTACCTTCTAGGTTCGCTGGACGGGTTTCGAGCGGCAGCCAGTGCGGCTGTTGCAAGCGAAGTTCGGCGGCGTCTTCGATGGTTAGCACCCGCTCGCCCGGATCGATCATTTTCGACAAAGCATTGAGCATGGTGGTTTTACCCGAACCCGTGCCGCCGGAAATCACAATATTGAATCGGCTGGCCCCTGCGATTTTCAGCGCGGTGCACATTTTCTGATTCATCGCGCCCCATTGGCACAGCATATCCAGCGTGATCGGCTTGGCCGAGAATTTACGAATGGAGATAGCGGTGCCGCGCAAGGACAGCGGTGGCACGATGACGTTCACACGGCTGCCGTCCTTGAGGCGGGCGTCGGCCAGCGGGGTGGTTTGGTCCACACGGCGGCCCACCATGTTGCAGATACGCTGGGCGATTTGGAACAAATGTTGTTCGTCGCGGAACTGGATAGGGGCCAGCACCAACTGGCCCTTGCGTTCAATATAGGTTTGATAGGGCCCGTTGACCATGATGTCGGAAATGTCCGGATCGGCCAGCAATTCTTCTAGCGGACCAAAGCCCAGCAATTCGTCGACCAGCACCTTTTCCAGCGCAAATTGTTCGCGGCGGTTTAGTGTGATGCGCAGTTCGGCCAGCACCTCGAGGATGATCGGGCGGAATTCTTCGGTCAGTTCGTCTTTGGACAGGGTCGCAGCCGCTTCAGGGTCGACGCGTTCCAGCAAGCGCGGAAGGACTTGTTCCTTGATTTTGTGGACACTGGCTTCAAATCCCTGGGCTTTTTCAGGGATCATAGCCTCTGCGCTGCTGCGCTGGTCGAGGCGGGCCATGACCTCCATTTCCGGCGACAGATTTTCGGGGTTCAGCTTGGGTTCCGAATGGATAGCGGTGGTGGAAGCTGGCATTCCGCCTTGCATAGGCTTGGCAACACCAAAGGCTGGGCGTCCAGTGGTTCCAGGTCGGCGTCCGAATGCACTCATCGCTACTTCCCGTTTCCTAAATCATATCGCGGGTTGGGGTGTGGGTGATTCGCATCCCCGTCCCAACGGGGAATGATTAGGGGTAAAGTTTTGAGATTCCCCTAATGCCCCCCAATATTGAATCATCTTAACCATATTTATTCATTTGGCCAATCAAAAGGGCCCCGGCCGATTGTCCTGATTTGAACGAAAAAGGCCCGCTTCCAATGCGAAAGCGGGCCTTTTTATACCGTTAATATTCGGTGCCAATCAGTCGGCGATGCGTTCCGCCAAAATGGTCAGGCCCGCTTCGTTGACTTCGGCAAAGCCGCCTTCAACGTTGATCGCTTCGCCTTCTGAACCTTGGGTTGCATAGACGGTGATCGCGCCGTTGCGCAGCGTCGCCATGAAAGGCGCATGGCCTTCGAGCACCGAAAAGTCGCCTTCGCTGCCGGGAACGGTGACCATATAGACATCGCTCGCCCGCTCGAGGCGGGCTGGGGTGACGAGTTCGAATTTCAGAGCCATATCAGTTCTTTCAATTCCCCCTCTGCCGATAAGGCAGAAGGGGAAAAAGGAAAATTAAGCAGCGTCAGCAGCCAGTTTCGCAGCCTTGGCAACCACTTCTTCGATGCCGCCAACCATGTAGAAGGCTGCTTCTGGCAAGTGGTCATATTCGCCGTCAACCACAGCCTTAAACGACTTAATGGTGTCTTCGATCTGAACGAACTTACCGCTGATGCCGGTGAAGACTTCCGCAACGTGGAAAGGCTGCGACAAGAAGCGCTGGATCTTACGAGCGCGAGCAACCGTCAGCTTATCTTCTTCGCTCAGTTCGTCCATGCCCAGAATCGCGATGATGTCTTGCAGCGACTTATATTTTTGCAGCGTTTCTTGGACGCGGCGAGCGGTTTCATAATGTTCTTGGCCAACGATGCGTGGTTCCAATACGCGGCTGGTCGAATCCAGCGGGTCAACCGCAGGATAGATGCCGAGTTCCGAAATCGCACGGTTCAACACCGTGGTTGCGTCCAAGTGAGCAAATGAAGCAGCAGGTGCAGGGTCGGTCAAGTCGTCGGCGGGAACGTAAATGGCTTGAACCGAGGTAATCGAACCCTTGGTCGTCGACGTAATACGTTCTTGCAGCTGACCCATGTCGGTCGACAGGGTTGGCTGATAGCCCACAGCCGAAGGAATACGGCCGAGCAGAGCCGACACTTCCGAACCAGCTTGCGTGAAGCGGAAGATGTTGTCGACGAAGAACAACACGTCCTGACCTTCTTGGTCACGGAAATATTCTGCCATGGTCAGACCCGACAGAGCAACGCGAGCACGCGCACCTGGAGGTTCGTTCATTTGGCCAAACACCAGCGCAACCTTCGAACCATCGGGGGTTGGGTTGCCGTCGGCGTCCTTGGCGATAACGCCTGCATCCAAGAATTCGTGGTACAGATCGTTACCTTCACGGGTCCGTTCACCAACACCAGCGAACACGGACACGCCGCCGTGGCCCTTTGCGATATTGTTGATCAGTTCCTGAATCAGAACGGTTTTGCCCACGCCAGCGCCGCCGAACAGGCCGATCTTACCACCACGCGCATAAGGCGCGAGAAGGTCGATAACCTTAATACCGGTGACGAGGATCGCGGCGTCTGTCGATTGTTCGATGAACTCAGGCGCCTTGGCGTGAATCGGAGCCGACATGGTGCTGCCGACAGGGCCACGTTCGTCGATGGGTTCACCGATCACGTTCATGATGCGGCCCAGCGTTTGCGGACCAACAGGAACGCTGATCTGTGCGCCCGTATCGCGAACCGCTTGACCACGGGTCAAACCGTCGGTGGCGTCCATGGCGATGGTGCGAACGGTGTTTTCACCCAGATGCTGGGCAACTTCCAGAACGAGACGGGTTTCACCGTTCTGCGTTTCCAGAGCATTCAAAATAGCGGGCAGCGGGCCGTCGAACTGTACGTCGACGACGGCACCGATAACCTGTGCGACGCGGCCTGTGGCTGCGATATGGTTTTCTGCTGTTGGAGCGGTGGCCATGTGCTTCTTCCTGCTTACAGCGCTTCGGCGCCGGAGATGATTTCGACGAGTTCGGTGGTAATCGCGGCCTGACGGCTGCGGTTATATTCGACGGTGAGCCGGTTGATCAGATCACCCGCGTTGCGTGTGGCATTGTCCATGGCGGTCATCGACGCGCCTTGTTCCGATGCCGCATTTTCCAACAGACCCTTGAAGATCTGGATGGTCACGTTGCGGGGGAGCAGATCCGCCAGGATCGCTTCCTCGTCGGGTTCATATTCGACCGTTGCGCCGCCAATCTCTTCCACCGCAGCCGGAGCGGGCACGGGGATGATTTGTTGACCGGTGGCTTCTTGCAACAAAGCCGAACGGAATTTCGAATAGAAAAGATGCGCGACGTCAAAGGCGCCGGCCTCATACATGTCCGAAACCTGTGCGCTCACGTCGCGGGCTTCGTCAAAGCCCACGTTGCGAATGCCAGTGGTTTCATAATGTTCGATGATCTGCCCAGGGAACAAACGGTTGATAACCGGACGACCCTTGCGGCCTACCAAGAAGAAGCTAACCTTCTTGCCAGCGGCTTGCAGTTCATAGGCTTTGTCGCGAGCAGCCTTAACGATGTTCGCGTTGAACGCACCGGCCAGACCACGGTCGCTGTTCAAGACGACGAGCAGATGATGATCATCTTTGCCCGTGCCCGAAAGCAAACGTGGTGCGCTGTCCGCTGTACCCACTTTGGTTGCCAAGCTGGCCACAACGCCTTCGAGACGCTCGGCATAGGGACGCGCAGCTTCTGCGGCGGCCTGCGCCTTACGCAGCTTGGCGGCGGCGACCATTTTCTTGGCCTTGGTGATCTTCTGGGTCGATTTGACCGAGGTGATCCGCCCTTTGAGTTCCTTAAGCGATGCCATTCCGGCCCCTCTTATTCGTCAGCCCGATGTTGCCATCGGGCTGAGAGCGACAGAATTACGCGAAGATTTTTGCGAAAGCGTCAAGAGCCGCAACAAGGCCCTTCTTCGCTTCGTCACCAAGATCCTTGGTGTCGCGAATGGTCTTCAGCACGTCGGCGTGGTCGCTGCGCAGATAAGCGAGCATCGCGCCTTCATAACGGTTCACGTCGTTAACGCCCACGCTATCCAGATAGCCGTTGGTGCCAGCGAAGATCGAAGCCGTTTGTTCTTCGAACGGCATCGGGCTGAACTGAGCCTGCTTCAACAGCTGCGTGAGGCGTGCACCACGGTTCAGCAGCTTTTGCGTCGACGCGTCCAGATCCGAACCGAACTGAGCGAAAGCTTCCATTTCGCGGTACTGAGCCAGTTCCAGCTTAATCGAGCCCGAAACCTTCTTCATCGCCTTGGTTTGTGCGGCCGAGCCAACGCGGCTAACCGACAGACCAACGTTAATGGCAGGACGGATGCCCTGATAGAAAAGGTTGGTTTCAAGGAAGATCTGACCGTCGGTGATCGAAATCACGTTGGTTGGAATATAAGCCGAAACGTCACCAGCTTGGGTTTCAATGATCGGCAGAGCAGTCAGCGAACCCGAGCCATTGGCTTCGTTCATCTTTGCAGCGCGTTCCAACAGGCGGCTGTGGAGATAGAAAACGTCACCAGGATAAGCTTCACGTCCTGGAGGACGACGCAGCAACAGCGACATTTGGCGATAAGCCACAGCTTGCTTGGAAAGATCGTCATAAACGATCACAGCGTGCATGCCATTGTCGCGGAAGAATTCGCCCATCGTCACACCGGTGTAAGGTGCGAGATATTGCAGAGGAGCGGGTTCCGAAGCGGTTGCAGCAACCACGATCGAATATTCCATCGCGCCATTTTCTTCGAGCTGACGCACGATCTGCGCAACCGTCGAACGCTTTTGACCAACGGCGACGTAGATGCAGTACAGCTTCTTCGATTCGTCGTCGCCAGCATTGGCGTCTTTTTGGTTGATGAACGTGTCGATGGCGACAGCGGTCTTACCGGTTTGACGGTCACCGATGATCAATTCGCGCTGGCCGCGGCCAACAGGAACCAAGGCGTCCAAGGCCTTGAGGCCGGTCTGCACAGGTTCGTGAACCGAGGTGCGTGGGATAATGCCGGGGGCCTTGACTTCAACGCGCATGCGCTTGTCAGCGACGATGGGACCCTTGCCGTCGATCGGGTTGCCCAGACCGTCAACCACGCGGCCCAGCAGGCCCTTGCCAACGGGAACGTCCACGATGGTGCCGGTGCGCTTTACAACGTCACCTTCTTTAATTTCGCTGTCCGAACCGAAGATCACGATACCAACGTTATCGGCTTCGAGGTTCAGAGCCATGCCCTTTACGCCATTGGCGAATTCGACCATTTCACCAGCCTGAACATTGTCCAGACCATGAACGCGGGCGATACCGTCACCGACGGAGAGCACCGAGCCGATCTCGCTGACCGTGGCGTCGGTTCCGAAATTGGCGATTTGGTCCTTAATGACCTTGCTGATTTCAGCGGCGCGGATTTCCATTGTTTAGCCTTTCATCGCCTGCGCGAAGCTGTTGAGACGGGTACGGATGCTGCCATCGATCAGTTGGCTGCCCAACTGTACGACGAGGCCGCCGAGAATGGCGGGGTCAACGTGGGTCGCGATTTGAACATCACGGCCAACGCGGGTTTTCAAATTGGCTGCCAGCTCGGCGAGCTGGGCATCGCTGAGCGGGTGAGCGCTGGTGACCTTGGCGGTCACTTCGCCCTTATGGGCCGCCACAATGGCGCGATAGGCGTCCATCATGCCGCCGACATCGGCCAAACGACGATTCGCCGCCAGCACGCCCAAAAATTTGCTCGTCAGCGAATCAAGACCGAGCGAGTTCGCCACCGCTGCAATGGCAGCGCCAGCTTGGTCGCGGCCAACCACAGGGCTGGAAACCAGCGCCTGTAGATCAGCAGAGTCGGTCAAAGCCTGTGCCAAAACAGACAAGCTGTTCTGGACATTATCGATTTCATTGGATTCTTTGGCCAGATCGAACAGGGCGCTGGCATAACGACCCGCGAGTCCTGCTGTGATACTGCCTTGAATGCCGCCGGAATTCTCCACGCGCGAAGTCCTTTTCTACGATCCCGGGTGGGGATTGGTCGCTCGGGTTAGTCGGACACGTCGAGAATATCCCCCCGCAGCGAAGTCGCGGCGCGCCTAGCAATGATTCAAAAGCAATGCAAGGCGGCACAGCAACTTGGGGTGGAAAGCACGACCAGTTGGGACGGAATTTGGACTGTTGGGCAGCGTCATAATCGCTAGCATCCATCGTCATAAAGATCAGTCGCTGTAGCAATCATAAGCGGTTGCGCGGGGAAGTGAGGATGGGAGCAGGAAATGAAGGGGCAGATAGAAAAAATCCGCATGGGCGATGGAGCCGAAATTGCGGTTTATCATGTTCAGCCATGGGATGCGCCAGATGGCGAGAAAAATGGAGGGGGCGCGAGCGCCACGGGGCGCCGAGGCGGACTGATTCTGTTGCAGGAAATATTCGGGGTTACGGAACATATCCGCGAATTGGCCGATGAATTTGCCGAAGCGGGCTATGAGGTGCTGGCCCCCGCGCTGTTCGACCGCGAGCATCCCGGATTCGAAAGCGATTATAGCGGGCCAAATTTTGAACGAGCGATGCATTTGGCCCGCGACCTGCATCCCTTTGAACAAAGCGTGCGCGACGCCCAAAGCTGTGTGGACCGACTGGCCGACGCCGGACCCGTTTTTGTGGTCGGTTATTGCTATGGCGGGTCGGTGGCTTGGCGGCTGGCCCAGACCAGCCCCAATTTGGCGGCGGCATCCTGCTATTATGGCAGTTTGATTCCCAAAGATTTTGCGGCGGACGCGCCCTTATGCGCCACCATTGCCCATTTTGGCCGCTTTGATGGCGGCATCGCGATGGACGGCGACACGGGCGTCGAGGCCTTGGCGCAGCGCGATCACCCCACCGCGCAAATTTTTGTCTATGAGGCGGGGCACGGCTTTAACAGTGATCGGCGCAAAGATTATCACGCCAACAGCGCCGATCTGGCGTTACAGCGCACATTGATGCTGTTTCAGGCCTGTGGGGGATAAGAGCGCTGGTCCCCCACGGCTGGATGATGAAGAGGCTGAGGCCGCCGCCTTATTGCGCGGCGGCTTTCAATGCTGCGTCCGATGCTGCCTGACAGCGATAGACCAGACGTTCATTGGGCGAGGGTGGCAGGACGGAACGGATGGCTTCTTGCTGCAGGGTCAAGGACGCCAGATTGTCTGCATTGGCGGTGCAGCCGTTGACGGACAAGCCACTGCGCACGGTGCGGGCCTGCGCCATTTCCTCGGCGCTGAGCAAATAGCGGTCGACACGGTAATTTTTGCCGCTGCTATCAAAGCTGGCAACGGTGACGGTCGCTTCTTCGTTGGGCACCAAAATGCGCTGCCAACGGCCATCGCTGCCCTCGGTATATTGGGTGCGGCCATTTACGCAGCCTGTGCCGCTGATGCGGACGGGAACGTCATTGGTGGCGGATACGGTAATGCGGCTGCGGTCGGGTTGAATGGTGCACAGCAAATTACCGCTCGGCAATTTGGGGGCTTCGCTGGTTTGAACTGGCGCGGCGGGCAAATCGGATTCATCGGCCGTGGCGTCAGGGCGGGTCAAGAAAACGACCAAGGCGATCAGCATCAAAGCCGCGCCAATGCCGCCTGCTATCCGCATATTGCGTTGGTTTTTCTGGCCATAGAAAATCAAGGCTGCGCCAGCACCCAAGGCCCCTAGCACGAACAGCACGCCAGCCATCGCCATGCGATTCTCGCGTGTGGTGCGGGCCTCTTGCTCCAATTCGGCCAATTGGCGGTTCCGAACGCTTTCTTCCTTGGCCAAGCGGGCGTTTTCGGCGTCCGCCTGTGCGCGTGATTCCGCGTCCATCAATTGGCGTTCGCGGGCATCGGCGTCGGCCATCGACAAGCAGGACGCCCCCACCGATGTAAATTCTTGGCGGGATTCGCCCAAAAAGCGCGTCAATTCCCGTACCGAAATAGCAAAGCCAAAGGGCGAATCGCCATCATCGGCGCGGGTGATGAAGGTGTTAATGCCCACAATACGCCCGCATTCATCTACCAGGGGGCCGCCGCTGTTTCCGCGCGAGATTTTGGCGGTGTGAACCAAGGCGGCAATGCCATCAATGGCCTGCATGTTCGAAACGCTGCCTTCGCTGCGCACGGGGCTGCGCGGAATGATATAATCTGTGGCGCTGCGTGCTGTCGCCAGATCGACATTGCCGGGATAGCCCAAGGCAACAATATCCGCGCCGGCGGCCAGCGGACCAGTATAGATAACCGCCGCTGGCAATTTGCCAGATTGCAGTTCCAGCAGCGCCAGATCGCGTTTCTTATCCAAAGAGATCAGCCGCGCGGGATAGCTTTTATCCCCTTCGGACGGGACAACACCCAAGGCCACATTGCCGGGATATTGCGCCACCGATTCGACCACATGGGCGTTGGTCAAAATGCGGTTGGGCGCAATGGCGATGCCGCTGCCATGACCAAAGCCGACGATCTCACCCTCCATCGTCGCGACGGTGACCACGCGCACCACGCTGCGCGACGCGGCGCTGATATCGTCGGCGGCATAGGTGGGTGAAAACAGGCTGATGACAGCGACGATCAAGGCAGTGATGCGAGACAGGATGATGCGTGACATGCGGCGCAAACTATCGCGCTGCTTTGGGAACGCAAGCGTTCATCGCTGTGACAAGCCGTGCTTTTTACTAAAGCTTACGCCTTCGCTTACGCCTGCGCATGGACGCCGCGCAGCGAGGCGTCTATGTTGGCCGCATGTCGCTTACCCCATCTGCCCCCATATCTTCCGCCCCATCGCCAGAACCGATTCATTGGTTGGTGATCCCCACTATTTTCGGGTCGATGCTGATCGCGGTCAGCGCCAAGGGTCTGTGCCGTTTGTCATGGGATGAGGGGGAGGAGCAATTGGCGGCCCGCTTTCCCAGTGCGCAACTGGTAGCGGGCGGTGCATGGGCTGCCGATATCGCGCCCTTGATCGCGGCGATTGTCGCGGGCGATTTTATTCTGGAACATGATCAGCCCTTGTCATTCAAGCTGGACCTGCGGGGCACGGATTTTCAGCGCCGCGTATGGGATTATTTGTTGACCATCCCGCGTGGACAGACCCGCAGCTATGCCGACATCAGTCGCGCTTTGGACATCAGCGGCGGTGACCGCGCGGTGGGCAGCGCCAATGGGGCGAATCCGGTGGCGATTATCGTGCCTTGCCACCGCGTGATCCGCAGCGATGGCAGCTTGGGCGGCTATGCATGGGGATTGGATGTCAAACAGGCACTGTTGAAACGCGAAGGGGCCCTTCAAGCCGACTTGTTCGGTTGAAGCAGATTAAGGCTCAGCCGACTTGTTCGGCTGAAGCCAATATCCACTAAACGAAACTATAAGGGTCAATATCCACGGCCAGCCGCACTTTGTTGGGGATGTCGACACGGCTAAGCCAATCCCGAATGGCCCCTTGCAGGTCGAAACTGCGCGGGGCGTGCAACAGCAAGCGGAAACGATGCCGTCCGCGCAGCATGGCCAGCGGGGCAGGAGCGGGGCCATAGACGGCCAGTCCTTCGGCAGATGGCGCTTTGTCGCTTAATTTTTTGGCGGTGATGCGGCCCAAATCCTGATCTTCGGACGAAATAATCAGCGCGGCAAAACGGCCATAGGGCGGCGCGCCTGCAAATTTGCGGGCATCGGCTTCGGCGGCGTAAAATCCATCGCGGTCACCGGCCACCAAGGCAGCCATGACGGGGGCCTCGGGCATACGGGTTTGCACCATCACCGTGCCCGCTTTCACCCCGCGACCAGCGCGCCCCGCAACCTGTGCAATTTGTTGAAAGGTCCGCTCTGCGGCGCGCAAATCGCCGCCGTCCAGCCCCAGATCGGCATCGACGACGCCAACCAGCGTCAGATTGGGGAAATGATAGCCTTTGGTGACAAGCTGGGTGCCGACAATGATGTCGACCATGCCGGCCTCTACCTCTTCGACAAATTCCGCCGCTTTGGCGGGCGACCATAGGGTGTCCGACGTAACAATGGCGGTGCGGGCCTGCGGGAATCGCAATTTCACTTCGTCGGCCACGCGCTCGACGCCGGGGCCGCAAGCCACCAGCGTGTCTTCATTGTCGCATTCGGGGCACAGGCGCGGCGGCGGCATGGTGTGGCCGCAATGATGACAGGACAGGCGATGCACCAAGCGATGTTCGACCATCCACGCCGTGCAATTGGGGCATTGGATGCGATGACCACAGGTGCGGCACAAGGTGAGCGGCGCAAAACCCCGCCTATTGAGGAAGAGCAAGCTTTGCTCGCCCTTTTTCAGTCGGTCTGCCAAGGCATCGACCAGCGGGGGGGCAATCCATGTCCCGCGATCGGGCGGGTCTTTGCGCATATCAATGGCGGTTAGTGCGGGCATGGTGGCCCCGCCAAATCGGCTCGGCAATTGGATATGCTGATACCGTCCAGCCTCCACCTGTGCCAGACTTTCCAGCGCAGGGGTGGCGCTGGCCAATACCACCGCAATGCCTTCAAAATGACCGCGCATCACCGCCACATCGCGGGCGTGATAATGGACACCATCTTCTTGTTTGAAGCTGGTTTCATGGGCTTCATCGACGATGATCGTGCCCAAATTGCGATAGGGCAGATATAGGGCGGAGCGTGCGCCCATGATGATTTTCGCTTCTCCGCTGGCAATGGCGTGCCATGCGCGGCGGCGCTCGCTTTGCCGAAGCCCACTGTGCCACGCCACTGGTTCGCAGCCAAAGCGCGCCGTAAAACGGGTCAGCATTGGCTCGGTCAGCGCGATTTCGGGCAGCAAGACCAAGGCTTGGCGGCCGTCTTCGATGGCGGCAGCGACAGCCTCCATATAGACTTCGGTTTTTCCGCTGCCGGTCACACCGTCCAGCAACAGCGTAGCAAATTTGCGCGCTTGTACCGCGCCGCGCAATTGTTCTGCCGCCGCCATCTGTAGGTCGGAAAGGATAGGCGGCGCAAATTCAGGGTCGGGCACGGGATAGGCTATATTGGCGCTGACCTGTGCGGCTTCCAGCGCGCCATGTTGAACAAGGCCGCGAATCACCGCTTCGCTGACATCGGCCAGCGCGGCCAATTCTTTGATATTGCCTTGCCGATCATCAATCGCCTCTAACGCAGCGGTGCGCTGGGCGGTCATGCGCTGGGGAAATTGGCCCGATGCGCGATATTCGGTGATCGGTTTCTTGGCATCTTGAAAGGCGACGCCCGGCAAAACCATGCGCAGCACCGAACCGGGGTGCGCTAAATAATAATGGCTGGTCCATTCCACCAAGCGGCGCAACGGCGCGGCAATGGGCGCTACGTCCAAAATTTCATAGAGGTTTCGCAGGCGGTTATCGCCCACGGGCGGCGGCGCGCCAAAACTGTCATCGTCCCACACCACCCCGCCCAAACGGCGCGGACCTAAGGGGGCAACAACGATGCTGCCAATTGGCGCTTCGCTGCCTTGGGGCACGCGATAATCCAGCGGGCCAAGGGCAGCGGTAAGGAGAAGAACGCGGGCGCGGGTCATGGAATTTCGATATAGGATGGTGGACGAAATAAGGAAGCGCGCTATCGTAGCGAAATGCGGGAGAAAGAATTAAGATTTGCCCTGATTTGTTACGGCGGCATCAGTCTGGCCGTTTATATGCATGGTGTGACCAAGGAAGTGTGGCGAATGGCGTCGGCATCGCGGGCCAGCTTGGACCGTCATGGGCTGGGCGGCGCCGCCGCTGTTTATGGCGATTTGCTGGACGAAATTTTCCGCAAAAGCGGCGTCCGCCTGCGGGTGATTACCGACATTATTGCTGGGGCCAGTGCAGGCGGCATCAATGGTGTCTTTCTAGCCCGCGCCTTGACCACCGGACAATCTTTGGAACCGCTGACGGATTTGTGGCTGGACAGCGCCGATGTTGACCGATTGCTGGACCCTGATGCGCGGCCCTTATCCGCCGCGACGAAATTTTGGGCCGCCCCTTTGGCGCGCTGGGCGATGCAGCGCCAAGGCAATGTGATTGACCAGACCGTCGGCGTTTCGGCGCAAAGCGAAGTGCGAGAGAAATTGTCGCGGTTCGTGCGGGCGCGTTGGTTTGAACCGCCCTTTGGCGGCAACAGCTTTAACCATATGCTGCTGGATGCTTTTCAGGCGATGGACGAAGCGCCGTCGGGGCCTCCCTTGCTGCCCGATGGTCAACCGATGGACCTGATGATCTCTGTCACCGATTTCGTGGGCTATGCTGTGCCGCTGACACTGAACAGCCCGCCGAGCGTCACCGAACGGGACCATCGGTTGATTTTAAATTTCCGCAACGACGCCAAACAGGGCGGGCGGCTGGATGATGTGATTGGCTTGGTGGCGGCGGCGCGGGCCACCGCCAGCTTTCCCGGGGCTTTTCCGCCTTTTACCGTTCGTGAATTGGACCAGAGCCTGAGCGAACGAGATATGTCATGGCCTGAGCGGGACGATTTCTTGCGTGTGCAATTGCCCCAAGTGGTGGGCGAAGATGCGGCGGACCGTGTGTTGATTGACGGGTCGGTGCTGGTCAACGCGCCCTTCAAGCCTGCCATTCATGCGCTGCGCCAACGCCCTGCGCGGCGAGAGGTGGACCGGCGTTTTGTTTATATTGAACCCCACCCCGACAGCCGCGCTATCAGTCTGGCCCGTCATTCGGACGTCAGCGGCCCCAGTTTCCTGTCCACCATCTTGGGCGCATTGTCCGAAATTCCGCGCGAGCAGCCCATCCGTGATAGCGTCGAAATGCTGGAGGATATGAGCCGCCGTATCCGCCGGATGCAGCATATCATCGACAATATGCGCGTCGAAGTGGAGGAGCAGGTCGCCAATTTATTCGGATCGACCTTCTTTCTGGATACCCCGTCCGAGGGGCGCTTGGCGAAATGGCGGGCCAAGGCGCAAGATCAGGCGGCGGAACGGGCTGGTTTTGCTTATGCGCCTTATGGTCATTTGAAATTATCGGCGGTGGTTGAAGATTTGGCCATGCTGATGGAACGCCTGTCGCCAGCCGAGGGGCATGGTCACCGCGAAATGCGCCGCCGTGCCTTGTGGGACGAAGTGCGGCGGCGTGGGCTGGACCGTATTTCGGGACGTCGTGGGTCCGGCGCCAGCGACGATGCGGTCGATTTCTTTCGGATATTTGACGTGGGCTTTCGCGTGCGACGTCTGCGTTTCTTAGCGCGGGAATTGCAGAGCGAGGTGGAGGCCAACCGCCACGAACAAGACCCCGACTGTGACGCCATGCGCAGCGCCATTTTCCAAGCCATTGGCCTGTACCGCGAACGCGAAGCCGATAAATGGGTCGAAGATTTGCCGCCGCCGGACGACGCGAAATTGGGCGATTGGCTCGACGCGGTGGGCCATGCGCGGGATTTGATGAGCGCGGATATGCTGGCCGATGCCGTCATCGCCCCAGCACTCGCCGCGCTGCCCAAGCAGGAACGGCGCAAGCTGTTATTGGCTTATGTCGGCTATCCTTTTTACGACATCGCCACATTAACCTTGTTGCAGGGGGAGGGGTTTGACGAATTTGACCCCATTAAGGTTGATCGCATTTCGCCATCTGACGCGGTGGGCATTCGTACGGGCGGCGCGGCGGCGATGCTCAAGGGGATTGAGTTTAACAGCTTTGGCGCATTTTTCAGCCGCGCCTACCGCGAAAATGACTATCTGTGGGGGCGCTTGCATGGCGCGGATCGATTGATGGACATTGTCGCCAGCAGCGTGACCGGCGACATGACGGGAGACAAGGGCCTGAGCGCGGCCGATTTATTGACGATGAAACGCCGCGCTTTTCACGCAATCTTGGACGAAGAAGAATCGCGCCTGCCCCATATTGCCGCCCTAATTTCCGAATTACGCGCCGAAATCGGGCCTATCCCTGATGACGAAGGGCGTGAAGAGTAGAGCTAGGGGATGACGGTGCCACGGGTGCGAAGCGAGGCGAGCAAATATGGGGCATAAAAAAAGCGGCGGTGCATGATGCCCCGCCGCTTTTGATATGGAAACTCCTGCGCCCCAATGGGGCAGGTCTGCGGATCTTTAGTCCGTTAATTCTTCCCACATATCCTTCAGCTTGCCAAAAAAGCCTTGGCTGGCGGGGCATTCCTCGCCTGTTTCCGTTTCGCGGAAGGCTTGCAGCAATTCTTTCTGCTTCGACGACAATTTCGTGGGTGTTTCCACGTCAATTTGCACCACCAAATCACCATGGCCACGGCTGTTCAGTACGGGCATACCCGCGCCGCGTTGGCGCAATTGCTTGCCCGACTGAATGCCCGCCGGAATGTTGATTTCATGGCGTTTGCCATCCAATCCAGGGATGGTGATGCTACCGCCCAGCGCTGCCGTCGTAAAACTGATTGGGGCGCGGGTGAACAAGGTGCTGCCCTCGCGCTCAAACAATTTGTGACGGGCCAAGTGCAAGAAGATGTACAAGTCGCCTGCGCCCGCACCGCGTGCGCCGCTTTCGCCTTCGCCCGACAGGCGAATACGCGTGCCTTCATCCACGCCCGCCGGAATATTGACGGTCAGCGTCTTGCGCTTGTCGACGCGGCCTTCGCCGCGGCAATGGTTGCAAGGGTCGGAAATCACCTCGCCTGCGCCTTGGCAGGTGGGGCAGATACGCTCCACCATGAAGAAACCTTGCTGGGCGCGCACTTTGCCGTGTCCGCCGCAGGTGCCGCAATGTTTGCGGTCGGTTCCCGGTTTCGCGCCCGTGCCATCGCATGGCTCGCAAGGCGCAGCGACATCGACTTCAATCTCGCGGGTGCAGCCGGTGAAGGCGTCTTCCAGCTTGATTTCCATGTCATAGCGCAGGTCTGCACCGCGCGCGGGTCCGCGTTGTTGGCGGCCACCGCCACCAAAGGCCGAACCGAAAATCGATTCGAAAATATCGCCAATGTCGCCAAAATCGCCGCCGCCAGCATGGCCGCCGCCAGCGCCGCCTTGGAATGCGGCCTTGCCATAACGGTCATAGGCGGCGCGCTTTTGCGGGTCTTTCAAGCAATCATAGGCTTCGCTGATCGCCTTGAACCGCGCTTCACTGTCTTGGCAGCCGGGGTTGCGATCAGGGTGGTATTGCATCGCCAATTTCCGATAGGCGGATTTCAGCACCTTATCGTCAGCGGTTCGCTCTACTTCGAGCAGTTCATAAAAATCGATGTCGAGCGACATAGGATCAAAAGCCCCCTCGTGCCCGCTGCCCCGAGGTCAGGGCAGCGGTCCGAGTTTTTCAGTCTTACTTCTTGTCGTCTTCGACTTCCGAGAATTCGGCGTCGACGACGTCTTCGTCAGCCTTGGGTGCATCGCCTTCTGGCGACGCAGCCGCTTGCTGTTCCTTTTCATAAATGGCCTGACCCAGCTTCATGGCCACCTGTGCCAAGGCTTGGGACTTGTCATTCATGGCTGCCACATCGCCGCCTTCGACCGCGGTTTTCGCTTCGGCAACAGCCGCTTCGATTTCCGACTTCAGACCAGCGTCCACCTTGTCCCCATGCTCGCGCAATTGGTTTTCGGTGCTGTGGATCAAGCTTTCGGCGTTATTCTTGGCTTCGGCGGCTTCGCGGCGCTGCTTATCTTCTTCAGCGAAACGCTCGGCATCCTTGACCATCTGTTCGATGTCATCATCGTTCAGACCGCCCGACGCTTGGATTTTGATCTGCTGTTCCTTGCCCGTGCCCTTATCCTTGGCATGAACCGACACAATGCCGTTGGCATCAATGTCAAAGGTCACTTCAATTTGTGGCACGCCGCGCGGTGCGGGCGGAATACCAACCAGATCAAATTGGCCCAGCATCTTGTTATCCTGTGCCATTTCGCGTTCACCTTGGAACACGCGGATGGTCACAGCCGACTGATTGTCATCAGCGGTCGAATAGACTTGGCTCTTTTTGGTCGGGATGGTCGTGTTGCGGTCGATCATCTTGGTCATGATACCGCCCAGCGTTTCAATACCCAGCGACAGCGGGGTCACGTCGAGAAGGAGAACATCCTTGACGTCGCCCTGCAATACGCCAGCCTGAATGGCTGCACCAATGGCCACCACTTCGTCAGGGTTCACACCGGTATGTGGTTCCTTGCCGAAAAATTCTTTCACGACTTCGCGAACGCGGGGCATACGGGTCATGCCGCCAACCAGCACCACTTCGTCGATTTCGCTTTGCGATACGCCGGCGTCCTTGATCGCCTTGCGGCAAGGTTCCAGCGTGCGCTTCACCAAATCTTCGACCAGCTTTTCCAAGTCCGCACGGGTGATGGTTTTCACCAAATGCTTTGGACCGCTGGCGTCGGCGGTGATGAATGGCAGGTTGACTTCGGTCGATTGGGCCGTCGACAGTTCGATCTTGGCCTTTTCCGCCGCTTCCTTCAGACGTTGCAGCGCCAGCTTGTCACCGCGCAGGTCAATGCCTTCGTCTTTCTTGAAGGTGTCGGCCAAAAATTCCACAACCTTGGTGTCGAAATCTTCACCGCCCAAGAAAGTGTCGCCGTTGGTTGACTTCACTTCAAAGACGCCGTCACCCACTTCCAGGATCGAGATGTCAAAGGTGCCGCCGCCAAGGTCATAGACGGCGATGGTCTTATTTTCCGACTTATCAAGGCCATAGCTCAGCGCCGCAGCGGTGGGCTCGTTGATGATACGCAGCACTTCCAGACCCGCAATTTTGCCGGCGTCCTTGGTGGCCTGACGCTGGGCGTCGTTGAAATAAGCGGGAACGGTGATCACGGCTTGGGTCACGGTTTCACCCAAATAGGCTTCGGCCGTTTCCTTCATCTTTTGCAGGATGAACGCGCTGATCTGGCTGGGCGAATAATCTTCGCCGCCAGCCTTCACCCACGCATCGCCATTATTGCCTTTGACGATGTTATAGGGAACCAGTTCCATATCCTTCTTGGTCAAGGCATCGTCGAAACGGCGACCAATCAGGCGCTTCACAGCAAAAATTGTATTTTCGGGATTGGTTACCGCCTGGCGTTTGGCAGGCTGGCCGATCAGGCGCTCGCCGTCCTTGGCAAAGGCAACGGTCGAAGGCGTGGTACGCGTGCCTTCGACATTCTCAATAACCTTGGGTTTGCCGCCTTCCATCACCGCGACGCAGCTGTTCGTGGTGCCGAGGTCAATCCCGATCACTTTAGCCATATTCCAAAAGTCCTCATATTCACATGGCGCCCTGAACAGGCACGCCGGTCATGGGCCCCAACCTGGGGTTGATGGGCGCGATATAGGTGCGCTTTGCCTTGGCACAAGGGTTTTAACCGCTTATCTAGTTTCCATTACACCCTGCTTGATGGACGGAGCATCGCGATATGAAATATCTTCCCCTGTTCGCTGTGGTCGCTTCGGCGGCGATGCTGACCGGTTGCAACGAAGCAAAAGTCGCTGAAAAACCACTGAATGTTGTCAGTGGCCATATCGTTATGCCCGCTGCGCCCGATGGTCCGGCGGTGGGATATTTCCGGGTTCAAGGCGGGCCACAGCCGGTGCAATTGGTGGCGGTGACCGCCGATTTGGCGCAGCGCGTGGAAATGCATGAAACCAAAAAAGAAAATGGTGTGCTGACGATGGAAGAATTGGATGCCGCCGATGTGCCCGCCAAGGGCGAGTTGGTGTTCAAGCAAGGCGGTAAGCATCTGATGATTTGGGGCATAAATGGCGCAGCCGTGCGCGCTGGCAAATTGCCCATGCAATTTTTATTCACCAACAATAATAATGACCGTATTTTGTTTGATATGGTGATCAAACCGGCTGCGGGCGCAGAAGCTGGAGAGGGTGACGTGCCCTTGCCGCCATCGCATGAGGGCATGAAACATTGATCTGGGCCAATTGATTTGGCCCAGAAACCACTGCCGCGTCACCTAACCCAAGGCGAAATCGCCTTGGCCCGCAGCGTCTTTGGCGATGCCATTGATTATACACGGGTGCGGATATGCCATCATAAATGGATATTTTTTCAACCCAAACGCGTGGTTATGGCCCCCATGGGGTGGATGCATTTTCACCCCCATGGCGGAATATATTGTGATGATTTTTCCATGGCGTCCCAGTCTTTCCAAGGCCTGTTCATCCATGAAATGGTGCATATTTGGCAGACCCAGACACGGGGCCGCTGGTATTTGGTGCTGATGCGCCACCCATGGGCGCGTTATCATTACAGTCTAAAGCCGGGTTGGCCCCTGTCCCGCTATGGTTTGGAGCAGCAGGCGGAAATTGTGCGCCACTATTGGTTGCTAAAACAAGGCATTGTTATTGCGGGTGCGCCAAGTCTTGCGTCCTATAGTAAAATACTTCCGTTTCATCCCGTCATTTAGATGTGGATTTTTGAAAAAGCCTGACTAATTCCTGTGGTGTCATTTTGACACAGGGGGAATCATGTCACTTATTTCTATGCTGGCTCTTGTTGCGTCTGTCGCAGGGGGCGACGATGCACAGCTTTTACAGTCACCTGCGCCAGCCGTTCTGGTTGCTGCGCCAGTTGCCGAAAACAATGTCGGTATTTTGCGGTCGGGCACCGAAATTCCATTGTCGGTCCGCGAGGAATTGACCACCAAGAAAAAACAGCTTCGGGTTGGACAACGTGTGCAACTGGAAGTGGCGAGCAATATTTCGGCCAATGGTGTGACCGTCATTCCCGTTGGATCACCGGCAATTGGCGAAATTACGGAAGTTCGCAACAAAGGCATGTGGGGCAAATCGGGCTATATTGCGGCACGCATCTTGTCGGTGCGCGTGGGCGACCGGCATATCCGCCTGACTGGCACCTTTGACGACAAAGGCGTGACCGGAACTGGCGGCGTCGTTGCGGCGGTGGCTTTGCTGCCTATTGCTGGGTTTTTGACCACTGGCACCAGTGCAACGATTCCAGCGGGGTCGGGCGTAAAGGCATTTTTGGACGAAGATATTAGCTATCGTCTGGCCAATCGCCCTGCTGATGTCATCAACGCTGATCCTGTGGTTCCGGCCGCAGCGCCAGCGGCGGCGGCACCATCCGCCCAATAAAGCTGCTGTGGCCCGCCAAGGGCTTATATCATCCGAAAATCTGCGGGGGCGTTCATGCGATGCCCCCGTTTGAAAATATATCCTATGCAATGGGATGATGTTCATACTATGTTCTGATCATGGAATGGATCATATCTTTTGTCGCATTGGTTATGGGCGCGTTGCTCGGTTGGTTGGTCGCGGGTCGACAAATGGGGGCGTTAAAGGCGCAGAAAGATGCGCTGAATGAACGTTTTCGCAGTGCGATTGCCGATTTGGCGGCCAAATCCGATGCGGTGTCGCAGGCCGAATCGCAACTGACGAGCGAACGCACGGCGGCGGTCGATGCGCGGTTGGAAGCAGAAAAATATTTGGCGGCGAATCAGGGGATGGCCCAGCAGCGCGAAGAGTTGATCGCGCGCTTGCAATTGGCCACCCACGAAAGCCAGCAACAAGCCGAAGCGCGGGAACGGGCCGAACGACAGCTTGCGGCCTTTCATGCCGAACAAAGCGAACGGGACAAAGCCCATGCCGCGCAGGTCCAGCAATTGCAGGACGCGCAGGCGGCGCTCACCACCCAGTTTCAGCAGGTCGGGCAAGTTTTGTTGGAAAAGGCGCAGAAAGATTTTCTGGAACGGGCGGACGAACGCTTTCGTCAAAGCGAGGAACATTCGGGTCAGAATCTGAAAGCCTTATTGGCCCCCGTCAACGACCGACTGACCAAATATGAAGAAGCCGTGCAAAAGGTGGAGGCCGAACGGCGCGATGCTTTTGGTTTGTTGCAAGGCCAAATCCAATCGATGCGCGAGGGCACCGAACGTGTGTCGAGCGAGGCGGCGAAATTGGTCAACGCCCTGCGCAACGCACCCAAAGCACGGGGGCGTTGGGGCGAACAGCAATTGCGCAATGTTTTGGAAAGCTGCGGCTTGTCGGAACATGCCGATTTCCAAACCGAAGTCAGCGTGAATGACGGGGAGGGCGGGCGTTTGCGGCCGGATGTCATCGTGCGGGTGCCGGGTGGCCAGAATCTGGTGATTGATGCCAAGGTCTCGCTCAACGCCTATCAAGACGCCTTTGGCGCGGTGGATGATGGTGAAAAATCAGTCCACTTGGCGGCCCATGCTGCGGCGATGAAGGCGCATGTCAACGGGTTGGGTGGGAAAAGCTATTGGAACCAATTTGCTGACACGCCGGATTATGTGGTGATGTTCGTGCCGGGCGAACATTTTCTGGCGGCCGCTTTGGACCAAGACCCCAGCCTGTGGGATTATGCCTTTGACCGCAAAGTGTTGTTGGCGACGCCGACAAACTTAATCGCTATTGCCCGCACCGTAGCGGCGGTTTGGCGGCAGGAAAAGCTGGCGGGTCAGGCGCGCGAAATTGCCGCGCTGGGCAAGGAATTATACGCCCGTATGGTGACGATGGGCAATCATGTCGCCAAGGTTGGCAAGGGGCTGGAAGGCGCGATTAACGGATATAATAGCTTTGTCGGCAGCTTTGAGAGTCAGGTCCTGACACAGGCGCGCCGTTTTGAAGCATTGGACATTGAAACGGGGGACAAAGATATTGCCGCGCTGGCCACGGTGGATCAGCAAAGCCGTCCGCTAACAAAATTAATGGTTGAGGCAGAGCAGCCATCGGGGGAGTGAGGCGGCAAAGGCCCACCTGTTTACGGCGAATGTAAGTCGGGGCTGTGTTTCAAACGGTACGACGATAAGAGCGAAAAAAGAAGAAGGCGGGCGTGATAACACGGCCCGCCTTCTTGTCGATCTGGCTGATCAACGGAATGGGATGGATTAGAATTTCCGGCTCAGTTCCAAAACCCCGCCCTTGGGACCGCGAATTTCCACGCGGCCGTCGCTGTGACGCATCACCGTCGCGCCGCTTTCCAGTATGGCTAGGCTGTCACGTTCTTGCGCCATTTGCGCTGGCGGGCAGGCCATCATGGTCACGGCTACGCCGGAAATGGTCAACACATTGCCCGACTGGCTGAAGCCACCGTTCAAACGGTTACAACCGGCGGTGCCGCTGATTCGGCCGCCTTCAAAGCGGATATCGGCGTCCACGCCCCGGATGGCTGGCTTGCCGTTGACCGACAATATCTTAAAGGTTCCGCCCTCGACCTGATATGCCGCTGGTGGGGTGGTTTCGACGTCACCATTGTCCATGGCCGAACAGGCGCCCAACAACAGGGCCGACGCGCCAGCGATGACAGGAAGATATTTTTTCAAAATCATTCTCCAAATGTCCCCCAACTGTGCCGTTTAACGGGCACGGCCAAAGTTGGTTCCGTGCCCGAAATCAGCGGTGAATGGCGTGTTCCGGCACTGGAAGCCGATCAGAAGGTTTGGCGCAGCCGTACCAATTCGCCCGCATCACCGCGCAGCAGCAACCGCCCATCGGTGGAAAAGTCCCATCGGCGGACCTGTTCCAAGGCGGCGATCAAGCTGTGTTCCTGTTCCATTTGCGCTGGCGGACAGGCCATACGGGTGGAGGCCACGCTGCCAAAGGCCAAATTGTCGGCGGACTGGGTGAAGCTGCCCATCAGGCGGTTGCAGCCTGCCGTTCCGCTGATGCGTCCGTCGGCAAAGGCGATATGGGTCGGGATATCGGGCAGGACGGCGGCCCCCGATATATGTTCAATCTGCCACGACGTGCCGTTCAAGCTTGTCGGAGCTATCACCGCGCCGCCGCAGCCCGTCACGGTTTTTCCGTCTGCCGTCACGCTCACGCTGTCCTGATATTGGCGCTCGACCATCGAATCGCTGCAAATTTTATGGTCGATAACAATGGATAGACGCGCTGTGTCATAGGATGTGCGGCCCGCTTGTTCGCGTTTGTTGTCAATGGCTTGGCGAATGTCCGTTTCGCCATAATCGCCAATATAGTGAATCTGATTGTCGCTGATCGCCAGCCGCCAGCCGGGTTCATTGCCGGATGCTTGATAGTCGGTGCTGGGGGCCGCCGGCGTGTTTGGCGTGCTGGGGCCCCTGAGCGCGCTATCGGTGGACGCGCAGCCTGACAATATCAACGAAAGTGCTGCGGCTGTTGTTGCCGCATAGAGTTTGGACATATCACCCTCCGTCCGTCACAGGAAATGCGTTTGCCGCCAGACTATAGCGGTTCAATCCCCCTTATGAAGGGTCGGTGATGGCAGGGGGATGAACGGACATGGTCCATATTGGTATGGGTTTTGGCCTGACCAAATGAACCAAAGGGCCAGCGGTCAGACCAAGATTGTGGTGTTCACAGCGATGCGTGAAGACACCGCAAGGCGTGAAGAATTTACGCCTCCGTGCGGCGATTTTGGTTTAGCACTTCATAGGCCATGACGGCGGCAGCGACGGCGGCGTTTAAGCTGTCAGCCTTGCCCATCATCGGCATTTTCACGCGCACATCGGCGGCGGCGGCATAGTCTGCGGGCATTCCCTGCGATTCATTGCCGATCAGGATGAAGGTCGGCGCTTGATAGGAAACGGCCTGATAATCGACAGTATCATCGCCCAGCCATGTCGCCACTAACTGGCCTTCGCCTTGGCGCAGCCATGGTAAAAACTCGTCCCAGCGGGCCTGTACCAATTGCTGGGTGAAAATGGCGCCCATGCTGGCCCGGACGGTTTCGACGGCATATGGGTCGGTGGATTCGTCCAGCAAAATCAAGCCGCCTGCGCCCACCGCGTCGCCGGTGCGCAAGATGGTGCCCAAATTTCCGGGGTCGCGCAGACGTTCTGCGACCAGCCAAATGGGGGCCGATGTGCGGTCAATATCCGACAATTTGGGGCGCGGTTCGGGATAAATGCCGACGATGGTTTGCGGATTGTCCTTGCCCGACAATTTCGACAAGACGGCAGGCGTGGTGTCGATGACCTCGCCGCCATTGCGTAGGACAGCGTCCACCATGGCTTGAACCAAGGGGTGGCCCATGCTGTCCTCGGACAAGAACAGCCAGTGCGGCAAAATGCCAGCTTCGCGGGCTTCGGTCGCGATGCGCAACCCTTCGGCCAAGAACAAGCCTTCGGCCTTGCGATGTCGCTTTTCCCGCAGCAAGCGCATGCGCTTAACCAATGGGTTGGACAGGCTTTCGATCAGCGACCGCTGGCCCCTGTGTTTGTCTGCGTGTGTGTCAGCATGTTTGTCGGAAGAAAAATTCATCAGATACTCAGTCTTCGCCGAAGCTGTCCTTTACCAAGCCGACCAATTTCAGCATGGCTTCTTCGGCGCCGTCGCCCTTGGTGTGGATGGTGATACTGTCGCCTTTGGCAGCGCCGAGCATCATCAGGCCCATGATGGACGTACCGGAAACGCTGGTGCCGCCTTTTTCCACTTCGACGGCGACACCGTCGGGCAGGCGGCTGACAAAGGTAACGAATTTTGCACTGGCGCGCGCGTGCAGACCGCGCTGATTGGTGATTTCAACGGTTTCACTGCATATGTTCATCAACCCATTCCCAACATTTCAGACGCGACAGATATATATTTTTGGCCCGCTTCTTTGGCCGCCAAAGCGGCGGCATGAAGGTCCAATGTCTTGCGGGCGGATTCCAAGCGAATCAACATGGGTAGATTCACGCCCGCGATGACTTCGGTTTTGCCGGCATCCAACAGGCTGATCGCCAAATTGGACGGGGTGCCGCCAAATAAGTCCGTCAGCATGATGACACCGCGCCCGCCATCGACATTGCGAATGGCCTGCGCAATTTCATTGCGGCGCGTTTCCATATTGTCGTTGGGGCCGATGCAGACGGTCGCGATGGATCGTTGTGGCCCCACCACATGCTCCATCGCTGTCACCATTTCAGCGGCCAATTGACCATGGGTCACGAGGACCAAACCAAGAAGGGGCAGGCTCTTATCGTTGGGCATGCTGTGCAGACCTTATGTCTTTCTTGTTCATAACAGGGGATGCGGAAGGGGGTTTGCCCTCAAGCGCATCTTGCGGGGAGGAGTCAAGATCGCGGTGTGTTAACAATGGGTCATGGCCCGCTGCGCGTAGAGTTTTTGTGAGGCGGTCGGCCACATGGACCGAACGGTGCCGCCCGCCGGTGCAACCAACAGCAATGGTGACATAGCTTTTGCCTTCGGCCTGATAGCGGGGGAGCAATTCCAGCAGCAAATGCTCGATTTGGGACACGGTGCTGTCATAGGCGGGGTCTGCCGCTACATAGGCCGCGACCGAGGGGTCCAGCCCGCTGCCTGGACGAAGCGCCGGAACCCAATGCGGGTTTTGCAAATAGCGCATATCAAATACCAAATCGGCATTGCGGGGCAGGCCGCGCGCAAAGCCAAAGCTCATGACATTCAGCACAGGTTCGTGCTGCGCGCTGTCGGCAAAACGATGGCGGATTTCCTGTTGCAGGTCGTTGCTGCTGAAATTGGTGGTGTCGATTTTATGTTCGGCCCAGCGGCGCAGCGGTTCCATCAAGTCCCATTCGCGGGCGATTCCATCAGCGGCGGGGCGATCATCCGCCAAGGGATGGCGGCGGCGGGTTTCCGAAAAACGCCGTTCCAATTCGGCGCCCGCGCAATCAACAAATAAGGTTTCGACATTGCGGCGGCCAGCGGCGTTTAATTCTTGGATTTGTTTGACCAGCAATTGCGGGTCGAAACCACGGCTGCGGCTGTCGATGCCGACAGCAATGGGGCGGTCGGCATCGCTGGCTTTGACAGGGGAATCGATCAGGGCGCGCAGCAGCGGCAGGGGCAGGTTGTCGACCACTTCCCAGCCCAAATCTTCCAATGCCTTGAGCGCGGTGGATTTGCCTGCACCCGACAAGCCGCTGACCAACAGGAAACGCGAATTGGGGCATTGCTGTATCATGGCTGAGCCCCCAAGCTGGCGTGATGTTGCAACGCCAAGGCGACCTTGATCGGTGCCGATATTTCAAAAGGATCAAGGGTCATGGACGGCAGGGGATGACCCGCAACAAGGCTGTGCATACGGTCCATAGGAAATCGATCATAACCCGATTGTAACGAAACCGCGAGGGAAAGCGAGACCGACGGCAAAAAGGCGTGGGGCAGAACGCCCAGCCCGCGCACTTCCAGCATTCCGGCCAATATTTTGGGCGCGCTGGCCCATAAATTGTCCCCATCATGCCAAATATCACAGCGGTCGTCCGCCACCAGCATCGCTCCCCGATCGATCAGCCGCAAGGCAAGATCTGATTTTCCTACGCCCGATGGCCCCAGCAGCAATATACCCAGCCATGCGCCGCTCGGCGCGGGCATGGCCACGCAGCTCGCGTGAATATTGGCCAGCGGCGGCGTGTGGAAAATATTGGTGTCGGGATTATCGGGCACGTGTCATGCGCTGGTAACAGCAGGGGCGCGGGCGGGCAAGCCGATCAATAGGCAGGCCCCGCGTGCGCCATCTTCGCGGTCTTGCACGCTGATGGTGCCGCCATGGCCTTCGATGATGGTCCGCGCAATCGCCAGGCCAAGGCCGCTGTGCCGGCCAAAATCAGCATCATCGCCGCGCACGCTGTGGAAACGGCGGAAGACTTCTTCGCGCTGCGCGGGGTCAATGCCGGGCCCGTCATCTTCGACCCGAATTTGCACTTCGCGCCCCACCAAGGTGGCGGCAATGCAAACCAAGCCATCATTGGGGGAAAAGCTGACCGCATTGTCGATGATATTGTCCAAGGCCCGTTCCAGACGATGACCATCGCCCATAACAATGGTGGTTTCCTTGCGCGGGCGGGCAAAGGCAATGCGCGGATGGGGGACGCTGTCGTCCTTGCGCAAGCTGCGGCTGGCGAGCATTTGTTCGATCATCAAGCCCAGATCAATGGGTTCAAAATGCGTGCGCGACAATTGGGCGTCAATGCGGCTGGCGTCACTGATATCCGTTACCAAGCGATCGAGGCGCAGCACATCTTCTTCGGCGATGGACAGCAATTGGGCGCGATGTTCGTCGGTTTTGACATTGCCTAGGCCTTCGATGGCCGACCGCAAGGACGCGATGGGGTTTTTCAATTCATGTGTCACATCGGCGGCAAAATGTTCGCCAGCGTCAATGCGTTCGCGCAGCGTGTGCGTCATGTCGGAAATGGCGCGGGCCAAGGTGCCAATTTCGTCCTTGCGGTCGGGCAGGCGCGGAACCTCTACGCCGCGTTCACGGCCCAACCGCACTGCCACGGCGGCGCGGGCCAATTGGCGCAGTGGATGCACAATGCGGCGTGCCAAAAACAGCGACAGGCCAATGGAGCTGATCAGCACCAACGCCAGCACCAAGCCCGCGCGGAATCGTTCTGCGCGCACCGTGCGGGTGATTTCGCGGTCGTTGATGGTCATCAACATAACCTGCGGAACCTCGGCATTTAACATGCGAACGGTGCTGATGATCGGGGTGCGTTCTGGGGCATAGCGGACACGGGTGGCATATTTCGCGCCGTGCAACACCTCCATCACTTCTGGCCAGCTTTGCGCTTTGTCGGTGGCTGGTTCTGAAAAATCAGGATAGATTTTTGCGCCAACAATCCAGTCTATGCCGCGATCCATCGCCCGCGCGGCATCCCGCTGCCAAGCCTGCAAATCGGGGTCGCGCAGCGTGTAGGTCGGCGGGGCATGGCGAAAACTGTCATAGCTAAGGTCGCCATTGGTGTCATAAAGGCGGAGCCGAGATCGGGTTTCCTGCGTAAATTCGCTGACCAGCTTGTCTACTTCTTCGGGCCGCGCGGATTCCAGCGCCTTTTCCAGCAAATGCAACTGGCTTTCCATGGTGATGATGCTGCTGTCCACCATGCGGGCGCGGTAGCCGTCCAGATAATAAAATCCGCCCAGCAACAGCGCCAAAGCCAAAATATTGACCGCCAAAATGCGCGATGTCAGCGACCAGCGCAGCGACCAATTGGGCCGGATGTTCAGTGGCTCGATGGAGCGAATCTTAGTTTTCATCGGAGAAACGATATCCTGCGCCATAAAGAGTAGCTATGCCGTCAAATTCGGGGTCGACCTCGCGGAATTTGCGGCGCAATCTTTTGATGTGACTGTCGATGGTGCGATCATCGATATAGACATCGTCTTGATAGGCGGCGTCCATCAATTGATTGCGGCTGCGCACCACACCGGGGCGAGCGGCCAAGGATTCCAAAATCAAAAATTCGGTGACGGTCAAGGTCACGTCTTTGCCGTCCCATGTCACCTTGTGCCGCGCGGGGTCCATCGTCAGGCGGCCGCGCGTGATGGGGTCCGCGACAGGTTCATCGTCCGGATTTTGTTCGGTGCGGTTCAGGTCGACACGCCGTAAAATGGCACGGATGCGGGCGATGACCAATCGCTGGGAAAAGGGTTTGGCGATATAATCATCCGCGCCCATCGCCAGCCCCAGCGCCTCGTCAATCTCATCATCTTTGCTGGTCAGGAAAATGACCGGCAATTGGCTTTTTTCGCGCAGGCGGCGCAGCAATTCCAGTCCATCCATGCGCGGCATTTTGACGTCGAAAATCGCCAAATCCGGCGGATTGTCGATTAAGGGTTTCAGCGCGGCTTCCCCGTCGGAATAGACACGCGTCGCAAATCCTTCGGCTTGCAGGGCGATGGAAAGGGATTGAAGGATATTCCGGTCGTCATCCACCAATGCGATGCTGGCCTGTCGGTCGATTGTCGATGCCATAGAAATCCTGATTTGACGCATGGATGAAAGGCCAATTGGCACAAAAATCCTTAGCTACCTAACTATATCGAGCGCAAGAGTTGCAATATTGACGTGTTTAACCTGACAAAAGCATGGCGGCAACTGCGTAGGCGCAGCGGCGTTGTTTGCTGATGGCGTCGCTTTATTGAAGGCTAAGCGTCAATTTGATGACAAAATGGTGGAATAGCTTTTGACCTATCTGCCCGCCGCCGCTAACGCGGCCAAGATTTCGGAATCGCCGCCACCCATCTTTTTCGCGCCCATATGCGGATTGGATTACGACATAATCTATTGCATAGGTATGCGGTGGCCGCACGGGATAGGGAAAGTCAAACGCATGACACAGATTATCATCGGCTCGGATACAGTGGAAACATCCGCCACTGTCGCAGAAAATCTGGGCACATCGCAATTGGTCGAAGACGCTATTCGCAACGGTGAAGGCCTGTTGGCCAAGGACGGCCCACTGGTGGTTTCGACCGGCAAGCATACGGGCCGCAGCGCCAAAGACAAGTTCATCGTTCAGGACGATGAAACCCGTGACACCATTTGGTGGGGCAAGACCAATGTTCCCATGACGCCAGAGCATTTCGCTGCGCTGAAGGCGGATTTCTATGCCCATCTTCAGGGCCGTGAACGTCTGTATCGCCAGCAATTGTTCGGCGGTTCGCAGCCTGAGCATCGCGTGTCGGTGCAGGTTGTCACCGAATTTGCATGGCACAGCCAATTCATCCGCACGCTGCTGTGCCGCCCAACGGCGGAAGAACTGGCAGCCTTTGCGGCGGAATATACCATCATCGATCTGCCAAGCTTCCGCGCCGATCCTGCCAAGCATGGTACGCGCAGCGAAACCGTTGTGGCTGTGAACTTCAGCGAAAAACTGGTTCTGATTGGCGGCACGGCTTATGCTGGCGAAATGAAGAAGTCGGTGTTTGGCATCTTGAACTATCTGCTGCCCGTCAAGGGCGTGATGCCCATGCACTGCTCGGCCAATATTGGTCCCAAGGGCGACACGGCTGTCTTCTTTGGCCTGTCCGGCACGGGCAAGACCACATTGTCGGCTGATGCGTCGCGCACGTTGATCGGTGATGATGAACATGGCTGGTCGGATACCGCCGTGTTCAACTTCGAAGGCGGCTGCTATGCGAAGATGATCCGTCTGTCGCCAGAAGCAGAGCCTGAAATTTTCGCCACCACCAAGCGTTTCGGCACGGTGCTGGAAAATGTGGTGATCGACCCTGCGACCCGCGAATTGGACTTTGACGATAATAGTCTGGCTGAAAACAGCCGTGGTTCTTATCCCATCGACTTCATTCCGAACACGTCGGAACAGAATCTGGGCCCTGTGCCCCAGACGATCATTTTCCTGACCGCTGACGCTTATGGCGTTTTGCCTCCGATCGCCAAGCTGACGCCAGATCAGGCGATGTATCACTTCTTGTCGGGCTATACCGCGCGTGTGGCGGGTACGGAAATTGGCGTGACCGAACCCGAAGCGACCTTCTCGACCTGCTTTGGTGCGCCGTTCATGCCGCGCCACCCATCGGTTTACGGCAATTTGCTGAAGGAACGCATCGCCAAGGGCGGCGTGCAATGCTGGTTGGTCAACACTGGTTGGACCGGCGGCATGGCGACGATGGACGGCATCAGTCGTATGCCCATCAAGGCAACCCGCGCTTTGCTCAATGCCGCACTCGACGGCAGCCTGAACAATGCGGAATTCAAGACCGACCCGAACTTTGGCTTTGAATATCCCACGGCCGTTGCCGGTGTGGACAGCAAGATCCTCGATCCACGCGCTGCATGGGCTGATGGCGCGGCCTATGACCGCACCGCGCAAACGCTGGCTCAGCAATTTGTGGATAATTTCGCGCAGTTCGAAGAACATGTTGACGAAGGAGTTCGCCAATCGGCTCCGCGCGTGGCGCAAACCGCTTAATCCCTGCACAGGGTTTCGAAATAGAAAAGGGGGCGCAGTGACTGCGCCCCCTTTTTCATGTCCACCGCTTTTGTGAACCCAATTTATAGTTCGAAGGTCAGTCGATCAGGTCGGCGGGCACAACGCCGCCATTAGCGGCCAATTCGCGCATCACTGCCTTGTGCAGCCAGATGTTCATTTCCGCGCTGCCGTTTAATTCGCCCGTATAACCCAGTTCGCGGGCCAGTTCCTTGCGATTGTCGAGGCTGGGGTCGATGCCCAGCAGCTTCATCAGATCGACAATCGATGTACGCCAGTTCAAATCTTTCCCGGCGGCCATATGCTTTAGATTTTCTTCGACATCGACTGTGCTGACCGAAGCAGGGGTGGATGGCGCGGCCGGGGCGGAGGCTGCGGGTGCAACTGGTGCCGTAGGTGCGGGGCTGGCTGCGGCGGGTGCAGCGTCCTTTTTGCCGAAGATTTTTTCCTTGATCGAACTGAAAATTCCCATTTTCATCTCCCGTTCACTGGATGCCATAAAGCTTGGCATGGGGTGAGGGACGGCATTGGTCGCATTTTCATGCGTCTTTGCCGTCTTGCTTCTGTACAATGCCTGTGCAGACCATTCGCTCCCCAGAATCACGCGTGGAAGGAATATAGCTATGAACCCGACGGATATTTTGACCCAAGTGGGCGGCATTGATGCTTTGGCCCAGCAATTGGGTGTGTCGCCCGATACGGCCAAGCAGGGCGCAGCCGCGCTTCTTCCTTCGATTTTGGAGGGTTTTCAAAAGGGCGGCACCGGCGGGGGTGCACTGGGCGGTTTAATCGGCCAATTAGGCGGCGGCGGCTTGCTGGATTCGGTTTTGGGTTCTGGCCCCACACCCGTCGACAAGGGCAATGATATTTTGGGGGAGATTTTCGGCAGCAAAGACGTCAGCCGCCAAGTGGCAGGCAATGCGGCCACTTCGACGGGACTGGATAGCGGCCTGCTCAAGAAAATGTTACCGATTCTCAGCATGATGGTGGCGGGATATTTGGCCAAGCAAGGCGGCGCAGCGGGCGGTAGCAGTGCGGGCGGTTTGGGCGGCTTGCTTGGGGGCCTGATGGGCGGCGCTAGTGGTGCTTCGTCCGGCGGCGGGGCCTTGGGCGGGCTGGGCAAGATGCTGGACCGCAATGGCGACGGCAACCCCTTGGATGATATTTTGGGCATGGCCGCGAAATTCCGCAAATAACATTGGGCGGAACGCCCTGCGCAAAAAAAAGACCGCGCCATCCGGTGGCACGGTCTTTTTTGTGGGAGCGGCGGCTATGGTTGCGCAGTTAGGCTAGGCAGGGCCGGACCTAGGCTGCGTGCAAGCGCCACCCTTCGCGTTTATCATGGGGCCAGCGGGTGCATCGCATGGCCGATGGAAGATTGGGGTCAGCATCCACGGGGCCGTGGCCCAGATCATGAATATAATCGACCGCAGCGACATATGTGCCCCGCGCCGCGCTATAGCGTTGGCTGCGCTGGCCGGTGGCGCGGAAGCCCAATTTGCGCAGAACAGCGCCCGATGCAGGGTTGTCCACAAAATGCGACGCTTTGATCTGGCGATGGCCTAATGTTTTGGCCAATTCCACCATGTGACGGCCAGCCTCGGTCGCAAAGCCCAGCCCCCAATAGGGACGGGCAATCCAATAGCCAAGTTCTGGTGTGCCATCCGCTTGCGGGTCCAGCGAGATGCAGCCAATCAGCCGCGGCGTGGACGCGGTCCGTTGAACCATCACGAATCGGCTGTCGACGCCTTCGGTCCAGCGTTGCAAAAACATGTCGGCATCCGATGGCTGATAAGGCCAAGGAGCGGTGGCGAGATTGCGGACGATCATCTCGTCAGAAATCACTTGGTGCAAAGCGGCGGCATCTTCGGCCCAACCGGGCCGCAGCAACAATCTTTCGGTACGCGCAAACATAATCATAACTCCCAATGGAAAGTCCCCTTGGCGCCAACAGATGACGCTTTGACGACAATCAAGATGGAGGGAGAGGAAATGCCTTTCTTCGCGCCGGACAACCTGTGGTCAGGAATTTTGACAAGAAAAAAGGGAGACTGGGGGTGACCCGTCTCCCTCTTTCGAACTATTTTTCGCCTGATGCGAAAAGGATAATTCCGGGTCATCCCTTGATAGGACGACCCAAGTGAATCGTCCTTATTCGGCGGCTTCGGCCATCACGTCGACCGACACATATTTGCGGCCGAGTTTACCGTCATGGAAGCGCACGCGGCCATCAGCGACGGCGAACAGCGTGTGGTCCTTGCCAATGCCAACATTGACGCCCGGATATACGCGGGTGCCACGTTGACGCACGATAATGTTACCGCCAATGACTTCTTGGCCACCAAACTTCTTAACGCCAAGGCGACGACCGGCTGAGTCGCGACCGTTACGCGATGAACCGCCTGCTTTTTTATGTGCCATGACTATACTCCTTAAATTTGTTCAGAAGGCCGAGCTGCGTTGCCGCGCTGGGGCCCTCAAACGCGTTTTAGCCAACCGAAACGATGCGCAGCAGCGTCAGCGACTGACGATGGCCGTTGCGGCGACGGTAATTGTGGCGGCGACGCTTTTTGAAAACGATGACCTTTTCGCCGCGCGTTTGAGCGATGATTTCAGCCGAAACGGCGATGCCGCTTGCGTCTTTCACTTCACCGCCGTCACCGGCCAGCAGAATATCGCCAAGCGACACAGTGTCGCCAGCTTCACCGTTGATCTTTTCAACAGCGATCTTGTCTCCAGCGGCGACGCGATACTGTTTGCCGCCCGTGCGCACGATTGCGAACATGGTCTTCCATCCAATCAAAACTAGTTGCCCGCGTTACCAGCCAGCCGCCGAAGCAGTTGATTCTTCCAGCCTACGGGAAAGACCGCGCCACTACCTGCTGGAAGTGATGCTGTCAACCGCATATGCCCGCGATATCAAGCGAACAATCGCTTCATCGCGTGCATTTCCAGCTATGCCGATTCGGGGCTTGTTGCCTTCGATGCCGTCCCATATCAGGAGTCATGATGAAGCGCGCCCCTTTTCTTATCACTTTGTTGGCGGTTTTACCGTTGACAGCCTGTGGCAGCACCCAAAGCGCCGTGGCACCGTCTTTGGCGAAGCGTCCTTATGAAGGGCGATTCGATGTTCCGGTGCAGCCGGTACCAGTCGCGCCGCCCGGTGCGTTGCCTGCGGCATTGGGGGAGCGGTTGGCGCGCTGGGATGCGGCGTTAATCAAGGCGCAGAGCCAATTTTCCGCGCAGCGGGGCGATGCTGTACGCTTGGTTGGTGCAGCCAATGGGGCGGCACAGGCCAGCGAGGCGTGGGTGGTGGCCCAGCAGGCGATTTCGCGCTTGATGGCGGCGCGTGCCCCCTTGACCGACGCGATAGCCGAGCTGGATAAATTATATTTGGAACGCAGCGCTGCTGAAGAATTTGACGGTATGCCCGAAGTTTACGCCCTGCGGGAGCGGATGTTGGAGGCGGATAGCGCCCAGCAAGCGATCCTAGAATCGCTGAATGCGAGTTTGAAATAGCATAGGGGTTCGTTGCGGCCTTATTGTGCGCCTGTAAAAAGATTGCGGTTAGGGCTGGGGGCGGAGCAATAGCGCGGGGCTAGTTTAGTCCATGTTTTTTCAAGGCGTGGCGAATCTGATCATAGCTGAGGCCAAGTGCCTCGGCGGCGATTTTTTGATTGTAGCGGCACCGTGCCATGGCTTCTGCCAGAATATTTTTTTCATAAGCATCGACGATGGCGCGCAAATCAATGCGTCCGTCGGTGGACGGCGGCGGCGCAGCGGGCGGAAGTAGCGGCGTGGTTGCGGTTGACTCGCTGGCGGCGGACGTGGCTGTAGCGGGGCTGATGGTGCCAGATGGCGCGCTATCGAACGGAGGCTTGCTGGTTCGGGGTTGCCATGGGCTGGCAAAGGGGTCGAAGGTGATTTGGTCAATCGGCTGGCGCGCATTGTCCCAACGGTAAACGGCGCGTTCCACGACGTTGCGCAATTCCCGCACATTGCCCGGCCAGTCATAGCCTTCGAATTGGGCCATGACGCGGGGGCTGTATCCGGGCCAGTCGTGCCACCCCAATTCCGCGGCCATGCGTCCGCCAAAATAATTGGCGAGCACCTCTATATCCCCCTCCCGCGCCCGCAGCGGCGGCAGGGTGATCACCTCAAAGGATAAACGGTCCAGCAAATCGGCACGGAATCGATTTTGCTCGACCAAGGCGGGCAAATGTTCGTTAGTGGCCGCGACAATGCGAACATCGACGCGAATGGGGCGGGATGCGCCGACGCGGGTTACTTCGCCATATTCGATGGCGCGCAGCAGCCTTTCTTGCGCCGCTGTGGACAAGGTGGCCAATTCGTCCAGAAATAAGGTGCCGCCGTCCGCTTCTTCAAATCGGCCAGCGCGGCTTTTGGTGGCACCGGTGAAGGCGCCTGCTTCATGGCCAAATAATTCTGCCTCGATCAGGGTTTCGGGCAGGGCGGCGCAGTTCATGATAATATAGGGCTTGTCCCACCGCTGGGACAGGCGGTGCAAGCGTTCGGCAATCAGTTCCTTGCCGGTGCCGCGTTCCCCAATCACCAAAACGGGGCGGTCCAGCACCGACGCCAAGCTGGTGCGGTCCACCATATCTTGGAAGGTGGCAGATTGGCCGATGAACTGCGTTTCATGTTCCATGCCAAATATTGGGAATATTTCCCGTTAAATAGCAACAATTCTTTTTTGCCACGGCGCGTCGCAAGAAAAAAATGCGCGAAAAACCGGGAAATTTTTCATTTGGCACGCCTCCTGCAATGCTGTTGGCAAATGGTCGGGACAGACCATGAAAAGATCAGGAAGGGTAAGACGATGGGTATGATGATAGCTTCGCTGAGCGGTTCGTTGCTGACGGCCTTGGGTGCCATGACCATTTTGGTTGGCGCATTAAGCCCGACTCAATGGGCCAATAGCCAAGTTGATCTACCAGATTTGGGCATCATTCCCGTCACATCCACTTTGACGGCAGGCCATATTATTTGATGGGCTGATGTCGAACCGTCCATGGTGCCGGGGCCCTCTTCCCCCTTGCATGCTTCGGCACCATGGTTTTTCCCTGAACAGGGTTTCTCTTGCTGATGATAGTTATTGGAGCAGATGAATGGGTATTTTTTCCCGGACCCGCGATATTATCGCTGCCAACTTCTCCGATCTGTTGGATCGGTCGGAAGATCCGGCGCGGATGATCCGCCAGATTATTTTTGAAATGAACGAAACCTTGGTCGAAGTGCGCTCTTCGGCGGCACGGGCCATTGCCGATCAAAAGGAAATGCGCCGTCACATCGCCAAATTGGATGCGCTACAGACGGATTGGAAAGAAAAAGCCGAATTGGCTTTGTCCAAGAATCGTGAAGATTTGGCCACCGCAGCCTTGATCGAAAAGCGCAAGGCCAGCGATATGGCGGATCGCCTGCGGACCGAGGTAGCACAGCTTGACGAAGTGTTGGGCGGATATGAAGCCGACATTGCCAAGCTGCAACAAAAGCTGAGCGACGCCCGCAGCCGTCAAAGCCATATTGCCAATCGCATGGAAAGCGCAGAAAATCTGTATCGCATGCGGGAAATGACCAATGGCGACCGTGTCGAAGATGCTTTTTCGCGCTTCGAGGAATTGGAACGCCGTGTTGACGCTGCGCAGGGCCGTGCGGACGCCATGTCGATGGGACGCGGCAAGTCGTTGGAAGAAGAATTGGCGGAATTACAAGCTGCCGAGCGCGTCGCTGATGAATTGGCCGAATTGAAAGCCGCCCAGAATCACAGCCAAACGGGCACCGGCGAATAGAGAAAGTAGGGATAGAGATTATGTCAGAAATTATCATCGTCCCTGTGGTGATGGGCACCTTGTTTCTGGGTCTGCCGTGGCTGATCCTGCATTATCTGACCAAATGGCGTCAGACGCAGACCCTGACGGGCGAAGACGAACGCTTGCTGGATGACCTGTACGAAACAGCCCGCCGTTTGGAAGCCCGCCTGCACACGGTCGAGCGCATCGTCAAAGCAGACAATCCGCATTTCCAGCCATCGGAAGACCATAGCTCGGCCATGCTGGATCAATTTGAACAGCGCATCAACAATCGGAGAAACTGACATGACTGCGCGTCGTACGAAATTTTACCTTGATCGCGCCAATGGCAAGATGAGCGGTGTCTGTGCAGGCATTGCTGATTATAGCGGCGTTGATGTTTTGTGGGTTCGCATTGGTGCGATCTTGCTGACGTTGATGGGCGGTTTTCCGTGGACGGTCATCGCTTATATGATGATCGCATGGATGGGCCAGAACAAGCCGGTGGAACTATATCATTCAGCGGATGAACAGAAATTCTGGCAAGGTGTGCGCAAAAACCCCAGCACCAGCGCCCGCGATATCCGGTCACGCTTTCGCGATATGGACCGCCGCTTGGGCGATATCGAGAATTTCTACACCAGCGATAATCGCCGTCTGGCCGATGAAATTGAGGCGCTGCGCTAAGGGCAACTGGCGCAATATCAGGTCGAACACCGCAGGATGAATGCCGAACGATGGGGGTGGTGAATGGCGCAAGTGATGCTGTTGATGGGCTTGTTATTGGCGGCCTTCCTCATCCAGCGCGCTATTCGGTTCCTATGGTTTTGGCTGCGGCGGACCAGCGCGGATTGGCGACGTCAAACCGTTGATCGACCCGCATTGGCGATTGAACGAAGTATAACGGAAGAACAGCAGAAATTGGCCATGTTGCGCCAGAAAAAGGATGATCTGGAACAACGGATAGCGGTGCTGGAACGATTGATCATCGAGCCGGCCCCATCTGGAAAACAGGCCCCATCTGAAACAGACGGGGGATCATCCGATCAAGCATGATGCTTGGTGCTGGGCCGGCCGTTGATGCGGCAAAGAGGAGAATGGGACATGGACCGCGGTTGGATGATTATTGGCTTTTTCTTCATCGTGGTGGGGTTGCCCGTCATTTTTGGGGCAATCAACGACATGTACAAGCGCCAGACGCGCTTGAAGGAAAAGCAGTTGGAAATGTTGAGCCATGAAACGGCCGAGAAAGCGGCGCAATATGCCGCGCAGATCGAGCGTCTGGAACAGCGTGTGCGGGTCTTGGAACGCATTGCGACCGACAAAGGCAGCGATTTGGCTGCAGAGATTGAAAGCCTGCGCGACCAGCCGCTGAATTAAGCGCCGCTGGCCAAGGCCAATGAAGTGAGGGAGCAATTATATGGCGGACATCATGACAGCAGCGTCGATGCCCTTGGTCATCATTGCTGCGTTGATGGGCGGATTGGCGATATTGAGCCGTGCCGTGTTGGCGGGATGGCGTGACTGGATCAGCCTGAAACGCGACGAACTGGCCGCAGCCCGTGAAGCAGGGCTATGGCACCAAAGCGCAGGTCGTGGGCCTGCGCTGCCTGATAATGGGCCATCGGCGGTTCATGCCGATGATCTGACTACCATGTCAGCGGCCACGCGGATTGACTTGGCGGATATGCGCGAACGGCTGCGCAAATTGGAAGCGATTGCGGCGGGCGTCGATTTATAATTTGGCGGAGGGCGGGCGGCCAAGGCCGCTTGGTCCGCCTCCGCCAAAGCAGGCCTTTGTAGACGTGCCTTACGGCCCGATGCTTGCGAAACAGGGACAAACATGCAAGGGCGCGGATATGCGCAGCCTTGATGATATTTTCGAAGAATATGATTTTCTGGACGGTGACGATCGCTATCGCTTGCTGATCGACTTGGGCCGAGAATTGGAGCCCATGCCCGATGCGCTGAAAACAGACGCCACATTGGTGCGCGGTTGTTCGGCCAGCGTCTGGGTTTATCCTGTATCCCAAGATAATGGCCGATTGCATTTTCTGGCCGACAGCAATGCCGCCATCACCAAGGGCATTGTCGCGCTGGTGCTGGCGGCGGTACAAGACCAGCCAGCCGCCGATGTCGCGGCAATGGATGTGACAGGAGCCTTGGCGCGTTTCGATTTAACCCGCCAATTATCGTCCAATCGCACGCAGGGCGTGCCCAATATGATTGCACTGGTGCAAGACACGGCGCGGCGGTTGATCGCGGAATAATCCCGATCAAAGTCGTGGCAAGATAGGGCGGGCTTTCCCGCCCTTTTTTGTGTCCGCTGGGCCAGCGGAAATCGCGCATGAAAAAGGGCGCGGAAGTTTCCCTCCGCGCCCTTTTTTAATTTTGCGAGTTCGGCTTAGAACTGAACGCTGATCGTGCCGCTGATCGTGCGCGGTGCGCCGATTTGGGCGTTCAGGGCCTTGTCAGCGGTTGGCGCGAGCGAGCTGTTGTAGTTACCAACATAGAGCGCATCGAACAGGTTATAGACGTTCAACTGGAAGAAGGTCTTGTCGTTCAAGCCCAAGAATTCCAGATTGACGCGCGCATCAAGGTTTACCAGCCAATAAGCATTGGTCTTGGCACCATAGGCAACATTACCTGCACCATCCACGAAGGGCATGTTGTTGTCATACAGATAGCGACCACCAGTGCGCTTCGCCGTCACACCCAGATCAACATGACCCAGCAGAGCGCGAGCCGAACCACCGAAGGTGTAAGCAGGCGCGCCGCCTTCACGCTTGCCAGCGGTAAGCTCATAGACATTGTTGCCGTTGCTATCCACGTCGATCAGGACATTGTCCTTGATGTCGGACTTCATGTACGAACCAAAGGCATAGAGGGCCAGTTCTGGGATCGGCTGATAGCTGATGCTGCCATCGATGCCATATTTGTCTACGCGGCCAAGGTTGCGATAGACGTTGCGGTCCAGTTCAGGGTCATAAGCCGAAGCCAGACGATCCTGATAACGGGTGTACCAAACCGAAGCTTGGGCTTGGATCTTGCTCGAACGGTAACGCGCACCCAAGTCGAAGTTATCGGTCATTTCAGGGCGTGGGTTCGCACCAGCGGTGTTATCGGCATAATAGAAGGCATTATACAGATTGTCGGTGCCCGGAACCTGCAGACCCTTCGAATAGTTCGCGAACACAGAAGTATTTTGGTCGATCTTATACACCAAGCCGAGGTTTGGCAGGATGTCGTCATACTTCTTCACGCGCTTTTGCGGACCCTGAACATTCGGGTTGGCTTCAGCATAAGCGTCGTTGCGTTCGGCGTCTTGTGCGAAGCAATCAACAAAGCCCGAAACGCTGGTGGTGAAGCAATAATTGTTCAGATTACGCTTCATGAACGGTGCGCGGATACCGACGTTTGCGACCAATGCGCCGTCCAAAAATTCGCCGCGATATTCACCCGAAACCTGATGCAGGATCGCATAGGACAGGCGGTCACGCTTTTGCAGCACATGGCCGCTGGCGTCGACTTGTGGGTCATTCATAGGGAAGACGTCAAATGGCGTTCCATTGGCTTGCAACAAGCCAACTTCACCGGTCTGGCGGTGGCGGGCGCTGTCCCACGTATAGCCCAAACGCAGGGTGTGATTATCGTTGATGTTCCAACGCAGGTTGGCAATCACCCCGTAACGGTCGGTGCGGGTCTGGCTGGGGGCGAGCATAGAAACTTCGTCCAGCATATCGCCGTCGCCGTTCAGGTCCATGCCAAAGTAAGGACGACCGCCGATGTAGCCGGTCATGCCATCTTTCATGCCTTCCATCGCCGTTACAGTGCCACCGCCATTGGCCTTCACATATTGATAGCTAGGGTCAACGGTCAGCACCAAGCTGTCGTTCAGCGTGAAGCGCGACGAACCACGGATGTTGCCGGTGTTGGAAGGATTGAAGCGACGATCAAATTCGGTTCCACACGACGAGGCTTTGTCCGTTGCGCCGGGAGTCGCTGCGACTTCCGTGCTGCAAGGCCAGTTGATGTCATATTCGCGCTCACCGTTATGCAGCGGGAAACGATCATTCGAACCGGAGCCAACATTGCGGTCGACTTCAACGCCGCCCACAAGGCGCTTCAGGTCGGTGCGCAGGGGAACCGAGCCAAAGAAGTTGTTGCGGTTTTCGTTATAATGACCTGCGATCGACACAAAGTCGCCGTCCGCGCCGATGGGCTGATACAGACGGGCGTTGAACTGCGATTTTTTGACGCGGCCATAATTGTTGAACGGATTGTCGTTCGAGGTGGTCGATGCCGACACAAAGGCACGCGTACCGATGCCGGTGAACACGCCGGTGTCCACAGCGCCAAAGATGCGCATGAAGTTAAATTCGCCAGCCGAACCCGACACATGAACGCCAAATTCTTCGTTGGGCAAACGCGTGCGATAGTTCACGGTCGAACCGGTGGCCGCTGCCGTTGGGCTGTCGACGTCGGTTGAACCCAAGTTGACGTTGACCTGTTCGATCAATTCGGGGTCCATTTGCTGGTTCGAGTAGATCGAATAGCCGCCCGAGTCATTCAGGGGAACACCGTCCATCGTCAAGCTGATGCGGTCCGACGAGAAACCACGGATCGAGAGCTGACCACCAGCCGAGCCATAAGCGTCGTTGTTGGTGAAGGTCACGCCGGGAACAAGGTTGATCGTGTCCAAAATGGTCTGGCCAGGGTTGGCGCGTTCGATCACTTCTTGACCCAAAACCGACTTCGCTTTGGACGTGTCGGGCGATTGGAAGCCAGCAACGCCCTTGTTGGCGGAGCCGGTAACAATGATTTCGTTCTGGAAATCGACCGAGCCGGTCGACTGAGCAAAGGCAGGCGTAGACAGCATTGCGACTGGCAGCAGGGCAGCGCTGGCAGCAAGCGAATGACGGAGTTTCATGACAATCATGTTCCCTTAGGAGGAGGTTTGACGGCCCACGAGCAGAGGTGCCCGCTGATCCATGGTGGTGGCCGTGCTGCCCCTGTATGGCAAGATTGTGACAGGGCAACCCAAGGAAAAAGGTTGTAAATATATAAAAGGAACGGATTTGCGCGATTTATCAGCGCTCAAGGCTGAATTTTACATTTATATGTAATATATATGAAATGTATTTTCCTACTATTGTGTTGCTGCAATGCAACATATTTACCGATGAAACGGTTTCCCAAATAGCATTCGGCCCAGCGCATGGCTGCGCTGGGCCGAATCAAATAAGATCATAATATGCCCGCTCGCCTCGCTGTGTGTCGGCGGAGCGGCGGGGAAGGGGTTAAGCGGCGTCGCCCGCGGCTTCCTTGCCCTTTTCGGCGTGAACGCGAATAGGTTCCTTGCGGCCGTCGATGACATCCTTGTCGACCACAATTTCGACGACATCCGCCAAATCTGGCAGGTCGAACATGGTGTCGAGCAATATGCCCTCGACAATCGAGCGCAGACCGCGCGCACCGGTTTTGCGTTCGATGGCCTTTTTCGCAATGGCGACCAACGCGTCATCGGTGAAGGTCAAGGCGACATCTTCTAGGTCGAACAGTTTCTTATATTGTTTGACCAAGGCGTTTTTCGGTTCACCCAAAATCTGGACCAAGGCGTCGATGTCCAAATCTTCCAACGTCGCGATGACGGGCAGACGGCCGATAAATTCGGGGATCAGGCCGAATTTCAGCAAATCTTCGGGTTCGATTTGCTTTAACACTTCGCCAGTCCTACGCTCGTCCGGCCCCGCAACATGCGCCCCAAAGCCGATGGACTTGCGCTGCATACGATCGCCAATGATCTTGTCGAGACCCGCAAAAGCACCGCCCGCGATGAACAGGATGTTCGTCGTGTCGACTTGCAGAAACTCCTGCTGCGGATGCTTGCGGCCGCCTTGTGGCGGGACGCTGGCTGTCGTGCCTTCCATCAGTTTCAGCAAGGCTTGCTGCACGCCTTCGCCCGATACATCGCGGGTGATGGATGGGTTTTCGGCCTTGCGGCTGATCTTGTCGATTTCGTCGATATAGACAATGCCGCGCTGGGCCTTTTCGACATTATAATCGCTGGCTTGCAACAGCTTGAGAATGATATTTTCGACGTCTTCGCCAACATAACCGGCTTCGGTCAATGTCGTGGCGTCGGCCATGGTGAAGGGCACATCGAGGAAGCGTGCCAGCGTTTGCGCTAGCAATGTTTTGCCGCTGCCGGTTGGGCCGACGAGCAGGATGTTCGATTTCGCCAATTCGACATCATCACCGCGGCCGCTGTTGGCCAAGCGCTTGTAATGATTATGCACCGCCACCGACAAAACGCGCTTCGCTTTGTTTTGGCCGATCACATAATTGTCGAGATGCTGGCAAATTTCCAACGGCGTGGGAACAGCGCCATCCTTGCGAGCCGACACGGCGCCCTTAATTTCTTCGCGGATGATGTCGTTGCACAGTTCAACGCATTCGTCGCAAATGAAAACCGTGGGACCAGCAATCAGCTTGCGAACTTCGTGCTGCGACTTTCCGCAAAAGGAGCAATAAAGAGTGCTCTTGCTGTCCGAGCCGCTCAACTTCGTCATAAAATTTCCTCTGGCAGGCATCAAAGGGACACCGCCTGCCTTCTTCCTAGCCCACGTCCGGCCAATTACAATATGCAATTGCTGGCAGGACGTTCCAATAAACTTGATCTACTGACCGCATGCTCGCCGAATGTGGCGTGAACAAATAGGCATATCAAGTGGTGTCATGGAAATCTGCGCCCACCCGCGACAGGCGGGCGCTGAAAAGTCTGACTGCGGCGCGATTAAGGCGTTGGGCCTTCGCTCACTTCGCTGGGCGCGTCGTCGGCGGGCAGGCCGGGGCGACGGTCGAACACCTGGTCGACAATGCCAAAAGCCTTGGCTTCGTCCGCTTCCAAGAAAGTGTCGCGGTCCATCGCTTTTTCAATTTCTTCCAATGGCTTGCCGGTATATTTTGCATAAAGGTCGTTCATCCGGCGGCGAATGCGCAGGATTTCTTTGGCCTGAATTTCAATATCCGATGCCATGCCGCGCGCACCGCCCGATGGCTGGTGAACCATGATACGAGCGTTGGACAGGGCAACCCGCATGCCGGGTTCGCCAGCGGCCAGCAGGAAGCTGCCCATCGAAGCCGCTTGGCCGATGCACACCGTGCCAACGCGGGGGCGAATATATTGCATGGTGTCATGGATCGCCATACCAGCCGTCACCACGCCGCCGGGCGAGTTGATATACATATAAATGTCTTTTTTCGGATTTTCCGATTCGAGGAACAGCAATTGGGCGACGATCAGCGACGCCATATTGTCTTCAACTTGACCGGTTACAAAGACGATCCGTTCGCGCAGCAAGCGGGAGAAAATGTCGAAGCTGCGTTCGCCCCGACTGGTCTGTTCAACGACCACAGGCACCAATGCGCTCAGCGGATCCATCATCAGTCTTATGTCCTCATATCATGGGATGCCGCATCGGTAATCGACCGGCTAGCTCCTCTTTCTCCCTACATCGGCGCGGTTGGAAAGCGTTTCAAGGGGAAAAGAAACGGGAATCGCGCTATTCTTGTTTTGAACCGCACAGCGGGTGCTTTTGATCTTGGGCCGCGCGGTTTAACGCGCGAGCCCGAATCAACACTGCCCGCCGAACAGGTCCGGCGGGCAGTGTGCAATATGTTGCATCCGCTGAGCAGACGCGCGGGATTAGTCGCCTTGGCCTGGCTCAGCAGAGAAGAATTTCTCAAACTTGCCCTCGACACCCTTCATTTCGTCGGCGTCTTCGGGCGCGTCGCGCTTGACGGTGATATTGGGCCATTCCGCGCTATAGGTGGTGTTCACTTCCAGCCATTTTTCCAAGCCGCTTTCGGTGTCAGGCAAAATGGCTTCGGCAGGGCATTCGGGTTCGCATACGCCGCAGTCGATACATTCATTGGGGTTGATGACGAGCATATTCTCGCCCTCATAGAAACAGTCGACGGGGCATACTTCGACACAGTCCATATATTTGCACCGGATGCAGGCGTCGGTGACAACATAGGTCATAGGATTACGGCTCCACAAAAATATCGGCCCCGTGGCCATCAACATTCATTCGGGACGCCTCTATTCCGCACGGAGGCAACCCGTCAACGCTTGTTGCCTGCTCGGAGGCACTTTCATCGGGAATTCACTGTAAACTGCCGCCGATTTGCCGGATAGTTTTTGTTTACATGGCTATTTCCGGCGCCGTTACAGCCTAGGCTGTACGAAATCTGGGGAATTTGTCGGCGCTGGGGCTGGCGAATCAAGCCGCTCATAACAGCTTTGTGCCTCTGGGGCGGGGCCGCGCCGTGTTGGGATGGATAATAATCTTATGACCCAAATGCCGCTTTCCAGCGGAAGGACCAAATGTTGTCCGGCTTGGACCATGGTGGAAGAACGGCTGATGCGCCGTCCTTCCAATCGAATATGGCCATGTTCGACAAGGGCCTGAGCCAAAGCGCGGGACCGGACAAAGCGCAAATACCACAGCAATTTGTCGATACGAATCGGCTGCGATGCTTCGGGCTCTGCCCCTTTTGCTTTGGTCACGCGGCAGGCTCGGTCATCCGTCGTTGCGTCCCTTTTCCATCAGAGCGGCGAGACCGGCAAAGGGGCTGTTGGGTGAAGGGCCACGGTCGGGACGATCTTGTGAGCGTCCAGTGCGGTTTTGATCACGATTTTGGTCGCGATTTTGTGGGCGACCTTTGCGGTCGTCATAATGACGCGGTGCGCGGTCGCCCCGATCCTGACGATCGCCACGATCGCTGCGGGGGCTGCGTTGGCCTTGTTCACCATCGCGATTCGCGCCGCGTCCCTTGCGGAACCGATCCTGATTTTCGCCGTCTTGACCCGCTTGGCCGCGCGGACCACGGTTTTGGCCGCCAAAACGGCGGTTGCCACGGTCGCGGCGCTGATCCTTGCGCTTCAGGCCAATCCAGCGCCAGCGGTCCAGCTCGGGTTCACCAGCGGAACGGAAGCCAAGGCTTTGCAACAAAGCACGGCGGGCTTCGTCATCCAGACCCAACGAGGTTGCCAGCGCATTGTCGATGGTAAAGCCGGGAAGCGGTTCGTCGGACGCGGCGGTTTCGCTGCTGCCTTCGCTATTTTCTGTGGCTACTGTTGCAGCAGCCGCTTCGGCGGGTTCAGCGGCCTCTGTCGTTTCTGCCGATTCGGACCCTTCTGCCACATCGCCGTTCGCTGCTGGGGCTTCTGCCTCAACAGCGGCTTCCGTCACTTCGTTCGCTTCGGCGGTTTCGGTGGCTTCGACAACGGTTTCTTCGGCTGCGTCAGTGGCAGGAGCGGTTTCGGCGGGCGCGGCCTCTACGGCTGCATCTGCGGCTTCTGCAGTGTCTGTTTCAGCGGCCACTTCTGCCTGTGCCGTGCTGCCGTCCTGTGCCTCTGCGGGGGCGGCAGCGGGCGTGGGGGCTTGGGCTTGCAAACGGGCGGCATGCGCCTGACGGGCCAGCTTTTCGGCCATATCAATGCGCAGCCATGCCGACGCGCCGCGGCGGAAACCAGCGATGGCGAGGCCTTCTTCATCGCCTTCCTTTTGCAGCACCGCGCCATGGGGTGGCAGGGCAGGGACGGGCGCATCCTTTTGCGCGGCCAGCAAAGCAGCGCGCCAACGCACGGCTTCTGGTTTCAGCAGCAGGCCGTGGAAAATATCCAAAGAGCCAATGGTCAGACCCAATTTGCGCAGCATCGGCCGTTCTTCGGCGCTGATCGCAGCCAAAGCATTTTCGACAGATTGACGGCTGGCGGCACCGGCACCATCCAGCACAACCGCCAACAAGGCGCGAATCTGAGCTGGGGTGTCTTCGGCGCTGGCGGCGGTCGCCATGGCGACCAGCGGGGCTGCGTGGCGGGCGATTTCGTCCGTCACAAATTGTTGCAGGCGCGCAGAAATCGCGTCCACTTGTGCGGCATCCAGCGCGCGCAGCGACGCATCCAACTGAATGACAGGCTGAACAAGGGACGTGCCCTTGGACAAGGTCGCCACGACATGATCTTCCCAGATCAAACGCGGCGCTTCGCCTGCATCACTCGCCAGAGACAATGTGCCTTCGGTTCCTTGGGCCAGCGCCTCAGCGCGGTTATTTAATTCTGTACGCAAATGTTTTTCCGCCGCAGCTAATAATAAACGATGGTCGCTTGCACGGGCAATCGGATCAACCTTAAATTGAAAGCCGCGCAAAGTCCCAATGGCTTCTCCATCCACCGCTACCGTGCCGTCATCTGCGATGGCGACAGGCAGTGATGTATTTTTTTGTCCAGCATCGCGTAGCAACAGCGCAAGGCGTCGGTCAACAAAACGCTGTGACAATGCTGTATGTAGCGCATCTGATAGGCGCGATTCCAGCATTTGTGTTTGCATCGTCCATCCGGTGGCATCGGCAAGCCAATCCCCGCGCTGGGCAATGAAGCATAATGTGCGCACAGCCGCGATACGGCTGGCGATTTGATCAATGTCGCCTTCGGTCTTGTCGAGGCGGGCCAGACGGCGCGCAAACCAGTCGGGGTCGATCATGCCGTCCCCACTGATGCGCCATTGCCACAGTTTCAGCACCGTGCGGCTGTGATGTTCGCTGCCCAATTGTTCGAAATCGGGCAGGCCGCAAACATCCCACAAACGGGCGATATGATCTTCGTTGGTGGCTTTTGCCTGAACGTCGGGGTCGCCGACCAGATGTTTTAATACTTTCAGGTCCACCGCTTCGGGGGCGGGGCGCAGACTGGCATGGGCTGGCGGGCGGGTCAGGTCCAGAATCAGGCGATCAAGCGAGGCCATGCTGGGCAAGGGGTCGCGCCAAAAAATGCTGGACATGGGCGGGAAGTGATGCCCTTCGATGGCGTGTACTTCTTCGGGGGTGAAGCCGCCCTGCGGCATCCCAATGGTGCCAAATGTGCCATCGCGTTGGTGGCGGCCCGCACGACCTGCAATTTGTGCCATTTCCGCGATGGTCAGGCGGCGGACATGGCGGCCATCAAATTTCTGAAGCGACGCAAAGGCAACATGCTGAACATTCAGATTCAGCCCCATACCTATGGCGTCTGTGGCGACCAGATAGTCGACCTCGCCCCGTTCAAACATCGCGACTTGGGCGTTGCGGGTTTTGGGGGACAAGGCCCCCATCACCACCGCCGCGCCGCCTGAAAAACGGCGCAGCATTTCGGCGATGGCATAGACTTCTTCGGCCGAAAAAGCGACAATGGCCGATCGTTTTGGCAGGCGGGATAATTTGCAACTGCCTGCATAGCTGAGGGTGGAAAAGCGCGGGCGGCTGGTGATGTCGGCATCGGGGAATATGGCGCGCACCACATTGCCCATTGCGGCAGACCCCAGCACCATGGTTTCGTTGCGGCCCCGTGCGCGCAGCAAACGGTCGGTGAAGACATGGCCGCGCTCGGGGTCGCCGCCCAATTGCACTTCGTCAATGGCGACAAAGGCGACATCCCGTTCAACCGGCAGGGCCTCCATCGTGCCCAAAATATAGCGGGCGCTGGGCGGCAGGATACGTTCTTCGCCGGTCATCAAGCCGACCTGTTCCGGTCCCTTGATTTTGACCACACGTTCATAAATCTCGCGCGCCAACAAGCGCAGCGGAAAGCCGATCATCCCGCTGGCATGGGCGCATAAACGCTCGACGGCCAAATGGGTTTTGCCCGTATTGGTTGGGCCAAGCACCGCTTTGATGGGGGGAGAGGACGCTTTCGCCATGGTCTTTCTAAAAATCCGGATCAACGGTCCGGTATGCTGCTGCACTAAGGCGATCGGCGCGCCACCGCAAGGGCGCGGCTATGGATGGTGCAATTGGGGGGCGTAAAATCGGTGACATCATGCCAAAATTCGCTGCATTATATCGCGCCATGGCAACAACTGGCCGCAGAAGCTGGGCGCGTGACCAGGCGTTAAATTGACTTTAACCGGCTTTATTTACAGACAAAGCCACGGCGAGGACCGATTTTTTGTTACGGTTTTCGTCTGGGCGCGGCAAATGATGTTGCGGGGCGCGCCATGCGGGGAAGTCATTCGTGTTTCAAAGTCAGGACCAAGTGACAGGCTCGGCGGGGGTGGTGTCGGGCAATACAGCCGCCCTTGCGATGTCGCAGGCCCTGTCGTCATCATTGTCACCGGCCCATGTCTTTGGTCCCCAGCAACCCACCCAGCACATTATAGCGCCCGCTAGCGGTAAGGTGCATTCGCGCTGGCGCAGCAAATGGGTTGCGATGGAGTGGGCCCCTGACTTGGCCGACCAAATCGGCAGCCCCATTTGGTGGCGCGGTCTGGCGACGCTGACCTTGCTGTGCGGCGCGGCGATTGCAACCTATCCCGGTATCAAGCCCTTGCCGGAACGCGGTGGGACGGTGTGGGACGCCGCCGATTTTAACGAAAGTCGGGCGCAAACGATCATGCCGCTGGCGTTTGGCGGCGATACGGGGCGTCATATGGGCGCGACCGATGCGGTACGACCTTTGGCGGAAACGCCCGAACGACCGCAAATTGAACTGACCGCCAATTTGGGACGCGGCGACAGTTTTCAGCGCGTGTTGGAACGATCAGGCGTGTCCCGCGCACAGGCGCAGGCGATTGGCCAGCAAATATCCGCCAAAGTGCCGCTGGCTGATATTCCGGCTGGCACACAGGTGCATTTGATTCTGGGCCGCCGCACGGAGCGGACACAGCCCCGACCCGTCGATTCTTTGTCTATGCGCGCGCGTTTTGACATGCGCATTGAAATGGAACGCGCGGGCGGTGAATTGATCATGCGGGCCATTCCCATTGCCGTCGACAATACGCCGCTGCGCATTCGCGGGCGCGTGGGGGCGGGCCTGTATCAATCAGCCCGCGCGGCCGGTGCCCCGCCAGACGCGATCCAAAGCTATTTACGCGTCATCGGCAGCCAGATTTCGGTGAGCCGTGATATGCGCGCCAGCGACGAATTTGATATCATCGTGGAATATCGCCGCGCCGCGACGGGCGAAAGCGAGGTCGGCAAGCTGCTCTATGCGGGCCTGATTCGCGGAGGTAAGCCGCGCTTGTCGATGCTGCAATGGAATAAAGACGGTCGCGCTCAATGGTTTGAGGCATCGGGAGTCGGACAAAAACGCGGCGGCATGGCGCGTCCCACAGCGGGCCGTGTCACGTCTAACTATGGTATGCGGCGTCACCCGATTTTGGGCTATCAACGGATGCACGCGGGCACCGATTATGGCGGCGGATATGGCGCACCGATTTTCGCGGTCAGCGACGGCGTGGTTAATATGGCGGGCCGCAATGGCGGATATGGCAATTTTGTGCGCCTGAACCACGGCGGCGGTGTCGGCACAGGATATGGTCATATGAGCCGGATCGCCGTGCGGAATGGCCAGCGAGTGAAGCAAGGGCAAGTGATCGGCTATATTGGCTCGACCGGTCTGTCCACCGGACCACATTTGCATTTTGAACTGTATCGCGGTGGCCGCGCGGTGAACCCCAGTGGGGCCAATTTTGTCCAGCGCGCGCAATTGGAAGGGCGTGAATTGTCGGCCTTTCGTTCGCGCATATCGGCTTTGACGGCGGTGGCACCGGGGGCGGCGCTGCGGCCCTTGGGTCAGATGGAACAAAATGCGCCAACTTTGGGGTCATTGGCCGATGTCGCGGCCAAGCGCGCAGCCGAACCCGCGCCATAGGGTCCTGACCCCAAGCCCGACTGAAGCGCGATTTATTGATCTTTCGTTGGTCGCTGATTGCCATTATCGATTGGCCCACACGCCCAGCGGGTCTATGCAACGCGCATGAGCAGTGCATCTTTTCCGGCGCTTCGTTTGCGCCGCAGCCGCCGAACCGCATGGAGCCGCGCCATGGTGCGCGAAAATCATGTCACACCGGCCAATTTGATCTGGCCTCTGTTTGTCTGTGATGGACAGCAGCAGCAAGAAGCGATTTCCAGCCTGCCGGGCGTATCGCGCTGGTCGGTGGATTTGATCGTGGAACGCGCCCGCGAAGCGGTGGCAGAGGGTATCCCTTGTCTGGCGCTCTTCCCCTATACGCAAAGTGAACGCCGCAGCATGATGGCCGAAGAGGCGCTCAATGCCGACAATCTGATGTGCCGCGCCACGATGGCGATCAAAGACGCGTTGGGCGATGATATCGGTTTGCTGACCGATGTGGCGCTGGACCCTTATACCAGCCATGGGCAAGACGGCATCATCGACGATAGTGGCTATGTGCTGAATGATGAAACCGTCGAGCAACTGGTGGGGCAGGCGCTGAATCAAGCGCGGGCGGGCGCGGATATTATTGCGCCTAGCGACATGATGGATGGCCGCATCGGTGCAATCCGCGATGTGTTGGAAGACGAAGGTTTCAGCCATGTTCAAATCATGAGCTATGCCGTCAAATATGCGTCGGCCTTTTATGGTCCGTTCCGCGATGCTGTTGGGTCGCGCGGCCTGCTGAAGGGTGACAAGAAAAGCTATCAGATGGACCCTGCCAACGCCGAAGAGGCTTTGCGCGAAGTGGAGCAAGATTTGCTGGAAGGCGCGGACAGCGTGATGGTCAAGCCGGGCTTGCCTTATTTGGATATGGTCCGCGCGGTCAAAGACGCTTTCGCTGTGCCGACCTATGCCTATCAGGTGTCCGGCGAATATGCGATGATCGAGGCTGCGGTGGCGGCCGGTGCGGGCGACCGTGATGCGTTGGTGCTGGAAACCTTGCTGGCGTTCCGGCGGGCGGGGGCGTCGGGCGTGCTGACCTATCACGCGCTGCACGCGGCGCGATTGTTAAACCAATAACCGCTTGGGGCAGGGGCGCATGATGGGCACAGCACGGCGGTGGATTTTCGTCGCCACCATTTTGGTCGGCAGCTTTTTGCTGTTTTTGGTGCAGCCCATGGTGGCCCGTATGGTGTTGCCTAAGCTGGGCGGTGCGCCCGCTGTGTGGAACAGCGCGATGCTGGTCTATCAGGCCTTGCTGCTCGGCGGCTATGCCTATGCGCATTGGCTGGGCCGCTTTTCCCTGAAACGCCAAGCCTTGGTGCATGGCGGTTTGTTGCTGGTCGCGGCGGCGTGGCTGCCCATTGGCATCGCCTCCATCGGCGCGCCCGCGTCGGGGCAAGAGGCGTTGTGGGTGCCATTATTGCTGCTGGCATCCATCGGTCCGGTGTTTTTTGCGGTGTCCGCGCAGGCCCCACTGATGCAGCGTTGGTTCGCCGCCGACAGCGCGGCAGGAGACCCATATTATCTTTATGCCGCATCCAATTTGGGTAGTTTTGCGGGGCTGATTTCTTACCCTTTGTTGGTCGAACCCAATTTTCTGTTGGCGCAGCAGGCGTGGGGATGGACCTTCGGCTATGGTCTGTTGTTCTTGCTGGTGGCTGGTGCCGCCGCCGCGCGCTGGCATAGCCAAAATGGGCCAGCCAGTCTTGGAACCAATGATGCGGCCCAGCCTGCGCCCAGCCTGCGCCGCAAATTGCATTGGCTGGCCATCGCGGCGGTTCCATCGGGGTTGATGCTGTCGACCACCACCCATTTGACGACCGATATTGTCGCCATGCCGCTGCTGTGGGTGCTGCCGCTGGGTTTATATCTGCTCAGCTATGTTTTTGCTTTTACCGAAAATAGCGTCATAAAATCGGTGCTGACCACGGTTGCTCCCGCCGCTTTGTTGCTGATTGGCGGCTTGTCGATGATCAACAGCGGCGGGTCGATGACGGTGGCCTTGGCCAGCCTTGCTTTGCTGTTCATCCTATCGGTGTCGCTGCACGGCTATCTCTATCATCTACGCCCCGCGCCCCAGCATTTGACGCTTTTCTATCTGATCATGTCGGCGGGCGGTGTGCTGGGTGGTTTATTTGCCGCCTTGGTGGCGCCCATTTTGTTCGACTGGGTTTATGAACATCCGATTTTGATGGTGGCGGCGGCGCTGTTGCTGCCCTTGCCCGTGCTGATTCCTTGGCAGCAGATGCTGGGTGTCTCGGCGCGCAATGCCGGACGTGTCGTGACGGTGCTGTTGGGCTGTGTGGCCGCCATGGCTTTTCATGTCGCGGGCGAATGGAATGGCGTGTTCGAAGGGGATATTGGCCTGTTTGTTGGGTTGATGTTCCTGATTGGTGTGCTGTGCATTGGCTGGCGCTGGGTCTATGTGCTGGTGCTGCTGGCGTTGATGTTGGCGATGGGCGGGGTCAGCAATATCGGTCAAAGCCTGAGCGGTGACCGCGTGCGCAGCTATTTCGGCGTCTATAGCGTGACCGACGACGTTGCCGCCGACCAACGTCGCTTGGCCCATGGCACGACCTTGCATGGTTTGCAGCGCATGGGTGCGGCGGAACGGTTGGAGCCGACCACCTATTATGGCCGCACATCGGGCGTTGGCTTGGTCTTGCAACAGGCATCGCCCACCGCGTCCATTGCTATTGTTGGTTTGGGGGCAGGGACATTGGCGTGTTATCGCCAGCCCAGCCAAACTTGGACATTTTTTGAAATTGATCCGGTGATGATGCAAATTGCCCGTGATCCCGCTCGCTTTACCTTTCTGTCTGACTGTGCGCCCGATGCCCCTGTGGTGTTGGGCGACGCGCGGTTGATGCTGGAACAAGTGCCCGCCAAGACATTTGATATTTTGGTCATCGACGCCTTTTCATCGGACGCGATACCGCTGCATTTATTGACCAAAGAAGCGATTGATATTTACGCCCGCGCGCTCAAGGATGATGGGCTGTTGCTGCTGCATATTTCCAACCGCTTTTTTGATCTGGAACCCGTGTTGGCGGCTGATGCCGCAGCGCGGGGCTGGCCCGTGGCTATGCGGGTGGATGAACCGGATGACGACGCAGGATATTTGACGGGGTCAAGCTGGGTTGCCATGGCACCATCGGCCAATCGATTGGCGATGCTGACCTATGATGACCCAACGGGAACGCCGTGGCAGGGACTGGAAAAAACACCAGCTTTCCGGCGCTGGACAGATGATTATGCGTCTACTTTGCCGATATTGATGTGGCAGAATATTTTGGGGACTAAGCCATGACCTATAAAGATGTGACCCTTGTCAGCGTGAACGGCAAAAGCCCGCGCATTCACCCCAGCGCCTTTATCGCGCCCGGTTGTCGGATCATTGGCGATGTGGTGATCGGCGAGGATGTCAGCATTTGGTATAATTGCGTGCTGCGCGCGGATGTCAGCCAAATCATTGTCGGGGCTCGCAGCAATATTCAGGACGGCAGCGTGATTCACTGTGACGGCCCCATGCCATCACGCCCCCAAGGATATCCGACCATTATCGGTGAAGATGTGCTGATTGGGCATATGGCGATGGTGCATGGCTGTGAATTGGCGGACCGCGCCTTTGTTGGGTTGAAAGCCACGGTGATGAACGGCTGTACTATTGGCAGCGACGCCATGTTGGCGGCGGGGGCTTTGCTGACAGAAAATAAACATATCCCCAGCCGCGAATTATGGGCCGGATCGCCTGCACGCCGTGTACGCGACATTGACGATGCACAGGCTGCGGGAATGCAGGTTGGTGTCGCCCATTATGTGCTGAATGGCCGGATGCACAAAGCGGCTATCGACGGTTAAGGGCCGCACTACCCGCCCGAAATGGCTGGGTGGTTTAGGGGGCATGAAAAAGCGCGGGCGGATATCCCCCCGCGCCTTTTTTTGATCAGGAAAAGCTAACCATCGCATAGAGCATGGGAATGGACAGCAAGGTGTTGGTGCGCGAAAAGATCATCGCGGTGCGCGCCGATTTGGCTTTCGTGGCGTCATCTGCTTGGACCAAGCCCAGCGCCTTTTTCTGGTTCGGCCAAATGACGAACCACACGTTAAAGGCCATGATCAGACCCAGCCACATACCAACGCCGATCAAGGCAAAGGGCGCTTCCAGCGCCAAAGCGGGGGCCAGATACCGGCTGTGACCAGCAATCGCCAGACCCAGCACCACCGTAATCAGCGCCGCCCAGCGGAACCAGAAGAGCGCGGCAGGGGCGATATGTTTTGACACGCCGGGTTTCAATTCGGCCGGAATCTTTGGCATGGTCGGGATTTGCACAAAATTGAAATAATAGAGCAAACCGATCCACAAAATGCCGAAAAATGTGTGCAGCCAGCGCATGACGGCGACAGCGGCGGTTCCGCCATCTTCGAAATTTTGGCCATTCAGGCGCAGCATCAAAATGATCGACAGCACCACGCCCGCCAACAGAACGGCGTGTAAATTCTCGAAAAATTTACCCATTATCTTTCCCCTCCTCACCAGCTTTTATGCCAGCCTCTTATGCGAAAGGCGCGCCTGTTGGGGCGCGCCTTATGCTTATGTCAGTGATGGGGGAGCGGCTCAACCTTGCTTGTTGGCTGCGTCTTCCTCGCCGGCTACGGCCAGTCCATATTTAATCATAACCGGCAATTGGCTGAGGGTGAAAAGGAACGACACTGCCGTAAAGCCCCATACTTTTGCCGTCAGCCATGTATCAAAGGACAGGCTGCCTTGCTGGATCATCATATACATGATGTGGTTGGCGATGCCCAATAGCGCAAAGAACAACCCCCAATTGCGGGACAGGACCAACCAGCCTTTATCCGTGATGCCGTCTAGGGCGGATTGCAGCAGGACTTTCAGCAAAGCACGGCCCGTCAGCCAGCCGCCCAGCAGCAGTAGCGCAAAGGCGGCATAGATAATCGTCGGTTTCATCACGATGAATTTTTCGTCGTGAAAATAAACGGTCAGCGCGCCAAAGCCCAACACCAAAATGCTGGACAGCCACAGCATCGGGCTGATTTTGCCCAATTTCCATTTTGACACGATCAGCGCGGCGACAATCGCCACCATGAACGCGCCGGTTGCCTTAATCGCGCCGGTGGTGGCGGCCAAAGCGCCGTCGCCATCGCTGGTGAATTTAAACACCAGAAAGAAAATCAGCAGCGGGCCGAAATCCAATATGAAATTCAAGGCACCATGCTTGGCCTTGGGCGGTGCGGGGATGGGTTCGGGACCAGTGGGCAAAATTTCGGGTTGGTGGGTCATCGAATATTCCCTGCAATAATCGCGGCAATTTCGTCAGCATCAAAGGGACGAAGATCGCCGATGGTTTCCCCAATGCCAATGGCGTGAATGGGCAGGCCGTGACGTTCGGCCGCGGCCACCAGCACACCGCCGCGCGCGGTGCCGTCCAGCTTGGTCATCACAAGGCCGGTCACGCCCGCCACTTCGCGAAACGCGTCCAGTTGCGACAGGGCATTTTGGCCCGTGGTCGCGTCCAGAACCAACACCACATCATGCGGGCTGGCGACATTCAGGCGGCCCAACACGCGTTTGATTTTGGCCAGTTCGTCCATCAACTCGCGCTTATTTTGCAAGCGGCCTGCGGTGTCGACGATCAACACGTCAATGCCCGTCGCGGTGGCTTGCTTGACCGCGTCATAGACAATGCCTGCGGCGTCGCCGCCTTCGGGACCAGACACAATCGGCACGTCCAAACGATCGGCCCATATCTTCAACTGACCAATGGCGGCGGCGCGGAAGGTATCGCCCGCCACCAGCATCACGCCATAATCCTGTTCTTGGAACAGATTCGCCAGCTTGGCGATGGTCGTGGTTTTGCCGGACCCGTTGACGCCAATCACCAAAATCACATGGGGACGGGGAAAGGCATCAATTTCCAAGGGTTCGGCGACAGGGCGCAGCACGACGGCGATTTCATCGGCCACGATGCGGCGCAATTCCTCCACACTATCGCCCACAGCATCGCGGCGTTCCGACAGGCGGTCGCGGATACGCGCGGCCATAGCGGGGCCAAGGTCGGCGGTGATCAGGGCTTCTTCAATCCGGTCCAGATCATCATCATCCAGCCGACCTTTGCCGGTCAGGCCCGACAAATTTTCCCCCAGCCGTTCCGAGGTCCGGCGAAAACCGCTCAGCAGTTTGTCGCTCCAGCTCGTCCCGCTCATGCAGCTATCCTTTCAGCGATCATTCTATCTCCATCCCGCGTCCGCAAATGCACGGCTTGGATGGTTCCTGCCGGAGCAGGGGTCGTTAGGGTCAATGCCGCGAAATTGGCGGCATGGCCAGTCATCCCGTCGCGTTCCACCAGCATCGAGGCGGACTGGCCGATTTGGGCGTCCATCCACGCATGGCGGCGGCGTTCATTGGCGGCGCGCATCATGGCGGCGCGTTCCTTGGCCAAGGCGCGGCCCACTTGCGGCATGCGCGCAGCGGGCGTGCCAGCGCGGGGGCTGTAGGGGAAAATATGGCCAAAGATGATGTCGCAATCGTCGATCAGGGCCAGACTATTGGCGAACATCGCGTCATCTTCGGTCGGGAAGCCTGCGATCAGGTCTGCACCAATGGCGATTTCGGGGCGGGCCTGTTTCAGGCGCGCCACCAGATCGACGGCTTCAGCGCGATTGTGACGGCGCTTCATGCGTTTCAAGATCATGTCGTCACCAGCCTGCAACGACAGATGCACATGGGGCATGATGCGGGTTTCTTGGGTGATCAGCGCAAACAAAGCGTCGTCAATACGGTCGGGGTCCAGCGATGACAGGCGCAGACGGTGCAGCCCATCAAGGGCGAGCAAATTTTCGACCAATGACGCAAGGCTCGATTGGCTATCATCGCCAAAGCTGGCGAGATCGACGCCGGTTAAGATGATTTCCTTTTGCCCGCGCTTCAGCGCCGTGCGGGCGGCGGCGATGACCGACGCTCCGGTCGCGCTATTGGCACTGCCGCGTGCCAATACGGTCGCGCAAAAGGTGCAGCTGTGCGAGCAGCCCGTCTGCACGCCCAAAAAAGCCCGCGCATGATCGGCGCCCGATAAGGCTGGCTGATAGGGGGCGGCAATCTTATGGGCCGCATGACCGCCATTATAAGAGGCGATATCACCCTTGGCGTCATTCTTGACCACCACCGCGCCCATGGCGGCGAATTTATCGGCTTCCAATTCTGCGGCGCAGCCCGTCACAAACACAGGCCGTTCAGGATTTTCGCGCAGTGCGCGGCGCACCGCTTGGCGGGTTTGGCGCACGGCCTCATCCGTCACGGCGCAGCTGTTAAAGATGACAGCATCGCTCACGCCAGCTTCGCCAGCGGCGATGCGAATATTTTCCCCCTCTGCAATATTCAGGCGGCAGCCGAAATTTCGGACATCGACCGCGCTGGCAGGCGGCTGGGTCATCCGAAATGCGCCCAATCGGTTTCACCCTCGAACACGCGGGTCGCGGGGCCGGTCATGATGATCGGCGAGCCGTGGGCCCATTCAATGGTCAGATCGCCGCCGGGCAGAGATATGGTGACCGGCGATTGTACCAGTCCCGCGCGAATGCCCGCAACCGCTGTGGCACAGGCCCCCGTGCCGCAAGCTTGCGTCAAGCCAACGCCGCGTTCCCACACGCGCAGTTTTAAATGATTATCCCCAACAAGGCTGGCGACATTCACATTGATTTTTTGCGGGAACACGCTGTCCGTTTCAATGCGCGGGCCAAGGTCATGCAGCGGCACGGCGTCACTATCGGGTACAAAAAATATGACATGCGGATTGCCAACATTGACCACCGCACCATGTTCCAATTCATCCCAAGCCAAGGGCAAGTCGCGGCTGTCCATCGGATAGGCAAGGGGGATTTGGTCCCAGTCAAAGCGTGGTTCGACCAGCACGACTTTCGCGCCGCCATCGGCGGGCGTGACATTTAGCATACCGCCCAATGTTTCGATGGTGGCGGGCACGCCCAACAGGCTGGCAACACAGCGTGTGGCGTTGCCGCAGGCTTCTACCTCGCTGCCATCGCTGTTGAAAATGCGCATTTTGATATCGGCAGCGACGCTGTGTTCCAGCAACACCAATTGGTCACAACCAATGCCCCGCTGACGATCGGCAATGGCGGCCGCGCGGGCTGCCGTCATGTCGACGGGCGTTTCTCGGGCGTCAATGACAACGAAATCATTGCCAAGACCGTGCATTTTGGTGAAGCGATGGGCCATATCAGCGCATTTAGGGATGCACGCGCCCTAAGTCTAGTGACCCAAGACGGCGCGTGGCCGTTGCTTTATATGGCTTGTTTATAATCGCTGGCTGGCGTTTCGGAGGTGTCTTGGTTGGACGGGAGGCTGGTGTCGCGCATCAGGCCGCGCTCTTGCAACAAAGACAGCAATTCCGACGGCGATAATGTCTGCCCAAAGTGCCAGCCTTGGGCTTCTTTGCAGCCCAGCGCCATCAGTGCGTCGGCGGTGGCACCATCCTCGACCCCTTTGGCGACGATGGAGGTGCCCAAGCTTTCGCCAAGGCGCAGCACGGCCATGACAATCGCCTTGGCATCGGGGCTGTGGCCCATGGCGGCAATGAAGCTGCGGTCAATTTTGATGCGGTCAAATGGCAAGGTGCGCAAGTGCGACAAAGACGCATAGCCTGTGCCGAAACTGTCCAGCGTCAAGCGAACGCCTTGGTTTTTCAGGCTAGTGATAATGGCGTGAATCAAGGCTTTATCCTCGATCAACGCGGTTTCTGTAATTTCCACTTCCAATTGATGGGCGGGCAGGCCGGTTTCCACAATCAGCTTGGTTAGCTTTTGGCTGAACCATGGGTCCTTTAGTTGCAGCGGAGAGATGTTGAGCGACAGGCTGATGCTCGGCGACCATTGGCGGGCCAAGATCATCGCATCGCGGGCGACCTGAAACGACAGATCGCTGATCAGGCCCGCATGTTCCGCCAAAGGAATGAAGCGTTCGGGCGGCACATGCCCCAATTCTGCCGATTCCCAGCGCATCAGCATCTCAAACCCCAAGATGCGGCCTGTGCCAAGTTCAACCTGTGGTTCGAAATGGGGCGTAAACTCGCCGTTCTGCATGCCGGCGCTGATCGCATTTTCCCATTTGCTGCGCGCCTGAGCGGCCATTTCCATGCCGCTTTCATACCAAATTTGTCGTCCGCGCCCGCTGTCTTTGCAATGATACATTGCGATGTCGGCTTGGCGAATCAATGTGTCCATCGACGTGTCGGCGCTTTGCGCCAAGGCTACACCCAAGGAGGCCCCGACATGCACGGGCTTTCCGTCATAGCGCAATTGTTCGCGCAGTCCGACCAGCAGATCGTAGGACAGGACATCTACGGCGGCCCGCGCACCGCGTGGAATGTTCAGCATCGCGACAAATTCGTCGCCGCCGAGTCTCGCTTTTAAGGAATCATCGGGCAGGCTGCGGGTCAGATGCTCTGCGGCCTGCTGTAAAATTTTATCGCCGCCACTATGGCCATGATTGTCGTTCACCGACTTAAAATGATCCAGATCGAGTAGCATTAGCGCCACGTCGCGGTTCGCCTGTGCGGCGTCGTCCAGCATTTTCTGTCCGCGAATCATCAAGGCACGCCGATTAAACAGGCCGGTCAGCATGTCTGTGTCGGCTAGAAATTGGGCTTGCTCAGCGGCTTGGGTGCGTTCTGATATTTTCATCGTTAGCTTTTTATGATGTTGCCATCCGAACAGGATCAGGGCGACATTTAGAATAAGGGCGACCGTTACAGCGCGATCAGGCCCGCCATTTAAGCCAATAAAGGCTTGAACGGCGCCGCTCAGCACTTCGCTGCCCGTCCCGACAAACAAGATAATGGCGGCCGCAACAACGCCGCCAGTCAGGACCTCTTCCCGAACAGCGCGGCGCGGATGTTTCATTGCCATTTCTTCTGATTTAGACACTATATCCATACCCCTAGCTTGTAGGGATAGGCGGGAACGGGTGAAATAATGGTTAAGTTTAAACTGAACCTAATATTTCCGTCGTGGCTGCTGGACGATTAGGGGCGCTTGCGTTTTTACGCCTTTTCCTCTAGGAGCAGCCGTGTCTGACAGCATAAGGTTGCTAGGCATATCGACATCCGCGACGGAAAAGCTCCTGTCTACGGATACCGCTGGTTGGCGAGGTTTCGCTCACCGGCGTGTTTTGCGTTGGCCCGAATCGATGGGATTCGCCGCCGCTATGATGTCGGAAGAAGGGATTTGAAGACGAATGTTCGATAGTCTGACGAACCGGTTGGGCGATGTTTTCGGCAAGCTGCGCGGTCGCGGGGCTTTGACCGAGGATGACGTTCGCGCCGCGATGCGCGAAGTACGCATTGCCTTGCTCGAGGCCGATGTGGCCTTGCCTGTTGTTCGCAGCTTTATCGATCAAGTCACCGAATTGGCCATTGGCCATAATGTGATCCGCTCGGTGACCCCCGGCCAGCAAGTTGTTAAGATTGTCAACGACGCGCTGACCGAAATGTTGGGTTCGGAAACATCCGACCTGAATTTGGCCGTAACACCTCCCGCCGTCATCATGATGGTTGGTTTGCAGGGTTCGGGTAAAACCACTTCGACCGCCAAAATCGCTAAGCGCCTGAAAGAAAAAGAAGGCAAAAAGGTGATGATGGCATCGCTGGACGTTAATCGTCCAGCGGCGCAAGAACAGCTCGCGGTATTGGGTAGCCAGATTGACGTGGCCACCCTGCCGATCATCACCGGCCAACAGCCTGTTGAAATCGCGCAGCGCGCTTTGCAAGCCGCCAAGCTGCAAGGCTTTGACGTATTGATGCTCGATACGGCGGGCCGTTTGCACGTCGATCAGCAGTTGATGGACGAAATGCAGGCGGTGTCGCGCACGGCATCGCCCGCCGAAACGCTGCTCGTTGTCGATAGTTTGACCGGCCAAGACGCCGTGCAAGTGGCGCAGCGCTTTACCGAACAAGTGCCGCTGACCGGTGTTGTGCTCACCCGTATGGACGGTGATGCGCGCGGCGGTGCGGCGCTGTCGATGCGTGCGGTTACTGGCAAGCCCATTAAATTCGCAGGCGTTGGCGAAAAGCTGGATGGTTTGGAAGTGTTCCAACCATCGCGCATCGCGGGCCGCATTTTGGGCATGGGCGATGTGGTCAGCTTGGTCGAAAAGGCCGCTGAAACCATTAAGGCCGAAGATGCTGAGGCGATGGCGGCCAAGCTCGCCAAGGGCCAGTTCGACCTGAACGATCTGCGGATGCAATTGACACAGATGCGCAATATGGGCGGTCTCGGCGCGCTGGCCGGTATGATTCCGGGCCTGAAAAAGGCGCAGGCAGCGGTGGCCCAGTCCAACATGGACGACAAGCTGCTCATCCATATGGACGCGATTATGGGATCGATGACGCCCAAGGAACGGGCGAAGCCGGAACTGATCAACGCAAAGCGCAAAATCCGCATTGCCAATGGTTCGGGTACTTCGGTGCAGCAGGTGAACAAGGTGCTGAAAATGCACCAAGAAATGTCCACCGCTATGAAGAAACTCCGCAAGATGGGCGGCCTGAAGGGCCTCGGCGCGTTGTTCGGACGCGGCGGCGGCATTCCCGGTTTGGGTGGCCTTGGCGGCGGACTTGGTGGTTTGGGCGGCGGTGCGGGAGGCGGCCTTGGCGGCCTGCCCGGCATGGGTGGCGGCAATATTCCGCCGGACCTTGCGAACCTGCTGAACAAAAAGAAATAATCAGTTTTTAGACATTTAACGAATTATCAAAGAAGGAATAACATCATGGCAACCAGCATTCGCCTCGCACGTGGCGGTTCGAAAAAGCGCCCTTACTACAAGATCGTTGTTGCTGACTCGCGCAGCCCACGCGATGGCCGCTTCATCGAACGTATCGGCAGCTATAACCCACTGCTGTCGAAGGACAATCCAGAGCGCGTTAAGCTGGACCTCGACCGTGCGAAGCACTGGGTTTCGGTTGGTGCGCAACCTACCGACCGCGTCGCTCGCTTCCTCGACGTTGCTGGTGTGAAAGAACGCGCTGCTCGCAACAACCCGAACAAAGCAAAACCAGGCGAAAAGGCCACCGAGCGCGCTGAAGAAAAGGCTGCGAAGATCGCAGAAGCTGAAGAAGCAAAGAAGGCTGCAGAAGCCGCTGCTGCTGAAGCTGCTGCCGCTCCTGCTGCTGAAGAAGCACCGGCTGAAGAAGCTGGCGAAGCAACCGAAGCTTAAGCTTTGGCGCGTCTGGACCGACCCGTCACCTTGGCCGCCATCGCTGGCGCGCATGGGGTGCGGGGCGAGGTTCGGCTCAAGCTATTTGGTGAAGGCGCGGATACCCTCCGCGCCTTTCCCATTTTTGATGCCGGAACCCGCCAACTCACCTTGAAAACCATCCGGCCCGCCAACCAAGGCGCGGTCGCATCTTTTGCGGAAATCACCGACCGCAACGCGGCAGAAGCGATGCGCGGCACGGTGTTAACGGTTCCGCGTTCTGCTCTGCCGGATTTGGCAGAGGGGGAATATTATCATCATGACCTGATCGGCCTGCCGTGCAAATCCACGGATGGGGTTGATGTGGGCGTGGTGCATACCGTCGAAAATTTCGGCGCTGGTGATATTTTGGAAATCGAACGCCCTGATGGCAAACGCTTCATGGTGCCGATGAATGCGGCCGCTGTTCCGGCATGGGACGACGATGCTGTCACCATTAGCGCGGCCTATATCGAATGACCTTTACCGCCGTTCCTGTGACGCTGTACCCCGACATGTTTCCAGGGCCATTGGGCCATAGCATGGCGGGCCGGTCCCTTGAGGCTGGGCGGTGGGCGTGTGATCCGGTGCAAATTCGCGATTTTGCAACCGACAAGCACCGTACGGTGGATGATACGCCCGCAGGCGGCGGGGCAGGCATGGTGTTAAAGGTCGATGTGCTGGCTGCCGCCGTTGACCATGCACAGGCCAAACACCCCAATTTGCCGGTGCTGGCGATGACCCCGCGCGGCCGCCCCATCACGCAGGCCCGCGTGCGGGAATTGGCGGCGGGGGCAGGGGCGATAATTTTATGTGGCCGCTTCGAAGGCTTTGACGAACGGATTTTTGCGGCCCGCGACATTGAACAAGTGTCGATGGGCGATATTATCCTGTCGGGCGGAGAGATGGGCGCCTTATTGTTGCTGGATGCCTGTGTGCGGTTGCTGCCCGGTGTTATGGGCGCGTCGGCCAGCGGCGATGAGGAAAGCTTTGAAAACGGCTTGCTCGAATATCCCCATTATACCAAGCCGGCCGCGTGGGAAGGCTTGACCATCCCCGATGTGCTGCGCAGCGGTGACCATGCCAAAATCGGCGCATGGCGGCGCGAACAGGCAGAGGCCGACACGGCGGAACGTCGACCAGATTTGTGGGTGCCTTATGCCGAAGCCAAGGCGGCGGCAGAGGCGTTGAAGCCCAAGCGTAAACGCAAGAAGCCCAAGGCTGAACAGGCGGAATAAGCCCGCCGCAACCCCTTGCTTTTTCGCGGGGTTCAGCGTAATCGGCGCGCCATATTGGGTTGATTTGCGAATCATTTTTACGATGTTTTGCGGATCATCGCCGCCATCTCTTTTGCCATTGGCGATCGAGGGCTGAATTTCCGAAGTGCTGTGATCGGGGAATTTGGCTGAAATTCATACGGTTATGCAAGCCGGACCTTTGTGAGCATCATGTCGATGCTCGGGCCGTTTTGCCTCTGACGCGCAGCGAACTGAAAAAGGACGATGGGCATGAACCTCATCCAAACGATCGAAGCTGAAGAAATTGTCAAAGCTGACAAGACCATTCCTGAATTCCGTCCTGGTGACACCGTTCGCATCGGTGTGAAGGTCGTCGAAGGCGAACGTAAGCGCGTTCAGAACTTCGAAGGCGTGTGCATTGCGCGCTCGAACAAAGGCATGGGTTCGAACTTCACCGTTCGTAAAATGTCCTTCGGTGAAGGCGTGGAGCGCGTATTCCCGCTTTACTCGCCCAACATCGATTCGATTACCGTTGTTCGCCGTGGTGCTGTGCGCCGTGCGAAGCTGTACTATCTGCGTGGTCGTACAGGTAAATCGGCACGTATTGCGGAACGCCGCGATTACCGGTCGGAAGCCGGCAAGGCCTAAGGAGAGCTTCTCTCCACTAAAGCCAAAAAAGCTTTCCAATTCGACCGGTTCCGCCAACAGGCAGGACCGGTCGTTTTCATTTTCGGCATTTGAAATCAAGAATCCCCGCCTGTGCATCGTTACAGCCGTGCCGCGCCTTGGGCCGTGGCCGCTTTTGCACAGCAGGGCCTGTTTGGATGCTGGGCCAGCTTCGCAGCGATGCTTGGGGGGCTGAACGTAACAAGTTCAAGAATTTATCGTTTAAGGAGTGGCATCATGGGTTATCGTATCGTTGTCGCAGGGGCGACGGGTAATGTCGGGCGTGAAGTGCTCGCTATCCTCGCTGAGCGTCAATTTCCCATCGACGAATTGGCAGCGGTCGCATCGTCGCGCAGCCAAGGTGATCCCGTAGAATTTGGTGACACCGGCAAAACCTATAAGTGCCAGAATATCGAGAATTTCGATTGGGCTGGCTGGGACATGGCGATTTTCGCTATCGGCAGCGATGCGACCGCCATTTATGCGCCCAAGGCCGCCGCAGCAGGTTGTGTGGTGATCGACAATAGCTCGCTTTATCGCATGGATCCTGATGTGCCGTTGGTTGTGCCCGAAGTGAACCCTGAAGCCATTGACGGCTATACGGCGCGTAACATCATCGCCAATCCCAACTGCTCGACCGCGCAAATGGTTGTGGCGTTGAAGCCGCTGCACGATGCCGCCACCATCAAGCGCGTTGTCGTATCGACCTATCAGTCGGTTTCGGGCGCTGGCAAGGCTGGCATGGACGAGCTGTGGAACCAAACGCGCCAGATCTTTGTCGGCGACGAAAAGGATGTGCAAAAATTCACCAAGCAGATCGCGTTTAACGTGATCCCGCATATCGACAGCTTCCTCGACGATGGCTCGACCAAAGAAGAGTGGAAGATGGTGGTCGAAACCAAGAAGATCATGGACCCCAAGATCAAGGTGACGGCCACCTGCGTGCGCGTTCCGGTGTTCGTGGGCCATTCGGAATCGATCAACATCGAATTTGAAAATGAGCTTTCGGCGGAACAAGCGCAGGATATTTTGCGCGAAGCCCCCGGCGTGATGCTGGTCGATAAGCGCGAAGATGGCGGTTATGTGACCCCGGTGGAATGCGTGGGCGATTATGCCACTTTCATCAGCCGCGTGCGTGATGACAGCACCCTCGATAACGGCATCAACCTGTGGTGCGTGTCGGATAACTTGCGCAAGGGCGCGGCGCTCAACGCGGTGCAAATCGCAGAATTGCTGGGCCGCCGTCACCTGAAGAAGGGCTAAGCGAACAGTCGGTCACCCACCGCCCTGTCAGCATGGCTGTGGGTGATTTTGGCGGATTGAGCCTAGTGGCCCATGTCCGCCATATCCACTTTGGCGGCATTTTTTGCTGGTGGACGAAGAAATAGCGCCATCGGAACCACCGCCAGCATCGCCCACATGATAAACCAGAAATCGTTTAAATAAGCGATCATCGTGGCTTGGCGCGTGATCTCGGCATTGACCATCGCCAAGGCCCCATCCCCCAATTGTCCAAAACGATCGAGTGTGCTGGCGTCCAGCATGCTGACGGCGCTGTTGGTAATATGGCCGCCCAATTCTTCGTGGCTGCGCTGACCGCTGGACGCCAACATGGTCACGACAATGGAGATGCCAAAGGATGCGCCCAAGCTGCGGAACAAATTCAGTAGGCTGGAGGCGTCGGTACGATATTGGGGTGGGATGGTGGCAAAGGCCAAGCTGTTCAGCGGAATGAACACCAAGCCCATGCCCAGCCCCTGAACCAACCCGCTGATCACCACGGGGCTCATGCCCATGTCCAACGTCCAATGGCTCATCATCCACATGGAAAAAGCACCAATGGCAAAGCCGGTGCCAACCAACCAGCGCGCATCAACGCGGCCCACCAGACGGCCCGCCAGCGCCATGCTCAGCAAAATGCCGATACCGCGCGTCGCCAGCACCATGCCCGTGTCGATGATGGGCCAACCAAATAATTTTTGCAGCATAGGCGGAAGCAAGGCCATGGGAGCAAACATCGCGAGGCCTAAAATGATCATAAAGCCAAGCGCGGTAATCATATTGCGATCACGCAGCATGGATTTGGGAAACAGCGGTTCGCGCGCCGTGAACATATGAACAAGGAATATCCACAAACAGGCCAGCGCTAGGCCCGCTTCAATCCATATTTCGACACTGGAAAACCAATCTTCATGGGCTCCGCGATCCAGCAGCAACTGCAGTGCAGCAAGGCCCAAGGCCAAAATGGAAAATCCAAATAGATCAAATCGTCGCGGCGTAGCAGCGCGGTCAGGCAGCAAGAGCCACAGCATGAACAAAGTCAGAATGCCAACAGGGACGTTGACATAAAAAACCCAGCGCCAGTTCACCGCTTCGGTCAGCCATCCGCCCAGAAAAGGTCCCAAGATCGGACCGACCATAATTCCCATGCCCCAAATGGACATGGCACGGGAATGTTGCTCGGGTGGATGGATATCGAGCATCACCGACTGGGACAGCGGCCCGATGAAGGCCGCGAATAATCCCTGGAATATGCGGAATAAGACCATCTGTTCCAAAGATTGCGCCGCGCCGCATGCCATAGATGCCAGAATGAATCCGCACACAGAGATTAAGAATAATTGACGCCGACCAATGCGATCGGCCAGCCAGCCCGTGAGCGGCATAGCGACGGCGGTCGCCACAATATAGCTGGTGAGAACCCAATTTACGGATTCACTGGTCGCGCCAAGCGAACTTTGCATATGCGGAATAGCGACATTGGCAATGGTCGTATCCAAAATTTGCATGATCGACGCACCCATCACCGCGATCATCAGCAATCCGCGATGCTGGACTTGTGCGTGAATGGGAATGTCGCCGCTTAGGCGCGTGGGCTTACGAGCCATGGACTTCTATCTCAGCGCGGCTTGGAGGCGGTGATCACCTCGACCTTGGCAGACAGGCCCGCAATCAGTTCGCGTGCAGGGGCTTCGTCCAATGCAATGCGAACAGGAACACGCTGCGTGATTTTGACCCAATTGCCCGTCGCATTTTGGGCGGGCAGCACGGAAAATTCGCTGCCGGTGCCGGCGCCAATGGTGGCGACATGCCCGCGCACAACCAGATTGGGATAGGCGTCAAAACGAATATGGGCTGGCTGACCAATCTGCATATTGGCAAGATCGGTTTCCTTGAAATTCGCTTCAATCCATGGGTGCGCCGTATCCACCAAGGTGACCGCCGGAACGCCAGCGACCATCATTTGGCCAATCAGCAAACGTGTCGTCTGGGCAACCCGCCCGCCATTCGGCGCGCGGACTTCGGTACGTTTTAATTGAACATTGGCTTGCTCGCGCTTGACTTGTGCGTTCTCTACGGCGGGGTTCAGCCCGCTAGAGGGGCCTGACGCCAATTTGCTACGTGCCTCGGCAGCAGATGCCTGCGCTTGACGGATTTTCTCGCGGGCTTGGGCCACGGCATGGCTGGATGCGTCATAGGCGGCCTTGGTGGTAAAGCCTTTCTCCATCAACGCGGCCTGACGGTCAAAATTGATTTGGGCAAAAGCCAAGGCTTCTTTGGCAGCGGCAATTTCAATGTCCGATGTGTGGGCGCTGGCCGACAAATTTCCCAAATCAACCTTGGCGGCATCCAGCGCGGCATTGGCTTCGGCGACGCTGAGTTGATAGGGTTCGGGATCAATGCGAAACAACAGGTCACCAGCTTTGACCAATTGGCCGTCCTTCACGCCCACTTCGGTGATGCGTCCGCCGATTTCCGCCGCGACGGATACTTTGTCCATTTTGACATAGGCATTATCCGTGCTGACCGACCCACCGCTGAGCAACCAATAGGCCAATCCCGCCGCAATCAGGATGACCGGCACGCTGAACATGACCAATGATTGTTTCCATGTTCGCTTTTGGACAGGCGGCTGGTCGGATGATGGGGTGATCGGCGAAGCGGCGGGCTGGTTCGCGTTGACGGCGTCGGACACGGATTATTCCTTTAATTCTATTATTTCTCTTGGGCTGGGCAGGCGGTGCGGTTGGATAAGTTGGACTGAACCTTGGCCACTAAGCGCTTCAGTTCGGCTTGTTCGGGCGCAGTGAGCCCGTCCATCGCCATGGATTCCAGATCGTCGATCATATGGCGGATGCCTTGCATCAATTTTTCGGCTTGCGGCGTCAGATACAGCAACCATGCGCGGCGATCTGATGGGTCATGGCGGCGTTCGACCAGCCCTGATTCTTGCAGCCGGTCGACCATGCGGCTGAGTGTGATGGGCTCCACCTCGATCAGTTCCGCCACGGGACCTTGCCGAATTCCAGGTTCGCGCCGGATATACATCATCAAGCGCCATTGCAGCGCCGTGCAGCCATCCTCGCGGCTACGCGCATTAAAAGCGCGTCGATACAGCCGCGCTGTGTCGTTCAACAAAAACCCAATATGCTCAGACATGGCTATTATTATAATAGCAATAGCTACTATCGGCAAGCTGGGTTGGGGCCGACATTATATTTTTTGGTCGGGCACCCAAAAATCATAGGGGGCTTGCGTCATTTCGATAAATTGGCATTCTGTGTGTCATGACTTTATCTGCTCAGCTTTTCTGGTCCTTTCGGTCCCCCTACAGCTATTTGGCGATTGGCCGATACCGCGCTTTGGCGGATAGCCATGATGTCGATATCACCGTTCGGCCTGTCTATCCGTTGGCCATTCGCCAAGCGGATTTTTTTGAACGCAACCACCCCAATTGGTTGGGCTATACGATGCGGGACATGGTTCGCGTGGCCCAATTTTACGCCATCCCCTTTGGCCCGCCGCGCCCCGACCCGATCGTGCAAGATGTGATCACCCGCAAGATCGCGGAGGATCAGCCCTATATTTACCGCCTGACGCGATTGGGACAGGCGGCGGCGCGGCGCGGGAAAAGTCTGGCCTTTTGCCACGAGGTGGGAAGCTTGATTTGGGGCGGCGCGCGCGATTGGCATTTGGGGGGGCATCTGGCCGAAGCGGCCGAGCGGGCGGGATTGGATTTGGCGGAGTTGGACGCCGAGGTTCGCGCCGAGGCGGACAGTTTGGACCGTGAAATTGGCGCCAATCAAGCCGTCCTTGATGCATCGGGTCATTGGGGCGTACCGACCTTGGTCTTTGATGGTGAACCTTTTTTTGGACAGGATCGGTTCGACCTTGCTAAGTGGCGGATGGAACAGAAAGGCCTGAAGCCACGATGACTGACGTAGAATTTTTCGCTGCCCGCGATGGTGTAAAGCTGGCTTATCGCCAGATGGGCGAGGGGGCACCGCTGATTTTGGTGCATGGCTTATTTTCCAATGCGGAAATGAATTGGGTGAAATTTGGCACGGCGGGTCAGTTGGTGGATGCGGGTTACCGCGTCATCATGCCGGATCTGCGCGCCCATGGCGCTAGCGAAGCCCCGCAAAGCGCCGAATTTTATGGACCCGATGTATTGGCGGAGGATTTGGAAGATCTGATTCAGCATTTGGGGTTGAATGATTTTGATCTGGGCGGTTTTTCGTTGGGGTCGCGCACCAGTGTGCGCGCGGTGGTGCGCGGTATGCGGCCGCGCCGTTTGATCTTGGGCGGCATGGGGCTGGGCGGTTTGGCTGGCTGGACAAAGCGCAGCGCCTTTTTCCAGCGCGTGATTGCTGAATTTGACACTGCCAAACGCGGCGATGCCACATGGTTGTCCATTCAGTTTATGAAGACGATGAAGGTGGACCGCACCGCCGCCAGCCTGTTGCTGCAAAGCTTTGCGGATACAGACCCCGCTGCGTTGTCGGCCATCACCATGCCGACCTTGGTGGTGTGCGGCGATCAAGATCAGGACAATGGATCGGCACAGGAATTGGCCGATGTGTTGGCGCAAGGCGTTTTGGCGACCATTCCCGGCACCCATATGTCCAGCGTGACAATGCCGGAATTGGGCGCAGAGATGGTACGGTATTTGGAGCAAACGACCGCTTGACCGCAGGCCATCCAAAGCGCAATCTGTCACGAGAATGCCGTATAAGGTATTGAAATAACAGAGGACGCAGTGTGATGAAGATGATGATTTCCAGCCTGTCGCTGGCAGTGTCATTGGCCCTTGCCGGACCAGCGGTGGCCGCCGAACCGGCGGCGAAGCCCAAAAAAACGTCAACGTCCGCCGCCGCCCAAACCAAAGTAACGGCGGCGGATGCCGATGCGTTTGTGGCGGCGGTTGAGCAAGATTTGTTCGATTATACGGTCGAAGCATCGCAGGTGAATTGGGTAAACAGCACCTATATCACCGAAGATACAGACGCGATGGCGGCCCGCATCAATGCGATTGGCACCGAAAAATCGGTGAAATATGCCCTAGAAGCGGCCCGTTATTTGGACGTGCCCAATTTGAGCAGCGATACGGCGCGCAAGCTCAATATCTTGCGCAGCGGTATTGTGTTGCCAGCCCCCACCACGGCGGGCGCCGCGCAAGAGCTCAGCCGGATTTCCACCGACCTTCAATCGCAATATGGCAAGGGTCGCGGTACGCTGAATGGCAAGCCGATCAATGGGTCGGATATTGAGGCGGAAATGGCCAATTTGTCGCTGACCCCCGCCCAATATCAGGAAATGTGGACCAGTTGGCACGATAATGTCGGCAAACCGATGCGCGATGATTACAGCCGCATGGTCGACATCGCCAATCAGGGTGCCAAGGAATTGGGTTATAGCGATGTGGGTGCCATGTGGCGGTCGGGTTATGACATGCCGCCAGAGGAATTTGCCAAGCTGACCGACGAATTGTGGAAAGAGGTTGAGCCGCTATATCTGGCGCTGCACACCTATGTTCGCGGCAAGCTGAATGCGAAATATGGCGATGCGGTTCAGCCCAAAACGGGTCCGATCCGCGCCGATTTGCTGGGCAATATGTGGGCGCAGGAATGGGGCGGAATTTACCCCTTGGTGGCGCCCGCTGGGGCTGGCGATTTGGGCTATGATATTGGCGATTTGCTGACGGCGCAGAAAAAAGACCCTGTACAAATGGTCAAAATTGGCGAAGCATTTTACAGCTCTTTGGGGCTGGCGCCTTTACCAGAGACATTTTGGACCCGCAGCATGATCACCAAGCCTGCGGACCGTGAAGTGGTGTGCCATGCGTCGGCGTGGGATATTGATAATAAAGACGATATTCGCATCAAAATGTGCACCAAAGTCAACGCGACCGACTTTATCACCGTGCATCATGAATTGGGCCATAACTATTATCAGCGCGCCTATAAGGATCAGTCCTTCCTCTATTTGAACGGCGCAAATGACGGTTTCCACGAAGCCATTGGCGACTTTGTGGCCTTGTCCATCACCCCACAATATTTGGTGGATATTCAGTTGTTGGACCCGAAAAATGTGCCGAGCGCAGACAAAGATATTGGTCTATTGCTGCGTCAAGCTATGGACAAGGTTGCCTTTTTACCATTTGGCCTGTTGATCGACAAATGGCGTTGGGGTGTGTTTAACGGTACGATCAAGCCCGCTGGATATAATCAGGCGTGGAACCAGCTTCGTCTGCAATATCAGGGGATTGTCCCACCGGTTGACCGTCCGGCGGATGCTTTTGATGCGGGCGCGAAATATCATATTCCCGGCAACACGCCTTATGCGCGCTATTTCCTAGCGCGGATTTTACAGTTCCAATTTTATGAAGCCGCCTGCAAGCAAGCCGGATGGACGGGGCCGCTGCACCGTTGTTCCTTCTATGGCAATAAAGAGGTGGGCGCGCGCTTGAACACTATGTTGGAAATGGGCATGTCCAAGCCGTGGCCGGACGCGCTGGAAGCCTTTACGGGTGAGCGCAAAATGTCGGGCAAGGCGATGATGGGCTATTTCGCGCCATTAAAAACATGGTTGGACGAACAAAATAAGGGCCAGCGCGTTGGCTGGTAATTTGGCGCGGCGCGCGTCATGAAATAAGGGGCCGGAACATCCTTTGTTCCGGCCCCTTATTTGTGGGTTTTACGCTTAACGGAAAGGGGGTTCGTTGAAGGCGCGCAATTTGCGGCTGTGCAATTTCGCCCCTTCGTCGCGCAAAATCTCGCATGTCAAAATGCCGATTTTCAAATGGGCGGCGATGGCTTCTTCGTAGAAACGATTGGCTTGGCCAGGCAGTTTTAATTCGCCATGCAGCGGCTTGTCGCTGACGCACAGCAAAGTGCCATAGGGCACGCGAAAGCGATAGCCTTGGGCCGCGATGGTGGCGGATTCCATATCAATGCCAATCGCCCGCGATTGCGAAAAGCGCAGCGCGCTGTCGCTGTAGCGCAATTCCCAATTGCGATCGTCGGTGGTGACCAGCGTGCCGGTCCGCAGGCGCTTTTTTAAATCGGCGCCCCGCGTTCCGGAAATCGCTTCGGCCGCGCTGGCCAGCGCCATTTGCACTTCGGCGATCGGGGGGATGGGGATTTCGGGCGGCAGGACGCTGTCCAAAATATGGTCGTCGCGCAAATAGGCATGGGCCAACACATAATCGCCAATGCGCTGGGTGGGACGCAGCCCGCCGCAGTGGCCGATCATCAGCCATGCTTCTGGGCGCAGCACCGCCAAATGGTCGCAGATGGTTTTGGCGTTCGACGGGCCGACGCCGATATTGACCAAGGTGATGCCGTCGCCGCTGGGTGTGATTAAGTGATAGGCGGGCATTTGATGCCGCCGCCACGCGCTGTCGGCCACCAATGCGCCGGCGTTTACGCCTGCTTCGTTGACATAAAGGCCGCCAGCACCGGCCAATGCTGTGTAGCGGCCCTTGCCAATTTGCTCGCCGGCCCACGAAACAAATTCATCGACATAGCGGTGATAGTTGGTGAACAAGATATAGCGTTGAAAATGTTCCGGCGCGGTGCCCGTATAGTGACGCAGGCGCGCCAAAGAAAAATCAGTGCGCAGCGCGTCAAACAGCGCCAGTGGTTGGGATTTTTCTGTGTCGGCCCCAAATAGGCCATCGGCCAATTCGTCGCCAATATCCGCCAAATCGGTGGTTGGGAAATGGCGGGCCAGTTCCAGCGGTGTCACGCTGCCCATGTCCGACCCATCGCTGGCATCCAAAACATAAGGGAAGGGGATTTGCTGGCCCGTGCGCGTAACCTCGATGGTGACATCGTAATTTTCCACCAATAGCGACAATTGTTCGCGCAAATAATCGGCGAATAAATCGGGGCGGGTGATGGTGGTGACAAATTCGCCGGCGCGTTCAAAATGGCCGAAGGCAACGCTGTGGCGGTCCGCTGTACCGCGATATTCGCCGTCGGTGACAATCCGCAACGCGGGATAGTCGAACAGGCCCGTTTCGCGGGCATCGGCGGGCGGCAATGTGCGATGCTTCACATAATCTGAAATCGCGGATTTCAGCGCGCCAACGGCGGTTTTAAATTGGGTCTGAAGTTCGCTGATAATCGTTTCAACCAGCGTGTCAGTATCGGTCTCAATCTTCGAAGTTCTGATGGTCATGTCGCTATAGTGACATGCTTTTATGACCAAAGAAATATGCCGTGGTTAATCCATCGAAAATTGCTGAATTGGCAAAATATGCGGGCATGAAAGGCGCGGCATGCCGCCAGACATTATAAGAAAATTACCATGATGGTGTTGGGCCACCATATAGGGCGATGGCGCACAGCGGATTTGCCGCCGTGCGCCATCGCCAAAATAAATATTTTACAGATTTTCGAGCATATGTTCTGCGCTGGAAACCCGAAATTCGCCCGGTGCTTCGACGAACAATTGTTCGACGACACCGTCATTGACGACCATCGAGAAACGCTGGCCGCGCTGGCCCATGCCAAAAGCCGTGCCATCCATGGTCAAGCCCATGGATTCGACCAAAGCGCCATTGCCATCGGCCAACATGGTGACGCTGTCGGTGGCTTCGCCTTGCTTGGCCCATGCGCCCAGCACAAAGGCGTCGTTGACGGCGGTGCAAGCAATTTCGTCAATGCCCTTGGCCTTGAGTTCTGCGGCCTTGTCCACATAGCCGGGCAAATGCTTGGCCGAGCAGGTCGGTGTAAATGCGCCAGGAACCGAGAAAAGGGCAACTTTGCGGCCAGCGAAATATTCGCTGCTCTTGACCTGTTCGGGGCCATTTTGGGTCATTTTGACCAAGGTGGTTTCAGGCAGTTTTTCGCCAGTTTGAATTGTCATGGGGCATCCTTTCTGAACTTGGGTATCATTTTCACCGCAGACATTGTGCGGCGGACAGGCCAAGTCAAGGTGATGGCCCGATTTCGTTGCCCTTTGACGCGTGTATCGGCCAAGATAAGCGATCAGGAAATTTGCCCATGGGGCTGGACCCACGGACAGAGCATCGCCATGATGAATATATGAATGAAAGAAATCCTTGGTTTACGGGTCAGCTATTGTTGGCCCTGCCCGGAATGGGGGATCGTCGGTTTGAACAGGCTGTTATCGCTATGGTCAGCCATGACGATGATGGCGCAATGGGCATTGGTGTCGCCAAATTGCTGGATGGCCTGACGGTTGGGTCTGTCATGGACCAATTGAACATCGCCCATGAAGACCCGCTGGACGTGCCAGTCTATTTTGGCGGACCTGTGGAACCGACCCGTGGTTTTGTGTTGCATAGCATGGATTGGGCGGGGGCGGATGCGGTGCAAGTCGCTGATCGTTGGATGCTGTCCAGTTCCCATGATATTTTGCGTGCCATTGCGGAAGGGCGCGGACCCAGCCAATGGTTGGTCGCGCTTGGCTATGCAGGCTGGGAGGGTGGCCAGTTAGAAGATGAGCTAGTGCATCATGGCTGGCATGTGACATCCGGCAGCGACGCCCTGTTATTTGGCGAGAAACCGCATAAGAAATGGCACCGCGCCTTTTTAGACGGGGGCATAGATACGCGCTTATTGACCATCACGGGCGGCGAGGCCTGACGGTGGGGGCGTCCTTTGGTACGGAATGACGCCCACCTTTTGCCATAAAGTGGCGGTTAGCGGACCAGCGCAAGCTGGGCGCTGGACACCGGCTGGCGGCTGTTGAGTTGGACCAAGGCCTCCCGTGCGGCCCATCGCGAATCCCGATAGCGGCCATTCGCCATTTCCAGATCATAACGATCGGGGCTGTTTAGGGCCGCCAGATAGGCGGATTTCGCTGCATCAATTTGGCCTGTGCGGGCCAGTGCTGTTCCCAGATTGATTAAATGGGCGGGGTGCTGGGCATTGACTTCGTCCATGGATAATTTTTCCACGGCACGCATATTTTGGCCCGAAGACAATTCGGCATAGGCCACTGGCAATTGTTCCAGGCTTGGTTGCGGCGCGGTCACCACGACGATGGATTGCGCGGCTGCGGGCACGGAATAGGCGGCGAGTATGCCAATTAGGATGGCGGAAATTTTCATATTCTCTCTCCCCAATAGATGAAATTCTGGTTCTGATTGTCCATATTGTCAGAAGAAATGTCAAATATTTCAGCCTGTTGTCACAATATTGTAACAAATATAAATTAGCCTTATCGCAAAGGCGTTTATTGGGCTTGGAAATGTGACAGGCCATGCGCTGGAAAAATTTATTTTTAACCCTGCGCGGAAAAATCTCATTTTTCTGCTGTTTTGACATGTGCCCCTCCGCTGCGCCCCTCCTATGCGCTTGGTAACGGCGACCTTGGTTGGGTTGGGGGGAATTGGGCCGGAAATCGCGGCCACCCTATTGCGTCCCGCCGGATAAGAATGGAGTGGGATATAAAGAAAAGTTTATATTTGATGGGGGCGGGATAATCCGCTAAAGCGCGTAACTTAATTGCGCTGCTACGGGCTTGTGGCCGCTGGTCAGTCGCCACCACCCGCAGGAATGTTGAAATAGGAGAATGGCTTGTGGCCACCGCCGCTAATACCCTCGATTATGTGATTGCCGATATTGGTCTGGCTGATTTTGGCCGCAAAGAAATTGCCATTGCCGAAACCGAAATGCCTGGCCTGATGGCGCTGCGCGCTGAATTTGGCGCAGCACAACCATTGAAGGGAGCGCGCATCACCGGTTCGCTGCACATGACCATTCAAACGGCGGTGCTGATTGAAACTTTGGTGGCGCTGGGCGCAGAAGTTCGCTGGGCAACCTGCAACATCTTTTCTACCCAAGACCATGCGGCGGCAGCCATTGCGGCGCAAAATATCCCTGTGTTCGCGGTAAAGGGCGAAAGCCTTGCGGATTATTGGGATTATGTGGGCCGTATCTTTGATTGGGGTAACACCACCGCCAATATCATTTTGGACGATGGCGGCGACGCCACCATGTTCGCGCTGTGGGGCGCGAAGCTGGAAGCAGGCGCAACCTTGCCCGCGCCAGAAAATGAAGAAGAAATCGAATTTCAGCGCGCCGTGAAGGCCTTTGTTGCGGCGAACCCCGGCTATTTGACCAAGACGGTCAAGGCGTTGACGGGCGTGTCGGAAGAAACGACCACGGGTGTGCACCGCTTGTATGAATTGGCGAAAAAGGGCGAATTGCCTTTCCCCGCGATCAATGTGAACGACAGCGTCACCAAGTCGAAGTTCGACAATCTTTATGGTTGCAAGGAAAGCTTGGTCGACGCCATCCGCCGCGCCACCGATGTGATGTTGGCTGGCAAGGTGGCCACTGTTTGCGGTTTCGGCGATGTGGGCAAAGGATCGGCGGCCAGCCTTCGCAACGGCGGGGCCCGCGTGTTGGTGACCGAAGTTGATCCGATTTGCGCGCTGCAAGCCGCGATGGAAGGCTATGAAGTCGTCACTATGGAAGAAGCGGCGACCCGCGCCGACATTTTCGTGACCGCGACCGGCAACGCCGATGTCATCACCGCTGAACATATGGCGGCGATGAAACCCATGAGCATCGTGTGCAACATTGGTCACTTTGACAGCGAAATTCAGATCGCTGGTCTGGCCAATTATAAGTGGACCGAAGTGAAGCCCGGCACCGATTTGGTGGAATTCCCCGATGGCAAGGAAATCATCGTGCTGGCCAAGGGCCGCTTGGTCAATCTGGGCTGTGCCACCGGCCACCCCAGCTTTGTGATGTCGTCCAGCTTTACTAATCAGGTGCTGGCCCAAATCGAACTCTTCACTAAGGGTGAGAATTATAAGAATGAAGTCTATGTGCTGCCCAAGCATTTGGACGAAAAGGTTGCCGCGCTGCACCTTGAAAAGCTGGGCGTGAAGCTGAGCAAGCTGACCCAAAAGCAGGCCGATTATATCGGCGTCAGCGTCGATGGTCCCTTCAAGCCCGATCATTACCGCTATTAAGGTGGAACGCCCATATTTGGGGGCGCAATGGTGAAGGAAAAAGGCCCAAGTCCCTGTTGGAGTTGGGCCTTTTTTCTGGTCATCGTGCAGGACAGGCAGATCTACGGCCATATGGTGGAAAATTGCTGTGGGTGAATGTGATTTCCCCCTGCACAGATGATTGAAACATCGCCCCATCAGCAGTAGGGCAGATGCATCATGCACACAGGGCGTTTTCCCAACATTTTTGGAATCCATTGGGGATGAGCGAGCCTCTGTCCCCCGTCATGTCTTTTTTGCTGGGTTTGATGGCGGTCCTGTGGTTGGCCGCCGCGATATGGGCCTTGGTGCGCGGCATTTCGATGCAGCGAGGTTCCGCCTTTGTGGCCGCCCAATCCGAGCGTTTGTCGGCCTTGCTGGCCGCCGCGCCGCAAATGCCGGTGATTATTCGCCCCGATTGGCGCATCGAGGCCAGCGACCGACTGGACCGCTGGTTGGGCGTGGACGGCGGGATTCGCCATTTTGATGATATGCGCGGCCCAGACACTGGCTTTCCGGCTGCGGGGCATGAGCAATTGCGTCAGGCCATATTGGGGGCCCAGCGCGGGGCCAAAGCCTTTACACTCAGCCTGCGTCCGCAAGGCGGGGCGCGCACCATTGTGATTCAAGGCGGGGCCGCCCCAGCAGCGATTGGCGGGGCTGGCACCGTCTTATTGTGGATGAGCGACGCTACCGAAGGGCAGCAAGCCTTGGCCGAAGCGCGGCGCGAACGCGACGATGCAATGGGTGCGTTCGAAGCCTTGTCCGGCCTTATCGACACCGCGCCCTTCCCCATGTGGTTCCGCGACATGAATTTGCAATTGTCGCTTGTCAACCACGCCTATGTCGAAGCCGTAGAGGCACCAAGCGCCGCTGCGGTGATTCAAGATGGCATTGAATTATGCGAACCGGTGGCGGGTGTCCGCGCCATTGATGCCGCCGCCGCCAGCCGCAAAAGCGGGGAGGCCCAGCTGCGCGCCATTCCGGTCACGGTCAAGGGTGAGCGGCGGATTATGCGCGTGGTCGATGTGCCTTTGGCCCCAGCAGGCGGCCGGACCATCGGCATTGCGGGCTATGCTGTGGATATTCAGGAATTGGAGCTGGAACGCAGCGGTCATCGCCGCTTTGCAGAGGCGCAGCGCGAATTGTTGGACCGTTTGTCCGCGGCGGTGGTGCAATTTGGGCCGGACCGCCATTTGGTTTATGCCAATTTGCCGTTTCGCCGCATGTTCAACATTGACGCCGAAACCTTGAACGAAGCGCCGCCTTTTGCCCGCTTGCTCGACCGATTGCGCGACGCAGGACGGACGCCCGAAGTGCGCGATTTTCCAGCATGGCGCGAAGCGCATGAACAATGGTTCGCCCGCCCCGATGCGGCGGAGGAAGATTGGTTGCTGCGTGATGGCACCCATTTGCGCGTCGTCGCCCAGCCCACGCCCGAAGGCGGTTTGTTGCTGATCGTCGAGGACCGAACCGAGCATATCCAATTGGCGGGTGCGCGCGACACTTTGCTGCGGGTGCGCACCGCGACTTTTGATAATTTATTCGAAGCGATCGCGGTCTTTGCTCCCGATGGCCGCTTGCATTTGTGGAACCAGCGCTTCCGCCGCTTGTGGGCCATTGATGAATTTCAACTAGCGGCGCACCCCCGCGTAGATGTGCTGATGGCCGGATTGGCGGACCGTTTGGCCAAGCCCGAACAAATTAATGTGGTGCAAGAGGTGATCCGTGCCGCCACCTTGGAACGGGTGCAGCGCATTGGCGAAATTCGCTTTGCCGACGGGCGGCATTTTGACTTTGCCTCCATTCCCCTGCCCGACGGCAATGCGCTGTTGATCATGCTGGATATCAGCGATAGCCGCCGCATCGAAGGGGCTTTGCGCGAACGCAACGAAGCCTTGGAAGCGGCGGACAAGGTCAAGACGGCCTTTTTGTCGCGGATGAGTTACGAATTGCGCACACCCTTGACCAGCATCGCTGGGTTTAGCGAAATGCTGCAAGGTGGCTATGCAGGCGGATTGAACGACCGTCAGACCAGCTATGTCGGCGCGATTATGGACAGTGTCGGCGTGCTGGGCCGTCATATCGACAATGTATTGGACTTGGCGCAGGCGGAGGCGGGAACGCTGGCGATTGAACATGCGTCCGTCGATGTCGCGGCTTTGTTGGACCGCGCCATGGATGATTGCGCGGCCTTTGCGGCGCAGGAACAGATTGAGCTTGTGCGCGAAATCGCGCCGGATTTGGGCGAGATTGCGGGCGATGCGGCGCGGCTGGGCCGCTTGCTGGGCAGCATGATCGACAATGCCATTCGCTTTACCGCGCCCACGCGGCGCAGCGATGGCCGTGTCTTGGTGCATGCGATGGGCGATGATCAGGCGGTCATAATCATTGTGTCGGACAATGGCCCAGGATTGCCGGATGATGTCGCCGCCGTCACCAGCGGGCGTCAGGCGGCCACCGCAGCGGGGGGCATTGGCTTGGCCTTGGCCCGGCAATTGGTATCGGCCCATGGAGGGGTGATGGATGTGGTAACCGAAAAGGGGCAGGGGACGTTGGTGCGTATCAACCTGCCGCGCGGCGAATGACGCAATTTGTGGTGCATTATGGTCTTGCGGACGCGGCCCGCATTGGGGCTGCGCTGGGCGCGGTGCTGGGCGCGGGGGATGTGATTTTGCTGTCGGGCGATTTGGGGGCCGGAAAAACCACCCTTGCGCGCGGCATCCTGCAAGCGCGCGGCCTTGCTGGCGAGGCCCCCAGCCCCACCTTTGCGATCATCCAACCCTATGCGCCGCCAGAGGTAGATATGCCGATCGGCCATGTCGACCTGTATCGGATCGAGGATGCGCGTGAATTGGTCGAACTGGGGCTGGATGATTATTTATATGATGGTGCCTTGCTGATCGAATGGCCGGAAAGGCTGGGCGATCAGGGGTGGCCGGGGGCCCTTGGCTTGCACATAAGCGGCGAGGGGGATCAGCGTATTTTGACGGCGGATGTGCCGATGCATTGGGAAAAAAGATGGCCGCTTTGATGACAGCACCGACATATGCACCGGCCTTTTTGGCGGCGCATGGCTGGGCGGATGCACAGATATTGCCTTTGGCAGGGGACGCCAGTTTTCGGCGCTATTTCCGTGTGGTGGACGGCGTGCGGCGCGCGGTGTTGATGGACGCCCCGCCGCCCCACGAGGACCCGCGTCCCTTCATTGCTATGGCCGAATATCTGCGCGCACAAGGTCTTTGCGCCCCCGCCATTTTGGCGCGGGATTTGGATCAGGGCCTGTTGTTGATCGAGGATTTCGGTGACGACCGCCTGCGCGAAGCCTTGGATGCGGCCCCGCAAACAGAGGCGGACCATTATGGCGCGCTGACCGACTTGCTGGCCCATTTGCATCAACGCCCCGCCATGGCGGATTTGCCCGTGCACAGGCTGGAGCAATGGTTGGACGAGGTCATGTTGCTGACCGACTGGTATTGCCCCGCCTTGGATTTGACGGTCGACCGCGACGCTTTTCGTGCCGCATGGCAGCAAGTGTTGACGCCGGTCGCCGAAGACGGCTTGCCGCGTGTCACCGTGCTGCGCGATTTTCACGCTGAAAATATCATGCTGATCGATGGGCAAAGCGGCCTTCACCATTATGGCTTGCTGGATTTCCAAGACGCGCTGTTGGGGCATCCGGCCTATGATCTGGCGTCGGTGCTGGAAGATGCACGGCGCGATGTGACGCCCGCTATCGAACGGCAGATGATCGACCGCTATATCGCTGCGAGCGGGGTGGATGCGCGGTCCTTCGAGGCCAGCTATTGGGCCTTGGCGGCGCAGCGCAATACCCGCATTTTGGGTGTGTTTGTGCGTTTGTGGAAACGGGATGGCAAGCAAGGCTATCGTCGGTTTCAGCCGCGCATGTGGGGCTTGGTCGAACGCGATTTGGCGCATCCCGCCTTGGCCCCCGTTCGTGCGTGGTTTGATGACAATATACCGCCCGAAAAACGCGCCGCCGCTTGGCAGGACGCAATCTGATGGCGGACGGGGTGCAGATTGAATCCGCGATGGTGATGGCGGCGGGCCTGGGCAAGCGTATGCGCCCCCTAACCGCGACCCGTCCCAAGCCGCTGATCCGCGTGGCGGGCAAGGCGTTAATCGACCATAGTTTGGACCGTATCGAGGCGGCGGGCATCCGCAAGGCCGTGGTCAATGTCCATTATCTGGCGGACGCATTGGAAGCGCATTTGGCGGCCCGCAAAGGCCCGATGAACATCGCCATTTCCGATGAACGCAGCCAATTGCTGGAAACAGGGGCGGGCTTGGTCAAGGCTTTGCCGATGCTGAGCGGTGATCCGATATTGGTCGCCAACAGTGATAATATTTGGACCGATGGGCCGGAAGACAGCATTCGTCATTTGGCTCGCCACTGGGACGGTGACCGAATGGACGCTTTGTTGCTGCTCATCCGTCAATCCGGCGCCACAGGGAATAAGGGGCAGGGCGATTTTCATATGGATGCGGGCGGGCAATTGTCGCGCCGCAAAGGCGGGCATGTCGCGCCCTTTGTTTATACCGGCATCCAGTTGATATCCCCGCGTTTATTGGTGGACCCGCCCGAAGGGCCCTTTTCGACCAATATTTTCTGGGACCGTGCCATAGCGGCAGGACGGTTATTTGGCGTGTCGCATATGGGGCAATGGTTTGATGTCGGCACCCCCGCCGCCATTGCGCCGACCGAAGCCATGCTGGCGCGCGGATAAGCGCCGACATGGCTGGCGCGCGCCCTTGTGTTTTCACGATTCCCGTTCACCGCGCTTTTGCGGATGCCTTGGCCGATGGGCTGATCACACGCTTTGCGGGGGATGATCTGGGCTTGGCGCGCGGCGTCATTCTGCTGCCCAGCAACCGAGCGCGCATGGCGGTGCAGGCAGCCTTTGTGCGCGCTGGCGGGGCGGGGCTGTTGATGCCGCGCTTGGCGGTGGTCGGCGACGCTGATCTGGACGAAAATGTCGGCTTGGCACTGGATGGGCTGGATGCAGGCGTAGTGTTGCCGCCTGCCATTGATGCCCTGCAACGCCGGTTGATGCTGGCGCAATTGATCGAAAGCCATAATCCGCAAGGCGAAGAACGGATTGAAGGCGCGGCGGCCTTTGTGTTGGCGGAGGGGCTGGCACGGGTGCTGGACCAATTGCATTATGAAGAAATTCCGCACGCCCATTTGGCCGATATTGAATCGCAATTGGGCGATCTGGCCAATCACTGGCAATTGTCTTGGGCTAGGCTGCGTTTGTTGGTCGAAAAATGGCCCGCCGAACTGGCGAAAACGGGGTTGATGGACCGCGCCGACCGCCGCAACCAATTGCTGAACCGTGTAGCCGAAAATTGGGCGGCGCAATCCCCCGCATCCTTTGTGGTGGCGGCCGGTATCACCACGGCGGCCCCCGCCATTACGCGGTTGCTGCGCGTCATTTCCGAATTGGATGGCGGCATGTTGGTCATTCCGGGCTTGGATTTGACGATGTCGGCCGAGGAATGGGACGCGCTGGGCCCCGCGCCGGTCCCCGCTGACCATATGGGCATGCGGCCCTTGGAAACGCACCCGCAATATCATTTGAAATTGCTGTTGGGACGCATGGGCATCGCCCGTGATGATGTGATGACATGGGACGGCGTGTCGGATTTTGATGGACCCGAACAGCGCGGCTCGTTCCTGTCGCTGATGTTCGCGCCAGCGGCCTTCACCCATCGCTGGCAAAATGAAGGGGATTTGGCCCCAGCCTTGACGCATGTGCAAGCCGCTAGTTTTGCCGACGACAATCAAGAAGCGCAGGCCATTGCCCTGTTGATGCGCCATGCGCTGGAAACACCTGCCCGCACCGCAGCCTTGGTGACGCCCGACCGCAATTTGGCGCGGCGGGTGGCGTCGGCTTTGGCGCGTTGGGGCATTGGGGTGGATGACAGCGCGGGCCAGCCTTTGTCCCAGACCCCGCCCGGTGCTTTATTGGCGTTGCTGGCGGAATTGGGCGCAGAATTTGATCCAGTGCGCCTCATCGGCATGCTGAGCCATCCGCTGGTCCGCAAGGGCGAGGGGCGGTTGATTTGGCTGGACCATGTCCGCGCCTTGGATTTGTTGCTGCGGGGGCCGGGTTTGTTGCCCGGTTGGCATGGCATCAGCGACCGCATTGCCCAGCGCGCCGATGACCCCAAGGCACGGGGCCATGCCGCCGCTGTGCAACTGCGGCCATGGTGGGATGATGTGATGGCCGGGCTGTATCCGCTGCTCACCATATTCCATAGCGGTGCGGCGTCGCCGCCTGCCGCCTTTTTGGACGCCCTGCAACAGGGGCTGGAATGGCTGAGCGGCGATGATGCATGGACGGGGCCTGCGGGCCGCGCTTTGTCGGCTTTGTTCGACCGGTGGGCCGTGTCGCGCCAATATGGCCCTGCGACGGTGAGGCGCGATGATTTCCCGCAAATGTTGGCGGAGTTAATGGCCGGTGAAAGCGTGCGCGCCCCCTTTGGTGGGCACCCGCGCTTGTTCATTTGGGGCCTGCTCGAGGCGCGCTTGCAACGCGCCGATGTGATGATTTTGGGCGGTCTTGACGAAGGGCGCTGGCCGCCGCGCCAAAGCCCTGATGCATGGCTGGCCCCCGGTGTGCGGCGCTTGCTGGGGCTGGGCGCGTTGGAGCGGCAACAAGGCGCCGCGGCGCATGACTTTGCGGGCGCTTTTGCAGCACGCCATGTCATCATCACCCGCGCCCAGCGCAGCGGCGGCGACCCGATGGTCGCGTCGCGTTTCTGGTTGCGTTTGGCGGCGCTAGGCGGCGATTTGCCCGAACCCATGCCGGATGGCAGCGCGATCACCCGCTTGGCCGCCGAATTGGATGTGCCGGACGGGCGGGCTCAACCCGCGCTGCGCCCTGCGCCATCGCCACCCGCCGACGTTCGCCCGCGTAAAATCAGCGTGACCGCTGTCGATCGTTTGGCGCGCGATCCCTTTGGATATTATGCCAACCAAATATTGGGCCTGTCGGCGCTGGACCCATTGAGCGCGCTTCCCGACCCGCGTTGGCGGGGCACAAGGCTGCACAGCCTGTTTGAAAATTGGGTGCGGGGCGGGGCCAGTGCTGCGGGTTTCGAACAGGAAATGGACGCGCTTCGCGCCGATCCGGCGCTGGACCCGTTGGCCGCTCGTTTTTGGTTACCGCGCATGGAACCGGCGCTGCGCTGGGCGGCGGGGCAAGTGATGGCGGATGCTGACCGCAAGGCAGCGGGCGTCGAACTGCGCGGTTCGATGCAAACCGACGGCATCGAACTGCACGGCAAAGCGGACCGCGTAGACCGCGACGCCGAAGGCCGAATTAGCATTGTCGATTATAAAAGCGGTGCCGCCCCGTCGGGCGCGGCGGCGGCGGCTGGGCTGGACAATCAATTGGGCTTACTGGGCCTGATGGCGCGCGAAGGCCATATGGAGGGCGTCGATGCCCATGATGTGGCGGCGCTGGAATATTGGTCGCTCAGCCCGCAACGAAAATTGGGCGGGGCGGGCAAGGTCACGACGCCTTATGGGTCGCGTTCGGAATTGAAGTCGGCGGAACAAGCGGTGGATTTTGCGGCGGACCGGCTCAGCGATTTGGCGGCGCGCTATTTGCTGGGCGGCCAAGCTTTTGAGCCGGGGGCAAATGCCAAATATGGCGAATATGACCAATTGATGCGCCGCGATGAATGGTTCGGCCGCGAGGATGTAAAACCATGAGCAGCCTGTCCCCCCTTGCGTCATTGGACGAACGGCAAGGCGCCGCCGCTGACCCCGCCCATCATGTGTGGCTGGGGGCGTCGGCGGGCACGGGCAAGACGCAGGTTTTGTCCGCCCGTGTGCTGCGTTTGATGCTGCAAGGCGTGCGGCCGGACGCCATTTTGTGCATCACCTTTACCAAGGCTGGGGCCGCCGAAATGGCGCACCGCATTCATGAACGCTTGGCGACATGGGTGCGCGTGGCTGACGCCGAATTGCGGCTGGATCTACAGGCCTTGGGGCTGGATTGGGCCGAGCATGGCTTGATGGACCGTGCCCGTTCGCTGTTTGCTATGGTGATTGACAGCCCCGGTGGGTCGGTGCGGGTGCAGACGATCCACAGCTTTTGCCAAACTTTGCTGGCCAGTTTCCCGCTGGAAGCCAAGCTGTTGCCCGGTTTCCGTCCGATTGAGGATGACGAAGCCGCTTTGTTGAAACGGCAGGTGTTGATCAAGTTGCTGGCCGAAGAAGGCGATGATGGGGACAGGCTGCGCGCTGCCGCCGTGACGCTGGCACGGCGGATGAACCCCGATGCGGCGCTGCAATATTTGTCGCTATGCGCCGCCAGCTTTGGCGGGCCGCCTGCTGTTTTGCCGCCCACGCGCCATCATTTGCGTTTGTCGTTGAACCTGCCCACCAGCGATGTGGCGGATTATCTGGCAAGCGTGATGGCCAGCGGCTTGGTGGCGGATGATGATATGCAGGCGGTGGCCACATTGGGCGCGGCGTGGGGCACCAAAACGGGCCTGAAATATGCGGATAAAATGGTCGATTGGCTGTCCGCATCGCCGGAAGCGCGCACCGCCTTGCTGGAGGGGGTGCTGAGCTGTTTTCTGACCGATAAAAATGAATATCGCAAAGATTTCAGCGGCGAAAAAGGCAAGATGAACGGCTGCTTTGACGCGGCGCAGCGCATTGTGGCCGCCCTGCAAAATATTCGCGATACGGCGGCGGCGATGCGGGTGGCCGATGAATTGGCGTCCGCGTGGATGCTGGGCAGCCGCTTTGCCGAAGCTTATGCGCTGGCCAAGCGCGAACGCGGCTTCGCCGACTTTGATGATCTGATCAGTCTGGCGGGTAGCTTGCTGCGGACCAGCAATTTTGGCGAATGGGTGCGGTTCAAACTGGACCAGCGCACCGACCATATTTTGGTCGACGAAGCGCAGGATACCAATTTGCGCCAATGGGGCATTATCCATTCCTTGGCTGAGGAATATTTTGCGGTGAGCCCCGAGGATGGCGGCGAGCGCAGCCCGACCCTATTCACGGTGGGCGACCGCAAGCAGAGCATTTACGGGTTTCAGGGCACCGAACCAGCGGCCTTTGAAACGGCGCGTACTTTGTTTGACGTGTTGGGCGAACGGGCGGGGCAGCCGCTGCATCAGGTGAATTTGGAAAGCAATTACCGCTCGACGCCCGCCATCTTGCAAGTGGTGGACCGCTGGTTGGCGAGCGGCGGCACGGCGGCCATGGGGCTGGAGGGGCAGGAGCCGCCGCACCACCCGTTCCGCAAGGGCCAAGCGGGCCAAGTGGAATTGTGGCAACCGCTGCGGGTTGGCAAGGCGCTGAGCGCGCTGGACGCCGAAGATGGCACAGGCGTGCCGTCCGCCGCGGCTGCCGTCGGTGCAGATGATGGCGACGATGCTAGCAATGGCGCCGACAGCGAATGGAGCGCGGATAGCCCCAGCGCCGACAGCGGCGCACCAGCTAGCGACCCCGCATCCATGCGCTTGGCCAATGCGATTGCCGATGAAATTCAGCAATGGATTTTGCACGGCAAGGATGGCCGCCCCGTGGTGCCCGGCGACATCATGGTGTTGGTGCGTAAACGTCGCGATTTGGCGGCGCGCATTGTCGCGCGGCTTCAGGCGTTGGACGTCGATGTGGCGGGTGTGGATCGTTTTGCGCTCACCCAGCCCTTGGCGGTGCAGGATTTGGTGTCGGCCATGCGCTTTGCCGTTCAGCCCGAAGATGATCTGAATTTGGCCAGCCTGCTGGTGTCCCCGCTGATTGGTTGGACGCAGGACCAGCTTTATCGCTGGATAGGCGGGCGGGGCCGCACGCCCATTTGGCCCTATTTGCGCGCCACGGAGGCAGAGGCAGGCGTGCCCGCCGAAGCCATGACGGCATTGCGCCAATTGCTGGGCATGGCGGACATGACTACGCCCTTTCGCTTTTTGGACCATATGTTGTCCGGCCCCTTAGATGGACGGCGCAAATTATATGCGCGCTTGGGGCGCGAGGCGCGGGACCCGATTGACGAATTGCTGAATCAGGCGCTGAATTTTGAACAGACGGACAATGTCTCGCTGCTCAGCTTCCTCAGCCGGATGGACGCCAGCGCCATTGATATTAAACGCCAGACCGAAGCGCGCAGCGAGGCTGTGCGCGTGATGACGGTGCATGGGTCCAAGGGGTTGCAGGCCCCGATTGTGATTTTGGCTGACGCCACCGAAGAAGCGGGGCTGGGCTATCGTCCTTTCCATATGGATTTGGAAGCATGGCAGAAATTGCCGGTCTTCCCCCTCGCCAAGGATGAGAGATATGGCCGTATTGCGGCGGCCTATGACCAAGCCGTCGATGCGGCGCGCCAAGAAGATTGGCGCTTATTCTATGTGGCGATGACGCGGGCCGAAGAAATATTGGTGATCGCGGGCACCACGAAAAAGCCGGACGGCAGCGTCGCGGAGGGCAGCTGGCACGCCGCCGCGCAGCAAGTGTTGGAAGATTTGGACTGCGGCTGGGAAGATGCAGGGCCGCGTTGGGGCCTGCGCAGCGTTTATCGCACATCGTCGCGCATATGGGGCCGCAAGGGAAAAGCGAAATCCGCGCCCGCTGCGGCGTTAGTGGTGCCCGATTGGGCGGTGCGTCCCGCCCCCGAAGAAGCGCGGCCCCCGCGTCCCTTGGCTCCGTCGCAATTGGGGGCGGATGATGTCGCCAGCCCGCCGATGGGCGTGGACCGCAGCGCCGCTGTGTCGCGCGGTTTGTTGCTGCACCAATTGTTCGAACGCTTGCCCGAGGCTGCGCCCGACCAGCGTTCCGCCGCCGCGCTGCGCTGGTTAGCGGCGCAACTGCCATCGGCCAGCGAAACGGAACGCCAAGCAATGGCCAAGGAAGTGTTGGCGATTGTGAATGACCCCGAATATGCCGACATTTTCGGGCCGAATAGCTTGGCCGAAGTGCCCTTTTCTGCGGTGGTGGACGGTTTGGTGGTGGCGGGCATCGTCGACCGATTGTTGGTCACGCCGGACCGCGTGTTGGTGGTGGATTATAAAACGGGCCGCCATGTGCCAGCCACGCCGCAGGATGTCGCGCCAGCTTATCTGCGGCAAATGGCGGCCTATGTCGCCGCCTTGGCGGTGATTTTCCCAGGGCGCAGGGTTCATGCTGCCTTGATTTACAGCTCGGCGGCCAAGTTGGTGAAATTGGACGATCAACTTTTGGCGCCGCACAAGCCGGGCTTCATGGGGGTATAGGCGAATTTCCTGATTTCAGCCCTTGAGAGACGCTGCCGCAGACCCTAGCTATAGGGCCATTGGATTCAGGAGATAGAATATGGCTACCAAAGCGATCAGCGACGCCAGCTTTCAGGCTGACGTGTTGGATAGCGACACCCCCGTCTTGGTTGATTTTTGGGCAGAATGGTGCGGCCCATGCAAAATGATCGGCCCTGCATTGGAAGAAATTTCGGACGAGCTTGGGGAAAAGGTGGTGATCGCCAAGCTGAATATTGACGATCATCCCGATGCACCCTCGAAATATGGCGTGCGCGGCATTCCCACCATGATCTTGTTCAAAAATGGTGAGATCGTCGAAACCAAGGTTGGCGCTGCCCCGAAAAGCGCCCTGAAAAATTGGTTGGAAGGCGCGCTGTAATCAGCCGCAATTCGCGACCAAAAAAGCCCGCCTTTCGGTTGGAAAGGCGGGCTTTTTTATGGACCGAAAGCGTGTTGGTTTAGCTGCGATAATTGGCGTTAATGTTGATATAGCCATGCGTCAGGTCGCAGGTCCACACAGTGGCGCGGCCTGTGCCAATGCCCAAGTCTGTGCCGATACGAATATTCTTCTCGCGAAGATGGGCTGCGACGGGCGCTTCGTCATATCCATCGACGGGTAAACCGTCGCGGGCGACCCAATGGTCACCAAAACGAATGGCCAGGCGGTCGCGGTCCGCAGGTTCGCCGGCCTTGCCAACGGCCATTACCACACGGCCCCAATTGGCGTCCTCGCCCGCCACAGCGGTTTTGACCAGCGGGCTGTTGGCAATGGCCAGTGCGATTTTCTTGGCGCTGGCGTCATTGGCGGCGCTGGTCACCTCGATTTCGATAAATTTGGTTGCGCCTTCGCCGTCACGCACCACCAATTGCGCCAATTCCAGCGCCACGGCGCGAATGGCGGAAAATAAGGCATCGGCCCCATCATCATCGCGGCTGATCAGCATGGCGTTGCCAGCAGCGCCTGTGGCGAACAACAACACCGTGTCGCTGGTCGACGTATCGCTGTCGACGGTAATGTTGTTAAAGCTGGTGTCGGTCGCTTCGCTTAGCATGTCTTGCAGCAATTGCGGGCTGACGGCGGCGTCGGTAAAGATATAGCCGAGCATGGTGGCCATATCGGGCGCGATCATGCCCGATCCCTTGACGATGCCCGCTACTTGCACGGTCTTGTCGCCAATCACCGCGCTGGCGCTGGCCCCTTTTGCAAAGGTGTCGGTGGTGCAAATGGCGTCGGCGGCGTCTTCCCACGATACGGGCTGGGCGTTCAGTGCGGCCTCAACGCCGGCTTTGGCTTTGTCTTTGGGTAGCGGGACGCCGATCACGCCAGTTGAACTGACGAAGACGTCGCTGGGCTGGCAATCCAAGGCTTGGGCCACTTGGCCCATAATTTGTTCTACCGCCTCGCGCCCGCGATATCCGGTAAAGGCGTTGCTGTTGCCAGCGTTAACGATCAAGGCCCGCGCGCGTCCCAAGCGCACTTGCTCGCGGCCCAATTCCACTTCGGATGAACAGCAGACATTGCGGGTGAACACGCCCGCGACATTGGTGCCTTCGGACAATTCCACATAGGTCAGGTCGCAGCGGTCCCATGTTTTATACTGCGCGCGCGCGGTGCGCAGCGTCACGCCCCCAATCATAGGTAGATTGGGAAAATGGTCAGGAGCGAGCGGGGATTTGGTCATGGTCATGCCAGCGGCATAGCGCGCTGTGCGGCAAAGAAAAACCCCTCCCGCACTTGGCGGAAGGGGTGTTTCAAAAGCTTGCGCGAAAATTAAGCGGGCAGGCCGCTGATTGCCTTGATTTCCATGAAATCTTTCAGGCCGAACAAGCCGCCTTCGCGGCCATTGCCCGATTGCTTATAACCGCCAAAAGGCGCGCCGGGGGCGGGGCCCCAACTGTTGATGGCGACCATACCAGCGCGCAGGCGCGGGGCGACATCCGCTGCCTTTGCAGGATCGCCAGTGATGACGGCGGACAGGCCATATTCCGTGTCATTGGCCACCGTGATCGCGTCTTCCAGCGTGTCATAATCCATGACCGTGGCGACAGGGCCAAAGGTTTCTTCTTTGGCGATGCGCATGTCAGGGGTGACGCCCGAAAAGACGGTCGGCTTGATATAATAGCCACGGTTGACGTTGCTGGGCAGACCCGTTCCGCCCGTTTCCAGCGTTGCGCCTTCGTCGATAGCAGATTGAATGAGTTCTTGAATTTTGTCGAACTGGGCCTTGTTGACGACGGGGCCGATATGCGCACCTTCCTGCATTGGGTCGCCAACCTGTGTGCCGTCGAACATCGCCTTGATAATACCAACAGCTTCGGCCTTGCGGTCTTTTTGCACCAAGATGCGGGTCGGTGCGATGCAGCTTTGGCCCGTGTTGACCAACACGCCCGATGCGGTGGCTGGCAGAACATCTTCCAGCTTGGCGTCGGGCAGGACGATGTTCGGCGACTTGCCGCCCAATTCTTGGTGGACGCGCTTGACGGTGTCGGCAGCGGCCTTGGCGACCAAAATACCGGCGCGGGTCGAGCCGGTGAAGCTGACCATTTCAACATCCTTGTGGGCACTAATGGCATTGCCAACCGTGGGGCCGTCGCCTTGTACCAAGTTGAACACGCCCGCTGGAACGCCTGCTGCTTCCAAGATTTCAGCAAAAATCACGGCATTGCCAGGGCATTCTTCGGATGGTTTCAATACCATGGTGTTGCCGCCCGCCAAGGCAGGGGCGACTTTCAGGGCGATTTGGTTGAGCGGCCAGTTCCAAGGCGTAATCATGCCGACGACGCCTATGGGTTCATACACCACGGTGTTTGGGCCCATTTTTTCGGTGAAGGTGAAATTTTTCAGCGCTTCGATGGTGCCAAGGAAGCCGCCAATAGCAGCGCCCACCTGTGCGGTTCCTGCGAAGCTGACCGGCGCACCCATTTCGGCGGCCATCGATTTTGCCAAATCTGCGCCACGCTTTTTAAATTCTTCGACAATTCGGCCCATCAAAGCAAGCCGCTCTTCGCGGCTGGTTTGGCTGAAGCTTGTAAAGGCTTTGCGGGCTGCCGCCACGGCGGCGTCGACGTCAGCGGCGGTACCCATAATCACGGTGCTGGCTGCTTCTTCGGTCGCCGGATTGATGACCTGATGTTCCTTGCCGCCGATGCTGTCGACCCATTGGCCGCCAATGAAATGCTGTTTCAGATGCTGTTCGGTGCTCATCAAAATTCTCCCGTGGATATTATAGGTATCGAATTGATACCTAGTGCTTCCGCTCAATGAATCAAGCGCGCGATTGGCTCGAAAGGTTCAAGCTTAACGTTTTTCTGCGGCAAGGCGCGACATTAAAATGGCCGCGCGTTTGGCTTGGCGCGGGATGCTGGCCAAATCGACCGTTTCCCCCGGTGCATGGTCGCCATGGGATGCCGCACCAAGGCCAACCAATCCGTCCACATCCGCCGCGACAAAGCTGATATCCCCTGCGCCGCGCTTCATTGGGTCCAAGGGGGCCATGTCGGGCAGGCCCAAGTCCCGATTCACGCCATTGAGCTGCGCCAGCAACGCGCGATTGCCGTCGGTTGGGGCCATCGGGGGATAGGCCACAGGGTCAAAGCGCAAAACCGCGCTGGTGCGCGGCGCATGATCGGTCAAAATAGCCTGCATTTTGGCTTTTACGCGGGCGGATTGTTCGGCGGACAAGGTGCGCAAATCGCCTTGGGCTATGGCTGTGGGTGGTATGATGTTGGATTTTCCTTGTGCCGTTCCGTGTGTTGCGCTGGAGTCCATCGCCGCTTGTTCGCCCCCAAGGATCAAGCCGATGTTAAAGGTTAAATAGGGTTCGGGCAATTCGGTGCGAAAACGGTGAAGGATGCGGGCCATTTCAAAAATTGCCCCGTCCCCGCGATCTGCGCTGAAAATTGCCGAGCTATGGCCGCTTTCGCCGCTGGTGGTCAGGGTCCAGCTTTCGCTGCTGCGCCGTGCGATGCTGCCCATATCTTGGCCATTTTCGCGGGATAGGCCTTCGAAATCCAAGGCCACATCGGCGCGTTTCCCGGCATCGATCAAATCAGCGCGGGGCAGGTTGGTGGGGTTGCCAGCATCTTCTTCATCGCCGGTCATATGAATTTCGATATTGGCGTCTTTCAAGGTTCCAGCGGCCTGCATGGCGCGCAGAGCAGATAATATTACGACGATGCCGCCTTTATTGTCGCCGACCCCAGGCCCTTCGGCACTGTCACCCTTGCGAATGAAGCGTTGGAAGGGGGAGGATGGTTCAAAAACCGTGTCCAGATGCGCGATCAGCAACAGCTTTTTTCGGCCCGCTTTGCCTTGATGCGTGGCGATCAAGTGACCCGCACGCTGGGTTTGCGGCATGGCTTTCCACTGGACGCTAAAACCCAATGGTTCCAATTCTGCACGCACCATATCAGCGACCTTTTCCACGCCCGCCAAATTGAGCGTGCCGCTATTTTGGTTCACCAAGCGTTCCAGCAAATCGACATGCTGCTGGGCCTGTGTGTCGACGGTGCGGACCATTTTTTGTTCGGCGGCGGACAATTGCGCATGGGCAGGGGATAGGGTCAGGAATTGAAGGGCGACAAAGGCACCAAAGGCAGGCAATTTCATAGGGACGGATGCTCCTGTTTGCGCAAGCTTAAGCGATGGCCGCGGGGGTGCAAGCGCCAGTGCTGAGGCCCAACTAAAAAAAGCATGGCACCAAGAAAAAGGCCCGACTGTTGCCAGCCGGACCTTTTTGATAAGCTTAAAAAGCCAGTGCAGCGATGTTAGGCGCTGTAATACATGTCATATTCGACAGGGCTTGGCGTCTGTTCGAAACGATACACATCGTCCCACAGCAGTTCGGCATAGGCGTCGATCTGGTCCTTGGTGAACACGTCGCCCTTCAGCAGGAACTCATAATCTGCGGCCAGCGAGTCCAAAGCTTCGCGCAGGCTACCGCAAACGGTGGGCACTTCTTTCAACTCTTCGGGCGGCAGATCATAGAGATTCTTGTCCATGGCTTCGCCGGGGTGAATCTTGTTCTGAATGCCGTCGAGGCCAGCCATCAGCAGAGCTGCATAGCAAAGATAAGGGTTCGCCATTGCGTCGGGGAAACGGAACTCCACGCGCTTTGCCTTGGCACCCGTGCCATAAGGAATACGGCACGATGCCGAACGGTTGCGCGACGAATAAGCCAGCAGCACAGGTGCTTCGAAACCGGGGACCAGACGCTTGTAGCTGTTGGTCGATGGGTTGGTGAAAGCGTTCAGCGCCTTGGCATGCTTCACAACGCCGCCGATGAAGTACAGGCACATGTCGGACAGGCCAGCATAGCCATTGCCAGCGAACAGCGGGTTGCCCTTTTCCCAGATCGAGAAGTGGGTGTGCATGCCCGAGCCGTTATCGTCCTTGATAGGCTTGGGCATGAAGGTTGCGGTTTTGCCATAAGCATGGGCGACCTGATGCACGACATATTTGTATATCTGCATACGGTCGGCGGTTTGGGTCAGCGTCCCAAAGGTTAGGCCGAGTTCGTGCTGAGCAGCCGCCACTTCATGGTGGTGCTTGTCGCAAGGCAGGCCCAGTTCCAACATGGTCGACACCATTTCGGCGCGGATGTCGACGGCGCTGTCCACAGGCGCTACGGGGAAGTAGCCGCCCTTAACGCGGGGACGGTGAGCCAAGTTGCCACCTTCATAGCGGCGACCGGTGTTGGTTGGCAGTTCGATATCATTGATTTCAAAGCCCGACTTGTTGTAGCCGGTTTCAAAGCGAACGTCGTCGAACATGAAGAATTCGGCTTCGGGCCCAACATAGACGGTGTCGCCAATGCCAGTGGTGCCGAGGAAGGCTTCTGCGCGCTTGGCGGTGGTGCGTGGGTCGCGGGTGTAACCTTCGCCGGTCGCGGGTTCCAATACGTCGCAGAACATGACGATCATCGGGGTGGCCGAGAAAGGATCGTCATAAACGGCGTCCAGATCGGGCTTCAGGATCATGTCGGATTCGTTGATGGCTTTCCAACCATGGATCGACGATCCGTCGAACATCAGGCCGTCTTCCAGCGAGTCTTCGTCAATGGCGCTGGCGCACATTGTCAAATGGTGCCATTTGCCACGGGGATCGGTGAAACGCAGATCCACCCACTCGATATCATTTTCTTCGATACGTTTCAGGATATCTTGCGGCGTCGTAGCCATGTTTACATATTCCTTTTTACGAATGGTCCGGAACGCCGGCCCTGATGATGGGTATGTGAGTGATAAATTCGTGAATTAACGGGAATTAAAGGGCATCTTCATTCTGTTCGCCGGTGCGAATACGCAAGGCGGATTCCACAGGAATGACAAAGATTTTGCCATCGCCAATACGGCCGGTTTGGGCCGCTGCGGCAATGGCTTCGACCACGCGATCGGCCAGACCATCTTCGACAACCACTTCCAATTTTACCTTGGGCAGAAAGTCGACGACATATTCTGCGCCGCGATATAGTTCCGTATGGCCTTTTTGGCGGCCAAATCCTTTGGCTTCGGTAACCGTGATGCCACTGACGCCGACTTCGTGCAGGGCTTCTTTCACTTCATCGAGCTTGAAGGGTTTGATGATCGCCTCAATCTTTTTCACGCTTTATTCCCCTTTGGGCCGTCTGCCGCTGTATCCGTCTGCTCATCTTTAGCCATATCCGTCGGTCCGGCGTGGCTATGCTTGAGTCGCCGCAGCGCCCTGCCATCTTGCACCAATCAAGACCCGTGCCAATTGCCGAATCGGCAGAAAAGCGGACTATTTTTACCGCCACGACGCGGTCATGCCTGTTATTTGGGCAATATGCACGAAACTCTGCCTATTTATTGGGCAGGGGGTTTGCGTGACAAGCTGTACGGCTATGCACTGACCGGCGGGGCGGCATGGAGGGATAAAAAAAGCGCCGAACGAGCCGGCGCTTTTCTATTCTGCTATCGCTTGGAAAGAGTAATCAGCCTCAGCGGCCCAAAGGGGCCGCGTCGGTGGCCAAATTGGCCTTGGTCCAATGCGAGCGTTCGATGATATAAGCCCGCAGGTTTTCGGCGTCCTTGGGCGTCAGAACCTTGGCGAAACTGACCATACCACGGTCTTGCAAGATTCCGTCGATCAGCACGCCTTTCCATGCATCCGCATTGGTCAAAGTGGCGGATACGCGCAGGTCTGGCGTAAAGCCGTTGCCAATCGCACTGCCGCCATGACAGACCGCGCAATATCGACCAAACAGCGCCTTACCCGACGCAATATCTTGCGCTGTGCCGATTTGGGCTGGGGGATTCCACGCCAAGGCCGTGCTGACGGGCAGCGGTGGCAATTTGGCGGTGCCGCCCAATTTCATGACAATCAGGCGCGGGATATTGGGCGTTTTGCGGCTTTGGCTGCCCGCGATACCCGCAGCCAATGGAAAGGCCCCGCCTTTGCTGGTCATGAAGGCGACATATTGCGTCCCGTCGATGCTGTAGGTCGATGGTCCGCTGAGGATACCGGACTGCATATCTAGGTCCAGCAAGGTCTTTCCGCTGTCGGCGCTATAGGCGCGGAAGCGGCCAGTGCTAGTGCCCTGAAACACCAAATTGCCAGCGGTCGTCATGGTGCCGCCATTCCATGCGGCGGGATAGTCAACGGCCCATGCCACTGTGCCTTTGCGCGGGTCAAAGGCCACCAGACGCCCCGTGCTGGCGGCGGCGGCGGCGCGATAGGCAGCTGGGTTGTCGGGCAATCCGGTTTCGGTCAGCGATGATCCGACGTTAAAGCCCAGCACTTTGCGGCGGTCGAGCTCGCTCATGTCGTTTAAATATCCTTGTGGCACCTGCTGGGCGGGGATGTAGACCAAACCGGTGTTGGGGTTGAAACTCATGGGGTGCCAGCTATGCGCGCCCAAGGCACCGGGAATGGCCACAAAGGGCTTGCCGGTTTTATAGAAACGGGCTTCGGGATTTTCGATGGGGCGACCTGTGGCTAGGTCATAGCCGCTGGCCCAGTTGATGCCGTCGACAAAGGGTTTGGCGTCGATCAATTTGCCGTTGGCGCGGTTGATCGTAAAGAAAAAGCCATTTTTCGGGGCGTGATACAGAACCTTGGTCAGCTTGCCGCCCACATCTTGCTCGGCCAAAATAATCGGTTGGGTGGCGGTATAATCCCAGCTTTCCGCCGGTGTTTCTTGATAATGCCATTTATAGGCACCCGTTTTGGCGTCCAGCGCGACAATGGAGGACAAGAACCAATTGTCACCTTCGCCATTGGAACGGGTGCCATGGTTCCATGGGTTGCCATTGCCGACGCCCAGATAAATTTGGTCCAAATCCTTGTCATACACAATGGCGTCCCACACGGTGCCGCCGCCGCCGGATTCCTTCCATTCGCCCTTGTCGGACCATGTTGCATTGCCCTTGGATGCGAAAATCGCATCGCTGGCTGCGCCGTCTTTTTTCTTGTCTGGGTTGGGGGCGGTGTAGAAACGCCAGCGCAATTTTCCGGTGTCGGCGTCATAGGCGCTGGCATAGCCGCGCACGCCAAATTCTGCGCCCGCATTGCCGATGATCACCATGTCGCGCACCACGCGCGGCGCACCTGTAATCGTATAGGGTTTGTCTTGGTCCACCGTCACTTCGGACCAAATTTCTTTGCCGGTCTTGCGGTCCAGCGCGATCAAACGGCCATCCAAGGTTGCGACGAACAATTTATCGCCCCACACCGCGACGCCGCGATTGACCACGTCGCAGCATGCGTTGACCGCGCGTTCGCCCGCCACCTTGGGGTCGAAGGACCATAAGGGTTTGCCCGTTGCGGCGTCCCATGCCGATACCTTGGACCAAGCATGGCTGACATATAGCGTGCCATCGACCATCACTGGCGTCGCTTCTTGGCCGCGTGCATCCTCTAGGTCTGCGAACCATGCAATGCCAAGATCGCCAACATTTTTGTCGTTAATTTGGGTGAGCGGGCTGTAGCGTTGTTCGTCATAGCCATAGCCAACAGCCACCCATTCGTCACCGTTGCCGCCATTTTTCAGCAAGGCTTCGCTGGCCTGTTCCGCTGAGTCTAAGGCGCCCGACCCGCTGTTTGTGTTGCAGGCCGTCAGCAACAAGGGGGCAAGGGCCCACCAATATTTTCGCGTGATGTGCATCCCCATCCGTCACTCTCCCATTTGCCCAATTGCGTTCTTTGTCGAACGTCTGGAACAAATCTGCGCGGGTTGGAGGACGGGCGCAAGCCTGAAAAGCAACCATTGAGCGCTGAAAGGCGACAAGCAAAGGTTGCCGCCTTTCAGCTGAAAGCGGCTTAGGCCCAAGGTGGGCAGTGAAGCCCTTTGGGGCTGAGGGTGAAAATCTCGCACCCAGTTTCGGTGATGCCGATGCTATGTTCAAATTGCGCGGTCAACGTCCGGTCTTTGGTTACAGCAGTCCAACCGTCGCCCAAGATTTTCACTTGCGGCTTGCCGATGTTAATCATCGGTTCGATGGTGAAGAACATGCCGGGGCGCAGTTCTGGACCCGTGCCTGCCTTGCCCGCATGAACCACCTCTGGCGCGTCATGGAATAATTGGCCCAGCCCATGGCCGCAAAAATCGCGGACCACCGAATAGCGATGCTTTTCCGCATATTTTTGAATAGCGTTGCTGATATCACCAATGGTGTTGCCGGGCTTGGCTTGTTCAATGCCCAGCATCAAACATTCATAGGTGACCTCTACCAAACGGCGTGCCTTGATCGGGGCTTCGCCCACCACATACATACGGCTGGTGTCACCGTGCCAACCGTCCAGCCAGCTGGTGACGTCGACATTGATGATATCGCCGTCCTTCAAAGGCTTGTCATCAGGGATGCCGTGGCAGATCACATGATTGATGCTGGTGCAGCAGCTGTGGGTAAAGCCGCGATAGCCCAAGGTCGCAGGAACCGCGCCGCCGTCCAGCAACATGGTGCAGACCAGTTCGTCAATCGCCGCCGTGGTGACACCCGGCTGAATGAAGCTGACCAGCGCGTCCAAAATCTCGGCAGACAAGCGGCCCGCCTTGCGCATACCCGCAAAGCCCGACTCGTCGTGCAATTTGATGGTGCCGTCACGAACACGGCTGGGGGTTGCCGCATCGGCGGCGGTCACGGAAACATATTGATACATGCTGGCATCATAGCCCCAGATCACCAAAAAAGCGAGGGGGCAGCGACAAGCTGCGCGTTTTGACATCATGCCGCCACCAGCCCGACTTTGCAGCGGAAGAGGGCGGATAAAGAATGCCGCACAACAGAACGCCGCCAAAACCCGTGCGGCTTTGGCGGCGTTTTTTGTTGGGTATCAGCGGGCGGTTAATCCTCGACAGATTTTTCCGCTTTGTTTTTCGCTTTGCCCTTGGGGGGCTTGGGCGCGGCAGGCGTGATTTCAAAGGCAAGCGGATTGCCAATATTGGCGTCGTCGCCTTCTTTCATTTTCACCTTGACCTCACCGCCGTTGACCAATTTGCCGAACAGCAATTCCTCGGCCAGCGGTTGCTTGATCTTTTCTTGAATCAAGCGGCTCATCGGGCGGGCGCCATAAAGCTTGTCATAGCCTTTGGCGGTCAGCCATTTGCGCGCGCCCTCGTCCAGATCAATGTGAACGCCGCGATCTGCCAATTGCAGTTCCAATTGCAGGATGAACTTGTCCACTACCCGCGCCACCACATCAGGCGGCAGATAGCTGAAGGGTACAATGGCATCCAAACGGTTGCGGAATTCGGGGGTGAACATGCGCTTCACCGCTTCTTCCTGCACATCTTCGCGGGTTTGTTGGCCAAAGCCAATCGACTCGCGTGCCATGTCGCTGGCCCCCGCATTGGTGGTCATGATCAACACCACATTGCGGAAATCGACGGTCTTGCCATGATGGTCGGTCAAACGGCCATTATCCATCACTTGCAGCAATATGTTGAACAGGTCCGGATGGGCCTTTTCAATTTCATCGAGCAGCAAGACGCAATGTGGGTTTTGATCAATGGCATCGGTCAGCAAACCGCCCTGATCATAGCCGACATAGCCCGGAGGCGCACCGATCAGGCGGCTGACCGAGTGGCGTTCCATATATTCCGACATGTCAAAGCGTTGCAGCGGAATACCAAGCAAGCTGGCCAATTGCTTGGCCACTTCAGTTTTGCCAACGCCGGTGGGGCCGGAAAACAGATAGTTACCAATGGGCTTTTCGGCATCACGCAGGCCAGCACGGCTCAATTTGATAGCGCTGGCCAGCACCTCAATGGCGGTATTCTGGCCGAACACCACGCGCTTCAGGTCGGTTTCCAGCGTTTCCAAAACTTTCTTATCGTCGCTGGACACAGATTTGGGCGGGATGCGCGCCATGGTCGCGATCACCGCCTCAATATCTTTGGCAGTGATGGTTTTACGGCGCTTGGATGGCGGCACCAACATTTGCATCGCGCCCACTTCGTCGATCACGTCAATCGCCTTGTCGGGCAATTTGCGATCATTGATATAGCGAGCGGACAAGTCCACGGCGGCGTTAATCGCGTCGCTGGTATATTTAACGCCATGATGCGTTTCAAACGCCTCGCGCAGGCCGGCCAAGATTTTCTTGGTGTCTTCCAACGTCGGTTCGACCACATCAATTTTCTGGAACCGGCGCAGCAAAGCGCGGTCCTTTTCAAAATGATTGCGGAATTCCTTGTAGGTCGTCGAACCGATGCAGCGAATGGCACCGCCGGACAAGGCGGGTTTGAGCAGGTTGGACGCATCCATCGCGCCGCCGCTGGTCGCACCAGCGCCGATGACGGTGTGAATCTCGTCGATGAACAGCACCGCTTCGGGCATTTGTTCCAATTCGGACACCACCTGCTTCAGCCGTTCTTCAAAGTCGCCGCGATAACGGGTGCCCGCCAACAATGCGCCCATGTCGAGCGAATAGATGACGGCGTTCAACAGCACCTCTGGCACATCGCCTTCGATGATTTTGCGGGCCAAGCCTTCGGCAATGGCAGTTTTACCAACACCGGGGTCGCCGACATAAAGCGGGTTGTTTTTGGAACGGCGGCACAGGATTTGAATCGTCCGCTCTACCTCTGCCGTGCGGCCAATCAGCGGGTCGACTTTGCCCTTTTTAGCCTTTTCGTTCAGGTTGACCGTGAACTGGTCCAGCGCGGTTTCTTTTTTGTTTTTGGCGCTGTCTTTGTCCTTGGCTTCTTCCTTTTCCTCTGGCTCGGCTTGGATGGACGGTTTGCCGCCCTTGCCAATGCCGTGGGACAGATAGGATACCACGTCCAGACGGTTCAAATCCTGTTGTTGCAGGAAATAAACGGCATAGGATTCCCGTTCGGAAAATAGGGCGACCAAGACATTGCCGCCCGTCACTTCGTCTTTGCCAGACGATTGGACATGCAAAATGGCGCGTTGGACAACGCGTTGAAACCCGCTGGTGGGGCTGGGGTCGCTATGTCCCTCGACTTTCAGGCTGTCGAGTTCGGTGTCCAGATATTTGACCACCATCGATTGCAATTCGGACAAGGACGCGCCGCAAGCGCGCATCACTTCGGCCGCATGTTGATCGTCGATCAAGGCGAACAGCAAATGTTCCAGCGTCGCATATTCATGCGAACGCTCCGACGCGGCCTTCAGGGCGTTGTGCAGGGTCTTTTCGAGGGATTCCGAAAAGGACGGCATGGGCGATCTCCATTAGCGGGACCCATCGGGGAGAGGGGCCCCCTTAGATGGATAAGGTGGCGATGCACCGCGGGGACCGCAAGGGAAAAACAAATCTGAACTGTAATATTCTTGCAATCCATGGCGTGGCAGCGCGTGCCAAGCCCTTTGGCGTGCTTGTTTGTCTGGCTGCGGACGTGAAAAGGGCCTGCTTGCGGGTTGCAAACAGGCCCTGATTTCAACGACTCGGCCCTGATCTTGGGTTAGGGCGTGTCGGGTGGGGCGATCACCAATGGCCGCGGGGGTTTCGGATGGTCAGGGGCATGGCCTTGACGATCACAACCGCGCAATTGGTGTCACGCCCGCTGTCTTAGATGACGCCCAGCGAACGCATGGCTTCGGCCACGCGCACAAAGCCTGCGATATTCGCGCCGACAACATAATTGCCTGGCGAGGAATATTCCTCGGCCGTCGCCGCGCAATTGTCGTGAATGCCTTGCATAATCTTGGCCAAGCGTTCTTCGGTTTGTTGGAACGACCAGCTGTCACGCGATGCGTTTTGCTGCATTTCCAAGGCCGATGTCGACACGCCGCCAGCATTGGCCGCCTTGCCCGGTGCGAACAGGATGTTTGCGCCTTGGAACAATTGCACGGCTTCCGGGGTCGATGGCATGTTGGCGCCTTCGCCCACCGCAATCACGCCGTTCTTAATCAGCGTGCGCGCATCCTTGGCGGTCAATTCATTCTGTGTGGCGCAGGGCAAAGCGATGTCGCAAGCCACATCCCAGATCGAGCCGCCCTCAACATAATGGGCACCCTTGCCTTCACCCTTCAGGCGAACATATTCCGAAACGCGGTCGCGCCGTACTTCTTTGACTTCGCGCAGCAAGGCCAAATCAATACCCTGTTCGTCGACCACATAGCCCGCCGAGTCGGAGCAAGCGACAACCGTGCCGCCAAATTGCTGGACCTTTTCGATGGCGTAAACGGCGACGTTGCCGCTGCCCGAAACTACGACTTTCTTGCCTTCAAAGCTGGTGTTGAGCGCGCTGGCCTTCAGCATATTTTCCACAAAATATACCAAGCCATAGCCGGTCGCTTCGGTGCGCGCGCGCGAACCGCCATAGACCAAGCCCTTGCCGGTCAACACGCCCGCTTCATAGCGGTTGGTCAGGCGCTTATATTGGCCAAACATATAGCCAATTTCGCGTCCGCCCACGCCGATGTCGCCAGCCGGAACGTCGGTATATTCGCCAATGTGACGATAAAGTTCGGTCATGAACGCTTGGCAGAAGCGCATGATTTCACCGTCCGAACGGCCGCGTGGGTTAAAGTCCGACCCGCCCTTGCCGCCGCCAATGGGCATACCGGTCAGGGCGTTTTTGAAAATCTGTTCAAAGCCCAGAAACTTGATGATGCCGAGATTGACCGAAGGGTGGAAACGCAGGCCGCCCTTATAGGGGCCAAGCGCCGAGTTAAATTGGACGCGGAAACCACGGTTGATTTGGACTTGACCGCTGTCGTCCACCCAAGGCACGCGGAAGATGATTTGACGTTCGGGCTCGCAAATACGCTCGATCAACGCATGGTCGGCATAATCTGGATTTTTGGCGACAACGCGGCCTAGGCTTTCCAGCACTTCGCGCACGGCTTGGTGAAATTCGGCTTCACCTGCGTTGCGACGAAGCACTTCTTCCAGCACAGGCTGGAGTTTCTCGTCAATGTGACTCACATGTTCCTCCTGCTGCAGTTTTCTGCTTTTGTGGGGGGCCTGTGAACCAAGGGATGGAATGTTGCAATATATTATGGGTAAGTTGTAACTTTATATCATCGATTAATTGTTTTTTCTGATCATTCTCGGCCATCAGCCCATGGTTTTGGCGTGGCGAAAACGGCCATTGGGCTATATTTTATACCAGAGGGTGCCAGCATGATGCTGCGCGGGCGCGGCGCGGCATTTGATAGCCCGCCGATTTTTGATGCTGCTACACTTCCCATATCCGAAGCGCATTGGGCGGCGACAGCGAGCCCACTATATTGATTTGCGAAACAGAGCCTCGGCATCGGCTTTGACATGGTCTGCGCGGGCGAGTTGGTTTTGCGTCCGCTCAATTTCTGCTTGCAGATGCGCAATACGCTGGGTCAATTCAGAAACGGAGAGCGGCTCGAGGGGTTGGAGAATAAGCGCTTGCAGCACATCATTTTTGAGCCGAGGCAAGTCGTCATCCATAGCGATCCTCACACATAAAATGGGCCTATATTCATGCTGCGACGGTGACATCTGTCAAGTCCATGTGCGCGGGTGGTTGACCCGTGACACACCTCTGTCAATAAATGCACATATTGGGGCGAAAATTCAGGTTTAGGGTAGGTCTATGACACAGATGATGAATGCGATTGCGATTCAGGCGGCCGGTGGGCCGGAAAATCTGGTGGTCGAGGATCGCCCTATTCCCAGCCTTGGTGTCGGTGAAGTTTTGATCAAAGTCGCGGCCGCTGGGGTTAATCGGCCTGATGTTTTGCAGCGCATGGGCCATTATCCGCCGCCCGCTGGCGTGACAGATATTCCGGGGTTGGAAGTATCTGGCACCATTGTCGGGGTGGGGGATGGCGTGGAGGCCAGCCTGATTGGGCGCGATGTTTGCGCTTTGGTGGCGGGCGGCGGCTATGCGGAATATTGCGCCGCGCCGGTGGGCAGTTGCTTGCCGGTGCCCGACGGTTTTTCGATGGAACAGGCCGCCGCTTTGCCAGAAACCATCTTCACCGTGTGGCATAATCTCTTTGAGCGAGGCTATGTTGCCGAAGGGGAAACCGCACTGATCCATGGCGGCACCAGCGGCATTGGCACCACCGCCATTGGCTTGTGCAAACTATTTGGTGTGCGCGTGATTGTGACCTGTGGCAGCGATGAAAAATGTGCGGCGGTGCGGGCCTTGGGCGCAGATTTGGCGATTAATTATCGCAACGAAGATTATGTTGAGGCGGTCAAAGCCTTTACGGATGGGGCGGGCGCTAATGTGATTTTGGATATGGTGGGCGGCGATTATGTGCCGCGCAACTTGGCTTGCTTGGCCGAAGAAGGACGCCATGTCACCATCGCCTTTCAACGTGGGGCAAAGGCCGAAATCAATATTTCGCAATTGATGATCCGCCGCCAAACCATGACGGGGTCGACGCTGCGCGCCCGCAGCGCGGAATTTAAGGCAGGGCTGGCCCAAGAAATTGAAGCCATGGTCTGGCCGAAATTGGAAGCGGGGGAATGGGCCCCCGCGATGGATCGGATTTTCGCTTATACCGACGCCCCCGCCGCGCATCGTCATATGCAAGACGGTGCGCATGTAGGCAAAATCATCCTGTCCTTTGCGTCATAAATTGGCTATATAAATTGAGCTAGACGACTGTGCGGCGCGAGACCGAATGCCAGTCGCGGGCGTGGCGTCGTGGGAATGCTGTCGGCGGCGGGGTGAAAGAAAATAGCAGAAAACGCTTCGGAAATTGCATAAGCCTTGCCGGACAGCCCAAGACGGTATAAGTAATCCGCAAAGATTGGCCGCTCCGCAAGGGGCGGCCCTTATTATTTGCGCTCTGGAGATTGCCGTCATGGCCAATGCCAATCCTACGCCGTTGATGCCCCATGCGACCGCTTCGTGGATGGTCGACAACACGGGTCTGACTTTCGCTCAGATCGCGGATTTCTGTGGAATTCACGTTCTGGAAGTGCAGGCCATTGCGGACGAAACCGCCGCAACCCGTTATACGGGCCGTGACCCTGTGCGCGCCAATGAACTGTCGTTGGCTGAAATTGAAAAGGGTCAAAACGACCCCGAATATCGCGTCAAAATGACGGTCACCGCCCAAGACACCAGCCGCCGGACCAAGGGCCCGCGTTATACGCCGGTCAGCAAGCGTCAGGACAAGCCCGATGGCATCGCTTGGATTGTCAAAAACCATCCCGAAGTGTCGGACGGCGCAATTGGCAAGTTGATCGGCACGACGCGCACCACCATTGGCGCTATTCGTGATCGCACCCACTGGAACAGCGCGAATATAGTTCCCAAGGACCCTGTGACCTTGGGCCTGTGCTCGCAGCGCGAATTGGACGCCATTGTGTCCAAGGCTGCCAAGAAAGCTGGCATTGACGCACCCATCGACAGCCGTTTGGAAGGCGACCGTGAAGCGTTTCTGGAGGAACTGCGGGCGCAGCGCGCAGCGGCTTCGGCTTCGGCGGCGGACGAACTGGCTGAATTGTTCAAAGGCAAAGAATAATTGGCTGGGCGCGTCCCGCAGGATGATGATATTCCGGTGACCAGCAGGTCGCCGGACGCATCCTTGACGCAGGACGACAGCTTTTTGGCCACATCGCGGGCGGGGCTTGTCTATCCGTGGGGTGATGCTGGGCCAGTGGGCGGCCAAACTATCGCCATTGCGCCCGGCATAAGATGGGCGCGTGTTCCGATGCCCGGTTCGCTGGGCCATGTGAACACATGGTTGCTGGACGACCATAACGATTTCGCCATTGTCGACACCGGTTTATGCCTGCGTTTATGCTCTGACGGCTGGAAAGCCTTGATGGCGGAAGATTTGGCGGGTCAGCAGGCCAGCCGCATTATTTGCACCCATTTGCACCCCGACCATATTGGTCTGGCTGGTTGGCTGGCCAAAAAATATGACGCCAAAATCTGGATGACACGCGGTGAAATGCTGACCGCGCGCATGTTGTTGGGTGATATGGCCGAAGCCGTGCCCGACGAAGTGATCATGCAGTGGCGGTCGGCCGGTTGGTCCACCGAGCAGGTCGACCAAGCGAAAAAGGCCGGATGGCGGCGGTTTCAAGCCAGCGTATATCCCTTGCCGCGTGGCTATGTGCGAATGGTTGACGGCGATGTTCTGGACATGGGCCAACATCAATGGCGCGTCGTCACCGGGTCTGGGCACAGCCCCGAACATGCCTGTTTGTGGAATGAGAAACAGGGCGTGCTGGTGTCCGGCGATCAAGTGTTACCGCGCATCAGTTCCAATGTGTCCGTGTCGGTGCAAGAACCGGACGCGGACCCGCTTGGGGAATGGCTGGATTCCATCGACAAATTGCTGAACGTCATTCCGGCGGATGTTATCACCTGTCCCGCCCATGGCGAACCGTTTAAAGGTCTGCATGTGCGGTTGCGGGCGCTGCGCGATGAACATCGGATGCGTCTTTATAATTTGGCCGAAGCCATTGCGGACAAGCCGATGCGCGCCGTCGACAGCTTTTCTTATTTGTTCAACCGAACTATCACCGATGAACATTTGGGTTTGGCGACCGGCGAAGCCTTGGCCCATTTGAAGCGGCTGGAGGTTGAGGGGCGCGTGCGCCGCGAAATGGCCGACGATGTGTGTTGGTATCACCCCGCAACATAGGGAGATTAGCGGGGGGGATTAGCGGCGCTGTTTCAGCAAATAGAGCGACATGGCGTTCATCGCCGTATAAATGCCATAAAAGAATAGCGCGCTGCTGCTGCGCGTAGACCATGACAGCGCAGCGACCAAAAACAAAAATTCCAAAATATAAGTGCTATAGGGGCCAAGATGACGTTGAAAGCCCTGAACAGCTTGCTGCATCAGCGGGTCTTTGCTGTCCACCATAGCGCGGTTCATCGCAAAATTGACGACGCCCGCCAGAAAAATGAGGACAATGATCGCATTCATGCGTGGGTGTTGGCCGACTGGGGGTGGAAATTCCAGCTATTTTTCTGTTAGGCTTGGTTTGCATGATCCAATGCACAGCGAATCCTTCCTTCCCCTTTTGCTGCCCCCCTCTTGCGGATGGTGCCGGAAAGTGACGATTATGAATTTAAGGCTGGCTGTGGCCACCCTGCCGTTGATGATTGCGGCGCCTGCCATGGCGGCGCTGCCAGACCCAGTTCGCGCGATGTTGGATGCCGCGGCGGCGCGGGGACAAGCGTCCGATTTGGATATGGTCGCCAGTCTGGCCCGCATGACCAATCCCGAAGATGTCGCGGAAATTGACGAATTGCTGGCTTATCATCTGGCGCATTTGCAAACCCCGCCCGAACAAGAATTGCCGCCGCCGCCAGTCGAACCGATACCGGAACCCGAACCGGAACCCGCCCGTGCTTTGTTGGAAACCGCGATGAAGGGCGGCAAAGACAATGAGGTGGAGGCGATTGGAAAGCTGGCGAAAACCGCATATCCTGCCGAGGCGGAAACCTATGATGCCATGCTGGCGCGCTATCGCACGCGCCGCACGGCTGAAAAAGCCAAGGCTGCGCTGGATGCGCGGCGCAAATTGGCTGAAGCGCGTTTGTGGCAAAATTGGAAGGGCGAGGGGCAAATTGGTGCCAATATTGCCACTGGCAATAATGACACGCGTGGATTTAGCGCGGGACTGTCTTTGGCGCGTCAGGGGCTGGATTGGACAGCCAAATTGCGAGCAAAAACCGATTATCAGCGCACCAATGATGTGACATCGGTGGAACGATATTTGGTGGAAGCAGAGCCGCAATATCAACTGAATGAGCGGACCTTTGGCTATGGTCTGGTTCGCTGGGAAAAAGACGAGATTTTGGGTTTTGACCAACGTCTGAACATTTCCGGCGGTTTGGGGTATAAGCTGATCAACGAAGACGCCCTGACGCTCAGCCTGAAGGGCGGGCCGGCGTGGCGGCAAACAGATTTGATCACCGGATTGACGGAAAAGGAAATAACCGGCCTCGCGGGGTTGGACTTTGCGTGGCAAATGACGCCGACCCTGAAACTGACCCAAATTGCATCAACGGTGGTGGGCGCCGCCAACAGCCAAACTAGCGCGCAGACGGCTTTAAATGCCAAGCTGAGCGGCGCCTTGTCGGCCCGCATTGCCTATTCGGCAGAACTGGCGAGCAACCCGCCGCCTGGCGTGAAGAGTTTGGATACGCTGACCCGTTTAACGCTGGTTTATGGTTTCTAGGTACAAACGATATTGGATATAAAAAAGGGCCGCAGCATGACGTCATGCTGCAGCCCTTTTTGTGTCAGGCAAAAGGCTTAGCTGCGTTCCAGCAGGCCTTCTTCTTGGATGCGCTTTTGCCAGATTTTCGGCGCGTTAACGTGCACATTTTGGCCTTCGCTGTCGACGGCCACGGTCACGGGGAAGTCCTGCACCTCAAATTCGTAAATGGCTTCCATGCCCAGATCGTGGAAGCCCACAACCTTGCTTTCCTTAATGGCGCGCGACACCAAATAAGCGGCGCCGCCAACCGCCATCAAATAGGCGCTCTTGTGCTTCGCAATGGCGTTGGTGGCCGCAGGGCCGCGTTCGGCCTTGCCGACGCAGGCCAGCAGGCCTTGGTCCAGCATCATGTCCATGAACTTGTCCATGCGCGTTGCGGTGGTCGGGCCAGCAGGGCCGACGATTTCTTCGCCAACAGGGTCAACGGGTCCGACATAATAAATGACGCGGCCTTTGAAATCTACGGGCAGTTCTTCGCCTTTGGCGAGCATGTCAGCAATGCGCTTGTGCGCGGCATCGCGGCCCGTCAGCATCTTGCCGTTCAGCAAGATGCGGTCGCCTTGTTTCCAGCTTGCCACCACTTCGGGGGTTAGTTCATCCAGATTGACGCGCTTGGCCGCGCTGTCGGGTGCCCAGTCGATCTTGGGGAAATCGGCCAATACGGGCGGTTCCAAGAAAGCGGGGCCGCTGCCGTCCAGCGTCACATGGGCGTGACGGGTGGCGGCGCAGTTGGGGATCATGGCGACAGGCTTGGATGCCGCATGGGTCGGCCAATCGTTGATCTTGATATCCAGCACGGTGGCGAGGCCCCCAAGGCCTTGTGCACCGATGCCCAGCGCATTGACCTTTTCATACAGCTCGATACGCAATTCTTCGATCGGGCTGGATGGGCCGCGTGCCAGCAGCTCGGTCATGTCGATGGGGTCCATCAGCGATTGCTTGGCCAGCAACATCGCCTTTTCGGCGGTGCCGCCAATACCGATGCCCAGCATACCGGGGGGGCACCAGCCAGCGCCCATTTGGGGAACCATTTCGAGCACCCAATCGACGATGCTATCGCTGGGGTTCATCATCTTGAATTTCGATTTATTTTCGCTGCCGCCGCCCTTGGCTGCGACATCAATTTGCACCTTATTGCCGGGGACCATTTCGACGTTCAGCACCGAAGGTGTGTTGTCCTTGGTGTTGACGCGGCTGAACGCTGGGTCGGCCAGAATCGAGGCCCGCAGCTTGTTTTCGGGGTGCAAATAGGCACGGCGAACGCCTTCGTCGACAACCTGTTGCAGGCTGCGCGGGCTGTCGAGGCGGCAGTCCATGCCCCATTTGATGAACACGGTAACGATGCCGGTGTCTTGGCAGATCGGGCGGTGCCCTTCGGCGCACATCCGGCTGTTGGACAAAATCTGCGCCATCGCATCTTTGGCGGCTGGCGATACTTCACGCTCATAGGCCGCGCCAAGCGCACGGATATAATCCATGGGGTGAAAATAGCTGATATATTGCAGTGCGTCGGCGACGGTTTCGATCAGATCGTCTTCGCGGATGATCACGGTGTTCATATGGGTGCAGCCCTTCTTCCCGTTGGTTCGGAATCTGGGCCTCCCTAGACCGCAAAGCCGCAGGGGGAAAGAGGCTATGGCCGCTGTCGATAGGGTTGATCGATTGTATCGATTACCGCTTTATTGGCATTTGGAACATTTTCCGCGCACTTCGATGATCGGTCGTTCCGGGAAAAATCCCGTCGCTTCGGCGGCAGCGCGCACGTCGTGGGACAAGCGATCATTGTCGATATGCACCGCCTGACCACATTGGTCGCAGATTAAAAAGATGCAGTCGTGGAAACAGCCGGGGTGGCTATTGGCAACAAAGGCATTGGCGCTTTCGACCCGCCGGACAAGATTCTTGGATACGAACAGGTCCAAAATGCGATAGACGCTGTTAGGGGCTACACGCTTTCCGCGTTTTTGGGACACAATATCGGCAATGTCATAGGCGCTGGCTGGTTTACCAATTTCGGCCACGGCGTCGAAAATTTGGGCGCGCATGTCGGTCCAAGCTTCGCCTGCTTTTTCCATAACAAGCCGTGCTTCCGCCGCCAAGGATTCGCCGCCCGCCTCGATATGGTGGTGGTGATTGGCGTGGCTGTGTCCGTGCTGCGTCATATGCTCCCTCTGGATCAAACGGGGAAGTCCCGCGATGGTGTTTGACCGATGTAGGGGGTTCCGCGAAAAGCCGCAAGCGACAGCCACTATACGGCACGAGCGATGATGTGGGGTTCCAGCGGCGAAGGGGCTTGGGGCGTGTTGCTTAAGCGGTGCGGCGGCGAGCGCGGCGATTGAGTTCATGCCCGACCGCAACAAAGCTAAGGCCGATAATCGTCGCCGTCACTTCGCGGTAATCATGCGGCAAAGTCAGGGCATAGGCCATGATGGCAAGCCCCGTGCTGCCGACCGCAACAGGTGTCAGGCTGCGGTGCTTGCGCGCACCCGTAACCAAAACGGCAAGGCCCAAAATAATGGCCAAAATCAAGCCGACTTCGTGAAAAGCAGGATTTAATAAGGCGGTGCTGGCCGACAACATGGATGCTAAAATGAAACCGCTGGCAATGCAGTGCAGAACGCACAAGCCAGACAGCCAAATGGCCAAACGATCGCCGCCGCCGTTCACAAAACGGTTGCCTAGCGCGCGCAAAGTCCAGCGCGACGAACGCGCAGGCTCTTGAGCAGGGCCGAGGGCAGAGGGCAAATCATTCTCCATAGGATGTGCGCGCCAGTCTATGGCATGATTCATCCAAGGATACAATATAACATTGCAGCTTTATGATATTTAAATGGGTGCTGCGACTTTTGTCGGCTTTCCGCGGCACAGGGATTTCCGTGTGTGATATTCGGTTGTTATGCCCTGATCTTAAGCGGTTGGCGTTGTGTGGGGCGGGGCTGGCGGGATGCCGCCCGCCATCAAAAATAACGGCAGGATGCGCGAGAAAACATCGCGCATCGCATCATACGGTTGGTTCAACATGTCGCGGATATAGGGGCCAAGCAGGGCATCCCCAAAGGCGGCAATCGCCATCATGGTGACGGCGGATTGCACCTGGGCATCGCTTTGTTCGTCGGCGTCTTGGCCGCCAATGGCTTTGACCAAAGACACGACAGCGGCGCGTACCGGTTCCAAATGTTGCACATCGCCGGACAAGATGATCCAGGCCGCCAGCGGTCCGGCCCCGCCTTTGTCAAAGGCATCAAAGACCATGTCGGTGACGGTGCGCGGGGCGGCAGCATCACTTTTCAGCAAGGTTACGACATCATTCAGCGCGACCGTTAGATCGTTGATCATGGATTCCATCAGGGCGGCTTGCAACTGAGCCGCCGAGCCGAAATGGTGCAGGACATTCGCGTGGCTCATGCCAATAGCTTTGCCGATTTTGGCCAATGTCACCTCGGCGGGGCCGCCCTGCAACAGCAATTGCCGCGCCGCCGCCAGCCCTTCTTCGCGCACTTCGCTGCCCAAGCGTTTGCGTCTTTTCGGCTTCACAACGGCTGGCTTAAACATATCATCGTCCTGTCTTCGCGCGCGGCCTATATCGCCACTGCCGCCCCGGTTGCCCAATGTCGATCATGATTCCCCGTCATGATGACTGGGGTGTTCACAATAGTTGGATCCATCACTTTCGACCAATCACTAGGGCGTTGCTGCGCAAAATCTAGTCGTCATTCCATTGTGTCGCCCCCAATAGGCGTTTCGGGTAAAGCAATTGTGATAGAAAATCGCAAGCCCAAGACGATGAACTTATAACGCAATGCTCATGAAAACACCGCGGAGACCTAGACATTTTCTTCGGCGCGTAGGGCCTTACGGTCCAGCTTTCCAATCATTGTTTTGGGCAGTTCGGCCCGAATGGACACGCCGACCACCCGTTCATGCTTGCCAAGCCGCGCGTTCACCCATTCGGTCAAGTCGCTTTCGGTGGCATGGGAATTTGGTTCTAATGTCACGAATATTTTGGGCGCTTCCCCGCGATACGGGTCTGGTACGCCCAGCGCGATGGCTTCTTTAATGGCGGGATGTTCATAGATGACCGCTTCGATCACGCTGGGATAGACTTTGAATCCACCGACCGAGATCATGTCCTTGATGCGGTCGACGATGCGAAGATAGCCGTCGGCATCAATCACCGCGACGTCGCCGGTGCGCAGCCAACCGTCGGGGGTAAAGCTGTCTAGGTCGGCGTCGGGACGGTTCCAATAGCCCTGCATGATTTGCGGCCCTTTGACGACCAGTTCACCGGGTTCGCCAGCGGGCGCGTCCTTGGTGCAATCGCTTTTATCCACCAGTCGCACATGCGTGGCGGGGATGGGCTGTCCGATGGTGCCCGCTTTGACGGGGCCATCATATGGATTGACGGAGACCACGCCCGAACTTTCGGTCAAGCCATAGCCTTCCACCAAGGAGGCCCCTGTGCGGGCGATGAATTTTTCGCGAAGTTCAGCCGCCATGGGCGCGCCGCCAGAAATACAAATGCGCAAAGAGGAAAAGTCGGTGTGTGCTGCTGCGGGGTGGTCGAGCAAGGCTTGGTACATGGTCGGCACACCGGGCAGGGCGGTGGAGCGATATTTGTTCAGCGCCGCCAAGGCCTGTCCCGCATCAAAGCGCGGCAACATAGTGATCGTTCCGCCTTTTAAGACCGTGCGGTTCAGAACGCAGGTGTTCGCAAAGACATGGAAGAAGGGCAGGACACCCAAAATCCGATCCTCTTCCAATGGGTCGGGGTCGATCGCGTGAACTTGCCGTGCATTGGCGGACAGATTTTGGTGCGTCAGCATCGCCCCCTTGGGCAGGCCGGTGGTGCCGCCGGTATATTGGATCAGGGCGATGTCGCGTTCTGGGTCAATGGAAACGGGGGCAGGACTGCCATCATTGTCGATCAAGGTTGAAAAGCGAATGATGCGCGGATCATTCGGGATCTTCGTGACTTCGGATTGTTTGAACAGGCGGTAAAGGAAGGATTTTGTGGGAGGCAACGCCCCTGCGATGGACCCGACGACCAGCCGTTTCAAGCTCGATTGATCCAGCACTTTCAGCGCGGTCGGCAGCAAGGCTTGGGCGCTGACGGTGACGAGCGTGTCGGTTCCGCTGTCTTCGACTTGGGCGGCGAGTTCGGCGACGGTATAAAGCGGTGAGAAGTTGACCACCGTCGCCCCCGCCAGCATCGCACCATAATAGGCGGCGACATAATGGGGGACGTTGGGCAGAAACAGGCCGACACGGCAATCTTTGCCGATGCCCAATTGCTGGAGCCCCTTGGCGAATTGTCGCACGGCTTCGCCCACCTCGTGATAGCTATAATCACGGCCCATGAATTGCAGCATGACTTGGTCGGGCGCGGTATTGATGCTGTTTTGCAGCATGTCGGGCAGGCTGAGCGGCTGGAAAATCTGGTCCCATTTTGTGGGGTGTTGATAAGATTGTGTCCAATCAAACAGCTTTTCCATCTGCCTACCCATCCTATATTGTTCGTTTTTATATTTTGACATTATGGTAAATATGGCCGCCCTGCAAGTAGGGTGTGCGATGATGTCTTCTTATACTTCGTTGCTGGCCAGCCATTATTGTGACGGCGTTGCTGCCCCGTCTTTTGCAGCGCCCATGATGCTGAATTCTATTTAGAAATAGACGCAAAAATAAAGCTTTGATGAAATCATAATGGCCTGACAGCCTTGAAAATCGCCTGTGGATAAGTCGGAAATTGGCGGCGCGCTGGGCTATTGAACGGCGGCATTTGCTGTTAGGCTGGGGGTCTGGCGCGGTGATGATGTGCGCGATATCGAAATAGGGTATAAATTCAGATTATGGCGGTCATGAAACTGGGCAGCGATACGCCGCCTTTTGTTCTGTTGGATGATGTGCGCCGTCACGGGGCGGTTCCAGCGCGCCTATTTTCGGACCCGATCATGGTGCATCAGGCTTGGACCGCTGCCGAGGTCGCTGGAGTGCTGGACGGCATCGAACAGGCGCAGCGTGACGGTTATTATGTTGCGGGCTATCTGCATTATGAAGCGGGCAAGGGGCTGGATTCCGCATGGCGCGGGGCGGATGGCGTCGACAGCGCGGATGGTGCGCGGCCCGATGCGCCGCCCCATACGCCTTTGGCGTGGTTCGGTGTCTTTCGCACGATTGAGCTGATCAATGTGGACGATGTGGCGGCGCGCTTGCCTGATGCCGATGGCGCATGGGTGGGTCAGCCGCAACCCCATATGGCACGAGCCGATTATCTGAGCGCGATTGATCAATTGCTGGCCTATATTAAGGCAGGCGATATTTATCAGGCCAATTACACCTTTCAGGCGGATGTCCCTTATTGCGGGGACCCGCTGGCCGTTTATGCGCGCCTGCGCCGCACCGCCCGCGCTGGCTATGGTGGCTTTATCTGGACGGGGAAACAGGCGGTTGCGTCTTTGTCGCCCGAACTGTTTTTCTCTTTGCGGGCGGGGCAGGTTATGGCGCGTCCGATGAAGGGCACGGCCCCGCGCTTGCAGGACGAAGCGGCGGATAAGCGGGCTGCCGAGCAGTTGAAAAGCGACCCCAAGCAGCGCGCCGAAAATTTGATGATCGTCGATTTGATTCGCAACGACCTGTCGCGCGTGGCTGCGGCCGGAACAGTGCGCGTGCCCGACCTGTTTCGTGTCGAAACTTTTCCGACAATTCACCAATTGGTGTCGGATGTGACGGCGCATTTGCCGGACGGCGTTGGGGCGGTGGATGTGCTGCGCGCGGCTTTTCCTTGTGGGTCGATAACGGGCGCACCCAAAATTCGGGCCATGGAGATTATCGACGCGTTGGAACAGGGGCAACGCGGCCTTTACACGGGGTCCATCGGCTTTTTGGAACCCAGCGGCGACGCGGCCTTTAATGTTGCTATCAGAACGCTAGTTTTTCCCCATGGGCAGCGCCAGCAAGATGGGGCAGCCTATGCAAGCATGGGTCTGGGGTCCGGTATTGTGGCGGACAGCAAGGGCGAGGATGAGTGGCGAGAATGTTTGGCCAAGGGGGATTTTGTGACGGCGGCTGGCGAAAATTTTGATTTGTTGGAAACCATGTCCTTTGACCCTGTCGAAGGCTTGGTGCGGTTGGACCGTCATCTGTCGCGCTTGGCCACCAGCGCCGAAGAATTAGGCTTTCGCTTTAACCGCCATGACGCCCGCAACCGATTGCAGGCGGCGACGTTCCGCACGCAAACACAGGCGCGGGTGCGGATGCGCTTGGGCCGCAGTGGTGCTTTGGCCGTGGAAGTAACACCCTTTCCGCGCTTGTCGGACGTGCCGTTGACCATCGCTTTATGTGACGCGCCGATGGCGGCAGAGGATTTTCGTTTGCGCCACAAAACCAGCCTGCGAAACGCCTATGACCAAGCGCGCATCGCCAGCGGCGCGGCAGAGGTGCTGTTTGTCGATGCCCATGGCTTTGTGACAGAGGGCAGCTTTACCAATGTCTTTGTCGAGCGTGATGGACAGTTGCTGACGCCGCCTTTGGAACAGGGCTTGCTGGCGGGGGTGCTGCGCGCTGAATTGCTGGCGAACGGGCGGGCGCGCGAATCATCGCTGCGAGTCCGTGATTTGCAAGATGGGTTTTTCATCGGCAATTCCATGCGGGGGCTGATTCCGGCACGGTTGGAACCTATATTGGATTGAAAATAGGGATGCATCGAGCATTCGTCCGTATCTTTTTGCCCGAAGGCCCCGCGTGGGCGAGAAAACTGGCGCATGGGGCGATGCTGTGCTTGCGAAATATGATGGGACGTTCTAGGCGCGTTTGCGCAATATTCTGATGATCATGGATCATCTTTATTGCCGATTATCCGCATTTCTGAGGAACGCCCCATCATGTCGCTGAAGCCGCATACGTCCGCCTCTTTGAACCGCATTCAGCCGTCGGCCACTTTGGCTATGACCGCGCGTGTGACCAAACTCAAAGCTGAGGGCGTCGACGTTATTGGATTGAGCGCGGGCGAGCCGGATTTCGATACCCCCGATTTCGTCAAGGACGCGATGATCGAAGCCATTCGCGCTGGCCAAACCAAATATACGCTGGTCGACGGCACCGTCGCTTTGAAGGAAGCGATCCGCGCCAAGTTCAAGCGCGACAATGGTCTGGATTATGCTTTGGACCAGATCACCGTCAATGTCGGCGGCAAGCATACATTGTTCAACGCCTTGGTCGCGACCGTGGATGCGGGCGACGAAGTGATCATCCCTGCGCCATATTGGGTTAGCTATCCCGACATCGTGGAATTTTGCGGTGGTAAGCCAGTGTTCGTTGCAGCATCGGCGGCCCAGAATTACAAGATCACACCGGAACAATTGGACGCGGCGATCACGCCAGCGACCCGTTGGATCATCTTTAATTCGCCATCCAACCCATCGGGCGCGGCCTATGCCCCCGAAGAATTGGACGCGATTGGCGAAGTCGTTCGCAAGCACCCGCATGTGATGGTGATGTGCGACGATATGTATGAACATGTCTGGTACGCCGATTTCAAATTTTCGACCCTGGCAGAGCGTTGCCCAGATCTGACCGACCGTATTTTGACGGTGAACGGTTGTTCCAAGGCTTATTCGATGACCGGACTGCGCATTGGTTTTGCGGGTGGTCCGGCTTGGTTGATCAAGGCGATTGGCAAGCTGCAATCGCAGTCGACGTCCAACCCTTGCTCTATCGCTCAGGCTGCGGCCACCGCTGCGCTGACTGGTCCACAACAATTTTTGGAAGAGCGTAACGCTGCCTTCAAAAAGCGCCGCGACATGGTTGTGGCGATGCTGAACGATGCGCCGGGCCTGAACTGCCCCGTGCCGGATGGTGCTTTTTATGTTTATCCCGACGCCAGCGGCTGCATGGGCAAGAAGACGCCAGAAGGAAAGCTGATCGAAACCGACGAAGATTTGATCGACTATTTCTTGGACAGCGCCCGCGTCGCGGCGGTTCCGGGGACGGCCTTTGGTTTGGCCCCCGCTTTCCGCATCAGCTATGCGACATCGGAAGCCGTGCTCAAGGAAGCCTGCCTGCGCATTCAAAAGGCTTGCGCGGCGCTGGTTTAAGTTTTCTACAACATCGCCTGTCATTCTGCCAGTCCGCGAATAGCGTGGACTGGCAGGGCATAGCGAGCGGGGCGGCCTTGGATCAGGATATTTCTGAACAATGGCCAAGTTTATGGTTCATTTCCAGCTAAGCCGCGCACGCTTAATCGCCTGAACATGGTGCCAGATCTGGCACCATCTTATCGGCCATGAGCAAGCGGTGCTTCCCTTGCTTCGCTCGTTGCTTGGGTTTTTTGACGTTACGAACGGTTTACTGATGCGTGCTCTTTTCTCTTCGGATTGGTTTTTGCCCATGATGGGCGGCTTTGCCATCGGCGGCCTATTTGTCTTTGGTACCAATCCGCTTTTTGCGACCTTATTCTGATCACCCGAAATTCTGAACATTCAGTGCGCTGCTGATTCCGAAAAGCGCTTTTGTTTCCGAAAATATGGCCCAAACGCCTTGCGCCTTTGTTGGGGTGGTTGCATGACAAGGATGCTGCTTGTCGCAGGAACGGAATCATCTGCCGCAAAGCTATGGCGATCAGGCCCGTGCTGGCAAATGAAGAGGATCAGCGGTCGGGTTCGCCGTCAAAGGGATTTTGACAGAGGGAAATTGGGTTCACATGAGGATTAAGGGCAGCAGTCAACCACTGCTCGCTGTTGCAACGATCGCCGTTATTCTTGGTGGATGCGTCAGCAGCGCGGCAATTGTCCCTCCGGCAAGGGAGGCGCAGTCCCACCATCCTGTTCGCAGCCATATACCCGCACCAACGCCGCATGATCATGCGGATGCCCGTCGGCCAGCCTCTACTCCGCCCGTCGACCCAGGGTTTCGTCGTCCGCCTGCTGGACTGGATGAACGCATCGGCGCGTTGTGGACCGCCTTTCCGGGCAAGGCTGGCATCGCGGTGCAGCGCATCGACGGAGAATGGACTTTGTCGCGGCGCGGGGACGATTTATTTCCCCAACAAAGCGTATCCAAATTATGGGTGACGCTCAGCGTGCTGGACGCCGTGGACCGTGGCCGGTTGCGGATGGATCAACCGGTGCAGATCACGCCCAATGATTTGACATTATTTTATCAACCCCTTGCGGCGCGTGTGCGGGCGCAGGGCAGCGTGACGATGACCGTGCGCGAACTGATTGAAATGGCGATTACCGGCAGCGATAATAGCGCCAACGATAGCCTGTTGCGGACAGTGGGTGGCCCAGAATCGGTTCGGGCGTTTATTGCCAACAAGGGTTTGGGGGCCATTCGTTTTGGTCCGGGTGAACGGCTGCTGCAATCGCGCATTGCGGGCGTGTCATGGCAACAAAATATGTCGGTTGGCCGTAATTTTGAGGCTGCTCGTTCAGCTTTGCCAATGGATGTGCGCCGGGAAGCCATGAATCGCTATCTGGCAGATCCCATGGATGGGGCCAGTCCACTGGCGACGGTGCGGGCATTAACCCGTTTGGCGCGCGGTAACCTGTTGTCGCCAGAATCGACGCAATATATTCTCAGCGTCATGGAGCGTACGAAAAGCGGTCCTCAGCGTCTGAAAGCGGGTTTTCCCGCGGGGTGGCGTTTTGGCCACAAGACCGGAACGGGCCAGAATTTTGGCGGTTTTACCGCTGGCTATAATGATATTGGTATTGGCACGGCGCCGGACGGCACACGCTATGCCTTTGCTGTTTATTTGGGTCAGACGACGTCCCCGATCCCCGATCGTATGGCCTTGATGCAGGCGGTATCGCGCACGACCGCAGAATATCACGGGCGATAAGCGCGATTGGGGGCGTTTCCCTAGCATATGGCCCGCTGCTTAGCGGCGGGCCGACAAGCAATTTTGTTACGGTTCAACTCTTTGGCGGCGCAACTTGTTGTGCGCAGGGGTGGGGCGCTGCTGTCAAAATTTTCTATTTTTTCTGCGTGATGATCATGGCCATAGGACCAGTCTATATGGCCCAAAACATGGGTTTGAGCGACGTTTTTATTGTTAAAAATGACACTTAAGTTTATGTTTTATATTCAAATAAAATTTTCTTTACGCAGGTGCAGCAAAATGCAGTCATCATATGGTGATTGGTGATATAGGGTGCAGGAGCAAAAGTCGCGTGACCCAAGGGGTAGCCTTGGCAGCTAAGTTGTGCTTAGGCGACCGCGATTATTTTCGTCAGACAGAGTCGAAAGGCCGGGGTAGAGTTTATGAACATCCACGAGTATCAAGCTAAAGAACTGCTTGCGAAATATGGCGTTGCCGTGCCCGCAGGTATTGCTGCACTCACCGTTGAAGAAGCCGTTGCGGCTGCCAAGCAGCTTCCCGGACCGCTTTATGTCGTCAAGGCCCAGATCCATGCTGGTGGCCGCGGCAAGGGCAAGTTCAAGGAATTAGGCCCAGACGCAAAGGGCGGTGTTCGTCTTGCCAAGTCGTTGGAAGAAGTCGAAGCCCATGCCAAGGAAATGCTGGGCAACACGCTGGTCACCATTCAAACCGGCGAAGCTGGCAAGCAGGTCAACCGTCTGTACATCACCGATGGTGTTGATATCGGCAGCGAATTTTATCTGGCTCTGCTGGTCGACCGCGCAACCAGCCGCGTGGCGATTGTTGCGTCGACCGAAGGCGGTATGGACATCGAAGACGTGGCGCACAACACGCCCGAAAAGATCCACACTTTCACCGTTGATCCTGCAACGGGCCTCCAGCCGCACCATGGCCGCTCGGTCGCCAGCGCACTCGGCCTCAAGGGCGACCTCGCCAAGCAAGCTTCGAAAATTCTGTCGGGTCTTTATGCCGCGTTCCTCGGCACCGATGCAGAGCAAATTGAAATCAACCCGCTGGCTGTTTGCCCAACCGCAGAAGGCGACAAGCTGTTCGTTTTGGACGCCAAGGTGGCCTTCGACGGCAACGCCATGTTCCGCCACAAGGATTTGGCCGAACTGCGCGATCTGACCGAAGAAGATCCCGCCGAAGTTGAAGCTAGCGAATATGATCTGGCTTACATCAAGCTGGACGGCAACATCGGCTGCATGGTGAACGGCGCTGGTCTGGCCATGGCCACCATGGACATCATCAAGCTGAACGGCGCATTCCCTGCCAACTTCCTGGACGTTGGTGGCGGCGCTACCAAGGAAAAGGTAACGGCTGCGTTCAAGATCATTCTGAAGGACCCCGCCGTTGAAGGCATCCTCGTGAATATCTTTGGTGGTATCATGAAGTGCGACATCATCGCAGACGGTATCGTTGCCGCTGCGAAGGAAGTGAACCTGTCGGTTCCTTTGGTTGTCCGTCTGGAAGGCACCAACGTACAAGAAGGTAAGGACATCCTTGCCAACAGCGGTCTGCCCATCGTTCCAGCGAATGATTTGGGTGACGCTGCCAAGAAAATTGTTGCCGAAGTTGCAAACAAGGCTGCATAATTAACTGATTCAAGGCCCTTTCTCTCAGTTTCGGCTGAGGGGGAGGGCTTTGTTATTGGATTGACGTTTACGTAAACGCCAATTATGGCGCGATGCATGATTTGCTGAGAGGAGTTGGTACACCATGAAAATCCTCGTCCCCGTAAAGCGGGTGCTCGATTATAATGTGAAGCCGCGCGTTAAGGCCGACGGCACTGGCGTTGATCTTGCCAATGTGAAAATGTCCATGAACCCCTTTGACGAAATCGCTGTTGAAGAAGCGATCCGTCTGAAGGAAAAGGGCGTGGCAACCGAAGTCATCGTCGCTTCTATCGGTCCTGCAAAGGCCCAAGAAACGCTGCGTACGGCGTTGGCCATGGGCGCTGACCGCGCGATTTTGGTGCAAACCGACGATGAAGTTGAGCCTTTGGCCATTGCCAAAATCCTCAAGGCCATTGTGGACGGCGAAACGCCTTCGCTGGTCATCTTGGGCAAGCAAGCCATTGACGGCGACAATAACCAAACCGGCCAAATGCTGGCTGCGTTGACCGGCTATGCGCAAGGTACCTTCGCTAGCGCCGTCAATGTCGACGGTGACAGCGTGAACGTGACCCGCGAAGTGGACGGCGGTCTGGAAACGGTGAAGCTGAAGCTTCCCGCCATCGTCACCACCGACCTGCGTTTGAACGAACCGCGCTATGCTTCGCTGCCCAACATCATGAAGGCAAAATCGAAGCCGCTCGAAAACAAAACCCCTGCTGATTATGGCGTCGACACCGCACTGCGCGTCAAGACCGTCAAGGTTAGCGAGCCTGCCGTTCGTTCGGCTGGCATCAAGGTGGCGGATGTGGACGAACTGGTCGCCAAGCTCAAAGCCATTGGCGTGCATAGCTGATCCGCACTGAACTAAGGGATTAAGAGATATGAAAACTCTGGTTTGGGTCGAACATGATGGTTCGGCGGTAAAGGACGCCACGCTGGCAGCAGTAACCGCTGCATCGAAGCTGGGTGAAGTGCATCTGCTGGTGGCTGGTGCTGGCGTAGACGGCGTGGCTTCGGCTGCTGCGGCTATTGCTGGTGTGGCCACCGTGCATGTGGCGGACAATGCAGCATTTGCGAATGCGTTACCGGAAAATCTGGCACCGATGATCGTGGATCTGATGGGCAGCCATGACGCCTTTGTGGTTCCTGCGACCACGACCGGCAAGAATGTCGCGCCGCGCGTTGCTGCGTTGCTGGACGTCATGCAGATTTCGGAAATTTTGTCGGTCGAAGGTCCCAAGACCTTCACCCGCCCAATCTATGCCGGAAACGCCATTGCGACGGTCGAAAGCTCGGACAGCAAGCTGGTCTTGACGGTTCGTGGCACGGCTTTTGAAAAGGCTGCGACCACCGGTGGTTCGGCCAGCATCGAAGCGGTTTCGGCTGGCGGTGACGCTGGTTTGTCCAGCTTTGTTGGTTCGGAAATTGCTGCATCGGAACGTCCGGAACTGACATCGGCCAAGATCATCGTATCGGGTGGCCGTGCGCTGGGCAGCAGCGAAGCGTTTGAAGCCACCATCACGCCATTGGCTGACAAGCTGGGCGCAGGACTGGGTGCTTCGCGCGCGGCTGTTGACGCTGGCTATGTTCCCAATGATTATCAGGTCGGTCAAACTGGCAAGATCGTCGCACCGGAAGTTTATTTCGCTATCGGTATTTCGGGTGCGATCCAGCATTTGGCCGGTATGAAAGATTCCAAGACTATCGTCGCCATCAACAAAGATGAAGACGCACCGATTTTCCAAATCGCGGATTATGGCTTGGTCGCAGACCTGTTCACGGCTGTGCCAGAACTGACGGCGAAAATCTAAATAGCGGAGAGCGTGCTTGACCCAAGGTAACCATCCCGGCGTGGCTGGTATCGATAAGACCGGATTTAGCGCCGGTGGACGTACGGCGGCACGCCTTTCTGATGGATCCTTGGATGATCCCAATTTTGTAGAGGGAGCGGACAGCGATATTGCTGATCGCTCCCTTATTCTTGCCAGCGTGGCCCGCGATGCGCGGTTGGACAGCAAATATTTGCTGTTGATCATTTTGGCGACCGCCATTGCAACGCTGGGGTTGCTGCAAAGCAGTGCGCCTGTGGTGATTGGTGCGATGTTGGTGTCGCCCTTGCTCGGCCCGATTATGGGCATTGGATTTGGTTTGGCGGTCATTGACCCAGGCCTGATCAAACGGTCGCTCGTGACCTTACTGGTGGGTGCATTGCTGGCCATTGCGGTGGCTGCACTGATTATTTGGCTGTCCCCGATCAAGGATGTGACGCCGGAAATTCGGGCCAGAACCCAACCGACGTTGATTGATTTGGGCGTGGCTGTGGTCGGCGGCATTGCTGGCGTATATGCCATTTTACGCAAATTATCGGGCGTGATGGTGGGTGTCGCCATTGCAACGGCGCTGGTGCCGCCACTGTCGACGGTGGCCTTTGGTATCACCACCGGACGGTTTGACTTTGCCATGGGGGCGGGGCTGCTGTTTATCACCAACACCATTGCGATTGCCATGGCGGCAACGGCGGTGGCACGGTTGAACAAATTTGGTCCATCGCTGACGGCGCAACATACGATGATGCAAATCGCGGGGATTTTGGTCGCGCTTAGTGTGCTGACCATTCCGCTGGGCATTTCGTTTAACAATATCGCCCGCGAAGTGCGCGCCCGCCATGCGGTGCAGGCGCAGTTGACCGATTTATTGGGGCGCGGTGACCGCGTCGATAGCATGAATGTGCGGGTTGAGGGCCAAACCATCGCGGTCGATGGGGTGGTGTTGGTGAATGATTATGACCCGCAACTCGCCCAAAAACTGACCAAGGCTTTGGATGGTGAGTTGCAGGCGGATGTGCGGGTGAGCATTGCTCAATTGCGCCAGCAAAATAACGCTGCGGTTGAGGGCGAAGCGCAAATTAATCGCCGCTTGGCGATGTTGGAAGAGCGCGAGGATAGCAGCCGTGCCATTTTGGCGGGGCTAACGGTGGGCGAATTAATCCCACGCGACCAATTATTCCTTGATGCGCAGGCGCGCCGCGTGATCGTGCAGCGTGATCGCGAAGCCGAAGGAGAGCAGGTCGCCGCTGCGATTGATCGCATTATGGCGTCGGTGCAGGCTGGTTATCCGGAATGGTTGATTCAAAATGGGCAATTCACATCACCGCCGCCCATAAAGCCACGGTCTTCGGCACAAGAATAGAAATGCCTATGCCGTGACGCCGTGCGAGAGCATCGGCACGGTGGATGCGAAAACATAGCGGTGGATCACCGTATACAGCCGTAGACCCAAAATATGGGCGCGGCACGACAAGATGGGGAGAGGGAAAATATGACGCTTGTGCTGGTCGAGAAACAAGATGGCGTTGCCACGGTAACGCTGAACAGACCCGAGGCTATGAACGCTTTGTCGCGGGCGCTACGCGATGAATTTTGTCAGACGATGGACGAATTGGCTGCGGACGTTGATGTACGCGCCATTGTGGTGACGGGTGCAGGAACCCGCGCTTTTACTGCCGGATTGGACCTGAAGGAATTGGGTTCGGATTCCAGCCAATTGTCCGCAGCCAATGCTGCAACCAAAAGTGACAATCCGGCCAAAGCCATAGAAGCCTGCCCACAGCCTGTTATTGGGGCGATTAACGGCGTGGCGATAACGGGCGGCTTTGAAGTGGCCTTGGCTTGTGATTTTCTGATCGCATCCCCCAATGCCCGTTTTGCCGATACGCATGGCCGTGTTGGCATTTTGCCAGGCTGGGGTTTGTCGGCCCGATTGTCCCGTATCATTGGCATTGGCCGGGCCAAGCAATTGTCCCTGACCGGTAATTTTTTGGACGCCGAAACGGCCTGTGACTGGGGGTTGGTCAGCGAAGTGGTGCCAGCGGATCAGTTGGTGGCGCGTGCCCAGCAATTGGCGCGGGACGCCGCCAGCATCGACCCCGCCATGGCCCAAGATTATAAGAAATTGATCAATGACGGATATGGGATGAGCCTGAATGAGGCCATGGAATATGAGCGCCGCATATCCGCTGCCCGCAACAGTGCGGTCAGCGCCGAGGATGTCGAACAGCGCCGCCGCGCCGTGATGGAAAGAGGCCGAGAACAAAAATCCTGAGAGAGCGGACGGACATCCGTATCGCTTCATATAAAAATTACTTAGGGTGCTTAGGATTATATAAGGGAGACGATTCGTGGCTTTTCATCAGATGGGTCAGCAGCATGGCTGAATGGACAGAATCCTTGAGCCAAGTGATGGCCCGCCATGTGGGTGCGGGGCAAGTAGACGGGTTGGCGCGCTTGTCGGGCGGCGCGAATATGGAGAGTTGGGCCTTTTCTTGGGCGGGCGGCGACTATGTTTTGCGCCGCGCTCCGTCGGCCGAATATATGGCCAACCGCCCCTATAAACATCCCACCGAGGCGGCTTTGGTTCGCGCCGCTTATGACCATGGGGTGATGGCCCCCGAAGTGGTGGCGGTCTTGGCTGACAGCGACCAAATGGGCACCGGCTATGTCATGCGCCGCGTGATGGCCGAGGTTTCGCCAGCAAAAATTTTGCCAGCCCCGCCACCATCGTTGATCGCCGATTTGGGGCGCGAATTGGCGCATATTCACGCCTTGCCCCGCGATGCGATACCGCAAGATATTCCAGAGATGCGGGCGGCAGACGGATTGGCCGCGCTAAAAGCCAATTTCATTAGCTATGGCGGGGACCGTCCCGTGATCGCGCTGGCGATTAAATGGTGCGAGGATAATCTGCCCGCCGCCGTTCCGCCTGTCTTGGTGCACGGCGATTATCGCATGGGCAATGTGATGGTCGATGACCAAGGGCTGGCCGCCGTGCTGGACTGGGAATTATGCCATTTGGGCGATGGCCATGAAGATTTGGCCTTTGGCTGTATGACGGTGTGGCGCTTTGGCATGTTGGACAAGCCTGCCTTTGGTGTGGGCAGTTTGGATGATTATTTCGCGGCCTATGAAGCCGCAGGCGGCGAAAAGGTCGACCCCAAACGGTTTCATTTTTGGTTGGTGTATCGCACCTTGTGGTGGGCGCTGGGCTGCTTGGATATGGGCCGTGTATGGCGCAATGGCGCGGACCGCACGGTCGAACGGGTGGTGATTGGTCGCCGCACCGCCGAACAGGAACTGGATTTGCTGATGCTGCTGGAAGGCGGCGCACCGGATGCAGAACGCGCCCGCGCCATGCCCGCCAGTGCGCCGACAACGCCCGCGCCGCATGGCGAACCCAGCAACCGCGAAATGATCGAGGCTGTGCGGGAATGGATTGAAATGGACATCAAGCCCAAAGCCCAAGGCCATGACAAATTTCAAGCCGTGGTCGCCATGAATGCGCTGGGTATTTTGATGCGCGATTTGGATGCGGGCATCCGCGCGGAAGACAAGGGATTGGCAGACGCGATTTTGGACGGCACCCGCGATTTAAGTGAAGCGGGGCTTTTGGCGCAGCTACGCCGACAGGTGATCGACAAATGTAGCGTGGACAGCGCGAAATACCCCGCCTTGGCCGCTGCCCGCGCCAAATGGGAACAATAATAAAAGAAAAATAAAGAGGAGAGGTTCGTCGTGGATTTTTCGATACCAGCCGATTTACAGGCCTATTTGAACGAATTGGATGCGTTTATCGCAGCCGAGATTAAGCCATTGGAAGAAGCGGACGATAATATACGCTTCTTTGACCACCGCCGTGAACATGCGCGGACGGACTGGGACAATCAGGGCCTGCCACGCCATGAATGGGAAGATTTGCTGCGCCAAGCTCGTAAAAAGGCCGATGCTGCAGGGCATTTTCGTTTTTCTGCCCCCAAGAAATATGGCGGCAAGGACGGCAGCAATTTGTGGATGGCGGTGATCCGCGAACATTTTGCCGCCAAGGGCTTAGGCCTCCACAATGATCTACAAAATGAGCATAGCATTGTCGGCAATTTCCCCTTTGTGGAAATGTTCGAGCAATTTGCCACCAGCGATGAACAAAAGAGCGAGTTCATCTTGGGCGGATTTGAAGGCACACGCCGCACCGCCTTTGGCCTGACCGAACCCAATCATGGGTCGGATGCCACCCATATGGAAACCCACGCGGTGCGCGAAACGCGCGATGGGGTTGATGGCTGGCTGATCAATGGCGAGAAGATGTGGACCACGGGTATGCATGTGGCGACGCATTGCGCCACATTCTGCCGCACCAGCGGCAAGGATGGCGACGCCAAAGGGATCACCTGCTTGCTGGTTCCAAACCCCAGCGAAGGGTTGCAGATCGAAGAATATCTGTGGACGTTTAACATGCCCACGGACCATCCGCGCGTCAGCTTTACCAATGTCTGGGTGCCGGACAGCGCGCGTTTGGGGCCGGTGGATGGCGGCTTGTCGATTGCCCAAAGCTTTGTGCATCAAAACCGCATTCGTCAGGCGGCATCGTCGCTGGGCGCGGCGGTTTATTGCATCGAGGAAAGCGTGCGCTATGCCCGTGAACGCAAACCATTTGGTGAGGCACTGGCCCGCAATCAGGCCATTCAATTCCCGCTGGTGGAATTGGCGACACAGGCCGAAATGCTGCGCTTGCTGATCCGCAAAACCGCGTGGGATATGGACAATATGCCGCACAAGGAAGTGGAGCGGAATTTGTCGGACAAGGTCAGCATGTGCAATTATTGGGCGAACCGCTTGTGCTGCGAAGCGGCGGACCGCGCCATGCAAGTGCATGGCGGCATGGGTTATTCCCGCCACAAGCCATTTGAACATATTTATCGCCACCACCGCCGTTACCGGATCACCGAAGGGGCGGAGGAAATTCAGATGCGCAAAGTTGGTGCTTATCTGTTCGGCTATTTGGGTCCGCGCCGCGAGACCTTGGGTAAAATCTGATCTTAAGGGGGCCGCACGATGTTGCGGCCCTTTTTATATGGGAGATGGACAATGACAGCCGAACCGCAAGCGAACGAAACATTTCGCGTGTTCCGCAAAGGGGACGCACCGCATTTGCATGAAACGGGGGCGATGGTGCTGGCGGCGATGACGCCTGTGGTCGCCGAAGGGGTGGGCCGCTGGGTAGAGGCGGGATTGCACGAAGGCAATGAAACGCGGGTGTTATTTTCCACCCCGCATATGAGCCTGACCTATGCTTGGTTCAAAAGCGACTTTCCGTTGCCGATCCACAGCCATGATGCCGATTGCTTATATTATATTTTGGCCGGGTCGCTGAAATTGGGCAACGAGATTTTGCAGGCTGGCGACGGATTTTTTGTCGGCAAAGATGTGCCCTATAGCTATCGCCCCGGCGCGGAAGGGGTGGAGGTATTGGAATTTCGCACCGTTGACCATTTTGATATGAAAATGAAGGGCGCAACCAGCGCCTATTGGGACAAGATCGTCGGTGGTATGGATGCCGCGCGACCAAAATGGGGCAGTGAAAACCCGCCCTCTAGCCCGCGTCCGTCCTGAATTACCACCTTTCTTGTGGCCACCAGCGAAATGAAGCTAGAGCCACAAGGAAAGATAACGCACTGGTTCAGCGTTTGCGCACAAATTCAGCGCGCAGGACCAAGCCCTTGATTCCATCGTGGCGGCAGTCGATTTCCTGATCGTCGCCGGTCAAACGAATGGACTTGATCACCGTGCCGACCTTCAGGGTTTGCCCTGCGCCTTTGACCGTTAAATCTTTGATCAACGAAACGCTGTCGCCGTCTTGCAAAATATTGCCCACGGCATCGCGCACCACAGGGCCTGCGGCGGCGGCGTCTTGGCGTGCCTGAACTTCACTGGCCGGCAACCATTCGCCGCTGGCCTCGTCATAGACATAGTCTTCATCATTGCTGCTCATGCCGATGCTCTGCACCGGAACGGGGGGCGGGGTCAATGATGGCCGGAAAACATCGCTGGTGACGAAAGGCGCTTGGCAAATATCTATCATTTGATAAGTTTCATTAGAAAACGAAAAAAATGGGAGAATCTGGATGCATGATCTGGTGATTCGTGGCGGCACGATTGTCGACGGCACGGGCGGCGCGCCCTTTGTTGCGGATATTGCGATTGATGGTGATCGTATCACGGCCATTGGCGGAAATATTGGTAATGGCACCCAAGAGCTGAACGCGCAGGGCAAGATTGTGACCCCCGGCTTTGTGGACGTGCATACCCATTATGATGGTCAGGCCACATGGGATCAGGAAATGGCCCCTTCGTCATGGCATGGCGTGACAACAGTGGTGATGGGCAACTGCGGTGTCGGCTTTGCCCCCGCTCGGCCTGATCGCCACGAATGGCTGATCAGCCTGATGGAAGGCGTAGAGGATATCCCCGGCACGGCCTTGGCCGAAGGGATGAAGTGGGATTGGGAAAGTTTTCCCGAATATATGGATGCGCTGGAACGTCTGCCGCGCACGGTCGACGTGGCTTGCCATGTGCCACATGGCGCGGTGCGGGCCTATGTGCTGGGCGACCGTGAAAAACCGGGGGCCATTCCGACCGACGAAGATATTGCGGAAATGTCGCGCATTGTCGAAGAAGGCGTGCGGGCAGGGGCGCTGGGCTTTTCAACCAGCCGCACAGTGCTGCACAAATCCATTGATGGCGAATTGGTACCGGGCACCACCGCCACCGCCGAAGAGTTGGTCGCCATTGGGCGCGGTATGGGCCGTGTGGGATATGGCGTATTTGAAATGGCCAGCGATATGAAGCGCGAGTGGAATGAGTTTCAATGGATGGGCGACCTTAGCCGTGAAACGGGCTTGCCGGTGACCTTTGCTGCGCTACAATCCAATGTCAAAGAATTGCCGCTGGAAGAACAAATTTCCGAAATGCGGGCGCAAAATGATAATGGCGCCAATATTGTGGCGCAAATTGCGCTGCGCGGAAATGGTGTTGTCATGGCATGGCAGGGCACCGTTCATCCCTTCTTGTATAAACCAGCGTGGCGGGAATTGGCGCATTTGGACTGGGCGCAAAAGCTAGAGCGTTTGCGCGACCCCGAGGTACGCCGCCGCATGACCAGCGAAGCCAGCATTTGGCCGAAAAGCGACATTTTGGAATTTCTGCAATCGGTAGCGGAAGGTTGGCCGATGCAGTTCGAAATGGACCCTGACTTTAACTATGAGCCAACAGCCGAAGAAAGCGTTGCATCGCGCAGCGTCAAGACAGGCGTCACGCCCGCCGAATATGCTTATGATCTGTTGATGAAGGATGATGGCAAAGGATTTATTTATTTCCCGATTTTGAACTATCGCGATGGCAATTTGGACTTTTTGGAAGATTTGCAGGCCGCCGATGATACGGTGAACAGCCTGTCGGACGGCGGCGCGCATTGCGGCACCATTTGCGATGCGGCTTCGCCGACCTTCATGTTGCAACATTGGGTTCGTGACCGGAAAAAAGCCCGTATTTCCCTCGAAGTTGCGGTGAAGCGTCAGTGCCGCGATACGGCGCTGCTCTATGGACTGGAAGATCGCGGCTTGTTGGCGGCGGGATATCTGGCGGATCTGAACGTCATTGACATGGATGGCCTGAAATTGGGCAAGCCGTGGATGGCCTTTGACTTGCCAGCGGGCGGCAAGCGTTTGCTGCAAAAAGCGGATGGCTATGTCGCAACCATCAAATCGGGTCAGGTCACATTTCGTGATGGTGCGTTGCAAGGCGTTTTCCCTGGCGGAGTCATCCGTGGGCCGCAGCGCGCGGACTATGCTTTGGCGGCGGAATGATGAAAGGCATCAGGCTGCGCGCCCCTGCGTCGCTGGACAATTTGACCTATGTCGAATTGCCGGACGCGGGGGAACCCAAGGCAGGGGAGATTCGGGTGAAGTTGATGGCTTCATCGCTGAATTATCATGACTATGCGGTTGTGGCGGGCATGATCCCAACCCAAGATGGGCGCATCCCCATGTCAGATGGTGCCGGCGTGGTAGAGGCGGTGGGCGAGGGAGTTGTCGACTTTCAAGTCGGTGATTTGGTCGTCTCGCTCTTCTTTCCGGATTGGCATGATGGGGCCGCGTCCAGCAGCGCCTTCACCCGCGTTCCGGGGGATGGGATGGATGGCTATGCCCGCCAATCCGTGACCGTTCCGGCCCATTATTTCACCCATGCCCCGACAGGATATAATGCAGCGCAGGCCGCCACATTGACCTGTGCTGGAGTCACGGCGTGGCGCGCGCTCTTTGTGGATGGCAATGTGCGGCCGGGGTCAACGGTGTTGATACAAGGCAGCGGCGGCGTATCGATATTTGCGTTGCAATTGGCCAAGATGGCGGGCGCTACGGTCATTGCGACCAGCTCGTCGGATGAAAAGCTGGAACGTTTGCGCGCTATGGGGGCGGACCATCTGATCAACTATCGCGAGCAGGCGGCGTGGGGCGTCAAGGCGTTGGACTATACGGGCGGTCGCGGCGTCGACCATGTTGTGGAAATTGGCGGCGCGGGCACATTGGACCAAAGCATGGTGGCAACGCGGGTTGGGGGGCATATCGCCCTGATCGGCGTGCTGGCTGGGTTCGCTGGACCCGTTCAGACGGCCATGCTGATGGCCAAAAATTTGCGCGTTCAAGGGTTAACAGTTGGCAGCCGCCAGCATCAATTGGACATGATCGCCGCGATTAACGCCAATGGCTTGAAGCCGGTGGTGGACTGCCATTTCGCCTTGGCAGATTTGGCGGGGGCATTTTCCCATCAAATATCGGGCCGCCATTTCGGCAAGATTGTGGTGGATATCGCATAACGCGCCAATAATGAACCGAAAAACCCGCACGCGGACTTGTTCTCGGACGGGAGGGGGAGGGCGGAAAGACGATCTGGGTCGTCTTTCCGCCCCATTTTGTTCAGCGGAGCAAGTCGGACGGCAGGGTCGGTTCGCTGATCAATTTTTCCATACGATGCCAGCGCGTTTTTTCATCCGCACCATCGGCCTCGACAAAGGCGCGCACCATGGCTTCGCCCAAACCATAGTTGATGACATAGCTGCGATATTGTTCGGTAAAGCGAATGGATTGGTCGGCCCGCTGGGGCGTTAGCAGCAAATATTTCTGGCTGAGCGCGACGGCGGTGGCGCGATCAATTTCGCCGTCCAAATATAGCTGGGCAATGGTCAGACGCGCACCGCTGATCGCGGTCATGGCATCTTGGACCCGCCAATAAAGATCATCATGTGCGGGCGGCAAACCCGCCAGCGGCATCAGCACATCCCGCTCGACCTGTTGTTTGGCGGGAAATGCCAAGTCTATGCCATAATTGGCTGATCCTTCGGCAATCAGGCTGAGCGGGCTGTAGAGCGGATAGACGCTAAATTCCTGCCAGCCTTGTCCGCGTACCAGCTTTTCTTCCAATTTCATGTTCAGCAAATGATGGCCCGGATAACCTTCGTGGCACCCCAGATCGATGGCACGTGGCAGGCGGATGGGGAAATCCGTGTTGACCTCTATCTTGCTGTGAAAATTGCCTTGGTAATAATTATATCCGCTCCAGCTTTTGTCGGTCACAAAGTTAAGTAGGAAGCTTTCGCCGTCCGGCATCGCAATATGAGCCATGCTTTTGGCGCGGCACAAGGCAATGGCTTTGTCAAAAACGCTTTGCAGCCGGTCTTTAGCAATGGTGAAACGGGCCGAAAATTCCTCGACACGCTGGGGCAGTGGCCCGCCGCCAGCCAACATTTTGTCCAGCGCCGCCAAGGGGGCCTCATAATCGCTGAGCGGGTGCAAAATGGGGCGGACGCCGAACAACCGCTCTGCCTCATCCGCAAAGCGAAATGTTTCGCCTTGCATCATGCGCAGGCGCGTCTCTGCGGCGTAAATTTGCGCGGACAGCGCGGCCAAGCGGCGCTGTTCCATGCTGTCTCGGCTTTGCTGTTGTAATTGCTGCGCCGTACGGCGCAAATGGATGGCGGCTTGGGTGAGCTCTGCCTTGCTACGCGGGGCCGCTTCGGCCGCTTGGCGTAAGGCGGGGTCGCCATAATAGGCGTCGATATAGCCCGCTTCATGGGCCCCCGCTTCAAGGGACAGGCGCACAAAATCAGCGGCCAATTGGTTGACCGCCTGTGCGTTGACCGATGACGCCGCTGCTGTCCCCGTCATGTTTGCACCATCGTTGTTACTCACGCTGGCGCTTGGGACGGGGGTGTTGGCGCAGCCGGATATCCACAAGGCGCTGCTACACAGGATGGAAAGCATGGCGGGACGGATCATGCGCTGGCTCCTTTATATGTCATCGCCAGCCTGTCCGAAATGTCAGCGACATCGCCGTCCAATGTGATTTCGGCGTCGGCTTCAGCTTCTTCTTGATGATGGTCATCGGCCAATGGGGCAAAGCGCAAGACCAAGAAACCGACCAGCGCCGATAGGACCGAACCCATCAAAATGCCGACTTTGGCTTCGTCTTGAAACAAGGCATTATGGGCAAAGGCAAGGCCGCTGATAAACAGGCTCATCGTGAAACCGATGCCGCACAGGGCCGCAATCCCATAGATTTGCAACCATGTCGCGCCGCGCAACATCCCTGCAATGCCGCACTTCACACTCAGCCAGATGGCCCCAAAAATCCCAATTTGCTTGCCGAAAAACAGACCCGCTGCGATGCCCAATGGCAAGGGGGATAGGATATGGTCCATGGTCAAGCCGCCCAGCGAAACGCCCGCATTGGTAAAGCCAAAAAGGGGCACGATGAAAAAGCCGACCAACGCGTGCAAGCCATGTTCCAGACGGTGCAAGGGCGACGTGCTGCTGTCTGGTGCGCCTGGGGTGGTTTCCACGGGTACCGCCATGGCCGCCAAGACGCCTGCGATGGTGGCATGAACCCCCGACAGCAAGGTGGCATACCATAGGCAAGCAAAGAGAAGCAGATAAACGGTCAGGCTTTTGACCCGGCATTTGCCCAGCACCAGCATGACCGCCCAAATCATCGCTGCCGCCGCCAAGGCCATCATATTCATTTTGGCGGTGTAAAATATTGCGATAATGGCAACGGCGCCCATATCGTCCACAATCGCGACCGTGACCAGAAACAGTTTCAAGGATGTCGGCGCGCGGGACCCCAGCAACGCCAATACCCCCATAGCAAAGGCGATATCCGTCGCCGCAGGAATAGCCCAACCTTGAATAAGCGCAGGGTTTTGACCGGCGATCAGCGTGTATATGATCGCCGGAACCGCCATACCAGCGGCGGCGGCCATCATTGGCAAACGGCGCCTGTCCCAACTCGCCAAGCGGCCATCGACAAATTCGCGCTTAATCTCCAGCCCGACCAGCAAAAAGAAAATCGCCATCAGCCCATCATTGACCCACAGCAATAAGGACATGCTGCCCAGCTTGTCCGACAGCATGGGTCCAATGTCGGCATGAACAAAGGCCAGATAGGATTCGCTGAAGGCAGAATTGGCCATGATTATGGCCAAAATGGCAGCGATTATCAAAATCATCCCGCTGGCCATTTCGCTGGCAAGAAACGACCTGAGCGCCGAGCGAGGTGCTGAAATGCTGACCATATATCCTGTCTCTATTTTCGTATAATGACGCGAATTCGGATCATTTTGTAACGGGTGACATGATCTTTACAATCATGTTGATAGGTCACATCCTGTTCGCTTATCCGGTTTTATAAAGCCGAATATGGGGGGAGGGGCAAGCAGTGGAATATATATCCACGGCGATGGACAGTCTCGTCTGGATGACAGCGCGGGAGCTATTGTTGTTTGCGGCCATCGGAATTTTGCTGATCGGCTTGGACGATTTGCTGTTCGATCTTATGTGGCTGGGCACGCGCCGGAAACGGCGGGCGATGGCGGTTCATGTCGGGACGGATGATCTTCCCGGTGGCTTGCTCAGCGGACGCGGCGTACCGGATGGTGCCTTGGCGATTTTCTTACCTGCATGGGATGAGCATGAGATTCTGGCCGACACCTTGGCGCGTATGTTGGCTGCGTGGGACGGCGAAGATTTTTGCATTTATCTGGGCTGCTACCCCAATGATGAACGGACGATTTTGTCGGTGTCGCATTTGGTGTCTGCCGACTCGCGCCTGCGTCTGGTGGTGGCCGACCGCGACGGGCCGACAACCAAGGGTCATAATTTAAACCAAATGTGGACGGCTTTGGGCGTTGATGAACGGACCACGGGTCAGCGATATGCTGGGGTGATTTTGCATGATGCCGAGGACATTGTTCACCCGTTGGAATTGGCCGTTTACCGCCGTATGTTGGCGGCGCATTCGATGGTGCAAATTCCCGTTCAGGCGATTATTCCGGATGGCGGTCTGTGGGTGTCGGGCCATTATGCCGATGAATTTGCCGAGGCGCACCGCAAGGAATTGCCCCTGCGTTCGGCCTTGGGCCTGCCCATTCCGTCCGCTGGTGTGGGCTGTGCTTTGTCCCGCGACGCGGTGACTTTGCTGGCGATGGAGCGGGATGGCCTGCCGTTTCGGCCCGACAGCCTGACCGAGGATTATGAGATTGGCATTTTAATTGGCACCTATGGCTTGTCCGCCGCCTTTGTCGATGCGCGGGGGCCGGATGGATCACCCATCGTGTCGCGGGGCGAATTTCCCAATCAATTAAAAGCGTCGGTGCGGCAAAAGGCGCGCTGGGTCACTGGCATTGCCTTGGCGGGGTGGGGGCATTTGGGCTGGCCGCCTTTGCCCGCCGTAACCGCGCGATCGGGAAAATTGGCGACGCTGCTGGGGCATTGGATGCTGTGGCGTGATCGGCGGGGGCCGTTGGCAGCGGTGGTTATTTTGGCGGGATATGTCGCCTTGGCTTTGTTGCTGCTGCATTTGGCGGGCCGCGAATTTCTGGCGTGGAACGATGCGGGATGGGGGAGCGCCATGACGGCCTTGTTGACGGTGAACGCTGTGTTATTGGTGTGGCGGTTGGCGTGGCGGATGATTTTTACGGCGCAAGTACATGGCTGGCGCCAAGGGCTGTGCGCCCTGCCGCGCGCTTTGGTGGCCAATATGGTGGCGATCAGCGCGTCATGGCAGGCGGTGCGCAATTACATCCGCATGATCCGGTCGGGTCAGGTGGTGTGGGCCAAGACCCATCATGGCAAAAAATCTGGGCTGGCCCCGATGGGTGAGCATATATGACCCCGACTTATGGTTCACGCGGGTCGTGGTGGCGGCAAGCGCCAGCCTTGCGGTTTTTGGCGATATTCTTGCTGGGCTGGGTGGGGTTGCGGGCTTTATTCCCATTGGTTCCGGCTTTTTGGTTCGACGATGTCAGTGCGCGGGCGCTGGCTGAGCGGCCATTGGAGCAAGTGCCCCACCAAAGGACGCTGCCAGCGCCGCATACCGTGCCGCCCGCCCATGCGACGGGTGTGCCGCGTTACGACGCCAGAAATTGGGCGGCTAGCTATGGCGGTCAGCGGGCGCTGGGGCCTTTTGTGCACGCTAGGGGCCGACAAGCTGCCGTGGTCGAGCGCTTTGGCCTGTTGGAAGTGGGGAGCGGCGGTGACGCCGCTGGGAAGGCCGGAGCCGTAATGGACGCTGCACCCGCGATGGTTTTGGCACAACCTGTCGCGGCAAAGCCGACACAGGCGCATGGAATGTCTTTGACGTCCCGCCCTGCGAACGCCGCTGCGCCGCCCGCAATGATGATACCGCCGCCGGTCCGCTCTGTGCCTGCCGATGGGGACGGCGCGGCGTTCAAGGTGGATCGGCTTTCGGCGTCAGCATGGGTTTTCTTGCGCGACAATTTGGCGAACCGCCCCAACAATTTGCCAGTGGCTGGGGAATTGGGGGGAAGTCAGGCGGGACTGCGCGTCGCTTATGAACTGGACGGGGCGCAGATATGGCAGCTTTATGGTCGGGGCAGCGTGGCCTTGGGCCATGTGGCCCAAAGCGAGGCGGCGATTGGCATTAGCGCCAAGCCCGTCGCGGCGCTTCCGGTCCGCTTGGCGATAGAACGGCGACAGAAATTGGGGCGTGAAGGACGCTCTGCGATGGCGGCTATGATCGTCGGGGGCGTCAGTGGGCAATCGCTGCCTGCGAAGTTCCGGCTTGATACTTATGGTCAGGCGGGCGTCGTTGGGGTGCAGAAACGCGACGCTTTTGTGGACGGCGCGGTGGTGGTTGATCGGGCCGTCCGTCTGCGGAATGAGGCCCAGTCGCTGCGCTTGGGTGTGGTGGTGGCGGGGGCCTCCCAGCCCGATGTATCGCGGCTGGACATAGGGCCGCGCATCACGCTGCCGCTGCCGAAATTCGGTAAAGGAATGCGAGTGTCCTTGGATTGGCGGCACCGCGTGGCGGGCAATGCCCAGCCGAAAAATGGGGCGGCCTTGACCCTAGGCGCTGATTTTTAGGGAGTGCGGTTTGTTCGGCGACGGAAATTTGTACCAGAGGTGCAAATATATTCGTTGGGCAACGGCGCGGTGCGTTCCCCCGATGATATTTATGGGCTATTAGCAGCAAATGGCCCCTGATTTGGGGTGTCGTTCAGCGATAGAGGCTCATGGACCTTTACCTTCCCGTTGCCAATTTATCGGTTAATGCCTTGGTGATCATCATGCTGGGCGGCGGCGTCGGCTTGCTGTCGGGCATGTTTGGGGTGGGCGGCGGTTTTCTGACCACGCCTTTGCTGATTTTCTATGGCATTCCCCCAACGGTCGCGGCGGCATCGGCTGCGACGCAGGTGACGGGCGCCAGTGTTTCGGGCGTGATGGCGCATTTGGAACGCGGCGGCGTGGATTTGCGCATGGGCGGCATTTTGGTCGTCGGCGGAATCATAGGGTCGATGCTGGGGGCGCTGATTTTCGAGTTATTGGCCAGCGTGGGTCAGATCGATACCGCTATTGCGATCTTATATGTCGTGTTGCTTGGTTCGGTTGGCAGCTTGATGGCCAAAGAAGCATGGGGTGTGTTTCGTGCCAACAAGGCGGGCGTTCCTCCGCCAGCACGCAAACGGCGGCATCACCCCTTGGTGGCCAGCCTGCCGCTGCGGTGGCGTTTTTACCGGTCGGGTCTGTATATATCTCCGCTCGCTCCGCTGATTTTGGGCGCGGTGGTTGGTATTTTGACCATGTTATTGGGCGTCGGCGGCGGGTTCATCATGGTGCCAGCCATGCTCTATTTGCTGGGCATGAGCACCCAAGTGGTGGTTGGCACATCCTTATATCAAATCTTGTTTGTGACTATTGCCACCACCATGGTCCACAGCATGACCACGGGCGCCGTGGACATTGTGCTGGCGGGATTGTTGCTGCTGGGCAGTGTGGTCGGTGCCCAAATTGGCGCGCGTTTTGCCCAGCGGGCCAAGCCAGAATATTTGCGCATGGCCTTGGCGGCGGTGGTGTTGCTGGTGGCGCTGCAAATGGCGGTGGGTTTGTTCATTCGCCCTGCTGAAATTTACACGGTGCAATGATGATGTGGCGGGGCATCGGCATGGCAGGGGCCATGATGGCGGCGCTATGTGCAGCGGCCCCCGTGGCGGCTGACCAGCAAGACCCGCGCTTGGTGCCCGATGTATCCAGCCGCAACATTGAAATTCAATATAGTTTTACTGGCGAAGAGTTGCTGTTGTTCGGGGCGATTCTTTATCCCGATCAGCGTTTGCCAGACGACCGCGCCGATATTGTGGTGGTACTGAAAGGGCCTGTGCGACCCATGGTGCTGCGCGAAAAAAGCCGGGTCGCGGGTATTTGGGTGAATGCCCAAAGCCTGCGTTTGCGCAGTGCCCCTGCTTATTATGCGATTGGTTCGTCGCGGCCCATCGACAAATTGGTCGATGAGCGAACGGCGGCGATTTTTGAATTGGGCCTTAGCAACCTGTCCATGTCGCCGACCGGATTTGGCGAAGCAGAGAATTTGGGCCGTATGGAAGCGGGCTTGATCGACCTGTATAAAAGGCTGGGCCTTTATTATGAAAATTCCTCGGCCGTAGAGATCAGCGAGGGGGTCCTTTATCGCGCTCGTTTGGCCGTGCCCGCACGCGTGCCCGAAGGGACGTACCGCGCCGAAACTTTCTTGATCAGCAAGGGGCGCGTGTTGGCCGTTGCATCGCGCGATGTCGAAATTCGTAAAGCGGGCTTTGAACGATTTGTTGCTGAATCGGCCGAAGAAAATGGCTTTCTATATGGGCTCAGCGCGGTCGCTTTGTCGTTGGTCATGGGCTTTGGGGCGTCGGCCTTGTTTCGGCGGCGATAGGGCATAGATTTTATCCTATGGTGGCTCCTGTGGTGGCTGGGGCCAACCCTTTGTTTACCCTATGGGGTTATGTGGGTGGTGATTTTGGTATGACCCGTGGGGCCTGCCAGCAACATATGAAGGCGGGGCGATTATGGAAAATTTCGGCGGACAGTCGATGGCTGTGCAAGATGCGGGGTCGTCCAACGATGATGTGATGGAACGTCTGTTGGTGGGCGAAGTGATTGCGGTTTCCGGATCGTCAGCCCGTTTGTTGATGGATGCGGCCTTGATGGCACCCTTCATGAATGATCCCGATCAGGCGCTCGCCATGGCGGGCCAAGTGGGGTCGCAAGTGAAATTGCGCGTTGGGGCCTTTTTGTTGCTGGGCACTATCAGGGATCAGGAAATTAAGGATGGTGTGAACGGCAAGGTCATCGCCCTGATGGATTTTCTGGGCGAGGGGGACGAAAATCGGGAAACTGGCGTGATTAACAAATTCCGGCGCGGGGTGACGCGTTTCCCCATTCCGGGCACCAAGGTTTATGCGGCGACCAGCCAAGACTTAAAGCAAATCTATGCCGCCGATGAACGCGCCCATGTGGAAATTGGCACCGTATTCCCGACCAAGGACATTAGAGCATCGCTCTATATCGACGCCATGCTGGGCAAGCATTTCGCGCTGCTCGGGTCGACCGGTACGGGGAAATCGACCAGTGCGGCCTTGGTGCTACACCGCATATGCGAACTGGCCCCCCAAGGGCATATCGTGATGATCGATCCGCACGGTGAATATGCCTCGGCCTTTAAGGGCACCGGCGCTTTGTTCGACGTCGACAATTTGGCGATGCCATATTGGTTGATGAATTTCGAAGAACATTGCGAAGTGTTCGTCACCGTTCAGGGCGAAGAGCGGCAGAGCGATTGCGACGTCTTGGCCAAATGTTTGCTGCAAGCGCGCCAGAAAAGCCGCTTGGCGCAAGGCATGACCAAAATCACGGTCGACAGCCCGATCCCTTATTTGCTGTCCGACTTGTTGGCCATTTTGACCAATGAAATGGGCAAGCTGGACAAGGCGACCAACAGCACGCCTTATATGCGGATTAAAAGCAAGATCGAAGAAATGCGGGCGGATCCGCGTTATAATTTCATGTTTTCGGGCATGTTGGTGGCGGATACGATGTCGAATTTTATCGGCAAAATTTTCCGCCTGCCCGCCGAAGGGCGACCCATTTCGATTATCGACGTGTCAGGTGTGCCCAGCGATATTACGTCGGTGGTGGTGGCGGTCTTGTCGCGCTTGACATTTGACTATGCCATTTGGTCGCGCGGGGAACAGCAGCACCCCATTTTGTTGGTTTGCGAAGAAGCCCATCGCTATATTCCCGCGAAAGATGTGGGGCAGGGGCAGGCGGTCCGGAAAATATTGGAGCGTATCGCCAAGGAAGGCCGGAAATATGGCGTGTCCTTGGGGTTGATTACCCAGCGTCCATCCGATTTGGCCGAAGGCGTATTGTCGCAATGCGGCACGATATTGACCATGCGTTTGAACAACGAGCGCGACCAATTGTTCGTCAAGGCGGCGATGCCCGAAGGGGCGCGCGGATTTGTCGACAGCATTCCGGCGCTGCGCAACCGCGAAGCCATTGTGTGCGGCGAGGGTGTGTCCATTCCGGTGCGCGTTAATTTTGACGATCTGGAAGAAGATAAACGTCCAGCCTCCAGCGATCCGCTATTCTCGCAATTGTGGACGCATAGCGGCGGAGAGGCGAATATGCTGGAACGAGTGGTCAAGCGTTGGCGCAGCCAAGGCCGCTAAACATTGTTCTGAGCCGGATAAACGGGGGGTGCGTTGGACGATGCAGCCCCCTTTTTTAGTCGCAAAAATGGGGTGCGATGAACGACGGGCTGAGTCGGAGTATCAGAAGCGTGCGCGAACGGTAGTGGAGGCGGAGGGGCGGCCGGATAAGTGGCAGCCCGCGCCGCAGCGCGCCGAAATGCGTGGGTTGATAAGCTTTTGCTTTTGGCTTGATGATTGCGGGGAAAGTCTCTATAGCAACCTCACTCCTAGACATGGTTATCCAGATGGGACGCCGCGGTGACTGCCACGGTGGGCAAAAGCCTATTTTGGTTCCGTCTTGCGATAGGGAATGGATTTGTTGGTCGATTTTGAAACCCTGAATGCGGTTATCGCCCCTGAAGTTGACAGCATGGGCTTGTCCTTGGTGCGCGTGGCATTTTTTGGCGGTGATAGCGAACCGACCCTGCAAATTATGGCGGAAGACCCCGCAACGCGCCAATTGCACATTGAACAATGTGCCGAATTGTCGCGCCGCATTTCGGTGCATTTGGATGCGCTGGAAGAAGCGGGCAATGACCCGATAGAGGGCAATTACCGTTTGGAAGTGTCGTCCCCCGGTATTGACCGCCCGCTGACGCGCCATGTGGATTTTTCCGAATGGGCTGGGTTTGAGGCCAAAATTGCGTTGAAAGAAAAGCTGAACGGACGTCAGCGTTTTAACGGCGAACTGGTTGGTATTGATGATGATAATGTGGTGACGGTGATCGACCGTGACGGCGTTTTGCATCATTTGGAATTTGATGCGATCGACACCGCGAAACTGGTGCTGACGGATAAGTTAATTGCCGCAACCGTCCCGCTTTCCGCAGAAGGCGCCGACGAAATGGAAGAAGAAGGACAGGACTGATGGCCACTGCCATTTCCGCCAATAAGGCCGAGTTGCTTGCCATTGCTAATTCGGTTGCCAGCGAGAAGATGATCGACAAAGCGATCGTCATCGAGGCGATCGAGGAAGCCATTCAGCGCGCTGCGCGTGCCCGTTATGGCGCAGAAAATGATATTCGTGCGAAACTGGATCCCGCATCCGGCGACCTGCGCTTGTGGCGCGTCGTGGAAGTGGTTGAGCAGGTTGACGATTATTTTAAACAGGTGGACCTGAGTGCAGCGCAAAAGCTGCAAAAGGGTGCGGCCATTGGCGACTATATCGTCGACCCGCTGCCGCCCGTTGATTTGGGCCGCATTGACGCCCAATCCGCCAAGCAAGTGATTTTCCAAAAGGTTCGCGAAGCAGACCGTCAGCGTCAATTTGCCGAATTTAAGGACCGCACCGGTGAAATCATCACTGGCGTGGTGAAGTCGGTAGAGTTCGGCCATATTGTGGTGAACTTGGGCCGCGCCGAAGGCGTGATCCGCCGCGACCAGCAAATTCCCCGTGAATTGATGCGCGTCGGTGACCGTGTTCGCGCCTTGATCTTGTCGGTGCGCAGCGAAGCACGCGGGCCGCAAATTTTCCTGAGCCGTGCGCACCCCGATTTCATGCGCAAATTATTCGCGCAAGAAGTGCCCGAAATTTACGATGGTATCATCGAAATCAAGGCGGCTGCGCGTGACCCTGGTTCGCGTGCCAAAATTGGTGTGATCAGCTATGATGGCTCGATCGATCCGGTTGGTGCCTGCGTTGGTATGAAGGGCAGCCGCGTTCAGGCTGTTGTTCAAGAAATGCAGGGCGAAAAGATCGACATCATTCCTTGGTCGGAAGATACGGCAACCTTTGTGGTGAACGCGCTTCAGCCCGCAACCGTTCAGCGCGTTGTGATCGACGAAGATGATGGCCGCATCGAAGTGGTGGTGCCGGATGACCAATTGTCATTGGCCATTGGCCGCCGTGGTCAAAACGTCCGTCTGGCCAGCCAATTGACCGGCAAGCAGATCGACATCATGACCGAAGCAGACGCCAGCGAAAAGCGTCAGAAGGAATTTGTTGAACGTTCGACCATGTTCCAAGAGGAACTGGACGTTGACGAAACGCTGGCCCAATTGTTGGTCGCCGAAGGCTTTAGCGAGCTGGACGAAGTCGCCTATGTGGCTTTGGAAGAATTGGCGTCGATTGAAGGCTTTGACGACGAATTGGCGCAGGAATTGCAAAGCCGCGCCAGCGAAGCGTTGGAACGCCGCGAAGATGCATCGCGTGAAGAACGCCGTGCCTTGGGCGTCGAAGACGCGCTGGCCGACCTGCCGCACTTGACCGAAGGCATGCTGGTTGTGCTGGGCAAAGCGGGTATCAAGACGCTGGACGATTTGGCTGACCTTGCGACCGACGAACTGATCGCCAAGAAGCGCACCGACAACCGCCGTGGTCCACGTGACCGCGTGGATGATCGTGGCGGTGTATTGGGCGAATATGGTCTGACTGACGAACAAGGCAATGAAATCATCATGGCCGCTCGTGCGCATTGGTTCGAAGATGAAGCCGATGCTGCAAATTCCGGGGAGGCCGCCGATGCGGACCCCGCACAATGACCCGTTAAGCCAGACAGACCGCGCAAAGGGGCGCGGCAAGCCGCAGCCTGAACGGCGTTGTGTGGTGACTGGCGAAGTGGCGCCAGCGGACCGGCTCGTGCGCCTTGCGCTCGGGCCGGACGGCGTCATTGCCGCTGATGTTCATGGGAAAGCGCCTGGGCGCGGGGCATGGATTGGCGTGAACGGCGCTGATCTGGAAGCCGCGCGCGTTAAGGGCAAGCTGAAGGGCGGCATTATCCGCGCTTTGCAAGACAGCCAGATTACGATCCCAGAGGATATTGTAGCCCGTATCGAAGCCCAGCTTCAGCGGGCGACCTTGGACCGTTTGGGGCTGGAGTCACGGGCTGGAACTTTGATCACGGGCAATGACCGGATCGAGGAAGCGGCACGGCGCGGTCAGGTTTCTTTGCTGCTTCATGCCGCGGATGCGGGTGAAGATGGTCGCCGCAAATTGGCGCAAGCATGGCGCGTCGGTTCGGATGCAGAGGGCAGTGATCTTGCTGGTCAGTCCTTGCCTGTGGACCGAGGTGCACTATCTATGGCATTAGGGCGTGAAAATGCGGTACATATCGCCGTGACCAATGCCCGGGCCGCAGAGCGGGTGTCAGCGCATTTGAACCGCTGGCAGTTTTTTACCGGATGGAGTAGGGACGCGGCAAGCCGTGGCCCGATCGACGATTCCCACCTAGCGGGGTCAGAATCTCGCGAAGCAGGGGCAGGGGTGGCGTCCATAACGACGGATACTGCCGTTTTGGACGCAAATTGAAGGATAATATAGTTTCGATGAGTGACGAACAGGACAAGCCGACTCTTAGCCGCAAGCCCCTGGGCCTGAAGCGGACGGTCGAGGCCGGACAGGTGCAGCAACAATTCAGCCATGGCCGCCGTAACACGGTGGAAGTGGAGGTGAAGCGCCGCCGTGTCATCGTCCGCCCGGGTGAGGCTGCCCCTGTTGACGCGCCAGCCGAAGCGGAAGCACCAGTGGCTACGCCTGCGGAAGTCGCAGCGCCCGTGGCCGCGCCAGCCGCTCCGGAACCCGCACCCGCACCGGTCGCGCCGCAACCTGCACCGACGCCTGTCGTCGAAGCGGCGGTTGAAGCACCCGCGCAGCCTGCACCGGCCCCCGCCGCAGAAGCTGCGCCAGCACCTGCCGCAAAAGCAGAGGTCGCTGAGCCTGCACCGGCACCAGTGGAAGCGCCAGCACCGGTTGCTGCGCCCAAGACTGCGCCCGCCAAGCCAGCCGCCAAGGCCAATGCTCCCGCGCCGCGCGTAGCCGCCAATAAGGGCCCTGGTTCGCGTGGCAATGCTGGTCGGTCGCAGAACCAACCCCGCGCTGCACGTCCGCAAGACAGCCTGATGACCCGTCAGGAACTGCAAGCCAAATTCCTGCGCGAAGCAGAAGAAGCCCGTTTGGCCGCCTTGGAAGACGCTCGTCGCCGCGAAGAAGCGGACCGTTTGCGCGCCCAAGAAGAAGAGCGCGCGCGTTCCGAAGCCCGCAAGGCCAATGCCGAAGAAGCACAGGCGCAAGCCGAAGCCGAAGCGGCGGCTGCAAAGGCTGCTGCGGCCGAAGCAGAAGTTGCCAAGGCTGCGGCCAAGGCGGCCGCTGCGGCGGACAAGGCTGCTGCCAAGGCACCTGCGGCTGGCGGCGAAGCCAAGGGCGCTGCGCGTCCAGCCAGCACGACATCCAGCCCAGCGCCCCGCCGCTTTACGCCTGTCGAAGCGCCGAAGCGCCCAGAACCAAAGCGGGCTGAACCCAAAAACCGCGCTGGTGACAATCGCCGCCAGTCGGGCAAGCTGACCGTAACCCGTGCGTTGAACGACGATGAGGGTGCACGGGCACGCAGCTTGGCCGCGCTGAAGCGCGCCCGCGAAAAGGAAAAGCGTTCGCATCGTGCGCCGACTGGCCCGCGTGAAAAGCAAGTGCGTGAAGTGGTTGTGCCAGACACCATCACTGTTCAGGAACTTGCCAACCGTATGGCCGAAAAGGGTGCGGATCTGGTCAAGGCCCTGTTCAAAATGGGCGTGATGGTGACCATCAACCAAGATATTGATCAGGACACGGCAGAATTGCTGGTCACGGAATTCGGCCACGAATTCAAGCGCGTGAGCGAAGCTGACGTGGATATTCGTGTGGACGAAGACGTTGATGCCAATGACGCGTTGAAGGCCCGTGCGCCGGTTGTGACCATCATGGGCCACGTCGACCACGGCAAAACCTCGCTGCTCGACGCTTTGCGCGGTGCCAATGTGCAATCGGGTGAAGCGGGTGGTATCACCCAGCATATTGGTGCTTATCAGGTGAAAACACCCGATGGCAGCATCGTGACCTTCCTTGATACACCGGGCCACGAAGCGTTCACGGAAATGCGCCAACGCGGTGCGAATGTGACCGACATTGTGATTTTGGTGGTGGCTGCTGATGATGGCCTGAAGCCTCAGTCGATTGAAGCCATCAACCATGCCAAGGCCGCTGGTGTGCCGATCATTGTTGCGATCAACAAGGTCGACAAGCCCGAAGCCAATCCGCAGCGCGTTCGTGAACGTCTGTTAGAACATGAATTGGTTGTCGAAGAAATGGGCGGCGACATTCAGAATGTCGAAGTATCGGCTCTGAAGAAAACCGGCCTTGATAAGCTGTTGGAAGCCATTGCGCTGCAAGCCGAAATCATGGAATTGAAGGCCAATCCTGACCGCGCCGCCGAAGGTACGGTTGTGGAAGCCAAGCTGGACAAGGGTCGCGGCCCTGTGGCGACCATCTTGGTTCGCCGTGGTACGTTGAAGGTTGGCGACATCTTTGTTTGCGGTGCGGAAAGTGGCCGTGTTCGTGCGCTGATTGACGACAAGGGCAAGCAGATCAAAGCCGCTGGACCTTCGATGCCAGTCGAAGTGTTGGGCCTTGGCGGTGTGCCGATGGCCGGTGACACGCTGACGGTTGTTGAAAATGAAGCCCGCGCACGTGAAGTAGCCGCTTATCGTCAGGAACAAGCCTTGCGTAAGCGCACGGCGCAGGCGCCTGTCAGCTTGGAAGGCATGTTCTCGGCCTTGGCTGATAAGCAAAAGCTGATCGAATATCCGGTGGTGATCAAGGGCGACGTGCAAGGGTCGGTGGAAGCCATCGTCAATGCATTGAACCGTTTGTCGACCGACGAAATCCGCGTTCGTGTGTTGAATTCAGGTGCTGGTGCGATTACCGAAAGCGACGTGTCGCTGGCGGCTGCATCCAACGCGCCCATCATTGGCTTTAACGTTCGTCCCAATGCCAAGGCGCGTGAAATCGCAAATCGCGAAAAAGTGCGCTTCATGTATTATGACGTCATTTATCACCTGACCGAAGAAGTCGCGAAGGAAATGGCGGGCGAACTGGGGCCAGAACGTATCGAAACCGTGGTGGGCCGCGCCGAAGTCAAGGACGTCTTCCCAGCGGGCAAGCGCGACAAGGCCGCTGGTTTGCTGGTCTTGGAAGGTTCGATCCGCAAGGGTCTGCATGCCCGTCTGACCCGCAACGATGTGATTGTTTCGGCCACGACCATTTCGTCGCTACGCCGTTTCAAGGACGATGTTGCCGAAGTGCGCGCCGGTCTGGAATGTGGTGTGGTGTTGGCCGATACCAACGACATCAAACCAGGCGATCATCTGGAAGTGTTCGAGGTCGAAGAACGCGCCCGCACGCTGTAAATTATCATCCCAACAGGATGAGCAAAAGGGCCGCGCCTATTATGGGCGCGGCCTTGCTTGCCGAAAGTGGGTTCGGCGAACATCAATGGATTTGTCAGCGACCACGGCTGGCCCCTTCCGTTTAGCGGAAGCGAGATAGATGATGAAAAATCAGGATCAAAACCAAGGCCCATCGGTTCGCGTGTTGCGCGTGGGTGAACAGGTGCGCCATATTCTGAGCGAGATTATTCAGCGCGGCGATGTGCATGACGATGTGCTGGCAAAGCATCCTGTCAGCATCACCGAAGTGCGGATGTCCCCTGACTTGCGTCATGCGACCGTTTTTGTGAAATCCTTGCTGGGCCGCGACGAAGAGGCGGTCTTAAAATCACTGCGCACCAATACGGCTTATTTGCAGCGCGAAGTCGCCAGCCGTATTCGTATGAAATATGCCGCCAAGCTGAAATTTTTGGTGGACGAGAGCTTTGACGAAGCCAGCCATATCGAGAAATTGCTGCGCGATCCCAAGGTGGCGCGCGATCTGGCCCGCGAAGACGAAGAAGGCTGAAGGCTGATAGCGATGCTACGCCGCTGCTGACGGGCAAGGGCGGGTGAATATTGGCCATATGATGCGGCATGACTGAGACGCCCTGCGGGGCGTCTTTTTCATTGGGCCCCCGCTGCGACCCGTTGCGCGGCGGCGGCAAAGCCGTCACAGGGCGTTATGGCCAAGCTTTATTTCTATTATGCCAGTATGAACGCTGGCAAATCGACAACCTTGTTGCAGGCGGATTTTAATTACCGCGAGCGCGGCATGGATACGATCTTGTGGACGGCGGCGGTTGATGATCGCTATGGCGTGGGCCAAATCAGCAGCCGAATTGGCTTATGTGCGGATGCGCACCAATTTGATGCGGCCACGGATTTATGGGCCGATGTGCAAGGCCAATTGGCCAGCCGTATGATTGCGTGCATTTTGGTCGACGAAGCGCAATTTTTGTCGCGTGCGCAGGTGTGGCAATTGGCGCGACTGGCCGATGATGCCAATATTCCCGTGCTTTGCTATGGTTTGCGGACCGATTTTGCCGGACAACTGTTCGAAGGGTCTGCGGCGCTGTTGGGCTTGGCGGATGCGTTGGTGGAATTAAAGGCGGTGTGCGAATGTGGCCGCAAAGCCACAATGAATATGCGCGTCGATGCAGTGGGCCGTGCAGTGGTCGATGGAGCGCAAACGGAAATTGGCGGGAATGATCGCTATATCGCATTGTGCCGCCGCCATTTTGTCGAGCGCCGCCGCGATGCCGCCTTGGCGCAATCCGATAACGGGTGATGCCGTCTTGGCAAAATTTGATGGAATGAGGTTCTGCACTGGGCGTTTTTGACGAAAATCGTCAATTAAGTTTACGGTTTTTCTGGACACAGGCCGCTCTTCATCCCTAGCCTTGCTGGGGAGAGGGAGAGACAAATGTCCGGAAATCAGCAGATATCGCCAGACCAGAAAATCTTGATCGAACGCGCCCAGCAATTGGCGCCCAAAATCAAAGAGCGGGCCGCCGCCACAGCGGAAAATCGGCGTCCTGCCGATGAGTCCATTCAGGAATTGATCGACGCGCAAATTTTCCAAATGCTGGCACCCAAGCGTTGGGGTGGTTTAGAAGCGCCACTGGCCACCATGATGGATGTGGTGGAGACCATTAGCGCGGCTTGTCCGTCGACGGGTTGGATTACTGCATTTTACATCAGCCATAATATTTATGTCAGCAAATTCCCGCTGCAAACGCAGGAAGAATTGCTGGGCCCCCGAGGCTTTGTGCTGATGCCCGGCGCAACAGCCCCCAATATGCAGGCCCGCAAAGTCGATGGCGGTTGGGAAGTGAGCGGACGGGCGACATGGGGATCAGGCATCATGCACGCCGATTGGGTGATGATGAGCGGCATGACAGCTGATGGCCCGCGTGGCTTTTTGATGCCCGCTTCAGACGTTGAAATATTGGACGTGTGGCATTTTGCGGGCATGGCGGGGACAGGCAGCAATGATTATCAGGCCGATAAATTATTCGTGCCGGACCACCGCAGCTTGCCGTCGCTGGAAATGCACGCTGGACGGACCGAAGGGTCATCCCATCATGATAATTCATTATTTCATATTCCTTTTTTAATGTCGGCCTATTGCACCATCCTGCCTGTGCTGACCGGAACGCTGCGCGGAGCCTATGATGCTTTTGCAGATATTATGACGCGGCGGGTGCGCAATTTTACCGGAACGGTGGTCAAGGAACAGCCAGTCGCCCATCTGACCTTGGGCGAATATAGCATTGCGGCAGATGCAGCGTCGCGCCTAGCCCGCGATCTATATAGCTGGATTGACGAGCGGGTGGGGGAGCACCGCTTTACCCAAGAAGATCGCTTGTTCGTAAAGGGGCAGACGGCCTTTATTTCCAAGCTGTGCCGCGACACGGTGAACGGCATGATGGCGGCATCGGGGGCGTCGAGCTTTCATGAAAGCCAAGCGTTGCAGCGGATTTGGCGGGATTTGAACACCGTCAGTACCCACACATTTTGGGATTGGGACGTGGCCCGCGAAATGACGGGGCGGATGAAATTGGGCCTGCCGGTCGCGCATCCCCTAGTTTGACAATTGGCGCTGATTTGACAGTTGGGGGGATGAGGCCCTAGCGGCGAATCCATGAATGGTTGGATCATATTGGACAAGCCCTTGGGGCTAGGGTCAACGCAAGCCGTGGCGGCGGTCAAGCGCAATTGCCGCGAGGCGGGGCTGGGCAAGGTCAAGGTCGGGCATGGCGGCACGCTGGACCCGCTGGCAACCGGCGTGTTGCCGATTGCGCTGGGCGAGGCAACCAAGCTGACCGGCCATATGCTGGATGCCAGCAAAATTTACCATTTCACGGTGGAATTCGGTACCCAGACGGATGGGCTGGATGCCGAAGGGGCGGTGGTCGCGACCAGCGATGTTCGGCCCACGCATCATCAGATTGCGGCTGTTTTGGACCAGTTTCGTGGCCCGATTGCGCAAATTCCACCCATGTATTCCGCCATCAAAATTGATGGCGAGCGGGCCTATGATTTGGCGCGCAAGGGCGAAGTGGTGGAAATGAAAGCGCGGGATGTTACAGTCTATGCGCTGGATTTTCTGGATGATGGCACGCTGGAACATATGGATAAGCCGCTGACATATGCCAGCTTTATCGCCCATGTGTCCAAGGGAACCTATATTCGCAGTCTGGCTCGCGACATCGCGCTGGCCGTGGGCAGCGTGGGACATGTGACCATGTTACGCCGCGTGAAAGCGGGGCCTTTCACCGTAAAACAAGCGATTTCGCTGGACAAATTGAACGCTTTGGGCCAAGGCGCAGACCCATCAGATGTGATATTACCGCTGGAGGTTGGGCTGGTCGACATCCCGGCTCTTGACCTCTCTCCGGAGGCGGTAATGGCGATCCGACAGGGTCGCATCTGGACCGGAGTTCCCACGGATGATGGGCTTTATTGGGGTCGGGACGATGAAAATTGCCCCATCGCCTTGATAGAAGCCACAGCGGGTTCGCTGAAAGTCGTGCGGGGGTTTAACTTGTAAAATGGATGTCGAGGAAAGTTATCCATGTCGATTACTGCAGAACGTAAAGCCGAACTGATCACCGAATTCGCCCGCGAAGCTGGTGACACCGGTTCGCCTGAAGTCCAAGTTGCTATCTTGACCGACCGTATCAACACCCTGACCGGTCACTTCAAGTCGCACCACAAGGATAACCATAGCCGCCGTGGTCTGCTGATGATGGTCAACAAGCGTCGTAGCTTGCTGGACTATCTGAAGAAGAAGGATCTGGGTCGCTATCAAGACCTGATTGCGAAGCTTGGTCTTCGTAAGTAATTCAAGCGAAGGCGGCTCCGTTTCGGGGCCGCTTTTGTTTTACCCCTATGTGAATTTCATGGGGCATATCGGCTGGAGAACTGCTGCAATTCGGCGTCAGTTTTCCAACAATTTAAGGGGCGGAATTTGCGCCCCGACCCGCCCGGGCCGGATTGCCCGGAACAGAGGCCCCGCCCAGCATAGGGCTGAGCGGGCGAAGGAAAATATATGTTCGATGTAAAGAAAGTGTCGATCGAATGGGGCGGCGAAACGCTGACCCTCGAAACGGGCAAGGTTGCTCGTCAAGCCGATGGTGCTGTGATGGCAACGCTGGGCGAAACGGTGGTATTGTGCGCCGTGACCGCAGCGAAATCGGTGAAAGACGGCCAAGATTTCTTCCCGCTGACCGTACACTATCAGGAAAAATATTCGGCTGCGGGCCGCATCCCCGGTGGCTTCTTCAAGCGCGAACGCGGCGCGACGGAAAAGGAAACGCTGGTATCGCGTTTGATCGACCGTCCGATCCGCCCGCTGTTCCCAGAAGGTTTCTATAACGAAATCAACACCATTGCTCATGTGCTGAGCTATGACGGTCATAATGAGCCGGATATTCTGGCTTTGGTTGCGGCGTCCGCTGCTTTGACCATTTCGGGCGTACCGTTCATGGGCCCCATCGGGGCAGCCCGTGTCGGTTATGTGGACGGCGAATATGTGCTGAACCCGACCGATGAACAGGTTGCTGCTGGCGATCTGGACTTGGTTGTGGCCGCAACGCATGACGCGGTGATGATGGTGGAATCGGAAGCCAATGAGTTGTCCGAAGACATCATGCTGGGCGCGGTCCTGTTCGCGCATGACGCTTGCCGTGATGTGATCAAGGCGATCATCAATCTGGCCGAACAAGCCGCCAAGGAACCTTGGGAAATGGCGGCTAGCGATGGCAACGCTGACCTGAAGGCCAAGCTGAAGGATTTGATCGGCGCGGATATCGCAGCGGCTTATAAGCTGACCGACAAATCGGCCCGTTCGAACGCGCTGAACGCTGCTCGTGACAAGGCCAAGGCCCAGTTCACCGCTGATGGCCTGTCGCCACAAGACGTGATGGCTGGCATCAAGCTGACCAAGAAGCTGGAATCGGAAATCGTTCGCCGTGCGATCTTGAAGGATGGCACCCGCATCGACGGTCGTACCACCACGCAAATCCGTCCGATCGTAGCAGAAACGCACTTCCTGCCACGCGCCCATGGTTCGTCGCTGTTCACGCGCGGTGAAACCCAATCGATCTCGACCTGCACCTTGGGCACCAAGGACGCAGAGCAAATGATCGACGGTTTGGGCGGTCTGCGTTACGAAAACTTCATGCTGCACTATAACTTCCCCCCCTATTCGGTGGGTGAAGTGGGCCGCTTCGGTGCGCCTGGCCGCCGTGAAATCGGCCATGGTAAGCTGGCATGGCGTGCGCTGCACCCTGTGCTGCCAACCAAGGATGAATTCCCTTACACCATCCGTTTGACCAGCGACATCACCGAGTCGAACGGCTCGTCGTCGATGGCGACGGTTTGCGGCGGTTCGCTGTCGCTGATGGATGCGGGCGTTCCCATTAAGCGTCCGGTTTCGGGTATCGCCATGGGTCTGATCCTCGAAGGCGGCGAATATGCCATCCTGTCGGACATCTTGGGCGATGAAGATCACCTCGGCGACATGGACTTCAAGGTAGCCGGTACGTCCGAAGGCATCACCACGATGCAGATGGACATTAAGATCGCTGGCATCACCCGCGAAATCTTCGAAAAGGCGCTGAACCAAGCCAAGGAAGGCCGCGCGCACATCCTTGGTGAAATGAACAAGGCTTTGGGCGAAACCCGCCAAGAACTGTCGGCTCACGCACCGCGCATCGAAACGATGCAGATCGACAAGTCTAAGATCCGCGACATCATCGGCACGGGCGGTAAGGTCATCCGCGAAATCGTGGCAACCACCGGCGCCAAGGTTGATATCGATGACGAAGGTTTGATCAAAATCTCGTCGAGCGATCTCAGCCAAATTGAAGCGGCTCGTAAGTGGATTTCGGGCATCGTCGAAGAAGCAGAAGTTGGCAAGATTTACGACGGTAAGGTTGTAAACCTCGTTGATTTCGGCGCTTTTGTGAACTTCATGGGCGGCAAGGACGGCTTGGTTCATGTGTCGGAAATCAAGAATGAGCGCGTCGAAAAGGTCGCGGACGTTCTGACCGAAGGCCAAGACGTGAAGGTCAAGGTTTTGGAAATCGACCAGCGTGGCAAGGTTCGCCTGTCCATGCGCGTTGTTGACCAAGAAACCGGCGAAGAATTGGAAGACACCCGTCCGGCGCGCGAACCCCGCGAACCGCGCGGCGACCGTGGCCCACGCCGTGATGGCGATGGTGGCCGTGGTGGCCGTGGTGGCGACCGTGGTCGTGGCCCGCGCCGTGAAGGCGGCGATCGTGGCCCACGCCGCGAACGCAATGACGGTCCGGACGATCAAGGCCATGTGCCTGATTTCCTGAAGGACTAATCCTTCCGATACGGATGAATAAGAAGGGCCTCGCGATTGCGGGGCCCTTTTTGGTTGCTCGGTGGTTCAGGCGAGGGGGAGGTTGTAGGTGCGAAATGCTGTGTCGCGGGTCCAGCCCTCACGCTCATAGAGAGCCTGTGCGGCCAGATTGTCATGCGCTGTGGATAGGGTGAGGCGCAGCGCGCCTTGGGTGCGGGCGAAATCTGCTGCGGCGCGAAGAAGGGCCGAGGCGGTGCCTTGTTGGCGGGCATCTGGTGTCACGAACAAATCATTCAGGATGAAGATCGGGGCCATGCGGGTGGAAGAAAAGCTGGGATAGAGTTGGGTAAAGCCGATGAGTGTTTCTGATGCCGCTGCCCCCACTGCTGCCACGAAAATCGTCGATTGCTGATGGTCCAAACGCGCACGCAGAAAGGTTGCCGCGCCTGCCATATCACACGGCTGTCCATAAAATTGGCGGTAGGCATCGAATAGCACAGCCAAAGCGTCGATATCATCATAGGTGGCGGGGCGAATTTCCATCAACATATTCTCCTGATTTTCGCGATAGGAATAGGGCTCGGGGGACCTATGGCAACAGCGCCATGGCAAATTCTGTTGGCACAGGTCATTTGCCCCATTTCAATCGGATGGAAATTGCGTTTATGTTGCCAAGATGCTGACGACATTTGCTTCCATGCTCGCTCTGGCCGCTGCCGCTGTGCAGCCCGTTGCGTCATCCGCGCCGCAGACCGTGCCAGAGGCACCCGCTGTTGTTCCCGATAACCGCATTTATGTGGAACTGTTGACCGATGCAGGGCGCATGGTGGTGCGGCTGGAAACGCAGCGCGCGCCGATCACGGCGGGCAATTTCCTGCGCTATGTCGATTCGAAGCGCATGAACGGCTTTCAATTTTATCGTGCCACCCGCAATTGGGGCGATCACAACCAAATTATTCAGGCGGGCAATCGCGGCGATGCGCGGCTGAACTATCCCGCCATTGCGCATGAGCCCACCAATGAAACGGGGCTGACCCATTGCAAGGGCGCTTTGTCGATGGCGCGGCTGAACCCCGGCGACGCGACGACAGATTTTTTCATTTTATTATCGTCCATTAAAGGCTTTGACGCCGACCCAGCGCGGACCAATGGCGACACGGCGGGCTTTGCGGTTTTCGGGGAATTGATCGAAGGTTCTGCGGTGGCAGAGGCGATTTTCCAAGCCCCCGTTTCGCCTACCGACGGTGTGGGCGTGATGCAGGGGCAGATGTTGGCCCCCAAAATTGCGATCCGCAGCGCCAAGCGCATAGCGGCCCCCGCCGATGCGCCCCTTGGCTGTGTGGTGAAGCCCGCAGATGTGCCGGTTTCTGCGGAAAATGGCGATGAGGGCGATGATGATGACGCATAAAAGGGAATTGGAAATGACGCCGGTTGGCCCAAGCCTGAAAAATCATGATGATTATGGTGCGCAAAGCTGCATCATTTATTTTGCGTTCATCCCGACTGTGGCTATACCGCGCGCATGACCAATCGTCTTTCATCGCGCGCCGTGACGCGCCTGCTCGCCGCGACTCTCGTGATTACGCCGCTTGTGGCTGCATGTGGCGGGGGTGCCAGTGTGAAGCGCGACACGCGCTATGTCGCCCGCGATGTGAACACGCTGTACCGCGCCGCGCAGGACCGATTGGATCAAGGCAATTACCGTCTGGCTGCCGCTTTGTTCGATGAAGTGGAGCGTCAGCACCCTTATTCGCCATGGGCGCGCCGTGCGCAGCTGATGAGCAGCTTTTCTTATTATATGGACCGCGAATATACGCCGGCCATTGAATCGGCGCAGCGCTTCTTGTCGATTCACCCCGGCAATAAAGACGCGCCTTATGCTTATTATCTGATCGCGCTCAGCTATTATGAGCAGATCAGCGACGTGACCCGTGACCAGAAAATCACCGAACAAGCCAGCAATGCGCTGGGCGAAGTGATCCGCCGCTATCCCGACACCCGCTATGCAGCGGATGCACGGTTGAAGGTGGATTTGGTGCAAGACCATTTGGCTGGCAAGGAAATGGAAATTGGCCGTTTTTACCAGCGGTCGTCCAACTGGCTGGCGGCATCCATCCGCTTTCGCGAAGTGGTGGACAAGTTCCAGACCACTAGCCACACGCCAGAGGCTTTGTATCGCTTGACCGAATCCTATCTGGCGCTGGGCGTTCCAGACGAAGCCAAGAAATCGGCGGCCGTATTGGGTGCCAATTATCCGGGTAGCGATTGGTATAAGCGCGCTTTTGATCTGATGAAAAAGCACGCGCCTTCGGCCTAGTCGGCAATATGGCGTGAAGGCTTGATGAGGCGGGGTTGGTCTCTCGCCTTTTCAAATGAGTTGTAAAGAATAATAGATTCCTGTTTTGTTCTTTGTTAGGGACCGGACATGTTAAAGGCGCTATCCATCGCCAATATTGTCCTGATCGACCGCCTAGACTTGGAGTTTGAGGCGGGTTTGGGCGTTTTGACCGGCGAAACAGGGGCCGGTAAATCCATTTTGCTGGATGCGCTGGGCTTGGTGCTGGGCAACCGCGCCGACATGGGCTTGGTGCGCCAAGGTACGGATGCGGCCCAAGTCATCGCCAGCTTTGACCCACCCCGTGCGGGCACGGCGCTGGCGCAATTGCTGGCCGACCATGATTTTCAGTTCGATGGCCCCGAAGCCCCCGATAGTGAACCGCTGATCATTCGCCGGTCGTTGAAATTGGACGGTGGCAGCCGTGCTTTCATCAATGACCAACCTTGTTCGGCGGCTTTGCTGCGCGAAGTGGGCGCGCAATTGGTGGAAATTCATGGCCAGCATGATGATCGGGGTTTGCTGGCCCCGTCGGGCCATCGGGCTTTGCTGGACGCTTATGCCACAGCCGATGTCGCGCCGGTCGCCAAGGCCTTTGCGGCATGGCGCAAGGCGGAAGCCCAATTGCAAGAGGCGCGGGCTGCGCTGGAAAGCGCCGAGCGCGACCGCGAGTGGTTGGAACATAGCGTTGAGGAATTGCGGGCGCTGAACCCACAGGCGGGCGAAGAAGCGGAATTGGCCGAAGAGCGGTCCGCTATGCAAAAGGGTGAAAAAATCGCCGGTGATCTGGGCGATATTATGAAGAGTTTTGACGCCTATAAAGGGGCGCCCGCCCAATTGCGCGATGCGGCGCGGCGGCTGGACCGACTGGCTGGCGACCATCATTTGCTGGCGGAGGCTTTGGCTTGCCTGGACCGCGCCATCATTGACGTCGATGAAGCGGAATCGAAATTGCACGCCGCAGCATTGGCCAGCGAATTTGAACCCGCCCGCCTCGAAGAAACCGAAGGGCGCTTGTTTGAATTGCGCGCGGCGGCGCGCAAACATCATGTGCAGCCGGATGATTTGGCCGATTTGTTGGAACAGCAAATCGCCAAGCTGGACGCCATTGATGGCGGCAATGCGGGACTGCAACGCTTGGAAGAAGAATTGGCGCGCACGGCGGCGGCCTATACCCATGCCGCGACCAAATTGTCCGCCCAGCGCGCCAAGGCTGCTGCGCGATTGGATAAATCCGTGGAGGCGGAGTTGAAACCGCTGAAATTGGATGCGGCGCGAATCAAAACCTTGGTTGAACAACAAAACGCCGATCGGTGGAGCGCCGAGGGTATCGACCGTGTGGAATTTTTGATTTCGACCAACCCCGGTGCACCCTTTGGGCCGCTGGGCAAGATTGCGTCGGGCGGTGAATTGTCGCGCTTTATTTTGGCGTTAAAGGTATCGTTGGCCCAGCAAGGCGGCGCGGAAACGATTATTTTTGATGAAATTGATCGCGGTGTTGGCGGCGCGGTGGCGAGCGCGATTGGCGATCGTTTGGCGCGGCTGGCGACGGGCAACACACAATTGCTGGCGGTGACGCACAGCCCGCAAGTCGCGGCCAAGGGCGGCACCCATTATATGATTGCGAAATCCAGCCAAGGCACGGTGACACGCACAAGCGTGCGCCGCCTCAGCGACGCGGATCGGCGTGAGGAAATTGCGCGGATGCTTTCGGGCACGGAAGTGACAGTGGAAGCGCGTGCGCAGGCGGAACGATTGCTTGAGGTTGCGGCTTGATGATGCAGCGCCGCGCCTTTTTGCGGGCGGTGCTGGCGACTATCGCGGTGAGCGCGCCCTTATCGCAATTGCAAGCGCTGGAGAGGCAAATGGAAGAATTGATCGCAGCCTTCTGCTCTATCCGGCAGATAGAGGCGCAGCAGGGCCAGCGGGCCGCGCTCATCGCCAATTTCGAAGCCATTCGTCCATATGTGGGACGGGTTGGTGGATTTACGATTTTTGAAGATGCGGACGATGACAATAGCCTTTGGATATTGGATTTTTGGCGGTCGCGTGAAGATTATGATGCCGAATTGCAAAAAGCCGAGCTAAGCGATTTGGTCACCAAGCAGCGAATGTTGATCGCCAACATTAAAAGCAGCGCGATTTTGAAAATTCCGACCCCGATGGAATCATGACCGATCTTTTTAATTTTTCTGATGCGGATGCCGCCAATAAAATGATGCGATTGGCGCGCCAAATTCGGCACGCCAATAAAAAATACCATGGCGATGACGCACCGGACATCAGCGATGCGGATTATGATGCGCTGGTTGCGCAATATAAGGGGTTGGAGGCGGCCTATCCCAGCGCCGCGCCCAAAAATAGCCCGCTGAATGATGTGGGCGCGCCAGTGGATGGCACGGCGCTGAGCAAGATTACCCATGCCCAGCGCATGATGAGCTTGGACAATGCCTTTTCGTCGGAAGATGTGCAGGAATTTATAGGCCGTGTGCGGCGGTTCCTGAGCCTTGGCAGCAGCGACATCGTGGCCTTAACCGCCGAGGATAAGATTGACGGCCTGTCCTGTTCGCTGCGCTATGAGGGCGGCGTGCTGGTGCAGGCGGCGACGCGCGGTGATGGCAGTGTTGGCGAAGATGTGACGGCCAATGTGCGGACCATTGCGGATATTCCCCAGACTTTGCGCGGCGATGTGCCGGACGTGTTTGAAATTCGCGGCGAAATTTATATGGCCAAGGCGGATTTTGCGGCGCTGAACGAGCGATTATTGGCCGAGGCAGATGACCCTGAAAAGGCGCGGCAATTTGCCAACCCACGCAATGCGGCGGCGGGGTCGCTGCGACAAAAGGATGCCAGCGTCACGGCATCGCGAAAGCTGCGTTTTTGGGCGCATGGTTGGGGCGAGGCAAGCGATGTTCCCGCCGATACGCAATTTGGCGTGATGCAGGCGATCGCATCATGGGGCGTGCCGGTGTCGCCTCTTTTGACGCGCTTTGAAACGATGGATGACTTGCTGGCCCATTATAGCAGCATAGAGGCGCGCCGTGCCGAGCTGGATTATGACATCGATGGCGTGGTCTATAAGGTTGATCGGCTGGATTGGCAGCATCGTTTGGGCTTTGTTGCCAAGGCTCCGCGCTGGGCCATTGCCCATAAATTCCCCGCCGAGCGGGCCGAGACGACATTATTGGGCATTGATATTCAGGTGGGCCGCACGGGCAAGCTGACGCCCGTGGGCCGTTTGACGCCCGTCACCGTTGGCGGTGTGGTGGTGTCGAACGTCACGTTGCACAACCGCGATGAAATTGCGCGTCTGGGTGTGCGGATCAATGACCGTGTGGTGGTGCAGCGGGCGGGGGATGTGATCCCGCAGGTGGTTGAAAATCTTACCCGCGATGTGGAACGGCCCGCTTTTATCTTTCCCGATCATTGCCCCGTGTGCGGCAGCGAAGCCGTGGCCGAGGACGGCGAAGTCGATGTGCGCTGCACGGGCGGCCTGATCTGCGGTGCGCAGAAATTTGAACGGCTGCGCCATTTTGTCAGCCGACCAGCGCTGGATATTGAGGGGCTGGGCGAAAAGAGCATTGCCGAGTTTCTGGAACTGGGCTGGCTGGACAAAGGCCCGGCGGATATTTTCCGGCTGCACCAGCACCGCGAGGAACTGACCCGCCGCGATGGCTGGAAGGATGTGTCGGTGGATAAAATGCTGGCCGCCATCGAAGCCAAGCGAGCGCCGGATGCGGGGCGGTTACTGTTTGCTTTGGGTATCCGGCATATTGGCGCGGTGACGGCGCGGGATTTGTTAAAGGGGCTAAGCGATATTCGCATCTTGCCCGAAAAAGCCCATGAATTGGGCCAGTGGATGGCGGACCACCCGCGTGTGCTGGGCGAGTCGGATGGCAAATATACCGCCCGCAAGGTTGAGGCAATTAAGCGTATCTTGGAGGTTCAGACTGACGGTATCGGCCCTGCGGTTGGCGAGGCTTTGGTTGATTTCTTCCACGAACCGCATAATCAGGCGCTGTGGAATGATTTGCTGAGCGAAGTATCGCCGCCGCTTTATGTGGTGGAAAGCCGCGACAGCGAAGTCTCGGGCATGACCATTGTTTTCAGCGGCAAGCTGGAAACGATGAGCCGCGATGAAGCCAAGGCGCAGGCGGAAAGCTTGGGGGCGAAGGCGGCAGGGTCGGTCAGCGCGAAAACCGATTTGCTGGTCGCGGGACCGGGCGCGGGCAGCAAGCTGAAACAAGCGGCGGTGCTGAATATTCGCGTTATCGACGAAGCGGAATGGGCGGAAATCGTAAAGGCCGCTGGATAAAAGTCAGCCCGCGCTATGTCGTCACAGCGCGGGCCATTTTGATTACCAACTGCCGAAGCTGGCGTCGGATGGGCTGGGGCGATGAAACGCCCGTTCCTTGCGGCGATAGCCATAGCGGCGGCGCTTCACCAGCATCAGGCAGGGCCATTCTTCGCTGCCGCCCCGCGCAACAAGGCGGAAGCCATGGCCATGATAAGCGGCCACAACATCCTTCATTTGCCGCGCAATTAAACCCGCCAAAATGACATGGCCACCCGGCGCGGTGATGGCGGCAATATCGGCCGCCAAATTGATCAGCGGGCCCGCCAAAATATTGGCGATCACCAAATCATAGGGTGCGCGGCGCATGATGCCGGGGTGGTTGGTGCCAGCGGCCACGGCCAGCGAAATATAACCCGCACCGCTGCCCAGCGGCATATGGTTGATTTTGGCATTGTCGCGCGTCACGCGGATGCTGGCAGGGTCGATATCCGACGCCATAATGCGCGCGCGGTTCCACAGACTGTGCGCGGCAAAAGCCAGTAATCCGGTGCCAGTGCCGATATCGATGATGTTGCGCGGGCGGTGGCTGGATTCGTAATGACGGTCGAGCATCGCCAGACAACCAGCGGTGGTGTCGTGGCCGCCCGTTCCAAAGGCTTCGCTGGCGTCGATCAAAAAGGCGGTCGCGCCATAGGGCACCGTGTCGGCATAGCTGCTGGTGTGGACATAAAAGCGGCCCGCCTGCACAGGCTCCAACCCTTGTTGGGACAGAGTGACCCAATCTTCCTCGGGCAATTGTTCAACGCTGGCCTTGGCCTTTTTCGCGCTGGGAATCAGCGCTTGTAGGGTGCGGACCAGTAACACCGATGGCTTGTCATCGACATAGGCGTCGACTTGCCATTCATCGGCATCTTCGTCGATTTCGCGGGTCACAATGACCGGCGCATTGTCTAGCATTTCCAGTTCGGGAATTTCACCGCTGAGCGCCTCTGCCTCTTGGCGGGTGCAGGGAAGGGAGATGATCCAGCTCATTCGGGTTCTTTCGCGAGGCGGTTTTCAAAATTGACTTTGGCGGTGGCAACATAATGCGCGCAGGCGCCCTCTTGCACCAAAGCATTCTGCCCCGCCATTCGTTCCATCAGCGCGCTGGCAGAAGGGTGCGGTGTAATCAAGAGGGTACAAGATATTTGCGCGGCCTTGGCTAGGCCCGCTTCGATACGGCGGCGCTGGTCTGGTTTTTGGCGGAAGGAATAGCCAGCAGGGGCGGGCGTCGACAGGCTGTCCATAAAGGCGATGGTGACGCAGTTGTTGCGGGCGTCGGGGGTGTTGGCGGCAACTGCGTCATCCTCCCCAACGCAGCTTTGCCAGACATAGCTTGTGCTGCCCTTGGTGTGAACCGGCGTGGAATAAGGGGTCAGGCCAATCTGGCCAAAGGTCAGCGGCACGCCGTCTTGCAACGCCCCGTCGACACGCAGGGCATCCATATCCGGCAGCATGTCATGTTGGGGATCGTCGGTGTCGGGCTTTCCGGTGGACAAGGCGCTATGGGCGTCGGCCATGGCGAGCATGGGCGCGCCGCTGAGCTTTTGTATCAAAGCCAGTCCGCCCGCATGGTCCATATGTTCATGGGTGGTGAGCAGCAGGCGGATGTTCGCGGGGTCAAAACCTAAGGCCCGGATGCTGGCCGCGACAGCGGGGCCGCCTTTTTGGGTGGCGGCGTCGATCAATACCAATCCGTCGTCAGTGTCGATCAAGATGGCGGCAATACCGCAAGTGCCGACATAATAGGTGCGGCCATGAATCTTCGCGGGATGGACAGCCATGTCCCAGCTTTCCACGCCGTCTTGACCCGCGCAGCGTTGCGCGAGGCGCGTCATGTCGGTGAGCGTGGCGATATTTTGTCCGGTGGCCGCAGGGGCTTCGCTGGCATGGCTCGGGGACGGGGCGAGCATAGACATGGCAGCCGCGAATAGCATGGCATCCCGCCACGCTTGGCGGGAAGGGGCCTTGCGAGCCATTGGGGGCGACGGCAGAACGGGCGGTAACAAACTAAGATAAACAGGGTTTTTGATGGTCATTGGACATGCCTTGCGCTGGGGCCTGTCGGTTTACCGATATTCACCCAAGGTGCAAAGCTGGATGATCGGTTCGGGAAATCGGATATATTTGTGCATGACAGGGATGGTGGCCATGCGATTATCCTTGAAAAATTCGCCAGACGGTTGCTTTCGTCACACAGGTCTTTGGCCGACGCATTTATTTTCGTCGTGACAATATGTTCTGAATAGGGACGTAAGGGCGGAAAACCCCGTGGCACAGGCCAGAGTGAGGAGTTTCAATATGATCATCGGTACGCCGCGAGAAGTTAAGAATCATGAACATCGTGTCGGTTTGACGCCCGAAAGTGTCCGCGAATTGACGGTCCGTGGTCATATTGTCTTGGTGGAAAGCGGCGCAGGCGCGGGCATTGGCGCGGTTGATGATCATTATGTTGCCGCTGGGGCGAAAATCGTCGCCTCCGCCGCTGATGTTTATGGCGCGGCGGATATGGTGGTCAAGGTCAAGGAACCGCAGGCCAGCGAACGCGCCATGTTGCGGCAGGGTCAGATTCTTTACGCTTATTTGCATCTGGCACCCGATCCAGATCAGGTGCGGGACTTGCTGGCGGCGGGCGTGGTGGCCATTGCCTATGAAACGGTAACGGGTGAGCATGGCGGATTGCCATTGTTGAAACCCATGAGCCAAGTGGCCGGACGTATGTCTATTCAGGCGGGTGCGACCGCCTTGCAAAAGGTGCATGGTGGGCGCGGTGTGTTGCTGGGCGGCGTGCCCGGTGTTGCGCCGGCCAAAGTCTGTGTGATCGGCGGCGGCGTGGTGGGCTTTAATGCGGCCCAAATGGCCGTCGGCTTGGGCGCCGATGTGTCGATTTTGGATCGTGACCCTGATGTATTGGAACGGGTCGCCAATCATTTTGAAGGGCGCGCGAAAACTCGTTTTTCCGATCAAGCAAATTTGGCGGAATGTGTCGCCGAAGCGGATTTGGTCATTGGCGCGGTGCTGATTCCCGGCGGCGCGGCCCCCAAATTGGTCACACGGGCTATGTTGAAAACGATGCGCGCGGGATCGGTGCTGGTCGACGTGGCCATTGACCAAGGCGGCTGTTTTGAAACCAGCCATGCGACCACCCATGCGGACCCAACCTATATCGTCGACGATATTGTTCATTATTGCGTGGGCAATATGCCCGGCGCGGTGGCGCGAACCAGCACCTATGCGCTGAACAATGTGACCTTGCCCCATGCTCTGCGCATCGCCGAACTGGGTTGGCAAGAAGCCATGCGCCGCAACAGCCATTTGGCGGACGGGTTGAATGTGTGGAATGGCCATATCACCTATCGCGCAGTCGCGGATGCTTTGGGCATGGAATATGTGCCGATGGAATCGGCATTGGCGTAAAAAGTCTTTGTTCATCAGGCCGAAATCAGACAGGCTATAGGAAGCTTGGGTATTGGTCTCGTGTATTTGGGATGAAAAATTAACATGTCGGACGTTCAGAAAAATCAGGCTGGTACAGAGGTCGAGGAAAATGAGGTGCTGCGCGCAGCCCGCGAATCTCGTGCCCAGAAAGAAGCAGCAGACGCCAGCGAAGAAGCCCTGAAAAATGACGGGAATAAGCGGGCTTTGGGCTGGAAAGCGGCTGCTGGAATCGGCGTCGGTTCGGCCGCCGTGCTGGCGGCGCTGTTGTTTGCCAACCGCTCGAAGAAATAAAGACATGGGCTTGCATGGCGGCTTCCTGTGTTGCCGCCATGCCCGATAGGCCAAGATTCTTGCCCCTTGGCAATTGCATATCCCGCGTTTGGCGCTAAACCGACCCCCATAGACCGGATAGTAAAAGAAGACGGGGCTGATATGGCTGGCAAGGAAATGGGTGCGCGCCCGCGCTCTCCGCACATGCAAGTATATAAATGGGGACCGCATATGACGGTCTCGATCCTTCACCGCATTACGGGTGATGGGCTTGCAATCGTTGGAACGATAATGTTCCTGACATGGCTTGGCGCGATTGCGGCTGGCCCCGATGCTTATGCAGCCTTTGTGGCTTGCGTTTGGCACGACCCCACAGGCGCGGGCCTTAGCCCGATCACCAACATCTTGGGTAAGATTGTTTTGGTGGGCCTGACTTGGGCATTTTTTCAGCACCTGTTTTCGGGTTTGCGTCACCTGTTGCTGGACACCGGCGCGGGTTATGAACTGAAAACCAACAAGCTGTGGTCCACTGTGGTGTTGTTTGCTGGCGCTGCCGCAACCGCCGCAACTTGGGCCTATTTGTTGCTGGGAGCATAATCATGGGTAACGGAACAGGTCTTGGCCGCGTTCGTGGTTTGGGTTCGGCTCATCACGGCGCGCATCATTGGCTGCAACAGCGTGTTACTGCGCTGGGCAATATTTTCCTTGTCGGATTTTTGGTCATCTCTCTTGTGCGTTTGCCGCTGGGCGAATTTGGCGCGGTGCATCGCTGGGCTTCGACCCCGCTGGTCGCGCTGGCGCTGGCATTGATGGTGGTCAGTGTATTCTGGCACGCTCGTTCGGGTCTTCAAGTTTTGATTGAAGACTATGTCCATGGTGCAACGCGCATTTTGGCGCTGGTTGCATTGAACTTCTTTGTGTTTGGCGGCGCGGCTTATGGCTTGTTTGCCATTGCACGTATCGTATTCGCTGGGGGTCCCGCGGCATGACCGAATCCTATAAAATTATCGACCATATCTATGACACTGTTGTCGTAGGCGCTGGTGGTTCCGGCTTGCGCGCTACCATGGGTAGCGCCGAAGCTGGCCTCAAGACCGCTTGCATCACCAAAGTATTCCCAACCCGCAGCCACACCGTTGCGGCGCAGGGCGGCATTGCGGCATCGCTGGGCAACAATTCGCCAGACCATTGGAAATGGCATATGTACGACACCGTGAAGGGGTCGGACTGGTTGGGTGACCAAGACGCCATTGAATATATGGTGCGCGAAGCCCCCAATGCTGTTTACGAACTGGAACATGCTGGCGTTCCGTTCAGCCGTAACCAAGACGGCACCATTTATCAGCGTCCCTTCGGCGGCCATATGCAAAATATGGGCGAAGGCCCGCCGGTACAGCGCACCTGCGCCGCGGCTGACCGTACCGGTCATGCCATGCTGCATGCTTTGTATCAGCAGTCGCTGAAATATCAGTCGGACTTCTTCATCGAATATTTCGCCCTCGACCTGATTATGGAAGATGGGGAATGCCGCGGCGTGATTGCGCTGTGCATGGAAGATGGTTCGATCCACCGTTTCCGCAGCCAAGCTGTGGTGCTGGCAACGGGCGGCTATGGCCGTTCTTACTACACCGCCACTTCGGCCCATACCTGCACCGGCGACGGCGGCGGCATGGTGCTGCGGGCTGGCCTGCCTTTGCAGGACATGGAATTTGTTCAGTTCCACCCGACCGGCATTTACGGCGCGGGCGTGCTGATCACCGAAGGCGCACGCGGCGAAGGTGGTTATTTGACCAACTCGGAAGGCGAGCGTTTCATGGAACGCTATGCTCCTTCGGCCAAGGACTTGGCATCGCGTGACGTTGTGTCGCGTTCGATGGCGTTGGAAATTCGCGAAGGTCGCGGCGTTGGCCCGCACAAGGACCATATCTATCTGCACCTCGATCATATTGATCCGGCGGTATTGGCAGAACGTCTGCCCGGTATCACCGAAAGCGGCAAGATTTTCGCCGGGGTGGACCTGACCCGTCAACCGCTGCCCGTGGTTCCGACCGTTCACTATAATATGGGCGGCATTCCTTGTAACTATCATGGCGAAGTCGTGACGTTGAAGGATGGCAACCCTGAGCATGTGATCCCAGGTCTGTTCGCGGTTGGCGAAGCAGCTTGCGTATCGGTTCATGGTGCAAACCGTTTGGGTTCCAACAGCCTGATCGACTTGGTGGTATTTGGCCGCGCAACCGGTCATCGCCTGAAGGAAATTTTGACGCCGAACGGTGCGCAGCGTCCGCTGCCCAAGGATAGCGCCGATCTGGCCCTGACCCGTTTGGACCATTTCCGCAACGCCAAGGGTGGCTCGCCCACCGCCGAAGTGCGCACCGAAATGCAGCGCGCTATGTCGCAGCACGCCGCTGTGTTCCGCACGGACGAGCTGATGGCAGAAGGCAAGGTCAAACTGGCCGCAACCTATGAGCGTATGCAAGACATCGGCATTACCGACCGTAGCTTGATCTGGAATACCGATCTGGTGGAAACGCTGGAACTCGACAACCTGATCTCGCAGGCATCGGTAACCATGCATTCGGCCTATAACCGCAAGGAAAGCCGTGGTGCGCACGCCCATGAAGACTTCCCGAACCGGAATGATGCTGACTGGATGAAACACACGGTTAGCTGGTTCGACGGCTGGGGCGGCAAGGGCGGCGGCGTTCGCCTCGATTACCGTCCGGTTCACGAATATACGATGACCGACGAGGCGGAATATGTGAAGCCAAAGGCCCGCGTATATTAAGCATCGGCCAATTGGCTCTATACTATAAAAAAAAGGGCGTTTCGGTTTCGAAGCGCCCTTTTTCATGGGGATCTATCTTTAAAAAAACGCGGTGTTTGACCGATCATGAAAAGCGGTGCTCACCTCATGATGTCACCCACGGGGTCGATATTGGTAAAGGGCTTTTCGACATTTTGGCCCATCTCATATAATTTGAAACAGGCAATGGCGAATAGGATCAGCGCCACCGCCCATACAATGATGGTCTTGATGATCAACCAGCGGCGCGCGCGATAGGCCGCATCGGCGCGTTCATCATGATCGACGCCTAGTTCCTGTTCAAATTCCGAAACCAGGCGCGCACGGCGGGTGCGCGATCCCGCCAAGGGATTGGGCGCGGCGCGGCGCTTTGGATTGCGTTTCGTCATAGCTTCCCCCCAAAGCATGAGAATAACCGAAAACTTACGGTCCGAAAAGCATAAGCGGATATGGTTAACAGGGCTATGATGATTATATGCGGAGCGCAGATTTACGGCGCGGCGATACCGATTAATTTGATGCGGGCCGTGTCACCGCGCAGCAGGCTGATGTCCCGTTTAGGGCGGCCCAGCGCCGCCGCCAATAATTTGATGACGGCTTCATTGGCCGCGCCATCAGCGGGCGGGGCGGTCACGCGCACATGCACCGCCCCATCCACCAATTTCACTTCGTCTCGTCCCGCCCCCGGCGTGACGCGCACCTCCATCCGCCGAGTGTCACGGGCGATGGCCAGCAATGCGGTGGTCAGTTCGGGGGCCGGACGATATTTCAAGGCAGAACGACCAATTTTCCGACCGATGTTCGGTCGCCCAATTTGGCAATGGCTTTGCCGCCATCGGCCAGCGCAAAACGTTCGGTGACGCGGGGGCTGATTTTTCCGGCGGCCCACATGTCGAACAGCTTGGCGATATTGGCACGGTTGCGAACAGGCTCGCGGGCGGCGAAAGCGCCCCAGAAAACGCCAGCGACATCACAGCTTTTCAGCAAAGTCAGGTTTAGCGGCAGGCTGGGGATGCCAGCGGGGAAGCCGACAACCAAATAGCGCCCTTCCCACGCGATGCTGCGCAGTGCCGGTTCGGCATAAGCACCGCCCACCGCGTCATAAATGACATTGGCCCCATTGGGGCCGACGGCGGCCTTAAACGCGTCAGACAGCGCCTTTGAGGCCGCTTTGTCGACAGGGGCGCTGCCATAGACAATAACATCATCGGCGCCAGCATCGCGTGCAATTTGCGCTTTGGCTTCGCTGGATACGCCCGCGATCACGCGTGCGCCCAGCGCTTTGCCAATTTCGACGGCGGCGATACCAACGCCGCCCGATGCGCCCAGCACCAATAATGTGTCACCAGCCTTGATATGGCCGCGATCCACCAGCGCGTGATAGCTGGTGCCATAGGTCATCAGCAGCGATGCCCCCTCGGCAAAGTCACGGCCATCGGGCAAATGATAGGCCCCATGGACCGACACCGCCACGGCTTCGGACATGCCGCCATTGCCGCACGCCGCAATGACGCGGTCGCCGACCTGAAATTCGGTCACGCCTTCGCCAATTTCGCTAACAATGCCCGCCACTTCGCCGCCGGGGGCAAAGGGCCGTTCGGGACGAAATTGATATTTGTCTTCGATAATCAAGACGTCAGGAAAATTCACCGCACAGGCTTTGGTGTCGATGACGATCTGGCCCTTGCCAGCAGTGGGGCGGGGCAGGTCGCCCAAAACCAGCGTATCTGGTCCGCCAGTGGCGGTGGATAATAGGGCCTTCATCTGTCTCTCCTCAGTTTTATTATGCAACTGAGGAGAGACTAGGCCATTTATTGCGCGGCGGGAATCATCCACGGCTGATTTGATGATATTTTTTCTTCATGTGCTGCAATGGCGGCATCGCTTTGCTCGGTGATGGAAATTTCATCCAATCCGCCGAGCAGGCACATTTTGCGGAACGGGTCGATTTCAAAGCGGAAACGATCTTGGAACGGCGTGGTTACCGTTTGCGCTTCCAAATCGACGGAAATCGGGTCGGTCTGCGCGACCTCCATCAAACGGTCCACCGCTTCTTGGGGCAAGACCAGCGGCAAAATACCATTCTTAACGGCGTTGCCGGAGAAAATGTCCGAATAGCTGGGTGCAATGACCACGCGAATGCCAAGGTCGCCAATGGCCCAAGCAGCATGTTCGCGGCTGGAGCCGCAACCAAAATTGTCGCCGCCGATCAAAATGGGCGAACCTTGAAATTCCGCGCTGTCGAACAGATTGTCAGGGTCGGTGCGCAGGGTTTCAAACGCGCCCTTGCCCAACCCCTCGCGGCTGACGGTTTTGAGCCAATGTGCCGGAATGATGACATCGGTGTCGCAGTTTTTGAGGCCTAGCGGAATGGCGCGGCCTTCGACTTGATTCAGCGGATTCATGCCATCAACTCCCGAACATCAGTCAATTTGCCGGTAACGGCGGCGGCAGCGGCCATGGCAGGGCTGACGAGGTGGGTGCGGGCACCCGGACCTTGGCGGCCCACGAAATTGCGGTTGCTGGTCGATGCGCAGCGTTCGCCAGCGGGCACCTTGTCAGGGTTCATGGCAAGGCAGGCCGAACAGCCCGGTTCGCGCCATTCCAGCCCCGCGTCGATAAAGATTTTGTCCAGCCCTTCGGCTTCGGCCTGTGCTTTTACAAGGCCTGAACCGGGGACGACAATCGCCCATTTGACATTGTCCGCCTTTTTACGGCCTTTCAAAATAGCGGCGGCGGCGCGCATATCTTCGATGCGGCTGTTGGTGCAGCTGCCGATGAAGATATTTTGCACTTCGACGTCCGACAATTTGGTGCCGGGGGTCAGGCCCATATATTCCAACGACTTGGCAGCGGCGATCTGTTTGGACGGATCGGCAAAGCTGGCGGGGTCAGGCACCATGCCCGTAATGGGCACCACATCTTCGGGGCTGGTGCCCCAAGTGACGCTGGGCGCAATGTCCGCGGCGTTGATGATGACGGTCTTGTCATAAGTTGCGCCGGCGTCGGTCGCCAAGCTTTTCCAATAGGCCACCGCTGCGTCCCAATCATCACCCTTTGGTGCATAGGGGCGATCCTTGAGATAGGCAAAGGTCACATCGTCCGGCGCAATCAGGCCAGCGCGCGCGCCGCCTTCGATGGCCATATTGCTGATGGTCAGGCGGCCTTCGATCGACAGGCTGCGGATCGCGCTGCCGGTATATTCAATGACATGGCCGGTGCCGCCAGCCGCGCCAATGACGCCGGTAATGTGCAAGATGATGTCCTTGGCCGACACGGCGGGGCCGACTTCGCCTTCGACGCGCACTTCCATCGTTTTGGCGGGTTGCAGCAACAAGGTTTGCGTGGCCAGCACATGTTCCACTTCGGATGTGCCGATACCAAAGGCCAGCGCGCCGATGCCGCCATGACAGGCGGTGTGGCTATCGCCGCACACAATCGTCGCACCCGGCAGGGAAAAGCCTTGTTCCGGCCCGACCACATGAACGATGCCCTGTTCCAAGGCGGTTTCTTCGATATAGCGGATGCCGAAATCTGGCGCATTTTTGGCCAATGCGGCCAATTGCGCGGCGCTTTCGGCGTCGGTGATCGGCAATTTATTGCCAGCCGCATCGCGGCGGGCGGTGGTAGGCACATTATGATCGGGCACCGCCAGCGTTAGATCGGGGCGGCGCACTTTGCGGCCAGCCGCGCGTAGGCCAGCAAAGGCTTGCGGACTGGTGACTTCATGGACCAGATGACGGTCGATAAAGATCAGGCATGTTCCGTCTGGGCGCTGTTCAACAACATGCGCATCCCAGATTTTCTCATATAAAGTGCGGGCTTTTGTCATGCCGTCCACTTACGCTTGCTGCACAACTTTTCAACCCTTTCTGTTGGCAACTATGTAATAATTGTTCGTCGGTTCGTCGGAATTTTCGAAGGGCTGTGCTTTTTCTTCGCAGCATCGGCGATATCGGCTAAACTGTCGGCATGTCTTTGCTTTCCATCATCCTCACCGTGCTGGCGTCCACCATCGCTATGGAATTTGTCGCTTGGTCCAGCCACAAATATATCATGCATGGCTTTGGTTGGGGGTGGCACCGCGACCATCATGAGCCGCATGACAAGCTGTTGGAAAAGAATGACCTATTCGCCATTTTTGGAGCGGGGATGAGCATTTCGGCCTTTGTGGTGGGCAGCCCGATGATCATGGGCGCATCGGCGTGGGAGCCTGCGACATGGATTGGCCTTGGTATCCTGTTTTACGGTATCATATACACGCTGGTGCATGATGGGTTGGTGCATCAACGCTATTTCAAATGGGTGCCGCGCAAAGGCTATGCCAAAAGGTTGGTGCAAGCCCATAAGCTGCATCATGCGACCATTGGCAAGGAAGGCGGGGTTAGCTTTGGTTTCGTCTTCGCCCGTGATCCCGCCAAATTGAAAGCGGAATTAAAGAAGCAGCGCGAGGCGGGCATTGCCGTCGTGCGGGATGCGATTGCGGATTAAACCGCCAAGTGGGCGGGCACGAAAAAAGGCGGCTGGGGAAATCCATGCCGCCTTTTTTGTACCGTTGAGCTTGTTGGCTTAGACGATATAATGCGCCGTGGTCTTTTCCGCGACTTCCTTGGCGCTCACGCTCGGCGCGGTTTCGACGAGGCGGAAGGGCGAATTATGATCGTCGCGCTTGAACACCGCAAGATCGGTCACAATCATATCCACCACATTTTTGCCGGTCAGCGGCAGGGTGCAGGCGGGAATGAATTTCGGGCTGCCATCCTTGGCGTTATGATCCATCACGACGATGATTTTTTTCACGCCAGCGACAAGGTCCATCGCGCCGCCCATGCCTTTAATCATCTTGCCGGGGATCATCCAGTTCGCGATGTCGCCATTTTCGGCGACTTCCATCGCGCCCAAGACGGTCAGGTCGATATGACCGCCGCGAATCATCGCGAAGCTGTCGGATGAGCTGAAATAAACGGACTGGGGCAATTCGCTGATTGTTTGCTTGCCAGCGTTGATCAAGTCGGGGTCTTCCTCGCCCTCAAGGGGGAAGGGGCCGATGCCCAACATGCCATTTTCCGATTGCAGGGTGACATCCATGCCAGCGGGAATATGGTTGGCCACCAAGGTCGGGATGCCGATGCCAAGATTGACATAATAGCCATCTTGCAATTCCTGTGCGGCGCGGGCGGCCATTTCATCGCGGGTCCAAGCCATTATGCGCTCTCCTGCTCTTGTGCTCGCACGGTGCGGAATTCGATTTTCTTGTCATATGGCGCGCCAAGGATCAGGCGCTTCACATAGATGCCGGGCAAATGGATGTTATCGGGGTCTAAGCTGCCGACGGGCACGATTTCTTCCACTTCGGCGATACAGATTTTCGCGGCGGTGGCCATCGGTTGGTTGAAGTTTCGTGCTGTCTTGCGGAAAATGAGGTTGCCGCTGGTGTCGGCTTTCCAGCCTTTGATAATGGCAATGTCCGCGAAGATACCGCGTTCCAATATATAATCCTGACCGTCGAACTCCTTCACTTCCTTGTCCTCGGCCACCAAGGTGCCAACACCGGTTTTGGTGTAAAAACCGGGGATGCCAGCGCCGCCAGCGCGGCAACGTTCGGCGAGCGTGCCTTGCGGACAGAATTCGACTTCCAGCTCGCCGGACAGATATTGCCGTTCAAATTCTTTATTCTCGCCGACATAAGATGAAATCATTTTCTTCACTTGGCGGGTGCGCAGCAGCTTGCCCAGCCCTTCGCCATCAATGCCCGCATTGTTGCTGGCAATGGTGAGGTCTTTCACGCCCGATGCCTGAATGGCGTCGATCAAGCGTTCGGGAATGCCGCACAGGCCAAAGCCGCCAGCGCAAATCTGCATGCCGTCAAACAGCAGCCCGTCAAGGGCGGCTGCTGCATTAGGAAATTCCTTATTGGCCATGCCTGTAGCTCCTCTCCCAAAATCTTTCGGGCTGTTTGTTGTCATCCTATTGGTAGCCACTGTGTGAGGAATGATAGATCAATTCCAATTTGGTATTTTTTCATTTATTCATAAATAATGTCTATTAATCGTATCGCGCTTTATCATTTGGAAACATTGTTCTGGATTGACCGTTTGGGAACATTCGCGGCGGCGGCGGAGCGGTTGCATGCGACACAGCCAGCGGTTTCGGCGCGGATGCGCGAATTGGAAGCGCGGGTTGGAACCGCTTTGTTTCGGCGCGATGGGCGCCTGATGTCCCTGACACCCGCCGCACGCAAATTGGTGCGCGAATGCGAACCCTTGCTGCGCCAAATGGAGGCCGCTTTGCTGGGCAGCGGCGGATTTGGTGAGGCGCGGGGCGTGGTGCGGATCGGTGCGGGCGAAATTGCGGCCGCCACCATTTTGCCGTCCTTCATCGTCCGTGTGAAACAGGATATGCCTTTGGTTGGACTGGAGGTGGAGATTGATCTGACGGCGCGGTTGATTCAGCAATTGCTGGCTGGCCATACGGATTTGGTTTTCGCGGTGGGTCCGGTGGCCCATCCGGCGTTGATGTCCCATCCCATCGGGGCGGTGAAATTGCTGTGGTTGGCGCGGGCGGATGTGGTACAGGATTTCGCGGCCTATCGCGCTGGAACGGGGGCGGCGGTGCCCTTTTGGTCGCTGGCCAGCCATTCCCCCATATATCAGCGAATGCGTGCGGGCCTGGCCCAGCTTCGCATGTCCGACGCACTGTTAAATCTGTCGAACAATGCACGTATGATGGTGGATATTGCCAAAGCGGGCGGCGGTGTGGGGGTGTTTCCGGAACCTATGGTCCGATCAGAAGTGAGCAGGGGTGAATTGGTCGTCCTGCCCGACATGCCTGATTTGGAGCCTGTGAATTTTTTGGCGCTAACCCGCGCGGCAGAGACAGACCCGATATTGCAACGAATTTATAGCGAAGCGAAGCAATTGAATATGTCTGATATCCCCCAACGATGACATAAAATTGTCACAATAAAAACAGTCTTAAAAGAAATTGATAATGGCAAAACTGCACCCTATAGCTTGTGGCTTATAGGTCGTAACCTTGTTTGGCACGGCCCCGCGAGCGAGAATGCTTTCCAAAATAATTCGGAAAGGCGTGGGGGGATTTTGGATTTTGGATATGAAAAGCAAATTCTTTTTCGCTGCTTTGGCAGCTTCTTTGTGCGCTACAGCCACGCCCAGCATGGCGCAATCGTCGGGCCGCAAAGCCCAAGAACGCGCGACCGCTGAAATTCCGAAATGCACCCGCAAATTGGGCAGCATTGCGATTGTCGAACCCGACAATCAATGGTGGCGCGCGTATGAATTGGGCAGCCCCGAAGCCTTGCTGCGCGTGATGGTGCAACAATCGGGTTGCTTTACCATCGTCAACCGTGGCCGCAGCATGCAAAGCCGCAATTTGGAACGCGCAATGGCCGATAGCGGTGAATTGCAAAGCGGTTCGAATCTGGGCAAGGGACAGGTTCGTGCAGCGGATTATTTCTTGCAGCCTGACCTGATTAGTTCCAACCGCAACAGCGGTGGCCGCGGCCTTGGCGGCGCGCTGGGCGGTTTGGTCGGCGGAACCTTTGGTGCTTTGGCTGGCGGTATTAACGTCAAGAAAAAGGAAGCGAATGTCACGCTGTCCATCGTCAATGCCCGCACCACCGAAGAAGAAGCTCTGACCGAAGGCTATAGCCGCAAGAGCGACCTGAGCTTTGGCGGCGGTGCTGGCGGTTTCTTTGGTGCATTTGCTGGCGTTGCTGGTGGCGGTTATGAAAATACTGAAATTGGTCAGGTGATCGTGCTGGCTTATTTGGACGCTTATACCAAGCTGGTCACCCAAATGGGCGGATTGCCAGCCAATGCAGCGGCGGCCGCGCCGCGCGCTCGCTGATATAACAGCATTTTTGCCGCGCAGCCTGTGCGCGGCAACGACAGAAACAAAAAAGAGTGCGCCCTATTTGGGGTGCGCTCTTTTTTATGGGGAGAGGGGAAAGGTCTAGGGGGCTAGAGGTCCAAGCGACGCCAAAATTCTTGTGCGTCAATTTTGCGGGGGCTTTGGCCATCCGATGGCAGGGGGCGATGGGCGCCGCCAAAAAATGCGGGGCTGGACTTGCTATCCGTGCCCGCGTCGATTTTCCGATCTGACGATGGACGAGCAGAGTCTGGCTGGCATGGCTGCGGTTGCGTGCGGGGGTCCGCGCAAAGGCATGTGCTTTTCTTGGTCATTTCAAACTCCTTGCGCCCCCTTCAATCCCGAAAAGCGCCCAAAGTTCCGCAGGATGGCGGTGAAAAGTTGCGCTGTGCCGTTTATCCGCTGAAAAATATCGGCTTTCAGTTGACGTAAACGTAAAGGTCTTTATCGCAGGCAATAGATGCGCTTTCGACGCGTCGCAGCAGGATGAGGAGAGCCGCCTATGTTTGCCAATCTGGCATTGCCGCTGATGTGCGCCCCCATGAGCTTTGCGTCATCCCCCGAACTGGCAGCCGCCTGTTCGCGCGCGGGTGTCGTCGCGGGATGGCAGGGCGGAACCTATACCAATATGGCGGAATTCGAGCGTTATATGGACCGGCTGGCGGACATAGCCGGTGCACCGCCGATTGTGAATTTGCCCGCGCGTATTGCCACAGAGGATATAGGGCCTGCCAAGCTGGCATTGCTGGAAAAACATCATGCGCCTTTGGTGCTGTGCAGCCTTGGCGCGCCGACCGAACTGATCAAGCGTGTGCATGGTTGGGGCGGCAAATTGATTCAGGATGTCACCACCATGCGCCACGCCGAAAAGGCGTTGGAAGCGGGCGTTGACGGTTTGATGCTGACCTGTGCGGGGGCGGGCGGGCATACGGGGTTTTTAACGCCCATGGCCTTTGTTCCCGCTGTGCGGCGGATGTATGACGGGCCGATCATTGTCGCAGGCGGCATTGCGGATGCATCGGGCATCGCGGCGGCCTTGGCGCTGGGCGGGGACATTGCCTGTATGGGCACGCGCTTTATCGCCACACCAGAATCGGGGGTGGTCGCGGGACACCGAGACATGATCGCGCAAAGCGGCGTCGATGATATTGTGATTGCATCGGCGATGAACGGGGTTCCCGCCAATTGGATGGAGCCTTCGATTGCCGCCGTCGGGCTGGACCATCGCAAATTGCCCAAAGAGCGCACCGCCATGCCCGACGGGGTGCAGGCGTGGCGCGACATATGGAGCGCGGGGCAAAGTGTCGGCTTGATCGACGAAGTTGAAGAGGTGGACCAATTGGTTCGGCGCTTGACCAGCGAATTTGAAGCCTTGGATTTCCGATGCGATTGGCGCGCACGATTGGCGCGATTTGAAGATATTATGACAGAGGATGCAGGATGAACAGCATGACCGGACAAGCGAATTTTGACCTGACAGGCCGTGTGGCTTTGGTGACGGGTGCATCATCGGGGTTGGGCGCCGGATTTGCCAAGGCGTTGGCCGCTGCGGGGGCCAAGGTGGTGTTGGCGGCACGCCGCGCCGACAAATTGGCCGAGCAAGTGGCGGAAATTGCGGCGGCGGGCGGCCAAGCTTTGGCGGTCAGCATGGACGTCACCGATGAGGCATCGACCATCGCGGCCTATGCAGCGGCAGAGGCGCATTTCGGCACGGTGGACACGATTGTCGCCAATGCGGGCGTGGCCACGGAAAAGCTGGCGATGGCCTTAACAGGCGATGATGTGGACCATTTGTTGAGCGCCAATGTGCGCGGCGTGTTCTTGACCGTCAATGAAGGGGCCAAGCGTCTGGACGCCGATGGCAGCCGCAAGAAACAACATGGCCGCATTGTCATCATCGGGTCGATTACGGCGGAAAAGGTGTTTCCCGCAACTTCCGTCTATGGGGCGACCAAGGCAGCCGCGCGCCATTTGGGCAAAGCCTTGGCCCGCGAATGGGCGCGGCGCGGCATTAACGTCAATGTCATTCAGCCTGGCTATTTTGAATCGGAAATGACGTCTGACCTGTTTGAAAGCGAAGCAGGCCGCAAAATGGTATCCGGCTTCCCACGTCAGCGTTTGCGTCCACCCAGCGACCTGCATGCGCCCTTGCTCTTCCTATGTTCGGATGCCGCCGCTGGCGTAACGGGCGCGGTCATCACCGTGGATGATGGACAAAGCCTATGAGCGGCGAACTGATCATCGAGCGGCGCGGCGATATTGAAATTGCCACGCTGAATCGGCCCCAGCGGATGAATGCGCTGAACACCGGCTTGGTCGCGGAATTGAACGATTATTTCGGCGGCCTGGTGGACCGACCCGACGTGCGCGTGGTCATTTTGCGGGGCGAGGGCCGCGGTTTTTGCGCGGGGCTGGATATTCAAGAAGACCGTGACAGCGACGAAACGCCTGTGCTGCGCACCTTGCGAACCCAGACGCAGATCGGCAATATTTACCGCAAAATGCGCGCCTGTCCCCAGCCCATCATCGCCTTGGCCCAAGGGGCGGCAGCGGGGGGTGGTTTGTCGTTGTTGCTGGCATCGGACGTACGATATGGCACGCCGGATTTCCGCTGCAACGCTGCTTATATCCGCATCGGCCTTGGTGGCTGTGATATGGCGTCCAGCTATTTTCTGCCGCGCCTTGTTGGCGCTAGTCTGGCGTCGGAAATGATCCTGACAGGGCGGTTTGTTGTCGCGCCGCGTGCGCTGTCGGCTGGCTTGATTAGTGAGATTGTCGAGCCGGAGGCGCTGCTTGATCGCGGATTGGAACTGGCGGCGGAAATGCTGGCCACCAGCCCTTATGGACTGCGCTTGTCGAAACAGGCTTTGTCGCTGAATATTGATGCGCAAAGTTTGGACGCGGCGATGGCCATAGAGGATCGGCAGCAGGTGATCTTGTCCGCGACCGAGGATTATAAGGAAGCAATCACCGCCTTTTTGGAAAAACGCCCGCCGCATTACAGCGAGCGTTGATCCGGCAACAACCTATCCTGCTTTGGCTGTCATAATGGTGCGGCCATCGGGGCCGAGGGCGGCGAGCGTCCAGCCGCCGTCCTCTGCTGGCTTGCCAACCAAATATAGGTCTTGGTTTACAAAGGCTGGCGATATGGCGCGCATTTGAAAATGCTTCAGCGCGTTAATGCCCAATTGGCGCTGGGCAAGGTCCAGCAACAAGGTCGCCGTTAACGGGCCATGCACCACCAAATCGGGATAGCCTTCCTCGTGCTGGGCATAGGGCGTGTCATAATGAATGCGGTGGCTGTTGAAGGTCAGCGCGCTGTAACGGAACAGCATGGCGGCATAGGGCGTCACTTTGCGCTGCCACTGCCATGATGACAGGTCGGGGGCTGAGGCTGGGGCAGCCGGAATGGTCGGCACAGGCTTGATGATCGGGGCCGGAGCGCGGAACACGATGCTTTGGGTTTCCCGTACGGCCAAGGCGCCATCGGCCATCGTGTCATTCGCGACCTCGACAAAGAATAGCTGGCCGGTGGAACCATTTTTTTCGGTGATCGATGCAATGGTGGATGTGCGGTCAATGGCTGCGCCCGCCGAAATGGGGGCGTGAAAATGCACGTTGCTGGCCGCCCACATGCGGCGCGGCAGGGGCAGCGGCGGCATGAAGCTGTCGGGGCTGTCATCGCGGCGAGGGTGGCCGTCTGTGCCCAATTGCGCGGTTGGCGCGTCCGGCAGGCATAGGCACCAATGAATGCCTTGTGGTGCGGCAGGCGCGTTGCCTTGCATGTCCCAAAGATGATCCAAGGTCGCGCAAAAGCGCGCCAGTGCGGCAGGGGTCAACAGGTCACGAAATTGTGCGCTGCGCCCGATCCAATTCTCCCATGTCATGCGTTGGAATAAGCACGTTCCCCAAGCCTTTGTCACCTGCCACTTGCATTATGGCGGAAAGACATTGCTTGACGGAATGATATGGCATAGCAAGTGTCAATTGATTCCCGACGGAGGGGGGAATGGTGATGGCAGCGCGCGCAAAGCCGAGCGAATATGATCTGCGCCATAACGCAGATCTACACCGCAATGCAGATCAATGCTATCGGGCAGATCAGGTCCGAAGGGCGGATCAGCGCGCTGCCTCCCGCTTGTCTATGATGCAGCAATATATTTTGGCGATGATGCGACGGATAGTCGCGCTTGTGCTGGGCCTATATTTGGTCTTGCCCATCGCGGTCACCGCCCAAATCAAGACTGACGGGCAGAGCCGGACAGGAAGCGCGCGCGCACCCAATGTCATTTTGTTGGTGGCCGATGATTGGGGCTATAGCGATGTCGGGGCCTTTGGCGCGGAAATCGCTACCCCCAATCTTGATCAATTGGCCTATAATGGCGTGCGTTTTTCCAATTTCCATGTGGCGGGATCCTGCGCCCCGACGCGCGCCATGCTGCAAACAGGCGTGATGAACCACCGCAATGGTTTGGGGAATATGGCGGAAACCATTCCCGACGAACATGTGGGCAAGGCCGGTTATGACACGGTGATGAACCTGCGGGTGGTGACGCTGGCGGATATGTTGCGGGCGTCGGGATATCGAACCTATTTCACCGGAAAATGGCATTTGGGCAGCGACGCGAAACGCTTGCCCCATGCACGCGGATATGATCGGGCCTTTTCGCTGGATGATGCGGGCGCTGATAATTTTGAACAAAAACCGATCACCGGCCTGTCGCGCCATGCGGCGTGGTTGGAAAATGGCCGTCCTGCGACCTTGCCGAAAAATTATTATTCCTCGCGATTTTTGGTCGACAAGATGATCGAATATATTGACCAAGGTCGCCAAGACGGGCCCGCCAAGCCATTTTTCGCGTCGGTCAATTTTCTGGCGAACCATATACCGATACAGGCCCCCGATGCTGACTTGGCCCGTTATCGCGGGCATTATCTGGACGGGTGGGACAAGCTACGCGCGGCGCGGGCCAAACGGGCGGCGGAATTGGGCTTGGTGCCAGCGAATATCACCCCCGTGCATATGGCGACGACGCGCAATTGGGCGCAGCTGAGCGATTCGCAGCGGGATCGAGCATCGCGGGAAATGCAAGCCTATGCCGCCATGGCCACGGCGATGGACCGTGAAATTGGCCGTTTAATCGCGCATTTGAAGGCGATTGGCGAATATGACAATAGCATCATCATTTTCCTGTCGGACAATGGGGCAGAGCCGACAGACCCTTATAGCCGCCTGCGAAACCGCCTGTTTTTAAATGCCCAATTGGACAATAGCCTGAACAATATTGGGCGGCGCGGCAGTATGATCGCCATTGGGCCAAGCTGGGCATCGGCGGCGGCGTCACCGCTGCGGGGGTATAAGTTTAGCGCGGCAGAGGGCGGGTTGCGCGTGCCTTTGATTGTGCATTGGGCGGGCGCGGCCCAGCGCGCGTCGATGGGGCAGGGGGTCATTGCCAAAGGCTTTGCCCATGTGACCGACCTGTTGCCGACGATCGCGGACTTGGCCGGCGTGCCCGTGCATGGCGGCGCGTGGCAGGGGCGCAGCGTCGAAGCGGTCACCGGCCGCACATTGGTCCCGATGCTGCAAGGCGGCACATCCAGCGTCCATGGCGATAATCCATTGGGATATGAATTGTCGGGGAACAGCGCATTGTTTCGCGGGGATTATAAGCTGGTCCGCAATTTGCCGCCCACCGGAAACGGGATGTGGGCCTTGTATAATTTGATGCAGGACCCCGGTGAAACCCAAAATTTGATCGCCAAAGAACCGCATATCTACCAAGCCATGCTGGCTGATTATCGTGCTTATGCCAAAGTCAATGGCGTGTTGGATATGCCGGAGGGCTATAATGCCGACGACCAGATCAACCTATATGCCATGCGGCGGCAGGGTGCGCGGCCATGGATTTTTGCGGGGGCGCTGCTGCTGTTGATTGCGGCGGGGGCTGCGACGGTTCTGGTCTTACGGCGTCGGCGGCGACTGGGGCGGGGGCGGGCGCGTCGGGTCGATTAAACGGAAACCAATATGGTCGGTGCCCAAGCTACGTTCCTGAAATTGCCGCGCTGCGGGGCGGTATCGGGCGCAATAATTGGACGCGCATAGAAAGCTGCCTCCCTTGATGACATTTTGTCGTTCCGCCGCTGGGGATGCCGCATCTGCCCGATCTGCAACATCCACCGTCCATTCCCAGACATTGCCAATCAGATCGTAAATGCCATTTTTATCGGCGGGAAAGCATCCGACGGGCGCGCGGCCGGTGAAGCCGTCGCTGCCTTTGTCGTTAAATGGAAAGCTGCCTTGATAGACATTGGCGGCTTTGCTGGGCGGGGCGTCGGGGTTGGCCCCGCCGCTGCGCGCCGCCCATTCCCATTGATCTTCGCTGGGCAGCGCCATGCCGCGCCATTTTGCATAAGCCAAGGCATCGTCATAAGCGATTTGAACCACGGGTTCGCGGGGGTCTGGCTGGTGATTGTCGGCGGGGCCGCTAGGTTGCCGCCAATTCGCCCCCACCACCCAGCGCCACCAATTGGGGTTGCCATCGACGGGTATGGTAAACACCGCTGAACCGGGCTGTTGCATGTCGGCAGCGGCGTCGGCCATGGGCGGTGGGCTGCGTTCCGCGACGGTGATATAGCCTGTGGCGCGGATGAATTCGGAAAATTCGCTATGTGTGACTTCATGGGTGCCCAGCCAAAAACCGGCCAGCTTGACCCGTGCGGGGCCGCTTTCTTCGGGCAATTGGGCGTCATCGCCTTTGGTCAAGGTGCCGCCCGCGATCCAGCGAAATTCCACAGGGTCTAGGGCAGGGCACGGGGCTGCATCGTTGGTCGCTGTGCGGCGTGTGTCGGCTTGTGATTCTGATGTGTCGCCGCCGCTACAGGCCGTCAGCCCAAAACAAAGGGCGGTCCCCATCATCAGCCATGTTTTTCTGTTCTGCCCCCAAGACATTGATGCGCCTCCCCCGACGAATTTTTGGCTATTTATGGTTCCGATATGGATTGCATCAAGCAATCCACCATCAACATGGTTGTTGTGCTGGCATCTTCGGCTGTCAATTGTTGATCATGGCGCAGCAACGACCAATTTTGAAAGGCCAGTGCGGCGCAAATGGCTTCGGTCCGCAGGCGATGACTGCGCACATGATCGGGGATTTGTCGCAACAAAAGCTCGCGTTCCAAATTCACAATTTGTGCATATTGGCCCATCAGAAAAGGCGAGGAATAACGCCGAACATTGGCTGCCAAGCGAAAGGGCAGCATCGTTTCAAAGATTTGAACGCGCCGCTGGGCCAATTCGCGCACATTGTCGCGCCAATCGCTGTGACGATAAGGGGCCATGGCGATGGGCAGCAATTGTTTCGCCAAAATGGCGGATATTTCCGCATAAATGGCATCCATATCGTCAAAATGCCGAAAGACCGTGCGCAAGCCAACCTTTGCTTCTTCGGCGACACGGGCGGCGCTGGGGCTCATTTCCCCATTGGCCATCAAGGACATCATAGCATCGATAATGCGTTGACGGCTGGACCGACTGCGCTGACGCCGACCGTCGGTGAGTGCTGGGTCCAATGGTGGCGTGGTCGTCATGCTTGTCATCCCGCCCTGCTGGCGTAGCAGGCCCTGCTGGTCAATGGCTAGTAGGTCATCTTGCGTGTTTAATAATATAGTGGCACATATAGTGCCAATAAAAATTAAAAAATCCTTTTTTGGGGCAGGAGGGGACAGATATGGGACAAAAATCCATATGGTTGGCAGCAGTTTTGCTGCTGCTGGGTGGGGGCTATGTGGCCTTTGATCAGAATAAACATAAAATTCCGGGCTGGATCAGCGATTGGCGCGACCCCGTTGGGCCAAACCGCGACATTGCGTGGCAGACGGGGCCTGCAACACCCAGTCAAGGTGACGCGCGCCAAGATGGCAAGCGACGGCCCAATATCATCTTGATCGTGGCGGATGATTTGGGATGGAATGACATTAGTTTGAACGGCGGCGGTGTGGCGGGGGGCCGCGTCCAGACCCCGAATATTGACCGTATCGCCCAAGAAGGCGTGAATTTTACCAGCGCCTATGCTGCCAATGGCACTTGTTCGCCATCCCGTGCGGCCATGATGACGGGGCGATACCCCACACGCTTTGGGTTTGAATTTACGGCGGTTCCCGTCAGCTTTGCCCGGGCGGTGGGCCATGGCACGGGTGTCGGACCGCTGAAAACCATTTACCATGGCGAGCGCGTGACCGATGACATGCTGGATTATGCCGACATGGGGGTGCCGGCATCCGAAGTAACGATTGCCGAGGCGTTAAAACCCGCAGGCTATCATAATGTGCATATCGGAAAATGGCATCTAGGAGAGGCACAAGCCTTGCAGCCCCATTCCCAAGGATTTGACGAAAGCTTGGCGGTTTTGGCGGGGGCCGCGATGTTCCTGCCGGTGGATGATCCACAGGCGGTGAACGCCAGACTGCCGTGGGATCCTATTGATCGCTATTTATGGCCCAATTTGCGGCACGCGGTCAGTTTTAATGGCAGCGCCCGTTTCGCGGCGCGGGGACATATGACCGATTATCTGGCCGAGGAAGCGATGAAGGCGATTGAGGCGAATCGCAATCGACCATTTTTCCTATATCTGGCGTTTAATGCCCCGCATACGCCCTTGCAGGCGACCAAGGCGGATTATGACGCTTTGTCGGATATAAAGGACCATAAGACCCGCGTTTATGGGGCGATGATTGCCCAAATGGATCGGCGTATCGGCGACCTTATGGCCAAGGTGAAGCAATTGGGATTGGACGATAATACGCTGATTATTTTTACCAGCGACAATGGCGGCGCTTGGTATACGGGCATAGAGGGGCTGAATATGCCCTATCGCGGGTGGAAGGCCACATTTTATGATGGCGGTATCCGCACCCCCTTGTTCATGCGCTGGCCCGCGCAAATTGCCGCAGGCACGCGGCGGTCAGATTTGGCAGGTCATCTGGATCTGTTCGCTGTGATTGCGGGGGCGGCGGGGGCAAAACTGCCCACGGACCGCGTGATGGACAGCGAGAATGTGCTGGCTGGGCCGCCCAAGCGGCAGGCGATGTTCTGGCGGTCCGGCGATTATCGGGCTGTGCGTCAGGGGGATTGGAAATTGCATGTCACCAAACGCCCTGTATCGCAGCGCCTCTATAATCTGGCGGATGATCCGCAGGAAAGGCGGAATTTGGCGCAGGCCCAGCCTGATAAGGTGGCGGCGCTGCAGGCCATGATCGATCAGCAGAACCGCGACATGGCCCAGCCCTTGTGGCCCGGCTTGATCGAAGCACCGGTGCGGCTGGATGTTCCATCCAATGCGCCGTGGCAAGATGGGCAGGATTATATTTACTGGACCAACTGAGCCACGGGAGGCGTGGAGGCTGTATCCATTTTGTGATGAATGTGGGCATCAAGGTTCGTTTTTCGCGTCCTTGATGCCGGCAATGGCTTATTCTTCGCCCGCGATGATGGCTTCGACGCTGTTGGCCACCGATGGGTGATAGGTGGGCCGTGCTTCGCGGAACAGGTCTGCCGCAATAGCTTTGCCCCAGTCGCCTTGCGCCATCAATCCGGTGAACAATGGCTTGATGAACAGGCCGCGCCCGACGCTGGTGGTAAATTGCCGCAAGGATGGCAGCGCGGCATCATAGCGATTGTTGATGGCCAATTGCAGCCATGCCGAACGCGCATAGGCATTGTTGGATGTGGACAGGTGCAAGGCGTTGTCCAATTCTGCCAGACGGGCGGCGGGCAATTGGCGGGGCAGACCGTTTAGGAAACGCTGCCATTGCTGGGTGTTCCAACCCTTGACATTCACCGCGCTGGCGGGCCCACCGGCCGCGAAGGCGGCCAATTGTTGGTCGACGGCGGCCAAGGTGCTGCTTTTTACATGGACGGCATTGTCGGGCAGGCCAGCACCATAGGCCCAGCGATCGAGTTGCAAGGACAGTTCCAAGGCAGGGTCATTTTGCAGGACCTGCTGCCGCAAATCGGCCAAGAATCCGGCGGTGGTTTGGGGTTGGAAGGCATAGCGGTCGAAATAGGATTTTAAATAAGCATCCCAGCGCGCACGGCCCAATTTGACCTCGAGCATCCGCAGGAAATTGCTGCCCTTGGTATAATCTACCAAGCCATCACCGGGCGTGCCGTTCAGGCGGGTTTTGGGGCCAGTTTGTCCGCCATTGGCGGCGATGACACGGGACATATCGTCCCAATCCAAATCCGTATATAAGGCGGCGCGTTCCTTGCCATAAAGCGCCTCCATAATGCGGTTTTCGAAGTAAGTGGTGAAGCCTTCGTTCAGCCACCCGTCGGACCATGTGGCATTGGTCACCAAATTGCCGGACCAGCTATGTGCCAATTCATGGGCGACCACATCGGTGTTGGACCGATCGCCGGTAATCAAGGTCGGCGTCAAGAAGGTCAGCATGGGATTTTCCATGCCGCCATAAGGAAAGGCGGGCGGCAGGACCAACATGTCATAGCGGCCCCAGCGATAGGGGCCATAAAGCGCGGATGCGGCGTCAATCATCGCCTCAATATCCGCAAATTCATAGGCGGAGGCTTGTAGCATTTCCGCCTCCGCCCAAACGCCAGAACGCGGGCCCAAGGATTGGAAATGCAGATCGCCAACCGCAAAAGCGATCAGATAAGGCGGAACGGCTTTGTCCATTTTGAACGCAAAGCGGCGGCGGCCGTCCTTCAGCCGTTCGCCTTTGTCGCCGCTCAGCTTTTCGGCGCTCATCACGGCGACCAGATCCGCCGGAACCGTTAATTTGGCATCCCATGTTTGGCGAATGCCGGGGCTGTCTTGGGTGGGAACCCAACTGCGATTGTGGATCGCCTGACCTTGGCTGAACAAATAGGGTTTGCTTTTGCCTGCGGTCATAGCAGGCGGCAACCATTGCAGCGCGGATGCGCCGGCCGCAGAGCGATAATGAATGATGATGCGCTTCGCCCCGTTTAGGGTAACCGTGACGGGGGCGCCGAGGCGCGGGTCGGATGCGCCAATCGCAAAGGGCAAGGCGCGGCCTTTGTCGTCGGTAATCGACGATATGGCCAGATTTTCCGAGTCCAGAATAATCTGCTGGGCACCTGGCGCTGTCCACAGATCCAGCACCGCTTTCCCGCCAACATTTTGAGCCGTAAAATCCACATCCAAATCCAAAGAAATATGGGTCACGCGGGCGACATGCGGCTGGGCATGGGTCCATATATCAATGGCATCCGCACCGATCAGAACCGGCGCAATTTCTTCGGGTGCAGGCGATTCGGATGAGGGTGCCGCCAAAACAGGGGCACTGAGCGAAAGCGTGCTGGAAAGCAGGAGCGTGATGATTTTATGGCGCATAGCCAAAACTTTACGGCGCAAAGTGAGGAGATGCAACGATGTTGCAACAAAAAGGGTTCATGCCATGAATGCTGATTCTCTATTCCAGTAAATATTTGTGATTTAACGGCTAATATAATTACCGGCCACAATTGTTCATTCATCAAATAATTTGATGATCATGGAATGCCCGAATAAAATTCGGGAAAGCTCCCAATTCTCCGAACAACATTTCTGAAAAGCCAAAAATTACCAAACACCTTCGAGTGCGGCGATGATAGCTTTGAAAAAAATAAAGAAATGACGTTCGTGGGGAACATCAGTTAACAAGGGGAGCTTATTTAGATGAGCATGAAGTTTCGAGCTGGGCGCACTGGGGCGACTATGCGTGCAGCATTGCTGGCATCGGCAGTGTCTATGGTTATGGCCGTGCCCGCCATGGCCCAAGATGATGGCGAAATTGTTGTTACAGCATTGAAGCGCGACACGCGCCTTCAGGATACACCGCTGGCCATTTCTGCCGTAACCGGTGACTCGCTGACCAAAGCTGGTACGACCAGCTTTACCGACCTGACCAGCAACACACCTAGCCTGCGTATCGTGGACAGCGGCCCGGGTAACCGCCGCGTGATTTTGCGTGGTATCGTTGGCGCAGGTGAACCAACCGTTGGCATGTATTATGACGAATCGCCGGTTTCGGGTTCGGTTGGCACAACCAGTGACGCCGCTGGCAGCACCCCAGATTTTCGTATCTTTGACGTAGAGCGCGCGGAAATTCTGCGTGGTCCGCAAGGCACGCTTTATGGTTCGGGTTCGATGGGCGGCACCGTTCGCATCATCTATGAAAAGCCCAAGGCCGACCGCGTTGAAGGCGCTGTCGCGATGGGCGTTTCGGCGGTCGAAGGTGGTTCGCTGGGCGCATCGGCGGACGGCATGATCAACCTGCCGATCGTCAAGGATGTGTTGGCGCTGCGCGTGGTTGGCGGTTATCAGCAATTTGCTGGTTATATCGACAATGAAGTTTATAACACCAAGAACATCAACGATGGTTATAGCTATAGCGGCCGTGCGCTGCTGCGCTTTACCCCAACCGATCGTTTGACGCTGGATCTGGGTGCTTATTTCACCAAAGTTGCAACCGACAGCTCGCGCTGGAACTTCGGTCGCTTTGACGGCGCTGGCAATTTGGTGGAAGCGGGCAAGCAGCATGTTTCCAATGGTCGCTCGGCATCGGGCAACTATGACAAAAACCGTATCTATAGCGGTACGCTGCGTTATGATTTCGACACCGTGTCGGTTACCGCTGTTTCGACCTATTTCGATCGTGATCGTATCGTCGTAAACGACGTGTCGAACAATTTCGATGGTCGTGCTGATGCAGCTGGCTACCAAAAATATGTAACCGACCCTTATAATAAATGCTTGGACAAACTCGATCCCGGTGCGGATCCCGCCCTTTGCGGAACCCCCATTGGTTACAGTGACTATCTGACGGAAACGACAGCGATTCAAACGTCTAGCCTGTATCAGCCGCAAAGCGTGAAGAACTGGACCAACGAAATCCGCATCAGCTCGACCGGCAACGGTCCCTTCGGCTGGACCGTTGGCGGCTTCTTGGAAGATCGCAAATCGACCGTGCGCTCGACCTTGTTGGCTGGCGATCCTTTGACGGGCGAATTGCTGCCATTTACAGCGATTCAAACGTCTAGCCTGTATCAGCCGCAAAGCGTGAAGAACTGGACCAACGAAATCCGCATCAGCTCGACCGGCAACGGTCCCTTCGGCTGGACCGTTGGCGGCTTCTTGGAAGATCGCAAATCGACCGTGCGCTCGACCTTGTTGGCTGGCGATCCTTTGACGGGCGAATTGCTGCCATTTGAAGCCGAAAACATCTATTATGATCGCGTCGTGAACGACCGTCAGAAGCAAAAGGCATTGTTCGCTGAACTGAACTATAAGTTCTTCGACAAGCTGACGGCGACCTATGGCGTTCGTTGGTATGATTATGACAAAACCGTTGGCGGCATCGTGACCCAAGGTCAGATGCACTATGCATCGGTGGCATCGCCTTTTGTTGAATCGTCGACCCAAGAAGACGGCTTTGTTCACAAGTTCAACTTGTCCTATGAATTCAGCCGCGACTTGATGATCTATGCTCAGGCTGCGCAGGGCTTCCGTCCGGGCGGCGTGAACCAAGCTGTTGGTCTGGATGCCGCTTTGGCTGCCTATACTTCGGACAGCCTGTGGAACTATGAGCTGGGCGTGAAGAGCCAGCCGCTGCGCGGCGTTTACTTCAACGTCACCGGTTACCAAATTGATTGGGACAATATGCAGGTTTCGGGCCGAACGGCCGGTGCCAGCAGCTCGTTCGGTCTGATTTCCAACGTCGGCGCTGCTCGCGTTCGTGGTTTGGAAGTCGAATTGACGGCGCGTCCTTATTCGGGCCTGTCGCTGGGTGCGAACCTTGGCTACACCGATGCAAAGTTGACCGAAGATCAGGTGAGCACGGTTGTTGTGGCCGCGGGCCGTAAGGGCGATCGTCTGGCCCATGTTCCCAAGTGGAACCTGAGCGGATCGGCTGACTATGTCTGGTCGCTGAGCGATGCGTTGGAAGGCACGGTTCGTGTCGACGGTTCGTTCGTTGGTTCGTCCTATACCGCTCTTGCGCCTTCGGACCAATACCGCCGCAAGGTCGACAGCTATGCCTTGTTCAACCTGCGCGCTGGCGTGCAGGGTGACGATGGCAATTGGAGCCTGAGCGCCTATGTCAACAATGTGTTTGACGCATTGGCCATCACGACCAAGAGCGCGTCGAGCAACAATGGTGCTTATACGCTGGCCTATACCGCGCCTCCGCGCACCTATGGCTTGAACTTCACCAAGCACTTCCGCTGATAAAAAAGGATGCGCTGCGCCCACGGGTGGCAGCGCATCCTGCTTTTGAGGGCAGATCATAAAATCGTGACGGCGGGCGGGGTTGGGCCCGGCTGCATGGGCGTGATGTTCGGCATGACCATGGCGTCATGACAAAGAGGGGGCCGGTGGCCATCGGCCCCTTTCATTCTTTCGATATACAAGGCCGGTCAGGGTGAATCGGTTCTATCAAGGGGCGTGGAATGATGGGGATGAAGACTATGGCTACCCGCGCGCTGCTGTTGAGCGGCGCGGCGATTTTCGGCATGAGTGGCAGCGTATCAGCCCATGTCGCAGAAGCACCCTCAAATGGTGTGACTGTTGCACCAGCAGCAGAAAATATTCCGGCACCAGCCCGTAAGGCGGGTGAGGGCGCGGGTCCGTTCCGCAAGATGGTTATTCGCGGTGTGACCCTGATCGACGGCAGCGGCGCCGCGCCGCGTGGTCCCGTGGACGTGGTTGTTGAAAACAACATCATTACCGAAATTCGCAACGCAGGTACACCGGGCCTGCCCTTGGCCGCCCAGCGCGGACCACGTGATGCGGATTATGAGCTGGACGCCACGGGCATGTTCATGCTGCCTGGCTTTGTGGACATGCATGTTCACGCGGCTGGCGCGGATAAGGCGCCTGACGCCAGCTATTCTTACAAGCTATGGCTGGCCCATGGTGTGACAACTGTTCGCGGCGTGGGCCTTGGATCTTATGAATTTGCCAAGAGCGAACAAGTGCGTTCGGCCCGCAATGAAATTGTTGCCCCGCGCATTTTTAACTATGTCGCCATGGGGTCGGGCAAGGGCTGGACCGGCGGTCTGACCAACACGCCGGAAAAAGCCCGCGCATGGGTGCGCTGGGCTGCCAAGGATGGCATTGACGGCATCAAATTGCTGGCAAATCCTGACCAGCCGCCTGAAACATTGCGCGCCATTTTTGACGAAGCCAAGAAGCAGCAAATCGGCACCGTCGCCCATTTGTCGCAAATTGGTGTCGCGCGTATGAGCGGCCGTGAAGCGGGTGAAGCTGGCCTTGGGACGATCACCCATTTTTATGGCCATATGGAAAGCCTGTTGGAAAATGGCGCGGTGCAGGATTGGCATCCCGACTATAATTTCAACGACGAACAATGGCGTTTCGCTGATGTTGCCAATTTGGCGCGCGAAAGCTTTGCACCCGGCACCAAGGAATGGAACGAATATTTGCAGGCGCAAAAGGCCAATGGTGTGACCTTCGATCCCACCATGACCATTTACGCGGCGTCGCGCGATTTGATGCGCGCGCGCAATGCCGACTGGCATGGCAAATATACGATGCCGCAAATGTGGGACTTCTTCCAATCGTCGCGCATCAACCACGGCAGCTATTTCTTTGACTGGAACACCGAAAAAGAAGTTCGCTGGGGTAATTTCTACAAGAAATTCATGGCCTTGATTAATGATTACAAGCGCATTGGTGGCCGTGTCACTACGGGTTCGGACAGTGGCTTTATCTTCAAAACCTATGGCTTTGGTTTCGTCGAAGAATTGGAATTGCTGCAAGAGGCTGGCTTTAACCCTAGCCAGGTGATTCAGGCCGCCACGCTGAACGGTGCGCTGACCTTGTATGAAACCAAGGGCAATGATGCGCCGCCGATTGGCACGGTACGGGTTGGCAAATTGGCGGACATGGTGCTGGTCAAGGAAAACCCACTGCAAAACTTCAAGACGCTTTATGGCACGGGTGCCTTGCGTCTGAATGAGCAAACGCAGCAATTGGAACGGGTCGGCGGCGTCAGCTATACCATCAAGGACGGCATTGTTTATGATGCCAAGGCTTTGTTGGCCGACGTAGCCGAAATGGTGAAATCCGAAAAACGGCGCATGGGCCGCCCAGAAGAAGGCGTGACCATGCCCTGATGAACAGGGGGCGGGCATGGCGCATATGGGGCATGCCCGCTCTGTGACATCAGCGAAAAAATAACATTGGCGAAAATATGTGTTTGGGAAATGTGATATGAAAAGTTTATTTGCCAAAGTGGCGTCGGTAGCCTTGGTGGGGTCGTTGCTTGCGGTTCCTGCATCGGCTCATTGGGACGACCAGAAAAAGCATGAAGAACTGGCGAAGGCCGTCAACATCGGCGCACCCGCGCGCGGTGCAGGCGACGGCGTTGGTCCGTTCCGCAAGATGGTGATTCGCAACGTTACGGTCATCGACGGCACGGGCGCGCCGCCGCGTGGACGCTATGACATTGTGATTGAAAACAACCGTATCACTTCGATCAACCAATCGGGGTGGCCGGGTCTGCCATCCAAGGCCAACCGTGCGCCTAGCGATGCGGATTATGAATTGGATGCGACCGGCATGTATGTGCTGCCCGGTTTCACGGACATGCACGTCCACCTGCCCGGCAGCGACAAGGCACCCAACGCCAGCTATGCGTATAAGCTGTGGTTGGCGCATGGCGTGACCACCGTTCGCGGTGTGCCATTGGCCGACCCTGTGACGGCATCGGCGGAAAAAAATCGTTCGGCCCGCAATGAAATCGCGGCTCCGCGTATCTTTAACTATCAAACACTGGGTGCTGGTTGGGCCGGCGGCGAAGTAAACACGCCGCTGAAGGCGCGTGAATGGGTGCGCTGGGCCGCCAAGAATAACATCGACGGCATCAAATTCTTTAACCGTCCGAATGAAACACCGGATGTGTTTACCGCTGCCATCGACGAAGCCCGCAAATTGGGCCTCGGCACAACGGCGCATTTGGCGCAAACGGGCGTAGCAAATTTCAACGGCCGTCAGGCTGGCGAAAATGGCCTTCACACCATCACCCATTATTATGGTCATTTGGAATCCTTGCTGAAAGATCGTGCGATCCAGCATTTCCCATCTGGCTATGATTATAACAACGAACAGCATCGCTTTGGCGAAGTCGCTGAAATCTGGAACCAAGTGCATCAGCCTGGCAGCAAAGAATGGCAGGATTATCTGGAAGCACAAAAGGCCAATAAGGTTACTTTTGACCCGACCTTTAACATCTATGCTGCGTCGCGCGATTTGATGCGCGCCCGCAATGCGGATTGGCACAGCGAATATACCACGCCGCAAATGTGGAAATATTTCCAATCGACCCGCGACAATCATGGCAGCTATTTCTTTGATTGGACCAGCGACAATGAATTCGCATGGAAGAAATTCTATGGCCTGTTCCTGCGTCTGGTGAATGACTATAAGAATATCGGTGGCCGCGTGACCGTGGGCACGGACAGCGGCTTCATCTTCAAAACCTATGGCTTCGCTTATGTCGAAGAATTGGAATTGCTGCGTGAAGCTGGCTTCTCGCCGCTGGAAATCTTCCGTGCAGCGACCACGCATGGCGCACAGACCTTGTATGAACCCAAGGGCCAAGACGCCCCAATGGGTGCCATCCGCAATGGTATGTTGGCTGACTTGGTGATTGTACCGGAAAATCCGATGCAGAACCTGAAGACGTTGTACGGCACGGGCTTCCAGCGCCTGAGCGACGAAACCGGCAAGCTGGAGCGCGTTGGCGGTGTGAAATATACCATCAAGGACGGTATCGTTTACGACGCGCAAAAGATGTTGGCAGAAGTTCGTTCGATGGTGTCGTCTGAAAAGGCACGCGTAGGACAATAATTCCCTGACGAAAAAGGCGCTGGGTTTGTCGCCCAGCGCCTTTTTTGAGCCTTTGTGGTGATGGTCAAATGGGCAAATGCGTGGAGTTTTTGACTTCGTCCAACACCGCATAGGTACGGGTTTCACGGACACCGGGAATACGAACCAAGGTCTCGACCAAAAAGGCGCGGTATGCGGCCATGTCCCGCACGCGAACTTTTAGCAAAAAGTCGAAGCCGCCGCCGACCATGTGACATTCCAATATTTCCGGCATCACTTTGACGGCTTCGGCAAAGTCTTGGAATATTTCACCTGTGGTGCGGTCCATCAAAACTTCGATGAAGATCAGCAAGGATCGGTCAAGTTTTGCCGGATCGAGGTCCGCGCTGAAGCCACGAATATAACCTTGGTCCCTTAGCCGCTTTAAGCGGTCAAAACAGGCCGAGGCAGAGAGGCCACAACGGCTGGATAATTCTTGATTCGTGATGCGTCCTTCGCGCTGGATCAACCGCAATATCCGCCGGTCAGCTTCTGTGAGCATCTGATGTCCTACGTCCCGATAGTTTTAGAGATAAGAAGGTTATTAGAATCTCTTGGAGTTAGACTTTATGCTGTTTCAGCAATGCGGAGAATTTGCAATTTCATAATTTCGCTTCGCTCAAGAAAGTTTTCCGGCGTGGCGCTGGGTGCGAATTTTCTGAGTGCGAAGTGGGTCGATGGCCGGTCTAGCCGAGCCCAAAAAAACAGATCGCCTGCCCCCCGCAGGAACATTCCCGTTTATTGGACCGAGGTAGAAAATGACGACAACCCCCCGACAGAATATGTGCGTGATCAACCCCGCGCTGGTGCCCCTGATCGCCCCCTTTGTGGGGAGCCAGTCAGAAATCATGCTGCGTGTTGGCATTAGCTGGAACAGTTGGAACAAAATCTTGGCGGCGCGTCCGATCCGGATATCGATGGCGGAACGTTTTCGGGAACGTATCGGTAAGATTGCGCTGGAAACGGAAAGCTTCGTTGCGGTCTTTCCTGCCGCCGAGGGGGGGCTGGATCACGCGGCCTTTGATCGGGCGTTTATTGTGCGTCCTGATCAAGTGATTTGCGATCGTGCCGCTGATACGGCGCAGGCGGCAAAGCAATATGCGCTAGCTGGCTGATCAGGGGCGGCGGTGTCACATGGGGCGGGGCAGCCCTGTGGTGCGGATGGGACGACCTTGACGCCCTTGTCGCTGCCCCGCCATCCGGACATTTTCTGTAGACTTTGACGGTATCCCTATTTAGCTAGGGTGTAGCTTTTTGCTGCCGTCTTGAAAGTCAAGAATAATGTCCGAATTGTTGACCATTATTATCCCATTTTTTAACGAAAAAGGATGGGTAGGGAAAACGGTTGAAACTATAGTTGGTCAGAGCAATCAGAATTTTAGGCTATTAGTCGTGGATAATGGCTCCACGGATGACAGTGGTGCAGAAGCGGAACTGGCCGGTTCCATTCTTGGAGCACGATTCATTGCAACGCATTGCGACGTGGCAGGAAAAAATCATGCTATGCAACATGCACTGAATATGGTGGAAACACCTTATGTTGCAATCTGTGATGCAGATACCATTTACCCACAAGATTATGTAGGTAATATTATTAGGTTATTTCAAGAAAATCCATCTGCTGCGTCGGTTATGGCGGTTGATCTTTACGGGAAAGATGCGGCGGCGCATGAAAAGCGTAAGGATTTTGTGCTGCGAAAAAGCGAAAAATTTGCATCCAAATGCCATGCGGGTGGCTATGCGCAGGCGTATCGGACCGATATCGTCAAAAAAATTGGCGGCTTCGATATCGGAATCTGGCCTTATACCCTTGGAGATCATGAAATTGTTCATCGGCTTAGCCCGCATGGGCAATCCATATATCATCGCGAACATTTTTGTTTTCCATCCGAACGACGAACATGCCGAACGTCCGTTTCTTGGACAGGCTTTGAGCGCTTATTATATCGCTATATGCCCCAGCGCGGAATGGATTGGTTCTTTTACGACTTTTTAGGCCCAAAGTTGAGAAAGAGAGGATGTTACGCAAAAGCGTTGAGGGAAAAAAGCTGGGAGTAGGGTGATAGCCGGAAAGGCAGAGTGACTGATACGGGGCGTATCGGTATGAAAGCGAGTATGGCACTCTATTCATGGAACCACCGCTGTCTTGGCGTTCCTTTTGCTCGGCGAGTTGATATTTTCTCGCTGGAGCCATAAATACCGCCGATAGTGAGAAAATGAAACGTTGGTAGACCCGTCTGTAGTGACGGAGAGTAGACGATCTGCTGTCTTATAAGCACGGCCATTTTCCGGTAGAACAGCTTGGGTATTTGGCGGGCGTGGGCCTACAAGGTGCGGAAAAGATGGAATCTGGTCGAAATCGGACATGGATGGGGCGATCATGACGATGCGCATAGGGTTTCTATTTAACCATGATCAAATCCACCAAGTTGCGCATAGCTTGCCTATTGCGATGGCCTTGGCGCAAGGCGGGTTTGCAGGCGAGATCATTGTCGCGACCACCAATGATCGTATGGCCGCAGAGGTACAGCGACTAGCGGGTGCCTTTTTGGGGACATCCATCCAGCATGTTGCGTTGGAACTAGCCCCTCGGTCCAAGCGGTGGAGCGGGATATTGGGCAAGGTGATTCCAGCGTCTAAATTGCTGGTATACCGTGATAATATAGCTTTTTTTCAAAGCCTCGACATTTTGGTGGTTTCGGAAAAAACATCGTTGCTGCTGAAGTCTCACTATGGGCTGCATGATTTGGTCATGGTGCACACGCGGCACGGGGCAGGTGATCGGGCGATTGGTTTTGATAAATCCAGTGCAGATTTCGACCATGTGCTTTGTTCCGGTGACAAAATTCGGCGGCGCTTGATCGAGGAAGCGAAAGTTGACCCGAACGCCATTAGCATTGTGGGTTATCCCAAATTTGACGCGTTGATAGGACAGCCTGTTCGCGAGCGCGGGGCCACTGAACGGCCCATCATCATGTACAATCCCCATCCCGCACCCCATCTGTCATCTTGGTATAAACATGGCCGGGCAGTGCTGGACCATTTTCGCAAGGATGATGGACGCAAGCTGATTTTTGCGCCGCATATCATGCTATTTGAGCGCCCCTATGTGTTGACCATCGATAAATTGTCGCTGGATCGCGCGGGCACGATCAGCAACCATTATCTGCGCGGGGACAATATTCATATCGATCTGGGCAGCAAAGCGTCGACAGACATGAGCTATACGATGGCGTCAGACCTCTATTTGGGGGATGCCAGCAGTCAGATTTATGAATTTTTATATCGTCCGCGGCCCTGTATTTTTTTGAACAGCCATGGAGTGAAATGGGAAGGTGATCTGAACTATACTCATTGGCAAGCGGGAGAGGTCATTTCGCATCCATCCGAACTGGGCGCTGCGCTGGACCGTGCCGAGGAATTGCATGCCAACCGCTATTTGCCGATCCAGCAACAGATTTTCGCCGATAGTTTTGACTTAGATGCCCGCGCGTCGTCCCAGCGCGCAGCGGACGTCATTGCGATGCTGGCAGACCGGAAGCGGACTGGGATCAAGAGGCCCGCGGGTGAGGTGACGGCGTGAACAATATCCATCGGCACCAGCGGAGCTTTGCTGAATGACACAAATGCGGATCGCTTATGTGATCAATTCGGTGGAAGGCGGCGGGGCTGCGCAGCCAGTTCCCGCTATCACACAGGTTATGCGCGACTATGGCGCGGAAGTTCGCGTATTTGCGTTAACGCCGCAGGACCGGCGCGGATTACCTGCGATGGTTGAAGCAGGGCTGAACCCGTTGGTCCGCGAAAGTGGAAAAGGCGACCATTTTGCAGCCAGTCGGTGGCTGCGCCATCAACTGACCGAATGGGGCGCGACCCATATTTGGACGTCCTTGTCCCGCGCCACTATTTTGGGTCTGTTGTTGGGTCCAAAATTGGGTCTGCCAGTCATCAGTTGGCAGCACGCGGCTTTTCTAAAGCCATGGAACCGCCGTTTGTTGCGTCTCTTGTCGAGCCGCGCCTTATTGTGGGTGGGGGATTCCTATTCCGTCACTCAGTTGACCAAAGAGCGATTGAAGGTGAGCGATGACCGCTTGACCTGTTGGCCGATTTTTGCCGCCGACCCCGATATGCCGCAAGCCAGCAGTTGGCGGGAAGGGGAGGTTTTGCGCATCGGGTCCTTGGGCCGTCTGCATCCTGTGAAGGGATATGATGTGCTGATCGAAGCTTTGGCGCTGATGAAGGCATCGGGCTTTGCCTCGCCCATTCCGTTCGAGATATCGATTGCGGGGGATGGCGCAGAGCGGGCGGCCCTACAGGCCCAAGCCGAACAGGCCGGAATCACCAATATCCATTTCATCGGCTATGTGGATCAGCCCCGCGCGTTTTTGGCGTCGCTGCACCTTTATTTGCAACCCTCCCGATCCGAGGGGTTTTGCATTGGGGCCCATGAAGCGATGGCGGCGGGGTTGCCCGTGATTGCGTCGTCGGTGGGGGAATTGCCATGGTCCATCGACACTGGGCGGACAGGGGCCTTAGTTCCCCCTAATGACGCACAGCAATTGGCCAGCGCATTGCAGGACATGCTGCGCGACCCCAACCAGTTGGCGGCCATGGGCCAAACTGCGCGCAATGTCATGTTGAAGCGATATTCACAGGAAAAATTTGCCGCGACCGGAACGGCTATTCTCGATCATATCCGCCGAGAGACCGCCTAAGGTCGAGCGCTAGTCCCTTGAGGGAGCGGTCGATCCGCTTCACATCAAATAGGGTGATATCGCCGCAGCCGGACAATGTGTGCATTCCCTCCACATAGGGAGCGGCGGAGGAGGGGAGGGATAGAGGGTCGCCCATTTCGGCTTGAAATTCCCTGTCATTTAATCGGTCGATCCACAGCGGCCGACAGGCCCCGCCATAAGTGTCGCTGCAATCTTGTACGGGCAACATGATGCGTCCGTTGATGATGACAGGCTGGCCACCTGGGCGTGCTGATTGCCGATCAATTCGGACGGGATTGGCAGGATGCGTCACCCAAGGCCCGCATAAATCGGATGCCCATGCGACGTGCAAATGCGATTGTTTTGTGATCTTGCTGGTTGCGGGTGAGTAAAACAGCCACCAGCGATCTTGATGATAGAAAATACTGGCGTCCACCGGCACGCAATCCAGCCGAATTTCACATTCGGCGCGCCAGTCTGCCAGCCCGCCAAAATCTCGATATAGGGTTAGCGTTCCCGACCGATGGGCTTCGGGCAGCATCCACAAGCCACCCTCACCCGCGAAAACTTGTGGGTAAGAAAGATCAAGCCTCTGTTAAGCAGGGACGCCGTGATTGCAATTGCAACTGATCGTCTAGGCTGAGCAGTTCAATGGTGCCATGCCGCGTGCGATAATCATAATGTTCTGCAAAAATATGCAGCAACCCATCCGCTCCGCGCCACCCAAAGGGGTCGGCGATAAATTGAAAAGCTGGTTCTTCGGGAAGCCAGTGAACCGGATCGGTGATGCCGCCCTTGGATAGCACCGCTTCGATAGGCTCCATGACCAAACCACATCTCCATATATCCTTTCGGCGTGGCATGTCGTGGCATCCTTTTTTCGGGTTAGGGGAGGCGGCTGAATTGGGGCGTATAGGGGAAATTATGCGTGAACGCGAGATCGCGAAACGTTGATGCCCGCCAAGGCCGGTCATCGATACAATGGATAGGCAGGGGGCTGAAAACGGGGGATATTAAGCTGGGGGTGCTTTCAAAAACTCTACATAGAAACGCACATTCCCAATGGGTTCGACATGGTGACGGATCGTTGGTTCGACCACAGCGGGTGGCTGATCTGCCGTTAAGATCGTGTCGCTGCTGCACCGCCGAGGGTCCGTCACGCGATAGCGTAAGGAGCCTTCTTCGACATGAATCAAACCCCATACCCCATCTTTTGTATGATGGTCTGATAATAGTCCGGTCGGGACGGTGGCCTGCGTGAAGGTGGGGGTTCGTTTATAGGCCTGCAGCTCAGTTGGCAGCTCGGTGATCATGAGAGTGACGCTTTATCACGGCGAAATTCTACGCCCAGCCGCAAACTCTCGGCAATACGCTCTGCTTTGGCTTGCAGGGCGGTGGCTTGATCGGCGTGCAATAATTCATTGGTCGTCTGCTGCCACAAGGCCAGCCAGCGTTCAAAATTTGCTATGGTCATTTTATCATGGTGCAGCAGATGTTGAACCATCGGTTGTCCTTTATAGCGCCCACTGCCCAAGATGATGGACGACCAAAAGGATTTCAGCGTTTCCAAATGTTCTGGCCAATCTGAAATGGCGGCATTGAAAATTGGCCCAAGCACGGGCTCAACACGAATGCGGCTGTAAAACTCAGGGATTAGCCGATCGATATCGCTCTCGCTTATGGGGGTGGGTGGGGTCATAGAAACCGCTTGCTCCGCCTATTCATCATTCATGCTAGCGCACACTCTATAGCAGAATTTAGCTGTGATAGGAAAAGTTAGTCGAGACGACGCGACGCCAAGAATTTGGGGGAGCATCGGTCGGCGATGATATAGGGCTTACCCAGCATTGATGGAAGGTGACTTGCGGCGCGGTTGATGTACTTCTCCTTCTGATGCGTTGAAAATGCGGATTGGGCCGTAGGAGACAAGGTAAATATGTCGCTGTTAGAAGCTAAGGTGTCGATTGTAACAGGAGCTTCGACTGGGATTGGTCGCCGCACTGCTTTGGATTTTGCGGCAGCGGGTGCGCGCGTCGCGCTGGCAGATATTGCTGTCGAAGCGGGTGAGGAACTAGCGCAAGAAATTATCCGGTTGGGCGGAGCGGCTGTTTTTATAAAGACAGATGTATCGAAAACAGAGGATGTCGCGCGCCTTGTCGATCTTGTGGTTGGTCATTTTGGTAAACTGGACTGCGCCTTTAACAATGCTGGTATCGCACCGCGCGGGGCCGCCATTGCTGATATGGGTGAAGCCGATTGGGATCGCACCATTGCCATTAATCTGAAAGGTGTGTGGGCCTGCTTGAAATATGAATGTGCGCAAATGATGCGCCAAGGACATGGCGGGGCTATTGTTAATACGTCGTCCACGATGGGCGTCGTCAGCGGCCCTGGCTTGGCAGCTTATTCTGCATCCAAATTTGGAGTGATTGGCCTGACCAAGGCTGTGGCTATTGATTACGCGCGCAGCGGCATAAGGGTGAATGCTGTTTGTCCGGGTGGGATTGGCGAGACAGCCATTACCAGCGCGCCCGAAAATCAACAGGATATGGATCAGTTGGCCCAAATGACGCCGATGGGGCATCTGGGCAAGCCGCGTAATATCTCAGAAGCCGTGATTTGGCTGTGCTCGGATAAGTCTGACTTCATTACCGGCCAAGCGCTGAGCATTGATGGCGGTTTCACCAGTTGGTAAGCTCTGCTGAATGCTATGTTCATGAAAAAGCGCCGTGGTGAATAGCCTCGGCGTTTTTTCGGTCTGAATATCTGCCGATCCTAGCCCGCGTCCTTGATCGGCGCTTGGCAAAATTATCGTGAGCGGCGGGGTGCGTAGGCTGTTCTTGCGTTACGTTCCGCTGGGCTGATCCACGACGAACATACGGGTTGCGCTTCGGTCGAACAGATTTTCTTCGTCGTCCGCAATCGCCTGAGCAATCTCAGCTTCTGCGGCTTTGGCTAGAAACGCATTATAGTCCGCACGGTTGGCAAAAAAGATCTCCGTGACCACGTCAAAATCGATAGGCGCAACGGCGGCGTTCACAAATGCCGTTTCATGTTCGACGAAGTTTCGGCGATAATCGACGATATTGGGGAGAAGTTTACGGATCAGAACGGCATGTTTATTTTCATAATATTCGACAAAATCATCATGCGACATGCCGTTTTTCCGTTTTAAAAGTGCTATTGCCTTTAACATGATTGTTCGTCCCAAATATTTATCGTTTTCATGATGAGATTGCTTAGTAAAGCTTATCAGTCTCCCTTTGAAGATGAAAACTGTACGAGGCAGTTTAGCGTGCTGGCCATTCCGGCCAAAGATGCAACGCCGAAGGTGCAGATGGGCTGGCGGTAGGGCCCTGGGTGCTGGTCGAATCTATCGGCGGGTGCAGCCTCAAGCTGGACAGTGCGTACCCAGTTCATGCCCGAACGCCCCGTCACGCAGACGGGGATTCATGCCCACACATAGGTTACAGTCCAATGGGCGCACCGCATGGACGGGCCAAGCATAGCTATCAGGATCACCTGTCCAGTGTGAAGAGCGTCAGAAATATCCTCTGCGCCCGCTTTCTGCACAATGGTTGAAAGCTCGCAGAAAGCGCCACGGAAAAGCTTGAGCAGAGTATGGAAGCGGCCGGCTAAGCGCCACAATGCCGCTCGTAAGTTTATCTTAACTCAAGAAAAAACCATATAAAATAATGTTGCCGGCTACAAGATTCGAACTCGTGACCCCCTGATTACAAAGCTGATCTAGGCTTTTGTATATAATCGGTTTTTCTCCCAATGCGGAGAAGTCGCATGACGCAATTTCAATCACTTACGGGTGATTTGCCAAATGCAAAAAGTGCCCGTTCGCTCTATGAAATTGCAACGGGTATCCAGTCAAAGTCGAAAGCGCGTCGGACCTTTCAACCTGTTCGCCGGAATAGCTTCAACGCTGGCGAGAGGGAGGGGCGTTTCTGGCGTCCTGTTGATCCCAAAACGAAATGGGCTCGCATTCGCGCGGCTGAAACTTATGACCGGCAAAATAAAGAAGTAGGGAAGCGCAATGGTCCGCTGGGCCATGTCGCGCTTGAAATCGTGCGCGAGATGTACCGGATCGTCGATTATAAGACCGGTCGCCTTGAGCCTTCGATCGACTTTTTGATGGGCAAACTGCAACGCTCGCGCGCCGCCATTTGTGCGGCCTTGGCGCGTCTGCGCGAACATGGCTTTATCGAGTGGATGCGGCGCACCGAACCAACGGGAAATGAAGGATGGGGGCCACAGGTCCGCCAGATTTCCAACGCCTATCGCTTGTGTGTGCCCAAAGCGGCGCAGAAGGTCGTCGACTTCATCACCGGCAAGAAGCGCCCACTGCCCGCTGATGACGCGCATCGCCGTGAGCAAGCAGCGGCGCAAGAACAAGAAATGCTGGAAAGCCTGCCAATGGAAGAGCGCATGGCGGTGATAGTCGGTCAAAATCCGCTGGCGGAAACGCTTGCTCGCATAGGGCGCTTGATTGAGGATAACGCGAGTTCACCAAGCGGTCAGAATCCTGACATAGTTATTAATAATGAACGGCTTCGCCGTGCGCCATTATAGGGATTGGGCCGAAACTGGTCGCAGACCAGCAGATATGGCGTCCAGCGGACAGCTCAGAAGCGGCATCGTTGATGCCGCATATGCTCCCCAATGGGCGCATGGCGAAAGCTCGCGTGGAACGCGGGCAACAGCGAGGGGTGAAAGGTCGCCGTGGGTGCACGGAAATGCACGGCTCACATTTCAATGTGAATGTGACGCAAAGCTAGGCGGCTCTAAGGCGCACGGCACGTGGGCGAATGCACGAAAACCGACACCAAAAGCGTGCAGGCGAGGAGGGGAGCTGATTGCGGCGCGTGGGGTTTGAAGGCGGAGAGGTTACCGACGCACAGGTCGCCCTTTCAGTTGGGTGCGGTGATAGTTAGGGGTAGGGCGGGGGAGAACCTGCGGCCGCAGCCTTGGCACGAGGTGGGAGAGGAAGTTTAGTGGCAGGGCCGTTCGTTTCGGATCACCGGCGCTGATATCGTACCAAGTCAGTTAAGATGTGCGCTTGAGTGGCTCTGTAAATCATTCGTGATTTGAGCCCACCATTGACTAGATTACAATTAAACAGACTATTCCATAATAGTTTAGATCGACATGTTTCTAAACTATTTGCTTAAACATTATATTTGATATTTAGGGATGAGTGCCCTTGTAATTGGACGCCTGAACAGCCATATTATTTATATGCCCTCTGCGCCCTACAAGGCGCGGATATGTACGCATTGTCTCTTCACAGTCAAAAATACATTTGGTTGATTTTTCTGAGGCAGGACATGCTCGATATTGAGCACAGATTGTAGCGGCTGCTCCGTCTACGACGCATATCCCGACCATCTTTATGGTCAAATTCTTCGAGCTACCAGTCAGCGTTTGCGCTGCATTCCAAGAAGTTTCACATCGCCGTGGCTGCTTAAAGAATGAATCGCTGTAGCTCGCTCATCAATGAGAGAGAAGATTTATGGCTAAATCACAGAAAAAATCTAACCGTGAAATCCGTAAGCCAAAAGCGGAGAAGGTTAAATCGAACGCATCAAAGCCTTCACAAAAACCCGGCATCGTACCGGGCTTGGATAATATGCAACGATAAGAGGGTAGCTTATGCGAATGTCTCCAACCCAGTGCCGCGAGCAGGCCGAACTGCAACGTGCCAAAGCTCTGAACGAACCTCTCGAAAATCGTCGGAAAATCGCGATTAAAGCGGCCACCGCGTGGGAGGCTGAAGCAGTTCTATCTGAGAAGAGAGAAGCGAAATCCAGACCACGCGACAAGGTGGACATCGCGATTATGATGGAGTTTGCGATGGAGGAGGCGGAGCTGGCCCGCGCTTGATCCGATAGCTGATCCAATGAGGGTAGCCTTCTAGCTGAAGTGGGATGCCCTCTTCATGCGTCTTGGAATGTCCAGCTCGTCGTGCCAAACCTGTTCAATCATTCGTGAACTAGCTCCCAACCCATGGGAAGGTTTGGCATCATCGAGAAGTAGGTTTATTTGCCCTTACGAGCTTGCCGCGCCGCATAGCGCAAATCGCGTGCTGCTTTGAGTTCTAATGGGGTGCGCGGCGCGATCTTCTGTATTTCGCGTGCCATTTGCTGCTTCGTCGCTTCAGCTTTTACGGCCGCCGCTTCTTTCCTGGCTTCACTTTGTGCTGCTTTGGCAAATTGCGCATCAGCGCGTTTCGCGGCCAACGCTTCATCCTTTTGAGCTTGGCGCTCCATGCGTAGTGCCTTTTCTGCCGGATCAATGGCAGGGCGTGCGCGCAATTGGGCCAGAGCCTTGTCTTTTGCACTGCGTGCAATGGCCTGACGATCTTGAAGGGTGGGTTCTTTATAGCCGTGCATATATATATCCTCTTTTTCCGCTGACATGATGTGTTGGGCGGGCTGTTTCTTGGCGCCCGCACCCTCTAAACGGCTGGTTAATCGACCATCGCCGCCACTAATTGGCGTAAGTCACCGCGCGTAAGTTCGCCAAAGCGTGCTTGCTGGGTGTCAACGTTCATGCTCCCACTTGGGGCGGCATCGGTTTCAGCCGTATAATCATGTGTAGCGGCTGGATTATTATAGTTCATATTTTCCTTGGGTCGCGGCCTATGCCGCAACATTCTATCTTTTAAATTGGCTGCGGCGTTTTGGTCCGCCACTTGGACCTTGCGTTTTCTCACGAAAGACGACACGACCTTTTGTCAGGTCGTAAGGCGTCATTTCTACATGAACACGGTCGCCGACAACTGTTCGAATGCGGAATTTCCGCATCTTACCCGCAGTATACGCGATAATTTTGTGCTCATTATCAAGGAGAACGGCGAAGCGGCCGTCTGGCAGGAGTTCTTCAACGAACCCTTCCATCGTCAACAATTCTTCTTTAGCCATCATTATTTCCGAAAGATGTTCACCGGTCTCGTTCGCGGAAATACGCGAAGGGATGAGGCGAAGATTTTGCTGTTCGCGCCGCCTGAATAGGATGCGGTAAATCGCTATATTGGACCGCGCTCATTGGCGTGAATGGGGCGCGCCACTGATTGGCAGACGATCCATCGATGTGATAGATGGACTTATCGGAGATCCCGCGCATGCCCACTTGTTTGAAAGCGGCGAAGTGGTGTTCCGCCTCGCCGCGCTCGATTTTATGCAGCTTGCAGATTTACGGCCGAGGTTTTCCCGCGACGGTCAGTCTCCAATTCATAGGAAACGCGTTGATCTTTATTCAGCGTGGCCATACCGGCGTTTTGAACGGCTGTGATATGTACGAACGCGTCGCCACTGCCATCTTCTGGCTCAATAAAACCAAAACCCTTATCGACGTTGAAAAACTTTACTGTACCAGTGATCATGAGAATATCCTTTATCCCATAGTGTGATGGGCGTGAGCCAACAGCGGCACACCCCAGCTTCTGTAGTGCTATAAAAGGGACAAAGGGGGGGCATTAAGCTGCCCGATATCCGTCAAATGCGACGTCAGCAAAAACGTTATAGCAGCTTATCCTAAAATTGATAGGGTTAATCAGATTAAATTATAAATGCTGTAATCAACAGTGCACTTCGCTGGTTTGTTGATCGTTGATTTAAGAAGAAATTCTGAATGATTGCATAATTTTTATTATTAAACTGACAAAAAAATGTGACTTTTTTGAAGTTTTTTGCGCTGAAGGCTGATGGTAAAGACCATATTGGGCAAGCGGGGTCGCTGAATTTTTCAGCGGCCCCGCGATCTTATTGGCGATGTCAGATACGGCTAATCACCAATTCCCCCGCATCTTTGGCCGATGCGCCGCCGCCGACCGTGTATCGGACGCGGACTTTTTCTTGGTCAAAGGCGGCGAAGATGTCGCGCACGTCTGGATGATCGTTGATCGATAGGATGAACTGGCCCTTGATGCCGCCCAGCAGCTCGGCCATTTCCGCAAAGTCGTCGCGGCTGAAGATGCCCGGACCATAATCCTTTTCATTCCCATAATAGGGCGGGTCGAGGTAAAAGAGGGTGTGCGGCCGGTCCCACCTTGCGATGAACTGTCGCCAGTCCAGCCGTTCGATGATCACGCCGGTCATCCGCTCGTGCAGATCCTCCAGCATCGGCACCAATTTGCTGACATCGAAACGACCGGCACGTTCCGGCGCAACGCCAAAGGTGCGCGGCCCCGCGACCTTGCCGCCAAAGGCCAGCCGCTGAAGATAGAGGAAGCGGGCCGCGCGCTGCATGTCGGTAAGTGTCGACGGGTCTTGCCGCGTCAGCTTTTCAAAATTGGCACGGCTGCTGATCTGCCAACGGATCATATCGATGAAGGGCAAATAATGATGCTGAAGCACGCGAAACAGCGTGGTCACATCTTCGCTAATATCGTTGATGACTTCGCATTTGGGCCGCATGGTCCGGCGCAGAAACACACCGCCCATGCCGACAAACACTTCGGCATAGCTTTGATGGTCGACCGCGTTAATTCGGTTAACCAAATGCTTGGATAGATTGCGCTTTCCGCCCAAATATGGCGCAACTGGCAGAGCGGGGGAGACCGCCTCAAGGCTGTTCATAATATCTTGCTTCCTTGGCTTTGTTCACTAAACGTTCCCGCGCTCAGCTGAGCAGGGCGGGACGATTCGGCGCGGCAGATCGCGCGCCGGATTGCGGCAAGGAAGCTTTGCCGGGGGAAGGGCGGTGCTACGCCCTTTCCCCCCGCCCAGATCGGGCAGGGTGGACGATCAGGCGGACGGCGCGCTGGCGCTGCTGACCTGATAAGGGGCAAAAGCGATGATGCTATCGCCCGCCCAATCATTAACCTCGGCCATGCGGGCCATCAGCGGCTCAATCTCATTTTGAAAGAAAATCTCCGCCGCCGTGCGCACATCACCAAAGCCGCCATTATTTTGCGGGATCACGCCCAAAAGCTGGGGCGGCACACGGTGCGCGGCCAGCACGTCATCGCGGGTCACATTTTTGATGTTCAGAAATTCATCCTTGGCCGCAACCTCGGACAGGTGGATCACTTGCACGCCGTCTTTCTTGCCATTGGGCACATGCAGAAACAGGTTCTTAAAATTGCCTTGGCCTCGGCTCTCGCGCATCGCCTCGCGGATTTGGTCGACATCTTCGTCGTTCATCGCGGTTTCGCTGAGGTAAAAGATGAACCCCGCATGTGCGCCGTTCAGATAATAGCGCCGCCGAAACAGCGTGGCATTTTCGTTGAGCAGTAAGCTTTGCAGCGCCGCCAGATATTCCGGCTTGCCATAAAGTTCCTGCGCCACATCATGCTCCATCAAATGAAAGATGCTGCCAGCACTAAACTTGTGCGGTTCCCGAAATTTCTCGATAAAATAATATTCCCCGTCCCGCGCGCGGCGGGTGCCCACCGCCAAGCTGTTGGCATAATGGGCGGTGCGGCCAAAGGCGTTGGGCACATCTTCCAGAAAGCCATTGCCCATCACCAGAAAGTCGAGCGCGAACTTGCCAAACTCCGCCGCGCTCAATTTGGGATGCGCGATGAAATGCTTGACCAGCAAATTGCGTTTGACGCGGATCGCGCTGCCATGATGGGCGCTGGCTTGCAGCAGCTGCGCCAGCGTCTTGGGCGCGATGGGCGGTTCATACCAGCGGCCCGTCCAGCTGCATTCCACATAGCCCAGCAATTCGCGCCGATTGACCACACTGACCGCATCATCAATGGCAAAGGCGCTGACGCCCGTGGCGCGGCCAGAGGAAGTGGCGGCGGCGGCTTCGGTCATCGGTTAATCTCCACAGTGGATTTTTTGTGGCCGCCATCATTGGCGTCCAAGGGTTCACAGCTCAGCGCATGGAGCAGCGCCCAACCCAAATCGCCATGGCCGGTCGCGGCGGATCGGCGGGCGACATAGGTCAGCGTCTTTTGGCCTTTGGTCAGCTGGGGGTGAATGGACATCAGCGCCTGCGCCAAGTCGGTCCAGCCCGCGTCAAATTCGATGCGACTGCGCGAAAAGACATTCTTGCCCTTCAGCACCATTTCCGATTTGACGTGCGGCGAATAATTGATGCGCCGCGCCAGCGGGAAGAATTTGACCACCAGCTGATAGACCGCGCTGCCCATGCCGGTGCCATCAATGGCGATCTCGGTGACATGATATTTGCGCGTCAGCTTCTTAATTTCTGCGGCCTGCGCCTCATAATCCTTGCCGCGCCAGCTATGCTTTTCCAGCACACGGAACTTGCCGCCTGCCTTCATCGGCGGCGCGACGACCACCAAGCTGGCGCTGTCGCCATCCTCGCTTTCGGCGGGGTCATAGCCAATCCACACCGCGCCATCGCCGTAAGGGTGCAGGCCATAGGGCTTAAAATCTTTCCAGACTTCCCAGCTATCGATCATGGCGGGGCGCACCATGGCGAGCGGGAAGGCGCTGGCGCTGTCATCGATAAAATCACAGCCGAACAAATTGTTAAACTGGTCGACCGAATAACGGAATTTCAGATCGTCCAGATCGAACAAATTGCATCCCGCCGCCTCGGCATCATGGATGGTCACGACATGGCGGAAGATACGGTCCTCGCCCAGCACGCCGTCCTTCAGCGCGGCAGGGCTGGTGTCAATTTTGACCTGTTCATTCTTGGGCCGCCCCTCGTTGAACCACTCGCCCGACCATTTTTTATAGGCTTCATGGTTGATCGTGCTGGGCGTCGAGAAATAGGTGATGTGGTAAAATTTCTGCGCCGCCATGGCCGAGGCGACGGTGTCGATCTGGTCAAAGCCGTGTATCCAGAACACCTCGTCGATATAGACATCGCCATGATAGCTTTGGGCCGTCCGGTAATTGGTGCCCAGAAAATACATGGTAAAGGGTTCGAGCCGGTTGCCGTCCGCATCTTCACCCCGGCTGATAACCAGATGCTCGCCCTTCAGGTCGATCTCCAGCACCTTCTGGACAAACTGCCAGATATAGGACCGGAAGTTATTGGCTTGGGCGCGGCTGGCGGAGATGAAGATTTGATTGTTGCCGGTCTCCAGCCCGCGCAGCAGGGCCTCCAGCGCAAACCAAAATGTCGCGCCAATCTGGCGGGACTTCAGCAAGAACCGCGTCTTGCGATTGATGTTGGTCCACCATGTTTCTTGATAACCAAAGGCCAGATCGGCCATGGCCGCGCGCAGCTTTTCCGCCTGATCGGGCGTGATCAGGTTGCGCTTGGGTGTGCGCTTGGGCTTGGCGTTGCGGTTCGCCACATTGGGGTTGAGGTCGCCTTCATGGCCGCCGTCCTCGCCATAGCGGCGGACGCGGGCCATACGCTCGATCTGGCGGCCCAGCAGGTCGATCTCCTTAAAATCGCTGCCCGTTTTCTTTTCTTTGAAGATCAGCTGATTAAGCCGCATCTCGCAGCTATCTTCGACGCGGCGGATAACCGGATCATCATCCCATTTGTCCCGCGTCTTCCACGCGCCGACGGTGTTGGCGGACAGGCCCAGCTCGTCCGCAATGTCTGACACGCCCCAGCCGCGCCAATAATAGGCGCGCGCCACGCGCCGCGCATCATAGGGGATGGCGGCGGGAATGGGCATAGATGAAGTGTCGGCGGATTGGGTCATGCCCGCATTTTGCGCGCGCGCGTGGCATCAATCCCGCCCGCGCATTTGTGGTGCGCAGAACCACAAAAGGGGGCCGTTGAGAAAGGAACGCGCGCGCGGCTTATTGGGCTTTCATTCGCTCAGTCTGAATATCTGAACAGGAGCCGCCTTCATGGCACGTACCAAGTTTTTCCGTGTGGCGGTCGAGGGGCCGACCATTGATGGCCGCAATATCGAGCGTAAGCATCTGGAACAGATGGCCGCCAGCTATGACCCCGCCACCTATACGGCGCGCCTGAATGTCGAGCATCTGCGCGGCTATTCGCCCAATCCCCCGTTCAACGCTTATGGCAGCATTGCCGAGGTGAAGACCGAAGAAATCACGCTGAACATTGGCGGCAAGGACCAAAAGAAGCTGGCGCTTTATGCCAGCTTTGACGTGAATGATCAGGCCAAGCAGCTGACCGCAGACGATCAAAAGATTTTCTCCAGCGTCGAAATTCAGCCCAATTTTGCCCAGACCAACAAAGCCTATCTGGTCGGCCTTGCGCTGACCGATAGCCCCGCCAGTCTGGCGACCGAGGCGCTCAAATTCTCGGCGCGCGATGATGCGAAGAAAGATCATCTGCTGGCCGTGGATGATGCGGGCTTCATCATGGAATTTGCCGACGCGGGCAGCAGCGATGAGGAACTGAAGCAAGCCGGTTCGTTCCTGAAAAAGCTGTTCAGCGGCATGATGGCGGGTGGCAGCGAAACGGTCATCACGCCTGCACCCGCACCCGCTGCGCCGCCTGTGCCTGTCGATCAATTCGCTCAATTGGCCTCGGCCATGGAACAAGGCTTCACCAAATTGACCGAGCTTCAGGCATCTGTTGCCGCCAAGCAAGACGCCCGCATTGCCGCGCTGTCGCAGGAATTGAGCGGACTGAAGGGCGATTTGGAAAAAGCGCCGGTCCGCAAATTCACCGCCCGTCCTGCTGCCACTGGCGGCGGCGACCGTATCTTGGCGGATTGCTGACGCGCCGCTGCCCCCTTCATCCGCCAAAAAACAATATCAAGGATCGACGTCATGCAGGAACAAACCCGCATTCTCTATAATGAATTTCTGGACCGTCAGGCTGAATTGAACAGCATCACGGACCCAGCCCATAAATTTAGCGTGGACCCCAGCATCCAACAAAAGCTGATCGACAAGCGCCAAGAATCGAGCGAGTTTCTCGGCCGCATCAACATCATCCCTGTCGATGAAATGAAGGGCGGCTTGCTGGGCCTTGGCATTGGCGGCCCCTTGGCGTCCAACACCGACACCAGCGGCAATGGCACCCGCACCACCGTGTCGCCCACCAATATGGACGCCTATGGATATGAATGCCGCAAAAATAACAGCGACACCCATATCACTTATGCGCTGCTCGATGCGTGGGCCAAATTCCCCGATTTTCAGACGCGCATTCAAAATCAGATCATCAAACGTCAGGCGCTCGATAATATTCTGATCGGCCTCAACGGGACCAGCTATGCCGCGACCAGCAATTCGGTTGCCAATCCGTTGCGCCAAGATGTGAATATCGGCTGGCTGCAAAAATTGCGCACCGACAAGCCCGACCATGTGCTGGACGAAGGCGTCGCGGTGGCGGACAAGGTCACCTATGGCCCCGGGGGCGACTTCGCCACGCTGGACGCCTTGGTCTATGATGCCATGCAGACGCATTTGCCCAGCTGGGCACGCGGCGACACCATGCTGCGCGCCTTTGTCAGCGCGGATTTGCTGCATGATAAATATTTCCCGCTGATCAATGCGGATCGCGATCCCACCGAACAGGTGGCGCGTGATACCATCATGTCGACCAAGCGTCTGGGCAATCTGCCAGCCGAGCAGCTGCCTTTCATGCCGAACGGCAAGATTTTCATCACCCGTTATGACAATCTGTCCATCTATGAACAGGCGGGCAAGCGCCGCCGCCATATCAAGGACAAGCCAGAACGCGACCGTATCGAAGACTATCAATCGTCCAACGATGCCTATGTCATCGAAGATTATGACTTCGCGATGCTGATCGAAAATATCGAATATCGCGCCGCGCCCGCTGGCGGCGGCGGCGGCTAACGACGTTCCCCCAACGCTTTCCTGATTTTGGGGGGCGGCATGGTGATCCGCGCCGCCCCATTTTTCCCCCATTTTGAAAGGTCCGCACCATGTCCATTGCTGCGAAAATCCGGCTGCGAAAGCTGGCCACCCTACAGGCCGCATCAGCGGTCGCCGTCGCCGCGCGGGAACAAGCCGATGCCGCCGAACAAGCGCGCCGCGCCGAACGTTTGGCCCAGCCCTTTGACCAAGACACGCTCGCGCCAGTTGCCAGCATTGATCCCGCCAATGCCAACGCCGCCAGCGCCGACGTTTCGCCCGCTACCAGCTTGCGCCAGCGCAAATTGGCGCGGCTAGAAATTGACGAACATGGCGCACAGGGCCTCGCGCCCGACCGCAGCCGCAGCGGCGAAGGCGCAACCGAATATGAATTGCTGCTCGCCGCGCTGGGCGAAGATGAAGCCGCGCTGAAAAGCCTGCAAGGCACCGAGCGCAAGGAAGAAGCCAAGCGCCATATGATCAGCAAATATGACGCCCATGTCGACGCCACGCTCGAAGCATCGGTGGACAGCGGCAAAGCGGTGCAAGATGAAATCGTCGCCATGATGATGATCTGGCGCTTTGATATTGGCGATTTTGAACGCGGGTTGGATATTGCCGAACATATGCTGCGCCACGGCCTGCGCCTGCCAGCCATCAAGAATTTCGTCCGCACCCCCGCCACCATCATTTGCGAAAATGTGGCCGAGGCAGGCTTGCGGGCCGATGGGGTCTCCAAGGATTTTGATGTCGCCATCCTGCACCGCGCGGCCCAGCTGACCGCCGATTTTGATATGCCGGATCAGGTCCGCGCCAAAATGGCCAAGGCGACCGCGCTGCATCTGCTGCGCGGTGCCGAGGCGGCGGACAGCGACGACGAAGCGGTCAAGGCCGGCAAGCCCGCCGCCGCGCGCCGCACCGCGCTCGATCTGCTGCGCCGCGCCTTGGAATTGGACAAGAATAGCGGCGTCAAAAAGAATATTGAACGCGTCGAAAGCTGGCTGAAAAAGCATGTCATCACGCTGGATGCTGACAGCAAAGCGGATACCGATGCCGCCGCTGATGCCGGTAACGCGGCGGACGACAGCCCCAAGGATTAACAGATCGCCCCCGGCGCCGGGGGGCGGTTCAGGGACCAGACGGGGCTTTGCCCTTTGCCTGCTCGCCAGATCCTCACCCCCCACTTTTTGAAAGCGAAGACCATGTCCGGCTTTGTCAGCTCACCCGCACCGCAAGTCACGCCCGCAGGCAAGATGCTCGCTTGCGGGCCGTTTTGGCCTGATCTCGATATTAATCACTTTCGCGATACCCAGCGGATCGGCGGCACGTTGATCGCTGATCCGCGTGTTGAAATGGCCCTGCAAAATGCGGTGCTGACGGCGGACGGCGACCTTGGTGCATGGCGCGGGGCAGCGGAACGGGCAGGGGCTGTCCGCTTGGCCGATGTGCCATCCGCCATGATCGGCGGGAAGGCGCGCTTGGCGCTACTATGGCGTCAGGCCATCTATGCCTTGGCCACGGCGGAATTGATCGAAACGCACCGCGACGTAACCGCCACCGGCACCGGCCAATCGCGCGGCGATGCCTTGGACGACCGCGCCGAAGACCATCGCCGCACCGCCATCCACGCCATTCGCGCCATCAAGGGCGTAAAGCGCACAGCGGTGGAGCTGATCTGATGGCCGACACTTTCACCGCGACCGCGCTTCAGGGCGAAACTTTGGATGCCTTGTGCTGGCGCGTCTTGGGCCAGACGGAGAATGTCGTCGATCAGGCGCTAGAGCTTAATCGCGGGCTGGCCGATCAAGATATTTTCCTGACCGAGGGGCAGGTGATACTTCTGCCCGTCCAATTGCCCAAGCCCGTGCCCCAACAAAAAATCGTGCAATTGTGGAGCTGATCCGATGCGCAAATTAAACAGCCTGCGCCGCCATTTGGCGGCGGCGCTGCCCGAATTGGCGCGCAACCCCGATGCCCTGCAAATCTATGCGGACAGCGGCACCATCGCGGTGCGCGACGGCGCAAATCTTGGCTTTGAAATGCGCTATAATGCCACGCTGACCTTTCTCGATTGCCAATATGCGCCCGCCCAAATCTTTTTGCCCGTCATCATTTGGCTGCGCGACCATCAACGCGATGTGCTGCAAAACCACCAAAGCGGCACCGAACAAATCCGCTTCAAGGTCGACCCTGTCGATATTCACGCGGTGGACCTAGACCTCAGCTTGCCCCTTACCGAGGCGCTAGACGTGCTGCCCAATGGATCAGGCGGCTATGATATGGATTGGCGCGCCGAACCGCCCGTTTATGGCCTAGAGGATCTGGCCGACCCCGCCGCGCTGCTGCGCCAGCTGTGGGGCCAATGCTATGATCAGCCCCCAGAATTTTGGGCGGGCCATGATGCCCCTGTGCCCGATCCAAACACAGACCAAGGCAATGCATAATGGCCGATCTCGGTACGGGATTTGAGGCGCTAGAGGAATATCTCACCTCCATGCTCTCGGCCTTGGACGGGGCCGAACAGCGCCGCTTGATGGGCGTGATCGCCCAGACCATGCGCCGCAGCACGCAAAAACGCATTGCGGCCCAGAAAAACCCCGATGGGTCCAAATTCGCCAAGCGCAAACCGCCCGCTGATGATCAGCCATCGGCCACGCCGCTGAAATTCCTCTATCCCGCTGGCGGCGTGGGCCGTCCCCGCATTGTCATCATGCGCAGCTGGAAGAAGATGGGGGAGGATAAATTTATTGGTTATGACCGGCGCGCAGGCGGCATTCGCACCTTCATTCGCAAACATATCATCGCCAAGCTAGACCCTGACCCGCGCGACGGCATGGGCCGCGACGGCAAGCTATCGCGCCGCCGCATCCGGCAACAAGCGATGTTCCGCAAAATCCGCACCGCGCGCTACCTCAAGGCAGGGCAGACGGCCAATGAAGCATGGATCGGCTTTGTCGGCATGATTGGCGATATCGCCAGCGTCCACCAATTTGGCCGCAAGGACAGGCCGCACCCGCTTGTCGATGCCGTCGACTATCCCCAGCGCGAATTGCTGGGCCTCACAGAAAAAGACCGCGCCGACTTGATGGACGCGGTGGAAAAGCATTTGATGGGGTGAGTGGAATGAATTTTAATAATTCATGATGACATAAATCAATATTATAAATTAGTATTTATGTAATTATTGTATGTATTCTTACAATAAATTGAGTAATTCAAGATTTATTGAAGCAATAATCGAAAAAATAATTTAAGCATGCCGATTATTTAATGTATTTTACTGCAACCTTTAATGCATATGGGAGTATTTAAGTTGTGGGCTATGAGGCCCTTTACTTGAGAGGATGTATATCATGTCGAATAATGATTCAAAACGCTTTGGCGACAGCCAGTCTGGAAATCGCCCACAGGGCCAATCTGATGAGCGGACTAAAGATCAGGGGCAAGCCTCTGAAAAGCGAACTTCCGGTAAGGAAGAAGAAGCGGAGCGTCTAGCCAAAGAAAAAATGGAAAAAAATAAGTAATATCCAATTTTTTGGTATCTATCTGTAAAATCAAGCCGGACCGTGTTACAAGCGCGGCCCGACTTTTTATTTGGGTAAATCAAAATAAAAATTGACTTTTTTGTATTTTAGTTCATTTTGTCTAAGTAATATATTTTTATTGCACTCTGCAAACGAGAGCAATGTGTGTTCTCCCGCAGGAGGGAGGATATCATGGACCTCAATCAATTATTATATCATCATCAAATTGCCATCATGAATGCGCTAAATGCTGAAAAAGCAGGACGCATTGCGCCAAACTTCGACATGGTGCGATATTACACAAAGCGAATTAATGCTTACCGTGTAGACAAGGGATTATCTCCTGGTTTCGTGAGTTGGGCGTCCCATTCCCCTAATAATACCAAAGCTTGCGGCCAAGAATTTGGTCCGGCGATAGCTATCTCGATGCAGGCAGCGTTTGTAGCAGACTTAATGATTGCTGAAAGTCTGGCCAGTAAAGCGCCAACTAGCTCAATGCTATCATCTACCCCAGCGCCGTTCGTTGGCGATATCATTCAAATGATTTCAGATATGCAAGGCAAGGCTCAAGCGATCACTTTGCTTCTCATGGATCGACTGAACCAAGATGAGGATAAGGTGCTTGTGAACGGCAACGGCCTTCTTACTTCTCAACTGGATGAGTGGGAGAATGAGGGTGGCGCTCAAGCTGTCAAACCTCGGCCCCCTTTGTTGAAAACTTCAATTCCGCCGAAAAGCCACTTAGCAATGACGGTTGAGAGGAATGTCCACGATATCAGAGCGCAGGCTTTGCGGGATAAGATCAACATCCGTAATATAATGGATCCCTCCAATGACGACTAATAAAGAATATCTCGTCAACGAAGCCATTCTTTTTGCTGATGGCTGCGCTCGGCATGATGGTCGAGTTTTTGCCGAAATTCAGAAGAAAAAGGCAATCCGCGATCGGAATGTTGAGGCTACCTATATTTGGGATTCTGCACTTTCCAAGATGGCCTTGATGGATATCCTTCTGCCTCCCTTCTGGGAGGCACCCGGCCCAAAAAAGTCACAGGGAGACATTGCAAAAGTGACGCCATGAACCATCCAGAATGTTTCTAGGGAACATATCTAAGGCTTATCTCCACGGCTGTTTCTGAGCATCGGCATAAGGATGAACCATATGTCACTCCAGTCGTTTTCTAAACGACTGGAGTGACATATGTTTGTACAACTCAATCCCACGATACCAATTTATGTTGTCGATAAAGGTTCTGGATATGCCTTTGCCGTTATCGATTATGGACAAGAACATAACCTCATTTGGGTGACGGCCATTAACGATACCGGCGAAATATGGTGTGCACCTAATCCGAAGGTTCGCATTGCAGATAATTGGACGATGGGTCGAAATCGATCAGCGGATACGACAGTTGAAGAAGCGCGTTAAATTCTTCCTAGATCGCTCGCTGTCCTCACCACTTCCTGCAGTGTGATCAACGTCGCCCGCACATCGCCATAAGCGCCATATAGCATGGCGATATTGTTCAGCGCTTGCTCGCCGGTCATCACCTCTGCGCCTTGCTCATCAAGGCCGCGTTGCAGCTTGGGCAGGGGCGGCGGGGCGATCATCAGGTGCGGCGGAATTTTGGCCATGGGCGTTGGCGGCGATATCGTCGAGGATGCGCAGCCCGTCAGCATCCATGCAGCGGTTGCGGTAAACAGGCCGGTCAATAAATTTGGTGCTTTCACGGACAATCTCCTGATGCGTGGATTGGCGCTGCTGGTCAGCGGCCAATTGATGAAGGGCGATTTGCTCGATGGCGGCGTTTTTGGCTTCGACCTTGTCCTGCGCTTCCTTCAACAGCTTGGCATAGGCGGCATTGGCCTGATCACGGCCCGCATCCTTGCCTTTGTCATAGATTTTGAACGCGCCCAAAATCAGGGCGGCGGCGATCAGCAGGCCGATCTGCCAGCGGCTCATGCCAGCAGCCCCTTAAAATAGGCGCGGCGCGTATAGGTCAGCACCTCTTTGCGCAGGCGGCTTTCGCGGTAGCTCACATGGATCCAGCCGCTGTTCGGCTGGCCTTGGACATAATTTTCCAAGATCAGCTGATCAAAGGGCAGATGATCGCGCATCCAGCGGGCGACCGTCAGATTGTCGACGCCGCTAATTTCAAAATCGGCCGCCTCGCCCTTGGCATGCTGGCTGTTCATGCTGGACCCAACGGCTACGCACAGCTTGGGGCTGCGGAAACCAGACGTGATGCGCACTGGCTTGCCAAAATGCGCTCGCACCGGCTCCAGCACGCGGTGGCACAGCAAAGACATGGCCGCGATCTGGACGGTGCTGGGCACATTGGCAATGTTTTGGCGCTGCGCCGTGTCGGACTTGGTAAATTCGGCCAAGCTAAAATGGGGGGAAAGTTTGCCGGTCATTGGCTCTTGCCCTCCTGATGCTCGCATTTGATCAGGCACAGCGCGGCATGGCCGGAAAAGATGAAACAAATGGCGGCAGCCAAGATGCTGACGACGGCGGCGATGATCATCCAATCATTCATGGCTCAATCCCCATTTTCTTGCGGATAACGGCCTGCAATCCATTCAGCAGGAACCCAAAGCCCAAGCCGCCCAGCGCGATGGACATCAGGATCGCGGCAACAATGGGCACGTCCCAATAAAGAGCGGCGGCAAGGCTGATGGTGGCAAAACAGGGCAGGGCGGCGACTTCCGACCAGATCATCCAGCGCCGCCTGCGTTGCCACAGGCTTAGCTCCATCGGGTCGGTTGGAATGGTGATGGACACATTCCACAGATCACGCGCTAGCCGCGCGCAGACAGCGCAAAGCGCGGCGAAAAGGCAGGCCACCCAAGCGATGGCTGTATCGAGATGCTGGTACATGGCCTCAGCTTTGCGGGCGGCGCGCCAACATCCCAGCCATGCCATTTGTGGTGCTGGCTACCACAAGGGCGCGCGGGTGCGCGGGCGGGGCAGATGGGGCCAGATGCCCCCATGACCGACAGTTTCACCGCCATTGATATCAGCAAGCTGCCATCGCCCGATCTGATCGAGCAGCTGAGCTTCGAAGAGATATTGACCGCCAATATCGCGGCGGTGCGCGCCATCATACCGGACTTTTTCCCGCGCGAAAGCGGCCCCATAACGGCGGTGTTACAAGCCTTTTCCTATCGCGAGCAGCACTTGCGCCAGCGGATCAATGATGCCGCGCGCGCCGTGATGGTGGCCCATGCGATGGGCAGCGATCTGGACAATCTGGCGGCTGTGTTTGGCGTGGCGCGCTTCTTGATCAGCGAAGCGGTGCCCGATCAGGGCATTGCGGCGGTTTGGGAAAGCGACGAAGATTTTCGCCGCCGCATCGTGTTGGCCCCCGAAGGCTATTCGGTGGCGGGACCAGAAGGGGCCTATATCTATCACGCCCTATCGGCGGATGCCCGCGTGCTGGACGCCAGCGCCATTTCGCCTGATCCGGGGGAAGTCTTGGTCACCATCTTGTCACGCGACGGCAATGGCACGGCTGCGCCCGATTTGGTGGCGGCGGTGCTGGCCTATTTGTCGGCCGAGACGCGGCGACCCTTGACCGACTATGTCCGCGTCCAGTCGGCCCAAATCATCACCTATGCCGTGGAGGCGGAACTCACCACCTTCTCTGGTCCTGACAGCGATGTGGTGTTGGCAGAGGCTGCGCGCAGCCTTGCGGATTATATCAGCTCCAGTTTTCGCATGGGCCGCGATATCACCATATCGGGCCTGCACCGCGCCTTGCATGTGGCGGGCGTGCAAAATGTCCGCTTGATCAGCCCTGCCGCCGATCTGGTTATTGACCGGACACAGGCGGCCTATTGCACCGGCACCACCATCCGCCATGTGGGCATTGGTGAATGAACACACTGGCCGACCCCTCTCGCGCGGGCCTGTCGCCTCCTAACGCCCCGCTACTGGAACGGGCGGTGGAGCTGGCGAGCGCGCGCTTGCTCGACATCGAAACGCATTTGCGCAGCCTCTGGTCGCCCAGCGATTGCCCCGAAGGCCATTTGCCATGGCTGGCGTGGCAATTGTCGTTGGATGGCTGGTCCAGCGATTGGCCAGTGGCGATCAAGCGCAATCGCGTGCGCCGCGCCATTCAGATCGCGCGCCGCAAGGGGACGGCGGAAAGTGTGCGCGGCGTGGTCGAAAGCTTTGGCGGCGGCGTCGCCATTCGCGAATGGCACCAGCAAGAACCCCGCGCGGCGCCCTTCACCTTTGATCTGGTGCTGAACCTTTCCGGCGCGGGCGGCTTGCCGGTCACCGCCGCCTTTGTCGATGCGGTGATTGGGGAAGTCCACCGCGCCAAGCCGGTGCGCAGTCATTTCACTTTTACCCAAGGGCTGACGGGCCGCGCCAGCGTGGGCCTTTGCACGCGCGGTCGGCCCGCCATCTATGCCCGACTGAATAGCCGAGGATCCTAATATGGCGGACGTGAACTTCATTTTGACGGCGGCAGGCGCAGCGGCCTTGGTCAACGCCGCCAACACCGGCACCGATCCGGTCATCATCAGCCATTGCGGCGTATCGGCAACGGCGGTGGTCCCCAGCGTGGATGCAACCGTTTTACCCGGCGAGATTAAGCGGATCAGCACTCTGTCTGGCGGCATTGCCGCGCCCGATACCATCCATGTCATTGTGCGGGATGAAAGCAGCGCCAGCTATTCGCTGCGATCTTTGGCGCTGTACACCGATGATGGCACCTTATTTGCCATTTATGGGCAGGCGGGCATCATCATGCAAAAATCAGCGGGCGCGATGTTGCTGCTGACGATTGATGCCAAATTTGTCGATGTTGACGCCAGCCTGATCAGCTTTGGTGACACCAATTTCCTGAACCCACCAGCCACCGAAACCGTGCAAGGCGTGATCGAGATTGCGACCCAGCCAGAGGCGACCAGCGGGGTGGATGATCAGCGCGCCCTGACGCCCAAAAAAGCGCGCTTGGCCTTGATGGCATGGCTGTTGGCGCAAGACGGGGCGGGCAGCGGCTTGGACGCCGATCTGCTGGACGGCCAACATGCCAGCGCCTTTTTGCAAGCATCGCTGTATACGGGCACGCAAATCTTGTCGCGGCTGCTGAGCGCAGACGGGGCGGGCAGCGGTTTGGACGCGGACCTGCTGGATGGGCAACATGCCAGCGATTTTCTGCAAGCCTCGCTATTCACCGGCGCGCAAATGCTGTCGCGGCTTTTGAGCGTCGACGGGGCAGGCAGCGGGCTGGATGCCGATCTGCTCGATGGGCAGGATGGCAGCTATTACGCCAACATCGTAGCACGGTTGGGTTATACCCCGCTAAACAGCACGGCCTACACCGCCGCTGATGTCTTCGCCAAAGTGCTGGGGCTGGACGGCGCGGGCAGCGGCTTGGATGCCGATTTGCTCGACGGCTATCAGGCGACGGCATTCTTGCAAGCCTCGCTGTTCACCGGCGCACAGATCATATCAAAGCTGGGCTATACGCCGCTGAATGCCGCGACCTATACCGCTGCTGATGTGTTGGCTAAACTGTTGAGCGTCGATGGCAGCGGCAGCGGACTGGATGCGGATACTGTCGATGGCGCGCATTTGGCCGAGCTGGTGAAGAAAACGGACTTCACGCATAATTTGGCGGCGGGCGGTTATCAGATTTTGCCCAGCGGCTTGTGCATCCAATGGGTGCGCGGTGCCAGCGGCAACACAGAAACCAGCCAGTTTGTGAACTTTCCACTGACGTTCACACAGGTTTTTGACGCTTTCGTCACTACGTCCATCCCCAGTGCGGCGGGCGGTGCCGACAGTTGGTTTCAGCTGGTCGGTTTGCCAGCCACCAATCGTTGCACCGCTATGCGCGGCTATTCCGGCAATACCGGTGCCGTCGCCTCCACTCCCGTTATTTTCGCTATTGGTACCATTGGATAATATCATGACGTTCTTTTTCAGCGCCTCGACCATCGGATTTTATCACAGCGGCCTGCACAGCCATATGCCGGATGATGCTGTGCCGATCAGCGATGCCGAGCATGAAAACCTGTTCACGCAGCAGATGAATGGCTTTGAAATCTGTGCTGGACCAGATGGCCGCCCCACTGTGCGCACACCGATCATCAACATGGATGAACTGCTCGCATCCATGCGCAGCCGCCGTGACAATCTGCTCAGTCAATCGGATCACACGCAAATGCCCGATTATCCGCTGACCAGCGAACAGCGCACGGCATGGGCCGATTATCGCCAGCAATTGCGCGACCTTCCCGAAACCATCACCGATCCGGCTGACATCATATGGCCGGTCGCCCCTACAGGAGCATAAACTATGTCCGACGTTCAAACCAAGATCGGCAAATATAACCCCGAAACCCGCACCGTGTCCGTCACCTTCACCAGCGGGGCGATTGTCCACCGCCGCCCGCGTGGCCGATGTGGCAAATGGCGTGGCGCATAAAATTGCGTGCGGGGCGATCACGGCTGACCAGTCATAAAGATGATTTGTGGTGCGCCGCGCCACAAATAGCGGCTGTATAAAATAAGCATCCATGGCGGCAATTTGCGGCCATGGAAGAAGATGACGACATGCACGGCCTGATAGGCGACCTGATCCGGCGCGGAACGATCCGCTCGGTGGATTTACTCGCTGGCCTTGCGGTCTTTGAAGCGGGCGAGACTGTGTCACCGCCCTTGCCGTGGATCGAGGCCGCAGCAGGCCTGTTTCGCACATGGACCCCGCCGAGCGTTAACGAACAAGTCGTGTTGATCTGTCCCGAAGGGGATATAGAGGGCGGCTTCATCCTGCGCGGCCTGCCGTCCACCCAATATCCCGCGCCGTCACAGGCACATTCCCACAGCATCCATGGGGCCGATGGCCTGATTATGACCCTGACCGGCGACGGGCTGGTCATCACCGCGCCCGCTGGCGTGGTGGTGGAAGGGGATATGGCGGTCAGCGGCAATGTTTCTGTGACCGGCGACATAAGCGCCACAGGCATGGTGACCGGCGACAGCGATGTTGTGGGTGCGGGCATCAGCCTGAAGGATCATATCCACGGCAACGTCCAGTCCGGCCCCGCCAAGACGGGCGCGCCGGAATGAGCATGAACCAATATACGGGCGAGGCGATCAGCGAAGCCGACGACATCATCCAATCGATTGGCCGCATTTTGTCGACGCGCATCGGCACCCGCGTGCATCGCCGTTCCTTTGGCTCGCGCCTGCCCGAATTGCAGGACACGCCGCTGACGCCGCGCAATGCTATTTTGTGGATTGCCGCCACGGCTGGCGCGCTTCGCCGCTGGGAAGACCGCATCCGCGTAGAGCGTGTGCGCTTGTCCATGCAGGATGGCGCATCAGGCCGCTTAACCCTCTCCATCGACGGGCACCGCACCGACATTCCGGGCAAGCCGCCCATTTCCTTGACCATACCGACCTAAGCGAAAGGCTAAGCATGGCTTATCATCACGGCATTCATATTGTCGAACAGACCAGCGGGGCGCGCCCGCTGACCGATATTTCGACCGCCAGCATCGGCCTTGTCGCTGTGTCGGCCGACGCTGACGCCGCCCTATTCCCGCTCAATAAGCCGGTGCTGCTGACCGATGCCGCTGGCGCGGTTGGCAAGGCGGGGGACAGCGGCAATCTGGCGCAAATCCTGACGGCGATCAGCGATCAAGTGATTGCGCCCGTCACCATCGTGCGCGTCGAAGAAGGCGCGGACGATGACGAAACGGACAGCAATATCATCGGTACCAGTCTGGCCGATGGTTCGCGCACCGGATTGCAGGCGCTGCTGACGGCGGAAACCGTCAATGGCATCAAGCCGCGCATCCTTGGCGTGCCGGGCTATGACAACAAGCTGGTGGCGAATGCGCTGGAGGTTGCCGCGAAAAAGCTGCGCGGCTTTGCCTATGCCAAAAGCATCGGCGCGGGCGTGACCGAGGCATCAACCTATCGCGGTGACTTTAGCGCGCGCGAGCTGATGTTGATTGATGGCGAGGCCAGCGACTTTGCCGGATCGGCCATTGCCCGCGCGCTGGGCCTGCGCGCCAAGCTCGATCAGCAAATCGGCTGGCACAAGACGATCAGCAATGTCGCTATCAATGGGGTGACCGGCATCGACCATCCGCGCAGCTTTTCCACGCTGGCCAATGATGTGACGGATGTCAGCATTTTGAATGACGCCGATGTCACCGCCTTGGTGCGGCTGGACGGTTTTCGTTTCTGGGGCAATCGGACATGCAGCGATGAGCCTTTGTTCGCCTTTGAAAGCGTGGTGCGCACCGGCCAAGTGCTGCAAGATATGATTGCCGATGGCCTGAGATGGGCGATTGATAAGCCGATCACGGCGGGGCTGGTCCGCGATATTGTCGAAAGCATCAACGCCAAATTCCGCAGCCTGAAGGCGCAGGACCGCATCATCGGGGCCGAGGCGTGGTTCGACCCCGCCAGCAACCCTGCCGAGGCGCTGGCCGCTGGCAAGGTGGAGATTGATTGGGATTATACCGCCTGCGCGCCCGCCGAGAATATCAAGGGCAATCAGCGGATCACCGACAAATATTACGCCAATTTGGCGGACAGCCTCTGACGCGGGGGCGCCCCGACCGCTCGCCTTTCTTTGTAATTTATCGGAGTGACCCGCCATGGCTTTGCCGCACAAACTCAAAAATATGAATCTGTATAATGATGGCGTCAGCTATCTGGGCCTTGTGCCTGAAGTGTCGATCCCCAAGCTCGCCCGCAAGATGGAAGGCTATCGCGGTAACTTTGATGCGGAAATTCCCATCGATATGGGCGGCGAGCCGATTGAATTTGAATGGAAGGCGAGCGGCCTGATTGAACAAATCTATGGCCAGTTCGGCATGACCACCATTGACGGTGTGCAGCTGCGCTGGGTCGGTGGCTATCAGGATGATCAGACGGGCCGCTATAAAACGGTCGAGATTGTAGTGCGGGGCCGCCACGGTGAGATCGATCCGGGCAGCGGCAAGCCGGGCGATGACACCGAGGAAAGCGTCAAGACGGTCTGCGTCTATTACAAGCTGACCGTCGATGGCCGCACCTTGATTGAAAAGGATGAGATGAACCTCGTCTTCATCGTCAATGGCGTCGACCGCTTGGCCGAGCAGCGCGCCGCCATCGGCCTGTAATTTCCCCTCTCAACTTTTCTTCAGCCTGTTGAACTGGACAGGCTGACCCCGAGCTTCGCCCCAGCGTGCAATTGAGCGGACGCGCTGGGGCGGGGACTATCTCCGCTCTGAAGGACGAACATCATGACCGAAGTCTCCGCGCCCGCCGCTGCGCAGCCCAAGACGGAAAAGCTGCGTCTTTCGACGCCGATCATTCGCGGCGAACAAGTCATCAATGAACTCACCCTGCGCAAGCCCAAGGCGGGCGAGCTGCGCGGCTTGTCGATGCAGGAATTGATGAACGCGCGCGTGTCCTCGACCCTCGACATTTTGCCGCGCATCACCGTGCCGCCGATCACGCAAGAAGAAGCCGATAATCTGGAAGTCGAAGACGCCGCCAATGCATCGGGCATCATCATCGGTTTTTTTATGACGGCCAGCACGCGCAGCCAGATCGAGCGAGCATTGAACAGATAATCGCGGACATCGCCTTTGTTTTTCATTGGCGCTTGGCCGACCTGCTGGCGATGGAATGGGAAGAACTGCTGATGTGGCGCGGCCTCGCCATTGATCGCTGGAACCAAGTGAACGCGCCGCCTCCCCATAAATAGGTAGTGACAAATGAGCAAAGACCTCCTGCTGCGGGTGATGATTGGCGCGCGCGATCAGCTATCCGGCCCGCTGCGCAATATCGTCGGGCTGGGCCAAAGCGCCTCGCAGCAGCAGGCGGCGCTCAATCGCGAAGCGCGTGACGCCAATCGTGAACTGGCAACCCAGCAACAGCGCATTCGCCGTGCGATGCAAGAAGGCGGCAGGCTTGATGTGCTGGTCGCCCGCGAACGGGAATTGCGGGACCGCGTGGAAGAAACCAACCGCCGCCTGCGTGAACGTGAACGGCTGAACAATATCAATGCCCGCGCCGATGCCATGCAAAGCGCAGGCGCGGATTTGCGCTCATCGGGGACCGGCAATATGCTGGCCGCTGGCGCGATGGCTGCGCCTTTGGTCTATGCCGCCAAATCCGCCATTTCACTAGAAAGCGCCATGGCCGATGTGCGCAAAGTGGTGGATTTTGAAAGCCCCGCTGCTTTCCAGCAAATGTCTGATGATCTGGTCGATCTGTCGATGAAGATCCCCATGTCCGCCGAAGGGCTGGCCCAGATTGTGGCCGAGGCGGGCAGGGCAGGCGTGGCGCGCGCTGATCTGCTGACCTTTGCCGAAGATGCGGCAAAAATGGGCGTGGCTTTTGACACCACCGCAGAGGAAGCGGGCGCGATGATGGCCAAATGGCGCACCGCCTTTGGAATGGGGCAAGAGGATGTGCGCGGCCTGTCGGACAAGATTAACGCGCTGACCAACACCTATGGCGGCAATGTCGCGGGTGTGTCGGGCATTGTGACCCGCATTGGCGCGCTGGGCGGTGTTTCGGGTGTTGCCGCTGATGAAATCGCCGCCATGGGCCAAGTCATGTCTGCGGTGGGCGTGGAAGAGGAAGTCGCGGCGACCGGCATCAAAAACTTCATGTTGGCGATGACCAAGGGCGAAAAGGCAACGAAAGCGCAAAAACAAGCCTTTGCGGAGCTGGGCCTTGATTCCACTAAGGTCGCTGAAGCGATGCACAAAGATGCGGGCGGCGCGATTGACGATATTTTGCGGCGTATCGCCAAGCTGCCTAAAGCCCAGCGGACTGCTCAGTTGACGGCGCTGTTCGGTTCGGAAAGCGTGAGCGCGATCTCTCCCATGCTGAGCAACCTTGAACAGCTGCAAAAGAATTTCGCGCTGATTGGCGATGAAAGCCAATATGCGGGGTCGATGAACAAGGAATTTCTGGCCGCCATCAACAAGACAGAGGGCGCGCTGGGCCTCGCCAAAAATGCCTTTACGGCGGTGAATATTGAACTGGGCAATATGCTCTTGCCCTTGATCACCGAAGGCTCACGGCGCTTTGTGGAAATTGCGGGCAGCGTGCGCAGCTGGATCAAGGAAAACCCCGAACTCTCCAATGGGCTGATGATGATCTATGGCGCGGCCATTGGGCTGGTCGCGGGCATTGGGGCGCTCAAGCTGGGGCTGGGCCTGCTGCTGGGGCCATTTGGCAGCGTGTTCCGATTGGTGATGACCAATGGCCCGATGCTGGTGAGCGCCTTCACCATGATCAAAGGTGCGGCGATGGCGGTGGCGGGGGCGCTCAGTTGGCCCATCATTGCGGGTATCGCGCTGGCGGCTGGCATCGCCTATCTTGCTTATCAAGCCTACACCCATTGGGACAGCATCAGCGCGGCCTTTATGACCGGCGTGGCCAAGGTAAAAAGCCTGCTGTCTGGCTTGCCCGATTGGCTGAAGAACCTTGGCTCCATGGCGATGCAAGGCTTGCTGCTGATGATCAGCCCAACCGCGCTGGCCAGCCGATTGACCGAGGTCGCGAAGCGAGGCGTCACGGCCTTTAAAAATTATTTTGGCATCAAATCACCATCGCGCCTGATGATGGGCATGGGCGGCTATCTGACCGAAGGGCTGGCGCGCGGCATCGATGGCGGCAGCGGATCGCCCGTCGCGGCGGCGCAGCGCATGGCGGCCAATGTTGGCGGGGCCAGCATGGTGCATGGCGGCTTTGCGCCAGCGGGCGGCGGTATGGGCAGGGGAATGGGCAGCGGCGGCCTTGGTCCGGTGACAATCCATGTTCACGGCGCGCCTGGACAAAGCGCGGAAGAGATTGCGCGGCTGGTCGATCTGAAACTGCGCGAGCGTGAAGCGCAGGCCAGCGCAGCGCGCCGTTCGTCGTTCAAGGATGATTGAGGAGACTGGTGGATGATGATGGCGCTGGACATGTTCGTCTTTGAAATTGGCACTTTGCCTTATCAAAAATTGCAACAGGGCTTGGAATGGCGCTTTGCGCAGGCGGAACGCTTTGGCGCGCGGCCAGCTTCGCAATTTATCGGCGTGGGTACGGAAAAGATCAGCCTGTCCGGTGCGCTCCATCCTGATCATGGCATTGGCAGATGGTCGGAAATTTCCACTATTCGCGACATGGCCGACGCGGGCGATGCCTATACGCTGACCAGCGGGGCGGGCGAAGTGATGGGCGATTTCTTCATCCGCAAGTTGGACATCAACCAAGACCTATTTTTCATCGACGGCGTGGCACGGCGCGGTGACTTCACGCTAGAGCTGGAGCGCGCAGCATGACCGGCGCAGCGGCCAATGGGCGCGAAGCCATGAAAATGCCCATCGCCATTTGGAAGGTGGTGCTGGACGGCAAAGACCTGACGGACACCATCGCGCCGCGCCTAATCTCCCTCTCCATTGCGGAAAAGCGGGGCGATGAAGCGGACCAGCTCGATCTGGTGATGCACGACACGGACGGCTTGCTCGACATCCCGCCCAAGGGCGCGGTGCTGAAGCTGCAAATGGGCTGGCGGCAGGGCAGTGACTTGCCGGTCGGATTGATCGACAAGGGCAGCTTCAAAGTGGATGAGGCGAATTGGCGCGGCCCGCCCGATCAAATCACCATCCGCGCGCGCTCGGTCGATATGGGCGATGGCTGGCGCGTACGGCGCCAGCGCAGCTTTGTGGGCGAAACGGTGGAGACTATCATCGGGGCGATTGCCACCGACAATGGCCTGACACCCAAGGTGGACGCCGCGTTGGGGGCCAAGATCATTCCTGCCTTGGGCAATGGCGCAAAGTCCGACGCGGCCTTGCTGCGCATGCTGGGCAAGCGGTTTGACGCGGTGGCCACGGTCAAGGAAGCAACGCTAATCTTCGCGCCGATTGGCAGCGGCAAGACGGCCAGCGGCAGCGACCTGCCATCCGAAACCATCGCCCGCCGCCAGACGATTGACGCCGATTACAGCCGTATCGACCAGAATGACCGCAGCGGCGTGACCGCCAGCTATCACGACGCCAAAACGGGCAAGCAGAAAACGGTCAAAGTCGTGGCGGGCGCACAGGGCAAGGACGGCAAAAAGGCAGGACGGCCCAAGAAGCTGCGCAAAGTCTATGCCAGCGAAGAAGCGGCCAAACAAGCCGTCGCCGCCGAAAACAGCCGCCTCGCCCGTGCCAAAGCCAAATGCTCCATCAAACTGGCCTATGGCCGCCCCGATATCTTCCCCGAACGCCCGATCATGCTGGAAGGGTTCAAGGCAGAAATTGATGCCAGCACATGGATAGTGGCCGAATGCACGCACAGCATGGACGGCAGCGGCGGTTTGCAGAGCAGCTTGGTGCTGGAAGCGACGGGGTGACGTGATTTCGATAATTTGAGTGGTTGGGTGCTGTTCGTTCTCTGTCTTTCCTATTCTTGAACGACGTGCGAATGCGAAAGGAGATTTGCTTTGCGAACTATTGTGAAAGCTATTCTGTTTTGTGGGACACCTCGCTATAGAACTCCGATGGGCTGCCAGTGCTGGCGAGTAGCCAAGACGATTGGGCATTTGTAGATTGACGGATTTTAAATTCAGAGCAGCGGATTTGTTCGCGGGTGCTGGCGGTTTTTCGCTGGCCGCTGTTCAATCAGGATTTGAAATAGCATTTGCAGTAGAGTTCGATACGCACGCAGCGACCACTTATCGGGACAATATAGCAACCCCAGAACGTAGCAAAAACGTTGTAGTTTATGACAAAGATATCACGTCGCTCAGCGCCGCAGGTCTCGCTCAAAAGCATTTCAATGGAAATGACTGTGACCTTTTGCTCGGTGGCCCTCCGTGCCAAGGGTTTTCGACGCATCGCATAAAAAATGCTGGGGTCGATGACCCACGAAACGCATTAATTCATGTCTATTTTGATTTCGTGCGTAACCTACAACCCAAAGTGTTTTTAATGGAAAACGTGCCTGGCATGCTCTGGCAGCGACACAAAAGCTATGTAGACGAATTCTACCGTCAGGCGGGCGATAGTGGCTACACGGTTTATGTGCCGCAGAAGCTTGATGCGCGCGACTATGGGATACCCCAACGGCGGCAGCGCGTGTTCATACTGGGTGTGCGCAACGACATTTCTACGGAAGGATTTGAATGGCCACCTAAGCCCAGCCATTGCTCGCCAGAGCTGGCTGAAAAAACTGGGTTGATGCCGTGGAACTCATGTGCGTCAGCGTTTTCCCCTGCTGAAAACAATGATGTGAATGATGTCCATATGAATCATGGACCGGAACTGGTCGAAGTTTTCTCTCGAACGCCGCCAAATGGTGGTAGCCGGCGTGATTCTGGGCGCGTGTTGCCTTGTCACGAAAAGCATCGAGGTCATCAAGATGTTTATGGGCGCATTGATCCAAGCCAGCCAGCTCCCACTATGACAGCCTCTTGCATTAATCCGTCCAAAGGACGGTTTGTGCATCCGGTCCTGAACCATGGGATTACAGCTCGGCAGGCCGCGCGAATACAAACATTTCCCGATGACTTCACCTTCACTGGTGGTTTGATCGCTGCTGGCAAGCAAATTGGTAATGCTGTGCCGGTGGACTTCGGGCAGGTATTGATTGAGCATATTAAAACATTATTAGGCCTTCGCATGTATTCGGACGAACAGGAAATTGTAGTGTCCTGTTCGTCCGCTCAATCTGCTGAGTTAGTCTGCGCATGAAAACAGTAAGTTTTAAAACGAGGGCTCGCACGGTCGATCACCTCGGTCGCGAGCAGATTGCTGACGTCCCGACAGCTATCTCGGAACTTTGGAAAAACGCATACGACGCTTACGCGCGAAAGGTGTCGCTGACGATTTTTGATGAAGATCCCATGATCGTTACCATCGCTGACGATGGGCATGGGATGAGTGTGGACGAGTTGATCGATCGCTGGCTGATAGTCGGCACGGAATCTAAGCTGTTCGGCGATGCCCGGTCCGATAAAGACCGCGACGGATTGGCACCGCGTACACGGCAAGGGCAAAAAGGGATAGGTCGGCTTTCCTCCGCCCATCTCGGACCCCTGATGCTGATGGTTTCTAAACGGCAGGATCAAAAGCTCGCGGCTGTTTTGATCGACTGGCGTTTGTTTGAAAACCCATTCCTCATTCTTTCAGACGTAGAGGTGCCAGTCGTTGAGCTTGATGATCTGTCAGAAATTGAACAATTTTTGCCTCTGATGGCGGAAGCCCTGCTCGAGAATATTCTGGGCTCTAGCCAAGATGACGAGCGGTCAAATAGACTACGGGCCGCTTGGGCTAGCTATGATCATGCCACGGCACAGGAAGTCAAAGATGCAGAAGCAGTTGCTCCGTCTCAAATCATCCTGTCAGGCTGCAGGTCGTTCAAATTAGATGGTCGGTATCTAGAGCCCTGGGGCGTTTGGTCTGGCTCCGTAAGCAAAGGCACGGTCATGGTCGTGTCTGGCGCGAATGAAGAATTTCGCTCTCTGTTGCCAGTAAACTCGGAGTTGGAGACCGCGAAATCAGATAAGAAACGATTTGTTACCACCTTGGGAGGGTTTGTTGATCCCCTCTACGATCCTGCGCGACCCGATATCAATGGCACTGCCGTCGATTTTGAATATGGTGTTTTTGTTGCATCAGATGAAAAGCTTATCTCCGTTGTTGGCACAGATAATGAATATAACAGGTCGTTCACGGATAGGATGGAGCATATCGTCGATGGGCGTATCGACGAATACGGAGTGTTTCGCGGACAAGTGAAATCTTTCGGGCAATGGCGTAAGGTTGGTGACGACTATGAAATAAGGCCGCCGAAGCAGTTTGTTCTGCCAACCTCTAAGGGGTCATTCCTAGGCCCCGTAGATGTGTACTTCGCAACATTTGAGCAAGAATTAAAAAATACCACGCACACGCCGCAAGAAATTGAATATTTGAGAACCCATAGCGCCCAATACGCTGGCTTGATGATTTATCGTAATGGGTTGCGGGTATTGCCCTATGGACGCGTGGACAATGATTTCTTTGAAATTGAATCTCGTAGATCTAAGAACGCTGGGCGGCACTATTGGAATGCTCGACGAATTTTTGGCCGTCTCGCAATCAGTCGAGAGAATAACCCAAATCTTAAAGATAAGGCGGGTCGAGAAGGGTTTATCGTAAATAAAGCCGCAAAGACGCTCAAGGAACTGATAATAAATATTCTGGAATCTGCGGCGGAGGATTATTTTGGCAGTCGGTCTGATGTACGAAAAGACACGATTGTGGATTTACAGCGTAATTATGTTGAAGCTCAGGCTAAGGCCGCTCAGGCAAAGTTAAGGCAAAAAAACCGTAAGTCATTCCGTAATAATCTTAAGGCCCGCCTCAGCAGCCTGCCTCTGGTTGCTGAAGAGGTTCGCGCTAGCATTTCATCAACCAGTATAGATGTTGCTGACGATATTGCAGTCGCGCAAGAGCGGCTGGAAGAAGCGCAGACGCGAATTGCTGAGATGCGTCTACCAGGAGCGCCATCGCCACTCGGCACGTTGGAAGATGATTATCGCGTATATCGTCGTTCCATGGCCGAGCTAAATCAACTCGTTTCGGACTTTGCTATCGATGTTGCAGCGGCGAGCGACCGAATTAATCCGCAGTCCTCTGCGGACATCGTTCTCAAGCAAATACAGCGTAATGAAGCTCAACTGACTTCGCGAACCAAAAAATGGGCGAAAGAAATTGGTTCGCTGCAAGATAGCGAGCGTGCTCGCATCGAAAGCCTTGTCGGGGAGCGTAATAAGCTATTCCGTGAAGAAACCGCGCATTTGATTGATCTTGCTGCTTCCGATCGTATCTCTGTCAGCGGGGCTTCTAAAGCGATCGGTGAGGCGAAAAGCCGGATCGATGCGGAGAATGAGCTTCTTTTCGAGAACTATAAATCTGCTCTCGAAAACATGCGGGATAGTATCGATATTCAGGCTGTCGCGATATTGAGCGGGGATGAAAATGCCGAGCTGCGTGGTGAAGTTGACCGTCTGAATGGACTTGCCCAGCTCGGCATCACGGTTGAGTTTCTGGATCATGAGCTGCATTCGCATGATGCGGTCATCAACAGTGGGCTCAAGCGTCTGCGGAACAAGCTGGCGCATGATGAGACTTTGGACCAGATTGAAACCGGATATCAGGGCCTCAAGCAAATCTTGGACTTCCTCGGCCCGCTAAGAATGGCTGGTCGTCCTCAGCCGAGGAACATGTCAGGCGAATATATATTTCAATATGTCGCGCAGTTTTTCGAGCGCGCAATCACTTCAAGTGAGATTGAATTTTCTGCGACCGAGGCGTTCAAGCGGTTCACCGTTTATGACCAGCCATCAAGATTGCTGCCGGTCTTTGTGAACCTTGTGAACAACAGCCTCTATTGGCTGGTAAATAGCCGTACGCCCGAACCGCGCATTATTTTCGATGTGCGGGATGGAGAAGTGGTTGTGGCCGATAACGGCCCTGGCGTTGACGAGATTGATGTGAAGCGGCTCTTCACGCTTCTATTTACGCGCAAAGTCGACGGCGGGCGCGGGGTGGGTTTGTATCTTTCGCAAGCCAATCTCGCCGCTGGTGGGCACACTATTAGGTATGAACAGGACGGTGATAAAAAACTGCTGTCCGGTGCAAATTTTGTTTTAAAGTTCCGGGGGGCAACTTTTGATGAGTGACGTGGCATTAGCTGAGCCGCAGGATGTTAGTTTTTCTGATTTGGTCAAGGAAGCGTTCATCGACCCGCTCCGGTCAGTATTGATCATTGACGACCAATATCCGACCTGGGAGCAAATTTTTGGAGATGAAGGTTACAATCCTTCCGAGGATGAAACTGCTAATGGCGAGGAAAGGCGCTGGATACATAAGGATGATATCTTAAAGGTTATTCGTCAATTTCGTCAGCTTTCACCTGCGCTAACAGTTGATATTCACGATGGAAAAAATAACCAGCAGATTGAAAGTTACCTGCATCAATCTGACCTACTGGTTCTGGATTATCAGATTAAGCCTGAGGTTGATGCGGGCGACAAGTGTGTTGAGATTATTCAACACCTGATGAACAATGAACAATTTAATTTGGTCGTCGTTCATACGATGATCGACGATTTGAGCATCCCGTTCTACAAAATATTGATGTCACTTCTTTCCCCGTTTGGGTTTGATGAGGGTAGCATCGCCGCCGGAGATGAGTATCTCGACGAGCGAGTTGCGGAAGATGGAAATGTCATAAATTCAGTTCAGGGCGCGATCTCGCTCGCGGCTTACGTGGCGTTTCGAGAGCATGATTTCGCTGGAGGTGAAGTTGATGGATTTGTGAAGGATGCCGTCGAACTTGATGCATTTCGGGCAATTTCAGACAATATAGGCTGGGACGAAGCCCAGCGGCTAGCCGTATTTCAGTGGGGTATGTCGCTCCATGATAATCGCGTAGGGGGCGATAAGAACAGTCCCAGAGATTTAAAGTGGCGATTACCTCAGGCTGAAGGGTCACCGTGGATTAGATCTAGTGGCGGCTTTGTTGCCTTTGCCGTTAAGGCGACTACCGATCTATTAAATGTAATTCAGGTGGCGATTGAAGACTGGAAGCCGTCGCCATCTCGTCTCATGTCGGCGCGCCTTCGAGCGGAGATTAGCAAAAAGGGCGTAGGAGCAGAAGACAATGCTCTCAGCGATAAATACGCTTATTGGCATTATTATCAGGAACTTCGGAGTCCACCGAAAGACACTGCCCCGGTCTCGATAAATAGTCATCGGCGAACGATGCTGGAAGGTCACGCTGCCCGCCATATTGAACGAATTTTTGATCAAATAAGTAGAAGATCTGTCGATTTTGGAGTGAGGGTGTTGGATGCTGATCCGGTTAGCGGCGGCAGGAACGCCGCAAGCTTTGCTGATCACTACGGCATCAAGATCAAAGACGATAATGGACGGAAGCGGGCACGCGCGCATTATAATGCCCATATATCAACAAAGCCGGTATCTGGTTGGCACTTGCAGCCGGGGCATATTTTCGAAGTTGAGAAAGCGCTTTGGATTTGTTTGTCGCCGTCCTGCGACCTAGTTCCTCTGCAAAAGTCTGAACTTGGTATGGAAAATTCATCGGCTGTTTCGATGATGCCCTTTTTAGCAGCTAGGCTTGATGAGAAGCCAGGATACAGATCCAAGGACTTTAAGTCGAACTCATTAATTTTTCTACGGCAAGACGGAGATGTCAAAGCCTACAGTCTGTTTCCTGGCGGTGATACAAACGCTTCACCGATTTGGCGATTGTTTACGGCGTCTGATCATGGGAAATTCATTGTAACCGACGGGTATGTGAATAGTTTTAAGGTTCATCACATGCGCGGAGATGCTGACGGATTTAGGGTGCATTCTGTCGATGCACGCATCGTCGGTCAGCTAAGGTATGAGTACGCGCTGAATTTGATGCAGAAGCTAGGAGCTGCACTTATTAGAGTTGGCCTGGATTTTTCGTCCCCCAGATCATAGCCATATAAGTGCCGGGATCACGCTTTCTCATTGTTTGGAGTTTTTGTAGGCTGCGCGAAGTAGCTGGTAAGTCACACGTGGCATCAGAATAGTTGTAAGGGGCCTGCTAACGCTTCTGCTAGCAGGTCCTACTTGCCACCGTTAGCAATGTCCGCGTAAAATTGTTCTTGGGAATGACGGAACTCTGTAAGGATTTCGTCGGAGATGGTGCTCATCTTATCGAAGGTGGCATAGAGTAGAGCCTCGTTTTCGAATTCAAGTTCGAACATTATTCGCAATGCATCCGCACAGAATAGGCTAAGGCTAGCGAGATCGTTCATGATCCTAGCTGCATGGGCCCTTGCAAGAATTAACGCTTCAGAAGGATCGCGTGTTGCGCGATCGTACATTAAGTCAAGGGCCATTTGGTCAGCATGGAGTAAGTGGCTAGCCATTCCATAGTAATGGAGGAGACCTGAAATTAATTCCAGGTTTTTGCCTGAAATACGCTTTTTGCTCAACGTGTCGATTATCTGAGTAAAAGACCATTTTTGCTCGAGTCTTTTTCTTTCGGCTTTATTGCCCTTGGGCAGGGTACGGAAAATTTGGGGATCTTCCAGGGCGGAAAAGATCGGGTCATCGTTTCCATTTTTAAGCTTCATCACTTTACCAGCTAACCCGGCTTTAATAGCTCGTCGACGGTCTCCGATGGCTCCCAGGTCGGTCCAAAACTCCTGCAACAGTTCCTTTCTTTCGATCTCGTCCGAAAAGCAAAGTAGAGCTATGCGTACAGAAACTTCATAATAAGAACGTAAAATTATCTCGGCATCCCAACTGTAGCCCCAGCTGAGTAAGAAGTTCACTGACTGCCCACGTTCACCCATGTAGAAAAATAGGTTCCGTAGGGTACTGTCCGCTTCACTGGGCGTGTTCGCTCGACGCTCGAATAAACCTTCTATTTCGTCGCGAATGAGCGTGAGCACTGAAAGGGTCTCCTCTTGGAGGATAGACAACTTTAAGTTAGCATCGATATGCGGTTGATTGGGGTCGTCGGTCAAAGCACCACCTCACGCGTAGGGCGTTTGATTTTCAGGATAGATTATATCTTGCGAACAATCGCCACCACACGGCCAATTAAGCTGAGTTCGCCGTCATAGGCGATCTCGTCGGATACGGACGGATTGTCGCTTAGGATCTTTACGCCGCCGTCTGGCATTTGGCGCAGGCGTTTGATCATGCCGCAGCCGGCATAGGCCGCGACCCAGATTTTGTCGGCCATGTTTAAGTTTCGCTGAGAGCAGTCGATCAGCATCAGGTCACTGTCTAGCAATGTCGGGAACATGGAATCGCCAGCCCCTTGGGCAAATAGTAATTGGTCAGGATCTGCGCGGGTGTATTGCTTAATCCAGTCCTCGGAAAAGTGACGAATTGTCTCGGTGACTGGGATGTCGAGATAGGTTGAGCCCATGCCGAATGAGAGGTCGATTTCTCGCACAGGTACTAGGCCGAGTTCTGCCGCTACCGCTGCGGTTGAGGGTAGGGGAACGTAGCCTTCACTCGGATCGTCAGTTTCACCCAAGATATAGGCCGGCGTGGTTTGCAGTGCCTTTGCAATCTCGAGGACATGCTTGGAGCCCTGAGCGCCTTTGTTGATAAGGTGATTTATGCTTGGCTGCTTAATCCCAACCTGACGTGCCAGTTCGGCCTGAGACATTCCCAATTCTTCAAGGCGCGTGGCTATACGAATTCCAAGTTTCATGAAGCTACCCTATAGAACTGGCTATAGGTGGGTAGTTAGATTTGTCTATTGACGATGTTATAGATGCGTCTATAGGTGCGTCTATGACCAACGAACCCACTCCCTATGAAGCTCTCGTGGCCTGCGAACGTTCCGCTGGCAGTCAGAGCGCTCTTGCTCGCGCGCTAGGTGTCGCTCAGCCGACCGTTTGGCGCTGGTTGCAATCGTCGCGGAAAATGCCGGCGCAATATGTGCTGAAGGCCGAGGCTTTATATGGCGTGTCGCGCCACGCTTTGCGCCCCGATATTTACCCGCGAGAGATTGAACTGGCACCATCACCCTCCGCTGTTGGTGAACCCTATTATGAATGTGGCCCTATCCTATCGGTCCGCGCACAGGCCCGACACGGCAATCGGTCGGATATTCTCGCCAGCGGCGGTGCGGCATGACGATTGTTCGTGGGCCTGCAACCTTTGAACGCGCGCTGTCGGTCATTGCGGATCGGTTGGGCTGGGATGGCTGCGCCGATGTGCTGGCGAAATCAGAATCGCACATCCGTAAAATGGGCACGCCGGATACGGACCGCGAATTGTCGATGCGCGATGCCGTGCGGCTGGATGCGGCTTATCGGCGGGCAGGGGGCGAGGGTGCGCCTTTGCTGGAATGCTATGCGCTGAAACTGGATTTGCAGGTGACCGGCGAAGCCCCCAGTGCGGACACGATGCTGAACGGTGCGCAGGCGGTCGCGAAGGAAAGCGGCGAAGCCGTTGCCGCCATCATTTCATTGGCCCGCAACCTCCACGATCCGAAATCGCAAGCCGATGCGCTGCGCGAGACGGAAGAAGCCATCACCCATCTTACGCGGATCGCCACGAAAATCGGCACCTCCATCGCTCAAGGAAATCACCGCTCATGAACATGCATACGGGAACCATTATGTCGCAACCCAGCAACCCTGCGGTGCCGTTCAGCGCCGCCGTCACGCGCCCTTATGGCAAAGCGCCAGCCGTCAATTGCCCCGCTTGCGGTGCCAAGGCGCTGACGCGCAGCAGCGAGGAAATCACGCCGACCTTCCGCCGCCTCTATCTGGCTTGCACACAGCTGCGCTGCGCGATGACCTTCACGGCCAGTCTGGCCTTTGAACATGTGCTGTCGCCCAGCGGCGTCAGCGCCGAATTTCGTCCCGCCCGCATCAAGGAAAGCAAAGCCCCTGGTCATGACTTTGGCCAGATGTCGATGCTCGATCTGCTGCCGCCCAGCATTGAAAATTAAGGGAGAATATCATGCGCCGACTTTTGAATTTCTTCTCCAGCAACGAAATCGCCGCGAACCACACTGCCGACCGCGTTGAGGAAGTCTTTGCCACATTGACCATCATGGAAACGCTGAAGGCGATGGCGATTGCCGCGACATGCCTGACGCTGGTCCCCGTTGTGCTGTTGATCATGTCAGCGCCGGATATGGGGGCATGATCATGGGCGCTAAATCAAGCTGGGCCAATGTGCGCCGCGCATCCGCTGCTCCGTCCGTTCGTTGCAGCTGCGAATGCTGCCACACCGCACGCCGCCGTGAACATATGCAAGCGGCTTGCATCTCCACCGCCGCATCGCTGGTCGCCGTCATCGTCGCCAGCCTGATCTACGGTGCAGGAAAGGCCTTGTTATGACCACACTCCATCGCATCACCCAAGCCAATGTCTCGCGCGCGATCAAGGCGGTGCAGGCTTTGGGGTTGGACGTGGTGAAAACCGAAATCGCCCCCGATGGCACCATCCGACTGACGCATAGCGAAGCGGCGCAGGTGCAAGATAGCTGGACCAGCTGGAAGGCAAGCCGCAATGAGAATTAAACTAAAGGGGCTGAACCGCGTAAAGGCCAAATTGACCGATGGCTCGACCGTCACATATTATTATGCGTGGAAAGGCGGCCCTCGGTTGGATGGCAAGCCTGGTTCGCCGGAATTTATGGCGAGCTATAACCGCGCGGTCGAAGATCGTCGCGGCCGCCACCGCAAAGAAACGGTGCGCTGGGTAATCGAAGATTATCTGGATTCCGCAGACTTTAAGGCGTTGGCCGAGCGAAGCCGCAAAGATTATGCGGTCCATGCGCGCCATATCGATGCGGAATTTGGCGACATGCCGATCAAATTGCTGGCCGATCGCCGTGCGCGCGGGGAGTTTCTCGCGTGGCGGGATCGGATGGCGATTAAGTCGCGCCGCAGCGCGGATTATCGCTTCGCGGTGTTGGCGCGCATCATGTCATGGGGTTTCAATCGTGGCCTTGTGCCATGCAACCCGTGCGAGCGTCCCGGAAAACTATATCGTGCAAGCCGCAAAGATAAGATCTGGCAGGCCGAAGATGAGGCCGCTTTTTACGACAAAGCGCCGGCGCATCTGCATCTGGCGCTGACCTTGGCTTTGTGGACCGGCCAACGCAAAGGCGACCTGCTGTCGCTGACTTGGGCGAATTATGACGGAAAGCATATTCGGCTAACCCAGCACAAGACGGGCAAGCGTGTGATCGTCCCCGTGGGCGCGCCGTTGCGCAGAGCCTTGGAAGAACAGCGAGAACGCAACCATGCGGATCAGGCAGCGGGCCGATCCCATCATATCTTGCTGACCAGCTTGGGTACGCCGTGGACCATCTATGGCTTTAACACTTCATGGAAACGTGCCTGCGCTGCGGCTGGTGTGATTGGTCTGACATTTCATGATTTGCGTGGAACGGCTGTAACGCGCTTGGCTATCGCAGAATGCACGGAAGCAGAGATTGCGACGATCACGGGGCATAGCCTGAAAGACGTCGGAAGCATCTTGGATGCGCATTATCTGCACAGAGATTCGCGACTGGCCGATAGCGCGATCCGAAAGCTGGAGCGGAGCCAAGAAACTCCCAAATAAGCTCCCAAACGCGGTTTGAAACTCATCAATTTTTCAGAAAAAACGATTATAAATCAATGGTGCCGGCTACAAGATTCGAACTCGTGACCCCCTGATTACAAATCAGGTGCTCTACCAACTGAGCTAAGCCGGCTCTTCGAGACGCCTTTGCTTTAAATTATGCCAAAGGTCCAGCCCTCTTGTGCAGCAATTTCATTTGTCAGCGGGGCCGGGGACCAATATTGTTCGTTTTCCGCCATTTTTCGCATCCACGCGGCGGTTAAAATTGCATCACTTTGATGGTCGGTTAGTGCTCCGATATGCTTCACTGCGGGGCTGCCGAGATTCGAGAGGGCCTGTTGCAGCAAGCCGATGTCGCGAATTTTACTGCGGCCTTTGGGTAATAGGGCGGCGCGGGCCGCGAGGCTGGTGTAGATTTCAACCAACATGGGGCCGGATGCCGGCATGGGGTCGAGCGGCCATAGCGGGATGTGCGGGTGAATATGGTGCAAAACGCGCATACCGCTCAGGCTGGCTTTGCCCACCTGCGCGGCGCCGACAAGGTTGAAACTGCTGACGCTGGCGGCTTGTCCGGTGGCGCGTTGATGATGTTCGACGCGGCGCAGACGTCCGCCGCCTTGACCGAACAAATCGCCAACCACGCCGCCGCCATGGCGGAAATGACGATGAGCATCGGGATGAGCGAGAAAGGATGCGGCGGAGAGGTCCGCATCGGATTGGCACATGCTATCCACCATCGCCCACAGGTTGCGGATACCCCGCGGGCTAGCGTCCCACTGCGGGAAATAGGCCCCTTGATCAAGGAAGGCGAAACCGGAAGAAAAATCAAAACCGATCAGCATGTTGGCTTGTTGATTGCATTGCTGGAACAGCCAATCCAACACCTCTTGCCGCGACCAGATATGGCTGGGCCGAAGGAGAGTGGGGGCAGCTGCGCCGCTGGCAACGGCCAGCGCGATACCCTTGTGCCGTGTGCCGCGCGCGCCGGACCAGTCGATGGCGACGAAATGATCAAATCTGCGTGTCAGCAACAGGAAATTCCCAATCAATATTATGTGAAAACCAAATTAGGACAGAAGGGGACAGAATATAAGCGCATTCATGAAGGGTTGATGCTTGCACAACGCGAGGGCGTTCCCCACATGCAGCCTATGCTGATTGAAACCGAATCAACGCCCAATCCGGCGACTCTGAAATTCCTGCCTGGCCGTCTGGTGATGGAAAGCGGAACCCGTGACTTTGCCAGCGACGAAGATGCCGAAGCATCGCCGCTGGCGCAGGCCTTGTTTACGCTGGGCGATGTCACAGGCGTGTTTTTCGGACGGGATTTTGTGTCCGTCACCATTGCTCCCGGTGCGGAATGGTCAGACAATAAGCCAGATGTGCTGGGCATCATCATGGACCATTTCATGGGCAATTTGCCGCTGTTTAATGCGGCGAGTGCGGCTGGGTTTACGGTTCCTGCGGACAGCGAGGATGCTTTTGTCGATGATCCTGCGGATGCGGATATTGTCGAACAGATTAAGGAATTGATCGAAACCCGTGTGCGTCCCGCCGTGGCCAATGACGGCGGCGACATCGTGTATCGCGGGTTTGACAAAGGCAATGTCTATTTGAAATTGCAGGGTGCCTGTGCGGGCTGCCCATCATCGTCCGCCACGTTGAAAAATGGCATTGAATCGCTGCTGAAACATTATGTTCCAGAAGTGACAGCGGTGCACGCCGTTTAACGCCGACATTTCACCAAATCCGATCCATTACCCCATAAAAGAGGACGAAGTTTATGAGCCAGCCTTTATCCGATGCCGCATTGGACCAATTGTTTCGCACGGCGCGTACGTTCAATGGATATTTGGATAAGCCGGTTTCAGACGATCAGCTTCAGGCCATTTGGGATGTGATGAAATATGGTCCGACCAGCGCAAATGCCTTGCCTGCTCGTATCATTTGGGTGCGGTCCGCCGAAGCCAAGGACAAGCTGGCGGGGCTGTCGTCGCCGGGCAATGCGGACAAAATCCGCCAAGCGCCTGTCACCGCCATCATTGGCATGGACGAACAATTTTACGACCATTTGCCCGATTTATTCCCACATGCCGACGCACGCAGCTGGTTTGTGGGCAATGAAGATTTGGCCAAGACGACTGCGTTTCGGAACAGCAGCTTGCAAGGCGCTTATTTGATTTTGGCGGCGCGGGCTTTGGGGCTGGATACAGGCCCGATGTCCGGCTTTGATAATGCGGCTGTGGATGCGGCCTTTTTTGGCGACACGCCCCATGTGAAAAGCAATTTCATCACCACCCTTGGTTATGGTGATGTATCCACCATTTTTGACCGCAGTCCGCGTCCGGATTTTGGGCGTTTTAACACTGTAATTTGATCGAGCGAGCCGCGCTTTTTATGTCCATATTGATTTTGGATTCTGCAACCGAAGCCTGCACGGTCGCGGTGACCGACGGGGCGGTGGTGACGGACCATCGCCACGCGGTGATTGGGCGCGGCCATGCGGAACGCTTGGTTCCGTTGATTGCGGAATTGCCAAATGGGGGGCGTGCGGACCAGATTTGGGTCGGTTGCGGCCCTGGCAGCTTTGCGGGTGTGCGCATTGGTGTTGCGGCAGGGCGGGCATTGGCGCTGGGTTGGAACGTTCCGGTGCGCGGATTTAGCACGATGGCGTTGGTCGCGGCCAGTGCGGCATCCGATATTCGCGTCGCTGGCGGCGGATTGGTGGTGATGGAAGGTGGTCATGGCCAATGGTTTGTTCAGCCATTTGGTCCGGATTTAATGCCCCAAGCCGATGTGCGGTCGTTGTTGCCGCAAGATGCGATCCGCGAATCGATGGATTTGGTGATTGGGAATCGCGCCGAACCCTTTGTGGCGCTGTGCGGGTCGGGCCGAGCCATGGCTGTGTTGCCGGACGCGCGATCGGCGATCAATATTCCTGATAGTCTGTTTTTCGATGACGTGACGCCTATTTATGGCCGCGCTCCGGATGCCAAATCCATGGCAGAGGTCGCCGCCGCGCGGCAGGAGAAGCTGGACCAATCGGCGGCGCAGGGTCGCGCATGACTGTCGCGGCGCAAGTGATGGTCGGATATGCCCCCGATGTGCCCGCGATCATGCGCGTCATGGATGCGGCATTTGATCCCATTTATGGTGAAGCATGGAGCGGGGCCCAGTTGATGACCCTGTTCGCTTTGCCGGGGTCGCGGGTCGCTTATGCCCATGTAGATAAGGAAATCTGCGGATTTTACGCTGCACGGGTGGCGGGACCGGAAACAGAATTGCTGTTAATCGCAGTTCATCCCCAGCATAGATCATCGGGTATTGGCCGTTTGTTAATGGGCGATTGGCAAGCATGGGCCAATAGCAAAGGTGTCGAAGACTATTTTCTGGAAATGCGCGCGGATAACCCCGCCATTTCTATGTATAATGCAGCGGGATTTTTTGAATGTGGACGCCGTCCATCCTATTATTCAGGCGGGGATGGTATAAAGCGCGATGCCATTACCATGCGCCGTAATATTTCTGTATCTGAATAGCTAATAAAGGCGTTGCTTCAAAAACTAATTGATGCCATGCGTTTTGGCGAGCGCAATTGCTTGCTCCAATAACAAACTCGCTTCCCTGGGTTATCTTATATTAGGAAAATATTATGTCTGCACAGGCCGACAGCAACGATCTGCTTGTCACCTTGACCGCGGATATTGTCGCAGCGCATGTCAGCAACAACAGTGTGGCAATCTCCGACCTGTCCGTTTTGATTAACAATGTCCATATGGCCTTGACGGGTCTGGGCAGTGAGCCAGTCGAAGAAGAAAAACTGGTTCCTGCGGTGTCCATTCGTTCGTCGGTAAAGCCGGATTATATCATTTGTCTGGAAGATGGTAAGAAGCTGAAAATGCTGCGCCGCCATTTGATGACGCATTATGATATGACCCCGGATGACTATCGCGCCAAATGGGGTCTGCCCGCGGATTATCCGATGGTTGCACCAAGCTATGCTGAGAAACGCCGTGCATTGGCCAAGGAAATTGGTTTGGGCACAAAGGGCCGTGGTGGTGGGCGCAAGCGCCGCGAAGCATAAGCTTCCCCCACAATCCAACCAAATAAGGGCGTCACCAATGGGGGGCGCCCTTGTTCTATGGGCGAAGCGCGCCTATAGCTGGCGTCAGACATAATGGCTGACTGCGTATTTGCAGGAAAGAAGATATGACCGGATCGATCGATCTCGAAACATTGTGCCAAGAAAAAGGCCTGCGCATTACCGAACAGCGACGTGTTATCGCACGGGTGATTTCTGATTCCACCGATCATCCCGACGTGGAAACATTATATGAGCGCGCATCCAAGCTAGACAGCGGAATTTCGATTGCCACCGTGTACCGCACGGTGCGTCTGTTCGAAGAAGCGGGTATTTTGGATCGCCACGATTTTGGTGATGGCCGTTCCCGTTATGAAGCGGCGCCAGAGGCGCATCATGATCATTTGATCGATGTGGAATCTGGCCGTGTGATTGAATTTGTTGACCCTGAGCTAGAGGCCCTGCAACGTGTGATCGCCGAACGTCTCGGTTATCGCTTGGTTGATCATCGCATGGAGCTTTATGGTGTCGCAATCGATCGCGACAAAGGTTGAGAAACCTTTTTTGACGCTGGTTTTTGTTCTGCGCCTGTTGCTGATGGCGGCGGCGCTGGTGCTGGTAATTGTTCCGCATCTCTTATTCCGTTTGGCAAAAAGGCCGTCACCTATGGTGATGGCCTTTTTAAATATGGTGGGTTGGTTGGCGGGTCTGCGGATCCGCACAACAGGCACGCGCTTGCGGCGCGACGTGTTGTTCATCGCCAATCACATTAGCTGGCTGGATATTCTCAGCCTTGGGGGTGCGGCACGTTCGGCCTTTGTGTCCAAGGCCGAAATTGGACGGGCACCCTTGGTCGGCTGGCTCGCGGATCAAAATCATACCCTTTACGTCGAGCGTGAAGCGCGCCGCGAAATTGGGCACCAAACACAGCAATTGCGCGATGCGTTGGCCAGCGGTCGTCCCGTGACATTGTTCGCAGAAGGAACGACGGGAAATGGGCAGGGCTTATTGCCATTTCGCCCCGCTTTGTTTCAGGCGGTCATTCCCACCCCTCCCAATCTGCAGGTGCAGCCAGTGTTTCTGGATTATGGCGCATCGGCCACCGACATTGCTTGGCTGCCTGGGGAAAATGGATTGGACAATTTCCGCCGCATCTTGTCGCGCCTGAAACCCATTGCGTTGACCATCCATTATCTGGAGCCGTTGGATGATGCGGTGGAGGCGGATCGCAAGCAATTGGCCGATGCCGCGCGGGCCAGTATCTTGGATGCGATGACGCGTTTTTCCCACTCTTCCGCCGACGCGCCGGATCGCCTATAGGGCGCGCATGAGCTCCGATTCCAATCCTTCCGCCGCCAAGACATTCCACGTCAAATCCTTTGGCTGTCAAATGAATGTCTATGATGGCGAACGCATGAGCGAAATGCTGGGCGCCCAAGGCTATGTCCCCGCTGAGGACGGTGTAGACGCGGATCTGGTGGTGCTGAACACCTGTCACATCCGTGAAAAAGCCGCAGAAAAAGTCTATTCCGACATTGGTCGTTTGCGCCGTGCGAATGGCAGCAAGCCCGTGATTGCGGTGGCCGGATGCGTGGCACAGGCCGAAGGCGCGGAAATCGCCCGCCGCGCCCCCAGCGTGGATGTGGTGGTCGGGCCGCAAGCCTATCATCGTTTACCGGAACTGATTGCACAGGCGCAGGGCGGCAAGCGGGCCATTGATTTGGATATGCCGCTGGAATCGAAATTTGGCGCGCTGCCAAAACGGTCGGCGAACCAGCGCGCGACCGCCTTTTTGACCGTCCAAGAAGGCTGCGACAAATTTTGCACCTATTGCGTCGTGCCCTATACACGGGGCGCGGAAATCAGCCGTCCGTTCGCGGATTTGATCGCCGAAGCCCGTTCGCTGATCGAGGCTGGCGTGCGCGAAATCACCCTGCTGGGTCAAAATGTGAACGCATGGACCGGCGAAGATGACAAGGGACGGGACATTGGCTTGGACGGCCTGATCCGCGCTTTGGCCAAGGAAGATGGTCTGGCCCGACTTCGCTATATGACCAGCCACCCCAATGACATGACCGATGGGCTGATTGCGGCGCATGGCGATGTCGAAAAATTAATGCCGTTCCTACATTTGCCGGTGCAGGCAGGCAGCGACCGCATTTTGGCGGCCATGAACCGCAGCCATACGGCGCGGTCCTATTTGGATATCATCGAAAAAATGCGCGCTGTTCGCCCCGATGTGGCGGTTTCGGGCGATTTCATCGTTGGTTTTCCGGGCGAGACTGAGGATGATTTTCAGGCGACGCTGGACATTGTTCGCGATACCAATTTTGCGATGGCCTATAGCTTTAAATATAGCAAGCGGGCCGGAACGCCCGCCGCGACGATGGACGATCAAATTGACGATGCCGTCATGAATGATCGCCTGCAACGCTTGCAAAGCCTGCTGAATGAGCAGCAACAGGCGTTCAACGCCGCCACCGTGGGCCTCCCCACCAATATTTTGTTGGAACGCAAGGGCAAGCTTGACGGTCAATTTATCGGAAAATCGCCATGGTTGCAGTCGGTGCATCTGATCGCACCGGAACTTAGCATTGGCGATATGGTTGATGTGGATATTATCTCGGCTGGACCGAATAGTTTGGGCGCGACCTTGCGCCAATATCAGGAGGCTTGATGACAAAACGCCCACTCGCCGCAACACCCGCCGAAGCCGGTGATCGTGTTCGCATTACGGCAGAGTTTGAACGAACAGCGTTATTGGGCATCTTGTTCGGAGAGTTTGATCGCAATTTGGTGGCCATCGAAAATCGACTGGGCGTCTATATTTCGGCGCGTGGCAACCGTGTGCAAATTGAGGGGGAGGCCGAAGCCGCCGCGCGTGCACGCGATGTTTTGACCGACCTATATGGACGTATTGAACGCGGCGAAGATTTTGACAATGGCATGGTCGACGCGGTGATTGCGATGTCGGCCCAGCCGACCTTGGATGGCATCATCCGCCATGAACCCAGCGACAAAGCCCCCACGGTGATGATCCGCACGCGCAAGAAAACCATTGTGCCGCGCGCCCCATCGCAGGTGCCCTATATGCAAGCATTGGGCCGTGATGATGTGATTTTTGCCTTGGGTCCGGCGGGAACCGGCAAAACCTATTTGGCGGTGGCACAGGCGGTTTCGCAGTTGATTACGGGCAGCGTGCAGCGGCTTATTCTGTCACGCCCTGCGGTGGAAGCGGGGGAAAAGCTGGGATTTTTGCCTGGGGATATGAAGGAAAAGGTCGATCCTTATTTGCGCCCGCTCTATGATGCGCTGCATGATTGCTTGCCCGCCGAGCAGGTGGAACGGCGCATCGCCAGCGGGGAAATTGAAATTGCACCCTTGGCCTTTATGCGCGGTCGCACCTTGGCGGATGCTTTTATCATTTTGGACGAAGCGCAAAATACCACCATTCCCCAGATGAAGATGTTTCTGACCCGCTTTGGCATGAACAGCCGGATGGTGATTTGCGGCGATCCCAATCAGGTCGATCTGCCCATTCCCATCACCAGCGGATTGGCGGACGCCGTTGGTCGGTTGGAGGGGCTGGAGGGGATTAACGTCAGCCGCTTCACCAGCAAAGATGTGGTGCGTCACCCCATCGTGGGCCGCATTGTCGAGGCTTATGAAGGGCCGGGCAGTTGACCATAGCGGCGCGGGCATGGGGTCTGTCTGGGTCCATGCTTTTGTGGAACTGATCTTGTGTTTTTCGGGCTTTGCGCTGAAGGAGGCGCATCATGTTATCCATTGAAACCTATGAAGCCCAACCATGGCCCGACCAATTGGACTGGGAAGAGCGCGCGGCAAAAGCCGTCCATGCCGCGCTGGAATTAACGCCCCATGCGGGGCTGGGCGATGCTGCGCCAATCGTCGAAATCTCGGTGCGGTTGACGGATGATGCCGAAGTACATCAGTTGAACCGTGATTTTCGGGGCAAGGACAAGCCGACCAATGTCCTGTCTTTCCCCCAATATGCACCCGAAGATTTTCACGGCCTGACCAACAGCGATGACGGCGAAATATTGATCGGTGATATCGTGCTGGCGCGCGAAACTTGCGCCCGCGAAGCCGAGGAAAAAGGCATTTCGCTGGTCGATCATGCCACCCATTTGATGGTGCATGGCGCGCTGCATTTGGTCGGATATGATCATATGGACGACCGTAGCGCCGCTGCGATGGAGGCGTTGGAAGTGAAAGCGCTTGCATCGCTGGGCATCCGCAATCCATATGATGACACGCAATAGATAAAGGAAACGACAAATATCATGGCCGACGACCAAGGTCATTCCAGATCGGAAGAGGACAGTAGTAAATCTGGCTTATTCGCTGGATTGAAAACATTGTTATTTGGTGGGAGCAATGAACCCACCCTTCGCGAGCAGATCGAAGATGTGATCGACGAAGCCGAGGAAGATGACGCAGGGATGGCAGCACAGACAGGCAATGGCGACCTGTCGGCCATAGAGCGCAAAATGATGCGCAATTTGTTGCACTTCGGGGAACAGAGCGTCGACGATGTGGCTGTGCCGCGCGGTGAGATTATTGCCGTGCCGGAAACGGCGTCCTTCTCCGATCTGGTGGCAATTTTTGCCGAAGCGGGACACAGCCGTATTCCCGTTTATCGGGAAACGCTGGACGAAGTGATCGGGATGATCCTGATCAAAGATGTGTTCGCCGTTTTGGCTGACGGGCGCGAACCGCCGCCGTTGATCGAATTGATTCGCCAACCGCTATATGTGCCCCAATCCATGGACGCCTTGGCTTTATTGGCCGAAATGCGCGCCAAGCGGACCCATTTGGCTATTGTCATCGACGAATATTCCGGCACCGAAGGTTTGGTGACGTTCGAGGATTTGGTCGAAGAAATTGTCGGCGAAGTCGAAGACGAGCATGACGATGAACCGGAACCGTTGATTGTTCCGGGTATCGACGGATGCTGGGAATTGGACGCCCGGGCCGAATTGGACGATATTGGTGAATTGATCGACCCGCGGCTTGCGGTGGTGGACGAAGATATTGACACGATTGGCGGCTTGTCGGTGGTCATGGCCCATCATATGCCCGAGGTTGGCACGATTTTGGTGCACGACAGCGGGTGGCGGATCGAAGTGATGGAAGCCGATGAGCGCCGCGTTCACCGTCTGCGCCTTCACCCACCTGTTGAGGGCGAATATGAAGCCCCGTCGAACAGCAAAACCACCGAATATTAGACATTATATCGCGGATCATCCCGCACCCGTCGACGCTGGAAGATTGCGTTTGACGGGTGTTCGGGCTAGCGCAAACGGAATGGAAACTTCCGATCTTCGTATCGCTTTGTTCAGCGGTAATTATAATATGACCGTCGATGGCGCGAACAAAGCGTTGAACCGACTGGTTGGCTATTTATTGGCACAGGGCGCGGATGTCCGTGTCTATTCCCCGACGGTGGATGATCCGGATTTTGAACCAACGGGCGATTTGATCAGCGTGCCTTCCATGGCCATTCCGGGCCGCAGCGAATATCGTATCCCTTTATGGCTTTCGCCCCGCGTCAAGGCGGATTTGAAGGCATTTAATCCCAATATTTTGCACATCAGCAGCCCCGATCAAGTGTCGCGCCAAGCGGCGGCATGGGCGCGGGATCGCCATATTCCGGTGGCCTGTTCGGTGCATACGCGGTTTGAAACCTATTTCCGCTATTATAATCTGTCGTTTGTCGAACCGTTGATGGTGGCGTGGCTGCGGCGTTTATATCGCCGTTGCGACGCGCTGATCGCGCCCAGCGAAAGCTTTGCGCAAGTGCTGCGTGATCAGCGTATGAATTATGACATTGGCATTTGGACGCGCGGTGTGGACCGCGAAGTCTTGCGGCCATCGCGGCGGGATATGGCGTGGCGGCGCGATTTGGGCATTGCAGATGACACGCCCGTCATCGCCTATTTGGGGCGGTTGGTGATGGAAAAGGGGCTGGACGTCTTTGCCGACAGCATTGATTTGCTGCGTCGGCGCGGCGTGAAGCATGATGTGGTGGTGATTGGCGAAGGTCCGGCGGGTGACTGGTTCCAATCGCGTTTGCCCAATGCGAAATTTGTCGGTTTTCAAGGCGGAACCGACTTGGCCCGCGCCATTGCATCTAGCGAAATGCTGTTTAATCCGTCGGTGACCGAGGCCTTTGGCAATGTGACATTGGAAGCGATGGCTTGTGGTTTGCCAGTCGTCGCTGCGCGCGCGACCGGCAGCGCCAGCATCGTCAAGCATCAGGTGACGGGCTATTTGGTCGAACCCGGCGCGATTTCGCTGTTTGCGGATGATCTGGAACGTTATTGCACGAACAGCGCGCTGCGCGCCCGTCACGGGGCCGCCGCGTTGGAAGAAAGCCAATCCTATCAATGGGACGCCATTAACCAGACGGTGGTGGATACATATATGCGCTTGATCCGGCAAAAAAGCGCGGCCCCCCAAGACGGGCAGCGGCGCTAAGGGCTTATGACCGACGATTTGTTCGCATCCGATGGCGACCAAGCCAACCAGAACCAAGGTCAGGGGCCGCATGGCACCACGCCCTTGGCGGAACAGCTACGCCCCAAAAATCTGGCGGATGTTGTGGGGCAGGATCATCTGACGGGACCAGACGGAACCATTGGCCGCATGGTGGCGGCGGGAAATTTGTCGTCGATCATTTTCTGGGGTCCACCGGGGACCGGAAAAACCACTATTGCGCGCTTGTTGGCCGAGGCTGTGGGCATGCGCTTTGCGCCTCTGTCCGCTGTTTTTTCGGGGGTGGCGGATCTGAAAAAAGCATTTGCCGAAGCCAAGGCCGCGGCGCGCATGGGTCAGCGTACCTTGTTGTTTGTGGACGAAATTCACCGCTTCAACCGCGCCCAGCAAGACGGATTTTTGCCCTTTGTGGAACGGGGCACGGTGGTTTTGGTGGGGGCAACAACCGAAAACCCCAGCTTTGCATTAAATGCCGCATTGTTAAGCCGCGCACAGGTGCTGGTGCTAAACCGTTTGGACGAGGCCGCGCTAAATTCGCTGGTGGAGCGCGCCGAAGCATTGGTAGGCCGCGCCCTGCCTGTGACGGCGGATGCGCGGTCGGCGCTGATGAGCAGCGCGGATGGAGATGGCCGCTTTTTGCTGAATCAGGTGGAAACTTTATTTTCGGCGGGTCTGTCGCAGACATTGGATGCTGCGCAGCTCAGCCAGTTTTTGCACCGCCGGATGCCGGTTTATGACAAGGATCGGGACGGGCATTATAATCTGATTTCGGCGCTGCATAAAAGTTTGCGCGGGTCGGACCCGCAAGCCGCGCTTTATTGGTTGGCGCGTATGTTGGTCGCGGGCGAAGAGCCACTTTATGTGCTGCGCCGCATTGTCCGCTTTGCGGCCGAAGATATTGGTTTGGCGGACCCGCAAGCCTTGGTACAATGTATGGCGGCTAAGGATGCTTATCAATTTCTGGGTTCGCCAGAGGGGGAATTGGCGATTGTGCAGGCCTGCATTTATTGCGCGACAGCCCCTAAATCCAATGCGGCCTATGCCGCGCACAAGGCCGCGTGGAAAAGCGCACGGGAAACTGGTTCCTTAATGCCGCCGCAAAATATCTTGAATGCACCGACCAAATTGATGAAAAATTTGGGCTATGGGTCGGGATATCAATATGACCATGATGCCCCCGATGGATTTTCGGGGGACAATTATTGGCCCGATGGCATGAGGCCGGTGGAATTTTATCAGCCCGTGGACCGAGGCTTTGAACGGCGCATCGCGGAGCGCATTGCATGGTGGAATGCCCGCCGTGCCGAAGCACGAATGGCTTGAAGGCTGCCTAGCTGGGCAGCGCACCTGTCCTGATCGCTCTTATTCCATAGGGGGATAGCGTTCAAAGCTGGGCAAATCGGCCAGATCGCGCACCCAATCCATTCGTTCCGCCGTTTGAATTTGGCACTGCACCGGCAATATCGCGCTGGGGTCGTGCAGGGTGCTGGCCTGAACGTCAATCATTCCGGGGAAAATCTGGTCATTGGTGTAAAATAGGCCCGTGCCGCAATCGCCGCAAAAATGGCGACGCCCATTTTCGGATGATGCATATAATTTGGGTGAGCCTTTGATTTGGATATCATTGCTGCTGACCAAGGCCCAATTGACCATCGGCGCGCCTGCATGTCGGCGACAATCGGTGCAATGGCACACCGCGTGATGGGCGGGGGTGGACGGCATATGATATTGAATGGCGCCGCAGTGGCAGCCACCCGTGATAACGTCTTTGCTGGTCTCGCCCATAATCATATCCCTTGCCTCAAACTTTGTTATTCCAGTCGATTACAAAAGCGGAGGCAAGGGGAAGTTGCGAGGAAAATGCGTCAGTCGGTTATACCCAAATCCACGTCATGGCGTTCGGCCCAGCTTTGATATTGGCCGCGCGGGTTACTGGTCGGTGATTGCAGGATTGACGGCATAGCAGCCTGCAGTGCCCCCAAATCCAGTGACCGGATCATGGCTTTGACCGGCCCAACGCCAGCTGGCGTAATGGACAGGCGCTTGATGCCCAGTCCTAGCAAAGCCATGGCCTCAAGCGGGCGACCACCCATTTCGCCGCATACGCCCAACGTAACACGGCTGCCTTCGCAAATTTTGACCACGCGGTTGATATAACGCATGACAATGGGCGACAGCCAATCATAGCGTTCGGCCAGTCGCGGATGGGCGCGGTCGGCGGCAAACAGGAATTGCGTCAGGTCATTGGTGCCGATGGACAGAAAGTCGAGATGCGGCAACATCAGGTCCAGCGTTTCGATCAGGCCTGGAACCTCCAACATCGCGCCATAGCGCACGGCATTGGGCAGTTTTTTACCGCGCTCTTTCAGCCAAGCCCGTTGGCTGATGAACAGATTTCGCGCTTCTTCATATTCCCATGGTTCGGACACCATCGGGAACATGACGTTCAACGTGCGGCCTGCTGCCCCTTCCAGCAATGCGCGGGCTTGCACCTTGAGCAAGCCTTCGCGGTCCAGCGAAAGGCGCAGGGCGCGCCACCCCATGGCCGGATTTTCTTCGGACAGCGCCTCGTCGCGCATATTCATATAGGGCAGCGGCTTGTCCCCACCGATGTCCACGGTGCGGAAAATTACCGGACGGTCGCCTGCGGCATCCAAAACGTCGCGGTACAGACGCTGCTGGCGTTCCCGTTGGGGCAGGGTGGCGGAGACCAGAAATTGAAATTCGGTGCGGAACAGTCCGATGCCCGCCGCGCCCGTCAGGTCCATCGCGGTGACATCTTCGCGCAGACCCGCGTTGATCATCAAATCGATCGGCACACCATCTTTGGTGATGGCGGGCATGTCGCGCAGCGTCGCCAAGCTGGCGCGCCGTTTTTGCGATGCTTGCAATTTGGCATGAAAAGCATCTTGGGCAATTTGCGGGGGCCGAATGTCCAGCGTGCCATTATTGGCATCCAGCAACATCAAATCGCCATCACGGATGGATGTGCGGACCTTTTTTACACGGCCCAGCACGGGAATGTCCATCGCCCGTGCGACAATGATCACATGGGCGGTGGGGGACCCTTCCTCCAGCACCACGCCTTTCAGGCGGCGGCGATCATATTCCAGCAATTCGGCAGGGCCAAGGTTGCGCGCAATGAGGATCGAATCTTGGCGCAAGCCCATGCGCGCGGCTGTGCCCATTTGGCCGGACACTATACGGATGAGCCGGTTCGACAAATCTTCCAGATCGTGCATCCGGTCGCGCAGCAAGGGGTCGTCAATCTGGCGCATCCGCATCCGCGTGCGTTGCTGCACCCGTTCAATGGCGGCTTCGGCGGTCAGGCCGCTGTCAATCGCTTCGTTAATCCGCCGCGACCATCCCTCGTCATAGGCGAACATTTTATAGGTTTCCAAAACCTCATCATGTTCACCCGCTGCGCCGAAATCAGTTTGGCTGGCCATGCGGTCGATTTGTTCGCGCATTTTGTCGAACGCCGCATAAACGCGGTGACGTTCGGCCTCAATATCCTCCGCGACGGTATGTTCAATGGTGATGCGGGGCTGGTGAAAAACCGCCACGCCTGCGCCCATTCCGTCCACCAATTTCTGGCCGCTGAGGCGCATGGACGATTGGTCGGTGGATGTCGCATGGCTTTGCGCTTCGCTGTCCACCAAATCGGCGTTGGCGATTAGTTCAGACAGCACCATGGCCACGGTTTGCAGCGCTTCGATTTCAATTTCGTCATAGCGGCGCGATTCCGAATGTTGCACGCACAAGACGCCAACCGCCCGTTCATGCTGAATGATCGGCACGCCCGCAAAGCTGTGGAATAATTCTTCGCCTGTTTCGGGGCGATAGCTAAAGTCTGGATGGGCGGCGGCCTCGTCAAGGTTCAGCGTTTCGATATGGTCGGCAATGGTGCCAACCAGCCCTTCGCCCAAGCCCAGACGCGTCACATGCACCGCTTCTTGTTTCAGGCCGCGTGTCGCAAAAAGTTCCAGCGCCCCGTCACGCAGCAAATAAATAGAGCATACCTCGCTGTTCAGACATTCGCCGATGATATGAACGACTTGGTTTAATTTGCTTTGGGCGTTGGTGCGCGACGGCATCACCTCGTGCAGGCGGGTGAGGATGGTGCGCGCTGACTGCGCTGCTGACGTGGGAGGCGGCGGTGCGTTGGTCATTGCACCTTAGCTAACAGATGCGCGGGCGCGGCGCTATGACTGTCGGTGAAATTTCATAAAATTTGCCGCGCGATGATGGATGTCACCGCGCGGCCAAAGGCGTCAGTGCGCTTAATTGGTGGTGCTGATAGGGGCTGCTGCCGGAACCGCAGGGGCGGTAAAGGGACTGGGCGTGCCATATTTTTCGTCCCATGCGCGCACTTCCACCTGATAGCGTGCATAAGCTTCGTAAAAATCGACAAATGGCTGGTCAAGCGCCGCCAATTGTGCGCCGGAATTGGTCACCAAATCCTTGGATGGCGTCGCAGCGACAAGCTGGGCGATTTCATTGGCTTTGGTGCAAAAAGCGCGCTGGGCAGGGGGCTGGGCGAAATAGTTGAACAATTGCGTGGACAATTTATCGCGCGCACTATTGCCCTTGGAATTTTGTTCGCGGTTGAGCTGGGCAATCACCGCCCGTTCCGTGGATTGAATGGTCCGCGTGTGGTTTTTGATGATTTGGTTATAGGCGGCAACCAGCGGTGCTTCTTCGGGACCACGGCAACCAATGGCGGCCACGTTCAGCGCAATTTTCATCTGCCAAAAAGCGCGGTCGCCGACATGGTTGCTGTTTGCCGTCGCAAAACGACCATCCGCCGCGCGTCCTGGCAAAATCTGGGTTAGCGACGCATTGCCTGGGGGCAATGGGCGCGGCGGAATGACAACCACGGGCGGTGGCGGTGGCGGTGGAGGCGGGGGCGGGGGCGGTGCTTTTTGCGAACAGGCGGCGACTGTCGTCAAAAGCCCAGCCAAAATAATTTTGCGCGATAACTTCATATTCTTCACTCCCGGACCGTCGAAAAGGCGGCAAGCTGTCTTTTAATTTCGGCTTTGCAGCGCGGCTTCGGCCTGCTGCGCCAGCGAAGCGATAATATCCGCAACGCTTTCTTCCTGCGTTACCATGGACACCGATTGGCCAGCCATGAGCGAGCCGTTTTCGACGTCGCCATCAATCACAGCGCGGCGCAAAGCACCTGCCCAATAATGCTCAATCTCTAATTGCGCGGCCATCATGTCAACAGCCCCTGAATCCAAAAGCTTGGCGACCTCAATTTGTTTTGCGGTAAAAGCTTCGGTTCCGGTATTTTTCAACGCACGGACGGGAATGACGGGCAGGCGCGGGTCGACCTGAACGCTGGTTATAGCGTCGCGGGCCGATGCACGCATAAAGGCTTTTTTAAATGCCGGATGGGCAATGCTTTCATGCGCACAGACAAAACGTGTGCCCAATTGTACGCCCGCCGCACCCATTTCCAAATAGGCCGCAATCGCTTCGCCCCGACCGATGCCGCCCGCAACAAAGATGGGCACGTCATTGGCCAAATGCGGCAGAATTTCTTGGGCCAAAATGCTGGTTGCAACGGGGCCAATATGGCCGCCAGCTTCGGACCCTTCGATAACCAAGGCATCGACACCGGAACGCACAAATTTCTTGCCCATCGCCAGCGTTGGGGCAAAGCAAATGACCTTGGCGCCCGATGCCTTAATGGCTTCCAAGCTGCCCTTGGGGGGGATGCCGCCTGCCAGCACGACATGCGTCACCTGATGTTTGGCGCAAATGTCGATCAGGTCGAACAATTGTGGATGCATGGTGATCAGATTGACGCCGAAATTTCGCTGAGTCAGCGCCTTGGTGGCGGTGATTTCCTGATCGAGTAATTCGGGGGTCATCGCGCCGCACGCAATGACGCCGAACCCACCAGCATTGCTGATGGCGCTCACCAGATTGCGTTCGGAAACCCAGCTCATCGCGCCGCACAAAATCGCATAGTCGCTGCCCAGCAACTCTATGCCCCGTGCCATATATTGGTTTAATTTTGTCATCCCTTGCGCCTTTGCCAGCCCTTTTGCCTGCGTGCAACGCTGCACTTCCCTTTTGACCCATTGTGCCGCGCTATTCATCGCATCAGCTATGGTGACGCGGCGGATTTCTTCCACACAGTGATGCTGGGCGCAATGATTTCAACAGAGGGGGCGCAACTTCAGCTTTTGCCGCAAAAAGCAAAAATGTCATTGTCTACTATTTTACTTGATATACGTTTTGCGTATTGGAAACGCGAAAGGTTCAAATGCGTCATGCGCTCTATCAAAGAAGACGAAAGGTCCGATCATGATCAGGCCTCTCGCGCCATACAGACGGTTTTGGATGCGCTGCAAAAGCTGCGCTTTGGTTCCATTCAAATGACCATCCACGAAGGCCGACTGGTGCAGGTGGATGTAACGGAACGCAGCCGGTTCACCAACGCGAGTTGAAACCGGCCTGCGCAATGGACGCAAACGGTTGGTCAAATCAATGGAACGTCAGGCCAGCCAAATGCTATGTGAGCATGATGACCGCACCAACGGAGTCCCTGCCACGACACACAAAAAATGGGGAATTTTATGTCCAAATATTTGGGTTTGTCGCACAGCCAAACACGGCGCCGCTCATCGGCGTCTTTGGCCCTTTCATTGGGCGGGCTGTTATGGGCCTCGCTGGCATTGGCCGCGCCAGCCTATGCCGCTGAAATAGACGGCGATTATGGCGTGGGCGCGGATGATGGGCTGGATAGCACGGCAGAGCAGGGCGATCAGGCTGGGCGGGCGGGCCAAAGCGCACAGGCCAGCTATGGCAATGATATTGTCGTCACGGCGCGCCGCCGCGCAGAAACAGCCCAAGATGTGCCGATTGCTATTTCGGTGGTGGGCGGTGACCAAATTGACAATACGGGTGCGTTTAACGTCGGCCGATTGCAGCAATTGGCCCCAGCATTGCAATTTTATTCGTCCAACCCGCGCAATTCCTCCGTCAATATTCGGGGCATTGGCGCGCCCTTTGGCTTGACCAATGATGGGATAGAGCAAGGCGTCGGCATATATGTCGACGATGTATATTATGCCCGCGTCGCATCCGCGACCTTGGACTTTTTGGACGTATCGCAAATCGAGGTGCTCCGCGGGCCGCAGGGCACCTTATATGGCAAAAACACCACGGCTGGCGCGGTGAATATCACCACCAACCAGCCGACCTTTGATTTCGAAGGCAAAGCGGAACTGAGCCTTGGTAATTTGAACTTCAAACAAGCCAAGGCGGCGATATCGGGGCCTTTGACGGAAAATCTGGCGGCGCGCGTTGCGATTTCGTCCACCAGTCGGCGTGGCACAATTTATAATGTGACCAGTGATCAATATATCCAAAGTCAGGACAATATCGGTATTCGCGGCCAATTGCTGTGGAAGCCGACCGATGCCTTGTCGATCACGTTGGCGGGGGATTGGAACCGCCAAGAAGCGATTTGTTGCGGATCCGTTTTTGTGCGGACTGGCGCAACGCAGCGGCCGTTGAACCGACAATTTGAAGCCTTGGCTGCGGCCGCACGTGGCGGGGCGGGATATGTCGTGCCCAGCACCAATCCCTATGATCGTTTGTCCGATGTGGACGCAACATTGAATGCGGGCAATGATTTGGGCGGTGTGGCGCTGCGCGTGAAATGGGATTTGGGCGCAGGGACGCTGACATCGGTCACTGCATGGCGCTATTGGGATTGGCGACCAGAAAATGACCGTGATTTCACGGGCCTTTCGATTGTCAGCAAGTCCCAAAACCCATCACAGCAAAATCAATATACCCAAGAATTGCGCTATAATTACAGCGGCGACCGCTTTGACTTTGTGTTGGGTGGTTTTGCCTTTTACCAGCGCATCGATACGCAAGGGACCGAACAACATGGCGCAGACAGCAGCCGTTGGACACTCAGCCCATCTGCCACGCTAAGCGATGGCAGCTTATTGGTCGACACCGCGTCGGTGCTGAACGGATTGACCGCGATCAATACACAATATCTGAAAAACACCAGCCTTGCGGCCTTTGGCCAATTGAGCTGGAAAGTGAATGATCGGCTTACCATTCAGCCGGGTGTTCGCTTGAACTATGATAAAAAAGACGGATTTTATCAGCGTCTTGTCTATCTGGCTGATGGAACGCCAGTGGTGCGGAACAGCGCTTTGACCGGTGATGCCAAGACGATCAATGATGCGCGTTTGGGCGTCTTTGCGCCGCAAGAGATTTCGCCCAGTTTCAGCGACTGGAATTTCAGCTATGATTTGACGGCGCATTACAAGCTGTCGCGCGATATCCTGCTTTATGGCAGCTACGCCAAGACGTTTAAATCGGGCGGCATCAACCAAAATGGTGTGCCAGCAGATGCCAGTGGTGCCCCCATTTTGGCAGCCGCGACGATCAAGCCTGAATCGGTTCAGCATTTTGAATTGGGCGTCAAATCGCAATTTTGGGATCGCCGCGCCACATTGAATGTCACGGCATTCCGTACCGATATTCAGGATTATCAGGCCAATGTGAACAATGGCCAATTTGGGGTGCTGCGTGGATATTTGGCAAATGCGGGCAAGGTCCGCACACAGGGCATAGAGGCAGATTTTTCGATCCGGCCCAGTGAGCGTTTCAACGCTTATTCCAATCTTGCTTATACGGATGCCAAATATAAGAAATTCGTCGATGCCCCATGTGCGCCAGAATATTCGGGCGGCCGGACGCCGGGTGCTAATGATGTGATTAGTGGGCCGGGGGTTCCCAATGGATTCAGCCCCGCCAATTGCGATATCAGCGGAACGCGTTTGCCCGGCGTATCCAAATGGGCGCTGTCCTTTGGCGCGGAAGTGAATATTCCCAGCCAATTATTTGGTGAAGATGGGCAGTTTTATTTGGGATATGACGGCAGCTATCGTTCCAAATATTCGTCCAACCCCACGCCATCGGCCTATACATGGATCGACGGTTATGCACTGTCGAACTTCCGTGCTGGTTTCCGTGCGGACCGTGGGTTCGAAGCTTATGCTTGGGTACGCAACGCCTTCGCCAAAGATTATATGGAGCAATTATTCGTCGGCCCAGGCAATACAGGCTTGATTACCGGCCTGCCAGGGGACCCGCGCACATGGGGCGGGACGATTAAAGGCCGATTCTAAGCCTACGGCCCATGAAACTGCCTAAATTTGACCCATAGGGTCATGGGGTCGTCCGTTGGGCGGCCCCTTTTTTCACATGGATGATGAGCGTCGGGACGGGCGACGTCCGCCGTTACGAATGCAGCGCGTCATCGCGGCGCTGACGCCATATTGAAATGACAGGATTATTATCTCATAATAATCGCATTTGACGATGACTGATGACTATTTAATCGTTTGTCACAATGAATGTTCTGGATTTAGCTTGAGCTTATGAATTGGTTTTCGAGCCAGCGCGGGAACGGATTTGGGTTTGCAGATGTCACAACAATGTTATTCTGTGGGCCTAGATTCTGAAAATGAAGGACCCGCCGCCAAGCTTTGACACCAAGGAAGAAGCCATAGGAGAGACTGCCATGTCGGACAATCAATCACCCACCACCGGTCAGAAATGCCCCGTTGCCCATGCGGACGGACGCAACAGCTTGCTGGGACGCACCAATCGTGACTGGTGGCCCAATCAATTGTCGCTGGAAATTCTGCAACAGGGCGGGAAAAGCCCAAGCCCATTGGGCGATGACTTTGATTATCGCGCAGCATTTAAGGCGCTGGATTATCAAGCCGTTAAGGCCGATTTGCGCGCTTTAATGACCGACAGCCAGCCGTGGTGGCCCGCCGACTATGGCCATTATGGGCCGTTTTTCATTCGTATGGCGTGGCATGCGGCCGGTACCTATCGCACGGGCGATGGCCGTGGTGGTGCCAGCAGCGGCCAGCAACGCTTTGCCCCGCTCAATAGCTGGCCTGACAATGGCAATTTGGACAAGGCACGCCGCTTGTTGTGGCCCATTAAAAAGAAATATGGCGCCAATCTGAGCTGGGCCGATTTGTTCATCTTGACGGGCAATGTCGCGATTGAGTCGATGGGCGGCCCAACCTTTGGCTTTGGCGGCGGCCGCGCCGACGTGTTCGAGCCGGAAAAGGATGTTTATTGGGGCAGCGAGGAACAATGGGTTGGCCAAGAAGGCAATGAAACCCGTATCCAGCCCGAAAAGCAGATGGATTTGGAAAATCCATTGGCCGCGATCCAAATGGGCCTGATTTATGTAAACCCCGAGGGGCCTGGCGGTAATCCTGACCCGATTCAATCGGGCCGCGATATTCGCGAAACCTTTGCCCGCATGGGCATGGACGACGAAGAAACCGTGGCTTTGACGGCGGGTGGCCATACTTTTGGTAAAGCGCATGGCGCGGGCGATGCATCGCTGGTTGGTGCGGAACCAGAGAGCGGCGACATCACGCAAATGGGCCTAGGCTGGATCAGCACCCATGGTGCAGGTTTTGGCGACGATGCGATCACCAGCGGGATTGAAGGGGCATGGACGCCCACACCCACCACTTGGGATCACAGCTTTTTCCACATGCTGTTCGATTATGATTATGAACTGGTCCGCAGTCCCGCGGGGGCCAAGCAATGGCAACCCGTGAACGCGACCGAGGACGATAAAGCGCCGGGTGCCCACAGCCCCGAACGCAAGGTTCCCACCATGATGACCACCGCCGATATGGCGATGCGCGAAGACCCGATTTATCGCGAAATCAGTCTGCGTTTCCGCGACAATCCGGATCAATTCGCCGATGCTTTCGCCCGTGCATGGTTCAAGCTGACCCACCGCGATATGGGGCCAAAGACGCGTTATCTGGGTCCCGAGGTGCCGCAGGAAGATTTGCTGTGGCAAGACCCGCTGCCTAAGGCCAGCTATCGCAGCCTGTCCGACGCTGATGTGACGGCGCTGAAAAGTAAAATCATGGCCAGCGGCCTGACGATATCGCAATTGGTCAAGGCCGCATGGGCATCGGCCAGCACCTATCGCGGGTCCGATTATCGCGGCGGGGCCAATGGCGCACGTGTGCGTTTGGAACCCCAACGCAATTGGGCGGTCAACGATCCGGCGGATCTGGGCAAAGTCTTGTCGGTGCTGGAAGGCATTAAAGCCAGTCACGCTGGTGACGTGAGTATTGCCGACTTGATCGTTATTGGCGGCAATGCGGCCATTGAAAAGGCGGCGCGGGACGCTGGTTTCGACCTGATCGTACCCTTGACCACCGGACGTGTTGACGCCAGCGCCGAGCAGACGGACGCTGAAAGCTTTGACGTGCTGCGCCCGCGCGCTGACGGTTTCCGCAATTATTTGGAAGTCGCTTATACTGTCCCGACCGAGGAACTGTTGATCGACCGCGCGCAATTGCTGGGCCTGAGCGCACCGGAAATGACCGTGTTGGTTGGCGGTATGCGCGTACTGGGTGCCAATGCGGGCGACAGCAAGGATGGCGTGTTGACGGACCGTGTGGGTCAGTTGACCACGGACTTTTTCGTCAACCTGCTGGACATGGGCACGGTTTGGAAGAAGGTCAGCGACGATAGTGACCAATTATTCGTTGGCACTGACCGTGCGACAGGCGAAAAGAAATGGACCGCAACGCGCACCGACTTGGTCTTCGGTTCCAACAGCCAGCTTCGGGCCTTGGCAGAAGTCTATGCCGAAAATGGTCATGCACAGAAATTTGTGAATGACTTTGCCAAAGCATGGGCCAAGGTGATGGACGCCGACCGTTTCGACTTGTTGGATTGATGGACATGGGGTTGTTCCGCTGGGCGGCGGGACGATCCCATATGTTGCGGGCTGGAATGCTGGCCCGTAACCCCTATTTTTGGGACCATAAAAAAAGGCTCCGGATTGCTCCGGAGCCTTTTTTGTTTCTGTGATTTGGCGCCTTATTCGGCGTCCAGACCATAAGCGGTGTGCAAGATGCGAACCGCCAATTCGGTTTCGTCGCTGTCGATCAGGACGCTGACCTTGATTTCGCTGGTCGAAATCGCCTGAATGTTAATCGCACGTTCTGCCAGCGCGCTGAACATGGTGCTGGCCACGCCTGCATGGCTTTTCATGCCAACGCCAACAACGCTGACCTTGGCAACTTTTTCGTCGGAAATGATGCGGTTGAAGCCGATTTTGTCCTTATTGGCTTCTAGCAGGTCGATAGAGCGCAACAAATCGGCTTGGGGAACGGTGAAGGTGACGTCCGTTTCGCCCTTATCACGGCCAACGTTTTGAATGATCATATCCACATTGATGCCAGCATCGGCCAGCGGCGTGAAGATGGTCGCAACGGCACCGGGGCGGTCCGGCACCCGCGTGACGATGATTTTTGCTTCATTCTTGTCGTGGGCGATGCCGGTGATCAGCTGCCGTTCCATCTTCATTTCCTCTATTTCTTTGTCGCTGATGATCATCGTGCCTTTTTTCGGCGCGCCATCGCCTTCTACAAAGCTCGACAACACTTGAACACGCACGCCGCTCTTCATGGCCAGACCGACCGAGCGGGTTTGCAGCACCTTTGCGCCCACGCTGGCCAGTTCCAGCATTTCTTCATAGGTGACATAATCCAATTTGCGGGCGCGTGAAACGATACGTGGGTCGGTGGTATAAACCCCGTCCACGTCGGTATAAATATCACAGCGGTCCGCCCCGATGGCGGCGGCAACGGCCACCGCGCTGGTGTCTGAACCACCACGTCCCAATGTCGCCACGCGGCCATCTTCCATCAACCCCTGAAAACCGGGGATGACAGCAACATGGCCCGCGGCCATGGAAGCGCGCAGGGCGTCAGTTTCGATCTTGTGAATACGGGCGCGGCTATGGGCTTCTTCGGTCTGGATGGGCAGTTGCCACCCCAGCCAACTGCGGGCAGGCACACCCATGGCCTGCAGCGTCAGCGCCAGCAAGCCGGATGTAATCTGTTCGCCAGCCGCGACCACCACATCATATTCGGCGGGGTCATAGCGGGGGTTGGCTTCGCGGCAGAAATTCACCAACCGGTCGGTTTCGCCAGCCATAGCGGATACGACCACCGCTACTTCATTGCCAGCGGCAGCTTCGCGCGCGACAAGGCGCGCGACAGTGCGAATTCGTTCGGTGCCCGCCATGGACGTGCCACCGAATTTCATCACAATTCGCGCCATTTGCTAACCCTTTTCCTATCTCGTCACTGCCGCAACAAAATTTGTGACTTTGCGGCGTGGCGCTGTTAGGCAAAGGGAAGGAAATTGGCAAGGGTAAGGGCATAGGTCGGCGTAAAAAAATTACGTCAAATGGCTTAGTTGGCACAGAAAATATTATGAACGCTACGACAATCAATCCACAAGAAGCGGCCCATTTTGGGGCCTTGGCAGCAGAATGGTGGGACCCCAACGGCTCATCGGCGATGCTGCACAAGCTGAACCCCGTGCGCTTATCTTATATTCGCGCACAGCTGGACGGCCATTGGCACGGCGATGCGCGTGCCCGATTCCCATTGGCTGGCAAGCAGACGCTGGACGTTGGATGCGGCGCGGGTTTGTTGGTGGAACCGATGGCGCGCATGGGCGCACAGGCAACGGGTGTTGACGCCGCGCCCGAAAATATCGCGGCTGCGCGTGCACACGCCCAAGGGCAGGGGTTGGATATCCGCTATCATGCGGGCGAGTTGGCCAGTCTGCCGCCACAGCAATTTGATTTGGTCACATCGATGGAGGTGATCGAACATGTGACCGATCCGGCCGCCTTTGTGCGGGAATTGGCAGCGCGTTTGGCGCCCGATGGTTTGATGATCTTGTCCACGCCCAACCGCACCGCCCTGTCGAAACTATTATTGGTCGAAGCGGCAGAGCGTATCGGCGCAGTTCCGCGCGGCACCCATGACTGGAACCAGTTTTTGACGCCCGAAGAATTGACGATTTTGTTGGAGGATGCGGGCTTGGTGGTGACGGACCGGACCGGCCTGTCGCCATCCTTGGCGCGGGGTTTTCAATTGGGCGACAATGAAACGCTGAATTATCTCTTGTCTGCGCGGCACAAATGATGGCGACCATATGCCTTTGTCGGCGGGGGTGAATTTGTCCGCTGGCCGCTAAAATGTGCAGGCAGAAATGAAAAAGGGCGCGGATGTTCGTATCTGCGCCCTGTTGGATTAAAAATCGACATTTTCATAATAAGGCGGCGGCTGGATGGTTTCCATCCGTTCGCTGAGCAAGGGACGGAAGCTAGGGCGTGATTTCAGCCCGCTGTACCAACCTTTGGTCAATTCATGGCCGGTCCAGTCAATGCCGCCCAAATAATCCGCGACCGAAATATGGGCGGCAGCGGCCAAATCGGCCAAGCTCATGGTTGCACCGGCCAGCCATGTGCGATGGTCGATCAGATAATCGACATAATCCAAATGATGATTGGCGGCCTTCATCGCCTCGCGCAGGGCGCCGCCGTCGGGCGACATGCGGTGAACGATGCGTTTTTGCATCCGTTCAAACAGCAATGGTCCCGTGACCGCATAATAAAATTCCTGATCAAACCAAGCGACCAGACGGCGAATTTCTGCGCGATAGGCAGCGGTGCCGTTGATCATCGATTTGCCTTCGACCGTTTCTTCAAAATATTCGGTGATGGCGCTGCTGTCGATCAGGGTCTGGCCGCGATTTTGGTCGACCATGACGGGGGTCCGGCCCGCTGGATTCAGCGTGATGAAATCGTCACGCCGTTCCCATGGCGATTCGCGCACCAATTCATAGCCAATGCCTTTTTCGCCCAGCAAAAGCCGGACTTTTCGGGAAAAAGGACATAAGGGGAATTGATAAAGTTGCCACATAATACCCGCATAGCGGCATGTGCTGTTGGGGTGCAATGTCTATGACATCATTGGGTGCAATGGCGGGTGCAATGGGCCGATATTTTGACCTGAATCGGCAAAAATACCGGCCTCTATGGGGCGGAATTCCGCCCGTGATGATTTTGTGCCTGCGCGCGCTTATTTTGTGGGGGTGCGGGCGTTTTGTTCCACCTGTGTCGCCATGTCACGGGCGATATTCTTTAATACGGGCAGATAAGCCTCGATGGTGGAGGCTGCTGCACCAACCATGGCGGCGCTGTTTTGCACTTGATGACCCAAATGCTCGGCGTCTTGTTCGTCGCGCCCCATCACTTCGCCCAATGTCGCATCGCGTGGCAGGTCGCGCGCGCGGCTTTGCGGGTCGGCTTTGGCGATAACATCGGCCAAGGGGCCCACATTCACTTTCATCAAGGCTGCCATCATGGCGGAAATCGTGCTGGCCAAACGTTCCTGCTGGGCAGGGTCGTTCAATATATCGACGGGACGTTGCTGGGCGCTTGCGCTGGTTGAACCGATGCTGGCCAGCATCGCGGCGGCCAAAATGGCCCATGATGGTGCTGTTTTCATATGCTTAACCCTTTTTGCATCGGTTTGCGCACGGATGAAGGACGGGGGCTGAAAATGATCGCCCATCGTCCACGAGCCGGTCTTATAGGCGCTGTTGGATGAGTGGCGGGTGAACAAAAGCTATGGCTGGCATCTGGCGGAAAAAACGCGATAAGGTGGCCCAGACAATGACAGTGGCCCTATGCCATTTGGCACCCAGACCGACCAAGCTACTCGCATATTTGGGCCAAGGCAGGAAAAAGGATAAGGAATGAATCTGCGGCTGGAACGCCATGCGGATGTCGCCCATTTGGTGATCGACCGCGCAGCAAAACGCAATGCTTTTACCTTGGATATGTGGCAGGCCTTGCCGTCTTTGCTGAACGAAGCGATGGCGGACCCACAGGTGAAAAGCGTCATTCTGCGCTCTGCACAGGCGGGTGTTTTTTGCGCGGGGGCGGATATCGCGGAATCGGCTGCCCATGTTCAGGATGCACAATGGCGTGCGGCCAATCATGCCGCCATTGCGGCGGCCCAGCACCAACTGGCCCGCGCCCCAAAGCCGGTCATCGCGGCTATTGATGGCGACTGTGTGGGCGGGGGCTGCGGTTTGGCAATAGCCTGCGATATACGCATTGCATCGCCGCGGTCGCGGTTGGGCATCACGCCGGCGCGTTTGGGTCTGGTCTACTCCTTGCACGACACGAAATTGCTGGTCGATTTGGTGGGGCCATCGCAGGCCAAGCGTATTTTATTCACCGCCCAATTGCTGAGCGCCGAAGAAGCGGCGCGCATCGGGCTGGTCGATATGATGGCGGATGATGTGTTGGCCGAGGCGGCTGCGCTGGCCCATCAGATGGCGAGTTGTTCCCAGCATAGCATTGGCAACAGCAAAGCCATCATTCGGGCGATATTGGACGGACAAAGTGATGATGATGCCCATAGCAGTGCCTTATTCGCTGATGCCTTTATCGGGCCTGATTATCCCGAGGGTGTCGCCGCATTTCTAGAAAAGCGTCCGGCCAAATTCCACTAGGGGCCGGTATTGGCTGGTGGTGATCGGTTGATCACCGCGCTGGAACATCGGCGTGTTTAGCGCGGATTTACCGTGGCTATTAGAAAATAGGGGAAGCCTATGTTGGGCTCCCCCTATTTGGGTGGATAGGATGTTGTTGGGCTGCGGCCTTTATTCGGCGGCGACAACCTCTGCCAGCGACTGTTCATCATCGTTCAAAGGATGTGGCAGGCGGTTGATCATTTCCTTGGGGCAGACGTGCCAGAAACGATCTTTCCACATATCCCAGTCGGTCAGAATCTCTGCTGCCCATTGGCTGGCGGTGGCTTGTGCATGGTCGGTCACCATTGCTTTCAGCTCGGCTTCCCAATGCGCGCTGTTCAGGCGTTGCCAGACGATGGATTCGGGGTTGGCGCGACGTTCGAAATTATCATCCGTGTCCAAGATGAAGGCCATGCCGCCGGTCATACCGGCGCCGAAGTTGGAACCCACAGGGCCCAAGATCACCGCCGTGCCGCCAGTCATATATTCACAGCCATTGGCGCCGCAGCCTTCGACCACCACTGTGGCCCCGCTGTTGCGAACCGCAAAGCGTTCACCCGCTTGGCCAGCGGCCAGCAAAGTGCCCGCCGTCGCCCCATAAAGCACGGTGTTGCCGATGATGCTGTTGTGGCGGCTGACCAGCGGGCTGGACACGGTGGGGCGCACCACAATGCGGCCACCCGACAGACCCTTGCCGACATAGTCATTGGCATCGCCAAAGACTTCTAGCGTGATGCCTTGGCACAAAAATGCACCTAGCGACTGACCGGCCGTGCCGCGCAAACGGATTTGGACGTGATTGTCGGCCAGCGTTTTCATTCCAAAGCGGCTGGTAACCTCGGCCGACAAACGCGTGCCGACCGCGCGGTGCGTGTTGCGGACATTATAGGTCAGCTGCATTCGTTCGCCGCGATCAAATAAAGGCTTGGCGTCGACCAATATTTGGGCGTCCAGACTGTCTGGAACCGGATTGCGGAAAGTCGCGCTGACCGAACGGCGTTCTTCGTCTGGAATATCGACCTTGGCCAGCAGCGGGTTGAGGTCAAGGTCATCCAGATGCTCGGCACCACGATTAACCTGACGCAGCAATTCGGTGCGACCGATCACTTCGTCCAAGGAACGATAGCCAAGACGGGCCAGAATCTCGCGCACTTCTTCGGCGATAAAGCTCATCAAATTGATGACCTTTTCAGGCGTTCCGGTGAACTTCTGGCGCAGGCGCTCGTCTTGGGTGCAGACACCCACGGGGCAGGTGTTGCTGTGGCACTGACGCACCATGATGCAGCCCATGGCAACCAGCGATAATGTGCCGATGCCAAATTCTTCTGCGCCCAAGATGGCGGCGATCACAATGTCGCGGCCGGTCTTGAGGCCGCCGTCAGTACGCAGACGGATGCGGTGACGCAGACCGTTCAAGGCCAAGACCTGATTGACTTCGGACAATCCCATTTCCCATGGCGTGCCCGCATATTTGATGCTGGTGAAGGGCGATGCGCCCGTGCCGCCGGTATTGCCCGCCACCAAGATGACGTCGGCATGGGCCTTGGCTACACCCGCTGCCACCGTGCCGATACCGGCGCTGGACACCAGCTTGACGCAAACACGGGCCTTGGGGTTGATTTGCTTGCAGTCGTAAATCAACTGCGCCAAATCTTCGATCGAGTAAATATCATGGTGCGGCGGCGGACTGATCAGCATCACGCCGGGTGTCGAGTGACGCAGGCGCGCAATGAATTCCGTGACCTTAAAGCCCGGCAACTGGCCACCTTCACCAGGCTTTGCGCCCTGAGCGACCTTGATCTCAATCTCATCGCAGGCACCCAGATATTCTGCGGTGACGCCAAAGCGGCCCGATGCAATTTGTTTGATGTTGCTGTTGGCATTGTCGCCGTTCGCATAAGGCGAATAGCGGCTGCTATCTTCGCCGCCTTCGCCCGACACAGCCTTTGCACCGATACGGTTCATGGCGATGGCCAGCGTTTCATGCGCTTCGGGCGACAAGGCGCCAAGGCTCATGCCGGGGGTGACGAAACGCTTACGGATTTCCGTGATCGCTTCGACGCTGTCCAGCGACACGCCTTGGGCGGGATAGTTAAACTCCATCAGGTCGCGCAAATAAACGGGCGGCAAGTCGGCGACGCCGCGCGAGAATTGCAGATAGGTGGAATAGCTGTCGGTCGCCACAGAGGTTTGCAGCAAGTGCATCAACTGGGCCGAATAAGCATGGGTTTCGCCGCCGGCGCGCTGACGATAGAAACCGCCAATGGGCAGGGTGGTGACGCGGGCGTCAAAGGCCGCCTTATGCTTGTCCGCCGCGCTGATATACAGCGATTGATAGCCTTCACCCGAAATTTTGGCTGGCATACCGGGGAACAGATCATTCACCAAGGCGCGGGACAGGCCCACGGCTTCGAAATTATAGCCGCCGCGATAGGAGGAGATGACCGAAATGCCCATCTTCGCCATGATCTTGAGGAGGCCTTCGTCAATCGCCTTGCGGAAACGGGTTTGGGCGTCATTCAGGTCCAGTTCGCCAAACAGGCCGCGCGCATGGCGGTCGGCGATGGCGGCTTCGGCCAAATAGGCCTGAACCGTGGTGGCACCCACGCCGATCAGCACCGCAAAGCTGTGGGTGTCCATCGCTTCGGCGGACCGGACGTTGACCGACGCATAGCTGCGCAGGCCCTTGCGCACCAAATGGGTGTGCACAGCCGCCGCCGCCAGCACCATCGGCACACCGATACGTTGGGCGTTGATATTTTGGTCGGTCAGGAACAATTCACTGCGTCCGGCACGCACGGCATCTTCGGCTTCGCGGCGAATGCGGGTGATGGCTTCGCGCATGTCGTGATGATCACCGCCAGCGGGCAGGGTGCAATCAATATCCGCCACCGCATCGCCGAAATAGGCGCGCAAACGGTCCCAATCTTCGCCGACCAACACGGGGCTGTCGATGGCCAGAACATGCGCATTTTGCCCTTGCTTGTCCAAAATATTGGCAAGGTTGGAAAAGCGCGTTTTCAAGCTCATGACATGGCGTTCGCGCAAACTGTCGATGGGCGGATTGGTGACTTGGCTGAAGTTTTGACGGAAAAACTGCGACACATGGCGCGGCTTGTCCGAAATGACGGCCAGCGGCGTGTCATCGCCCATCGAGCCCAAGGCTTCCTTGGCGTCTTCGACCATCGGGCTGAGGATTAACTCCATATCCTCCATGGTCAGGCCAGCGGCGACCTGACGGCGCAGCAATTCCTTGCGATCCCACGCATCGAGGCTGGCTTTGCCGCCCTTGGGCAGGTCCGCCATGGTGCGGAAACCTTGCACGCTGCTGCTATAATCTTGCTGTCCGGCGATTTTGTCTTTGATCTCGCGGTCGGTGTAAAATACGCCTTCGTCCAAATCGACGGCGATCATTTCACCGGGGCCCAAGCGGCCCTTTTTGCGGATGCTGGCTTCGGGCAGCACCACCATGCCGGCTTCGGAACCCACCACCAGCAGATTGTCGGCGGTCAGCGTATAGCGCAGCGGACGCAGCGCGTTGCGGTCCATACCCGCCACAGCCCAGCGGCCATCGGTCATGGCTAAGGCGGCCGGACCGTCCCATGGTTCCATCACGCTGGCCAAATAGCTGTACATGGCGCGGTGGGCGGCGGGCATTTCCTTGTCATTGATCCACGCTTGGGGAACCAAGATCAGCTTGGCGGTTGGGGCATCGCGGCCCGCACGGCACAAAGTTTCAAACACCGCGTCCAATGCCGCCGTATCCGACGCGCCTGCGGGGATAACCGGCTTAATATCTTCGGAATTTTCTCCAAATGCGAGGCTGGCCATCTTGATTTCGTGGCTCTTCATCCAATTGCGGTTGCCGCGAATGGTGTTGATTTCGCCATTATGCGCCAGACAGCGGAAGGGCTGGGCCAACCACCATTGGGGGAAGGTGTTGGTCGAATAGCGTTGGTGGAAAATCGCCACGCGGCTTTCGAATGATTTGTTGTTCAAGTCAGGGTAAAAATCCGACAAGCTTTCGGCCAAAAACAGGCCCTTGTAGATGATCGAACGCGCCGACAAGGAACAGATGTAAAAATCTGCGATCTGGGCAGCGACCACTTTCTTTTCGATGCGGCGGCGTACCAGATAGAGCTGCTTTTCAAACTCCGCGACCGATTGTTCGTCGGGCATGGGGCCATAGATCATGATCTGTTCAATTTCGGGGCGTGTGCGCTGGGCCTTGTCGCCAATCACCGATACATCGACCGGAACCTGACGCCAGCCATAGATGCTGAAACCCGCATCGATGATTTCCGATTCTACAATGGTGCGGCAATCTTCTTGGGCGTTCAAGTCGGCGCGCGGCAGAAAAATCATCCCCACAGCCAGACGGTTGGGGCGCACTTTATGGCCCGACGCAGCAATGGCATCATCAAAGAAACGCACCGGCAGGTCGACGTGAATGCCAGCCCCATCCCCTGTTTTCCCATCGGCATCGACAGCGCCGCGATGCCATACGGCACGCAAGGCTTCGATCGCGGCCTCGACAACGCGGCGAGATGCCTTGCCATTGGTCGCGGCCACCATGCCGACGCCGCATGCGTCGGATTCCAGATCGGGACGATACATGCCATGCTGCGCCAGCATTTCATGTTCAGGGGTGGGGTAATGCGTCATTTTCTTGTTCCTGATGATAGGTGCTGCGCCAGCAACCAATTCGGCGCGTCGCAGGCTTTATGCTTTAGGGTTTGGGCGTTCGGCCCAATCGCGTGCTGGCGTCTTTAATCGCCGCCATTTGGGCTTCGGCGGCGGCGCTTTGGGCGGCTTCCGATGCGGCCTCTGCGGCGGTGACGGCGGCTTTATGTGCGTCCGACCAATTGGCCCGATCATAGGCTTCATAGGCGGTGTCATCGCTGGCGATGGCGGCTTTGCGCGTCTCTTCGTCGGCCTTTTCCGCAGCCAGAGCGGTTTTCACCTGCTTGACGTTGATTTTCAAAATATCGGCAATTTGCTTTAATTCGCGGTCCGACAATTGATGAATGTCGCGTGGTTGCGGCATGTCTTTAAAACTGGACTCGAGTTGCGGAGCCAGTTTTTGAATACGCGTGATCAGATCGGGGGCCGCGCGCAACATGCTGACGACAACTTCGGGATTTGATTGCAACGCCAGCAGGTCCGACGCAAAGGCGCCGCCGGTAGATGTTTGGAAGAATTTTTGAATTTCCGCCATTTCGGCATTCGTAAAGCGTCGCGAATAGGCGCGGGCCAGACCTTCCTGCATGGCAGGCTGTAACACGGTATAGACTTCGTCCGCAATCGGGCGCACGGCGGCGCGCAAATGCTGTTCCTGCGCCGCGCGATGCGGGTTCAAAATGTCCGAAACGCGCTTGAGGTCGGCGTCGCTGATATGCTCAATTTGCTCTTGCGGCACGCCGATGATGCGCAGCAGCTTGGCGCGATCGGCTTCGGTGCTCATGTCGCCAAAGGCGGTGAACATGCGGCCATATAGGGATTCAAAGGCCTTTTCCAAACTGGCGCGCTGGGTCATGGGCGCGACCAAGGTGCGGGCGGTGGCCAGACGCGATTCATCGACAGGCGGCAGGTTTTTCACGCCCATCCAATCTTCAACCAGCTTGGTGACGGCGGCCAATTCCTTTTGCATCGACGAATTTGGGCCGGCAGGGGCGTCTGTCTGGATGTCCGTCACAGTGGTTTCGGCGTTGGGCGGTGTCGCCAAGGCGGGAACGGCCATGAACCAAGCGGCGCTGACGGCCAATGAAGCTTTCCAATATGACATGATAATATGACCCTTATGCTGCTGCTTTGGCTAACGCCGCTTTGTTGTTCAAAAATTTACCCATCTGGACGGCGACATCGCGCCCGTCGCGGATGCCCCACACCACCAAACTGGCCCCGCGCACAATATCGCCCGCAGCAAAGACGCCGTTCAGGCTGGACATCATGCTTTGATGATCGATCCGCAACGTGCCCCAACGGGTGACGGACAGATCGGGTGAACCAAAGAGGTGCGGCAATTCTTCGGGGTCAAAACCCAAAGCCTTGATGACCATATCGGCAGGAACCTCGCAATTGCGGCTGGGGTCCGGCTCTGGGCTGCGGCGACCGCTGGCATCGGGCGCACCAAGGCGCATGCCCGCCACCGACACAGAAGTCACTTTGTCCGTCCCCAGAAACGCTTCGGGGGCGGACAGCCAGATAAATTCTACGCCTTCTTCTTCGGCATTGGCGACTTCGCGCTGGGACCCGGGCATATTGTCGCGGTCGCGGCGATATAGGCATTTGACGGACTTTGCGCCTTGACGAACCGCCGTGCGAACACAGTCCATCGCCGTGTCGCCGCCGCCAATTACGACAACATCCTTGCCTTCGGCATTCAAGCGGCCATCGTCAAAGGCTGGGACATCATCGCCAAAGCTTTTGCGGTTGGACGCGATCAAATAATCCAAGGCGGGCAGCACGGCATCCAAGCGATTGCCATCGACCTTGATTTCGCGCGGCTTGTAAACGCCGGTTGCGATCAAAATAGCGTCATGCTTGGCGCGCAGTTCGTCCAAGCTGGCATGTTTGCCGACCTCAAAGCCCAGATGGAAGTGAATGCCCGAATCCACCAAACGATCGACACGGCGCATCACCACGGGCTTTTCCAGTTTGAAACCGGGAATGCCATAGGTCAGCAAGCCGCCCGCGCGGTCCGACCGTTCATAGACATGCACATCATGGCCCGCCTCGCGCAGATATTCGGCGGCGGTCAGGCCAGCGGGGCCTGCTCCGATGATGCCAACCGATTGGCCAGTTGCGGGGCCCACCGACACGGGTTCGACCCAACCTTCGGCCCATGCGGTATCCGTGATATATTTTTCGACGCTGCCGATGGTGACGGCTCCGTGGCCGCTATTTTCAATCACACAATTGCCTTCGCACAAGCGGTCCTGTGGGCAAATGCGGCCACAAATTTCGGGCATGGTCGATGTGGCGTTGGATAATTCAAACGCTTCACGCAGCCGCCCTTCAGCGGTCAAGCGCAACCAGTCGGGAATATGGTTGTTCAGCGGGCAATGCACCGAACAATATGGGACGCCGCATTGCGAACAGCGTGATGCCTGATCATCGGCGTCTTGCGGATTATATTTTTGCGATATTTCCCGAAAATCTTGGGCGCGTTCCTCTGCGGTGCGCTTTTCCGGATAATATTGGTTCCGCTCGACGAAGCGGAGCATGCGTTCGGTTGCCATCGGGAGTCCCTTTGTTCCTGCTGCGGCGCAACAAGCACAGGAAAAGGGGTGGTGTCACGCAATTTATGGCCAATAGGTCAGTATTATTGACTTAATTTTCGCCCATAAATTGCGTGGTCTTTGAAATATGCCAATTTTGCGCCATCACATAGGTCCGTTTCGGCCCTATGTGATGGAAAGCCAAATCATGGCGATGCTGCCAATGATGATCCGATACCAAGCAAAGGGGGCGAAGCCATAGCGAGCGACAATCGCCACAAAGGCTTTCACCACGACCAGCGCCACGACAAAAGCCGTGACCAATCCGATGCTAATGGCGCTGAGATCATCAAAAGTCAGCAACGCGCGATCTTTCCACAGCGCATAAACCGTTGCGCCGGCCATGGTCGGGACTGCCAGAAAGAAGCTGAACTCCGCAGCCGTTTTGCGCTCGACGCCCATCAGTAACGCACCCATGATAGTCGCGCCGGAACGGCTGACGCCGGGGATCATCGCGATGCATTGAACGACGCCAATCGCCAAGGCGGTGCGTAGCGGCATGGCCTCGACGCTGTTGACCTTGACGGTTTTGACCATGCGTTCAATGGCCAAAATGACGATACCGCCCAATACCAGCGCCACGGCGACAGTCATCGGCGATTGCAGCAATTGCCGGACACCTTCATAGGCCAGCGCACCGATCAGCATGGCGGGGAAAAATGCGACGATTATATTGCGTGTGAAGGCGATGCTGTCGGCGTCTTTGCGCAGCAGGCCGGTGCCGACATTCCAAAAGCGTTGGCGATAGGCCACCAGAACCGCCATAATCGCGCCCAATTGAATGGCGATTTTAAAGGCCGCAGACCCTTCGCCCGTAAAGCCCAATAGTTCGCTGGCTAAGATCAAATGACCGGTGGATGATACGGGCAAAAATTCCGTCAATCCTTCGATGATGCCCAAAAGGATGATGGTGAAAAGGTCGTTCATTCTGATTTCTCGAACAGGGCGGGGAAAGGGGTATGGGATAAATGTCAGATAAGCAGCAGAAAAGGAATGGCCGCGCAGCCTTGATCAACAAGGTTTACAAGTAACCGAGTTTAAACGGCTTTCTTGTCCGCGAAGCGGCCCTGTTCCCGATATAGCACCAGCCAGTCATGCGCCACATTTTCTAAGGGGGTGGGTGTGATATTCAAATCCACAAGACCCAAGGCTCCGTCCGCTGGGACATTATCCACGCGCAGCATCGCCAATTGATCTTTACTGATCGGGCTGAAGGGCAGGGACGCAATCAGACGGCCAGATACCGGAAAAAAGCGCGGACGATGGCCTGTATAATGGGCCAGCCAGTGCAGCAGGCCGTCCATCGTATAGGCGGTTGGGCCAGCCAGTTCATATGTGCGGCCCGCATGTTGGGGAGCGAGCGCCGCGACAACAGCGGCTGCGACATCGCCAACATATACGGGTTGGAAGCGCGCCGATCCTGCCACCACGGGCACCAATTTATGCTGAACCATGCGGCCCAATCGGTTCACAAATTGATCTTCGCGTCCGAAGATCACCGACGGCCGTAATATGGCAGCTTGGGGAAATGCGCCGCGTACTGCCGCTTCACCACTTGCTTTGGTGCGGCCATAAAGGGACGGGCTGTTGGGGTCGGCCCCAATTGCCGACAGGTGAACCAACATCGAAGCGCCAGCCTGTGCGGCGGCTTGGGCTACATGGCCAGCGCCATCGGCTTGAACGGCCTGCATTTCGGTGAAACTGCCGACCAGATTGATCACGGCGTGGCTGCCGCCTATGGCACGAGCCACGCCGGCGGGATCTCGCACATCGGCGCGAACAAATTGGATTTGTCCCAAATTTGCGAGCGGGCGCAAGAAATTGGCTTGTTGTGGGTTGCGCTGTGCCACCCGAACGCGCGCGCCCAGCGCCAGCAATCGCTCGGTGACATAGCGTCCAACAAAACCCCCGCCGCCTAAAATGCTAATCAATTGGCCATCAAGCTTGAGCATGATTTTCTCCATCCGATTCTGTGCGCCAGCGACGCTGGAATGCTTTGTCATGCCGTGAACAGCGAGGGGGAACAAGGGTGACAAGAAAATGGATACGGATTTCTGCGGGTTGTGCGTAAAAAATGCCTTCATTTGAAAAGCTTTGTTGACAGCCCGCGCGATGCCCCATATTGGCGCCCTCCTACCCCGTGCCCAGATGGCGGAATTGGTAGACGCACCAGCTTCAGGTGCTGGCGATCGCAAGGTCGTGGAGGTTCGAGTCCTCTTCTGGGCACCATTTACACTTCCCAAAACATCCCACAGCCGTGGGCAGAGCGTCAAAGATATGCCAATCTGTGCTTTGCCTTGCCTCGATATGCCCCAATGAGTAGGCGTTTCCTGACTTGGTGGCCGCGTAGCCAATGGATTTTGGCGAACAACTAGCCGGGGGCCTATCAACATTATTGGCGTGGCAGGAACTAGATCCAGCCAATCACGCTTTTCTTTTTGGGTTGATTCCAAACTATCGGAAATTTTCGGCGTCCCGTAATATGTCTTATAACTGCGGTTACGGCCTATGAGATCAGGAAGTTCTCTGGGGTAATAGCTCAAACGCTGCCCCCAATATCTCATGATATGGCCGTCAATCCGCTGGAACGTCGCGCACGAATTCCGTGACAAAACGGCAGTTTTTTGCCGCGGTATCAATGGAATTGTGGTGTTTAAGGGATATGTAAATGGTGCCCAGAAGAGGACTCGAACCTCCACGACCTTGCGATCGCCAGCACCTGAAGCTGGTGCGTCTACCAATTCCGCCATCTGGGCACGGGGTAGGACGCCGCCTCTACGCAGGGGCGTGGATTCTGTCAATCGACCAATGCGGAAATTGGTGAAAAAACTTTATAGTTCAGTAATTTCTAGGGTGATGGCTGATGTCGCATGGCTAGGATGCCCAAAATATTACCGCCGCATGCAACAATATGGCGACGCTGATCATCGCTGCGGCGCGCAGAATAGCCCGATCTGTCGGCAATTTGGGGGACGGATTGGGTTGGTGGTCCAGCCAATTGGACAAGCGGCGTAGCAAGTGAGGGGCATCTTCGCCGATACGCATCAGTTCCAGCATCATCGCTTGCGTGCGTTCTCCCCTAGCAATGTCAGCGAAGCGCGCCGCGAATAGGGGCCGACGCATATTTTGTAACGCGGCAGAGAGGTCAAATTCCGGCGCGATACGGGATAAGACGCCATCGATGGTGATCAAGGCCTTGAAGACCAGCAGTAAATCGGGCGGTAAGACCAAACCTTGCTGGCGTAGCATCGGGAAAAAATCTGCGATGACGGCGCTTAGGACCAAGGGGCCGTTGCTGTGGCGCGCAACCAGTCTTTCGCACGCGATCAGCAGTTGCTCGCGGGATAGCGGTACATCTTTCGACCAATGCAGCAACATGTCCGTCACGGCGCTGGCGGAACCAGATTGCAGACCCATGATGAAAGTCAGAAATTCATGTTGTCGGCGTGAACTGACGGTGCCGACCGAACCGAGGTCGAGCAAGGCCAGTCGATTGCCAGCGAGGCACAAAAGGTTGCCTGGGTGAGGGTCGCCGTGAAAGCGACCATATATCAATACCATATTGAGCACCAATTCCGCGCCCAATGCTGCGATAGCGTCGGGGTTGATGTGACGCGCGCGCAAGATATCCGGGTCGCGGGGCGGGACGCCGTCTATATAATCCATCACCAGCACGGCCTCTGACGACCATTGCCAGTGAATTTTGGGAATGATGATATGGTCATTGTCGGCATAATCGACGCGCAGTAAATCGGCGTTGTGGCCTTCATGGGTGAAGTCCAGTTCGTCCAATGTGTCCCGTGCCAATTGGTCGACCAAGGATATGGGACGGAAGCGGCGTGCTTCGGCGCTATTCGCTTCTGCGAGGCTGGCAAGGTGCCGTAAAATGCGCAGGTCGGCTTCCATGCGGGGACGAATATCTGGGCGGCGAATTTTGACCGCAACATCGCGGCCATCCGTCAAGCGGGCGCGGTGCACCTGCGCGATGGATGCGGCGGCTAGCGGCTGTGTGTCGAAAAAGGAAAATGCCGTTTCAATCGGCTCACCCAGACTGGTTTCGACCTGTGCTTTCAAGTCGGAAAAGGGCAGTTGCGGTGCGCTGCTTTGCAATTGTTCAAAGGCCGCGACCCATTCGTCATTCAACAAGTCGCGCCGTGTTGCCAAAATTTGACCCAATTTCATATAGGTCGGGCCCAGCTTCTCGAGCGCTTGGCGCGCGCGATTGGGTAAGTCGGGGGTGTCTGGATCCAATGCTTTGGCACTTAACCCCATGCGGGATAACAGGCCGCTGAGGCCGAAACCTGCCGCTATGGTGAATATTTCTGTCAAACGATCACGGTCGCGGCTGGCGACCATCAATGTTTCAAACATGCCCATCCTTTTTGCGGCTTGCCCTGATGAAACGAGAATTTGGGCAAAGAGGTTCCGGCTGATGGCCGCATCCATGCGCCATGATGGCGAATAATGTGATGATGAAGGGGCAAGCAGCCGAGAAATGCCGAACGGAGCAGTAGAGATTGGCGTTGAAAAAATGCCTTGGACAAGGCGCAATTGCCCAAGGCAGAGAGGTTCAGTTTACGCGTGTCCAAGTTTTTGTGCGGCAGAAAATCGATACGCAGCCCTTCACCTCTAATTTTCCAGATGGTAAAAGCTTTAAGTCGCCGCGCGTGGCCGTGACGCCTGTTTCGGGGTCGTAGAGGGGGCCGCCCTTAAACTGGGTGGGGCCGCCGGAAAAACCGTGCAGGACGACAAGGCCCCGAAGCCGCCGGTCGCGCAATTTGGCGTCGCGATTGTGGATGTCGCGCAAATTCGGATCGCGGCGCAGGGTTGCTGCGTCAATAATTTTTCCGCAATAGGACGTGCCGCAACGATAGATTTCAACCGTGCCATCTTCTTGTCCGGTGTGCCAGATGCCGGCAATGCTTTGGGTGCCACCGCTTGCGAATGCCGCGCCAGACAGGATGAGGCTTGGGACTGCGGCCAACAGGGATAGGCCGAAGAGGTGTATAGGCCGCGTGGAACGCCAGAATGCGCTATGCGGAGCAAAAGGGGCTGGCATGAATTTATCTCTCCCGATTATGATGTGGGAAATGGTTTAGCGCCTCGTGTAATAAAGCGCGATCATCCTCGTCCCATGGATGAAAGCCGGGGCGTAGATAGCGACCAATGCTGCTGATCAGGTGGCGCATCGCGCCGTCCCGTCCATAAAGATAGATCAACAAGGCTTTCCATGTCGCCCAATCATGGCGTCCATCCTGCCGCAATAGATCGGCGGTATTGCGATAGAGGATATAGTGAAAGCGAACCGTTGTTGCCAGCATCACGACCGTCCGTTTCAGCCAGCGTCGAAAGGGGGACAAATTTTGGGTGGCATGCAAATAGGTGTCAAAGGCAACACCCTTATGTTCAATTTCTTCAATGGCATGCCAGCGCCAAAGATCACCCGCTTCACCGACCGCTCCGTTCAAGGCGCTGGGCACGGCTAGGGCGTGCTGGGCCAATGCCGCTGTATAATGTTCCAACGCACAGGTGGCGGCCAATTGCTGGATGGGCGACCGGCGTCGTGCCCAACCGATCGTGGCCCGAACCCGATCCTCGAGCGGGCGCAGATTATAGCCCGCGTCAGCGGCTTGACGATTGAATATAATATGCTCGCGGCTGTGGGTTGCTTCTTGATAGAGAAAATTGTCAATCTGGCTGCGCAATGGTTCCGATGTGCTGTTGCGGTAATGGCGGACAGCCGTCATGAAGAATTTTTCGCCTTGCGGAAATGTTGCGGACAAAGCGTTGAAATAGGCTGTCCGGCCGGCGTCTTGGCTGTGCCACCAGCGGGGTGGTGCATGAGTGCGGCCAAATTTAAAATCGCGCTTTTGAATGGATACATCGACGGCATTTTCCACGGACAGTTTCATGGTCCCATTCCCAGAAATTGATGCAATTTCTTTGTTTATACATTGATGTTAATTACAAATCAATTTTTATAAAAAGCCTTATTTCAGGATGTTGGGAATTTCTGATGATGTTTGTGGAACAAAGTCGACTCATGGCCAGCATATGAAGGGTTCGTCGGGCGGAGAATATGATGGATGCCGACGAACAATATCCTCGCGACGGGGCAGGTTGCTGAATGGATTTGATAAAAAGAAATTTGTGGCGTGATGAAAGTTTTAAGTTATTTTCAAAGGGATAAAAGTTACCATCCACGCCTTTGGATGTTGCCCTCAATCGGGGCTATGTTATGCAGCAAATCCTCATATGGGGCGTTGGTGGTGGACGATGGTCAAGTCGGATCAATCAAAAGAAATTGAGAGTGATCTGACGGGCACGGCGGGCGCGATCGGACAACTGACGGTCGGCGAGAGACAATGTCTGGAATTGGTCGCCAGCGGCATGGTGTCCAAGGAAATTGCCCGCTCATTGGATGTGTCACCCCATACAGTCGATGCTCGTCTGCGTGTGGCTGCCCGAAAATTGGGTGCGCGCAATCGTTTTGTCGCCGCCCAGATCTTGAACGAATTTCTTAAAAATGGCGGAAATTCGTCGTCTCAGCCGATCTCAAATTTGATATATGAAGATTTGAGCCTTCCCGAAAATGATCCGGCGACCAAGATGGATGGACCGGCAGGGGATGGCAACGACCCTGTCGATCTTCGGTCAGATCCGCTATTTGATAACAGGGATGATGTTCCATCCCTGCATCCGGTCTGGTTGAAGCCTTCACATCCGTTCGCCAAATTTTTCGGCGGTGAGAACAAGCTTTCTGTTGGTCGGCGATTGTTGCTGATCATGGGCATTGCGATTGGCACAGCCATGGCATTTACTGCTGTGGTCAACAGTCTGATCGGTCTGTCACAGTTGCTTTCATCTCCGCCGTAAGGGCAGCCCGTGGGGCTGGGGGAGACCAACTATGTTGAAAGAACGTCTGGCCGTCGCAAACCAATTGGCATCAGATCTGCACGCTGCAGAAGCCGCGATTGACGAAGCGATCATGAAAATTGGCACCTTGATGACGGCGATGCCACATGCCCAAGCAAGCGCGAAACTTTCGGCCGTGTCCAGCGATCAAGCCTTCTCGCATCTCAGCGCGGCGGTGTCAGCGATGATGGTAAGCCGCACCAATATGGTGGCTTTGCACAATGAACTGGCTAGCATCAAGGACAAGGTTGGCTTGCGCAATATTGTGGTTGGTACAGGCGATTTGGGCAAATTGGTTCCCAAGAACGTCATGATTGCGGAAGCAGACGTGATGGTAACGGATCATGCGTCCACTGCCGCTGCGGCCTAAGCCCCAGCGTACCATGGTTGGTTAAAAGGATGATTTAGGCGGCCATGATTTGGGGACTATTCTATCTGACTTTGCTGATCTCGCTGTCTTTTTATGCTGAGCGCAGCAAAATAGCCGAGACTCGCACCGCTATCCGCACCCTTGCTGTCGCATCGGTGTTGACCTTGGTAGCGGTGCTGTCTGGCGTGGACTTCGCAACCGCAAGTATGTTGCTCACCATGCTAGATTTTGCTGTTTTGGGCATTTTTGTGGTGCTGGCCTTGACCAGCACACGATATTGGACCTTGTGCCTTCCGGCCTTCCAATTGATTACATGCATGACCCATTTGGCGAAATTTGCTGCACCAAATATTGTGCCGCATGTCTATGAAGCGAGCCAAGGCTTTTGGGCCTATTTGCAGATTATCGTCATATTTCTGGCGATATGGTGGGGGCGCGCCCATGAAAAGGCGATGCTGAACGCCGCAATCCGGAAATAACTACTTCGCTATGCTACGTGCGGGCGCGATATGAGATGCAGATGTGATTTCACCTAAGTGACAATGGTCGTTTGTGCGGTGCAGACTGGCCAATTACGGCCAACATCATTGGCTTGGGTGAATCGATTCGACCATAAAAAAAAGCGTCCCTTCGGCTGTGGCCAAAGGGACGCTTTTTTGTTTCGAAGATGGGGTGATTAAGCCGCCATCGCCTTTTCCAGATTTTCCACGATGGCTTCAAAGAAGCCTTCGGTGGTCAGCCAGTTCTGATCGGGACCGATCAGCAAGGCCAAGTCCTTGGTCATCTTGCCGCTTTCCACGGTTTCGATGCAGACGCGTTCCAGCGTTTCAGCAAAGCTGGTCACTTCAGGCGTGCCGTCCAGCTTGCCGCGATGCTTCAGGCCGCCAGTCCAAGCAAAGATCGATGCGATGGGGTTGGTCGATGTGGCCTTCCCCTGTTGATGCATACGATAGTGACGGGTCACGGTGCCGTGCGCTGCTTCTGCTTCCACGGTCTGGCCATCTGGGGTCATCAGCGCGCTCGTCATCAGGCCAAGCGAACCAAAGCCTTGCGCAACCGTATCCGACTGCACGTCGCCGTCATAGTTTTTGCAAGCCCATACAAACTTACCCGACCATTTCAGCGCCGAAGCCACCATGTCGTCGATCAGGCGGTGTTCGTATACGATACCCAGTTCTGCGAACTTTTCCTTAAACTCGGCGTCGAACACTTCTTGGAACAGGTCCTTGAAGCGGCCGTCATAGGCCTTGAGGATGGTGTTCTTGGTCGACAGGTAAACCGGCCATTGGCGCGCGATGCCATAGTTGAAGCTGGCGCGGGCAAAGTCACGGATCGAATCGTCGAGGTTGTACATGGCCATGGCCACGCCCGAAGATGGGAATTGGAACACTTCTTCGTCGATGCGTTCGCCATTTTCGCCTTCGAAGACCAAGCGCAGCTTGCCTGGGCCAGGTACGCGGAAGTCGGTGGCGCGATATTGGTCACCAAAGGCGTGACGGCCAACCACGATGGGGTCGGTCCAGCCTGGTACCAAGCGCGGAACGTTCGAAATGACGATGGGTTCGCGGAATACAACGCCGCCCAAGATGTTGCGGATGGTGCCGTTTGGCGACTTCCACATCTTCTTCAGGCCGAATTCTTCGACGCGGGCTTCGTCTGGGGTGATGGTGGCGCATTTAACGCCAACGCCATATTGCTTGATCGCATTGGCCGCATCAACGGTGATCTTGTCATCGGTTTCGTCGCGCTTTTCGATGCTCAGATCATAATATTTCAGGTCGATGTCGAGATAGGGCAGGATCAGACGTTCACGGATCCACTGCCAAATGATGCGGGTCATTTCATCGCCATCAAGCTCGACGACGGGATTGACTACCTTAATTTTGCCCATTTCAAATGCGCCTTTTTCCGTTGGGGAGTGAAGTTGTTGGGGCCTTACGGAAAGCTAGGCGATTTATCAACTGTCGTGACGTGCGCAATTCGGCGGGCATTTGCGGGATGCTATGAAGAAGCACAAGAAATACGGCAATTATCGCGGTTACTGTGCGGCAAGGACAAAGAAAAGCGTAGCGATAATCTTCCTTATCCATTGTCACAGGCGAATCGTCTGCTTACTACTGCCGCGCATGTCGACATCATTATCATCAAACCGTCCGGGTGGCGGTATCAAGTGGCAGTGGCCAGCCATTCATCCCGAAGGCCGCAAATTTCTGGTGATTGCCGGAGTGATCACCTTGGTTTTCTGGCTGTTGGGCTGGGAAATTGCGGGTTGGCTGGCATTGGGTGTCACCATTTGGATCGGTAGTTTTTTCCGAGATCCCAAGCGTATTACGCCATTGGGCGATGATCTGATCATTGCACCTGCCGATGGTCTGATTACCCAAATATCCGATGTGGCGCCGCCAGCGGAGATCGCCGGACCCGATGGTCTGACCGATGCGAAAATGGTGCGTGTTTCCATTTTTATGAGCGTTTTTGACGTTCATATCAATCGCGCGCCGGTGGCCGGAACATTGATTAAGCTGGTTTATATGCGCGGCAAATTCCTGAATGCCGATTTGGATAAAGCCAGCGAGGAAAATGAACGGCAACATTTCGTTGTGGAACGGGCGGACGGTGTTCGCGTTGGTTTCACGCAAATTGCTGGTTTGGTAGCGCGCCGCATTTTGCCCTTGGTTCAAAATGGCCGCGTGCTGAGCAGCGGTGAACGGGTCGGTTTGATTCGTTTTGGCAGCCGAGTGGACGTTTATTTGCCCGCTGGCACCACGCCGCAGGTCCTGTTGGGTCAGCGCACTTTGGCGGGGGAAACCATTATCGCCCGCGTTGGCCAAGCGCCGACCATTGAAGGTGTAGGCCAATAATATGACGCACGACCCGTCCGATTCCTCTTCTGCGACCATCGAACCGCGTGGCGCTGGTTCTCGGCGGGCCAATAGTCTGTCTCTGCGCGCCTTTGCACCCAATGCCATTACGGCCTTGGCTTTGTGTTTTGGTCTGACGGGTGTGCGCTTTGCCATTGGCGAAGAATGGGAAAAGGCGCTGGCGGCCATTATTTTTGCTGGCGTCTTGGATGGGCTGGATGGGCGTATCGCTCGATTGCTACGGGCGCAAAGCCGTTTCGGTGCGGAGTTGGACAGCCTGTCCGACGTGATCGCTTTTGGCGTCGCGCCAGCGATGGTGTTGTTTTTATGGTCGCTGCAATATGCGCCCAAATTTGGCTGGGTGGCGGCTTTGGCTTTGGCGGTGTGCTGTGCCCTTCGCTTGGCGCGTTTCAATAGCCGGATGGACAGCGATTTCCAACCGCATAAGTCCGCTGGCTTCATGACTGGCATTCCTGCACCCGCTGGGGCAGGAATGGCTTTTGTTCCTTTGTATCTGTGGTTGATCACCGACAATGATCTGTTCCGGGAATGGTATGTGGTGATGCCATGGGGGCTGGGCATTGCTGCGCTGATGATCTCGGCCATTCCGACCTATAGCTGGGGTTCCATTCGTTTGCGTTCGTCATGGCGCATGTTTGCCTTGGCAGGTATAGGCTTGCTGGGCGCGGCCTTGGTTACCGCGCCTTGGCCCACATTGTTGGTCATTTGCGTGCTATATGGCATCAGCCTGCCGTTGGGGCCGATCAGCTATGCCAAGGCAAAACGGCGCAGTGCCTGATATTTCCGCAACATCGGATTGTTCATATATTTTTTCCGAGGCGACCGTTCCTTTGTGCGGACGGCAGCTTTTCATGTCCTGCGCTTTGCAGCGTTTAGGCTGCGCGGCTCCAATTTTCCGCGCGGCGTGTGTGAGCTTGGCGGCGAACCGTGCGTTTTTGGCTGCGTGGAATAAAGGGTACAAGGGCCGCTGGACCCGCGTCCGGCGAAATCATGTCTGGAAAAGCGCCGCGACCAGCCAAAGCCGACAGGATCGCTGCCTGATTTTGCGCAATTATCGCCCAACTGATCGTCACCGATAGGATGGCGATGGCGAGGGTGAGCAATGTGGCGATGATCTGAATCATGGACTTGTCCTTCCGGTCTCAGCGTGCAACATCTCACCAACAAGGGACGGTTGCTGTCCTGCATTTGTTCCATGTTCTTGATTTGTTCTCAAGCTCTTTTCGCTCAATTGGGCGGATTTTACGTTAAATCTTTGATTCCATGCGGATCAATTTTGCCAATAATGATGGCCGCGCTCTATATTTTGGCGCGCTACAGCCTGTTTTTTCATCCGGCTAGGGCGCTGCTTACGCGACTCGGAGTGGGGTGTTGGGCAGGGGGCGCCGTCTGAGGAACGGTCTATCGGATAGTGATATGCTGTTCTGGGCAAGGGGGAGGCGCATCATCGAACGGCTCTTCGGTTATGCCTTTAGGTGTACGCTCGTGATCGGGGCCGGATGGGGGCATTTATTGGTCGGCCCGCCATGCAGTGCTGCGCCGTTTGCCAGACGGGAAGGGCTTGCAATATTGACCCATTGGCTGTAACGGCGCGTCCATTCCACATGGAAAGCGCACATACCGGTGCCCGGGTGCGGCTTTTAGCAGCAACTCAGGTTCTTGCTTTCCAGAGGATCAACCGGAAGGAGAAAGACTATGGCGGCTCCTGTCGTCACGATGCAGAATCTTATCGAAGCTGGCGCCCACTTCGGCCACCAGACCCACCGTTGGAACCCGCGTATGAAGCCGTATATCTTCGGCGCACGCAACGGAATCCACATTCTTGACCTGTCCCAGACGGTTCCTTTGTTCGCTCGCGCGCTCGACTTCGTGTCGGCTACGGCTGCTGCTGGCGGTAAGGTGCTGTTCGTTGGTACCAAGCGTCAAGCTCAGGGCCCTGTGGCTGATGCAGCCCGCGCTTCGGGTCAGCACTTCGTCAACCATCGCTGGTTGGGCGGCATGCTCACCAACTGGAAGACCATTTCGAACTCGATCAAGCGTCTGAAGACCTTGGAAGAACAACTGTCGGGTGACACTTCGGGTCTCACCAAGAAGGAAGTTCTGAACAAGACTCGCGAACGCGATAAGCTGGAAATGAGCCTGGGCGGTATCCGCGACATGGGCGGCATTCCGGATGTCATGTTCGTGATCGACGCCAACAAAGAAGAACTGGCTATCAAGGAAGCCAACGTATTGGGTATTCCCGTCGTTGCGATCCTCGACTCGAACGTTTCGCCAGAAGGCATTGCGTTCCCAGTTCCTGCAAACGACGACGCAGCACGCGCCATCCGTTTGTACTGCGATGCGATTGCACAAGCTGCAACGCGCGGTGGTCAGCAAGCTCGTGCAAACAGCGGCGAAGACCTCGGTGCAGCTGTTGAGCCAGAAGCAGAAGTTGCTGCGGAAGCTTAAGCTTTAAGTTTATGGCGAGGCGATTTGGCGCATGGGCGCTGAATCGCCTCGGTCATTGTTTTGACTTATCGTACCGCCATGGGCGGTGCAGATGGCGGACGGTTTTAACGTTCCGCCTTTTTTTGGAAAGGACTGGTTCATGGCTGAGATTACGGCTGCTCTCGTCAAGGAACTGCGCGATCGTACTGGCGCAGGCATGATGGACTGCAAGAAGGCGCTCGTTGAAAATGGCGGCGACATCGAAGCATCGATCGACTGGCTCCGCACCAAGGGTCTCGCTGCTGCCGCTAAAAAGGCTGGCCGCGTTGCTGCTGAAGGTCTGGTTGGCGTTGCTACCGATGGCACCCGCGGTGCTGTTGTTGAAATCAACTCGGAAACCGACTTCGTTGCCAAGAATGATCAGTTCCAAGCTTTCGTTCGCGACGTAACCAAGGTTGCTTTGGATGGCGGCATCACCGACATCGACGCGCTGGCAGCTGCGGCTTACCCAACGGGCGGCACGGTTGCGGAAGCTCTGACCCAGAATATTGCAACGATCGGCGAAAACCAATCGCTGCGTCGTTCGGCTGTTGTTACGGTCGAATCGGGCGTTGTTTCGGGTTATGTTCACAATGCTGCTGCGGCTGGCATGGGCAAGATCGGCGTGCTGATCGCTCTGGAATCGACCGCTGGTGCAGATGTTCTGGAACCTTTGGCAAAGCAAATCGCGATGCACGTCGCAGCGGCTAACCCGCTGGCCCTGAATGGCGACGATCTGGACGCCGACATGGTTGCTCGTGAACGTGCGATCGCTGAAGAAAAGGCTGCTGAATCGGGCAAGCCTGCTGAAATCGTCGCCAAGATGGTTGACGGTGCAATCGCCAAGTTCCGTAAGGAAAATGCTCTGCTGTCGCAGCTGTTCGTCATGGACGGCAAGACCCCTGTAGCTGAAGTCATTGCCGCTGCTGGTAAGGATGTTGGCGCGACCATCACCTTGAAGCAGTTCGTACGCTTCCAGCTGGGCGACGGCATTGAAAAGGAAGAAAGCGATTTCGCGGCAGAAGTCGCTAAGGTCGCTGGCGCCTAATTAACGAATATGGACTGATGCGCAGCATTTTATGCGCTTCAGTCCGCTTGGCAATGGCGCGCGCCCGCTTTAGGGTGCGCGCCATTCGCATGTTTAATACCCTTGGAAGGACTCATCACCATCATGGCTTTGCCCGACATGAAACGCATTTTGCTGAAGCTGTCAGGGGAGGCGCTGATGGGGGCGACGCCTTTTGGGATTGATCCGCAAACCGTGGCCGATATGGCGGCAGAGGTGAAGGAAGCGAAGGATCGCGGTCTGGAAATCTGCCTCGTTATCGGCGGCGGCAATATTTTCCGCGGCATGGCGGGCGCCGCCAAGGGGATGGACCGCGCACAGGCCGATTATATGGGCATGTTGGCGACGGTGATGAACGCGTTGGCCATGCAAAATGCGCTGGAGCAATTGGGTGTCGAAACCCGCGTGCAATCCGCCATTGAAATGGACAAGGTTTGCGAGCCTGTGATCCGCCGCCGCGCCGAACGCCATTTGGAAAAAGGCCGTGTGGTCATTTTCGCCGCCGGTGTCGGCGCGCCTTATTTTACCACCGACAGCGGTGCCGCTTTGCGCGCCGCAGAAATGAAATGTGATGCCTTGCTGAAAGGCACCAGCGTGGACGGCGTGTATAATGCCGACCCCAAAAAAGACCCCGCCGCCGTGCGTTATGAAACGCTCAGCTTCGACCGCGTTTTGGCCGATAACCTTAAGGTAATGGACGCCAGCGCCGTGGCTTTGTGCCGCGATAATCAAATTCCGATTGTGGTGTTCAATATTCGTGAACCCGGCAATCTTGCCCGCGTTTTGACCGGCGATGGTGTGGCCACCGTCGTTCATGGCAACGCTTGACCCGATTAAGAGAGGAAATTTTCATGGCGAAATATGACAAGGCCGATTTGGAACGCCGCATGACCGGCGCGTTGGAATCGCTGAAATCGGATCTTGCTGGCCTGCGCACAGGCCGCGCCCACACCGCACTGTTGGACCCGATTGTCGTTGACGTTTATGGTTCGCACATGCCGCTGAACCAAGTGGCGTCGGTGTCGGCCCCCGAACCACGCATGTTGGCGGTTCAGGTGTGGGACAAGGGCAGCGTGAATGCTGTGGAAAAAGCCATTCGTTCGGCTGGATTGGGCCTGAACCCGATCACGGACGGCCAATTACTGCGCTTGCCCATTCCTGAAATGACGCAGGAACGCCGTAAGGAATTGAGCAAGCTGGCTGGCCAATATGCCGAAAAGGCCCGCGTGGCCGTGCGCAACGTGCGCCGCGATGGCATGGATGCGCTGAAGCAGGACGAAAATAAGAAAGAAATCAGCGAAGATGATCGCAAGCGTTCGGAAACCGAAGTGCAAAAGATCACCGATGGGGTGATTGCCGATATCGACGGCGCTGCCGCCGCCAAGGAAAAGGAAATCTTGGGTTAATGGGTTCTGGCTCCGTTATGACCAAGCACATGACGGGGCCGATTTCCGGACACTCGCGATGAGTGATACCCAAAAATTGGCGCGCCACGTTGCGATCATCATGGATGGCAATGGGCGCTGGGCGCAAAAGCGCTTTCTTCCACGCGTCGCGGGCCACCGTGCGGGTGTTGAGGCGGTGCGCAAAATAGTGCGCGCCGCAGGCGAGATGGGCCTTGAGGCCCTGACGCTTTATGCCTTTTCATCGGAAAATTGGAAACGCCCAGCGGGCGAGGTCAATGACCTGATGGGGTTGATGAAAAAATTCTTGCTCAGCGATTTGGACGAATTTGTCGCCAATGATATTCGGCTGAAAATTATCGGCGATTGGCGCGGGCTGGCCCCCGATGTGGTGGCATTGCTGGAAGATGCATTGGACCGCACCAGCGGAAATAAGCGCACCACCTTGGCGGTGGCGTTAAATTATGGCGGGCAGGATGAATTGGTCCGCGCAGCCAAAGCTGCTGCAGAGGCGGGCGAGATTAACGCCGATAGCATCGCCGCCCATTTGGATACCGCCGAACTGCCGCCTTTGGATTTGTTAATCCGCACATCGGGCGAAGTGCGCTTGTCCAATTTCCTTTTGTGGCAATGCGCTTATGCTGAACTTTATTTCACCGACCGTTTGTGGCCGGATTTTACCGCCGCTGATTTGAAATTGGCGCTGGACCATTTTGCGCGGCGCGACCGCCGATACGGAGGATTATAATGAGCAGCGGGGCAGGGAAGTCGGACCTGATGGTCAGGGCAGCGTCGGCATTGGTGATGTTTGCCATTGCAGGCACGGCCCTGTGGTTCGGTGGCTTTGCCTTTGGCCTGTTGTTGCTGATTGTGGCTGCGTTTGTCTTGGTCGAATGGTTCACCTTGCTGCGGAAAATGCAGCTGCGTTCTGGCAAGGCCAATCTGCTGCGCGTGGCGGGACCAATATTGGTCGGTGTGGCCGTAGCGGGGCTGTGGTATATTCGCGATGCGCTGGGCATGACGGCGGCCTTATGGGTGCTGGGCATGGTTTGGGCGACAGATATTGGCGCTTATTTTGCGGGCCGTGCCTTTGGTGGTGCGCGGCTGGCCCCGCGTATCAGCCCCAGCAAAACATGGTCGGGCCTGATTGGCGGCATGTTGGCGGCCTTGGTTGCCAGCGCCACCATTGGGGACCGTGCGGGCATAGCCGGTGTTCCCTTGTGGATTGGTTTGTTTATGGGCTTGTTGGCCCAATTGGGCGATTTGGGCCAAAGCTGGATGAAGCGTAAAGCCGGCGTCAAGGACAGCGGCAAGCTCATTCCCGGACATGGCGGGGCCTTTGACCGTGTGGATGGGCTGATTCCGGTGGCCTTTTTGATGGGCTTGTTGGCCTTTGCGGGCATTTTGTCGGCGCGGGTCGGGGGCTGATGATGCGCAGCCTGTCCTTATTCGGTGCAACGGGCAGTGTGGGGCAATCCACCCTAGATTTGGTGCGCCATGATGCGGCGTCGTGGCAGGTCAGCGTGTTGACAGCCCATAGCGATGTGGCGGGTTTGGCGGCGTTGGCGCGGGAATTTCAGGTGAAATTGGCCGTGATTGCGGACCCCAGCCGCTATGATGAATTGGTAGCTGCCTTGGCGGGAACGGGCATAGAGGTTGCCGCCGGACCTGACGCCTTGGTAGACGCCGCAAAACATCCTGTTGATTTGGTGGTCGCGGCGATTGTTGGCATCGCAGGGCTGGCCCCAACCATGGCGGCGTTGGAGGCTGGGCATAATGTGGCCTTGGCCAATAAAGAAAGCTTGGTGTCATCGGGTGCATTGATGATGCAGGCGGCCCGTGCGTCGGGCGCGACCATCTTGCCGATTGATTCGGAACATAATGCCATTTTCCAATGTCTGACGGGCAGCAGCCTAGAGGATGTGCGGCGGATTATTCTGACCGCCTCGGGCGGACCATTTCGCACCAAAAGCGCGGCAGAGATGGCGGTGATGACGCCGGCCCAAGCGGTGGCCCATCCCAATTGGTCAATGGGCGCCAAAATCAGTGTCGATAGTGCGACCATGATGAACAAGGGGCTGGAACTGATCGAGGCGCATCATCTGTTTCCGATCGGCCTAGAGAAGATCGAGATTTTGGTGCATCCCCAATCCGTTATCCACAGCCTTGTGGAATATCGGGATCGCTCGACCTTGGCGCAGCTTGGCTCGCCCGATATGCGCATTCCCATCGCCAGCGCCATGGCATGGCCGCGCCGCATGCACGCCCCCTGTCAGCCGCTGGATTTGACCCGCATCGGGCGTCTGGATTTTGAAGCGCCGGATGAACAGCGTTTTCCCGCCACGGCCCTGTGCCGCGCCGCCATATCCGAAGGCGGTGGCCGCCCTGCCCAATTGAATGCCGCCAATGAAATCGCGGTCGCGGCCTTTTTGGCGGGCAAGATTGGCTTCACCGCCATCGTAGATTTGGTGAAGCATGTGATGGACCATGAATCGCCTGTTGCGCCGACAAGCCTTCACGACATATTCATGGTTGACGCCGCATCGCGGCAACACGCGCAAATTTTAATGGATGCCCATGCCCATGGTTGAAGCCCCCGGAGCCTTGTTAACAGTCATTGCCTTTTTGGTGGTGCTGGGGCCGTTGGTTTTTGTTCATGAATATGGCCATTATATTGTTGGCCGCTGGTGCGGGGTAAAAGCCGAAACCTTTTCCATCGGCTTTGGCCGAAAAATCCTCAGTTGGCGGGACAAGCGCGGCACCGAATGGAAATTGGGCTGGTTGCCCTTGGGCGGTTATGTGCAATTTAAGGGCGACCGCGATGCCGCCAGCCGTCCTGATGCACAGTGGCAGCAATTGCCACCGGAACAATGGACCGACAGCTTCCCTGCACAGCCAGTATGGAAGCGCGCGGCGATTGTTGCGGCGGGACCAGTTACAAACTTCCTCTTTGCGATTGTGATCTTGGCGGGCTTTGCGTGGCTCAGCGGCACGCCCACCACGCCAGCGGTCGCAGGCGCGGTATTGGAAGGGTCTGCGGCGGCAGAGGCGGGCATTCGCGAAGGCGATGTCATTTTGTCGATTGATGGCCGCAAGATGGAATTGTTCACCGACATTCCCATGGCGGTGGCGCACCGCCCCGGTGAAACTGTGGATGTTCGCGTGCGGCGCGGCGGCGCGGAACAAAGTTTGTTGCTGACCCCGAAATTGGTGAAATCCAAGGATCAATTTGGCAATGAATTTGAACGCGGGGTGATTGGCATCAGCGCGGGCCGCGTGGTGTTTGAGAAAGTCTCTTTGCTGCAAGCGCCTGTGGTGGCGGTCCGCCAGACAAGCCAAATTGTCCGCCAGACGGTGGAAGTTTTGGGGCAGTTGCTGACCGGTAATCGATCCGTCAAGGATATGAGCGGTCCGTTGAAAATCGCCAAGACATCGGGCGAAGCGGCCACCATGGGCGCGGCTTCGCTGGTTTTTCTGGCGGCGCTGATTTCCATCAATCTGGGGTTCATCAACCTGTTGCCATTGCCAATGCTTGATGGCGGCCATTTGTTATTTTACAGCTATGAAGCCATAAGGCGGCGTCCCGTTCCTGCACAGGCACAGGAATGGGCCTTTCGCGTTGGCTTCGTTGCGATTATCACGCTGATGGTCGTCGTGACTTTTAACGATTTGGGCTCTTTCGGTCTGTGGGATCGGATCAGCGACTTGATTGGATAGCCCGACTGGGGCAGGAGATGCACGGCGCGTCATGTGACGGGGCGTGTTTGATGAAAAATTTTGCGGGAAGACCAAGCGTGGCAGCACATATGAAAACGGCCCCAAAGCAATTGTCGATCCTGCTGTTGGCAGGAACGATGATGACCTGGCCCGCAGCGCCGGTGATGGCACAAACGGCTGCGCCAACGGCGTCACGGCCTGCTTCGCCTCCTTCGGTAGCGGTCGTTCCTCCTGCTGCCGCGTCGACCATTCAGTCGATCACGGTCACAGGTAATCAGCGTTTGGAAGCGCAGACGATCTTGTCCTATCTGCGCCTGCGCGTGGGTCAGCCTTATGACCGCTCGATGCTGGATCAGGCATTGAAGGATTTGGCCGCCACCGAATTGTTCAAAGATTATCAGATCACCGACAATGCGGGAGCCTTGGTGATCGAAGTTGCGGAAAACCCCGTCGTCAACCGCATCATCTTGGAAGGCAATAAGCGCCTGAAAGAAGACAAGCTGCGTCCGGAAATTAAATTGGCTCCGCGCCAAATTTATACCCGTAGCAAGGTACGCGCCGACGTGGCCCGTATTATCGAACTCTATAAGCGTCAGGGCCGTTTTGCGGCGACCGTTGAACCCAAAATGGTTCAATTGGACCAAAACCGTGTCGACGTGGTGTTTGAAATTACCGAAGGGCCAAAGTCCAAGGTTCGCCAGATTAACATCGTCGGGAACGAGAAGTTCAAGGACGGCCAGTTGAAAGGCGAAATGGCCACCAAGCAAACAGGCCTGATGACCATGTTGTCGTCCAACACCAGCTATGACCCCGACCGTCTGGCCTATGACCAGCAAAAGCTGCGCCTATTTTATCTGCAAAATGGTTATGCCGATTTCCGCGTGATTTCGGCGGTGGCCGAACTGACCAGCAACAACCAAGATTTCATCATTACCTATGTGGTGGAAGAAGGTGAGCGGTACAAATTTGGCGACATTAATGTCGAAAGCGAGTTGCGCGATTTCCAACCGGAAACGCTGAAGGCCATGCTGCCGATGAAGAAGGACGATTGGTATGACGCCAAATTGGTCGAAGATACCGTCGAAAGCCTGAGCGAAACGGCGGGTTTGTTCGGCTATGCCTTTGCCAATATCAACCCCGAATTTACGCGCAATGCTGAAACCCGCACCATGGGGATTACCTTTAACGTCAGCGAAAGCCCGCGCACCTATGTCGAGCGGATTGACGTCAACGGCAATACGCTGACGCATGACAAGGTCGTCCGCCGCGAATTCCGTTTGAACGAAGGGGATGCGTTTAACAGCTTTGGCGTCAAGCGGACGGAAAACCGCCTCAATAGCTTGGGCTATTTCCAAGAAAATATGACGATTGATCGCAAGGAAGGCAGCACGCCGGACCGGATCATTTTGGAAACCAATGTACAAGAAAAGCCGACGGGCGAATTGTCACTGTCGGCAGGTTTCTCGTCCATCGAGAATTTCTTGGTCCAAGGGTCGATCCGCCAGCGCAACTTCCGTGGTTTGGGCCAACAATTGTCCGCTTCGGTCAACTATAGCAGCTATTCGAAATCCATCGAATTGGGCTTTACAGAGCCTTATTTGTTCGACCGCAACATCTCGGTCGGCGGCAGTGTCTATCGCCGCGATTTGAACAGCTTCCAATTTGGTTTGAACAACGAACGCCGCACGACCTTTGAACAGGTGACGACCGGATTCCAGTTGAACGCTGGCGTTCCGCTGACCGAGTTCATGCAATTCTTCGCGCGCTACAGCCTGAACTTTGACGATGTGTCGCTCGACAAGGGCCTCTATTATTTTGGCGATCAGTGTGATCCGTTGGTGGCGGGTCGTTATTTGTGCGACGCTATTGGCAAGCGCACGACATCCTTGATCGGTTATACACTGGCCTTTGATAACCGCGACAATCGCATGCGTCCGACGCGCGGCCAGTCCGCATCGATCAGCCAAGATTTTGCGGGTCTGGGCGGGAATGTGCGTTATGTGCGCACGCGCTTGAACGCGTCGAAGCACATGCGTCTGACCGGCCAGTTCATTTTGAACCTGACGGCCGAAGGCGGTTATATTCACGCCCTTGGAAACAACAGCAACACCGGATCTGACAAGGTTCGGTTGACGGATCGCTTCTTTTTAGGCGAACCTCAAATGCGCGGTTTTGATATTCGCGGCGTTGGTCCGCGTGTAATCCGATATGGTTTGGAAAGCTATAATGCTGATCCCGCATTGGCGAAGTTGAACACCGACCGTAACAACAGTTACGACGATGCTCTGGGCGGTCGGGCTTATTATATGGCGCGCGCGGAAGTTGACATTCCCTTGGGTTCCGGTGCCAAAGAACTGGGTTTACGACCATCGATCTTCCTTGATGTGGGGTCGGTTTGGGGTGTGAAGCGGCCAACGCTGACAAAGCTGAATGACTTCATCGATCCATCCGATGGTCAGCTGAAATTTATCTGCCGTGATGCCGCGACGAGTGGTCGCTCTTTCGCAGAGGAAACTGAGGTAGGCTCCGGAGTGTATCAAAAGTGTACCACGGGTACGGCGATGGCACCGTTCGACGAGCAATATTTTGGTGATACATGGAAACCCCGCGTCGCTATTGGCGCGGGCGTCAACTGGAATTCTCCCTTCGGTCCGTTCCGGATCGACTTCGCATACGCCCTCCGCAAAGAAGATGGCGATGATCCGAAACGCTTTTCATTCAACGTAGGAACCCAATTCTAATGAAGAAACTTCTTGTTGCTTCGGCACTGGCCATTGCCACGCTGTCGGCCTCGCCCATGCTGGCCACGCCGGCCATTGCACAGGCTAAAGCGATTGCGGTTGCTGACGTTCGCGTCGCTGCGGCTCGTTCCAATGCCTTCACCGTTGCTTCGCAGCAAATCCAGACGACCCACAAGGCGTCGATCGATCAGCAGCAATCGCGCGGCCAGACCTTGCAAGCAGAAATGAATGTTCTGATTGCGAAATATAACGAAGAAGCCCGCAAGACGCCGCAAAATGCGACCGCGCTTCAGGCGGCTGCACAGGCTGTGCAAACCAAGCGTCAGTCGGCAGGCGAAGAATTGCAGCGCATTGGCGCGCCGGTTGAACTGGCTCTGGCCTATGTCGAAGACCAGATCAGCATTCGTATGAACGAAGCGATCCGCGCCGCGATGACCGCCAAGAAAATTGACCTGTTGCTGCAGCCCGATGCTGTTTTGGCACGTGAAAATAACGTAGATATCACGGATTCGGTTGTGACCGAATTGAACCGCATTCTGCCCAACGTGACGATCACGCCGCCGGCTGGCTATCAGCCCGGTCAGCTGGTGCAAGAACGCAACCAACAATTGCAAGCTGGCGCCGCAGCCGCCCAGCCACAAGCCAATCAGCCCGCTAGCCGCTAAGCCGGACGATGAGCGCAGCTGACGTAAAGGGTGAAGCATTGGGTCCGGTGGATATCCGCCGGATCCTTTCTTTGCTGCCGCATCGTTATCCGATGTTGTTGGTGGACCGTGTCGAATCGATGGTCAAAGATCACACGATTCACGCGATCAAAGCCGTGACGATGAATGAGCCTTTCTTTCAAGGCCATTTTCCCGGTCGCCCGATTATGCCGGGCGTCCTGATTGTCGAGGCTTTGGCACAGGCTGGCGGTGTGTTGGCGATTGAATCGCTGGGTTTGGCGGGCACAGGCAAGCTGGTCTATTTCATGGGGATTGACGGCGTAAAATTCCGTAAACCCGTGGAGCCAGGCTGTTTGCTGGACCTGCATGTCACGATTTTGCAGGCAAAACGCAATATCTGCAAATTCGAAGGCAAGGCGATGCTCAATGGTCAATTGGCCACGGAATGCACCTTCACCGCCATGATCGCGGACCCGCCAAGCGAATAATCTGATCTCGGCCATATCTTTCCCGCCCCGCCTGATGGTGGGACGGGGAAGGATGGTTGCATTTTCTGGATTTGGCCATTACAGGGCCGATCTTCATGTCTTCGGACTTAAACCTACGCTGCTGGTCGGAAACCAGTGGTATTGGAGCGAATAAAATGAAAGCTGGCATTCACCCCGACTATCACACCATCACCGTCAAGATGACCGATGGCACGGAATATCAGACCCGTTCGACTTGGGGCAAAGAAGGCGACGTGATGGCGCTGGAAATCGACCCCACCGCTCACCCCGCATGGACCGGCGGCACGGGCCGTATGTTGGACGCAGGTGGTCAGGTTGCCAAGTTCAACAAGCGTTTCGGCGGCCTGTCGCTGAAGCGTTAATTTGGACTATTGCGGCTTCGCGCTTGAAGGACATTTCAGCCGCTAGAGGCCGCATCATCCAAAATCTTTGCAAGCGCGCTTTGCCAACCGGCAAGGCGCGTTTTGCGTATCTGGGGCGTGATATTGGCAGTAAAGCGGCTACCGCCCCCGTGCATGGCATCGACCGCGCTGGCCAAATTGAGGTAAAGTCGCGCGCCCGTCGCCGCCAACATGGCCGCGCCCAAAGCGGTGCTTTCGATCATATCAGGCCGTTCGACCGTCAGGTTCAATATATCGGCCAGATCTTGCGCCATCCAATCATTGGCTGCCATGCCGCCGTCAATCCGCAATTCCTTCCATTTCATGCCGTCGGCGGCAAAGGCGTCTTTTAGGTCGCGCATCTGATAGGCCATGGATTCCAGCGCCGCCCGCGCCACATGGGCTTTGCTGGTGGAAAAGCTGAGGCCGGAAATAGCGCCTTGCGCGGTGGGCCGCCAATGGGGCGCGCCAAGGCCGGACAGCGCGGGGACCAAATAGACACCGCCATTGTCGGGAACGGAACGGGCCAATGCCTCGCTCTCTGCGGCATTGGCCAGCAAGCCCAATCCGTCGCGCAGCCACTTAATCAAGCTGCCCGCAGCAAAGACCGACCCTTCCATCGCATAATGGCGGGTGTCGCCGTCCTGCACCAAAATGGTGGATAGCAGGCGATTTTTTGACCGGATCTGCTGCCCCTCGGTGGCGGTTAGGATGAAGGCGCCAGTGCCAAAGGTTGCTTTGCTTTGCCCCTTTTTCAGGCAGGCTTGGCCAATGGTAGCGGCCTGTTGGTCGCCCGCCATGCCGCAAATGGGGATGGGCGCGCCGAATAGCTTGCTGTCCGTCACGCCGATATTTTCGGTGCAGCCAACAATTTCCGGCAAGATGGATGGGGGGACGCCGAACAAATCGCATAAGTCAGTGTCCCAGCCGCCTTGGCCGTTTTTGCTGGTGCGAATATCCATCAATTGGGTGCGGGCGGCATTGGTGGCGTCGGTGACATGTAGACCGCCCGTCAGGCGATAGATCAAATAAGATTCCACGGTGCCGACCGCCAAGCGATCACCCGCCTTGCGCAGTTCGGGCCAATGTTTCAGCGCCCAGCCGATTTTGCTGCCGGAAAAATATGGGTCCAAGATCAAACCGCTTTTGCTTTGGACCATATCTTCATGGCCATCCGCCCGCAAAGCATCACAGATATCGGCGGTGCGGCGGTCTTGCCAGACGATAGCGGGGGCGAGGGGTTTTCCGGTTTTGCGATCCCAGAATATAATGGTTTCGCGTTGATTGGTAATGCCGATGCCCGCGATTTTGGCGGCGCCGCCTGCCTTTTTGACCATGTCTTTGGTGGTCGCCAGCGTGGCTTTCCATATTTCGTCGGCATCATGTTCCACCAAACCGCGGGCGGGATAATGCTGGGTCAGTTCGCGCTGGCTGGCGGCCAAGACCTTTCCTTTGGCGGAAAATAGCAAAGTTCGGGTCGATGTTGTGCCTTCGTCAATGACGATGATTTTCTGGGCCATGCCAATCCTCCACCATCGACGCCCATATGATGGGCTGCCGCTGTGCGGAAAGGATGTGCTGAAAATGCAATGGGGGCAAGAGGGAGGGAATGGAGCCATGCGGCACCATTGGCTATCAGATTTGCAATTCACCGCATTTTCTGCCATAGGCACCGCCAGCGCAGATGAGCGGCACAGATCCGCTTAAATTTCGTGGCAGCGTGATATCCATATCCACAAGCATATGGGCTAGCCGGCTGTGCATGTCTCTTGAGGCACCCTTTCACGCGGGTCGTTTCGAACCCGCTTTGGTGCGTTTGGTCGATCCGAACGTGCTGCGCGGCCAGTTGTGGAAAAATGAAAAATGGAATTTAAAGACTTTGGCCTGCACGCTGATATTGAGCGTGCGTTGGTTGCCAAACGCTATAGCGAACCCACCCCCATTCAGGCGCAAGCCATTCCGGTGTTGCTGCAAGGTCGTGATTTGTGCGGTATTGCGCAAACCGGCACGGGTAAAACGGCGGCTTTCTCGCTGCCGTCGCTGCATTATCTGCTGAGCAACCCCAAGCCGCGCTCGCCGCGCGGAACCCGTATGTTGGTGCTGTCGCCGACCCGCGAATTGGCCGCCCAAATTGCGCAAAATTGCCGCGATTATGCGCGCTTTGCGAAATTGGCCGTGTCGACTGTGTTCGGCGGCGTGCCGATCAATCGCCAGATCAAGGATTTGGCGGGCGGTGTCGATATTTTGGTCGCCACCCCAGGCCGTTTGCTCGACCTGATCGACCAGCGCGCCTTGCGTTTGGATGATGTGGAAATTTTCGTCTTGGACGAAGCCGACCAAATGATGGACATGGGCTTTATCCACAGCCTGCGCCGCGTGGCAAAAATCCTGCCTGCCGAGCGTCAGAATCTGTTCTTTTCGGCCACCATGCCCAAGGAAATTGCGGCGCTGGCCAACCAGTTTTTGAACGATCCGGTAACCGTGTCTGTCGCGCCGCAAGCCACCACCGCCGAAAAGATTAAACAGCGCATTACCTTTGTCGAACAAAAGGAAAAGCAAGCGCTGTTGCACCATATCGTCCGCACCGAAGATATTGACCGTGCGTTGATCTTTACCCGCACCAAACATGGCGCGGACCGTGTTGTGCGCCATTTGGCGGGCGCGGGCATCCAAGCCTTTGCGATTCATGGCAACAAGAGCCAAGCGCAGCGCACCACCGCTTTGCAGGCGTTTCGCGCCGGCCAAGTGAAATTGCTGGTGGCCACCGACATTGCGGCACGCGGCATTGACGTGTCGGGCGTCAGCCATGTGATCAATTTTGAAATTCCCAATGTGCCAGAACAATATGTTCACCGCATTGGCCGCACTGCACGAGCTGGGGCCGAGGGTCAGGCGATCAGCTTTGTTGCGCCGGATGAAAAGGCCTATTTGCGCGATATTGAGCGTGTAACCCGCACCCGCGCTGAACCCGAAAAGCTGCCAGATAATTTTGGCGAAATGGTGCGCAATCTGCCCAAGCCTGCGGCTCCGCCCCGCGATACCGGCAGCCGTGGCCGCGACCCGCAGCGTCAGCGCGACGATGCGCTGCGCGGCAAGTCGGGCGGCGGTGAACGCCGTGACGGGGGCCAGCGCCGTGATGGTGGACAGCGCAGCGAAAGCGGCGGCCGTGGTAATGGCGGTCAGGGTCGCGGTGGTCAGGGCCGGGGCGGTCAGGGCCGCGATGGCAAGTGGCGCGATCAGAGCGTTGAAGGCCAAGGCCGTGATGGCGGACAAGATCCCCGCCACGGTGCAGGCCAAGGCGCAGGCCGTCCCGCGCAACACCGCGACAATCGTGGTGGCGCTCCGCGTGGTGGCGAAGGACAGGGCGAACAACGCCGCTTCCGCCCCCGCAATGGCGGCGTGGGCAAGCATAAGGGCGCGGTGACGCGTTTGGGCTAATCTGTCCTATAAACCTTTATGAAAAAAGGCGCAGCACCCAAGGGGCTGCGCCTTTTTTCATGGCGAACTTAGCCGATGCTGGCGACCGCCCAAATCACGCCGACCAACAAGGGCGCGCCCATCAGGTCCAAGATAAACCCTGCTTTTAAGATGCGGGGCAGGGCGATATGACCGGTTGACCATGCCAAGGCATTGGGACCGGTGCCAGCGGGCATCATAAAGCCCCAACTGGCGGCCATGGCGACGGGCATCGCCATCAATATCGGGTCCGCCCCTGTGGCCGCGATCAGCGCGGTTAACACCGGCATAATGCCGCTGGCCGTGGCGACATTGCTGGCAAATTCTGTGACCAAGATGGTCAGCGCCACAATGATGAGTGCCAATAGGAAGAGCGGCATGCTGGTTAGCGGGGCCAGCACCACGCCCAGCCATGCCGCCAGCCCGCTGTCGCTGATCGCGGCGGCCAAGGCCAAGCCGCCGCCGAATAGCATGATGACCGCCCAAGGGGCTTTGTCGGCCTCGCGCCAATTCAGCAGCGGGCGGCCCGTGCCATCGGGCACCAGAAACAGTAATATGCTGAACGCAATGGCAATGGTGCCGTCGGTCAGCGAACCATTGGGGAAATAGGGCGCGATCCACGGCTGGGCGATCCATGTCGCGACGACGGCGACAGCAATGGGCACCACCCGCTTTTCCGCCGCCGACCATGGTTCGGCATGGCCCAAGGCCGCGCGGGCGGCATTGGGATCGAAATCATGTTGATCCAGCCGGTGGACGCGGGCCAACACCCATGTCGCCAGCGGCACAGAAATCAGCACAATCGGCATACCAAATTTCAACCAGTCCAAAAATCCGATGTCGGTGCCCAGACTTTTGTTGATCAGGCCGACCGCAATGGCGTTGGTGGGGCTGGCCACCAATGTGCCAAAGCCGCTGATGGTGGCGGCAAAGGCGGTGCCCATCACCACTGCGCCAGCAAAGCCCTCTGTCTCTCCCTCTTTGATGCCGGCGGCTTGGATGACCGCCAAGGCGATGGGCAGCATGATCAGCGCGGTAGAGGTGTTGGATACCAACAGGCCAATGGTGGTGGTTGCAGATATAAAAGCGAATAACAGGCCCGTGGGCGTGGGCCGAGCGCGGTTTAGCAGCGCCAGCGCAATACGGCGGTGCAGGCCGACCCGTTCGATGGTCAGCGCCAAAAAGGCCCCGCCCAAAATCAGGAATAAAATGGGGCTGTAATATTCTTGCGCGATGTCGTTGGCGCTCATCACGCCAAATATCGGGACCAGCAAAAAGGGGATGAGCGCGGTGACCGTCAGGGGCAAAGCCTCGGTCATCCACCAAATAGCCATCAACATGGTCATGGCGGCAATGCGCCATGCCATGGGCTCCATGCCTGTCGGCGGTGGCAGGATCAGCATGATGATAAAGGCTATCAATCCGCCGCCAAGGCCGAACAGGCGTGTTTTATCCATTAACTCTCCAAAACGATCACCGATAATTGGCGGCCATAGCTATTTTCATTTTGGTGGCACGCACGGCGGTAACTGAAATATTCTGTGGGCGCAGCGTAAGTATCTTGGCCGGTCATGGCAATGCGTTTGATGCCCGCTTGCGCCAGCCGTGCCGCGACATAGGCCGCAATATCGAACATTGCATGGCCTTGTTTATGGGCCACGAAAAACCGTTCATTGGCGGGGTCGGCAGCGGTGAAGCGGGCGACAAAGCTGTCATCCACTTCATAGGATGCGCGGCCAATGCACGGCCCGATGGCGGCGCAGATATTGTCGGGCGATGCGCCAAGGCTTTGCATGGCGGCTATGCTGTTGTCCGTCACACCGGCCAGCGCGCCCTTCCACCCCGCATGGGCGGCGGCAATCACACCGGCTTTGGCATCCCAAAACAAGACGGGCACACAATCGGCGGTTAATATGCCCAGCATGATACCCGCTGTGCGCGTGGCCATGGCGTCGGCCTGTGGCCGCTGGCCAAGGTCGCTTTGTTCGTCGATGATCACACAGTCGGCGCCGTGCACCTGATATAGGCCCGCCAGTGCCGCTTGGGGCGACAGACTGGCGATCACACGGTGGCGGTTTTCTTGGATCAGGGCGGGGTCGTCATCGGACCCGATACCGGTGTTGAGCGATGCCAAATCGCCGGTCGACACGCCGCCTTGGCGACCAAAAAAACCATGGGCGACGCCTGCCAATGTCGGGGCGGTCACAAAGGGGGGATGGGATGTCACAGATCCAGCCTCCAGATACGGTCTTCGTCAATATGGTTGCCGACGCGAAACGGGTTGCGGCCCACATCGTAAAATCCATAGCGGCTGTAAAAACGCTGGGCGCGGGGGTTTTCGCTGAATACGGACAGATAAAAAGTCTGGGCGCGTTGGCGGGCCCAGTGAATGGCAAAGTCCATCAAGGCAGCTGCTACGCCTTGGCCTTTGGCGCGTTCATGAACATAAAGCTGGTGTAATTCCGTAATATGGTCGCGGGGTTGGTCGTCCGGCAAGGGCAGGTCGGCAGGGCCGGTTTTCACAAAACCCAAAATGTCGCCCGCATCATCGCGCACCAAAGCCACGGCCCAATCCGCTGCGTTAATTTGCGCCGCTAGATCATCGGGACGGTTCCACTCGTCCAGAAACATCGCCAAATCTTTGGGGTCATATAAATGGGCGAATGTGTGTTTAAACGATGCAATCGCAAAGGCGGACAGGGCGTCGGCATCCTGCGGCGTGGCGGGGGTTATAGCGATGGTCATGGGGTAATTATAAATCCTTCGGGGGCGGGCCAATGGGGGGCGGTGACGCCCAAAATTTTGAATAATTGGCCCATTTCTTTGTCTTCGACCAAGCGGTTGCGCCCGCTGATCAACTCTGTCTGGCGGTCAGGGGCGGCGCGCAGCAAGCTGCCTAGGCGGGTATCAATGCCCATATGTTGTAACCATTGGCCCTGCGGAACGGGGCCGGTGGCCCGCGCTCCAGCATGGGCAGCGGCATCGCGCAGGCAGGTGAAATCCACGTGAGCGGTGACGTCGACTTCGCCTGGCTGGGCAAAGACATCGACAAATTGGTGGCGGTGGAGCGCTTGCAAACTGTCCCCCGCTGCTGGGCCGCTATAACCATAATCAATCGCCAACATAGCCCCGCCGCCGCGCACCAGACGGGCGGCGCATTTGTGCATAATCATGGCGGACAGGGGCGTGGTTTCAACAATGGTGCCCACGTCATGCTGGCGCAGCGATGGCGGCACCAATTCATCGGCAGCGGTATCGCCCGCTGCGGCTTGCAGGCGATCATCTTGGCGCACCACCACCCGTTCGCGCCAACCATTTTCCGTGCGAATATATTGGTGGATGGGCAGGGCATCGAAAAATTCATTGGCGATGATGATCAGCGGCAGGTCATCGGGCAAGGCGTCGACATCATCATGATGCTGGGCATGGGGGATGCGCGCCAATTGGGCGGCGGCCAAGGTCGGGCTGGTTTCCACCAAATGCACCGATTGCGGAACCGCTTGAAACCGTGCCATGACGCGCAAGGCATCTACCGCCAAGGTGCCGCGCCCTGGCCCCAATTCGACATAGCGAAATTCGGGACGGCCCGCGCGGGTCCAGATGTCGGCTATCCAAATGCCGATCATTTCGCCGAACAATTGGCTGATTTCCGGCGCGGTGGTAAAATCCCCCGCCGCGCCCAAGGGGTCGCGGGTGGCGTAATAATGGGCGTTCATCGCGCCCATATAATCGGCGATGCTAGTGACCCGCTGGGCCGCGATTTGCGCGGCCAATTCTTGGGGAGTGGGCAGCGCGCCGGACAGTGGCGGGGCGTCAAAATTTTGGCCGTCAGACATGGGATTATCAGGCAATGCTATCTGGCCCCGCAATCGGTTCAATCCGCTGGCGGCGGCCATTGGCGGTCATGATCAACCACAATCCGATGATGATCATCGGCAAGGTCAAGGTTTGGCCCATGGTCAACCCCCAACCCAAGGTTCCCAATTGGGCATCGGGCTCGCGGAAAAATTCGACGAAAAAGCGGCTGAGGCCATAAATGAGGGATGCCGTTCCGGTCATCAGGCCGGGCTTGTAACGGGCCTTGGTGCGCCAGAATAAATAGGCCAACACCAGCAGCATCAACAGGCCTTCGAGGCCGGCTTCATATAATTGGCTGGGGTGGCGTGGGTCCATACTGCCGCTGTCTGGGAAAATCACCGCCCAAGGAACCGTCGTGGCACGGCCCCAAAGCTCGCCATTGACGAAATTGGCCAAGCGACCAAAAAGCAAGCCAAAGGGCGCAACACAGGCGACATAATCGGCAAAGCGCAGAAAACTGAGCTTTTCCTTGCGCGTGACATAATAAATGGCGACCAACACCCCGACTAAACCGCCGTGGAAGGACATACCGCCATCCCACAGGCGGAATACCGCCAGCGGATTGTCCAAATAGGCCCCCAAATTGTAAAACAGCACATAGCCAATGCGGCCACCAATGATGATGCCCAGCATCGCGTAAAAAATCATATCATCGGCGTGGCGTCGGGCCATAGGCGCACCGGGCTGGGCGATAAGGCGCAGCAAATACCAGTAACCGATAAAGATTCCAGCCAGATAGGCCAAGGCATACCAACGGATTGGCAGGCCGAAAATGCTGAACGCCACTTCGCTGTTCGACCCCATCAGGTCGTGAAAATTCACATAGGATGAAGCTTGGGCTAGTATATCTGTGAATAACATGAAAGTCTCTGTCCTTCCCGGGGAGAGGACATAACCCATAAGGGTTTCGGGCCAAGAGACCAAGAGGAGAGATGAAAGATGCCATCAGCGCTCGATTTGCGCATAGACGCGGCCTATCAAGCCATTACCGCAGCGGGCGGGCCGATCCAGCTTGGCACCATTGATAGCGACGGCCGCAGCTTTCCTTATATCAGCAATGCGCCCGACAATCTGGTGGATTATGTCGCTTTTTTCTGTGCACAGCACGGGGACGCCACCTTTTTGGTCGAAGGTGACAAGCGGCTGAGCTTTGCTGAACTCTATGCCACCGCCCGCCAAGTCGCCATTGGTTTGGTGGATGGGCATGGGGTCCAGCGGGGTGACCGCGTCGGTTTGGCAATGCGCAACGCCAATGCTTGGTGTGTGGCCTATATTGGCATTTTAATGGCGGGCGGATGCGCCACCTTGCTGAATGGATGGTGGCAGGGCGGTGAATTGGTCGCGGCGATTGACGAAACCGAAGTGTCGCTGGTGATTGCCGACAGCCCCCGCGCCGCTCGGCTAGCAGAGGCGGGGCACAAGGTACCGGTGATCGAACTCGATATCAGCTTGGATATTGATCAGGCCATATCGCCCTTGCTGGCGGCAGGTGCCAATCCCGATACGGCGCTGCCCAAATTGACGGGCGATGATCTGGCAACGATTTTGTTCACATCGGGGTCCACCGGACAGTCCAAGGGGGCCTATTCGCGTCATCGGGCCGTGACGCAGGGGACATTCAACTATGTCGCCCAGTCCGTATCCATGGCTTATTTAATGGCGCAAGATGGCATCACGTCGGACCTTCAGCCCGCGACATTGATTTGCACGCCCTTGTTCCATGTGACGGCCGAAGTTCCGGTGTTCCTGCAAAGCTTTGCGATTGGCCGGAAATTGGTGTTGATGCCCAAATGGGACGCCGAAGAAGCCATGCGCCTGATTGAACAGGAGAAAATCAGCTATTTCGTTGGCGTTCCGCTGATGAGCTATGAAATGCTGGTGCACCCGAACCGTTCAAAATATGATTTGTCGACCTGCGCCAGCTATGCGGCGGGCGGCGCACCGCGACCACCCGAACATGTCAAACGCATCGCGGACGGCATGGGCGGCGGCCAGCCATTGCTGGGCTATGGCCTGACCGAAACCAATGGGGTTGGCTGCGGCAATTTGGGTGACAATTATCTGGAAAAGCCCTTGTCCACTGGCCCCGCGTCCAAGCCATTGGTCGATTTGGCGATTATGGATGATGCGGGGGATGCCTTGCCCCAAGGACAAATTGGCGAAGTGTGTATCCGCTCCATCGCCAATTTCGAAGGATATTGGAACCGGCCCGACGCCACGCGCGATGCCTTTACCAAAGACCATTATTTCCGCACCGGTGACTTGGGATATTTGGACGAGGATGGATATTTGTTCATCGTTGATCGCAAAAAAGACATCATCATTCGCGGCGGTGAAAATATTAGCTGCCAAGAAGTGGAAGCCGCAATTTACGAGCATCCTGACGCCAAGGAATGCGCGGTCTTTGGTTTGCCGGACGAACGTTTGGGCGAAGTGGTCGGCGCGGTGGTGTGGATGACACCCGACAGCCGCGTGGATGCCGAAGCTTTGACCGCCTTTCTGAGCGAGCGTTTGGCTGCCTTTAAGGTGCCGCTGAAAATTTGGCTGGCGCCATCGGCGCTGCCCAAATTGGGCAGTGAGAAAATCGACAAAGTGTCGCTGCGAAATTTCTATCGTGGGCAATATGCCTTGGAAACCGCCGCATAAGACAGGATCATGGACGCGCAGCCGGTTGTAATGCCGCCTGACGCGTCCATCATATATGGCGACATAATCGTGCCGAATATGATGGTGGGGGAACCGTAGCGCAGACCATCGATTATTTGAAAGGGTGGGGGCGTGTCATCAGGGCCAATTGACCGCGCGCCCATGCCGAAAAATTCTTTGGCAAGGGAGCAAGCATGTCCATTCTTCGCCCATTTTTATCGCGCGTTATTCGCTATGGGCAATTGACCATATTGGCACCAAACGGCGGCGAAGAGGTTTTCGGCGTCCCTACAGCGGGATATGCCAATTTGACGGTGCGCTTTACCAGCAAGCGGGCGATGCGCCATGTGGTGCTGGACCCACGCCTTGGCGCAGCCGAAGCCTTTATGGACGGCGATCTGATCATCGAAAATGGCGATATTATGGATTTAATCCATTTGCTGCGCGCCAATACGCCATGGGATAGGGGCGAAAAGTTAAAAGACTTAACAGCGGTGGGAGAGGCGCTGGATTGGGTTAAGACGCGGCTGAACAGCATCAATCGGCGGCGGGAATCCAAGGCCAATGTTGCGCATCATTATGACATTGGTAATGACCTGTATCGCCTGTTTCTGGACAGCGACATGCAATATAGCTGCGCTTACTGGCCGCGCCCCGACATCAGTTTGGACGAAGCGCAGCAGGCGAAAAAGGCGCATATTGCCGCGAAATTGGCGCTGCAAGACGGGCAGCGGGTGTTGGACATTGGCTGTGGCTGGGGCGGGATGGCCATAAGCTTGGCCAAATTTGCCAATGTCCGTGTGCATGGCATCACCTTGTCCGAAGAACAGTTGGCGATGGCGCAGCAACGCGCACAGGCCGAAGGGCTGGCGGACCGCGTGACATTTGAATTGATCGATTATCGGGATTTGGCCGTGCGCGATGTGGGGCAATATGACCGCATCGTATCGGTCGGCATGTTTGAACATGTGGGCGCACGCAATTTCGAAGAATTTTTCCGCTGCACCGCCAATTTGCTGACCGCCGACGGGGTGATGTTAATTCACACCATCGGCCGCTTTGGCAGACCGGGGGCGACCGATGCGTTCACCCGCAAATATATATTCCCTGGCGGTTATATTCCGGCGCTGAGTGAAACCGTGGCGGCATCGGAGCGCAGCCGCTTGATTGTGACCGATGTCGAAACGCTACGCCTGCATTATGCGCTGACGCTGCGTCAGTGGTATGCGCGCTGCGTTGAAAAACGGGCGGAGATTGAGGCGATGATGGGCGCGAAATTCTATCGCATGTGGACATTTTATTTGGCGGGCGCGACCGCTGCTTTTGAAAGCGGGGGCATGGGCAATTATCAAATCCAATATGCCCGCAGCCGCCATGCCTTGCCGCTGATCCGTGATTATATGGCGGCGCATGAGGCTGCTTATTTGGGCTAAACCCCGATTTTGAAATGGGGATCGGGCGGGAGCCTGTAGCAGCGAACCCGCCCGACCAAATGTTTAGCGTTTCTTGCGCTTGGCGTTCAGTTCCCGCGACAGGGCAGGGGCAGGCCACAGCGTGTCCAGACCCACTTGAATGGCGGCGGTGGACACCGCAACGGTGCGGTTCAGCGCGCCATCATAGCCAAAGCTGCCGCCCAGCGAATGGATATTGCCGTCAAAAGCTGCGCCGATGACGCTGCCATCCTTGGCGATGACGGGTGAACCGCTGTTGCCACCAATAATGTCATTGGTGGTGACAAAGTCATAGACGGTGTTGGCGTCGAACTTGCCCTTTTTCGCTTCAAAGGCTTTGGCCATATTATAGGGGAATTGGCCCGTTGCACGGTCATAGGTGCCGCCCATATGGGTGACAGGGGTAACGTCCGCGCCACGTTCTTTCCATCCTGCTACGCGGCCATAGGATAAGCGCAGCGTAAAGGTGGCGTCGGGATAATTGGTATCGCCATAGGCCGCGAAACGCGCCTGTGCCAATTTCGACTGCGCCGCCGTGACGGGGGCATCGTAATTTTGGTCGAAATCGGCCTCAATCTGCTCGCTGATCGGGTCGAGCGTGCGATAAAATGCGATCATCGGGTCGTTGGACGCGGCAATGGCCGCGGCGCCGCCATCCCATAATTGCTTGCGAACGGCAGGGTCGCTCAGTTTGCTGGCGGCCAAGGCCTTGGCAAAGGCTGCGGGGCTTTGGCCCTTGAGCAGGGCGGCGATATGCGCATTGTCGTTGCCCAGATATTCGCGGGCTTTGCTGGCCCAAAATTCCACGCCCAATTCTTCGAGCCAACCATAGCTGGGGGTGTCGGCCAGCAAGCGTTTTTCGGTCAAGGGCAGGGCGCTGTCCGTATAGCCGGGCTTGCGGTCGGCGTTGCGCTTGGCGCGTTCCTTGGCGGCGCGCACCAAGGTGCGGGCAAAACCAGCGGTGCTGCTATAGCTGGCGGGGCCGCTCGACAGGAAATTGGCGTCCAAATAGGTGGGCAAGCGCTGGTCGACGGCGGCCTGAATATCGGCCCAAGGGTCGCCAATGCTGGCGTCGCCATTGACGCGGGCGCGAAGGTCCGCCTCACCGGCTGCCAGCTTGGCTTTGAAAGCGCTGTCGTTTAGTGCGCGCAATTGTCCGTTGAACACTTTGAAACTATTTTCAATGCCGAACAATGTGTCGCCCGCTTCGCGGTTTTTGTCGGCGCTTTCCTTCATGGCGCGCAGCAATTGGCCGCGATATTCGCTCATCAAGATCAGGCGCATCGGCAGGGCTTGGCTGCGTTGAAATTCCCGCTGGCTTTCTGTCCACAGGCGCTGGGTGCTGCCAGGGTTGCCGATGACAAAGGTGATTTCGCCGGCCTGCGGCGCGCGGGGGCTCCATTGCAAATGCTGGGGCGATGCCACGGGCTTGCCACTGTCATAGGCGCGCAAGAAAGCCGCATCCATCGCATAGCGCGGGAAGTTGAAATTATCGGGGTCGCCGCCAAAGAAAGCGGCTTGGAATTCGGGGGCCCAAGCAATGCGCACATCGCTATATTTGCGATATTGATACAGCTTATATTGGCCGCCGCCGAACAAAGTGACGACTTGGCAGCGCGTGGTGTTCAAATCCGTGCAATTGGCCTTTTCAATGTCGGCAATGCGGGCATCGCGGGCCTTGACCAAGGCAGCGCCGGTCAGCGTGCCAATCGCGCCCTGCACATCTTTGGTAACGTCGGTGATGCTGGTGACGGTTTCCGCCTGTTGGCCAGGGCAAGCCTTTTCTTCGGCGCGGGTGGCGGCATTAAAACCGGCGGCGACATAGTCTTGATCGGCCGAGGACAGGTCTTGCAGGCAGGACACGATGCAATGATGGTTGGTCAGGATCAGACCTTCGGCGGATACAAAGGAGGCCGAGCAACCATTGGTCAGGCGCAGCGCAGCGGCGCGGCGGTCGTCCAACCATTTTTGGTCCGGTGCCCAGCCATATTCTTTGGTCATTTGCTGGGTTGGTACGGCGTCAAAGGTCCACATGCCTTCTTCAGCGGCGGCAGGGGTGGACAGGGTGATGATAAAAGGAGCGGCAGCCGCAGCCGCCAAAAATAATGCTCTACGCATAAAATATCCTTGGAAGGTTGGTTGCGATAAGCCCTATTTCAAAATTTGCTGTGGGCAAACGCATTTCTATCTTAAAATACATGTTATCTTATTCAGAAAGGTCGAATTGGGCCGTTTCTATTGTCGATAAGGTTGCGCGAAACAGGCTATGCTGCTAGCCGCGCGACTTTATCTATTCCACCAAAAAGGTGTCGAAATGTCCGATTCTATCAAGCGCGTTGTGCTCGCCTACTCTGGCGGCCTTGATACCAGCGTTATCCTGAAGTGGCTGCAAGTCACCTATAATTGCGAAGTCGTGACCTTCACGGCGGACCTTGGCCAAGGCGAAGAGCTGGAACCAGCCCGTGCCAAGGCCGAATTGATGGGCATTAAGCCCGAGCATATTTATATCGACGATCTGCGCGAAGAATTTGTCCGCGATTTCGTTTTCCCAATGATGCGCGCCAATGCGCGTTATGAGGGGGATTATCTGCTCGGCACCTCGATTGCGCGTCCGCTGATTAGCAAGCGCTTGATTGAAATCGCCAAGGAAGTGGGCGCGGACGCCGTGTCGCATGGCGCGACCGGCAAGGGCAATGACCAAGTGCGTTTCGAACTGTCGGCCTATGCGCTGAACCCCGACATCAAGGTGATTGCACCTTGGCGTGAGTGGGACTTGGCCAGCCGCACGGCCTTGATCGCTTTTGCCGAAGAGCATCAGATTCCGGTGCCCAAGGACAAACGCGGCGAAAGCCCATTTTCGACCGACGCCAATCTGCTGCACACCTCGTCAGAAGGCAAAGTGCTGGAAGATCCGTGGGAAGAAACCCCCGATTATGTTTATTCGCGCACGGTAAACCCCGAAGACGCGCCGGATACGCCGGAATATATCACCATCGACTTTGAAAAGGGCGATGGCGTTGCGCTGAACGGTGAAGCCATGTCGCCTGCAACTTTGCTGGCCGCGCTCAATGATCTGGGCCGCAAACATGGCATTGGCCGCTTGGACTTGGTGGAAAACCGCTATGTCGGCATGAAATCGCGCGGTATGTATGAAACGCCCGGCGGCGAAATCTATGCTCGCGCGCATCGCGGCATCGAAAGCATCACGCTGGATCGCGGCGCGGCCCATCTGAAGGATGAGCTGATGCCGAAATATGCCGAGCTGATCTATAATGGTTTCTGGTTCTCACCCGAACGCGAGATGCTGCAAGCGGCCATCGACCACAGCCAAGCCAAGGTTTCGGGCACGGTTCGTCTGAAGCTGTATAAGGGCAATGCCAATGTGGTGGGCCGCAAGTCGCCGCACAGCCTGTATAGCGAACGCCATGTGACGTTCGAAGATGATGCGGGCGCTTATGATCAAAAGGACGCCGCAGGCTTTATCAAGCTGAACGCTCTGCGCCTGAAATTGTTGGCGAAGCAAGCTTAATAGGCGCAATCAGCGACATTGAAAAGGGCGGTCAGGCGTTGGTCTGGCCGCCCTTTTTTCGTGTGGAAAAGCGGGTGCGCTGGGCGGCGGCTCGCGCTACAGAGCGCATATGGTTTCGAAACGCTATTTCTCCGACAATGCCGCCGCTGTTCATCCCAAGGTGATGGAGGCGATGATGGCCGCCAATCATGTCGACACGGCTTATGATGGTGACGCGATCAGCCAGTCTTTGGACGCGGCCTTTTCCGACCTGTTTGAAACCCCCGCAGAAGTGGTGTGGGTGGCGACAGGTACGGTGGCAAATTCCATCATTCTCGCCCATTTTGTGCGGCCATGGCAGGCGGTATTGTGCCACGAAGAAGCGCATATCGAGGTGGATGAATGCGGTGCGCCTGCTTTTTATGCGGGCGGTGCCAAGCTGATGACCTTGGGCGGGGCGGGGGCCAAGATCAGCGCCGAGGGGTTGCAGGCCAAATTAGCGGGCATTCGCCAAGATGTGCATCAAATCCAACCCGCCGCGATCAGCATTACCAATGCGAGCGAATATGGCCAAAGCTGGTCGCCCAGCGAAGTCGGCGCAATTGCCGAAGTGGCGCGCAGGCATCGTCTGAAATTGCATATGGATGGGGCGCGCTTTGCCAATGCGGTGGCGCATCAGGGTTGTTCGCCTGCGGATGTCACATGGCGGGCCGGTGTGGATGCGCTGTCCTTTGGTTTCACCAAAAATGGTGCGATGACAGCGGAGGCGATGGTCTTTTTTGGCGACAGCGGCGGGGCCGGTGTGCGTGAATTGAAAAAACGCGGCGGTCATTTGCTCAGCAAAGGACGGTTCGTCGCAGCGCAAATTCAGGCGATGTTGGAAGACGATCTGTGGCTGCAAAATGCCCGTGCATCCAATCGCGGAGCGGCGTGTATCGCAGCAGCAGCGGGCGACCGTTTGTACTATCCTGTTGAAGCAAATGAGATATTTCTGCGGTTAACCGCACAGGAAGCGGCGATTCTGCGGACGCAGGGTTTTGATTTTTATGATTGGGGGCAAGATTTGGCGCGTTTGGTGACCAGCTGGGATCAAGATGAAAGGGCAGTGGCCGAATTGGCTGCGGCGATTGCGGCGCTATGAACCAGCCTCAGGCGACATTGTTGACGCCCCGCGTCCTCATTCCGTTCATCATCATCACCCTGATTTGGGGTTCGACATGGATTGTCATTAAGGACCAGCTAGGTGTTGTTCCGCCGACCTGGTCGGTCGCTTACCGCTTCTTCATTGCTGCGGCTGCGATGTTTCTTTACGGCGCGCTGCGCGGGGAAAAGCTGATCGTCGGACGTAAAGCCTTGGGTTTTGCGGCACTGCTTGGCTTGGCGCAGTTCGTGTTGAACTTTAATTTCGTCTATCGGGCGGAGGCTTTCATTACCTCTGGCTTGGTTGCGGTCATCTATGCGCTGATGATTGTGCCAAACAGCATCATGGGCCGTGCATTTTTGAAAACCCCGCTCGAACGGCGATTTTTAATGGGGGCGGGCGTGGCGATCGTCGGGGTGGCCTTGATGCTGATCCATGAATATCGCGCCGCATCGATGGGTTCCTCGGCGGTGATCATCGGCATTGCGCTGACACTGGCCGGATTAATGTCCGCCTCTACGGCTAATATCATGCAGGGGACGCAATTTGCGCGCCGTCAGTCGATGGTGGTGATGCTGGCATGGGCGATGCTGATTGGCGCTCTTATCAATGCATTGTTCGCGCTGGTGACCGTGGGCGCGCCGACGCTGCATGTGAATGCGGGCTATATTGCGGGCGTCTTTTATCTTGGGGTTATCGGCAGCGCGATTAGCTTCCCGATGTATTTCAACATCATTCGCGAAGTTGGGCCGGGGCAGGCAGCATGGTCGGGCGTGTTAATCCCTGTGATAGCCATGGGCATTTCGACGCTGATGGAAGGCTATGTCTGGTCCAGCCTTTCCATCTATGGCGGCGCGCTGGCGATGGTGGGCCTGATCATTGCGGTGATCAAACGGCCCGCAAAGCCCAGCCTTAACGGCAATATGGTGTCTGTGCCGGTTGATCCGCAAGGCTGATGATCCAAAAGAAAAGCGCCCGAAAATCGGGCGCTTTTCTTTTTGTGGCCATGGAGCAATCAGTCTGCGCTGATACGCTCAATATCCGCGCCGACCGCTTGGAACTTTTCTTCCAAACGCTCATAGCCGCGATCCAAGTGATAGATGCGGTTGACCTGCGTTTCGCCTTCGGCAGCAAGACCCGCGATTATCAGGCTCATCGACGCGCGCAAATCGGTTGCCATCACTTGGGCACCGACCAATTTGTCGACACCGCGCACCACGGCGGTGCGGCCCTTGACCTGAATGTCACAGCCCATGCGGGTGAGTTCCGGCACATGCATATAGCGGTTTTCAAAAATGGTTTCGGTGAACACCGAAGCCCCTGAACCGAGTGTTGCCATCGCCATCATCTGGGCTTGCATGTCGGTGGGGAAGGCGGGGTGCGGTGCGGTTGACAAAGTGATGGGCTGTGGGCGGCCTGACATCGCCACGCGGATACCCTTTTTGGTGGTTTCCACCGTCGCGCCCGCTTCGCGCAGCGCGGCAAGGGTGGCGACCATATCATCGGGGTTTGCGCCGACCAGTTCGACATCGCCCTGTGTGATGACCGCGGCGCAGGCATAGCTGCCCGCTTCGATACGGTCGGGCATCACGGCATAGGTTGCGCCGTGCAGACGGTCGACGCCTTCGATGACCAAGCGGTCGGTACCGATGCCGTTAATTTCCGCGCCCATCGCCACAAGGCAGTTGCACAGATCAACGATTTCCGGCTCGCGCGCCGCATTTTCCAGCACACAGGTGCCCTTGGCGAGCACCGCCGCCATCAGCGCATTTTCCGTCGCGCCAACCGACACGACGGGGAAGCTATAGCTGCCGCCCTTTAGGCGGCCACCGGGGGCCACGGCCTTGACATAGCCCGATGCCAGTTCAATTTCGGCGCCAAAGGCTTCGAGCGCCTTGAGGTGGAGGTCAATGGGACGGTTGCCAATGGCGCAGCCGCCAGGCAGCGACACTGTGGCTTCGCCTGCGCGGGCGAGCAATGGGCCCAGCACCAAAATAGAGGCCCGCATTTTGCGGACAATGTCATATGGGGCGACGGTGCTGCTCAGCGTCGTGGCACGCGCCGTCATCACGCGGCCAAAATCTTCGGGACGCGACCCTTCGATGGTGGTCGAACAGCCCAATTGGTTCAGCAAATGACCAAAACCGTCGACGTCCGCCAAGCGGGGCAGATTGCGCAATGTTAACGGTTCGTCCGTCAACAAAGCACAGGGCAGCAGGGTCAGTGCCGCATTTTTGGCACCAGAGATGGGAATGCGGCCCGAGAGGCGATTGCCGCCGCGAATAACGATTTGATCCATAGTCTGGGCCTTACACCGAAGATTTTCACGCTGCAATTGTGATCGCCACTTTGATAACCAGAAAGCGCGGTTAAGTTGCACGGAGCCAATAGGCATGGCGGGTGACCAGCCATAGTCCCAACCATGGGCTGGTTCAGAATGGGGATAGGGACGGGAGATAGGCTGGTTGATATGGATAAGCCGTTGAACATGGGCGCAAAGGGGGAAGGCGAGAGTGGAAGCAGGAGCGGGATTGATAACCCCGCCACGGACACGCAAATGCTCGCTGCGCCAGCCAATGCAACAATGCCCAATATTCCCGCAATAGACGCGCCGCATGATAAGAACGCAGTTGGCCGACCTTTTGCCTTGTCCGCGCTGATTTCCAGCCTGTGGTCGCGGGCCTATATTTTGTTGACCATTACGGCGTTATTTTGGGCCGGAAATTCGATTGTCGGCCGCGCCGCCCATGGGGCGGTTCCGCCCACCGCTTTGGCTTTTTGGCGCTGGACGCTGGCCTTTGCTGTTCTGCTGCCCTTTGCATGGCCGCATTTGCGCTACGATTGGCGGCCGATTATACGCGCATGGCGGCTGATGCTACCCATGGCCTTGCTGGGCATCTGCACCTTTAACCTGATGCTTTATACGGGGCTGAACCATACGACGGCGATGAACGGCCTGTTGATTCAATCGGCGCAACCCGCCGTGATCATGGGGCTGGGCATTTTGTTCATGGGCGATCAGGTTGGCTGGCGGCAGTGGCTGGGCCTATGCTTGTCGATATTGGGTGTGATGGTCATTTTGACGGGCGGCCATTTGGGGGATGTGCTGAACCTGCGTTTGAATGCGGGGGATGCGTTGATCGCGGCCGCTTTGCTGGCTTGGGGGACTTATTCTGTTTTGCTGCGCAAGCGCCCCATAGTGCATCCCCTCAGTTTCCTGATCGCGGTGATTGGGCTGGGGCTGTGCGGCATATTCCCGATATATATGATGGAACTAGCATCCGGTGCGCGGATCGAGGCCAGCGTCGGCAGCGCGCTGGCCATCGTCTATGTCGGTATTTTCCCGTCGGTTATCTCTTATTTATGTTTCAATCGCGGGGTTGAATTATTGGGTTCGGCCCAAGCGGGACTGTTCGTCAATATCATGCCAGTGATGGGCGCAGGATTGGCGATCTTATTTTTGGGGGAGAGTTTTCGTCCCTTTCATCTGGCGGGATTGCTGCTGGCTTTGCTGGGTATTGGGGTGGCGGGGCAAGGGGTTGGTGCCCGCCGCCCACAGCCATGATGGGCGGTTAGCCCGCTAGCTTAGCCAGTGCCTCTTCGACTTGGGTCAACCGCTCTTTGCCAAAGAAGATATCATCGCCAACAAAGAAGGTTGGAATACCAAATACACCCCGTTGCACGGCGTCTTGGGTGTTTTGCGCCAACTGATTTTTAACGCTGTCATCTTGGGTGCGCGCCAATATTTCTGTGCCGTCAAAACCGCCCGCGTCCAACACTTGTTGCACGATTGCGGGGTCATCCATCTTTGCGCCATCTTCCCAGATTGCGCGGTTCACTATGTGAATATAGTCCATCAAGCGCCCGTCTTGCTGGGCAACAATCGCGCCGCGCATCACCAATAAGCTGTTCAGCGGAAAATGCGGATTCATGCGAAATTTCGTCAAATGGTGACGCTGAATAAATCGTTGCATCTCTAGCTGTTCATAGGCCATGCGGGCGGGGGCGTCGGCATAGCGAATGAAGGGCGCTTTATTGCCCGTTGCCTTGAATATGCCGCCCAGCAAGCAAGGCGTAATACGCAATTCGGCACCTTGCCGCGCTGCCAATTCGGCGGCCATATCCATAATCAAATAGGCGTTAGGGCTGCCGAAATCAAAGATGAGTTCCAAGGCTTTGGTCAAAATTTCTCTCCCCAAGGGCGCAGGTCCAATTCGTGGGTCCATGCGCTTTTTTCTTGTTGGTGCAGCATCACATAATTGGCGGCGATGGCGTCTGGCGACAGCAACAATTGCTCCGCTTTGGCGGCGTCGAAATCAGGGTGCCGCTGCCGGATGAAATCGGTATCAATTGGGCCATCAATGACGGCATGGGCGACGTGGATGCCCTGTGGTCCCAATTCCCGCGACATGGATTGCGCCAGCATCCGCAGGGCGGCTTTGGCACCGGAAAAAGCGGAAAATCCTGCCCTGCCGCGCAAAGAGGCGGTGGCGCCCGTGAAAATGATGGTGCCACGGCCGCGGGGGGTCATATGGCGTGCTGCCTCTCGGCCCGTTAGAAAACCCGCGAAGCACGCCATTTCCCATACTTTTTGATACACGCGGGCCGTGGTTTCGATGATGGGAAATTGCACATTGGCGCCGATGTTGAACACGCAAGCCTCAATAGGTCCGACATCGCGTTCCACCGTTTCAAACAATTGCACGACACTGGCTTCGTCCCGCGCGTCGCAGGGAAAGGGTAGGGCCTGATGCCCTGTAGCGCAAATGTCGGCGGCTAGGGTCTCTAGCGCCGCATGGCTGCGGGGGCGGCGGCTAATGCAGGCGGTTAGGCCCTGTGCGGCAAAGGCGCGGGCAATGGCGGCCCCTGTGGCATCACCTGCCCCGATGATCATGGCTGCGCTCATGCGTTTCTCTCCCTAGTGCAATCATCGTAACTATGATAATCATAGTATCAAGCAAAATGATGAAATGAGCGTTGATGCCGGCACGTACCAAATTGTCCGATACTTTCTGTCCCTTGGGCCGCACGGCCGAGTTTTTGGGGGACCGCGCGGTCATTCTGATTTTGCGGGAATTATTCTTTAAGTCGGCGCGGTTTGACGCCATCACCCGTGGGACGGGATTGGGGCCGCAACTGGTATCGGCGCGCCTAAAAATGCTGGAGCAGCATGATGTGGTGGAACGCCGCCCCTATCAGCAGCGACCTTTGCGCTATGCCTATCATCTGACGCCCAAGGGGCAGGATTTATTCGATATTTTATATGTGATGCGCAATTGGGCCGAAAAATGGGCCTATGCCCCGCAAGAGGTGGAGGCGGACTATGCGGTGCAATATTTGCACCGTGGCTGCGGGGCGGATGTGGGAACCGAGATACATTGCCCCCAGTGCGGCGAGCGTTTGGGATTTGGCACCGTCAAGGCTGTTTTATCCCCCGCTTTGGCGCGGGAACGCTTGGCCAAGCAAGCGGTGTGACCCCAGATTATTGATTCAGAGATTATTGATTGAGGGGCCGCCAGTCGCCGCTAGAAATTGTCAGGCTTTTTCCAGCGTGCATTGCAAGGGGTGTTGGTGTTGGCGCGCGGCGTCCATCACTTGACCGACCTTGGTTTCCGCGACTTCATAGCTGAAAATACCGCACACGCCGACGCCTTGCTGGTGCACATGCAGCATGACCTGTGTCGCATGTTCAATATCCATATTGAAAAAGCGCTGAAGCACCATCACGACAAATTCCATCGGTGTATAGTCGTCGTTCAGCAACAACACCTTGTACATAGATGGTTTTTTTGGCTTCGCGCGGGTGCGTGTGGCAACGCCAACACCTGGCGCGCCGATGTCATCATCCTTATTCGCCATCAAGCGAACGGGATCGGAAGAAATTGCGGGGTGCATAATAGATAGGATATCGTAGGCTGGTCGCATTGCGCAAGAGGGGATCGGGATGATTTTGCCCGATTTGACTAAATCTTGATGCGATTATTCTGGCCTAGGCCAAGGCATGGGTCCGAAAATGGAAAAACCGCCCGCCAATTGCAAGGGGCGGGCGGTCTTGTCCAGACAGTCAGGATGGGAGGGAGAGGAGAAGTTACCCCGACTGTCCTATGCAATGATATCGCTTAGGCGACTTTCAGTTGCGAACTGATCACCGACATGCGGTTGGAAATTGGGGCAAAGCTTTCATTGGTCATTTTGACCAGCAGCTCGCTGTTTTTCGATGCCTGTGCCGCCGCTGCATCAAAAGCTTTTTTGCTGTTTTCGGCATAAAGCTTAAAAAATTCTGCTGGCGAGGTGACGCTGGTCAGGCTCTTGATCGCGTTGCTGCCATCTTCAAAGCTTTTGCGGGCAAAGCTGATGCTTTCGTCGCGCAGCGTTTCAAAGTTTTTCACGGCAATTTTGCCAGATTCCACCACGGCCTCAACATTGCTCTTGTTAAAGGCAGCGGCTTCTTCTGCCAATTTGCTGCTTTTAGCCATGGCGTCTTGGGCGCGCGCACCAAATTCAGCAGAAAAGGCTTCGGCATTGGCTTTGGCTTGTTCAGCGAATTTTGTGACCATGTCTTTCATGTTCAACTGTCCTTTGCTGACGGAAGCTGCCTGAAATTTAGGCTTGGCTGCAGCCGCCGTGAATGGGCTTTTGGAAGATATATTCTTGGGGGACGCGGTCCGGCGCTTGGCCGCTTTTGTCGCAGGCTTGGCGGCCGGTGACTTGGCGGTTTTGGCGGCGCGGGTCGTGTCGACTGGCGCTGCGGCTTTGGATGCGTCTGTGTCAGCAGTTTTCGCCGCAGGCGGAACCTCGGGCGATGGGGCTGCCGTTACCGAAGCGCCCGAAAGCACAGCCGGTGCAGCCGCTTCATATGTCTGATCTGCATCATTTTGCTTGCTAGCCATAGAAGACGACTCCCTTATGTCGCACTGCACAATATAGGGTGATTTGCGGCGTTTCAAGTCAAAATTGTGCGATGCAACATAAAATGACGAACGTTGAATGTAGTGATCAGTAATATAAAGGAAATTATTTGCGCCTCAGGGCATTTGAACATAGCGTCCCGGCGCATCTTCTATGGCTTTACGCTTTCCCTTGCCTGGAATGCGCGCCCCTTTGGCCGGCACCATCTGGTCGTCATAGGTGCCCAGCCATTCCAGCCAATAGGGCCACCAGCTTCCCTTGGTTTCTTGTGCGCTCGCCTCAAATGCATCCAGCGAGGGGGCATGGCTGTCGCCAGTCCAATATTGATATTTTCCAGCCGCAGGGGGGTTTACCACCCCCGCAATATGCCCGGACCCAGCAATCATAAATTCCTTGGGACCAGACAAATGGTCCATGATCCGCCACACGCTGGCCAATGGCGCGATATGATCTTCTCGGCCCGCTTGAATGAAAGCGGGGGTTTGGATCAAGCGCAGGTCAATCGCTGTGCCGCAAATGGTCAGCGCATTGGGCACCACCAAATGATTGTGGTGATAAAGGTCGGTTAAATATTGCTGATGCCATTTGGCTGGCAAATTGGTGGTGTCGCCGTTCCAATATAGCAAATCAAAGGCTGGATAATCCTGCCCCAGCAAATAATTGTTCACGACATAATTCCAAATCAGGTCGCGGCCACGCAGGGCATTGAATGTCGCGGCCATATAGCGGCCATCCAAATATCCTTTGCTGCTGAGCTGTTGCAGCAAGGCAAGGCTGGTTTCGTCGACAAAGACTTTCAGATCGCCTGCCAGTTCGAAATCGACCTGGGCGGTAAAAAAGGTAACGGATTGAACAATATCCGCCTCACCCCGCGCGGCCAACATGGCCAGCGTTGCGGCCAAAGTGGTGCCAGCGACACAATATCCAATGGTGTGAACGGCGGGGACGGATAATAGGTCGCGGACAATATGAATGGCGTCGACCTGCGCGCTGACATAATCGTCCCAAACCATATGGGCCATGCTTTCGTCCGCCGACTTCCACGACACGATGAAGACACTCAGCCCCTGTTCCACGGCCCATTGAACAAAGCTTTTTTGGGGGTTTAAGTCCAAAATATAAAAACGGTTGATCCATGGCGGAAAGATAAGCAGGGGGATGGCGCGCAGATTTTTGGTGGTCGGGCTATATTGAATAAGCTGATAAAGGTCGGTTTCATGCACGACCTTGCCAGGCGTCGCGGCGATATTTTCCCCAATTTTAAATGCGCTGCGGTCCACATGGGTCAATTGCCCACGCGACAGGTCGTTCAGCATATTGTGTAGACCCTTTAGCAGGCTTTCGCCGCGCGTTTCCACCGCGCGCTTTATCACTTCGGGGTTCATCATGGCGATGTTGCTGGGGGACATGGCATCGGTCACCGCGCGGGCGGCAAATTGCAATTTGACCTTGGTGGCGTCGTCCACCCCTTTGACGTCCATGGCCGCTTTCATCAGTTGGTCTGACAGAAAACCATAGGTTTCGCGCAGCAATATAAAAGCGGGGTGATTGTGCCAGTCGGGATGGCCAAAGCGGCGATCGGTCGTGCCGTTATTTGTGGGTGCCGCCTCAGCATTCGTCGTCATGGAAAAAGACGGAAAGGCGGATGGATTGACCCCCGAAAATTGGGACCAGAAATCCATGCCCTGTTGCCACATTTTCTGCATTTGATCGGCCCATAGCTGGGCGGCGGCTGTGGTCATCCATTGGGCAGGGTCAAATAAGGGGGAAAGGGCGGCCCCGCTGTCGTGCGACTCGGACGCAGAGGCAGGGCTATCGGGACCCACGGCAAAGCTCAGCATCATCGATTGTGCCTTGTGCAGCACCTCTGTCCATGCCTGCATATCACCGGCGGCTGGCATGAATGCGCTCCAGTCACCAAAATTGCCATTATTGATACCACTAGCCGCGCTGTTCATGCTTGTTCCTGCTGGTCAGTCGGTGATGCGGTCTTTATAACAAGCCACGACGCGGCTGGCGAGGGTCCGCCGTCGTCATGTCGAAAATTCCCAACGCAAAGGGGTTGTACTAGTTTCCCATGTCAGAAGATGAATTCTACCGCATCAAGCGTCTGCCGCCTTATGTCATCGCCGAAGTTAATGCGATGCGAGCGGCCGCGCGAGCCGCGGGCGAGGATATCATTGATTTGGGCATGGGCAATCCGGATTTGCCGCCGCCGTCGCATGTAATCGAAAAGCTGGTCGAGGTTGCACAAAAGCCCGACGCCCATGGTTACAGCCAGTCCAAGGGCATTCCCGGCCTGCGCCGTGCGCAAGCCAATTATTATGCACGCCGATTCAATGTGGAATTGGACCCGGAAACGGAGGTTGTGGTGACCATGGGGTCCAAGGAAGGTTTGGCCAGCCTTGCGACCGCCATCACTGGTCCCGGTGATGTGGTGCTGGCCCCGAACCCCAGCTATCCTATCCATACTTTTGGTTTTATCATCGCTGGTGCGACCATCCGCAGCGTGCCGACCACGCCCGATGAAAATTATTGGCGTTCGCTGGACAAGGCGATGGCGTTCACCGTGCCTCGTCCGTCGATTTTGGTCGTGAACTATCCATCCAATCCCACGGCAGAATCTGTCGATCTGGCATTTTATGAACGGCTGGTGGCGTGGGCCAAGGAAAATAAGGTCTGGGTGATCAGCGATCTGGCCTATTCTGAACTTTATTATGACGGCAACCCTACGCCGTCGATTTTGCAAGTTCCCGGTGCCAAGGATGTGGCGATTGAATTCACCTCTATGTCCAAAACATATAGCATGGCGGGCTGGCGCATGGGCTTTGCAGTGGGCAACAAGCGGTTGATCGCCGCGATGACCCGCGTGAAATCCTATCTCGATTATGGGGCTTATACCCCCATTCAGGCGGCGGCTTGTGCGGCGCTGAATGGTCCGCAAGACATTGTTGAGAAGAACCGCGAATTATATCAAAAGCGCCGCGACGTGATGGTCGAAAGCTTTGCCCGCGCAGGTTGGGACATCCCAAGCCCCAAGGCATCGATGTTCGCATGGGCGCCCTTGCCACCCGCGTTGAAAGACATGGGCAGCTTGGAATTTTCCAAGCAATTGCTGACCCACGCCAAAGTCGCGGTGGCCCCAGGTGTGGGCTATGGTGAGGATGGCGAAGGTTTTGTACGGATTGCGATGGTCGAAAATGAACAACGCATCCGGCAAGCCGCCCGCAATATTCGCAAATTTCTGGCGATGCATGGGGTAAACGCCCCCGCCGCTACTGGAACGCACGGAGCCTAATTTGTCGCTGAGCGCCAGCGCCATCGCGCAAACGATCCAATTGTCGGTCACACCTGTATTTTTATTGGTGGCGACCGGCAGTTTGCTGAACGTGTTGATGGGGCGTTTGTCGCGCGTCGTGGACCGTAGTCGTACCTTGATGGATTTGTGGCCCAAGACCGAAGGGATCGACCATAAAAAGGTGGTCGACGAACTGGGGCTGGCGGATCGGCGGATGCAGGTGATTAACAACAGCATTGGCGCGGCGGTGGGCTGCGGCATTGTGGTATGTGTCTGTGTGGCCTTGCTGTTCACACAGACATTTACCGGCATGAACTTGGCGGTCGCGACATCCTGTGCTTTTGCGGTGGCGATGCTGTTGTTGCTGATATCCTTATTGCTGTTCCTCTATGAAGTGCGCTTGGCAATTCGGGCGATTCAGGTGCCCATGGAATTGCTGGAAACCGAAGAATTGGGCTGGCTGCGGCGGCAAAAACGCGGCTAGGCGCGTGAGCGCCGGATCGATGCACCTTGTTATGCGGTGCGCGTCAGAAAAATAGAATAAGAAATCCCCGCGAGCCCTAGCGTCGGCGTCCTGAACCCCAAAACTGTCACATCTGAGAGCGTTGACACGCCGGATAAGTCTCTGTCACCATTCAGCTGGGAGAGCATAATGACACACGCAATCGGCGCGGCACCACCGGTGTACGCAAATGATACCGCTTTGATATCTCGGCAAAACCGTACAATGTTGTGGTTGCTGTTGATCGTTTATATTTTTAACTTTCTGGATCGCCAGATCGTTAATATTTTGGCCGAGCCAATAAAGGCTGATTTATCGCTGAGCGATACACAATTGGGCTTGTTGGCCGGCCCTGCTTTTGCCGTTTTCTATGCTGTTTTGGGCATCCCGATTGCGCGATACGCCGATAGGCCGAATGCCAACCGCGTCCGCCTCATTTCGCTTTCTTTGGCGATTTGGTCGGCGATGACGGCGGTGTGCGGATTGGCCCAGAATTTCTGGCAGCTTGCTTTGGCTCGCATCGGTGTGGGCGTGGGGGAAGCTGGTTGCACGCCAGCGGCACACAGCCTGATTAGTGACAGCGTAAAGCCCGAAAAACGGGCCTCTGCCATCGCTTTCTATGGCATGGGCGTGCCGATTGGGTCGCTATTGGGCTTGGTGATCGGCGGCGTCGTCAATGACATTTATGGCTGGCGCGTGGCCTTGATGTTGGTGGGTCTGCCAGGATTGATATTGGCGATTGTGTTGCTGGCGCTGATGAAGGAACCGCGCCTGCGCCGCAGCCAAGCAGAGCAAGACACGCATAATGCGGTCCAATCGCTTAGCGTCAAAGAAGCGGCGCGGGAAATATTCACGTCGCGGGCGTATATTTATTTGCTGATCGCCACGTCGGTCACGGCCTTCCTTGGTTATGGCAAATCATTATGGACCATCAGCTTCTTCATTCGCAGCCATGGCTTGTCGACGACTGAGGCGGGCTTGGCCATGGCCGTGGTTCTGGGTGTGGCTGGTGCCTTGGGAACATGGCTGGGCGGAAAAGTGGCCGACCGTTATGGCGCGCGGGATAAGCGTCATATGCTCACACTGCCAGCCGTCGGCATGGCGATTGCGGCCCCCATTTTATTCTTGGGTTATTATATGGAGGATTGGCGCATCGCGATAGCATTGCTGGTCCTCCCCACGGTGCTGAACTCTGCTTATTATGGCCCATCATTTGCTTGCGTTCAGGGGTTGGTGCGTCCCCAAGCCCGCGCCGTTGCCGCATCGATCATGTTATTTTCGCAAAATCTTATTGGTCTGGGCATGGGGCCATTTTTGTTTGGCGTTTTGTCCGACAGCTTGATGCCCAGCTTTGGACAAGAAAGCGTGCGCTATGTCCTGTATGGCGCGGCCTTTTTGGGCTTAATCCCCGCTTTATTTTTCTGGCGGGCCAGCTTGCGTTTGTCCGCGGAAATGAAGGCGGGCTGAGTAAGAATAGGCGGGGCGCATGCCATGATGCGCCCCAATTCCTCATCCGCTATGAACCGGATTTCATCTTGGCGGCGTCGCTCCAGAAATGGAGATCATCCGCAAAGGCAGCAAAGGCGCGTTCCAAGCGGGCACCATCTTCGCCAATCGGGGTGCCATCGCCGTCAAAGGCTTGGTTGATACGGGCAAGGCCCAAGCTGTTGGGCGTGACCACCATGCCCAGCGCGCCCAATATGATGCGCCAATCCTGTGCCGAACGCAGACCGGAAAATGGCCCAGCGGAATAGGATGCAATGGCCGTCGGACGGCGCCGAAATTCGGGCAGATAATGGTCCACCAGATTTTTCAAACCCGCTTGAATGCCGCCATTATATTCGCCGACAACAAAGACAAAAGCATCTGCTGCGCTGATCTTGCTGGCAAGATCGGCCATGGCGGGCGGGGCTGTCCCCTCGGCATAATCGCTATATCGCTGGTCTAGCATGGGCAGGTTGACCGCCTTGGCGTCGACCAATTCGGCGGTGTCCCCCGATGTTTGAAGTTGATCAACCAACCACTGCGCCAAGTGAATGCCTTGGCGATTCTGACGATAGCTGCCGTAAAAGATAAGAATATGTCTGCTCATCATGCTGTGCTGCCACGAACCGCGCAGAAACAAAAGGGTTGGCAGCGACGCAAAGCCCGTCATGATCCGCCGCGGGACGGATGATGTCATAGGGGGAGAGAGGGAGATGCGTATTTATCGCACGCCCGATTCAGTTTTCGACGGCCTAGCGGGTTGGGATTTTGCACCGCATTACACAGCATTACCCGCAGGCTTGCGGGTGCATTATGTGGATGAGGGGCCATCGGACGGGCAAATTGTGCTGATGCTGCATGGCGAGCCGACATGGGGTTATTTATATCGTCATATGATTCGTCCGGTGTCGGACGCCGGATTTCGCGTATTGGTGCCAGATTTAATTGGCTTTGGTCGATCTGACAAACCCTTGGGACGGGGGGCTCACAGCTATGCCGGGCAAGTGGCGTGGATGAGCCAATGGGTGGAAGCACTGGATCTGCGCAATATCATCTTGGTGTGTCAAGATTGGGGGTCGTTGATTGGGCTGCGCTTGCTGGCCTTAATGCCCGATCGCTTCGCCGGTGTTGCCTTGGCCAATGGTGGGCTGCCCGAAGGGCAGGCGGCGCCGCGCGCCTTTGCGATATGGCGAAATTTTGCGCGTTACAGCCCGATTTTCCCGATTGGCGGCATTGTCAATCAAGGCTGTAAACGCACCCTTAGCGCGGCGGAAATCGCGGCCTATGACGCCCCATTTCCCACCCGTGCATCCAAGGTCGGACCACGAGCCTATCCGGCGTTGGTTCCCTTGGGCCCGAATATTGCCGTGCCGGACCAGCAGGCCGCGTGGCGCGTGCTGGAACAATATGAAAAGCCATTTTTATGTTGTTTTTCGGACGGTGACCCCATCACGCGCGGCGGCGAGCGGGCCTTTATTGGCCGTGTTCCGGGCACCAAAGATATGCCGCACCACGCCCTGCACGGTGGGCATTTCATCCAAGAAGACGACCCTACAGGCTTTGCGCAAGCCATTTCCATGGTCGCAGAGGCCGGACGCCATCGCTCCACTTAGGGCATGAAAAAAGGCGGGGTTTGATGCCCCGCCTTTTTGTGATCATTGGGTGATCTTGCGTTGGATTAATCCGTAAAGGGATCGCGGATCAAAATCGTGTCTTCGCGTTCGGGGCTGGTCGACACCAAGGCAATTGGTGTTTCGATCAATTCTTGCACGCGCTGAATATATTTAATCGCTTGGGCTGGCAGTTCCGCATAGCTGCGGGCCCCCGCCGTGGTTTCCTGCCAGCCGTCGATTTCTTCGTAAATCGGTTCAACAGCCGCTTGGTCGGCGGCGTGGCTGGGGAAATAATCCAATACCTTGCCGCGCAGGCGATAGCCGGTGCAGATACGGATTTTGTCAAAGCCGTCCAACACGTCGAGCTTGGTCAGCGCGATGCCGGTGACGCCCGATACCGCGCAGCTTTGGCGGACCAAAACGGCGTCGAACCAACCACAGCGGCGCTTGCGGCCCGTGACGGTACCAAATTCATGGCCGCGTTCACCCAGGCGTTGGCCGGTTTCATCGTCCAACTCAGTGGGGAAGGGGCCGCTGCCAACGCGGGTGGTATAGGCTTTGGTGATGCCCAGTACAAATCCCACAGCCGAAGGACCAAGGCCCGAACCGCTGGCGGCGGTACCGCTGACGGTGTTGCTACTGGTGACAAAGGGATAGGTGCCATGATCGACGTCCAGCAGCACGCCTTGCGCGCCTTCGAACAAGATGCGGGCACCGGCTTTGCGGACTTTGTTCAGGCGCTTCCATACGGGCTGCGCATATTCCAAAACGAAGTCGGCGATTTCAGCCAGATCAGCCTTGAGGCGATCACGGTCAATCGGCGGCTGTCCAAAGCCAGCGCGCAGGGCGTCATGATGGGCGGTCAGGCGGTCGATTTGCGGATCGAGCAGATCAAGGTGCGCCAAATCGCAAACGCGAATCGCGCGGCGGCCAACCTTATCTTCATATGCAGGGCCGATGCCGCGTCCCGTGGTGCCGATTTTGCCGGCGCCAGCGGCTTGTTCGCGCAAAGCGTCCAGATCGCGGTGGAACGGCAGGATCAGCGGGCAATTGTCGGCAATCGCGAAATTCTCTGCGTTAATTTCAACGCCTTGGGCTCGCAGCTTTTCCATTTCGGCGCGCAAAGCCCATGGGTCCAAAACCACGCCATTGCCGATGATCGACAAAGTGCCAGTGACGATGCCCGACGGCAACAGCGACAATTTATAAACTTGGTCGCCAACAACCAACGTATGGCCTGCGTTATGCCCGCCTTGAAAACGCACAACGGCGTCGGCACGGTTTGCCAGCCAATCTACGATTTTGCCTTTGCCTTCGTCGCCCCACTGCGACCCGATGACGGTAACATTTGCCATGATGCTGTCCTGCTATATGGGTGGTATTTCGCCCCGCGCGGCCTTAGCCTATTTGACAAAAGAGGCAAGCAAAAGGGCAGATTTTTACCATATTTGGCGGCTAAGCGTTGGAATGTTACACATTATTATGCGCCAGCCGACAAAAGATGAAAGTGACAGGTGACGCCCATAAAATGGGGCGTCCCTGGGGCGGTTTCGCTCCTGCGAAGGATATTCTTGGTTTGCAAATCAGATCGGAACGGGGCCGTCCGCCGACAGGCTATAACCACAGCCCAGCAAAGCGCCATCGTCGCTCGCGGACAAAGCGGCCACTGTGCGCCAACCGTCCATGCGCAAACCAGCGGCGACATCTTCGTCATGGCCCAGCGGCAGGAATAAGCGGCGTTCCTTGTCCGACATATGGCCCAAGCCCTCGTCGATCAGCGGATCGGGATAGAGGCTGAAGCCCATTGCGGCTTCTTCGCTGGTTTCGCCAACGGGAATGGAATAGCTGCCGCCGCGTCCCACTGCGTCGCCGAAACCGGGAACGAAGATCGAGAAGCCGAACCAGCTATGGTAAACAAAGCCATGACGTTCGGTGGGGTCTAGCGTTAAGGTCGCGCGGCCGCGAATGGGCGCAGCAATTTCTTCGAGTGCGGCAATCCGCTCGGCCAGCACGCCGCTGGTGTCAAAAGCGCGCAGCTTGGCCAAAGCATCGTCAAAGGGGCCGGTCGCGTTCAGCAGCGGCAAATAGGCCGATGCCCCAAGCCGCGTCAGCGCGCCTGCATCCTTGGCGTCCAATTCTTCGCGCACGGCGACAATATCGGCATCCAGCGGCAAGGGACCCGCGGCCAGCAAATCAATCGCGTCGGGCAGGGTGAAGTCAATGGTTACGGGACCAATGCCCGCCGCTTCCAAGGCTTGAATGGCGACCAGCACGATTTCGCGGGCCGCAGCCACGCTGTCCACGCCAATAATTTCCGCACCGACCTGCAGCATTTCGCGGGCGGGGCGCAATTGGCTGGCCTTTAATTTGACGACTTGGCCCGCATAGCAGAGGCGAAGCGGACGGGGGGCATGGGCCAATAAGGATTTGGCGATACGGCCAACCTGACGGGTGATGTCGGGGCGCAAAGCCAAGGTGCGCTGGGATACAGGATCGGTGAAGCGCAACAATTCACGGGCGGTCTGTTCGTCATCGCCGCCCAATGTTTCGCGAAATTCGGCCAGCGGCGGGGACACACGCTGATATCCGTGGGCGCGCATAGCATCCACCAATGCACGGGTCACGCGCGAGGAAGCTTCTGCCTGCGCCGGAAGCCGGTCGCGCAGGCCTTCGGGCAATAATGCTGGGGCCTTGATCATGGCGATTGCCTTAGGCGGATGGGAAGCGCTGTTCAACCAGCATTGTTCAACCAGCGATAGGAAAAGAATCGCGGCTGTTTGCGAAGCAGGCGGCGTGACGGGAGAGCCAAGGGCCAAACTGTCGGCGCAAACAGCCGGATGGGGTTATGCGAAAGGCCTTAGAATTTCAGGCCCTTCACGGTTTTTACGCCAGGAAGCTGGCACAACTGCCACAGCATGGGTTCGGGCAGAGCCGAGTCGATGGACAGCAACAGCACGGCTTCACCGCCAGCCGCACGGCGGCCAAGGTGGAAGGTGCCAATGTTCAAACCGGCGTCGCCCAAAGCCGAACCGATACGGCCAATAAAGCCCGGTGCGTCTTCGTTGACAATATAGAGCATGTTGCCGTCGAGGTCGGCTTCGACCTTGATGCCAAACATTTCGACAAGGCGCGGTTCATTATTGCCGAACAAGGTGCCAGCCACCGAACGATCGCCTTGTTCCGTCGCAACGGTCACGCGAACAAGGGTCTGGTAATCGCCTTCGCGGTCATGACGCACTTCGCGGATATCAAGGCCGCGTTCGCGGGCCAGATGCGGCGCGTTGACCATATTCACCGATTCGGAATAACGGCGCATCAGGCCCGTCAGCACCGCAGCGGTGATCGGCTTGATGTTCAGTTCCGCCGCAGCCCCTTCGACTTCGATCGAAATGGTGGTGAGGTTGTCATGGGCCAATTGGCCAATCAAGCTGCCCAGCTTTTCGGCAAGGCTCATATAGGGGCGCAGCTTTGGTGCTTCGTCAGCCGACAGGCTGGGCACGTTCAGCGCGTTGGTGATGCCGCCGGTCAGCAGATAATCCGACAATTGTTCCGCAACTTGGATGGCCACGTTGACCTGCGCTTCGTCGGTCGACGCGCCAAGATGCGGGGTGCAGATGAAGTTGGGCGTGCCGAACAATGGGTGATCGGCTGCGGGTGGTTCTTGGACAAATACGTCGAGCGCTGCGCCAGCGACATGGCCCGATTCCAACGCTTCCTTCAAAGCGGCTTCGTCGATCAATCCGCCGCGTGCGCAATTGATGATGCGAACGCCCTTCTTGGCCTTGGCCAGATTTTCCTTGCTCAGGATGTTGCGGGTCTGGTCGGTCAGCGGGGTGTGCAGGGTGATGAAATCCGCCTTGGCGAGCAAGGTTTCCAGATCAGCCTTTTCAACGCCCAATTCAATGGCGCGCTCTGGCGTCAGGAACGGGTCGAAAGCCACAACCTTCATGCGCAGGCCGATGGCGCGTTCGGCAACGATGCTGCCGATATTGCCGCAGCCAATCAGGCCCAACGTCTTGGATGTCAGTTCGACGCCCATGAAGCGGTTCTTTTCCCACTTGCCAGCTTGCGTCGAAACATCAGCTTCGGGGATTTGGCGGGCGAGGGCGAACATCATCGCAATGGCATGTTCAGCGGTGGTGATGCTGTTGCCGAACGGCGTGTTCATCACGATCACACCCTTCTTGGATGCTTCGGGAATGTCGACATTATCCACACCGATACCGGCGCGGCCAACAACCTTCAGGTTCGTTGCAGCAGCCAAAACATCTGCGGTGACTTTCGTGGACGAACGGATGGCGAGGCCATGATAATCGCCGATCATGGCGATCAATTCTTCTTTGGTCTTGCCGGTGATGACGTCAACGTCGATGCCGCGCTCGCGGAAAATTTCCGCGGCTTTGGGGTCCATCTTGTCGCTGATAAGGACTTTAGGTGCAGTCATTTTACGAACTCCTTAATCTGGCACTTTGGCACAGATCGGGTCAGAAACTGGGGAAATGGCTCCGGCCCAGATCAGGCCGGAGCAAAAAATCAGGCGTTGAGCGAGGCGTAGGCCCAATCGAGCCACGGGCCGAGCGCTTCAATATCGGCGGTGTCGACGGTCGCGCCGCACCAGATGCGCAGGCCAGCAGGGGCATCGCGGTAACCAGCGATGTCATAAGCTGCGCCTTCGGCTTCCAGCAGGCCTGCGAACTTCTTGATGAAGTCTGCGTCTGCGCCTTCAACCGTCAAGCAAACCGAGGTGGTCGAACGGCTGGCTTCGTCGATGGCGAGGTGGCCCAGCCAATCGCGCTCTTCCACAATCTTGTTCAGCGCTGCGGCGTTTGCGTTGCTGCGGGCCATAAGGCCTTCTGCGCCGCCAACTTCCTTGGCCCATTCCAGATTGAAGATGGCGTCTTCGACAGCCAGCATCGACGGGGTGTTGATGGTTTCGCCCTTGAACACGCCTTCGACCAGCTTGCCGCCCTTGGTGAGGCGGAAAACCTTCGGCAAAGGCCATGCGGGGGTATAGCTTTCCAGACGTTCCACAGCGCGGGGGCCGAGGATCAAGACGCCATGGCCGCCTTCGCCGCCGAGAACCTTCTGCCAAGAGAAGGTGGCAACGTCGATTTTGTCCCAAGGCATGTCATAAGCGAAGACAGCGCTGGTCGAGTCAGCGAAGGTCAGGCCTTCGCGGTCGTCGGGAATCCAGTCGCCATTCGGCACGCGAACGCCGCTGGTGGTGCCGTTCCATGTGAACAGCACGTCATTCGACCAGTCCACTTGGGTCAGATCAGGCAATTGGCCATAATCTGCGCGGATGACCGTAGGGTCCAGCTTCAATTGCTTGGCAGCATCGGTGACCCAACCATCACCGAAGCTTTCCCAAGCCATTGCCGTTACTGGACGCGCGCCCAGCATGGTCCACATGGCCATTTCGAAGGCGCCGGTATCCGAACCGGGCACAATACCAATGCGATGCGTGTCTGGCAGATTCAGCAGCTCGCGCATCAAATCAATGCAATAAGCGAGGCGATTCTTGCCGATCTTGGCGCGATGCGAGCGGCCAAGCGATTCGGTTGCTAATTTTTCGGGTGCCCAAGTCGGCGCCTTGGCGCATGGACCGGAAGAGAAGAACGGACGCGCAGGAATATTCTGCGGTTTCACTACATTAGTCATATAGACTCTCCTTACAGAGAGCTCGCGCGGCGTTGGGACCGCGTGGCCCGTCGCTGCATGTAGAGGAGTGGGCGCAACTGTCAAATAAAATGAATGGGGTGGGTGAAATTTTCAAATTGTTCCGATAGGGTCATTCTATGGTTTTGAAAGAAAGTGATATTCAGAACGATGAATAAGCGACTGAAATTCACCGCACAGATAGCGATGGCGGGTGTATCGGCCCTGTTGTTGTCGGCTTGTTTTGGTCAGCCAGACGTCAAGCGCAACAAAAAGCAGGATCGGCCATCGACGACGCAAAAGGCTCCGCCACCGCGCGGCGCCGTGCCTGCGTTCAGCACGCAAGATTCGCGCGCCTGTCTGGTTTCGTTGCAACAAGCATCGGTGCGTTATGACGCGCTGGATAACCAATATTTTGGCGGCGGATGCTCGGCCATTGATTCGGTGAAACTGCTGGATATCGGCGTGCCGGTGTCCAATTTGGGGGCGATGACTTGCCCGTTGGCGCGCAATTTTTCGGCATGGGCGCAATATGCCGTTCGTCCGGCGGCCCGACAATTTTTCGGGGCGGAAGTGGTCAAGATTGAAACCATGGGCACCTATGCTTGCCGAAATATCAATGGGGCATCCAGCGGTCGCTTGTCGCAACATGCCTCTGCCAATGCGATTGATGTGTCGGCCTTTGTGCTGAGCGATGGGCGGCGGATTACGGTGACGAAGGATTGGCAGGGGGATCGTAAAGCGCAGGATTTTCTGCGGGCCTTGCATAAATCCGCCTGTCGCCGCTTTGGCACGGTGCTGGGGCCGGATTATAACCGCGCCCATCATGATCATTTTCATTTTGAAATGAACGGAAATGGGTTTTGCCGATAATAAAGGCTTGGGGTTGAAGGAAATAGATAAGAGATGGGCCAAGGCGGCCTTGCAAATTGGCAAGCGGTGATTAGCTATTGTCGAATGACAAAAGATAAGACGAAACATCCCACGCGCTTCCACAAAGCCAAGGAAGACGCCCAATTTGCAAAACAAGCCAGTTCGACGCCGCAAACGTCCAGCGAAGCCTATAAGCTAGCGTTTCAGGACAAAGAATTTCTGCTGCGCGACGATTTGCGTCCTGTTCGCTTTCAGTTGGAATTGCTGAAGCCGGAACTACTGCTGGACGAAGCGAAAATCGCATCGACCATGGTGATTTATGGCTCTGCCCGTATTCCCGAACCGCAGGACGCCGAAGGGCTGGAGGCTGCGGCAGGCGATGATCGGTCGCGGACCATTGCCCGCAACCTCAAGGCCAAAGCGCGATATTATGACGAAGCGCGCAAACTGGCCAATATGGCAAGTTGTTACCCCGCCGACGACAAAGGCCAGCGCCATTTTGTTGTGTGTTCCGGCGGCGGTCCTTCGATCATGGAAGCCGCCAATCGCGGGGCCAGTGACAAGGGCTGCGAATCCATCGGTTTGAACATTGTCTTGCCGCATGAACAAGCGCCCAACCGTTATGTGACGCCGGAATTAAGCTTCCAATTCCACTATTTCGCGCTGCGCAAGATGCACTTCTTGCTGCGCGCCCGCGCCGTCGCAGTGTTTCCCGGCGGTTTCGGTACATTCGATGAAATGTTTGAACTGCTGACCTTGATTCAAACCGGCAAGGTCAAGCCGATTCCGATTGTGTTGTTCGGCAAGGAATTTTGGAACCGCGTGGTCAATTTTGACGCGTTGGTGGACGAAGGTGTGATTAGCGCGCCCGATCTTAATCTGTTCCAATTTGTGGAAACGGCCGAAGAGGCGTGGGACATTTTTGAAAAATTCTACGATCAAGACCCAGAATGATCGGCGGTTGATCGGGCATTGGCCCAGATAATATAAAAGGGCTGGGGACGCGGTGTTCCCAGCCCTTTTTCATAATCCGTTGAACGGGCTTATTCGCCGTTCGTTTGCAGATATAAATATAGAGATTTGCGATCAATGGGATCAATGATGCCGGCAAAGGCCATGCGCGTGCCGGGCAGCGCCTTCATGGGCTGTTCCAGATAATGATCGAGGGCAGCTTCGTCCCAAATGCCGCCCTTGGCGCGCATCGCGCCGCTATACGCAAAACCGGCCACGCTGCCGACGGGGCGGTTTACAATACCGTGCAAATTGGGCCCAATGCCATTGCGGCCGCCCGCCTCAATTGTGTGGCAGGACATGCAACGGCGAAAGATCATTTGGCCGATTTTTACGCTGGGCTCCACATTGGGGGCTGGTGCGGCGACGGTGGATGTTGGCGCGCTGTTGCTGGCAGCGGATGTTTGGTTCCCCGTGTCTGGCGAACCGCATCCGGCCAGCATCAATCCCGCCGCAAACAGGGCGGGAGCGCGCCTGTTCATCTTATTTCGCTGCTGCGTCAGCGGGGGCTGCATCTGTGCCTGCTGCATCGGTTGCAGGGGCATCAGCCGCTGGCGCTTCGCCCGCAGCAGGCACCGCTTCAGGCGCGGGCAGAGGCAGGTTCGAACCTTGATTGTTCATATAGACGATCACGGCTGCACGGTCTTCGGGGTTGCTTAAGCCCGCAAAGGACATTTTCGTGCCATTGGCATATTTACGTGGGCTGGCCAGCCAAGCGTCCATACCCTCGAACGTCCAGTTGCCTGGAACCGATTTCAAAGCATCCGAATAAGCAAAGCCCGCAACATGGCCATGGGTTTTGCCCAATGCGCCCCACAAATTGGGGCCGATTCCATTGGCACCGCCTTGGTTGATCGTGTGGCAGGCAGAACATTTTGCAAAGATGGTTTCACCCTTTGCAGGGTCGGCTGCGGCCAACAGATTGGCCAAGGGGACTGCGGATTCGCCGCCGCCGCCTGCTTCGGCATCTTCAATGGGATAGCCTGGTGTTTCTGGGGCGTGGCTGGAAAAGATCATGCCCGACCCGATGGAAAGTCCCAACGCACAAGCCATAGCAAATAAGCCCCAGCCAGCGATAGTATTGAAGCGATTGTCCATGCTTTGCAGCCCCGTTATTTTTCGCCCTGTAGTGGACGCTCCCGAAACATTTTGTCGATCCCTTACTGAGCGACATGAGAAGGCGCAAGGGGAAGCAGCATCTTCCTGTCATGCTTTTGCGGGATTGGCCGTGATATTCACTCTATCTTGCAATGTTAGCTTCGATTGCTAGAGCCGCATAGACGCACCAATTCTGTGCGTGAGAGGGTCGAAATGGGCAGTTATTCAGCATCCGCAGAAGTTTTGGTGGAAAAAATGCGCCGCGCCGCTTTGGCACAGCCAGCGCAGGGGTTGGCCTTTCAAGGCGCACCGGGCGCCAACAGCGACTTGGCCGCACGGGAATTTGATCCAAGCGCCCTGGCCATGCCATGCTATAGCTTTGAAGATGCAATAGAAGCTGTGCGGGACGGCAGCGTGGCCCGTGCGATTATTCCGATCGAAAACAGCCTGCATGGCCGTGTGGCCGACATTCACTTTCTATTGCCCGAATCTGGCCTGTCGATTGTTGGTGAGCATTTCTTGCGGATTCGCCACGGGCTGATGAGCCGGGATTTGGGCCCGATCACGCGCGCGATGAGCCATGAGCAAGCCTTGGGGCAGTGCCGCAAATGGCTGCGCGCCAATGGCATTGCGCCGGTTGCGCACAGCGATACGGCGGGCGCGGCGGCATGGGTTGCGGATAGTGACGAAGTGGGCCTTGCGGCCATTGCGCCGCCCCATGCGGCGGATTTATACGGGCTGACGCTGCACCAGTCGGGCATCGAGGACGCCGACCATAATATGACCCGCTTTGTAGTGTTGGCTCGTGAACCCTTGGCGCAATTGCCCAGTGACGGACCGCTGATGACCACGCTGGTCTTTGAGGTGAAGAATATTCCCGCGGCGCTGTACAAGGCCTTGGGCGGTTTTGCGACCAATGGAGTCAATATGACCAAGCTGGAAAGCTATCAAATGGGCGGCAGTTTTTCGGCGACCAAATTTTTTGCCGATATTGTGGGTGCCCCTGGTGAGCCAGCGGTGGACAGGGCCTTGGAAGAATTGGATTTCCAGACCAAATCTGTCGCCTTGCTGGGCAGCTATCGCCAAGCACGGGCGCGGCCAGCCACCGCGACCTGATTTTGGGACCTGATTTTGGAAAATATCTTTAACCACCGCGTGCGCGCAGATGCCGCGCGGTGGCAAAGCTTTGGAACAAAAATAATGTCAGCAAGATAGCGGCAACCCCCAAAGCGAAAATGTCAAAGCCGGACATGTTGCTGCTGCCAATATCGCGCCCACCGACAAGGGGCATCAACATGGTCATCACAATCAACATGATCCGCAACTCTGTTGGGCCGCCCGCCATATAAGATAAGCGAAATTCTCCCAAAACCTTGGCCGCCAAAAATGTGTGAATGGCCAATAATAAATAGCAAATGACACAAATTAACGCGACGTCAAATCGCATATAGGGCGTCAGGCCCAGTCCGCCGACCATCAAGAAAATCGCCAAGCCATCGACGCTATGGTCCAAAAAATAACCATAGGCGGGCCGTTCAATGCGCCGCCATCGGGCAAGGCTGCCGTCCAAGCTGTCGCCGAACCAATTCACAAAATATCCCAGCACGCTGAGCGTCAGCCAATGCGGGGTTTGCCAACTGAGGATATATCCTGCCGCCACCATGGCCGCGCCCACAAAGCCGAGGCTGGTTAATTTATCCGGTGTGACCCATGCGGGCATATGGGCGCATAAATAATTTAACAATTGTCGTTCTTTTCGGGCCAGCAAATTTTGCTGTATCCGCTGCGGCGGCGTCACCGGATTATTTGGCATATGGCCCATGGTGACGCATATCCTTTGTTGGCTTTATTGCAGCGAGAGTGGCCAGCAATTTCGGCGTTAAACTTACATCATAATATTGTCATATGGATTGCGATAGACATGTGTTTGTCTGCTTGGCCGGTACAAGGCAGGCGATGGGATGAAATGTGCCGAATTCACGCCAATGGGTGGCGATGTGCGATACGCCCAATAGCTGGGCTATGGTGCGGAACAGGGCTGCCTCCGACAAAGCGCAAGCGTCAATCGTGCCATGGACCGATTTCACCGACATCGCCTATGCTGCGATATTGGACATGCGCGCCGGTCCATGCGACTTCCCACATGGGCGCGGCGCGGGTCCATTCCCCAATCACAAATAGCGGAAGTTTATGGGCAGCGACATAGGCTAAATCTTGGGCGGTGGGACCGGGCCGAACGGCATCGCGGCTTTGGCGAAAACGCACCAAGGCGACGCTGCCCTCTGGCGGCGGCATCAATTGTTGGCGTTCGGGGACACCGGCGCTGCCGATGACTTCGGGAAAATCAGCGCGACCACGGGCGATGACCATTAACTTATCCACAGGGCCGATGCCGCCAAAGGCGGGCTTGCCCACTTGCTTGCGGGCGGCGACGGCAATGAATTCGCGAACGTCACTGTCGGCGACAGATGGCGGCGCTATCGGCGGTGTGGGTGATATGGGCACAGGAAGGTCCAGCGTCGGACCGTTCACCACCACTGGGGCAGCACGGTCCGACGCAGCGCCATCGGGCGGCACCAGCGCTGCCGCCGTTAACGCGGCCCATATGACAGCCAGTGTCATCATCAGTGAGCTTCGCCCCAGCTTTTGCCGACACCAATTTCGACATCCAGCGGAACGCTTAATGCCAGCAAGGGCTGGGCTGCATCGGCCATCACGCGGCGAATGACCGCACCTGCTGCCTGTGCTTGATCTTCGGCGGCTTCGAACACCAGTTCGTCATGGACCTGAAGCAGCATTTTGACATCCGCCAAGCCCGCTTCGGCCAAGGCCCCTGGCATCCGCACCATGGCGCGTTTGATCAAGTCGGCGCTGGTGCCTTGGATGGGGGCGTTAATCGCGGCGCGTTCGGCCCCCTGACGTTCGGCGGCATTGGCGGCCTTGATGCGCGGGAACCATGTTTTGCGGCCAAAGAGCGTTTCCGTATAGCTTTTTTCCCGAACCGCCTCGAGCGTTTCACGGATATAATTATTGATGCCAGGGAAGCGTTCAAAATAACGGCTGATCAACGCTTGGGCTTCATCCGACGATATTTCCAATCGGCCCGCAAGGCCCCAGCGTGAAATGCCATAGAGGATGGAGAAATTTACCGTTTTGGCCTTGGCGCGCGTGTCGCGCGTGACTTCGCCGAACAATTCTTTGGCGGTGGCGGCGTGAATGTCTTCGCCATTGGCAAAGGCTTGCTTCAGTTCCGGCACATCGGCCATATGCGCGGCAAGGCGCAGTTCGATCTGGCTATAGTCCGCCGCGATCAGTACGCGGCCCGCTGGTGCGATAAAGGCATCGCGGATTTGGCGGCCCGTTTCGGTGCGAATGGGGATGTTTTGCAGATTGGGATCGGTGGACGACAAGCGGCCCGTCTGCGCGCCAGACAGGCTGTAGCTGGTATGAACGCGGCCCGTTTTGGCGTTAATTTGTTCTTGCAGCGCATCGGTATAGGTGGATTTCAGCTTGGCAAGCTGGCGCCATTCCAAGATTTTGCGCGCAATCGGTACGCCTCCCCGTTCCAAACGCTCCAGCTCGCTCTGGTCGGTGGACCATGTGCCTGACTTGCCCTTGCGTCCGCCCTTATAGCCCAATTTGTCGAACAAAATTTCGCCCAATTGTTTGGGACTGCCTATCGCAAAGGGCTGTCCGGCAAGGTCGTGAATCTCGCTTTCTATGCGCACCATTTCGGTGGCAAATTCGCTGGACAGGCGCGCCAAATAATCGCGGTTCACCAAAATGCCGGTGCGCTCCATCGCCTCAAGGGTGGCGACCAATGGGCGGTCCACCATTTCGTAAATACGCGTGCCGCCTTCCAAGGGCAGACGCAGTTTCGCCAGTTTCCACAGGCGCAGCGTGACGTCCGCATCCTCGGCTGCATATTCGGTGGCGCGGTCCAGCGGAACCTCGGCAAAGCTGATCTGCGATTTGCCCGTGCCGCACAGATCCTTGAAGGACAGGCAAATATGATCGAGATGGGTTTTCGCCAGTTCATCCATACCATGACCATGTTTGCCAGCATCCAGCGCAAAACTCATGACCAAAGTGTCGTCATAAGGCGTGATGGTCAGGCCATGCTGGGCCAAAACGCTCATGTCATATTTCAGATTATGACCGACTTTTAGCACGCTGTCGTCGGCCAGCAATTCGCCCAACGCCGCCAGCGCAGCCGATTTTTCAATCTGCACGGGGCGTTCGGCAAACATATCGGTGCCGCCATGCCCCAGCGGGACATAGCAAGCCTTGCCCACATCGGTGGCAAGGCTGAAGCCCACCAATTCGCCGGTGACGCTGTCCAGCGTCGCGGTTTCCGTATCGACCGCCACGACATGCTTGTCCTTCGCCGCCGCGATCCAGCGGTGCAGGGCATCGATGGTGGTGACGCATTCGTATTGGCTGCGGTCGATGGGCGGCATGGCGGGCAGGGAAGGCGTGCCCGCCGATGGCGTCGCCGCAGCGCGGCCGGCCGCCGCCGTGATGGCGGCGGCGCTGTCAGCGCGGCTGGGCAATTTGGGGCCAGCTGGCGTGGTGCCATTATTGACCTTGGCCGCCAGTGAACGAAAACCATGATGATCGAGAAAATCACGCAGCGGGTCGGGCGGAATATCGCCCAGCGTCAGTTCGTCCAAGGGCTGGGGCAGGGGGATATCGCGCTTTAAGTCGACCAATATTCGCGACAGGCGCGCCATTTCGGCATGTTCGATCAGATTTTCGCGCAGCTTCGACTTTTTCATCGTCTCAGCGCCCGCCAAGACGCCGTCCAAATCGCCATATTCGACGATCAGCTTGGTCGCTGTTTTGGGGCCAACACCGCGCACGCCGGGGACATTATCGACGCTATCCCCCATCAGCGCCAAAACATCACCGACCAGATCGGGGGTGACGCCAAATTTTTCCATCACTTCATCAGGGCCAAGATGAATATTCTTCATCGTGTCCAGCATGTCGACGCAGGGGCCATTATCTGGCTTGCGGATCAACTGCATCAGATCCTTGTCGGACGACACAATGGTCACATCCCACCCCGCCGCGACGGCGGATTCGGTATAGGTCGCGATCAGATCGTCCGCCTCAAAACCTTCCATCTCGATGCAGGGCAAGGAAAAGGCGCGGGTCGCGTCACGGATCAGGGGGAATTGCGGTTTCAAATCCTCCGGCGCTTCGGGGCGATTGGCTTTATATTCGGGGTAAATATCGTTGCGGAAGCTTTTACCACTATGATCCAGAATCACCGCCAAATGGGTGGGTTCTTCGGCGTCATTCAGGTCTTTTGCCAGCTTCCACAACATGGTGGTGTAGCCATATACCGCGCCAACAGGCACACCTTGCGGGTTGGTGAGCGGCGGGAGACGGTGATAGGCGCGGAAAATATAGCTGGACCCATCGACCAGATAGAGATGATTCTTGGTGGACATGGGCCATGCTGTAGCAGGGGGAAGCCAGCCATGCGAGTGGGGCTCCGTTCATTTTGCCTTTGCCCAGTCTGGGCTTTGTCTGGTCCAACTATGCGCCAAAGGATGAAGAATGATGGTGAGGGATGGGACAGGGGAATGGGCGGGGTCTGAGCTTGGAATGTGGCTGGCTAGGTTGCTGCGCACCGACCCGCTGCGTTGGCATCTGTTGGGCGTAATCCAAGGCTTGAACCTGCCCGATTGCTGGATTGCGGCGGGCTTTGTGCGAAACGCGGTGTGGGATGCATTGCATGGGCGGCATCCCACACCGCTGAGCACGGATGTGGATGTGATTTATTTTGATCCGCTGCGTACCGACCCCAGCGCCGACCGCGCCGTGGAACAGGCTTTGCATCTGCGCGAGCCGCATATTCACTGGTCGGTGAAAAATCAGGCACGCATGCATGGCCGCAATGGCGATGCGCCTTATGCCAGCGCGGTGGATGCCATGCGATTTTGGCCAGAAACCGCCACCGCTATTGCCGTCCGGCGCGGCGATGGAATGCGCGCGCCGGACGCCGAACTCGATATTACTGCACCCTTTGGCTTGGGCGATTTATTGGCTTTGCTGCTGCGCCCCACGCCGTCTTTTACGGGTGATAAGCGCAGCCTGTTCGATGCCCGAGTGGCCAGCAAAAATTGGCTGTATCACTGGCCCAAGCTGATCATATGTGATCCTGATCAGCCGTAGAATTAGCGGTATAAGATGCCAAGTTTTGCCGCCGCTGCATTGGCGATTTGGCGCGCATCATCGGTGGTGCCATGGTCGACGCGGGCCAGTGTCACGCCCATGCGGCGATAGGGGCGCGTGATGGGCTTGCCAAATAGGCGGGCGTCTACATGGGTTTCGGCGTTTGGCGGGCTTAGGGCCTCGGCCAATCCGGTGATGGTAAAATCTTCGGCGTCGCGGTCCGCCAATAACACCGAGGATGCGCTGGCGTGCGGCACGGCGATGGCGGCGGGGACGGGCAGGCCCAAAATGGCGCGGGCGTGCAGGTCAAATTCTGACAGGCTTTGCGAAATCAGCGTCACCATGCCCGTGTCATGCGGGCGCGGGCTAAGCTCGGAGAAGATAACCTGATCGCCCTTGACGAAAAACTCGACGCCGAACAGGCCATATCCGCCCAAATTATCCACAACCTTGGCGGCCATGTCTTGCGCGTTGGCAATGGCGGCGTCGGACATCGCGGTTGGCTGCCAGCTTTCGCGATAATCGCCGCGTTCTTGGCGGTGGCCGATGGGCGGGCAAAAACTGATGCCATCTTTGTGGCGCACGGTCAGCAGCGTGATTTCATAGTCAAAATCAATGAAAGCCTCCGCAATCACGCGCAATCGGTCGCCGCGCATCCCAGTAGCGGCATAATCCCATGCGGCGTCGATGCCGTCCGCATCCTTGACGGTGCTTTGGCCTTTGCCCGACGACGACATGACGGGTTTGACCACCAGCGGGAAACCTATGCGCGATGCCGCATCCGCCAATTCTTCGCGGCTGGTCGCATATTCGAAACGCGAGGTGGTGAGGCCCAGTTCGCTCGCCGCCACATCACGAATGGCATCGCGATTCATCGTCAGTTGGGCCGCGCGGGCGGACGGCACAACGTGGAAACCCTCAGCCTCTACCTCGGCCAAAATTTCGGTGCGAATGGCTTCGACTTCGGGAACGATATGGTCGGGCTGATGCTTGATGATCGCGGCCTTCAGCGCATCGGCGTCCAGCATCGAAAATACTTCAAACCCGTCGGCCACTTGCATGGCGGGCGCGCCAGCATAGCTGTCGCACGCAATCAGCTGACAACCCAAACGCTTAGCGGAAATCACAAATTCGCGGCCCAATTCGCCGGAACCGAGCAACAGGATTTTCGCAGTGGGGGTCATGGCAGCGGGCCTTTGTTCAAGAGAAGATCATGCCAGCCTTAGTCGCGGCCTATGCAATCTTCAATGTGGTGCGTGATCGGTGCTGGGAACGCCGTGATGGATGCTGCGGAACTTGCGGGCCGGAACTGCAAAGCTGTTACGTCAAGGCCGCAGGCGGGTGCCCAAGCAAGGCTTGGGCTGTGAGCAAAATATCAGCCATGGTGTCCGCCGCGCTGCGCCGCTGCGTTAACAAATCTGCCGCTTCACCGACGATGGTCGGAACCGTTTGCATGTCGCCTGGGGCTGCCGCACGATATTCTGCGGCAATGCTAGACAGATGTTCCGCCAAAGCCCGATCTTGATCGGCCCAACGCCGTGAAAAATTATTGGACAAAGTGCGGATTTTCCATTCGCTGGGCCAATTTAACCCACGCACCATATCAAATAACCCACTGTAAATAGTGTCGTCGCCCTTGCCACTGATGGCGCTGTCTTTCGCATGATCATGGCTTAATGCTTCGTCGCAGGGATAAAATGCCGAGCCGCACATCACGCCCGCCGCGCCCAGCATCAGTGCCGCCGCCAGTCCGCGCCCATCGGCAATACCGCCCGCTGCGACCACCGGAATATTGCCTACTGCATCGACCACGGCCGGAACCAAGGGCAGGGTGGCGCGCTGGCCGCTATGGCCGCCTGCCTCTGTGCCTTGAGCGACGATCACATCTGCGCCCGCATCGGCGGCGCGCTTGGCGTCTTCCAATGTTTGCACCTGTGCGATCAGCTTTGCGCCGCTGGATTTCACGGCGCTAGCAAAGGGGGTGATATCGCCGAAGGACAGCAGGACCGCTTTGACGCCGCGCTCCAAACAGCTTCGCAAGGCGCGGTCATCTTCGCTCAGTTTCCAATTGATAAAACCAATGCCCACGTCCGCGCCGTCGGCCAATTCCCACTGGCGCTCGACCCAAGCTGGGTCGCCATAGCCGCCACCAATCAATCCCAAACCGCCTGCGCGGGTCACCGCCGCTGCCAAGGCTCCGCCCGCCACGCCAGCCATGGGGGCGAGGATTATCGGGGCATCGATATCCAGCAAAGTCGTCAATTGCGTGTGAATGGCCATCGGCGTTCCTTGTCAATCTCGCTTGCCGCTTGGGTGCTGGCTGGGGCTGCTATGATTGGGCCTTTGTGCGCTTATGTCCATATCATGGTGACTGTTTGGAGTGGCTGATATGGGGCGGCGATATGCGCTGATGATGTGGGACAAAAAAACACCCCTCCGGCGGCTTCGTCCGCCAAAGGGGTGTTTTGATATATTTTCCCGACATGCTGCCGCGAATGTCATTTGGATCAGAAAGGCTTATCCGTTAATCAGCTTTTCATAAACCATGCCATGCTCCAGCACATTGCCAGCAGTATCGGCCACGCGCATGGCATCGGCAGAAATTTCATCGATAACCACGACCTGATCGTCCACCAGACCGATTTCGATCTTCATATCGATCAAGACCAAGCCTTTTTCCTTGAGATTGGCTTCGACGATGCGGCAGACATTGCGGGTCATGTCCTTGGCTTCGGTCAGATGGGCTGGGCTGAGCAGGCCAAGGGTCAAGATGGTGTCGTCGTTCATCAACGGATCGCCACGCTCGTCGTCCTTGGCGGTGATTTCCACCAGATAGTTGAGCGATGCTTGGGTGTCGCGGATATATTTTTGGAAACGGCGAACGAAGCTGCCCCAAGGACGGGTGCGGCAAATGAATTCAAAGCCGCCTTTGCCGTCGACATCCTTGCCCAAAGGCTCAGCGCGGCGCACTTCCATCGCATTGTCTTCAAGGTTGATCTGCACCAAATGGGTTGGCACATTGGCGACATGCAGCAGTTTGAAGAAATATTGCGTCATCGCCAGCGACTTATTGCCTTTGCCAGCAACCTGACCAATCACGCTATTGGCACCGGGATCGATAACGCCATCAGCACCCGTGACATCATCCTTGAAGATCAGACGTATATTGCCATTTTCTAGGGCGTATAAGTCTTTGGTCTTGCCGGAATAGATTTTTTCACTGATGCTCATGGATCGACTTTCTGGTGATTTCTCAAGGTCGGGGATGGTGGCAGGACGGAAGTTTGTTGCAGGTTCCGTCCGTCACCTTATTCCCACTCGATGGTGCCGGGAGGCTTGGAGGTATAGTCGTAAACGACGCGGTTGATGCCCTGTACCTCGTTGATGATGCGGGTTGAGCAACGCGACAGAAAGGCCGCCTCAAAGGGATAAATATCCGCTGTCATGCCGTCTGTCGATGTCACGGCGCGCAGGGCGCACACGCTGTCATAGGTGCGGCTGTCGCCCATGACGCCCACGGTTTTCACGGGCAGCAACACGGCAAAGGCTTGCCAGATTTCGTCATACAGGCCCGCATTGCGGATTTCTTCGAGATAAATGGCGTCAGCCTTGCGAAGAATGTCGCAGCGTTCCTTGTTCACTTCGCCCGGAATGCGGATGGCAAGACCCGGCCCAGGGAAGGGGTGGCGGCCAACGAACACGTCAGGCAGGCCCAATTCCTTGCCCAGCAAGCGCACTTCATCCTTGAAGAGTTCGCGTAAGGGTTCGACCAGCTTCATATTCATGCGTTCGGGCAAGCCGCCCACATTATGGTGGCTTTTGATCGTGACACTGGGGCCGCCCGTAAAGGACACCGATTCAATCACGTCGGGATAAAGCGTGCCTTGGGCCAAGAAATCAGCGCCGCCGATTTTCTTCGCTTCTTCTTCGAACACATTGATAAATTCTGCACCGATGAATTTGCGCTTCTTTTCAGGGTCCGTCACGCCTTCCAGCCCTGCCATGAAGCGGGCTTCGGCATCAACGACCACCAAAGGAATATTATAATGGTCGCGGAACAGGGTTTCGACCTGTTGGCGCTCGTTCATGCGCAGCAAGCCGTGATCGACGAAAACGCAGGTCAGTTGTTCCCCAATGGCTTCGTGAATCAAGACGGCGGCAACCGCGCTGTCGACGCCGCCGGACAGGCCGCACAGCACGCGCTGGTCGCCTACTTGTGCGCGGATTTCCGCAATTTTGGTGGCGCGAAATTCGGCCATCGTCCAGTCGCCAGAGCATTTCGCCACTTTGGTGACAAAATTGGCAATCAGCTTGGCACCGTCCAGCGTGTGGACCACTTCGGGGTGGAATTGCACGCCATAATATTGGCGGGCTTCGTCGGCGATAATGGCAAAAGGTGCGCCATCGCTGGTGGCGACAATTTCAAAACCGTCGGCGAATTTGGTGACCTTGTCGCCATGGCTCATCCACACTTGGTGGCGGTCGCCGACATTCCATAGCCCATCGAACAAGCTGCATTGCTTGGTGACGGTCAAAAAGGCGCGGCCAAATTCGCCGCCTTCGCCGGTTTCGTGGCCAGGCCGCACTTCGCCGCCCAATTGGTGGGTCATCACCTGTTGGCCATAGCAAATGCCCAAAATCGGAACGCCGCTGTCGAACACCGCTTGGGGTGCGCGCGGGCTGCCTTCGGCAGGCACAGAGGCGGGGGAGCCGGACAGGATGATTCCCTTGGGTTTCATCCGTTCGACAGCGGCCTCGGCTGCATTGAAAGGAACGATTTCACTGTAAACACCAGCTTCGCGCACGCGGCGAGCAATAAGCTGGGTCACCTGACTGCCGAAATCGACAATCAAGATGGATTCGGGTGGTTGAGTGCTGTCTGGAGTCGCCATGGCTGGCCGATAAGGAAAGGGGCCCGAAATGTCCAGTGACCCAAGGCTGAATTTCCAGCTTTTCTATGTCTGGTTTGGGGACTGATTTTGCCTCGGCTCTGGGCGCTATTGGGTGTGGAAGGAACGATATGGCCTTTGTGGTGTCATAAGGGGGTGAATGACATATTGTTGCGACAATTAGCCCATAGTTGGCGTGAATAGCGTCACTATGGGACAGGCTTTGTTCAGCAAAGCTTGGTCATATGGCGATGAAAGAATATAGATAAATAAAGGCTTTCCCCGTCATGCCCCCTTTTGTATCCGATCCTATTTTTGGCCGAAGCACCCGTACTGCTTTGTTGGTTGGCGCCGCATTGTGGATTGTGCCTGCGCAGGCCTATGCGGAAGCACAATTGGAAAATCCGGCGGAAGCGGAATATCAAAATCAGAGTGAAACGTCCGATGAGGATGAGGTTTATGATACCGACATTGTTGTCACAGCCCCCCGCCTGCAAGGGCAGTTGAAAACCGATGTGCGCGCCTTGGCCGAATTGGATGAGGCGGACATCAGCAGCTATGGCGCATCCAGCATCGAAGAATTATTAGAGGCGTTGGAACCGCAAACCCGTTCGGGGGGCGGCAGCGGACGGCCGGTGATGCTGGTCAATGGACGGCGCATCAGCGGATTTAACGGTATCCGTTCGATCCCGCCCGAAGCCATTGCGAAGATGGAAATTTTCCCAGAAGAAGTGGCCTTGCAATATGGCTATGCCGCCACCCAGCGCGTGGTGAACTTTGTTCTGAAGCCGAATTTCAAGCAATTTTCTGGCGAAATAGAGGGCGGTACGCCGACCCAAGGCGGACGTTTGCAGTCGGAATTGGAAGGCAATTTCATTGCCATCCGCGAAAATGGCCGCCTGAATATGAAGGCGGGCTGGGAACATAAGGGATTGTTGCTGGAAAGCGAACGCGACCTGACCCCAACCAACGGCATATCGGCCAGCACGGAAGCGCGCAGCTTATTGTCGCAAAGCGATGCTTATGTCGTTGAGGGAACGGTTGTTCGCAACTTGGACCGTGTGACCGATTTGACGTTAAGCGGCAGCTTTGAACAAACAGACAGTCTGGGGTTATTGGGTCTCGCCGGTGACGGCGTGTCCGCGCGCCGCCGCAACAGCCGCAACCAGAATTTTTCCACATCGGCGGCGGTGAACGGGATGCTGGGGTCGTGGACATGGGCGCTGACTGGCAATTATGCCGATGATGACACCCGCACCTTGACCGATCAAGACGCCGCGCAGCGCAGCCGCGTGGATAGCAGCCAGCAGACATTTGGGGCCAATGCCAATGCCACCGGCACGATTGTCGAGGGATGGGCCGGACCCATTAGGGCATCGGTGACCGCAGGCTATGCCGGACAACGCTTTGATAGCCGGACCGAAGATGTCACCGGCATAAGTAGCAATGATTTGGCGCGCGATACGCCGTCCATTTTGGGGTCGGTGACGATCCCATTATTGGACCCCGATTATGATATTGGCAAAATTGGCCGTTTGTCGTTGACCCTGAATGGCAATGCGGAAAAGCCCAGCGATTTTTCGGGGCTGACCAGTTGGGGCTCCTCGCTGAATTGGGGCGTGACCGATCGCTTGTCCTTCATCGCCAGCTATCAAGTCGACGAAGCAGCGCCAACCATGTCGCAATTGGGCGCGACGCAATTGGTGACAGAGAATGTGACCTATTATGATTTGAAGCAGGGCGAAACGGTGGAAATCACCAGCATTACGGGCGGTAATCCGGACTTGCTGGCCGAAACCCGCCGCCAGTTGAAATTTGGCATGAACTGGCAGGTTCCCTTTGTGGAAGGCATGCGTTTTTCCGCCGAATATAATCGCAAGCGCAGCAGCGATACGCCCAGCAGCTTTCCATTGCTGACCGAGGCCATTGAGGCCGCTTTCCCTGATCGGGTGACCCGCGCGCCGGATGGCACGTTGCTGAGCTTTGACCAGCGGCCAGTGAATTTTGCACGCTCCGAAAGCTCGCAGCTGCGCTGGGGCATTAGCATGTCGGGCAAGATTGCGGCGAACAGCGCCGCGACGTCGGGGCGTGGGCAGAATGCTGGCGCTGGTGCTGCTACGTCAGGGGGCGGCGTAGCCGAAGGCGCGCGGACGCGCGGTGACGGCGTTGCGCCGCCGCGCGAAGCTGGCGAACGGCGTATGGGCAGGGGCCGTCCGGTTTGCGTAACGCCCGACCAAATGACCAGCCCCATTGTGGAGGGACAAATAGCCGGATCGGTCGCGCCGCAGCGCGGCGCGCCAAGCGCAGAAGGCGAACGTCCACGTTTGACCTGCCCCGATGGCCTGAGCCTGCGTTTCATTCCCAACCCCGAAGCGGCAGCGGATGGAACGACACCTGCTCGTCCGATGGGTGAGGGCAATGCGGTGCCGCCTATGGATGGCCGGCCGCCGATGGATGGTCCGCCACCTGAGCGTATGGCTGGCGGCGGCAGCGGCGGGCGCGGCATGGGCATGATGGGCGGCGGGCCGCGCGGCCCAGGTGGTATGATGGGCGGCGGCGGCGGCGGTGGCCGCTGGAATGTCGATTTGAACCATACCATCAAGCTGACCGATACGGTGAATATCGGGCAAGGCGTGCCAGAATTGGATTTGCTGAACGGCGACGCCACGGGCAGCGGCGGCGGCAGTACGCGTCATTTGGTCGAATTGAACGGTGGCTTTTTCTACAAGGGTATCGGTACGCGTTTGTCGGCCAAATATGATGGCGGCAGCCGGATTGTTGGCGGGGCCAATGGGGATTTGAAATTCCATGATTTGGCGACCTTTAATCTGCGCGTCTTTGCGGAATTCAACCAAATGCCCAAGGTGACGGAGAGTCTGCCGTTTTTGAAAAATTCCCGTATGCGCTTCTCGTTCAATAATATTTTTGATGCGCAGCGCAAGGTGACGGATGGTAGCGGGCTGGTGCCACTGAACTATCAGCCCGGCTATATCGACCCGCTGGGCCGCTATGTGGAGCTGAGCTGGCGCAAATCTTTCTAAGGCATAAAAAGGGCCGCTTGCGATGTCGCAAGCGGCCCTTTTTAATGTTGTTGGTTGAGGACCTAGCGCCGCGCCAGCGCCGCCAAGGCGGGACCATCGACGCGCATGGCCGACCAGTCCGTCATCATTTGCGCGCCAAGGCTTTCGTAAAAGCCGATGGCGGGGCTGTTCCAATCCAGCACATTCCATTCCAGCCTTGCGCAATCGCGCTGCTCGGCGACGGTCGCCAAATGGCGCAGCAACGCGAGACCCAAACCATGGCCGCGCGCGCTTGGGCGCACATATAAATCCTCGAGGTGGATTCCCGCTTTGCCTTCAAAGGTCGAGAAATTGTGGAAGAACAAGGCAAAGCCTTGTGCCTGTCCGTTCACTTCACCGATCACCACTTCGGCATAAGGGCGTGGGCCGAACAGGTTATGGTCCAAATCAGCATCGGAAAAGCGCACCGCATGGGCCAGCTTTTCATATTCGGCCAATTCGCGAATGAAGTTGGCGATCAGCGGCAAATCATCGCGGTGGGCGGGGCGCAGTGACACGCTCATCCGGTCAGCCCCTTCCACCCTATGGCCCTTCCACCCTATGGGACGCATCACCGTTCAGGCGGCCTTGCCATGTTTGGTGTCCATGCTGATGGCTGTGCCCGCATCAATTTCGGCGGCTTTGGATTCGACCAGCTTGACGATATGGGCAATCATATCATCGTCCTGCACATGATGGTCGGTGACGCCGGACAAATAGACCATATGCTTGCCATTGCCGCCGCCGGTAATGCCAATGTCGGTTTCGCGCGCTTCGCCGGGGCCATTGACCACGCATCCCAGCACCGACAGTGACATAGGGGTTTTGATATGTTGCAGCGCGTCTTCCAAGGCTTGCACCGTGCGGATGACGTCAAAGCCTTGGCGGGCGCAGCTGGGGCAGGACACAACGCGGACACCGCGCGTGCGTAGGCCAAGCGATTTTAGGATTTCATAGCCAACACGAATTTCTTCTTCTGGTTCCGCCGACAGGCTGACACGAATGGTGTCGCCCACGCCGCCCCACAGCATATTGCCAATGCCCAGCGCGGATTTCACTGTGCCGCCAATCAAGCCGCCCGCTTCGGTGATGCCCAAATGCAGCGGGCAATCCACCGCTTCCGCCAATTGCATATAAGAAGCGACAGCCAAGAACACGTCGCTGGCCTTTACGGCGACCTTATATTCATGAAAATCATGGTCTTGCAGCAGCTTGATATGGTCCAGCGCGCTTTCCACCAAGGCATCGGGGCACGGCTCGCCATATTTTTCCAGCAGGTCGGATTCCAAGCTGCCTGCATTCACGCCGATGCGAATGGCACAGCCATTGGCTTTGGCGGCGCGCACGACTTCGGCCACGCGCTGCGATGACCCGATATTGCCGGGGTTGATGCGCAAACAGGCGGCACCTGCGTCTGCGGCTTCGAGGGCGCGTTTATAGTGAAAATGAATATCGGCGATGATTGGGATATTCGATGCCTTCACAATCGCGCCCAAGGCGGCGGTGGAATCGGTGTCGGGGCAGGAAACCCGAATCAAATCGGCCCCCGCATCTTCGCATCGGCGGATTTGGTTGATGGTGGCGTTTACGTCGCTGGTCAGCGTGTTCGTCATGGTTTGCACGCTGATCGGTGCGCCGCCACCCACGGGGACATTGCCAACCATGATCTGGCGACATTCGCGCCGCGCAATATCACGCCAAGGACGCAGGCTGGGGTTGTGATCGCTCATATTTGCTCAACTCGGTGATGCAGAAGGGGAGGTATGTCGCCGCCTTATGTAGCAATGCCCCCATGAAATGGCAAAGGGCGTGGACGTTAGTTGACGCGGATAGGGTGGAATATGTCGAATTTGCGGGTTAAGAAACGCCCAAATTATCCCTAGTGCCGCAACCGCCATATGACGCGATAAAAGTGGTGCAAGAATGAGGTGAAGGCATGATGGCGGGCAAAAATATATCACTCCCAGTGGCAGCGAAATTGCTGCTGGCCATGGCGGTGGGTCTGTCTGCTGCGCCGTCGGCGTCCGCACAGACGGATGCCCCTGGCGATATCAGCGTGACGGGCGGGGCCGTGCTGGTCAGCGATTATCGCTATCGTGGATTGTCGCAAACCGGCGGCGATATCGCCTTTCAGCCCCAAATCACTGTCCAACATTATAGCGGCATCTATGCGGGGGCTTGGGCCAGTAACATCAAAGATACGGCGATTCTGGGGGGCTTGGAAACGCAATTATATGGCGGCTATGCCCGCGAAATTGCATCGGGAACGACCTTGGATGTCGGCCTGACCTATTATCTATATCCCGATGGAAAACAGGCGATGGGCAATAGCGATTATGCCGAATTGAACAGCCAGATCGGCTATTTGATTGGGCCGGTCGAGGCCAAGGCATCGCTGGATTATGCGTGGAACCAGTCGGCGTTGGGATCCGACAATCTTTATGCGTCCTTTGCTGTGTCGGCGGGCATCCCCAATACGCCCGTGACCATCAAGGCACAGACGGGCTATACGGACGGCGCCTTGGCCCGTTTTGGTCCCAAGGATCATGTTTGGGATTGGTCGTTGGGGGCATCGGCCAATATTGGGCCAGTCACCGCAGGGCTGAGCTATGTGGACACCAATGTCCGCACTACGGGCGTGAAGGCGCTGGACAAATATTATGATGGGCAGATCATCTTGTCGCTTGGATTATTTTTCTGACCGTACAAGGCCAGTATAGCGATGCTGCGGCTGATGGGTTTGCAGCATCGCCAGCAGCACCGCATTGTTGTATATTTATCGCAGCGCAATGTTCCAAATTCGGAACCGCACTTTTTTAAATTGTGCGCTGCAATAATTTTGGACAAGATGAACGGGCAGGCAAGGATTCAGCCCAACAAGAGGCTGGCCGGTTTGCAGCAGGCAGGGACGATCCACTTTTTGATTAAAAGGATCATCCATGAAAAAAATTGCACATGCAGCCTTGGCTGTTTTCGCGGCCGTCGCCGCTTTTCCGGTCGCCGCCTTGGCCCAAGATGGTGCAGGGGCTGACGATAGTGACGGCATCACCATTTCGGGCAGCGCCACGGTGGTCAGCGATTACCGCTTTCGCGGATTTTCACAAAGCAATGAAAAGGCCGCAATTCAGGGTGGCTTGACGGTCAGCCACGACAGCGGATTATATATCGGTACATGGGGCAGCAGCATTGGATTTGCCAATGGCACCGAAATTGACGTCTTTGCTGGCTATGCCCGCGAAGTGACGTCGGGCTTGACCGCTGATATTGGCCTGACCAGCTATTTCTATCCTGGTGGTGGTTCGGGCACCAATATTCTGGAACCCTATTTCTCTTTGTCGGGGGATGTTGGCCCTGCGTCGGTAAAGGCTGGTGTGGCATGGGCTCCCAGCGGCCAGACGGCACTGGGCGATTATAGCGCGGTTTATGTCTATAGCGATGTGGGTGTGGGCATCACCAACACGCCGCTGACGCTGAAAGGCCATGTTGGCTATTCCAAGAGCGACAGCGCCTTGGGCGGCTTGGACGGCGATGTTTTGGATTATTCCGTTGGGGTCGATTTCAGCTATAAAATGCTGACCTTGGGCGTTTCTTATGTGAACACCGATGCGCCGCGAGCCTTTGGGTTTAAGGAAGGCGTTGGCGCGGATGGCGCCGTGCTTTTTTCCTTGGGTGCGTCATTTTAACGGGGGAAGTAACCGACAAGTCGGGGGGGCAGGTCTGGTTACGGCCTGCCCAATTGACCCTAGGGTCCGGACCTATGTATTTCGGCGTCCCGTAGGGATTTGACCGATAGGCCCCATGGCTTCGTCGAAAATCCTTGAAATATTATCATATTCCTTCGTCTTTCCTCCTCGCCCTGCGGCATATCGCCTCAAACCTCGATCGCGAAATACATAGGTCCTGACCCTAGCTGATGATGCTGCCCGTCAGGCTGGGCAGGGACCAGCGCGGTTCCACCGCGCGGTTGGCGTCCAAAATATGATCGGCCATGCGTTCGCCAATGGCGGGGGCCAGACCAAATGCGCGCCCCGCACCCCCACTCAGCATCCAGACGCGATTGTGATTGGGGAAGCGATCCATCAACAAATCCCCGCTGTTGGTGCGGCAATCATGGGCGGCTTGGCTGTTGACGACCGGAGCATTGGCCAGCCGTGGCAGGCGCGCCGCCAGCCATTGGCGACAGGCGGCCAAAGCGCGGTCGTCGCTGCGGCGGTCGAAACTGTCGGGGTCGATGCTGGCATCCGGGCGGTGGCTCCACACCCTGACCCCGCGACCTTCGAGGTCGGGCAATGCGGTAAAGCCGAAATGCCGGTCAACCACGGCGGGCATGGCGGGCATGCGATATTGCACATCGCCTTGGCCCGCACCGAAATGAAAGAGCTGATGCCGCACGGCGGATAATTTGGCGGGGGTGATGAGTTGGGGGAAAACCTCGGTCAACCAAGCGCCGCAAGCATAGAGTAAATGCGTAGCGGTGCCGCCATCCGGCAAAGTATAGCGCTGCTGGCGCTTGTCCTGCAGCGGGGCAGGCATCACAATGTCTTCCACGCTCAGCCGCGCGTCGGCCAAGGTTTCCAATATCGCACGGCGTCCCGCAATCATCCCGCCGCCGCTGTTGGCAATGGCATATTCGCCGTCCTGCCACAGCATTTGCGGATAGGAACGGCGCAGCATGTCCGCCGACTGGGCGGACGAATTGGCTGCGGCTGCGATGGTGGCGGCTTCGCTGGCCCCAAGGCCGGTCAGCACGCTGCAGGGCGTCACAATCGGCAGGCTGGCGCTGTTGGACAGATTTTGCCACCCATCCAAGGCGCGTTGGGCCATGCTGGCATAAAGCGCGTCGCCGCCTTGTGTCGGGTCCAAGAACATGGTCTGCAAATTGGATGCGGCACGGCCATTGCCCGCGCCATAAGCATCAAATATCCGCACATTCTGCCCGCGCCGCACCAAATGCCACGCCGTCCACGCACCCAAGGCACCGGCACCAATAATCGCCACATCGACATGGGTATCGGGGGATTTGGCGTCCCTGCGCTTGCGCGATTCGCGTTTTTTGCTGCTGGTTGCGGCCCAAAGGGGGGATGCCGCATGGGCGGCGGCGGTGATGCCCAGCGCGCTGAGGCCGGTCATCCATTGGCGGCGGTCAAGGGTCAACGGCCATCCCCCTGTTTATACAGGCGTGCGCCATTGACCCATGTTTCCAACGGCTTGATCGAATAAATGTCCGATGGATTGGCCATGAAGGGGTCGATGTCGATCAGCAGAAAATCGGCGCGCTTGCCGACCGTCAAGCTGCCCAGCCGATCTTCGGCAAATGCAGCATAAGCGGCGCTGCGGGTGAAGCCGTCCAGCGCCGTTTCGCGGTCCACCACTTCTTGGGGTTGCCAGCCGCCAAAGGGCTGACCATCGGCGTCGGTGCGCGACATGGCGGCGGCTAGGCCCGCGAAGGGATTGGGGCTTTCGACCGGCGTGTCCGACCCAAAGGCCAAGCGCGCGCCCGCTTGTTTCAAGCTGTTCCATGCATAGGCCCCCGCCACGCGCACTGGCCCAAGGCGCAGGTCGGCCATTTGGCGGTCGCTGGGTTGGTGGATGGGCTGCATCGACGCGATAATGTTCAATTGGCCAAAGCGCGCGATTTCGCTGGGGTCGATGACCTGTGCATGTTCAATGCGCCAGCGGCGTTCACCGGGCAAATCGCCATTCAAATCGGCAATCGCGCCCATCGCTTCGCTGTTCGCGGCATCGCCAATGGCGTGAATCGCCACTTGGAATTTGTCCATGGATGCGCGGACCATTTTGTTGCGGAGTTGCGCGGGGCTGAGTAGTGCCAAGCCTTTGTTATTCGCCGCATTGGCGGGCAAGTCGGAATAGGCTTGCTTCATCCATGCACCGCGTGACCCCAAGGCCCCGTCCAGCATCAATTTGACGCCGACCATCCGCAGACGGTCATCATAAAGCCATGGCGTGGGGCCGGGGCCGCCGATGATCGCCATATTGTCGACGTCGCCGGCATAGCTGATGATCCGCATTGCCAGTTGCCCACGGTCCCCAGCGCGGCGATAGGCCTGCCATTCTTCGATGGTGGTTCCCATATCGGTTAAGGTGGTGATGCCTTGCGCCAGCAAATGGCGCTGGGCCAGCAAAAAGGCGCGGTCCAAGTCGCGGGCTAGCGGGCGGGGTTTGGCCCGTTCAACCAGCGCCATGGCGCTGTCGACAAACACACCGCTGGGCTGGCCACCGGCCATTTCTATACGTCCGCCAGCGGGCGACTGGCTGGTTGCTGTCACCCCTGCGGCGCGCATGGCGGCGCTGTTGGCCCAGCCCGCATGACCGTCCACCCGCGCCAACCAGACGGGGCGGTCGGGCACCGCGGCGTCCAAATCATTGGCTGTGGGAAAACGGCCCAAACCCCATTTTTCTTGATTCCAGCCGCGGCCGACAATCCACGGCATTTCCGGATTTTCGGCGGCATAGGCGCGGATGGCGGCCTGTGCCTCGGCCAAGGATTTTGTCTCGCTAAGGTCCAGCAGCATGAGTTGAAAGCCCAGCCCCATCATATGGCCATGGCTGTCAATAAGGCCGGGGATCATCGTGCGGCCCTTGCCATCTTCGCGGTAATCAGGGCGTTCGGGACGCTTGTCGCCGCGTTCCAGCACTTGTTTGACATGACCGTCCTTGCCGATCAGCAGACCGGTAAAACGGAGCATTTTGCCATGATCGTCCAGCGTGATGCCGTTCACATTGTCAATCAATGTGTCGGCACGGGCGGCGGGGGCGATGGTCACGGATAGTGCAGCCACCATCCCCGTCCAGCCGAGGGCAGAGCGGTTCTGCCCGCGACGTGAAAAGCTCATCGACCCAGCCTTTCGATCAGGGCAGAGGTGTCGGAACGGCCGTGTCCCATCGCCTGCGCCTCTGCATAAAATTGGTCCACCAAGGCGGTAACGGGCAAACTGGCCCCATTGTTGCGTGCCTCGTCCAGTGCCAGCCCCAAATCTTTGCGCATCCAGTCAATGGCAAAGCCGAAATCAAAGCGCCCTTCGGCCATGCTGTGCCAGCGATTGAGCATTTGCCAACTGGACGCTGCGCCGCCGGAGACAGCATCAAACACTTTACCGCTGTCAAGATTGGCGGCTTCGGCAAATTTTACGGCTTCGGACAGGCCTTGTAACACGCCGGCAATGGCAATTTGGTTGACCATTTTGGCGGTCTGGCCCGCACCCGCTTCGCCAATATGCACCATGCGCGCGGCATAGGCCTGCATGATGGGTTCCGCCGCCTGAAAGGCCGCAACATCGCCGCCGCACATGATCGACAAGGCGCCATTTTCCGCGCCCGCTTGCCCGCCTGATACGGGGGCGTCCAGTGCCAATATGCCGCGCTGGGCCGCGTCCAGTGCCAATTGCCGTGCGATTTTGGCGGAAACCGTGGTGTGGTCAATGAACAAAGCGCCAGATTTCATATGGTGAAAGGCCCCGTCGGGACCAATGGTGACGGCGGCCAGATCATCGTCATTGCCAACACAGCTAATCACGACATCCGCGCCGTCGCCTGCCTCGGCGGGACTAAAAATCTGCCGCCCGCCATGGCCGGCGACCCATGCGGCGGCCTTTTCGGGGGAGCGGTTATAGACGAACAATTTGTGCCCAGCTTGGGCCAAATGACGGGCCATCGGGGCGCCCATGACGCCCATTCCGATGAAGCTAATGTGGTAAGGATGATCACGCATAGATTAAATCATAAGCATTGTTTTCACATGACGCCAGATAGGCTAGGGCGCTTGTTCATATGACAGATCAACAAAATACGCCCGCGGCCGCATTGCCGGCCATCACCTTGACCGACGTTCAGGCTGCTGCTGAGCGAATTCAGGGCGCGGTGGTGCGCACGCCGACCTTGCACAGCAAGACCCTATCGCAATTGGTGGGCGCGGATGTTTGGATTAAGTTTGAAAATCATCAATTTACGGCGGCTTATAAAGAACGGGGCGCGCTGAACGCGCTGTTGTTGCTGGACGATGATGCCAAAAAGCGCGGCGTGATTGCGGCGTCGGCGGGCAATCATGCACAGGGCTTGGCCTATCATGGCAAGCGTTTGGGTGTGCCTGTCACCATCGTCATGCCGAAAACCACGCCGCAGGTGAAGGTTACGCAAACCGCCGGACATGGCGCGCAAATTGTGTTGTTTGGCGAAAAATTCGACGATGCACAGGCCCATGCGCTGGAATTGGCCGAAAAGCGCAATTTGGTATTTGTCCACCCCTTTGACCATCCGCATGTGGCGGCGGGGCAGGGCACGGTGGCCTTGGAAATGTTGGAAGATGTGCCGGAAATCGACACGCTGATCGTTCCAATTGGCGGCGGCGGCTTGTTGAGCGGTATGGGCACAGCGGCGCGCGGCGTGAAAAACGACATTCGCTTGGTGGGTGTGCAAGCGGAATTATACCCCAGCATGTATGCCGAATTGAACGGCGTCGATATGGCGTGCGAGGGCGATACATTGGCCGAAGGGATCGCGGTGAAGCAGCCGGGCGAATATACCCGCCGACTGGTGCGTGATTTGCAGGATGATATTGTTCTGGTCGCCGAACGCCATTTGGAACGCGCCGTCAGCCTGTTGCTGCAAATTGAAAAAACGGTGGTCGAAGGGGCAGGTGCTGCGGGTTTGGCAGCTTTGCTAGCCCATCCGGAACAATTTTCGGGCCGCAAAATTGGTTTGGTTCTGACGGGCGGCAATATTGACACCCGTTTGCTGGCCAATGTGTTGCTGCGCGATTTGGCGCGGTCAGGCCGCATTGCGCGCCTGCGTATTCGTTTGCAGGACCGCCCCGGCGCTTTGTTCAAAGTGATGGAAGTGTTTAACGCGCATCAGGTGAATATCATCGAAATTTACCATCAGCGCATTTTCACCACCTTGCCCGCCAAGGGGCTGATCACAGACATTGAATGCGAAGCGCGCGACCGTGAACATTTGGATGCGCTGGTGCAGTCGCTGCGGGACAATGGCTATATGGTCACGGCGGTGGAACTGGCCTGACCTTTGAGGCGACAACACTGCTCTCGGGGTGTTTTTTGGGGGGGATGAAAGGAAGCGCAAAGATGACGGTCTTTACGCAGAAATTTGTCGCGGTGCCGGACAGCATTGACGAATTGGGTCATGTGAACAATGCCGTTTGGGTTCAGTGGATTCAGAAAATATCGACCGACCATTGGGATGCCGTGGCCCCCAATGCGCATAAGGCCGCGCATATTTGGGTCGTGGTGCGGCATGAAATTGATTATTTGCGCGCCTTGGGACCCGATGCATCGGTGACGGGCCGGACGTGGGTGTCTCTGACACCCAGCGGCGCAAAGTCGGACCGCTTTGTCGAATTTGTCGATGCCGATGGCCGTATTCATGTGCGCGCCAAAACCAGTTGGGCCTTGCTGGACAAAAATAGCGGCCGTCCCTTGCGGGTGACGGAGGCGATTTTGGCACCATTTGCACAGCCCTTTATGGGCGATATTCCATCCAATCCGTCCGCCTGAAAGCGTTGTGGTGCGGCGAGAACGGTTACCGAAAGACAATATGATATGACGGAAAATCCCATGCAATGGCGGGCGATGCGCCCAGATGATGTGGATAGTGTCGATGCGATTGCGGCGGTGGTCCATGTGAATTTCCCCGAACCCAAAGCTGTGTTCGCCAATCGGCAGGCGCAATATCCCGATGGGTGCATGATCTTGGAACAAGCGGGCGATGATGGCCCGCGCGCGCTGGGTTATATGATCGCGCATCCTTGGCCGATGGAGTGCGAACCGCCCGCTTTGGGCGCTTTGGTGGACCAAATGCCAGACAGCGACGCGCTTTATTTGCATGATGTGGCGATTTTGGCTGATGCGCGCGGCAGCGGAGCAGGCGGGGCGGCATTGCGCCATTTGATGGATTTGGCACGGCGCGGCGGTTTTTCCCGCATTTGGTTGACGGCGGTGGACGGCGCAGACCGTTATTGGGCGCAAAAAGCGTTTCACCGCGTGGGGGATGATGCGCCATATGGCGAAGGCACCATGGTGATGGAATATATTTTGGGGGATATGTGACACAGGCTTTAACCATTCGTCCTGCCCGCGGCGATGATGCGGCAGCGATTTGGTCCATCATTGGTCCGACCATTTCGGCCGGCGAAACCTATGCGCTGGACCGGGACATGGGCCACGATGCCGCCTTGGCCTATTGGATGGGCGATGACCGCGAAACCTTTGTCGCCGAATATGATGGGGCTATTTTGGGGACCTATTATATTCGGGCCAATCAAGGGGGCGGCGGACGCCATGTTTGCAATTGCGGATATATGACGGCGGCCCATGCCACGGGCAAAGGCGTGGCGCGGCAAATGTGCGCCCATTCGCTGGACCATGCGCGCACACGCGGATTTCGCGCCATGCAATTTAACTTTGTGATCAGCACCAACGAACGCGCTATCGCCCTGTGGCAGGGGATGGGTTTCGAGATTATGGGCCGGATGCCTGCGGCCTTTGACCATCCCAGCCATGGCCCTGTGGACGCCTTGCTGCTGTATCAAACGCTGTGACCCATTGCCCATAAGCACATGCTATGGTAATGGCCGCTTCGATGACCAAGCAAGCTTTGCCTGTCCAGACCATTTCGGGGTCTACATTATATTGGCGCTCCTTTAGATAGGAGCGGCTTGGCCAGTATTTATGCCCATCGCCGCCATGACTGGAAGGCGATCGGATATATATAAACCCATCATCACTTTTCTGTCATGCGCGGCCTTTATTGAAAGATGCGATGATGAAAGTGCCTGTAATTTCCCTGACCACGCCAGACGCGCATATTCGGCGTATGACTATGGCCGATGCGGCTGAATTGGCCCAGATTACGGATGCGTCGGTGACCCAGCGTGTCGATTTCTTGCCCGAGACATTTGACCTGGCCGATGCTCAGCGGTTGATCGCCGATATGAATGACCAGCATATATTTCATGCCGTGCGGTGCACCAGCGATGGGGCTTTGGTTGGCGTGATTGGCGTGCATGTTCAAGATGGCGGGGATGGGCCAGCCTTTGAAACCGGATATTGGTTTGCACAAAAAGCGCGGGGACGCGGCCTTGCCGGACGCAGTGTGTCAGCGGTGGTGCGCCATTTGGTCGGGGCCGCCGCCGGATGTGCGGTGGTGGCCGAATGTGCGCCCGCCAACACACGGTCATGGGCCTTGCTTCGACGCATTGGTTTTGCGCCCATGGGCTTGGATGGCCGCCGTGCGGGACGCCGTTTGTTGATGTGGTCCGCCAATGCAAGTCAGCGTATTGATGTATGCTGATGCCATGACCGCGCCCCATCACCACTAAATGGCAAGGGGCGCGGCGGCAGATAGGCTTTTGCTTTCGGTTTAAGGTTTAAGATTTGGCCGGCGATGGGGCTGTATTTTTGGGCGTCAATTTCCACAATTTGCCGTCTTTGCCGTCGCTCAGTAACCAGACGCTGCCATCATCGCGCACTTCAACCTCGCGGATGCGCATACCCAAATCCCAACGGTCGGCCTTGCTGAGTTGGTCGCCGTTGATCGCCATGCGGACGAGCCCCTGACCGGATAAGGCCCCCATCAACAGGCTGCCGTGCCAGTTCGGATAGAGATTGCCGCCATAATAGGCCAAGCCACCAGGCGACACAGCGGGGTTCCACCAGAGTTTCGGCGCGGCAAAGTCGGGGCGGGTGGCATGGTCGGGGATGTTGGGGCCATCATAATGATCGCCGTTGGACACAATCGGCCAGCCATGATTGGCGCGGGGGGTAACCAAATTCACCTCATCCCCATGCTTTGGGCCCATTTCTTGGTTCCATAGCTGGCCATTGGCGTCAAAGGTCAGGCCCAAAATATTGCGGTGGCCCAGCGACCAGATGAGCGCAGAGACATCGCCTTGGTCCGTATAAGGATTGTCGGCGGGCACCGACCCATCGGGGTATAGGCGCAGGATTTTTCCCAACTGGCTGTTCAAATCTTGGGCAGGTTCCATTTTCTGGCGATCACCCGAACCGATGAACAAATATTTCCCGTCGGGGGAAAAGGCCAAACGATGGCTGAAATGGCCGCCGCCGCTGACCTTGGGTGTTTGCCGCCAGATGATGTCCAGATTTTCAAGGGCGGGCCTGTCGCCCAGCACCAATTTGGCCTTGGCTACGACGGCCCCTGCGACATCAGCCCCGCCGGATTCATTGTCGCCTGCTTCCGCCCAGCTAAGGTAAATGGTGCCGGTGGCGGCGAAATCGGGTGCCAAAATGACATCGCCCAAACCGCCTTGGCCCGCATATTTGACGGCTGGAACGCCTTGGACCGTCTGAACGGGGCCACCATCTTGCCACAATTTCAATTGGCCGCTTTTTTCGGTGATCAGCGCATAAGGCGTAGCGGGCAGAAAGACCATCGCCCATGGTTCATTCAGCGATGCTATTTCGGTTAAGGTGAAGGGCGCATCGGCCAGCGGCGCGGCGGGATGTTCGCCTTTATGGTCCCACGGGCTCGGGCCGGCTTGGACAGGCGCGGCGGAACAGGCCGAAAATAGCATGGCAAGGGAAAGGATGGGGGCAAGGGCGCGCAGGGTTTGAGCCGGGGTCATACAGGGCCTTTTCAACATCGGAATTGAGGGCGATTTGGCGCATGACTTTGTCTGTTTGGTCACATTCTGTCGACCCCTGCCCAGAACAAGGCACAGATCAGGATTGACAGAAGTGACCGCATGATGGCGCCAAGCCATACGTTAATGCTGGGACAGTGCGTTCCCGCTGGGTCAATGGGTTAACGGGGCAGATTATCCGCTTCGCGCCGCGCGGTGATGGTTTCTACGCTGTCCATAATGGCGTCCAGCGCCTCGGTCGCGGGAATGGACTCGGCGCGGGTTTGTTTAAACTCGCCCCGTTCCATGATTTGCTCCAACGCCGTGCGCGCTCGTGATACACGGCTTTTCATGGTGCCCAACGCGCAATTGCAGATAATCGCGGCGTCATCATAGGACATGCCCCCTGCGCCAACGAGAATCAGCGCCTCGCGCTGGTCCTGTGGCAATTCCATCAGGGCGCGCTGCAAATCGGCCATTTCGCTGGTCCCTTCTTGGGAAGCGGGCGATGATAAGGTGCGCTCCACCGATGCTTCATCATATTCGCCGCGAAACTTGTTACGCCGCATTTGGGACAGGAATGTGTTGCGTAAAATGACAAAGGTCCATGCCTTGATCGAGGTGCCGCGTTCGAAGCGATCACGAGATGCCCATGCTTTCACCATCGTGTCTTGTGTCAGATCATCCGCCAAATCAGGATTTCCCGACAAGCTGCGGCCATAAGCGCGCAGATGCGGAATGACGCTGCCCAGCAAATGCCGGAATTCATCATCCGACAATTGGGTGTTTTCAGGATCGCCCGTTTGTTCGGCTGTGTCATTTGGCATTAGTTTTCTTAACTTTTCGTTTCGAGTTCGGACAATAAGTCCAGCATGTCTTGCGGCAGCTTTTCAGAAATCACGCGGCCATAGATCAGCTTGAGTTTTTCGCTGACGGGTTCGGGGGATTGCCGCCCCGTCAGGCTGCGATGCCAATGGTCCCCCATTTGCGACGACGGATTAATTTCGCCAAAATTGGCCGACCGACGCGGCGAAAGCGCGCGGTTGGGCTGATTTTGGATCATGCCGTTGTGGATTTGGTCTTGCAGGGATTTCATCTTCATTTCGCTGTCGCCGCACATAGTCATGCCTTCTTCAACGACAAGCGAGGGCGGTGGTTCCCTGCCGCAGTAGCTGTTGCGACCAGTTGCACAGCAGATGGATCATGTTGGGAATAAATTGTTAAATCGCCGCAGGCGCATGGTGGCGCATGGGCAGGCATGCTGATGGCCAACCGCTGTTCCGGTTAATTTGGCTTATCGCTTGCAGTTTCGATGGGCCGCGTTACTTCTACGGTAGGTTGATCGGAAATCTGCAAAGGGTATTTTATCAGCAACGTAACGGGCCAGCCAATGGATAGCCAAGAATTCAAACGCCAATTGGCGGCGATGCTGCCACATTTGCGCGCTTTTGGGCGAAGCCTATGCGGTAATCCCGACATGGCTGACGATTTGGTGCAAGAAACCATGTTGAAAGCATGGAATGCCCGTGAAACCTATATTCCCGGGCCCGCGACCATGAAAAGCTGGGCCTTTGTGATTTTGCGCAATTGCTTTTTATCACAGGTTCGGCGCCGGAAATTCACGGGCGAATATGACGAGCAAGCCGCCGAACGGTTGTTGGTCGCACCGGATGATCAGGATGATAGCTTGCATTTGGGCGATGTGCAGCGGGCCTTGCTGATGCTGCCCATCGACCAGCGCGAGGCGTTGGTGCTGATTGGCGCGGGGCAATTATCCTATGAGGAAGCCGCAGAGATTTGCGATTGCGCCGTGGGAACGATGAAAAGCCGCGTGTCGCGGGCGCGGACAGCATTGCAGGCGATTTTGGAAGGCGGCGCAATGCCGCTACGTAGCGAAGACCAACTGGCGTCAAGCGAAGCCTTTGGTGCCATTATGGACAGTGTGAACGAATTGACCGGCGGCGCGCAAATGGCGCGCAAATAACCTGCATTACATCCCATGAATGGGGTTTCGGGCTGGCTTATGTTTGCGCAGGCCTAGCTCAAGCTGCCAGCAATGTGTCGAAATATAGGCTTTGGCTGATGGCGGCCCGAACGCTATTTTCATGAAAAGGTTTGGCGATCAGAAAAGACGGCTCTGTGCGGCTGCCCGTCAGCAATTGTTCGGGATATGCCGTGATAAAGACAATCGGAACCGGCGCGATCGCCAAAATTTCCTGAACCGCGTCAATACCCGAGGACCCATCGGCCAATTGTATATCAGCCAAGACCAAAGAGGCATCGGACCGGGCAAAGGCGGTGACAGCATCGCTCAATGTGGTTGCGATACCAGACACATGATGGCCCAAGCTGGTCACGATGCGTTCCAATTCCATGGCAATTAATGGTTCGTCTTCGATGATCAACACCGATGTGCGGGATTCCCGATCCACCTCGGCAATAGTTTCGCGCAGCCACATTTCGACATCATCACGCGCGCAGTCCATGATCATCGCCGTTTCGCTTAAGGTAAAACCTTCCAGCGCATTCAACAGCAAAACCTGCCGTCCGGATGATGTTGCGATGGATAAGCGGCGATGCGCATCGCGCACATAGGGGTCTTCTTCCATATCCAGATCGATATCGGGCAAATTGGCGCTGCTCCAAATGCGATGGAAATAGCGATAGAGGCTGACCCGCGTTCCATAATGGCTGGAAAATTCGTTGGGGGCCGCCACAATGGCTTCAAGGGTCATACGCACAATGGCGTCGCCATGGCTTTGGCTGCCGGTCAGCGCCCGCGCATAGCGCCGCAGCAACGGCAAATATTGTCGGATTTGTTCGCTCAAAGACATCTGACCCTCCCGTCCTTGTAGCAACGATTAAACGCGATTTTTTGTTCCGCATTCGCGCCATGTAAAAAAACATTTGTTTTGCGGAAACATCGCGCCGTTTGAAGCGTTAGAGGAACGGCGGCGCGGCACATGTGGGATCACCAAGGGAGCAGCTTGGAGTTTGGTCCTTATAAAAGGGCCACCGCAGTTGATGAATATAGCGAATATAGAAATGCAAAATATTTGAAGTGGAATGATAGGATTTGCTGCTTAATATGACATCAAAATGACCATCATGTTTCGCGCAATTCGGCGCATAGGCAAAGTTTAGCGGCAGGTTGCGACGGAAGGTTGGAGAATTGGTGTTCGGCCATTTTGGACAGGTTGAGGTGAAAAGTGCCGCGCGAGCTGAGGCCTTGCGCGACTATGGCTTTTTGTCCCCATCGTCCGAACCCAGCTATGGGCGGATTACCAGATTGGTCGCTGAAATATTTGACGTTCCCAAAGCCTTTATCTCTTTGATCGATGCAGAATATCAATGGTTTCACGATGAAACCGGCCTAGCATCGCCCGTCGCCGCGCGGGAAGCGGCGATTTGCAACCATATTGTCGAGAGCGATAGCGCCTTGGTCGTGCCGGACATTCGACAGGACCCCCGATTCGCGAGTTTGGCTGGCGATGATCCACAGGCGGTTCGTTTCTATGCGGGTGTTCCGCTGCGCACCAGCGAGGGTATCATTCTTGGCACCTTGTGCATCCTCAGCGCTGAACCGCGGGCTCCGTTGACGGAACGCGAGGTTGACCGGCTGAAAGATTTCGCCGCCATTATCATCAACGAAGCCAATTTGCATCGCATGGCCAGACAGCGCGATGAATCCCGTCTATTCTTGGAACGGGCGGTGGATTTTTCCGAAATGGTGATGTGGCAATTGGACCCTGTCAACGACCGTGCGCTGCTGAGCGGCGCGGTTGAGGAAATATGGGGGGCGGGCGCGGTCGAGGAATTACAGACCAGCGCGGATGTCATCCAGCGTATTCACCCCGAAGACCAAGAAAATGTGCGTGCCGCTTTATTATATGCCACCCAACATAAAACCCCGCTTCAGATCGAGTTTCGGGTGGTCAACCCAGAACGCGGGGTGCGCTGGTTGGCAGCGAAAAGCGACTGGGATGTGCTGAACAACCAAGATTTTTTGATCGGCATCAACGCGGATATCACGGATCAAAAGAATCGGCAGGAACATTCCACTTTATTGATGCGCGAATTGCATCATCGTATGCGCAATTTGTTCGCGACCGTCGGCGCTATCGTATCATTAACCCGCCAGTCTGCGGAAAATATTGATGATTATTATGAACGGATTACACACCGTTTAGAAGCGTTGAACCGGGCCCAAAATGTGTTGTTGAGCGCGAATTTCATGACCGGTTCGATGCATGCTCTTATGCGCGAAGTAGAGGCCGGATTTCCACGCATTAAATGGTCGGGCCTTGATTTGGATTTGCCAGAAAATGCCTTGGTTTCAATGGCGTTGCTGATCAATGAATTGGCGACCAATGCGGTCAAGCATGGCGCCCTTATGTATGACAGCGGGGAGGTGACGGTCCATTGGGGGCATGAAAATGATGCGGATGGTGAGCGAATGTTCCATTTGCGATGGACGGAGAGCGGTTTGGGCAATCCGATCGGTCCACCGGAGCGCACGCGATTTGGAACATTGCTGATGGAGCGCAGCGTCCGCAACAATCTGGGTGGCCGGATTGAACGAAGCTGGGACAGTGGCGGTTTGATTTGCGACGTATATTTGCCAGCCCGTTGGCGGGAAACGGCTTAGGAATGGCCTAGCTCGCAGCATGGTTTTCGGCGCAGAAGCCTGACGATGCGATGAGCCGATTATAAAATATGTTCACTTTTTGTTCGACTTGTGCTGAGGTCATTTCATGGCCCAACAGACGATCTTACAAAAGCTGAAATTGCTTGCCGACGCCGCCAAATATGACGCCAGTTGCTCATCGTCGGGCACATCCAAGCGCAATTCGCTTGCATCGGGCGGTATTGGGTCCACGGAAGGGATGGGCATTTGTCACAGCTATACCCCCGACGGCCGATGTGTGTCTTTGCTGAAGATTTTGCTGACCAATTTTTGTATTTACGACTGCCGCTTTTGTATCAATCGGGCGTCCAGCAATGTGGAACGGGCGCGATTTTCACCCGCTGAAGTTGTTCAAATCACATTGGATTTTTACAAGCGCAATTATATTGAGGGTCTGTTTTTGTCGTCGGGCATCATCAGGTCCGAAGATTATACGATGGAACAAATGATCGCGGTGGCGCGCAGCCTGCGTGAGGATCATGGCTTTCGCGGTTATATTCATTTGAAAACCATTGCTGGGGCTGACCCACAATTGCTGGCGTTGGCGGGCCTTTATGCCGATCGCTTGTCCACCAATGTGGAATTGCCCACCGAACGCGGCTTGCAAAATTTCGCGCCCGAAAAACGGCCAGAAGTGATCCGCAAAACCATGGCGGAAGTGCGCTTGCGCCAAGAGGACGCAAAGGAGGCCCGCAAAGGGCGGTTGCTCACCAAGGCCAAGCCGCCGCGCTTTGCCCCCGCTGGGCAATCAACCCAGATGATCGTCGGCGCGGATGATGCGCGGGACGGTGATATTTTGAAAACATCCAGTCATTTATATTCCGGCTATCGTTTGAAGCGGGTTTATTATTCCGCCTTCAGCCCGATTGCCGATAGCAGTCAGGATCTGCCGTTGGTGCGCCCACCCTTGATGCGCGAACATCGACTCTATCAGGCGGATTGGTTGATGCGCTTTTACGGCTTTGATCAGACCGAGATTATGGAAGGGGCGTCCGACGAGATGCTGGATTTGGCGATTGACCCCAAATTGGCATGGGCGCTGCAACGGCGCGACTTGTTTCCCGTTGATGTGAACCGTGCGCCGAAGGAATTGCTGTTGCGCGTACCGGGCCTTGGCACAAGAGCAGTGGAGCGAATATTGGCGGCGCGGCGCGGAACCCGTTTGCGCTTGGCGGATTTGGCGCGGGTCACGACATCGGTTAAAAAATTGCTGCCCTTTATCGTTGCGGGGGATTGGCGGCCGGGCGGCTTGACGGACAGCGAACATCTGCGCGCCCGCTTTGCTCCGCCGCCCGAGCAATTATCTTTGGCATTATAAGCGGAGGGCAGAGATATGACCGACCTTGAGCCCGCTGCGATGACGGTTGTTCGTTTGGATAAAAAGGGAGATTTTGCCGAGTGGCGGGCGGCAGCGCGGCACCTGTTGGCGCAGCATATTCCCCCGCACCAAGTGGATTGGCGCGGGCCGGATAATGATATGAGCTTGTTCGGTGATCAACTTGGGGCGGCGCCGATAAGGCAGGAGAAAGCGGAAGGGCGCGCGCCCACCATCTCCTTGCCCCGTGAGTTGGTCGATATGGCGGATCATATTATCTGCCACCGCAGCGCCGATGTTCCAGCGCGTCTCTATCGTCTGTTCTGGCGGGTGCAAGCAGACCGATATTTGCTGGGCCGCAAGACGGACGATGATGTCCATTGGGCGCGGAAGATGGTCAAAAACATCAGCCGCGATATTCACAAAATGCACGCCTTTGTGCGCTTTCGCCATTTGGGTGTGGGTGATGATGGGCGGGAAAATTACGCTGCATGGTTTGAACCGGAACATTTGACCTTGCGGTTGGGTGCGCCTTTTTTCCAGCGGCGCTTTTCGGGCATGAATTGGGCCATTATCACGCCGGATGCGCGGGCCATTTGGGACGGGCAACGGCTGGTCATGGGGGAGGGCGGCCAGCGGGACGATGTGCCGGACCATGATGTGGTGGAACAGCAATGGCGCGCTTATTATGGCGCGATATTCAATCCGGCGCGGGTCAAGATCAGTGCCATGCGGTCGGAGATGCCCAAGAAATATTGGCATAATCTGCCAGAGGCACAGGATATCGCATCCTTGTTGGCGGGCGCAGAGCAGCGGGTAGCGATGATGCAGGCCGCCGAACATCAAACGCCGAACAAGCGGACCGAGAAATGGCAGAAAAATGCGCAAGCTGCCTTGGCCGATGTATTGGGCGGGGCGGGGGATGGGCTGGATGCGCCGGAAAATTTAGAGCAATTGGGGCGCAGCTTGGACCAATGCCGACGCTGTTCCTTGCATTGTGCGGCCACACAGGCGGTGCGGGGGGAGGGGCCGGTGGATGCGGCCTTGATGATGGTCGGCGAGCAACCGGGCGATCAGGAAGATTTGGCGGGGCGACCCTTTGTGGGGCCAGCGGGGCAATTGCTGACTGAGATGATGGCCCAAAATGGCCTGACCCGCAGCGATATTTATATGACCAACGCCGTTAAACATTTCAAATTCCAGCCGCGCGGAAAAATGCGTTTGCATCAACGCCCGACGGCGGGGGAAATTGATAAGTGCCGTTGGTGGTTGGATTTGGAACGGCAGATGGTGCGCCCGAAATTCATTATCACATTGGGCGCGACGGCGCTGCGCGGCGTGCTGGGCCCCAAGGGTAAATTGGCGGACCTGCGCGGGCAGGTCATCCCCTTATCCGATGGGGCCGTGCTGTTTCCAACCATTCACCCATCCTATTTGCTTCGCCTGCCGGACAAAGAAAAAGCGGCGGAAGAACGCGCGATGTTCGCCGCTGATTTGCGGCGGGCGGCCCAGCATTTGGCCGCGGCGGGAGTAGGGTGATCATGGCTTGCGGCGTTTGCGATCCCGCCCTGATCGGGACGAAAACAGCGCTGCCGATCTTTTTTGCCCGTCTGTATCGGCAATGGCTGACCAGAATAACGATATTTATCAGCGCAGTTTGCCCGAATTTACCCAGATTTGGGCGGTATAAGGAAAAATTGCGTGCCAAAGGGCTTGCAACTGAGCCGCTAGATGCCGAGTTACACAAGGAATTCAACAATAACAGGAGACTGCCATGACCATTGCTCATCCCCCTTTGCCTTATGCTCAGGACGCCTTGGCCCCGCATATTTCGGCGGAAACGCTGGCGACGCACCACGGCAAGCATCACAAAACCTATGTCGACAAGGCCAATGCCGCCATTGACGGCACCGATCTGGCCGACAAATCGGTAGAAGAACTGATTCGTCACGCGCAAGAAACTGGCAACAAGGGCCTGTTCAACAATGCTGCGCAATCGTGGAACCACGCTTTTTATTGGGAAAGCCTGTCGCCTTCGAAGACCGAGCCCAAGGGCGACCTGTTGGCGGCAATTGAGCGTGATTTCGGTTCGCTCGACGCGCTGAACACCAAGCTGAAGGACGCAGCCGTCAATCACTTCGCATCGGGCTGGGCTTGGTTGGTTTCCAAGGACGGCAAGCTGGAAGTCACCGACAGCCACGACGCTGGCACCGAAGCGGTTGATGGTGGAAAGCCGTTGGTCGTGATCGACGTGTGGGAACATGCTTATTATATCGACCGCAAGAATGTGCGTCCGGACTATGTGAATGCGGTTGTTGACCAACTGTTGAACTGGGATTTCGCAGCCGAAAATTACGCCCGTGATGGCGTTTGGGCTTATCCTGCATAATTTAGCGAAATTTGCTAAACATAAGGGACTGTTGTCCTAGGTTATCGGCGGCGCTTGGGATATAGCGCCGCCATGACGATCAGCCTATTTGACCTGTTTAAAATTGGCGTTGGCCCATCCAGTTCCCACACGGTGGGACCGATGGTGGCAGCGCGGCGTTTCGCTTTGTGGCTGGATGATCAGCATTGGCTGCGCCAGACCCATCATATTGAAATTGACCTTTATGGGTCACTGGCCCTGACTGGCAAAGGCCATGCGGCGGATACCGCGGCCGTGGCCGGATTGGCGGGCGAAATTCCGGCGGAAACCAGCCTGTCCGCGATCCTATCCCATTGGCAGCGCGCCGAGGATGAAGGGCGTCTGACTTTGGCGGGTGGGCAGGATGTGTTGTTTCAGCCCCAACGCGATTTGCATTTTCAAATGCGCCAGCGCCAACCCTTTCACAGCAATGCCCTCAGCTTTACCGCGCGCGGTGATGATGGCGAGATTTTGGCCAAGCGCATGTATTTTTCGGTCGGCGGCGGCTTTGTCGTCGATGAAGATGAGGCTGGGCGCAATAGTTTGGCGGACGCTGGTCGTCCCGTGCCTTATGCTTTTACCAGCGGGAAGGACCTGCTGGCCATGGGGCAGGCGTCGGGCCTGAGCATCGCGCAGATGATGCTGGAAAATGAACTGTCCTTTCAAAGTCTTGATGCGGTGGAGGCGGGGATTGACGCTGTTGCTGCGGCGATGGATGAGAGCATTCAGGCAGGCTGTTCATCCGAGGGGATTTTGCCGGGCGGCTTAAAGGTCAAACGCCGCGCTCCGCAAATTGCGGCGGGCATTCGGGCGCGGCAAGAAAATGACTTGGCCGATCCGATGGTGATGCTGGACTGGATCAACCTATGGGCCATGGCGGTGAATGAGGAAAATGCCGCGGGCGGCCGCGTCGTGACCGCCCCGACCAATGGCGCGGCGGGCATTATTCCGGCTGTGATCCGATATTATCGCCGCTGTTATCGCGGTGATGCGGCGGGGGTGCGCACTTTCTTGCTGACGGCGGCGGCGATTGGCACCTTATATAAACGCAATGCGTCGATTTCGGGCGCAGAAGTGGGCTGCCAAGGCGAAGTGGGCGTGGCCTGTTCCATGGCGGCGGCGGGTTTGACGGCGGCGCTGGGCGGCAGCAATGCCCAGATTGAAAATGCCGCCGAAATTGGCATGGAGCATAATTTGGGCCTGACCTGTGACCCGATCGGCGGTTTGGTGCAAATCCCGTGTATTGAACGCAATGCGATGGGCGCGGTCAAGGCGATTGACGCCAGCCGCATCGCCTTAATTGGCGACGGCGAACATTTTGTCAGTTTGGACAATGTGATCGCGACAATGCTGCAAACGGGCCGCGATATGCGCGATAAATATAAAGAAACATCCAAAGGCGGTTTGGCCGTCAATGTGGTGGAATGTTGAGGGTGAATAAAGATTTTATCCCGTGACGCTTGTGTGTAGAGGCTGGGGTAAGAGTTTTTTTCAACAAGGAAGACGCCCATGAAAACGCGCGCCGCCGTGGCATTTGAAGCCAAAAAGCCATTGGAAATTGTGGAACTGGACTTGGAAGGCCCCAAGGCTGGCGAAGTGTTGGTGGAAATTATGGCCACCGGCATTTGCCACACTGATGCTTATACGCTCGACGGCTTTGACAGCGAGGGCATATTCCCCAGCGTTTTGGGCCATGAAGGCGCGGGCATTGTGCGCGAAGTGGGCGCGGGCGTGACCAGCGTCAAGCCGGGCGACCATGTGATCCCGCTCTACACGCCCGAATGCCGCCAATGCAAAAGCTGCTTGTCGGGCAAAACCAACCTGTGCACCGCCATTCGTGCAACACAGGGCAAGGGCTTGATGCCCGATGGAACGACGCGTTTCAGCTATAAGGGTCAGCCGATTTTCCATTATATGGGCTGCTCGACCTTTTCGAACTTCACGGTTTTGCCCGAAATTGCGGTGGCGAAAATCCGCGAAGACGCGCCATTCCAAACGAGCTGCTATATTGGTTGCGGTGTCACCACGGGTGTTGGCGCGGTGGTTAATACCGCCAAGGTGCAGGCGGGCGAAAATGTTGTTGTCTTTGGTCTGGGCGGTATTGGTCTGAACGTCATTCAAGGCGCGAAGATGGTCGGCGCGGACAAGATTATCGGCATCGACATCAACGGCGACCGCGAAGAATGGGGCCGCAAGTTCGGCATGACCCATTTCGTCAACAGCAAAGGCCTGTCACGCGACGAAACCGTGGCCGAGATCCTGAAGATTACTGATGGCGGCGCGGATTATAGCTTTGACGCGACGGGCAACACCGAAGTGATGCGCACCGCCCTGGAATGTTGCCACCGTGGGTGGGGCGAAAGCATCATCATCGGCGTCGCCGAAGCCGGCAAGGAAATTGCCACCCGCCCGTTCCAACTGGTGACGGGCCGTGTGTGGAAAGGCACAGCCTTTGGCGGGGCCAAGGGCCGCACCGATGTGCCGAAAATTGTCGATTGGTATATGAACGGCAAGATCGAGATTGACCCGATGATTACCCATGTGCTGACCTTGGACGAAATCAACAAGGGTTTTGACCTGATGCATGCGGGCGAAAGCATCCGTAGCGTGGTGGTGTTCTAGGGCATCACCAACCGCATCGGGGACGTTATAATGTGCGGGGCCATGGGATGCCCCGCCAAAATAGAATTTGGGGATATTGATTTTGGCATATGTGCTGACCTTTAGCTGCGTCGATGCGGTGGGTATTGTTTCGGCTGTCACCGGCCTGCTCGCAGAGCGTGACGGCTTTATTTTGGACAGCCAGCAATATGCCGATCTGGACAGCGGTCGTTTCTTTATGCGCGTCGAATTTCGCGGGGCGGGCGACAAATTTCCAGCCGATTTGGCGGGCGTCGAGGCGGCGTTTGCTCCCATCATCGGGCGCTTTGCTATGGACGCACGGATCAGCGATGGCAAAACAAAGCCGCGCTTTGTGATTGCCGTGTCGCAGGGTAGCCATTGCTTGAACGATTTGCTGCACCGCTGGTCGACCGGTAATTTGGCGATTGATATTGTGGGCGTGGTGTCCAACCATGAAACCCAGCGCCGCCTGTCTGAATGGCATGGTGTTCCCTTCCATTATTTGCCGGTGAACAACGACAATCGCGAAGCACAAGAAGCGGCGATTTTGGATTTGATGGCACGGGGCGGCGCGGAATATTTGGTATTGGCGCGTTATATGCAGGTGTTGTCGGCGGACCTGTCGCAACAATTGGCGGGGCGCTGTATTAATATCCATCACAGCTTCTTGCCCGGATTCAAGGGTGCCAAGCCCTATCACCGCGCGCATGAGCGCGGCGTAAAGCTGATCGGTGCCACCGCGCATTTCGTTACCAGCGATCTGGACGAAGGACCGATTATCGAGCAGGCTGTGGACCGTGTGGACCATCGTAGCAGCATCGAGGATTTGATCCGCACGGGCCGCGATATTGAGGCACAGGTTCTGGCCCGCGCGGTGCGCTGGGTTTCGGAACAGCGCGTGCTGATTGATGGCCGCAAGACCGTCGTATTTCGTTAAATTGGGGAATAAACCCCAATATTAGGTGGGAGAAGATCGACAATGTATAGTCATAATATGGTCGGTGCGAATAACATCGACGCGTCGAAGAAATTCTATGACGCGCTATTTACCGCCATTGGCGGCAAGCCAGGTATCGTAGATCCCAAGGGCCGCGTGATTTACATGCACAATGGTGGATTGTTTCTGGTAACCGCCCCCATCGACGGCCAGCCCGCGACGGCTGGCAATGGCTGCACCATCGGTTTTGCCATGGAAAATCCGGAACAGGCGGATGCTTGGCACCGGGCGGGTCTGGAAAATGGCGGCACGGCGATCGAAGATCCGCCGGGCGTGCGCGATGGCGGCGGTATGTCCATGTATTTGGCCTATCTGCGTGATCCCGCTGGCAACAAGCTGTGCGCTTTGCACCGGATGTAAGATATAAGATGATGATGCGCGGTGAGGCTGGGTTGCTGGCGGATTTACACAGCCTGTCCATCCCCTTTACCGCGCATGAGCATGAGGCGGTGTTTACGGTCGCACAAAGCGAATTGGTGAACGCCGACCTTATGGGCGAACATAGCAAAAATCTGTTTTTAAAAGATCAGGTCGGTGCTTTTTGGTTGGTCACGGTGCCCGCCAACAAGCGTGTGGACCTGAAGGCCTTGCCCGCCGCCATGGGCAGCAAGCGAGTCAGCTTTGGCAAAGCGGCGGATATGCACGCTTTGCTTGGCGTAGAGCCGGGGTCCGTCACGCCCTTGGCAGCGATCAATGCAACGGTGGGCCGTATCAACATTGTGCTGGACCAGTCCTTAGCGGTGGCAGATGTGGTGAATGTTCACCCGCTGCGCAACACGGGGACGCTGGCTTTGTCTGGTTCGTCGATCTTGCAATTGCTGCGCCATTGGGGCCATGATCCCCAAATTATCGCCATTCCTGCCGCAGCTTAAGCAGCGGCCATTTCGCCAAAATAGGGCCTGTCATGACCATCGAATTGCTTTCGTCCAACCGCAGCCATGGCGGCGTGCAGGCGGTCTATCGCCATAACAGCGATGCAACGCACACACCGATGACCTTTGCCATCTTCATTCCAGATCACGCCGAGGGCGAAGAATTGCCCGTGCTATGGTATTTGTCGGGGCTGACCTGCACCCATGCCAATGTGATGGAAAAGGGGGAATATCGCGCGGCTTGCGCCCTGCAACGCGTGATTTTTATTGCGCCAGACACCAGCCCGCGCGGACCCGATGTGGACGGCGCCGATGTTGCTGACGATGCCGAAGGGGCATGGGATTTCGGCCTTGGTGCCGGATTTTATGTCAATGCGACCCAGCAGCCATGGGCCAAACATTATCAGATGCGCCATTATATTGAGGATGAACTGCCAGCCTTGATCGGCGCAGAATTTGCCGCAGCGGATATGGGGCGTCAGTCGATCATGGGGCATAGCATGGGCGGGCATGGCGCGCTGACCATGGGCCTGCGCAATCCATCACGCTTTCGGTCTGTGTCGGCTTTCTCCCCCATTGTATCGCCGCTGAATTGCCCATGGGGGGACAAGGCATTGGGGGGCTATTTGGGGCCAGATCGCGCCGCATGGGTGGAATATGATGCCTGTGCGCTGATTGCGGCGGGCGCGCGGCTGAACCATCTGTTGGTCGATCAGGGGGACGCCGATAATTTTCTGGAAAATCAGTTGAAAACCCATTTGCTGGTTGATGCCTGCCGTGATGCGGGGATGGATGCCACCATTCGGATGCAGGCTGGCTATGACCATAGCTATTATTTCATTTCGACCTTTATGGCCGACCATGTCGCTTGGCATGGCGAACGCTTGAACGCATAAATTTCGGGCAGTTTGATATAAAAGCGGGCGGCCTTTCGGCGCGCCCGCTTTCGCCTTTCATGGGACCAATATGATCGAACCGCTGGTTCGGCCTGCTTCCAAATCCGCATGTGCTTGTGCGGCGTCGGTCAGGGCATAGCGATGGTTGATGTGGATCTGCACCTTGCCGCTGCCGATCATGTCGAACACGCGGGCTGAGCCAAGGGCGCGATCATCCGGTTCCAGATAATAGTCAAAGAAGGATGGCCGTGTCACAAACAAGGAACCATGGGCCGCCAAACTGCCCAAATTAACGCCCGTCACCACGCCGCCCGCGTTGCCATAGCTGACCAGCAAGCCGCGCCGCGCCAGTGATTTTAACGAAATGTCCCATGTGGCCCTGCCGATGCCGTCGAACACCACCGGCACGCCCTTGCCATGGGTGATTTCGCGCACGCGGGCGGCGACATCTTCGTCGCGGTACAGGATCACATGGTCGCAACCCGCTGCTTTGGCGGCGGCGGCTTTTTCAAGGGTGCTGACCGTGCCGATCATCACCGCGCCAATCGCTTTCAGCCATTGCACCATGATCAGGCCGACACCGCCCGCCGCAGCGTGGACTAGCACCGTCCAGCCCGCTTGGACCTTGGCACAGCGGTCCACCAAGGCTTCGGTGGTACAGGCTTTTAGCAAGCTAGCGGCGGCAATATCGGGGCTGATGCTGGCAGGCAATTTGAACAATGTGTTGGCGGGCAGGTTGGCCCCGCTGGCATAAGACCCGCCCGCATAAGCAAAACTGGCGACCGCATCGCCCACCGCAAAGCCTGTGACATCGGGGCCGATGTCGGTGATGACCCCCGCTGCTTCACGGCCAAGGCCGGTCGGCATGCGCATCGGATAGGTGCCGTCGCGGTGATAGGTGTCGATATAATTGACCCCCACCGCCTGATGGCGCACGCGCACCTCGCCGCTTTTGAGCGGCGGCAGGTCGACGCTGTGCCATTGGATGACATCTGGCCCACCGGGGGCGGCGACAATGGCTTGTTGAATTTGCATTTGCCCATCCTGCCGATGCCAAACCCAAAAGAAAAGGCAGCCGAGCAAAAAGCTGGGCTGCCTGTTCCAATTTATCGTTCACTTGCCGGATAAGCGGCAAGCGCGGTGTTACGTGCTAAGCGTAAAATGTTAAGCCTTAGCCACGACCGCGTGCAGGCTTGCCCTTGCCGCCAAAGGGGGCACGGCCGCCCTTGAAGCCGCCGGGCTTGCCGCCAAAGCTGGGGCGATCACCACGGGGGGCACGATCACTGCGTTCGCGGGCACCGAAATCACGACCTTCACCACGGCCACCTTCGCGCGCGCGCAGCGGCGGACGCGGACCGCGATCACGGTCGCCGCCACGGCCTGCATAGCCGCCGCGATCACCACGATCACCGCCGCGTGGGCCATTATCACGGCGCGGGGGATAGGTGGGGCCTTCGGGGGCTGGGGCGATGTTGACGCCGCTTTCTTCGTCACCATCGACATTGGCGGTGCGCTGAATCGCTTCGGCGAAACGGTCGGCAATGGCGATGGGGATGTTGAACATTGTTTCATTGGGGCCAATGCGAATGGCGCCAATTTCATTCTTGGTGACATGACCACGGCGGCACAGCAAAGGCAGCAACCAACGTGGGTCGGCATTCTGACGGCGGCCAATGTCCATACGGAACCAGACGCTATCTTCAAATTGTTCGCGGCGCTCAGGACGCTCGCCGCGCTCTGGGCGTTCGCCGCGCTTGCCGCCGTCGATCAATTCTTCGGGCGGGGGCATGGTGCCGCGTGCCGCAGCAACCAAAGCGGCGGCGATATCTTCTGGGGTGCGTTCCGCCAGCAGCTTCTTGCCCAGTTCCAGATCGGCTTCTTCATGCTCTACCGGCGTCAGCAGCTTTTCGAGCAGGCGTTCACGGTCCTTTTCGCGCACTTCTTCGGCGGTCGGGGCGTTCATCCATTCTGCTTCGATGCGTGCACCGCGCAGCAAGCCGTCAACGCGGCGACGACGTGGGTAAGGCACGATGATTGCGGCGGTGCCCTTCTTACCGGCACGGCCCGTGCGGCCCGAACGGTGTTGCAGGGTTTCGGCGTCACGGGGGATTTCCACATGCACAACCAGCGTCAGCGATGGCAAGTCGATGCCGCGTGCGGCAACGTCGGTCGCAACGCAAACACGGGCGCGGCGGTCGCGCAGGGCTTGCAGCGCATGGTTGCGTTCCGACTGGCTATGCTCACCCGACAAAGCCACGGCAGCAAAGCCGCGTTCGATCAGGCTGCTGTGCAGGCGGCGAACATTGTCGCGCGTGGCGCAGAACAAGATAGCGGTTTCGGCTTCGTGCAGACGCAGCAGGTTAATCACCGCGCCTTCGATGTCCGAAGGGGCAACCGTGATGCATTGATAGCTGATGTCGCCATGGCCACGGTCGTCACCAACGGTCGAAATGCGCAGGGCATCCTTTTGGTAACGCTTGGCAAGCTGGGCGATCTGCTTGGGCATGGTGGCCGAGAACAGCAAAGTGCGGCGCGTTTCGGGCGTGCCATCCAGCAATTCTTCCAAATCTTCGCGGAAGCCCATGTCCAGCATTTCGTCGGCTTCGTCCAGCACGGCCACGCGCAAAGTCTTGAGGTCCAAAGCGCCGCGTTCATAATGGTCACGCAAACGGCCCGGGGTGCCGACAACAATGTGCACACCTTGGTTCAGGCTGCGGCGTTCACGGCTGGCGTCCATACCGCCAACGCAGGTGGCGATGCGCGCACCGGCTTTGGCATAAAGCCATGTCAACTCCCGGCTGACTTGCAGGGCCAGTTCACGGGTTGGCGCAATAACCAGAGCCAGCGGCGAAGCTGCGAAAGGCAATTTGCCGTCTTCGAGCAATTCATTGGCCATCGCCAAGCCGAATGCGACGGTCTTGCCAGAACCGGTTTGTGCCGATACCAACAGGTCACGTCCTGCGGTTTCAAGCTCGCTGATCTGTTGTTGAACGGGGGTAAGCGCCTCATAGCCGCGAGCCGTGACGGCCTCTGCGAGCAGGGGCGGAAGATGATCGAATGACATGGTCGTTCCAAATAGTGGCGCTCCACCGAAATTGGCGGAAAACGCTGGGGGAGAGGTTATATCGCCTGGCCTGCCGCGTATCCGCTGGCCCAGGCCCATTGAAAATTATAGCCGCCCAGCCACCCGGTGACGTCCACGGCTTCCCCGACCGCATAGAGGTTTTTTACAGCTTTTACCATCATTGTTTGCGAAGATAATGCAGCCGTCGCAATTCCGCCCACGGTGACCTCTGCTTTCGCATAGCCTTCGGTGCCATTCGGGTGGAAGGTCCAGCGGCGTAACTTTGCTTCGGCATCGCGCAATTTTGCGTCGGTTATCGTGGATAATTCGCCGTTTAGGCCCAAACGCTGGACCAAGATTTGGGCCAGTCGATCGGGCCACATTTGCCCCATGATGGTGGAGAATTGGGCACGTGGTCGGGCCTGTTTTGCCGCGACCAGCCAGTCTTTTTCCGTATCGGGCAGGAAGTTAATGGCAATAGATTCGCCCGATTTCCAATAGCTACTGATTTGAAGAATCACTGGACCGGACAAGCCGCGATGGGTGAACAGGGCGGCTTCGCGGAAACTGGTTTTGCCGGATGATGCTTCGACAGGGGCGGCGACGCCGCTGATGTCGCGGAACAACACATCATCGCCGCCCAAGGTCAGGGGAACCAAGGCGGGACGCGGTTCGACGATTTTGACCCCAAATTGACGGGCCAGATCATAAGCGAAACCCGTTGCGCCCATTTTGGGAATGCTCGGCCCGCCCGTGGCAATAACAAGGGCGTCGGCGGTGAAGCGGCTGGGACCGAAGGTCAGGCAGTAAATTTCGTCGGCGTACTGCACATCGCGTACGTCATGGCCCAAGCGGATATCCACCTGACCCTTGGCGCATTCTTCCATCAGCATGGCGACGATTTGCTTGGCGCTGCCATCGCAGAATAGCTGACCCAGCGTTTTTTCATTATAAGCGATGCCATAGGCATCGACCATTTCGATAAAGTCGGCGGGCGTATAGCGGGCCAATGCGCTTTTGACGAAATGCGGATTGGCGCTGATATAATTTTCAGGCCGCGCATGGATGTTGGTGAAATTGCACCGACCACCACCGGAAATGAGGATTTTCTTCCCCACTTGATCGGCATGGTCCAGCAGCAGCACACGCTTGCCGCGCTGGCCAGCGGTGGCGGCGCACATCAAGCCTGCTGCGCCAGCGCCCAGCACGATGGCGTCATAATGATTGGCAGGGGTCATAAAATCTCAGCGTAGCTTGGCGATGGGCAGGCCATCATCCTTTGCTCGATTTTTCACGCTTTCTTCGCTGCGGGTCAGCGCCTTGGCAATGGCTTTTAAGGATGCCCCTTTTTTGGCCAGCATATGCAGTTTCTGGATTTCCGCCGTGGTCCACGGCTGTTTATGGCGTTCGAATTTTTCTTTCATGCCTGCACCTTTGGGTCGGCCTGTACCGACAAAATTTCAATCACATCGTCGCGGCCTTGGAAGGACATAAAATCCCCTGCCTCCGCATTCATCAGCGCCCGTCCTAGCGGCGCGCTGAAGGCGATCAAGCCTTGATTGGGTTCGGATTCGTCATGCCCAACGATGGTCAGGCTGCGCTCGCGCCCATCCAGCACAAAGGTGACGCGGCTGCCGATGCCGACATGGCCGTCCTTGGGCGTGGGCTGAACATCGGCGGTGGACTGGCGCGTGGCGAAATAGCGGATGCTGCGCAGAATTTTCTTGCGCGCTTCCTCATCCGTTTCCGCTTCGGCCGATGCTTTGAGGGCCGCCAGTTTCTCAACAATCAAGCGCAGTCCGCGCGGAGTCACCAAATTGGGGCCGACCGGAATGGGCAGCTCATATTGGGGTTCCATATGTTCATCGTCGCTTTCGCGGCGAAAGGCTACGCTCATGGTTTATACTCTGCCATCTTGGTCGTCGGGGGGACAGCGCGGCCAAATTGCGGCGGCGTTCATCGCCGACACGCGGCGCGCGCCGTGGACAGGCTGTATATATAAAGGCTGCGCCCAATGCGCAACGCTGGCCTGTGTCCGCGATTTTCCGCGCCTATAATTTCCTCACGCTAATTTCTATGGTGCCCCCAAAGGGAACCATGTCTATGATCGGCAGGTTCGCTGAGTATCGGTCCATAGGGTGGCCATAGCGAGGAGCAGTTATGAGCAGATATTTTGCACGCGCGCTGATGACCGGCGCTTTGGCGGTGGTGACTTTGACAGCCTGTCAGCCCGATGCGCCCAACAAGGCGGCCAATCAAGACACGGCGAACCAAAATGGCGCCAGCTCATCAGGCCCAATGGCCAGCGGCGATGACATTGTGCGTGATTTCAGCCTGAGCAATTTTACCCATATTGAACAATTGGGAATTGACGAGGTGAAGGTGCGCCAAGGGGCCAATTTTGCGGTGCAGGCCAAGGGGCGGCAGCAAGATTTGGACCTGCTGGATTTGCGGGTGGAAAACGGCAAGTTGATCGTAGCGCGCAAATCCAAGCTGACCACCAATGGCAAGGGTGTCGACATATTGGTGACCATGCCCAAGCTGAGCAGCATCGCGCTGCGCGGTACGGGGGATGTGGATGTGGACATTTTGTCGGGTGACACGGTGTCGGCGCTTTTGGCTGGGGCCGGCGAAATTAGCATTGACCGCGTCACCGCCAAAAGTGCCGCTCTGTCGATCAGCGGCGCCGGGGATTTGGAAATTGACGCTGGCACTATCGACACGGGTGATTACCGCCTGACGGGCGCGGGGAATTTGGACGCCGAAAAATTGCAAGCCAAGCAAATAGCCGTGACCTCATCGGGTGTCGGTTCCGTGACGGCCCATGCGAGCGGTGCGGCCAAGGTCAGCTTGCTGGGCGTTGGGGACGTAACCGTGACAGGCGGCGCCAAATGCCAGACCACGAAGCAAGGGGTTGGCACAGTTCGTTGTTAAACCATTGTTAAAAATGACATATATGACGCAGCATGTGACAGCGGGCGGCTTGCTTTCCTATGTCGCCCGACCTGCTGCGCTGGGCAACGCTAAGATAGGCGGGGCGGGGCTGGCGCGCTGGACGTTGGGCGCTGCGGCGTTGCTGGCGGCGGGCTTGGCGGTGCCCAGTGTCGCCGCCGAAAAACGCTTTGGCTTGACCAGTTTTGAACGGGTCGAATTGCTGGTCGATGCGAATGTTGAGATTATCCCCGAGGCCCCAGTGTCAGCGCTGGCGACCGGCGATCAAGACGCCTTGGACCGTTTGGTGATGGAGACGCGGGATGGCCGATTGGTCATTTCCATGCGGCGCTATGCGGGTGATGACAAGCGGGTGGCGCGTTCGGGGCCGCTGCATCTACGCCTTTATGCGCCAAGCTTGCGTTCCATATCGGTGGTGGGCGCAGGGACGGTGCGGGTGGGCCGATTGCGCGGCCAGCGGGTGATGATTGCGCTGCAAGGGCCGGGCAGCATTGATGTGGCCGATATTACGGCCGATCAGTTGGCGCTGAACATGGTTGGCAATGGCCGTATTCGCGCGGCGGGCAAGGTGAAGCAAGCCCAGATGAATTTGGCAGGGGCCAGCCAGTTACAGGGCGCGGCTTTGCTGGTGGACGATGTGACCTTGCAAAATGAAGGCGCGGGCGATCATCATTTGACGGTCCTGAAACGCGCCAAAATCACGTCACGCGGCGCAGGGCGCATCGCAATCGACGGACGGCCTAGCTGCGCTGTGGAAAATATGGGCATAGGCAGCGTGATTTGCGGCCGCAAATGATGCGGCGGTTTGCCCGTTTCGTGGATGATGAGCGTATTTCAAAGGGCGTTTGACGCGGCGTCCATCTGTTTGGATTTACGGACCAGCAAGGATGGGAAGAAACGCGAAAGCAGGTTCAGGCGCTTGGCCAATTTGCCGACAGGGGTGTAGACTTTGTTGCTGTGCACGGCCTTCCACGCGGCTTCGGCGACCGAGCTGACGGGGCTGATTTCCATGCCGCTGGACCGTAATTTTTCCGATGCGGTTTCGTTGCTGTCGCCCGTCACCTGATCGAGCAAGGGCGTGTCGATAAAGCCGGGCATGAGCGAGCAGACATGCACATCATATTTGGCGAATTCGACATTCAGCGCCTCAGTTAGGCCGCGCACTGCAAATTTTGTGGCGGAATAAAGTGCGAGGCCAGCGGTGCCATAAAATCCGGATGCCGAACCGGTGTTCAAAATCACGCCCTTGCTAGCCCGCAAATAGGGCAGGGCCATGATGACGCCATTGACCACCCCGTTAAAGTTGATGGCGATCAAGCGGTCCGCTTCTTCGGCGGGCATATCCGCAAATTGTCCGCCTGTGCCAATGCCTGCATTGTTGAACAAAGCGTCAAAGCGTCCGCCTGATGCCGAATGGAAATCGCGCAGCGCCAGCGCCCATTGATCGCGGTCGCGCACATCCATGACATGGCGGGAAAATTGCCCCAGTTGCAACGATGATGCGGTATCATCCAAGGATGCGGCGTTAATGTCCGCCAAGCCGACAAACCAACCCCGCTGCGCAAAATAGCGCGCCGTGGCTTGGCCAATGCCGGACCCCGCACCGGTGATGAAAATGGCTTTGGCTGTCATGACCCTGCTCCCCCGCTACTGACATATTTGTATATTGAATCGGCGGGTGATGGCTGTCAATCAACCTTTATTGTCGCTCGCTGCGGCATGAAGGCCCAAGAAATGAGGGGGCGAGGCGATGGAAGCGTGGCCGCGAAATGGGCGTGGCACTGGACACTGATGGTGGTTTCACCCTATATTCATCGACGATCATGCCATAAGCTGAATTTTATGGCTATCGAGAGGGGCGATTCTTGCGGTTTTTGTTAACCCTGTTGGCATTGCTGTCCGGTCTGAGTGTATCGGACCGTGCTGTTGCTGCGCCGGTGTCACCCGCAACAATGGGTGCGATGGTGTTGCTGGCCGACACCGCAGGGCAAGCCGAAAATCAAGCCGCACGCCGCCGCGCGCCCGATGTCAAAGCGGACCGACGCAAGGCGAGTGTTTCGCCCCGTTCTGGCCGCAGCGCGGCCCCCATGCATTTGCCTGGCCTGTTGCCCGGTGTTGACCGCGCGATCGAATAGCTGCGGCTTGCGCACTGCCCCATCGGGCGGTGCTTTTTTCATCGAAATTTGGCCGATTGGCCGTGCGCGGCATGTCCGCATAAACTGAATATTATTTCCAAGGATATCCGAATGTTTTCTGGCTTGGTGAAGAATCTTTTTGGTTCATCCAACGAACGTTATGTCGCTGGCATCCGCAAGATTGTGGATAAAATCAACGCGTTGGAACCGCAAATGCAAGCGCTCAGTGATGAAGCGTTGCAGGGGCAGACCATATTGTTCCGCGACCGTTTGCAGGCTGGTGAAACATTAGAGCAAATTTTGCCCGAAGCCTTTGCGACCGTGCGCGAAGGGGCGCAGCGCGTCTTGGGGATGCGCCATTTCGACGTTCAGTTGATCGGCGGCGTGGTGCTGCATCGCGGGGAAATTGCCGAAATGGCGACCGGCGAAGGCAAAACCTTGATGGCGACGCTGGCCTGTTATTTGAACGCGATTGAGGGCAAGGGCGTTCATGTTGTGACGGTGAACGACTATCTGGCCCGCCGCGACGCGGAGCAGATGGGCCTACTCTACAGCTTTTTGGGGCTGACCACCGGCATCATCGTTCCCAATATGAACGAGATGGAACGCCGCGCCGCCTATAATTGCGACATCACCTATGCCACAAACAATGAATTGGGCTTTGATTATCTGCGCGATAATATGAAGTTTGATCGGGAACAAATGGTCCACCGCCAATTTAACTTTGGCATCGTGGACGAAGTCGACTCGATTTTGATCGACGAAGCGCGCACCCCGCTGATCATTTCTGGCCCGACCGACGACAAGACGGAAATGTATATTCGCGTCAACGACGTCGTGCTGAAATTGGGTGAGGATGATTATGAAAAGGACGAAAAGTCCAAATCGATCAACCTGACCGAGGACGGCACCGAACATGTCGAGCAATTGCTGGCCGAGGCTGGTTTGCTGCATGGCGGAAACCTGTATGACATTGAGAACACGCAGGTTGTTCATCATGTCAATCAGGCGCTGAAGGCGATCATCATGTTCCGCGCCGACACGGATTATATCGTGAAAGACGGCAAGGTCGTGATTATCGACGAATTTACGGGCCGTATGATGGATGGCCGCCGTTGGTCCGATGGCTTGCACCAAGCCGTTGAAGCCAAAGAAGGCGTGAAGATCGAGCCGGAAAACCAGACATTGGCGTCGATCACCTTCCAAAATTATTTCCGCATGTACCCCAAATTGTCGGGCATGACCGGCACCGCGGCGACCGAAGCGGCGGAATTTTTTGACATTTACAAGATGAATGTCGTCACCATCCCCACCAATCGCCCGATTGCGCGCCGCGATGATGAGGATGAATTTTACCGCAATATCACCGACAAATTCATCGCCATTGCGCGCACCATCCGCGATGCCAATGAGCGTGGTCAGCCCGTGCTGGTCGGCACGGTGTCGATTGAAAAGTCGGAATTGCTGTCGTCCTATTTGGAAAAAGAAGGCGTGGCGCACAGCGTTTTGAACGCGCGTTTCCACGAAAGCGAAGCGGGCATTGTCGCGCAGGCGGGCCGGTTGGGCGCGGTGACCATCGCCACCAATATGGCGGGCCGCGGCACGGACATTAAGCTGGGCGGTAACGAAGAATTCCGCATCGACGCGGAATTGGCTGACCTGCCCGAGGGGCCGGAACGTGATGCCGGTATCGCCCGTATTCGCGCCGAAGTGAGCGAAGAGCGTGAAAAGGTTCGCGCGGCGGGCGGTTTGTTCGTGTTGGCTACTGAACGCCATGAAAGCCGCCGCATCGATAACCAGCTGCGCGGTCGTTCGGGCCGTCAGGGTGACCCTGGCCTGTCGAAATTCTATCTGTGCTTGGACGATGATCTGCTGCGCATCTTTGGTCCAGAAACCTTGTTCAGCAAGATGATGAACAAGACGCTGGATGAAGGCGAAGCCATTGGGTCCAAATGGTTGTCGAAAGCAATTGAGCAAGCCCAGCGCAAGGTCGAAGCCCGCAACTATGACGTGCGTAAGCAGGTCGTCGAATATGATAACGTCATGAACGACCAGCGTAAGGTTGTTTATGAACAGCGCGGCGAAATCATCGACAGCGAAACCGTTGCCGAAGTGATGGACGATATGCGGATCGAAACCGTCAATGCTTTGGTGGGCGAAGCCTGCCCGCCGGGAAGCTATCCTGAGCAATGGGATATCGAAGGGCTGAAGGCGCGGGTTGAAAATGTCCTCGACCTGACCCCGCCGATTGACGCGTGGATGCAAGAAGATGCGGTTGAGCCGGAAATCTTTGAAGAGCGTCTGCAAGCCTTGGCCGAAGAACATGTCGCCGCCAAGGCTGGCAGCGTTGAGGCTGAGACATGGCGCAGCGTGCAGAAATCGGTGCTGCTGCAAACGCTGGATCATCATTGGAAAGAGCATTTGGCGACGCTGGATGCGCTGCGTCAGGCTGTGTTCCTGCGCGCTTATGCCCAGAAACAGCCGATTAACGAATATAAGCAAGAAGCGTTCGGCCTGTTTGAGCGGATGTTGACACATATTCGCGAAGACGTGACCCGCACCATAGCGCGCATCGAATTCCGCACCGAAGAGCCGGAGCCGATGCCGTTGCCGGAACTGCCCGATTTCTTGACCACCCACATCGACCCGTTCACGGGCGAGGATAATAGCGCGGATATTGACGCGGGCACGCGCGGATTGATTTCTGACAGCTTGCCGCCGCGTCAGGTAGCCCATGCCCCTGCGGGTGCGGGCGACAACCCCTATGCGGGGATGGAGATCAGCCGCAACGATCCATGCCCTTGTGGGTCGGGCCGCAAATATAAACATTGCCACGGCGCCGTGTAATATAGGCCAGCCGACACCGCGTGACAGCGATCAGACCCCGCGCTATCCAACCGTGATAGCGCGGGGTTTTTCGTGGCTGGCCGGAGCATGGGTTTGGTGGATGGCTTTGGTGCACCCAAGATAAGGGATATTATGCGGCGACAGGGGAAAATGGCGGTGCTGTTTGGCGTGCGCATCTGTGTAGCCATCGGCGGGCTGGTGGAGCCAGCCAAAGCGATGGTGCCAGATCAAACGGGAACGCTGGCGGCGTCGGTGCAACAGAGCCGGATGCTGCGCGCTCAACCTTGGACGATCCAATCAGACCGCCTTTCGTGCCAGTTAAGCCAAGTTTATGGCGCTGGTGATCAGACGATCACGTTGCATCTGAACCAATCTGTTGTGATGGGCCACGCGAATTGGAGCGTGGTTGGCAAGCCAATGGGGGATGCGCCCGCTGATTTGATGCTGCGCGTCACAAAGCGGCCTGCATCGCAAAAGGGCAAGATATTCACCGCCAAGGCGGCGTGGACCGATTGGTATGGAACAGCGGAGTGGCGCTGGGATGATGAGGCCATACCGCCAAACCTTGATGGCATAGACGCGTTGGAAATTGAAGCTGCGCATTTGCCGCCCTTTGTGTTGGACCGTGGGAAATTGGCCCAAGGGAGCGCGGAACTGGCGAAATGTGCGCTGCGCCAGCGCGGGGCGCTTGGGTGGAATGAGGCGGTGGTGCAAAAACCGAAACCGGTTATCAATCCAGGGCAGTGGGCGACGAATGATGATTATCCGTCGCAGGCATTATATAACGGAGCGGAGGGGACGGCGTCATTTTTGCTGATGATCGCGGACGACGGCAGTGTGACAGACTGTCACATTGTTGGCACATCCCATAATGATGATTTGGACACCGCAACATGTGCCTTGACCATGGAGCGGGCGAAATTTCATCCCGCTAAAAATGCCAAAGGAGAAGCGGTGCGCAGCCAATATTATAACCGCATACGCTGGCAAATACCGGACTAGCGGCGCGCGGGGACGGGCGGAAATTGCCCCGTTGGGGATATGGTTTTGGAATAAAATCATGCTTTTCTGCGTGCTGTGTTGCAGCGGTATGGTTGGCTGCAGAATCGACCGCAGATTCATTCAAAATATTACACCAATTTGTGAACCGTCCGGACCGTTGGGGCGTATCCACCCTTGAAAGAAGGGAGATGGGATGTTGGTGGCAGAATGGAATCCGCGCTGGGTGTTCATGGTACCAGCAGCAAGCGTGGCCATATTGTTGCTATATTGGCTAGCACCCTCGCCATTGACGGTCGCTGCGCTTTGTTTCGGGTTAATCGGGGCTGTGGTGGCTGCCGTTCACCATGCCGAGGTGATCGCTCATAAGGTGGGGGAGCCATTTGGCACCTTGGTTCTGGCGCTATCGGTGACGATCATCGAAGTGGCGCTGATTATATCGATGATGCTGTCGGGCGGGCCAGAGGCGATGGGCTTGCCGCGTGATACGGTGTTTGCCGCCGTGATGATCATCTTGAACGCCATCATTGGGTGCAGCTTGATTGTCGGTGGGTTGAAGCATCGGGAACAGATATTTCATGTCGAAGGCATGACGGATGCGCTGGGAACCATGGCGGTGATCGTCGTCATCGCGTTGGTGTTGCCAAATTTCCTGACCAGTTCTGCTGGCCCGACTTTCAGCCCGCCGCAATTGCTATTTGTGGCGGCGATGACCTTGTTGATGTTTGCGGCCTTCACCTTGTTTCAGACGATGCGGCACCGCGAATATTTCGCCGCAGCGGTTGTTGGGGAGGATGGGCAGGATAACGGTCCACGCCCCGATAGTGGCACGGCGATGGCCAGTTTGATGATGCTGCTCTTGTCCTTGGTGGTTGTCGTGCTGAGCGCCAAGGGGATTTCGCCGTCCCTAGAGGTCATCTTGAACCGGCTGGGGGCACCCGCGTCCGTGTTGGGGATTGTGATTGCGACCATCGTCTTGATGCCGGAATTTGGGGCGGCGATGCGGGCGGCGGCGCAAAATCGCATTCAGGCCAGCCTGAACTTGGCCATTGGTTCCGCCATTGCCAGCATCGGTTTGGTCATTCCCACGGTTGCGGTTTTGGCGGTGGTGATGGGCTGGCCGCTGGAATTGGGGCTGGATAGCAAATCCATCCTGCTATTGGCGCTGTCTTTATTTGTTGTCGCGCTGTCGTTGCGGACCGGCAAGACCAATATGCAGCCGGGGATCATTCATTTGCTGCTGTTCGCGGCCTATTTATTTTTCAGTTTCAGCCCATAAACGCGCGGCGAAGGGCAAGAGAAAGGGGAGCAGGCGCAAGGTGCCATGCTCCCCCCTTTTTTGTCAGGACGCCGCGATCAACGGTTTTGGCGACCCTCGATCAAGCCATCGACCAAGCTGGGGTCAGCCAAGGTGCTGGTATCACCCAAGGACCCAAAATCATTTTCCGCAATCTTGCGCAAAATGCGGCGCATGATTTTGCCCGAACGCGTCTTGGGCAAAGCGGGGGTGAATTGGATATGGTCGGGTGTGGCAATGGGGCCGATTTCCTTGCGGACTTGCTGCTTGAGCGCGGCAAGGATTTCGTCCGTTGGCTCAACGCCCGCATTCAGCGTAACATAGCTGTAAATGCCCTGGCCTTTGATATCATGCGGGAAGCCGACGACCGCCGCCTCGGCGACCAGATCATGCAGAACCAGCGCGCTTTCCACTTCGGCGGTGCCCATGCGGTGGCCCGATACGTTGATCACATCATCGACGCGGCCGGTGATGCGCCAATAGCCATTCGCATCGCGGCGGCACCCGTCGCCGGTGAAATATTTGCCCTTATATGTGGCGAAATAGGTTTGGATGAAGCGGTCATGATCGCCGTAAACCGTGCGGGCTTGACCCGGCCAACTGTGGGTGATGACCAAATTACCTTCGGACGCGCCGCCCGTTTGTTCATCGACCAACACTGCGCCTTCGGCATCAACCAATTGCGGGCGGATACCAAAGAAAGGTTTGCCCGCGCTGCCCGGCTGCATTTTATGCGCGCCGGGCAGGGTGGTCATCATAATGCCGCCCGTTTCGGTTTGCCACCATGTGTCGATCACCGGCACGCGGCCTTTGCCGACGACGTCATGATACCAGCGCCACGCTTCGGGGTTGATCGGTTCGCCCACGCTGCCCAGCAAGCGGATGGAGGACAGGTCATGCCGCCTCACATAATCATCGCCCTCGCGCATCAAGGCACGGATGGCGGTGGGGGCGGTATAGAGGATGTTGACCCCATATTTATCCACAATCTGCCAGAAACGATCATGATCGGGATAGTTGGGCACGCCTTCGAACATCAAGCTTGTCGCGCCATTTTGTAGCGGCCCGTAAACAACATAGCTGTGGCCGGTAACCCAGCCGATATCGGCGGTACACCAGAAAATTTCACCAGCGCGATAATCAAACGCATAATGGAAAGTGGTGGCGGTCCAGACGGCATAGCCGCCGACACTGTGCAATACACCCTTGGGGGTGCCGGTCGATCCGGACGTATAGAGGATGAACAGCGGGTCTTCGGCACTCATCGGCTCGCAGGGGCAGTCGGTCCCCACATCTTGGCTGATATCGTGATAATAATGATCTCGGCCATCTTCCATCGCGACTGCGCCGCCGGTGTGGGCGACAACCAACACGGCCTTGACATCCACCCGTTCCAAAGCCTTGTCGACATTGGCTTTCAGCGGAATAACCTTGCCGCCGCGCTTGCCCTCGTCGGCGCAAATTACCCAATCGCTGCCGCAATCCTGAATGCGGCCCAAAATCGCGTCGGGCGAAAATCCGCCGAAAATGACGCTATGCACCGCACCGATACGGGCGCAGGCAAGCATGGCAAAGGCCCCTTCGGGCACCATGGGCATATAGATGGTGACGCGGTCGCCCTTTTTGACGCCCATTTTCTTGAGCGTGTTGGCAAAGCGAATGACGTCGGCCTGCAATTGGGCATAGCTGATGATGCGCGACGGCGTGTCCGGTGAATCTGGTTCAAAGATAATGGCGGTGCGATCGCCGTGCCCCGCCGCAACATGCCGGTCGACGGCATTGTGGCACAGGTTCAACTGACCATCTTCAAACCATTTGATATCGACGGGGTCAAAGGACCAACCCGCGATTTTCGTTGGCGCTTTCACCCAGTCCAGACGTTTGGCTTGTTCCGCCCAAAATACATCTGGGTCATCTATGCTTTGGGCATAGAGTCGATCATAGTCCCCCGCGCTGCAATGGGTTTGGGCCGCAGCCGATTCGGGAATGGAAACAAAGGGTTCAGACACAGGAACGTCGGACAAATATTCTCTCCCCATGGTGCGAAAATGAAACGCACCAGAAAACTCAGGGCAACAGCCTATCGCTGAAGCCGAAAATTGCAAAGGGATATAAGGCGTTGCCCTGTGGAATGGCAACGGCCGAGTTGGTCATGGCGCGATGGCGTTTCGCGCCATGACAGATGGCAATGATGCTGTGTCTATGCGGCTTGCCACAAACTCCCTTTTTCACCCATGCTGATGATCTGGCCCGTGGTGCCGACCGGATTGGCGCTGGCGCTGGTGAGGAAATCCAACATCGCGGCATCCGTGATATCGACATGGGCCAAGCTGCGCTCATCCGCTGGGGTGCGGGCCACCACCACGCCGGCACGCGGCGCTCCGTCGCGGCCATAAAAGATGGTATAGCTTTCGATGGTGGCTGGTCCGGTATAGCCTTTGTTTAACGGGGGGACGGGGCCACGTTTTTCTTCGGCCTCGGCCTGATAGTCGAAATCTTGCGGGAAGCTGGCTGCGGCAATGGGTTGTTTGCCCAAGATGATGCAATGATTGTCGGTCGCAAAGCCGCCATTAGCAAAAAGAAAGCCATAGCGCCCCTCGGTCCGCAGCTTTTGCACCATCGAAACCACAGCATGGCTCATATAATTGGCGATAGGGCCACCACCAAAGGTCAGGCCGCCAAAGACGGTCGCGGGCTTGTTCAGTGGCCAACCAAGGGTGCGGCGCGCCATTTTGGGCACGCAGGGAAAGCAGCTATACAGTTCGACACAATCAAAATCATCGACCGACAATTGGTTGAGGGTCAGCGTGCGGTTGATGCTGGTTTCCATGCTGACGCTGCCATCATAGCGGTCGCGGTGCAAAATGCTGGCGGGTTCTTTGGCTGCCGCGCCCATGCCGACATAGATCAGACGGTCTTCGGTTATGCCAAGGCGGCGTGCTTCGGCAAGGCTGGCGACCAAAAAGGCAGCGCCCTGATTGACGCTGCTGTTGGCGACCATCAGCTTGCTATAGGGAAAGGCGATGGGGCGGTTGTTTTCATTCACCGCCAAAATATCGGCGGGCGACATGGGTTTACGTATCCATGCCCCCTCATTTTCGGCGGCCACCTCGGAGAATTGGGACCAAATAGCGGCGCTTTCCTCTTGCGCTTCGCTCAGGCTTTGCCCCCATGCCGCGCGGGTGGCATTTTCATAGAGCGGATAAACATCGACGGGCGCGCTCAGCCCATGGGCTTGCGCGTAATTGGGTTCCTTGCGGGTCGCCACCTGACGAATGGCATTATAGCTTTTGTCTTCGCCCATGGCGGCTTTTTTGGCGCGGCCAGCAGCGGTGCGCAGGGCTTCGCCGCCTGCAATGGCGGCCAGCTTAATCTCGCCCGCTCCGATACGATTGGCCGCTTCGTTCAGCAAGCGAATGGGCGTGTCGCCATGCGGCGCGGCGGATTGATAATTGATGGCCGGATTGGCCCCAATGGCGACGGCCAAAGGTTCGCACAATTTACCGAGCGCGTAAAAACTGATCTGGTCGACGATGGCGAGGCTGTCGATTTGGGCCAGCAAGCCGCCACCGGCGTCTGCATCGGCTTGCTTCAACGCCTCGACCATCAAGCCCAGACTGTCCAGACCCTGATCGGGATCCTGTGGACGGTCGTTGATCTGGCCAACGCCGATGATCACGGGGATGCGTTCAGGGTCTGTCATGGTCATTTTAGCGGGCCTTCCATTCTGGCTTGCGCTTTTGCGCAAAGGCGAGGGGGCCTTCGCGGGCGTCTTCGCTGGTGAACACGCTATTGCGTTCGCGGTGGTTGGTGGCCCAATCATCGGCTTCGGCGGCAATGGCTCCGTTCAAAATGCCCAACGCGACACGCTTGGATGCTTGGACGGACAAAGGCGCGTTGGCGGCGATTTTTTCGGCCAAGGCGATGGCGGTCGGCAACAGATCGGCCAGTGGCACCACGCGATTGGCAAAGCCATAGCGCAGGGCCGTTTGCGCGTCGAACGGATCACCGGTCAGCAAATGTTCCATGGCGATTTTTGGCGGCAATTGGCGTGCAATACGAAAGGCCCCGCCTGCCGCAGCGAACAAGCCAACCTTGACTTCTGGCAAGCCAAATTGTGCGTGATCGGCAGCGACCACCAAGTCAGCGGTCAGCGCGATTTCACAGCCGCCACCAAAGGCAAAGCCATTGACCGCGGCGATGATCGGCTTTGAAATAGGATGGGCGACGATGCCCGCAAAACCCCATGCGGCTTGTGCTTTGTCAGCAGGAATTAGCTGTTCACCGCGTGAAATGGCAACCAGATCGGCGCCCGCACAAAAGCTTTTTTCACCTGCACCGGTGATGATGACGGCGCGAATATCATTGTCAGCCTCTGCGGCTTCTAAGGCTTCACCAACACCGACATGCACCGCAGCATTCACAGCGTTGCGGGCTTCGGCGCGGTTGATCGTGATGATCATTACATGGCCTTTGCGTTCGGTCAGAACGGCGGCACTCTCAGTCATTGCGAATCTCTCCCTTTTGATAGGAGTTGGTATCGCGCTGACTTTACGTTTACGTCAACTGGAATTTGTGACAAATGGGTAAAAGAAAACCCCCGCGCCACGGGCGCGGAGGTTGCTTGCTGTTGTTCAGGCCGCTGTTTCGATGAAAATCGGGCACCGAACAGATGCAGATTGGTGGTTTAGATCGATTGGCCGGTCTTGGCCCAATCGGCCAAAAAGCCTTCGATGCCCTTTTCGGTCAGGATATGCTTGAACAGACCCTTGATGACCGACGGCGGGGCAGTCATCACGTCTGCGCCGATCTTGGCGGCTTCCAACACATGGATGCCGTGACGAACCGACGCGACAAGGATTTCGGTGTTATAGTCATAGTTGTCATAGATCAGGCGAATATCGTCGATCAGCTGCATGCCATCAAAGCCATTGTCGTCGTGACGGCCAACAAATGGCGACACGAAAGTCGCACCAGCCTTGGCAGCGAGCAGGGCCTGAGCCGCCGAGAAGCAGAGCGTGACATTGACCATGGTGCCGTCGCCGGTCAGCGACTTGCAGGTTTTCAGACCGTCAATGGTCAGTGGCACCTTGATGCAGACATTGTCTGCGATTTTGCGCAAGATTTCGGCTTCTTTCATCATCGTGGCATGGTCCAGTGCCACCACTTCGGCGGAAACAGGACCGTCGACCAATGCGCAGATTTCCTTGGTGACTTCCTTGAAATCGCGGCCCGACTTGGCGATCAGCGAAGGGTTGGTGGTCACGCCGTCCAGCAGGCCGGTGGCGGCCAATTCCTGAATGTCAGCGATTTCGGCGGTGTCGGCAAAGAATTTCATGGCGAGGCATTCCTGTTGGGGAAAGGGGTGAATGATTGATTCGATCTCGCTTCCCCCCTAGACCAAAGCGGTTCAAAACTGAACCGCTGCTGTGCTGGCAGGCGCCGCACAGGCGTTGGTTTTCAGGGGCGCGGTGCGCGGCATGGCCGCAGCGACCTTATTGACCGAGGACCAAGGCCCCAATCAGCAACGGATCGTTGGTGGCGCGGGGGTTGGCGCGGATGTTGGTTTCCTCGCGGCCAATGGCGCGGAAAATGGCGTCATTGGCTTTGGTTGATACATCATCGGCCAGCGCGCTGATGTTCACGCCGCTGCTGGCGCGCAGCAATTCGCTGACCACCGGATTGCGGGCGATGTCCAAGGCGTCGCTGATAGATGGGAAGATGGACGAAATCAGGCTGCGGCCCATGGCATTTTGCAAAAATTGGGTGGCGGCGGTTGGACCGCCCCGCAAAATGGCAACGGCATCGGTGATGCTGATCGTGCGAATGGCGTCGGCAATGATCGGGGCCGCGCGTTCGGCACCGCGTTCGGCGGCGCTGTTCACTTCGCGGGTCAGCCGGTCTTTTGCCAAAGATGATGTCAGCAGGCGGGACAGGATGTTGCCGCTGTTCCCCAATTGGGTGGGCAGGTCGATACGGGCAATTTGATCGTCATAAAAACCGCCCGGTTGCACCAAGGTCGCAATGGCGCGCTGGGACGACAGGCTGAGCAATTCGCGCACGGCGTCGGTCATCGTCCACCCACCCATGGAGGAGCAGGCGGGCAGGGCGAGCAGCGGCGCGCTGGCCAGCAGGGTCAAGATTTGGCGGCGATTGGGTTGCTGGGTCATGGGCAGCCTTTTTGGGTTGGCGGGCATAAGGGCGGGCGGGAAGCATAGCGCATAAGCGACCAAGGCGGGATCTGAAAAGGGGCCTGTATAGGCATGGCTTATATTCAGGGCTGGTGTTCAGCCTTTGTTCCTGTTACCCGAGCCGCTATGGCCAAAGCAAAACGTCAATATGTCTGTCAAAATTGCGGCTCTGTCAGCTATCGCTGGCAGGGGCAGTGCGGCGATTGTTCCGAATGGAATACCTTGGTCGAGGAAGCACCGCAAACCAGCTTTTCCGCCAAACATGACCTGAGCCGTGGCGGGCGGATGATCAAGCTGGAAAGCCTAAACCAAGACAGCGTCATGCCCGAACGGATGCTGTGTGGCATTGCCGAATTTGATCGGGCCATGGGCGGCGGATTTGTCGCGGGGTCGGCGACGCTGATTGGCGGTGATCCCGGCATTGGCAAATCGACTTTGCTGATGCAGGCGGCCGGAAAGCTGGCGATGGCGGGCAAAAATGTGGTTTATATCAGCGGCGAAGAAGCCGCCGCACAGGTGCGTTTGCGCGCCCAGCGTCTGGGATTTAGTCAGGCCCCCGTCGCCTTGGCCAGCGCGACATCGGTGCGCGATATTTTGGCGACGCTGGAAACGCAGCAGGCCGATTTTGTGGTCATTGATTCCATTCAGACGATGCACAGCGATGTGATCGACAGCGCGCCGGGCACCGTCAGCCAAGTGCGGGCCAGCGCGCAAGAGCTTATTCGTTTTGCCAAGGAAACGGGAACGGCCTTGGTATTGGTGGGCCATGTGACCAAGGACGGCACCATCGCGGGGCCGCGTGTGTTGGAACATATGGTCGATACGGTACTGGCCTTTGAGGGGGAGCGCAGCCACCAATATCGTATTTTGCGCGCCGTCAAAAACCGTTTTGGCGGCACGGATGAAATCGGCGTGTTCGCGATGGCCGATGATGGGCTGGGCGAAGTGGCCAATCCGTCCAGCCTATTTTTGACAGATCGCAACCAAGATGTGCCAGGGTCGGTGGTGTTTCCGGCCTTGGAGGGCACGCGGCCTGTGTTGGTCGAGGTGCAGGCGCTGACCGTGCGTTTGGCCAGCGGAGCGACGCCGCGCCGCGCCGTGGTCGGCTGGGACAATGGCCGATTGGCGATGGTGCTGGCGGTGCTGGAGGCGCGATGCGGCCTGCAAATGAACAATGCCGAAGTATATTTGAACATTGCGGGCGGATATCGTTTGACTGACCCTGCGGCGGATTTGGCCGTCGCGGCGGCTTTGGTTTCGGCCTTTACCGAACGGCCTGTGCCCGCCGAAACCATTGCTTTTGGCGAATTGTCCCTGAGCGGCGAAGTGCGCCAAGTTGCGCATGACGGACTGCGCCTGCGCGAAGCGGCGAAATTGGGATTTTCCAAGGCGTGGGGCCCCAGCGGGATGAAAGGCGTCAAGGGCATTGGGGTGAATGGTTTCTCTCGGCTGGGAGAACTCGTTGACCTGATGCTCGGTCGGGACTAGCGAGCGGATATGGATAGTTTGACAGCCTTGGATATTGCGGTGCTGGTGCTGGTTGGCGGCGGCGCTGTGCTGGGTTTTATGCGCGGGCTTGTGCAAGAAGTTTTGTCGCTTCTGGCATGGTTGCTGGCGATTTTGGCGGTGCGTTTCTTGCACGCGCCAGTTACCGCGTGGCTGACCCAATATGTCGAGGCATCGGGCGGGGCGGCCATGTTGGCCTTTGTTCTGCTATTTGGCGGCTTATTTCTGGTCGGAAAATTTGTGTCGCGCCGCATTGGCAAGGCCAGCCGGTCATCCTTTGTTGGCGGATTTGATCGCGGACTTGGTGCGGGCTTTGGCGCGGTTAAGGGCCTGTTGATCGCTAGCGTTGCCTTTATGGCGATCAGCCTGTTGTATGACATTGGCTATGGTGATGCGCAGCGTCCCGAATGGATGCGCGACAGCCGCACCTATCCGGCGCTGAGCGCGACGGGCGCGGCGATCAGCAAAGTGGTGGCAGAGCGGCGGGCCGAAGCGCGAGCAGCCGAAGCGGGACGCACAGGCAGCAACGAGCAACGCTGAGGCCATGAGCGCACCCCTGTATAATCGTCAGATTTTGATGTTGGCGGTGGAAAACGCCCAATATCCGCCGCTGACAGGGGCGCACTTGCACGGCGTGCTGCGATCCAGCATTTGCGGCAGCCAGATCAGCATGGATGTGGATTTGGATGCAGAGGGGCAAATTTGCGACCTGGGCATGGCCGTTCAGGCCTGTGCCTTGGGCCAAGCGTCCGCCAGCCTATTTGCGCGCCATGCCAAGGGGCGCGGACATGATGATATCTCTGCTGCTCGCGACCAATTGCTGGCGTGGTTGAGGGGCGAACATGCTGCCCCTCTCTGGCCAGATTTTGCGCAATTGGCAGCCGTCAAAGATTATCCAGCCCGCCACAGTGCGGTGATGTTGCCTTTTGATGTGGCGGTGATGGTGCTGGATGGCGCCGCCGTTTAAGGGCGCTTAGGGCAACACGCCGTCGGGCTGATTATAGGCCCAGCTTTTTTGTTCCCGCCGATGTTGAATGCGCCAGCCTTGGGCTGTTCGCACCAGTTCATCCCGATACCATAGGCCAATGAAAAATACGCGTTCGGCGCCTTCATGATTCATGACCATCGGGTTGAACAAAATGGTGCGGGCGCGGGCTGTGTCGCCAGAAATAATGATTTCGCTGGTGGTGGACAGATGCTGATAGGCTGGGAAATTCGTCATCGATTGGCCCAGAAAGGCCTTGGTTTCGTCCAAAGTGCCGATTGGTCCGCCGACTTCGCTATAATCAATGACGGCATCTGGCGTGAAGACATGGTCCAGATCATCCCAATTGCGGTCGTCAATTGCATAGGCATAGCGGGTAATTAAATCTTGAATTTCCGCGCGATCTGATAGCTGCTGCAACGTCAGCATCTGGCCTCTCCCTATATTTGTGATGATGAAAGGGGGCGGCGCTGGTCAGCGCGCCCCACACAATATCCTATTGGTCGCTGTCGAGAAATGCGGCGACCAGATCGAGGCCATATTCTTCGGTGACAAAAGATTGGCCAATGCCGCGCGCGAGGATCAGCGGCAATTTTCCGCCGCGAACCTTTTTGTCATGCGACATATGGGCGGCCAATATGGTCCCGTCGGCATTGACCTCGGCGCTTTCCAAATTATGGGGCAGGCCAACCGAGGCAAGGTGGGCGCGCACGCGCTGCGCATCATCAGCGGGGCACAGCCCTTGGGCGACCGAGAAACGATAAGCGAGCGCCATACCCGCCGCCACAGCCTCGCCGTGCAGCAGCAGGTCCGAATAGCCTGTTTCTGCCTCCAAGGCGTGACCAAAGCTGTGGCCCAAATTCAGCAGGGCGCGAATGTCTTGGGTTTCCCGTTCGTCGGCGGCAACGATGCGCGCCTTGGCGGACACGCTGTGGAAAATGGCATGGTGGCGGGCGGCGCTGTCACCGGCCAGCAAGGCGGCACCATTTGCTTCGCACCATGTGAAAAATTCGGCGTCGTCGATCAGGCCATATTTCACCACCTCGGCATAGCCCGCGCCCAATTCGCGGCGGGGCAGGGTGGATAGGGTGGTCGGGTCGATCAGCACCAAAGCCGGTTGGTGAAAGGCGCCCACCAAATTTTTACCCGCCGCGACATTGATGGCGGTTTTGCCGCCAACGCTGCTGTCCACTTGGGCCAGCAAGGTGGTGGGCAATTGGATGAATTGGCAGCCGCGCTTGACGATGGAACAGGCAAAACCGACCAGATCGCCAATCACGCCGCCGCCCAGCGCCAGCACATGATCGCTGCGTTCCACGCCTTCGCCAATCAACCATTCGGTCAGCTTGGACAGGCCGGCCCAGCTTTTCGTGCCTTCGCCTGCATCCAGCACCAAGGCCGATGTCGTAATGCCCTGTGCCTGAAGCGAGGATTCCAGCCGCGCCAGATAATGGGGGGCGACATGCTGGTCGGTGACAATCATCGTGCGGAGACGGCGCAGCAAGGGCGCGATATGGGTGCCCGCATCGGCCAACAGGCCATCGCCGATCAATATATCATAGCTCCGCGCGCCAAGCGCGACGGTCAGGCGTTGCATGTGGAAAGGGCCTCCAAAATAGCGCGAACCGTGACTTCATGCGGGTCGCTGGCAGAGCTGACGCGCAAATGCGCCAAGGCATAAATAGGATTGCGAACCTCGGCCAATTCGTGCAGCACTTCGGCGGCGTCGCGGTCCTTGAGCAAGGGACGGTGGCTGCGTCGGCCCACACGTTCGACCAAGGTTGGAATATCGGCGTCCAGCCAAATAGAGGTGGACTTGGCCTGTATAGCCGCGCGGGTTTCGTCGTTCATAAACGCCCCGCCCCCAGTCGCCATCACGCCCAGACCCATGTTCAACATGCGTTGAATGACGCGCCGTTCCAAATCACGGAAATGTGATTCGCCGTAACGTGCGAAAATATCGCTGATCGTCATGCCCGCTGCGCGTTCAATTTCGTCGTCCGTATCGGCAAAGCGCAGGTTCAAGCGTGTAGCCAAACGCCGCCCGATGGTTGATTTTCCGCTGCCCATCAGGCCAACCAGCACTATGGGCTTGGTTAGTTTCAATGACGGGAAATCGGTCAGCAGGCTTTTCGGGTTTTGCGTCATGATGAGCGTGGCTATACCGACACTATGGCATACGACAATGTTTTTGCTGCATGATAGCATATAAACGCATAGGAGGTGAGGCGCGGTAAATGGGTCGAAGTTGGAAAAATAGACGCTATTTTCGTTCCTTGCTGTGGATAGCTTTGTGTCTGGCAGGGCTGTTTGGCGTGGCTTATTATATGGGGCGGCCCATGCCAGCCCAAGAATTTGAGGTGGATGTGACGGATAAAATTGCCGAATGGGCCAGTTCCGCACCACCTTCGCCGGTGTCGGTGCGCCATGCCGATGAGATGAAATGAACAGGAAGCCTGCTGATATGATGCGCAAAAATATGTCACACACTGTGGCTTTGTCCTTGGCGGGCCTGTCGTTGGTGGCTGTTGCGGGCGCGATTGTGTTGCCGGTTTCCGCGCAAGAAAGCCTGCTGCCCGAAGGATTTGGCGCGCCATCGGACCCAGCGCCCAAGGCGGCACCGACCCCCAGTCCCAAGGCTGCGCCCAAGGCGGCACCAAAATCTGGCCCTAGCTCGGGGACGAGTTCGCCGACGCCTGCGCCGTCGCCCTCCAATGCGTCATCGACGTCCACGCCCAGCAATGCGGTTCCAAGCGCGCCCAATGCGGCTCTGCCTGCGGCCCCTGCGGCCCCAAATGCGGCGGCGGGCGACGACGATGAGTTGTCCGAATCAGAATTTGGCGTTCCGGGGCGTCTGAAATATGACTTGCCGCCCGGCACGCGCCGCGCCCTGACGCGGGTTGGACCATTGACACAGAACAGCGGCGGCATGGCACCCGATGCCTTTGGCGTGCGCGGCGAATATGCCACTTTGTTGATGCGGGCGTCGGGCGGTGATTTTGCGTCGCGCTGGGCGCATATCCTGCTGCGCCGTGCCCTGCTTAGCGCCATCGACACACCCAAAACGGTGAATGGCGCGGATTTGGCCGCCGAACGGGCGGCCTTGTTGCTGCGCATGGGCGAATCGGTGGCCGCGCGTTGGATGGTGCAGGCCGTGGATTATGACCGCGCTAGCCGCGCCATGGTCGCCGCCGCCCAGCAGGTCTATTTGGCCAATGCTGACCCAGCGGGCCTATGTGCCTATGTTCCCGCTGGCTTGGCCCATGGCAATGAACATGTATGGCGTTTGTCGGCGGGCATTTGTTCGGGCTTTTCGGGTGAAGCAGGGCCTGCGGGCTGGGCGATCAGCCGCGTTCGATCATCTGGTAAGCTGTCACCCTTTGACATTTTGCTGGCCGAACGGGTGTTGGGCGCAACGGGGGCGGGGCGGCGGTCGACCACCATCGAATGGAATGGTGTCGACAAGCTGACCGACTGGCGCTTTGGCATGGCCACGGCGACTGGGGTGGCGATACCGGACAATTTGATGGCGGCGGCCCCTGCGGCCATGCGCTCTTGGACAGTCTTGACCCCAATGACCGAAATGGATGTGCGTTTGGCCCATGCGCCGGACGCGGCGGTGCGCGGTGTCTTGTCGGGTCAGGCCTATTTGTCGTTGCTTACCGCCGCCGCGGGCGATCAGGAACCCAGCGAAGGCTTGGCAGCACAAACAGCGCAGCTTCGCGACGCGCTGGGCGCGGGCAGTGGACAGACCCGCTATGATGCTATGAAGCGCATGTGGGATGGCAATGCTGGCGGCAGCGCAAGCGGCGGCAGCAAGGCCGACAGCTATGCCGCGCTGATTTTAACATCGCGCGCCGCCGCCGCTATGCCCAGCAGCATCAAAGCGGATGATGACCCGTGGCAATTGCTGGGGTCGATGTTGGCGGGCGGATATGACCGCAATGCGGCGGCATGGCTGCCCAAGCTGGATATTGGCACCCGCGCATGGGGTGTTTTGGCGGTCGGTAACATCAAAGCGCTGGGCGGGACCACGGCGGCGGTGGTTGATGATTTCGCCAGCGACGACGACAGTTTGGACCAGCAACGCAGCAAATTATTGCTGGCGGGCCTTGCTGGGCTGGGCCGGATTTCCGATGAAGACCGGAGCAAGGCGGCCAGCAATTTGGGCGTAGATTTTGCCAAAGAAAGCCGTTGGACCCGCGCCATTGACGAAGCGGCAACGCGCCGCGAACCCGCAATGGTGGCGTTATTGGCGGCGATTGGCATGCAGGGGGAATGGAATAAAGTTCCGGCCTATCACCTGTATCACATTGTCCGCGCTCTGCGCGCTGTCGGGTTGGAGGCAGAGGCGCGCATGATCGCAGCGGAAGCGGTGGTGCGTGTCTGACGGCGCGCGGATTGATCGCTTTTTGGAAATGATGGCGGCGGAGCGTGGGGCTTCGCGCAACACGCTGGCCGCCTATGCCCGCGATTTGACGCAGGCGGCAGAGCTGATGAAAGCCACGCTGGGCGATGCAGGGCTGGAGGATTTGCGCGGCCTGATGGCGTCCTATCGGGGGTTAGCGGCCAGCAGCGCGGCGCGCAAATTATCGGCGCTGCGCCAATTTTACGCCTTTTTGGTGGATGAGGGGGACCGCGCCGACAACCCCACGCTGGACATCGCACGGCCCAGCACGCGCCGCCCCTTGCCGCGCATTTTGTCGCACAATCATGTCGACGCCCTGTTCGCGGCGGCAGAGGAGGAAGCGAGCGGCGAGCATCCGCCCCGCGCGGCGGTGCGGATGTTGTTGATGCTGGAACTGCTATATGGGTCCGGACTGCGGGCCAGCGAGTTGGTGTCGCTGCCCCGCCGTTCGGTGCAGGCATCGGGCGAATTTGTGATGATACGCGGCAAGGGCGACAAAGATCGTCTGGTGCCTTTGTCCCAGCGGTCGCGCCGCGTGATGGATCGGTGGTTGCCGCATATCGCCAGCGATTCGGCGTGGCTGTTCCCATCGGGAAAATCGCATTTGTCGCGTATCCGTCTGTATCAATTGCTGCGCGAATTGGCGGCGCGGGCGGGTGTGGACCCGATGGCGGTCAGCCCCCATGTGCTGCGCCATGCCTTTGCCACCCATTTGCTGGAAGGGGGCGCGGATTTGCGCGCTCTTCAGATGATGTTGGGCCATGCGGACATTGCGACGACCGAGATTTATACCCATGTCGACAGCGCCCGCTTGGTCGAACTGGTGAATAAAAGGCACCCTCTGGCGCATATGGATGCTGTCAGAGGACGTTGAGGGCGTTGACGGCGCGGCTTCATCCGCCTAGCGAACATGGCATGACTGCCTTTCTGGACTTCGAAAAACAGGTTGCCGCGCTTGACCGGCAGATTGCTGAACTGCGCGAAATGGGTGACGACCCGACGCTGAATATCGAGAATGATATTGCGCGGCTGGAGGATAAAAGCTCCAAATTGCTGCGGGATATTTATTCCAAGCTGACACCGTGGCAAAAAACACAGGTGGCGCGTCACCCCGAACGTCCGCATTTCAAACATTATATTGCGGGCATGTTCGACGATTTCATGCCCTTGGCGGGCGACCGCAATTTTGCCGATGATCATGCGATTATCGGTGGCTTTGCGCGTTTTCGCGGCCAGCGTGTGATGGTGATGGGCCATGAAAAGGGCGACGATATCCCATCGCGCATGAAGCATAATTTCGGCATGGCCAAGCCAGAGGGGTATCGCAAGGCGATCCGCCTGATGCAATTGGCGGACCGGTATAATCTGCCTGTGGTGTCTTTGGTCGATACGTCGGGGGCCTTCCCCGGCATTCAGGCCGAAGAACGGGGCCAAGCCGAAGCCATTGCGCGCAGCACCGAACAATGTTTGGCGCTGGGTGTGCCGATGGTCGCCGCCATTGTTGGCGAAGGCGGGTCCGGCGGGGCGATTGCTATGGCCGCTGCCAACCGCGTGTTGATGTTTGAACATGCCGTATATTCGGTGATTTCGCCCGAAGGCTGTGCGTCGATTTTGTGGCGCACCGCCGACAAGGCCGCCGATGCCGCCACCGCCATGAAGATGAGCGCGCAAGATTTGCTGGCGATGGGCGTGATTGACAGCATCGTTACCGAACCTGTGGGCGGTGCGCACCGTGCGCCGGCCCAAGCGATGCAGGCGCTGGGCGACGAAATCGCCAAGCAATTGCAATCGCTGCAGGGCCTGAGCCGTGAGCAGATTTTGCACCAACGCGAAGAAAAATTTCTGGGCATGGGCCGCGCGTAAAGCGTGGCCCCACCAAGGAATCACTATATCCGCGCGTAAAGCGCGTCCTCGCCAAAGGGCCAACAGTTTCCGCGCATAATGCGGGCCTGACGGTGATTATATCCACCATCATCATGTGGCCCGTGGGGCGGGGCGGTTTGACGCCCATTCCCATGGGCTGTGCGGAACCCGATGCGATGCGCTGCGTTCCGTGCTAATGGCCCAAAGGGCATGAACGACATCACGCGATGCGGATCGCCAGTGGGGCGCTTCCTTCGCAAAAATAAGGGACGCACCATGGCAAATTTGGGCGGTAAACGGGGCGGTTATAGGGTGAAATTTGCGGCGTTGCTGGCGGCAACAACGCTTGGCGCGATCAGTCTGACGCCCAGCGCGCAGGCGCAGTTAAAGCGGATCGCCACCGCCAACAGCATCACGGCACAAGAAAAACAGCAAGGCGCAGAGGCGCACCCGCAATTGATGCAGGAATTTGGCGGCGCTTATACGGGCCGCCAATCCCCCTATGTGGTGCAGGTGGGGCAAAATATTGCCATGCAATCGGGCCTTGGCAATGCGCGGGATTTCACCGTGACCTTGCTCAATTCCCCCGTGAACAATGCGTTCGCCATTCCGGGCGGCTATATTTATGTGACGCGCCAATTGATGGCGTTGATGAATGACGAGGCTGAATTGGCGGGCGTCTTGGGTCATGAAGTGGGCCATGTCGCCGCACAGCATAGCAAAAAGCGCCAATCGGCGGCCACCCGCAACACCATATTGGGTGTGTTGGGCGCGGTGGTGGGCGGCGCGATGGGCGATGGCGGCGGCTTGCTGGGCGGGCTGGGTGGTTTGTTGCAAAATAATGCCATGAAGGTAGCCCAGCTTGCGACATTGGGGTTCAGCCGCAGTCAGGAATTGCAGGCTGACCAATTGGGCGTGCAATATCTTCTCAGCGCGGGATATGACACGGGCGCGCTGGCGACGATGTTGGCGAGCCTCGCCAACCAAACCGCGCTGGATGCGCGATTGGCGGGCACGGGCAACAATAGTGTTCCGGCATGGGCCAGCACTCACCCCGACCCTGCCAGCCGTGTACGCAATGCCGAAACGCTGGCCAATCGCGCGGGCGGCACGGGCCGCAAGCGCAACGCGGATGCATTTTTGGCGCAGGTGAATGGCATGACCTATGGCGATGATCCGGCGCAAGGCGTGGTAGAGGGGCAGAATTTTATTCACCCCGACATGAAATTGCGCTTTACCGCGCCCAGTGGATATGGCCTGCAAAATGGCACAGCGGCGGTGACGGTCAGCGGCAATGGCGGACAGGCGCAATTTTCCATGGCGCCATATAATGGTGACATGAACGCCTATATCACCAATGTCATGCGCGCGGTGGCGGGCAAGGACAGCAAGGTGACGCCGACCAACATTCAACGCACCACGGTGAATGGCATTCCCGCATCCTATGCCAGCGTGCGGGCGAACAGCCAGTCTGGCGCGGTGGATTTAACCGTTTTTGCTTATGAATTTTCGGGCAACCAAGCCTATCATTTTGTTGCATTGACCAAAGCGGGCGGGGCGGGTGTGTTTAACAGCATGTTCCAAAGCGTCCGCCGTTTGAGCAATGCCGAAGCCAGCGCCGTGCGCCCCCGCCGTGTGGAGGTGGTGAGCGTGAAAAGCGGCGACACCATCGCCAGCCTGTCGCGCCGCATGGCCTATGATGATTTACAGCAAGATCGTTTCTTGGTGCTGAACCGACTGGCCAGCAACGCCCGCCTGAGCGCGGGGCAGAAGGTGAAAATTGTCACCTATGGCACACGCTGAGCGCGCTTTGCGTTTATTGTAGATAAGAAAAAGGCGGCAGGGGTGAATCTGCCGCCTTTTTTAATTATGTTGCACTTGGCGTTTTGTTGGCTTCGGTCGACAATGCGTCGCCTGCTTTTTTGAAAGAGGCTTTTACGCCGCCGCCAACTACACCCATTGCTGCAATCGCAGCGATTGCAATGAGTGCAGCGATCAGGCCGTATTCAATGGCCGTTGCTGCTTCAGTATCACGTCCGAAATTCTTAATCTTCTTCATACCATGCCTCCCGATGGGACAAGCCCCCGTTAAAAAAACTCATCAAATGGCCATTGATGAATCACCAATGTGCGACCTGAATATCTGCGATTCCCTTACTTCTGGTTAACAATGCAGGGCAAGGTTTAAATATTCCCTTATGCCGTTATTCTGTTCCAGAATGGAATGCAACTGCTTGCTTTTTCCGTCAAATTTCGATGAGCGTGGAGATTAAGATTTATTGATTTTGTATCAATATGTTGTTTGCAATATAGTGTCTTGGATCGTCGGAATAAGGGGTGTTTGAATCAAGGCGATGATCCGGACATGATGTGGGTCGACTATATTTTACAGATTTCTTTAAGTATAAAATCTTATCTATATTGACAGAAAGACTAGCGATTATTTACCTAGAGAGTGGTTGGCATATCTGAGCGGGGCATGCGCCCACGTGCCATGCTAGTCGCGCGTTCTTTTTTATGTCTTATGGCTGGGAATCGACAGCTTCGGTGAATTTATCGCTGATAATCGTCCACATGCCGCCAGTGCCGCCGCCTAACATGCGAAGAGCACCGATCATGGCCAAGGCGATGAGCGCGACAATCAGGCCATATTCAATGGCGGTCGCGCCGCGATTGTCCGAAAATAATGTCTTCAGTTTCATTGCTCTGCCCCCGCAGCAAGCGTACCCACGCCAACATTTCGCCTATGCCAGCATATTTGGGCTATGGCGATGGGGAAATGATTTTCTGCCTGTCGCTTGTTCGAACAGCCTGTATCAGGCCCATCGATAGGACGGGTCATTTCCGGCATCGCCACGGTTTTGTGGATGCTAGATGATGATGATGGCGAAGAAAGGTTAAGAAATTGAATGGTCCGGATGCACGGCAGGTGACGACGGCGGGTGGGGTCGGGCTGAATCCGTCCGATATGGATAGCAATGGAGTCAGCGGCCACGCGCTGGCCGTGCCAGCGCCCTTGCCATTCCTCTATGTCGTCGCGGCGGCGTTGGTCGATTCGGACGGACGGATTTTGGTGCAGCAACGCCCCGAAGGCACGCCGATGGCGGGCTTGTGGGAATTTCCGGGCGGCAAGATGGAGCAAGGCGAAACGCCTGAAGCGGCCTTGATTCGGGAATTGCACGAAGAATTGGGGATTGAGGTAGAGCAGGCTTGCCTAGCCCCCGCCTGTTTTGCCAGTGAACCGCTGGGTCAGCGGCATTTGCTGTTATTATTATATGTGTGCCGCAAATGGCGGGGCACACCCATAGCGCGCCACGCCAGCGCGATGAAATGGGTGCGGCCCATTGCATTGCACGGGCTGGATATGCCGCCCGCTGACAAGCCGCTGATCGGCTTGTTGGAAAATATGATCTGATGTGGCGGCGCGGCGCGGGTGGTGGCCCGCGCCGTGGTGATGGGTCGCTTGCTTGGGGCCTGCGCCCTTAGGGTTTGGGCGCTTTTAGGGCGTCGGCCAGCGATGCCGTCGCGCTGCCGCGCTTGGCGGGTTTGGGCTGGCTGGGGTCGGGCGCCCAGCCGCTGAAATAAATAATGCGAAATGTCTCGCTCACCCGCCCGTCGGGGTCGGCTTGGTCGGCAAAGGCGGCGGCCATATGCGCCACCTCTGTTCGGGTCGGCAGGCTGGGCGTTGGCGTCAGGCGGCTGGACAGGCCGTTTGCCCGTAGGTCGCGCACCAAGGCCAGCATATCCCCATAGCGGACATTCAGCGCATCGACATCGACCACCGGCATGGCAAAGCCAATGCGTTGCAACAAATTGCCCATCGACGACAGGTCAATTTGGGGGTGCATACGCGCCACCGGACGCACGCCGTCCGCCATGGTGGCGCGGCGCAATTTCGGCAGGCTGCCATCGCCCAAAAATGCGCCCATCAACAGGCCATCGGGGGCCAGCAGTGCCCGCATACGCAGCAGGGCGGCGGGCACATCTTGCACCGCGTCCAAGCCGCCGTGCCAGATAATCAGATCATAACTGGCCAGCGGGCGGTCCAGCGTTTCCGCATCGCCTTGGTCAGCGGCATAGCGGCGGGCCATCGCGGGGCCCGATTCCAACACATCGACGCTGCCGCCCGATGGGGCCAGCAACTGGGTGATATGATCAACCAAAGCGCGGTCATGCGCGCCGACGATCAAGGCACGGCTGAATTGGCGCGTGACCATCGACAATTGGTCCAGCATCGCGTCCCGAATAATGTCTTGCAGGAAATCGGCCCCTGCGGCGGCGGTCATCATACGGTCGCGCTGGGCCGCGTGGCGGGCGAGGGAGAATATTGGGGCGGGTTCGGGTGGGGAGGTCATGCCCGCGCTTTTGCCGTTTTGGGCGGGGATGCACAAGTGTTATGGGGTGGTTCGGGGTGTCTTTGGGGGGATGGTCGTCATGGCCTATGCACAGATACGCGGCGGGTTGATGGGCGCGGTGCGATGGGGGCGGGCGGGGCTGCGCTATGCGGCGGATTTGGCTTTGCCACCGCGATGTCCGTCTTGCGGGGTGATTGTCGGCGGGGATCGGCAATTGTGCCTGAGCTGTTGGCAGGCGCTGGATTTTCTGGATGGGCCAGCCTGTGGTCGATGTTCCATGCCCTTGGTGCAAGGCGCGCAGATGATGAGCGGGGCGGATGGCGTGATGTGCGGGGCGTGTCTGGCCGATCCGCCAGCCTTTCATGGCGCACCAGCGGCGGTGGCCTATGGCCCCGTGGCGCGGCGCTTGGCGTTGCGGTTGAAATATGGGCGGCGCGTGGGGGATGCGCAGTTGATGGCGCAATATATGGCGCGGCGATTGCGTGATGTTGCGGGGGACGTGGGAGCGGAGGCAAGCCTGCTGCTAATACCCGTGCCGCTGCATCGATGGCGTTTGTGGCGGCGGGGCTATAATCAATCGGCGCTGATTGCCCAGCATATGGCGCGCATCAGTGGCGCGTCATGGGATGCCCATGCGCTGGTTCGCCATAAAGCGACGCCCAGCCTGCAAGGCAAGCGCAAGCGGGAGCGTCAAGCCATTGTGACAGGTGTTTTTTCCCTGTCTGACCATGGGGCGCGGCACATAAGGGGGCGGCATGTGGTGTTGATTGACGATGTCCATGCCAGCGGGGCGACGTTGCGAGCCTGTGCGCGCATATTGCAGCGCGGCGGCGCGGCGAAAATATCAGCGATTACATGGGCGCGCGTGGTGCCAGATGCGATTATGACCAGCAACATATTTGACTTTGCCGCTTGGGATTCCGATATGGGGTCGGAAGGACTGTAAAGGTAACGCCCGATGGCCAAGATTGAAATCTATACCAAATTCTTTTGCCCATATTGCACGCGGGCCAAGACCTTGCTCGATTCCAAGGGCGTGACCTATGAAGAATTTGAACTGTCGAATGATCCCGCTGCATTTCAAGTGATGCTCGATCGATCCCATGGTGCCCGCACGGTTCCCCAAATCTTTATTGATGGTCAGCATATTGGCGGCAGCGATGATCTGGCCGCGCTGGATGCGCGGGGCGGCTTGGACCCGTTGTTGGGGATTGGGTAAGCCTTGATTGTCTTTGATTTATCTTGTGCGCTGGGTGGCCATCGTTTTGAAGCATGGTTTGCCAGCAGTGACAGCTTTGCCGACCAACAGGCGCGGGGATTGATCCATTGCCCGATTTGCGGCGATGACCAAATTCGCAAGGCCGTGATGGCCCCGCGCATTGGCGCAAAATCCAACCAACGGACCGATGCCATGCGGCCCACATCTGTGCCAGCAGTGCAGACTGACACGTCGCATATTCCCGCCGCCAACACGCCCGCCATGGCGGCTGATGGTCCGGCGGTCAGCGCCGAAATGGTGCGGCATATGATTGCAGAAATCGCATCAAAACAGGCGGAAATGCTGCCGCAATCGCGCTGGGTCGGCAATGATTTTGCCGATGCCGCCCGCGCTATGCACGAAGGCCGCGCTCCCGACCAGATGATCCATGGCCAAAGCAGCCCAGATCAGATCCAAGAATTGCATGATGACGGCATTGCCGCCATGCCTTTGCTGGTCCCCATTGTTCCGCCAGAGGTGGCGAACTAGCCCTTAAGGGGCGGCTCGGTTGTGCTTGCTAAGCTGCGTTTTGCACGCCGGTGCGGCGACTGATCCCATGCCCTAATCCGAAGGCGTATATGTTCTTGGCTATTTCCCAGTAAGTTCGGTATCGCACAATTTTGAAAGTGATCGTAGCGGATGCAAAAATTTACCGCGAAATGACCGAGAAGAAGCTGAGCTTCGGCCCAGCGCCATATCGAACGCAATTCCCCAATTTGTTCCGTTTTCAGGGCTTGACGGTGGCAGGTGGCGCGTTTAGCGAAATGCCCACAATTCTGCGGTTTACGCAGATCGCACCCATAGCTCAGCAGGATAGAGCGTCGGATTCCTAATCAAAAAAATGTGCAGCTAACTATCTGTTTTCGTTAGTATTGGGCTCTCGGTGTGCCGCTGAGTGTGCCAATTTTGCGCCCACTTTATCAAATGCACCGCTTATTTCGTCGGGCTCGACGTGGGCATAGCGTTGCGTTGTCTTGATATCCTTGTGCGCCATAGCTTCTTTCAACGTTGGCAGATCGACGCCAGCTTGCCGCGCCCATGTGCCAAAGGTGTGGCGCAGATCATGCCATCGGAAATCGACCAGTTGCAGTTCGCGGCGCAGGCGTTCCCAGCGGCGGCGGTAATTGGTCCAATCGAAAACGGGATCTGATGGCAGAGGTACTTTGCCGCTTTCCTTCGCGCTGTCGGATCGGCGGCGTTGCAGCATTGCTATCACCTGTGGCGACAGCTTGATGATCATTGGCACGCCGCCTTTCGTGCGCGGTATGGTGACCGTTGCACCGCGCAGATCCAATTGGCTCCACGTCCATTTCATATTGCCGCGCCGCAGCCCGGTTGAAACAGCGGCAAGAATAATATCTGACAGTCCTTGGTCTTCGCTTGATTGCAGCGCGCTGACTTCATCCTGTGATGCGAAGCGTACCCTTGGCTCGCTCTCTTTGAATTTGATCTTGGACCAAGGCAGATCTGGGACTGGCTGGTCGTGCATCAGCTTAACGTGACGCATTGCGGCCTGTAGATATGATAAGTCGCGATTGACGCTGGGCGGCTGCACCAGCTTTGTGGCCAAAGCGGGATCATCCACGGATGCTTTGCGGACTTTGCCGCTGCGGCCACGATAGGCGGGTTCGCTGCGGCGCTTGGCCCGAAAGTCCATCAACATAGCAGCCGTCAGAGCATCGACAGGGATTGAACAATCAAGGCATCGGTCGATATTTTCGATATTCGACCAGATGGAATTGGCGCTGTTTAGGTCTTTAGCATGGTCTTCCCACCAGCGCGCGATGGCTTGGCTAACCGTCCAAGTCTCATCGCGTCTTTTCAGTTGCTGTTCGAGCCGGTCAACAATGCGATCAACCGCTATCTTTGCGGCTCGTTTGCTCGTTTCTTGCGTGCTTCCTCGATATCGTTGACCTTTGACGGTGACATCGACCCACCAAAACGGTGATTTTTCACGTTTATAGAGGCGCATCGCATCCGTCTTTCGTCGATGAAATTATCCAGATCCATGCTGTGATAGCGGATTGAGCCACCAATGCGAATATAGGACAGCTCACCGGACTGACGAAGCTTTCGGATCGAGCGAACACTTATATTCAATATTGCCGAAGCTTCGATTTCAGATAGCAGCTTTTTTGGCCCGCTCATGGGCTAGCCTCCCTCAACGCATTTTCGACCATTACAGATGTTAGGTTCATGCAGCCTCCGGCTGTTTTTGTGCCGATAGTAATGCGTCCATCAGGGTGATGGTTTCGGCGGGGTCTTTGGACCAGTCTTGCGGCCAGCAAACATCGATGCGGCCATCGGTGCGGACGTAGCGTAGCTTGGTGGCGGCAGCGTTGGCGGTCACTGAGGCATAGACTTCGCAAGGCTGGAATAGGGCGATTTCGATTTCGGTTTCGATTGCCAGCCCGCGTTCGCCGCTGGCCAATCGGTCGATTAGTTGTTGCATCGGGTTTAATCCTCGATCTTGAAATGGGTGATGTCGAAAGGGCAGGCTTTGAAATGCCAGCGCGTCCACTTGGCGGCGGGGTAAAGATTTTTGCTGATCCAGCCGCAGCGGAACCGGACGCGTAGCGGGCTGGCACCAGTGCGGGGGCGGTAGCCTTCGTTTCGTTGCCACGTCACAGGCACAGCTTTCCGAGATTGTAGACGATGGCACTGGTGGCGATGGGGCCGACGAGCAGCATCCAACCCGCGATTTTTAGGCGGTGGCGGTTTTCGAGGCGGACGCACTCTATGCAATCGCAATAGGCGCGGCGAGTGATGCCGTGGGCGCTCATGCGATCACGTCCCTGACTTCCCACATCAGGAAAAGCATGGGCAGAACGAACAGACCCAAGGCGGTGACGAGCAAGCCCTTGGTGAATTCGATCAGGTCGGTGCGGTTCAGAACGTCCATGACGATCCGCGTTGAATGATTGTCAGGCAGTAGATGTTTCAGCAGTTTTTTCATGATGTGCTGGCGGCGCTTGTTCGGCTGGCCCGCCTCTCCCTGTGTGGATTGGTGGGCGGTCAGGCTTCGCCGAGCGCGCAACGATAGGTTTCTAGGATGGCGTCGCGTTCCTTGCGGTCGTGCGGCGACATGGACCGATCTTTGACGATCATTTTGACGATCTTGGGGTCGTAGCCGTGACTTTTCAGTTCGGCATAAACATCGCGGCGGTCATCATTCGCGCCTTTGATTTCTTCCTCAATCCGCTCGATCCGTTCAATGAATAGGCGCAATCGGTCATCGCTGGCGCTGGCATCTTCATCGCTGCGATTGGTGCTGTCGGCTTCGTCGCAGGACTGGCAGACGGTCAGCTGCGCGCCGTTTCGGGTGCTGCGATGATGAACCCAGCCTTCGGGCAGGGGGGTGTCATTGGCAAAGGCGTTGGCGTCGCATTTGTCGCAGCGGTGGCGTGTGATGCCCATGGGTTAATCCTCGATTTGTTCGGTTTTGGGGTTGTCGAAGATCCAGCAGTGCATGACGCGGCCCTCGTGGTTGGTGCGCATCGTCTTGGCCGCGATGAAGCGGCGGCTCTTTGACGAGCGCAGCAGATTTTTCAGATCTTCGATTGGGGGGCCGATGACGCCGCGTGCGCGACACCGTTCTTCAAACATCGGCAGGCTGATCGCGATTTCGCTTTCCTTCTTGGACAGGTTCAGCTTGTGCGATTGGCCGTCGATTTCATTCTGGCGGAACCAGTCCACCAGTTCCCAGAATTTGGCGACATGGGGATGATCTGCGCTGATCGACTTGTGCCGCTCGGCCATCATGTCGGCGATGAAGGCGTGGCCCTCCTCGGCGGTGCCGACTGGCATGTCGATGCAGGCGCACATGGCGTCCAATGCTGCGGCCAGTTGGGCGTGGTTCTTGACCAGACGCTGATGGTTGACGCCGCTTGTCTTGGGCAGTTCCTTTTCGTGGCGTTTGAACGCTTCCAGAAATACCTTCATCCACAATTCTTCCTGCCGGATGATGTGGATGATGAAGCCGCTGAGATCTTCGGTCTTCCATTGCTCGATCAGATCCGCCGCTGCCTTGGTGGCAGGGCTCCAATTCTCTTTATTAATGGTGATGCTCATCAAGCGTTCGAGCAGGGCTGGCGACGCCTTCACCGCATAGTTTTGCGCGATGACCACGGACCCGCGAAATGGCGGATCATAGGTTTCCATGCCGCCCGACTTCACGCCGCGTGATCGCACGGCGCGGCCATTATAAGCGGTTTTCAGTTCGTCCCATTCAAAGCGTTTGCTGTGCGGGGTGTTTTCGTCGCGGTCGCCCTCGATCAGCACGACAGGCAAGCCACCGACTTTGCCCAAGTTGCGGGCGATGGCGGCGTTTGTGGCCTTGGTCGGATCGAAGCCTTCATATCCTTCACGGCCAAATAGCCGCCAAAGAAATTCGATCAGGGTTGATTTGCCAGATCCGGGCTCACCGATCACTTGCAGGAAGGCCATGCTTTTGTGCGCATCGCGGATCTGTTCGGCGAACAGGCTCATTTGCCAGAAGGTCAGGGCGATCAGGCCGCGAACGCCATAGGCCACGGCCAATGGCTGGACCCAATCCGCTTTATATTTGGTGGGTTCATAGTCGATAGACAGCAGGCGTTCGGCGCTGCGCAGCTTCACCGCTTCCTTGCCGAAATCAAAATAGTCTTCGCTGTTGATCTTGACGACGCGGCCTTGGCGCACGGCGATTTCGCCAAGGATCCACGCGCCGTGCTTTTTGCTGTATCCGGTGAAATCGATGGGCTCGACCGTTTTCAGGTTGCGCACCTGATGCAGCATCATGCGGTCCAGCTGGCCGGTGCTGCCAGTGAATTGACCCGAAAAAGCGAACAGGCGCTTTTTGAATTCCGGTGCCGCTGTCAGTTGGGCGGCAGAAAATCGGCCCTTGGCGGTTGGTGTTTTGCCGGGGAAATCAATGCGCAAATAATAGGCCGTGTCGTCGATCAGATCGTCGCGTTCACGGTACAGCGTGCGGAATGTGCAATTGGCGATTTCGGTGATGTCGGCGGCTTGGGCGGCGGCGGCGCGGTCGCTCAGCCCTTCCAGCGCCTTGATTTCTGCAATCTTCGCGCTGTTGAAATTGGCCCACCATAGGCGGTTGTCAAAGGTCAGGGAAAAGCTGGACCAGCGTTTGCGATCATAGAGAAGGCAGGCTTTTTCGGTCGCATTTTCGGCAAGGATGACTTCGCCATTCCACATATATTCTGCGAAATGCTCGTCGGTCAGGTCGCCGGAATTCAGCAGATCATTCCAATCCGCCGCTTTCCCATCGTCCAAATTGGGCTGACAGGCGGTGGCGGGCCAGCCCGCTTGCAGCGCCCGCGCCACGAATTTGCGGCTGTAATCGACGCCAGCCTTGCCCACGTCAAAAGCGAATACCAGTTCGGGCAGGGGCAATTCCGCGTCGGTGCATTGGCGCCGCAATTCTGTCAGGAAGTTTTTGGGCCAATTGTTGACCGTCATGGCCGACACAGCCACATGGCCGGCCTGCATCAGCGCCCAAGCATTGAAGATGCCCTCGGCAATCAGGATGCGCGGCGCAGCGGCCAGATCGGCCATGCTGAATTTCGGCGGGATCCAGCAGTAACCTTTATAGGTCAGGTCGCTATCTTCGGGGATCCATTGGAAACGTGCTTTGCGATCAAAGCGGTCGGGCTGATCAATGATCCGTTCCCACCATGTGCCGCCCGGCAAGGGAAAGCGCACGGTGGCCGATGTTAGGCCGCTTTGCTGGTCCTTATAGGTTTCTTGGGCATAGCATCCCCGCATCCCTTCCAAATTCAGGCCGCGTCCCATTTGCAAAAAGGCATCGGCGGCGGCGTTGGGGTCAACCGGTGTGGCTTTGTAACGCTTGGACCAATCGGTAAATAATTCGGGGTAATAAGCGCGGATGCTATGTTCATAGCCGCACCGATCCAGACGCCCGCATTTCATCACCTTGGGGTCTTCGGCATGCGTATATAGTTCTTTCTTGCCGCAATCGGGGCACTTGCCCTTGCGAAGCCATTGCCCTTCGCGCTTGAACGCAAAGTCACGCATCAGCGCGGCAATCACTTCCTGTTTCAAATTGGTGGACATCGTGCGGGCTGCTTTCAAAAGGCAAAGTTCGGGCGTCGCCGGAAACGGGGTCCGGCGTCGCGGTCAGGTCATGCGGGGGTTAGGTCAGATCAGCGGGCGATCAGGCGGGCGCTGGCCGTGGCTTGCTGTTCATTCCCAACGCCTTTCGCAATCGCGGCATGATCGGAATGCCTTCGCGGGGCTGACCTGCGCTGGCCGGAACCGCGATGCTATGTTCAAATTCCAGCTTGGCTTTCCAGCGGTGGCCACAGGTCGGGTTGGTGCAGTCAAAATAGACATCGCGCACCATGATGGTGACTTCTTCGCTGCTTCGGATCAGTGCCTTTTGCTCGCAATAGGGGCATCGGGCGGGGGCGCGGCTCATGTGCGGTTTCTCCTGATGGACCATGCGGGATTGGGTGTCTGGGCTCATTGAATGCAGCCCATGAAGGTGATGCCCAGGGCAGCGCCCAAGGTCAGGCCGATGGCCAGCGCCGATGCCAGTTCGACAAGGGTGCTGGTCCGCGCTGTGTTGGATATTGGCTGTCGCATATTTCCCCCCTTGTTTTCATTATCGGCGCGCATCGCGCTGGATCATTTGTGCTTCGGCGCGGATGCGAATGGCCGTGGCAATCACCTTGTCAGCGGCATGTTCGATCAGCGCGGCTTCGGCGGTGGTCACGATGTCATCATCGTGGGCCTCCAAAATCTTGTCGGCCAGTTCGCCGTTGCTGCGCGATTGCTTGGCAAACAGGCGCAGCAGATCGCGGCCACTGGCGGCGCATTGGGCCAGCGGCACGATTTCCATATCCAGCCCCCGCGCCAATACGCTGGTGACATGCGGGTGCCCCGCCATGCCGACCGTTTCCGCCTCTAGGATCGCGACCTCATCCAGCCGCAAGAAAGCGTCGGTGTTGCGGCTGGTGCAATCGCTGATCCGCTGTTGGCGGGTGCCAAGGCGCTTGGCGGCGGCATCCTGCCCGCCATAGGTGCGGACAAGGTTGCGACAGGCCGATTTCAATTCCTGCAATTCGGTGGGCAGGGTGATGGAGCGTTCGACGGTCACTGGCCCACCTCCGGTTCTCCGGTAAGCGGCGCGGCGTTACCGATTGTGGCTGTAGCGTCACTGGCCGATGATGCATCAGAACCAAGGGGGAAGATGATGTCATGTGCTGTCACCACTGACCCACGCTTTCTGTCGGATAAATATCGGGCCGCAGGAGGTGGCGTGAGATGCCGTAAACACGCTCGGCTTTCAAAACATGTTCGGCAGGCAATCGCTTTGAGGATTGCAGCCATTTCCAAACGGTCGATTGTGAAACGCCTAGGTGACGAGCCAATTGGCTCTGAGATCCCGCATTTTTTACGAGATGCTCAAGCGCTTCAAAGGGTGTGGTGTCCTGTTCCATGCATGCTATCTATGCCTAAGGTAATAGATGCGTCAAGCGGAAAAGTGTCCGTGCTAGTTATGCCAAAAGTAATTAGTCTAAGTTCATGAGATATGTGGTGGATAAAGCGCGGTTTCGCGCCCGTATGGATGAGCTTGGCGTCAGTCAGGCGAGCTTGGCCCGCTCGTTGGATGTCTCTCAAAGCACCATTGCCAAGCTTGCGCTGGGTGAAAGTAGCGGCTCGAAACATCTGCACCGGATTGCGAAAGCGCTGAAAACGACACCGGAATATCTGACAGGCGTCGTGGATGATCCTGATGCTGGCTATACGCCGCCGCTGCCTGCGAGTGAGGTGGCCGACGAACTTGGGTTGGTGGCAATTAAAGAAATTGACCTGACGTTCGGCATGGGAATGGGTTTTGTTGACACATCGGTTGAAGAAACCGTTCGTTATTTTCCGTCAATTTGGCTGCGCGATGTAACACGCACTCCGCCGCAACATCTGGCCTTCGCTCGCGCAAGAGGCGACTCGATGAAGCCGACCTTGGCCGATGGTGATATTGTGATCATCGATACTCTGCAAAAATCTATCCGCGAACAGGACGCCGTCTGGGCTGTGGCTGTTGGCCAAATTTTGATGGTTAAGAGAATTTGGGCCAATGCGGATGGTAGCAGTAAAATTAAAAGCGATAACCCCAACGTTGATGCCGAATTTGCTGCTGACGGCGAAATGCATGTGATCGGGCAGGTCGTGGGGAAAATCGGGAAATTATAAGGGCTAAGCCAAGAGGGGAGCAATCGCCAATTCTATATCAAATTTATATATTTTTTAACAAGGTTTTGATCCTCGCCTTTATGTTCGTAAGTGTAAGGCTTAGTTGAGTTTTAGCTGTGTCTGTTAATAATCCAGTATGTCCTACTGCATTTCTTATTGGACGGAACGTGATAGCATCTTTCCAAAGTGATGGGGTGTTGTTGTTTGGCTTGCTGCCTTCAGCTGTGACTGCAAGCGCGTCCATTCCCAGATAGCTCAGATCAGTAGTGCTTCGGCGAATGTCATAGCTGATCCCAGCTTCATTTTTTCTGTCGACCTCTTTAGATTTCCAGGAGTCAGCTTCCTTTTGCACGCCATTGGAGAGTGGCTTGTTAGCGTCGATTATGTATTTGCGAACTAGGTTTTCGGATAGATAGCAATCAACATATGCTGACGTGTTGAATTCGGCATCGGGGTGAAGATCATTAACCCACTTATCGACTTTATCCTGAGTTACTTTGTTTGCATCGGGAATTTTATAATCCTCAGCGACAGCTGAAACGAGATCGGCTGCGCTGCGATCGCGCTTGGATTTTCGTTTGGTATTTTCGCTGTCACCTGGTTTGTTGATTTCAAGGCGAAATTTGTCCCATTGGTCAATTACTCGTGGAAGCATCTCTTGTTTAAGATAGTCGATCAGCGATCGGTACTGTGGGTTTCCGTCCACAACGCCTTCACGGCTGCTGGTGAAGGGCGAGTCTCCATCGCCGTCCATTTCATCAAAATGGATTTGGCCATAAAGATAGCTTTCCACAATTCGTTGCGTTGGGAAATGGCGAATAAGATTCTTCTCTCGTAGCCGACCGTTTACGAATAGGTCCACCGTAGCGCGTTCATCGTTTCCTCTTCCGCGTATTTTTAAGTCGCTCGGCTTCTCTACCGTCGCGAAATATCCGGTAATACGCAACGTGGTTTCGGGCGCGCTTTCGTTCCTTTTGATATTGACGCAGGTTTTCAAAAAATCATCTGTGAAGCTATTGATTGTCCACAAAAACTGTGTTGATTCTGCCAATTGGTTTAGGTCACTGATAGTGATCTCTTCGCCGTTAACCCAAATTGAGAAATTTTTATCAATCAATGAGAAACGAAAATTCATTGCGATTAAGGTGCGGACTTGTTCGACGGTAACTCGTGACAAGGCCTCTGTATCCTCAAAAACTATCAAAGTTCCGCTTTTAGACGCTTCATAATTCGGATCAGTCAGTTTTTCGTCTGGGATTTCGAGAGGGTACTCATCTGGAACAAGATCATTCGTGATAGCTGCGTCAAGGCCGCCATTATCAATTCGGCCACCGATCGGATCTTGGCCAATAGCTTTGGATTTTATCGTGACGATCCGAGCACAAGAAAGGAGCGCGAGTTTTCCAATGCCCTTTGCCCCTATAAATGGACGCCCGCTTTCGGATTGACCTCCACCCTCTTTGCGTTTTGAATAGCCAATCTTGAGAAATTTGTTCTGAAAGGCATTTTGATCCATGCCTTTTCCATCATCAACTACGGTAAATTTCTGATGATCTCTGTCAATATTAATCCACACATTTCTGGCGTCAGCATCCCATGAATTTGAGATGGCTTCGCCAAGAACTGTAATGAAATTACGATATAGATTTCTTCCTAAGTGATTTAATACGCTAAGCGATATTGCGAATCTGAAGTTGCTTTCTTCCATGGTCTCCCCCCCGAGAGTTGTCGATTATAAATTGACCAATTGCTTTAGCAAGACCTACTGGAACGGCATTGCCTATCCAGCGGCCCACTTCTTTCATCGTAATCGCTGATCCGTTTGGCAGGAATTTATAGTCCGCCGGAAAAGATTGAAGGATTGCCGCTTCACGTAGCGAAATCGCCCGATCTTGTTCGGGATGGCCAAAGCGCCCGTTTCCAAAACCATAGCACTGCGTTGTCATGGTGGGCGATGGTTTGTCCCATTCCATGCGGGCGTAGACGCCTGAGTAGGTTTTGCCGCTGGGCTTTTTATGGCAATCGGCCCTCAGGGCTTCTGGCCAGTCCCGCCATGTGCCGCCGGGTTTTGATAGCTGAATGCGCTCAAGATTGATTTTGGAGAGCGAAGAGGAAACATGAAGTGGATCAGTTGGGCAGGTTTCCCCGGCGTTTAATTTTGGAAGGGACGCGATGGCTTCGCGCACGGATGTGTAACCATTCTCACCCTCTGGCAAGGGAGGCAGTTTGTGATTGAGTGACGCCAGTACGACCAGCCTTCTTCGTAACTGTGGAACACCAAATCGTTCGCATCGTGCGATCATATAACGGATGTCGTAACCGCCTTCTTTTAGTGTCTCGCGGAAACGACGAAACACCAAGCCATCTTTATATTTTAGCAGGGCTGGGACATTTTCCATGGTCACAAAGTCAGGTCGAACTTCAACTGCGAGTTGCGCAAATTTCCCTACAAGGCCCCATTGCGGGTCTTCTGCGTAACGATGCTTATAAGTCGAAAATGGCTGACATGGTGCGCATCCAGCCAGAACCTTGATCGCGTTGCCTGAATAATGTGACGCGACTTCGCTGGCCAGTAGTTGGGAAACGTCGCGGGTGTAGAAACGGCCACCGTTATTTTCTTCGAAAGCAAACTTGCATTTACGATCAACGTCATAGCCTGCCAAAATGTTGCAGCCAGCTTGCTTCAGGCCGTGGCTTAAAGCTCCGACGCCGCAAAATAGATCGACAACTTCAGGTGGTTGGCTGCGGTCTAACAATCCGCCTCTACGAGCATGGTCCAAAATTCCCCCCTGATAATCGTTAGGCCGTAAGAGATAGCCAATAACTTTAACATGATAATTTTCAATTACCAAAAAGGCCCTACTGCACGAATATACCCAGATCCGACGAGTTTTTGAGCTGCATCTGAATATATCTTCCTACTCTTTTATAGAACGATCTTGAAATAGATACTCGTCAGGTGATGGAGGAACATTTCGTTTCACTGGTTGGATACGGGCTGGCTATGTCGCATTCGGTTGTAGGTCTAGCGTCACGTTGGTGGTAAACCCGCCCGCGCCGATGCGGTGGCTGATTTCCGCGATCAGCCATTTGTCTTGATCGATGTCGGATTTGAACCCGCGAAGCGTCACGGGTTGATCGATGATCAGCGCTGCGTCGCCATAGGCCAGCTGCAATTCAATGGTCGCGGCATTGCGGGCGTCACGTTTCAAGGCACCATTGGCGGCGGCGCGGGCGTCGGCTTCGCTGCTATAGGTGCGTTTCAATGTGCGGCTGTTGGAGCCGCTGCCGACCTTTACGGTGTGTCGCTTGCCGCTTTTCTTGTCATGCCACTTGGCCTCCACCGCGCCATGCTCGTCGCGTTTTTGGCGGTTCCATCGCCAGCTGCTGCACATGTCGCGGCCCATTTCGACGCTGGGCAGGGCGATGCCGCTGGGCGTGACGCCTGCCCCGATGGGGGAGAATATCAAGGCGCCATTTTTTACCGTGGCCACCGCGTCATATCGGCGGGCCAAGGCGGTGATGAACGCCATGTCGCTTTTGCTTTGTTGGCGAATGGCCTTGATGCTGGTGCCCGCAAAGCTGGCGTGAACCATGGCGGTCAGCCCGTTGCGGCTGGAAATGCTTTTCACAATGTCGCCGATGGTCTTGTTTGTCCAATTGACGCTGCGGCGCTGGCGAAGGCCGCTGGTCAGGTCGGCGGCATGGCCGGTGATGCTGACATGATCGGGCGGACCGCCCCAGCTGACGTCATCGACACGATATTTTCCCTTGTCGACCAAGCCGACCGCGACGCCAGTTCCCTGCTTCCACCCCAGCGCGACATTCAAATTTGCGGTGGCAGGTGGAATGGCCAGCTTGCCGTCTTCGTCGCCCAACAAAATATCGATGGTGTCGGCCTCTTCGCCCCGTTTTTCGGATAGGGTCAATTCAATCAAGATCGGGCGCAGGGCGGCGGTCAGGTCTTTACCATCCAGCGTGACCTGCCAATCGGGAACAGGCATGATCCACGCATCGCGCTGGGCGGGTTCAATTGGGCTGGCGGGCTGACTGGCGGGTTGCGCGATCATGCGACGGCCCGTTCCAGTTCAATGCCAAATTCAATGCGCCGTGCGCCGCCACCGGGCAAAAAATAGCTTTGCCGTTCGTCGATGCTGCGGATCATATATTGCCCGATGATATAACCATCGGTGCGGACCAGCGAATAAGCATCGCCGGTCGCGGCCATGGCGCGCAGATCGTCCAGCGATGTATTGGGGCCGGTCAGTTCGGGCATGAGAATTCCGGGCAGGCTGATGCTGTCCATTCCGGGGCCGACAAATTGAAAGGCCGGCATCGTGCCAAGGCGGTCGGCGCTGGCGTGGCGCCAATCCATGCGGCGGCTGAATTCTTGATAGGCCAAGGTGTCGACGCCAAAGCTGAAATCGCCCAGCGCCATCATCGGTACCCGTTCACCTGTGCTGCTTTGTTCCATTTCGGACAGGCCGCGCATTTTATTGACCAAGGTTGCGACCGTCGAAATGGCGGGCAGGCCGCTGGGCAATGTGACCTTGCGGTCAATCTTGCTGGTGATTTTACCGATCTGCATAGCTGCCCCTTGCTTGTTGTTGGCCCAATTTCGCAAATTCACCCAACAGGCGCTTGGCCAATGCGGCGACGTCTTCGCCGGGCTGTTGCGTAAATTGGATGGTGACGGGGCCTGTGATGGTCGTTCCGCCGCCTGTGGCCGCCTTGCCGCCGCCGTTCGCCGCCTGTGTGGCAAAGCGGGATCCAGAACCAAATCCGCCAGCCACGCTTTCGGCCAGCCGCCTTGCGCTGGTGGCGGGGCCAGCGGCGCTGCCATCGATGCCGACCGCCAGCCCTTGGGAAACACTATGGCCCATGGACATGAACAGGCGCGATGGAGAGTTGATATTCAGGAAGCTTTTCGCATTTTGCCATGCGCCGCTGACCACGCCTTTCAGCGCCGCCCATACTTTGCCGGGTGCAGCCTTGATGCCATTGGCAAGGCCGTCGATGATCGCGCTGCCGATGCTTTTGAAATTGTCGACAAAGCTGGCGACCCGTTCTTTTCCCGACTGGATGGCCGCGCTGACATTGGCGACGCCGGTTTTGAAAGCGGCAGAGATCCGATCCCAATTATTATAGATGACATAGGCCGCGACGCCGACCGCCAGCACGATCGCGCCGATGATCAGGACGATGGGGTTGGCCAGCATCATCGCGCCTGCTTTCATCAGCCCGCTGCCCAAAAACAGCACGGCGGTGCGCATCATGCCAAAGCCGCGCAGCAACAGGGGGCCAGCCTTCATCGCGCCGCTGGCCAAAAAACCGATGCCGCTGCGGATCAGGTTCGCGGCCTTTATCAATTTGGGGCCTGCCCAGATCGCGCCGTTGACCGTCTTGCCCAGCATTTTGGAAAATACGCCCATGGCCTGTAATTTGCCAAAGCCGCGCATCAGCATGGATAGCGGGCCAAGCGCGCCGCCAAAGGCCACCATCAACACGCCCAGCCCAATCTTGGCGCCGACCAAGCCAGCCGCAAATTTGACGATGGTGGCCGTGGCTTCGGGGTTGGCCTTCGTCCATGTCGTGATCGCCGTCATCGACGTTGACACGGCGCTGGCGATGTCGCGCATGGCGGGCATCAGCGTGGTGCCGGTCGTAATGGCGAAGCTTTGCACTTGCCCGACCATTTCGCGCCACAGCACGGTCGGGTCGTTCGCCACGCGGATATTGAACGCTTTTTCCACGGCGTCCGCGTCGCCCAACGCCTCATCACGGATTTTTTTATAATCCTCTAGGTTCATCACCATGGCGCGGACAGCGGACTGCGCCTGCATGTCGGTGAAGGCTAGGCCGATTTTGCTATTGTCGCCGCCCGTCGCCTTTTTGGTGATGGTGGCGATGGCTTCCAGCGTGTCCATGCCAGCGGCCTTGGCCTTGGCCATTTCTTTGGGCAGGTCCACGCCAAATTGCTTTGCAAAGGCTTTGACCGTGCTTTCTGCCGTGATCTTGGCGTAAAGATTTTGGAGGTTGTTCGCGGCCTCGTCAGATGAGCCCGTGCTGCGCCGTGCGATTTGCAGCGCCGCCGACAAATTGGCCACCGCGTTCAGCCCGCTTTCGCCCAGCGCATTGGCCTGCGCCGTCAGTCCGGGGAAATGCTTGGCCATATCCTTGACTTCGAACGCGCCCGCATTGCCCGCGCTCGCCATGATATCCAGCGCCTTGCTGGTGTCGCCTATGCCGACTTTCAAATTCTGGAAATTGGCAAAGGCCGCGCCCGCGCCATCGGCCATATCGACCTTGAACGCGGTGGCCAGTTGGCCAATCGGGCCGATCATTTGGGCGGCTTCGGAAACCTCTGCGCCCAAGCCCGCCAGCATATCCACGCCCGCCCGCATATCTTCTGGCAATTGCTTGGCGGCGGCGGCGCTGGCCATGATATTATTGGCCAGTCTGCTGGTGGCTTTATCCGACAGATTGGCTTTTTGTTGCAGATCCACCATGCCGCTTTGGAATTCCGCAGCAGATTTGACCGCAATGGCAAATGGCGCAGCGGCCGCCACGCCGCCCATGATGTGGCCCGCGCCCTTGCCGCGCAGATCCGCGCCGCGCTGGCTGACGGCATCGGCGCGTTTGTTTGCGGCCAACAGCCGGGTTTGCGTTTCAATCTGGCGGTTGGTGGCGGACAGCTGGGATTGCAGTTCGCGTTCTTTGTTCGCCAGATGGGTAATATTCCCACTGGCGTTTCTCATTTCGCGGGCATTGGCCGCAATGGCTTTGCTAATATCCTTATGTTCGCGGTTCAACCCGCGCAGCGCAGCGGCCCCTTTTTTGCTGTCGGTGACCATATTGCGCAGGCCGCTGCCGAGCTTTTCCAGCCCGGCAGAACCAAATTCGACCATCAGGGATAATTTATTATTGCTCATCGCACTGCCGCGCATTTCAGCATGATTTCCATCCTTTCGGCAGCTAGGCGATGCCAGCCCAGCAATTCATCCAATTCCATCGCGGTCAGGACTGATAGCGGCCAATGAAAGACAAAGGCGATGTCGGCGATCAGAGCGCCTAGTTCGTCTGGACGATCATTTCCTTCATGGCCCGCGACAAGAAAAAACCCTTAATCGCGCCTCCCAATTCCATCAGGTCTATGGGGTCCAAATCTTCGCATTCTTGCGGTGTCATGATCGGGTCGCTGATACGGGGCAGCAGGGTCAGCACCGCGCTGACATCAGCCTGAAACAGATCCTGCAAATTAAGGTGGCGCAGTTCCCCCGCCTTGGGCCTGCGCAGCGTGACTTTGGTGATGGTTTCATCGCCGCGCTTGAACCCAATTTCGAGTTCGCAGATCTGAAATTTATTGTCGGCCTTTTCCATGCGGGGCATCCTTGTCATTCATGCGGGTGGGTTTCCCCGCACCAGCCCGCCCGCATAATTTCGGGCTGGTGCGAAGCTGGTTAGAGGCTGTTACAGCCCGATGGCGGCGCGCTGGGCGGCCAAGCGGTCAGCGCCTTTGACCTTGAAGATGAAGTTTGGATCATCTTTTTCGATGATCACGCGGCCATTCTCGATCCGCTTATAATAGCTGACCGACATTTTATATTTATGCTCGGTATCATCGCCGACCTTGGCGCTGCCTTCGTCAAATTCGGCAATGCGGCCACGCATGACAATTTCGACAGGGACGGTGGATCCGTCATCATCGGACACATAGGCCCCAGCGAAACGGAATTGGGCGGCGTCATGCACCGCTGCGCCAAAGGTGCTGATGATATCCGTGGTCAGGCCGCCAAAGGTGAATTCACCTTCCATCTTTTCGCCGCCCATATCGATATCAACTTCGGCATCCATGCCGCCAGCGCGATAGCCTTCCATCTTGCGCGCCATTTTGGGCGGCGTGACTTCGGTGACGATGCCCAGCCACGATCCGCCATCGATGAACAGGTTCATATTTTTCAGTTTATGGGGAAGGCCCATGGGGGGATCCTTTCAAAATTGGTCAGGGGATAGGCGATCAGGCAGCCAGCGCCAGATCCCCATAATAGCGGTCGGTGATACGCTGGTTCAGCGTGATGCTTTCGGCAGGCGCGCACGGCGTGAAATCATAATCGACGATGATTTTGCCCTGTGCCAGTTGCGATGCAGGGTTGTTATCGGGATCAATCCACGCGCTGCCACCAATCAGGCGACCTGCCGACACCAATTGGCGGAAACGGGCATTGATCGTTTCTTCGACATCGCGGTACAGGGTGCGGGTGATGGGCTTATCAATTGCCCACACCAGACCAGCGGCGATTTCATCTTGCAACACCTGCGCCGTGCGAACCGCGCTTTCAAAGGCGAACAAGGGTTCATCGCTGCATGTGCGGTTGCCCCACAAACGCCATCCGTTCATGCGGACCAGCGTGGTGATTTGGTCGCTATTCAGCAGGGCCGATTCTGTATCGACGCCGTGATAGTCATGGAAAATGGGAATATCCGTTCCCATCACACCTTCCAGCGCCATATTGGACAGGGTTTTATGCCAGCCAATCTCTTGGTCGATGCGGGCGCGCTGGCCCAAGGTGCGAGCGATCAGGTCACCCGAAAAGGCGCTGTTGGTGTTGGGCCACAGCAGCATCAATTCCCGCGCCGCAAATCCGCCGCGATACAATTTGGCGGCAGGGATATTGGCGGCGTTGACCTTGGCATAAGCCATAGCCCGCAGCTTTTTGGCGGCGCTGACCAGCTTGGTGGTGACGGCCTGTGTGTCGAGACCAGGCGCACCCAGAATACGGGGGCGCACGCCCAACAGGCTTTCGGCAGTCAGCAAGGTGTCGACGCCTGCTTTGGCATTATCGTCCAACGTTGGGTCTTCGGGGTCTACGTCCGGTCCGGGATCATCGACGCGCACCGCGACGATGATGGGCCGTGTGTGGTCCGATATGGCTTCCAATGTTGGTTTTAACGTGCCCGCCGTGCCAGCAACGTCAATGGCGGCTTTGACATCGGTAATCAGCACGGGCTGGCCAATAGGAATGGCGGCGTCCAGTGCGCTGCTGGCATTACCAGCGTCGGCGGTTGCGGTGCAGACAATACCGATGACGGCGGTGCTGGCATCTTGGATCGGCCTGATGCCGTCCGTTAGCTCATTCACTTTAATGCCATGGTGGATCGATTGGCTCATATGGCGTTCCTCTTAAGACAGCGGGATGGCGAGACGGGAAAAGGGTTGGTCGGGTCGATCCAGTCGTTGCCCTTCGATAATCAGGGCAGCGGTGCCATCCGCATTGCCGCTGCTCATATCGACGCGGGTCAGGCGCAGGCGCGGTTCCCATCGGGTGATAGCGTCGGCGGTGGCGGCAATGAATTTCAGCCGCGTGGCAGCATTTAACGGGTGGTCGATCAGGTCCAACAGGCGCGAACCATAATCGCGCAGCATCAACCGAGATCCGACAGGCGTGGTCAAAATATCGCCAATGGATTGGGCCAGATGATCATCACCGCTAAGCGGGGATCCGGTGTGGCGGTTCATGCCGTGCATGGGCGCGACAATGGTGCGCGCCGTCCGTTCGATGCCAGCGGCGGATCTTGTAAGAGCGCGGCTTACAGGAACAGCGGTTTGATTTAAGCCGGTGGCCCCGTCTGGGCGGTTCCTGCCTGTACGCCGCTGTGCTTGTGGTCTTTCAGGGATTTCCCGCCGCCGATCACGTCATTTTCGCCCGTCACAGTGCCAGATGCCGTGGCATCGCCCGTTATGACGACATCACCCGTGATCGTCACATTGCCTATGATCGTCACATCATCGGCGGTGACAGCAACGGTGGAGCCAGCGGGCAGGGTGGTGGTTAGCGTCTTGGTGGCGGGGTCATAGCTGATGCTGGTGCCGTCATCCCATATCATGGCATAGGTCTCGCTGTTGCCAGCGGGCGGGAAGGCGGTGCTGGGAAGGCCGCGCAGCACAATCCCGTTTCCTGCTTCGCCGTCCATGGCGAACACGACCACCTGCTCATCTTTGGCAGGCGGACACCAAGTCCGCAGCTTGCCCATGCTGAGTTCCATCCACGGCATGGGCGCGCTTTCTTCGCCGTCAATTTCGACGGTGCAGGTGGCGGTAGCCAAGTCGACCGACTGGATGATGCCAATCTGGATCAGTTCGGCGGGGTCGAAATCCCCTTCGTCGGTGACGTTGGCCATGATCAATCCGCTTGCTGGGGTGCCGCCGTGATCGCCCCGCAAGCGATCTTGTGCGCCACGCCGTTCGCCACATCGGCCACGCGGGCGGCGGTGGCTTCGGCGTCATAGCGGCCAGCATCGGTCAGCACGGCGTTGACGTCGCGCTTGTGGACAATCGCCCCGCTGGTGAAGGTGACTGGCACGGTGCGGGTGTCGCGGTTGTATTTGCCGATCTTGGTGGTGATGTCGGTCATAGGCTTTCTCCTGTAGGGGCGACCGGCCATGTGATGGCAGCCGGATCGGTGATGGTTTCGGGAAGGTCGCGCAATTGCTGGCGATAAGCCGCCCACGCGGCGCGCTGATCATCGGTCAGCGGATAATCGGCCATCATCACATAATCACTGGTCAGCAGCCGTTGGTTTCGCTGGCTGCGCATTGCATGGGCCAGTTCGTCGCTGGTCATCAAGCTGCTTGGGTCCACGGCCACAGGCTGGCCGTCTGGTCCCGCCATGATCATCTGCCCCGCGATTTGGGCGGCGGTCAGCGATTGGTGCAGGGCGGTGGATATTTCCACCGAACCAGCGGGCGGGTTGGGGTGAATGGCCGTATCGAAAATGCTGGCACTGGCGGGGTCGAAAAAGATTTTCATGCTGGCTGTCCTGTTCATTTGCCAATGGCGTACCAGCGCGCACCGGAACCATAGTTGCCGCTGGATGTGGCTTGAAAGACGATCCGAAATTGGGTCAGGGAAATGAGGCCGCTTTGCGTCCAAATATCATTGTTGACGGTACCGCCGGTGTTCATGGTGTTGGATTGCATCATCACCGAATTAAGATCGGTGAAGGCGATGGGAAAATTGCGGATTTGCGCCCCTTCGGAAAAATTGCCGGTGAAGGTGCCCCATTGTTCGATGACGCCATCGGGTGATTTTCGCCAATGACCATTGGCGTTGTTGCCATATTCCCAGCCAGCCAGCAGGGCAAAGTCGGATGCATGGCGGCCATCGAGCAAGTCCGCATCCAGCCCGCTGCCTGATCCGTCAACCGTCAGCGCCTTGGCCAACACATCAGCAGCGGTGTAATTGGCGGCATTCAGCGGGGTAAAGCCTAGCTTTGATATGATCTGTGCGCCGGTAAACAGCGATGCCTGCAAGAAAGCGGACGCCTGATAGCCATCGAGCAAATCGGCGTCCAAGCCGCTGCCCGCGCCGTCCAGCCCCAACACTTTAGCAAAGACATCGGCGGCGGTGTAGTTGGCGGCATTCAGCGGCGTGAAGCCAAGCCGTGCGATGATGTTGGTGTAATAGCTGCCATCCTGCCCATCGAGCAGATCGGCATCCAGCCCGCTGCCTGCCCCGTCGACGCTCAAAAGCCGCGAAAGCATTTGCGCGCCGGTGAACAGCGAGGCTTGCAGAAAATCGCTGGCATGTTGCCCGTCCAGCAAATCCGCATCTAAGCCGCTGCCCGCGCCATCCGCCGTCACCAAACGCGACAATATCTGCGCGCCCGTATACAGCGACGCCTGCAAAAAGGCGCTAGCATGTTGGCCGTCCAGCAGGTCCGCGTCCAAACCGCTGCCTGCCCCGTCTTGCGCCAACAGCCATGTCATCAGGGCCAAGCGTGCTTTTTTGGGTGTCAGGGCGCGCTGATCGTCCACCCCGCTGTTTGCCTCTGGCTGGGTCGCAATCTCTATCACGCCTTGCACCGTCTCGGTGGCTGGCGGATTCAGGAAATTGCTGTCGCCAAAGCTCAGATGCGTGGCATCGACATCCACAAATTGCGCATCCAGCGCCATCAACAGCATCGCCCCGGCTGATTTTTCCATGATCGGCGCGGGCTGTCCATGAATGGCGAACAGCGTGCCGTCGCCCAGATACAGGGCCAGCGAGCGCAGCGTATAAATATCGCTGCTTTCATCGCGGATCGTCACATGGATGGTATTCTCCGCGACCACGCCGCCCGACAGGGTGGCCAGCCGCTTAATCTCCTCCGGCAGGGTGGCGGCGGTGGGAACGGGCACAACCGCACTGGCCGACACGCCGCAATGGCTAATGATAACGGGCAAGGTGCCATTGTGCGCGGCATTGACCAGCGCGGCACGGCCCGCATCGGTGATAACAAGATTAAGATCGGCCATGGTTCAATTTTCCAAAGAGCTTAAGCGGGCATAGGTCACAGGGCGCAAGGTTCGTGGAAAGGACAAAGTCAGCCATGATCGGCCGCCTCATCATCCATCGGATCGGGCCTCTGCCGGTGAAGGTCGAGGGCCGCAGCGGCTTCATCAAAATGGCCATCCGAGTTTTCACGGATGGACCATGTGGCCGCATCCACGACAGCCAGGAAATCGGCTTCGGGATAGCCTGCCGCGACCAGCTCGGCGGGGATGATGTCATCATCCGCATCGCTGATCAGTTGAACAAAGCCCGGATGGACCCATGCGTGCAGGCCAAAATGGGTGGCCGGTTCCGCGCCGTCAGCGGACAGCGCAACGGTATAGTTGTTTTCCCCCCAGCCCATGGCTTCGGCCAGTGCATTCGCTTTGGTGCGAACGTCGGCGGGAATGATGATGGTGCAGGACAGCATCAGAAGCTCACTCCTGTTTTGGTGGCCATCCACGCCTCAGCAAATGCCACATCCGGCTCGCTCGCAAACTGGTCTAAAATGATCAGGCCGTAGAGGTTGCCGAGAAAAGGTATCGTTCCGTTAGCGCGGCGACCGATGTTCAATGCATAAGAACCGAAATTACCCGTTCCCTTATCATTGGTGGAAGTCACCGCCTGCCCATTGCGGCGGATAGTTGCCACGTCACCAGATATGCTGGCCAATGCGGCGATGACGGACGTATCCACAGGACCAACAACATTCGCGGCTGCGGCTGTTCCCATGTCATTGGAGCGAGAATTGAAGCTATACCGCGTGCTTAAAGACGTAGCTATGTAGAAACTACCGGGATTGTTGAAATTACTACCAAATTCCAAGTAAATCGCGGTGTTTTCATTTGCTAACTTACGGATACCCGAGAAAATCGACACCTTGTCTGTCGTGGTGAAATCCACAACATTTGTTACCAACGCGTCGTCCACGCCGTCAAACGCGACATAGCTGTTGCTGGGAACGCCCGCTTCCGCCACGTCATATTTTGTTTTGGCGCGCTGGTATGGGGTTGCAACGGCCCCAAGTTCAGCTTGATAGCCCGTTACCTTAAAGGTTCTCGGTGTGTTTCCCGCGTATTTAACTACACCAAAATTTCCACCGCCTGTGGTCAATGCCAGAGTACAGGAAACCCTGTAGGTTCCATCACCCATAGGTGTTACCGCATATGTGGTAGGGGAAGTGCCAGTAGTTCTCGCGACTAAGTAAAAATCATTCCCCGGCCCAGCGGGGGATACGCTAGAAAATACAGGGGCTAACCCATCATCCATGCGTACGAACACTGAAAAAGTGTATGTGGCATCAATGGGGATAGTGCCGAACTTGTACGCATATGTACCGGTTGCGCCATCATAGCCGAACGCAATCGCGCCGTCGAAACCATCCATTACACTCGGACTTAACAAGCCCGCCCGTGAGGGGGCGCCATTCAACCCGTTCGGAAACTCCGTATTGGTGAGTAGGTTTCGTACACCCGTCGCTGGCTCGATGCCATAAATAGGCTTCGACGCCGCCGCCGACTGCATTGCGTGATTGCCCCGACCAGATTTGTCCCGCATCAGCCCAACGACTTGACCCGCCTCCGTGACGGGGATGGTTCCTTCGGCATCCTGAAACAATGTCGACAGGTCCGATGGATCATACCAGGCGCCATTCTCGCCATTCTGGAAAAGCCTATCCGGGCCGACAGCGGCTGGCACGGTACAGGCCAAACGGCGGTAAATGCTGGCGCGCGCAGCGGCATAGACACCGATATCGGCGCGCGCGGTCAGCGCCTGGGTGAAGGTGAAGTGGCTGCGAACCGGCTTGGTGCGAGCCACTTCGGCGATGATTTCGTCGATGTAGCTGGCAGGCATGGCACCGAATGAGCCGCCGACCGTAATGATGATATCGAAAGTATAGGGCGCGCCACGTGGGCTGGTTTGCCACCATTCGCGCAGCACCATAGAACCGCCAAAGCTGGACACCACATCGCGCACAGCCTTGACCGTTCCCTTGCGCCGCTGAATATCCAGCGCGCTGGCGACCCGTTGACGCCGCACGGCCAGCGGCCAATTTTCATCCCATGCGTCAATCGACAGTCCCCACCCCATGAAGGGCAATTGATAGGGCGGGCAGATCATCGGGTTCCACAAGGTGGCGTTCAAATCGATTGGGATGTCCGCGATGCGCGACATGGCTTGTTCCGCCGCCAATTCCTGCGCTGTGCTGGTCGGTGGCAATAGGCTGCGCTTGTTCGTCATTCGCCGGTACCGCTGTGTGTCAGGGTGATTGCGGTGCAATAAGCGGCTTGGGTGCGATCCAAGATCTGATCCGCCGCAGGGGATATCAACCGGACGCGGCTGACCCCTTCAACATGCAGCGCGCCGATGTGTCCGCTGCGGACAATGTCGCGCCCCAGCTTGCGCGAGCGGGTGATATATCCGTCCAGCTGACGGCGCGCCTCTGTCAGGACCAAGTCCTTGTCGGGGCCAGCAAAGGTTTCGATTTCAGCGGCCACCACATATTCGATGATGTCCGGTCCTTGCACTGTAACCATATCGGTTAAGGGGCGCACATCCTCGGCGCTGACGGCATCATTGACCAAGGCCAGCAGTTCGGGGCTGGCGGTGCCGTCGGCAAGGCGGGACAGCACCGTGACCATGACTTCACCGGGGGCGGGTGACGTGGCGCTGGCGTCCAGCACGTCCCCATCAGCGGCCAAGGCATGGCTGATATAAGCCCCTTCGGGACCAGCGACCGAAAAACCTTCGGGCGACAGGACAATACGGCGGCGGAAATCATCGTCATTTTCCATGACGGCGGGAATGTTCAAATAGGTATCGGCTGGCGTGACTTCCAACCGCTGTGCGCCCAGCAAAGCCCCCAGCTGGTCAAGGTCCGACGCTTCGGCAAAGGCGATCATACAGCCGCGTGCGCGCTGGTTAAATTCGGCACGCAGCAGCCATTCCCGATAGGCCGCTACTTCCAACAGCTTTTGTACCGGATCACTTTCGACGGCGGCATCGAAAGCCGGATAGCGCGCCAGAAAGTCGGCCCGCATCTGGGTTAGGATTGCGCTAACGTCCAGCAGCTCGATGATCACGGGCGGCGGCAGGCGCGAAATGTCGATGGCGGTGGCGGTGGATAGGGTCATGAGCCCATGGACACGGCAGCATCGCGCAAGGGCAAGGCGGGTATCTTGTAAGAGCGCGGCTTACAGGATCAGGCTTCCATGGTTTCCAAAATGATATCCATGATGGCGGCTTCATCCTCAGTGCCAAAGCCCAGCAATTCGCGGCGGGGGTATCGGATGGATGGCGCGCCGCGAAATTTGCTCACGCGGTCGCGCAGCCCGAAATGGTGAACGGCGGCGGTCGCGGCTATCTGATTGTCGAAGCTGATTTCGACTTGTTCGGGATGCACGCGGATTGGCATGTTCTTGGCCAGCCTTAATCGCTTGAACATCTTGCCGCTTGCTCGCACTTTTTTCCTGACCGCGCCTTCCGTTTGCTTGCGCGGGTCCATGGCGGTGCCATCCGGCTGTGTATTGGCGGCGATCCGTTTGGCATTCATCTTTCGAAGTGCCTGCGCGATCCGTCGTCCCATTTTCAGGCGGCTGCGATCATCAAATCTGGACGCGATTTCTTGCAACCAAGGTTCAAGGCGGCGGAAGTCATCGGCCATTATGCGCTGCCTTGAATGGCGGGATCTGGTAGCAGCTTTTCACCGCCCCACCAGATTTCGCGCAAGTGGGGTATGGGGTCGTCGGGGCCGAGCAGACCATCATCAAAGCTGGGGGTTTCAGGGCTCGCCATAAATTCCCATCCGCCGCCGTCACGCGGTTGGCACAGGATGATTTCCGATAGCGGCAGGGTGAAGGCCAGATCGGCGGTGCTGTTGGTCATGAAGTCAGCCTGCACATCATATCCCGATGCCGCCTGACTGGCGATCAGATCGGGCTGGTTTAGGCGCAGCCAGTCGTTGATCAGCACCATGATGATCAACGGATCGGCGCTGAAATCCAAAATAGCGATATTGAGCTGATAGCGTAGCTCGAAGTGGCGGGTGGCCGATTGCGTGGTTTTGACGGTTCCGTCCTCGATCCAGATACGCAGGCGTTCTGGATCGATGGCGAGATCGGGAATATAGGCGACCAGATGGGCGCGCAGGTCGGCTGGCTTTTTCATAATGTGGGGGCCGCGGACGCGGGGGCCGCAGGACTGGTTTCAACGCTTTGCGCCGCCATGATCCAGCCGATTAAGGCTTCTAGCTGGGCGAAGGCATGGGCCGAGCGGTAGAGGTCGGCGACAGGAAGGATGGCCGTGTCGGCATCGTGCAAAGATCCGCTGGGCATTTCGGCAGCGCCGGACATATCGGGGTGGCTGGAGCTACGCGGATCGGCGGGGTTGGCCGTTGGCCTTGGTTGGCGCAGCCAGTCAGCAACAAGGCCAGCATTGCGACCGCGAAGATTTTGCAGTTCATCGACAGCATCCTGATATTGGGCGCGCCATTGGGCTTCCACGGCGGCGCGGTTTTGTTCGGCCAGCAGTTGGGCGCTGATGGCGGCGGCTTGGGTGCGGGCTTTGGTGTCTAGATGGGCGCTGGCCTCGGCGGCGCTGGCGCTTTCCCAGCGGGCGGCGCGCTGGTCATTAAGGTGCGCGGTCCACCAGCCAGCGGCAGAGGCAAGGACCAAAGCGGCGATGATCAAGCGGTGTGGCCGCGCCATCAGCCAATCCAACGCGGTGCTGGCCCACGCCAGAAATGCGCCCTTGGTGATGATCGTCAAAAACAAGACGGCGGCGGCAGAAACGCCGAATGGCAACAGCATATCCATCATGCGAGCAATCCCTTGAAATAGGTGCGGCGGGCATAGGTCAGGGCTTCTTTGCGTAAGCGGCCTTCGCGGTAGCTGGCGTGGATCCAGCCGCTGTTCGGTTGGCCCATCACATAATTTTCCAAGATCAACTGATCGAAGGGCAGATGATCACGCAGCCAGCGTGCCACAGTCAGATTGTCGACCCCGTTGATTTCAAAATCCGCCGCTTCGCCCTTGGCGTGTTGGCTGTTGGTCGTGGACCCGACAGCCAGACACAGGGCAGGGGAACGAAAGCCGGACGTGATGCGGATGGGGCGACCAAAATGGGCGCGCAACGGTTCCAACACCTTGGTGCAGAGCAGGCGCATGGCGTTGATCTGAGCGTCATTGGGCCGGTTATCGATTCCGCGCGCGGTGGCCGTGGCCGACGCAGTCAATTCGGCTAAACTGAAATGGGGTGACAGTTGCATTGGTTCAGCCTTTCTTGCCAAGGACACGGTCCGCGACGCGGGCGGGCAGGCCCGACAGCGTTTCGGTGATGGATTTTTTCAGAACGGGGGTGGCGTCAAAGGCGACAATGGCGATGCCAAATGCGATGCTTTGCGCCACAAAGTCATTCCATGCCGTGACGGCAATAATCGCCATGGTGGCGTAATAGCTGACGGTGGATCCGACGATCCATTGCAGAAAGCGGTCGCGCCAAGCCAGCGCGGGTTTCCACGCTTGGGCGACAGCCGAACCAATCAGAGATGGGGCCAACGAACCGGCCAGTTCCGATGCAGTTTGCAAGATTGTGCGAAGATCCAATTTCAACTCCATAGCTGCACGGTTTCACGCATCGGCGTGGCGGCGGTGCGTTGGGGAACGAAAACCAAGGTTCCAGCGGGCAGGTGGGTCATGGTCAGGTGCGGGTTAAATATCATCAGTTCCGCCAGCGCACTGGTGCTGCCCGTGATGCGATGGGCCAAGGCATCCAACGGTTCGTGGGGCAGGGCCGCGACCGTCACAAATTCGCGGTTGGCAGGGGCGTTGGCGGGCCGGATCATTAGATCAATTCCACCGCGACGCGGGTGACGCCCAGCATGTCGCGCACGGCTTGCAGGGCTTTGGTGGTCAGATCCGCCGCAACCAGGCTTTCTTCGTCGATGCGGTCCACTTCATCGCGTGTGGCGCTGCTATCACGGGCCAGATCCGCCAGTTCGGCGGCGGCGTAAAATTGAACAGCGCGGGTAAAGATCAAGGTCAGCCGATGTTGCCCGTCGATCTGCTCGTCCGGCTTCACATCGGCCAAGACGACAGCGCCGCTGGCCCGCCATGTCGCTGCCCATTGGTCGGTCTGGCTGAGGACGGTCAGAATGCCGCCCTGTAATGCGCTGACCAAACGTTCATGCGGCACATCACCGCGCAGGCGCAGGGACGCACGCATCTTGTTCACATCGATGGACGGGAACCAGCCATCAGCGTCGACAGTCGCCCCAGCGGGGCTGCTTGGCGCTGGCGGTATGGCGATGAAACCGGACATGGCTGGATCCTTTAAAAATTGGAGGGGGTGAGGATCACTGCGGTCTGGGTTTATCCATATCGGCCCAGATCCAATGTCCGCCCCCTCGCGCCGGTGGGGCGTTACGTGTCGGACGTGATCTTTTTCAGTTCACGTTCCAGCATTTCGATGTCTTTGATGACGCCAGACTTTTTGTGTAATTCCAACGCGCGGCGCAGCTGCTCTAGCGCGGCTTCGATCAGCGCGGCTTTGCCGCCCGCTGGGCCTTCGCTGGCTTCTGGGTCAAAATTGGCGGCCTGATGGGCAAGGTTGCGCCCAATGGCCTTTTTCAGTTTGGCGCGCACTTCATCGGGCATGTCGTGCGGCGCGGTCAGTTCATCAATGACGATCAGCGTGCCATGATCGACGGCGGATAGATCCTTGATCGCGGCCTCGGCAACATCTTCGGCCAAAATGCAAGCGGGTGTGCGCTTGTGGCGTTCCACCTTGATATTGTGGGTCAGGATATGCGCGCCGATCTGCGCGGCCATTTCCCAGTCCTGAATGTCCAAAAACCAGATGAAGGTGAGGGCGATGATGTCGTCTTGCGTGGCCGCGCCGTCTTGGCCTGCGCGCAGTACGCCGCAAATCCAGTCGCGGTAATGATCCAGCATCTGGCGCTTGGCTTCGATCTTGGCTTCGGTCGATTGGATTTGGCTTAGGCGGTTCAGATCCTCGCCCAGCTGCTCCAACAGATCGCGATATTCTTCATTTTCAATGGGCGCGGGGGCCGTCATGGCGTAAGGATCTGTCACGCCGCCAGCGTCCCGTACGGCCTGCGCCTCTGCCATGCGGCGGGCGACCAAGCTGGGGGTGGAAATAACGGCGACGGTGGGGGACGGGGCTGCGTCAGGGGTTGGATCCGCTGTTACGTGCGCGGCTTCCTCGGCCAATTGGGCGGCGGCGACTGCGGCGATGGCCGCATGTTTAGCGATATGGCGGCTGATCAGGCTCATGACGGGATCCTTGGGTGTGAGAAAAGGGTGGGGGCACATGGCCCCCATGTGATGCGGCGAGCGTTAACCGCCGCCAGTGGGCTTCAGGCCCATCACGATATTTTCGACCAAGGCCGTGATGTCATAATCTTCGACGACATAGGCTTCGTTCACGCTTTCATAATTCACATAGCGGTCGCGCTTGGGTTCATCTGCGATATGACGGCGACGCGTGCCTTCCTGATAATAGATCGACAGGTTTTTCAGGCTGGTGATCAGAATGGCATTGGCGGGGAAGTGCGGCACCGCAATGGCTGGCAAACCGCCGATTTGCTTGCTGCTTTGCAAGATGCGGTCCGTTGCTTCCACCTCGGTCGCCTGCGCGCCCGTGCGCTGGGCGATGGTGAAATATTTATCGTCCAACAAATCATGGCCGATGATGACAACCAAGCTGGTGTCGCCGCGACGGTGCGCGGGGATCATCTTCTTCGCATCCAGTACCAAGGCATCAAGGCTGCGATAATCAACATCGGTGCCGACCGTGCCTTCGCCCACATAAATGGCCTTGGTGGCGTCGGCGGTCAGATCGCCGTCACTGACCACATGCAAAGGGGCATCGGTGCGGATATGGTGCAGCCAGCCTTTGTTCACGTCCTGCAGCAGCGGGTTGGTCGTGCGGTTGGTGGTGGCCGCGCAGCTGGTGCCGTTCCAGCCAATCATGATGCGGTCGCTGCTTTGCTGGGCCACGATGCTATCGCGGATCAGGATCTGGAAGTTTTCGTGGTGACGCCACGCGTCAAGCTGGGCGTAGCGCAATTCGCTGTCGAAATTGGTTTTTTCGCAGGTGTAGCCGTTGATCTTGGCGGGATCGCCAACATTGCCGGGCTGGCGGTCTGCGCTGGTCGTGTCCGTGCGGCCTGCCAAGGTGCGGTTTACGCCAACCGCCAGCTTTTCACCCTTTTGGTTGATGACTGGAATGACGTTGATTTTGGACAGAAATTCGCTGCTGGCTTTAATGCGGGCTTCCAGCTTTTGTTCAACCGCAGGCGCGACGGTGAAGGTGGTGGAAGCATCGGCAACGCCGCTCAGTCCCGCAACGGTGGACAGGAAAGTTTCGGTAAGGAGGCGCGTTTTATTTTGCATCGGGTTTTCCTTCGGGAAAGACTGCGCGGGATGGTGCTAGGCGTCGACGGGCTGGTTAAAAGTCCGTCTTCACCGGTGTTTCAGTGGTCAGCCCCAGTGGGCGCGGCGTGAAATGAACCGCAGGATTGTTGGCGTTGACATTGGTCAGGGCATCGACCTTGGCCGACAGGACGGTGATGGCGGCATTGGTGGCCGCAAATTGCTTGTCCGATGCAGCGGCAAATTGGCCGAGCAGCAGACCAATCGCCATTTCATTGACGGGGCGATCTTCGTTGGCCGTGAGGGTGACGGGCGCGGGCTGCGGATCGGTTTTATTGCCATTTTGTCCGCCCGAATTGATGAATGGTTCGAACACGCTGCGCATAAAGGCGACCAAGCCGCCGCCATTATCGGCAGGCGTTTCGTCGGCGAATTCGATCTGTACTTCTTCGGCGGCGCTGAAATAATTGCCGGGCTGTTGCTTGCGGTGGGCCAGCGGGCTTTTGTCGCCTTGGCTGGCAGAAAATTGCAGCATTTCGGTGCCAAGGCTGGCGGGGCTGTCGGTCATGGCGATGCCCATCAAATAGGCTTGGCCGCTGGACGAAAAGCTGGGGTTGATTTCGATGCTGGTGAACAGCTTTTGCTTTTTGTCGATCAGCGCCAGCATGGGCTCATGGGCTTCGATTTCAGCATAAAGCGCCAGCCGCTTTTCCGTTTTGCCGCCGATTTCCAGATCAATGGTTTCGGTTTTCAAGCTGATGACATCGCCGTAGCTGCCGAACGCGCTGCCATTATCATCGCCCGTCATCGGCAATGCGCTGCGGTAATGCTCCATATTGACGCGGGCTGGATAGGTGACAGCGTTATAATTGGCCGCCATTTCGGTCAGCCACTTGGCATCAATGGTGCGACCGTCAACGGTTGCGCCTTCGACGGCTACGCGGAAAAATTTGGTTTTCTTCGCCATTGAAATGCTCCGACTGGCAGGGATGCGGTGTTGCCAGTGGTGTCGCCGCCAGATTGGCGATGCTGCAATGATCTGATCTTGTAAGAGCGCGGCTTACAGGACAGAGGGCGGTGCGAAGCGGCGCGGCGCGCATAGTTTGCGCGGGACATGAGCAATCCGCCGCCTTTCACGCCCCCAGCGACCGCCACCGCGATCATCCCGCCCGATGTCGCGCCTATCGCGCCGCGCACGCGGGCGCGGTCGCTATATTGGCAGGGCTGGGCGATCCAACAGATCGCCGACGAATTGGGCCTTAACCCCAACACTATCGCCAGTTGGAAGGGCCGCGATAAGTGGGATGAAGCCAGCAGCGTCAAAAAAATACAGGATAATCTGGAATGTCGGCTGGCGCAGCTGATCGCCAAGCCCAAGTGGCACGGCGAAGATTATAAACAGTTCGATGCGCTGATGCGCGGCGTCGAACGCACCGTGCGTATGGAAAAATATGCCAAGGGCGGCAATGAAGTTGATCTCAATCCCAAGGTCGCCAATCGCAACGCGCCAGAGGTGCTGGCGAAGAAAGCGGGCAAGAAAAATCTGATCGACCGCGAAGGCTTGGAAAAGCTGGAAGCGGCGTTTCACGAACAGAATTTGGCGTTTCAAGATAATTGGTGGAAGGCGCGTAAACAGCGCACCCGCTTCATCATAAAATCACGCCAAATAGGTGCGACTTGGTATTTCGCCCGCGAGGCGCTGATCCATGGCCTGCAAACTGGCAATAATCAGATCTTCATATCGGCCAGTCGCAGCCAAGCGTTGATCTTTCGCAACTATATTGTCGATTTCGTCCGTGAAGTGCTGGGCATGGAATTGTCTGGCAATCCCATGGTTATCAAGCGCGGCGACGATGAAGATGGCCAGCCGCTTCCGCCGATTGAATTGCATTTTCTCGGTACCAATTACCGCACCGCCCAAGGCTATCATGGCGACGTCTATATCGATGAAGCCTTTTGGATATTTGGCTTTGAACAGCTGGAAAAGGTCGCCAAGGCGATGGCGACGCATACGCGCTATCACCGCACCTATTTTTCCACGCCCAGCGTCATGGCGCACGAAGCCTATCCCATATGGTCAGGCGAGAAATATAATAAGCGGCGAGCGAAAGCCGACCGCGCCAAGATCGACATCAGCCATGAAGCACTGAAAGGCGGTCACTTAGGAACCGACCGGATTTGGCGGCAGATCGTCAACATTGATGACGCGATGGATGGGGGCATCGGGCCATTCATCAACCGCGAAGAATTGGAATTCGAGAATAGCGCCGAGGAATTTGAGCTACTGTTCCTGTGCCAATTTCTGGACGACACGCAAAGTACATTCCCCTTTGAGTATATGCGGCGGTGCGGCGTGGATACGTTCACGGCGTGGAAGGATTTCAGGGAATTTGCGCGCCGCCCGTTCGGCGATGGCGAAGTGTGGATCGGCTATGATCCCAATGGCGAAAGCGGCAATGGCGATGACGCGGGGCTTATCGTCGTCGCGCCGCCAGCCAAGGTGGGCGGCAAGTTCCGCCTGCTGGAAAAACACCGCTATCGCGGCAAAGATTATCAGCAGCAAAATGCCGCGATCAAGGCGATCTGCCAGCGTTACAATGTGACGCATATCGCCATCGATACGACTGGCATAGGCAGCGCCGTCTATAGTCTGGTGTCGGCTTGGTTCCCATCGGCGCGGGCGATCCGTTACACGTCCGAAGTCAAAGCCATGATGGTGTTCAAAACCAAAAAGGTCATCGGGGACGGCAGGCTGGAATATGCCAAGCATTGGACCGATGTGACCAACAGTTTCATGGCCATTCGTCCCAAAGTCACCAAGGGCGGGAAGGCCGTAACCTATGTCGCGGGCCGCGCTGGCAACAGCGGCCATGCTGATCTGGCGTGGGCCACCATGCACGCAATTTTTAATGAAGCGTTGGATCCGACCGCTGATGAGCGGACCAGCAGTGTGGAGATATTTTGATGGACGACATGCAAGTCGAAACGCCCAGCGGCGTGCAGGTGTTTAGCTTTGGCGATCCCGAAAGCGTGCTGGACCGCAGCGAGTTGCTGGACCTGCTCGAAATCGGGTCGATGGGTGAATATTACACGCCGCCCATTTCCATGCGCGGTTTGATTTCGGCGCACCGGATGAGCGCGCACCACAGCAGCGCCATCGCTTTGAAGCGCAATTTGCTGTCAGCTTCACTGTTGCCCGGATCGCTGATTACGCATCAGGAATTTGAAAAGCTGGTTACCAATTATCTGGCAACGGGCAATGGCTATTTGGAACGGGTGGACAATCGCATGGGCCAGCCGCTGCACCTGCGCTGTGCGCCGTCCGTCTTTACCCGCGTCGGCAAAAAGGCGGGGCAGTTTTGGTTCATTCATCCGGGCAAAGAGGATCATGAGTTTGCGGCGGGAAGCGTCTGTCACCTGATCGAACCGGATCTGGCGCAGGAAATCTATGGCGTGCCGGAATGGTATGCCGCGTTGCAAAGCGGGCTGCTCAATGAAGCGGCCACGCTGTTCCGCCGCCGCTATTATAAAAACGGCAGCCATGCGGGATATATCCTTTATGTTGCAGAGGAAGGGCTGACGGACAAAGATAGCAACGCGATCCGCGAAGCGATGCGACAGTCCAAAGGACCGGGCAATTTTCGCAACCTTTACCTTCACATTCCCAAGGGCAAGGAAAAGGGCGTGCAGATCCTGCCAATCAGCGAAGTCGCGGCCAAGGATGAATTCAGCGGGATCAAGAACGCGACGCGGGATGATCTGCTAGCCGCGCACCGCGTGCCGCCCCAGCTGATCGGCGTGGTGCCGACCAACAGCGCTGGCTTTGGCAGCATTGCCGACGCGGCGCGGGTTTTCTTCGATCATGAAATCGTGCCGCTGCAACGCCGCTTTCGCCAAATCAACGACTGGCTGGGCATGGAAGCCGTGCGCTTTGGGCCATATCAGCCCAGCGGTGTCGAAGCCTGAAATCATCGCCGGACGTAAAAATTCGGCGGGGATACTGGTTGCAGCCAGTTTAATCGGCGGGGGTCTAGACCGCCATGAACCTTCGGATCCTTTCGGGTCCATCCCGCCGAACACCGGTGCGGAACATATGAGGAACATGGTTTATTATGTCTAATCCTATTTTACATAGTTCGATGAATAATGAAGCGGTTAAGCCGGTCACGCCCGCTGCGCCTTACATCGGCGGCAAGCGGATATTGTCCAAACGTATCGTGCAGCGGATCAAGGAAGTGCCGCACAACTGTTATGCCGAACCCTTTGTCGGCATGGGCGGGATATTCTTTCGCCGCGATCAAAAGGCCAAGGCCGAATTCATCAATGATTGGTCGCGGGACGTGGCTAATTTCTTTCGCGTCCTGCGCCATCACTATGAACCGTTCATCGACCAGATCGCTTGGCTGGTCAGTAGCCGCGATGAATTTGAACAGATGCGCCGCTGTGATGCCGATACGTTGACGGATCTGCAACGGGCGGCGCGGTTCTTTTACCTTCAACGCGCCACGTTCGGCGGTAAGGTCAAGTCACGGTCATTTGGTGTCAGCGTCAGCGGATCGGCCCGTTTCAATCCGCTGAGCGTGCGGGCGCAGCTGGCGGCAATTCGTGACCGGCTGGCATCGGTGACGATTGAACGATTGCCATGGGCTGACTTCATCCGGCGCTATGATCGGGCGGGGACGCTATTCTATCTCGATCCGCCCTATTTTGGGTGCGAGAATGACTATGGCGCGGATATGTTCAGCCGGGATGAATTCGTGCAGATGGCGGACCAGCTGCGCGGCATCAAAGGGCGCTTCATCCTCTCGATCAATGACAAGCCGCAGGTGCGGGATATTTTCGCGGGCTTCGATTTCGAGGAGGTCGATTGCACCTACACTGTCGGCGGCAATCACAAAGCCGCTGTCTTTCCTGAATTGATCATCTCCAACTAATCATCGCACCACCGCACAGGCGGGCAGGGGCGCGCTGGACGCATTGGCCGTCCGCCGCGCCCCTTTTTGCGTCTGGCCGCCGCGTCAGGCTGCGGTCCGGCTGAAATCGCCGCCCACGGCCCGATCCGCCCTGTTCCACCCCCCAGCGCCGCAGTCGCCCCCACCCCTCGCCTGACCGCTCTTTCAACGGATTTCGTGCAAGTGAAGATCGTTCAACGCAATGAATTCTAATCAAAAATATGATGATCTAGGAATGGCGTCGGATGCGGATCATTGCGGCTCCGTGCAGTAGCCATGTTGGAGTGGCCAGCGTTGAAAAAACTTTGCATTTTTAATCCGGCACATACCCCTATGGCGGGACCGCCTTACATTCCTAACAATGCCTTTGATGTGTCATCAAGTGCATGATTTTGAACAATAAAAATGTTAGAAATGCCACCTTACTTTGATCTAACAAATCTTACAGGCTTTCCATAAATCATTATATTTCAATTGGTTATGAATATTAAAATGTAAGGTCTCATATGTCTAACATTGTAAGGTCGATGTTAGAAAATTGTTAGACCGTAAGATGTTGAATTGTAACGATTGTTAGATTGTAAGGTCATCCCCGCTTTACCCCCAATGATAAATCGCAAAATAGAATTTGTTTTTATGCGCCGCGATGCCGCGCACTAAATCTGCGTTTCGTCTCACTGTTCTGATTGAGGTATTCCACGCCCAGAGCCAAAGCGTCGGCCCGTCAAAATATATAAAACGTCCATCTCTGCGAGGACCATCATTTCGAGGCGTTGGGATTTGTTGATGCCGCCTCGGTCGCTTTCTATCGCGATGATGATGGCTTTGCTGAAACAGGGAGCATCCGAAAATGAGGAATTTGTGCGTGCCTCCCACAAGAGCCGTTCTTCTTTGAACCTTGATCCGATGGTGGAGAATTTATCTTCGTTCATGAAACCGCTCCTTACTGCTGCAGCGGGTAGCACAGTGTGCCGCGCAGTGTGCCATTAGTGTGCCGCAGTGTGCCGTAGTTTTCCGTTTTGTTCCGATTTCAGGCTTGACGATGGGAGGCGCGGCGTTTAGCGAAATGCCCATAATTCTGCGGTTTATGCAGGATGCACCCATAGCTCAGCAGGATAGAGCGTCGGATTCCTAATCCGAAGGCCACAGGTTCGAATCCTGTTGGGTGCACCATATATTTTCCAAACACTTACGCTAACTCTCGCGCGCTTAGTGTCACAGCTTCGCCTGTCATTTGTGCCACTGGCCGCGTCACCGAATGGAGGGCGTGGGAAGAATGGTGCGTCCACGCAATGGCAAATGGCTCTTTGGCCTTGTGGTTGGCAATCTGCCTAGCTTGCTCGCCCGCATTGGTGTGGGCGAGCGTTAGAACGGCCATTGGACCTAATTGTCCTGATGGCGCGAGCGATAGTCATGCCCTTCGGCATGCAGGCCGGCGAGCGCGAAGCGATGTAGATGGTCCGCCAACGCTCGGCGATCGATCTCCATTATGTCCCTGCCTGGTGCAGGCAGCTTGTCGCCAGCGATGAGCAGCATGGCGCAAGGCGCGGCGACGCTGATCAAACAACAAAGCAACTCCGGTGCTCCGATGGGTATCCCGCTGACCTCGCTCAATATCTGCAGGGCGATTAGAAGCTTGGGCGGGACTTCCTCGTCGCGCAGGACAGAGATGGACTTGTACCGGTTTTGCGCCGGTCACCTGAGCGATTAGAGCTCGCAACAGGAGACCGACGAGATGATAAAGCACAGTGAAGAGTTCAAACGCGAGGCCGTGCGGATTGCGCTGACCAGCGGACTGTCACGTGAGCGTGTTGCGGCTGATTTGGGGGTTGGCAAATCGACGCTGGGCAAGTGGGTGGCGCAGTATCGGCCTGCTGATCTGATGTCAGAACCACAGGCTGATTTGGCCCGTGAGAATGAACGGCTTCGCCTAGAAAACCGTGTGCTCCGGGAGGAGAGGGAAATTCTAAAAAAAGCCACGCAGTTCTTTGCAAGCCAAAAGCCGTGAGGTTCGCTTTTGTGCATAATTGGCGACATCGCTGGCCAGTGGAACTGATGTGCCGTGTCTTGCAGATCAGCGAGCGTGGCTATCGTTCATGGCGTTTGCGCCCGATCAGCCAGAGGGCAAGAACAGACATGAAGGTGCTGGCTCATATTCGCGAGCAGTATCGCCTGAGCCTTGGAACCTACGGTCGACCGAGGATGACCATGGAATTGAAGGAGGTCGGCCTAGGCGTTGGTGAGCGTTTGGTTGGCCGGCTCATGAAGGCCAATGGCATCAGGCCCGTGCGAACCCGCAAACACAAGGTGACGACTGACAGCCATCACCGTCTGGGTGTCGCTCCCAATTGGCTGGACGGAGATTTCGTGGCCGCAGCGGTTAACCAAAAATGGGCGGGAGATATTACCTATGTCTGGACCTCTGAGGGATGGCTTTATCTTGCCGTCATTCTTGATCTTTACAGCCGGCGTGTAGTGGGTTGGGCGGTCAGTGACCGAATGAAGAAGGATCTAGCTATACGGGCGCTGGACATGGCTGTGCGCCTGCGTAACCCGCCACCGGGATGCCTTTTCCATTCCGACCGTGGCAGTCAATATTGTGCTTATGCCTATCCGAAGAAACTGCAGGCCTATGGCATTCGGCCATCAATGAGCGGCAAGGGAAATTGCTACGACAATTCCGCTGTCGAGACTTTCTTCAAATCCCTGAAGGCGGAAATGATTTGGCGTCAAAAATGGCCAACACGACGTCAGGCTGAAGCTGCGATCTTCCAATACATCATCGGGTTTTACAACACCCGCAGACGCCATTCATATCTGGGTGGTATTAGCCCGCTCGCCTTTGAAGCCAAGGTGGCTTAATGAGATAGGTGACCGGCACAAAACCGTTACAAGTCCAGTCCGCTCTCGCGGCGGGATTTATGGAAAATCCTCGACCAGCTGATCACCGACGAGCAGTTGAGCGTCATCGTCAGCACCGCTTATATGGACGAGGCTGAACGTTGCGCGCAGATATTCATATTCCATCATGGCCAGATATTGGCCGATGGTCCGCCGGATGCGCTGCGCAAAAGAGCTGACGGCTTTGCCTATGTGGCCGATGCCTTGCTGGATCGGCCTGCGCGGGTGCTTCAGGCGCGCTTGATCGACGCACCGGACCGCATCGTCGATGCGGTTCCCAAGGGCGGCGATGTCCATTTCATCCGCAGACCAGCATGTAATGAGGCCGCATTGGCCGATCTTTTGTCCGACACGCGGTTCGCACCGCGTCAGGCGGAACTGGAAGATGCCTTCATGCTGCTGCTGCGCGAGCAGGAGGATGGACCGAGCGATGTGGCGGATAAGCCGGACGCAGCCCGCTCCAGTGACGCAGACATGAAGCCTTCATTTGGAGGAGAGCCGAACGGGCCGGTGATCGTCGTGCGGGATCTGGTCCGCAAGTTCGGCGACTTCACGGCGGTCGCGAGCACCTCCTTTGACGTCCAGCGCGGCGAAATATTTGGGCTGCTCGGACCCAATGGTGCGGGCAAGACCACCACCTTTCGTACGCTATGTGGCCTGCTTCCGGCGACCAGCGGTCATCTGGAAGTGGCGGGGGTCGACCTGCGTGCCGCGCGCGCCAAGGCGCGGTCGCGGATCGGCTATGTCAGCCAAAAATTTGCTCTTTATGGCAATTTATCGGTCCGCGAAAATCTCGAATTCTTCGCGGGTGCTTATGGCCTGCGGGGCGAGCGAAAGCAGGATCGGGTCAAGGGGTCATGGCTCAGTTTGACCTCGATCCTTCCGCCCAGAGCGGTATCCTGCCGGTCGGTTACAAGCAGCGGCTCGCCATGGCGGCGGGCCTGTTGCACGAGCCGGACATTCTGTTCCTAGACGAGCCGACCAGCGGTATTGACCCGCTCGCGCGGCGTGCATTTTGGCGCACCATCACCAGCCTTGCTCAGGGTGGTGTCACGATCATCATCACGACCCATTTTATGGAAGAAGCGGAATATTGCGACCGCATCGCCATACAGGACGCCGGTGCGTTGCTGGCGCTGGGGACACCTGCCGAGGTGCGCGAACAGGCTGGTGATGACGCAAGCGACATGAATGCAGCCTTCATCGCCATCGTCGAGCAAAACCGTGCCCGCCGCGAGGGGAAGCAAGCCGCATGAACGGGGCATCGGGCTTTCGCAGGCGTCTGGTCGCGCTTACCCGCAAGGAAGTGCGCCAGTTGTTGCGCGACAAAAGCAATCTTTTTGTTGGCCTCCTGCTGCCGCTCGCGCTGATCCTGCTGGTCGGATATGGTCTCTCGTTCGACGTGAAGGATGCGCCGATCGCAATCCTATTGGAGGATCGCTCTCCCGCTGCGCAGGAAGCGGTCGCGGGTATCGCGGGCTCGCCCTATCTGGTGCCCGTCGCGGCCGGGAGCATGGATGAAGCCGTCAAGTTGATGCGCGCGCACAAGGTGGAAGCGATCGTGCGCGTGCCAGTCGATTTTTCGCAGCGCCGGGCGGCGGGCGATGCGCGCATCCAGCTCATTGTAAATGGTGCGGACTCGACGACTGCGTCGGCGGTCGAAGGCTATGTGAACGGCGCGGTTCAGTCGGCTGTGGGCCATATGATGGATCGATCCGGTGGTGGATCGGGGGGCGGTATCACGCTGGTGCAGCGTAGTTGGTTTAACGAGGCGGGCGTCAGCACATGGTATTTGGTACCGGGCCTTCTTGTGCTGGTGATGACGCTGATCGGTGCGTTCCTCACCTCGCTGCTGATCGCCCGCGAATGGGAGCGCGGTACGCTGGAATCGCTTTTCGTAACGCCAGTGCTGCCGCTCGAACTCGAGCTCTCCACGCTTGCGCCCTATGTCGTGATCGGTGCCATCGACATGGTGATGTGCCTTTTGGCCGCGCGGTTTTTGTTCGAGGTGCCGATCCGGGGCTCGCTTATCGTCATCGTCTTCGCCTCGCTGCTTTATTTAATCGTCGCGTTGCTGCTCGGCCTGTTCATTTCGGGAACGACCCGTAACCAATTCGCCGCCAGTCAAATGGCGTTGCTGGCCAGCTTCATGCCGGCGATGATGCTGGCCGGCTTCGTCTTTGATCTCCGTAATGTGCCGCTGGTGATCCAGATCGTCAGCAAGCTTTTGCCCGCGACGCACTTTATGGAGCTGGTGAAATCCTTGTTCCTCGCCGGAACGATCTGGCCGATGGTCCTCAAGAATTGCGCAATCCTGATTGCTTATGGGGTGTTGCTGGCCTTCCTGACTGGGCGCACCTTGCGCAAGAGGCTGGACTAATGCCCATGGCCGACCTCATCGCTTGGCTTGCCCAGACCATTGCGCTTGTTCGCAAGGAAATATTGGCGCTGGTCAAGGACCCCGCCAACCGCACGATCCTTTTTGCGCCGGCGTTGATGCAAGCTCTGCTGTTCGGCTATGGCGCGACTTACGATCTCACGCATTTTCCCTATGCCGTGGTAGACCAGAGCCGCAGCGCGGCTTCCACGCAGCTACTCGCCCGTCTTGACGGCACCGGCGTGTTCCGGCGGGAGGCGACACTGGCCTCTAGCGCGCAGATCGGCGAATGGATCGACAGCGGCAAGGTGCTGCTCGCAATCAATATTCCGTCCGATTTCGAGCGTCGGCTGACAGTTGGTGATGCCGCGCCAATCCAGATTATCCTCGACGGGCGCAACAGTTCTACAGCGGGGGCTGCCGCAGGCCAGATAGGCGCGATCGTAGCTGACTATGGCCGGTCCATGGGCGGGCAGCCACCGATAATGGTCGAGCGTCGCGCGTGGTACAATCCCAATCTGGAATCGCGCTGGACGATGATGCCCGCGATGATCGCAGCCCTGAGCTTTATGCAGACCCTGCTATTGTCTGCGCTGTCTGTCGCGCGCGAGCGGGAACAGGGGACCTTTGATCAATTGCTGGTGACGCCGCTTAACCCGATGCAGATCCTGATCGGTAAGGCAATCCCTTCGATCCTTGTCGGGCTTATTCAGTCGACGATCATCCTGCTAATCATCCGTTTCTGGTTCGAAATCCCGATGCACGGATCATATGGGTTGCTCTATCTGGGGCTCGTCACCTTCACGGCCGCTGGTGTTGGTGTGGGGCTGTCGATTTCGGCGCTGTCCGTCACTATGCAGCAGGCGATGCTCTATACATTTCTGCTGGTGATGCCGCTGATGCTGCTCTCTGGCATGCTGACGCCGGTGCGAAACATGCCGCAGATTCTGCAGCTCATCACCTACATTAATCCGCTGCGCTTCGGTATCGACATGGTACGCCGCATCTATCTTGAAGGAGCGGTGCTTGCCGATGTTGCCCTTGACTTCGTACCCATGCTGGCAGTTGCAGCCATCACCCTGCCGCTCGCCGCATGGCTTTTCCGTCACCGCCTCGCCTGAAGAACTGGACCGCTGACATGCCCCTCATTCCTTCCGCATCCAGCATTTCGCTCCGACAGGCGCTTGCTGCGTCATTGCTGGCGTTTGGCCTCGCTGGGTGCACCATGGGACCGAATTTCACGAAGCCAGTACCAGCCGCGCCATCGGACTGGACGAGTTGGCGCAGCGGTGACCCCAGCCTATATGGGACTATCGGCACAGATGCATCATTGCATGCCGACTGGTGGCGGGCGTTCAACGATCCCGTGCTGGATGAACTGGTGCGCCGTGGTTTCGCCGCCAGCCCGAATCTCCAGACCGTCGCGCTACATGTCGCGCAGGCTAGGGTCCAACGTGGTGATGCGGCGGCACAGGCTTTGCCTCAAGTTCAGGCCAGCGGGCAGGTAACGCGCCAGCGGCAAAGCGAATATGGCGCCGGCACGCGGTTGCTCGACGTGGTCTCGGGCTCCTCGTCGGGGGCGGATCGTGATGCGCTCGTCAAGCTGCTCAGCGAGCCGTTCACCCTCTATCAGACCGGCCTTGACGCCGCATGGGAGATTGACCTTTGGGGCAAGGTGCGCCGGTCGCTCGAGGCGGCCGACGCGGCCGTCGCGCAGCAGGCTGCGCTGCTTGATTTTGCCCGCCTGAGCTTATCGAGCGACGTTACGCGCAACTATTTCGATCTGCGGACAACCCAGCGTAAGATCATGCTGACGCGTGAGGAAATCGCGGCGCTGCGCGAGCGTACCGATCTCCTCTCGGCGCGCACCGCGGGCGGGATCAACAATGGTTTTGATCTCGAACGTCAGCGCAGCGAATTGCAGGGCCTAGAGGCGCAACTGCCGCCACTGCTTGCGCAGGAGGCCCTGCAGGCCAACCAAATAGCTGTGTTGCTGGGAGAGCGGCCCGGCGCGCTTAGCGAGTTGTTAAAGCCAGTGGCCGATGGTGGGAAGCCGTCGCTGCCCGATCTGGCGCTTGGCCTTCCATCCGAGATTGCGCTGCGTCGGCCCGACATTCGGGCAGCCGAAGCGCGTTTGCACGGTGCCACCGCGAATATCGGTGTGGCCAAAGCGGATATCTATCCTAGCATTCGCCTTGGCGGCGGGTTCAACCTCGAATCCTATCGTAGTGATAATTTGTTCGACTGGGCGAGCCGCACTTGGTCGATTGGACCGAGCGTCAGTCTGCCCTTGTTTGATGGTGGCCGCCGCAAGCGGGTTGTCCTGCTTCGTGAGTTGGAACAGAAAGAAGCAGCGGTCGCCTACCAACATACTGTGCTTCAGGCATGGCAAGAGATTGACGATGCGCTCAATGGTTATACCGCCGAGCAACAGCAGAATGCTAAGCTTGCTGCACGGGTTGAAAGTGCGCGGGATGCGTTCGACTTGGCCACAGCGCGCTATCGGGGCGGCATTATCACGTGGCTGGATGTCATCGACAGCCAGCGGGCGATGCTGCAAGCGTCTCGTGATTTGGCTGACAGCAATGGACGTCTGGGAACCCGCTATGCCGCGCTTAACAAAGCGATAGGGAATTCATCCGCATCGGCCGAAGCGAAGTGAGTATATTCGGCCATGGCAGCGCGGAAGCGCAGCATAGCGGGTCGGAAAACTATATGTCTGCGAGCAGGCATCTCGCTAGCATGGATTTTGCACAGCCAATGCGGACTAGGCCGGTAGCGATGTGCACTTTTACCAATACAAGCCGAATCTGTCGGCCCCCAATATTCCGTCTGCCGTGGGTTTTGGGTCCGGAATATTGGGGGCCGCGCATTAATTGGGAAAGCGTTTGTGAAAGCCTGCCAAGTCGATGGAAAATTGGTCGCGGTTCAAAAATTCTTGGTCGGACAGGGCGGCTTGGCCGTCCACCTTTTTATAATAGCTGGCATATTCTGGCACCTCCGACGCATATTTTTTATAATGGGTGGAGTAGCTGCGAACGCGAACGGCGGGGCGGCTATTGTCGAGATCAAATTCCATTAAGCGCATCCAACCATCGCCCATGCCCGCATTGGGGCGATGGGCATCGATAACCGTTTGGCCGCGCCCCTGATAGTCCGCCATGATCTGATAGACGGGGTTACCCCGTGCATTTTTGTTGATGCTGAAACCCTGGCCTGTGATGTGTCCGCTCAACACCATGAAAATTTGATCATTTTGTGAAATAAATTCATCCCAAATCATTTGGGGATCATTGTCGCTAGGGTCCATCAGGGCGTTATTGGGGTTGGACAGGCGGTTCAAGCTGCCGTCGCGGCGCAAATAATCATGGGTCGTTAAAATGACGGGCAGGGTGGGGTGTGCCTGCAAGATGCTGCGCGCCCATTCCAGTGAGCGGTCAGGCGCATGATATTGAAGCCCGATATGCAGGAATTGGCATTGGCCCGCACTAAAGATTTGGGCACTGTCTGCGCCATTGTCATGATGGCCGACATACCAGCCTTTTCCTTTGAACAAGCGGCTTTCGCTTGAAAAGGCGGACAGATATCCCTCCAGTCCGCCAATATGGCGCCGACCGACATAGCCGTCGGCATCGCGTGGCGGGTCCTTCGGGTCGGTCCACAAGGCGTCATAATCATGGTTTCCGGGCACAACCGAGAAGGGCAGGGCGCCGTCCAACAGATCAAAGGCTTGGGCTGCGGCTGGAATTTCAAAGCCGCGCGTGGTTACCTTGGGGGATTGCGCCACTTCGGAACCGGCATTAGGGACCCAGTTGAAACCGCGCGCACTATGGGCAGGGTCCATCCATTTGGAATAATGTTGCCACACATCACCGACATGGCTGGCAAAAACAATGTCGCCGCCATTGCTCCGGGCATTGGCGCGAATGAAGCGCATTTGATCGTAAAATTGTTCGGTCCCGTCAAAGGCAAAGCCAGACCATTTTTGGTGGCGATAATCGACATAATTTTGGGTGTCGGGGATCACCGCCACCGTAAATTTCCCGCATATTTTGCTTGCTGTGGTTGATGGGGCTTTGCCGGTGTTGGCAGCCGCTGATGCTGCCGTTCCAAGCAGGAATATTGTCGAAATCACCAGTTTTGAAATGTTCATCGCATGTCCAATGAATATAGGCGCGATCTGATTTGATCAAAGGCCGTAAATTGGCGTCCCAATGGCCAAATAATATGACCATAATGTTTCAAAACATAAAAAATTTTCTGCATTATCATCGTCATATGAATGAAACATAGTAAAATTAGGGGCCAGTTTAATTTCCGACGCTGTCCATGATTTGTGACAGGGAAACGACGGAAATGCAGAATTTCTACTGTTGAACAATGTTCACAAAACAGGGCCCCAACTGATGAAAAGCATATGGCTTCGTTCGCTTCTTTCCGCATCGATTTGCGCGGTTTCGGTATCTGCGCTCGCTTATGAAGGCGAGGCTGCCGATGCAGGTGCTGCATCCAGTGGTGGTGCATCCGATATTGTCGTGACGGGGTCGCGTATCGCGCGGCCCGATCTGGATTCCCCGATGCCCGTCAGCGTCATTTCCATGGATGACGCAGAAACGCTGGGCATCAATACGGCATGGTCGGCGTTGATCCGCGATCCATCGATTGCGCCTGGGGTTGGGCGCGGCAATGCGGGTTCGCAAAGCTTTGATGGCGGCACGGCGTCGATCAACCTGCGCAATATGGGCAGCGCCCGCACCTTGACCCTGATTAACGGCCAGCGCCGCGTGTCGGGTTCGGCCCGTTCCTCGGCGGTGGATTTGAATATGATCCCCGCTGGCATGATTGAACGTATCGAAGTGATTACCGGCGGCGCGGCGGCCATTTATGGCGCGGATGCTGTGACCGGCGCGGTGAACATCATCACCAAGAAGAATATTCAAGGCGTCGAATTGAAGGTCATGCAGGGCGTGTCGGAACGCGGTGACGCGCCATCGACGACCTTTTCCGCACTGGCTGGCACGCGCTTTGGCAATGATCGCGGCGGGATTAGCGCTGGTGCCACCTATGTGAACAGCAAGGGGATCACCACCTTTGATCGCGATTTTGCCAATCGCCACATGGTCTATCAATCCAACCCGCTGAACACCAGCATGGATGACGGTATTCCTGATTCCATTATATATGACAATTGGGCGGCGGCGCGTTTGAACCAATTCCCGACCTTTGTGCATAAAAATGTAAACTATGTTTTGTTGGACGGTGCGGTTCAGCAGCAGACGATTGATTTCGTATCGGCCCCCGGTGAATATGTCGCGGGTGGAACCAGCGGATATTATAAGGAAGGCACATTCCCATTAAACGCCGGCGAACAATTGGTGTCGCCGCTAGAACAATTCGCGGCCACCGTTCAATTGGATTATGATATTACCGACGATATTAAATTCAAAAGCAATTTTGATTATGGATATACGTATTATAACGGTACCAAAACCTTTTACCGCGAAGACAGCCGCGCCACTTGGCTAAACGGTTTGGGCGGGGCAACGGCCAAGTTCGACAATCCCTATTTGCCCGACGCTATTCGCGATTTCATGGTGGATAATGGCCTGACTCAATTGCGCTTGGCCCGTATCTATCCAGAATTTGGTCTGCGCCGTGATGTGCATAAGCGCAACAGCTTTACTATTGCCAATGAACTGACCGGCAGCTTGACCGACAGCATCAAATGGAGCGGTTTTGTGCAATATGGCCAGTCGGTCAATAATGTGTCGAACCCCGGAACATTGCGCGCCAATCGCTGGGCCAATGCGCGCGATGTCATTGCCGATCCGGTAACGGGCTTGGCGGTATGCCGCGACGAAGCCGCCCGCGCGGCGGGTTGCACGCCTTATAATGTGTTTGGAAACGCATCCCCAACCGCCGAGCAGCGCGATTATATCTTTGGCACGCGGCGCGAGCGTTGGAAAAATACGCAAACGGTTTTCGGCGGCAATTTGGTCGGCAGCTTATTCTCGCTGCCCCACGGTGATGTTTCCTTTGCGCTGGGTGCCGAGCATCGAGTGGACACGCTGAAGACCCAAGAAGATGCGATGGCCGTGGCTGGTGAATTTGCGCACAGCGGCGGTGTAACGGCCCATGCTGAAATTGATGTCAAGCTGAAGGTGTCGGAAATCTATGGCGAACTGGTGGTGCCGTTGCTGCGCAATGTGCCCTTCGCCGACAGGTTGGAAGTCGAAGCGGCCTATCGCTATTCCGACTATAATTTGTTCGGTGGCAGCGATGCATGGAAATTGGGCGCAACATGGTCGCCCGTTGCGGGCCTGACCTTGCGCGGTGTGCGGTCACGCAGCGTTCGTGCCCCCAATTTTGGCGAATTATACGAACCGATTAACACCAGCCTGTCCAATTTGGATGACCCGTGCGAGGCGCAAAATATTGGCTATAGCGCCAATCGCGCCAAAAATTGCGCGGCGTTGGGCATTGTGACCCCCGGTTTGGCCAGCCAATTGCCATCGCAATTGACCACCGGCGGCAACCCCAATTTGCAGCCGGAAACGTCGAATAGCTTGACGCTGGGCGCGATCATCCAGCCACGCTTCATTCCGGGTTTGGATGTCACGGTCGATTATTGGAACATCAGCATCAAGGATGTGGTGACACAATTTTCGGGCAACCAGATCGCCCAATATTGCGTTGATTTGCCCAGCATTGACAATATTTTCTGCGGCGCAATGACGCGCGATCAAAATGATCCGGTGCGCGCCATCGCCACCATGTCGACGCAAATGATTAATGCTTCGAAGCTGAGCGCAGAGGGTATCGACTTTGCGGTCAATTACCGCACCAATATCGGCAGTGGCATGGGCCGTATTGGCGTGAAGGCCACCTATTTGCTGGACAAGCAAATAGAAGCGGTTCCGGGCATGGACGAAAGCATTTTGAAACAGGTTACGGGCTATGCCGACCCACGTTTCCGTGCAACCGCCTATGTCGCTTATCAGCTTGGCAAGTGGAATTTGGCGTGGAACACGCAATTCCGCGGTGCGTCTTTGCACCAGACCAATGCGGCGTCGGACGAAGCCTTTATCACCAACCGCGTTCCCCATTATTGGAACCATGACCTGTCCATTGGTTTTGATGTGTCGGAAAATTACCGCCTGATGTTCGGTGTGAACAATGTGCTGGACGCTGCGCCGCCGCAGGTTCCGTCGACCTATTTGGGCCTGTCGGGCGTGTTTGACACCATTGGCCGCAATTATTTCGTGAGCGGGAATATCCGTTTCTGACTCAAAATATAGGCCCCGATGGACGATGTTCATCGGGGCCTGTTTCCATGAACGGACCATAGCGGCGGCGTCGCCCGCTGGTGCTGGCCCCAATCATCCGTTTCAAAAAGAGAATAGCATGGATCAACTGCTTGACCTTGATCGCCGCCGCCTTGTGCTGGGTGGTGGTTTGCTTGCCGCCGCCAGCTTCGCTCCCAGCATTGCATGGAGCAAAGCCTTGGGAGGAAATCCCTTTACTTTGGGTGTGGCGGCCGGTGATCCATGGCCCGATGGATTTGTTATCTGGACCCGATTGGCGCTGAAACCCTTGGACGAAAATGGCGGTATGGCCATGACATCCTATCCGGTACGATATGAATTATCGTCGGATGACCAGTTTCGCACCATCGTTCGCAGCGGCGAAACCTTGGCACGGCCGGAAATGGGGCACAGCGTCCATGTGGAATTGACGGGGCTTCAGCCAGCGCGCCCTTATTGGTATCGCTTTTTTGCGGGCCATGACATGTCTGCCCAAGGCATGGCCCGCACAGCGCCCGCGCTTGGCACAGCGGTGCCGCGTGTGCGCATTGGCGTGGCGGGTTGCCAAAATTATGAACAAGGCTTGTTCACGGCCTATCGCCATTTGGCCCGCGAAGATGATGTGGACGCTGTTTTCCATTATGGTGACTATATCTACGAAGGCCGCAGCCGTGACGGCCTTTTGCGCCGTCACGCTGGCGATGAAATATATACGATCAGCGATTATCGCCGCCGCTATGCCCAATATAAAATGGATGATGATTTGCAGGCGGCCCATGCGGCGGCGGCGTTCATCATGTCCTTTGACGATCATGAAGTGGACAATGACTGGGCCGGTGACGCCGATCAGGACGGCACACCGCCGGAATTTTTCGCCTATCGCCGCGCCGCGGCGATGCAGGCATGGTATGAAAATCTGCCGGTGCGGCGCAGCCAATTGCCACGGGCGCAGCAGGTGCAAATGTATCGCCGTTTGGAATATGGCCGGACATTGCGGATGCATGTGCTTGACACCCGCCAATATCGCACCAACCAAATTTGCGCGCCCGATCGCCCAAAAAACAACAATTGTTTGGACCAACCATTGAATAGCGGCAGCATTTTGGGCGCGGCGCAGGAAAAATGGCTGGGCGATGGCCTGTCGGCGCAGCATAGCTGGAATTTGCTGGCCCAGCAGGTGATGGTTATGCCGCTGACCTATCCCGAACATCGCGCCGCTGGCCGCACCAATATGGACAGTTGGAGCGGTTATCCCGGCAGCCGCAAAAAATTGGTTCAGCAAATTGAACAGCGCAAATTGACCAATGTGGTGATTGCGACGGGCGACGTGCACGCCCATCACGCCGGATATGTGCCATCACAAGAGGGGGATGTGACCAGCCGTCCCGCCGCCGCCGAATTTGTCACGACATCGATCAGTTCGGGTGGAAATGGCCAAAGCGGGTTCCAGCGTTGGGGGAATATGGACAGCGAAAACCCCAATTGTCAGTTGAATTTGGATCAGCGCGGTTATCAGCTTTTGGATTTCCATGCCGATCATATGGCCGCCCAATTGCGGGTGGTGGACCGTGTGGACCAAGCGGATGGGGCGCTGAGCACGGCGGCGGCCTATCATCTGCCCAACAAAAAGGTGGAAATTAGCAAAATCGGCTGACGGTGGTCCATGATGTGAAATCTTAGGCATGTGTACGGGGCGACATGCCCCGTGCAAATCCGCGATAGCGGATGCTGGGCCGCGCTCTTGCCAAGGCGGTGGACGCGCTTTATCTCGTCACCTACCGCATCGGGTGCATGCAAACGCGGACACCGCCAGCAAAGAATATTTCCGTTGAGCTTTGTCCAATATCTACTTTCCCGCACCCAAAGGTCCGCCCGCCAATATGGCATCGGGGCGCGGCACCGCGCAGGGGCCATTGGGCTGGCGCTGACGATCACCGCTTTAATGCTGTTTTTGTTGATCAATTTTGGTCCGCTGCGCCCTGCTGAAAAGTCGAGCAAGCCGATCAGCGTGGTCAGCATTTCGGCCAGTCCAGCGGCCCAAGATAGCGCAAAGGACAGCCAGCCGGACCCAGCGCCCAACCAGCAACAACCGCGCGACACCCCAGAAGTTTCGCCGCAGCCGGACATGCCGACATCACCTGTGCCGCCGATTCCCACACAAACCCCGCTGCCGCCCATGCCAACGCCGCCTTTGCCGTCCACCGCGCCGCCGATATCCGCGCCCGCAACACCGAAAATTGGCGTGCGGATACGCGAAGGGGCCAGCGCGGGGCCAGCCAATCGGCAGTCCGCATCATCGGGGGACAGCGAAAGAATGGGCAATGCGCCCAATGGCGAGCCGATGTATAAAGCGGCTTGGTATCGCGAGCCGACGGACGGGGAATTGCGCGGATATTTATCCACCGCCAACAGTACGGGTTGGGGGTTGATCGCGTGCCGCACAGCGCCCGATTTTCGGGTGGAGGCCTGTGTGGCGATTGATGAATATCCGGCGGGATCGCAGATTAACCGCGCCATTTTGGCGGCGGCATGGCAATTTCGCGTGCGCCCGCCGCGTGTCGGCGGTCAATCCATGGTGGGAAGCTGGGTTGGCATTCGCATTGATTATGGCAAGGGACGCTAGGGGTCTGACCCTTGGCATCATCCCAGCCGGTCAGGCGGTTTTTACCGGTTAAGGCGTCTCGGGCTGGTCTTTTTCCGCCTTGGCCGCCGATTTCATTTGCTCCACCACCGCGTGGCAGGCCGCTTCGTCGAGGGTCTGCAAATGGGCCATGGCTTGTTTATAGGTCAGAAATTTTTGCCCATCCGCGATGATCGGGGTGGTGCGGCCATTATAGACGCGGCGTAAATATCGTTTTTCGGTGCGGCTGGGCCAGCTGGCATCATCAAGGGACATGATCCGCTTTGGACGGTGGACGGACGCGGCGCAACCCTTGGGTGCGCTGGGGCCTAGGGTGTGGGGGTGGGAGGCCGTGTGAGGGTTGGGCTTGTGCGCGTTTCTTGGCTTTTCATGGCGGGGTGCGGCTGGCAAAGGCGATGGTCTGTCTATTTTACGAAAGCTTGTCCCCATGTCATCCCATGCCGAACTGGCCATAAGATCACGGCGCGCAGCGTTTAATCATTGTTTGGCGGCGGCAGATCTTGCGGGGATTGGGCCGATTTTGGCGCAGCAGGTATTGATGGTGACGGGCACCGACAGCGGCGTTATCGCGGGACGCAAGGCGCAATTGCTGGCGTGGAAGCGCGAGTTTGCGGCGCAGGACCGCTGTATTTATACCCGCACGCCGGACCATGTGCTGGTGTCCGGCGTTGAACCCCTCGCGATGGAGGATGGACATTGGACAGGGGTGTCGGCCCTGTCAGGCGCCACATTGGCATCGGGCCGTTACAGCGCGAAGTGGCGCGAAACGGCGGCGGAATGGGTGATAGAGGCGGAGATTTATATCACCCTTGGCTGATGCCATGGCGGATGATGTGGGATGGCATTTCCCTTAAAATGTCGCGGCCAGGGCCAAAATAACCCCCGCGCCGACCAGCATTAACCCCATGACTTCGTGGGGTTTGATGCGTTCGTGCAAATAGAAATGGGCAAAGGCGATGGTAAAGATCACCTCGACCTGACCCACCACGCGCACGAGCGCGGCGGGGGCGGCGGCAAAGCCCGTATACCAGCAGGCCGAACCCAAGGCCGACAGCAAGCCCACCTGACCGGATGTGCGCCATGACCGGAAAACGGGCCCCAAAGTGGCGCGGTCGAAACAGATAATCCACGCCAGATGCAGCACGCTTTGGATCGCCATCACCACGGTCAGCGCGACAAAGGCGGACCCGACCAGATCGACGCGGGGCAGCGCCTCCGTACTATATTTGACGGCTATGGCCGTTCCCGCAAACATGGTGCCCGCGCTGATGCCATAGAGGGCGGCGGGCTGTCGCAGCGACCGCAGCCATTGTGCGGTGCTGAGCGATTGCCCGCTGGCGACAAGCGTGAACACGCCCGCCACGCCGCACAATATGCCGACCCAAGCCAAGGCGGGCAGATGATCGCCAAAGAAAAGCGCTGTCACCAAGGCGGCCTGTATCGCCTCGGTCTTGGAAAAGGCGGTGCCGACCACAAAGCCGCCATGCCCAAAGGAGGAGATGAGGAAGATCGTGCCCGCCATTTGGGTTGTCGCTGCCAAAAAAGCGAGGGCGAAGAAGCCGATGTTCATCGTCGGGATGGCCAGATTGTGCACCCAAAGCCATGCGGCGGTGATCAGCGCGGCAAATGGCAGTCCATAAAGATAGCGCACCAGACCCGCGCCGCTGACGCTGAGCTGGGACCGGATGCGTTGCTGCAACGCGGTGCGCCACGCTTGAAACAAACCACCGAGCAAGGATGCGGGAAGCCAGATGAGGTTCATGGATTCGGGCGGCTTTCGATTGTTTGACCGGTGGGTGTTGTCTGCTCGGAAATGGCTTGCCCGATTGCAAAAGGCTTGTCTATAACTTAGAAAGCTAATTATTATGATCATTCATGTTGATCATTGGGATTTGGCGATGATTTTTGCGGTGTAGGGGGCCGATTTGGCGGAGCGTTTGAAACAAGGGCAGGGCGATGTCCAACAGGGGAGCGATCTGACGAACAGCGCCCCTCAGACGCTATATGATAAAATATGGGCCGCCCATGCTGTCGCCGAAGATGACGGCGAAACCTTGCTATATATCGACCTGCATTTGCTGCACGAGGTCACGTCGCCGCAAGCTTTTGCCGGATTGAAACAAATGGGCCGACCGGTGCGCAGACCCGATCTGACCTTGGCGATGTCCGATCATGTGGTGCCAACGTCGCAGCAGGCGGCGGGCCCGCAGGGTGTGCGCGACGATCAGGCGCGGGCACAATTGTCGATGCTGATCGAAAATACCGCGCACCACGGCATTACCGTTTTTCCATTGGGCGATCCACGCAATGGCATTGTGCATATTGTCGGGCCCGAGCAAGGGCGATCACAGCCCGGCATGACCATCGTGTGCGGCGACAGCCACACATCGACCCATGGGGCTTTTGGGGCGCTGGCCTTTGGGATTGGTACATCGGAAGTGGAACATGTGCTGGCGACGCAATGTCTGCGCCAACGCAAGTCGCGCAATATGCGCATTTATGTGGACGGGCATTTGCCGCCCCATGTTCATGCCAAAGATTTGGCGCTTTATTTGTTGGGGCAAATGGGCGTGGATGCCGCGACTGGCCATGTGATTGAATATGCGGGGCCCGCCATTGCGGCGCTGAGCATGGAAGGCCGCATGACCTTGTGCAACCTGAGCATCGAAATGGGCGCACGGGCGGGATTGATTGCGCCTGACCAGCAAAGCTTTGCCTATCTAAAGGGCCGACCCGCTGCGCCAAGGGGCGCGGAATGGGACCGAAAAATGGCGCAATGGCAGCAATTGGTGACGGACCCTGATGCCGTGTTCGACACAGAGTTTCACTTTAATGCCGCCGACGTGCGCCCCACCGTCAGTTGGGGAACCAACCCGTCCCAAGTGGTGGCAGTGGACGGCGAAGTGCCTGACCCAGCCGCCATGGTCAGCGCAGAAGATCGCATAGCTGCTGAACGCGCCTTGGCCTATATGGGGCTGCGCGCAGGCCAGAGAATGTCCGACCTTCGCATTGACCGCATGTTTTTGGGAAGCTGTACCAACAGCCGAATTGAGGATTTGCGCGAAGCGGCCAAAGTTGCACAGGGACGCCGCGTGGCCCCCCATGTGCGGGCGATTATCGTGCCGGGGTCGGGGTTGGTCAAAGAACAGGCCGAAGCAGAGGGGTTGGCGCAACTATTCCGTGCTGCTGGCTTTGACTGGCGCGAGCCCGGCTGTTCCATGTGTGTGGGCATGAATGATGATCGGTTGCTAGAGGGGGAGCGCTGCGCCGCCACATCAAACCGGAATTTTGAAAATCGGCAGGGGCGCGGCGGGCGCACCCATTTGATGAGCCCTGCTTTGGCCGTCGCCAGCGCAATTGCCGGATATATTACATCGCCGGACAGGCTTCCCACAATATCGCGCGATTAAGCGCGGGCTTCGAACGCCTCCAGCGCGTCGGCATGGCGCAATGTTCGGGCGATATCATCCAATCCATGGACCAGATTGTGGCGGTCCACGTCATCGATCTGGAAATCAATGATTTCACCGGATGACAGGTGGATGGTCTGTGCGATCAGATCGACCGTCATTGGCGCATATTGGCTTTGGCCTGCAAATTCGCGCAAATGGTCACAGGTCGCGGTGGGTAGGCGAATGAGCAATAAGCCATTTTTGCGGGCGTTATTGGAGAATATATCGCCAAAGCTGGGAGCGATGATGCAGCGAAAACCATAATCGGTCAGCGCCCAGACCGCATGTTCGCGCGACGACCCGCAGCCAAAATTGCGATCCGCGATTAAAATTTGGGCCTTGCGGCAAATGGGGTGGTTCAGAATAAAATCCCCGCGTTCGCGGCCATCCGCGGTATAGCGCAGCAGCTTGAACAAATGCTGACCCATGCCGGTTCGGGTTAACCCCTTCATATATTGGGCGGATATGACCATGTCTGTGTCCACATTGGCCAGATCCAAAGGCGCGGGAACCGCATGAAGCTGGGTGAATTTTTGCATGTCGCGCCCCTTAAAAATACTTAGCTTTTTAACTATTATTGATAACTCCTATGGTCAAATGATATTGTGCATCGATGACAGAGAAGTGCGAATCGTCGCCATGTGGTATCGGGACGCCAACAGGGGATATGATTTTGACGGAACCGACCCAGCCTTTGCGGCATCCTGCGGAATATTATACGGACCCAGAAAATAGTATAGGCTATTTAGCGCGTATCGTTTTTCGGTCTTTTTCCCGTATCTTGGAACGCGGAACGATGGTTCATGACGTATCGGCGGGGCAATGGCGTTTCTTGCGGCAATTGTGGCGCGAAGACGGCATCACCCAGCGGGAGTTGAGCGAGCGTATCGGAATGCGTGAACCAACCACCGTGGTTGCGCTGAAGGGGTTGGAAAAATCGGGTTTGATCATTCGCAAGAAAACGGATGAAGATCGCCGGAAAACATTTATTTATCTGACGCCACATGCCAAAAAACTGGAATGGATATTGGCCCCGATTAACGCGGAACTGCACGAAGTGGCCACGCGCGGGATGAGCGATGAGGAAGTGGAAACGCTGCAAGTTTTGATGCGCCGCGTGATCGATAATCTGGCCGAAGATAGCGAGGGTTTGGTCAAAGATATTCCGGCCTGATCCACCCAAAAATCATTTGCATCTTGGCTTGGTTATGAAATAAATTAGAATGCTAACTAATTTATTTCATAACAAGGGGGAGCATAATGGTCGCAGTTGCCATCATCGTCGGCAGTCTACGCGAGGGGTCTTTTAATCGGGCGTTGGGCGCGGTGGCATCACAGGCTTTGCAGGCTCATGGTGCCAATGTGACATGGGTGGATTTGTCCGAATTTGATTTGCCAATATATTCGGATGCGTTGGAAAAAGGGGCGTTTCCATCTGATGCGCTGCGTTTGAAGCAGATATTTTCTGCGCAGGATGGCCTGTTATTTGTGTCGCCCGAATATAATGGCTCCATTCCATCCTTGTTGAAAAACGCCATTGATTGGGCGTCGCGTCCGACCGGCGACGAGGGGCCGGTCGCTTTGACGGCCTATCGCGGTAAAGCGGCGGCGATTATGTCGGCCTCGCTCAGTCCCTTTGGCGGGCTGCGGGGATTGGCCCATTTGCGTCAAATTTTATCCACCATCCAAATGATGGTCATTCCCGAACAAGTGCTGCTGCCCAATGCGCATATGGCGTTTGATGCGCAGGGGCAGTTGCAAGATGATCTGCCAGCCTCGCTCATTACCATGACGGCGGCGCGTTTGGTTGCGGTTGCTGCGGCGCTTAGGGCTTAATTTTGTTCATCGGGCGATATGGCGTTGTCGCCCCAATCCGCCTCCAGCAGTGATAAAAGTTGCTGGAGCCGGTCTGGGCCCAGTTTTTCGGCCAAGCGATGGCTGAGTATGTCGATGGATTGTTGAGCATCGCGCCGCATATTGGCCCCTGTTTCGGTCAGGGAAACTATCATATTTCGTCTGTCGACAGGATCGGGGGTCAGGTGAACAATGTCCAATTTGACCATCTGATTGATGGTGGTGTGAATGGCTTGGCGGGATACGCCCATATTGCGGGCGATATCCGACGGGCGCACCGTGCCGCTCAGGATGTTGATCATCACCATGGATTGTGGTCGGCTGACGTCAGGCCATCCTTTTGCCCGAAGGCGGGACTGCAACCCTTCGTCCAGCCAACAAAAACGCTGGAGTAAGGCCATGATCAAATGGTCGGTGCGCATAAACTCCGTGTCATTTTCCTGATTGTAACTGATCCTCGCGTAGCGGGTGCGGTGCATAAGTGCAAATCTGCAAATTGCGGCATGTGCGGTGTTGCATCTTGAAAATGCTTAGCATACTATGCTTCTCGAAAATGTAGGGAGAGGATTTATGGACCCCAATGGGAACGAAGGGTTGGACGCGCAATTCATTGGCCGCGTGTCCCCCACAGCGCCGCGTATTCATGCCGGTGGTCATCCGTGTCAGGGTATTTATTGGACGAAAAGCGGCACGCGGCCCAAGGTTGCGATTATCGCGACCCATTATAATGTCGATTTTTCAGAACATTATATCGCCCCCTATTTCGCGCGTCAGGGTTTTGGCTTTTTGGGCTGGAACACCCGCTATCGCGGTTTCGAAGATCAGTTTCTATTGGAACATGCCGTTTTGGACATCGGCGTTGGCATGAAGTGGTTGAAAGAAGAAGCTGGCGTCGAGGCCATTGTCATTTTGGGCAATAGCGGCGGCGGTTCCTTGATGGGGGCGTATCAGGCTGAGGCCATCGTGCCGACTTTGACCGACCGTTTGCCAAGCGTGGGCCAAGATGCCTTGGCGCAATTGGTCAAGGGCGATTTATATATCAGTTTCAACGCGCATCAGGGCCGTCCCGAGGTGATGACGGATTGGATGGACGCATCGGTTGTTGATGAAAATGATCCCGTGGCCACCATTGCGGAACTGGACCCGTTTAACCCCGACAATGGCCCGCCTTATTCGGACGCGTTTATCGCCAAATATCGCGCCGCCCAGCGTGCGCGTAACCAGCGTATCACCGATTGGGCAAAGGCCGAGCTGGCGCGATTGAACGACGCAGGCATCCCAGACCGGATTTTCCCGCTATTCCGTTTGTGGGGTGATTTGCGCTGTGTCGATCCCAGCATGGATCCGTCGGAACGCAAGCCCAATTGGTGTTATCGCGGCGTTCCCGCTGCGGCAAATCGTACGCCCAGCATTGGCCGTGCGAACACCCTGAAAACATGGCTGAATATGTGGAGCCTTGAGGCATCGCCCTGTCAGGGGCAGCCGCATTTGGCCAAGCATGACACCCCCGCTTTGGTGGTTCAAGGACTGGCCGACACCGGTGTATTCCCCAGCGATGCCCGCAAGATTTTCGACTTTTTGGGCAGCCAAGACAAGCGTTTGGAGCTGATCCCCGGCGCGCATTATTTCGAAGACAGCATCGCAGAACGCAGCAATGCCGCCGATTTGGTCGGGGCATGGATTAAGGAAAAGCTGTAGATGTCACAGGCGGGCCAACCAGCGGAGCAAATATCCGAATTGGTAACGGCGCTGCGCGTGGCCGGTCTGGTGGGTGAGGGGGATGTTAAGCTTCACCCGCTGACGGGCGGCGTGTCTTGTGATGTGTGGAAAGTCCATGGGCCGCGCGGCACGATTGTGGTGAAGCGGCCCTTGCCGCAACTGCGGGTGCAGGCGGAATGGCACGCCCCCATTGAACGCGGAATCAGCGAAATCCGCTGGTTGCGGCGGGTGCGCGCTATCCAACCCAATTTGGTGCCAGAGGTCTTGGCCGAATTGCCGGTGGGGCACGCCTTTGCCATGCGCTTCTTGCCAGATTGTCCGGTTTGGAAAGACGAACTGATGGCGGGCCATGTTGATGTGGAATTTGCCCGTCAAATGGGGACGTCCATTGCGGCTATTCATTCCGCTACCGCCAATAATGATGCCGACCGTGCTGATTTTCCCAATGACGATATGTTTTTCGCCCTGCGGGTTGACCCATTTTTGCTGCATGTCGCGCGCCAAAATCAGCTCGTCGCGTCGCAGCTCATGGCATTGGCCGATGATTTGCGGGGCCGAAAGACGGCGCTGGTGCATGGCGACATCAGCCCCAAAAATATCTTGGTTGGCCCCCATGGTCCGGTTATCTTGGACGCAGAATGCGCGGTTTATGGCGACCCAGCCTTTGATCTGGCCTTTTGTACGGCGCATTTATTGTTGAAGGCGGTGCATTTGAACAATGCAGCCCTAGGTCAAGCGGCCGATGCGCTGGTTTCGGCTTATCGTGCAGGGGTGGATTGGGAAGATCGTGACGCTGCGATGCTGCGCGCGGGCGCTTTATGCGCTGCCTTGTTGCTGGCCCGCATCGAGGGGAAATCGCCCGCCCCATATTTAACCGATACAGGACATCAAAACTATGTGCGCGGCCAAGCCACCGCGTTGATATTATCGCCGAAACCGCTGGATGCGCTGGTCGGCCAATGGAAGAGGAATGAAGCATGAGTGCGCGTATCGCTGCTGTAGTGGGTCGTCAGATTTGGGATTCGCGCGGTCGCCCGACGGTTGAAGCCGAAGTGGTGTTGGAAAATGGTGCCGTAGGACGAGCAATCGCACCGGCGGGCGCATCGCGCGGCGCGCATGAAGCGGTGGATTTGCGTGATGGCGGCAACGCCTTTGGTGGATATGGCGTGAACCGCGCTGTCGCAGGGATTGCGGCGGAAATCGCGCCAGCGTTGCTGGGCATGGATGGCCGCGACCAAGCTGGTGTCGACGCGGTGCTGGCATCCTTGGACGGAACGCCGAACAAATCCCGCTTGGGCGGCAATGCGATTGTCGCGGTATCGATGGCGGTGCTGCATGCGGCGGCGGCCTATGCACGGGCGCCCTTGTGGCAATATTTGGCCAATGGAAAATCGGTGCAATTGCCCTTGCCCGAAATTCAGATTTTTGGCGGCGGTGCCCATGCGGGCCGCCGCACCGATGTGCAAGACTTCATGGTCATGTGTCCCAATGCAGGCAGTTTCCGCCGCGCACTGGAAATCACCGACGATGTCTACCGGGCGGCTGGCCGCTTGATGGAAGAAAAAGGCCCACTGACCGGCGTGGCGGACGAAGGCGGCTGGTGGCCGAATTTTGCATCCAACGACGACGCGCTCGATATGTTGACCCGCGCCATTGATGCCAGCGGGCACCGTGCGGGCGAAGATGTGTTCATATCCTTGGACATTGCCGCCAATGAACTGGGCGATACCAATGGCTATCATCTGGCACTGGGCGATCACCGGCTGAGCAGCGATGCATGGGCGGATCATATCATCAAATGGGCAGGCCAATATCCGATTTTGTCGATCGAAGATCCGGCGGGCCAAGATGATTGGGATATGATGAGCAAGGTTACCGCCGCCATTGGGGACCATGTTCAGATTATCGGTGATGATGTGCTGGTGACCAATGCCCAGCGCGTAAAGGATGCGGCGGCGCGGAGCGTCTGCAACGCGGCGCTGATCAAAGTCAATCAGGTCGGCACCATCACCGAAGCGAAAGCGGCGCTGGACGCGGCGGCGGGCCATCAATGGGGCCGCATTGTTTCGGCACGCTCGGGGGAAAGCGAAGATGTAACCATCGCTCATCTGGCAACAGGTTGGAATGCGGGCCAATTAAAGGTTGGCAGTTTCACGCGGTCGGAACGTATGGCCAAGTGGAATGAAATGCTGCGTATCGAAGAAGCGATGGGCAATGATGCGCAATTCGCAGGCTTTGCGGCCTTTGCGCCAGCCATAGCGGCAGGCCGCGCATGATTGTTTTGCACGCCCGCCCCAGCCCCGGTTTCCGCGACGCGGTGGACAGGGTTTTTGGCAAAGACCGTGTCGTCCATGTCGATGAAGCGGCGTCCTTGGATGATGTGGCGGGCGAAATTACCGCCTTGCTGCACGTCCTAACCCCTGTGACGGCAGATTTTATCGCCAAGGCCCCCAATCTTAAGCTGATCCAGAAATTGGGCGTTGGGGTGAACACCATCGCATTGGATGCGGCCCGCGATCATGGCGTGGCGGTATGCAATATGCCCGGTACCAACAGTTCGGCGGTGGCGGAAATGGCGTTGTCGATGATGATGGCCGTGCTGCGCCGCACCTGTTTCTTTGACGCGCGAACCCGCGCAGGGGCGGGCTGGACGGCCGATCCGGCGGAATTGGATCGGGTTGGCGAAATTCGTGGCCGTACCGTGGGGCTGGTGGGCTTTGGTCATTCGGCGCAATTGCTGGCCCCTGTGCTGGCGGCAATGGGCGCAAGGGTGGTCTATACGGCCCGTAGCCAGCGTGATGTTCCTTATGAATATTGGCCGCTGGAACAGATATTGGCGGACAGTGATATTGTGTCACTGCATATGCCGCTGACCGATGAAACACGGGCCAGCATTGACCCCTTTACCATGAAACAGGGCGCGGTGCTGATCAATGTGGCGCGGGGCGAATTGGTGGATGAAGATCGGCTGATATCGGCGCTGGACAGCGGCCATTTGCGCGGCGCAGGCTTGGATGTGTTTGCAGAGGAACCCTTGCCCGCCGATCACCCCTTGCTGGGTCAGCCCAACATTGTTTTGGCCCCGCATATTGCATGGTTGACCCCCGAAACGCTGGAACGCAGCTTGGACGTTGCGCAGGATAATTGCCGCCGGATGCAGGCGGGCGAAGATTTGCTCTTTCAGGTGGTGTGATATGGCGGACCCAGTTGTTTTGATCACGGGTCAGTTGCTGACCGACGCGGTATGGCAAGATGTCGGCGCGGCATGGGCGGGGCGCGGCGTGATGATGGCGGACCACCGCCAAGATGACCGTATCGAAGATTTCGCCCAGCGCGTGCTGGACAATGCGCCGCCGACATTTGTGTTGGTGGGCCATGCGATGGGCGGCTTCATTGCCTTTGACATCATGCGCCGCGCGCCGCAGCGGGTCAGCAAATTGGTGCTGATATCGACGCTGGCATCCGCCGATGGCCCCGCCCAAACAGCGCGCCGTCAAGGCTATATAGATTTGGTCGAGGCCGGACAGTTTGACCAAGTGGTTGAGGAACGGATTCCCTTGCTGTTCCCGCCCGAAAAGCGTCAGGATGAACGGCTGATTGGGTTGGCGCGGCGCATGGCGTCCGACACAGGGGCCAGTGCTTTTCTGGCCCAGCAGCGGGCGATTATGGCACGGATCGACAGCAGGCCGGACCTGCACAAAATCACCGTCCCGACCTTGCTGATTTGGGGTGAGCAGGACGGCATCACCAGCCGCGCCCACCACGAAGAAATTGCAGCAGAAATCGCAGGAGCCGAATTTGTGACCTTGCCCAATATTGGTCATTTGCCGACCATAGAGGCCCCACGAGAAACAGCGCAAATCATCGCGAATTTTATCGCCGAATGAGACGGGCCGCTGCGTCGCCCCGCAGCGGCTTATTTGACTAGCCAAGATAGGCGGACCGCTTAGTCTGGACCAGAATAAGCGGAGCAAATCCGCATCAACAAAATAAGTGATGGGAGAGAGGCATGATTGATTTGGACGCCATCCGCACGCTGGCTGATATTCCCGCCGCACAGGCGCGGGTACAGGCCAGCGCGATTGCCATTAAATTTGGCGACAAAGAAACCAGCTTTCAACAATTGAATGTCGCGTCCAACCGCGTGGGCAATGCCCTATTGGCGTCTGGGGTGACGGCGGGGGACCGCATATCGGTGCTGACCAAAAATCACGACAGCTGGTATCCGCTGTTTTTCGGCTGTGCGCTGGCGCGCGCTTGCTTGGCCCCGATCAACAACCGATTGGCGGCGGCAGAGGTCGCCTATATTCTGGACGACGCCGCGCCCAAGCTTTTGTTCGTCGGCGAAGATTTCTTTGAATTGGTGCTGGATGCGGTGGCCGATTTGGCCCATCCGCCGCGCTTGATTGCTTTATATGGGTCGCACCCGAAATTTGAAGATTTTGACCAATGGCTGGGTGGTGCACCGGACCATGGCTTGGCGGGTCCAGAACTGACCGATGATGTGTTGCAGCTTTATACCAGCGGCACCACGGGCCGGCCCAAGGGGGTGGTGTTAACGCATTTCACCTATCGTCGCTTTATGGAAATGGCCGTGAATGTCGACGGTTTCGCTTATGATCAGGGCCAGACCGTGATGATCGTCATGCCCTTATTTCATGTGGCGGGCACCAATGTTGGTTTTGCAGGGCTGGCGCAAGGGTGCCGCCTTGTTTTGATCAAGGATTTTGCCGCCAGCGATGCCTTGGACATGATGAAAAATGAACAAGTCGCCCATGCGTTTCTGGCACCGGTGATGATTCAAATGATGCTGGCACAGCCCCAAGCCCAAGTGGGCACATTTCCCGCCTTGCGAACCATTGCTTATGGAGCATCCCCCATCGCCGAAGATGTGTTGCGGCGCGCGCGGGGCGTTTTTGGCTGCAAATTTGTGCAATTTTATGGAATGACGGAATCTGCGGGAAGCGGGGCATATCTGGCCCCATCGGCGCATGATTTGCCCGGTAAATTAACGTCGTGCGGCAAAGGATGGCCCGGCGTTGATATGGCTATTTTGGACGCTCAGGGCCGCGAATTGGGTGATGGCGAAATTGGTGAAATCGCCATTCGGGGCGATATTGTGATGAAAGAATATTGGAAACGTCCCGACGCGACCCGCGAAACCTTGGATGGCGGCTGGTTGCATACAGGGGATGTGGGTTACCGCGACAGTGACGGTTTCTACTTTGTTCACGACCGTATCAAGGACATGATCGTGTCGGGTGCAGAAAATATCTATCCGGCTGAGGTAGAAAGCGCGATCATGGGATGCCCCGGTGTCGCGGATGTGGCGGTTATTGGCGTACCGGATGTGAAATGGGGCGAAGCGGTCAAGGCATTGATTGTGCCTGAGGCGGGCCAAAATGTGGACCCAGATGATGTCTTGGCGTGGACCAAGGCAAAAATTGCGGGATATAAAGTTCCCAAATCCGTCGAATTTATTCCCGAACTGCCGCGCAATCCGTCTGGCAAGGTGCTGCGCCGCGAATTGCGTGCGCCATATTGGGAAGGCCAAGAAAGGGCCATCGGCTAAACATATGGCCCAGCGTGACATACGCTGGGCCATTTTTCCTTAGGCATGACCGGCATGGGCGGTGATGAGGCCCGCACGGCGTGTGCCATCGGCTTGCATAGGGTCGTGCGCGACGTCGGATGCGTCAAATTCCTTGGTCCATGCCGCCAGTTCCAAGCAGACACCATCGGGATCAAAAAAGTAGATCGAGCGTACAAAGACGCCATCATGCAATTCTGCGGTGACTTGGGTTTCGCTGTCATCATGATTCAGAACAGCCGACACCTTAATGCCTTTGTCGACCAGACGCTGACAATATACGTCAAATTTGTCCGCGTTGATATTGAAGGCAATATGGTTCATCGACCCATGGGCCGACATGAAATTGCCTTCGCCCGGCAGCGCTTCTGGTGCCGAAATGCCCGGAACCGCTTTTGGCGCATCTTTGAACCAGAAAAAGGCCAGACTGTCGCCATTGCCGACGTCAAAGAAGAAATGCTGACCGCGATCACCGGGCAGGTCCAGCGTTTTGATCAGCGGCATTCCCAAAATGTCGCGGTAAAATTCAACCGTCTTGGCCATGTCTTTGCAAACCAGCGCCAAGTGGTTCACACCGCGAAATTCAAATTCTGTGTTCTGAGCAGCCATAATCCGTCTCCTTTTGACTATGCCACGGCAGGGGCCATGGATGGGCGGCTTTTCATCCGCTGATACCAGTTGTTAATATGGGTAAGGTCGGGGTTGATCGGTTGGCCAACGCTGGCGCCGAAATCCAAAAAGGCGAACAGCAAAATGTCGGCCAAAGTGAAGCGTTTACCTGCAATAAATTCGCGGTCCGATATCAAGCCATTCAGCCAAGTCAGCCCATCTTGCGCGATGGCCTTTAAACCATCTGCGGCTTCGGGCAGGCAGCGCATCCGGTTGGAAAACAGCGGCAGTCCCTCGGCATAGCGAAAGCCGTTGGTCAGCGGTTCGCAGATGTTTAAATCAATGCGCCGCGTCCACATGCGGGTTTCGGCGCGTTCTTGCGCCGTGGTGCCGATCAAGCTGTTGTTGGGATGGATTTCATCCAAATATTCGCAAATGGCCGTGATCTCGGTCAGATATGACCCATCGTCCAATTGTAAAGCGGGTGTCTGGCCAGCGGGGTTGATGTCGACATTATAGGGCGCACGGCGATTTTCACCCCCGCGCAGATCGACGTCAACCTGCGGCAATTTGATGCCTTTTTCCGCCATGAACAATGCCACGACGCGCGGATTTGGTCCGACGGAGTGATAATATTTCATCCGTTCATCCTCTCATCTATTCTCTATCACAAGCCCCGCTAATCGTCAACAAAATTGACGATTAGCGGGGCGCTTGTTGGGTTAGTTTTTGGGGCGCGGCGCGCTGAGGAAGTCGGCGGCATCAAAGCCTTCGGGGGCCGCGACTTCGACGATTGGGTCTTCGCGATTGTCGAATTCCATGCGCAAAGCCCGAGTGATCACGGCGTGCATGTCGTAAAGGCAGGTAATATAGGTGAATTCGAAAATTTGCTCATCATCCCAAAAGCTGCGCAATTTGTCGAAAATTTCGGTTGGTACGCGGCCTGCGCCTTGGGACAGGCAATCGGCATAGGCCAAAACCGCACGTTCTTGTTCATTGTAACAATCGGCCACTTGCCAATGCGCAATGGAGGCGATTTTTTCTTCGCTTGCACCCAAACCCCGCAGCGATTTGCAATGTTGGGAAAATACGAACTGGCTGCCCTTCACCCATCCGGCGCGGGTTTGGCCCAATTCGCGCAGTATTGGGTCAATCTTGCGGGCAGGGTGGCGATATACGGCAAAACCATCGACCGCATGTTTGAAAATGTCGGGTGCCAGCGCATAGACGGTCCACCAGTCCCCGGGTGTACCGGTTGCGGTGCCGGGTTCGGCGACAGGGTCGCGGTCGCCAAACAATCGGTTATAATAAGCTTTTACGATGTCGTCTTGGACTTCGGCGAGTGGTACTTGGCGTAAAACGGGCATGAATTTTCCCCCAATCAATGTGATGTTTTGCGAAACTCTGCGACATGCGCACTGTCGAAATATTCATCCAACCGTGTGATTTTGCCATGCTTGACTTGGCAAATAATGGCACAGGGCAGGCGAACCGCACCGTCGTCGAACAGGCGGTTTCCGGTCAACACATGTTGCTGGACAAAGCCGCCTTCGAATATCTGTAGGCGGCGATCTGCATATTTGCGGTTTTTAATCCGTGCGACCATGCCGGTCAAAACCACGGCCGTTTGCTCGACGGTGGTGTCGCGTTCGTCGCTATTGTGCCAAATCACGGCATCGGGCGTGAAGCTGGCGCGCATGGTATCGATATCGCCGTCTTCGATGGCGTCGAAGAAACGCTGGGCCAGTCTGGCGATGTCCTGTGAATCGGGGTCATTATGGTCGGGCATCAGTCTGTCCTTTTGGCGGGATGATCATTCCGCAAAATCGCGGTCCAAATGGCGAGTCATGGAAAATTGCGCGATTCCGGCGGCTGCGGCGAAGGGGACAAGGCCGATCAGGGCAAAGCGTAAACTGTCGTCGCCAAAGCTGGCTTTCAGCATATCGCTTAAAACGCCCGTAAAGACCGGACCCATGCCCAAACCGATGATGTTGAATACCAGCAACAATAATGCGGCAGCGGTGGCGCGGGAACGCGGCGGGGTCAAATTTTGCACCAACGCCAAGGCGGGCGGGACATAGACAGTGCAGGCGGCCATCGGAATGAGCAGCAAAGCCAGTGACATTTGCCAACTGTCCGCCATTAAAGCCATGATGAATGTCGGAATAAGCAGCAGGCTGGCCAAGGCAGGGATGCTGCCATAAGCGCGCGGCGATATTTTGGCGCGTTGGCTGACCAACCAGCCGCCGCCCAAAATGCCAATGCCAAAGGTGATGCCCGCGGCTGGTGCATAATAGGTCGCCATGGCTTCGAGTGGCATTTTTTGGGTCCGCATCAAAAAGGCCGGAATCCAGTTTAACATGCCATAGCTGACAAAGGCGGCAAGCGCGCTGCCGATCAACAATAAACGCAGCGACCGGCGACGAATGAAAAGCGCCAAGCTTTGGGAAAAAGATATGGCTTCGTCGGCCATTTTTTCTTTGTCCATTTGGCCGCGCGCGGGTTCGCGTACCAGCCACAACATAATGGGTACAAAGGCCATGCCAATGGCACCAATCACCATGAAGGCGCCGCGCCAACCAATATTGGCGGCGGCCCATGCCCCAAAGGCGGCGCCGACAAATACGCCAAAGGGACCGTTCAACGTCAGCAGGCCGATGGCAAATGGACGCTCGGCGGGGGGGTAATAATCCGCGAGAACGGACAAAGACGGCGCGGTTCCGCCAGCTTCGCCCGCGCCAACGCCAAAACGCATCAAGGCCAATTGCCAGAAATTGGAAACCATGCCGCAGGCCATGGTAAAGCCGCTATAGACAACACAGGCAATCCCAATCAGCTTCACGCGGTTCCAGCGATCCGCCAACATTGCGACAGGAACGCCCATTGCCGCATAGAAAAGCGCGAACGCCAGACCCGTCAACAGGCCAAATTGGGTGTCCGTAAAGTCCAGTTCCGCCCGAACAGGTTCGACCAAAATCGACAAAAGCTGGCGGTCCACAAAGTTAATGGTGCCCACCAGGAATAACATCGTCAGGGCAATTCTGCGGCGCATCACAAGGTTGTTATCTGTTGCTGGGGCGGCGAGGGGAGCCGTGGCCTGTGTCATAGATTGTCCAAATTATCGATTGTTGATCCGTTAAAACCCAAGCCGCAAAACACGGCTGCCGTTCGGGGGGAAGCGGCAGCCGTGCAAGCGGGGTAACGCCCCGATACTCAGGTCTTAAAAGCCAGCGCCAAGGGTCAAGCCAAAGGTGCGCGGTGCACCATAGAAGCGCTGGGTGAAATAGTTGGTCGTGGGCGTCAGGGCCGCGATATAGGTATGATTGGTCAAATTCTTGCCCCACAATTGGGCGCGGAACCGGCCATCATCGCTTTCCCAGCCAATCGACCCATCGACCAGAATGAAATCGCCCGATTTGCCGGGGGCTTCGTTCAAGCCGCTGTTATAATAGGTGCTGCGATAAGAGCCCGCCAAACGGAAGTTCAAGCGGCCATTGTCGCCCAGCGGAACTGCATATTCTGCCGCTAGCTGGGTTTGCCATTTCGGCGCACGGGTCATTTTCAGATAAGTATAATCTTCGTCGACCAAATAGCTGTTGCCGCTGATCAGGGACACGTCACCGCACGTCGATGTGGGCGGCGTGGAATAGTTGGACGGACCGTTAATATCGGCGCAGAAGTCAGTAAATTTTGCGTCCAGATACCCAATGTTGGCGGATAAGGTGAAATCTTGGGTTGGACGCAGCGATGCTTCCAACTCAATGCCCTTGGTGCGCGCTTTGCCGATATTGCTAGCGGCGGTTTCTTGGCCACTCGCCACGTCCGGATTCGGGATGAAGATGCTGAATTCCAACTGCTTATAGTTGGTAATAAAGCCCGTCAGGTTCAGGCGGAGCAGACGGTCAAAGAAATCGCCCTTCATGCCGACTTCGAACAATTCGGACGTATTGTCGTTGGTTGGACCTGCGGTCAGCTTGGTGGCCGAACGCGCACCAAAGCCGCCGCCCTTATAGCCTTGGCTGTAGCCGCCATAGAGCATCACATCGTCGGTCAGCTTATAGTCAACACCGGCCTTAAAGGTCATGCGGTTGCGCTTATACCCCAGTGACAAAGCCTTGCCGAGCGCCAGATTGTCGCGGGCGATATCTTCCATTTCGTCCAAAGGCAGGACGAATGACCGGTCTTTGAAATAGGCGGGCAGGATGAGGGTGCCCGTCGGGTCGCGCAGATAATCTTTTTGTTCCCAGCTTTGGCGCACACCAAAGGTGACGTTTAGACGGTCGTTGATGCCGTAAATCGCCTGGGCAAACAGCGCATGCGCTTTGTTTTTCTGGGCAACGAAATCTTGGCTGCCAGCTTGGATATAATCTGGTGGCACCAGCGCTGGCAGCGTTGGGAATGCTTGTGTCATTTCAAAGCTTTGGTTCAGATAATAGCCCCCGAACACCAAATCCAGACGGGACAAAGCATCGTCGCGATCCGAGAAGTTTGATTGCAGGCGCAGTTCTTGGCTGAACTGGCGGTGCGATTGCAAACGGAAGGTTGGGAAGAAGAAGATTTCACTTTGGTCGAAATCGCTGTCGTTGAAATCGTCGGTTTCAATATAGCCGGTGATCGATTTCACATTCCAACTGTCGCCCAGTTTCACGCTGATGTTGCTGATCAGGCCCAATTGGTCGGTGTCGTGATTGGCTGGGAAATCACGGCCAATGCGGAAAGCGCCGTCATTGGGTTCTTCAAAGCCATAGACCAAATATAGCAATTTTGTGCGGTCTGGCACGGTGTCACCGCCAGGGGCGCTAGAACGGTCGCGAACCCAAAAGCCCTTGAGGTTGATTTCCAAGGCATCCGATGGTGTGGCGACGATGGTGCCGCGCATGTTGAAACGGTCTTGGCCGCCGATGCGCTTATTGTCGACGCGGTTGGTGTAAAAACCGTCATAGGTTTCTTTGTTGACCACCAATCGGGCGGCCAACACATCTTGGATGATGGGCACGTCGACCGACGCACGAGCGTCGATGCGGCCATAATTGCCGATGGTGACTTCGGCGCGGGCGGATAACTCGCGGCCCGGATTTTTGGTGTGCGCCGCAATACCGCCAGCCAGCGAGTTTTTACCAAAGGACGTCCCTTGGGGACCCCGCAATATTTCGATGCGTTCCAGATCAAATGTGTCCAGCATGGTGGCGACGGGGCGGGTAACGAACACGCCGTCGATGGAAATGCCGACGGGGCTTTCGACCGTGGATTCAATATCCTGTCCACCAAGGCCGCGCATATAGATGGACGCAGAGTTTGAGAATGTGGCAACAGGGGTGATGCTGACGTTCGGCGTTGATGGTGCCAGATCGGTAATGTCGCGGGCGGCAACGGCGCTGAGCGAACGTGCGTCAAAGGCCGAGATCGCTTGCGGCACATCTTGCAAGGTTTCGTTGCGGAAACGGGCGGTGACAATAATGTCCCGTTCGTCGGTATCGCTGGCACTGGCTGTTGCAGCGCTGTCTTGCGCCATGGCTGGTGCAGCGGTGGCCATCAGCGCGGCGCAAGCCGCCCCCGATAACAGAATCATATTGAACTGCTTCATTTAACCCTCCCAATTTGCGGCGTTGACGATCCTGATTTCTTGCGTCAGTCCGTCAATCTGATTGACCCTTAGTATACTAATTGATTTATACTTGTCTAGCGTTTCGCAAGGGAGAGAGCGATTATGGAAAAAGAAAAAAACCTAGTTTTAGACAGTGGTTTAAAGACACGCCATCTCTGTACTGCCGAGTTTGAAGTGGGCGGCGGCCTGTTCACGGTCGGGGCGTCACCGTTCGGCGAGCAACGAGTCGGCTATATCACCGGCGGCCGTTTTTTCGGCCCGCGTCTGAACGGAAAAATATTGGCGGGCGGGGGCAATTGGTCCCGTGCCGGAAAAATGGCAGATGGTCGCCATGTCGGAACATTTGATGCCCGCACCATGTGGCAGACGGACGACGGCGCCATGATCTATCTTATCTATCAAGGCCGGTCGGCGCTAAGCGATGATGTGCGCGCCGATTTCGCCAATCCCGCATCGCCTGACGTCGATCCGGCACGATATTATTTGCGAATTGCACCAGTGTTTGAGACATCTGATCCCGCTTATGATTGGTTAAATGCTGTGCTGGCGATTGGGGTCGGGGAACGCACCGACTTTGGGGTTCGGCATCAGATATATGAGGTGCTGTGATGATTGACCTACATTATTGTGCGACTCCCAATGGCCAAAAAATCACCATCATTTTGGAGGAAATGGGCGTAGCTTATAATGTTATCCCATATGACATATTTCATGGTGATCAACTGACGGCGGAATTTGGTCAGATTAACCCCAATTTTAAACTGCCCGCGTTGGTTGACCATGATCCTATGGGCGGCGGTGATGCCATCACGGTGTTTGAATCGGGGGCTATGCTGCAATATCTGGCGGAAAAATGTGGGAAATTTCTGGCGCCATCTGGCGCGGAGCGCGCCGTCACCTTGTCTTGGTTGACGTGGCAAGTTTCCGCCATGGGGCCGATGGGTGGGCAAGCCAGCCATTTCATGCGCTATGCCCCAGCGGGGCAAGATTATGCCATTGCGCGCTATGCCAAAGAAGTGGGGCGTTTGCTGACCGTGCTGGAAAAGCGGCTGGAAAAATCACCCTATGTGGCGGGCGACAATTATAGCATCGCGGACATCGCGCTGTGGCCGGGGCGGGCCACCGGATTTTTCATGCAAGCAGGCGGCGAAAACCAAGGGGCCGAGGAATGGCCCGCGACCTATGATTGGTTCCAGCGCATTCGCGCTCGTCCGGCCGTGGTTACGGCCATGACGCGGCCGGATTTGAAAGCGCCGGAGAAATATTTGGGCCGTCACCAAAAGTTGAGCGATGACGAATGGTCTAACATGTTTGGTGATGCCAATCATGCGGCGGTGAAACAGGGCTGATCACCCCTGCTCTGATGATGATAGGGGGTTATCGCTGGCTGTGTTGGCGATCCCCCCATAAAATGGCGCGATGTTCGTCCGTAAAGCCTTGCAGCCCGCCTTCGATGGTTTCCGCGCGGGCGGTGCCGACCGCCAAGCCTTCGGCCACGGCGGGCCGCGCCAGCATCGCTTGGCCCCAGCGGTCGACATGCGGATATTGGCCGGGCTGAGCCGTTAATATACTGCGAACATAAGGCAATGTGGCTATATCCGCGATGCTATAGCTGGTGCCCGACAGCCATTCGCTGTCGCCCAAGCGGTGATTAAGCACCATCATCAGCCGTTTCACCTCGCGTCCATAGCGTTCGATGGCATAGGGGTGGCGGTCCTTGGCATAATGGGTGAAATGGGCGGCTTGTCCAAACATGGGCCCGATGGCGGACATCTGAAACATCAGCCATTGCCAGCACAGCGCCCGTTCGCTGGCATCATTGGGCAAGAACAGCCCCGTTTTTTCGGCCAGATACACCAAGATCGCCCCGCTTTCATTCAGGGTGAAGGGCGCGCCATTGGGGCCGTGGTCGTCGATGATGACGGGTGTTTTATTGTTGGGATTAAGCGCCAAAAACTCTGACGTTAATTGGTCGCCTGCCAAAATATCAATCGGCTCCAGCCGCCACGGCAGCTTCATTTCGAGCAGCGCAATCGCCACTTTTCGCGCATTGGGGGTTGGTCCGCCGTATAGCGTTATCATGCGCTGCGTCCCAGCCAGCGGTTCAGCACGTCATCAGTGTCCTGTCCGACCTGAAGTGGGGCGGGGCGGCGCACGCTGCTGGGGGTGGCCGATAATTTGGGGAAGGGGCTTTGCATGGTCACGTCACCAAATTCGCTGTCTGGCACCGTCACCAAAGCCTCGCGCGCAGCAAAATGCGGATCGGCCAGCATGTCTTCGGCATCATAGATTTTGCCAGCGGGCACACCGGCCTCGATCATCGCGGCTTCCAATTCCGCGATGGAGAGCGTTCGGGTCCATTCACCGATCAGGGCGTCCAATTCCTCTTGCCGTTCGCCCCGCGCGCGGTGCGTGGCATAGCGGGGGTCGCTCGCCAGTTCGGGGCGGCCCATGGCGGCGGCTAGACGGGCAAAGACGCCATCCTGATTGGCGCCGATTAAATATTCGCCGTCGCGGCACGGATAGACATTGGACGGCGCAATGGCGGGCAGGGTTGACCCTGTGCGGCGGCGTTTGGTGCCGCTAGTGCTATAATCCGACACGGTCGATTCCATGATTTGCAGCACAGCTTCGTATAGGGCGCTGTCGACAATTTGTCCTTCGCCGCTGTGGCTGCGGTGATGCAGGGCGGCCAAGGCCCCCATGCAGCCATAGGTGGCAGCCAGCGTATCGCCAATCGACACGCCCATGCGCGCTGGGGGCAGGTCGGGATAGCCGACAATGCCGCGCCAACCGCCCATCGCCTCGCCAATGCCGCCAAAGCCGGCGCGCGATGAGTAAGGGCCAGTTTGACCATAGCCCGACACGCGTACCACAATCAGGCCTTTGTTGGTCTTGCGCAGATCAACCGGATCGAGATTCCATTTTTCCAGCGTGCCGGGGCGAAAATTTTCGATCAAAATATCGGCCTTGGAAATTAATTCGCGGGCCAAGGCTTGCCCGTCTTCACTGCGCAGATCGACGGCCACGCTATATTTGTTGCGCGCAATCACGCGCCACCAACTGGGCTTGTCGCCTTGGCCCCATTGGCGCATCGGGTCGCCGGTAACGGGCGGTTCCAATTTGATAATCTCGGCGCCCATATCGCCCAGCAACTGGCCGCAAAATGGACCCGCGATCAACTGTCCCATTTCCACGACTTTGATGCCGCTTAATGCGCCGCCGCTATGGCCTGCGTCTGTCATCCAATCCCCCCTATTTATACCGGATCAATGGCCTGTCGGTATGACCTTATGGATGATTATATACTTAGAATGCTATCTATCTTGCAATGCCTAAAATCTCCCCCGAAGGATTTCGTGATTTTGCTGGGTGATTTGCATGGGCTTTGCCAGCGGCTATGACAGCGGAATGTTGAAACCAGATGATCATCCCAGTCAGCCTGTTTGCGTGGCCGCCCTGTATCGTTTTACGCCGTGGGACGATCCGTCCGCCATTCAGGCGGGGCTGGAGAAATTGTGCCAAAATTACGATATTCGCGGCACGTTGCTGGTGGCGCATGAAGGCATTAACGGCACGGTAGCAGGCACGGATGCGGCGATTACGGCCTTGATCGGCCATATACGCAGGCTGCCCGATTGCGGCGACTTGGATGTGAAATATAGCCGCGCCGCGACCATGCCTTTTTGGCGCATGAATGTGCGGCTGAAGCCGGAAATTGTGACCATGGGCGTGGCCGATATCGACCCGCGCCGCAGCGTGGGCCGCTATGTCGAACCACAGGATTGGAACGCCCTGATCGCGGACCCCGACACCATCTTGATCGACACCCGCAATGATTATGAAGTGAAGGTGGGCAGCTTTCGCGGCGCGATTGACCCAAAAACGGTGCGGTTTCGCGACTTTCCGGCATGGTTTCGTGACCATCGGGACGAATTGCTGGCTGGCGGCCAGAATCCCAAAGTGGCGATGTTCTGCACCGGCGGAATACGCTGTGAAAAATCCACCGCCTTTTTGATGCAAGAAGGGGTGGAGGATGTCTATCATCTGAAGGGCGGGATTTTACGCTATTTGGAACAAGTGCCCGCTGAACAAAGCCTGTGGGAAGGCGAATGTTTCGTGTTCGATCAGCGGGTAACCGTGGGACATGGCTTGGTGCAAGGGCAATATCGCTTATGTTTCGCTTGCCGCCGCCCCATTAGCGCGCAGGATGAGGCATCACCCCATTTTGAAGAAGGGGTCAGTTGCCCCGCTTGCCATGGTGAGCGCACGGACGCTCAGCGAGCGGCTTATCGTGAGCGTCAACGGCAGGAAGAGCGAGCCTCGGCGCGGGGGGAGGCGCATATTGCCGCCGATTTCGATCATCATGCCAGCCGGAAGGGGGACGTAAGCCCTGAAAAAGGCGCGTCGAAGAGGGCGGTGTTGGGGGACAAGGTGGTCGGTCATGACTGATCCTATCCTATATAGTTTTCGCCGATGCCCCTATGCCATGCGCGCCCGCCTCGCTTTGGCGATGAGCGGCCAGCGGTGCGAGATTAGAGAAGTGAAATTATCGGCCAAGCCTGCTGAAATGCTGGAGGCATCGCCCAAGGCCACCGTGCCGGTGCTGGTGTTGCCGGACGGCCATGTAGTGGACGAGAGTTTGGACATCATGCACTGGGCCTTGGGGCGCCATGATCCTGAAAATTGGTTGTCCGGCGACGACAAAGATTTGATCGCCCAAAATGATGGGGCGTTTAAATATCATTTGGACCGGTATAAATATCCCCAGCGCCACGACAGCGATGCATTGGCCCATCGGACATCTGCACAGCAGATTTTGGCCCGCTTGGATCATCGTTTGGCAGAATATGGCGGCCAGTTGACGGGCCCGACACGCGCCTTGGCGGATATGGCCACCATGCCCTTTGTCCGCCAATTTGCGTCGGTGGAGCCGGAATGGTTCGCTGGGTTGGATATGCCGCATTTGCAGCGATGGCTGGCGAACCATGTGCAATCGTCTTTGTTTGACGATATTATGAAGCGGTGGCCCGTGTGGAACCATGGTGACGCACCGCTGTCTTTCGGATCAGAATAAGGGCAGAGTTGCGATAAGAAAAACGGTGTAGATTCATGCTGCACTGCAGCATTATTGCGATTCAATGCTGTTTTACCTGCATGTGGCAACTTTTTTTTCTTTTATTCACTTTATAAAAAAGGGCGCTTTCCGTAAGGGGAAAGGAGATTTTTATCTTTTAAGATAGATTTGATGTTTTTCAATGGACTTGCAGGTCGCCGTTGAGAATTGGTAAGCGGCGTCCCGAACCGAAATTCCCTGTCAAAGGAAGAACCAGTGACGACCAGTCGTATTGCGATGCCTAGCTTGCACAAGAAGATCATGAGCGCTGCCGACGCCGCGCGACTGATTGGACATGGCACAACCGTTGGCATGAGCGGATTTACAGGGTCGGGATATCCCAAAGAAGTGCCCTTGGCACTGGCCGCCCACATTGAAGAAGAGCAGGCCAAGGGAAATCCTTTTCGCGTCAAGGTCTGGACTGGTGCGTCCACGGGACCGGAATTGGACGGCGCGCTGGCGAAGGCGGACGGCATTGAATTTCGCTTGCCGTATAACAGCGACCCAATCGCTCGTGAAAAAATCAACAATGGCACGATGAATTATTTCGACATGCACCTGAGCCAAGTTGCGCCCATGGCGTGGCAGGGCTTCTTGGGCCCGCTGGACACGGCGGTGGTCGAAGTAACGGGTATCACCGCCGATGGTGGCCTGATCCCATCATCGTCGGTTGGTAACAACAAAACATGGTTGGACCGCGCCGAACGCATCATTTTGGAAGTCAATAATTGGCAGAACCCCGCCCTAGAGGGGATGCACGACATTTATTATGGTACGCAATTGCCGCCCAATCGTGTGCCCATTCCCTTGGTTCGCGCCGATGATCGTATTGGGCAGCCGCTGTTCCGCTGTGATTTGGACAAAATTGCGGGCATCGTTGTCACCGACACGCCCGACCGCAACTTGCCCTTCAGCGCGCCAGATGCATCGGCCATGCAAATTGCCGGTCATTTGATCGAATTTTTCGAACATGAAGTGAAAATGGGCCGTATGCCCGAAAATCTGCTGCCTATTCAGTCGGGTGTGGGCAATATCGCCAATGCGGTGCTGACCGGTCTGGTCGACAGCCGCTTTGAAAATATGACCTCTTATACCGAAGTGATTCAGGACGGCATGTTGGACCTGATCGATTGCGGCAAATTGCGCATCGCATCGGCCACCGCCTTTTCCTTGTCGCCGGAAGCGGCGCTGCGCATCAATGCGGATATGGAACGCTATCGCGACCGGATGATCTTGCGTCCGCAAGAAATCAGCAACCACCCCGAATTGATCCGCCGTTTGGGCTGTGTGTCGATGAACGGCCTGATCGAAGCGGATATTTATGGCAATGTGAACAGCACCCATGTCATGGGTTCGCGCATTCAAAATGGCATTGGCGGGTCGGGCGATTTCGCGCGCAACGCCTTTGTATCCATATTCGTGACGCCATCGACCGCGAAGGGCGGGGCGATTTCGGCGATTGTGCCACAGGTCAGCCATGTGGACCATATTTCGCAGGATGTTCAGGTGATTGTGACGGAACAAGGTCTGGCCGACTTGCGGGGCCTGTCGCCCAAGCAGCGCGCCGAACTGATCATTGAAAAATGCGCCCATCCCAAATTCCGTCCGATGCTGGCGGACTATTACGCCCGCGCGCTGAAGGACAGCTATGGCAAGCATTCGCCGTCGCTGCTGCGCGAGGCCTTGTCATGGCACCAGCGTTTCATTGAAACCGGATCGATGGAGGCCTGATTGCGGCTTGCCAGCATCGTTTGACGCTGGCGTGCAAAGATTTCACAAGGAAGAGCCATTCTGCGTCGGCAGAGTGGCTCTTTTTTTACGCAAGGGGTGGGGGATCTGGTGTGAATTTTGGCCTAGGTCACAGAAATGTAAAATAAATTTCAAAATTTTGAATTTAACACTTGCGTGTCAGAAGGGCCCCACGTAAAGGGCTCTCACAGCGCACCCGTAGCTCAGCTGGATAGAGCATCAGACTACGAATCTGAGGGTCGGACGTTCGAATCGTTCCGGGTGCACCACTTTCCCCAAGCCTTGATTTGATCGTTGTTCAGCCAATGCTGGACTATGCTGGACTATGCTGGACTATGCTGGCCCGCCATAAATCTCATATTGGACGAGAATATTCGGCCCCTGTCCGTTTGGGCGGGCATGGCGAGCTCTCGCGTGGCGCGCGCGTGCCTTATGCGGGCTATTGACCCGTTGGCCGCATGGCTATCGCCGCCTTGTGCGGCGGGTGGGCTTGCGACCAACAATATATCATTCCCAGTGGGCGTTCATCAACCGTTCGCGCAGATTGTGCAGGTCGGTGTTCGCCAAGGCGTCTTCGGGATTTTCGGCGCGCAATATTTTGGCCAAGGCCAATTGGGTTTGCGCCAGTAAATCGAGACTTTGCAGCGCGTTCATATGGCGAAGGGCAACATCCGGATCACTGCACAGCAAGGCGCCAAGAGACTCGGTCTCTTGGCGCATATTTTCCAGTTCATCCGCAATTTTTTGCAGCAAGCTGGGGTTGGGGGGGATCATGCTGCTCATACAGGGGCCTGTGTCCGATGGTGCAGCATAGCGGCAGAGATTTCGGTCAGCGGTAAGATTTGCGACGCTGCGCCCTTGGCGATAGCCAGTTCCGGTAGTTCGGCGGCGCGGGCGGTGTCGGGCGATTGGGCCAGCGTCAAGCCGCCCATCGACTTCATCGCCATCAATCCTGCGACACCATCGTCCCCAATACCGGTCAAAATGGCCGCTGCGCCCGCCGTGCCAGCCGTTTTGGCGATGGTACCCAGCAATAGATTGGCCGATGGGCGGTGGCCCGCAATCGGTTCACCGTCAATCAAACGAATGCGGCCCGCAGGCCATTTGTCGATGATCGCATGTTTCGCATGGTCACACACAATATAGACATTGCCAGCCTCAAGGGGTTGGTCATCGGCGGCCAAGCGAATGCGCGGCTGTGTCACCTTGTCCAGCTTGGTGATAAAGGCATCGATGAAGCCGCTGGCGCTGGCCAAATGAATGATGGTCGGCGGGCAATTTGCCGGAAATTGCGCGATCATATCATTCAGCGCATCGACGCCGCCGGTATTGGCCACCAAGGTCAGCAAGGCATCACTGGGGACATAGTCGGCAGGGACCGCCGACACGGCGACGGGGGCGAGGGCGCTTGTTTCGGCCTTGCGGGGCTTGCCACCATTTTTGGCAGCAGATTTCACCAAGCGGGCCAAACGTGGGCCGATTTTGGCAAATTCGTCCATCGTGGCTTTGGTGGGTTTGGGGAAGCAATCGAACGCGCCCAGTTCTAACGCCTTGAGTGTGGCGTCCGATCCTTTTTGCGTCAGGGTGGACAGCATGATGACGGGCATGGGGCGCTCGGTCATCAATTCTTCCAGAAATTCCAGACCGCTCATGCCGGGCATTTCGACGTCTAGGGTGATGACATCGGGGCGTAATTTTTTGATCAGGTCGCGGGCTTCGTCGGCATCGGCGGCATGTTCAATGACCGTGATACCGGGGGCATCGTTCAAAATGCCCGAAAAAAGTGCGCGCATGGTGACGCTGTCGTCAACAACCAAAACCCGAACGGGGGAGGCCATGTCTATAACTCCTATGAAAAATTCAGGCTGCGTCGGCAAGGGCGCGCGGGGCAGCGTCGCTGGCAGCTTGCGGTGCTGCGCCAAGGGTCAGTGATTTCAGGTCCAGCACCATCGCCATATGGTCATCGACCGTGGCCAATCCTTCGATGAAAAAGGGCACCAGCGGATCGCCCAAATCGGGCGGCGGCTGCATGGTGGCGTCGTCAATCAACACAATATCATTGACGCTGTCGACGATCAGGCCGTGCAACTGATTGCCGATTTCCATCACAATGATGACATGGCGTGCTGATGGTTCGGTGTCGCCCCAACCCAATCGGCTGCTGAGGTCGATGACGGGCAGCACGGTACCGCGCAAATTCACCACGCCGCGCACATAAGCAGGGGCGTGGGGGATTTTGGTGGTGGGAGTCCATGCCCGAATTTCGCGCACAGCCATGATGTCCACACCCAGCAATTTGTCGTCAATTTGAAAGGTGATGAGTTGGCGGGTCATGTTGATATCCTGATGATCACGGCGATGGTCAATGGGTTGCGCTCGGTGGGCTAGCTTCAATGCGCTACACGGCGAATGACGCTGTTCAATTGATCTGGGTCAAAGGGTTTGACGATCCATCCAGTGGCCCCCGCGGCGCGGGCGCGGGCCTTTTTTTCGGCCGTGCTTTCGGTGGTCAGCACCAATATCGGCATGTCGCGAAAACGCGGCTGGGCGCGAATATGTTCGATCAAGCCGAACCCATCCATGCGCGGCATGTTAATGTCGGTAATCACCAAATCGGGTTGATGATGTTCCAACCATTCGGCGGCGGCCACACCGTCTTCGGCTTCGTTGATCTGATGGCCTTCTTTGGTCAAGGCCGCGCGCAGCAACAGGCGCATGCTGACACTGTCATCGACCGTCAAGATATTGATGTTGGGCATTATATTTTCCACTTGATCAGAAAAGTTCGATTTCGCCGACTGGGGGCTTTTGTGCGATTGGGGGTGTTTCGGGGACAATGTCTTGGACCAAACGGCATCGAATGCGGCCCGTTGCGGGCTGAAAATCCACACGGCGGGCGGATGAGCCACCCGTGTCCGCAAAGGCCAATGCAATACCGTCCGCCGCCAGAAATTGCTGTGCAAATTGGCTGTTGTTCAGCCCGATGCTGCGCATACCGCTGTGCATATTGGCCCCGCCATAGAGGCGCGCGCGCATGAAGCTGCGATGGGCACCCGCTTTCAGCATTTCATTGACCAGCAATTCCATCGCATAAAGGCCATAACGCTGGGCCGCGCCGATATCATCAGGGGCCGCGTGGGGCGGCAAAGACAACAGGAAATGGTTCATACCGCCCACCTTGGCGCGCGGATCATAGAGGCAACAGGCGATACAGCTTCCCAATATGGTGGTCAGCACCAAATTGGCGTCGCTCGATACTTCGCTTTCGCCCTGCATAACGCTGTGGCGACGCTGTTGCGGAGCAGAGGTTGGTAGAGGCCTTAGCATGAGCAAAGCTCCATCAGGCGCGCAGCGATGGATGACAGGGGCAGGACGTCATCCAGCCCGCCCATTTCGGCAGCGGCGCGGGGCATGCCGTAAATCAGCGATGTTTCGGCATTTTGCCCGATGGTGGGAATGCCAGCACCGCGCATGGCGACCAGTCCGCGTGCGCCATCGTCGCCCATGCCCGTCAGAATGACACCGACTGCGTCACTGGGACCATAGCTTGCCAAGGAAGCGAACAGCCGATCCGCCGATGGGCGGTGGCCGTTTACGGGATCACCATCGTCGATAATAGAACGCATGGGGCTGCGTCCCTTGATGGTGCAATGCTGTGGTCCGGCGGGTGCAATATAGATATGCCCGCGTTCGAGCGGCATATTATGCTTTGCTTCCATGACCTTGGGCGCAGCGGCACGGTCCAAGCTGCGGGCCAGCATGGCGGTATAGCCAGCGGGCATATGCTGGACGATGACGGTCGGCGGGCAATCCGCTGGAAAGCTGCCTAGCAGATGATTAAGGGCTTCGACGCCGCCAGTTGACGCCGCAATGGCGATCATCCGGCCATTCCACGCCTTGCCAATATGGGCGGCGGGACCAGCGGGCTGCGCAAGCGTGCGGCCTTGCAGCTTATATTTACAGGAGGCTGCGGCTTTTACCATTTGCACCAGACGGCCAGCATCATTGGACCATAAATCGCTGATGCGGCCAGCGGGCTTGGCATAGCAATCCACCGCGCCCAGCGACAAAGCCCGCAAAGTTGCCTCGGCCCCTTTTGCGGTGTGCGATGACAGCATGACCACCGGCGTGGGCCGCAGGCTCATAATTTTTTCCAGGAAATCGATGCCGTTCATACCGGGCATTTCGACGTCCAAGGTCACAACATCGGGGTCGCGCTCGCGGATCATGACACGGGCTTCGGCGGCATTGGCGGCCATGCCGATGACGTCAATATCACGGTCTTGGCGCAGCAGGCCCGCGATCATCGCGCGCATGGTCGGGCTGTCATCGACAATGATGGTCCGCACGCTCATGACACGGCCTTGCGAAAAATGGTCTGGCCGACATTTTCCACCAATGTAGCGGCACGTCCAATCAGCCTTTCGCTATGGCCGATGTAGAAATGCCCACCGGGGCGAAGCTGTTGGATCAGGCGGCATTGCAGTTTCTCGGTGGTTGGCGCGTCGAAATAAATCATCGTGTTGCGGCAAAAGATCACGTCAAAATTGGTCCGAATGGGCCAGTCGCCAATCAGGTTGAGATGCCGAAAGCGCACTATTTTGCGCACCATATCCGTCATTTGGACATGGCGGGTGTCATCGGTCAGCCACAGGGCGGCCAAATCAGCGGGGATTTCGGATCTGGCATCCCCATCATAGCGACCCGCCCGACCGATGTTCAGCACGTCATGATTGATGTCGGTTGCCAATATCGCGATATTGGCCTTGCTGATGCGCTTGGCCTCGACACGGTTGTTGCCCAGCAAGCTCATGGCCAGCGAGTGGACTTCTTCGCCCGACGATGAACCCGCCGACCACATGCGAACAGGATGTTTCTGGTCCACCGCCGCCAAAATCTGGGGCCGCACATGCTGGACGAAATGGGTGAAATGATGGGGTTCACGAAAAAAGCGGGTGTGATTGGTGGTCAGGGCCTGAATCAAGGCCTGACGCGTGCTGGCATTTTGCGCCGCTTCGGAAATGAACGCCGACAAAGTGCAGCCGCGTTCCCGCACCAATTTGGCAAGGCGGGATGCGACCAAGATACGCTTATTTTCGGGCAAGGTGATACCGCTATGATCATAAGCAAGGCGGGCAACCAAAGCAAAATCCTGTGGCGACAGGTCGCTGTCGTCCAAGGCTGTGGTGGTTGGCAGGCGGCTTAGCATCAACAGGCCCATTGGCGCGGAACGTCTTTGGCGCGCAGGGCGACCAAGCTTTCCACGTCCAAAATTAACGCGACACGGCCATCCCCCAAAATCGTTGCGCCCGATACGCCTTCGACGGGTTGATAATGGGTTTCCAGACTTTTGATCACCACTTGGCGTTGATCCACAATGGCATCGACCATCAAAATGGCTTGTCCCGCGCTTTCGGTGTCCACAATGATCAGCACGGCTTGCGACGGGTCCGTGATGGCGTCCGGCACGCCCAACTGATCGCCTACCGCCATCACGGGCAAATAGGCCCCGCGCACATTCAGCACATCATGGCCAAAGCCGGTATGTTCCACCGCGCCCACTTCGGGACGCAGGCTTTCGATGACATGCGTCAACGGAACGATGAAATTTTCTTCGCCTACCGACACAATCATGCCATCGGCGATCGCCAAGGTCAGGGGCAGGGCGAGGGTGAACACGCTGCCACGGCCGGGCTTTGATTCAATGGTGACGCGGCCACCCAAGGCATGAACGCCTTGGCGCACCACATCCATGCCGACCCCGCGCCCCGATATGTTAGACACGCTTTTTGCGGTCGAAAATCCGGGGGCAAAGATCAAATTGTCGATTTCTTCGTCGCTTAACCGCATGTCAGGCGTCACGATGCCGCGTTCAGTGGCAATGGCCAGCACCCGTTCGCGGTTGATGCCCGCGCCGTCATCGGCGACCGTAATGACGATACGCCCGCTTTTATGTTCGGCGGCCAAGCGCACGGTGCCCTCGGCTGGCTTGCCTTTGGCTAGGCGGTCGTCGGGCATTTCAATGCCATGATCCACGGAATTGCGGATCAGGTGGGTCAGCGGTTCACCCAAACGCTCGATAACCGTTTTGTCCAATTCGGTGGCTTCGCCTTCAACCTCCAAAATCACGCGTTTGCCGGTCGATGCTTCCAATTCACGGACGATACGCGGGACGCGGCTGAAGACGGATTTCACGGGTTGGGCGCGCAAAGCCATTGCGCTGTCCTGCAATTCGCGGGTCAGATGATCGAGATCGGTCAATTCCTGAATATCATCGGCCGAATCGCCCAGCAGACGCTGAGACAGCATGGATTGGGTGATCACCAATTCCCCGACCAAATTGACCAAACGGTCCAGCTTTTCCAACTCGACGCGAATGGTAGCGCTGGCGGCGGCCTTTGGGGCCGAAGGGGCAGCGGGCGCGCTGCGCGAAGAGGCTGATGGAGGCGAGGGAGTGGGTGCTGGTGCTGGTGCTGGTGCTGGTGCAGCAACAGCGACAGGCGGCTCTACAGCGGCGGCCATTATGCGTTGCGGGGGCGAGGCGGGCTGGAGCACGGGTGGCAAGGCTGCGGATTGCGGCGTTTCTATCCGTGCAGCAGAAGGGCCATCAAGCACCGAAATGTCGGCAACGTTGGTGTCGTCCACATTGCTGTCTGGCGTACTGGTGTTTGGGGCGTTGTTGTCCGCGCTGGTGCTGTCGTTCCAGTCCGCCGGTTCTGCGCGTTTCAGGTCAATGCTGGACGGGTCGGCGATGAAATCGAAAATCTCGAGGATTCGCTGTTCGGCAACATTGTGGGGCAGGTGGATGGTCCAACCAACATAAGCTTCATCCGCGTCAAAATGCTCAAGCGGTGGCAGGCTTTCCAAATCAACATAACGCACCGATCCGCCCAAGCGGCACAATTCGCGCACCAACAGCAAGGGGTCGCCACCATGCATCATATCGGCGGCGGTTGGGGCAAAGCGTAAAATCCAGTCGGGCGGGTTTATGGCGTCGCTATCCGCATCACTGTCGCCGCTCATGGCCACATCTTCGGCCAAGACATTCATTTCGGCCATCATGGCGGACAGGTCAAAGCCCAGATCCATGCTTCCCAAATCTGCTGGCCAATCAGCCGCAGGGGCTTGGGCATTGTTCACGGCATCGCTCTCGGCGCTCATGGCGACATCTTCGGCCAAGACATTCATTTCGGCCATCATGGCGGACAGATCAAAGCCCAAATCCACGCCTATTCCCAGATCGGGCGCAGCGGTTCCTGCGGCTTCGGCAGGTGCGCTGGCGGCATTGTCTGGAGTCGCTACGGCGGCTTGTTGCAGCCTATCCAGCATTGCAGCGTCGTCGGGCACGGCATTTTCCCCGCTGATCGCGCCAACATGGTCTGCCAACATATCAAAGGCCGCCATCAACAGGTCGACCAATGACGGGGTTACCGCGACGTCGCCGTCCCGAACCTTGTCCAACAAGGTCTCAAAATGATGGGTAAAGCTTTGTAGATCCGCAAAGCCAAAGGCCCCTGCGCCGCCCTTGATCGAGTGAACGGCCCGAAAGATGCTGTTGATGGTTTCCGCATCATATTGCCCAGATTTGATATCCAGCAAGGCAGCTTCGGCATGGCCCAGACCTTCTTCGCATTCCTGCAAATAAATAGCCTGAATTTCTTCGTTGGTCATGCCCGTTCCTCGGACTGGTGAGGCAGGGGTAGGGGCAGCGATAGGGCGGCGCTCAGGCCCGCCATTTGCGCGGCCCGCAACAGGTCTGCGCTAGCGGACGTCAGGCTAATGGCGGACGATGATGATGCACTGCGCAGCGCGGAGGCCAACAATTGCAAACCCGCCAAACCTATTTTTTCAACCGCCGATCCGTCGATAGTGACGCCGCTGTTTTGCAGGATATTTTGCATATCCAGTGCCAGTTGGCGCACCGCTTCTTGATCCAGCCGTGCGGGCAAAATGATGTGCCGCATGTCTGATACCGCCCCTTAAACCGTTAAAATTCCGACCAATCATCATCTGCGCCAGCGCTGGCCAGCGCTGCGGTCGGCTGAGGTGTGACCGGCGGAGCGGCTGGGCGGCCGCGGCCCAAAGTGGGGGCACAGGACGGCGTCCCGCTGCCCCGACGCGGGGCTGATGCTGGGGCTTTAAAAGGTGCGTGAGCCAGCGAAGATACTGGCACAGCCATGCCGTTTTGATAGCGACTAGAGGGCGCGCTGTTGGCCAAGTTGAAATGGCCAACCAGAGCCGCAAGCTGGCTCGCTTCATTGGCCAAACTGCGCGCTGCGGCAGTGGATTGTTCGACCATCGCAGCATTTTGCTGGGTCATCTTGTCCATTTCGCCAACGGCGACGTTAATTTGCTGCAAGCTGTTGGCCTGTGTACCCGCCAATTGCGAGATATTGCCCGCCAATTGCGAGATATAGCCGATGCGGTCGACAATGCGGTCCAGCGATTCGCCCGACTGGCCAACCAAGGCCACGCCGCGTTCGACCTGCTGCGAACTGGCGCTGATCAAATCCTTGATATGCTTGGCGGCTTCGGCGGAACGCTGGGCGAGCGCGCGCACTTCATTGGCGACAACCGCAAAACCCTTGCCTGCGTCGCCAGCCCGTGCAGCCTCGACGCCCGCATTTAACGCCAATAGGTTGGTTTGGAATGCAATGCCATCAATGACATTGGTGATTTGGGTGATTTCTTGGGCGGAGCGATGAATATCGTCCATTGCGCGCACCGCTTCTTTGACCACCGCGCCGCCTTGGCTCGCGTCATGATGAGCCTCTTCGACGCTGTTTTTCACATGCTCCGCACCCTCAGCCGCTTCGCGAACGCCGCTGGTCAGTTGGTCCATAGCAGCGGCTGTTTGCTCCAGCGAGGCGGCCTGTTGTTCGGTCCGGATAGACAGATCGTCGGATGCCTGCGCGATCTCCACCGATCCGGTATTGATGCTGTCGGCGGTCACGGAAACTTGGACCAGCGTTTCGCTGATCTTTTCCCGCATATTCTCGAAATCTTTTTCGATTTGGGCAAAGGCTTCGGGCAATTCGCCCAGTTCGGATGTGAAATCACCCTGGGCCAGTTCCGATAGGGCTGAACCAAATTGGTCGATCACGGCCAATCGCTGGCCTTCTTCGGCATGGAAATAAGCCGACAAAGCAACGTCCATGTCCAGCAAGGCCAATTTGACCAATGTGCTGATCTTCTTGCCCAATTGCTTGCCATTCAGGCGCTGAACCAAAGATTCATTGATGATCGCTTGAATGACGCGTTCGAGCACCAAGGCATAGCCGCCAATATACCATGTTGGCTTCAGGCCGATTTGGGCATGAACATTGCCGATACGCTCGGCGCGTTGAAAATATCCTTCATCCAGCGGGCGCGCGAACAATTGCTGCCAATGGCCCAATTGCTTATCCCGTGCATGGTTCATCGCTTGTTGCGACGAAAAGAAATGCGACACTTGGGCCGTTTGGCTGATTTTACCGTAAAATGCGGTCATCGCCGTGGGGGCATGGTCATCCAGCGACTTGGCGATAGCCGGAAATTGAGCATAATCAGAACGGCTGATACCAAAGAAATTAATCCTTGCAGCAATTTCTTCAGCGCGTTGATTGCGGTCCACGGTGCGACTCCATCAGTATATTGTGCCCCAATATTGGTGGTTTACCGATTGGGAACGATGCTGACGCCCTAACTGCAACTCTTTAATCAAAGGTTGATGAGTTGATAAACATTGTTGTTATGCCCTGACATTCTCCAAAAAAGCTTGGGCGACGGTGGCGTTCAGCGCTTCGGCGATCAGAAAGCCTTGGATGCGGTCGCACCCCATGCGCGCCAGCATGCGCATTTGGTCCTCGGTTTCCACGCCTTCGGCAACCACTTGCAAACCCAAGCGGTGGGACAGGGTAATCAGGCTGTCGACAATGACGCGGTCTTTGCTGCTGTTGCAAATCGCCTGAACGAAGCTCCGGTCGATTTTCACAACATGGATGGGCAGTTCACGCAAATGGGTTAGCGAGGCAAAGCCGGTTCCAAAATCATCAAAAGCAATGCGGATGCCCAATTGATGCAATTTATCAATGCTGCTTCGCACACGGCGGGCTTGGCGATCCAGCAACATGCCTTCGGTGATTTCGATGGCCAGTTGATTGGGACGGATTTGGCCGGATAGAATGGCATCGACAATTCGGCCGACAAACATGTCGGACCGCAGGTCTGGTCCCGTGGCATTCACGCTGATCGTGCTGAAGGCCATGCCCGCCGCATTCCATTGCTGAATTTGGTTGATGGCGGTGTTCAAGGCCAAATTGCCAATTTCGCGGGCGGTCGCTTCTTCTTGCAAGATTTCGGAAAAACTGCCCGGCGTTAAAATCGTGCCATCATCGTCTATCCAGCGAACCAGCGCCTCAAATGCGGGTGGGCCAGACGCGCAGAGCGAAATAATGGGTTGATAATAAATATGAATTTGTTTGTTTGCAAAGGCTTGAAAGAAACGAGTGCGTAGATCAAGTCGCCGTTCAGCCTCGGCTTCATAGGTGATTTGGAACGCGCGCCAGTCGTCGCCCCCCTCGCGTTTGGCAGCATAGAGGGCCAGATCGGCCCGCCGCATCAATTCATGGCTGTTGTCGCCATCATTGGGAAAGCGAGACAAGCCGATGCTGGCGGTGCTGCGCGGAACGGCGCTGTCCGTTAAACGGTGGGCATATATATCCTGCAACATCGCCCGAAGTCGTTGATCCAACGTGGCGGGAGCGTCGGATGCTCGCAAAATCATGGCGAATTCATCGCCGCCCAATCGTCCCAACAGTTCGTCGTCGTGCAGATGAGTGCCGATAATATCGGCGACATTGCGCAGCAATTGGTCCCCAATATTGTGACCGCCAGCGTCATTGACCTCTTTGAAATGGTCCAGATCCAGCATAGCCACATGAAAGGGGGCTTGTTTCGCCTGGGCGGTGCGTTCCTCCAACTGGCTGAGGAAATGTCGGCGGTTGGCGGCGCCGGTCAGCACATCAAAATGGGCTTGGTTCCATAATTCCTGCCGAGCATGGGTCAACGGCGTGACGTCGAACCGAATGGCGGTATAGCCCAAAATTTTCCCGTCGGCGCTTCGGTTGGGGACAATGGTGGTGTCCACCCAATAAAGATGGCCGCCCTTGGCGCGGTTGCACAGCGTTCCATGCCATGTTTTTCCGCGTGAAATGCTGCGGTATAAATTTTGGAAAAAGGCGCGGTCATGCACACCAGATTTCAGCAGACGGTGGTTGCGGCCAATCAGCTCATCTTGGGTATAGCCGCTGAGGTCGCAAAATTTTTGATTGACGGCAACAATATTGCCCCGTGCGTCGGTGATCGCGACGATCGCTGCCTGATTCAGCGCCTCGCGCGGATTGGCAAAAGCCGCCTGCAACGCTTCTTGCGGGCTGACCGGCGCTTGTTCCACGATCAGCGCGGCGGGCACGCCTGCACTTGCGTCCGCATTCCGGTCCGCGTCGGAAAAAAAAGCGGCGGCGCTTGTGGAAGGGCGCTGGTGATCGGCGGGCAAAAGGGTGCGGTCGGCTAAATTTGCCAAATGCGGCATGGGTCGGGCTCACTTCTAGTGAGAGGGTCTATCTGTTTGAAATCCTAAAATAGAATTAAGATCGCGCCGATAGCATATAGTTTACTACCGATCCATGCAGGAAGGATGTGGGGGGGTGGACGCCGGAAAGCTGGGCTTTTACGGTCACGATCTGGCGAATTAAGGGGGGCTTTTAGCCCGGTAGAGAAGCGATGGGATTGCGGCGGATCTACCGCCGTTATGGGCAGCGTGAGTGGAGTCGCTGCGCCGGTTTTAAAATGCGAATGCTATTTTATAATATTTGGATAGGGTCGCCGCAGGGCATGCGACTTTAATCGACCATATCGGCGATTAGGCGTTGCAACTCGCGGCGAGGAAGGACGGCCAAGGGGCGTTTTTCGGCAGGCAGGCGAAGCGGCTTTCCCGCGAGCGAAAGGCCGGAAAGGCGGGGATAAATATTGTTACTATGTGTCATATTACTCTTTTATCGTTGAAATATTGCATTTGGATGACGCCGAATAAGGGTGCGGCATCATGGTTGGTCATAGTTGAGACTGTGACAGGTTCATCGCAAAATATAGGATTTTAGCGGGGTTGGGCCGAAAGGACGACCCTATTTGAACCAAACTAGACCATGCAGCGCGGTGGCCGCACTGATCAAGCTGACCTGAATATAGGACGGGCCATGCGGTTTTTCAAGCCGCGCCGAGCCGCCCAATCCACAAGCGGTGCTGATGCGCGGATTAACGCTGACGCCGAAGGCTGGGCAGCATTTTTGCCATCACGCCATCTTTCAGGCCGAAATGATGAAATAGAGCCATCGCGATATGCCCCAAAATCAGCGCCAGCAATGTCCAGCCAAACAGCCCATGCACAGCATTGGCGGGGGCCATTAGCGCCGGAATTTTCTGACCTGTTGAGGCGAGCAGCTCGGTCCCAAAAAATTTTACGCCGCGTCCGCTGCCGATGGAACGAAGGAGGGCAACAAAGGGAATGATCAGCATGGCCGCATAGAAAATGGCATGTAGGCTGCGGGCGGCGGTACCCGACAGGTTGACGGAATATGCTGGCCGGCGGGGCCGCTGAATGATCGCCCATGTCACGCGAATGATCGCCGTTACCAAGATGATCAGACCAATTGAGCCATGTGTGGCTGTCCATGCTTTAATCAGCGGGGTTTCCCCCCATATTCCTTCGGCGATCAGGCCGCCAAATTGCCAAAACAGCAGTGCGGCCATCACCCAATGCAGCAAGCGCGTGAAGGCATCATAGGATTTGATGGTGGAGCGTGGGTTCATGCTGTTCCTCCGTGCTGCAGTTGGGCCATATTTGGCTAGGTCAGCATGATTGATATGCGGAAAATTGTCTCAACTCCATGACTTTGTGCGCGATTGCGCGAGCAAAATGCACGGGAAGCCGTGAAAACATATGTGCGCAGTTGGGATAAGGGAGGGGCATGTGCGTGCCAGACGCGGGCGGCCAAGCCGCTATATGCTATCCATCAGCGAGCAAATGACCGATGGCGACAGAATTGCAAGATAAGGACCGGAGGGATTTTGGGAAAGCAGCGGACATGGGCCGCATTATTTGGCGCAATTATTCGCTGAGCAGTGCCATGGAAACGCGGGCGGTGCCGGTGCGGTGCATGCCGATTTCGCGTGCTGCAGCTTGGGATACGTCGATAACGCGGCGATGGGTGAAGGGGCCGCGGTCATTGATACGGACGATCACGCTTTGGCCATTGTTCAAATTGGTAACGCGCACTTTGCTGCCAAATGCCAAGGAGGGATGGGCGGCCGTCAGTTCGTCTGGGTTAAAGCGTTCGCCACTGGCGGTGCGGTTTCCGGCCAATTCTTTGCCGTAAAAGCTTGCCAAGCCGTCGCCGACATGGGTTTCCGCATTATCTGTGTCGTTGATGTCATTTTCGTCGGCAAGCGGGGCCTCGACGTCATCGGCCTTTTCGTTAATCGACAAAGCTGGGACATAGGTTGTTTGCGGCGCAACATTTGAGCGCGACAGGCGTTGATCCACAACCGAGACAGCTGACAACATGGCGTTCACCGATGCGCTTACGCCGCTCGGCAGTGTCTCAGCCTGTACGGTGGCCGAATTTGCGAGCAGCAGCGGTGCTGCAATGGCCATCAAATAACGCATAGGGATCCCCTGTTTTTGCTGAAGGGGCTTCAAGCAGCATGGCGTTTGGCCTGCAATATTTTGGCGATGGCTTGAGCCGATAATCCGACCAAATGAGTAGTGATTTTGGGATGTGTTGCAATAAAAAAGGGCGGAAAACCGCCCTTTTTATGATTTCCATATTTGGTAGATTTACGACATTTGTCGCCTGTTACACGTCCAAATTCGCCACTGACAAAGCGTTGGTTTGAATGAATTCGCGCCGTGGTTCCACTTCGTCGCCCATCAGGCGTTCAAAGATTTCATGCGCAACATCAGCCTGTTCCGCTTCGACCCGCAGCAAGGAACGATTGGATGGGTCGAGCGTGGTTTCCCACAATTGCTCGGCGTTCATCTCACCCAGTCCTTTGTATCGGCTGATCGACAGGCCACGGCGGCTGTTCGCAAAAATGGCCTCCAGCAGTTCGGATGGGCGAGTCACAGGGGTGGATTTCCCTGTGATGGTGACGCTTGTTTCGCCATTTTCGCTGCTGGCCTCTGCTTCCACATGATTGGCACTTTGCTTCACCAAGCGCGAGGGGGCGGTATAGCTTTCGCCCTGTTCCGCTGCCAATTTGTGCAAGCGACGTGCCTCTTGGCTGGCCAAAAAGGCAGCGTCGATGCTGTGGAAATCGCTTACGCCGCGCCAGCGACGTTCCAATTGATATCCGCCATGGTCGTCGGCAGAAACGGTCCAAACCGCTTCGCCGCTGCCCGACAGGGCTTTGTCGGCGGCGTTCAGCCACGCAGGCAAGGTAGCGGCGGCGCGAGCGCGGCCCGCTGTATCCAATTCGGGGTCCAGTGCGCCAGTCAGCGCCAAGGCTTCGATCAGGCCGTGGTTCAGATTGCGCGGAACATAATGCATCAAGGCGCGCATCCGGCGGCCATGTTCAATTAATTCGCGCAGGTCCTGACCAAAACGGGTTCCGCCTTGGCTTTCCAACACCAGCGTATCAATGCCCGCGTCGACCAGATAATTTTCCAGTGCCGCGTCATCCTTCAAATAGACTTCGCTGCGGCCCTTCGCCACTTTGTACAAAGGCGGCTGCGCAATATAAAGATGACCATTTTCAATGATTTCTGGCATCTGGCGATAGAAGAATGTCAGCAGCAAGGTGCGAATATGCGCGCCGTCGACGTCAGCGTCGGTCATGATCACAATCTTGTGATACCGCAATTTTTCAAGGTTAAATTCATCACGAATGCCGGTGCCCAGTGCTTGGATCAGCGTGCCGACTTCCTTGGATGAGATAATCCGATCAAAACGGGCGCGTTCGACGTTCAAGATTTTACCCTTGAGCGGCAAAATGGCTTGAACCTTGCGGTCACGGCCTTGCTTTGCGCTGCCGCCTGCGGAGTCCCCTTCGACCAAGAATAATTCGCATTTGCTGGGGTCGCGTTCTTGGCAATCCGCCAGTTTGCCGGGCAGGGAAGCGATGTCCATTGCACCCTTGCGGCGGGTCAGTTCGCGGGCGCGGCGGGCGGCTTCACGGGCCGCTGCGGCATCGACGATTTTCTGAACGACGATTTTGGCGTTCGAGGGATTTTCTTCCAACCAATCGTTCAGTCGGTCGGCCATCAGGCTTTCCAATGGTTGACGCACTTCGCTGCTGACCAGCTTGTCTTTGGTTTGGGACGAGAATTTGGGGTCCGGCAGTTTGACCGACACAATGGCCGTCAAGCCTTCGCGCATATCTTCGCCGGTCAGGCTGACCTTTTCCTTTTTCAGCAGGCCAGATTTTTCGCCATAATTGTTCAACGTGCGAGTCAGGGCCGCACGGAAAGCCGCCAAGTGGGTGCCGCCGTCGCGCTGTGGGATGTTGTTGGTGAAGCACAGCACATTTTCATAATAGCTGTCGTTCCATTCCAAGGCGACATCAATGCCAATGCCGTCGCGTTCCGACGAAATCGCAATGGGGTCGGGCAGCAGCGGATTTTTGTTGCGGTCGAGGAATTTCACAAAAGCCGCAATGCCGCCTTCGTAAAACAGGTCATGCACCATATGTTCGGTGCTGCGTGCGTCCACCAATTTGATGCGAACGCCGCTGTTCAAAAAGGCCAGTTCGCGATAGCGATGTTCCAGCTTGGCGAAATCAAATTCAGTGACGTTTTTGAACGTCTCGGTCGAGGGGTAAAAAGTGACGCATGTGCCCTTTTTACCCGCTGCAGCAGGGCCGCGCTCGATCAATGGAGCGACACTGTCGCCATGTTCAAAGCGCATCCAATGTTCGATACCGTCGCGCCAGATGGTCAGTTCCAACCATTCGGACAAAGCGTTGACCACCGACACACCGACACCATGCAAACCGCCGGATACTTTATAGGCGTTGTCATCGCTGCTATTTTCAAATTTACCGCCAGCATGAAGCTGGGTCATAATGACTTCGGCAGCCGAAATGCCTTCTTCGCTGTGAATGCCCGTCGGAATGCCGCGGCCATTATCTTCAACGCTGACCGATCCGTCGCTGTTCAGGGTAATCAGCACCAGATCGCAATGGCCCGCCAAGGCTTCGTCAATCGCATTGTCAGACACTTCGAATACCATATGGTGCAGACCGGAACCGTCATCCGTGTCACCAATATACATGCCGGGGCGCTTGCGAACAGCGTCAAGGCCCTTCAGAACCTTAATCGAATCGGCACCATAGCTGTTCTGATTGGGTTGTTGGGACGGGCTGTCGCTGTGGGTCTGTGCTGCTGTCAGCGTTTCACCAGTCGCGTTTTGCGGCGTCGTGTTTTCAGTGCTTTCGGTCATGTCGATGATATAGGGTCCAGACCCGAAAAACCCAAGCGAAAATGCGGACCAAGCAAAGCTGATCAGCGACATTGCGCACGGCGTCTTGCGGCGCTAGTTTTACATCATGATATTTTCCATGCCCCTGATCCGATTGCCGCGCCCGATGGCCGCCAAATCGCTATGTGCCATCGCTGCTTTGTCGTTGGTGAGCGCTTGTTCCACGCCCGCCCCACCAGAGGATAATGCACCCGCCGTGTCCGGCGCGGCTTTGGCGGTGCGCCCTGTGCAAGTGGGCACAGAAGGACCAAGCCTGCCCGCCTGTTCGAGCGTGTCAAAGGTCAAGGAAGGCGGCACGGACGTGTATTGGGCACCCGATGAGACGCGGGCGGTGAAGGCCAAGCTGGCCGCTGGGTCGCCAATTTCGGTCTGTGAAGCCGCGGAAAATGACGAATGGTTTGGTGTGGTATTTGCCGCGCCCCGCACGGAACCGGAAATGTGCGGCGTAACCCGTTCTGTCGCCAGTCAGCAGGAATATCAGGGACCGTGCCGTTGGGGCTGGATTAAAGCTGGGTCGGTTCGGCTGGGTAGCTGAGGCGAGCCTGGCCCCGCTAGTCCAGTTCGGTCAAACGCTTGAAGGCACGCTATTTTTCCGCGTGCCTGCTATGGTGACAATCAGGCGGCACGGCCCCAACTAGGGTAGGCCGCCTTTTTTGTGTCAGCGGGGCTGGGTAATTGCGCAGTTTGGCGTCACAACGTTCCCGTGGGTCGCCGCGATATGAATCACCCCCGACAATCTTCGATGACACGGCCCACCTCGCTGTGGGCGGGCAGAGTCAGGGTGCGACCATTGCTGGCATCCAACGCAAAGCGGCCTCGGCTGAAGGCCATTTGATCCAGCTTATGGTCGCGCGGCGACAGGACCAGCAAATTGCCACCCGATCCATGGGGTTCAAAGCGCAAGCGCGTGTTGCCAAAACTGGTTTTGAAATCCACCGCCACGGCTTGGCCGCCCGATGCAAAGGCGGCGGTTTCCAGTCGCATTGACCCGCCTGCACAGGCCATGGTGATGATGGGCGCGCTTTGTCCGGCCGCGACATAGGACGCCGTGCGCCGCGAGGCATCATAGCGCCAAGCGCCAGATGTCAGGGCGCGTTCTTCCCAGCTTTTTAGCGGCGGTGCCACGGATGGCGGCGCTGGCGGCGGCGGGGGAAGGGGGGCCTGCGGCGGTGTTTCGTCGACCTTGGGGATGGCAGCACAGCCGCCCAGCGCGGTGATCAGCGCGGCGGATAAGGCCCAGCGAAGCTTGCTATGCTGCCATGTCATTCGTTAAAATCCCTGCCATTCCAATATGTCATCAATATCTGCACGGGGCACTGGCCAGTTGTTGACGGGTGCGTCCATGTCAGCATAGCCGATGGCCAAACCCGTAAACAAAATTTGCCCATCATCCAAGCCAAGCGTGTCGCGGATGGTTTTTCCGTACATGGCCCAACATTCCTGCGGGCATGTAGCAAGCCCAGCCTCCGTCAACAATAACATCAATGATTGCAGCCACATACCCATGTCCGACCATTGCGGTGGCCCCATGATGCGCGAGCAATGAACAAAAAGCATTACGGGTGCGCCGAAACCACGGTAATTTTCCATGAACTGTTTCAAGCGGCCACTTCGGTCCTCACGCGGGATGTTCAGGGACGCATATAATCCTTCGCCAACGCCAAAGCGGCGGCTTTCCCAAGGATCGGTGATGGCAGGGGGGTAAATGTCATATTCTGGTTCATGCCCCGCTTTGCCCATGGCGATGCGGCCCGTCACGGCTTGCTGGACTTCTGCCCATTTGTCGCCAGTTACAAGGACACCTTGCCAAGGTTGTAAATTGCCGCCGGATGGCGCGCGCTGGGCTTTGCGGAAAATATCGCGCAGCAAGGCGGGATCAACAGCCTTGTCTTGAAATGCGCGCACCGACCGGCGCGCCGCCAAAGCGGATGTAACAGAAATAGGCGATGCGGCGTCAGACATGAATTTCCCCTCGGTGATGATCATCGGTGCGGTCTTGCCGCTGTTTTTCATACCCTATGTCAGGAAAATCATGACGTATAGCTATGGTATTTTCATAAATGTGAAATCATATGTGTCCCGCCACATCGCTGCTAATTCCATCGCATCGATGATGGGCGATCCGGCGGGGAAGCGCGTGGCGCGAGATGCGGCTCGATGGGTGCGTGATTGGGTGCATAATTCTCATGCAGGACCAAGCCACCATAGTTCCGCCGTTCCAGTGCCGCGCGGGCTTGGTCCATTTGGCTTTGGATTTTCAACAGATCAGCAATGCTCGCCATGCCGGTCCGGCGAAGCATATTGGCGCGGTGCACTTCGACGGTGCGCGGGCTGATACCCAGCAATCGGGCAGCAATTTTGTTGCTAGAGCCGCCATGCAGCGCCCGCAGAATATCTTGTTCTCTTGGCGTGAGGTGGTGCAAAATCTGTGCAGCTTGTTCCTGATCACATAACCATTGCCGCCGTGACGACAATGAAAGGCTATGGCGTTGTACGGCAATGGTAAGGCCGGTCAGGTCTGATGCGCTGCTCAATATATCCGCTACCCCGCTGTGCAACAGTTGGTGGGCGTCGTCCCCGCTTAGGAATGGCGCGATAACAATTAACGCCAAACAAGGTGTGGCGCATGATTTTTTCAACAAAAATTCGCGCTCGCTTGGTGATAAGAAGGCCCAATCCGCCAGCAAAACCATGTCTGGCCATGGTCCATATGGCAAATCTGCGAGCCGCTCAGCGATCATGAAATCCTGATGATGATGGCCGCGCAAATGGGATGAGATGCTCTGCTGCTGTAATGGGCAGGGCATGATTATGCCAATTTTCATGGTTGCGTCCCCCCAAGAAGACGCAATGATGCAAAATGACGTGAGGGAGCGGAAGGCGCTGTTTGCTCCATTGTGCCGCCAAAATGGCTGGATATGGGGCGTTACATCGGCATTCTGTCTGGATGTAACGTGATATCATCGGGATGGGTCTTGAAAGGGTCGGAGATAATCGAAATGCCTAGGGAGCTATACGACAGCCTCGGGCCGGCCAGCATGCTTTGAATTGGATGAAACTCCGGCAAAGTGAAACTAGTGAAGGGATGATGGAGCCGAGATAGGCCCGCCAATGAGGATGGAGTAACGGTGACCCGATCTGGCACAGGGATTTGTTTGGAAATGATAATTTTTGTCGCCATAATGGGTGTTTAGCTTGTTTGTTTTTCAGGGCATGTATAGGTTTTGCGCCATAGCTAACCAGCAGATTGCGAGATGAATGTATAACCCTATCAACTGTCCCGATATTGATAAAAAACACGAAGCGCGCGGGGCGGATCGATTCGAACTTTTCACGGAAGCGGAAGGCCTTTTGTCTTCACGCGGGGCGGAGCCGATTGTGGTTCACAACCTGTCCGCGACAGGGGTGCTGCTGGAAACAGAAACATTGCTGCACGCGGGGCAGCGAATCCATATTTCCATGTCTGCGGCGGAGCCGACAGCGGCTGTCGTCGTGTGGACGGGTGACGCTTTATATGGCTGTCGTTTTGAACATCCCATCAGCCAAGAAATGCTGAGCATGGCGCGCAAGCATGACCTGTTGGCTGCGGCGGAGATCACGAGTGAATTGGCATCGGTTGCGGCAACTGCGCCGGCTATGGCCGTAACAGCCGATAGCGAGCCATTATCTTTGTCGGTTCGCCTTCGGACCTTGCGCGAAGCAAGAGGATTGAGTTTGGCCGCTTTGTCGCGGCGTGCGGGCATCAGCAAACCCAGCATTTGGGCATGGGAAACGGGCAAAACCGTTCCGCGCGTGCGCAGCATTGAAGCATTGGCGAGGGCCCTGTGCGTCGATGCCGCCGATATTTGGGGCAGCGATGCGGCTGTGGGCCCGGTGCTACCCGCGACCGTTCCGACCATCAGCGGCCCGAGCAGGGGCGGCGGTGCGGAACCGCTGGACCGTGTCATTGCATCGGCCCGTGCCTCCATCGCCGCCGCGGCGGCTGTGCGCCCAGAGCGTGTGCGTATCACGGTGGAATTTTAAGCCGAAATAGGCTTGGTGCGCCGTGCGGTTAGGCTTTTCGCCCGCCGCACGGGTGGGGGCGTGCTATGCCTAGCGTGCCAAGGATAGAATTTGGTCGTTCAGCGCGTCCAGCACCAAAATTTCCAAATCATGATCGCCCGCCGTGCGCGTGATAATGGGGCGGCCCGAAATCAGGCTGGTCAGGCTGCCGATCATCATGACGGCGCGGACCCATGCAGCGCGTTCGTCAATTTTCCCATTGGAAGCGGCGCGGATCAGCATGGCGGTTAGCGCAATGCCGGGGTTCCATAGCTGGGAATAGAGAATTTCAAACGCTGCCCCTGGGCTAGCCATTTCATGTTGAATGAATAAAGCGCGGCTTTCCGTGTCGGGCGAGGTGAGTAGGAAACGCGCCAAATTGCTGAGCAAGTCAAACAGCAATGTCTGCGCCGTTTTGGCGTCCATATTGGTAGCCAGCATGGCGGCAATTTGTTCCGCGAGTTGCCCCACACTTTTGTGATAATCGGCCACAATTTCGTCGGCGCAGGCGCGGTACAGACCTTCTTTATTGCCGAAATAATAGGTCAAGGCTGGCAGGTTGGTTTCAGCCTTTTGCGCGATCATGCGGGTGGTTGCGGACGCAAAGCCGCGCTCACCAAATATTTCTGATGCCGCTGACAAGATACGGCGGCGCGTTTCCTCGCCTTTTTTATAGCCTTGGGCGGAGGCACGCATTTGTCGGGCCGATGACGGAGAAAGGGCGGATTTGGACGTCATATCAGAAGACATATAAAGCCTGTTGAAATTCTATCAATTGATAGATATTGTGAAAGCAATTGGCGAGAGGACATAAAGATATGGCACGCGTGGACCTGCAAAGCTTGTGGCAAAGAGTGGAATCGCAAAAACAGGAAAATCCAGCCATTTATGGCAATGTCGATTTCTCTGTCATCCCCGAACGCTTTGCCGCAACGGCGCACGACCATTCCACCATATCGGGAAAATATGAAGCCGAACGCGCCGCCTTGCTGGCGGATTCGCATATGATGGAATTTATTCGCGCTTATTCGCTGATGGGCGACCGTGTTGCCGATGCTTATGCGGGTTTGATGCGCGAATATGGGTTCCGCCACTTGGTAGAGATGCTGACCGAGGCTTGCGACAAAGGCGTCGAATCCGTGCCCGATGCGCCGCCAGAATTGGTCGCGTTCATCCATGCGATGGAGCAAACGCCAGATTGGCTGGACATGGAAATGGTGGAAGAGGGCGCGCGTCTGGACCGCAATAGCGCCGCCAATATGGGGCCATTCATCATTCGCGGCGCTTTTATCGCGACCTTCATCAACAAATATGCCGCATTGCCAATGGCGATCACCAACACTTTGTCCAGCGGCACATCGGCGCGGCGGGTCAAGGAAACGGCGACTTTCTTTAGCACATCGGTGCTGCCGGGGGCCTTGGAACGCTTTGGTCCAGGGTTTAAATCGGCCGCCATGGTGCGGTTGATGCACAGCATGGTGCGGGCCAATGTCATGCGGCGTCCCAAGGATTGGGATTTGGGTGTATATGGCATTCCCATTCCGCAGGTGGACCAGATGCCCGCCGGATTAATCACCATTTTCTTGCTGTCGTACAAGCTGCTGCGGCAGGGACGCACCGAGTTTAACCGTGACGAGCGGGCCAAGGTGGAATTGTCCCGCTATCGTTGCTTTTTGCTGGGACTGCCCGAAGATTTGCTGGCCGATACGCCGCAAGGCATTGTGGATTTGATGACAGCGCGGGGCGGCACATTGCGGGCTGGATTTGATGACAGCACATGCGGAGAGTTGCTGCGCTCGACGATGGCGGCGGATTTGCGGCCGGACAACAGCCTGAAGTCCCGTATCTATGGCGTGTTTGAAATGAGCTTTTCCAAGCTTTTCTTCCTGAAAAGCTTTTTGGAAGGGGATGAGAAAAAAGCACGGGACATGGGAGTATATATTACCCCGACCGACAAGTTGTTGGCCGCCATCGCGGGCGTGTTCGTTTTTGGCCGCTTATTTGGCTATGCGATGATGCGGAAAATTCCGTTGGTTTGTGATTGGGCGGATCGCCGTTTGGTTCGCAAAATTAAGGACCAACTGGCCAGCTATGGTCATGCGGAATTTACCACGGACGCCAGCCACTATCGCGCGGCGCCGCAAGCTGTTCCGGCGGAATAGGGCGCGAAGCCTTGGGCGGCATGGCTGATGCTATGTCGCTTGCGGGCAGACGTCCATCATATCAACGCTGGACATCCATGGCGCAGAAGCGCAAATGCAACCTATGTTTACCAAGAATGACCTTGCGATTTTGGAATATGATACCCCCGAATTTGCGGTGGTGCGCCCCGGTCGCTATGTGCTGTGCGCCGTTACCGGCCAGCAAATCGCCTTAGAAGATCTGAAATATTGGAGCGCCGAGTTTCAGGAAGCTTATGTGGATGCAAAGGCTTCTGCGACGGCGATCATCGCTGGCGGCGCTGCCAATTTGCCGAAATCCTGATCGGACGAACAACAAATGGCGGCGGGGATGCACCATGCAGCCCCGCACCATATGGGGTTTAATAGCCTAGCTTTAAATCCACCTGATGCGCCAAGGTTTCGCCTTGGTGCCAGCGTTCCAAATTGTCCAAAAACCGCTGGGCGGAACGCACAAACATTTTGTCCTGTGCGCGGCCCGACAAATGCATGCTGATATGCACATTGTCCATTGTCCACAAAATATGATCGCTGGGCAAAGGTTCGGGCGTGGTCACGTCCAAAAAGGCGTGGCCGATTTCGCCGGATTGCAGGGCATGGATCAGGGCGTCTTGATCCACCACCGTGCCGCGCGCGATGTTGACCAATATGGCGCTGTTTTTCATGGCCGCCAATTCGGCGGCGCCGATCATGTCGTCCGTTTCATCGGTAGCCGGAACCGCCAAAATTACCCAGTCAAAATCGCCCAGCTTGGCCCGCCATTCGTCCGGTCCCAAAACACCGTTTTGGCCGCCGGATCGGCGCACCACGCTGACATCCACACCAAAACCATGCAGTCGTTCTTCGATTAACTTGCCAATTGCGCCATAGCCCAGCAGCAGGGCTTTGCTGCCGAATAATTCCATCTTGCCGGGGCTGTCGATCAGCCATTCGCGGCGTTGCTGGGCATAGATGACATCGCGATACCCCTTGGCGATATTCAGCATTCCCATCACCACATATTCGGCGATGGTGATGGCGTTAATGCCCGCGCCGTTGGTCAGGGTGACACCGCGCTGGGCCATTAATTCCAACGGCATACCATCGACACCGGCATAAATGCTGTTCAGCCATTTCATATTTTCGGCCGCTGTAATCGCCGCTGCCATATCGGCGCGGTGATACATATCGAACCAGCCAATGTCGGCGCGCGGAGCCAGCGCTAATGCTTCCTCACGGGTGCTGAAATATACAGGTTCCACCCAATGCGGCAATTTCGATTCCAGCAGGGGGCGGATCATCGCCGACATCACGGCAACGCTTTTGGACATATTTTCCTCTCCATCATCGTTGACGAAGAGGATGGCGAAGCTTGATAGGTACCACAAGCCCCGCCACCAGATTATTCTATTAACGGATGGGGCTAAAGGATGGGGCGCCAATCCCATGCCAAGGGGTCGCCGTCCATCACATCCACGCCAGCGGCGATGAGTTGATCGCGCAAGGCGTCGGATGCCGCAAAATCCTTGTTGGCCCGCGCCGCTTTGCGTTGGTCCAAAATGCTGGTGATGTCGGCTTCGCTGATCCTTGCGGCCTTGGGGCGTAGGCGCAATTCTTCGCGGGTGATGCTGAACAATTGCAAGCCCAGCACCTTGTCCATCGCTTCGATCAAGGCGCGTTTTTCGCCGGTGTCGACCTTTTTCATCGCGGCTGCTTCCTCGATCAAGGTCAGGGCAATGGCGGTATTCAGATCGTCGGAGACTGCCGCGTCGAACTTGGTCAGCAAGTCCAACAGGCGGGGATGCTCGACGGTCGCGCTGGTGACATCGCGCAGCGGCATGACGGCCATGACCAGTCGCTTCAAACGCGTCAGCGCGGCGGCCAAATTGTCCCAGCTATATTCCAATTCGCTGCGATAATGGGCCTGTAAGCACATCAGGCGATAGGCGAGGGGGTGATATCCCTTGTCGATCAGCAATTGCAGACGCAGAAACTCGCCCGAGCTTTTGGACATTTTGCCCGATCGTTCGACCAAGAAATTATTGTGCATCCACATCCGTGCGCCGCTGTCGGGGGAGCAGCTATGGGCTTGGTTTTGTGCAATTTCATTGGGGTGATGAATTTCACGGTGGTCAATGCCGCCGGTATGAATGTCGAAAGGAAAGCCGAGCAACGCTTCGGACATGACCGAACATTCCAAATGCCAACCTGGCGCGCCTTTGCCCCATGGGCTGTCCCATTCCATCTGGCGCGTTTCGCCTGCGGGTGTTTTGCGCCAAATCGCAAAATCGGCAGGGTGGCGCTTGCCGTCCACGGGGTCGATGCGGCTTTCGCCTTCGTCGGTGCCGTGGCGGGCCAAGCGGCCATAATCGGACACCGTGCTGGTATCGAAATAGAGCCCGCTGGGCAGTTCATAGCAATGTTTGTCCGCAATCTGCTTTGCAAATTCAATCATTTGCGGAACATAGTCGGTCGCGATGGACCAATGGGCTGGCTGGGTGATGCCCAGCGCGTCAATATCCGCCCAATAAGCATTGGTATAATGGCGGGCGATGTCCCAAATCGATTGCGCCTTCTCTGCCGCCGCCTTTTCCAGCTTGTCTTCGCCAGCATCGGCGTCATCGGTCAAATGGCCAACATCGGTGATGTTGATGACATGGGTTAATTTATACCCCTTGTGCCGCAACGTGCGGCCTAGCGTGTCGGCGAACACATAGGCCCGCATATTGCCGATATGGGGATAATTATAGACGGTGGGGCCACAGCTATAGACACGCGCTTCGCCCGCATGAACGGGGGTGAATATTTCCAGACTGCGCGTCAGGCTGTTGAACAGATGCAGTGGTGTTTCGGCGGGACGATGAAGGTCGGTCATGGCCGAAGCCATGCCCCGATCAACGCGCCATCGTCAAGCCGATAGCGCGTCCTATGTGATTATCCCTATGGCGGGCCATATGAACGATGCCTGCTTCGTCCCTAGGGCCTTGCCCCTAGGGCGTTGGGGCCCACAGATCGTCATTGGCCGCGCCGGTGACCGGATCAATGATAAGCGGCTCGCCGGACATGGGATGAATGTCGCTGACGCTGATCAGGCTTTCGGGCATTTCGGCGGATTCCCTTTCTTCGGCGATCACCTCATCCTCTGGCTCATTGTCGGGGGAGGTGGGATCGCCGATGATCACTTGAATCGGAAATTCCGGCAAATTGGGTGTCGTTGGCGTGTCTGGCCCCAAGGCTGCTGCACCGCAGACGGTCGGGTCGACGATCAGGCAACTGTTCATCAACGATATTTGGTTGAAGCTTGTGCTGGATGACGGACGTTCCCCATTGATGGTCACACCGGGGAAAATATCCGAAAATGGCGTGATGGCGTCGGCCCCCGTAAAAATGCCATTGAAGGTTTGGCGTGTCCCGTTGATCACCACCAAAGTGTTGGCATTACTTGTGTTAATGTTCAGCCCACCGGGCCCAAAGGCTAGGCCATTGCGTTCCGTCGGCAAAATGCCGTCGCCGCTATTTTGGACGAAAAAGCCCGTATCGACGGTGGCGTTGATGCGGCCTGCGGCAATATAGCCGTTGTTTGCAAAGCCGTCATTTTCCATCAAACGCTGTTCATATTGGCGCTGGGTGGTGGCCGATGCCAGATCATTGATCGCGGATTGCGTCGCTGCAATGATGCGCGGTGCGGTCAGGTTCAATGTGCCCGTGGGCTCAGACGAACCGGACATATTGCCCATGAAAATGGAACCTTCGCCTAGCAAAATACGCATTTCGCGTGCGGCGACTAGGTTGAGCCTTACAATGTCGGATGTCGCGAAGACATTCACATTGCCAACAACGGACATGTCCCCACCCGACAGGATGGACAAATTCCCTATATCACCAAAATCGACCGTCATATCGTCCAGAATGACTTGCGGAGCCGAGCTCGCGGCGCTGGCTGGGGCTTCGATGATGATAGTGTCGGCGCGAATGCTGTTCAGTTCATCGCTGCTCAGATGATATTCATTGCCGGTCTGTGTGCCGCCGATCTTGGTGGTGTTGGCGCTATTGCCATTGATCAAGCGAACGGTGCTGTCGGGAGAAAAGGACATAATTTGGCCTGAACTGCTATCGATATCAATATCCGCCGAGGTCAGCGTGATATTGCCTTCGGCTTGCGCAGAACCCATTATGCCAAGGGTGTTGGCAACCCGAATGGTGGCATCGCCGCTAAAGGCGTTGATATTGCTGAAGCTCAGTCCTGCCGTGCTGGCGATGTCGACGCTGCGGCCAGTGACGTCGACAGTGTCGCTGGACAGCAAATTATCCACCAACACCGTGCCGTCTTCGGCATAGAGGGATGTGGTGCCTTGGCTTTGCGCTTCGCCCAAATCAATGCCCCGTCCGCCGCGTAAATCAAGCGCCTCTGTCGCCATGATTTTGCTGTTGGCGTCTGCGACAATCTTGTTTCGTGCACTAAAGTTCACCGCGCCGCCAGAAATGCTGTTGGTGCCAGCGCCGCGCCCCGTGTGGTGCAGTTCGATCCAACCGCCAGCATCGGCGGATATGCCATTTTGCGCGCTGATCATATTATCCGCCGCGCCGGACAGGTGGAAGCCCATGCTGGCGCTGGTCGCGGCGTCTATGCCGCCGGCCACTGCGATGCGGCCCCCGCTGACCGCCTGAAAAATAATGCCGTCCGTTGCGGTCAGCGTGTTAACAGGAGTGGGATCACTAGGGTCCTGTCCGCTGCCGTTCAAACCATCTGCGGCTGCGTCAATGCTGTCGGCCGCAATGGTCCCGCCATTGGCGATGAAGGATATGCGCCCTGCATAATCATCGCCGCTGGCATCCACAGAAATATTGTTGAGGTCCAGACTGCCGCCACTTTCGACGCCGACCCGAACCTGCCCACCATAAATGGTGAATGGCTGGGACGAGCCGCTTGAGTCAAAACCATTTGCTGAAAGCGTGACTTGGGTGTCGGCGCCCGACAACAGCTGGCCGCCGCCAGATGCGGACAGCGTTACCGCGCCGCCCCGGATGAAATCTGTCCCCAGTACCAGCGACGAGTCGGCGTTCATATTGAGATTGCCGTCTAGCTGAATGACACCGCCCGTCGCCGACAAGCGGACGTCACCCGAGCTAGCGCCCGTACCCGATGACGTCAGCGACAAATCAGCGGGATCAAGGCTGCCGCTGTGGCCCATTTCCAAGCGCCCAGACACGAACACATCAACGGATGCATCGCCAGTCAAATTGCTGCTGTTAGCAAAGGCCAAGGTGGAAGCTGTGCTAATGTCGCCGGTCAACCTGCCGGATGCGTGGGCCGTGACCGCTCCGTTGAAACTGGTCGTGCTGGATGCCGCAGTTTGAATGCGGATATCCGCATTGGCCTGAACTGGGCCGCTGATATCAATTTGGCCCCCCACGATGTTGCGACCCGCCGATAGGATGATCGAGCCATTGGACCCCGTGGTGGCGGTGTCAGCGCTATATCCAACATTGCCTTGGACCAACATTGTGACGGCATTGTTTTTCGGGATCGCGACCATGTAAATATTCTGGTTCGGGTCCGATCCATTGACCAAGGTTTGCCCGCGATGAGTCAGCAAGGTTTCATTGCCTGTTCCGGTGCCAGAACCGGTCGTGACATCAATATCGAACAAGCCTTGGTTGATCCGGATGCTGGCCGCTTCGGCCACAACATAAGCGACGGACCCATGGGCGGTGACGGTACCGTCATGAACAATGTTCGGTGCAACAATCGCGACATAGTTGGATGTTGCGTTGATGGTGCCGCTATTCCAGACGATGCCGTCATAAAAATCGGTGGAGGTTCGCGTGCCGCCGAACTGAATCTCTCCGTTTGCGCCATAGAGGCTGCCGCTGGTGCCCGCCGATCCCGCATCTTGCAGGTCATGCAAGATATTGCGGCTGGTCAGAACCAAGGCGCCAACGTCAAACCGCCCAGTCTGCCCAACATAGATGCCCGCACCATTTTGGAACCAAATATTGCCATTGGGCGACGAGGTGACATTGCCGTTAAAATTGATCGCCGACGCGAAATCCGACCCATCGGCGTTCACAAATTGGTTGAGTACCGTGTAGTTACCGTTGACGGCGCTGGATGCGTTGAAGTTCAGGCTATTGCCTGCTTCTAAAAAGGTGACATAGGCGCCGCTATTCGGGCCCGTGGGCGTCCAGCGGATCACTGTCTGGCCTTGGTCGACCGTGACCTGACCGGTGTTAACGGTGGAATCCAATGTGACCCCACCCATGCCGCTGTGATAGTTGCCGGTAATTTGCGCCGAAGCTGGCGCAGAAAAACCGAGCATGACGGCGCAGGTCAACGCCGCGCACCCGCCATTCAACATGGATTTCAGGGTGGTGAAGCGGGCGGGCGATAATGATGTCATGGCCGTCATCCTCTTATGCTTTTCTACGCTTTGGGTGCCCAGCAGGCTTAGCGGGCGCGGACGCCAAAAAATGTTGATAGCGAAACGAGCAACCTAGGGTCAGGACGTTCTGTCAGCAGCCCAGCCTTGTTCAGCGGCACCGCCAATGTCATGTCCACGCGGCCAATTTTATGGGCCGTTGCGCGCCACCCAAGGCCGGTTGAAAACATATGCTGCTTGTCTAGGCCAGCCAGACTGCTGTCTTTATTCCAAATTTGAACCGCATCGAAAAAGACATAGGGCTGAAGTTCGACATGTTTCTTACCCAAGGATAGGCCGCCGGCATAGCGTGCCTCGAGGGCGACGGCTGCGCCGCTGTCTCCGATAACCGTGCCAGCATCATAGCCGCGTCCGACGGTGAAATTGCCGCCCGAAAATTCTTCATAGGCCAGCAAAGGCTTGGCCGCCCATTGACCGCGCGGGGCGGCGGAAAGGGCGAATTTGGGATGCGGGCGATATTCCATTTGCATCGACCCACGCAGCAAAAAGGCATCGGGGCGACCCTCGACGCGTGACAATGGGATACGGCCCGGCGCAGCGCAGCCCGCGCCATTGGCGCCACAATCATCGCTGGCACCCAAAAAGCTCAGGCCTTTTCGCGCTTCGAGATAACTATGCACCGACCAGCGTGGGTGGCTGGGTGAATAGCCGCCGCGCCCTTGGATGGAGCCGGCATCAACCCAGCCCGCATCGGCGCGAATATAGGCCACACGCAGCCGGTCTTGGCTCAGCTTTAAGTTGGTCAGGCGCACGTCTTGGTTGATGAAATCCAATCCGCCGCCAATATTGACGCGCTGTGTCTGGCTGAGCAGCAAGGGATAGCTGGCGTAAAGATTGATAATCTGGGCATCGGAGCGCAGGTCCAGTCCCCGAATATCGGGCCGCGTCCATGCGTTGCTATAGCTGCCGCCGATGCGCAGTCCGTCGCGCCCAACGCGAAATTCATGCGCCACTTGCACAACCTTTTGTTCTTTAAGGTCGGGCGTCGCATAAAAGCTGAGCGTCGTCAGGTCGCCCATGCCCGTCAGGCCCGCAATTTGTGCACGGGCCACGCCGGACCAGCGGCCCACATCACGCGTGCCATAATTTTGCACGGCAAAGTCAAAGATATAGGGCATGCGAACGACTTGCACTTCGCCAATCACTTCGCCTTCCACACTGCCAGAGCGCAGGGTCAGGCGGGCGTCCATGCCCGGAATATCCCGGGCTAGCAGCAAGGCTCGTTCGGCTTTGTGGATATTGAACACAGGCTGATCGGTCAAATGCGACAGATAGGATTCCAGCATTGCTTCATTGGCACCGGCATTGCCGCGCACCTCGACCCGCGCGAGCTTGGCGGTCAGCACATCCAATTGAATAGCGCCGTCTTCAATGGTTTGCGGCGGAATGCGAACCGCCGCCAAATAGCCTTGGCGGCGCAAAATGGTGGCGGCGCGGTCCCGAATTTCACAAACAGCGGCCAGCGATAATTCTTGTCCCTGCATGGCCGACCAACTGGGGGATAGGGTGGCCATATCGACAAAGTCGGACCCTGTGAAAGTCACACTGCGCAAGGTGAAGCGAATATTTTGATATTCAGGCTGGGCCAAGGCACAAGGCGCGCGTTCGATGAGTTGGTCTTCGGCCGTAATGGCTTGTTGGCGCTGGGGCGGGGCAGACAATATGGGTGGTTGCTGCAATTCTTCACGGGTCGGCAAAATATTGCCGCTTTGGGCCAGCGCAGCCGACGGCATCAGGCCTGTCACTGCACAAGCACTGGCCAACAGGATGCTACGCAGATGTACAGGCAGTGATCCCGTTGTCAAAATGCTGGTCGTCCGCACGGGTGCTTGCCCATTTTGCCAAGACGCGGCACCAATCATGGCCTGAAACCCCATAAAACCCCCCTTCGTTCCGCTGAATTAAAGCGGAATTTCATATTCTCATTGGGGGTAAAGCCCCCATTTTCGGTGCGACCCGTGCTGGCTGCCGCCGCCGCGGCGGCAGGGGCGGTGATTAGTCGGCCATGGCCGCTGCCAAGCGATCAATTTGGCCTGTGCAATTTTTGCTGATCAGCGCCTCCATCGATGCTTCGGCCCCATCGGGGGTGCTGTTCAGCGCAGCAAAGCGAACGGTCACAGGTGCAGCCAGTCCGCCACCCGACAGTTTATAATCCACATTATATTGGATGGGTAGCGTTTCATTCGGCCATTTGCGATAATTGGCCCCCGACACAAAGGCGATGGTGTCGCTATGCTCGCCCTGTTCAATGCGCAGCAGTTGGTCGCTGTCCATATCGGGGCGCCAGAGCAGCAATCCGCCAGCATCCGCTACGCAGAAGGTGCCGCCTTCGCGGTAATCGAGCAGCCACAAATTGGGGGCGCGGGCGTCCAGCACCTTTTGCGCGTCGGTGCCGCGTGAAAACCCGCCGCGTGACCGCATGGTGGGGCCTTTTGCCAGCATGCGCGTGACGGCGGTGCTGGTATTTTGGCTCGCCGACACAGGGCCATTGGCGGTGAAATTGCCAGGTCCGCTGAGCGTGCGGGTCTTGCCCGATTGCATCAGCACCAATTTATCGCCGGCAATCAGCGTGACTTTGTCGCTGTCTTTCAGGCGGCTGCCCGCCGGATATTTGGAAGCAGAAGGCCCCGTCGCACGAACGACCATCGTCTGCGCGGCGGCTGTTCCCGCCAATGTTACGGCTGACACCGCCGCAACGGTCATCGCCAAATGGCGAATGCGGAATTTAGGTAAGGACATAGCTTTCTCCCCTTTGCGTGGCGCTCAGTCGTTCAATCAGAAAGTTGATAGCAGCGTCTTGCGGCAAAATTTTGGTAATTTCTGTGGCGATCATCACATATTCTGTGTGATCGCCCGCACCATGTGCCCCGACCAGCTTGTGCACCAATTGGCGTTGCTGCGCGGTCAAGTCGGGGCGCGGGGTGAACAGGTCGACGGGCCGTGATCGCCCGCGTAGCGTCACGCGTCCCATGGGTATCAAATCATCACGGTCGCTGCGCGTGGCGGCTTCTGCGCTGAACAAAATATTGTTCTTCAAGCTTTTGTTGGCGGATTCCAAACGGGCGGCGGTGTTCATACTGTCGCCTAGCGCCGTATATTGAATGCGTCCATCACCGCCGAAATTGCCAACAATCGCGTCGCCCACATGCAAACCCACGCGGGTCATGCCCAGCGGCGGCACCCCTTCGGCCATATCGATGCGAAATTTTTCGCCAGCCTCATAGAGGGCCAAGGCCGCTGCGGCGGCGCGTTGCCCATCGTCGGCGCGGCTGATCGGCGCGCCCCAAAAAGCGACCACGGCGTCACCGACAAATTTGTCGATGGTGCCGCCATGTTCCAGCACCACGTCGGATAGACGATCCAAATATTCGTTCAGCAATCGGGCCACATCCTCTGGCGTGATGGCGTGGCTTAATTTGGTGAAGCCCTCTAGGTCCGTAAAGACACAGAAAATCTCGCGCTTTTCGCCCGTCAAGGACAAGCGGTCGGGGTCGCGGATGATTTCCGACGCAATATCGGCGGGCAGATATTTGCCCAGGGCGGACTGCGCAAAGGCGCGCTGGCTGGACCCGACAGCGCGCGCTGCGGTGCCAAAAGACGCATAGCCCAGCAGCCAGCCAAAGGCCCAGCCAAAGGATGGCAAATCTGATGTGTCAATATTCTGGCCCTGAAGCCAAAAGGGAAAAGCGGCCAAGAACAGCATTTGGCTGCCGAACAGCAAAATCATCCAACGTGCGCGAATATCGACCAAGGCGGTGGCCCCACCTGCCAGCACGACCAAAATTGCCAAGCCCCATAATATGGGCGATGAAATGGGCTTGAACCATGCCCCGTCCAATTGCTGGGCCAGCATATGGGCATGGACTTCCAGTCCGATCATCGTTTCATGTTCGCCCGTAATGGGGTCCACAAAGCGGCTGAGCGGCGTGTTAAATTGATCATTATCAATAATATCGCCGCCAATCAGGACATAACGTCCGCGCACCAGATCGGCAAAGCTAGCGCGCATGTCATCGTCCATATCCATCGCAAAGCTGTCGATGGGGATATTGGCAAAGACGGGTTCTTCTTGCCCCGCGGTGGCGCGGGAAGGGGACAAGAAACGAATGGGGCCCGTATAATTTTTATGGGCCGCATCAACGGGGGCCAAGGCGTTGGACATTAACGGCGGCAGATTGGCCGGCCGGTCCGGCCATTTGCGAATAACACTGTCGCCGTCGGTACGAAATAACACGCTGGTCGGCTGCGTTTTGTCGGTGCGGACAGAGCCTAGAAAGGCTTCGAGAAAGCGTTGTTGCTCAAAGAAAATCGTGTTCGGGTTGCTGGCCTGTTCGGCATAAGCCAACCATGTTGGCGTCTGCATGGCGCGCAATTGATTTTTCAACAGTTCATCGTCGGGACGGGGACTGTCAAAGGCAATATCGATGCCGATGGCTTTTGCGCCCATGGCATCAATATTGCCCAGTGCCTTGGCCAGCAAGGTGCGGTCCAGCGGAGAGCGGATGCCCGTGTTGAACAAGGTTTCGTCATTATAGGTTACCATGACAATGCGTTTGTCTTGGCTGACATGCGGGGCCATGGCGGTGGCGCGGGCGTCATAGAGCGCGCGTTCCGCCTCGCCAATTAAGGGGGCTTCCCAGCTGAAACGGGCCAGTGCGACGGCCAATAACAAGGCCAGAGTGACGACGATTAAACGCCATGGGCCAAGCTGTGCCACAAGCCGCCGCAGCCGCTTTGCCATGGGAATAGCGTGCGTGGATGCGGGGGCGGCATCTGCTGGCGGGGCGCTGCTCGCCATAAATTAATGCCCCAATGTCAACGCATCATCACTGGGCACCTGCGTGACCTTTGTCGGTGCGGCTGGAGCAGCACTAACGTCGCGTAGCAACGCCTGTGCCCCGTCACCGATGATCGCAAAACCCGCCCAATAATAAGGGTGAGAGGTGCGAACATCATCCATCAAATTGACCTGTGTGGCCCATAAGGCATCGGCCACACTCTCGCCATTTTTGGCGGCGAACAAACCGCCGATCAGGCGCTTTGTGGCGTCATAATCATCGGGGGCAGGCCAATGGCTGGCGATGACCGAGCGGCCCCCTGCACCAATGAAGCTGCGCACCAGTCCATCCAGCGCATTGCCGCCGCCGCCGGTCACACCCGCTTCGCGGGTGGCAAAGACCGACGCTTCGGAGGCCGTGTCACAGGCTGACAAGATCACCAGATCGGCGTCAATTTTCAGGTCGAAAATTTCTTGGAAGGTCAGCAATCCGTCCGATTCCTCGTCGCCAAAGCTGGTGACAAGGGCAGGGCGTGCCGGACAGGACGGAATGGGCGCCGTGACCAAACCGTGGGTGGCGAAATGAATGATGCGATAATCGTTCAAGTCGCTGCGTTGCCGCACGGCGCTGTCGGTAAAGGCTGCGCCAGTTAACAACATGCTGTTGCTTTGGCCAACCGCGCTGCTGGCTTGAACCAGTTCATCGGCTGAGATAGGCCGCGACCATTGCGTCACATCCCAATGGCATTGGGCGTCCATGCTGCCGCTATATCCGCCGCGTGTGCCAGTGGATGGCAGTTCACCGATCACGGGTGCATTTTGCCCCAGTCCCAAATATTGCCGCGTCGCCCGCGACGGTGCCGCGCGGCGGGCGTTGCGGAACGATAGGGCCGAAACCGCCGTGCTGGGACGCGTAGAACGGCCCAGCCAAGCAATGCCGCGCATATCAAAGGGGTCGGCATTGGGGTCCAGCAGGCGGTTTTCATAATCGGCCAAGCCGGTATCGGACGTGATCAGCAAATTTACTGGCAAGCGCAGCATGCCGCCATCAGGTTCAAAGATCAGGTGCGGAACTTGGGGCACGCGGGCGGCCATTGGCCCCATCAAACGGCCATATAGGTCACGCGCCAACGCCGCATTATAGGGATAGGTAACACGGCTGCCATTTTCGATGGCCGAGATGGAATCGCGCAGCAAATCGACATCGCGGTCCAATTCGCGGGCGCTTAATGCGGATTTCCACAATTTGGCGTCGTTGGGGCCAATCAACATGGCATATACCGCGTCACCAACGACCAGCATTTTTAAATAGGCTTCGTCGCTGCGCAAAACCTTTTGTAGGTCGCTAAGGCCAAGGCTGCCCGACGCGACGACGCGGAATTGCGGATATTCAGATAATAGCGCCAGCGTTTCCGCTTGTTGAAACGATAAATTATCGATTTGGCTGCGCAGGCTGGCGCGCAAGGTGGTGGTTTCGCTGGTCACAGGCAATTGCGCCAGACGCGCATCCTCGATGCGGCTGCGTTCCATATCGCGCGTCAAAGTGGTGGCCTGGCGGAATAGACGCGAGCTTTCGCCATTTCCGGCGGAGAGTTCGCGGGCCAACACGGCCTGTGTATCGGCCACACCGGGGCGGACCTGTAACTGGCTGGCCACGAAAAATTCGGCAATGGCGCTAGGGTCGGTGTCGGCGCGATTGGCCAAAATGCTGTAATAAGGGGCCATGATATTGGCCATGCCGCTGGCCGAACGCTGGCTTTGTGCCAACATCGATACCACATCGCGATATAAAGCCAGCGATTTGTCATCTTGACCTTGGCGGGTCAAAAAGGCCGCATAGCGGGCCTTGGCGGATGCCAAGGCGCTGGTTTCGGGATATTCTGCGGTCAATTCGCGCACGGCATCGGCCAAACGCGCATCGGCGGTGGATATGTTGCCCAAGGCTTCTTCGGCCAGCGCCAATTCGCCCAGCATTTGCGAGCGCAAACGCACGGTGGCGGTAACGCGCCCATTGCGGACAGATTGTGCGCCCGCCAGCGCCCGCAATTGGGCGTCGCGCGCGCCCGCCGCATCGCCGCGCAGGCGTAGGACGGTGCCCTGTAATTGCGCCGCTTGCGCATCAATGATGCGGGCGCGTTCGACAGGGGTCAGCTTTTGGGTGTCCGCTTCGGATGTCAGGCCCGCTTGGCTGGTTTCGCTGTTCAAATTGGCGGCCATAGCGGGGGTCAGGGTGATGCTCCGTCCGCTGACTTCCACTGGTAGGATGATTTGCGCCATGGGTTGACGTAAAATGGCGTCGGCTTCGTCCAGCTTATGCTGGTTCAGCGCGTGCATCGCCCGAAAATTACGGCGGAGCCTTTGCTGAACCATGTCCGCCGTAGGAATGGCGTCGACCTCGGCGAACAAGCGTTCCGCCTCGGCAAATTCGCCCAAATTGGTTTTTTGCAAAGCGCGGTTCAGCGTGAATTCGCTGCTGTCCAGACCAGCCGTATTTTCTCCGCTGTTGCTGCGCCGTGACAAGGCTTCGAAAAATTCTGCGGCTTCGGCATAATCGCCCGCATGGTTGCGGCGATATCCTTCGGCCAAGGCTTTGTCCAAATCAATGGCCCCCGCTACGGTGCGCGCAAAACCGTCATTGGCCCCGACCGAGGTTGTCGCGACCTTGATTGTGCCGGATGCAATGCGCCGTTGTTTCAGGGACGCCAAAGCCAGTTTCAAGGCGTCGGCATAAGCCTCAAACCCTTCGGCATGGAAGGTGTAGGCGCCATCGGGCACATTTTGCTGCGTCCACATAACGGTGCTGTCGCTGAGCACGCAATTATTGGGCGCCGTGCAGGTCAGTTTGACAGGGCGGCCTTGCTCGATACGGGGGGCAATGTCGGTGGGGCTGCCCGACAATTTGCGGATATAGCCGACGGGTTGGCTGGCATCGCGGCACAGCACCATCCAGGACCGTTCATAAAGGCCGGCCAAGATCGGGTCATGAACCGTGGCTTGCACCTGACACAGCGCACCGCCCTTGTCGCCGATAGAAAAACTGTCCTGAATATTGGGATCGCCCATCTGGGCCGACGCGGGCGCGGACAGCGCGCCCAAGCTTAAGGCTGCAAGGGCGCTCCATGCAGGCATAGAAATGGTTCGTAGATGTGCCATGTTAGATCCCCTTCGTCGTCCATGGCCCAGTTCTTGTGTCAAAGACGCACAATCATACTGAATCTGTGGGCGAACACCCCCCCGGACCCCTTTATTTAACCTGCTAGAAGAGCAAAGGGAAGTGATCTAGGCCACAGGCGGCTTGCGCCCGCTTGCTTGGCGACCTATTTGAATAAAAATTTCTTCTTTCCGACGAGGATCATATGACGAGCTTCAAAGATCGCGAACAGGCGTTTGAAAATCAATTCGCACGGGATCAGGAATTGCAATTCCGTATCACGGCGCGCCGCAACCGCTTGATTGGTGAATGGGCCGCTGTGCGGATGGGCCTGACCCCCGAAGAAACCGACGCTTATGCCAAGGCTGTTGTACAAGCTGACTTTGAAGAAGCGGGCGACGAAGATGTGATCCGCAAATTGGCGGGCGATTTGACCGCTGCCAAGGTGGATATCAGTGACGCGGAAATTCGCAGCGCCTTGGTCGAAAAGGCTGTCGAGGCGCGCCGCCAGTTTATCGAAGTCCAAAATTAAGGAACGCTTTTCATGGCAATGCAGGAAGCCGAGCTGAAGGCGATGATCACCGCATCCTTTCCCGATGCGACCGTGACAATCACCGATTTGGCTGGTGATGGTGATCATTATGCCGCGCATGTTGTTAGTGAATCCTTCCGAGGAATGACCCGTATTGCGCAGCATAAGGCGGTTTATGCCGCGCTGGGCGGGCGTATGGGAAATGAACTGCACGCCTTGCAATTAACCACTGGCATCCCTTCATAAGAAGCCATGACCATATTTACGGCGTTCCCGATTTTTGGCCCAGTTTTGGGGCATCCCAATTGCCGAACGCCCCAATTTTCGGACGATATGACGTCCGAAGGAGAAAATAATGAGTGATCCTATCGTCCATGACCGCATTGCAAAGCTGGTCGCCGAAAATCCTGTGCTTTTGTTTATGAAGGGCACGCCTTTGTTTCCGCAGTGCGGCTTTTCCTCGCGCGCTATTGCGATGCTGGACCGTCTGGGCGTGGAATATGGCTCGGTCGATGTGTTGCAAGACATGGAAATTCGCCAAGGCATTAAGGAATATTCCGACTGGCCGACCATTCCCCAACTATATGTTAAGGGTGAATTTATCGGCGGCAGCGACATTATGATGGAAATGTGGGAAGCTGGCGAATTGCACGAATTGGTGGCCGATCTGCCCGCGCGCGCGGAATAAGATATGCCGCAAAACGGATGGGCCATGCCATGATGGGCGGCTGATCTGACGGGGCAAGATGAAGGGGCTGGGCCAAAGGCTTTTCAGCCCCTTTTTCATAGGCGGGAGGCGCGTTGATATGGCCTGTCACCGCTATGAAAAGAGGCATTTTAAAAAATTCCTGTGGCATCACCTCTTTCCCTTGGGGGTGCGGGGTGCCACATTGGGGGCATGAGCGAAGACAAGCCTTGGCCTGACAGCATCCGCGCGGGCGATGTAGAGCAGCATGAACCCTTGGTGCGCCGCGTATTGGCGCCCAACCCGTCCCCCTATACCTTTACCGGAACCCAGACATGGATTGTCGGTAATGGGACGGATGTGGCGGTGATCGACCCCGGCCCGACGGGCAGCGGCCTGAGCATTAGCGACCCTGCGGATATTCGCGGGGCAGGCCATGTCGAAGCCATTTTGCGGGCCACCGAAGGCCAGCGGGTTCGCGCCATTTTATGCACCCACACCCACCGCGACCATAGCCCCGCGGCGATTCCGTTAAAGGCCGCAACGGGTGCGCCGATCATTGGCTGTGCGCCCCTTGTAATCGCAGATGACGGGCCGCGCGCAGACAGCGCCTTTGATACTGATTATGCACCCGACCAAGTGTTGGCCGATGGCGAGCAAGTCCATGGTGATGGCTGGACATTGGAAGCGGTGGCGACGCCGGGGCATACCAGCAATCATTTATGTTTTGCATTGCTGGAAAGCGGCGCCTTGTTCACGGGCGATCATGTCATGGCATGGTCGACCAGCGTGGTCAGCCCGCCCGACGGAAATATGGCCGATTATATGGCCAGCCTGTCTTTGCTATATGAACGTGAAGACCGTATTTATTATCCGGCCCATGGTCCAGCGGTGCTGAAGCCGCGCCAGTTGGTGCGGGGGATGTTGGGCCATCGCAAACAGCGGGAACGGCAGATTTTGCGGGCATTGGAAAAGGGCGAGCGAGACATTCCCGCCATGGTGGCGCAAATGTACAAAGGATTGGACCCGCGTTTGACGGGCGCGGCCGGACGATCCGTGTTGGCGCATTTGCTGGATTTGGAAAATCGGGCGCTGGTCCGCTGTCAGGATGACCGGTGGAGCCTTGCGTCCTGATGACCCCCTTGGACCATATCTGGGCCGAGTGACCGGCATCAAGGGGTTAGGATGATTGCCCAATGAACTTTGCCTGTGTAGGGGGTTGTACAGGTTCAAGGCCCGCATAAGGAGCCGTAAGAGGAAAAGCCATGACTGCACCCATTCGTGAAAATCTTTCGGGGCTTGATCTGCGCGCAGAAATTGATCGTCTGCGCAAAGAGCGCAATGCCGTGATCCTTGCCCATTATTATCAAAAGCCTGAAATTCAGGACTTGGCCGACTTTGTGGGCGACAGTCTGGAATTGTCCCGCAAAGCCGCTGAAACCGATGCCGATGTCATCGCCTTTTGCGGCGTGAAATTTATGGCCGAGACGGCCAAAATCTTGTCGCCCGAGAAAATCGTCGTGCTGCCCGACATGGACGCTGGATGCAGCCTTGAAGATAGCTGTCCGCCGGAACAATTTAAGCGTTTCCGCGAAGCCCATCCCGACCATATCGCGCTGACCTATATCAACTGCTCGACCGAGGTGAAGGCGCTCAGCGATATCATCGTTACGTCGTCCAGCGCGGAAACCATCATCAGCCAAATTCCGCCGGAACAAAAAATTATTTTCGGACCAGACCGCCATTTGGGCGGCTATATGAATCGCAAATTTGGCCGCGACATGCTGTTGTGGCCGGGCGTGTGCATTGTCCACGAAGCGTTTAGCGAAACCGAATTGCTGAAGCTGAAGGCGCAATATCCCGATGCTCCGGTGGCGGCGCACCCCGAATGCCCGCCGCATATTGTCGACCATAGCGACTATGTCGGCTCGACCAGCGGTATTTTGCAATTCGCCAAAAGCTTTGATGGTGACACGCTGATTGTGGCAACCGAGCCGCACATCATTCACCAAATGCAATTGGCGATGCCTGACAAGAACTTCATCGGCGCGCCCGGTGCGGACGGAAATTGTAGCTGCAATATTTGTCCCTATATGGCGCTGAACACGATGGAAAAACTCTATCTGGCGCTGCGTGACCTGACCCCGCGTATCGAAATGGACGAAGAATTGCGCCTTGGGGCCAAGCGTAGTCTGGACCGGATGCTCGAAATGGCCAGCGGGACGGTCGGCAAGGGCGATTTGGGTCGCCCAGCCTGATCGGGCGATGGGGGCTTTGCTGATCGGCTGTAATGATGGCCGTTTCGCGCTTAATGAGCCTGCATGAAAGATATAAAAAAGGCCGCTGATTTTCAGACGGCCTTTTTTATGCTCTTTTTTACCGGATGTGACCCGCGTCACTGTTGGGGCCGGCCGGTTGATCTAGAGAAGAGGTGCGACCTGAGGCGGTATCTGAATGGATATCGTCTTACTCTCCCGACCGCCGCCCCTTCGTGCGGTCGGGAACCTTTCTAATCCACAATCATTGATAGTTCATCGGTCAACCGATGCCATGACGCGATAAGGCGCGTGGACTGATTTGGAGTATAGGGTTCCGGCCTTGCTTCAATATGTGGAGAGAGAGTGTTGCACACGATCATCACAATGTCCGGCATAGGTAGATCCGTCAGGTCTTTCGGCCTGTTCACAAAGCCGCATTTCTTTCAATACAGCTTATCAAACAGGGTGATGACACTTCATCAGTCTTGTGGTCTCTTTTTGACATCATGACTATTTGAAAAAGCGTGACGCTGTTCCTACTGTGTTGAGTGGATGTGCGGAAAATTTGATTGATGTTCGCAGCATTTTGATATGATCTTTGTCATATGAAGATGTAAAATAGTCACACGCTCCGAAATATTCCATTGGGGAAGGGAGCATATTAAAGGGGTTCGGGTTATGGACTTCATTATTGCACTGATCGTGGGTGGCGTTATCGGTTGGCTGGCCAGCATTGTGATGCGCACAGACGCACAGCAAGGCATTTTCCTGAATATCATCGTGGGTTGCGTGGGCTCTATCTTGGGCCGCTTCTTATTTGGTGCCTTTTTGGGTGGTGGGCATTTGCGCGGAAACGCATTTGATCCCATGACTTTATTGACCGCATTTATTGGTGCCATTGTTCTGTTGGCGATCGTCAATCTGTTCCGTCGCGGCAGTGTGCGTTAAGCAATTTAGCCCACAGATCTGGCCGCAACCATTGTGAAATGCACATGGCTGCGACAGACTTATGGACAAGAGACAGGCGCCATCCTTGGGGGTGGCGCCTTTTTTATGTCGGTCTTGTTATGAATTTGAACCGAATTTCGAAACGAATGGCTGACCGATTCAGCACTTGTCAGTGGTGATGTAAGCGGATAACACACCTTGTGAAAATGGTATCCAAGATTTTTACGGCGACTTTGGCGATCATCTTGCTGAAACTTAGTCGATAAATCATGGCTTAAAGGATTTGTGCGTGGACAATCGGGGGCATGAAATTGCGTTAGACGTGGACGACCGGACCATGGTTTCGGCCACGGATGGCGATGCAAGTCGGCGCAAAAGGGTGTTTTTGATCCTGTCCTTGATTTTGGCGGTGGTCATTTTGGCGGGCGCTTATGCGGCCTTTTCTGTGATGCGCAGCGGCAATGAAGGCGATGCAGCGACCAAGGGCCGAAATGCCCCCCGCGTGACCGTGCTGGTTGCGAGCAACCGCTCTGTTGAGACTATCTTATCCGCCACAGGATCGGTCGCTGCACGCCGTGAAATGCCAGTCGGCGTGGTGGGCGAGGGCGGCCAAGTCCAGCGGGTGCTGGTCGAACCCGGCCAGTGGGTGAAGCAAGGGCAGGTTTTAGCGGTGATTGACCGCGACGTGCAGTCCCAGCAAGCCGAGGCTTTGTCAGCCTCTATTCGGGTGGCGCAAGCGGATGCCGAACTGGCACAAGCGGAACTGGCGCGGGCGGAGGCATTGGTTTCACGCGGATTTATTTCGAAGGCGGATTTGGACCGCAAACGGGCGACCCGTGATGCGGCACAGGCCCGTGTGCGTGTCGCGCAGGCGCAATATCGCGAGTCTTTGGCCCGTAACGCGCGCTTGAATATCGTTGCTCCGGCGGGTGGGCTGGTGCTGACACGTGACGTGGAGCCGGGTCAGATTGTCGGTGCTGGCAGTGGAACTTTGTTCCGCATGGCCCGCGACGGCGAAATGGAGATGCTGGCCCGCTTGTCCGAGGCGGATTTGCAGCGTGTGTCTGTCGGGACGCGCGCCACGGTCACGCCAGTGGGTACGGATTTGACGATCACCGGCCAAGTTTGGCAAATATCGCCTGTTGTCGACCCGCAAACGCGGCAGGGGACTGTTCGGATATCGGTTCCCTATCATATGTTATTGCGCCCCGGTGGCTTTGCGGACGCGCGTCTGATTGTCGGGGCGGGTGAAGCCCCGATGTTGCCCGAAAGCGCGGTGCAAAGCAGCCCCGACGGCAGCTATGTTTTGATTGTTGACGACAAAAATATAGTGCGTCGCCGGAATGTTACCGTTGGCACCGTCACGGACCAAGGGGTTGCCATTGCTGGCGGCCTGACGGGGGGCGAGAAGGTGGTGATTTTGGCGGGTTCCTTCTTGAATATTGGCGATACGGTCAAACCGGTTGTTCAGAAGGTCACACCTTGATCGTGATACTCGATTGACCTTGCCTATGGCAAAGATGAGGGGCCGAATTGCGGTGATAATAAGATTGGCCGTGGCCCCTTAGTCCGAATAAATTCACAAGATGAAAATATGGCCTGACAAGCGTTTGACGTTCATTTTTGCTGAATAATCAAAAGAATGAACGTCCCAATCGGGTTTTGATGGGATGGCATAAGGGCGAGTAAGATGGACCTTCGCAATATTTCCGCATGGAGCATCCGCAATCCGGTGCCGCCCATCGTTGTGTTTTTGCTGTTGATGCTGGCGGGGATCGTCAGTTTCAACCGCATGGACATTAACGACATGCCCGATGTCGAATTTCCCATGGTGATTGTGGAGGTCGCCCAGCCCGGCGCTGCACCCAGCGAGTTGGAAAACCAAATCAGCCAGCGTATCGAAGCGGCGGTGCGCGCTGTGAATGGCGTTGATGAGATTAGTTCCATTGTCAGCGAGGGCAGCAGCCGGACGATGGTGCAATTCGCCATCGGTATGCCCATTGATCGGGCCTATAATGATGTGAATCAGGCCGTGTCCCAAATTCGGGGTGATTTGCCAGACGGAATTTTGGAACCGCGTGTGTACCGTGTGGATGCGGTGGGTGGGCCGATCAGCTATTTTTCGGTTGAAGCGTCAGATATGACGCTGGAGCAACTGAGTTGGTTCGTCGACAATACGGTGGCCAAAGAATTATTGTCGGTGAATGGCATGGCTAGCGTGACCCGCTCGGGTGGTGTGTCGCGCGAAATTCGGGTGCAAATGGACCCCGCACGGATGCAAAGCTATGGCCTGACGGCCAGTCAGGTGAACCAACAATTACAGCAAATTAACCTCAATGCTGCTGGTGGACGAACCGAGATTGCAGGGTCGGAACAGGCTGTGCGTGTGTTGGGCAATGCCGGCAGCGCCGTGGAATTGGCCGAAACGCGCATTTCTTTGGGTCAAGGACGTACCATTCGCCTTGGCGATATTGCGGACGTTAGCGACGCTTATGCGGAACAGCGTGCCATGGCCAAGATGAACCAGCGGCAAGTGCTGGCCTTTGCGATTACCAAAGCCAAAGGCGCATCAGATGTGGCGGTTCATGACGAAGCCGTGTTGAAATTGGAACAATTGGCGGCGAATAACCCCAAGGTGAAATTCGGCACGCTGTTCACCATGACCGAATATATCAAAGAACAATATGACAGCGCGATGCTGATGATGGTCGAAGGGGCCATTTTGGCCGTGGTCGTGGTGTTTTTGTTCCTGCGCGACTGGCGGGCTACGGCGATTTCAGCCTTGGCTATTCCGCTGTCGGCCATTCCGACTTTCTTCTTCATGGACTTAATGGGCTTTTCGCTCAATTCGCTGTCGCTGCTTGCTTTGTCATTGGTGGCGGGGGTGTTGGTCGATGACGCGATTGTGGAAATCGAGAATATCGTCCGCCACATGCGGATGGGCAAATCAGCCTTTCAAGCGTCCATTGACGCGGCTGACGAAATCGGTTTGGCGGTTGTGGCGACGACCATGTCCATTGTTGCGGTGTTTTTGCCCGTCGCCTTGATGCCGGGGATTTCCGGCCAATTTTTCATTCAATTTGGGATGACCATTGTCTTTGCGGTGCTGATCAGTCTGGCTGTGGCCCGTATGATTACGCCGATGATTGCGGCCTATTTTCTGGCGGCACAAGGCGAGGATAAGCATGGCGAAGGGCCGGCGATTGACCGTTATGAACGGGTGCTGGCATGGACATTGAACAGCAACGGCCATCGCCGCCGCCGTGCCCATGCTGTGCCCGCAGCATTTCGTCCGACATTTTGGATTGTCCCATTGTTGGTGGGCGTGGCGGCCTTGGCGTGGCAATTTTCCAAATTTGTCGCGCCTGTTGGACCCGGTATCGCGCCGCCGAGTGCAGCGGTCTTTTATCTGGTGATTGGGCCGCTGTCGCTGATCATGGCGTCGTTGATAGCAATGCTGTTGATGATCGTGTTGGGCAGTTTGGCCTATAAGCTGGGCGTGAAAAACAATGGTTTTGCACAATGGGCCTATTTTATGGCCCAGCGTTTCTGGGCACGATTATTTGATCATCGTGTGTGGGTGCTGGGTGCGGGTGTTGTGGCGTTGCTGTTGACCTTGGTAATTTTCACACAGGTACCACAACAGTTCCAGCCCACGATGAACAGCAACAACAGCGAAGTGGTGTGGGAATTGCCGCCCGGAACCACATTGGCGCAAAGCGAAGGCATTGCAGAAGCCATTGACGCGGCGTTGAAAACCAGCCCTGACGTTGAAAGCGTGATGCTGGATATCAACATTGGGTCGGGCAGCGGTTATGTGACTTTGAAGCGTGATCGCAAAATGAAAAGCGTGGAGTGGGAGCAGCAGATGCTCTCCAAGCTGACGGAAATACCCGATGCACGCATTTCCTTCCGCAGCCAAAGTCATGGCTTCTCTAGCCGTGATATTACTTTGGCGATTGGTGGTGATGATCCAGCAGAGCTGGAACTTTATGCCCAGAAAATTGTGGCAGAAATGTCAGAATTGAAAGAAATTCGTGCGCCGCGTATTGAGGGGGACACCCCACGTCCAGAAATTTTGGTCAAGCCAAGGATGGATTTGGCCGCCGATTTGGGCGTGACGACAGCGGCACTTAGTCAGACGATCCGTATCGCCACCTTGGGTGATATTGATCAAAATGCTGCCAAATTCTCCCTGTCCGATCGTCAGATCCCCATTCGGGTTTTGCTGGCAGAGGACAGCCGTCGCAGCTTGGCAACCATCGAAAATCTGCCCGTTCCGACATCGCGCGGCACCACTGTTCCGCTAAAGTCCGTGGCAGAAATCAGCTTTGGCGTCGGGCCGACGCAAATTCGCCGTTATAATCAGACCCGCCGCGTGGTGGTGGGCGCTGATTTGGCACCGGGCGTCAAGGCGGGCGTGGCACAGGCGAAAATCGATGCGCTGCCGTCCATTGCCAAAATGCCAGACGGCATCCGCAAGATCGTACAGGGCGACCAGAAATTCCAACTGGAATTGATCAGCAATTTCGCCATTGCCGTGGTGTCGGGCCTGATGATGGTCTTTGCGACCTTGGTTTTGCTCTATCGTCGTTTCCTGTCACCATTGGTCAATATGACGTCCTTGTTGCTTGCGCCTTTTGGTGGGTTGCTGGCGCTGTGGTTGACGGGTCAGCCCATTTCTATGCCCGTCTACATCGGCTTGCTGATGCTGCTGGGGATTGTGGCCAAAAACTCCATTTTGCTGGTCGATTTTGCGCTGGAAGAAATGGAACGCGGTGTACCCAAAACAGAGGCGCTGCTGGACGCGGGCCGCAAGCGGGCGCAGCCGATTGTCATGACCACCGTCGCCATGGTCGCGGGCATGGTGCCTACCGCTTTGTCGCTGTCGGGTGACGGGGCGTGGCGTGCGCCAATGGGCATTGTGGTGATTGGCGGACTGATTGTATCGACGCTGTTGACATTGGTGATTGTGCCAGCTGGTTTCAGCATTGCCGACAGTCTGGAACGCCGCTTGGGCCGCTATTTGGGCAGCCGTCTGCTGACCTATCGCGAAGGGGACGACCAACCCAACCCCAACATTGGCCCGCATGGCCCCAGCAGCGGCCATGTGTCGGCGGGATAAACCCCACCATAGCAGGGGGCATAAAGATGCTCCCTGCTTGCAACCAATGGGCGGACGCGCCATTTTGACCTTATGACGTCTATGAACCACCGCGCCGCACCCGATGGCGCAAGGGCTGCCCCACCGTTGCCGGAACTGTCGCCTGTTCGGGGCCTTGCCATCCCCACTGGCGGGCGCGATATTCGCTTGGTTGCGACGGGCCTGTTGATTGTCATGGCGTTCATTTTTATCGGGGCAAAATTTTTCCAAGATGCGCACCCGATGGTGGGTTATATCCGCGCCTTTGCCGAAGCGGCGATGGTCGGCGGCTTGGCGGATTGGTTTGCGGTGACCGCCCTGTTCCGTCACCCGATGCGCCTACCGATACCGCATACCGCGATTATCCCACGCAACAAGGATCGGATTGGTGACACGCTGGCGCAATTTTTGCTGACCAACTTTTTACTGCCGCGCTTGATTGCCCGCAAAATGCGCGATGTTGATGTGGCAGGGGCGGTCGGGCTCTTTTTGTCATCGCCCGCCCAAGGCGGCGAGCGTTTAAAGGCAGGGGCGTCACGGATTTTTGCCGATGCGCTGGGGGCGCTCGACCATCAACGGCTGGGCGGCATGGTGAAATCGGCGCTGGCGGACCGCCTAAGGGCGATGAATATTGCGCCCTTGTTGGGGCAAGCGCTGCAAGCCGCTTTGGCAGAGGGGCGGCATCAGCCGTTGTTGGACAATGCGGTCCGTTGGGGCAGCGGGGCGCTGGACAGCAACGCCCATTTGATTCACCAAATGGTGCATGACAATAGCAACGCCTTGGTGCGCCTGACGGGGCTGGATGAAAGCATCGCCAAACGCATTGTCGCAGGGCTTAGCAAATTATTGACCGACATGGCGGCCGAACCCGATCATCCGCTGCGTATCCGAACCGAGGAATCCTTGGCCAAGCTGGCGCAAGATTTGCAGCATGACCCCAAGGTTCAGGCGCGGGTGGCGCGCATCCGCGACGAAATGCTGGACAATGCCGCCGTTAAAAATTGGCTGGACGGTCTGTGGGAGCAAGGGCGGGCGGCGTTGCTGCGCGCGGCGCGCGACCCCGATACGTTGCTGGCGGGGCGCATTGGCGAATTGACGGGGCAATTTGGCGCGATGTTGGGCAATGACCCCGCCTTGCGCCGCACCTTGAACCGCTATTTCCGCCGCGCGATGATTGGCGTGGTGGAAAGCTATGGCGAAAAGGCCGTGCATCTGGTGTCGGACACGGTGCGAAGCTGGGATACCAAAACCATTACCGACCGGCTGGAACAAGCGGTCGGCAATGATCTGCAATATATTCGGATTAACGGCACTTTGGTCGGCGGCCTGTGCGGATTGGTTATCCACAGCGTGGATATGCTATTTTAACCCCTGTTGGCAGGCAGTTAGCCCGCTGCGATAATCGGCATAGCGTGGCTGCCAGCCCAGCAGGCGTTTGGCGCGGCCATTGGCGACGCGGCGGTTTTCGGCATAAAAGGCCAAGGCCGCGGGCGATAAATTGGCTTGTTCCAGATTTTGCAGCACTGGCACGTCCACGCCCAACAGCGCCGCGCCATATTCGACCAAATGATTTTGCGGGCAAGGATGATCGTCGGCCAGATTATACACGCCCGCTGGGCCGCGAAAGGATGCGATAACCCCGCTCGCCAGATCATCGACATGAATACGGCTGAAAATTTGATGGGACATATCAATGCGGTGGGCACGGCCTTGGCGGATACGGTCCAACATGCTGCGCTGCGGGCCATAGATGCCGGGCAAGCGAAAGACGCGGACATCAGAACGCAAGTCCTGCCATGCCTGATCGGCCGCGTTGCGGGCAGGGCGGCGGCCCTTGATCGGCGCGCTTTCATCGACCCATGCGCCGTTCACATCGCCGTAAACGCCGGTGGAGGATAAATAGCCAATCCAACGGGCAGGGGTCAGGGACAGCGCCTCACCATAAAGCGCCAGAACGGGGTCGCCCCCGCTATCGCTATCACCATCTTTGTTTGCACCGCTTTCCGGCGGGACGGTGGACAAAATATGGCTGCTGTCCGCCATGGCGCGCAGCACGGCGGTGTGGTCGTGAAAATCTATCTGGTTTTCGCTGGGGGAGCGGCTGGTTCCCACCACGTCCCAGCCCCGCGCGCGCAGGCGGTTGGCGATATGTTGGGCGCTATAGCCCATTCCAAAAATTAGCATCTGACTCATGCGGCTCTTATTGCGCCTTGTGCGCGCAATGCCTAGTTTGTTGTGATGACAGACGCATCCTCCACTCCCCCGCTGCCCGTGACCATCCATCGCGGTGATTATCGCCCCTATGAATGGGCGATCCCTGAAATTCATATGGATTTCCAATTGGATGTTCAGTGCAGCAAAATCACGTCGCAAATGCATATCACGCGGCAAGCCGCTGCCCCCGCGCCATTGTTGCTGCGCGGCGATGGGTTGAGCGTCGCTGGCGTGCGCGTCGATGGTCAAGATTGGAATGATTGGGCCATGGTTGGTCCCGATTTGCGGATAGAATTGGGGGAACGGGAAACGGCCATTGTGGCGGTGGATACGATCATTGACCCATCGGCCAACAGCCAGTTGATGGGCCTATATGCATCGGGCGGCATGTTATGCACCCAATGCGAGGCCGAAGGGTTTCGCCGCATCAGCTTTCATCCCGACCGCCCAGATGTGCTGAGCCGCTATGTGGTGCGGATGGAGGGGGACAAGGCGCAATTCCCCATCTTGCTGTCCAACGGCAATTGCATCGACAGCGGCGATGGCGCGGATGGCCGTCATTGGGCGGTGTGGGAAGACCCATGGCCCAAGCCCAGCTACTTATTCGCGCTGGTGGCGGGCGATCTGGTGGCGACCAGCGATGAATTTATCACCATGTCGGGCCGCAAAGTTGCGCTGAACATATGGGTGCGGGCGGGCGATGAAGGGCGCACGCTTCATGCCATGCAGGCGCTGAAGAACAGCATGGATTGGGATGAGCGCGTCTATGGCCGCGAATATGATCTGGACCTGTTCAACATCGTCGCCGTCAGCGATTTCAACATGGGCGCGATGGAGAATAAGGGCCTGAATATCTTTAACACCCGCTATATTTTGGCGGATGCGGACACCGCGACCGACGCCGATTATGATGGGGTGGAAGGAGTGGTCGCCCATGAATATTTCCACAATTGGTCGGGCAATCGCGTCACCTGCCGCGATTGGTTCCAACTGAGCTTGAAAGAAGGCTTTACCGTATACCGCGACCAATGTTTCAGCGCAGATATGGGGTCGGAAGCGGTCAAGCGGATTGAGGATGTGCGCATTTTGCGCGCCGCCCAATTCCCCGAAGATGCGGGGCCATTGGCGCATCCCATTCGGCCTGAAAGTTTTCAGGAAATCAGCAATTTCTATACCGCGACCATTTATAATAAGGGCGCGGAGATTATCCGTATGATGGCGACCTTGCTGGGCGCAGAGCGGTTTCGTGCGGGCACGGACCTATATTTCGACCGCCATGATGGCGAAGCGGCTACCTGCGAAGATTTCGTCCGCGCGATGGAAGACGGCGGCCAGATCGACCTGACGCAATTTCGCCGCTGGTATGAACAGGCGGGCACGCCGCGCCTGAATATGGCGTTGGAACAAAATGGCGCGGAATGGACTTTGGTGGTGCAACAAAGCGTGCCCGCCACGCCCGGTCAGCCGGACAAATTGCCGATGATGATGCCGCTGCGCCTGAAAGCCTTTGCAATGGATGGCAGCGATCAAGTTGTGGCCGATCAGGTCTTTACACTGCACGGGGCCGAAGAACGCATCGCCCTTGGCCGCTTTGACAACAGGCCTGCTTTGTCGATCAACCGCGCCTTTAGCGCGCCGGTGATCGCCCAATTTATGCGCGGTGCGGGTGAATTGGCGTGGCTGGCCGCGCATGACGATGACCCCTTTGCCCGTTACGAGGCGCTTCAGCAATTGATGCTGGATGCGCTGGTGGCAATGGTGTCTGGCGGGGGCGACGACACCGACAAGGCTGCGGTGATCGACGCCGTGGCGGGAACGCTGACGGAGGCCGCCGCAGACCCTGCCTTTGTCGCGGAAGCCATCGCCTTGCCCAGCGAGGCCTTTATTGGCGACCAGATGCTGGTGGTCGACCCCGACGCCATTCGCGCGGCGCGTTTGGCCCTGCAATCGGCGATTGGGCGGGTATTGGAGGCGGATTTCCGTGCCCTGCTGACCAAGGCCGCGCCGCCTGCATCAGATTTGTCGCCCACCGCCAAGGGCGGTCGCCGCCTGCGCGGCGTTGCCTTGACCTATTTGACGGCGGCGGGTTTTGTCGATGCGCCGCAAATGGCTTTGGCGATGTTCCGACAGGCGGACGGCATGACCGAACGTCAGGCGGCGCTGGCTGTATTGGCGCATGGTGACAGCGCGGAACGCGAAACGGCGCTAGCGGAATTTTACGACCGTTATCACAACAATGCCTTGGTGCTGGACAAATGGTTTCAGGTGCAAAGCTGGTCGATGCGCGATGACACACCCGAAGCGGTGGAGCGATTGGCTCAGCACCCCGATTTCACCTTGTCCAACCCCAACCGCGTGCGCGCCCTTTATGGTGCGTTGACGGGCAATCAGGCGGCATTCCACCGCGCTGACGGCAAGGGATATCAGTTGATCGCCGATTTGGTGATCGCGCTCGACAGCAAAAATCCGCAAACTGCCGCACGCATGATCCCGCCTTTGGGCCGGTGGAAGCGGTTCGACGAAGGCCGTGCCGCGATGATGCGCAGCGCGCTGGAACGCATTTTGGCGCAGCCCGGCCTGTCGCGTGATGTCACCGAGCAGGCATCGAAAAGCCTGCTCGCTTAATCAAATCACTCGATTTAGGTGGTGGAGAACAGCTTGGTTCCCACCACCCCAATCACGATCAACGCCATAAAGCCGATTTGCACGGTGCTGATTTTTTCACCGAACAAGATGGTGCCGCCAATAATCACGCCCACCGCGCCAAGGCCGGTCCAAATGGCATAAGCGGTGCCCGCATTAATTTCGCGCATCGCATAGGCCAGCAGCGCCATATTTACAAAGCTGAGGGTGATGGGCACGGCGGATACCAGCCAGCTTTCGGCCGATGCAGCCCATTTCAGGCTGAGCGCCCAACAAATTTCGGTAAAAACAGCAATGCCAAGGATGATCCAGCCCATGGGCGGTCCTTTCCTGTTGCGGGCTCGGAAAGGAAGGGCGTCAGCCGGAAACCCGAAAGAGGCTGACGATATTCATGGTTGGCGGGGGCCTATAGATAAGGAAAGCGCGCAGGGCAAGATGCGGGTAGGGCGTCCGTCCGCGAGCGCCCTGTGATAAGGCTTGCTGTCCGGAGGGGCAGTTGGCGCGCTCCTCCGTCTACTTATAGGGGATGATAGGCCGCGACTGACCCTAGCTGGCGGGGGTGGTGGTCAGCCAGTCGCTGATTTCCACCGCCATGCGATTGGCGGCATTTTGCAGGGCGAGGCCGCTGCTGCGCGCCGCTATTTTGCCAGATACCGGCTCACGCGCTTCGAAACGGCGCTGGGTAACGGTTTTCCCAGCGTTATTCACCAGCATGGCTTGATAGACGATGACCGCTTGGTTGCTGCGGGCATCGACCCCAAATTCCAGCAATTCGCCCGCCAGTTGTTCGCCAGGCGCGGTCAGATATTGCCCTTCGTCCAGCACCACGCGGCTGCTGCGCGCAGCGACCGTGGCGCTGACCAGATGTTGGAACAAACGCTGCGGTGCTTCCACCCATTGGGCGTCCGCGACATAAGCGACGCTGCCTTGGTCTTGCTGCACCGGAATGCGCGTGGTTCGCAATTTTTGCGGGGCGTTGGGGACCAAGATGGTCAGCGTATTGCCCTGTGCGGCGGTGCGCGCTTCGCTGGTGCTGGGCTGGACGGCGGCGTCAAGCGTCAGCAAAAAAGGCGGAGACTTTCCGCCGCCCAAGCTGACGCAGCCTGACAAGGTGATGGCCACCGTGGCCACCAACAGCGGGGTTTTCCAGCCGCGCAAAGCAGCGTTCATACGGGACATGGGGGTCATGTGGGTCATGGCGGTGGATTATCCCTTATGGCTTATAATCGGGCAGGCGGCTGCCGCTGATTACGGCGCCAGCACCTTGTTGGTCCAATTTGTCGGTCAGGCTAGACAGGCTGGACGATGTACGGCGCAAATCGCGGATCAGGGCGTTCGCCTCTGGAATGGTGGTGTCGCTGAAGGTTTTTAGGCCGGGGCGTGCATCGGCAATCGCGCCTTCCAATGTCTGCATCGAGTGGTTGGCCGATTGTAGCGTGTCGCGCAAATGGCGCATGGCTGGGTCGATATTCCGGTCAATCGTCCCTTGGGTGGATGATGCCAACTTGCCAATTTGCTCGGCGGCCATACCCGTTTGCTGAATGGCCAGACGCGTGTCGGCCAAAGCTTGTTCAATGGCTGGCCCGTTGCGGGCCATGATGGCGGTGGTGCGTTCGACATTGGCCAAAATGCCCGCGATGCTTTGCTGGTTCCGGTCGTCCGCCAGTTCCGCCAAACGCTCGGTGAGGGTGGACAGGCGTTGCAGCAATTGCGGCGCGGTGTTCAGTAACTCGCCAAGGCCGCCTGTGCGGGTCGGGATGACCGGCTTGCCCGCTGGCCCTTCGTCGGTGATCGGCGGTGCGCCCTTGACCGCGCCGTTCAGCGATATTTGCGATACGCCCGTAAAGCCCACGCCTTCCAATGCGGCGGTGGTGCCTTGTAAAACCGGCACATCCTCCTGAACCTCGATGCGGACACGCACAAATTGCGGGTCATCGGGCCATAGTTGGATTTCCTTGACCTGACCGGCGGGAACACCCGAAAATTGGACGGCAGAACCCTTGTTCAAACCATCCACCGATTGTTTGAAAAAGACATCATATTCCCGCTTTGCGCCGCCGCTGCTATTGGCCATCCACACCACGAAAATGGCAATCGCCGCCGTGAACAACAGGACGAATAACCCCACCAAGACATTGTTTGATCGCGTTTCCATGCTCGTTCCTACACTGTCTTTGCGCCGTGGGGCGTGGCGGTTTGATTGCCGTTTGCCGCAGCGCGGCCGCGCGGGCCATTAAAATAATCTTGTATCCACTCATGCTCGGTGGCCAGCAATTCGTCGATGGTGCCGATGGCAATCACCTTTTTTTCGGCCAGCACGGCGACACGGTCGCAGGTGGCATATAGGCTGTCCAGATCATGGGTGATCAAAAAGACGGTCAACCGCATGGTATCGGCCAATTCGCGGATCAGCCGATCAAATTTGGCCGCGCCAATGGGGTCCAGTCCCGCCGTGGGTTCGTCCAGAAACAGCAAGGCTGGGTCCAAGGCCAAGGCACGGGCCAGACCCGCGCGTTTGACCATGCCGCCCGACAATTCCGCAGGGAATTTGGGCGCCGCATCGGCAGGTAGGCCAACCATCGCCACTTTATAGGCAGCGATTTCATCCATGAATTTATTGTCCATGCGCGGATAATATTCGCGTATTGGCACCTGAATATTTTCGGCCACGGTCAGCGTCGAAAATAAAGCCCCGCCTTGGAACATCACACCCCAGCGGCGGCGCAGTTCGCGTCCTTCGCGTTCATCGCTGATGGTGTCCAGCGTGCTGCCGAAAACCTCTATCTCGCCAGCTTCAGGGGTTTGCAGGCCGATGATCGAGCGCATCATCACCGATTTTCCGGTGCCTGACCCACCGACAATGCCCAGAATCTCGCCGCGTTTGACGTCCAAATCCAGCCCGTCATGCACCAGCGTGTCGCCAAAGCGGTTGACCAGACCGCGAATACGGATCGCGAATTCATAATCCTCGACATGCAGCACAGGGGCATCTTCGTCTGTTTGGCTGAACATCAATTCCACCCAATGCTAGAGAAGAAGACCGCGAACATGGCATCCAACACAATCACCAGAAAAATCGCTGCGACCACCGCCGATGTTGTGCGCTGGCCGACTTGTTCGGCATTTTGGCGCACTTGCATACCCTCGTAGCAACCCGTGACGCCGATCAAAATGCCGAATACTGGCGCTTTTAGCAGCATGATCCACACATCGGTCATGGGAATGATATCACGTAGGCGCTGCACATAGGTCAGCGGAGGAATTCCCAAACCAACCCAGCAAAACACACCGCCGCCAATGATCGCGCAAATGCTGGCGTAAAAGCCCAGCAATGGCATGGTGATGGTGGATGCTGCAACACGCGGAATGACGATGGCCTCCATGGGCGACACGCCAATCGTCCGCATGGCGTCCACTTCTTCGGTCAATTTCATCGTGCCGATTTGCGCGGCAAAGGCTGAACCCGAACGGCCCGCGACCATGATCGCGGTCATCAACAAGCCCAATTCACGAATGGAGGCACGGCCCACCAAATTAATGGTGAACATTTCCAACCCAAACTGCCGCAATTGCACGGCGCCTTGTTGGGCGATGACGACACCGATCAAAAAGCTCATCAATCCAATGATGGGCAGGGCGTCCCACCCAACGGTTTGGAAACGGGTGACAATGGCGTTCCAGCGCAAGCGGCGGCGTGAGCGGATTTGGTTGACCAGCGCAATCAGCAACTCACCGAAAAATCCGATGATGCCCAGAAATTCATGCCATGTCGAAAGGCTGGCGGTGCCCACTTCGTCCAGCAAACGTTTCCATGCGGGTAGGCGGTCCGCCTTAACCTTCGTGTCGCCGTCAATTTTCAACAAAGCGCCCAGCAGACGCAAGGCGTCATCGCCAGCGCCCGTGACCTCGGCATCATGGGCGCGGGCGGTGCGGGTCACCAACCAAGCGCCAACGGTGTCGATCCGATCAAGGCCGGACAGGTCGATACGGCTGATATCGCCCAATTTCCCCAAGCGTTCGGGCAAATCGCCCAAGCGGGCCAGTGTCAGGCGACCGGTAAGGAAGATTTCAGCGCCATTTGCGCCATCTTTTGTTTCGAAGTCCGCGCTTGTCGCCATGGTGGATCGACTTTGGCGCATTTTCCCTGTTCGGGCAAGCCTTTCCCAAGACTTGGCGGACGTTGCTGGGTCGATTATGGGCGGGATATGGATATTCTGCCAACATCAACCGCTGCATCAAGCGCCGCCCAGATCACGCATCGGCTGGCGCTCTATGATATGGACCGCACGATAACGAAAACAGGAACTTATAGTGGTTTTCTGTTATTTGTGGCGCGCCGCCGCCAACCGTGGCGGCTGGCGTTGCTGCCGGTGGTTGCCTTGGCAGGCTTGGCGTATTGCCTGAAATTGCTCGATCGATCGGCGTTAAAAGCGGTTAATTTGCGTTTGCTGGTTGGAAAAAAGTTTCGCCGCGCGGATATTGGTCCCTTGGCGGAACAATATGCGGACCATGTCGTGCGCCATGGTTTGCACGACGCCGCATTGGCGCAAATCGCCAAAGATCAAGCCGCCGGATATCGGGTGGTGCTGGCGACGGCCAGTTTCCGTTTATATGTCGACGCCATTGCGCGGCGTTTGGGCATTCAGGATGTTCTGGCGACCGAACTAGAAGATTGGGACGCGGGGGAGCATGTTCATGCGCGGCTGCGCGGGGATAATTGCTATGGCGATGCGAAATTTGCGCGCATCACACAATGGCTAGCTGCCAATCAGATTGTACGGGAAAACACCCATATTCGCGCATATTCTGACCATGTGTCCGACCATCCCATGCTGGGTTTTGCCGATGAAGCGGTGGCGACCACACCGTCGCGCGCATTGCGCGAAATGGCACCCTTGCACGGGTGGCAGGTGGTGGATTGGCGGGCCGCCAAGGCCCCGCGCCATGGCATGAATATTCAGCAGAATGCCAGTGAAGGGACAGGTGAAAAGCCCGACTAGACCAGTTCATTTCCGCAGGGCAGGGGGGCCGCGGATTTGCGCGGCTTCTTGGGCGTGGTCGCTTTTGTGTTTGGTGCCAAAAATGCCATAATTTCATCGGCGCATTGCTGTGCCTTGGTAAAGGGGAATAAGTGGCCGCCCGATATTTTAACATGGCGATGCGCTTGCACAAGATTTGCCAGATCATCGCTATAGCTGGATGGGACCACATGGTCCTTTGTTGCCGACAGGACCAATATGGGTCGCTCGACGAGGTTCGGAATCAGTCCGTCATTATTCCATCCCGTCATCGCTAGGCTTTGATAGGTAAAGCCCAAGGGACTGGTGGCGGGCATTTTAAGGGTGCTGATCGCCCCGCTGACAACATCGCGGTCAAATATGGCGCCCCAGCCGATGTCGGCGGCGCTGAAGCGTCCGGTCGTGCCCATCAGAACCAAGCGGGCGACACGGTCGGAAAATTGGGCGGTCAGTTGCTGGGCCAAAGCGCCGCCCCAGCTAAATCCTGCTACGTCCAATTGATGATGGCCCAATTGATCGGCAACATCCATGACCGCGCTGGCCATGCTAGATGCGCTATAGGGCCAAAAACAATCGGGTGAGCCGCCCGTGCCGGGCATGTCCAGCGTCCAAACCTCGCGGTTCGTAATGCGCCGCAGCAAAGGAGCCGCAGCGTCGGCGTCAGCGCCCAGCCCATTGAGGAATAATAAAGGCGTGCTGCCAGCACCAACATGCCAGCGGGTGATGCGGAACGTCATGCCGCGCGCCGACAGACGCTGATGTTCGGGGAGTATCCGGTCCCCATGGTCTGCGTGCGGTGGGTGGGCATGGTCGCGCGTCATGCGGCCCATGTGCCACATCTGGGCGCGCGGGGAAAGCAAAGCGGCTGAGAATAAGTGCGATTAGGCAAGATTTTGCAGGTTTAGCACGTCTAGCAACGCATGGCGGGCCCGGCGGACTTGCTCCATCAATGCAGGCGATGACAGGTCATCGGGGCTGATTTCCTGCGGCCAATGGGTTGAAATGATCCCTTCTATTTGGCTCAGTACCTTGTCATTGGCGATGAAACGCGGGTCAACGGTCCTAGGGTCCGCAACCACGCGCAGGCGCAAACAGGCGGGACCGCCGCCATTGGCCATGGATTGCCGCACATCGACGGGAAGCAAGCGAGTGATCGGACTGCCTTGTTGGACATGGCGCTGCAACCATGACCAGACGGCGCGATTTTCTTGCGCTTCGGTTGGTAGCACCAGACCCATTCCCGCTTCGGGCAAGCTGACCAACTGGGCATTGAACAAATAGGATGAAATGGCATCTTGCAAGCTGACATCGGCGGCGGGAACCGTGATGATCTGCACATCGGGAAAGGCGTCACGGATTTTTTGATAGGCCAATGTGGGGTTTTGAAAGGCCCGTTCATGGGTGAACAGCACCTGTTCATTGGCCACGGCGACGACATCATTGTGAAAAGCGCCCGCTGCAATGGCTTCGTCAGATTGGCGGATTAACAGTGTTTTATCGGGGTTCAGGCCATGGTTGCGGGCGATGGCCTTGCTGGCTTCGATGCTTTGGCGGGCCGGAAAACGACCAGCGAGCACGCCATAAACAAAGATTTCCACGCCAGCCTGATCATGGGCGCTGCACAGGCGCATATGGTTGGCCGCGCCCTCGTCGCCAAAGGGGGCGGGGATGGGGGCATGCACCACAAAGTTGGGGTTAGCAAAGGCGCATTGCAATTGGCGCAACGTGCCCTGCCATTCATGGCTGCGGTGCGGCATGGTCAGCAAATTGGCGGCCGTCAGATGGCATTTGCCGTCTAGCGTATCGGATGCAGGCGACACGGTCGCGGCATTGGCCGCCCACATCGAGGATGCGGAATAGGCCTGAGCACGAATATGCGCATCGGCATGCATTATGTTGGTGCCCAGCATGGCGAGCCATGATGTATCGGGCCGGTCGAGCGGAACAAAAAAGCCTTGGGCCAAGCCCAGCGCCATATTGCGGCGCATTTTTTCCACGCCTTGGAGGGCCGCAGCGCGGGGTTGGGCGATTTGCCCCGCGTTGCGCGCCGACGCAATATTGCCGGGGCTGAGGCCTGCATAATTGTGGGTGGGGCCAATGATGCCGTCAAAGTTAATTTCTTGGATCATCGCCGTCACCGTTCCACCCATGTCAATTCGTCGCCAATGCCAACGCCCAGCAAATCCGCAACGCTTTGGTCGATTTCGCCTGCGTCATTGATGGTGCCAAAGCAGCAGCGGAAATTGGCCAATTCCCCCGCTGCAATCAGCGCCTCTGTGCCATTTTGCGCCTTGTTGGGCGGCGCAATGGCGGACAGGGGGGTGCGTTTGGCATGGGCGATGCTGGCGACCTGATCGGTGCGGGCTGTCATGGTGGGACCGCCATCGAAAATGTCGATATAATGATCGAAGCTAAACCCTTCATTTTCCAACATGCGCATGGCGGCGCGGCCGGTGGGGTGGGGCACACCAATCACGCTGCGCGCGCTGTCTTGCAGCATGGCAATATAAACAGGGTGTTTGGGCATCAGGTCGGCGATAAATTGATTGCCGTGCATGGCGTTAAATTGGTCGGCTTCTTGGAAGCTCATCCCGAAAAATTTGCCAGCCACCCCGTCCCAAAAGGGGGAACTGCCAGCTTCGTCGATGACCCCACGCAATTCGGCCAAAATCCGGTCGCAAAAGCGGTTGCGGTGGCCCGCGATAAACAAATAGCGCGACCGTGATAGCAGCAAGCCTAGCCCGCCAGCCCGCGCGGCGGGGTGCAGGAACAAGCCGCCCACTTCGCTGCATCCGTTCAAATCATTGCTGAGCATCAGCACCTTGGCTTGAAAGGTGCGGCCCAATTGTTCGCTATGTTTGCTGTCTGTGCCAATGCGATAGGAATAAAATGGCCAGCGTTCGCCGACCTTGCCGAATATTTGGCAGGTGCCCCATGTTTCGCCGGTCGCGCTATCTTCCAAAATCATCAGATAAAGTTGATCGCTTGGTTCGTCGCTATGATGGTGAAAGCCCGCCTCGGCACGGTCCAGCTTTGCCCGCAGCGCCTTTTTATCCGGCGGCAAATTGGTAAATCCGCCGCCCGTGCGCTTGGCCATTTCATACAGGCTTTGCAGGTCATCAGCGCGCGCCGCGCGTATCACATAAGTCAAACACATCCCCTTTCAATTAATCGTAACATGCTGAGCGCCGACAATTGGGCGCGTTCCACCAAGGATGAGGTGATCAGAAACTCGTCGCTGGAATGAATGGCCCCGCCACGCGGCCCCATGGTGTCAATGACCGGAATGCCGCAGGCCGCAATATTATTGCCATCGCACACGCCGCCCGTCGCCTTCCACGTCAGGGATAGGCCCAAATCTTGGCCGCTATCGCGCACCAATTCGAACAGGCGCAGCGCCTTTTTATCCAGCATTTTTGGCGGGCGGTTAAATCCGCCGTGACAATGGGCATGAACGTCATGGTCGCGCTCCACAGCCGCGATGATGTCGGCCAAGGCGCGCTGGGCATGATGCATGGCGTCGGGGTGGGCCGGACGCATATTAACCCGCAAAATGGCCAAATCGGGCACCACATTATTGGGGCCGCCGCCGTCTATGCGCGCAACATTCACGCTGAGGTCGGGGGATTTTAGCGCGGTAAGACGCAAAGCCAAATCCGCCGCCGCGACCATGGCATTGCGTCCATCATCGGGGTTGCGCCCCGCATGGGCGGCGCGGCCATGCAGGGTGACAGAGAAATTGCCGCTGCCCGGTCTCGCCCCCGCCAAGCCGCCATCGGGCAGGCTGGGTTCATAGGTAAAGGCCGCCATTTTCCCCGCCGCGCATTGGGCGATGAGCCGCGCCGACGCATGGCTGCCGGTTTCTTCGTCGCTGTTAATCAGCACATCATAGCCAATATGCGCTGCCATCGGGGATGCCTCTATGGCTTGTAGGGCCGCGAAAATGACCGCCAGCCCCGCTTTCATATCAGCTGTGCCGGGGCCGTTCAGAATGTCTGTGTCCAACCATTGGCAGCGTTGGAACATATGGTCTGCGCCAAAGACGGTGTCCATATGGCCGGTCAGCAGCAATTGCGCGGGCGCATCGGGGCGCACGCTCAGCAGCATATGTTCGCCGCGCATGATGGTCTGCGTCTGGCCATTGGCGTCGACCATTTCCACCGGATCGGGGGGCAATAGGCGCAGCGAGCCTGGTAAGGCGGAAAACACATCGGCCAATTTGTGCGCCATCGCAGCGAGGCCGGATAAATTGCCAGTGCCGCTGTTGATCGCCGCCCAATCCAGCACATGGGCTAGCATCGGCGCTTGTTCGATTCCCTCGATCAGCCCTTGTTCGGTCTTGCTTAGCATCACCTCACTATATCCGCTTTCTGGATGATGGCGAGGGGGGATGTCACAGGCGCATGTGGCCGCCGAACAGATGGAAAAGGCACGGATAAAAGGCTGGATCGGCCATGCCGTTTTGCCCCAAGATGCGCTGTCGCAGCGGTGCGATGGTACAACAGGGGCAGGAAAAGGGCAGAGGATGGCGGAAGAAAGGGGCCGTAGGGATGGCCTTGGCGCGGTAAATTGCCAATGAATGCAATTGCGTTTGCGGGCGGTTCGCGGCATAGGGCCAGAACCCTTTCCTCCCCAGGACCATGCATCGCGCATTGAAAAGGGTGAAAATATGACTGACTTTCTTGACCGGCACGGACTGTCCGTTGATTCGCGTCTGACAAGCTTCATTGAACAGCAAGCCATAGTGGGAACGGGGCTGGACGTTGACCGGTTTTGGTCAGATTTTGCCAATATATTACATCGTTTTTCGCCGGAAAATGCGGCGTTGCTGGCCAAGCGCGAATCGTTGCAGGCGCAAATTGATGCATGGCATCAGGCGCGGGACGGACAAGGCATTGAATTTGCGGACTATCGCGATTTCTTGACGGGCATCGGTTATTTGGTGCCGGAACCGGACAGTTTTTCTATCACCACCGCCAATGTGGACGCGGAAATTGCGACTATGGCGGGACCGCAATTGGTGGTGCCCGCACTGAATGCGCGTTTTGCCCTGAACGCCGCCAATGCGCGCTGGGGCAGCTTGTATGACGCGCTTTATGGCACCGATGCGCTGGACGCCGATCCCGCCAAGGCTGGCGGATATGATGCGGTGCGCGGCGCAGCGGTCATTGCGCGGGCCAAGGCCTTTTTGGACGAAGCCCTGCCACTGTCCGGCCAAAGCTGGACCGATTGGACGGGCGGAGACTTGCCCTTGGTAGACGCATCGCAATTGGTCGGACGGCGTGATGGCGGCTTGCTGCTGCGTCATAATGGCTTGCACATTGAGATATTGATTGATCCCGCCAGCGCGATTGGCAGCAGCGATCCCGCCGGTATCGCCGACGTGATTTTGGAAGCGGCGCTGACCACGATCATCGATTTGGAAGACAGTGTGGCCGCCGTCGACGGCGAAGATAAGGTGCTGGGCTACGCCAATTGGCTGGGCCTGATGCGCGGCGATTTGACCGAAAGTTTTGACAAGGGTGGCAAGACCGTCACCCGCGCCATGCACGCCGACCGTCAATGGCTTGGCAGTGATGGTTCGCCCATGACTTTGCATGGCCGCAGCGTGATGTTCGTGCGCAATGTTGGGCATTTGATGACGACGCCGATGATCCGTCTGGCGGATGGCAGCGAGGCACCCGAAGGCCTGTGTGATGCGGTCATTACCAGCCTATGTTCGCTACATGACCTTAAGGGACTTGGCAGCCTGAAGAACAGCCGCGAAGGCAGCATTTATATCGTTAAGCCCAAGCAACATGGGCCGGAGGAATGCGCCTTTACCGACCGCCTGTTCGATGCGGTCGAAGATATGCTGGGGCTGGCGCGTTATACCATCAAGGTCGGCGTGATGGACGAAGAGCGCCGCACCAGTGCCAATTTGGCGGCCTGTATCCATGCCGTGAAAAACCGTCTGGCCTTTATTAACACTGGTTTCTTGGACCGCACGGGTGATGAAATTCACACGTCGATGCGGGCGGGGCCGATGGTGCCCAAGGGTGAGATGAAGGGTAGCGATTGGATCGCCGCTTATGAAGATCGCAACGTGCGAATTGGTTTGGCTTGCGGCCTGTCGGGCAAGGCGCAAATCGGTAAGGGCATGTGGGCGATGCCCGATTTGATGAAAGCGATGCTGGAGGCCAAAATCGGCCATCCGAAAAGCGGCGCGAACACCGCATGGGTGCCATCGCCCACCGCCGCGACGCTGCATGCGCTGCATTATCACGCGGTGGATGTGTTCGCGCGGCAAAAAGAATTGGCGGTGAAGTCCGCGCCCGGTTTGGCCCCGCTGTTGAACGTGCCATTAGCGCGTGGCCGCAATTGGAGCCAAGGCGAAATTACCCGCGAATTGGACAATAATTGCCAAGGCATTTTGGGATATGTGGTGCGCTGGATTGACCAAGGCATTGGTTGTTCCAAGGTTCCGGACATCGACGATGTCGGCTTGATGGAAGACCGCGCGACGCTGCGTATTTCCAGCCAAGCCTTGGCCAATTGGCTGCTGCACGGCATTTGCACCGAGGAACAGGTGGATGCTGCCTTGGCGCGCATGGCCGAAAAGGTGGACGAACAAAATGCCAGCGACCCGCTCTATGAAAAGCTGACGCCGGACGGCATCGCTTATCAAGCGGCGCGGGCGCTGATTTTTGAAGGGGTCAGCCAGCCGTCGGGTTATACCGAGCCGTTGCTGCACAAATATCGTCAGGCCAAAAAAGCGGCCTGACCTTCATAGCGCCGAATATTTCCTTCGCGCGAAATCAGGGCTAGGTCATAGCCCTGATTTTGTTGCGGGATAGGCGGACCATGAAAATTGCGGTGCTGACATTGGACGGGTTCAATGAATTGGACAGCTTTGTCGCCGCCGCGATTTTGGGCCGGATGCGGGGGGCGGGATGGTCTGCCGCCATCACATCGCCCAGCGCGCGGGTCACATCGATGAACGGCCTGACGGTCGAGCGGCAACAGCCAATGTCCTTTGTGCATCAGGCGGACGCCGTGATACTCGGCAGCGGAATTTACACGCGCGAATTTGCCGCTGACCCTTCATTTTTGGCGCAGCTCGACCTTGACCCATCACGGCAGATCATTGCCGCGCAATGTTCGGGCACCTTGCTATTGGCGAAATTAGGCCTGTTGGGGACGGTTCCTGCTTGCACCGATTTAGGGTCAGGACCTAGGTATTTCACGCTCGAGGCGTCGAAATGGCAAAGATATTAGGTTCGGGTGGACGCAGAGGGTAGCATCGCTACTCGCAAGGACGCACGGGCCTGAGATCGAAGCCATTTCGACGTCCGGTAGGGATTTGACCGATATGCCCCATGGCTTCGTCGAAAATCCTTGAAATATTATCATATTCCTTCGGCTTTCCCCCTCGCCCTGCGACATATCGCCTCAAACCTCGAACGCGAAATACCTAGGTCCTGACCCTGACCACCAAGCCGTGGGTGCAGGATGCGGGCGTTGAGGTGATTGACGCGCCATTTGTCGCGCATGGCAATATTGCCACGGCGGGTGGATGTATGGCGTCTGTGTATCTGGCGGCTTGGGTGATGGGGCGCTTGGGCGGTGAAGATAATATGCGGGAGGCCCTGCATTATGTTGCACCCGTTGGGGAAAAGGCGGCTTATGTCGACCATGCCCTGTCCGTGGTGCGGCCTTTTTGGCCCTAGTCGCCTGCGCCGCAATCAGCCCTTCGACAAAAGGGGTGAAAGCCGTTAAAGGGCGGCGATTATGACCTATACCGTTGCTGCCCTTTATCATTTCGCGTCGTTCGACGATCATGCTGCGCTGCGCCAGCCTTTGCTGGATTTATGCACCGACCAAGGCATTAAAGGCACGTTATTGCTGGCCGCCGAGGGGGTGAATGGCACCATCGCGGGGTCGGACATGGGGATTGCGGCGGTGATTGACCGTATCCGCGCTTTGCCGGGCTGTGATGGATTAGAAGTGAAATATTCCGCCGCCAAAGACATGCCGTTCCAGCGCATGAAGGTGCGGCTGAAGAAAGAGATTGTGACCATGAAGGTCGATGGTCTGGACCCTGCAAAACATGCGGGACATTATGTTCAGCCACAAGATTGGAACGATTTTATCGATGACCCCAACACGGTGGTGATCGACACGCGCAATGATTTTGAGGTGGATTATGGCACATTTGATGGTGCCATCGACCCCAAGACGCGCAGTTTCGGCGAATTTCCGCAGTGGTGGGCGGACCATGCCGATGAATTTGACGGCAAGCGTATCGCGATGTTTTGCACGGGCGGCATTCGCTGTGAAAAATCGACGGCCTTTTTGCGGTCGCAGGGTGTCGAGGATGTTTACCATCTGAAGGGCGGCATTTTAAATTATCTGGAAAAAATGCCGCCGGACGATACGCGCTGGCGTGGCGGATGCTTTGTGTTCGATGAACGGGTCAGCATTGGCCATGGCTTGGTGGAACTGGGCGATGTGCGGACGGAAAGCGACGAAGGTGACAAGGCCGAATAGCTTAGCCTAACCCCGGACGGGGGCTATTCGCTATAGGTCCGCCGTGCTGGGCATCATGCGGGCCGTGCCATATTCCACCCAGCCAAAGGGGCGCGGCGTTTTGGGCATATAATGGGCGCCCAATCTGTCCACCGCGAAACCCGCTTGTTCATAGGCGGCGCTGATCGGCCGGCTGAGGTGGCAATTGCCCGCCATGCGTTTCCAGACCGGTTCGATGCGGCGTTGCCATTTGGCGGGCGCAATATCCGGCGCGGCACCATGTTCCAGAAAATAGGCGCGCCCATGGGGACGCAAAACCCGCCGGATTTCGGATAACACCGCCGCTGGGTCGTCCACCGAACAAAGGGTGAAGGTGGTCACCACACTGTCAAAGCTGTGGTTGCCAAAGGGCATGGATTCGCCGCGCCCCAATATGATGCGCGGCGATACCCCCTTGCCGTGCAGGCCGTGACGCTGGGCGGCTTGTTCGCTCATCGTCAGCAATTGGGGGGAGGGGTCAAGGCCTGTAAAACTGGTGATGTGCGGCCAGTTGTAAAATTCCATATTAATCCCGCCGCCGCAGCCCAGTTCCAGCACATCGCCGCTGGCCAAGGGCACGATTTTGCTGCGACTTTTCATAATTTGGCCTTGGGAACAGGCGCATCGGATCAGGCGCGGCACCATATGACGGTCCCACCAACTGGGGCGGGATGCAGTGGCGGCTTGGGTCCCTTGGTCCATTTCATTGCGGCTTTGCGGCATAAGAAATTCTCCTCCCCCTTGGCGCGCAGCCTGTCCCTTGCTAGCGCAATTGGCAACACCCATTTATGCCCTGCCCACACAGGGCCTTGTTGCACATTCTAAAGGACCATCATGCCCACCACATATCATACGAAAATGCTGATTTTGGGCTCTGGCCCTGCTGGATTGTCGGCGGCGATTTATGCGGCCCGTGCTGGCATGACGCCGATTGTGGTGCAGGGACTGCAACCCGGTGGGCAATTGACGATTACCACCGATGTCGAAAATTACCCCGGTTTTGCCGAGGTTATCCAAGGCCCATGGTTGATGGAGCAAATGACCGCGCAAGCCACCCATGTCGGCGCGTCGATGGTCTGGGATATGATCGCGGATGTCGATTTGACCCAGCGTCCCTTCAAACTGACCGGCGATGGCGGCGATATTTATATGGCGGACACGCTGGTCATCGCGACCGGCGCGCAGGCCAAATGGCTGGGCGTGGACGGCGAACAGGAATTGGGTGGCAAGGGCGTTTCCGCCTGTGCCACCTGCGATGGCTTTTTCTATCGCGGCAAAAAAGTGGTGGTGATTGGCGGCGGCAACACCGCAGTCGAAGAAGCCCTATATTTGACCAACCATAGCGATGACGTGACCTTGATCCACCGCCGCGACAGCTTGCGTAGCGAAAAGATTTTGCAGGACCGTTTGCTGGCAAACCCCAAGATCAAGGTGTTGTGGAACAAGGCCGTTGAACGTTTTGTTGGCGGCGAAGGTGCAGCCGGATTGGTTGGCGTAGATTTGGTGGACACGGTGACGGGCGAAAAGAGCCATGAACCGACCGACGGCGGCTTTGTCGCCATTGGCCACAGCCCCGCGACCGAATTGTTCAAGGGCAAATTGCCGCTGGACGCTGATGGTTATTTGGAGGTGATCCCTGGCACGTCGCGCACGGCGGTGGCGGGTGTGTTCGCGGCCGGTGATGTGACCGACAAACATTATCGTCAGGCCATTACGGCGGCGGGCATGGGCTGTATGGCCGCCTTGGATGCCGAGCGTTTCTTGGCAGAAGCAGAATTTGAAGCGGCCAAGGCCCAGTAAGATTATAAATATTTTCACGAAAAAGGGGGCCGTTTTGCGGTCCCCTTTTTTCATCGGCGTTGTGAAATGGCGGCTGTTTGCGCTTTATTCGCCGCGTTTGTTCGCCACAAAGGCCAGCAAATTGCCGAAACTTTCAAAAATTTCGCCATCGACGTCGTCATCGTCAATTTGAATGTGAAATTCATCCTCTAGGCCGGTCAGCACAGCGGCGACGGCCATCGAATCAAATTCCGGCAATTCGCCGAACAAACCGCTATCCGGCCCAAGGGCGAGGGCGCGTTCCGGCGTCAGTCCCAGAATATTTGCCAGAAAATCGCGCAATTCCACGTCCAGCGATGCAGAAGCAGAATCGGTCATAAGCTTATCCTTTTGACGTGCGGATACGTAATTTGACGCAGCGCAGCATGGTCTTTCTTTCCCCATGCCGTGCTGAGCGGCGCTTGAAAAGTCCGGATTTGCCATTCCTATTATAGCATAGTGCCATCTTTATGATTTGCATAAGGCGCTGCGCCTATTATCGAGCCTGACAGCCATGATGAATATGCAGATATGACAAAGCGAGGGACAGGCATCGCATTTTGTCCGCTGGACCATCTGACAAGATGCGGGGCGGCGGACGCACCCGCTTTGCGGTTTGGCGCAGAGGTGATCAGCTATGGCGCGATGGATCAGCAGGTCGGACGTTTGGCGGCGTGGCTGGCCCAGCAAGTGGGCGGCAAGGGCGAACGTGTCGCGACATGGAGCGCGAAGAACCGCCTGACCTGCCTGATGCCGCTGGCTGCAGCGCGTGCTGGATTGGTGCATGTGCCGATCAATCCTTTGTTGAAGGGTGCGCAGGCCCGCCATATTTTGCAAGACAGCGGCGCGGCGTTGCTGATCGCCAATGCGGGGCGCATCGCGGCGTTGTCCGATGGACAGGGCGGCGATGCCACTGGGCCGGATGAACTCGGTTTTGACATTGCGGAGCTGAAATCGCTGGACGCGGTGATGGACGGTGATGGGCAGGGATTGCCGCCATCGGATGCGCGGGCAGATGATCTGGCTGCCTTATTATATACCAGCGGGTCCACCGGACGCCCCAAGGGGGTGATGCTGAGCCACGCCAATTTATGGCTCGGCGCGCAAAGCGTGGCGCAATATTTGAAATTGAGCAGCGACGACCGCGTGCTGGCGGTGTTGCCGTTCAGCTTTGATTATGGGCAGAATCAATTGCTGTCCGCATTTTATGCGGGGGCGAGTGTGGCCCCGCTCGATTATCTGACCCCGCGTGACATAATGAAGGCGGTCGTGCGGCACGACATCAGCATCTTGGCGGGGGTTCCCCCCTTGTGGGTGCAACTGGTTGAAGCCGAATGGCCCCAGGATGCGGCGACGCGGCTGAAATGTTTGACCAACAGTGGCGGCGCGCTGACACCCGCGTTAATCCATGCCATGCGCGAAACCTTCGCCGACGCTGATATCGTGCCCATGTATGGCCTGACCGAAGCCTTTCGTTCGACCTATTTGCCGCCCGATTTGGTGGTCCAGCATCCGACATCGATGGGCCGCGCCATTCCCCATGCCGAAATATTGGTGTGTCGCGCCGATGGCAGCCTGTGCGACGATGACGAAGTTGGGGAATTGGTGCATTGCGGCCCCTTGGTCGCGCAAGGATATTGGCAAGATAGCGAGCGCACAGCCCAGCGTTTTCGCCACGCGCCATCGGCGTCACAATATGGCGGCGTGGCGGTATGGTCGGGTGATCAAGTGCGGCGGGACGCGGCGGGCTTGCTCTATTTCGTGGGGCGCGATGATGCGATGATCAAGACATCGGGTAACCGTGTCAGCCCCACAGAGGTGGAAGAAGCGGCGCAAAGCGTGGCCACTGTCCTAGAGGCTGTGGCCTTTGGCGTGCCTGACGACCGACTGGGGGCGGCCATTATTTTGATGGTGCGCGGAAAAGCGGGGCGCGGCAGCGCGGAGGACCAAGCCGAATTAATGGCCCATTTGCGCCAGACCTTGCCCAATTTTATGCAGCCCCAACATATCGTCTGGCGCGATAACTTACCCCGCAACCCCAATGGCAAATTAGACCGCACGCAAATTGCGAGCGAGTGGCAGGCATAGAGTCATGAAAGCATTTGGACCCATTCCCGCTGATTTTGTCGCTGATCCACAGCAAATGTTGCTGATCGGTGGTCAGCGGGTCGATATTCTGGCTGATCAGGCAGGCGATACGCCTTTATTCCTATATGATAGCGCGATGCTGACCGCGCGGGCGGCCGAATGGCGCGCCGCTTTCCCGCCAGAAGTGCAGCTTCATTATGCGATGAAGGCCAATCCCTTCGCGCCGTTGCTGGCCCATATGGCGTTCATCGTCGATGGTTTTGACGTGGCATCGGGCGGCGAGATGGCGGCGGCTTTGGCGGCGGGCGTGGCGGCGGAGCATATCAGCTTTGCGGGTCCGGGAAAGCGCGAACGGGAATTGGAGGCCGCGATTGCGGCGGGTGTGACGCTGAATGTCGAATCGGCGGGCGAGGCGGAACGGGCCTTGGCGATTTCGGCCAATCTCGGCATGCAGGCCAAGCTAGCGGTGCGGGTTAACCCTGGTTTCGACCTGAAGGGGTCGGGCATGAAGATGGGCGGCGGGGCCAAGCCTTTTGGCGTTGATGCGGCGATGGTGCCGGACTTGGTTCGCGAAATTTTGGCGGCGGGCGCGGATTGGCGCGGTTTTCATATTTTCGCTGGGTCGCAGGCCTTGGGGGCCGAAGCTATTGCCGACACACAGGCGCAGACCATGGCTTTGGCCGCCGATCTGGCCAGCGACATTGGCGAGGCGCCGCCGCTGGTAAATTTGGGTGGCGGCTTGGGTGTGCCCTATTTTTCCGGCGACAGCGCCGTGGATATTCGCTTGGTTGGGGCGCGTTTGGCCGATCAATTGGCCGCGCGGCCCCGCATTTTGCGGGGCAGCCGCTTTGCGATGGAATTGGGGCGCTGGTTGGTTGCCGAAGCGGGCATTTATGTGACCCGTATCGTCGATCGCAAGACCAGCCACGGCGACATATTTTTGGTAACGGATGGCGGCTTGCATCATCAATTGGCGGCCAGTGGGAATTTCGGCACGGTCATTCGGCGGAATTATCCGATTGCGGTTGCGGGAAAATTTGGGGCTGAGCCGCAAGAAGTTGTGTCGGTGGTTGGATGTTTATGCACGCCATTGGACCGATTGGGTGATCAGGTGCATTTGCCCACCGCCGATGTGGGGGATTTGATCGTGCTGTTTCAGGCGGGGGCTTATGGTGCCTCGGCCAGCCCCGCGCAATTTTTGGGGCAGGGGGCTGCATCAGAATATTTGGTGTAGGCGTGCCGAAAAACGCCTAAGATTATCTTCACCCTTTTTTCCTAGGGTGGCTGGTTCATGGGGAAGCTGAAGCCAAAATGGCGCAGCATAGGCACGGGCATGTCGCGATGTATGACCAATTTTACGGCTTTACTGGTCGTCCGTTCCAACTGACCGCCGACCCCCATTATTATTTTGAAAGCGCAACGCACCGCAAGGCCATGTCCTATTTGGAATATGGGCTGGCGCAGGGGGAGGGGATCATATTGATCACCGGCGATGCGGGCATGGGGAAAACCGCGCTGGCTGGCCATTTGATGGAAAGTCTTGAGCAGCTTTTGGCCGAACAAAATCATTGTCATGGGGTGCAATTGACGATTCCTGACCAAGGAGCCGATGATTTTTTGATGGTGGCGGCTGAGGAGTTTGGGCTGGCCTATCAAGCCGAAGAGCAGGAAATATTGCTGCGCGGCATCGAGATATATTTGCGCGGGGAATTGCGGGCTGGTCGCCGGACCGTGTTGATCATCGATGATGCCCAAAATCTGAGCATCGCCGCGCTGGAACAATTGTTGTTATTGGCTGCGTTGCAGCAAGACGGGCAACAATTGATGCAGATTTTTCTGATTGGCCAACCCGAATTTCGCCAGATTTTGTTTCACAGCCCGTCGTTGGATGCGCTGCGCCAGCGGGTGATTGCGACCCATCATCTGGAACCGATGGAAGCCGATGAATTGGAACCTTATATTTTCCATCGGCTGGCTAAGGTGGGGTGGAATGGCAACCCCATTATCGCGGCCGACGCATTTGCCGAAATCTTTACGCACAGCAAGGGCATTCCACGGCTTGTCAACCGCCTGTTCAGCCGCATTTTGTTGCACGGCGCCTTGGAAGAAGTGACGCGGATCAGCGCGCAGACCGTGCGGGATGTCGTGTCGGAATTGTCGGGGGACAGGGATGAAGCGGGCACAGCCAGCCCTGCCCAAGCCGGTGATGCCAGCCTTGCTACGGTGGCGACGAAATTGGCGGCGAAAGTGGCGGCCCAGCCTAGCGGGGCAAAGCCTGTGGACCCATCAGTCCCCAAGAAAGACGCGGGTCAGCCCAGCGCGTCCACGGTCAAAGATTCGCCCGCCATGATCGCCACGGCGGAATATGTGATGTTGCAGCACCGCGTCGCCAAATTGGAAGCGCGGCTCAGCGAGCAAGATATGGCGATGCGCCAGATGATTGAACTGTTGATTCAATGGGTGGACCAACAGGACCAAGATGCGGAAATATTATTCCCCGACCAAATGGCCCCACGCGCCGCGGCGGAGTAACGACAGCAATAAGGCGCGTGTAACGCAGGACATGGTTTTGCCGCACAAGGCCCATGTTCATTTTCGCCATGTGGGAACGCATAGGCCCCGCCACGTGTAGAAGCGTGGAGCAGGGCGCAGAAGATTGCTGACCTGACCGGAATTAAGGGCTAAGCTTGTCAGCAGATATGTGTGGAATTGCTGGAATTTATCATCTTCAGACGGCCAAGCCCGTTGATCCGGCGCGCTTGCGCGTCATGCTGAATGCGATGCCATATCGCGGGGATCATCATGGCGAATGGACGTCTGCGGGCGTCGGACTGGGGATTGTGTCGCACGAGGATGGGGCCGCCGCTGCGCAGATGGGCGATGGTCCCGCGCTCGCGCAGCCCTTGCCAGCGCAACCGCTCTCCAGTGATGACGAGGCCGCCACCATCATATTTGACGGAATATTGTTCAACGCGTCGGAATTACGTGCCGAGCTGGACGGGCGCGGCCATCGTTTTTTGGCGCGGAGCGATGCGGAACTGGTGCTGGCGGCGTGGCGGCAGTGGGGCGTGGATGCGCTGGCGCGTTTGAACGGATTATTTGCGTTGGCCATCCATGACCACAGCCGTGGCTGTGTGTTTTTGGCCCGCGACCGTATGGGCGCAAGGCCGCTCCATTATGCGCCATTATCGGATGGGTCCGTGGCCTTTGCGTCCGAATTAAAAGCCTTGCTGCGTCACCCTTTGCTGGGGCGGGAAGCCAATTTAACGGCGGTCGAGGATTATCTGGCTTTGGGCTATGTCCCTGACGATAATTGTTTGGTGGCTGGCGTGCATAAATTGGCGGCTGGCCATTATATGCTGTTGCAGCGCGGCGACCCCAGCGCCGCGCCAATTTGCTGGTGGCGGCCCGATTTTTCCCGCCGTGTCAAAGCGAGCGAGAAAGAGGTCGCAGAATATCTGGCCTATTTGCTGCGCGTGGTGGTGCGGGATTATGCATCGGTTCAACCGATGACGGGACTATATCTGTCGGGCGGCATGGACAGCGGCGGCTTGGCGGCTGTCATGGCGGAATCGAGCAAGCGCGCGATCAAAAGCATGACCATCGGGTCGGGCGAACGCGAATGGGATGAACGAGCAGCGGCGCGGGCCTTGGCCCACCGTTTTGCGGGCGACCATCATGACATGGCGGCGCCCAGCGCGACTTTGGCGATGGTCGATGATATCGCGGACCGCTTTGATGAACCTTGTTCGGATCTGGATATTCCCATTTTGATGGCGCTTGGCCGTGACAGCTTGTCGTTGTTTTCGGCGGCTTTGGTCGGGCACGGCGCGGATGAAATTTTTGCCGGAACGCGCCGCATGATGTTCCATCATCAAGAAGAAAGGCTGCGCGAAAGCCTGCCCTCCTTTGTACGGCGCGGTGTTTTGGGGCCGCTGGCCCGCGCCTTGCCGCGTTGGGATTGGGCACCGTCCAGTGCCCGATTGCGCGCCCGCATGACCAGCTTGGGGCAAAGCGGTACACAGGCTTATGCACGGGCTGTGGCCCGCACAGGGCCCGCGCGGCGGGTGCGGGTGTTTCACGACGGCGCGGTGCGCGCCTTGGGCCACCATATTGGCGAGGGACGATATTGGCGGGCGATGGCCAGCGCCAAATGCCGTGAGCCCTTGGACCGCGCACAATTTGCGGAATGGCAGATCGCGCTGCCCAGCCAGATGATGTCCAAGTTGGACCGGTTGGGCGGAGCGGATCAGCCGATGATCTTGGCCCCCTTTATGGATTATCGTTTGGCCGAATTTGTCGCCAGCCTGCCCGCGTCTATGCGTGTCGGGAAATTGGGCGGCAAACATGTGTTGAAACAGGCGCTGGGCAAATATTTGCCCAAGGCGGTGCTGGAACAACCGCGTATCAAGCCAGAAATTCCGGTATCGCTGTGGTTTCGGGGAAGCTGGGCCAGCGAGGCCCAGCGGTTGGCGACATCGGAAATCATGTCGCGGACGGGCTGGTTTGATATGGCCGAAATTGGCACCATGGTGGCTGCGCATCAGGCAGGCAGCGAAGATCATGGTCATTTGCTGTGGCAATTGCTGTTGCTGGAGCGGGCGCTCGGCCGGTTTATGGGGTGATCAGCAGCGCGCAAATAGCGACTGGGAAATGGTTCATCATGATGGGCTGTGGGGGGTGATCGGGCGGGGGCAGGGGGTATATTTCCCGTTTGACCAGCCGAATGCGACTGATCGCTTTCATTTTGCGCCAATTGGCGCTATGGGCGCCCATCCTTCATGTAAAGGCCTGAGCTAGGGCCGCAGAGGTGAAATGGCGAAAGAAGAATTACTCGAAATGCGCGGCCAAGTGGTCGAGCTGTTGCCCAACGCGATGTTTCGCGTTCGGTTGGAAAATGACCATGAAATCTTGGGTCATACGGCTGGCAAGATGCGCAAGAACCGCATCCGTGTTCTGGTGGGCGACGAAGTGCTCGTGGAACTGACGCCTTATGACCTGACCAAGGGTCGGATCACTTATCGTTTCAAGTGATTGGTCGTGTGACGTGACAGGCGCTAACCTTCCTATAGACTTGGTTTTGGCGTCGACGTCGCCGCGCCGACTGGAATTGCTAGCACGCATCGGCCTTGTGCCGTCGCGTGTTGCAGCCCCCGAAATTGACGAATCACCCCTGAAGGGTGAATTGCCCCGCGACTATGTGGGCCGGTTGGCGCGCAGCAAAGCGGAAGCGACGACGCGCGCACCACATGAAGTGGTGTTGGCGGGGGATACCACGGTGGCGGTTGGCCGCCGTATTTTGGAAAAGCCCGCTGACGAAGCCGATCTGCGCCGCATGTTGACGCTGTTGTCGGGGCGGCGGCACCATGTTTATTCGGGCATTTGCGTGATTGGCAGTGATGGCAAGCCGCGCGTGCGCGTGGTGGACACGGTGGTGGCGTTTAAATTGCTGACTGCTGCAGAAATCGACGCTTATGTCGCCAGCGGCGAAGGCATGGGCAAAGCGGGCGGCTATGCCATTCAAGGACGGGCAGAGGCCTTTGTCCGCTTTTTATCGGGCAGCCACAGCAATGTCGTCGGCTTGCCTTTGTATGAAACCCGAACTTTACTGACCAGCGCGGGCATCGCGCTTGGCTGAATGGCTGTATGAGGCGGGCATTGGTGAAAACCGTGCTGCTCTGATCGACGGCGACACGCTGCGCGCTGTGCGGCTTGAACGTCCGCTAGACGGCCTGTCCCATGGCACCATCGCCGAAGCGCGGTTGGTAGAGCCCAAACTGGTGGAATTAACCACTGATGGCGGCAAACAGCTCGCCAGCCTGCAAGGCCGTGCGCCTGTGCCCTTGGGCGGGCGATTCTTGGCCGAAGTGGGGCGAATGGCGATGAAGGAGCGCGGGCGGCACAAATTGGCCCGTGTCCGCTGCGCCGCAGACGGCGCAGTTGTGCAAAAAGGTCCAAGCCTGCTCGATCGCATTTCAGCAACCCAGCATCCCATCACGATGTTGTCGGCGCTCACCCCCAGCGAAGATCGGTTGGAAGCCGCAGGCTGGACCGAGATGGTCGAGCGGGCGCAGCGCGGCTATTGGGAATTTGACGGTGGGGCGCTGTGGATCGACCCCACGCCGGCGATGACCATGATCGACATTGACGGAGAGGGAGAGGGGCAGGCCTTGGCCCGTACGGGTTGCCACGCGGTGATTGCGGCCATAGAGGCGTTCGACATTGGCGGCCCCATTGGCATCGACTTCCCCAGCCTTGCAGGCCGTGCCCAGCGGTTGGAGGTGGACGCCTTGGTTGATGAATTGCTCGCGCTGCCCTTTGAACGTACGGCGACCAATGGCTATGGCTTTATGCAAATCATCCGCCGCCGTGACCGCCCCAATTTTATCGAACAAATTCGCTATGACGCGGTGGCAAGCGACGCGGCCTTGTTGCTGCGCCGCGCCCAGCGCACGGGCGGGACAGGGACGCTAACCCTGACGTCGCGGGCGTCCGTGATCGATTGGATCGCGGCGCATCCCGACTGGACCGCCCAATTGCAACAATTTTGCGGGCGCAGCGTCCAATTGATGGTGGACCCCAGCATGAAAGGAATGGGCCATGCCCAATAAATTGGTTTCAAAATCGGGCAGTTGCCCTTTGTGCCGGAAACCCCGCGTCGAGGAGTTTAAGCCATTTTGCAGCCGAGGCTGCCGCGATCGTGATTTGCTGTCATGGTTTGGCGAGGGTTACCGTGTGCCTGTTGTGCAGGCCCCAGATGGCGGAATGGATGGGGATCGGCTGGAAGATCAGTAAGAATTTCATCTTTCTGCAAAAAAGGTTCTAGACAGGTGAAAATGTGCCACCTATAGGGCCTTCACCGCAGCGGCAAACAACGCCGCTGACCGGATGCCCGGGTAGCTCAGTTGGTAGAGCATGCGACTGAAAATCGCAGTGTCGGCGGTTCGATCCCGTCCCCGGGCACCACTTGTTCTGATTAGAACATCTCAACTGGTAGCACATCAAAAATAACTTGGTCATGCAACAGCAGCAATTGATTTGCGATTTTCAACTGTCGCTGGACAAAGATTCGGACCTCCATCCTTTTGCACGGTGGTTCAAGGGATAGGCTGGGTAGGCGCATAGATGTCTGCTTCGAATCCAAAAGCTCTATCACCGCGCTTGATTTTCATCCTGATGCCATGTTGGCAAGAGCGCCCGAGAGGCGAAAGGCAGCGGCACATCCCCCGCAATATGAGAATATTTAGCAGCGACGTTCCGAGATTCACGTGAATATATCGTCATTGGGAGCGCCTCCGGCGCAGATGGTCGCCGCGCGGCGGCGGGTTTTTTTGGCCGAAAAGGGGGCTGGATGGACGTCACGCGCCTTAGTCCCGCTCGAACGGGCCGCAACCCGCTTTGCGGGTCCTCCACTTCGTTTCGGTCCTGCGGATGCAGCCCGTCCGGTCATGCGGGCCAATCGGCTCCTTCCTGCCGCCCACCCAGCCCCTTTCTGTCCGGTTGCGTTGGTTTGAAGGAGAAGCGATATGGTAAAGAATATGTTGGAACGGCGGTGCTGCTATGTTGGGGTAAGGAGTGGGATCGTCCCTCAGTTTGAACAAGCATCGGATTGCCTCTTGGGGTCTAGTGGAAAAGCGGCATGACCGGCTGGGTCAAAGTAGAGCGGCGCAAACTGCGCCGCTATGAGCGCGCTGCCAAACGGATGAGTGAGGCCGACCGTCAAATCTTCCTCGGTCATATCGTTGATGATCTTTCTTATCGGGAGCTCGCGGCAAAGTTTGGGATCAGGACCGAAGAGGTGGAGCGCTCGCTATGCCGCAGCTTAGCGATTGGACTTGTACCGGTTTTGCGCCGGTCACCTATCTCATTATGCCACCTGGGCTTCGAACGCGAGTGGGCTAATGCCGCCGAGATACGAATGGCGACGACGGGTGTTGTAGAAGCCGTTGATGTACTGGAAGATGGCAGCTTCCGCTTGACGCCGCGTTGGCCAACTTT
>NZ_JAJEWI010000010.1 GCF_020687785.1 Sphingopyxis yananensis | reverse complement strand
CTCTTACACCGCTGATCGCTGAAATCTCGTTATCGTCAGGCATCGACCACCCCCTTCAAAGGGGCGCAATCAAGCCGGCAAAGCAGCTAGTCGCAAGGCGGCCTACAGGCCCCGCTTACCGCGCCTAGTGCGCCATGCTCTGCGATGAAAGCGCCCAAGCGCGCCAAGGTGTCGATGCCGGCATATTCGCTGATCGTTACGCCCTCGAAGCCCTCATAATCATGGATGGCATATTCCTCCGCGTGCTCGATGGGGGACCGTCCGAGCATGGCCGCAATCTCCTCCCTGATTTCGTCCGCGTTCTGATCCGCGTCGATCCAAGCCCCATACAGATAGCCGTTGTTGTAGGCGGCAAGGCAAGCAACATAGATGCGGGGATTGCTGCCGGATAAGTTGGTCATGTCTCTGATCCTCGGGTCTGAAGGTCAGCGAAGCGGAACGCCGCGCCTGACCTTCTGGCCGTCGCCGAGACCGGGTGTGCAAACGGAAGGAGGCTTCGCGGGGAACCGGCTGCACGGAGCGCGCCACGCGCGAAGGAAGCTGGGCGGAAGCCTTTTGAAGTGCGCGGAGGGCAGAGCCCTAAGTCTCAATCCTCAGAAAGGAATGTCGTCATCCAGATCGGGAGAACTGGAATTGTCCATGGGAACCGTACCCTCGCTAGATGCCGTTGACGGTTCCATGCTTTGAGCGTCACCTGCGATAGGGGCTGTCCAGTGCCGGGCGATCCGATGCCAATCAACTTCGCGCTTGTTGGCACCTGTCCAAACATCCCAAAAATCAGGGTCAGCGGATTGAGGCTGATGCTCCTTTGCCAACTCGTCGATCTCGACCAGTACGGGAATAGGCGTCGCCCATCCCAGCAGGATCGCCTGTTTTGATGGCAAGCTGGGCAGATCGCGCAGTAACCCTCCCACATTGTCTGGTACAAGACGCGCGACAAGGTTTTGGTCGGAATCGTTGACGATACGATGGAGAATGAAGGTGTTGCACTGAGCTAAAACGGTCGGCGAAAGCTCTGATGGTCGCTGCGACGACAGCACCAGACCTAAGCCGAATTTGCGCCCCTCGCGGGCAATGCGCTCGAAAATTTCTCGGCATAGCTGGTTGGGACTGGACGCCGGGCCTTCGTCGTCCTTACCGCGTCGAATGAAGGTGTGCGCTTCTTCCAGCACGAGGACTGTGGGCAGTGATAGTCCCTCTGCATGGAGCCGCCGATAGCGTTGCAGAGATTCAAAAATCACCCGCGCCAGCACGGCCACAACGACGTGAACGACTTCGGAGGGGACCAAGGAAAGGTCGACGACAGCTAGCGGGCCATTGCGTGCGCCGTCATCGCCGATGTAACTTTTTAGCCATTCCTCGAAGCTTGTTGGCGGTGCTTTTCCAATGACGCTTCCAAGCCGTTGATCCGCGAGCATGCTGCGAATACGAAGGCCAAGCGTGCTAATGAACGCCGCGAAATTTCCGCCTTGCTCGGCAGCCAGATGATCCAGATGTTCGGCAAGCAGTGTGACATCGAAGGGAACTGGAGCGTCTTCATTGATTGCGGCGGCCGCGCCGACAATATCCGGTAGGGCATCTGTGACAACAGTGATGGCGTCACGGGCCGATTCAAGATCGCCGACTAAGAAGTCGTTAAAATAGGTCGGTCCCGACCGCCGGGAGTCAACAATCTCAGTGATTGTTACAGAAAGCGTTTGCAGCAGCGTCGTCGCTGGGTCATCGACTGATGCTGCAAAATGAGCGGAATCCTCGCCGATGCCGCCCAGCAAGCGCGCGCAATCAAACCGGGGGCCGACCGCTCCGGCGAAGGCAGTGCTTCCCATATTGAGCATGGCGGTTATGCGGCCACTTGAAACAAGCAGATGCCGCTTAATGGTGGCTTCTCGCGGTACATCTTCATGATGGCCACTCTTCAGTTCTCGTATCCCGCGCAACAGAAGCGGACGTTGCGCACCCGGCTGGGCATGGGCAACGGCAGTCCATTCATGGCCGCTCCAAAGCCATGCCGGAACATCCAGCTCTCTTTCAGTTCCAACGACTGGTGGGACTCGGAACAGACGGAGTTGATCTCCGCGATCCGCAAAGGCTTTGGCATATTCGCCATTGGGATCTAGAACGATGAAGCGCGCGTTCGGATGACCTTTTCGGCCTGCGTCACTCATCGCTTTTGCTCCCGCGTCGAGCGACCAGCGGATCAGCCCAGCAACCGTACAGGACTTGCCACTGCCCGTGTTGCCGAGCACGGCGAGATGTCTGCCGAATAGCTTGTCGGGATCGACCTTGATCTCGGCGCTCGATGCAAGGGCGGAAGTCCCGATACGGACACGCCGATCCGACTCCTTCGCACCAACGATAGCCTCGACCTGTTCAGGCGTCGGCATAAGCACCTGATCGCCCACTGACGGAAACGCGGCGACGCCGCGCGACAGTTCATACACTGTCTGCTTCGATGCTCGGTCCCGCCGAGACGTGAGTGTGCCGACAGGCGAGACGCACATCTTTCGCAGTGGAAACGGGAGGTCGATCAGACCGAAATCTTTCAAGCCCGACCGTTTGGGATAGGGCGACCGTTCTATCCCGATCCATGATATGTAGGCGACCGTCGCGCCGGCCTCGTTAGGAATAAGGACATAGCCATTGAGCCGAGGAAATGCGGCGGGTGTTCCTGTGTTCAGCGCCGTTGCCTGCGGTGCATCCAATTCGAGCAGGATGCGGATTTCATCAGGCGAAACAGACTCAACCGCTCCGATAACCAAGCCAGCAATGGACTCTATAGGCGTGGTCATGCTGTTGTTCCGCCGCCTAACAATTCGTCGAACTCATCGGTGGCCGTAGCAGCAGCGTCTGGTGCGGGCGGATGCTCAGGCGGGCGGTGCTTCAAGAGTTCGGTCATGCGCCCGGTGATGTAATCAAGCGTTGGTTTCGGGAGGTAATTCTCAATCAACGTTGTAAGATCGCCGAAATGGGGGCCGATCAACAGCGATACCTGCGCCTCGCGAGTCCGTGAAAGAAAGCCTTTCAAGCGGTCATCCGCCGAGTAGGCGAACACCACGAGATGGGTTGACGGGATCGTCAGCATGTCGAGCAACACGCGGTTGATGTGATCGTCCCCAAAGCCATAGCCGTAAGTGACGACAACCGCGTTGGGCCTGCACGTTGCGGCGGCAAAATCACGAAATAGCTCGGCGTACGGATACTGTGTCGTTTCGACATCCTTCGCCGGGTTCGGATAGATCATCACCGTATCGACCGGATTTTTGGGCAGATCGGTGTGATTGGTGGGGGCACCAAAGGGTATTCCCTTCCGCAAAATCTTCCGATCTGTCGTGCTGAATAGCCAGTCGAGAGAACCATGAAGTTTTGTCAGGCGGATGACGCCTTCCATGAAGCGCGGTTCCCCGCGAATGCCCGGCGGGTTGTAATGCACATCAACCTCGACGCGGGCTGACCGGAAAACAGGCGTGAGCGCTCCAACAAAACGGTCGATAATACGAAGCCCGGCGAGGTCGCAACCGTGCTCAATCAACCTGTCGTAGTTCGTTGTGAAGACATGAAGCCTCTCGCGCGAAGCCGCGCGACTGGCGAAGCTGAGTAGGAACGACTGAACTGCCCCTTCTGCAATGACTCGCTTTGCCGGATCTCCGCTGATCAGGCCGGCTTCAGTTTTGAGAAGTGATTCAAGGAAATCACGGAGTTGTACATCCATCGCGGATTTAAGGGTGGCGGCTTTAGCCGTATCGATGACCTTCAACCCTTCATAAACCGAAAGGCCTGCCCGGAACTGATCCTCGATATTGGCCGCTCCACGCCCCATGCGTGCCGCCTCATTCGCAGCGAAGTCGTCGATCTGCTTGTCGAACTCGCTCCCGAATACAACCTTCCCCATGCCTGTAGCATTGGCTCCGGCCATATATCCCACGGCGGTCGTAAAGCCGCTACCTATCAAAAGATTCAAGTGTTCGGCTTGAAAAACAGCGGATAGCCAAGGCTCGATCCGCTTTCGCGCTGACGCGATGAACTTATCTAGCGTATCGTCATCCGCAGGTAGAGCGCTCCATGACTCGGAATGGCTCCCTACGCGATAAGCATGCTTATCATCAAGATTCATATTTCCCCCGAATACACCCTACACACCCTGAGGCTCGATCACCTTGAAAGGTGTTTTTCAAGGGCAGCATTAGTTGCCTTGAATAGGCGCTCGAACCGGCCTTCACTTGCGGCGGGCAAAACCAATGACGGGTCGCTGGCCATTTTTTGTAGGAAAAGCCGCGTTGGCCGTGTTTTGTGAAACGCAATAGTAAGTGCATCAAATGCCGCCTCGAAGCGGCGCGCTATGCGGGGAATGCGGGAATTCAATTCCAACGTTTTGCCCCTCAGTTCCTTGGCGTAGGCTTCGCGCACAAGTGCTTCGTAAACAGCCGGGTCCAATATATCTTCAATGTCGGCTTCGGTGGGTGGCGCTTCGAATGCTTCGCTTACGAAAACGACGTTATCCGACCGGATAAGCTTGCCTTTCACCAAATCATCGCGCGTTGCCTTGGCGTCTTTTTCGTCATCGAATAGGACAAGCACTTTCAGTTGTTCAGACGTTAACAGCGCTACCATGTAGTGGACTTTTTGCGCGCCGCCGGCTGGCGTTATGGTCAACCGGTCATCGAGGCCAACTTTGCCTTGCTCATTCAGATATGCCGAAACTGCAGAAAGAATCCAAAAGTCGGTGACGCCTTCAACCACCAGGTTGTTTGCCCCGATGAACAGGCTTTGGGCAACATCGTATCCAAGCGCGGCTTGCAACGGAAACAGGGTGCGGGCGTCACCGTTCGGGTCGTTGGAAACAGTCGTGCCTTCTTCTTCGGCAATATTGACCGTTCGCACCCAATCCAATTGGTGCGTTGGAACCATGAACGGTGAATGTGTAGTATAGACGATTTGGTTGGTGAAATCTTCTTCAAGGTGTCGAAGCAAATCACCTTGCGACCGCGCGTGGAGATAGAGACCCGGTTCGTCCAATAGTAAAATCGCGCCATCGGCTTCACCGTCTTCTGTATCCGCCGCGAATACGACATAGAACGCGAAAAACCATTGGAAGCCACGGCTTCTTTCATCAAGGTTCACTTCAACGTCATACGTGCTGTTAGGATCGGAAATCAGCGTGTCGAAATGGTGCGCGTCGAGGTTAAAGCGTACCTTCAGTTCGCGGTCCTTCCACCGCTTGCGAATAGCGGTCGTGACGACGGCACCAGCGCGGTTAGCCAATTGTCCACGTGTTTCTTGGTCATCGCTTTGCGACAGTTCGTTGAGCTTTTCAGGGCTAAGCCCGGCAACCTTACAAAGCTTTTCAAAATTTACGTCGGCGGCTGTCTGCTGCCCTTCATTTTTACGCTTGAGGAAGCGAGCAATATCTTGATGACCTTGTATTTCGGGATAGTCTTCAAGATACATGAACTTTGGCAAGCGTTCGATAATCCAACCGCGCGCCTTCGAGTGTGCTTCTTCGCTTCCCGGGATGGCTTCGGCCATCTCTTCCAACGACACAATTTTTTGGTCTTGGGCGTCTGTAAGTTCTATGTCCGCTGCTGCAAGCGCCTGCCGAAGAGCGGCAAGCGCCGAGGTCGCCGTTGCAGCCCATTTCGCGGCAGTCACTCCGGCACCGATGGCAACCACGAATGCGTCTGAAGCCCGCTCCAACTCGGCCTTTGCTTCGCCCGTCAACTTCGAGGCTTTTGCCTTGACCGCCGCGTCAATCTTGCGCGCTTCGGCTTTAATCGCAGCGAGGTCGAAAGGGGTTTCCGGGGCGTCGATGCCAACATACCGCTTGTCGCCATATCGACGGCCAACAGTGACCTCAGACACACCATCGGCGGCCGGCCAAATCTCAGCTAGGCGTCGCTGTTCGTACTCGCTCAATTGCCATGTGGAGTCTACAACCGGGGTGTGGTCGTTACATTCTGAAAGCTTCCGATGTCTCGGAAAATCCTTAATGGGATTGAGAGCCTTGAAGCCGTCTGCTGGGTTTAGACTATGAAGCGCCCGCAAGACGTTCGACTTGCCGCTCTCGTTTCGACCTAGTAACGCCGTGATACGCGAAACATCAACTTCACCGCTATCGTTGATGGATCGAAAATTCCTTACGCGAAAAGACTTGAGCTGCATTCGACACCCCCCCTTGAAGCACGAGGATAGGCGGTTCATGAGCCTCTCTCAATACAGTATGTGTCATCAAGACCAGCAACGAAGCTGCTGGAGCATGACCGCATCCCTCGGACTGGCGGTGGCATTGCGTCCGTGCACTAGAGGGCGTTGGGGCGTTCCTCAATTATCAGCTAAAAGCCACAAGTGATCCTCAAGTACAGTGACCAAAAGTGAAACGGGGTGAGCAAGGGGCGTGCGGAACACAATCAACCAAAGCCTCACGGGTCATTTGGGAGGGCTATAGCGTAGGTGTAGTTCTCCGTTTCGTCGGCTTCGGCCCGCCATTATTGCTTTTCATCTCTTCCAAAATATTCCAAAAATCTTTAATTTCTGCACCTTTGGCATTCAACCTCTCTCCTGAATTGGCCAGATCATACCAACCTCATCCATGAATTTTTATGGTATATTCTATGGTATCGGAGGGGTTGCCTTGCTGAACGATAGGAAAATCAGGGCAGCCAAGCCCCCTCAGGGGGTCGAATTTTATGATATTTTGAGAAATGGTGCTCCTATATCGGAACACGAATGAGAAGTGATTTCTCGAGACGGGCCTGAGGCGCTTCGCTTCCTGTTCGGCTTTCGTGGCGACGCTATTGAGTGCGTTGCCATTGAGTGCGTGGCCGCTGATTGGTCGTTGGTCCGGATAGTCCCAAGCGGTTTATGGCAGCACCGCGCGCCAGATGATGCAGCGTTTTGGCGACGTCAGGGCGTACCCATTCGGTGCCACGCATTGCGATATTCATCGCGCTCATAATCCTTGGGTTCCAGCCAATAACGTTGCTCACCGCCCTTATCACGGCACGCAATTTCACGGACATCGTTTAGGGACAGGACATAGCAGGTAGGCGAATCGGAATTAGCGTCGACAGTTATCACCCACCACTCGGAACGCAGTCCATCCAGCGTCAGGCCTAGACCAATAGCATTTCGTTTGCTCAGCGCCTTGGATTGAACACCGAAAAATACGGTCTCGTCATCATTGATCACGATCAGGTCTGAGCCGCGCGCATTACGGATGGTCGGCATCACATGCCAGCCTCTACGGGAGAGTTGCCACGCCGCATAATTCAGTCCAGAATTCCCAGTGATCTGACTTCGCAGCTTCGCGGGTTTCGATGCCAATTCTTGCTCCAATCTATCATGGTACAACGCGGCCTAAGCAGAGCGTTGGTGACCCTATATGTAGCACAAGTTGGGCCGTCGTGCAGCTGTGATGGGTGTCCAGTTTTCCGCTGTTTCCTTGGCGTAGTGGTACAATGCTACCTATTGGAGGCGCTATACCCCCGTCGCGCTGCGCCACCAACCAAACAGCTAAGATCTTCTTTCAAAATGAGATCGAGCCGGCGCTGGGCCGCACGGCCAAAGGTCAATCCAAAGGTCAATGATGGGACGGGCCAAAAGATTATACGCTAACCGAATAAAAGGGATGCGCGGCATATAAGCCGTTCATTAACGCAAGAATACGTACAACAAACCATAAATAACCAGCTGGGCATTTTTGGCACGTATCACCCGCTACTCAAGTGCGAATATCGGTCGATTTCGCCTCAAACGATATTCGGCGCGGTGCGATCGTCATTTGGCGATTGGCCCACGCTATGACAGGGATTTGGGATCAAACCATGTTCCAATGAAACAGCAACCAAATGGGCCCGATTTCTAGCGCCTGTTTTGAGTTTTAGATGATTAATATGCGCCTCGACCGTCCGAGCCGCAATTCTCAGTTGGCGCGCGATTTCTTTCGCAGAAGCCCCTGTCGCAATAAGCAATAAGATTTCTAACTCTCGCACCGTTAATGTGTGTCGGAATAAGTCCGCCATATGAATCCCCTTTTCACGGAGCAAGAAACTCTCGTTTTACAGCGAACCCATGTGCGAATTCTTTAATATATCACACTTTTTTCGAATCGATACCTATCGATCCATATAGAATAGTTAATCACATTTTCAGCAATTTCAATTTTTATCTAATCAATTCCTAAAAATTTATGAGATCGTAAAAATACCTACATCCAATTGCATAAACAAGAAAAATAATTGATCGAACCTTATATCGATGAATAATGCAAAAACCAGAATCGATAAACAAAGGAAAAACCTAGAACAGGTAAAATTTCATGTTTCAGGCCCCTCTAAAAAGCCGCCGACACTGAATATAAAATCACCTTTAAATCATTACTGGCAACCACAAATACACCAATCACTAAAAGTGTATTTAAACTTTATTCGAAAAACAACTCAAGACGGAGAGGATGATTATTTATGCGCCCTTTATACATATTCTCAACAGCTGCCATGGCCATTGGAGCGATCGCCGCTGTCCCTGCCTCCGCTGAAACCCTGACCGTGCAAGGCGTTGTGGCCCCATATTGCAACGTCAATCTCACCAATGTTTCCAGCGGAACCGCTTCCATCGCATTTACTGATACGCAGAAAGTAGCCAATCTGCGGCTGTCCTGTAATGCCGCCAGCGGCACCAAATTGGTCACCAACCCGCAAAATGGTGACCTGCTCAGTTCCGCTGGAAATCGCATTAACTATGCGATGAAAATCGTCTCCCCACAAAGTGCCGCCTTCACGATTAATGAAACGGACACGGCCCCTGGGGATGCCGAAGCTATTGGCCTATTCACACGACAACAAGCCGGATATTCGCAAGCTTTGGCCAATGGTATCCCGTTGGAATTGTGGATGAACGTGAATGTTCAAAATGAACCACAACCCGATTTTTCAACACCCAATCAATTCCCAGCCAACGCCGCTCCCGCTGGCACATATACCGAGGTGTTCACCTTCACTGCGTCCTCCATCTGACGCCAATATTCCCATAAGGGACCGCTCAACGCGCATGGCCCGAGCGGCCCCTTATGCTTTCTATGGGGAGAGGTATGATGCGCAAAATTCCCTGTTTAATGGCGAGTGCGATATTGTGCCTCACACCCTTTTCTGCGTGGGGACAAGGATATCAGATCCAACCAATGCTAACGACCATCGCGCCATCTGGTCCGCAATCGCGCATGACCTTGATGATCAAAAATACCGGTGAAGTCCCCATTACCCTTGAGCTCTCCCCTTTTGCGGCCAGCGTAGACCAACAAGGCAACCCCACCCGCACACCAGATGATAAGGATTTTCTGGTTTATCCTGCCCAAACCATCATCCCTTCGGGTAAAGAACAGTCGGTGCAGGTCCGCTATATTGGCGATGCCACATTGTCCGAAGCGCGCATGTATGGTGTATTGGTTGCCCAACTCCCCGTCGACTTTTTACAGGGCGAAACGGGCAGTGCTGATGGATCGTCAGCGGATGTCAAAGTCAGTTTCAACTTTCTGGCGCATATCATCGTTTCCCCGCCCGCCGCAAAAGCCGTGGTCGGTATCGAGGCTGGCACCAAAAATGCTGACGGAAGCCTGCCACTAAAGCTACGCAATGATGGCGCGGGCATTGCCGTGCTGAACAGCGCGCGCTGGACATTGCAAGACCCCCAAGGAAAAAGCGTCGAACTTTCGACAGAAGAAGTGCAAATCGGCGACTTTTCAGCCCTGCTGCCCCATCAAGATCGTGTAGCGACGGTTAAGGCGGAATATCTGACCGGATTGAACGGACCTATTACGCCGAAAATTGACATCCCGTGACTTATGGGGTGGCGCAGCCCCTCGTTGCTGGCGATTTTAATCGCCCCGCCAGCCTTCCCTATCGGGGCCGCCTATGCCGCGCCCACCGCCGCCCCGCTTCCTGAAATGGCTACCAATCCAACAGCTGCGTCAAGCGCAGAAACGATGGCCCAACACGCCATAGCGGCCCTTGCCGCACCTAGCGCGGCAAATCTTGTGCCTTTGGATGTCCCGTTGACGTTAAACGACAAATTCCTCGGCACCATATCCATCGCCGTTGATGCAAAAGGCGACGGGGAAATTGACGCCCGACGCCTTGTGGACTTGCTGTCCCCCATCGTTTCACCGAAAATTCTGACCAGCGTCAAAACCCATATTGCAGGTAAAGACCGAGTCAAATTTTCGGACCTTATAAGCGATAATTTCAACATTTTTTTCGACCCATTTCAACTGCAAGTGGCCGTCACCCTGCCCGCAGATGCCACCGCGCCCACCGATGTGCGTATCGTCGAACGTGATGCCGCGCCAAACCCAAGTGAATATGACCAACCGTACAACTTCTCAGCAGGCGTGAACCTGTCTGTTACCCAACGCTATGTGCATCAACATAATATCGGTTTTGAACCACTCAGCATCGATATGGACGCCCTGCTCAACATCGGCGGCTTCGATGGCGTCACCGTCTCGGGTGGCATGCGCTATGTTGGAACGAATGACGACAAGAAATGGGAACGGCAGGAAATTCGCGCCACGCGCGATTTCTTCAAAAGCGCCATCAGAGCAACCGCTGGCGAGTTTACACCTTCTAGTGTCGCCTTTCAGGGTTCCAGTCGCATATTGGGGTTGGGCCTAGAAAGGGCTTATTCCACCATTCGCCCCTTCCAAAATGTACGCCCCATTGGACGCAGAGATTTTATTATTGATCAAGAATCCAGCGTCGACGTTTATGTCAACGATATCCGAATACGCACCATTCGCCTTGCACCAGGGCGATATAATATTGGCGATTTTCCCTTTGCATCAGGCCCCAACAATGTGCGTCTGGTGGTCGAGAATGTCGGCGGCCGCCAAGAAATATTAGATTTCAGCATTTTCAGCGGTGCCGAGCTATTGTCACCGGGCATAACCGATTTTGGTGTCTCTGTCGGACTGCGCGAAGGCGACAATCGCCTACGCTACCACTCCCCTGCTGCGACCGCCTATGCCTATCATGGCTTGTCCGACACCATAACCTTGGGGTTGAATGGCCAAGCAACGGATCGCGGGCTGCAAATTGGCGGGTCCGTCATGTGGGGCTCGCCCCTCGGTTTCCTTCAGGTCGAAGCATCAGGCAGCCGAAGCTTTGATGGCTATGGGTCAGGTCTCGCCATTTCTGCGGACTATCGCGGTGAGTTTTCCTTGCTCACCCCGCGCGACCTTCGCCTCAACATCACATCATTATATCGCAGCCGGAACTTCCAAGATGCCTTTTCCAGCGACGTTCGCAACATCCAAGCACTGCAAAGCGCGGCATTGCTACAATGGCGTGCGCCCTATGGCATCAGCCTAGGCTTGGGATATAGCTATACCGATATGCGGGAAAACCGGCGTGATATTCATCGCATCGACGCCAATTTGGGGCGGACCTTTGGTCGCTTCAGCATCAATTCGACGGCATCCCGCATTTCCAACGAATTTGGTGTCGACTGGCGTGTGTCACTGGGTGTTTCTATCCGATTGGGCAAAGGCTGGTACAGCGACTATCGCTTTGACAGCGGCACCAATCGCCATGAGGTAGAGATCAGCCGAACATCCGAAGGAAAGCTAGGCGAAGTCAGTGGCAATCTGCGCCTAACCACGGAACGGGACAGCCGAGCGGTGGCGGGACGCGTCGCCTATATAAACAATCGCTTTGATTTGGTGGTCAACCATAACCGCATCGAAGCTAGGACTGATACAGGGCGGGACTCCGTCGTCTCCGACTGGAATATCCGCAGCTTTATTGGCTATGCTGATGGGTCCTTTGGCATCGGCCGTACCATCAATGACGGCTTCATTCTAGCGCCCGCTCATCGCAGCTTGAAAGACAGCCAAATCATGCTGAAATCCGGCGACCGCATTGTCGCCAAATCGGGCTTTTTTGGTCCGGCGCTTGTGCCAATCAATCGGGCCTATGGCATTAACCGTTACGAAGTGCTGGTCGACCCATTACCCGTTGGTTATGATATTGGGTCTGGCGTCATCAACAGCTTCCCCGGCTATGGTTCCGGCTATCATATGATGATCGGCAGCGACGCATCGCATATCGCGTCAGGCTATTTAATCGGGCCGACAGGCCCCTTGTCGCTGATCACGGGTACGGTCGTCGCGGTGGACAATGATGCGCAGCCCGACCGGCCATTTTTTACCAATCGCAGCGGCCGCTTCGTGGCAGATCGTCTGTCGCCCGGACGATATCAACTCAAAGTGCATGACAGCATTATCGGAGAATTTTTCATCGCAAAGGATACAGAAGGATTGGTCGATGTTGGGACGATTACCACCCATTAAAATCTTCTGCGCGCTGATCGTCGCGGCGATAGCCGTGCATGCGCCGCGCGCCTTTGCCTGTGATGCTGTCATTTCGGAAACACCATCAACCTTGCGCTTTGAATATGACCCTTTTGAACCGGCGAAAAACATCGCCACATCAACATTTTCTATTGAAAATATGTCGGATGACCCATGCCCAATTGATATCGCGATTGTCAGCACCGGCACCGTGCCACTCGATGAAACAGAGGTCGCGACCAGCGGTGTTCATATTCGCTTTCAAGCCGGTTCTGGGGACTTGTCATTAGCCACATCGGCACCCCCCGGCATATGGACGGCGTCCCTTGAACCCCGAAAGCGATATCGTATCGCCATAGACGCACGCATTATTCGGGACGCCATGGCGGCCGCCGGTGTGCACCGTGAGACCCTCTCGCTCGAACTGCGAAGCCGTGGATCGCTTGCTCCGCTTCACGCCCCATCCAAGCTGACCGCCGAATTGGTGTCCAAACCCCGAGCCCAGATGAATATTGCCGGCACATCGGGCAGCTTTGGCCAAGGCCCCTCGATCAGCATTGTCGATTTTGGGGAGCTGCGCAGTCATGATGAGCGACGGCTTTTCTTGCAAGTTCGCGCCAATACGGCCGCGCGTTTGACCATCGAATCCCAAAACAAAGGCCGATTGGTCGCGGAGAAAATTCCGTCTGATCAGGGCGGAATTCCCTATCAAGCCTTTCTCAGCGATAAAGAGGTCGATCTTCTGCAAATATCCCAGATCGTGCTGAGCATCCCCCCGTCACTGGCAGGAACCTCCCTGCCCTTTGATCTGAAAATCGGCGAGGTCGGGGCGCATCCAGCAGGGACCTATTCCGACCATTTATCCATCAACATCAGTCCACTTTGACGAAAGGCACCGATCGTGGGCAATATCATCGAAATCATCGAGAAAATAGAGAACACCAGCAAAGATGATCTGGATCTGCGCTGCGAAATCGCAACAAAATTGGGCTGGACATGTGAATTGGTCGGGCGTTCCTTTGGCTGGCATCCGCCCCATGTGAGCGATCATGTCCTAGCGCTGCCGCCACGATGGCTAACCTCTCTCGATGCCGCTATGTCGCTGGTCCCGAGCGGATGGTATGTTGAGAAACTGACAGAATGTGACGATCATGGTCAGTGCAGCGTAAAACTGAAGCACGCCTTTGATCACCATAACGAAAGCAATGGATGCGGCTTTGATGTCGCTCACGCATTATGCGCCGCAGCCCTTCGCGCCCAAGGCTTAAGCTAATTCGTCACTCGCACTCCCCCTCTATGACAAATCTGCATGAGCCGTGCATCACACGCTATAATAAGCGTTCCCATTTTCCCGATTTTTTTGCCGCTTGCGGGACAATGGGTCCATTGCGTCGCGCCAGCTTTCCACCCCATTGCGGAGCTGTGATGCGCGGATAATGAAATCATCCCACGCCAATTCCCCGCGATAATTGACGATATTGAACCGCAATGTCGGATCGGATGCCGTCAGGTCAAAATCAATAATGCCGAAATTCGGCCCGCTGAAATGAACCTGACGGATGCGTACCTCTGGTGTTCTTTCCAGCCACGATGTCCCACCTGCCTGCGCCAATGGTGACGCCACCAGATCATAAAAATCATAACCTTGTCGTTCTGACCATGGAATGCTGTTCAGTTCGCCCACATGCGTATCGCCGGACATCAGCACAACGCCTTCAATCCCCTCATCGCGAATGAAGTCAAACAGGGCATTCCGTTCTGATGTAAAGGCAGACCATGCATCACCGCCGGGGCCACGCGCTTGGCTCCATCCGCCACCTGCGATCAACATCTTGAACGGCGCGCGACTGGCCTTTAATTCATCCTTCAACCATGCCAACTGCTTGCGACCCAGCATGGTTTTTCCTGCCACATCTGGATCGCTGTTGGGGTCGCGATAATAGCGGCCATCAAGAAAGAAAAAATCGACGCCGCCATAATTATGACGAAAAAACACCCCTGGTGTGCCATTCAATCCAGCGGACGGATTGGCCCAATAATCGTTGAAGGCAGCGAGGGTCTGCGATTTAATCGGATTATGCCTGTCGCCATCATTGGCGCTGAAATCATGATCATCCCATGTGGCCAACTGAGGGATGCGGCGCAGCAGCGGTTGCAGCAAGGTGACATCACGTTGTCGGCGATATTCCTCGCGAAATACCGTGGGATGCATGCTGTCCGCATAGATATTATCGCCCAACCAAGCGAACATATCGGGACGATGATCGTCGATCACACGCCAAATATCTTGCACCGGATCCAGCGCATATTTGGCGCAAGAACCAAAGGCCAAGCGGAAAGCATGCGGAGTACCAGCGGCTGGCTGCGTGATAAAGCTTTGTGTCGCCGGATCAATATCGACCAGATAGCGGTCCGGCGCGCCGTCAAGCGTGATGCGATAATAATAGCGGGTGGCCGGAGCCAGCCCAGTTAGCAACAACACCGCTGTAAAGTCACGCTCAGCAGCCGTCACCACGACGTCGGAACGCTTGGACCGTTCGAATCTTGGATTGTCGGCATATTCACAACAGGCTTGGAACGGCGCGCCGCAGCGTATCCAGAGCCTCGCCTGATCCGATGTCACCGCGCCGAGCATTGGCCCCTGTAATAGGCGCTTTTTTTCAACAATAGCCGCCCGAACGGAAAGCGGCATGGCTGCCGCCCCGGTCAGTAACCCCAACGCATGACGGCGCGTTGTCGGCAATATTTTGTCTAACATCAGATATGTCCCAATTCCGTCAGGCGTCAGAAGCTGGCGCTGAAACCGATGAAATATTTGGGTCCCGTGCGATCATAATCGGTGATCTGATTAATCTTGCCGCTATAGCTATAAGACCGCTCATCCAAGATATTCAGAGCTTCGGCGCGGATGCTGAGCCATGGCGTCAGCTGCAAATTCGCCGAAATATCCAACTGGCCAAAATCGTCCACGAACACAGGCGTTCCGCCCGCACCCAAGGCGGTCAACACATAGCCCTGACGATAATTATAGCTGGTGCGAATGCCAAAGGGGCCTTTTTCATAATAAAGCGTGGCGTTGAAGCTGTTGCGCGACAAGCCTTCAAGCGGCAGCTTTTCGGCGCTCATCGACGGCGAAAATTCGGTCTGACTTTTCGAATGGGTATAGGTCAGCGCTGTGCCCAAACCATTAAAGGGCGCGGGCAAAAAGGTGAAGGGTTGTTGATAGGTCAGCTCGAACCCATAAACACGGCCCCCTTCCCCGTTCACGATGCGCGAAAAGAGATAATCTTCACCGCGAAACGGCTCGACTGTCTCGCTGGTCGCGGTGAAGGATTTGATATTCTTGTAGAAAAATGCCGCAGAGAGCAGGGCTTCGCGTCCGAGATAAAATTCGACGCTCAGGTCCGCCTGATCGGCCACAAAGGGGTTGAGATAGACATTGCCTTCCTCAACACGTTGCTGGCCGCTAAAAATTTCGCGGCGCGGAGAAATGTCGCTCAGCGCGGGACGGGTCATCACACGGGCCAAACCTAGGCGAACGCGCAGCTTGTCCATCGGATCAAAACGCAGGTTCAGGCTGGGCAAAGCATTGGTATAATTGCGTTTGATTGTAACTGGCGAAATGACGTCATCATCGTCAACAAAGCCCGACGAACTTTGTTCGGTGCGCACCACGCGCACACCCACGTCACCAACCGCATCGCTGCCAAACAGGTCGAATTGGAAATTGGCGCGGGCATAACCAGCATAGCTACGCTCGGATACCCCAAAACTGTCGAGCGGGTTGAGCGTGGCAGGCGCCACAGCGGGGTAAAAGCGTTTGTGCACTTCGTCCATATCGGGCAGCGCCACCCAGCCACGGAAATTGTCGCCGCCCTGACCTGCGAAGAAATCGTCAACCGGAAACGGCACCATCATATCGGTCAGCAGCGTGCCCTTGCCAACGGTGGACGTGTCACGTGTTGCCTCGCGATGCTTGGTGCGGTCGCGCAATTTGACGCCGAATTTCACGGACGAGAATAATCCGCTGTCGAAACGGCGTTCGGCATCGGCCTGAACCGCAAATTCTTCATCCAAATTCACATAGGAATCAAAGGCCAACTGATTAAATGTCATGCCCGCGCCAGTGCGCGGATCATGGCCACCAATAATGTCAGGAAAGCGATAATCACCGGTAATATCATAGCCTATGGTGCCGCGTGATTCAAAGCGAACCACGGCACCATCCGGCATTTCGGCTTTGGCACGGCCATAATTTGCGGCACCGGACAGGGTCCATGCGCCGCTATCCACATGTCCCTTCAGATTGACCATCAACAAATTATTGTCGACCGTTTCGGTGCGCACCGTCGTGCGGTTGCGAACATTGTTGAACATCGCCTTGACGGCGGTGCCATCCTCTTCGGTCATCGATGTCATGACCCCGCCATCGGCAAAGGCATAGCTATGGTTGGTGCGAAAACGATCGACGGTGAAATTGCTATAGGTCGCATCAAGGCTGATTTCAGCACTGTCGGATGGACGAAATTGCACCTTTCCAGTAGCCCCGATCCGGCGGCGATCTTCCAAATATAGCTGGGTGCGCAGGGTGCGCGGCGCATAGACATTCACATAATCGGGATTTTTATTGCCGTCCAAATCCGGCGAAAACAAGCTCCAGCCATTGCCCGATGAATTATCCTGACGCAGCGAGCGATCCGAATAGGACACGCCTAACATTACGCCCAAACGATCATCGGCAAATTTGTGGCTGACCATCGCCGATCCGCGCATATCCACCTTGTCAGCCAGTTCCCCATAGGACGCCTGACCATTCATCCGGATGGTGCTGGCGGGCATATCCAGCGGATTGGGCGTGCTGAGGTTGATGGTGCCCGCGACACCGCCTTCATCCCGATCCGCCGCGCTGCTTTTGATCACCTGAACCGATGAAAAAAGATCGGCCGAAAACATATCAAAGCTAAATTCGCGGCCCGTCTGACCCGTCACGGCGGTCGCACCATTCACCTGAACCAGCACCAGCGAAGGGGGCAAGCCGCGAACCGATGCGGTCGTGCGTTAGCCTTGGTCGCGGGAAATCGCTACGCCGGGAATACGTTGCAGCGCTTCAGCAACATTTTCCGCCGGAAAACGCGCAATATCGTCGGCGGCGACAACATCGATCACGCCGTCTGCTGCCCGCTTTTGCCTAAGGCTGGTTGCCAGACCCGCGCGCACACCCGTCACAATAATGTCGTTCGACTCGCTAGAAATGCCGACCACTGTATCGGTCACTTCGGCTGACACAGGTGAACTGACAATGATCAATGCGGTCATTGCGGTGCTAGTTAAAAGAAAGCGGTTCATAATTCCCTTTGCGTGCCTCAGCACATTTCCCCACGAGACCATAGGAAGGCAACAAGCCAGGGCGGCTAGACGGAAAAAATGACAAATCGGAGACAATAAGACTATGTTACTCAATGCCATGGGTTCGATTAGCTGGTCATATATCTGTCAGGGTGCGGGTCCACACGCAGCTAAATAAAAGGGCCGATCCTCCAGCCCGTCGAGACAGCTTCCAACATAAGGGGCACAGCAAGGGCCGAAGGACCTGGGCGCGAAACCCAAACACCCTAGGGTCTTAGGCGCTGGTCGGGAGGAATGCTCACCAGCCTTTCTCTTTCTTCTCGGATGCACTATAGTTCAAGCAAGCTTTCGCATCGCCGAAACCGGTTCTCGATAACACAATCTAGGGATATGCTGTTTCCCATAGAGAAATGAGAGTAGCGTAGGCTGCACGATTGGCTGACTGGCGACCCGTTTCTACGGCCAGAACGGCAAAGCATGGATTGCAGGCCAGATTTTGAACCGCCGCCACCTAATGACAGTTTCGACCCGTAGCAATCCACGATCCCTTATTGGAATGACTTAGACTAGCCAAGACAGCCTCACGGCTTTCCTCGGCCACCGAGAGGTCACATCCAGCCACACCGGCATGATCGGCCCACACTCATAATAAGGTCCACCAACGGCGCAGGAGCTTCATCCACAGCGCGTTGCAAATTCGCGTAAATAGCAAATTATAAGTAAGAAAATGATGGCGTCGGAAAGATCGGATAAGAATTCTCACTCAATTTCCCATCCGTAGTGAAAGCTCTTTCACCATATCTTTCATAAACTGCCGCGTCGCATGATCCATCGGAACATCGTCTCGAACGACTAGAAAGAGACCAATCCCTAACGCTTCATCAAGCGGTGTCACGCGGATCAGGTCGGGCTCCGCATCTGCAAAAAAGGTCCAAAGAAAAGCTGCTCCTACGCCCTGCTCAACCGAACTTCGCAATGCCGCCCAACTGTCGACATAGGCCGATACCGAGACTGTGGGACAAAAAATTTCATCCCAAAGCTTCATCGCTTTCACCTGAGACGAATGCGCGCAACGCACCCAGTCATAGCTCTGCGGAGCTAGAGCATATCCTTTGTGATCCAAATAGGTTTCCGACGCATAGCCTGCCTGCCTAAGCGTCGCTATCCGAGCTCCACGTAAATGCTTTGGAATAGCGTCCACTAGGCACAAGGCGACTTCACATTTTCGCGCGATCACATCCCTGTCGGGTTCGTGGGATGTCGTAATGCGCAACCGAATATGCGGATGGCGCCGCGAAAATCCTGCCAAGTCTTTCAGCAATTCGGAACCAAGCTCAGCCGCTACGGCCACACGAAGTTCCACCTGCTCGGAACCCTTCTCCGACGCCAACAATGTCTCAAGTTCCGTTACCAAAGCTTCAATTTTATCCGCGATTGCCAAAGTATGACGCCCAGCAAATGTCGGCTGATAACCGACGTCTCCTTGCTCGAACAATGATGTGCCAGCTTGATGCTCTAATCGCTCCAGACGACGCCCAACGGTTGTGCGGTCGACACGCAAACGTTTGGCTGCGGCGGTATAATTGCCTGCACGTACCGCCGTAAGAAAAAATCGCAAATTATCCCAGTCAATCATGCATGCATATTTGCACATATTTAAATGGCAGTCGCGTGCAAATATGCACGCCAAGAGGTGCGGCCTGCGATCTTGCCCCGCCAGTCCTCCGGTCACAATAACCCAGAGAAATCAGACAAGATAGAGGACAAAATGGCATCTTCAGCGGACTATAAACTCGGCGAATTTGATTATCCACGCGGCTGGTTCATGATCGGAGACGCCACGCAATTGGGGCCCAAGCCCCAAACGTTGCACTTCTTTGGCAAAGACCTCGTTTTTTATCGTGGTAAAAGCGGCACGCCTTATCTGGTCGACGCATATTGTCCGCATATGGGTGCGCATTTGGGGAAAAATGACACATCCTATATTGTTCGGGATGACGAGCAGGTTGAGGGAGAATCTATTCGTTGTCCATTCCATGGATGGCGCTTCGGGCCAGACGGCCAGTGCAACGCTATTCCATACTCACCCGATTTTACACCGAAAGCGGCACGCCTCAAAACCTATCCGGTTATCGAGCGCGCTGGTATTATCTGGATGTGGCACGATCCCCAAGGTCAGGAACCGGATCAAGATTTGCCAGCCTTCGCGACATGGGACAAAGAAGATGAAGGATGGGTGCGTTGGATTATCGACGATTTCGGAACACTGTCACTGCATCCGATTGAAATTGTTGATAATATGGCTGACTTTGGTCACATGGGTCCTATTCATGGCAGCGTGGATAATCAATATTTTGACAATATCTTTGATGGCCACACACTTATCCAACGCTTTGATGCTGGTCATCGTACACTGACGACCGAAACCAACGAAACTCTCTCTCTTGATACGTGGTACGAAGGTCCAGCGATCCTGCAAGCCAACATGCTTGGCACTTATCCTTCACACATGCTGATCGCGCATACACCTGTAGATGATGGTGTAGTGCAGGTTTGGCACGCTCTCATGGTCAAAATACCGCCCTCCACGGCCACAGAAGATCCTATTCTTGTGGCCCGCCAATATCAGCAGGCCAGTTGCGATGCGTTTGCGCAAGACGTAGAGATTTGGGCGAATAAACAGGCCTGCTTCAATCCAATGCAGATTCCTGCCGACGGCCCCTATGGCAAGGTGCGGATCTGGTATAGCCAATTCTACAACCCACGCTCCAAAGCCGACGCAATACAAAAGCGCGTAAATGGCCAAGTCGTCACATTTGGTGAGAAAAGATTGTGGGAAGCTTCGCTATGAAAAAAATGCACCAGATTAAGCTGTACGGAATGGCTAGCCCGAATGTCCGCAAAATAACAATCATGCTCGCGGAGCTAGCGCAGCCCTATGATTTCCACCATGTCAATGTTTTCCGAGGTGAGCAATTCACCTCGGAGTTCAGTCAGCTCAACCCAAATAATAAAGTACCCATACTAGAATATGACGCCGAGGGGAGCCGGTCGAAAGTCGTTATATTCGAGTCCGCTGCTATTCTCATCCACCTAGCTGAACAATTTGGTCAGTTTCTGCCAACAGCAGAGCCACAGCGATCAAATGTCCTACAATGGTTGATGATACAAGCCTGCAACATGGGACCGATGATGGGCCAACTCAACCATTTCTCATTCGCAGCAAGGCAGGATAACGACTATGCTTTCGCCCGCTATCAACGGGAAGCCAATCGCCTCTATCAACTGCTTGATGCACAATTAGCCCATGCTCCTTATCTAGCCGGAGAAGAAATCTCTATCGCGGACATCGCGACTTATCCTTGGAGTCTCTATCTGGAACGTCATGGATTTGAACGAGATCAATTCCAACATCTGTGCGAATGGCAACAACGAATGTCGCACCGTCCAGCGGTCGTGAAGGGCATGCAGGCTGTTGAGCAAACTGAAGCAATCGACGCCACCGCCTTTGCATCAGCGTCACCACATGATCGGGATAGATTTTTTGGGCTGACCTAAGGCTCGAAAATACGACTACGGGCGGATATGTAGTGGCAAAAATGCACTAAAAAATATCGCGTTGGACAGCAGGTCAACGAGGGCCCTCCACCCCCATCCCGAACAGCTTCACACATCTTCCCATGATGAAAATCGGGACGGTAACAAGGCAAACCGTGAAGCAATCCAAAACTTGCCAAATGGAACCTTATGCCATCACGCGATGTTCCCTAAAATTCGGATGAACCATAATCCGCTTAAATAGGATGAGACATGATGCGTTCCTTGATGCTGCTGCCTGCTCTGGCCATTTTGTCGGCTTGCCAATCCACGGACGGGTCGGCGCAGCCCGATAGGGGAGAAGTGCCAGCAGCGCGCGCCACCCTCACTGGTACAGCGACCTATCGCCAGCGCATCGCCTTGCCCGATGATGCCGTATTAAACGTCAAAATTTCTGATGTCAGCTTGGCCGACGCCCCGTCTGTTACGATCGCAGAGACTGAGATCAACACGGCAGGGCGGCAAGTGCCCATTGCTTTCTCGCTCGACTATGATCCGACAAAGATCATCCCACGTCGGATCTATGCGGTATCAGCGCGCATCACGGACAGCTCTGGCAAGCTATTGTGGATCACCGACACACGGGTTAATCTGCCTCCTCAAGGAAGCCCTGCCCACTTAACTCTTGTGCAGGTGCAGCGATAATATTGCTATAAGCCACACATTTAGCCCATCAAATACTTCTCGACCGCGCCCAAAAAATCGGCGCGGTCTTTTTCTGTGAGGCCCGGCAATTCACGCTGAGGAGAGTGGACCGCGTTGACCGACATGCAAATTCGCGGGACCGCGCATCTTCGGCGGTGTGGCAATCGTCAAAAATGCCAGAGAATTGAGGATTGGCGTGTGCCATACGCGGAGCGACTATCGAGCTCAACACGCTGGCGGATGCTGGAAGTCAGGCGACTGGCGGGTTTTGGAGAATGTCCAAGTATAGCGGCCTTTGGCGTGCTCCGACATAAGGCCAACTATTCCTGACCACCATATGCCACGCAGAAGCAGCGGCGCAACCATCCACTTATTCCAAAACCTGCCCCGTTCGGCTAGCACAAACCTCTGAACCAGCAATATGTCCACTATAACGTCCCGCGGACCGATCGACCAAATTGTGGGTTCGCCGAATGCACATGATGTCAGGATGACGAGCGGCGCTGCGCGACATAGCGGGCAAGGCGGTGGCGGTCCTCGAGTGACGACCACGCAACCGCAATGACAATGCCGATGGCCGCACCCAACAAAGTGTCCGTTACCCGTTCGGACACCATTGCACGTCCTTCCATATGCGGCGCAGCAAGGTGGGTCATCAAAAGCGCCATCGGCGTTACCAATATCTGTCCCAGAGCATAATTGCTGCCGATGATCAGTTCCGTCGCATATTGCAGGATCACGAGAAGCCCGAACACTGTCCAGATCGACGGATTTTGATCAAGAATGAACCAGACCAGCAGCGCGCCCACAACCGTGCCCGCCATGCGCTGAATCGCTCGGTTCATACTGAGATGAAGATGCGCCCCTTGCATCACCGCTAATGCGCCCATCGCAGCCCAGACAGGATAGTCCGCGCCGAGCGCATGAGCAGCAAAGATCGCAACAGCCGCTGCGAACGCACTACGCGCAGACGCGATCAACAACGGCCTCAGAGAAGGGGAACGTTCCGCGGGCAAAGCCAGATCCGGCGCTGGATGGTGGCGAAAAGTCTCGCTCGCCGCGCAAATGGCCCAAGCCAGCAACGCCACGCTGGCGGTGGCGGCGCTGCGCTCTAGCACTTGCTGAAAGGTAGCGGCGTGGGACATACCCGCACCGGCGGCAAAAATAAAGATCAGCGGTCCCGGCGGACCGAAGCTTCCCGCCGCCGCAATGAAAAAAAAGACGCCGCAGGCAAGCGCCAATATGATGAACATGGCAAGCAGAGGCATGCCGAGCCACCCTGCCGCGGACATAATGAATACCGCAAATGTCTGAACCACCACGCACAAAAACAAGATGCTGTTACGGCTACGCTCGGGTGCGAAACGGCCAAACAGCGCGACAAGCGCGCCCAGTGCAGCATAGCCGATCAGGTGCGACCAAGGCGACAAATAAACAAGAGGTAGAGCAATCGCTGCGGCAAGCGCTGACTGCATACCAGCCAATGATGCATTTCGCCAAAAGGGTTGGCGGGTCAACCTCAAGCTGTCGCGCATCTGCCGCGGATGCAGTAGATGACGAACGGCATCGACACGGCGCACCGGCCATGTACTGCGGCCACGTGCGCGATTGCTGCGATCACTCATCGGCCATTACTCGGTCGATCGGGTTGAGCAAGGTCACCCAAGCGGCGATCAATGCGGGCGAAACAATCGAGCATCACCTCAATCTCGGCATCAGAAAGGTCCGCCAACATTTCTGCTTCGCCTTCGCCAAGTTCATTGCGTATTTCCGCCACCCGCCGCCGACCTTCATCGGTCAGATGAAGCAATCGCGCTCGGCCATCGCGCGCATCGCGCCGCCGTTCAATGAGCCCGTCTCTCTCTAGAATATCCAGTACGCGCACCAGACTGGAGCCATCAACGCCAACCAGCAAAGCCAAGTCCTTCTGGCTGATGCCCCCGCCAGTTTCTTCCAGATGAACAAGTGGCACCCAGCTTGTACCGGTGAGGCCGGCGTCGGCTAGGCGTGTATCGAGTGACCGGCGCCAACGGCGGGCGAGCAAAGCAAAGCGTATTCCAAAATGGGCGCGCGGAGAGGATCGGATTGGTGACATATAACCGTATATAATTTGAATTGACATTCAATCTATATACGAATGAACTGCTAAATTCAAGATCATGTGAAATACGCCCCGAACTCCGGCGTAGCCCCGACGAACCCGTAAAGATCCAACCTTCATGCCCCCAATCCATTCCCCTCCTCGCCTTCGCGCTTATGACGTCTATTTTCGGGCGCGTGCGATGCGTTGTCCCATGCGCTGGGCGCAGTGTTGAAATGATAACAGTGGCGTGGCCCTTCCTGCTGCCTCGTCCCGGCCGGAATGGGCCACTGCGGTTCAGGCCCGTTGACGCCCTCAAGCTTGCTCCACGCCGGATGGTGAATTTCAATTGCTCAGAGAGATGTAAGCGCGAACAAACTGTGGGCTAACTCACTTGTCGTCCTGCAATGCTGATCATCAGAATCACAAGGCAATGAGCAGCCAGCATTGTCTTAAACGTGCCAGCGGCAGTATTGCGGGGAGCAAGCCCCACTGCATGATGGATTAAGCAACGACAACCACATGGATCCAAATTCGAATACCATGGAAAATACTATAGAAAATATCATGGAAATGGGCGAATATCCATGAACTGACGCTAACGCCAATTGCAACTTTCCGCACCCAAAATGGCGGGTAAGCATGCCTCCGCGAACGGATGCGAACTGTTAGGGAAGATATAATGGCGGAGCGGGAGGGATTCGAACCCTCGATACGCTTTTGACGTATACTCACTTTCCAGGCGAGCGCCTTCGACCACTCGGCCACCGCTCCGCATGCACTGGATGTTGCGGGGCACTAGACGGTCATCTGGCGTTACGCAAGCCACTTGCTTGCATCATGCGAACTTTCCATGAAAAAACATGCTCATCCAATAAAACTTCGCCGAATTTTCGGCGGTATTGCGGCTTATAAAATGCGAAGCCCCAAATTCATCTCTACCGGTCCAGTTCCTAAAAGGACCGAAAACAGGCCGTGTTAGCATTGAATTTTCGTAAAAATATCAGATTGTCCGAATCATCACCCATATAGGGAGTCGGCATGTCAGAAATATTTGAAACAAACGCCCTGCTCGTTCGCTGGGCAAAAGATGATCAAAGCGGCGCATGGCATTTTTTGACGATTGACGGAGAAATCGCAGACGCCATTCGAATTGCGGCCATTAGCGGCCCTTGGCTGATACGGCGCGCAGGTTTCGGCTCCGTCAAGGTAGAGGCAAGGATCGGAGCGACACGATGGGCAACCTCCCTCTTCCCCCATAAAAGCAGCGGCGGCTGGCTTCTGCCAGTCAAGCTTGCCGTACGCCGCGCCGAAACATTGACCGCGGGCGACGTTGTCGCCGTTAAGCTTCGTCTTTTGGAAGCATAGCCGCTTTATTTTCACGGGCTTGGGCTTTTCGTTTGCGCAAATTTTCACGCAAAGCCTCGTTCAGGCGGCGGGCACGCTCCTCAGCGGCAGGGTTTTTGATATTGGTCACACGTAGTGCATTCAACAATATTGTCTTTTTCGTCAAGACTGTGTTGACAGGTCGAATTCAGATCGCCATAGGGCCTTCACCGCAGCGAACAACGCATCGCTGACGGCACGGTTGCTGCTGTAGCTCAGTGGTAGAGCGCGTCATTGGTAATGACGAGGTCGGGAGTTCAATCCTCCCCAGCAGCACCAGAACTTCCCTAAAATCATATAAATAATGACAACGAGCAAGACTTTGACTCGTTACGAATTTAAGGCGTTAACATCAGTTTCTCTGCGTCCACCGAACATTATTGAAACAGCAAAAGCATCGCCGCCCGTCCCCTATCGGACAAATGCAGCCCCAGTCCCTGACGCGCGTAAATTTGGCAGCATTTGCGCCGCTCAATACGGGTCGCTTGCCTCGCCCACGATCATCTGCCCGCTATCATTCACCGTGAAATGACGGCCTCCCAACCCCAGCAGCGCCGGACGATGACTGACCACCACCAAACCCGTTCCGCTGTGCGTCAACCAATTGTCCAACTGTGCGACCAAGCGACGCTCGGTCTCACTATCCAACCCCTCGCTGGGTTCATCTAACAACAACCATGGGCGGCCAGCCAACACAGACCGTGCAATCGACAATCGCTTTCGCTGTCCACCCGACAAGCGCGATCCGCCGTCGCCCACCCACTGATGTAGTCCATGCGGCATCGCGCGCACATCGTCATCCAAACAGGCGATACGCAGCGCCTCCCACAATTGATCATCCCGCAACCCTGGGCGCGCTAGGCGCAAATTGTCACAGATGGTACCCGACAGCATTTGGGCATCCTGCGGCGACCAAGCAAAAACCGCCCGCACGGCCGCCAAGGGAAAGTTCGCAACATTTTGACCGTCCAGATAAAATCCATCGCCCGCCGTCACAGGCCGAACACCCGCCAACCGCTCCAGAAAATGGGTCTTTCCGCTGCCCGATGCGCCAAAAATAGCGGCACGCTCCCCCACCATCAGGGTGATACGATCGCCTCCGGTGTCCCATCCAATACAGGGGCCAGCCTTACCGTCCTCAGTCCCCATAAATTGGGGTTTGTCTTCGCCGCTATCCGCTGCGTGCTGATGCGTCATCGCAGCCAGTCTTGCTCGTGCTTCCGCGACCACCGCGCCGCGCGCAATGGCACGCACATAACCGCCCAGCGCCTCCACCGCGCCCGCTGCGGCCAGCACCGCCAACACGGTCAATGGCAATGTTGCGGTCGATAGTGTCAGCATCAACGCCATAGCCGCACCGCCGCCCAGCAGCAACCCAGCGTCCACCACGGCTTCACCGCGCGCCAAACGCCGGCGGGCGCTGTCCGTCATGGCGGCTTGCGTTTCCAAATTGCGGGTCATCACCCCCGCCAAACCATAAGCCAAAATTTCCGGCGCAGCGGCCGCGTGGTCCAGCATCATCGCTTTTAACCGCGCCTGACCGTCGGCCAAATCCGCCGCAGGAGCCGCCAAAAAGCGCGGCGTGGCCCAACGCGCCCACAAAATCACGACCCCCAGCAACAGCAGCAACGTCAGGCTTGCGGCAGGGGCAACAAGCCATGCCAAGCCCACTCCCACCGCGCCGCCCATCATCGCAGCAGCACGTGCGGGCCGCCGCACCAAATCATCCTCCAGCGCACCAATATCTTGTACCAAGCGCGTCACCGCATCGCCTGCCGACACCGCACGCACATCCTTGATGGTCAATATATGGTCGAATAATCGCGCCCGCAGGCGCGCCAAGGTCCGCAGCGCCGCTCCATGACCATAAAGTCGCTCGCCATAACGCGACGCAGTACGCATTATCGCCAGCAAGCGGATGCCAGCGCTAGGCAACAGATAATTGAACGTCTGTACCATTAGCACCCCGCCCAGTCCAGCCAGCGCGGCGCCGGTGATAAACCAGCCTGACACACCCAGCAGCAACACCGCCGTCATGGCCACTGTGCCCGCCAACAGACCGGCGACCGCAAAATCGCGCTGCTCAGGTGCGGCCACTTCAGCCAATAACTGCTCCAAATCCGGTTGCCTCATGTCAACACCACCTGCTGATCAGCGATTTGGGCCAAATCATCACTATGGGTCACCATTAACAAAGTGCGCCCCACAGCCGCGCTCCGCAAAATCTGGGCGATCTGGGCAGCCGACACGGCATCCAAATCTGCCGTGGGTTCATCCACCAACCACAATGGCGCATCTTTCAACAAAGCCCGCGCAATACCCACCCGTCGCCGCTCTCCGCCCGACAGGCCCGACCCGCGATGATCCAGCCAAAGGTCCGGCCCTTCGGCGCGGCTCGCGATCAACATGCCCAGCCCCGCACGCTGCGCGGCTTGCATGACTTGATCGTCATCGGCATCGGGGCGGCTTAACCGGATATTGTCGGCCAAACTTGCTGCGACCAGCGCCACCGATTGGCCAACCCACCCAATTTGGCCGGACAGCAGCATCCCATGGGCATCTTGGTCATTCACCAAAATTCGGCCGGATTGTAGCGGCGCTAGCCCCACCAAGGCGTGAAGCAAGCTAGATTTACCCACCCCCGTCGCACCGCGCAGCACCACATGGCTGCCCGCTGGAACCTCCAGCGAAAATGGCCCAATTTTTGTCTCGCCATAATCCACCACCACCTGATCAAATCTCAGCATGGGTGCGGCGACCATGGGGGGCGTGATGCAAGGCGCAGAGGACGGCGCAATCTGCTCCAACCGCTCGATCGCGGCTTCCCCCACTTGCTTGTCATGATAAGCGGCGGCCAAGCGCCGCATCGGCAGATAAAATTCAGGGGCCAGCACCAGCACAAACAGCGCCTCACCCAAGCTTAGGGTTTCGGGTGCTGGAAATGGCAACAAACCCAGCAAGTTAAACCCGCAATATAGCGCCACCAGCGCCACCGACAGCGCCGCAAAAAATTCAATGACCGCGCTGGACAAAAACGCCACCTTCAACACGGCCAAGGTTCGCGTCGCCACATCTTGGGTGCTATCGGCCAGATGACGGCTGACGCGGTCCTCGGCCCCAAAGGATGTGATGACAGGCAAGGCCCGTATGCGGTCGACAAAGACGCCCGACAACCGGCTCAAGGCTTCCATCTGCCGCGCAGAAGCTCGCGCCGCAGCCGTTCCGGCCAGCGCCATTCCCATAGCAAAGGGGATCAAGGTCGCCAACATGATCGCCCCTGCGACCCAGCTTCCCACACAAGCCGCCGCTGCGACCAAAAGGGGAGCCACGACCGCCGCCCGCCGCAGGGGCAGGAAACGCGCATGATATCCGCCCAAATCTTCTATTCGGTCAACCGCATCGGCCACCGTTTCGCCCAGCATCCATTGCTGCGCTGGCGCAGATGTCAAAATATGCGGAAATATGCGGCTGCGCCACACCGATTTCGCGCGCTTTGCTGCCACTTCACCGGTGTCGGCGCTGGCGATCAGTAAAAGCGCCCGCAGCATGGCGGCAATACCGATACCCGCGATCGCCAGCCATATCTCCGGCCACTGGGCCCTATCCAAGGAACCGCGGCCAGACACAGCCGACACCCCAAATGCCAGTGCAGCAGCCAATAAAATGGCTGCTAAACTGTCCGCAATCCAAAATATGGCGACATGTTTCAAATGAAATCGGTTGTTCATATACTCAGTTACGTGTAGTGGGTAATTGTTGCCTTTACAACCGACTCATGCATTGCTGCATGGCCGAACGGAACGCGAGGAATCATGCCATGGACATGGCCGTCATTGAACTGTCTCGGTTACAGTTTGCGCTAACTGCATTATATCACTTCCTATTTGTCCCCTTGACCCTTGGTCTGTCTTTCATGCTCGTGATCATGGAAAGCATTTATGTGATGACAGGCCGCGAAATATGGCGGACGATCACCCGCTTTTGGGGCAAATTATTCGGCATTAACTTTGTGCTGGGCGTCGCCACCGGAATTACAATGGAATTCCAATTTGGCACCAACTGGTCCTATTTCTCCCATTATGTCGGTGACATATTCGGTGCGCCGCTGGCCATCGAAGGGCTGATGGCCTTTTTCCTTGAGGCGACATTTGTCGGCTTGATGTTTTTTGGCTGGGACAAATTGTCCAAGCTAGGCCATTTGTTGACCACTATATTGGTCGCCGTTGGGTCCAACCTGTCCGCTTTGTGGATTTTGATCGCCAATGGCTGGATGCAAAACCCCGTCGGCGCGCATTTCAATCCCGATACCATGCGGATGGAAGTGAACGACTTCATGGCCGTCCTGTTCAACCCCGTTGCACAGGCCAAATTCGTCCACACCGTCAGTGCGGGCTATGTTTGCGCCTCGGTGTTCGTGCTGGGTGTTTCGGCTTGGTATTTGCTGCGCGGCAAATGGACCGCCGTCGCCAAGCGCAGTTTTACGGTTGCAGCGGCCTTTGGCCTTGCATCGTCGCTGTCCGTCGTCGTGCTGGGCGATGAAAGCGGCTATGCCCTGACCGACAACCAAAAAATGAAACTCGCCTCGCTCGAGGCCATGTGGCACACCGAACCCGCTCCGGCTGGCTTTGCTTTGTTCGGCCTGCCCAGCGTCGACGATAAAACAACCTATTATGAAGTGAAAATTCCTTATGCGCTGGGGCTGATTGCTACGCGCAGCCTCAGCGGCGAAGTCACTGGCATCAGCCAGCTTGTCATCAAAGCCGAGGAACGGATTGAAAATGGCGTCCGCGCCTATTCCGCCTTGGAACAACTCAAGGTCGATCGCACCAACCTTGCCGCCCGCGAAGAATTTGAACGCAACAAGCAGGATCTTGGCTATGCCATGCTGCTCAAGCGCTTTGTGGCGGACCCACGTCAGGCCAGCAGCGACGATATTCTTCAAGCCGCATGGAGCACGGTCCCCAATGTCCCTGTGATGTTCTGGGTATTCCGCGTCATGGCGGGGCTCGGCTTCTTCTTCATCGCTTTCTTTGCAGCGGCATTTTATATTGCCTCAACGCGCCGTTTCCATTGCGAACAGGGCCCTTGCCGCTTGTTTATGCGAACCGCCGTCTGGGTCATTCCCTTGCCGTGGATTGCCATCGAATTTGGGTGGATTTTGGCCGAAGTGGGCCGCCAACCTTGGGCTATCGAAGGCGTACTGCCGACATTCCTTGCGGCATCCTCTTTGACCATAGCCCAGCTTTGGACAACCATCATCGGCTTTACGCTGCTCTATGGCGCGCTGGCGGTTATCGAAGTTCGGCTGATGCTGGCGACCATTCGCAAGGGTCCGTTCGACCATCATGGCACCGCCCAAGACGGTCCTGACCATCCAGACGATCAACATGCCAGCGGCTATCGCCCGCTGCCCGCCGAATAAGGAGAAGGGACATGGATATCCCCCTCGATTATGACAGCCTAAGGCTCATTTGGTGGGCCTTGATGGGCATATTGCTAATCGGTTTTGCCTTGACCGACGGCTTCGACTTGGGCGCGGCCACCTTGCTGCCCTTTGTCGCGAAAACCGATGCGGAACGCCGCTTGGTCATCAACTCGGTCGGCGCAACATGGGAAGGCAATCAGGTTTGGTTCATTCTGGGCGGCGGGGCGATTTTCGCCGCATGGCCGCTGGTCTATGCCGTCAGCTTTTCGGGCTTTTACTTGGCGATGTTTGTGGTTCTTTCCGCGCTGATTTTGCGGCCAGTGGGCTTTAAATATCGCTCGAAAAAGGCGGACCCGAAATGGCGCAGCCGGTGGGATTGGGCCTTGTTCATCGGTGGCTTTGTCCCCGCGCTGGTCTTTGGTGTCGCGGTCGGCAACGTCCTTAGCGGCGTCCCCTTCCGCCTCGACAGCGATCTTCGCTCTTTTTACGAAGGCGGGCTGATCGACCTGTTCCACCCCTTTGCGCTGCTGGCTGGGCTTTTGTCTGTCGCCATGATGGTGCTGCACGGCGCGGCATGGCTGGCGATTAAAATCGAACGCGGCCCCGTGCATAACCGCGCGACCCGTATCGGTGCCATCGCGGCGATATTATCTGTCATCCTGTTTTTGGCTGGCGGCCTTTTCATCGCACAAGGCAGCATGGGCTTCCAAATCGACGGCGTTATCGCGCCCTCCGGCCCATCCAACCCGCATCTGGCTGGCGCCGTGGCGGCATCGGGCGCATGGCTGAACAATTTCAGCCTCTACCCATGGATGCTGATCGCGCCGCTGCTGGGCATTGTCGGCCCACTTGTCGCGCTATTTGGTATCTTGCGCCAACGCGAAGCATTGGCTTTTGGCGGATCGTCGCTGGGCAGCTTTGGCATTATCGCCACGGTTGGCTTGTCGATGTTCCCGTTCATCCTGCCCAGCTCTATTGACCCAGCCTCCAGCCTGACGGTGTGGAACGCATCATCCAGTCATGTCACGCTGTTCATCATGCTGATCGTGACGCTGATCTTCTTGCCGCTGGTCCTGCTTTATACGGCATGGGTTTATAAAGTCCTCTTTGGCCGCGTCACGTCCGCTGACGTCGGCTCCAACCCCGATCTTTACTGAAGGGAACGCATCCATGTGGTATTTCAGTTGGATACTTGGCGTAACCTTGGCCGTTGGCTTTGGTATCCTCAACGGTATGTGGCACGAATTTCACTCCGACCCCGATGATGATCTGATCGCCTAACCCATATATTATTGGCCTGCATCACCCCCAATGGATGATGCAGGCCAATGTCCTTCATTAAGGGATCAGCACCGCCTTAATGGCTTCCCCGCGTGCCTGCGCCGCAATGGCTTCATTAATTTGGCTCAGCGGAAAAACCTTCACCAATTTATCAAATGGAAATCGGCCTTGCCGATACAGGTCGACCAGTTGCGGAATAAATCCGTCCAAATCGCTATCGCCTTCGATAATCCCCTGAATACGATAACCAAGGCTGATAAATTGCGCCAAATTGATGGACAGGCTGTCATCGGGGCGCGGCGGAACACCCACCAACCCCAGCAAGCCATGGCTGGTTAAACAAGTCATCGCGGCCTGAACCACCACCACCTGTCCACTGGTTTCAAAGGCAAATTCGACGCCTTGCGGAACAATCGCCCTGATTTGCGCTGCCACATCGCCAGCATTGGGATCAATGACATGCGTTGCTCCCAACTCCAGCGCCATGTCGCGCCGTGCAGATATGGGCTCCACCAAAATAATCGTCGAACATTGTTGCACTACGGCGCCCATCACGGCGGCCAGCCCAACCGGCCCGCCACCAAAGATCGCCAAACTCGACCCCGCCGGACAAACCATCGACCGCATAATGCCGCCCGCACCTGTTTGCAGGCCGCAACCCAATGGGCCCATAATTTCCAGCGGCAAATCCGCCGCATCAATTTTCACAACATTGCGCTGATTGGCCATGGCGTGGGATGCAAAAGAACTTTGACCAAAGAAATGCGCCGAAACCCGTGCGCCCTTTTGGCTCGCCGCCGAGCTTCCATCAGGCCGCGCACCGGCATAGTTTAATATCGGAAAGCTTTGACAATAGGACGGCAGATCCTCGTCGCATCGGGCGCAATGCCCACAACTCGCAAAACCCAAAATGACCGCATCACCAACCGCAACTTTGCTCACGCCCTCGCCAACCGCTTCGACAATTCCTGCGCCTTCATGGCCCAATATCGCTGGCAGTGGCACCGGAATAAATTGGTCCCGCGCGATCAGGTCGGTGTGACACAGGCCGACCCCTGCTATGCGCACCAACACCTCGCCAGCACGGGGTGCTTCCAACTCGGCACCTTCCACCGAAAATGCGCCGCCCGCCGTACGAACAATGGCTGCCTGAATTTCCATATCACTCCCCATATTCTTTTTATCTTTTGCCGCCCCCATCGTCGGTGATGGCATGGTGCAAATGGTTCAACATTGCCGACGCCTGTTCAACCATATTTTTCCGTTATCCATCACAAATAACAGCGGCGCGGGAACCCACTTATTCCCGCGCCGCTGTCATTTTTTCGAATATGATAATGCCGCCATATTCGCCGCCCTAGGCCGCGAACATGGCCCCGCCACTTTGCCACAACATATAAGCCGCCACACAAAAGATCAGGCCGGCAAATACCGTGGTTAACATCCCCTGCTTGCTGCCCAATTTCGCGGCCAGCCTTGTTCCTGCAAATGTCCCTACCACACCGCCAACAATGAACAGAGCGGCCAACGACCAATCAACATAGCCCGAAAAGGCATAGCTAGCCGCCGTCGTTAAGCCAAAGGCCGTGACGGCAACCAAAGACGTACCAACCGCCAATAAAATGGGCATACCCGTGGATGCCACCAAACCCGGCACAATCAAAAAGCCACCGCCAATGCCGAAAAAGCCGGAAAATATACCAGACCCGAAACCATAGCCCAACACCTTGGGGGCTTTTTCGCGGTTGCATTCCGCGCCCGGATTGCCCGGATTACCGCGCCCTTTCAGCATCAACACGCCCACCAACAGCATCACCAAGGCAAATAGGAATAATAGTTTTTCACCGTCCACCATCTTGCCAAATATCGACCCAGCCAGCGCACCAACCATACCCGCAGCAGCATATATGCCACCGCAACGCCATTTCACATTATGCGCCCATGCATGATTGGCTAAGCCAGCGGCGGCATTGGCCGCCACCGCCAGCGCGCTGGTGCCAATGGCGACATGCGGGTTCGACACGCCAACCAAATAGACCATCAGCGGCACCGCAAGGATGGACCCGCCGCCGCCAACCAGCCCCAACGTCGCCCCCACCAGCCCGCCGGACAGCAGGCCCAACGCATATTGCATGGGCTCTAATATCATGACCCTAGATCCGCTTTCTGGGGCTTGGCCAGCCACTCACGGCCTTTCAACATGCCGTGCCAATAAATGGGCGGCAACAGTCGGTCTTTCAGAAACCATGCGCGCCGCGTCGCCCTTTGTCCGTCCAGCAAGAATTTCGGAAAACTGGGCAGCAATTTCCCGCCATAGCCAAATTCCGCCAACACAATTTTCCCACGCTCGACGGTCAGCGGGCAACTACCATATCCGTCATAATGCGCCACCGGAGCGTGCCCCGCCAGCATCGCCAGCACATTTTCGGCAACCACCGGCACTTGTTTGCGCACGGCGGCGGCTGTTTTGGCATTGCTGGTCGCAGCGACATCGCCCAACGCAAAAATATCGCCCCACATTGGGTGGGCCAATGTTGCGGGGTCCACCGCAACAAAGCCGGACGCATCCGCCAACACGCTCTGCGCGATAAATTCGGGCGCGACTTGCGGCGGCACCGCATGCAGCATGTCAAACTTCCGCTCAACATGCTGGACATCATCCCCACGCGTCTGGGCAAAAACAGCCGTTTTCGCAGGCCCATCCACCGCCACCAATTTCGACGTAAATTGCACGTCAATGCCGTAACGCCGAATATATTGCTCTAGGGCGGGAACATAATCCGCGACGCCGAATAACACAGCGCCGGCATTGTGAAATTCGACGGAAATATTCCCCAAACGGCCTTCTTCTTCCCAATGATGGCAGCTCAGATACATGGCTTTTTGCGGGGCGCCTGCGCATTTAATCGGCATGGGCGGCTGGCTGAACAGCGCCGTCCCCTGCTTCAATCCGCGCGCCAATTGGCGGGTATAAGGTGCCAAATCAAACCGATAGTTGCTGGTCACGCCATGGTCACCCAGCGCCGCGTTCAATCCATCGACCGCATCCCAATCCAGCTTGATACCCGCCGCGACAACCAAGGCGCGATATTGAATGCGGGTACCATCTTCCAAGGACACGCTTTTCTGGTCAGGGTCAAAAGCGCGCACATGCTGCTGTATCCAGTCGGCCCCATTGGGGATCAAATCTTGCGTGCGCCGCCTTGTATGTTCCGGCGTAAACACCCCTGCCCCCACCAAGGTCCAACCCGGCTGGTAAAAATGATCATCCGATGGTTCGATGATCGCAATCGAAATATCGCGCCGCCGTTTCAACAGGCTGGCGGCACAGCTAATTCCGCCGCTACCCCCGCCAACAATCACAATATCATATTGCTTGTGCCCGCCCATATTCTGCGCCGCATCATATAAAGCTTTGGACCGTGCGCCGCTGCGGCAATAGGCGGCAATGGGCTGCGGGCATCGGGCCAATGCCGCCGCCATGGCATGGGCATCGGCTGGGCTGATATCGGGGCTGGCAATCGGAATATGGACAAAGGTCATGCCCGCCGCCCGCGCGGCTTGCGCCACCCTATCCGCGCTCGGCTGATCCGCATCTTCGCCGTCATAGCGGTTGCAAATCAGGCTTTGATATCCTGCGCTCGCCAATGCGGCCACATCCTCAAGGCTGGGCTGGGGCAAAACCGCATATTGCGGCGTTAATTTCATCATCTGAACCATAAACCTCTCACGATATATTCTGGCTTCGGCGCGCCCACAGATGGTGAACCGCCATTCCGGCGATCATCGCCAGCACAAAGGGCAGGATGGCCAGCGGATTGATGCCCAAATTGGCGACCGCTGGGCCCGGACAAATGCCAGTCAGCCCCCAACCCGCACCAAATATAATGGCGCCGATGGCCAAGGGCGCATCCAACTCGCGCTTTTCTGGCAGGGAAAATCTGTCCTCCACCAAGGGCCGAGACATGGAACGCTGGACGAACCACGCCAGCGTCATCGGGACAATCGCCCCCATCATAACAAAGGCCAAGGTCGGGTCCCACCGACCAAAAACATCCAAAAACCCCGTCACGCGGGCGGGGTTCGCCATGCCGGAATAAAGTAAACCGGCCCCGAACAAGGCACCGGAAAATAAAGCAAGGATCAGCCGCATATCAAAAGGGTCCCGCCGCGCGCAGCATGGCCACGGTCACAAAAGCCGCGCCCATGAACAACCCGGTCGCGACAAAGGAGCGCGCCGACAAGCGCGACAAACCACAGACGCCGTGACCGCTGGTGCAGCCGCTGCCCAATCTTGTGCCAAAACCGACCAACAAACCGCCAGCCACCATCATGGCTGGCGTTGCGCTCATCTCTAGGGCGACGGGCGCGCCCAGCGCCATCAAGGCCGCGCCCACGGGCAAGCCGATGATAAACATCGCCGCCACATGGCGCGCACGCGGCGTACCGCTCATGCCCAACAATTGGGCCATCAACCCGCTAATTCCGGCAATCCGGCCCAGCCCCAACAGCATGATCGCGGCGGCCGTTCCAATCATCAGGCCGCCAACCAATCCTTCGATCGGCGCGGCATGCGGAAAATTAGCCAACATTACAGGGCGTCCAGCGGTATTTTCAGATAACGAACGCCATTATCCTCGGGTTCTGGCAGGTGCCCCGCGCGCATATTCACTTGGATGCTCGGCAGGATGAGGCGCGGCATCGACAATGTGGCATCACGCGCTTCGCGCATCGCCACAAATTCATCCGCGCTTATGCCGTCATGCACATGCACATTTTCAGCGCGTTGCTGGGCCACACTGCTTTCCCAGCGATAATCATCGCGTCCGGGGGCCTTATAATCATGGCACAAAAATAAACGTGTTTGCGCGGGCAAACGCAGCAGGCGCCGAATAGAATGAAACAGCGTCCGCGCATCACCACCGGGGAAATCCGCCCGCGCCGTGCCATAATCTGGCATGAATAACGTATCCCCAATAAAGGCCGCATCACCAATCACATAGGCCAAATCTGCGGGTGTATGCCCCGGCACATGCAGCACCGAGATGCTCAGCTCGCCCAGCGGCAAACTGTCGCCATCGTCCAGCAGCCTATCAAATTGCGATCCATCGCGGGAAAATTCACTGCCCTCGTTAAACAGCGTCCCGAAAATATGCTGCACATCCAAAATGGCGCGGCCAATGGCCAGCTTTCCGCCCAACTTCTGCTGCAAATATGGCGCGGCGGACAAATGGTCGGCATGGACATGGGTTTCCAACAGCCACGCGACCGACAGATCATGCTTGGTCACATATTCCACAATCGCATCGGCTGATGCAAAACCAGTGCGCCCTGACGGCGCATCATAATCCAACACACTATCAACCACCGCCGACACCCGTGTCGCTGGATCATAGACGATATAGCTGACGGTGTTGGTGGGCTCATCAAAAAAGGAATGTACGCATGCAGAATCTCGGCCTGCTGCAGAGATTTTCTGCGCAATATTTTCTATCACCGGATCCATATTTACACACTTTCATTATCTTGAATTTGAATTTATGTAATTATGAATATGTCTTGCGTCAAGGCGCAGAGAATGAAACAGATATTTTATGATTAACGAAACTATGATGAATGATGTTCCACCGGCCCTGCGCATGGGTGACACCGCCCCAAATTTTGAGGCGCGGACCACCATGGGCCCTGTCCGCCTGTCGGATTATCGCGGGCGCTGGCTGTTGTTCTTTTCCCATCCAGCCGATTTCACGCCGGTCTGCACCAGCGAATTTGTTGCGCTTGCCCGCGCAGCCGATGAATTTGCACAGCGCGATTGCGCGCTGCTGGGCTTGTCGGTGGACAGCCTATGGTCGCATCTGGCGTGGACCAAGGCCATTGACGATCTGTTCGATGTCAAAATCCCCTTCCCCGTCATCGAAGACCCATCCATGAATGTCGCCAAGGCTTATGGCATGATTGCACCAGACGCGCGCGACAGCGCCGCCGTCCGCGCAACCTATATCATCGACCCCGCAGGCGTCATTCAAGCGATCCTACAATATCCTATGGCCGTTGGCCGCTCGGTGGACGAGCTACTGCGAACGCTCTCGGCCTTGCAAGCGGCTGCGTCGGGCGAATTTTACACCCCAGCCAATTGGCAAATTGGCGACCCCTTATTGCTGCCGCCATCTGACGACATCAGCGCCGATGACTGGTTTTGCAGGACAGCATCATGAACGCGCTGTGGACCGACAAACAAGCCGCGCAACAAGCGGCCGAAAAGCTAAAAATCTTCGCGCAACCACAGCGGCTGATGATCCTATCCGCTTTGCTGGCCCATCGGGAATTGTCCGTATCGGCGATTGATGAAGCAACCGGCATTGGCCAACCCGCGCTCAGCCAACAATTGGCGGAGCTGCGCAAGGCATCGCTGGTGGAAACCCGCCGCGAAGCCAAGCAAATTCACTACCGCTTGGCCGATGACCTCACGGAAATATGCGCCCACAGCATCGAAATGGTCTTTGGCCATCCCACCATGGCCCAGCCCCAGAAAAACAGCAGCTCTTATGCGGTGCCCGCTCCATCAGCTGTGTCATCACCCTATGGCACGGCGGCGGCCTTTGCGCGGATTATCGACTAACAGCGCCCCCGCTCTTGTCAGGGGCGCTGACATCATCTGGCATCAACGGCCATATTGCGCCCATCCGCTTGATGCGTTGCGGCTTTTTCCATCCCCTGCATCAACGCCGCACGGGATATTTCACCAATATGCTGCGATATAATCTGCCCGTCGGGCGACACAAATAAGGTGGTGGGCAGGGCCTGTGTCCCAAGCACCGCCCCCAATTGCGAAAATGGGTCCAGCAACATATGATGATCGCCCATATTCTCGGCCCGCAAATAGGCTGCAACACGGCCTACATCTTCGCCTTGATTGACAAATAAGATCGGCACCGATGATTTGGACGCAACATCTTTCATCATCGGCATTTCGCGGCGGCACGGCCCGCACCAACTGGCCCATAAATTCACGACAAACGCCTGCCCCCGCATCCGCTCTATCGGGACGGGCTGTCCCGCCATATCCATGAAAATCAGCGTATTGGGAAAATCGCGCGGTGGCGGTGCCACCAAATTATGCACCACATATTGCCCAAAGCTCAGCGCGCCAAGCAACAGCAACAACGGCCCTACGATGGCGCGGCGACGACCAATAAAAATCACCGCCGCAGCGGCGACCGCCACGCCCCAGCCAACGGAAAAACCGCCTTGCCAGACAGCGAAGATTGTCCATGGCTGTGCCCCAAAAGCCGCGCTATTTTGCGCCACATAGCCCAGCCGCGCCGCGACAATGCCGACGCCCAGCGCCCACCATGCGGCAGCCTCCATTCCTTGCCTTTCAGCGCCGCGCCCCCAGCGCGCCGCCAGCGCCAAAAACAACCAAATGAATAGGACCGCCAACAAGCGATCATATGCCAATGTCAACGGGCCCACTTCAATGGCTTGGTTCATAAACACTATTTCTCTGTCTCTATTGGCGTGACGAAAATCCTTCAAACCAACATCTAACCACTTATGCAACCGCCATAAATCACAAGCCCGCGCCCAATTGGCGCCCAAAAATCACCCCACAGCCTTGCCAAATCAAACCCCTCCGCTATGAGTGCGCCCGTGAGATAACCTCACATGATCGCGCTGGTACCCCAATTGGGGTTTAAAATGGGAACACGGTAATCAGCAAACTGCTGTGAAACCGAGGCTGTCCCTGCAACTGTGAGCGGTGAGTGAGATGCACAGTTTCGCCTGTCGAAACAGCCACTGGAGCCTAGCTCTGGGAAGGCGTGCATCAAGCGATGACCCGCAAGCCAGGAGACCTGCCAGCGTGGGTCGCTCTTTGCCATGGCCCAGGGGTTGGTCAAGGCACGGTGTCTCTTCCGTCTGAGCGACGAATCTGTTGCGGCTGGGGCCGCATGGATCAAGGCTCGGCGGGTGAATTACGCCCATCTGCCGTGCATTGATCGACCGTTCGTTGGCTCATTTCGTTGGTCCGGCTTTGGCCTGTCCACGCTATGATCTTGCATCTGGTTGCCCCGCTAGCCGCTGTCACGCTCGGCGTTTGGGGCATTGCTACCATGGAATATCACAGTTTATCGTCACCACTCGCGCTTGCACTGGCCTGCGCCTTCATTCCGTCAACCAGCTTTGCGGCCAGCCTTGATGCGACCGCCGACAATAGCATCTACGCCGACGCCGCCAAGGCTCATACAGACAGTCAAATCGTCGTCACCGCATCGCGCGTGACCACCCAAGCCCGCGAAATCGGCAGTTCTGTTTCGGTCATCACTAGTGATGATCTGGTGAAAAACCAAATCATGTTCGTCAAAGACGCCCTCCTGACTTTGCCGGGGGTGCAAGTAACCAGCGACCGCCCGGGCGACTATACGGGTGTCAGCATTCGCGGATCGAACAATGACGAAGTCTTGTGGATGATCGACGGCATCAAATTGGGCGATCCCAGTTCTACCAGCACCGAATTTCGTCCTGATCACCTCACCTCCCGCGACATCGCCCGCATCGAGGTTCTGCGCGGCAACCAAAGCTCGCTCTATGGGGCCGACGCTATCGGCGGCGTGGTCAACATCATCACCCACCGCGCCACGCAGGATGGTATTGGTATCAACGCCGACGCCGAAGCCGGAAGCCATGGCACATTATCCGGCTCATCATCACTGATTGGTAAGAAAGGCGATGTCGATTTTCGCCTGACCGCCACGGGATATCGTCACACGGGTCCCTCGCTCGCCGATCCGCGTACCGCGCCCGCTGGTGCCATCACCGAAGAGGATGAATATTGGCGCTATGGCGTCAGCGGCCGTATCGGCGTTGCCGCCAGCGAATATCTCTCGCTCCAAGCCATTGGCCTTTGGCAGGATAGTTTTTCCGACTTGGACAATGCACCGTCTTCGGACAGCCTTAATACGGTTCGCAAAAAAGAATATGCCTATGCCGCCAGCGCCAATTTCCGCTCCAGCGACCATCAGTTCAAGGCTGATTTAACCGCCAGCCGCTATGTCACCCGCCGTCTTTACTTTGGCACCTACAACCGCCCCGATGGCGACATGTATAAAGGCTTTAAGGATCAAATCGGCCTTGCCCTAAATTATGGTGCAGACAATCCTGTCAGCCTTGCCGCTGGTGCCAATTGGGAACGTGAAAAAACCGATCAACTCACGGCCTATACCGGCAATTTCCTCCAGCATATCTCAACCAAATCTGTCTATGCCGAAGCCGCGCTGCGCCCCATCGACAATTTGACCATCACTGGTGCTGTCCGCCTCGATGACAACAGCCGCTTTGGCAGCTTTGATACTTATCGTGGGACGATGGCTTATGGGGTCGGCCCGATCAAATTCCGCGCCAGCTATGGCACGGGTGCCAAGGCACCGGGCCTCTATCAACTGTTCGATCCCACTTATGGCAATCCAAACCTCAAGGTGGAAACCAGTTCAGGCGGCGATATCGGCTTTGATCTCCAATTGGACCAAGGTCTGATTGTGCAAATGAGCTATTTCTTCAATCACAAAAAGAATGAAATTAACTGGGATGCCAGCCGTCCACCATCGGGCGGATATAATCAATTTGGTCGCTCCCGTGCCCAAGGCGTCGAATTGGGCGTCACCGCACAGCCTTTCTCATGGCTTAATCTGAACCAAAGCTTCAGCATTTTGGAACATCAGGTGGACAACAGCCTTGGCGGCGATGGCGAATATCTGGACAGTGGTCGTCCCGAATATTTCGGTTCAACGGCGCTGACGCTGACGCCCGTTGATCGCACCAGCCTGACCATGCGCATGCGTTATGCGGACGGAAACCGATCTGGCTATGGCGGTGCAACACAGGCCTATGTCGTGGCGGACCTGCTGGGCAGCGTCGCGGTCACGGACAGCATTGAAATATATGCCCGCGTCGTGAACCTGTTCGATCGCTGGTATCAAACCAGCTACGGCACCCAAAGCTTGGGCCGCAGCGCCTATGGCGGCCTCCGCCTCAGCTTCTAATCGCTCAGTCCCAATATTTACGGCGGGGCGGCTGAACTAAGCCGCCCCGCGCCTTCCCAACATTGGAAAAGCGCCCATGTCTAAAATCGTCTCTAAAATCGAAAAACAACAGAAATTCCATGATGATGCAACGCTGCAAGCCGAAATTTGGGCGCTGCCATTGGACGATCAATTCCTTGAGGAGATGCTACGGGATTTGTTCGAAAATCATTGGCAACACCTAACCTTTGGTCCGATGATAGCGGGCGGTGCTTATGAACTGCGCTGCCCCGCTGCGCCCAAATCCATTCATTATGGCGGCGGCTATTTCACGGTCCATTGGGGCCGTTATGGCCATTTCCATCTGTGCCTTGGCGACAGCAACGCTTCCCCGGAATTGGTCGCCCACCGCCGCCCATCCAAGGCCGAATTGACGCGCGGTTTCGACAAATTTGGACATCCCGTCACATGGTCTTTGCAAATGGCCAATGGCCATGGCGAATCCACTTTGGCTATTTATTTTCCCAACCCCTTTTTGACCGATGACGATCAAATCGCGGACAATCCCGACTTCACCCGCCTCGCTCTATGGTATTATGTCATGGACCGTTATGCTGGCCATCACCCCGACGGACAGGATGAATTGGGTCAGGGGTTTCGGCGCTAATGCGTCGCCGCCATCACATCAATTTTGGCTCATGCCGCCCCTGTCGCTTCGCGCTCGCTATCGGCATGGCCTTATTGTCCCCGATGGCATGGGCGCCCGCGGCGGCGGCCCCAGCAAAAGGCGCGGCATCCGCACACCGGCCCAAGGCCGCCTCCTTTGGGCTATGCGCCGATCAAATGTTGATGATGCTGGCGGACCCCTCGCAAATTGCGTCGCTGTCACCAACCGCGCGCGGTCCGCTGTCGGCCTATGCCCAGCGCGCCAAGGCGTTTCCCATCAATCGCGGCAGCGCCGAAGAAGTCATCGCGTCCGGCGCGAAATTATTGCTGCAAAGCGACGCCGTCAGCCCGACCAGCGCCGCCGCGCTTCGGCAATTTGGCATCAAAACCATATCCATCCCAATGGCCAATAGCTGGCCCGAAATTGACGCCATGGTCCGCCAAATCGCCCATGAACTGGGCCAAAGCGCACGCGGCGAAGCGGTCATCAAAAATATGCATCAGCGCCTAGCCCAGCTTCATCCAACCAGCCCCACCAATCAATGGCCCAGCATCATCTATTATCGCCCCGACGGCGGCGGCGCAGGGGCCGGAACCTTTGTCGACATCAGCCTGAAAGCCGCGGGATTTCGCAATTTACAATCCCTTTGGGGCCCACCGCAATGGGGCGGCATTCCGGCCGAACGGGTGCTTCGCCAACCGCCCGATGCTTTTGCTGTCAGCTATTTTGACACCAGCAACAATGGCACGTCCATTTTGCGCCGAAACCCCTTGCTATGGGGGCAAGCCCGCACACGTCCAATCATCCATGTTCCGGGCAAATATTGGAACTGCGGCAGCCCATTATTGGTCGATGCTGTCGAACTTTTGGTCGCCGAACGGCGCAAGCTCATTGCCTCGCCAACCTATCGCGCTTCTTCATCCCGCGCATCCCTATCCCGCAGCCAAAGGCCATCGCCATGACCCATCCGTCCCATCCAGCGGCTGGTCTTATCCGCCCTGTTCGGCAGTCCAGCCTGTGCGTCGGCCTATTGTTGCTCCTCGGCGCGCTCATGTTGGCATCGCTCAATTTTGGCTATGTCGATATTGACCAATCGGACCTTATTCGCGCCGCCTTTGGCCTGTCTGATCCATCCACCAATATGATCGTCCAACAATTGCGTATGCCGCGTATGCTGTTGGCTGTCATGGTCGGCATGTCGCTGGGCGCATCGGGCGCGGTGCTGCAAGGCTTGCTCCACAACCCGCTGGCCGAACCGGGCACATTGGGCATAACCGGCGCGGCCAGCCTTGGCGCTGTCATCGCCATTTATTTCGGCTTTGCGGCCACCACCCCGCTCAGCCTGCCGCTGTTCGCCATGACCAGCGCCGGTATCGCCACTTTGTTGTTGCTATTCGTCGCGCGGGACAATGGACGCACCCTCACCCTTATTCTGCTGGGTGTCGGCATCAGCGGCGTTTCCGTTGCGCTAACGTCGCTTGCCATGAACCTGTCCCCCAACCCATGGGCGGTCAGCGAAATTGCCATGTGGCTGCTGGGTTCGGTACGCGACCGCACGTTCCAAGAAGTCAATCTGGCCGCGCCCTTCATTCTCATCGGCCTGATCATGCTGATGGCCTGCGCCCCATCGTTGGACATTTTGTCGTTGGGCGAAGACAGCGCCCGCAGCCTTGGCCTGCGTGTCGGGCGCTTGCGCATATTGGCCATTGGTGGAACCAGTCTGGCTGTCGGCGCCGGCGTCGCCGTGTCGGGTTCGGTGGGCTTTGTCGGCCTGATGATGCCGCACCTCATTCGCCCCTTGGTCGGTCATATCCCCAGCCGTTTGATTTTGCCCAGCGCAATCGGTGGCGGCGCGCTGGTGCTGGCGGCGGACATTGTCGTTCGCCTGATTGCGGTTGGCCCTGAACTGCAATTGGGCGTTCTCACATCGCTGATCGGCACGCCCTTTTTCATCTATCTCGTCATCAGCCTCAGAAAGCGCATGGCATGACCTGCTTAACCCTGACCAATGTGCATGTCCCGATTGGATCACGCACTGTTTTGCGGGACATTAGCTTTCGCGCATCGGGCGGCGAATTCATTGGTCTGGTCGGTCCCAATGGTGCGGGAAAATCCACGTTGGCCAAAGCCTTAGCCAGCCTGCTCCCCACATCATCGGGGTCAATCAACATCAACGGCCAATGTTTGACGCAATTTTCGCCAAAAGACAGCGCGAAAAACATCGCCTATCTGGCACAGGGCGATATCGTCCATTGGCCTTTGTCGGCGCGCAGCATCGTCGCTTTGGGGCGCAGACCCCATATCGACGCTTTTGGCTCGCCCAGCCGCGCGGACCAAGCCGCTGTCGACCGCGCAATGCAGCGCGCTTTTGTTGGCGAATTTACGGACCGCGATGTCACGCAATTGTCGGGCGGCGAACGCGCCCGCGTTTTGCTGGCCCGCGCCTTGGCTGTCGAAGCTCCGATTTTCATCGCTGACGAACCTGTTGGCGCGCTCGACCCCCGTCACGGCCTGAACATCATGGCGTTGCTGCGCGAAGAAGCCAATCGCGGCGTGTTGGTCATTACCGTCATCCATGATCTGGCGTTGGCCACCCGCTATTGCGACAGATTAATCGCGCTGCGCGATGGCGAATTGGCGGATGACGGCCCACCCCATCAAGTCCTCTCGCCGCGCGGCATGGCCGCCCATTATGCAGTCGAGGGCCATCATGCCGCACATGACGGGCAGGCTTTTGTCCTTCCATGGCGTCCCCTTTGATTTGCAATCACCCCATGGCTTCCCCTTTCACCACAGGAATATCACGATGAGCAAAACCCCCGTTACCATCATCACCGGCTTTTTGGGCGCTGGTAAAACCACCCTCATCCGCCATATTCTGGCCCATGCGGGCGATCGCAAATTGGCGCTGATTATCAATGAATTTGGCGATGTCGGTATTGACGGCGAGTTGGTGCAAGGTTGCAATGACGCGGCCTGTCCAGCCGATAATATTGTCGAACTGGCCAATGGCTGTATCTGTTGCACGGTCGCTGATGATTTCCTGCCGACCATCGAAGCATTGTTGGACCGTCCCGAACGGCCCGACCATATCATCATCGAAACATCGGGCCTCGCGCTGCCCAAACCCTTGGTCAAGGCATTTCAATGGCCCAGCGTCCGCACCCGCGCTACCGTCGACGCCGTGGTCGCATTAATCGACGCGGACGCCGTTCTGGCGGGCCGCTTCGCACCCGACGAAGCCGCCTTGGCTGCGGCCCGCGCTGCCGACCCGACCTTGGACCACGAAACCCCGCTCGAGGAATTGTTCGAAGAACAATTGGGCTGCGCCGATATGGTCATCCTCAACAAATGCGACCTATTGTCAGACGCCGAGGTCGCAGCGGTCAAAGCGATCGCGGCCAAAGATATGCGCGCTGGCACGTCCATCGTCCACGCATCACGCGGCGCGGTGGACCCTGTCCTATTATTCGGTCATGCCGCTGGGGCCGAAGATGATCTGGACAGCCGCCCGTCCCACCATGATGGCGCCGCTGACGATCATGATCATGACGACTTCGACAGCTTTATCGTTCAAGGCGGCGATATCGCCGACCCTGCGGCTTTTTCAGCGGCGCTTCTCTCTATCATCGCCCAGCATGATATTTTGCGCGTCAAAGGCTTTGCCTCCGTCACCGCAAAATCCGCCCGTTTGGTGGTTCAAGCGGTCGGCCCGCGTATCGAGCATTTCTTTGACCGCCCATGGGCCAGCGGCGCAATTCGCCAAACATCCTTGGTGGTGATCGGGGAAAAGGGGCTTGATCAAGACGCAATCACCGCCGCGATCCAAAACGCGGTCACCGGCGCCGAGCTTGGCTGATGCACCTGCTTTCCACTGCGCCGGGCAGCATCACCGACGGCGAAGAAGCCGTCGATCTGGACCAGTCCCCCGGCGATTTGGTAATTCTGACCGTGGCAGACAGCGAACTTGCCTGTCTTGCCAAGGCCGCAGCCCAATTGGACGATGACGGACCCACGGTCCGTCTCGCCAATTTGCTGGCCCTAAAACATCCTTATTCGGTCGATCTTTATGTCGACAAAATCATCCAACATGCGCGTTTCATCTGTGTCATTCTGCTGGGCGGGAAAAGCTATTGGCCCTATGGCGTGGACGAAATCGCCGCCGCCGGCCGCCGTCAGGGCATCCCCTTTGCCGCCATTTCGGGCAGCGGCGATGCCGACCCCGCATTGGAAATATGCTCGACCCTGCCCGCCGCCGATTGCGCGCGCCTCAACGCCTATATTCGCGAAGGGGGCGTCACCAATGCCCTCAGCTTCTTACAATCCGCCGCACAATATGCGGGCCTGCCATCCGCCGAACCCGCGCCCCTAGTGCACCTGCCCGACTGCGGCCATTATGCCCCGTCCGCCATGGGCGAAACCCACGTCGGGCCATCCACGTCCCCCGATCATCGCCCAACCGCTTTGTTCACTTTTTACCGCGCCCTTCATGCCGCTGGGACCACCGATGCCGTCGACGCCATGATCGACGGCCTGTCAGCCGCTGGCTTTCGCGTTCTCCCCGTCTTTATCCGCTCGCTTCGTGACCCAAGCAGCATCGCCTTGCTGTCCGATATCATCACCGCCCACACCCCATCGGTCATCCTAAACGCCACCAGCTTTGCGGCATCATCCACCACCCAGCCGCGCCAAGCAGCGGTGTTGGAACGCGCCAACTGCCCCATCTTACAAGTCGCCTTTGCCGCCGAACAAGAACAAGATTGGCAATCCTCGGCGCGTGGGCTCGGCACCCGCGATCTGGCCATGAATGTCGCTATGCCCGAAGTGGATGGCCGCATTTTCACCCGCGCTGTTGCTTTCAAAGCCAGTGCCGCTTTTGATGAACGCACCCAATGCGCGATCATCGCCCCCCGCCCCCTTGCGGACCGCGTGACCTTTGTGTGCAATCTTGCCATGCATTGGGCCAAATTGCGCGAAACCCCTGTCCCGCAGCGCCGCGCTGCTCTGGTTCTGTCCAACTATCCGCATCAAAATGGCCGCATCGGCAACGGCGTCGGCCTCGACACGCCTGCCAGCACCATGACCATCCTGCATGCCATGCAGGCCGCTGGATATGATATTCGCGGCCTTCCTGCCGATGCGGCGGCCCTGATGACCCAAATCACCAGCGGCGTCACCAACCATCAAAGCAGCCGAACGGCGGCTAGCGCCGCGACATTATCCTTGGCAGACTATCAACGCTATTTCGCGCACATATCCGACGATGCAGCCGCCCAAATGACCCAGCGTTGGGGCACGCCGGAAAAGGACCCCTTCTTCCGCAACGGTCATTTCCATCTGCCCATTCATATTTTTGGACATGTCGCCGTCGCGGTCCAACCTGCACGCGGTTATCATATCGACCCAAAAAGCAGCTATCATGACCCCGCTCTGCCGCCGCCGCATGGCTATTTGGCCTTTCATTTGTGGCTGGAACATCATTTTGGCGCGCAGGCCTTGGTCCATGTCGGCAAGCATGGCAATTTGGAATGGCTGCCGGGCAAAGCGGTCTCCTTATCCAACGCCTGTTTCCCCGAAATATGCGCCGGAACCTTGCCGCAAATCTACCCCTTCATCGTCAATGATCCGGGCGAAGGAACGCAGGCCAAGCGCCGCATTTCGGCCACCATCATCGACCATCTCACCCCGCCGCTAACCCGCGCCGAAAGCTATGGCCCGCTCAAGCAACTCGAAGCCTTGGTCGACGAATATTATCTGGCCGCTGGCATGGACCCGCGCCGCATCGATAAACTGAAATCCGACATTCTCGCCCTCGCGGCGCTCAGCGGGATGGACCGCGACCTTGGCCTACCCACATCCGCCGCCAGCACGGATCAAAATGACGATGATATTCTGGCCGCCATCGACAATTATCTGTGCGAACTCAAGGAACTTCAAATACGCGACGGCCTGCATATCTTTGGCCGCAGCCCCACCGACCAACTGCGCCGTGACCTGCTGATCGCCCTTGCCCGCACCCCGCGCGGGCGCGGCAAGGATGGCGATGCCTCTTTGCTGCGGGCGATGGCCGACGATCTCTTGCTGGGCTTCGACCCCTTGGACTGCGACTTTGCCCAAGCGTGGACGGGCCCACGCCCAGCGTGCCTTGCCGACATTTCCACCGACCCATGGCGCAGCACGGGCGACACGGTTGAACGGCTGGAATATCTGGCGATGGCCTTGGTCGTCCCCACGCCGCCGACGCCGCCATCGCCGCCGCCATTGGGCCCCGCCACCCATGCCGTTTTGACCAGCATGACACAGGATCTCGGCCCACGAATCGACGCTTGCGGCGCGGCAGAAATCTCGGCGCTGTTGGCGGCCCTCAATGGCGACTTCATTCCGCCGGGGCCATCGGGCGCCCCGACAAGGGGCCGCCCTGATGTTCTGCCAACAGGCCGGAATTTTTACTCCGTGGACCCGCGCGCTATCCCCACCCCCACCGCATGGGATTTGGGCTTTCGCTCGGCGCAATTGCTGGTGGATGATTATTTGCAGCGCAGCGGCGATTATCCCACCGCCATCGCCATGTCCGCATGGGGCACCGCCAATATGCGCACCGGCGGCGATGACATTGCCCAAGCACTGGCGCTGATGGGCGCGCGGCCCCTATGGGATTATGGATCAGGCCGTGTCACAGGGTTTGAAATTCTGAAACTCGCGCATCTGGGCCGCCCGCGCGTCGATGTCACCTTCCGCACATCGGGCTTTTTCCGCGACGCCTTCCCCGACCAGATCAACCTGCTCGACAGCGCCGCCCGCGCCATCATGCAATTGGACGAAGACGTCGCCGACAATCCCGCCGCTGACCGTTACCGACGCGAACAGGCCCAGCTTGTCACCGATGGCCATAGCGCAGACGCCGCATCGCATTTTGCTGGTGCCCGTGTCTTTGGCTCTGCACCGGGCAGCTATGGCGCTGGACTGCAAGCGTTAATCGACGAAAAATGCTGGACGGACCGCAGCGACTTGGCGGAAAATTATCTGCGTTGGGGCGGTTTCATCTATGGGAATGGCGCATCGGGCGATGCGGGCCAAGACCATCTGAAACGCCGCCTAAAATCCATCGACGCTATTGTCCAAAACCAAGACAATCGCGAACATGATCTGCTCGACAGCGATGATTATTATCAATTTGAAGGCGGTTTATCAGCGGCGGTGGAATGGGTACAAGGCCATGCCCCCTTGGCCTATCATAATGATCACAGCCGCCCCGAACGCCCACGCATTCGCACGCTTCAGGACGAAATATCGCTGATCGTGCGGGGCCGATTGACCAACCCCAAATGGATCGCGGGCGTCATGCGTCACGGCTATAAGGGGGCGTTCGAAATTGCCGCCAGCATCGACTATCTCTTTGCCTTTCGCGCCGCCACCAATGCGGTGCAGGACCATCATTTCGACGCCGTCTATGCGGCCTTTATCGACGACCCTATGCTTCTCGATTTTCTGAAAAACGCCAACCCCCATGCCTTATCAGAAATCGCCGCTCGCCTTTCCGAAGCCATCGAACGCGGCCTGTGGAAACCCCGCTCCAACAGCGCCGCCATCACCCTTTTGGACCTAGCAGGACAGAAAATATGACCGAAAAAACACCCCAAGACCATGAACGCAAAATGCAAAAGCGTCAGGCCGCTCACCATAAAAAGCTGGACAGCAAAACGGTCGAAAAGGGCCTGTTGATCGTCCACACGGGCACCGGCAAAGGTAAAACTTCGGCCGCGCTCGGCATGGTGGTACGGGCCATTGGGCATGGCATGAAAATCGGCGTGGTGCAATTTGTCAAAGGCGCGATGACCACGGGCGAACAAGCGGTGTTCAACCATTTCCCCGATCAGGTGGAATTTAAACCGATGGGTGAAGGCTTCACATGGGACACCCAAGACCGCAGCCGCGACATCGCCGTCGCCCGCCAAGCCTTTGAAGAAGTCAAACGCATGATCGCCGACCCCAGCTATGACATGGTGCTGGCCGACGAACTCAACATCGTTTTGCGCTATGACTATCTTCCGGTTGACGAGGTGTTGGCCGCCGTGGCTCAGCGCCAAGCCATGAAGCATGTCATCATCACCGGCCGCAATGCCCCCGCTGAATTAATCGAGGCGGCCGATTTGGTCACCGAAATGACCTTGATCAAACACCCTTTTCGCGAACAAAATGTCAAAGCGCAAAAGGGCATTGAATTTTAAGTCGCGATTGCCGGTTATTTTTTCCATGGTGGGCTTGGCCGACATGCCAGCCCACCTATTCCCATATCGGCCCCAGCAACCCAGTGCACGGCTCATGCGGGGCTAGCGCAGGACGTCGTCCTTCTATCCGCCAGCTCGTCCCGCATCATGACGTGCAATTTGCTGGGCCAAGGATTGCGCCGCCTGCACATAGGCTGGCCCCCCACAAACGGTCCACGCCTCACGCAGATATAAGCGCGGAATGCCGCGCAGCGCCGGATGGTGCAGCATCTCACTGCCCTGATCGCTGATGGTCGCGGTCGAACTTTCCATGATGATGAAGTCGGGCTGGGCATGCACCATTTCTTCCAGACTAATCTGGGCCAAACTCGGCTTGCCAATCTGCGCGGCCAAATTGACCAACCCAGCACGGCCCATCAAATCATCCACCAATGTTCCGGTGCCCGTCATAAACCCGCGCCGCTGATAATAAGCCGCCACGCGCCCCTTACCAACATTCGGAACGTCGGACAGCGCGCTTTTCATGCCATCGACCAATATCGCGCCGCGATCCATATGGCCAACCGCCTTGGCCGTGGCCGCTATGCCTTTATAAATATCATCCACGCTGCGCGCCGTTTTCAAATCCAATGACGGATAATCACGGCCTTTCAGCGCCCCCAGCGCGGCGCTGCGCCGCGTCGGCATTCCGATGACCAGATCGGGGTTAATCTCCAGCACCTCCTCGGCAGCATTGCCCAATATCCGCAAACCCGCGACCTCACCCGCGACCGCAGACATTTCAGGGTCCGCCGCATTGCGCGTCAAACCCGCAATTTGCGTGCGATCCGCCAAACTCACCAGCAATTGATCGGCACAAAGGTTCAGCGATACGATCCGCTGCGGCCTTGGCGATGCGCCGTCATGCGCCGCTGTGTCAGGGGCCGTGCTGCCGCAGGCCGCCATACCAAATGCCACCACACCGCCCAGCATCACTCTGGCTATCGCCGCATGATATCGGTGCATATTGGTCAGGGGCAATATCTTCAGGGGCTTCATATTGATCATCACTGGTCGCCATTTCATTCCCCCTCCTACCCCATGATCAGGCGCAGGCAAGGGCCCTCATTCGGCTCATCAACAAAATCCCGCACCCGCTCCTATGGGCGATCGCATCATCGGCTTAGGCACTAAGCAGATGAATTTTCATCAAATCCCTTTCCTTCCACAGCAAATATTGACCTTCGCCCATTGTCTGCCTATTCACGCCCCACGCACAAGGTTCCTCAATGATCTGAGGATGAAAAGGGAACGGGAAAACCCCGGCTGCCCCTGCAACTGTACGCGGAGAGCCATTGATCACAGGCCATTGGGACCATCATCCCGAGAAGGCGATCAAACCGGCACAGACCCGCAAGCCAGGAGACCTGCCTCGTGCCGTCGTCTTTCGCGCGGACAGGGTGTGCCGAGCGGACGGGGGTGAACCCGAGCGACGACAAAGGTGACCGCGATTGTTCGCGGGGCATCGGTCGTGCGCGCTTTCCCGCCATGGCTGATTTCCTGCGTGCAATTTCGGTCTCGTCGATGGGACTGAAAGTTGAAAAAGCATAACCTAACCGCCACATCATTCCACACAGCCTTGCCATGCCTTGCGCTGGTTCTGGCCCTTTGCAGCGCCGCGCCAGCCCTAGCTGCCGATGCAGATGCTGATGCTGCCGAACATTATGACAGCGACACCTCTATCTTGGTCACCGCCACCCGTCATATCGTGGCCGCCGACACCATCAGCGCCAGCCTGACCGTCCTTGACAAAGCCGCGCTTGATCGTGCCCAAGACATGGGTGTGACCGAATTGCTGCTGCGCACTCCGTCCATCAGCATCCACCGCAATGGCGGCTATGGCACCTCCACATCGCTCCGTATTCGCGGCGCGGAAAGCGATCACACTGTTGTCGTCATCGACGGCGTCAAACTCAATGACCCTGCGGCAACGGGTGGCGGCTATAATATGGCGCATCTGATGCTGGGCGACGCCGCCCAAATCGAGGTACTGCGCGGCCCCCAATCCATTTTATGGGGCAGCCAAGCGATCGGCGGGGTCATCAACATCACCACCGCTTCGCCAACCGCGCCGCTTGAAGGCAGCTTCGATATCGAGGCTGGATCACGCAACACGGTCAACAGCAGGCTGGCCGTTGGCGGCAAGCAGGGCCGGTTTAGTTGGCGGATCGGGGGCCAAAGCTTCACCACCGATGGCATTTCAGCTATTTCGCCCAAATTTGGCGGCGTGGAAAAAGATGGCTACCGCAACCGCAGCCTGCGTGGACGCGCCGCGATTGATATCAGCGATACAATATCCTTCGATTTTGGCGGCTACTATGGCTCCGGCCGCGTGCATATTGACGCCACCACCGGCGACAGCCCTGAATATGCCATCAACGACGAATATTTGGCCCATGCGGGTCTGAAACTCGCCTTATTTGGCGGGCGTCTGCAAAACCGCTTCACCGTCCAATATACCGACACCAGCCGCGAAAACCTCAACCCCCTGCGCGCCCGTCCGCTCAGTTGGGAATCCAATGGCACCAATAAACGCGCCGAATATCAGGGCGAATGGCATTTGAATGCCAATTATTCGCTCATCTTTGGCGCGGACTATGAAAAATCCGAATTTCGCAGCCGCTCTCCTGCGGCATCGCTGGCCACGCCTTTGCCCGCCTTTGCGCGCGGACAATCGGAAATCTTAGGATTTTACACCCAATTTTTGGCCCAGCCTGTCACCAATTTGCACCTTCATGCGGGTGTGCGTCACGACGATCATGAAAGCTTTGGCGGAAACACCCTTTTCTCGGGGGGTGGCCGCTGGAATCTTGGCAGCGGCACCACGCTGCGCGCCAGCTATGGCGAAGGGTTTAAGGCTCCATCGCTCTATCAACTCTACAGCGAAAATGGCAATGACGCCCTGTCGCCAGAGCATTCCAAGGGATGGGAAGCTGGCATCGACCAAAGCCTCTTTGCCAATAGGCTCACGGCATCCGCCCTCTATTTCGAACGCTCCTCGACCGATCAAATTGTCTATAATATATGCTCATCGGGCACCACCGACCCGCTCTGCTATGTGCCGTCAGGCAGCACCAATTTCCGCTATGGCTATTATAGCAATATCGCCCGCAGCGAGGCGCGTGGCATTGAAACCGCCGCTAACCTTCGTCTCGGCGCCATCAGTCTTGGTGCCAACTATAGCTGGATTTTATCCGAGGACCGTTCTCCCGCAGGCAAAAACTATGGCAAATGGCTCAACCGCCGCCCCCGCGAAACCGCCAATCTGACGCTCGACTATCGCGCATCAATGGGGTTGGAATTGGGCGGGACCGTGCGCTGGTCTGGCAAAAGCTATGACAATGCCGCCAACAGCATTAAATTGGACGGCTATACCTTGGTCGATATCCGCGCCGAAATGTCGATAACCCCGCAGCTTCGCGTCTTTGCGCGGGCCGAAAATCTGTTCGATCAAAGCTATATGACCGCCTATCGCTACGGTTCCTTGGGGCGCAGCGTTTATGCCGGTCTGCGCGGACGTTTCTGATGCAGGGCTGGGGAGCATGGCCGCACGCCAGCCATCGCTCCCCCGCCCATGCGGCCTCGCCTTGTCGGCCGCCGCTCCATCTCAAAATTCATCGAAATGAGGCAATCTCATGCTTGTAAAAACCGAACATGGCCCGTCCATCGTCGCGTGCAGCACCTGCCGCTTTACCAAAGATGCCCGCGATAACACCGATGGCCAACGCGGCGGCATGGTTTTCCATGACGCCTTGGTCCGCATTCGCGATGCCGACCCACGCTACAGCGGCATTTCCATTCAAAAAATGGCCTGCCTTTTTGCCTGCTCCGATCATTGCACCGCCCATCTGCGCGACGACGAAAAAATCTCTTATGTGCTGGGCAAATTCACCCCCGACGATGCCTCTGCCACGGCCTTGCTGGACTATGCCGTCCATTATGCCGCCAGCCCCGATGGCCGCGTCCCCTATTCCCAGTGGCCAGACGGTGTGAAGGGTCATTTCATCACCCGCACCCCGCCCGCTGGCATGACAGAGGAATAATCAAGCCATGGCTCTTTTCCCCTCCATCGCCGCCTTCGAAAATGCTCTCGCCAATCTGCCCAGCCCCAACAGCGCCGCCAGCGCCGCCGCAGCAGCGCGCCAAGCCCAGCTCACCAAACCGCTCGGCTCGCTTGGCAAACTCGAAGACATCGCGCTATTTTTCGCTGGCTGGCAACAATGCGAACGGCCCGTGCTGACCCACGCCCGCATGGCAATTTTCGCGGGCAATCATGGCGTCGCCGCGCATGGCGTCAGCGCCTTTCCCACCAGTGTCACGGCCGCCATGGTGCAAAATTTCCAATCCGGCGGCGCGGCGATTAACGCTTTATGTCAGGCGGCCGGACTGGAATTATGCGTATCTGCCATCGACCTTGACCGCCCCACCGCGGATTTCACCGCCGCGCCCGCCATGTCCAGCCATGAATGTCTCGATGCGCTCAATATTGGGGCCAGCATGATCGACGATCATCTGCACCTGTTGGCCTTGGGCGAAATGGGCATCGCCAACACCACCGCTGGCGCGGCGTTGGCAGCGCGCAGCTTTGGCGGCACCGCCATTGATTGGGTTGGCCCCGGAACTGGCATCAACGACCAAGCCAAACAACGCAAAATCACCGCCGTCGACCGCGCATTGGCTACCCACAGCTATGCCGCATCCTCAGCTTTTGAAACGTTGCGCCGCGTGGGGGGCCGTGAAATTGCCGCCATGGCGGGGGCCGCCCTCGCTGCGCGCCTCAAACATATTCCGGTGCTGCTCGACGGCTTCATCGGCTGCGCCGCCATCGCCCCCTTGGCGGCGGACAATCCCGCCATCACCAATCATTGCTTGGCAGCTCATGTCTCCGCCGAACCCTATCATGGAAAAATGCTCGCCCAGCTCGGCCTCACGCCGCTCTTATCCTTAAACATGCGCCTTGGTGAGGGCAGCGGAGCCGCCGTCGCCGCCAATATCCTGCGCTCGGCGCTAATGGCCCACGAACAAATGGCCACATTCGCCGAAGCCTCCGTCCATGCGCCGACCGCCTAGCGCCCGCCCATGACCGCCCCGCTGACCCTCCACTTGCTGCGCCATGGTGCCCCCCTCATCAGTGGGACATTTTTGGGCCATCAAGATATGCCCGCCACCACAGCAGGCAATGACCAATGCGTGGCACAGGCCCAAGCGGCCTTTCCCGCCCCGCACGCGCCCGATTGGATCATGACGTCCGACCTGTCGCGCTGTGCGGGCGCGGCTCAGCGCATCGCCGATCATTATCAGCGCCCCTTAACCAGCGACCCGCGCTGGCGGGAATTGGATTTTGGCGATTGGGACGGTCGCACCGCCGCCGATATTGACAGCGACGCCCTCACCCGTTTCTGGCAAGATCCCGATCAACACCGCCCACCACAGGGCGAAAGCCGCGCCGCACTCATCCAGCGCGTCGACGCCGCGCTCGCTGACATGGCAAGCGGCACCGGCCTTATCGTCGCCCATGCAGGGTCCATACGCGCTGCGCTGCACCTGCTGCTGGGTCTGCCGCACGACCATTGCTGGTCCATCGCCATCCCCTATGCCGCGCGTCTCACCCTATCGCTTTGGCCCGACGAACGCCCAGCCGAACAGCGCCCAAACCAACACCACTGGGTCGGCCAACTGAAGGCGCTTCAGCCATGAAGGGCCTCATCGTCGCGGTCCAATTCCTCACCCGTCTCCCCACCCCGCGCCTTACCGTCAGCAAGGCGGAATTCGCCGCCTCCATCCGTTGGTTTCCCGCCGTCGGGCTTATGATTGGGGCCGCCCTGCTCGGCGTCGCCACGCTGACCGCTTCGCTCGGTCCATGGGTCAGCGCGCTGGCGGTGCTTGTCACATGGGTCGCCATCACGGGCGCGCTCCACCTCGACGGATTGGGCGACATCGCGGACGCCAGCGGCGCCGCGCATCAAAGCAAGGACAAGCTGTTATCCGTCTTGGCCGATCCGCATATCGGCAGCTTTGGCACCGTCGCCATCGCGCTGCAAATTCTGAGCAAATTCATCCTCATCCACGCGCTCTTGTCGGCGCAAGCCGGGCCCTATCTGCTGGTCATCCCCATGGTCACGCGCATTGGTCCCTTGGTCTGGGCGCTGTTCCTGCCTTCGCTCCATGCGGGCCTTGGCGATATGTTCCGGCCCTATGTCCGGCCATGGCTGCTGCTGATCTGGTCCACCATATTTGTGACCACCGCCATTTTCTTCCCCGCCCTCCTCGCCGCGCCAATCTTCTTCGCGCTCTGGGCAGGCTGGATCATGCGCAAAATCGGCGGCATTTCGGGCGATGGTCATGGCGCGGGCATTGAATGGGGCGAAAGCGTCCTGCTCTTCGCCGCCCTGCTAACCGCCACCATCACACCCGCCCTCGGAACTATCCCGTTATGACCGCGCCCAACATCACCCGCTGGACATGGCATGGCGGCGCATTGGCACAAGCCCGCCTTGCCTATCCCGACGCTGGTCCCAACTGGATGGACCTGTCCACCGGCATCAACCCCAACCCATGGCCCATCCCCGACAATATCACCGTCAACTGGCACCGCTTACCCGAAGCCGATGATCTGAACGCCTTGGAAGCCGCCGCCGCCCGCTATTATGGCGTACCGCCCGCTTCCATCTGCGCCGTCCCAGGCAGCGAAATCGCCATGCGGCTGATCGGCCAAATGCTGGGCGGCGCAGGACAGAGCGAGACTGGCGGCTACCGCACCCACCAAGAAATGTTCCCCGACGGGCGGACCATCGCCGACTATCAAGCCGCGATCCCGCACAGCCCGCTCATCATCGCCAACCCCGCCAACCCCAGCGGCCGCATTTTGCCCCCCGCCGCGCTCCAAACCCTGCTCGTGCAGCGCCCCACCGCATGGACCCTCATCGACGAAGCCTATGCCGACGCGCATCCCAGCATCAGCATGGCCCCCAATTTGCCCGATCACCCACGCCTCATCATCCTCAAAAGCATCGGCAAATTCTTCGGCCTTGCGGGTCTGCGTTTGGGCTTTGTGCTCGGCCCGCCAGATTTTATCGCCTCGTTGCGCCAACGCATCGGCGCATGGCCCGTCTCCGCCGCCGCCGTCACGCTGGGCCGCATAGCCTTGCTGGATACAGCATGGGCCGCGCACAACCGCGCCCATCTCGCCCAGCGCGCCGCCGCCCTCACCGATCTTTTAACCCAGCACGGCTTGGGCGTAGCGGGTGACTGTCACCTCTTCCGCCTCATCGTCACCGACGATGTCGCCGCCTTATTCGACCATCTGTGCCGCCACGCCATTTTCACACGCCCCTTCGCGGACCAGCCCCAGCATTTGCGCCTCGGTCTGCCCGCCTCCTCAGCCCATGACGCACGGCTCAGCGCCGCCCTCGCCAGCTTCACCCCCGCCCGCCATGCTCAGTCTCGCGATGCTTAGTCTATCCGCCCTCATCGCCCTGATCCTTGACGCCGCGCTCGGCTGGCCCCGCGCCCTCTACTCCCGTATCGGCCACCCCGTCGGGGCTTTCGCGGCCTTGCTCGTCGCCTGTGATCGCGCATGGAATGCCCCACATCACAGCTTCGCTCGTCGCCGCATGGCGGGCGTCCTCACGCTGCTGCTGCTGCTCATCTTCACCCTTGCTATCTGCCACGCCCTCATGCTGCTCGCCGATCATCTCTTGGGCCGCTGGTCTTTCCTCATGATCGCGCTTCTCGCATGGCCCGCCTTGGCCCAGCACAGCCTCTACACCCACACCAAAAAGGTGGCCGACGCACTGGACCATGGCGGCTTGGACGCAGGCCGCCACGCCGTGGGCCAAATTTGTGGCCGCGATGTCCGCGTGCTGGACGAACATGGCGTCGCCCGCGCCGCGATTGAAAGTCTGGCCGAAAGCCTGTCCGACGGCATCATCGCGCCGCTGTTCTGGTTCCTGCTGGGCGGCCTGCCCGCGCTATGGGCCTATAAAGCCATCAACACCGCCGACAGCATGATCGGCCATAAAGACAGGCGCTACGCCGCCTTTGGCTGGGCCGCCGCCCGCATGGACGATATCGCCAACATCATCCCTGCCCGCATCAGCGCGCTACTCATCTGCCTGTGCCAGCGCCATATAGGCCGCAGCCTATCCATCACATGGCGCTATCACGCCCACCACGCCTCCCCCAACAGCGGATGGCCAGAGGCTGCGATGGCAGGCGCGCTGGGCCTTCGCCTTGCGGGGCCAAGCCAATATGACGGCGAAACCTATGCCAAGCCATGGATTGGCGAAGGCCGAACCAACGCCAGCAGCACCGACATCCGCCGTGCCTTGCATATAATCCGGCGCTGCTACGCGTTAACATGGCTGATCGTCGCCATCATCATCGTCGCAACAGGGGAAATGTCGCTATGGCTGCCATAATGTTTCAAGGCACAGGGTCCGATGTCGGCAAATCGGTGCTGGTCGCGGGCCTTTGCCGCGCCTTCACCAACCAAGGGCTGCGGGTTCTTCCTTTTAAACCACAAAATATGTCCAACAATGCCGCCGTTACCATGGATGGCGGCGAAATCGGCCGCGCACAGGCCCTCCAAGCCATTGCCTGCCGCGCCCCGCTGCACAGCGACATGAACCCTGTGCTGCTCAAACCCCAAGCCGATTACTGTTCCCAGCTGATCGTCCATGGCCGCGTCGCGGGCGACATGACCGGCCTAAACTTTCGCGAAAAACGCGCCGCGCTGTTGCCCAAAGTCCTAGACAGCTACCACCGCCTCCAGTCACAAGCCGACCTTGTGATTATTGAGGGCGCAGGCTCCCCCGCCGAAACCAATTTGCGCGGCAGCGACATCGCCAATATGGGCTTTGCCCGCGCCGCCAATGTCCCCGTGGTGATGATCGGCGATATCAATCGCGGCGGGGTCATCGCCTCCTTGGTCGGCACAAAAATGGTGCTGGACGACGGCGATAATGCGATGATCAAGGCGTTTTTAATCAACAAATTTCGCGGCGATCCCGCTTTGTTCGACGACGGCTATCACGACATTGCCCAGCGCACCGGCTGGCAGGGTGTGGGCGTGGTGCCATGGCTGCGCGACCTCCATCTGCTGCCCGCCGAAGATGCCGTGACACTCAGCACCGCGTCCCCCAGCGCCCCCAAAAAAATCACCATCGCCTGCCCCATCTTGCCCCATATCTCCAACTTCGACGATCTCGACCCATGGGCGCTGGAACCCGATGTCGATCTGATCATGGTCCCACGCGGCCAGATCATCCCACCCCATGCCGACCTCATCATATTGCCCGGTTCCAAAGCCAGCATCGCCGACCTCGCGGCCCTTCGCGAACAAGGCTGGCACATCGACATCGCCGCCCATTTGCGGCGCGGCGGCATGGTCTTCGGCCTATGCGGCGGCTATCAAATGCTGGGCGACACGCTCTATGATGATGCGGGCGTCGAAGGCAGCGCCAGCATGGCACAGGGGCTGGGCCATTTGCCCATCACCACCCATATTGGTCCCACAAAAATCCTGCAACCCGCCAGCGGCACCGCCTTGGGCGCGGCCATTAACGGCTATGAAATGCATATGGGCATCACCCAGCCCAGCACCCCCAACGCGGCACTACCCCCCTTCGCACGGTTGGATCATGGCCACAGCGACGGCGCCATATCGCCCTGCCAGCGCATCTTTGGCACCTATGTCCATGGCATTTTCGCCTCTGCCCCCTTCCGCCATGCCTTGCTGACGCGCCTTGGCGCGGCGGGCAGCGGCACCGATTATCATGCTGCGGTTGATAGCGCCCTCGACAGCATCGCCGACCAACTCACCGCCTGCCTCGACCTTGGTAAAATCGCGGCCATCGCGGGCCTCACGGACAACCGATCATGACCTCCAATATCATCTATATCTCTGGCGGGGCGCGGTCAGGCAAAAGCCGCTATGCACAAAATCTGGCCGAAAGCCTGTCGCCGCGCCCCATCTACCTCGCCACTGCACAGGCTTTGGACAGCGAAATGCAACAGCGTATTGTGCGCCACCAACAAGACCGCGACGCCCGCTGGCAAAATATCGAAGAACCGCTAGATTTGGCGGGCGCCTTGCGCCGCCATGACAGCGAAGGCCGCGTCATCCTCATCGACTGCCTCACCCTATGGCTCAGCAATTTGATGTTCGCGGACCAAAATATCAGGGAACAGCGCAACGCTCTCTGCGCCCTGCTCCCCACATTGCGCGCCACGCTCATTTTTGTGTCCAACGAAGTCGGCATGGGCATTGTGCCCGACAACGCCCTATCCCGCAGCTTTCGCGACGAAGCAGGCCGCCTCAACCAAGACATCGCCGCGCTCAGCCACCAAGCCTATTTCATGGTTTCCGGCCTGCCGCTCCGGCTGGTCTAAATCCAGCCAATCACCCACATCAGCCGATCAACGACACCCGCGCGCCCGCATGTCGTTCTATTCGCCCTGCTAATTCCAAATCCAAAATCACGCTTTGCACCACCGCGCTATCCCCGCCCGACTGGCGCACCAATTCATCCATGCTCACCGCCACGCTGCCTAATAAAGCGGTAATCTGTTCCGCCATGCTTGGGCTAGCGGACGTATCGACCATATCATTCGCGCCCACCGCCTTCGCTGACGCCGCCCCCCAATCCATTTCGGCCTGCCGCTTTGGTTCCGCCCACCCCGTAGGGGAAAACATCTGCCGCCGGTCGGTCATGCGCGCATCGATGGGCCGAAGCAACGCCAACACATCCTCGGCATTTTGTATCAAATTCGCCCCATCTTGGATCAAGCGATTACAGCCCTGCGCCCGTGGGTCCATCGGCGACCCCGGCACCGCCATCACGTCGCGCCCAAACTCCCCCGCTTGCCGCGCGGTAATTAACGACCCCGATTTGGGGGCCGCTTCCACCACCAATGTCGCCATCGTGCTACCCGCAATAATCCGGTTGCGCGCAGGAAATTGCCGCGCATTGGCCTGTGTCCCCATCGGATATTCGCTGATCAACAAATGCTCGTCGCCAATACGCTCCTGCAACGCCGCATTTTCTGGCGGAAAGCTGATATCCATGCCGCTGCCAATCACCGCCGCGGTACCGCCGTTCAGCGCGCCGATATGTGCTGCCGTATCCACCCCCCGCGCCAAGCCGCTCACCACGCTCACACCAGCATCGCTCAGCTCATGCGCCATCTGCCGCGCAAAGCGGCACGCCGCCGCTGACGCATTGCGCGCCCCAATAATCGCCACGCTGGGCCGCGCCAAAATCTCCGCCCGCCCTTTCACAATCAATACCGGCGGCGGCACATCCACTTGTTTTAAATAAGCCGGATAATCATCCTCATCATAAAAAATATGGCGGGCTCCCACTTCGGAAACCCGCCGCATTTCTTGATCAATATCCTGCTCACTGGCCAATGGCCCCGACACTTGGCCGCGCCGATGCACAGCCCCCCGCCATTGGTGCCGCCATTGATATAGGGCCTCGGTGCCGCTGCCCCATCGCTGCATCGATTGATGCCAACCGACCGGCCCGATACCCGAACTGCGGATCAACCGCAGTCTGGCAATGCGCTCCCCCCCGTTCATCGCCTACCCCTTTGATGCGCCCACACGCGGCTCCGTTCCGGCGCGCAGCCGTGCAATATTCTCGCTATGCCTACGCAGCACAATCAGCGCCAAACCCGCCAAGCCCGCCGCAAACACCATATTCCCCATCACCAGCGCCGCAATCGGCGCCGACACCGCGCCCAACATGCCGCCCAGCGACGAAATGCGGAACATCACCACTGTTGCCACCCATACCAACGCAAAGACCAGCCCAATCGGCCAAGCCAGCGCCGCGCTGACACCCAACAGGGTGGCGACACCCTTGCCGCCCTTAAACTTCAGCCAAATGGGGTAACAATGGCCAATCATCGCCGCCGCACCCGCAATCATCGCGGCATGGTCGCCCAATTCCGGCACAAAATGCGGCGCCAGCACCACTGCCACCGCGCCTTTCAATCCGTCGAGCACCAATGTCGCGGCCGCCAAGCCCTTGCGCCCCGTCCGCAGCACATTGGTCGCGCCAATATTGCCCGACCCAATTTGTCGCAAATCGCCCGCGCCGAACAAGCGCGTCAACACCACGCCAAAGGGAATGGAGCCAAGCAAATAGCCCGCCACAAATAAAATCAGGATCAACAAAGCGGAACTGGACATGGCTCACCGGAATCAAAAATGAAAAAATCTGTGCTGCTTTTGGCGCGAAGCAGGCCGCACGGTCAATGTTGCGCTTGCTGGCCTTGCGCTGTTTCGCCTATAGTTTCCACCATTATGGGTCAATTTCCTGCCGCTGACGCGCCACTTTTATTCTTCGACAGCGGCCTTGGCGGCCTAACCGTGCTGGAAAAGGCACGAAAACTCCTGCCCAACGCGCCCATCATCTATGCCGCTGACTATGCGGGCCTGCCTTATGGCGAAAAAAGCGAAGCCATGCTCGCCGCCCGCGTCCCCGCTCTGCTGGGCCGGCTTGTCGAACGCTATCAACCCCGTTTGGTGGTCATCGCTTGCAACACCGCATCCACCATCGCGCTGACCCATGTTCGCGCCGCGCTGGACGTACCCATCGTTGGCACGGTCCCCGCCATCAAACCCGCCGCCGAACAAAGCCGCACCGGTGTCATCGGCGTGCTCGGCACCGCCGCTACGGTCCGCCAACCCTATGTTGACGACCTCAGCGCCCAATATGCCGCCAACCAATTGGTGCTTCGCCACGGCAGCCCCGAATTGGTTGTCGCCGCCGAAGCCAAGCTTCACGGCCTGCCTGTTGACCCCGCCGCCATCCAAAGCGCGGTGGACGGCCTGCGCCGCCAAAATGGTGGTGACAATCTGGATATTGTCGTGCTGGCCTGCACCCATTTCCCGCTGCTGGCTCCAGAATTGCAACAGGCTTTTGGTCCTGATGTTCGCCTCATTGACGGGTCAGACGGCATCGCACGGCGCATCGCCTATCTCACCCAAGGCCAATCATGGCCCGCCAACCCAAGCGGCGGTGTGGCCGTTTTCACCAAAAGCGACACCCATATTCTGCCGCCACTGGACAGCCTGCGTCCTTTTGGAATTGATTCGATGGATATCATCTAACCCGCCCAATATCTTATCTTTCCTTCATTTTACTGACATTTTGGTCAGCAAAAATATCACTCCCCCTCGTCCAACGCCTAATTGCGACATGTTTGCACTGGATTCCTTGGGAATTCATGGGTATTGACGCGGGCGACGCTGCAAATTTGGCGCCATGTACCGACCATGGACGGGGCTGCATTGTGAACTATAACGATATTTTCGCTCGTGCTATCGACCGCCTTCACGAAGAAGGCCGCTACCGCGTTTTCATCGACATTTTGCGGAATAAAGGCGCGTTTCCGAACGCCCGCTGTTTCGCTGGCCACAATGGGCCTAAACCCATCACCGTATGGTGCTCCAATGACTATTTGGCGATGGGCCAACATCCCAAGGTCATCACGGCCATGGAAGATGCGCTGCACGATGTCGGCGCCGGTTCCGGTGGCACCCGCAACATTGGCGGCAACACCCATTATCACGTCGATCTGGAATTTGAACTTGCCGACTTGCACGGCAAAGAAGGCGCGCTGCTGTTCACCTCTGGCTATATCAGCAACGAAGCCACGCTGGGCACGCTGGGCAAACTCTTGCCCAACTGCATCATTTATTCCGACGAACTGAACCACGCCTCGATGATCGCGGGCATTCGCAACAGCAATTGTGAAAAGCGCGTCTGGCGTCACAACGACCTCGCGCACCTCGAAGAATTGCTGGCCGCTGACGATCCCTCTGCGGCCAAGCTGATCGCCTTTGAAAGCGTCTATTCGATGGACGGCGACGTCGCCCCCATTCACGCCATTTGCGATTTGGCCGAAAAATATAATGCCCTGACATATTGCGACGAAGTTCATGCCGTTGGCATGTATGGCCCACGCGGCGGCGGTATCACCGACCGTGACGAGGCCGCAAGCCGCGTCACCATCATTGAAGGCACGCTGGGCAAGGCCTTTGGCGTCATGGGCGGCTATATTGCCGCTGACAAAAATATCATCGACGTCATCCGCAGCTATGCCCCCGGCTTCATCTTCACCACCAGCCTGTCACCGGTATTGGTCGCGGGCGTGCTGGCCAGCGTGCGTCACCTCAAATCCTCCAGCGAAGAACGGGACGCGCAACAAGCGGCTGCGGCTTTTCTGAAACAAAGCTTCCGCGACGCCGGCCTTCCGGTGATGGACAGCACCACCCACATCGTCCCCTTGATGGTCGGCGACCCTGTCCGCGCCAAGAAAATCAGCGACATTTTGCTGGCCGAATATGGCGTTTACGTCCAGCCCATCAACTTCCCAACCGTGCCGCGCGGCACCGAACGCCTGCGCTTCACGCCGGGGCCATCGCATACGCAAGACATGATGACCGAGCTGACACAGGCCCTCAGCGAAATTTGGGAACGACTGGCCCTTCAAAAGGCCGCCTAAACCTTCGGCGACCCGATATATTCCAAAAAGGGCGGACCTGCGGCTCCGCCCTTTTTTCATGCCCGCGTCAATGACGTAAACAGCCTCAATCGCGGCAATATCCCTCGCCATCTTTCACCATCAAACAATCTTGCTTGCCCGCCAGATATTTCAGCCCCGTTTCCTCTCCGCTGCTCCGCCGCAACAACAGCGGCTCCGTTCCGCGCGTAAATTTTATGCCATGCTCGCTATCGCGCCCGACAAACTCCCCTTCATTCTCAAGGTCATATCGCATCACCAAGCGGTAGTTTTCCGACGTCGTCGGCGCAATATCCACATACATACCCTCCACGCCCGTCCACCGACCCGCCCACGCTGCAAAACGGTGCGGACTGCTTGCGTTCACGGGCGCCTTCGTTCCCTTTGTCACGGCGGCCTCTTGCGGTGACGCCTTATTTTCCGGCGCATCAGACGCGTCACAAGCAGCCAAAGTCAGTCCGCCAACAGTCATAGCGCACAGATATTTCCATTTCAGCATTTCGGCCCTCCTTCTGTTTCAAGAAAGCAATGCACAAGCCACCAGATGTTTCCCGCCGCGATAAAAATGACGGACTGCCCGCAAAAGGAACAAAGTCGCCGCGCGACCCTTTGTATCTCACACAGCTTTCTACTATAGGCCCCGCAATGAAGTTTGAACTGCACGGGCAGTTACAGGAGATAATGAATGACCAAGGTTTTGGTGATCGGCGCTGGCGGCGTCGGTTCGGTGGCAGTGCACAAGATGGCGATGAACGCGGATATCTTCCCCGACATCACCTTGGCCAGCCGCCGCAAATTCAAATGCGACGACATCGCCGCCAGCGTGCTAACCCGCACCGGCGTCACCATCAAAACCGCACAGGTTGATGCCGATAATGTCGCAGAAACCGCTGCCCTCATCCGCGAAATCGGCGCAACCCATGTCGTCAACCTTGCGCTGCCTTACCAAGATCTGACGATCATGGACGCCTGCCTCGAAACCGGCGCGCACTATCTCGACACCGCAAACTACGAACCACGCGACGAAGCGAAGTTCGAATATCATTGGCAATGGGCTTATCAAGACCGCTTCAAGGAAGCTGGCCTGATGGCGCTGCTGGGTTCGGGCTTCGACCCTGGTGTCACCAGCGTGTTCACCTGCTACCTGAAAAAACATCATTTCGACCGTATCGACACGCTCGATATCTTGGATTGCAACGGCGGCGACCATGGCCAGCACTTCGCAACCAACTTCAACCCAGAAATCAACATCCGCGAAGTCACCGCGGTTGCCCGTCACTGGGAAAATGGCGACTGGGTCGAAACCCCGCCCATGTCGGTGAAGCAAGAGTTTGATTTCGAACAGGTCGGCCCGAAGAATATGTACCTCATGTACCATGAGGAAATCGAAAGCCTGAAAACCCACCTACCCGAAATCAAGCGCATCCGCTTCTGGATGACCTTCGGCGATGCTTATATCCAGCACCTCACCGTGCTGCAAAATATCGGCATGACCCGCATCGATCCGGTGATCTACGAAGGCAAGGAAATCATTCCGCTTCAGTTCCTCAAGGCTGTTCTTCCCGAACCCTCCAGCCTCGGTGAAACCACCAAGGGCAAGACCAACATCGGCGTTATCGCAACCGGCATCGGTAAGGATGGCAAGGAAAAGACCTTGTATCTCTACAACATCTGCGATCATGAAGATGCCTATGCCGAAACCGGCAACCAAGCTGTCAGTTACACCACCGGCGTTCCTGCCATGATCGGCACCGCCATGATGGTGACGGGCACGTGGAGCGGCGAAGGCGTGTTCAACATCGAACAAATGGACCCAGATCCCTTCATGGACATGCTGAACAAGCATGGCCTGCCATGGCAAATCAAGGAATTGGACGCACCGCTCAGCTTCTAATCCGCAAGATTTCGCGTGCGGGCGGGACGGCGTATCTCACGCTTCCCGCCCGCATTGCGTTCATGCTACCCAGCGTAACACCCCAGCCAACAGCGGACATCATGCCATGACAGCCTATCTTCTCCCCATCGGCCTGCTGTTTATCTCCAACATCTTCATGACCTTCGCTTGGTATGGCCATTTGGGCGATATCTCGCGCCCCGTATGGTTCGCCATCCTTATGGCATGGGGCATCGCCTTCTTCGAATATTGCCTTGCCGTTCCCGCCAACCGCATGGGAAGCAGTGTTTATTCCACGGCACAGTTGAAAACCATGCAAGAGGTCATCACATTGATCGTCTTCGCAGGCTTCGCTACCTTCTGGCTGGGCGAAAAATTAACCGTCAATCATTTGATCGGTTTTTTGTTCATCGCCGCAGGTGCCTTCTTCATTTTCAAAGGCCCTATCTCGGCCTGACACAGACTAAGCAGGATAAGTGACTATGGAAACGCGTGCCGGTGACCCCGGGGCCTTCGCCAATTTCGACCTCCACCGCGTGCCATCGCCCGCCTTTGTGGTGGATGCCGCCAAAGTCCGCGCCAACCTCGCGGTGCTACGCCATATTGGCGACGCGTCGGGCGCGAAAGTTTTGGCGGCGCTCAAGGCCTTCTCTATGTGGTCGCTCGGCAGCACGGTTGCCGAATATCTCGACGGCGTCTGCGCTTCGGGCCTTTACGAAGCGCGCCTTGGCCGCGAAGAATATGGCGGCGAAGTCGCCACCTATTGCGCGGGCTATAAGGAATCCGACCTGCCCGAAATCGCTGCGCTGTCCGATCATCTGATCTTCAACTCCCCCGGCCAAATCGCCCGTTTCCGTCCCTTGCTCGATCAATTGCGCGCTAATAGCGCAACATTCGACATCGGCCTGCGCCTCAATCCGATGCACAGCGAAGGCGAAGTGCCAAAATATGACCCAGCCGCCCCGTGCAGCCGCTTGGGCCATCCCATCTCCCAGCTTCGCCCAGAACATCTGGACGGCGTCGATGGCGTGCATATGCACAGCCTGTGCGAACAAGATTTCCCGCCGTTGCTGCGCACATGGGCATCGGTCAAACCCCAACTCGCGCCTTATTTCGGCCAACTCAAATGGATCAACTTTGGTGGTGGCCACCATGTCACCCGCTCCGACTATCAAATCGATGAGCTGATCACCTTTTTGAAGCAAGTTCAGGCTGATACCGGCTGCGAGGTGATGATTGAGCCCGGCGAGGCCGTTGCGCTGGACGCGGGCATTTTGGTCGGTGAAATCCTCGACCTGTTCGAAAATGGCATGCCGATCGGCATCACCGATATTTCCGCCACCTGCCATATGCCCGACGTGATCGAGGCCCCCTATCGCCCCGCCATGCTCGGCGAAGAAGATGGCGCGCCCGTCACCCGCCTTGGTGGCCCAAGCTGCCTCGCGGGCGATGTGATCGGCGATTACGCCCTGCCCGGCGGCGCACAAATCGGCGGGCGCTTCGCCTTCCTCGATCAAGGCCATTATTCGATGGTCAAAACCAACACATTCAACGGTGTACCACTGCCCGCCATCTGGCTGTGGGACAGCGAAACTGATGAGCTGCGCGAAGTCGCCAGCTTTGATTATGCGGATTTCAAATCCCGACTCAGCTAGGCCTTCTCCCCCATAAAATGACACACGCCCACAAGGCCAACCACATGGGCGTGTGCCACCCCTTCTGATGCGTCACTTTTTTTGTCATTTCTGCGCATTTTGCCTGTCATGCGGACAACATCGCCAAACATGGCTGATTTTCGGGCTTTTTATCGGCCTCGCGCCATCAAAACATTCCAGAACACGCCGCTAAAGCATCATAAAATGGCGGAAATTCCAATAAAAATTCACAGAAACACTTTACATCAAAATCGACCGACCATATATGCGCGACCGCTGCCCCAGGGGGACTTCCAATAACCGCAAGGCAGCCTTTGTTCGTTTAACTACCTTTGGGGGTCCCTTGCGTTGCATCAGCATCATAGCGCCTTCGGGCTGATTCAGGCATCTTCGCCAGTTGAACCTGTAACCCTCGTCCGCCCACATGCGGCGCGGCGGGCTGCACGTTTCTTCATCGAACGTTTTCCGGGAACGACCATGTATGCGGTCAAGGCGAATCCGTCGCCTGACCTGCTGCTCGTTCTGTGGGATTCCGGCGTAACCCATTATGACGTCGCCTCTATCGCAGAGGTGCGCTTGGTGAAACGCACGCTGCCTGACGCGACTTTATGCTTCATGCACCCCGTCAAAGCCGAAGAAGCTGTCCGCGAAGCCTATCACAAGCATGGCGTCCGCACCTTCTCGCTCGACACGATGGATGAATTGGAAAAGATCGTGCGCGCCACCAATGGTGCCCAAGATCTGAACCTGCTTGTGCGTCTGCGCGTATCTTCTGATCACAGCAAGCTCAGCTTGGCTTCAAAATTCGGCGCGGACCCAGCGGACGTCACCGAATTGCTGATGGCCACCCGTCAGGCCGCGGACGCCCTTGGCATCTGCTTCCATGTCGGCAGCCAAGCCATGAGCCCACACGCCTATGCCCAAGCGATGGAACGCGTCCGTGCGGCCATTGTCGCGGCATCGGTGACGGTGGATATTGTCGATGTTGGCGGCGGTTTCCCATCCTCCTATCCGGGCATGGAACCACCCCCGCTCGATGCATATTTTGACACCATCCACCGCAGCTTCGAAAGCCTGCCAATCAGCTATTCGGCTGAATTGTGGTGCGAACCGGGCCGTGCCTTGTCGGCGGAATATAGCAGCCTGATCGTCCGCGTCGAAAAGCGTCGCGGCGACATTCTCTATATCAACGATGGGGCCTATGGTGCCTTATTCGACGCGGCCCATGTCAACTGGCGCTTCCCTGTCAATCTTTTGCGTAGTTCAGAAGAAGGTACGGAAACCACCGCATTCAGCTTCTATGGCCCCACCTGCGACGATATCGACCATATGGAAGGTCCCTTCTATTTGCCGAACGATATCAAAACGGGTGATTTCATCGAAATCGGTATGCTCGGTGCCTATGGCTGCGCCATGCGGACCCAGTTTAACGGCTTTGGTTCCGAAGAAACCCACGTCGTCAGCGACGAACCAATGACCAGCCTCTATACCGGCGAAGTCGAACCGGAACGCCGCACGGCAACGGTCACGAAGATTTTCTAAGCTTCGTCATCGACACTGGCATTTTCAACAGGGGCCGCTCCATCACCATGGCGCGGCCCCTTTGTTGTTACGCGCGCCTATCGTCGAAATACATTCAAAATTGTTTCTCATCCCACTGTTATAAAGTAATTTTTCTATCGATCCCACATCGTCCTTATCACAGGCACCCACTTCCCCCCATTCCCAGCAGTTTCGGCGCATCACGCCAGCACTGGATCAGCAATGGACATGCCGCCAAAGGACAGGCAGACTGAAAATAGGGGAAGCGCATGGCGCGACGTTGGGGATATTCCGCCGCAAAACGCCGATGCATCTTCCCTTGCTGTCCCTTGGCTCGCGCCGGTTCAGCAATGGCATCAGGCGGACATAAGACCTGCCGATACCGCAAAGAGAGAGAGGAACCCCAGGCGATGTCCATGCTCAATGGAATTAAAGTCATTGATTTAACGACAGTTATTTTTGGCCCCTATGCCACACAAATGCTGGCCGATATGGGAGCAGAGGTTATCAAGGTAGAAACCCCAAATATCGGCGACGTATCGCGCTATTTGGGCAGCGGCAAAAACGGCGACGCCACCATGGGGTCCATCCATTTAACCGTCAATCGCGGCAAACAATCCATCGCCCTTGACCTGAAAAACCCCGAAGACGCTGATGTTTTACGCGCATTGATTGTGGACGCCGATGTTTTCGTCCACAATGTCCGCGCAAAAGCGATTGAACGGCTGGGCTTTTCCTACGAATCCGTCAAAGCCATCAAACCCGACATCATCTATATGCATGCCACGGGTTTTGGACAGGACGGCCCCTATGCCGACCTTCAGGCCTATGATGACGTCATCCAAGCCGCCACGGGCACCGCCAGCCTGCTGCCCCGCGTCGATGGTCATGACCGCCCCCGCTATCTCCCCTCGCTCATCGCGGACAAGGTCGCTGGCCTTTATGGCGCACAGGCCATCTTAGCGGCCATTGTTCACAAACTTCGCACGGGCGAGGGACAAGCCGTTGAAGTTCCGATGTTTGAATGTTTCACATCCTTCATGATGACCGAACATTTGCGCGACGCCACCTTGGTTCCGCCCATCGGCCCCGCCGGATATCCGCGCCAATTGGACCCCACGCGCCAGCCTTTCCCAACCCAAGACGGCTATATGGCCATTGTTCCTTATACCGCCGAATCGATGGTGCGTATCTTGGGCCTGATCGGCAGCAACGACCTCATGGCCACGCCCGAATTTGCCAAAGCCTATGAAGATGGCACGGTATTTTCCTTAGTTTACACCGAAATTTCCAAAAAGACACCGCAGCATAGCACAGCGGAGTGGATGGAAATTTTCGCGGCCAACGACATTCCCGCCATGCCAGCACGCGATTTGGCGGATGTGCCACAAGACCCCCATCTTCAAGCCATTGGCTATTTTCAACAACGTGAGCATCCCGTCGTCGGCAGCTTTTTGGAAAGCCGCCCACCAGTCAAATTTGGCGCGGCGCCGCACGCCCCCTTGGGCTTCGCCCCGCGCCTCAACGAAGATGGCCCACGCCTCCGCGCCAAGGCTGCCAGCATGTAAGAAAGCGCATAAACATAAGATAAATTATCAAATCTTACGCCTGACAGGCCATACAATAGGCTGGTTCGGCAAATATATGAGGGGGAATATATATGCCAACCAGCCTGCTTGCACCCGCAGCCATATTGGCGCTGTGGACACTGATCATGCTCATTTGGCTTGGCGTCTCACGCTTCAGCGCCATTGCACGCTCGGGCGTCGATGTTAAAAATGCACCACCCGGCGGACGCGGCCAAGATCTCGAAGCTATTTTACCGCCACAGGCCAATTGGAAAAGACATAATTACAGTCACTTACTGGAACAACCTGTTTTATTTTATGCGGTCATTCTCTGCCTTCACCTATCCGGCGGCACCAGTGATCTGACCCGCTATCTGGCATGGGCCTATGTCGCTCTGCGGATCATCCACAGCCTGTGGCAAGCCACCACCAACCGCATTCCAGTGCGCCTCATGCTGTTTACATTGTCAACCATCTGCCTGTTCGCACTCACAATTTTGGCGGTGGTCACAACCATGGGGTGATATCCAATATTTTAACACCATAAGGGAGGGGTATATGAACGATCACAGCATTTTGGGGCCTGTCGCCTTGCTTGGCCTCTGGTCCATGCTCATGTGGATATGGATGTATGCCGTGCGCATACCCGCCATGCAGCGCGCCAAAATCGACGCCAAAAATCTGGTCGGCACCACGGGCCGCAATCTCGATGATGCCCTGCCGCCACAGGTCCAGTGGAAAGCGCATAATTACAATCATTTGATGGAACAACCGACGGTCTTTTACGCCATCTGTCTGGCGTTGGCGATTGCGGGCATGGGGGGCGGCCTGAACACCCAATTGGCATGGGCTTATGTCGTTCTGCGCATCCTGCACAGCTTGGTACAAGCCACCGTCAACCGCGTCATGTGGCGCTTCTTATTGTTCGCCTTGGGCAGCCTGTCCTTGCTTGGCCTGTGCATCAATGCGGTGCGGGGCTTGCTACTCTAACCCCCGCACCAATCATCATTTTTTCGCTTCAGGGACGCGAAAAACGGGCGGCCAGTTCCACATGGGTAGACCAACGGAACTGGCCAACCGGCTGCACCCAATCCAAGCGATAACCGCCATCCACCAATATTTTGGCATCCCGCGCAAAGCTGGCGGGATTGCAGCTAACATAGGCCAGCACCGGCATAGCCGAAGCCGCCAATTCCTTCACCTGCTCCTCTGCGCCTGCGCGCGGCGGATCAATCACCACCGCGCCAAATTTTTCCAACTCGGCGGGCACCAACGGACGGCGGAACAAATCGCGATGCTCACTCGCCACCAGCGCCCGCGCGCGGTTCACCGCGCTGGTCAACGCCCCAATGGCATCCCGCGCCCCTTCGGCGGCATAGACTTTGCGCCCCTCGGCCAATGACAAAGCAAATGTCCCAACGCCGGCAAATAAATCGGCCACCGCGCCCGCATCGCCCACCGCTTCGCGCACCGCCGCCACCAACGCCGCCTCACCCGACAAGGTCGCCTGCAAAAAGGCAAAGGGTGGCACTTCCACGCTAATATCGCCAAAGGTCATAGTCGGCACTTCGGGTTGCCAGACCACTTCCAGCCCATCCCCTTGGTCGATCGCCAAACGCGCCAAACGATGATCAGCCGCAAAATCCTGCAATCCCATCGCAGCGTCCAGCCCCTCGGCCTTCACGCCTTCCAAAATCACTTCCGCCCCTTGGTCAACCAGTTGCAATTTGACCTTCACAGGGCGGCGCTGCGGCGCAATTTTGTCCAGCAACTGGCGCAAAGGCGCAATCAGCGCGAACAATTCCGGTGCCAATAATGGGCACATGCGCATGTCGACAATCTGGTTGCTCTTTTCGGCATTAAAGCCAATCGCCACCTGTTTCCCGCTCTTCAGCGCGGTCAGCGACGCACGGCGACGCGACGCAGGGGCCGACAAAAAGGCTGGTCGCACCTCGCCCGCTTCCACCAATTGGCCCGCCAATGCGCCGACCACACGGTCGCGCACAAATTCCGCCAAGGCCGGCTCCGCCACATGCTGCAACTGACAGCCGCCGCATTTGCCAAAATGGCGGCATGGCGGCGTCGCACGGTTCGGCCCTTCTTCCAAGCGGCCATCATCATGCAAAATATCGCCTGGCACAGCGCCCGCAACATAGCGTCCATCCGCCGTCGCGCCGTCACCGCGCGCCGCGATACGTTCTATGATCGCGCCCTGTGTCATTTCAAATCCTTATCATATCATCCGCTATCAGGCCGGGGCCTATACGCTGGGCGCAGCGAATATGCCAGCGCACAGCATCCACCGCCGCCTGAAAAGCATCGCCGCCGCGCGCCAGCATCGCCGCGGTCGCCCCCGCCAGCACATCCCCCGTCCCCGCGCTGGCCAACCAAGGCGACCCCGGCCATGCCGCACAAAGCCGCCCGTCTGGCGCAGAAATCACCAAATCCGCGCCCTTATAAATCACCACCGCACCCGAAAAAGCCGCCGCGCGGCGCGCCCGATCCATCTTATTCTCGGTCGCGTCGCCCCCAATATTCAGCCCCAGCACCGCGCCAAAGGCCCGCTGAAACTCACCCTCATGCGGCGTCATCACCATGCGCCGTCGGCCCACATCACGCCCCTGCGCCCCAATATGGCCCAAGGCCACATCAATCGCCGCCGCATCCAACACAAAATCCAAGCCGCTATCCCACAGTTCCGCGACGTCCTGCCGCAAAGCCTCCCCATCCGGATAGCCCGCGCCAATCACCGCCGCACCAACCCGCTTGTCTTGGTATCGCGCCGAAAATCGCTCCCGATCCTCCGTGATAATCGCATCATATGGCGGGGTGCCATTGCGCGCTGCATCACCCCCGCGCATCACGACATATCCTGCCCCCGCACGCATCGCAGCCCCCGCACAAAGCCTCGCCGCGCCGCCCATCGGCCCGCTCGCCACCAACACCATTCCCCGCGTGAATTTATGGGCATCATGGCTTGGCGCCGCGACCACCGCGCCGCCCAAGCCTATGCTGCGGGCGCGGCTGGCCCACGCCCCTTTCTCGCCCAAATCATCATAGTATATCTGCCCGCACCATGCCGCGCTGGGTTGCAAGACATGGGCTGGCTTCAACGCCCCCAACGCCACCGTCACATGCGCGGGCCAGATCGGCGCCCAATCCGCCACACCGTCTGCATCTACGCCGCTTGGCACATCCACCGATATCACCCGCGCGGCACCCAGCGGGGCCAACATCTGCCGCAACTCCGTATCCAGCGGGCGGCTCATCCCCACACCGAACAAGGCATCCACCATCACCGCAGGGCGCAGCAACGCGGCATCGGCCAAGTCCAGCACCGCGCCGTCCCAGCCTTGCCGCGCTGCGCGGGCCAAATCCGTCTTGGCTGGCCCCAGCGCCGCCACCGTCACATCAACGCCCCGCGCTGCCAATATGCGCGCCGCAACATATCCGTCGCCGCCATTGTTACCCGTGCCGCACAAGATTAAAATGGGCCGTCCCGCCGCCACCCGCCACGCAGCATCGGCCACAGCGCGCCCCGCCCGTTCCATCAACAGGCTCAGCGACGTTCCGCGCTTCGTGCAGACATGTTCCGCCGCGCGCATCGCATCAACGGTCAAAATCGGGGCATCTGCAGGCATCATCATGCCCCCAGCCTAAATCGCCCAGCCCCGTTAAACCAGCAAAGTTACGAAACCGGCAAAAGAAAAGGAGCGCTGACCACCGCCAACGCCCCCTTTTTCTTTTCGCCGCGCTATCCGCGCTGCCGAAGCACCAACCTCAGCTACGCTTCAACTGGCTCAGGTCGCGCACCGCGCCGCGCGCCGCACTTGTCGTCATCGCCGCATAGGCTTGCAGCGCCAATGATACCTTGCGCGGACGCTCGGCCTCTGGCTGCCATGCCTTGTCACCCTTGGCTTCCATCGCCGCACGGCGCGCCGCCAATTCGCTGTCCGGAACAACCAAGGTGATGCTACGGTTCGGAATATCGATCTCGATGGTGTCACCCACCTCAACCAGCGCAATCGCGCCGCCTTCCGCCGCTTCTGGCGATACATGACCAATGGACAAGCCCGACGTGCCGCCCGAAAAACGTCCATCGGTGATCAGCGCACAAGCCGCGCCCAATCCCTTGGATTTCAAATAGCTGGTCGGATACAGCATTTCCTGCATACCCGGCCCGCCCTTTGGCCCTTCATAGCGGATAACCACCACATCACCCGCTTCCACTTGTCCCGTCAAAATGGCGGTCACAGCGGCGTCTTGGCTTTCATAAACTTTGGCAGGGCCCGTGAACTTCAAAATCTTCTCGTCCACACCGGCGGTTTTCACAATGCACCCGTCCAGCGCGATATTGCCGTTCAACACCGCAATACCGCCATCCTTGCTGAACGCATGGTCCACGCTGCGGATCACGCCATTTTCGCGGTCCATATCCAAGGCGTCCCAGCGGCGATTTTGGCTAAACGCCGTCTGCGTCGGGACACCGCCCGGCGCCGCCAAAAAGAATGTCTGCACATCCGCATCATTGGTGCGCGTAATATCCCATTTGTTCAGCGCATCACCCAAGGTCGCACTATGGACAGTCGGCAAATGCGCGTGCAGCAATCCGCCCCGCTCCAACTCACCCAAAATCGACATGATGCCGCCCGCACGGTGCACATCTTCCATATGCACGTCCGCCTTGGCGGGCGCGACCTTGGACAGGCAGGGCACCTTGCGCGACAAGCGGTCAATATCCGCCATGGTAAAATCCACACCCGCTTCATGCGCCGCCGCCAACAAATGCAGCACGGTATTGGTCGAACCACCCATAGCAATGTCCAAAGACATCGCATTTTCAAACGCTTCAAAGCTGGCGATGGTGCGCGGCAACACGCTTTCATCATCCTGCTCATAATAACGGCGGGCCATTTGTACGATCATCGCACCAGCGCGCAGGAACAAGCCCTTACGGTCCGCATGGGTGGCCAATTGCGATCCATTGCCAGGTAAGGACAGGCCCAAGGCCTCGGTCAAACAGTTCATCGAATTGGCGGTGAACATGCCAGAACAGCTACCACAGGTTGGGCAAGCCGAACGCTCAATCTCGGCGACTTCCTCGTCGCTATAGCTTTCATCGGCGGCGGCCACCATGGCGTCCACCAAATCCAGCGCGACTTCCTTGCCCTTCAATACTACTTTGCCGGCTTCCATCGGACCACCGGATACAAAGATCACGGGAATATTGATGCGCAGCGCGGCCATCAGCATACCAGGCGTGATTTTGTCACAGTTGGAAATGCACACCATCGCATCGGCGCAGTGGGCGTTGACCATATATTCGACGCTATCGGCAATTAAGTCACGGCTGGGCAAGCTATACAGCATCCCATCATGACCCATGGCGATGCCATCGTCGACCGCAATGGTGTTAAATTCCTTGGCCACGCCGCCCGATTTTTCAATCTCGCGCGCCACCATCTGGCCCAAATCCTTCAAATGGACGTGACCAGGCACAAATTGGGTAAAGCTGTTAACGACCGCGATAATCGGCTTGCCAAAATCGCTATCCTTCATACCCGTCGCGCGCCATAGCCCGCGAGCACCGGCCATATTGCGGCCATGGGTGGTCGTCCGTGAACGATAAGAAGGCATGAAACAGTCTCCGAGAAATATTATTTCATAAAAATTTGATGCCGCTTACAATGCTATGGCACAATTTTCAACGTCGCATTCGCACACATACGGCCCAATCGCTCGGCCCACAGGCGAAAATCATCGCCGCTTGCCACCAAATCCTGCCGCAGCTCAATCCCTATATAGGGAATGTCATTCCCTTCCGCATGGCGGTTCATCGTCGCATTTAATATTTTTCCACTATAGGGCAGCTGGTCGCCGACATTCAGCCCTTCGGCCTGCAACGCCGCAATCGCGGGCGCGGCCAAGCGATCATCTTCATTATATAGCACACCGACATGCCATGGCCGCTGCTGCGACGGGTCGCTTCCCAAGGCGGGTGTAAAGCTGTGTAATGACAAGATCATGGCGGGCCGAACTTCATCCAAAATATCCGAAATTTTGTCATGATAGGGCGTGAAAAACCGCGCCACCCGCTCCGCGCGTTGCGCGTCATCCAGCCGGTTTCCCAATATCTCATGGCCGTCGCTGACCATCGGGATCAAGCCTGCGGCGTCCACATCGCGGTTGGCATCCAACACCAACCGCGACACACCGCCCAATATCGCGGCGTCAGCATGGCCACCAGCGACCATCTGCGCCGCCACATCTGCCACGCCAATATCCACGGCAATATGTTGGTCCAACAATGCCGGATCAATGCCCAAGTCGATATCATCGGGAACTTTGGCGGACGCATGGTCCGAAATCACCAAGATGCCGCCCTTTTTTGGGGTTCCCAGCACCGTCCAAGCTTCGGCGCTCTCGCTTATCATATCCATCATCATTCACTCACCACCGACGCTTCACGGCTCATATCATATCATCCCATCGCGCCCCGCGATTTTCATCGCAGCACGCCCGAACAGCGCCACCAATGCGGATGATGCGACGCCAAATGGGCAGCAGCAGCATCGCGATCAGCGGCGGAATCGAACAAGGCAAAACATGTCCCACCCGAACCCGACATACGCGCCAGCCACGGCTTTAACCCGCCCAAAACCGTCAATATCTCCGCTACGGCTGGGCATTGCGCGATGGCGGGTCGCTGCAAATCATTGCGCGCCGCCAGTAACGCCCCGCGCATATCCTGCCCCACAAATAACGGACCTCGGTCCATCTGGTCCCACGCCTTGAAAATCGGCCCTGTCGCCACCGGCTGGCGCGGGTTCACCAACAAAATCGGTATCCCCGACACATTGACATGCGTCGCAGGCTGCAAGTCCGCACCCGTCCCCATACCGATACAGGTTTCACTATCCACACAGGCTGCAACATCCGCGCCCAAGGGGGCGACCAAGTGCCGAAGCGGCACGCGCCCTATATCGGGCAAGAAATGGTCTCGTACCAAGCGCGCCATCGCGGCGGCGTCCGCCGACCCACCACCAATACCCGCCGCCACCGGCAAATTTTTGGTCAAATGGACTGCCACGGGCGGCACCAGCCCTGCTCCGCCCGCGCTGCGCAAAATCCGCAGCGCCTGCATCACCAAATTGTCGGCGTCCGCCGCCAAGCCCTCAGCAAATTCCCCATCAATGACCAGACGGTCCTGATCTGAAATTTCAATTGTTAAATCATCACCTTGGTCAACAAAAGCAAAAATTGTCTCAAGTTCATGATAGCCGTCATCGCGCCGCGCCCTTATGTGCAGCGCCAAATTAACCTTTGCCCATGCTGTGCCGCGCATCACCGCTGTCATGCCGCCATCCTTTTGGCCAAGCCCGTCATGGCGCGGCCGTTTCCGCCGTCAATCCATCGCGCAATTTGGCTTCCAAGCGGCCCCGCATATCGGCATCGGCCAGAAAATCTGCCGCCCGCCACATGTTGCGCGCTTCAAACCGGCGTCCGACAATCCAATAGGCATCGCCCAAATGCTCGCCAATCACCGCATTGCCGCTTTGTCCGCGCCATGCCTGCTCCAACAAGGGAACCGCTTCCTCATGCTGCCCTAACAGATGATAAGCCCAGCCCAAGGAATCGATAATGCTCGCATTTGTCGGTTCCAATTCAGCCGCTTTGGCAATCATCTTCAGCGATTGATTTAAGTCCTTGCGCCGTTCAATGGCCGAATATCCCGCAAAATTCAGCACGGATGCATCATTGGGGGCCAAAGCCACCGCTCGCTCGACCAAGGGATAAACATCGTCCCACGGCTGATTTTTCAACCGCAAATCCGCCAGAGCCACCAAAATCAGTGCTTCCAACTGCGGCTCATCGCCCGTGGCCGTCAAATTTGCCAGCAATCGGCTCAGCGCCTGATCACTTTTCGCCGGATCGCCCAATTTGCGTACAAAATCCGTGTGCCGCACCAGCAAATCACGCCCAACATTGGGGCTGGCCACCGCCAAGTCGGCCGCTTGCATGGCCGCGCGCTCATCACCCATCTCCAGCAAAACTTCGGCACGGACCAAATGCATCAAGGGCGGAACAGGTCCCTTCACCGTCAGCACCCGCAACGCATCTTGAAACCGGCTCAGCGACCGCAAATCCTCGGCCAAGGTCAGGCGCGCGCCCATATGTTCCGGTGCCAATTCCACGGCCGACCGCGCCAATGTCTCGCCAAAGGGCGATGGCATATCCGCCACGCGGCTAAAGCTTGCCGCCATGGGCGCAAACCAACTCGCGACGCCCGCGGCCGCGGTTCTCACGCGCCGTTCCGGTAACATTTGCGATGGGTCATGCGCCGCAGGGTCCATAATCGGCACCCGCAGCCTCAGGCTTTCGGCCTCGTCGACCAACTTCGCCGCGCGCAATTCGATGACCAATTGCGCCGCCGCCAATTGGCTGATGCGATCCGATGGCCGCAGCGCCGCCGCAACCTCGGCCGCGCCGCGCTTGTCGCCCAGCGCCAACAACATCAACCCTTCATGCGCCCGCATCGACGGATGCACAATGTTGCGGTCCTTGGGCATGGCCGCCACAACGCCCGCACGGTCCTTGCGCCCCACCGCAATCCAGCCGCGCAAAATGGGCGCAAACATGCGCTCCCACTCGCGTTTTTGCGGGTCATCCAACGCCTCAACCGTCAACTGGTCGGCGCTTTTCCAATCTTGCTTTTTGATCGCGGCGGTCAACAAAACCACTCGCGCATCAATCAAAACATTTCCGCTTTTCCAAAGCGATGCCGCATATCTTTCTGCCGAAACATAATCACCAGCCGCAAGCGCCTGATACATCATATTTTCTTGCAGATCTGGCAGGTCCGGCACCAACACCGCCAAGCGTTCCCACTCGGCCAATGCGCGGCGGGCGTCGCCCTCCTGCTCGGCCAGTTCGGCAGCCACCAACGCGCCCAGCGCCGCGCGGTCCACATCCACGGGCACATTTGCAGCCGAAGCCGCGACGGGGAATAAAATCACCCCCGCCGCGGCAACCGCCATCCATCCGTAAAGTGCGCGCGGCTTACATGTTCGGATAATTGGGACCACCGCCGCCTTCTGGCGTAACCCAATTAATATTCTGTGTTGGGTCCTTGATGTCACAAGTTTTACAATGGACGCAATTTTGTGCGTTGATAACAAGACGTGGATCGCCTTCTTCCTGACCAACAATTTCATAGACGCCAGCGGGGCAATAACGCTGTGCTGGTTCGTCATACATCGGCAAATTATATTCCACCGGAATGGACGGGTCCTTCAACTGAAGGTGAACCGGCTGATCTTCCTCATGGTTGGTGTTCGACAAGAACACCGACGACAAGCGATCAAAGGTCAACACGCCATCCGCCTTGGGATAATCGGGCTTGGGCATCATATCCGCGCGATACAGCGTTGTATTGTCGGGATGATGCTTCATGGTGAACGGCAATTTGATGCCGAAATTCTCCAGCCACATGGTGATGCCGCTCAACATCGTCCCCGCCAAGTCGCCATATTTTTCGACCAGCGGCAACACGTTGCGCACCACGCTCAGCTCTTTCTTGACCCAGCTTTCGTCATAAGCATCCTGATAAGCGCTCAGAACATCGCTGGTCCGGCCCGCTGTTACGGCAGCAAAGGCCGCTTCAGCGGCCATCATGCCCGACTTCATCGCCGTATGCGTACCCTTGATGCGCGGCACGTTCAAGAAACCAGCCGTGTCACCGATCAGCGCACCGCCGGGGAACGCCAAATGCGGAACCGATTGATATCCACCATCGCTAATCGCGCGGGCACCATAAGAAATGCGCTTACCGCCCTTCAAAATCTTGGCGATTTCAGGGTGGGTTTTCCATTTCTGCATTTCTTGGAATGGCGAAATATGCGGGTTGCGATAATTCAACCATGTCACAAAGCCCAAGGCCACCTGACCATTGGCCTGATGATACAGGAAACCGCCGCCATTGGCATGTTGGTCCAGCGGCCATCCTTGGGTGTGGATCACACGGCCCGGCGCATGCAGGGCAGGATCAATGTCCCACAATTCCTTGATACCAATACCATAAACCTGCGGCTCGCAATCCGCGTCCAATTGGAACTGCGGCTTCAGCATCTTGGTCAAATGGCCGCGCACACCCTCTGCAAAGAAGGTATATTTCGCATGCAATTCCAACCCAGGCGCATAATCGCCCTTGTGGGTGCCATCACGGGCAATACCCATATCACCGGTGGCAACGCCCTTCACGGACCCATCGTCATGGTATAAAATTTCCGCTGCGGCAAATCCGGGGAAAATTTCCACGCCCAGCCCCTCGGCCTGCTCCGCCAACCAACGGCATAAATTGCCAAGGCTACCCGTATAGGTGCCCTTGTTGTGCATAAAGCCAGGCGTCACAAAATGCGGCACCGACAGCTTTTTCTTGGCCGTCAAAACCCAGTGCTGATTATCATTGACCGCCACTTCCGCCAGCGGACAGCCCTGTTCCCGCCAATCGGGAATCAGTTCATCCAGCGAACGCGGGTCAATAACCGCCCCCGACAATATGTGGGCACCGACTTCGGAACCCTTTTCCAGCACACAGACCGACAGCTCGCTGCCAGCCTCATTTGCCAATTGCTTCAGGCGGATCGCTGCGGAAAGTCCTGCCGGACCAGCACCAACGATCACCACATCATAGGGCATCGATTCCCGTTCAACCACTGTCTGTCACCTTTCCATGCCGTCCCCGCGTCATCATATCATCGTAAGTGACGCTCATCTTGTCATGAAACGCGATGCCCGCCAATTGACGGTGTCGTCAACAGGGTGTTTGCATATTTCGCATGGGTGGGCCTAATATTTCTTCGATGGCATATAGCTATATTCACTGGTGGTCACTGGCGGGCGTCGATGCGCTTGTCGGCGAAAGCCCTGCTGGCTGGCTGGATGCTCGCCCTGTTAACAAGGCGCTAAACGACAATGCGCCCCCAAACAGCCAAGCGGCCCCCGCGCCCGAAGCGACACCGGTTGCTCTTCCCGAAATTCTTCAGAAAAAATCCGCTCCGACAGAAAAAGCAACCAATGAACCGGTCGTTTTTCCGTCAACATGGCCCGAGTTCCAGCAATGGCTGGCCTCTGACGACCATGTTCCCGGCACCCATTGGGACGGCAATCGGGTGCTCCCCGTGGGCCAAGTCGGGGCCAAATTGATGGTCATCGCCGCTTGGCCCGAACCGGAATGCCAACAAACCGGTGCCCTATATTGCGGGGACATGGGCTTGCTTCTGGACCGGATGCTGCGGGCCATCGGCCTCACCCGTGACGATTGCTATCTGGCGACCATGGCGATCACCCGCCCCGCTGGCGGGCGATGCAGCGCGCGCGACCTGCCGGAACTGGAACGCTTGATGCGGCACCACATCCAACTGGCCCGGCCCCAGCATATTTTGCTGCTAGGGCCAGACATTACGCGCATCATGACGCAACATAGCCTGACAGCCGCCCGTGGAAAAACACTGGAAGTCTGTATCAATGACGGCAATATAGCGACCGTGGCAGTACCGCACCCTGCCATATTGTTAAATCGCCCTGCTCAAAAGGCGGCGGCTTGGGACAGTTTGAAACTGTTCAGCGACAGGATTTGATCAATGGCGATACGAACAATCTCGGCGGCAGGGCTTACGGCCATCGGCCTGCTTCTTGGCACGGCGACCGCCACGTCCGCCTCCGCGAACAGCAGCGCCGACCGCGCCGCCGGCTTTAATCTTAACCAGCAATCCGCCCCGCGCATCCTCGACGCCCGCGAACGGCAATTCTACCAAATGGTCATGGCCGCCATTCGCAGCCAACGCTGGGACGAAGCCAAATCCCTGCTCGCCAATGCGCAAAACGGCCCATTGGACGATTTCCTGCGCGCCGAACTTCTGCTCGCCGCCAACAGCCCCCGCGCCGAAGTGGCGGACATCATGCCCATTTTGGGCCGCAGCCCCCAGCTTCCCCAAGCCCAGCGTCTCGCCACTCTGGCCTCGCGGCGCGGCGCGACGGATGTGCCGATGCTGCCCAACGCAGGCCGCCTGACATGGGCGGGCAGCGCACCGCGCCGCCTCAACGCCGAAACCGCCAAAAGCGACCCCGTCTCGGCCAGCCTGTCCGTTACCATCCCTGACCGCATCAAAAATGACGACCCTGCTGGCGCCGAGGCCCTCTATCAAGCCGTCGCGGATCGCCTCACCCCCGATGCCCGCGAAGAATGGCAACAGAAAATCGCATGGTCCTATTATATCGAAAATGACGATGCCAACGCGCTGCGCTTGGCTTATCCCGCCGCCGAAGGGCGCAGCGCATGGGCCGCCCAAGCTGCGTGGGTCAAGGCGCTGGCGTCATGGCGTCTCAAGGATTATCGCACCGCCGCCCTCGCTTTCGACCAAGTCGCCCGCCAAGGCCGCGACAGCGAAATCCGCGCCGCTGGCCATTATTGGGCCGCCCGCGCCGCCATCGCGATTGGCGACCCTGCCAGTGTCCAAAACCGCCTACGCATGGCCGCCGCCAACGAAGAAACCTTTTACGGATTGCTAGCCATCGAAGCTCTGGCTGTCGAACCGACCCGCCAGCAAGAACATCTGCGCGCCGACCGCCAAGCATGGCGCGCCCTCAACGACTTGCCCAATATCCGCGCCGCCATCGCGATGACCGAATTGGACGAGGATAAATATGCCGACGACCTCATCCGGCATCAGGCCCGCATCGGCAGGGCCGAAGACCATCCACAATTGCTGGCGATGGTCAGCGCGCTCAACCTACCCGAAACCCAGCTTTTCTTGGCCCATAACACACCGGGCGGCCGCCCCATCGCGGCCTCGGCCCGCTATCCCCAGCCCAATTGGCAACCCTCATCCGGCTGGAAAGTCGACCCCGCGCTGGTCTATGCCCACACCCTCCAAGAAAGCCGCTTCCAACGCGCCGCCGTTAGCCCCGCTGGCGCACAAGGCTTGATGCAAGTGCGCCCCGGTACCGCCCGCGACGTCGCCCGCTGGCAAAGCATTGGCGTCAATGTCAACGACCTCAAAAGCCCATCTGTGAATATGGAATTGGGCCAAAGCTACCTCCAGCACCTCAGCCGCGACCCGTCTACGGGCGGCCAATTGCCCAAGGTCATTGCCGCTTATAACGCGGGCCCCGCCCCCATCGCCCGCTGGCAAAGCGAAATCCGCGACCAAGGCGACCCGCTGCTCTATATGGAAAGCATCCCTTATTGGGAAACGCGCGGCTATGTCGCCATCGTGCTGCGCAACTATTGGATGTACGAAGCCCAGCAAGGCAAAAAATCCGACAGCCGCGAAGCCTTGGCACGCGGCGACTGGCCCCGTTTCCCCGACCAACGCGGCGGCACCCGCCTAACCGACGCCGCCGCCTCCCGCCGCTAGCGTCGCCGCAACGCACAACCTCTCCAAGATCAGCTTCTACCATCGCCCGTCAGCCCCATCGGCTACGAGAAGGCGGCGACAATCCGGCGCATGGACAAGTTGACTCAAGCGACTAACCGCCTTGTCCCGCCAATATTTTGATCAAATGTCTTATTTGGGGTGGGAACCGGACTGGCAGTTTTTGGTTTTCCAACGGTCAAAATGTCAGTCGGGCGACAGTAGTTGCCGCCCGACGAACTATTAGCCGATCAAGCGCAAACGTGCATTTTCGAAAGCGTAGCCTTCATCATCAAAAGGACGGCGTGACAGCTCTTGAAAGCCGAGCCCAGCATAGAAATCTACTGCCTGCTGATTGGCGGTGTAAACCTCAAGCTCAAGGTTCCCTTTCAGGTTCAGTGCGTGAGAGATGAGCTGACGTCCGATGCCAAGCCCTTGCCGGTCGGGAGAAACGAAAATTCCGCCAACGAAGGTGCCGAGCAGGCTGATGAAGCCGCAGGGCTGGCCACCCACACATGCCACCCATGTCTCGGCATTGGGTAGGTATTGATCTTCAATCAGGACTCGTTGCTCCCGCAAACGCCGGTCGCCGATAAAAGAATGGGCTAACAGGGATGCCTCGAGCCAGATGCGGGACAGTTTTTTCAAATCGCGTTCCGGCGCATAGGGCCGGATTACAACGTCGTGGTTCTTCATGAGAATTCCAAAGAAGAGATATGCAAAAAGGTCTGGCAACCAATATTGGTGCCAAGTGAAGCCGCAAATTTACGGTCGAAATCACAAGCCTCTGCGCATAAACCTCCTTCTGCTATGTCCGCTTTTCGTCAGCTGCCGAAACATTGTCAATGGCCTACATTGGGTCGTGAGCAGAAGTTCTATCCAATTTTTCGCCCTTGTAAATTTGTTCCCCATATGTTCCAATGCGCCATGGTCACAAATATTGGACGCGGCGCGGCACACAACAAGACAAGCTCCCGCTTCGGCCTTCCAGAACGGGAAGTCGACGGTGATTGGCTGGACGAACAACGCCTGATCGACGGAGAGCCCCCGCGGCTCAAAACAAGCGTTACGCTTCTCAAGCCCAAGACGATCATCAGCTACAACAAATCCCCCGACATCGGATTTGACCGTTCTATCAATCCATTCGCAGGCTGCGAACATGGCTGTATTTATTGCTATGCGCGCCCCAGCCATGCCTATCACGACCTCTCGCCCGGCTTGGACTTCGAAAGCCGCTTATTCGCCAAACCCAGCGCCGCCGCGCTGCTCCGCACCGAATTGGCCAAACCCAATTACCGCGCCGCGCCCATCGCCATCGGCACCAATACAGATGGCTATCAACCCGCTGAACGCGAATGGGGCATTACGCGCAGCATCCTCGAAATCCTGCTAGAAACCCGCCACCCGCTCTATCTCACCACCAAATCCGACCGCCTGCTGCGCGACATAGATTTGTTGGCGCAAATGGCGGACCAACAATTGGTCGCCGTGGCCATATCCATCACCACCTTGGATGCCGATCTTGCCCGCCGCTTGGAACCCCGCGCCCCGCATCCACAGCGCCGCCTCGCGGCGGTGCGCGCCCTACGCGACGCGGGCATTCCGGTTCAGGTCAATCTGTCCCCGATCATCCCCGACATCACCGATCATGAAATTGAAACGCTGATTGCTGCCGCTTCATCGGCGGGGGCCCATGCCATTTCGTCCATCCTGCTGCGCCTGCCCCACGAAGTCGCGCCGCTGTTTCGCGCGTGGCTGGCCGAGCATTTCCCAGACCGCGCCGCCAAGGTGATGCATATTGTCCAAGAAACACAGGGCGGCCGCGATTATCAGTCCGACTTTTTCACCCGCATGAAGGGTCGCGGAATTTGGGCCGACCTCATCCGCCAACGCGTCCGCAAAGCGTGCCAACGCCATAATCTGATTACGCCGCTCGCCCCGCTGCGCTGCGACCTCTTCACCCCGCCATCCCCGAGCGGCCAACTGTCGCTATTCTAACCCACGCACATAAAAAGCCGCCGTGCCATTTGTCTGGCACAGCGGCTTTCCTATCAATTTCACTCAATCACACCGCTCAGGCGCTGATCGATTTCAACTGATAATCCTTATAATCGTCGCGGATCTGCCGCTTCAAAATTTTACCCGTCGCCGTATGCGGCAAGCTGTCGACAATAAGAACCTCATCGGGCATCCACCATTTGGCGATTTTATCCCGCAAATAATCCTGCACCTGCGTAGGGTCCACAGTCACGCCGGCCTTGGGCACAACCAGCAAAATCGGCCGCTCATCCCATTTGGGGTGGAACACGCCCACCGCCGCCGCTTCTTGCACCCCTGGCGCACCCACCGCAGCATTTTCCAATTCAATCGAGCTAATCCATTCGCCGCCCGATTTAATCACATCCTTGGCGCGGTCAGTAATTTGCATCACGCCGTCAGGGTGAATAACCGCCACGTCACCGGTATCAAACCAGCCATCCTCATCCGTCGCATCCTCGTCCGCACGAAAATAGCGTTGGATGATCCACGGCCCACGGCATTGCAAACGGCCACTGGTCACCCCATCACGCGGCAAGACCTGATCTTCATCGTCAACAATGCGCAGCATCACGCCAAAGGGCGGGCAGCCTTGGCGGCTCACCACATCGACTTGCTCGTCAAAGCTCATCTCATCCCAATTCCACGGACGCTTTCCGGTGGTGCCAACAGGGCTGGTTTCCGTCATCCCCCATGCATGGCCCACATCCACCCCTGCTCTCATAAAGCGCTCAATCATCGAACGAGGGGCCGCCGATCCGCCAATCAACACGCGCTTCAACTTGCCATAATCCATGCCAGTGGCATCCATATGGGCAAACATCGCCAGCCACACGGTCGGTACCGCCGCACTGTGTGTTACGCCTTCTTGGTGCATCAAATCGCACAAAACAGCGGCATCATTGACGGTCGAAAACACCAATTTCGCCCCCACCGTCGCGGCGGCATAAGGCACGCCCCAGCTATTGGCATGGAACATCGGCACAATCGGCAACACCACACTCCGGTTCGCCAAGTCAAACACATCGGGCTGAATTTCCGTAATCGCATGGATCACATTGGACCGATGCTCATAAATCACCCCCTTGGGGTTGCCCGTCGTGCCCGACGTATAGCACAGCCCCATCGGGTCGCGCTCATCCAGTTCCGCCCAAATAAAGCTACCATCCTCGGCGTCCATCAAATCCTGATAGGATAAATAGCCATCCCGCGCTGGTGCATCGAACAAAATGAAATGCTCGACGCTGGGCAATTGATCGCGCAGTCGCTCAACAATTGGAATAAATGTCTCATCCACAAAAATCAGCCGATCTTCGGCATGGTTGATAATGTAAACCAATTGATCGTCAAACAAACGCGGGTTGATGGTGTGCAAAATGCCGCCCATCCCCGCCGTGCCATACCAGCTCACCAAATGATGCCCATGGTTCATCGCCAGCGTGCCAATGCGGTCGCCCTTCCCCATGCCGAGCCGCGTCAACGCAGCAGCAAAGCGGCGCGCATCATGCCCCACCTCGCCCCAATTGCTGCGCGACACGCGCCCATCGGTCCAGCGCGTGACAATTTCACGGCCAAAATGTTCCCGCGCGGCATGGTCGATCAAATCGGTGATCAACAATGGGCGGCCCTGCATGGTCATATCGGCATCCTCTCGCTTATTTTTATATCGTCGCCAGAGTGAGCAGAGAATGTCCCCTACGCAAGCCTTTTCAACCCCCAAACCTCATGATGATGGGCTTGGCGCGTTTCCTGCCCGCCGCGCCACCAACCACGGCAATGCGGCGATTAACTCCGAAAGCGAAAATCGCTGGCCTGCACCAAACTCAGCTTCATATCATGCACGCCCTCGACCATCTCCAGCCGCGACACCAAATCAGCGCTCAGCTTGAACCGGCGCCCCAGCAAAATCGGAATATCCGCATCATTCAACGGGTCCCGCGTGACAATTGTCACCCGCCCACGCGCGTCCTCATGGATTTGCAACAAGCGCGCCATCTCGGCCACCGCCTCGGCCCGTTCGACGCGGCACCGCAACTGCAGCGCCGCCGTCGCCGCCATCTCATCCAAATCCTGCGCCCCGCGCACGGTCACACGCGGCGTTTCCTCCCCTTCCAGCAAGTCTAACTCTACGTTCAACAGCGCACAGCCTCCTTTTTTCGCTATTTCTTCCAGAACCTTACCAGCCGTCTCGTCAAAACAGCTCGATTGGAACTGACCGCTGCGGTCCGACAAAGTCAGGTTCAAGAAACGGTTTCCGCGCTGCGACATGCGCGCCCGCGCACTTTCCACCATCGCGGCCATCACCATCGGCACGCGTGTCCCTGGGGTCATCTCGACATTTTCGCAAATATCACCATAGGTACGCGCCTTACGCGCCGCCAATATCGCCTCATGCTGCTCGACCGGATGCGACGAAAAGTAGAAACCAAAGGCATCTTTTTCCTTGGTCATCCGCTCCGCCAAAGTCCATGGCTCGGCGCTTGGCAAATGCAGCACGGGGGCCAAATCCATGTCACCGCCAAACAAGCCGCCCTGCCCCGTCATCCGTTCCCGCGCCATCGCACTGGCCGACGCCAACAATGTCTCCGCCCCGCCAAAAGCTTTGGGCCGGTTGGGCTCAATCTCATCAAAAGCGCCTGCAGCGGCCAAAGCCTCAATCTGGCGGCGGTTCAACATCTTGGGGTCAATGCGATTGGCAAAATCATCCAAGGATTTGAAATGCCCCTTGCTATGCCGTTCCGCGACCAAGGCCTCCATCGCCTTCTCGCCCACGCCTTTCAGCGCCCCCAACGCATAGCGCACGGCCAACTCGCCCTCGACACGGCCGACCGAAAAATCCGCCTCGCTATGGTTCACCGACGGCGGCGCAATTTCGATGTTCAAACGGCGCATATCGTCCACAAAAATCGTCAGCTTATCCGTCTGATGGCTGTCGAACGACATCGACGCCGCGAAAAACTCATGCGGATAATGCGCCTTCACCCATGCGGTTTGATAGGACAGCAAAGCATAAGCCGCCGCATGGCTTTTGTTAAAACCATAACCCGCAAATTTATCAATCAAGTCAAACAGTTCGTTTGCCGTCTTGGCGTCAATATCATTATACTCCGCCGATCCCTTCACAAAGGCCTCGCGCTGCGCATCCATTTCCGCCTGAATTTTCTTACCCATGGCACGGCGCAGCAAATCCGCGCCGCCGAGGCTATAGCCCGCCAAAATCTGGGCGGCCTGCATCACCTGTTCTTGGTAAACAAAAATGCCATAGGTTTCCGCCAAAATCCCCTCCAGCAAGGGGTGCGGATAAGCAATGTCTTCGCGGCCATTTTTCCGCGCGCCAAATAACGGAATATTGTCCATCGGGCCGGGTCGATACAGCGCCACCAGCGCCACAATATCCCCGAAATTGGTGGGTTTCACCGCCGACAGCGTGCGCCGCATCCCTTCCGATTCCAACTGGAACACGCCCACCGTATCACCGCGTTGCAACAGGGCATAAACCGCTTCATCATCCCATGACAGCGTATCAAAATCGACATCCACGCCGCGCAGCGCCAACAACCGCCGTGCTTCCTTCAACACCGACAGCGTCTTCAACCCCAAAAAGTCGAATTTCACCAGACCCGCCGTTTCGACAAATTTCATGTCAAATTGCGTCACCGGCATGTCCGAACGCGGGTCGCGGTACAGCGGCACCAATTGGTCCAGCGGCCTGTCGCCAATCACCACCCCCGCCGCATGGGTCGAGCTATGACGCGGCAAGCCTTCCAACTGCCCCGCCAGCTTAAACAAGCGCCGTACGCCCTCATCATTTTTAAATTCGTTGGCCAGTTCCGGCACACCGTTCAGCGCGCGGTCCAGCGTCCATGGGTCGGTCGGGTGGTTCGGCACCAGTTTCGCCAACCGGTCCACCTGCCCATAGCTCATCTGCAACACACGGCCCGTATCCTTCAACACGGCGCGCGCTTTCAATTTACCAAAGGTAATGATCTGCGCCACCGTGTCGCGGCCATATTTTTCCTGCACATAACGAATGACTTCGCCGCGCCGCGTTTCACAAAAGTCGATATCAAAGTCGGGCATGGAAACGCGTTCTGGGTTCAGAAAGCGTTCAAACAGCAAGCCCAATTTCAGCGGGTCCAAATCGGTGATGGTCAACACCCATGCCACCAAACTGCCCGCACCCGAACCACGGCCCGGTCCCACCGGAATATCGTTCGATTTCGCCCAATGAATAAAGTCCGCAACGATCAAGAAATAACCGGGGAATCCCATCTGAATGATGATGCCCACCTCATAATCGAGCCGCTCGGCATAGGCTTTGCGGTCTTCGTCACTCAGCTCATCATAAACAGCAAGGCGGGCCTCCAGCCCCTCCAGCGCCAATTGCCGCAACTGCGCCGCTTCACCTTCACGGTCGCCCGCAAGGCTGGGCAAAATTGGCTTGCGCTTGGGCGCCATAAAGGCACAACGCTGTGCCACCACCAGACTATTGTCCAGCGCCTCCGGCAAATCCGCGAATAATTCGCGCATCACATCGGCGGGCTTCAACCAAGCCTGCGGATTGCTGGTCCGCCGCCCTTCCGTCTCAATATAAGCGGATTGGGCAATGCACAGCATCGCGTCATGCGCATCATGAAAATCCGGCTCAACAAAATTGGCGGGGTTGGTCGCCACCAAGGGCAAAGCGCGGCGATAAGCCATGTCAATCAGCGCCTTTTCGGCAGCCTCTTCGACCGCATCCCCGCGCCGCGACAATTCCACATAAAGGCGCGACGGAAACAAAGCCTCCAACCGCTCGGCATATTGGGTGGCGGCTTCCATCTGCTCATCGGCCAACAAACGCGCCAACGCCCCTTCGCCGCCCGCCGTCAAACATAGCAAACCATCGCTTTTGCCAATGAGCGCGTCAAAGGGCACATGCGGTTCTTGCTCGACCGGACGGTCCAAATGGGCCGCCGACACCAGCGCGCATAAATTGTCATAACCCACCGCATCTTGGGCATAAAGCGCCAGCCAATCGACAATCGGCGCACCATTTTGCATCCGCACCCCAGGCCGCGCCACACTGACCAGCGCCCCGACCACCGGCTGCACGCCCGCGCCTTTGCACGCATCACCAAAGGCCATGACGCCATATAAGCCATTGCGGTCCGTCACCGCGACGGCCGGAAAAGCGCGCTCTTTGGCGGCCTTGGCGATGGCCTTGGGATCAATCGCCCCCTCCAGCATGGTGAAACTGGAAAACACCCGCAGGGGAACGAAATTGCTATGGGCCATATGGAAATACTATCTCGGTCACATCATGCCGATCAATCGAACCGCCCCAGTCTGCGACCCTGCGCAACCTCTGGCGACCCGACCTATCAGGCGAATATTGAATATACATCATATTACCCCATATTTTCATGGGGTTGCAACGGTCTTGCGGCACATCAGGGTCGGCGGCACGGCGGGCTAGCACCCATGCTCACCCAAACCATCAGGCCCATCACGCGATTTCCATCGGGCCTCCCATCCGCCCACGCAAAACTGCTGCGCCTAACGGCTCAGCAAGGCGTCAACCCAGCAAAGCCTCAATCTCTTTGGCCAAATCCAATGGCTTGGTGGTCGGCGCGTGGCGGGACACAATTTTCCCATCGCGGTCCACCAGAAATTTCGTGAAATTCCACTTAATCGCGCTGGTCAAAATGCCCGATTGTTCCGATTTCAAATATTTAAAAATCGGGTCTGCATCGGACCCATTGACATCAATTTTCGCCATGACGGGAAAGCTCACATCATAGGTCAGCGAACAAAAATTCGCGATCTCCGCCGCATCCCCCGGTTCCTGCGCGCCAAATTGGTTGCAGGGAAAGGCCAGCACTTCAAACCCACGGTCCTTATAATCGCGGTATAATTGCTCCAACTCCGCATATTGCGGGGTAAAGCCACATTTGGACGCGGTGTTGACGATCAACACCACTTTGCCGCGATAATCCGCCAAAGACTGGCTACCACCACCGGGCAAGGCCGCTGAAAAATCATATAAGTCCATCACCGACCCCCATCATCCTATTATGCCATGGCCGCGCCCCAAACTTCCCACCATCGCGGGCAGACGGGGCGCTACCACGATTATGCCGCGATCTGCCCGTCATGCAAGCGCCACACACGGTCCATCTTCTCGGCCAGTCGTTCGTTATGCGTGGCCACCAAAGCCGCGGACCCATGGTCCCGCACCAGCGCCATAAATTGCTCAAATACGCGGTCCGCTGTCGCCTCATCCAAATTGCCTGTTGGTTCATCGGCCAACACCAATAAGGGTTGATTGGCCAGCGCCCGTGCCACCGCCACACGCTGCTGCTCACCGCCGGACAATTTGCTGGGCTTGTGGTGCAATCGCTCGCCCAGCCCCAACCCCGCCAGCAATTCTTCGGCGCGTTGCTCGGCTATCTTTTGCTCCGTCCCACGGATCAACTGCGGCAAAACCACATTTTCCACCGCATTAAAATCCGGCAACAAATGGTGGAATTGGTAAATAAAGCCAATTTTTTCGCGCCGTACGCGGGTCCGCTCGCCTTGGTCGTGGCGGGTCACATTCTCGCCGTCAATCTCGATCTTGCCTTCAAACCCGCCTTCCAACAGGCCGACAGCTTGCAGCAAGGTCGACTTTCCCGACCCCGAAGGCCCCAGCAAAGCCACAATTTCCCCGCGACGCAGCGTGGCATTTATCCCGCGCAAAACATGGATGGTCACATCGCCCTGCGTGAAACTGCGGCGCAAATCCGCCAATTGTAAAACCGGCTTATTCATAACGCAGCACCTGCACAGGGTCCGTATTGGCCGCCTTCAACGCGGGGTATAGCGTCGCCAAAAAGCTAAATACCACCGCCATCAGCGCAATACCGACAATTTCAAAAGGATCCGGCTTGGACGGCAATTCGGTCAAAAATCTAATGCTGGGGTCCCACAGCGACTGCCCCGTCAAATATTCCGCAATTTTCAGCACATGCTGCCGGAAATAGAGCAAGGAAAAGCCAATAATCATGCCGACAATCGTGCCCGAAATGCCAATGGACAGGCCAATCGCCATGAATATCCGCAGCACCGCATCCCGCGGCGCGCCCATGGTCCGCAAAATCGCCATATCCCGCGTCTTTGCCCGCACCAACATGATCAGCGACGAAATAATGTTAAACGCCGCCACCAACACAATCAGCGACAAAATGACAAACATCGCCACCCGTTCAATAGCCAAGGCTTCAAACAGGCTGGCATTCATCGACCGCCAATCCTGCACCACCGCTTGCCCCGACACCTGCCGAACCAAGGGCGCCAAAATCTCCCCGACCTTATCGGGATCATGGACCTTCACTTCAACCATGCCAATCTGATCGCCCAGCAACAGCAGCAATTGCGCATCCTGCATCGGCATCACAACATAGGCCTTGTCGAAATCATAAACGCCAATTTCAAAAATCGCCGCCACGCGGTAACTAATCTCGCGCGGCACCGTGCCAAATGGCGTCGATCGTCCAGCGGGGTTGATGATGGTGATGTTGGTCCCCACTGCCGCGCCCAAATTGCGCGCCAATTCCGACCCAATCGCCACCGTTCCGGCTTCCGGCGTCAAATCCGACAAGCGCCCTTGCAGCACCTTGCCGCCCAGCGTGTCGTTGCGCTGAATATCCTCCATCCGCATACCGCGCACCAGCACGCCTTCGACGCGCCCATTGAACGTCGCCAATAATGGCTGTTCAATCAACGGCGTGGCCGACGTCACCCCCGGCGTTGCCTTGGCTTTGTTGACGATATCCTGCCAATCGTCCAACCGGCCACCATAGCCTTGAACGACGGCATGACCATTCAACCCCACGATTTTCTCAAACAAATCGGCGCGCACACCATTCATCACGCTCATCACAATGACCAGCGCCGCCACGCCCAGCATCACAGCTACAAAGCTGAACGCCGCCGCGACAAAGATAAATCCTTCACCGCGCTGGGGTAATAAATAGCGTTTAAAGATGGTGCGCTCATAGGGGCGAAGGATCATAAACTTACCGTCCCAGACGCGTGATCAATATTCATATCTGGGCTTTTAGGGGGCAGCGCCGCCGCTGGCAATGGCCGCCTTCACCCAGCCAGCCCGATATCCGCGCAACGCCCAGCAAGCACCGAAAATATCGGGACAAAGCATGTGCCGACCCATCAGCCGCCGCTGTTGCGATTGTGCAACAGCCACAGCCAAAAAGAAATGATCTTTCAAACAAGGCGATGACAAACACCGAAACAGTCCCTAGCCAGAACATATCTGGTTCAGATGCGGCCCAAAGGCCCGGTTCCGGGGAGCGTAGATCCTTCGTCAGGTCTACATCCACAAGGGGGATGGCGAAGTTCGTCACAGGCGCCCGAGTATCCACGCGATGCTCGGGCGTTGTGCTATCTGCCTCACCCGCCAACGTCATCCATCAGCGTCGGCAATATCCACCAGCAATTCGGGGTCCAGCACCCGCACGCGCCCTTGCTCCAGCGCAATAATCTGGGACTCTTCCCAGCTTCGCAATTGGCGGTTGATATGCTCGCGGCTCATCCCCGCAAAATTGCCCAGCTCTGTCTGGCTCAACTCCACACGCAAATTGCTCTCCGCTCCGCTGCGGATCAGGCGCAGCAAATAACGGGCCAGACGCGGACCAGACGCAAAAGCACGGTCGCTTTCAATGGTTTCATTGGCCGTCCGCAACCGGCGCGCCAATTGCTGCATCAACGACCAAGCAAAATCAGGGTGGCTCGCGGCAAATTCGCGCATCGCCGCACGGCTTAATTGCAACGCCTGCCCATTGGTGGTGGCAATCACCGACGCCGTGCGTTCCCCGCCATCCAGCAACGCAATTTCACCCAGCACCGCCCCCGCTTCGGCATAAGCCAAAACAATTTCACGGCCACCGGGGGATAACATAGAAACGCGCGCAGCGCCTTCGGTCAGGATAATCAGGCTATCGCCCGCATCCCCTTGCGCCAGCAATTCTTTGCCGCGCTTAAAGGGGATGAGCCGCGCCAAAGCGACCAGCTCACCCCAATGTTTTTCCGTCAGGCCGGAAAATATGCTGTCCGCCCCTTGCAACACCGCAAGCTCTTCATGGACCATATTTCCCTCCCCAACTTTACATCATACCAATCGGCTTTGTTTGACCGCAGCCTCAATAAAGCCCTTGAACAACGGGTGCGGTTCAAACGGCTTCGACTTTAATTCCGGATGAAATTGCACGCCAATGAACCAAGGATGGTCCGGACGTTCAACAATTTCCGGCAACATGCCATCGGGCGACAATCCGGTGAAGAGCAAACCGCCCGCCTCCAGCTTTTCGCGATAGTCATTGTTCACTTCATAACGATGACGGTGACGTTCGCTAATATCCTTGGTGCCATATACAGCCGCAACACGGCTATTTGGTGACAATTTGGCATCATAAGCGCCCAAACGCATGGTTCCACCAAGGTCCGTGTCCGCGCCGCGCTGTTGCAGGCCTTCTTCGCTCATCCATTCGGTGATCAAACCAACAATAGGCTCGCTGGTTGGGCCGAATTCCGTGCTCGATGCGTCGGCAATGCCGCTGGTGTTGCGCGCGGCTTCAATACAGGCCATCTGCATACCCAGACAAATGCCCAAGAAAGGCACACCACGTTCGCGCGCAAAGCGCACGCTGTTAATCTTGCCTTCCGATCCGCGCTCGCCAAAACCGCCGGGCACCAATATGCCATGCATCGGTTCCAAATTGGCAACCAGATCATCTTCTTCTTCGAACATTTCCGCGTCCAACCAACGGATGTTCACCTTAACGCGGTTGGCCAAGCCACCATGCACCAAGGCTTCGTTCAAAGATTTATAGGCATCGGGCAAGGACACATATTTTCCCACCACCCCAATGGTCACTTCCCCTTCGGGGTTGTTCTTGCGGTCCATAATGTCGTCCCAGCGGGCCAATTCCGGCTCTGGGGCATCATGAATACCAAAGGCCCGCAACACTTCGCGGTCCAAACCTTCGCCATGATATTGGGCAGGAACAGCATAGATGCTGTCGGCGTCCAACGCCGGAATAACCGCTTCTTTGCGCACATTACAGAATTGGGCAATTTTCGCACGTTCTGTGTCGGGCAATGGCTTTTCACAACGGCACAGCAAAATATCCGGCTGCACGCCCAGCGACGCCAATTCACGCACGCTATGCTGGGTCGGCTTGGTCTTCAATTCGCCGGCTGCGGCAATATAAGGCACCAAGGTCACATGAACGGACAGCGAATTTTCGCGGCCCACTTCGTTGCGCAGCTGACGAATGGCTTCAATGAAGGGCAGTGATTCAATATCGCCCACCGTGCCGCCAATTTCGCACAAAACGAAATCAAGGTCCGCCGTGTCCGCGCGGGCAAAGGCCTTAATCGCATCGGTCACATGGGGCACCACCTGAACGGTCGCGCCCAAATAGTCGCCGCGACGTTCCTTGGCGATAATATCCTGATAAATACGACCAGAGGTAATATTATCACTCTGCCGCGCCGCAACACCCGTAAAGCGTTCATAATGGCCCAAATCAAGGTCCGCTTCGGCCCCGTCATCGGTCACAAATACTTCACCATGTTGATAGGGCGACATCGTGCCCGGATCGACATTTAAATAAGGGTCGAATTTCCTGATACGCACGCGATATCCACGTGCTTGCAACAGGGCCGCGAGGCTAGCCGCCATCAAACCTTTTCCAAGGGAGGAGACCACGCCGCCGGTGATAAAAATGAACCGCGCCATGGGAGAAAAGACTTACTCAAAAGGTGGGTGGCGACGCAAGCCGCCGAATCACAAACGGTGGAAAATATTTTTCCACCGTTCACAGGCTGATGAACTTCGCGGCGAAAAACCGCGAAAAATTATTTCGTTGCGGGGGCCTTCGCCGGTGCAGCTTGTGATGCGGCTGCGGCGGCTGCCGCTGCAGCCAACGGATCATCACTGGCGACCGGCTGTGCGGGAACCGCTGCACCATCGGCCGATGCTGCAGGCGCCGTCAACGAACCCAATCCACCGCCGCTTTGCTGCTGCGCGGATTTCGACAGGGTCGTATCAATGGCGCTACCGCTGGTGCCCGCTGCGGCCATCGCTGCCAACAAAATGGAAAGGCCAACGAACAAGGTCGCCAAAACGGTTGTGGCGCGGGTCATAAAATCTGCCGCGCCGCGCGCAGACAGCAAGCCGGTGGGGCTACCACCAACACCCAAACCGCCACCTTCGGACTTTTGCATCAGGATGACCGCAATCATCGCTGCGGCAACGATCGCTTGCACAACCAGCAAAAAGGTGAAGAGACTGGACATTCAAAATTCCTGAACTTGCGCCCACCCGACAATGGCAGGACATTGGGCCACATAGAGGCGAAAGGCCGCCGCTTCAACCCGCCAGTGCGGCCGCAGCGTCAACAATGGGATTAAATTTCGCCGCCGACAGGCTGGCACCGCCCACCAACGCCCCGTCGACATCGCCTGCCGACAGCAATTCAGCGGCATTTTCGCCGTTCACCGAACCGCCATATAATAAACGCATCTGATCGGCCTTGCCGCCCACACGCCCCCGCAGCGCCTCCCGCAAAGCGCCATGCATCGCGCTCACATCATTCAGCGTCGGAACCAAGCCGGTGCCAATCGCCCAAATGGGTTCATAGGCAATGGCCAAACGATCTGCATCAAACGCATCGGGCAGGCTATGTTCAATTTGGTTCAAGACAAAGGCAATAGCATCGCCTGATTCGCGCACGCTTAGTGGCTCACCGCAGCATAGGATGACGTTCAAGCCAGCCGCCAGCGCGGCTTCCGCCTTGGCTTTCACATCCGCATCGCTCTCGGCAAAGCCTTCGCGGCGTTCGCTATGGCCAACCAGCACCAGCCTCGCACCGCTATCCACCAGCATCGGCGCCGACACACTGCCCGTATAGGCACCGCTTTGCGCGGCGTGGCAATCTTGTCCGCCAACCACCGCCTTGGGCAAAGCCGCCAACGCACCAACCATCGTAAAGGGCGGGCACAGCGCCACATCAACGGCAGATTGCTGACCGGCTGCGGCAAAAATCGCTTCCGCTTCGCCCAACGCGCTCTTCAGGCCGTTCATCTTCCAATTGCCGACCACATATTTGCGCCGTGCCATGCCCCGATACTCCTTCATGACAAACTCCAAGCCCGTTCGGCTCACTCTTGCCAGCCCTCTAGCTATGCTCCCCCCACTTCGGCAAGGGCCCCATGTCCAAAAAGCCCCTTCCGCAACAAAGTGACGCATAAATCCTCCCATCCCACAAAATAAACACCGGCCACTACGCCCAAAGCATCGGTAAAAATCGCAATCCGCCTTGATGACACCGCCCCAGCCGCCTAAAGCATCCCCAAACCCGCGCTCCGGCGCTCCAGATGCCCGAAAGAAAAGCCGTCCATGATTACAGCCATTCGCAGCCTGTTCGGATCAACGCTTGGAAAGATATTGGCGCTCGGCTTTGTGGCCCTCGTCGGTCTGGCCTTCGCCTTGGGCGACGTCAGCGGAACTGGCGGATTTGGCGGCGTCGGTGGCGGCAATGTCGCCAAAGTTGGCAAAGAAGAAATCGGATCGGGCGAACTGCGCGAACGCGTTCGTCAGGCCTATGACCAAGCCCGCCAGCAAAACCCCGAACTCAGCATGGCAGCCTTTCTGGAATCGGGCGGTTTGGACGCCACATTGAACGGCATGATCGAAGGCATCGCCTTTGAACAATATGCCGAAAAATTGGGCTTCAGCGTCTCCAAGCGCATGATCGACGGCGAAATTGCCGACATCCCAGCCTTTCGCGGCGTCAGCGGTTCTTTCGATCAAACCCGCTTTGAAGCCTTGCTGCGCGAAAATGGCCTGAACGAAGCTGCCTTCCGCAAGGACCTCAAGCAACAATTGCTCGCCCGCCAAATCTTGGCCCCCATTTCGAACATGCCAGTAATTGCTCCCGCTATGGCGCAACCTTATGCCGCCTTGCTGATGGAAGAACGCGAAGGTAGCGCGACCTTCATTCCGGCCAGCGCCTTTGCCCCCACCACCGCCCCATCGGACGCCGTGCTGCAACAATATCTTAAAACCCATGTGGCGCGCTTCACCGTGCCGGAACGCCGCATTGTGCAATATGCTGTCTTTGACCGCTCACAGGCCCCTGTTCCTGCGGTAACCGACGCCGAAATCGCCGATTTCTTCAAAAAGAATGAAAGCGCTTTTGCCGCCAAACAAAGCCGCCGTTTCGAACAAGTCACCGCCCCTGACCAAGCCACAGCCGCCAAAATCGCCTCTGCGGCGGCGGGCGGCGACCTTGGCGCGGCAGCGCGCGGTGCGGGCCTGTCGTCCACCACCACCGGATCGGTCACCCAATCCGAATTTGGCGCCACCGCCAGCGCCAATGCCGCCAAGCTGGCCTTTGCGGCGGCCCAAGGCGCCGTGGTCGGCCCCGTACAAACCCCACTTGGCTGGAGCGTGATCAAGGTCGCGCAAATCACCGACACCCCCGCCCGCAACCTTGCGGCAGCAACGCCAGACATTCGCGCAGAATTGGCCCGTAACAAAGCCAATGAAGTCGTGGTCGATTATTACAATGCCATCCAAGACGCGGTGAATGGCGGCGCATCCATCGAAGAAGTCGCGGCTGATCGCAAATTGACCGTCGTCACCACCCCTGCGGTGCTACCGAATGGCCAATCGCCTGACCAACCCGGCTTCGCGCCCGCACCCGAAATCGCTGGCATCATCACCCAAGCCTTCCAATCCAACGCCGAAGGCGAAGGCCATTTGGCCACGCTGCAAGAAAATGAAAAATTCGCTATTTACGCGGTAAAAACCATCATCGCAGCAGCCCCGCCGCCTTTTGAAAAAATCCGCGCAAATGTGCTGGCCGACTGGCGCTTCGCCGAAGGACATAAGGTCGCTGGCACCAAGGCCGAAGCTATTGTCAAAGCAGCCAAGGGCGGCAAGTCGCTGCAAGACGCCATCGCTGCGGCTGGCGGCAACATTGGCACCGTGCAAAATATCGGCGGTCGCCGCGCGCAGCTCGGCCAAAATGGTGCCCCCATCCCACAGGAATTGGCCCTGCTCTTTTCCATGGCCAAAGGCAGCGTGAAAAGCACCGAATTGCCGGGCAATCGCGGCTGGATGGTCGTCGCCCTCAATAAGGTTGAGCGCCCCGACCCGAAAAGCATCGACGCCGCCCGCGTGACCGCCATCGCGGCCCCGCTGGCCTCGGCCTTTGGTGCCGAACAAGCCGCCGCCTTCATGGCCGAAGCCAAGCGCCGCATCGGCGTAAAAATTGATCAAAAGCAATTGAACCGTCTGCGTCAGGAACTGACCGGCGCCACGCAAACAGCAGAATAGGTTGGTCGCAAGTGACATTAGAGGGGAAAGCTGAAGCACTCGCAGCGTTGGCTCAAGGTCGCGGCGCTGCCGTATGGCAACGCCTGATCGCCGATACGGAAACCACCGTATCGGCGGCCTTAAAATTGATCGAGCCGGGTCGCGGCGATTGGGTCTTGGAATCGGTCGAAGGCGGGGAAACCCGTGGCCGCTACAGCCTGATCGGTATCGACCCCGATCTGATGTTCGACGTCACCGGCCCCCAAGCCCGCATCAACCGCCAATGGCGGACGGACAAAAGCGCCTTTGAACCCATCACCGGTTCCTCGCTTCAGGCTCTGCGCGACCTCGTCGCCGAATGCCAATTCGACGTGCCCGAAGCCTTGCCAAAGGCGCTCGCCACCCTCGTCGGCTTCTTTGCCTATGAAACCATCGGCCTCGTCGAAAATAGCATCCCCCGCGCCCCACATGCGGGCCTTGGGCTGCCGGACATGATCTTTGTCCGTCCCACCACCATCTTGGTGTTCGACCGCTTGACCGATCAACTCTTCCTCATCGCTCCCATCTGGCCCGACGCCAATGGCGCGATTGACCGGATGATCGACGCCGCGCGCGACCGTCTCGACGCCGTCGCCGCGCGCCTCCATCATGGCACAGTGGCAGCCAGCCTTGGCGAACGCCCTGCCGTCCCCGCTATGATCGAAAAAACCGCCGCCACACCGCCGGAAAAATTCCGCGACATGGTGGCCACCGCCAAGGAATATATCGCCGCCGGCGATATTTTTCAGGTGGTGCTATCCCAGCGCTTCTCGACGCCTTTCGACCTGCCGCCCTTCGATCTCTATCGTGCGCTGCGCCGTATCAACCCCTCACCCTTCCTCTATTTCCTCGACCTGCCCGGCTTCGCGCTCATTGGTTCGTCGCCGGAAATCTTGGTCCGCGTGCGCGACGGCGAAGTCACCATCCGCCCCATCGCTGGCACCCGCCCACGTGGCCGCACCCATGCAGAGGATATGGAAAACCGCGAAAGCTTGCTGGCAGACCCCAAGGAACGCGCCGAACATCTGATGCTGCTCGATCTGGGCCGCAACGATGTGGGCCGCGCCTCCAAGGGCGGCACGGTCACCGTGACCGACAGCTACACGGTTGAATTCTACAGCCACGTCATGCACATCGTCTCCAACGTCACGGGCCGCCTGTCCGATGACAAGGACGCCATTGACGCCATGTTCGCGGGCTTCCCTGCAGGCACCGTCAGCGGCGCACCCAAGGTCCGCGCTTGCCAAATCATCGCCGAGCTCGAAAGCGATGTGCGCGGGGCCTATGCGGGCGGCGTCGGCTATTTCGCGCCCAATGGCAATATGGATAGCTGCATCGTGCTGCGCACCGCCATCGTCAAAGACGGCGAAATGCACGTCCAAGCCGGTGCTGGCATCGTCGCCGACAGCGACGCCGCATATGAACAACGCGAATGCGAAGCCAAGGCGGGCGCGCTCTTCGCTGCGGCTCAAGAGGCTGTGCGCCTCGCGACGTCATCGGAATATGGACAATAAAATGATCCTTGTTATCGACAATTACGACAGCTTCACCTTCAATCTGGTGCATTATCTGATCGAACTGGGCGCGGACATTCGCGTCGAACGCAATGACGCGCTCACCGCCGCCGAAGCTTTGGCAACGGGCGCAGACGCCATCCTCATTTCCCCCGGCCCTTGCACCCCCAATGAAGCGGGCATCAGCCTCGAACTGGTCGGTGCCTGTGCCGAGGCTCGCCGTCCGCTGCTCGGCGTTTGCTTGGGCCATCAGGCGATTGGCCAGCATTTCGGCGGCACTGTCCAGCGCGGCCATTTGATGCACGGCAAAACCTCGCCCATCTGCCATGACGGCACGGGCCTATTTGCGGGCCTGCCCTCGCCGCTCACCGCCACCCGCTATCACAGCCTCGAAGTGGTCAATATCCCCGAATGCCTGTCGATCAACGCGACCAGCGATGACGGCGCCGTCATGGGCTTTCGCCATGTCGAATTGCCTATCCATAGCGTGCAATTCCATCCCGAAAGCATCGCCACCGAATATGGGCATGATATGATCGCCAATTTCATGCGCGAAGCGGGCCTCACCCCGCGCGAAGGTGTCTCGCTATGACCAGTTTCGGCATTCTCCCTGACCCTAGCCACCTGCTGGGCCATGACGAAGCCGCTCAGGCTTTCGCCGACATATTGGACGGCAAAGCCGATGACGAAGCCTTGGCCAATTTCTTGGTCGCTTTGTCCAATCGCGGTGAAACCATGGTCGAAATCGCGGCGGCTGCGCAGGCGATGCGCGACCGCCTCATCCCCATCGCAGCGCCGAAAAATGCCATTGATGTGTGCGGCACAGGTGGCGATGGGCATCACACCCTCAACGTCTCCACCGCCGTGGCCTTGGTTGTCGCTGCATGCGGCGTTCCGGTCGCCAAACATGGCAACCGCGCCGCCTCCTCCAAGGCGGGCGCCGCCGACACGCTCGAGGCGCTGGGCCTCAATCTCGATATCGCAGGCGAAAAGGCCGAAGAACAGCTTGCCGATCTCGGCATTTGCTTCCTCTTCGCCGCCAAACATCACCCCTCGATGAAATATGTCATGCCAATTCGCAAAAAATTGGCATCGCGCACCATTTTCAACCTGATGGGCCCACTCGCCAACCCCGCTGGCGTCACGCGCCAACTCGTCGGCATCGCACGCCCCGCTTATGTGCCGATTTATGCCGAGGCGCTGCATCATTTGGGTACCGAGCATAGTCAAGTCGTCTGCGGCGACGAAGGGTTGGACGAACTTTCGATGGCGGGCGGCAATGAAGTCGCGATCATCACCCCTGAAGGCGTGCAGATGCAGCGCAGCAATGCCGCTGATGCGGGCCTCCCCAACTATCCCGTCACCGCCATTCGCGGCGGCGACCCGGCTCATAATGCCAAAGCCCTGCGGGGCTTGCTAATGGGCGAAACCGGCGCCTATCGTGACGCCGTCCTTTATAATGCGGCGGCCGCTTTGCAGGTCGCTGGCGAAGTCGAAACTTTGGCACGCGGCGTCGAAGAAGCCGCCGAAGCCCTTGACAAGGGCCTCGCCAATACGCTCCTCGATTGCTGGATTGCCTATAAATGAACAAGTTAACGCAAATTCTTGACACCAAGTCTCAAGAAGTCGCCCAGCGCCGCGCCCTGCGCAGCATCGCCGACTTGGACGCCATCAACGCGGGGCCCACACGTGGCTTCCAAGCCGCTCTGCAGTCCAAAATCGATGCAGGTCACTTCGCCCTCATCGCAGAAATTAAAAAAGCCTCACCCTCCAAAGGTCTGATCCGGCCAGATTTTTCACCCGAAAATCACGCCCGCGACTATCAGGCTGGCGGGGCCGCTTGCCTGTCCATCCTCACCGACGCCCCCTATTTCCAAGGCCATGAAGATTATCTCATCGCCGCCCGCGCCGCCTGCGACCTGCCCGTGCTGCGCAAAGACTTCATGGTCGACCCATGGCAAGTCGCCGAAGCCCGCTCCATCGGCGCCGACGCGATCCTGATCATCGTTGCGGCGCTCCAAGACAGCGTGATGCAAGACATCGAAACCGCCGCCTTTGAACGCGGCATGGATGTGCTGGTCGAGGTTCATGACGAAGCAGAACTGGAACGCGCGCTCAGCAAATTGAAATCGCGCCTGATCGGCGTCAACAACCGCGACCTTCGTACCTTCACGACCGATTTGGGCAACACGGAACGCTTGTCGAAATTGGTCCCATCGGACGCCCTGCTTGTGGGCGAAAGCGGCATCGCCACCCACGCCGACTGCCTCCGCCTCGCCCAATCCGGCGTCAAAACCTTCCTCGTCGGCGAAAGCCTGATGCGCCAAGCCGACGTCACCGTCGCCACCAAGGCCCTGTTAACAGGCGAATAACTCCGCCACTTTCCGCCCAGCCCCTATGACCAGCCCCCTACGATATGTCATCATATGGGCTGGCGCAGGGGCCCAAGGCCCAGCAGCCAAACTGCTCCAACTCGCCCACACACGCGGGTAAGATCTTAAAAATCCCTAGAAAATCGGTAAAATAGGAACTCCTGCCCCGCCATTGACACCCTAAACTTCGACAACTTCCAATCCAACACTCCCCATCTTTCAATCTCTTGCTTATTCCCATGGCATCAGGCTTGACAAGTGCCAAAATGTTCCACTATCGTTCTTGATATGTCCTGATGGATTGCTGGGTTAAGGAGAACCGCATGTTGACCGCCAAACAACATGAACTGCTACGTTTCATTCAACAGCGCTTCGACGACGGCGGCATCTCCCCGTCCTTCGAGGAAATGAAAGAAGCCTTGGGCCTGAAATCCAAATCGGGCATCCATCGCCTGATCAGCGCCTTGGTCGAACGCGGATTCCTGCGCCGCCTTCCCAATCGCGCCCGCGCGCTCGAGGTGATCCGACTTCCCGACGGCTCGCCCGTCACGCATGGCGCATCCGGCCCCTCGTCTGCGGCTCCTGCCAATGACCTTTCGCCCAAGGCGAAAAGCAACCTCGCCTCTACCACAGCCCGTCCGGCTCCGGCCAATGATGTGATTGAACTGCCACTGCACGGCAAAATCGCGGCTGGCGCCCCCATTGAAGCCATCGAAGATCATAACCACCTCGCTGTTCCTGCCGCCTTGCTCGGCTCCGGCGAACATTATGCGCTCGAAGTATCGGGCGACTCCATGATCGACGCCGGCATTTTGGACGGCGACTATGCCCTCATCCAAAAGGCGCAAAGCGCCCGCGAAGGGGAAATCATCGTCGCCCTGATCGACGGTCAGGACGCCACGCTGAAATATTTCCACCGCGAAGGCAAAATGATCCGGCTCGACCCTGCGAACAGCAGCCACGAACCGCAATTTTACAGCGCCGACCGCGTCTTGGTCCAAGGCCGCCTATCGGGCCTTCTGCGCCGTTACCACTGATCACCCCCGCGCCGCTCACCCAGCGGCGCGGCCTCCTATCCAATTAGGCTCAAACACCGCGCTAACGGCGATCTCCTCAACGCACAGCGTCTCACCGCTCATCATTCCCGCTCACTTGCTCGGCCTTATTCCACGGATGGTCCGTGGTCAGCGCACTCATCCCCACCCATTTCGGTTGATGTTGCAGCGACAATATCACCCCGCCGCGCGTCGCCAGCTCATAGCGGTCCAACAACAACCAGCGCGGAACACAGGCCTTTGGCAAGCGCCGATCACTAACGACAATATCGGCCGCATGGCATGCCGCAATCAACGTCGAATAATCGCTCCATCGGTCACTGCGCGATGCCAAAATCTGAAAATTCCGCCCATCGCCCGCCTGCGTCCACCGGCAAAAATCATCATTACATTCCGCGCCCGCCCAATCCTTCATTGCCACAGGCTCGACATCCGACCCTGCCGCCTCCATCATCATATCCCGCGCATAGCCACCCCGCCCCATCCGCAACATCGCATAACCGCCCGCATCCATGCGCGCGGCCACATGCCGCCCATCACGGCTGACAATCAGATCGGGTTGATGCTGAACAAATATCAAAATAATGGCACAAAATATTGGTATTAAACCATATAATCTCCATCCATTTTGCCATATCAACATCCAAAGCCCACCTATCATGATCATGGCATAGGCCAAAACCGGCATATCCGGCATCATCCGCACGGCCCCCGGCGTCTCAGCAACCCCATGCGCCAAAGCCAATAAAAACAGCAAAGCCCGCTCCGCCACCCACCAAAATGGCGCGCCAGCGCCCACCGTGTCCAACGCCAATGCCGCCGCTTCGGCTGGCATAATCACAAATGTTGTCAATGGAATGGCAATCATATTGGCCATCGCACCATAAATACCGGACTTATGAAAATGGAACAATCCGATCGGCGTCAACGCCAATTCCACGGCTAATCCGGTGATCAGCAACACGGCCAACCCTCGCAAAATCCCTCGCAGCCAATATTCATCGCGCCGCGCCGCAAAAGCCTTCATTTTCGGATGCTCATGCAGCGCTACAATCGTCGCAACCGCCACAAAACTCAGCTGAAAACTCGCGCTCACTACCGCATCGGGCCGCCACAACAGAACCAATAACGCCCCCGCCGCCACCAACCGCAGCGTCAGCGCATCCCGCCCCATCAAAACGGCCACCAAAATCAGCAAAGACGCAATGAACGACCGCAGCGTCGGCACTTCCGCCCCCGCCAACATCGTATAGCCGCCGCCAACCATCGCGGCAGCGGCCGCGGCGGCAGGCAAAACCCAACCCATCAGCGCCAATCGCGGCCAAAGCGCCAAGATACGCAGCGCCGCCAACATCGTAAATCCCACCACAGCGGTTACATGCAACCCGCTAATCGACAGCAAATGCGCCAATCCGCTGCGCCGCATCGCGTCTTCATCCGCATCCGAAATCGCCCCGCGATCCCCTGTCACCAAAGCCGCCGCAATGCCGGACACGCGCCCATCCACCTGCCGATAAATATGCCCCGTCAATCGTTGCCGGATTTCCCAGCGCGCAGCATTGTTTTCAACACTCCCGCGCTCAATCGGACCGAGCACCGTCCCAACCGCGCCAATCCCGTCAAACCAAGCACGGCGCGCAAAATCATATCCGCCTGGCAAACTTGGTTTGGGCGGCGGCGTCAGCCGCGCACGCAGCCCAATATATTGCCCCGCCACAATATCTGTGGCTTGCTGCGTCGTCCCCGTCAGTCGGATCAACAGCGGCAAATCAATTCTATCGATGGGCCGTACCAACAACCTTATTCTGTCCCGTGCGCCCTGCACCTCCACGGATTGGACCTGCGCAGAAAATTCGGTGGTGACAGGATATGCCAATACAGGAGCAGCAATCCACACTGCCCGAAACCAGATATACAGCAAGCCGAAGATCGCCGCGCTGCCGCCAACAATCAATATTTGCCCGACACGGCGGGTCTTTCCGATTTGAAAGCCAAGGCCGACCAGCCCCAACATAATAAGCAACGCCCCGACCCAAGCCCGCTCGGATCCCAATGTGAACCATAAAGCAATGGCACTGCCAAACAGCACCGGAACCCATAATGCCAGCCGTTCGCGTTCGTCGTCCAACTGTATCTCAAGCCATGCGACTAAAGATTGCAAAAAGCTGAACCCAATTATGTCATTGCGCGTTTGATGCTGTGTTGCCGCCATGCTAGGGGCTACCCCCAATCCCCGTCCCGTTTGGACGCAGACTAGTGAAAGAGGCCTTCGTGGCAAGCCATAACCCAACGCAATCAGATGAAGCAACCGGCGCACAGGTCGTAACCCGTTTCGCCCCATCGCCCACCGGTTTCCTGCATATTGGCGGCGCTCGTACCGCTTTGTTCAACTGGTTGTTCGCACGTCACCACGGCGGAAAATTTTTGCTGCGTATCGAAGATACGGATCGCGCACGCTCCACGGACGCGGCCATCGATGCGATCATCGACGGGATGCAGTGGCTGTCGCTGGATTGGGATGGCGACACGGTTTACCAGTTTTCCCGTGCTGATCGGCACGCCGCTGTCGCGCAGGAACTGCTTGAAAAGGGTGAAGCTTATCGCTGCTACCTGACCCAAGATGAACTGGCTGCGATGCGGACAGAAGCGCAAGAAAAGCGCCTACCCTTCCGCGTCCGCAGCCCTTGGCGCGACCGGACGGACGGTGACTTATCTGTACCGCACGTCATCCGTCTCAAGGCCCCTCAAGATGGTGAAGTAACCATTTCCGACAAGGTTCAAGGCGATGTGACGGTTCAAAACGCAGAACTGGACGACTTCATTCTGCTGCGTAGCGATGGCACACCCACCTATATGCTAAGCGTTGTTGTCGACGATAATGATATGGGAATTACCCACGTCATTCGCGGCGACGACCACCTTAACAACGCTTTTCGTCAGTTGGCGCTTATTCGGGCCATGGGCTGGCGCGAGCCGACCTATGCCCATGTGCCGTTGATTCACGGTGCCGACGGAGCAAAACTATCAAAGCGCCACGGCGCATTGGGCGTAGACGCTTATCGCGATGAGCTAGGTTTCTTGCCCGAGGCTGTAAATAATTACCTGCTGCGTTTGGGCTGGGGCCATGGCGACGCAGAGATCATCAGCCGCGACGAAGCCATCGCGTGGTTCGGGATCGACAATGTCGGACGCTCTCCCTCGCGCTTTGACTTTAAAAAGCTGGAAAATTTGAATGGCCATTATATTCGGGAATCCGAAAATTCCTATCTGGCCGACATCGCAAAGCCACGAGTCGAAAAACTAGTTGGTCGCGCCCTGAGCGATGCCGATTTGGCCTTGTTGACCGCAGCGATGGAATCTTTGAAACCACGCGCGAAGACCATGATCGAAGTTGCTGATAGCGCGTTATTTTTGTTCGAAACAGCGCCGCTGAATTTTGAAGAAAAAGCGGCGCAGCAACTACGCGACGCACCCGATGGCATTTTAGCGGCTGTTACGGCAAAATTGCGTGCTATTGACGGATGGTCTGCAGAAGATATCGAACATGCGGTTCGTTCAACCAGCGAAGAAGCCGGCCTTGGTCTTGGAAAATTAGCGCAGCCTTTGCGGGCCGCGCTGACTGGGCGGAGTGTCTCGCCAGGCATTTTTGATGTTTTAGCCCTGTTGGGCCGAGATAACAGCCTCGCACGACTTGACGCAGCGCACAATTATCCGGCAGGGACTTAAATCAGTTTACACATCCCGACGTCAGAATAGGGGAAAAAATATGACCGATCAGACCGCAAAATTCACTCTTGGCGACAAGAGTGTCGAAAGCCCTGTCCTGAAGGGCACGGTTGGTCCCGACGTAATCGACATTCGTAAGCTCTATGGCCAAACGGGTGCCTTCACGTTCGATCCAGGTTTTACGTCGACCGCTAGCTGCGAATCGCAGATCACCTATATCGACGGTGACGAAGGCGTTTTGCTGCATCGCGGGTATCCGATTGGCGAATTGGCGGAACATTCGTCGTTCATGGAAGTCGCCCACCTGTTGCTGAATGGCGAACTGCCGAACGGCGACGAATTGGCCAAGTTTGAAAACACCATCACGCGCCACACCATGGTGCATGAACAACTGACCAAATTCTATAGCGGCTTCCGCCGTGACGCTCACCCTATGGCTATCATGTGCGGCGTTGTGGGTGCGCTTTCGGCATTTTACCATGATTCGACCGATATTTCGGACCCGCAACAACGCATGATCGCCAGCCACCGCCTGATCGCGAAAATGCCTACGATTGCAGCGATGGCGTATAAATATTCGGTCGGCCAACCCTTTGTCTATCCAGACAATAATCTGAGCTACACCGGAAACTTCCTGCGTATGACCTTTGGCGTTCCTGCCGAAGAATATGAAGTCATCCCAGCTGTTGAGCGCGCAATGGATCGTATTTTCATCCTGCACGCTGATCATGAACAAAATGCGTCGACCTCGACCGTTCGTTTGGCCGGTTCGTCGGGCGCCAATCCCTTTGCTTGTATGGCGGCTGGCATTGCCTGCCTGTGGGGTCCTGCCCATGGCGGCGCCAACGAAGCGGCCCTCAACATGCTGCGTGAAATTGGTCGTCCAGAACGCATTCCAGAATTTATCGCTCGCGCCAAGGATAAGAATGATCCGTTCCGCCTGATGGGCTTTGGTCACCGCGTTTATAAAAATTACGACCCTCGCGCCACGGTAATGCAAAAAACGGTTCGCGAAGTGTTTGAAGCACTGAAAGTCAATGACCCAGTGTTTGACGTTGCTTTGCAACTGGAAGAAATGGCGCTGAACGACGATTATTTCCGTGAAAAGAAGCTGTTCCCGAACGTCGACTTCTACTCCGGCGTGATTTTGTCTGCTATCGGCTTCCCAACCACCATGTTCACCGTGCTCTTTGCTTTGGCTCGCACCGTGGGCTGGGTCGCCCAATGGAACGAAATGATTTCGGATCCTGCTCAGAAAATTGGCCGTCCTCGTCAGCTTTACACTGGCGCGCCGCAGCGTAGCTATGTCCCCATGGACCAGCGTTAATTTTCTATATTCGCGTTAAATTTGTGGCGGCGCAATTCTTTGCGTCGCCATATTTCATGTCTGCCCTGTCAGGCAAAACATTTAAGATTATTTAGGCAGCATTCACCGCCGACAGCCATAAGGTGAAATATGCGCCATGACCAAGACGGCTTGTTACGGTTAAATCGCCGCCCATCGCCCTTGCCAATTTGCGCGCGATGTAAAGACCCAGCCCAGATCCGCCGCTGTCTCGCCGCCCCAGACGTTCAAATTTATCAAATATCACCCGCTGATGCTCCACGGAAATTCCCGGCCCTTGGTCAGATACAGCAAGGCTAATCCGGTCCTCAAATCTTTCGACATGCACCACAATTTCGGTTTCGGATGATGAATATCGCACGGCGTTGCTCAACAAATTAATCAGGATTTGAAGCACCCGTCGAGGCTCGCCTTTTCCGACACAGCCCTGCTCAGGCACCAAAAATCGCACCGCAATGTGCTTTTCATCCGCCTGACTAGCGGTCAGTGACACGGCGCGCTGTGCAATATCCAACAGATCAATATTCTGCGCGTCAAGATGGAAGGTCGGGCTTTCGATATTCTGGACATCTGCCAAATCATCCACCAGCCCCAGCAAATGTCGTCCAGCCTGCGCAATATCGCTTGCGTAGCGGGCATAATCAGCTCGTATTGGGCCATCAAACTGGTCCGCAATCGATGTTGCCTTGCCGATGATCTGGTTAAGTGGTTGCCTTAGCGCATCGTCCACGCGTTTATTAAATCGCAGTTCCGCATATATTTCACCGTCATTTTGAAAATGCGGGCACTGATTAATGTCCATATGCGGGGCAGGCTCGGCAATCCCACGAAAACCGCGCAAACCGCCCTTCGCATCAAAAATCGGATTTCCGGTCAAGATCATATCATGCACCGTCTTCGGCGGCTTACCCGTTGATGCCTGTTGTCCGGCGAATATTTGCTTATCTTCATGGGCACTTATGATCGGCATATCCCCATCTTGATCCGCCGTTAAATGCAGGACCTCACCCAAAGGCCGTCCATCCCAATCGACAGATAGCGGCGGCGCCGATGCTCCCACTCTCATCGCCAACAGGTTCAAATCGGCATCCGTCTCCCAGCTCCATCCCATAGGGCTGGGCAAACTGGCGTGCAGCGTGATCGGTTCAGTCACCACCCGTTCTATCGACCGCCAGTCCTGAATGACAATGTCTGCGCCGTCCCCGTGCGGCGTGATTTGCGCAACACCCGTCATCAAAAATCTGGCGTCCCCCATCATCACCGCACGCGACATTCGCCGCATCGATGCCACCGCCGAGTGCAAAAGCTGAGCCAAGCCTGGCAACGCCATAGGGTCGCCAAGATCTGCCCCAGTCAATTGCTGCAAGCGGAGTAACGGCGCATCAGCGGATATCAAAATGCCCTGCGCGTCGACACGGCATCGGACGAGAGACGGGCTCACATCCAGCCATCCGAAGCGGACGCCCGCGCGGGCAGCAGCATAATCGCTTCTTCCAGCGTTAATTTGGCCGCATCACTGACACGTAATGGGTTTAAAATTTTTGCCCATTGATCAGGCGTCGCTGTCATAAAAAATAGCGACATATCAGCATATCGTTGGGCCTGTGCGACACTGGCGAGGGCCAAAAAACTGGGCCATTCATGGCGCAAAATGGCTTCATTCACATAATCATACAGCAGATTGGCGTTTAAAAGCTGATGAAAGAAATCTTGGGCGGCCGCGTCAATCCCTTTCTCCGCCGTTTTTTGTTGCCACGCATAGCGGACTGCGTCCCCTAGTCCCGCTGACGACTTCCGATCGGCGCTCAGCACCTCAAGCCGCCAGCGCGCAATTTCGTTCAACAAGTGCCGAAACAAGTTATCGCTTATATCCGTGATGCCCAATGCCGGATAACCATAAGCATCAAAGCGGCGGCGGTCCGCCAGTTGAAATTGTTGATATGCCGCCGCCAAGGCATGATTTGGCCAAACATCGCCAGCCCTTGCCGCAACATGCTGATTTCCCTGTTGATTGTTCAAATTGACGGTTAAGGCAGAATGTTCGGTAGCGACCCGCCAGCGATGTTCTTCGGCCCGGGTAAAACAGGCACGCGCGAATTCCTCGGTGACCGGAATGCCGTCTCGGGTCCAGTCGCCCCACAATGCCGCCATATCCATATCTGCATCAATATGCCGCGCGACATTGGTCACCAATCGGCGGGCAATGGCCAATGACAACGACCTTTGTTCATCCGTCAAACGGCCCAATAATGGTGTGCCCATATATTGAACAAGTTCAGCCATCCGCGCCGACAAAATCGGCGACCCATTGCCGCGCGGTGGTGATACAGATGTCGGACTCATATCTCCGTCCCTACCCCAATAGGCTTAATGCCCTGTAAACTGAATGTAGGGATAGTGCTGATTAGCGGGGACGTTGTATCATTATCGAACTAAACCGCCTGAGGACGCCCCGCCATCCGCAACCAGATGATGATTTGAAAAATCGCCAACAGCGGCAAAATGGCAAACATCAACGGCGCAAAACCAAATAGCAAAGCTGGCGCCAACATAAGCCACGCTTGGTCCGTGTCTGGCAACAGCCAATGAAAGCGGCGACGATCCCCGCTATCTTCGTATAAGGCACGCGCCAAAAACAATAACCCAGCCAGACAGGGTGCCAAAGCTGCCTCGGCAAATGTCGGCACTTTATTCGCAGGCCCCCCAACCGATAATAACCATGGCGAAATGGCAATCAGGACCAAACTGAAGATGCGCACCGCTTCGCGGGCGCGGTCTTGTATCGGGCGCTCGGCGCGAAAGGAGGACAAAAACTGCCACGCCGCCAAAGCCAAACCACCGAACAGTGCCACAATAGCCCCTGCTGCAGCCAACCCGCCAGCGGTAAGCAATGCAGCAATCAACCATAAAAATCCGGTAATATAAGGCAGATAGATGGAGGCAATGGATGTGCGTACCAACAAAGGTCCGGCCAAACGCACCAACGGCATCATAATGGCCGAACGGCCAAAACCCATGCCACCAAATTCAACCAGTTGCAGGCTGGCCTGTTCAATCAGTTCTGCTGTTGGCCGATCTGAGATGATCGCAATTTCACCGCGTTCAAACAACGCAGGTTCGCAATATAAACGACGCGACCCGCGTTGCACGGCCATGCGTAGCAAAGTCAAGATCATGTCCCATTCACCAGGAACCGCCGCCAATTCCGCAACCATCTCGCCGGAAATCGACGCCAGACCGCCCCATCGGCGCGCAGCGTCAATACGCTCAAACCTCTGGGTTAGCGGAACATCGCCCGTCACCAATATTGCGGGCGCGCCAGGCTTGGCGATGGCCGCATAATGGGTCGCGCCAGCGCGCAACCCATCTGTGACCAAAATGACCCGATCATCGTCACCGACCATTGCCGCCAAATCCTGCGGTGTACGCACCGGCGAAATTTTCATCCCCCGCCGCTGGATACGATCACAAATATCGAGCAATTCAGCCGTTACGGTGCCCACCACCAATGCGATGTGCTGAACCCCGACGTCAGATAGGCGCAAAGCTTGGCGCTCCAGCAACGATTCCCCTGCAATCGTCGCGAGCGCCCGCAGCCCACCATCGGGCAAAATTTCACTAGCGCCGACCAGCGCAATCATCGCCACTGGCAACCCCCTATTCGGCAAAAAATCATCAAGGCGCGACATTTACGGATGACCAGCGAAGAAGCAAGCAGGACATGCGTCAAAAAGCGACATCGGTGACATAATTCTTTTACCAGATCGCTCCGACCGACGTCACAAAAATTATGCTTCAATCCTCCAAATCTCTGGCCTTTTCGTTGGCCATAGGCTAGCCCATAGCTATTATTTTATAGATGCTATGAAGGCTAGGCCTTGACCGAAGAAACTCCGCAGAATCCCCCGTCCACTGACGGCATTTCCCCGATCAACATCGTCGATGAGATGAAAACATCTTATCTCGACTATGCGATGAGCGTTATCGTCAGCCGTGCGCTGCCCGACGTTCGCGACGGCCTGAAACCCGTGCATCGCCGTATTCTTTACGCGGCCCAAGAAGGTGGCTTCGTTCCTGGGCGCCCCTATAAAAAATCGGCGAAGATTGTCGGCGACGTGATGGGTAACTATCACCCGCACGGCGACAGCGCGATCTACGATGCCTTGGCACGTCTGACCCAAGATTGGTCGATGAGCCTGCCATTGATCGATGGTCAGGGGAACTTCGGTTCTATGGATCCCGATCCGCCGGCATCCATGCGATATACCGAGGCGCGCCTAGCCAAATCCGCGATGGCGTTGCTGACCGATTTGGAAAAAGACACGGTTGATTTCCAACCCAACTATGACGCCAGCCGCAATGAACCGCAGGTCTTGCCAGCGCGTTACCCAAATCTGTTGGTTAACGGCGCGGGCGGCATTGCGGTCGGTATGGCCACCAATATTCCACCCCATAATCTGGGCGAAGTCGTAACCGCGTGCCTTGCGATGATTGATCGCAAACTGTCCGGCGGCGAAGAAATGACCACCGACGAACTGATCCAGATCGTTCCTGGCCCTGACTTCCCCACAGGCGCGATGATTTTGGGCCAAGGGTCCATTCGCAACGCCTATAACACGGGTCGCGGCTCGATCATCATGCGTTCGACCCATGAAGTCGAAGAAGGCCGTAATGATCGGCGCGCCATCGTCCTGACATCCATTCCTTATCAGGTTGGCAAATCCGGCTTGGTGGAAAAAATTGCCGAAGCGGCGCGCGACAAGCGCATCGAAGGCGTATCGGATATTCGCGACGAATCCAACCGCGAAGGTGTGCGTGTTGTCATCGAGCTCAAGCGCGATGCAACGCCCGAAGTTGTATTGAACCAACTATGGCGTCACACGCCAGCCCAATCCAGCTTCCCTGCCAACATGCTGGCCATTCGTGGCGGGCGTCCAGAAATGCTGGGCCTACGGGATATTTTGACCGCCTTTATCGACTTCCGCGAAGAAGTGATTACGCGCCGCTGCAAATTTGACCTGAACAAAGCGCGCGACCGCGCCCATATCTTGCTGGGTTTGGTTGTCGCCGTGTCCAATTTGGACGAAGTCGTGCGCATCATTCGCGGATCGTCCAGCCCTGCGGCGGCCCGCGAAGCCCTGTTGGCCCGCGAATGGCCCATTGGTGAAATTGCGCCCTATATTCGTTTGGTCGAGGCCATCGAAGGGGAAATGGCCGCCTCTGCGACCTATCAATTGTCTGAACTTCAAGTGAAAGCCATTTTGGACCTTCGCTTGCACCGCTTAACGGCATTGGGCCGCGACGAAATCGGCGACGAACTCAAGATTTTGGCATCAGAAATCGAAGAATTGCTGTCGATTTTGGCCGACCGCGAAAAGCTTTATCAGGTGATGCGCGACGAATTGGTTGCGGTTCACGCGGAATTCGCGGCTCCGCGCCGCACACTCATGGCCCCGGCAGCCGACGGAATTGACGACGAAGACTTGCTGGAACGCGAGGATATGGTCGTCACCGTCACGATGGACGGTTACATCAAGCGCACTGCGCTCGACACATTCCGCGCCCAGCGCCGCGGGGGCAAAGGCCGCGCTGGCATGGCCACGAAGGATGAGGATGTCGTGACGGAATTGTTCGTCACATCGACCCATACACCGGTGCTCTTCTTCTCGAACATCGGCAAAGTCTATCGCATGAAGGTGTGGCGTCTGCCCGAAGGTGGTCCGGCGACCCGTGGCCGCCCGATGGTCAATTTGCTACCACTCGCCGCTGGCGAAGTGATCTCCACCGTCCTGCCTCTGCCAGAGGATGAGGCGGAATGGGGCAAATTGCACGTGATGTTCGGCACAGCAAAAGGCAATGTCCGCCGCAACAGCATGGATGCCTTTACCAACGTCCCATCAAACGGCAAAATTGCCATGAAATTTGAAGGCGACGATGAAGACGACCGCCTGATTGGTGTGGCGTTGCTGGACGAAGGGGCCGACATTTTGCTGGCCACTCGCCAAGGTAAAGCCATTCGCTTTGCCGGCAGCGATGTTCGCGAATTCCAAAGCCGCAACTCCACCGGCGTGCGCGGTATGCGCTTGGCCGATGGGGACGAAGTAATGTCCCTCTCTGTGTTGCACAAGGTGGGCGTCAAAGACCAAGAGGAGCGAGACGATTATCTGCGTCACGCACCTTGGAAGGCTGAAAAAGACAGCTCGCCACAAATGACGACAGAGCGTTTCGACGAGTTGCGCGAGAAAGAGCAATTCATCCTAACCGTGTGCGCCAATGGCTATGGCAAATTGTCGTCGGCCTACGAATATCGCCGCACGGGTCGTGGTGGTCAGGGCATCACCAATATCGACAATATCACCCGTAACGGCCCTGTTGTCGCCAGCTTCCCGGCCACCCAAGCGCATCAACTGATGCTGGTGACCGATCAAGCCAAGCTGATCCGCATGAGCTTGGAAAGCTTGCGTGTGATTGGCCGTGGTTCGGCGGGTGTGCGCCTGTTCAATGTCGCTGACAAGGAATTGGTCGTATCTGCCGCCTTGATCGAAGAAAGCGAGAATGACGACGACGCGCAGGATGAAGCCGAAGGCAATATCCCAGCCGAAACCAATGTGAATGGCACCGACAGTGCAAGTGACGCCACCGATGCCAAGGCCGCAGGCGACGCAGAATGAGCGACCAGACCGCGTTCAAAATCCTGACCGCATCAGAGTGGGCGGATTTTGAACGCGATCAGATTTTATATGGTTCACAGGTGGATAAGGCTGATGGCTATATCCACCTGTCAACCGCTGACCAGCTTCAAGAAACGCTCGACAAACATTATGCGGGCCAAAGCAAGCTGACGATTGCCGAAGTTCATTTAGATGCGGTGACAGAAATTTTGCGTTGGGAACCATCGCGCGGGGGGCAGTTATTTCCCCACCTCTACGGCCCTCTTCCCATGTCGGCGATCGGGACTATTCGCAGCGCATAGAGATGCGCTTACCAGCAATTCCAACGTGGCCATCCAAATGCGGGACATTAAACCTGCATTTGCTTTGACGACCATATGGCCTCGTTCGATAAGGTCAACACCACCCCCCAAGCGATCAACGCCTGCCCCGCAAAATATAGCGGCCAGACAAATAATGCAGAAACCGACTGGTCCATCATGCCACCTGCCCCTGCAAAAATGGACAAATCACTCAGCAAGAACATCATGGCTCCCAATCCAGTGCGATAGCGGGGGAAGCGGCTCGCCCATGCAGCCGCGCTCATCATCGCCACGATGAATGTATAAGCGAGCGCCGCTCCCAACAGCCCCGGCTCCGATTGGCGGGCCAATTGCCATGCAATGATCAGCGCCAAGGGTGTAACACTATATATCAACAAGCGCTGGGACGGCGTCCATTCTGGGCGACGATTGAGCCAATAGGATCGGATGGCAATGATATGCCCAATGGCGAAGGTCGTGCCCCCCACCACCAAGCCAAATTCGGCCAACAAAAAGTCCCCTGCGGCACCAAAAGCCAAAACTGCCGCGATCCATTGATGGGCGCTGATCCGTGCATTGAAAAAAGCCCAAAGAGCCAGAAAAGCCACCCCCGACGTTTTCCAAACGGACACCAACAACCCGTCGATGCCCGTCGCGACGACATATAAATAGCTGATGCCCCCAAGCAGCGCCAGCATCCACGCCCAAGGCGCCCGATCCCATTTTTTTGTCATCATCACGGCCCCCCAGCATCAAAAACTTTGCTTCTTTGCCCCAGCGTGCCACAGGCAGAACAAATATTTTAATGACCGTCGCATGGTCAGAGCAGAAACTCGTAAAGTCAATGGATAGCATCATGTCACAGCATCAGGTTCATATCATCGGCGGCGGCTTGGCCGGTTCCGAGGCAGCATGGCAATTGGCCGAAGCTGGCATTCGGGTGCGCCTTTCAGAAATGCGTGGCGGCGGCGACATGACTCCAGCCCACCAAAGTGACGGCTTGGCGGAAATGGTATGTTCCAACAGCTTTCGCAGCGACGATGGTGACAGCAATGCCGTCGGTTTGCTTCACCGCGAAATGCGCGCGCTGAACTCCCTGATTATGAACGTCGCCGATCAACACAAGCTTCCTGCTGGGTCAGCGCTGGCGGTGGACCGCGACCTTTTTTCCGACGGCGTCACGCGCCGCCTAATGGAACATCCCAATATCGAAATTGTGCGCGAACGCATTGATCAACTGCCGTCCGATGGCATGACCATTGTCGCCACAGGCCCCCTGACCGCAGAAAGCTTGGCGCACAGTATTGGCGACGCCACAGGAAAAGACAGCCTAACCTTCTTCGACGCAATCGCACCGATTGTGTACCGCGACACCATCGATATGGACATCGCATGGAAAGCCAGCCGGTGGGACAAAGTCGGCCCTATCGGCGATGGCAAAGACTATATCAACTGCCCAATGGACAAGGATCAATATTATACCTTCGTTCAAGGGCTGCTGGACGGCGAAAAAACCGACTTTAAGGATTGGGAAAAAGAAACACCCTATTTTGAAGGCTGTATGCCTATCGAAGTGATGGCCGAACGGGGTATTGAAACATTGCGCTTTGGCCCCATGAAGGGTGTGGGACTGGACAATCCGCGCACGGGCCGCTGGCCCTATGCTGTCGTTCAACTACGCCAAGATAATGACCTTGGCACCTTGTGGAATATGGTCGGCTTTCAAACCAAGTTAAAACATGCCGAACAAGTCCGCCTGTTCCGCACCATTCCAGCCTTGGAAAAAGCCGAATTCGCTCGCCTCGGCGGCCTGCATCGCAATAGTTTTATTCGCTCGCCCGATCTGCTCGACCCACAGTTGCGCCTAAAAACCAGCCCGCACATCCGTTTTGCTGGCCAGATTACGGGCTGCGAAGGCTATGTCGAAAGCGCAGCCATCGGCCTGATCGCCGCGCGTTTCGCGGCTGCGGAACTGGGCGGAAAAACCCTGCCACCGCCGCCATCCGACACCGCTTTGGGGGCGCTATTGGGCCATATCACCGGCGGCGCAGATGCGGATAGCTATCAGCCGATGAACGTCAACTTCGGTCTATTCCCACCATTGGCGGATGGCGTTCGCAAAAAAGACCGCAAGCTGGGCTATACACAGCGTGCCGGCCAGTCGCTCGCTGTCTGGATGAATGAAAATTCAATAAAAACAAACTGAGATCGCCACCATCACCACCCCCGCTGAGCCGTTAACAAGCGCAGCGGGGCTTGGCGGCGGCTTTGGGCGCTGTGGTCGCAAATTCGGCGCGGCTTAAGTCACCCGATTGGTCCACATCGGCCTTGGCGAATTTGTCACTGGTCGCGGCGGCCCATTCCTCAAATGACAAAAGATTGTCCCCATTTTTGTCTAGTTTGCGAAAAGCAGCACTGCGCGTGGACATCATTTCGACGCGGCTGATGCGGTCATTGCGGTCACGATCATAGCGATTGAAACGCTTGGCTTCCTTACTTTCCTGTTTGGCGGTGGGCAATTCTGGTGGCGGGGCACCCCGACGCGGAGCATCCGGTCCAGATTCTGGGATCAATGGCAAGGGCGGCGGTGGTTTGGGTATCGCCACCTCGCTCACGCCTTGGCTGTGCCCCTGCCACAAAAACATCCCGCCGATCAGCATCAAAATGCCCGCCATGGCCCCGCCAAGAAAGCGCGGCCCCGAAAATCGAGCTTTATCCATAATCCCTCCCCCGAGAAACGCCGTTCAAGCTATCATGCAGCCGTTCTGATGCAAATACATCCCTATCCGACCACTATCCCGCGACGGACTTCCTATCGTTCCGCAACACGATAGTTTTAATTTTTACCATTCATATCTATATATGTTCGATGCACAATTACCTGCCTTCCTTAAAGCAAATGCAATATTTGGTTGCGTTACACGAACATAGTCATTTTGGCCGCGCCGCCGATGCTTGCAATGTTACGCAATCCACGCTCTCTGCGGGTATCCGTGAATTGGAAACCCTGCTCGGTCAGACATTGGTCGAACGAACGCGCCGCGTGGTGCGCTTCACAACGCTAGGCAATGCGATTGTCGAAAAAGCACATCGTGTCCTGCGCGAGGCAGAGGAACTGGCGGATATGGCCGCCGCTGCCGCTGCGCCTCTCGTCGGCGAATTGCGGATGAGCGTCATACCCACCATCGCGCCCTTTTTGCTGCCCGGTCTATTGCCGCGCCTGCGCCAAGAACGCCCTTCGTTAAAATTATTCCTGCGCGAAGAAGTGAGTGCCCAGGCCTGCGAATCGCTGCATCACGGCGCTGTGGACTGTGTCCTTCTCGCCCTGCCCTTTGCTTGCGGGGACGTGGAAACAGAGGAATTGTTCAACGACGCCCTGTTCGTGGCCTTTCCCGGCGAGCAATCCGATGATTTACCCGCAATGGTCAGTGCCAGCCAAATTGACCCAGGCCAAATGCTGATGCTGGAGGACGGGCATTGCCTGAAGGATCACGCCCTTGCGGCATGCAACCGCCCAGAATTGCGTGCAGGCGCACGAATGATGGGCACGTCGCTGCACACTTTGGTACAAATGGTCGACAATGGTTTGGGTATTACCATGCTGCCACAAATGGCCATAGAGGCTGGGATTTTGGATCATACCGATATCGACACCCGCCCACTGGCATCAGACCATGACTGGCGAACCATTGCGCTGGTTTGGCGCAAAGGCAGCCCCCGCGCCGAAGAGTTTCGCTTATTGGCCGATATTTTCCGCCGCTATAAAAGCTGATCGCGTCTTGAAAAAATTGGGCGGCGGCCAACGCCGCCCATGCCGAGCGCCTTAAATCAATCCATATGCTTCAGGCCGACGCGCAGATAATCCCATCCGGTGATTAACGTCAGCACCGCCGCCGCCCACAATGTGGCCAGCCCCACAGTTTTAATCCACAATTCTTGCGGAAAAATTCCAGCAAAAATCAAAGCCCCAAATGACACGAGTTGGAAAGTCGTCTTCCATTTCGCCAATTTGGTGACGGGCATCGACACACTCAGTGTCGCCAAAAATTCGCGCAGGCCCGATACAATGATTTCGCGCAGCAAAATCACCAAAGCCGCCACCACATGAATGCCATCGACATCACGTGTAAACACCAGCAACAAAATAACCGCTGCGATCATAATTTTGTCGGCGATTGGGTCTAAAAATATACCCAAGCGCGAAACCGCACCGCGCGAGCGCGCAACATAGCCGTCAAAATAATCGGTGATGCCCATCAAACAATATAAGACAAATGCGAGCGCATAGTTCAGCGGCGGCGGCTGATGCAAATTTTGATACATCCCCGGCCACAGCAAAATCAGCAGGATGGGAACCGCTAAAATTCGAGACAATGTCAAAATATTAGGCAAACTTAACATGATCCGGCATTCCAGCAAAACAAAGCGGGGATAGAAATTTGGGCTTTGACCATGCCCTCCCTAACCGATAAGTCACCCATAGGAAACCGCTTTGCGGTGCTGATCGCACGACAGAATTCATTCAGTGACGGGACAATTTTTATGGCTGGTACATTCGCACTGATGGGCCAACGCCGTTTCCTTCCGTTGTTTGCGACACAAGCCCTCAATGCTTTCAACGATAATTTTTATAAAATGGCGATGGTGGTGTTGGTTACCTTCACCATCTACAAAGACCCAACCTATGAGGCTTGGTTCAACGCCTTGGCCGGCGGATTGTTCATATTTCCCTACTTTCTATTTTCTGCGCTGGCTGGCCAATTGGCGGACCGAGGGGATAAAAGCCAAATTATCCGATGGGTAAAATCGGCCGAAATTGGAATTATGCTGGTGGGCGCCATTGGCATTTATACCCACAATGTGGTCGTCATGCTGACGGCGCTGTTCTTAATGGGGGTTCACTCCTCCTTTTTCGGCCCCATTAAATATGCCATTTTACCCCAGCATTTGAATGATAATGAAGTCTTGGTTGGCACCGGATGGGTGGAGGCTGGGACCTATATTGCGATCTTGGCTGGCACCATCGTAGGCGGCTTAATTCCAGCTGAAATTTCTATGTTCGGTATTGTGATCGTCGCCATAATTGGTAGACATACAGCCAATTATGTCCCCCCGGCCCCGCCAGAGGATGACGCCAAAGATTTGAAAATAGACTATAATATTATACGGTCGTCATGGCAATTGGTGGCGGGTACGATGCAAATCCCGCGTCTATATCTGGCCATTATCTCCATCAGCTTTTTCTGGGCCATCGGGGCTATTTTGGCGGCGCAGTTCCCGCCCTTGGTAAAAAATGCCTTGGGCGGCGATAATACGGTCGCGACCATGTTCACGGGCATATTTTCGGTTGGCGTGGCCATTGGTTCGATCATCGTCAACCGCCTGCTCAGAGGCGAAGTCTCAGCGAAATATTCGCCCATTTCCGTCATCGTCATGTCCCTGTTCGTACTGGACCTGTGGTGGAATGTGTCCCATTGGTCGCATCTGGGCAGCGAGTTGATGAATTGGAAAGCCTTCCTCGACCTGACAGCAGGTGACAGAATTATCTTCGCCCTATTCGGTATTGCGGTCGCTGGCGGCATGTTTGTCGTTCCGCTCTATGCCTTTTTGACGACGACCGTACCCAAGTCACAAACGGCGCGAACCGTAGCCGCCAACAATATCGTCAACAGCGCTTTCATGGTGGCATCGGCTTTGGTGCTCGCCGTGTTGATCGCGCTCAAACTGACCATAGCGGACACGCTATTTTTCGTCGCCGCCATGTGTCTGGTTTCCGCTTATCTCGCGACCCGTCTCAACAAAGCGAGCGCCGTGGCGGCAGCCGATAATTAAGCGCCTGCCGGACGAATCATGATCCGCCGATGCCCCATCAGCCCTTGTTGACCCACCGGGCAAGATCTGGGCCGCATGGCTTTGTTCAAACATATACGTACTTCACGCAGCCAGCCTTGTTGGTCCGCATGAACCGAATACATATTGTCCGACGTCCCAGCATTTTGCCGCGCAAAGGCGCGCCTTATGCTAGCACTATTTTGCGGGCTACGCGCCAGTGCTACCATGTCGGGAAACCTTGTGGCGCGAAATAAGCGAGCCCCTGTCTCGAAATAGGCTTGGGGCGCCATGCTCATACAGCTACCATGTTTAGCCCATTGATATTGCATCAAATGAACCGACGGACTGACGCAAAAATTTTGGCGCAAGACGTGCTTGGGCACAATTTGGACGGGCCGGCACCATTGCGGATTTTCGCCCTTGACGGATTGCGGCCACAAGCCGTGTAGCACCCATCCAAAATTGGCCAGCTGTTGGCGCTGGCCCGATAAAATATGATCCCAAAACCCGCTGGCACGCGGCGCTGCACATTGATCTTTATTTTGCGCCGATGCGGGGTCCCGCACGCTAGCGCAATATTGGGGCGACCAACTCAGCGCCAACAAATAGCCACCGTCACTCTGCCTCTGCACCGCCTCGCCCCGCGGGATCGGCACAGGGCGCGGCACTGGCATGGGGTCTGGCAAGCGGCACGCGCTGCTTTGCTGGGCTATCGCCGTTATCGGCGTGACCAGCAACAACAGCGGCGCGATGCCCGCCAAACAATGGTTAGGCCACCGCAAAGTCCAGCCCAATATCTGCTGCGGGGGCTGACTGGGTTAACCGCCCAACTGAGATGAAATTCACCCCTGTTTCGGCAATCGCCCGAATGCTGTCCAATCGCACCCCGCCGGATGCTTCGACGGGAACACGGCCGCCGACCAAGGCCACCGCTTCATGCAGTTGATCATTGTTCATATTATCACACAATAAATGCGTCGCCCCTGCATTCAATGCAGGCGTGATCTGGTCGATATGATCGACCTCGACGATAATATTTTCGATCTTAGCAGCCACAGCGCGGCCAACCGCCGCCTCCACCGATCCAGCCACCGCGACATGATTATCCTTGATCATCGCCGCATCCCACAAGCCCATGCGATGATTGGTCGCCCCGCCCATACGCGTTGCATATTTCTCCAACTGCCGCAGGCCGGGAATGGTTTTACGGGTGTCCAGCAAAGTTGCGCCCGTTCCGGCAATGGCATCGACATAGGTTCGCGCCAATGTCGCCACACCGGACAGATGCTGTACGGTGTTCAACGCCGAACGCTCTGCCGTCAGCATGGCCCGCGCCGCGCCTGACAAGCGCATCAGCTCAGAACCGGCGGGCACAGCCGTCCCTTCTTCCACCAAAATCTCGATGGTCATATTGGAGTCTAGCGCACGGAAAAAAGCCTCTGCGATCGGCAGGCCAGCGACGGTGATAGCATCACGGCTTTGCATCACCCCGTCAAACCGCGCGTCAGCCGGAATGACAGACAAAGACGTAATATCCCCGCCACTGCCCAAATCTTCGGCCAAAGTCGCACGGACGAACGAGTCGATATCAAAATCGATTTGCAAAACATGGGTCATGTTCTGACCGATAATCATGACGCCCAGCAAATCAACTTGACGTTTACGTAAACTACGTATGTTATCGCCACAAAAGATAAGGGAGAGAGAAATTATGAAGTCGCCTATTACGTCCATGCTTGGCATCGAATTCCCGTTGATCGCCTTCACTCACTGCCGCGACGTGGTGGTGGCTGTATCAAAAGCAGGCGGCATGGGGGTTTTTGGTGCGGCCGCCTGCTCCCCCGAACAATTGGAGGAAGAGCTTTCGTGGATTGACGCGCATATCGGCGGCAGACCTTACGGCGTCGACTTAATCGTGCCGAACAAGTTTCAGGGCAAAGGCGAAGATATTGATCACGCCCCCGTTGAATTGCCCGCGACCCACCGCGATTTTGCAACAGACATCATGGCCCGTCACGACATTCATACCGATGTTTATGGCGGTGCCATGGCCCAGCGCCAAAGCTTTGGCGACAATATGCATGATGATGGCGCTGCAAAATTGCTCGAAGTGGCCTTTCGCCATCCCATAAGCCTGATCGCCAACGCCCTTGGCATTCCGCCGCAAATCATGCTGGACTTGGGCCGTCAACATCAGGTGCCCGTCGCGGCCTTGGTCGGCACCAAAGACCATGCCTTGTCCCAAGTCCGCGCTGGCGTGGACATTTTGGTGGTCGCGGGCGGCGAAGCAGGCGGACACTGCGGCGACGTCGCGACCATGGTGCTGGTCCCCGAAGTGGCCGCCGCGCTGGATGCCATTGGGGACAACACCCCCATTTTGGCCGCAGGCGGCATTGTAACAGGACGCCAAATGGCCGCCGCCATGGCGATGGGCGCACATGGCGCATGGACAGGTTCCGTCTGGCTGACCACTGCCGAGGCCGAAACCAATCCCATCGTCAAAGAGAAAATGTTGGCCGCATCCGCCAAGGACACTGTTCGTTCGCGCAGCCGCACCGGCAAGCCGTCGCGCCAATTGCGCTCCACATGGACCGATGCGTGGGAAGGCCAAGGTGCCCCGTCTCCGCTACCCATGCCGATGCAGTCATTGATCAGCGAACCCGCACTGCGCCAAATCGATAAACTGTCCCAAACAGGCCATGAAGGCGCAAAAGCCCTCGCGACCTATTGGGTCGGCCAAGGCGTCGGCCTGATGAACGAGGCACTGGGCGCGGGACAAGTTGTGCAAGCCTTCAAAGAGGATTGGATTAACGCCTGCGCCCGCCTCAACGGCTTTATCGAAGATTAATACAGCTATTCAGAATCAAAAATGCCCCGAGCCAACGGTCCGGGGCATTTTTTAGGCCTTGAAGATCAGGCTTCGGAAACCGTCGCCTTGACGATCTTGCCCGGTTCGCGGGGCGGCTCACCCTTGGGCAGCGCGTCAACATTTTCCATGCCTTCAGTCACTTCGCCCCACACCGTATATTGCTTGTCCAAGAAACGAGCGTCGGTGAAGCAAATGAAGAACTGGCTGTTCGCGCTGTTCGGGTTCTGCGCACGGGCCATCGAGCAAACGCCGCGAACGTGCGGCTGGGCGTTGAATTCCGCAGGCAGGTCGGGCAGCTTGCTGCCGCCCATGCCAGTGCCCGTCGGGTCGCCGCCCTGCGCCATGAAACCGTCGATGACGCGGTGGAAGATCACACCGTCATAAAAGCCTTCTTTCGCCAGCGTCGAAATACGCTCAACATGCTGCGGCGCCAGATCAGGGCGCAGGCGGATGACAACGTCGCCGGTCGACAACGTCAGGGTAAGGGTCTGTTCAGACATCTGATGCTCCTTAAAAAAACTTGGAGCGAGCCATAGCGGCGCTGTGTCATTATGCTACCCATTATTTGCTCAACGGTGCCAAGGAAGCGTTGCCAAGCGAAGGCTCTGCATTTAGTGGGAAGCCATTGCCCGCAAGAATTTGATTTTGACTAGGACAGGAGAAACACGCGATGGATAGCCGCGAAAGTATCTCCCCCGAACCCGAACGCAAGCCAGATCCTTTGGACGAACATCAGCGCGATGACGCCGAGCCTCGCTGGTCGCAGACCAATGAGCTGGACGAAGATGACCGGCTGAAACCCGAATTTGTGCGCGATGTCATGCAATTGGTTGACGCTGGCGACTATGAAGCCGTGCGTGCCCGTGTTGCGCACTTGCACCCTGCTGACATGGCCGACTTGATCGAGTTGGTAGCGGATGATGAGCAACCTTTGCTCGCCCGCGTCATGGGCGAATTGTTGACCGCCGACGTCATCGCGGAATTGAACGATCACGTTCGCGAACGATTGATGGATTTGTTGGACCCATCACAGGTCGCTGAAATCGCATCGGAACTGGATACTGACGACGCCGTCGCGTTGATCGAAGATTTGGAAATTGCCGACCAGCAGGCGGTGCTGCGTGCGATGGAACCGCGCGACCGCGCGGCCATCGAAGACGCTCTATCCTATCCCGAAAAAACCGCTGGCCGATTGATGCAGCGGGAATATGTGGCGGTTCCCGAACATGTCACGGTTGGCGACGTAATCGACCGTCTGCGCGAAGACGATGACGCCTCCCTAGATTTTTGGGAAATTTTTGTCGTAGACCCCCTGCACCACCCGATTGGCACGTGCCAACTCAGTTGGATTTTGCGCACCCAGCGCCATGTTACCATGGGCGAGGTCATGAAGCGCGAGCAAACCTTGATCCCCGTCGATATGGATCAAGAAGAAGTCGCGCTTCGCTTCCAAAAATATGCGCTGATTTCCGCCGCCGTCGTCGATCAAGCGGGCCGTTTGGTCGGCATGATCACCGTCGATGACGTTGTGCATATCATCCAAGAAGAGGCGGGCGAAGATATTTTGCGCCTGTCCGGTGCTGGCGACGGCGACATTAACGAACCGCTGCGGGAAACCTATCGCTCGCGCGTCCGCTGGCTGATCGCCAATTTGGGCACGGCCTTGGTCGCATCCAGCATCGTTGCCCTGTTCGAAGGCGCAATCGAACAAATGGTTGCCTTGGCGGTTCTGATGCCCATTGTTGCGACCATTGGCGGCAATGCGGCCATGCAAACTTTGGCGGTAACGGTTCGCGCGCTTGCCATGAACCAGCTCACAGATTCGAACAATTGGCGGGCCATTGCCCGCGAAATGCGCCTCGCTTTGATGAACGGCACAACAGTCGCCATCATCAGCGGAACGATCGCCGCCCTGTGGTTCCACGACCCGATGCTGGGCGCTGTCATCGGGGTTGCCATGGTCACCAATGTTTTTATCGCCGGATTGGCGGGGGTTGGCGTTCCGCTGCTCCTTGATCGACTGGATCAAGACCCCGCCGTAGCCAGTTCCATTTTCGTGACCATGATAACCGATTCCATGGGCTTTTTTGCCTTGCTGGGGCTGGCCGTCGCCAGCGGTATCACCACCATGGGTTAATGAATGGGCAGATTGATAAGCAATACCAACTGCCTTCATTATTATTTCGATCAAAATAGATTTTGTGGGAACTCCTGCCATGTCCATGGGTTTCCCCTATGAGCAGCGAATATCGCCCCCCCGCAGCGCTGCTCAGCAATATTGGCCCGGTGCGTATCCCTCCCCCCCCCCCTCGAAACGTGCCGGGCCATCTTTGCATCTATGTGAGTTTTTGTTGGGAGGATCTTATGTCGAAGACCCGTATCATCATGTTATCGCTGTTGGCCTGTGTGGTCGTTTCTGGCTGCAACACGGTAAAAGGCGCTGGCCGCGACATTGAATCCGTTGGCAACAAAGCCGAAGAGGTTATCAATTAACCGACCAGAGCGAACGGATAACAAGCAACATGAAACAAAACAGGCGCCGTCTGGCGCCTGTTTTGTTTCATGTTGCTTGTTATCAAAGCGGCTCAGTCTTGGGGTAGCACATCCAAATCCGTGGTCCCCTTGCCAGCCTTGCGCCGTGTAAACCAAATGGCGAACAATGTGAGCTCATATAAGATGCACAAAGGCACCGCCAACAACAATTGGCTCAGCACATCCGGCGGCGTGCATACCGCCGCAATGACAAATGCGCCGACGATCATATAGCGCCGCGCTCCGACCAATTGTTCTCGGGTAACTATGCCGGCGCGTTCAATCAGCATGATCAAAATTGGCAATAAAAATGCGATGCCAAACGCCATGATAAATTGCATTGTGAAGCTAAGATAATTGCCGACACTCGGCAACGCCTCTTGCGTAACCCCGCCAACTTCGCCTTGAAATCCCAACAGAAATTTCAACGCAATGGGGATGGTTATGAAATAGGCAAAGCTGGCCCCAATCCCAAAGAGCACTGGCGTTGCCAGCAAAAATGGCAACAGGGCACGCTTTTCCTGCTTAAACAATCCGGGCGCGACGAAACGCCACAATTGTATCGCCAAAATCGGAAAGGCCAGCATCATCGCCGCAAATAAGGCCACCTTGATTTCGACAAAAAATGCTTCAAACAATTGGGTATAAACCAGTTTCCCTTGGCCTGCCGCGACCAACGGCTGAACCAGCACAGCGAAAATTTCTTTCGCGAAATATAAGCAGACACCAAATGCGACGCCAATCGCCAACAAAGATTTTAGCAGACGCGAGCGTAGCTCGATCAAATGATCGAGCAACGGCATTTTCCCGCCCAGTTCGTCGTCACTTTGATCTGTCATGGCAATTCACTGCTGCGCGGGGGCACAATATGGGTTTCAGCGTCAGGATGTGGGCCCGCATTCCCGCTGGATTCCATCGGATTTGGGCTTTGACTAGCTGCATCAAAGTCGCTTTGGACCGACGTTCCATTTGCCATAGGATCGCCATCATCGACGGCCCCAGAGCCGCCTTGTGCGCTTGGCTTGCTGGCTGATGTGTCAGTACCCACATCTGTAGCGCTTGGAAATTGGCGCATAATCTCTTCATTCTGCGCCTTCCACTGCTTCTCTAGCTCTTCCAATTCCGCTTCGCGCATCATCGTGTCCATGCCCGCGCGGAAATGGCGCGCCATCGCGCGGGCCTTGCCCATCCATTTGCCAACAAAACGCATGGCCTTGGGCAGATCTTTTGGGCCGATGACAACCAAGGCCACCACCACCACCAGCAAAAATTCGGTGGGCGCAATATCAAACATCTATGTGCCTATCCCGCATAAGTGCTGGTTTACAGGGTCTTATTTTCGTTGTTCTGCGGCTGTTGTGCTGGGGTTTCTGGTGAACGGACACCTTCGATATGACGCGGCTTCACCACATCATCTTCATCGTCCGCCATGCCCTTTTTAAAGCTCTTCAAACCCTTTGCGACATCACCCATCATGTCCGAAAAGCGGCCCTTGCCGAACAACAACAACACAAGAATGCCGACGACCAGCCAGTGCCAAATACTGAAGCTACCCATAAATTCTTCTCCTTGAACGGCTCATTTAGGCATCTTCTTGGTATTTTACCAGTTTCTCTTAAACCTTAGAACGGCGAATGTAAGCCTTGTTCCAAGGCCGGATAAGCGAAGGTAGCTTGAACGCCTATTTTCCGCCAATTTTCATATAAAAAGCAACGCTGGCATCCATATCGCGATTAAATGATGGTCATGCCGGCGGGCTGTCGAACAGGCGGTTCAATGCCCCCCAAATCCATCAAGCCATGGCCAACAAGGCGTCCCGCTGTTCCAGCAAGACCGCCATGCTACGCTCATCACGCTCGCCGCTAATTCGCTGCATCGCATTTTCTAAGCGCCCACGGGCTTGGTCGGTCATGGGGCCGACGCTGTTCGCAATGGCGAACATGTCGTCCATTTTTCCCCAGCAATTCAGCACCACATCGCAACCCGCCGCGATGGCTTGCTGCGAAAGATCCGCGATACTGCCGGACAGCGCCTTCATATCAATGTCATCCGTCATCAACAGACCATGAAAGCCGATCCGCTCACGGATAATTTCGTTGATGATGACCGGTGATAATGTCGCAGGAAGTTCGCGGTCCCAAGCCTCAAAAATCACATGACAAGTCATCGCCATCGCCGCATCGCGCAGTGCGGCAAAGGGTGCCAAGTCGGTTTGCAATTCCTGATCAACCACGGCCACGCGGGACAATTGCTTATGGCTATCAAACTGGGCGCGGCCATGGCCGGGTATATGTTTGACAACGCCCAACACACCGCCAGCTTGCAGCCCCGCCAACATCGCACGGCCCAATGCCGCCACACGCATCGGTTCGCTGCCCAGCGCGCGATCGCCAATCACATCGCTCGCCCCCGGTTGCCGGACGTCCAGCAAAGGCAGGCAATCCACATTGATGCCGACATCCGACAACATCGCGGCCAGTGCCATGGCGTTTAGGCGGGCCGCCTCAATCGCGCTGGCGGGGGCCCTTTCATATAGCACGTCAAATGTCTGACCGCATGGAAATTCAGGCCAAATCGGCCCCTTCATCCGTGCGACACGGCCACCTTCTTGGTCAATCAAGATCGGCAGGTCCTCGCGGCCATCCAAGGAGCGCAAACTGTCCGTCAACGCCCGTAGCTGGTCCCGACTTTCGATATTGCGACCAAATAAAATATATCCGGCGGGGCGGCTTTCCCGAAAAAAAGCCATTTCATCAGCCGTCACGCTGTGGCCCGACAGGCCAAATATAGCGGGGGTCATCATCAACTCAGGCTCCAAGGGGCCGCTCCCCTCGTGAACGGCAAGACCATATACATGCCACATTTCAGCGCATCGACAATCGCCCTGCGCCGAAATGATGAAAATCAGCGAACGATCACACAGCCCTCGCCCGCAACCCGCAGTTTTTGGCACAAGGCCTCGGCATTGCTTACGCTGCCCGCGCCGACCCGCAAGCGATAAACGGTCCGGTCACCGACCTTGGCAGGGGCAATGCTGCGCCCATGTTGCTCCAAATAGCTGAACCGCTTGGATAAAGTAGCCCAAGCCTTGTTTGCCGCTGCCTCGCTGGAAAACGCACCCAATTGAACCGTCCCGCTATGCGACGGTGCCGCAGCGGGCGTTGGTGCTGGCGTTGGCGTTGCAGCCCGTTCGGCTTGACGCTTCTCTGCCAATGCCGCCTTTGCAGCATTGGCCTTGGCAGCAGCATCCTTCGCAGCCTTATCCTTAACCAGTTGGTCGCGAGCCAATTTTTCGGCGGCCGCTTTTTCTTCTGCGGCCTTTTGCGCCGCAGCGGCAGCCGCAGCCCGTTCTTCGGGGGTAACAGCCGGTTCTTCGGGCAAGCGATTGGGGTCCACCGTGCCAGCAGGCAACACCCCCTCGCTAGCGGCAAAGGCGACATCGCCTTCGCCTTCAAACACCTTGGCGCGATCATTGGTTGGGGCGGTCTTATATTCGCCCGCTTCGGCCAAAATCAATTCGCCATCGCCGCGCGGTCCGCCATTTTGATACCACCACAAGCCGCCCAAAACAGCGCCAATCAAGACCAAGCCGCCAATCACAATCGCCAGCAATCGGGCGGGAGAAGCCTGACCATCATCATCAAAGTCGTCGACCGGCTCTAGCCACGGCAAACGTTCTTCATCATCCAAGCCAAGCCCCCCATCCCGATCCTGGATCATCAGTTCATCTCCTCAAGCGCGGTGACACCCATCAAGGCCATACCATTGCGAATGATTTGTCCAATAGCATCGGCCAGATACAAACGTGTGGCCGTCAACTCTGGGTCATCGGCGCGGACAACACGGGCTTCGGGTTTGTCATTGCCCATATTCCACCATGCGTGGAACGCGGCAGCAATGTCGCCCAAATAGAAAGCGATGCGATGCGGTTCGCGCGCCGAAGCGGCGGCATCCACGATACGTGGGAATTGCGCCATCAGCTTGATCAACGGCAATTCATCGTCGCTCAGGCGCGATGGTGCCGGATCAACCAGAACAATCCCTGCATCCGCTACGCGGCGCTTCAGCGACGCAATACGCGCATGGGCATATTGAACATAAAATACGGGGTTGTCGCGCGATGCTTCAATGACTTTGGCAAAGTCAAAATCCATCTGGGCATCGGCTTTGCGGGTCAGCATGGTAAAGCGGACGGCGTCTTTGCCCACTTCATCCACCACATCAGCCAAGGTAACGAAGTTACCAGCTCGCTTGGACATTTTGAACGGCTCGCCATTTTTCAACAGACGCACCATCTGAACCAGCTTCACGTCAAAACGCGTTTTACCATCGGTCAGCGCCGCTACCGCCGCCTTAATCCGCTTGACGGTTCCCGCATGGTCCGCGCCCCAAATATCGATCAACTCGTCCGCAGACTGTGCCTTTTGATAATGATAGGCCAAGTCGGCACCAAAATAGGTCCAACTGCCATCCGATTTCTTAATCGGACGGTCTTGATCATCGCCAAATTGGGTCGACCGAAACAGCGGCAGTTCCACGGGTTCCCAATCATCTGGGGTTTCACCCTTTGGCGCTTCCAGCACACCGTCATACACCAAGCCCTGTTCCCGCAGCCATGCTTCAGCCGCGGCAGGCTTGCCAGCCGCTTGCAGTTCCGCTTCTGACGAGAAAATATCGTGGTGGATGCCTAGCTTGGCCAGATCGCTGCGGATCAATTCCAGCATTTTCTCCACAGCAAAGCTGCGGAAGGTCAGCAACCATGCGCTTTCTGGCTGACCGACAAATTGGTCACCATATTCCGCCGCCAAGGCTTGGCCCACTGGTTTCAGATAGTCGCCGGGATACAGACCTTCGGGAATTTCGCCCACATCTTCGCCCAAGGCTTGGCGGTAACGAACATGGGCAGAACGCGCCAACACATCCACCTGCGCGCCCGCGTCGTTGACATAATATTCGCGAACGACATCATGGCCGGCAAATTCCAACAAAGCGGCCAGCGCATCACCCACAACCGCGCCGCGGCAGTGCCCGACATGCATCGGCCCCGTGGGGTTGGCCGATACATATTCGACGTTGACACGAATGCCTTTCCCAGCCGCCGAACGTCCATAATCTTGGGCTTGCGCATGGATCAGCGCCAATTCCTGACGCCAGCTTTCGTCGGCCACACGCATATTGATAAAGCCGGGACCAGCGACGCTCGCTTCTTCCACTTCGTCCAGCTTAGCAAGTTCGGCCACCAACAATTCCGCCAAGGCGCGCGGATTGGTTTTCGCGGGTTTGGCGAGCACCATCGCCGCATTGGTCGCAATGTCGCCGTGGCTGGCGTCACGCGGCGGTTCGACACTGATGGCCGTTCGCGACAGATCTGCGGCAAGCTCGCCGCGCGCAACAAGCGCATCTAGCGCGGCGTTGATATGATTTGCGAAACGACTGAACAGGGTCACGAAATTTGGCCTAACATCTATGAAAAAAGAACTGAACGCGCCCTAACCCAGCTTTCAAGGCACGAAAAGCCCCGCAATGCCATTTTCCGGCACAGCGGGGCAAAACAATGCGGCTGGTCCCAGCCCATATGCGTTTATCGACGCACGTTATAACGAAGCTGTTCGTCGGTCAGTTGGAAACCAACCAACAGTTCAAAACTGGCGCGCTGCACCGCCGTACGCACTTCGGGGATGCTCAATGGGTCAATCGCAGCATCTTCGTCGCCCACTTTGCGGCGGCGCGTAATCCGTTCCTGAATGTCCGCAGGCAAGGTTGCGGCCGCGCGGTCTACATAGGCTGACGCCTGACCTCGTCCCGTACCGCGCAGGCTTCCGGCCGCGAAAGTGACGTTTACAGTGCCAAGCCGCTTGGCAACCACGACATTGCCGCCTTGAACGACGGTGGAGAAATAAGGAAGGCTAACGGTCCGTGCAGGCCCTGCATCGCGCCGCGTCGCTTGCACGTCAAATGTCGCCAATTGATAGACGTCATCGCCCGTATCATCACATTGCGGTGTCACATTGGTAATCGACGCCACAACATCCAACGCCGAAGCCGCTTCGCTGTTTGCAGGGTCAAACAGGCTGATGTCACCTGTATATAATGGAACCGCCACCGCCGGACAGGCATTGCGAACCGATGTGATACCCACGCCTGAGGACACGTCGATATCATTTTTCTTGGCGCAACCCGCCACAAGCGAAACAGCCGCAACACCGCCCAATATAGCGAAGATCTTACGGAAGTTGGGGGACATGGAACTCATGATGAACTGGCTTTCCATTTAATCTTGCATTGGCTTCATTCATGGCACTTCGTGAGGCACCATAGCCGAGGCGGGTCATTCGTATCGATTGCTTCTTATCGGTGCATCGCCGCTCGCGCAACGGGGACGAAGCGTCTTTACCGGATAGGCCAGTCTGGGCTAGAGCCAGTCCATCATGAACATGACCAGCCCAGCCCCCACCACCAGCGCATCACCCCATGCCGAGGATGCCGCCCTTCTCACCGTTTTGGTCGCAGCACCACGTGGTTTTTGCGCCGGCGTTGATCGTGCCATTCGTATCGTCGAACTTGCGCTCGAGAAATATGGTGCCCCAGTTTATGTCCGCCATGAAATCGTTCACAATCGCTATGTCGTGGACTCCCTCAAGGCAAAAGGTGCAATTTTCGTCGAATCGCTGGACCAAGTTCCCGATAATCTGCCTGTGGTGTTCAGCGCCCATGGTGTCCCCAAAGCCGTTCCGGCAAAAGCCGAAGCGCGCGGACTGGATTATATCGACGCCACCTGCCCCTTGGTATCCAAGGTTCACCGCCAAGCGGAGCGTTCGCACGAGGCTGGCCGTCATATTATTTTCATTGGCCATGCAGGCCATCCAGAGGTCATCGGAACCTTGGGCCAATTGCCCGAGGGCGCAATCACTTTGGTCGAGTCTGTGGACGATATTGCGGCCCTTCCCGCTTATGCGGAAAACAGCCTCAGCTATTTGACCCAGACAACCTTGTCGGTTGACGATACGCGCGACATCATCCGTGCGCTTCAACACCGCTTTCCCGACATCATCGGCCCGCGCGGCGAGGATGTTTGCTATGCGACGTCTAACCGGCAAGAAGCGGTCAAATCTATCGTTGGCCGCTGCGACCGTATGATCGTGATCGGCGCACCGAACAGTTCCAACAGCCTGCGCTTGGTCGAAGTCGCAGCGCGGGCTGGCATTCCAGCCCATCTGGTGCAACGCGGAACGGATATCGACACGGCGTGGCTGAACGACATCCGCACCATCGGCGTGACAGCAGGTGCCAGCGCGCCGGAAACTTTGGTGCGCGAGGTGATCGACACCATCGCCGCTTATCGCCCGATTTCAGAAAATATTGTTGTTACGGCAGAGGAAAATATGGTCTTCAAATTGCCCCGTGGCCTGGAAGTGTCCCCCCAATAATGGCTGTCTATACCAACGTCGAACCTGATGATCTGTCCCAACTGGTGGACAAATATGGCCTAGGCACCGTTTTGTCGTGCAAGGGCATTGCCGAAGGCGTAGAGAACAGCAACTTCCTGCTGGAAACAAGCAAAGGGCGTTTCATCCTGACGCTTTATGAAAAGCGCGTTCAAAAAGCGGACCTGCCTTTTTTCGTCGATTTGCTCGATCATCTCGCAAAAAGCGGCAGCCCTGTTCCCGCCATGCTGCGCGATAAGGACGGCATTGCGGTTCAAGAAATCAGCAATCGCGCGGCCTGCCTGATCCAATTTTTGTCCGGCATCTCGCTGACCCACCCGACCATCGGCCAATGCGCCGCAGCGGGCGCGGCGATGGGCGACATGCATTTGGCGCTGGAAAACTATACCGCTGAACGCGACAACAGCATGGGCCAGCATCATTGGCGTGGCTTGGCCGCTGGCATCGGCGATTTGGATCAAGTCATGGGCGGCCTTGCCGATATCGTGAATGCCGAACTTGATTATCTGGACCAACATTGGCCGCGCGACCTGCCACGCCACGTAATCCATGGCGATCTGTTTCCTGACAATGTTCTGATGCTGGACAATCAAGTCACCGGCCTGATCGACTTTTATTTCGCCGCCACAGATTTTCGCGCCTATGACGTCGCGGTCACCCACACCGCATGGTGCTTCAGCCCCGATGGCGAAGAATTTTACGCCGACCAAGCCGCTGCTCTCATGCGCGGCTATCTATCTGTCGTGCCACTCAGCGAGGCGGAATTGGCTGCCTTACCAATTCTCGCACGCGGTTCGGCGCTGCGCTTCCTGCTCAGCCGCGCACATGACTGGATACACACACCCGCCGATGCGCTGGTCACCCGCAAAGACCCCGCGGCCTTTTTGCGCCGCCTGCGCCTGTATCAAGGCGCTGACGCCGCCCAACTCTTCGCAGCGGCCTAGTCACCCGATGAGCGACCAAACAAAGCGCGTGATTATCGCGACCGATGGCGCCTGCAAAGGCAACCCCGGCCCAGGCGGCTGGGGCGCCGTGCTGCGCTGGGGCGATCAAGTAAAGAAACTATCCGGCGCAGAGCGTGACACCACCAACAATAGAATGGAATTGATGGCGGCGATCAAAGCCTTGGCCGCACTGAAACGTAGCTGCGACATTCAATTGTCGACGGACAGTGTCTATGTCCGCGACGGCATCACCAAATGGGTGCATGGATGGCAGCGCAACGGTTGGAAAACAGCCGCAAAAAAGCCAGTGGCCAACGCGGACCTGTGGCAACGCCTTGTCGATGAAAGCAAGCGCCACACCATCGAATGGCTTTGGGTCAAAGGCCATGCGGGCCATGGCGACAATGAAATTGCCGACCAATTGGCATCTGATGCGGCGGTGATGCTGTTGCGGGACAAGGGCTGAGCGCCGATCCCCGCAGCAGCAACGCTATCTTATTACAGCCCCGCCGTCAGCTTAAACTACTGTCCCGCGTTTCAGCTGCGGGGCCGTTTTTCTTAATGGACTCGATGGCATTGATCGCCGCTGCCTTGCTACTATAGCCTTCAGTCCAGAACATTGTTTCGCTATTATATTTAAAATAGGCGACAAATTCGCCACCTTTGTTTTTCTTAATTTCGAAATAATGCGCCATGTCACCATCTCCTTGGCGGCCTCCCTCAGGCCAAAGAAAATGCTAGCAAGACGGCATTGGTCCGCAAGTGAATTTACCCAAGGCCGCTTGATCAGCGCCGCTTACCAAAAACGCTTCGGCGAATAAGGGGTAGGATCAACCGCTGCAATAGCGTCATCATCTATGGGCACGCCCAATTGCCCAGCCAGCAAGGCCGAAATCGCTGGCGCGGTTTGTATGCCAAAGCCGCCCTGCCCTACGCACCAAATAAAGGACGGAACATCAGGATCCGCACCAAACACCGGCAGACGGTCGGGCGCGAAAGTGCGTAAGCCCGCCCATTTCCGCTCCACCGCCGCAATCGGCCAATCGACCACCGCCTGAAACCGATCGATCGCCAGCGCGACATCCATTTCCTCTGGCGACACATCACACGGGTCCGTCGGCGTCTCGTCATGCGGGCTCAGCCAAATCCGCCCCTCACCAGCCCCCTTGAAATAAAAATCACCCCCTACATGTGCGATCAACGGCAGGGTGGCGGGCACATCGGCGTTCAAGCGCAATTGCACCATGGTTCGGCGAAGCGGCTGCAATCCCACGGGACGCGCTCCAAATATCCGCGCAACATCATCGCCCCATGCCCCAGCGGCATTCAAGACCATCGGTGCCATAATCTCGCCCTGCGTGGTCACAATATGCCACAAGCTTCCATCATAGTGCGCGGCTATCACCCTGGCATGGGTCAGCAACTTTGCCCCTGCTCGCGCGGCGCTCGCCAAATAAGCCTGATGCAAAGCCGCCACATCAATGTCACGGCAGCTGGGCTCGGCGGCGGCTTCGGTCCATTCGGGACGAAACCCCTGCACCCGACACTCCATCTCGGCCCGATCAACGCGCGCAACCGCGACGTCGCGCTGCGAGAATGTACGAATAAAATCGGCCACCTGCTCAGCGTCCTGCTGCTGGCCAATCACCAACGCGCCGCGCTCTGCCAAAAAAGATCGTTCCGAAAAGCCAGCGTCGGGCTGGGCCAGCATGCGTTCCGATGCGCTGGTCAGCGGCTGTACATCAGGACCACCATAGCTTTCCTGCCAGAAGGCAGCTGATCGCCCCGTCGCATGATAGCCAGCAAAATCCTCCGCTTCGATTAGCAACACCGAACGCGTGGGGGCCAATCGAGACGCCATGCTGGCCCCCGCAATCCCTGCCCCAATGATGACAATATCTGCCGACGATAGCGAAGATGATTTCATGTCCTCGCGACATAAAAGCCTAGACATGAATTGCAACCACCAACCTAAGCGGTTGCACGCCAACCGCCGTTAATCTATGGAAGTTAACCATAAGGGGTTTGGGGCAAATTTTCTAATGGAACTGTGGTTCATCGGGGCGTTGGCGCTGCTGTTACTAGCTGCTGCCATCAGCGACCTTCGATTTCGTACCATTTCAAATGGGCTGAACATCAGCATCGCGGCAGCGGCTTTTCCGCTGTGGTGGCTGATGGGCTATGAGCTATGGCCTGACGTTGCGTTTCAACTCGCAGCCGCCATTGGGGTATTTCTTTTATTCGTTGGGCTATTCGCGCTCGGCGCAATGGGCGGCGGCGACGTCAAAATGATTGGCGCGCTCTGTTTATGGACTCCCTTGGCTCTCATCCTTCCCGCACTCACCATCATGGCACTTGCTGGCGGATTGCTGTCCGCAGTCATGTTGGCGCGGGCAAAATGGTCGCGCGAATCATCCAAAGTTCAGGTGCCATATGGCGTCGCCATCGCGGCTGCCGGATTTTGGGTGCTCTACAAACATTATCTTAACCACTTTTCATTTAACGCATTCGCTTGAGGGGTAGCGTCAAACTTTTTGGCGCCACACGGAGGATTTGAAACGCTATGGACACGCGAAAGATCATGCTCATTGTGGGCGCGCTCGTCATAGCCATCGGTGCCGCGCTCGGCGTGAACTTGATGATGCAAAGCTCGGAAACGCCAGATGGACGTCCAGCGGCGGCAGCGGCACAGGTCGGCCCCAGCATTTTGGTGGCCACCCGCCAGTTGCCCGCCGGAACCATCATTGGTCCCGACAGCTTTCGCTTCCAGCCTTGGCCCCAAGAATTGGTGGACGGTGCCTATTTCGTCAAAGACAAGGTCGATCCACAAACTTTGGTGGGCACGGTCGTTCGTTTCCCTGTGACGGCGGGCCAGCCCTTGACGCAAGGTTCGCTCGTCAAGCCCGATGATCGCGGCTTCCTTGCTGCGGCCTTGGGCCCTGGCATGCGCGCTGTCACCGTCAAAGTGTCCCTCGAAGAAGGTGTCGCAGGCTTTGTCTTCCCGGGCGACCGCGTCGACGTCTTGTTGACACAGCAATTGTCGGTCGAGGAAGGCAGCAGCTATCCCGACGACAAGTTGTTCACGGCCGAAACCATCGTCCGCAATGTCCGTGTGCTAGCGACTGACCAACGCATCTCGGCTGAAAATGCCGAGGGTAAATCCGAAGTGGTGACATTCGGTTCGGTCACCCTTGAAGCGACGCCCGAAATCGCTGAAAAAATCGCGGTCGCGCAAAGCATGGGCCGCCTCTCTCTGGCGCTGCGTCCGTTGGCGGAGACCGCTGGCGAGTTAGACGCCGCCATTGCATCGGGCGACATCAGCGTTCCGGCTGGCACCAATGCCAGCGCCGAACGCGCCATGTTGGCCGCCGCTGCGGCACGTCCCACAGCCAGCCGTTCCTCGGCCACCACGGGCGGCGACGTATCGCGTTTCTGGGTGCCAGTCAGCGGCCGCGTCAACCCGTCGCGCCGTCCAACACCGCAATCCACCGTCACACAATCCGATGGTACCGTCGTGTCGGTTCCGCGCGGACCAGTTGTCCGCATATCGCGCGGCGAAAAAGTCACCGAAATTACGGTGGGGGGTAAATAAGATGAACCTGATGTCCAGCATCGCACACCGCCGCCTAGCACGCCGCGCAGCCTTGGCACTGGCCACGGCCACCATGCTCACCCTTCCGTCCCAAGCTCTGCAAGCGCAAAGCCAAATGGACGCGCAAAATGGGGTGGAACTATCGGTCGGGCGTGGTCAACTCGTGTCGCTCCCTGCGGCGATGACCGATGTTTTTGTCGCCGACGATAAAATCGCCGACATTCAGGTCCGGTCCAATCGTCAATTGTTCGTCTTTGGCAAGGCCCCTGGTGAAACAACAGTTGTCGCCACCAACGCGGCTGGGCATGTGATATTCTCTCAGGTCGTTAGGGTTGGCCGCAATATTCAAACCATCGACCAAATGTTGTCGCTGGCCATGCCGGATGCGCAAATTGCCGTGACGACCATGAACGGCGTAACCCTGCTGACCGGCACCGTTCAACAAGCAGATGATGCCGCCGAAGCCGAGCGTTTGGTCCAAGCCTTTATTGGTGACGACCAAAAACTGGTGTCACGCCTGCGCATGGCCACCCCGCTTCAGGTCAATCTGCAAGTCCGTATTGCCGAAGTGAACCGCACCTTAGTCAAGGAAATCAGCGGGAACGTCCTGACATCGGATCGGGATGGCCCCATGGGCAATGGCTTCCTTGGCGCGATTGCACGCGGGCGAACGGCGGGAACGGTTACCTATAACCCCGACGGCTCAACCACTTATGGTATTAACACCATATCGGGCACCAACACCTTGGCCGGCGCAGGCCGCCTGTTCGGACTCGACATTATCGCCTCACTGGACATCGGCGAACGGTCTGGCTTGGTCGCCACATTGGCACAGCCCAATCTGACCGCCATTTCCGGTGAAACCGCCGATTTTCTGGCTGGCGGCGAATTCCCCATTCCCATTCCGGGGAATTTTGCAGGGACCACCATTGAATATCGCAAATATGGTGTCAGCCTAGCCTATACACCAACCGTGTTGTCCAGTGGCCGCATCAGCTTGCGCGTCCGTCCCGAGGTTTCGTAACTCTCCACCGAAGGCGCGATCCGTTTTCAGGGCTTCGAAGTTCCCGCCCTCACCGTGCGCCGCGCAGAAACCACCGTTGAATTGGGTTCAGGCGAAAGCTTCATGATCGCGGGCTTGCTCAGCAACCGCTCCATTGGCTCCATCGACAAAATCCCCGGTTTGGGCGACATTCCTTTGCTGGGGACCTTGTTCAAGTCGGACAATTTCCGCCGCGGCGAAACGGAATTGGTTATTGTCGTGACGCCCTATTTGGTCAAACCCGTCGATGCGAATACCATTAAATTGCCGACCGACGCCTTCAATGCCCCATCGGACCTAAACCGTTTGCTGGCTGGCCATGAAAGCGCAGGCGAAACGGGTGGCAGCCGCCCAGTTCCGCGACTGGAAACCGCACCGCCCGCCGCCCCCACCAGCAAAGCGCAGGGCGACGCCGCCCCGGGCTTTAGCTTCCGCAATTGATCCGCCGGACATCAGGAGCAAAGTGATGAAATCTATCGCAACCTGGACCTTAGTAGCCCTTTCTACGGGTCTGGCTGGATGCGTTGGCAACAGCCAAATGGCCAACCGCTCTTTGGATAGCGTGCATCAACCGGTGGTATCCACCAACACCCATACTCTGGACATCGCCTCCTATGGCGGCTCGATCAGTTCTCAAGAGGCAGAGCGTGTCCAAGAATGGCTACAGGCCATTGGCGTTGGCTATGGTGACCAAGTCGTCATCGAAGATGATAATATTTACGGCAACGCCGCAACGCTCACCACCTTACGGGAACTGCTGGCTGCGCGCGGCGCTCGATTGGCTGGGGTCGTTCAAGGCAATAGCCTGCGTTTACGGGTGGTTCGCACCGCCGCTTATGTTCCCAATTGCCCAGACTGGAGCGGACGTTACACCACCAACCCGCTTAACGAAACGTCGACCAACTATGGCTGCGCCACCAACGGCAATTTGGCAGCAATGGTAGCCGACTCCAATGATTTGGTCCGCGGCGTTTCCAGCACCACGTCAAACACCCAGCAAGGCGTCAAAGCGATTAAAAGCTACCGTGAAAAGCCTGTAACGGGCGCTGGTGACCTGAAAGAAAATACAACAAGCAAATCCGGCGGAGGAGGCGGTCAATGAGCGTGACAGGCAAAGGCCCCGGCGCACGTGATCCCTTCAGTGCCTTCGTTTGCGACGATGAAACACTCAATCTTGTTCGCCATGTCGCGAATGATTTGGGCTGGTCGATTGAACGCTGCCACAAGGGCGGTCTGCGCAATGCCGTGCAATCGCTTTCTGTTTCTGCCAGCCCCCACATCTTATTTGTGGACCTGTCGGAATCCGGCGACCCGATCAACGATATCAACGAATTGGCAGAGGTGTGCGAACCGGGCACGATTGTGATCGCGACCGGACAAATCAACGATGTCCGCCTCTATCGCGACCTGCAAGCCAGCGGCATTCACGATTATCTGTTGAAACCGCTTTCATCGGAAATGCTACGCGACAGCTTTGCGTCGGCCCACGCTTTATTCTCCGCGCCGAAATCCGGCGACGCCCCGCAAGATCAGCCCCGTCAAATGATGGCGGTTGTGGGCGTGCGCGGCGGCGTAGGCGCGTCGATGGTTTCCACCTCTCTGGCGTGGATGATCAGCCATAAAGCAGGTCAGCGTACCTCACTTTTGGACTTGGACGTCCATTTTGGTACCGGCGCGCTAACGCTGGACGTCGAACCGGGCCGCGGTTTGATCGATGCTATCGACAACCCCAGCCGCATCGATGGATTATTTATCGAACGTTCTTTGGTTCAGGCGTCTGAACGGCTCAGCTTGCTGTCCGCCGAAGCGCCGATCAATCAGCCCTATATGACCGATGGTTCGGCCTTTTTCCATCTAGAGGAAGAACTTCGCAACGCCTTTGACGTGACCATCGTCGACATCCCTCGTCATGTCTTGCTGCCCTTCCCCCAACTGGTTGCGCAGGCGGGAACCATCCTTCTGGTTACCGAAATCACCTTGGCTGCGGCGCGGGACACCATCCGCATGCTGGCATGGTTTAAACAAAATTGCCCACGCTCGCGCGTCATTTTGGTGGCTAACAAGGTCCAGAGCGGTATCGGCGAATTGTCGCGCAAGGAATTTGAAACATCCATCGAACGCATGATCGACGTGGTCCTTGCTTATGACCCAAGGCTGATCAGCCAAGCGGCCAAGCTGGGCAAAAGCTATGCCGAGGTCTGTCAGGGCACGAAATCCAGCCAAGGCTGGGACGAACTCATGCAACAAGCCCTCGACGATATGGATATGGTCAATAACGACCGAAATGCAAAAGCAGGCTCCGGCGGTTCCTTGCTGCAAAAGCTGAGCGGGCTTGGAAAGAAAATCGGCCAGAAAAATACGCGCTAAGCGGATGGGGGTTTTGGCACGGCGTTTTAGTCAACGGCTGACGGAATTGAGGAAACGGCAACGATGAACAGTGGAATGATCCTCATCTTGCTCAGTGCGGTCTTGGCGATCGTGCTGCTCTTTGCCGCATTTTCGGGCCCCTCAGCCAGTAAAGCCAAAAACCGCCGCCTCGCCTCTATGATCGACCGCCACGCAAATTCCACCGAAGCCGTGGTCGCGGCCCAAATGCGCAAGACCATCCAAGCCAAATCCGGCCTCGGGAACAGCAGCCTGTCCGGCCTGATCCCACGCCGCGATGAAATGGTCAAACGCCTGCGACGCACGGGTAAAAACTGGACTGTATCTCAATATATTTTTGCGGCGATGTCCCTTTTTGTGGTCGCAACTGGCTTTTTCCTAATTTTGCGGACACCCTTTGCCCTGTCTGCGCTTTTGGGGCTCCTTGTGGCGCTGGGCCTTCCTCATATGGTTCTGAATTATTTGATCGAAAAGCGGGTAAAGCAATTCACCGCTCGCTTTCCCGATGCCATTGATTTGCTTGTGCGCGGACTTCGCGCTGGCTTGCCAATTACCGAAACATTTACGGTGGTGGCGCAAGAAATAACGGGACCAGTCGGCGAGGAATTTAAGGCGATTGTCGAACGTATCCGCATCGGCAACAGCATGGACGCCGCGCTGCAAGAAACAGCCGATTTGCTGGACACGCCCGAATTTCAATTTTTCTGCATCACCATTGCAATTCAGCGCGAAACCGGCGGTAATTTGGCAGAGACTTTCAACAATTTGTCTGATGTATTGCGCAAGCGCGCTCAGATGAAATTGAAAATTCGCGCTATGTCATCCGAAGCAAAAGCCTCGGCCTATATCGTGGGTTCCCTTCCCTTTTTCGTGTTCGGTGCCGTCTATTTCATGAATCCCGATTATGTCGCTGGCTTCTTTGTGGAGCCGCGATTGATAGTAGCAGGAATTGGTGGCCTCATTTGGATGAGCATTGGGGGCTTTATTATGGCCAAAATGGTCAATTTCGAGATTTAAGGAGGCCAATTTCATGCCTATCAGCCTCCTCATCACGAGTTTTTCAGCAACGCAAAGCGGCCCAAAGCTGCTGGGCGTGGATGTCATCTGGGTCGCCACCATCTTGGCTGCAGTTGGAGTTTTTGCGGTATTGATCGCCTTATACGGGATTTTGACCGTCCGTGACCCAATGGCCAAACGCGTAAAGGCGCTGAACGAACGCCGCGAACAATTAAAAGCGGGCATCACCGTTTCGCCGAACAAACGCCGTGCGAAACTCGTCCGGCGCAGTGAAACCACCGACCGGATGCGCAACATCTTGGATCGACTAAAGGTTTTGCAGGACGAACAGATCACCGTCGTTCAACAAAATTTGGCCCAAGCGGGCATTCGTTCCAAAGATTTGGCCGTGGCCGTCATCTTCGGCCGCATGGTCTTGCCCATCGCTTTTGGGTTGATTGCGGCCTTCATGATTTATGTGGTGGAATATTTTCCGGACTGGAGCAGCAATAAACGCGCCATGGCGATGATGGCCGCCCTCATATTAGGGTATAAAGCGCCCGATCTTTACGTTCAGAACAAAAAAACCAAACGCACGGACGCCATCCGCAAAGGCATTCCTGATGCGCTTGATTTGTTGGTAATTTGTGCCGAAGCGGGTCTGACCATAGACGCAGCCTTCGCCCGCGTGTCCCGCGAGCTAGGCCGCGCCTACCCCGAATTGGGTGAGGAATTTGCCCTGACGTCCATCGAAATGAGCTTTCTGACGGAACGACGCCAAGCCTTTGAAAACCTGGCCTACCGCGTCGATTTAGAAGCCATTAAGGGCGTCGTCACTACCCTGATCCAAACCGAAAAATATGGCACGCCTTTGGCCAGCGCCCTGCGGGTTTTATCCGCAGAGTTCCGCAACGAACGCATGATGCGCGCCGAAGAAAAGGCCGCAAAGCTGCCCGCGATCATGACAGTTCCGTTGATCATGTTCATCCTGCCTGTCCTGTTCATTGTCATTCTAGGCCCAGCGGCCTGCTCGATGGCTGACGCCTTGGGCGAAGGCGGCGCATTTGGCTAATATCGGCTGGTGGGCGCTTGGGCCTTGTACGCCCAACGCCCATTTCCGATATGAATATGGGCAGATCGCTATGCAGAGCGACCTGCCGTCGGGCACCCGTCACCAGATCGTCATTTACTTCTGGTACAAGATTTTGATCAACTTGCTTGCGTATAGATAGTGTCCGTGCGAACTCATTCAGATGATTGACCGCTTGTCCGCCTTGGTTATTGCCATCACAATCATCGCCATTGGGGCTATTATTTCAATAATTTATGGCAGCAATGCAGCGTCCATCACCATCATGTCTTTGGCGGCGCTGTTGGCGGCATGCACCCTTTATTCGTCAACGCCGTCCGAACTTTATGAACCCACCAACGCGGTCTATTCGGACCATGTGCGGGCACGGAAAATAGGTTCAATTTTTCACCATCCGGATTTTTCCAATTGGGCCGATCAAGAACGCGAACCGATCATCGGCATTTCTAACAATGTCGTCATGATCGCCAATGATGCGGCCGTCGCCTTGCTTGGGCGGCATATTATGGGTGCCGACATCAGGACCGCTATTCGGCATCCCGCCGCAGCCGAATTACTCCGCCCATCTTCCACGCCCCTATTGGCGGGATCACATGCACAGGCAGATCCCGTCAGTTTGATGGATTACCCTCGCACTGGCTTTCATTGGACCATCCGTATCGCTCGCCTCTCTGGTAATGATGCCATTGTGTTGCTGAATGATCGATCCAGCATTGATGCGGCTGATCGCATGCGATCAGACTTTGTGGCCAATGCCAGTCATGAATTGCGCACTCCTTTGGCCGCCATTTTGGGCTATGTTGAAACTTTGCAGGACATGGGTGACAACAGCGATCCCATGCAGCAACGCTTTTTGGGCATCATCGAGCGCGAAGCCCAACGGATGCAGCAGTTGGTGCTCGACCTCTTGTCTATTTCGCGCGTCGAAGCGGATCGCTTTCGCCGACCGACCACACCCGTCAATCTTACCGCCATTGTGGCGTCGGCGGTCCATCAATTGCAAGACAGTGCTGAACCACGCCCTGCGGACATCATATCCCATCTGCCCGACCATCGTTTGCCGATCATGGGCGACACCGGCCAATTGTCCCAATTGGCGCATAATATCATCGGCAACGCCATGAAATATGGCCGCGCAGGCACGCCGATCCATGTACATCTGACCCAAGAAGGTCGGCGCGCCATTTTGAAAGTCAGTGACCAAGGCAACGGGATCCCACCAGATCATTTGCCACGCTTGACCGAAAGATTTTACCGCGTTGACGACGCCCGTAACCGTTCGATCGGCGGTACCGGATTGGGCCTTGCCATCGTCAAACATATTGCGGAACGCCATCAGGGCCAGTTGAGCATCGAAAGCATCGTCAATCACGGCACCACCGTGTCGATCAGCCTACCGTTAATCAATGAAGATGTCCCAACAACACCAGCCAGCCCCTAGGCTATAAGCTGGATTTGCTCCCAAAGAATTTCGATAATTTTATCGATTTGATGTTTTTCAATAATCAGCGGCGGGGACAAAGCGATAATGTCACCTGTCGCGCGAACCAATAGCCCGTTGTCAAAACAGCGATGAAATAATTCCATCCCTCTCGCTCCGACGGCATCAGGCCTTGGCGCCAATTCTATGCCCGCAACCAGCCCAATATTCCGGATATCAATAATATGGGGCAAACCGCGTAAATTATGAACGGCGTCTTCCCAATAATCGGATAAGCTAACGGCGCGGTCAAACAGCCCTTCCATGGCATAAAGGTTCAAGGTCGCCAAAGCCGCCGCACAGGCCAAAGGATGGCCGCTATAGGTATAGCCATGAAACAATTCTATTCCTGCACCTCCGCCATCGACAATGACGTCGTGCAACTCTCGTTTAACCGCGACCGCCCCCATCGGCACAGCCGCGTTGGTCAGCCCTTTGGCCATTGTAATAATATCAGGTGTCACGCCCCATTGCTGGGCGGCGGTCGCGCCGCCCACACGGCCAAAGGCGGTAATAACTTCATCAAATATCAGCAAAATGCCATGCACGTCGCATAAATGACGCAATTTTTGCAAATATCCAACGGGCGGCACGATCACCCCGGTCGATCCCGCCATGGGTTCCACTATAACCGCGGCGATACTGTCCGCCCCATGCAAATCGACCATGCGTTGCAAGTCATCAGCCAGTTCCATGCCAAATTGCGGAAAGCCTCGTGAGAAGCTATTCCGGCTGATATCGTGCGTATGGCGCAAATGGTCTGTTCCCCCAAGGCCTCCGCCGAAAGCCCGCCGATTTGCGCCTATTCCGCCAACACTGGTGCCGCCAAAACCCACTCCATGATATCCACGTTCGCGGCCAATCAAACGAAATCGTCCCGCCTGCCCCCGCGCGCGCTGAACCGCCAAAGCAATTTTAAGTGCCGTATCAACCGATTCCGAACCACTATTGGTAAAAAATATCCGGTCCAAGCCCTTGGGCATGATGGCCGCCAGTCGCTCGGCCAAGGCAAAAACCTGAGGATGGCCAAGTTGAAAGGTTGGAGCGAAATCCAAGGTCCGGCTTGCCAAAGCAATGGCTTCGCTTATTTCATCGCGGCAATGCCCCGCATTGGTGCACCACAAGCCCGCCGTCCCATCGAGCAACTGATGCCCCGTTGCGGACTGATAATAGACGCCCTTCGCTGATACCAGCTGGCGAGGATTGTCTTTATAGGCTTTATTCGCCGTAAAAGGCATCCAAAATGCGGCCATTTGATCATTGCTTGCGCGCATCTCATCTCGCCTTTCTCTCGGGCATTCGGGCCGAGCAGTTGCTTGCTGAACATCAGGCTATCGCCTCTCCTTCAGAAAGCAACCTCGCGAGGAACAGCCTATGCCGACGCCGACACAGGCTGTTCCCAAAAAATGTTAATGCGCTGTTTTACCATGCCCAACAGGCAATATTTTCAACAGCAACATGACGGCACTGCCCAAGGCAACGCCAAAGATGCCTGCGCCTGCCGCATTCACAATCCATTCCCAAACACCCGACGCAGGTAACATATTGCCAATATTCTTGGCCAAGTCATGCAGGGCGTCACCCATGCCGCCCATCCCATATTCATGCAGTCCGTGCAGGAATATTTGACCACCAACCCACAACATGGCTGCCGTGCCAATGACCGCCAAAGCAGACAGCAATTTCGGCATAGCACTCACCAGTCCACGACCTACGGATTTGGTAATGGACGTTTGGCTATTTTTGGCCATCGCCAAGCCGATGTCGTCCATCTTCACGATCAATCCGACAACGCCATAAACGGCAATGGTAATGCCGATCCCGACCACGGCCAAGGTCATCGCCCGCATCCAGATCGTCTCATCCATCACTTCATTCAGTGCGATAACCATAATCTCAGCAGATAAAATGAGGTCGGTGCGAATGGCCCCCGACACCATCTGTTCTTCATGGGCCGTATCCGCCACTTCGGCGGCTTGATCGTCCAATGTCTCATCCGATTTGTGAAAGGCATGCCACAGCTTTTCCGCGCCTTCAAAGCAAAGATACGCGCCGCCTACCATCAAAATTGGCGTGATCGCCCATTGTGCAAACTCAGACAAAAGCAACAAAACCGGAAGAATAAGAACCAATTTGTTGAAAAAACTGCCCTTTGCGATCCGCCATATAATCGGCAACTCGCGCTTTGGTTCAAATCCCGTAACATAGCGCGGCGTGACAGCCGCGTCGTCCACCACAACACCCGCCGCTTTCACACTGGCTTTGGTCGCAGCCGCCCCAATATCGTCCACGCTAGCGGCAGCCACTTTGGCGATGGTTGCAACATCATCCAATAAGGCGAACAAACCCGACGCCATCACCTATTCTCCTGTCTAATGTCTTCGCCTCGGCGCATCGTCTGCGCCAACATCAATCTTTCGCATCCGCGTAGTCCGTCCACACAATTGCTGCACCACTATTCTATAATCCGGCGCACATAATCCTAGAATGACGATTCCAAAAGGCGGAACTCCACGCCCGCACAAATCCCTAACAGCGCCCGATCCGCATGATTACGCGTCTCTAACAACGGACACCATCAACCGGCGCTCAGCCAAACTCTTTGGCAAAAGCCGCAGCCGCACCAAATAATCCAGCTTGGGGATGCGTGATCAGCTTCACGGGAATAGCTTTCATAAAGCTTTCAAAACGTCCCTTCGCGACAAAGCGTTCCGCAAATCCAGAACGGATTAAGCAATCCTTGATGCGAAGCCCCAAACCGCCCGCAATCACTACCGCCGTGGCCCCCTGTGCCAAAGCCATATCGCCAGCAACCGCGCCCAATGACAGGCAGAAACGATCCACGGCCGCAGCGGCCAAGGGGTCGGTCCGCGCCAAACCAAGCGCCCAAATCAGCTTGTCATCCGTTTCTGTAACACGACGCCCCGCCAAGGATGCAAGGGCTTCATATATATCGACAATAGCGGGCCCAGCCACCATCCGTTCGACCGACACACGGCCATGCCGGCGTCTTAGGCGTGCCAAAATGGCATCGTCGACATCGTCCAGCGGCGAAAACCCCATATGTCCGCCCTCGGTCGCTTGGATATGATATTGGTCCGCCTGCTTCCACAAATGAGCGACACCGAGTCCCGTACCCGGTCCAAGGATGCAGGTTCGCCCATTCACAGGAAATGGGGTATCTGGTCCGCATAAATGCTCAAAATAGCGTTCATCGGCTTGGGCTAAGGCGTGACCAACCGCTTCAAAATCATTGATGATGGTTATATCATCTAGTCCAAGTTGCGGACCGATCAACCTTGGCCGAATGACCCAAGCATTGTTGGTGAACCGGATATCGTCCTCACCAACGGGGCCCGCAACCGCAATCGCCACTTTTCGTGGCAGCGTTCCGCCCCGTAGACGGGAAAACTCTTTCCATGCCGCCTCAAATGAAGCGCAATCCGCCGTTTGCAATGTCACGGCCTCGCCCAAATTCACATATTTACTGCGGCTAATCGTGGCGACAGCGAAGCGAGCGTGTGTTCCACCAATATCGACGGCAACAATTTCATCAGTCATAAACATCCTCTACCCACGGCCAATGTCAGCATTATTGAGCGTTTGTCATCCATGAAAGACCAATGGCCGCCAGATAGCTATGCGGCGTCAAGCTCAGCGCTCTCCTACGCTCCCGTGTCGACTTGAAGGGATGCTCATCCCAGCGTGGCACCGATGATATCACGGCTCATCCCGCTCATTGATAATCAGATTACTCGTGCGCAAAGACATGGATGTTCACCAATTAGCGAGCCATCAAACAGGCCTTGGTGCAGCAGCAGGGGGAACCGTGCTGTTTAAAGTGGCTAAGCCAATTCGCCCCGAGCCGGCCCTAGTCCTCAACCGGAACAGGGCGAGCAATACGACCCAATAAATCACGAAGCTGCGCCAATTCCAGATCAGTGAACCCCTCTAACATACGCTGTTCATGTGCAGAAATACGTTCCAAACATATCTGCAACATCTCCGCCCCTTTCTCCGTCAGGTTCAACGAAAAAGCACGGCGATCTTGGGGGTCGACCAATCGACAAACCAATTGGGCATCGACCAGTTCATTAATTAATGACACCATATTTGCGCGTTTGATATCCAAAATACGGCCGACAGCGCCCTGATTGATGCCCGGTTGATTAGCGATAACCGCTAAAATGCCGACCAAAATCTGACGCATGCCTGTTCCGCTCAACGCGGCGCCAAAATCAACGACAAAAGCGCCATGAGCACGGCGCAGATGGTATCCAATTAACGGTGCAAGCACTCCAAATCCAGCGTACCGAACTAACTGGTCCATATCCAAGAAATCTCTTTAATATTCGGCCCTAAATGCACTCACTTATCAAATTTTTTGATATTCATGTCAATAACAATAATATTATACTTTGCAATATTAAATCAAAATCTTAATATATTTCTTATAATATACTATAAATCAGATATGATCATTTATAAAACATGCTCATTCTGCTGTACAACAACAACATCAACCCCTTTCGATGCCGCTGCCCGCTGTCTTGCATCAAAGCAAATCTCGGGAACCCATCATTTAAGGAAAGAGTGATTTTCCCTAGTTTAATAAGCCGTCACAATTTCAAACATGGGCAAGAGCCATCGCACGAATTGTCGTGCAGGCCGAACAAAAGGCTCGGACAGCAAATATCCTGAACGCACTGCATTGCGTTAATGGATAGCATATATTTTTAGGAAAAGTGGCGCACCCGGAACGATTCGAACGTCCGACCCTCAGATTCGTAGTCTGATGCTCTATCCAGCTGAGCTACGGGTGCGCGGTGAGAGCCCTTTACGTGGGCGACCTATTGGGCGCAAGCCCTAAAATGATCATTTCCCATCAAATTTTGAATATTTCACAAAAAACGGGGCCGCGCATAAACGCAGCCCCGTCCATTATTTTCCAGAAGATAGCGGATTTTACCGGTTCTTCAGCGCCGATTGCGCTGCGGCCAAACGCGCGATTGGCACGCGATATGGTGATGCGCTGACATAGTCCAAGCCAGTCTGTTCACAGAAATGAATGCTTGGGGCATCGCCGCCATGCTCACCGCAAATGCCCAGCTTAATATTGGGGCGGGTCTGACGGCCACGTTCCGTTGCAATTTCAATCAACTGGCCAACACCTTCGACATCAATGCTGACGAATGGGTCGGTCAGGAAAATACCCTTGTCGACATATTGCGTCAGGAAACGACCCGCATCGTCACGGCTGATACCGATGGTCGTCTGCGTCAAATCATTGGTACCAAAGCTGAAGAATTCGGCAGCATCGGCGATTTCGCCGGCCATCAAGGCCGCACGCGGCAGTTCGATCATAGTGCCAACCAAATAGTCCAGCGTGCGACCCTTTTCGGCGAACACGGCTTGCGCTGCTTCATCGACCACCGCCTTCATCAGATCAAATTCACGGCGGCTTGCCACCAATGGGATCATCACTTCTGGGATGGGTGCGGCCCCGCTTTGTTCAGCAATATCACATGCCGCCTCAAAGATCGCACGGGCCTGCATTTCATAGATTTCGGGGTAAGTGACGCCAAGGCGGCACCCACGATGGCCCAGCATCGGGTTGAATTCATGCAATTCGTTGGCCCGTGCCTTCAGCTTTTCAACCGCCACACCGGCAGCCGCCGCGACGGTCGCGAAATCTTCTTCGCGGGTCGGCAAAAACTCATGCAGCGGCGGATCGAGCAGCCGGATTGTCACAGGCAGGCCCGCCATGACGCCAAATATCCCTGCAAAATCTTTGCGCTGTTCTGGCAGCAACTTGGCCAATGCCGTGCGGCGGCCAGCTTCGTCTTCGGCCAGAATCATTTCACGCACGGCCGTAATACGGTCGGCGTCAAAGAACATATGTTCGGTGCGGCACAAACCAATGCCCTCTGCGCCAAAGTCGCGTGCGACCTGTGCGTCAGCGGGGGTTTCTGCATTGGTACGCACCTTCATGCGGCGAACCTTGTCGGCCCATGTCATCAGCGTGCCAAAATCGCCCACCAATTCTGGCAGCAAGGTCGGCACTTCACCGGCCATCACTTCGCCCGTACCGCCATCCAACGTGATGATATCGCCTTCATTCAAGACACGATCACCGATACGCAGCACCTTGGCATTATTATCAATGGCCAAACCACCAGCGCCCGAAACGCACGGACGGCCCATGCCGCGCGCCACAACGGCCGCGTGGCTGGTCATGCCACCACGCGCGGTCAAAATACCCTTTGCGGCGTGCATGCCGTGAATATCTTCTGGCGATGTTTCGACGCGAACGAGGATCACCGCTTCACCCTTGGCTGCGGCCTGTTCGGTACTGTCAGCGTCGAACATGATTTTGCCCGATGCCGCACCGGGGCTGGCTGGCAAGCCCTTGGTCAGCACATCACGGGGCGCCTTGGGGTCCAGCGTTGGATGCAGCAATTGGTCCAAAGCGCTTGGATCGACGCGCAGCACAGCTTCTTCTTCCGAGATCAAGCCTTCGGCCGCCATATCCACGGCGATTTTCAGCGCTGCCTTGGCGGTGCGCTTTCCGCTACGGGTTTGCAGCATCCACAATACGCCGCGCTCCACGGTGAATTCGATGTCCTGCATGTCGCGATAATGATTTTCCAGCGTGTCGAACACATTACCCAATTCGGTAAAGGTTTCTGGCATCGCCTCTTCCATCGACAAAGGCTTGGCCCCTGCCCGCTCACGTGCCGCTTTGGTCAGATATTGCGGGGTACGGATACCCGCCACAACATCTTCGCCCTGTGCATTAATCAGCCACTCGCCATACCATGCACGCTCGCCGGTAGCAGGGTCGCGGGTGAAGGCCACGCCGGTTGCCGATGTGTCGCCCATATTGCCGAACACCATGGCCTGTACGTTCACAGCCGTGCCCCATTCCGCAGGGATGGAGTTCAAGCGGCGATAAACCTTCGCACGATCGCTTTCCCAGCTTTCGAACACAGCGCCAATCGCGCCCCACAATTGATCGCGGGGTTCTTGCGGGAACGGCGCGCCGGTTTCGCGCTCAACAATGGCTTGATATTCGGCGACCAGCTTCTGCCAATCTTCGGCCGACATTTCGGTATCAAGGAAGAAACCTTTGTCTTCCTTGGCCACCTCCAGCGCCTCTTCAAATTCTGCATGATCAAGGCCCATGACCACATCGGCGTACATTTGAATGAAACGACGATAGCTGTCCCACGCAAAGCGCGCATCACCCGATGCGTCCGCCAAGCCTTTGACAGTGTCGTCGTTCAGACCAAGGTTCAGCACCGTGTCCATCATGCCCGGCATGGAAACCCGCGCGCCCGAACGAACCGACACCAGCAACGGATTGGTCGCGTCGCCGAACTTCTTGCCCGTGATGCCTTCGATGTGAACGATACCGTTTACAACTTCTTCGGCCAAACCAGCAGGATAGCTTTCCCCATTGGCGTAATAGGCCGTGCAAACTTCGGTGGTGATCGTAAAACCGGGAGGCACCGGCAGGCCAATCGAGGCCATTTCCGCAAGGTTCGAACCCTTGCCGCCCAGCAATTCCTTCGCGCGTTCTGCCGTTGTGGCTGATCCGCCGAACAAATGCACCATCGTCGTCATGTCACACTCCTGCTGTCCCATCGGGACGGTTCGCGGGGAATAGTTATGCAAAAATAATTGGTCGAGTTAGTTTTCCTACGCGCCTGACAAGCACATAGAAAGACTTACCCTTCGATCTTCGAAAAATCTGCGACGCCGTGAACAGCGCGCTTGAAACGATCGAGCAATCCCAAGCGATAAGCGCGGACGGCCACATCAGGATCATTGACCATCACGCCATCAAAGAACGCGTCAATCGGCGCACGAAGGCTGGCCAAGGCCGCCATCGCATCGGTGAAGCGTTCGCCTTCTACCGCCGCATGAGCGGCAGGCTCCGCCGCTTCTAAAGCGGCGTTCAAAGCAGCGTCCGCAGGCGTCGGCGCGCTGGCGGATGGCGCATCGGCCACCTCGCCTGCTTGCTTCAAGATATTGGCGGCGCGCTTATAACCGGCGAGAAGATTTGCCCCGTCATCGGTCGCCATAAAGGCTTGCAGCGCCTTCACGCGGGCGAGTAGAACGACAATATCGTCTGTCGAGACTAAGCTAAAAACAGCGTCGAGCAAATCATGTTTCACGCCAGCTTCACGCTGCTGCACTTTCAAACGGTCCATCAAAAACGAGTAAATCTCAACGAGCTTTACCGCGTTTTCACGGTCACGCTGAATAACAACTGGCGCCGCACCAGAATTCGCTGACGGGCTATTTTTTGGGAATGCCAAATTAAGTAGGTTCAGCACATTGTCTGGATGATCCATATGCTTGGCTATACCAAGCACATCCTCGACCTTTTCTTCAAATTCATTCCTATAAATCGTGCCCAACACGCCGAAACAAGCTTCCAGTGCGACACGGGAAATAGGCATACGCAAACCATTGATTGTTATCAATTGAACGATTGCTATACCCGCGCGCCGTAGTGCGAACGGATCCTTAGACCCTGTTGGTTTTTCGTTGATTAAAAAGAACGCGCATAAGGTATCGAGCTTATCAGCTAGAGACACTGCGATCGTGACTGGCGCGGTGGGCACGTCGTCAGCTTGACCTATTGGCTTATAGTGATCTCGCACAGCATTTGCGACAGCGTCAGCTTGCCCTTCTGCTCGAGCGTAATATCCACCCATAACGCCTTGAAGTTCAGGAAACTCGCCTACCATTTCGGTGACAAGGTCAGCCTTCGAAAGCAGTGCAGCCTGTTTCGCAGCCTCTGGATCACAGTTTGGAACAAAACCATTAGCAGCAATATATTCCGCCAACTTCGCAACACGCGCCACTTTATCGGCAACGCTGCCCAGCTTTTCATGGAAAGTGATATTGCCTAGCTTTTCAGCATGAACGGCCAGCGGCTTTTTCTGATCGACTTCCCAGAAGAAGCGCGCATCAGAAAGGCGCGCCGCCAAAACCTTTTGGTTACCCGCGACAATTTCTTTGCCGCCGTCGGTCGCCGCAATATTGTTGGTGCAAACAAAGCCATTGGCGAGCTTGCCCGCCGCATCATTCACCACAAAATATTTTTGGTTCACGCGCGCGGTCAATTGGATCACTTCTGGCGGCACAGCCAAAAATTCGTCGTCAAAGCGCCCCAGCAAAGGCACGGGCCATTCGGTCAGGCCCGCATTTTCGATGACTAAACCTTCATCCTCCACCAAAGTCAGGCCCGCATCGGCAGCGACCTTCGCCGCGCCGTCGCGCACGATATTTTGACGCTCGACATGATCGACGATCACATAGGCTTCGCGCAATTTCGCTGCATATTCAGCGGCATTGCTAATGTGGATATCGCCCTCGCTGTGGAAGCGGTGACCACGTGTGATCTGGCCCGATGCCACGCCGCCAATTTCGCATTCGACACTCTCATCGCCCAGCAGCGCCACAATGCCCGACAGCGGACGCACCCAGCGCAAGCTTTCGCTGCTGGTGCTGGCTTTGCCCCAGCGCATCGATTTTGGCCAAGCGAAAGCACGAATGATGCCGGGAATGGCTTCGGCCAGCACCGCCTTGGTATCGCGGCCCGGCTTGTTGATGACGGCGAAATAAACGCCATCGCGGTCTTCCAACTGGTCCTGCGTCAGTCCGGTTTTGCGAAGAAAACCTTCCAAAGCTTGGGGCGGTGCGCTGCTACGCGGGCCTTTTAGCTCTTCGCTGACCGCTGCGGTTGCCAAGGGCAAATCCTTGGCGATCAGGGCCAAACGACGCGGCGTTGACCAGACGCTGAGTTCGCCAACCGTCAGGCCAGCCGCTGCCATTTGGGCGCGGAACAGTTTTTCCAGTTCAGCCCGAGCGGCGGCCTGCATGCGCGCAGGAATTTCTTCACTGCGTAATTCTAATAAAAAGTCAGCGCCGCTCATAGCGTCCACCCCGGATATTTCGCTGTCCATATTTCCGATTGGCTATCAATCCAAGCCTTACAACTGCCCTTCGCCATATCGCGAACGCGAGCCATATAATTGGCGCGCTCTTGCACGCTAATCACGCCGCGTGCTTGCAGCAGATTGAACAAATGGCTGGCCTCAATCGCTTGGTCATAAGCGGCCAAGGGCACGCCCGCTTCGATGGCGCGCTGGCATTCGGCTTCTGCCGCCTTAAAGCCCGCAAATAACGTATCCGTGTCGGCAACTTCGAAGTTCCACTTCGAGAATTGACGCTCATTTTCCAGATAGACATCGCCATAGCTCAGCCCCGCAACATCACCGACAGGGTCAGAAAAGCGCAGGTCATACACATTGTCGACATTCTGGATATACATCGCCAGACGTTCCAGACCATAGGTCAGCTCGCCCGCAACGGGCTTGCAATCAAAGCCGCCCATTTGCTGGAAATAGGTGAATTGCGTCACCTCCATACCATCGCACCAAACTTCCCAGCCCAGCCCCCACGCGCCCAGCGTCGGGCTTTCCCAGTCATCTTCGACAAAGCGAATGTCGTGCAACATTGGGTCAATGCCAATGGCCTTTAAGCTGCCCAAATATTGTTCTTGCAGGTCGGCCGGCGACGGTTTCAGGATGACCTGATATTGATAATAATGCTGCAACCGGTTGGGGTTCTCGCCATAGCGCCCGTCCGTCGGACGACGACTTGGCTGAACATAGGCCACATTCCAAGGCTCTGGGCCAAGGCTACGCAGCGTGGTGGCGGGATGGAAGGTCCCTGCGCCCACGCGCATATCATAGGGCTGTAAAATCGCGCAGCCGCGAGCGGCCCAATACGCATGAAGGGTCAGGATCATATCCTGAAAACTAAGCGATTGCTTGGCTTCGGCGTTCGCCACGGCCTATCTTCCTTCGCAGGTGCAAAATATTGTTTGCGCATTGGCGCACAGGGCGCAGATGGTCAAGGCCATAGCGCAGGAAAGTCGGTTATAAAGTAACAAACATCGTCGGATTTTCCGTGGTTCCGCGCTCTTTTCTCGATGCCGGCCTATTTTGCCGCTTTCACTGCCACCCGTCTCCACCTAGCATAGAGAGCCAAAGAAAATCGAAATCATGCCGAGGCGCCCTTTAACGGCACAGACCTCTGCATGAAATAGGACCCCTGTGAATGATGCGCCTCCTAGCTTTCCTATCCCATATTGCCTTGCCCGCCCTGCTCCTTCTGCCTGCCACAAGTTGGGCGACACAGCCTGCCCCCGCCGAGACTATTGATGGCGCGATCATTGATATAGTGGAAACGACAGCGCCAACCGATGCCAAACCCGGTCTGTGGCTGCTGCAAGACGATGACACCAAAATTTACCTGTTCGGCACCGTTCACTTTTTACGCCCGGAAACACAGTGGCAAAATGCGACCATCAGCAACGCCTTTGCCAGTGCCGACACCTTGATGCTGGAAATTGCGATGGATGGCGATGACGCTGCGATGGCCCAAAAAATCATGCCCCTCGCCCTCGCCAAGGGCACCCCGCCGCTATCGCAGCAATTGTCCCAAAAAGATCGCGCCGCCTATCACCAAGCCATGACCAAATATGGCCTTGCACCCACCGCCTTTGACGCGTTCAAGCCTTGGTTCGCGGCGACAACCTTGTCCTTATTACCCGCTGTTCAAGCAGGCTTTAACCCCAATAATGGCGTCGAGAAAATTTTGTCTGCTCAAGCCAAGGGTCAAAATAAGTCCACTGCCGCACTGGAAACGGTGGAACAGCAATTGGGCTATTTCGACATGCTGCCCAGCAAATTGCAAATACGCTACCTAAATGAAAGCGTCAAAACGCTGGACCAATCGACCCAAGTTCTCGACGATATGGTGTCGATGTGGCTGCAAGGCCGAACGGAAGAACTGGCGGCGCTGATCAACGAATCCCTCGAAACCTCACCCGAATTGCACCATCTGTTGCTGGACGCCCGCAATCAAGATTGGGCCGCAAAACTCGAAAACCGGCTGGCACAACCCGGCACCGTCTTCGTGGCCGTTGGCTCGGGTCATTTGGCTGGTAAAGGCAGCGTTCAAGAATATTTGGCCAAGCGCGGCCTGACTGCCGAGCGCGTGGCCTACTAACGGCGCGCCCTGCAATCCGTTTGGCCAGCGCATCATCATCACGGGGGAAGGGATCAGACCTATGATTGGGGGAGGCTTTCGAGCAATCATTGCGGCTCTATGCGCCGCTGCCATGCTAACAGCATGCGGCGCGCCCGACACGCAGCAAGCGCGCCCTGCCCTGTGGCTGGTGTCCGATGACGACACCTCCATTTATTTGCTGGGCACGATGCACGCCCTGCCCGATCATATGGAATGGCAAACAGGCCCGGTTCGTAAAGCCATAGCGGCCGCAGACATGCTGATCTTGGAACTCAGCCCACCGCAAGCGCAGCAAGCAGGCGCGATCTTTTCGAAACTGGCCGCCCGCACTACGCCGCTGGCCGTTCCCGAACGGCTAGCCCCTGCCGCTTTGACGCAATACCGATCGCTTCCCTTAACCCAGCGACTCGCCCTGTCCGATAAATTGGACGATTGGGCGCTGATGCTAATCTTGGGCCAAAAAGCCGCGCAAGACGCTAAGCTCAGCAGCAGCATCGGGGTCGAGGCAAGGCTGACAGAGGCGTTCACCGCCGCCAAAAAACCGATCAGCGGTCTGGAAACCGCGGAATCCCAATTGATGATTTTTGAAACCCTGTCACCGGACACCCAACGCTTGTTGCTGAACAAAGCCATGACCAAGGCCAACAGCGCCTCCGACGACGTGCTCGCGCTTCTCGCAGCATGGGCAAAAGGCGATGTCATCGGACTGGAAAGAAAAATCAACGAAGATGTCGATGAGGTGCCAGACGCCCATCAACGTCTGATTAGCGACCGCAACCAACGCTGGGCAACATGGACTGTACAGCGCATGGCGGAACCGGGAACCATCTTGCTGGCGGTGGGCGCTGGCCATATGGTCGGCCCAGAAGGTTTGCCCGCCTTGTTGCACAATCGCGGACTGACGGTCACACGGCTACAATAACCCCCTTGCGCGGTCGGAAAGTGACCGCTCTGCGCCACTAGGCTTGCATTTCTTGGCCAACATGGCTATTCGCGCGCCTTCTGTCATGGTCATCCCTGGAGGCGTGGCAGAAATTGAACTGAATATGGAGATAATGTTATGAGCAATCAGCTGACGCTGACGGCCGAAACGCGTGACCGCGCTGGCAAGGGAGCCTCGCGTGAACTGCGTCGCAATGGTCGCGTTCCTGCCGTCATTTATGGTGGCAACGAAGAACCCCAAATCATCCACGTCGAAGAAAAGCTACTGACTCGCCAGTTGATGACGGGCAAGTTTTTTGACTCGGAAATCCTGATCGAAGTGGACGGCAAGACCATCACCACTCTGCCAAAGGATGTAGCGTTCCACCCTGTAAAGGACACGCCGATCCACGCAGACTTCCTGCGCAAGGCTTAATCGTTGATCCAGCGAGCATTGGGACCCCAATGCCCCCGCTGACGCGATAAACATGCTTAGGTCAGGCCCCTTTCCCAACGAAAGGGGCCTGATTTATTTCTGCCCACTGATGTTCAAAAGGAATTTTCATGTCCGTGCAACTTTGGGTCGGTCTCGGCAATCCGGGGCCCCAATATGCCATGCATCGTCACAATATTGGTTTTATGGCGATGGACGTCATTGCAGACATTTATCGCTTCTCGCCGCCCACCAAAAAATTTCAGGGTTGGGTGCAGGAAGGACGCATCGGCAACCATAAAATCCTGCTGCTAAAACCAGCAACTTTCATGAACGAAAGCGGGCGCAGTGTTCGCGCCGCGTTGGATTTTTACAAATTATCGGTCGAGGATATCACCGTTTTCTATGACGAACTTGATCTCCCCGCGATGAAAGTCAAGGTCAAGCAAGGCGGCGGCGCGGCGGGCCATAATGGCATTCGCAGCATGATCCAGCATGTCGGCGAAAATTTCCGCCGCATTCGTATGGGCATTGGGCACCCCGGCCACAAAGATCGCGTGACCGGATATGTGCTCGGCAATTTCCACAAAAGCGAGCTCGACGCACTGTCCGATTTTCTGGGTGCGGTCGCCGCCGAAGCAGGCTGGCTGGCGGACGGCGATGACGTACGCTTTCAGAGCGACCTTGCGCTGCGCCTAAACGGTTGATCTCATCCCCTCACGGCCACCGCAACCACCGCGCAGAGATAGCTATTCAGCCACAAGGCCCCGCTTTGGCGGCGGAGCCTTGGCCTGTTCGGTTTGCGACAGCATAATCACGCACATGACGCGGTGCACAGGGTGGCGCCCACATGCGACGCCAGCATAACGAAACTCCCCAGCCAACACCGTCTTTCGGTGCCCGCGCCCGGGCACACCATCGCCCACCACAAATTGCTCAATCACCGATGCCGGATCACTATGGCCATAAGTGATAATCTCGCTCAGATAGCGCCCACCACCGCGCGCGATCGACCGATCTGCGGGCCCCCGCCCGTTGGATATGTGCCCCAACGCACCTGATCGCGATTGCTCCCGCACCAAATCGGATGCGATCACTGCCAGCAACGCACTTTGGCTTAGCGTCGGCACTGGCGGCGCAGCCCGCAACGCGCGCACAGCCTCGTTCACCGCTGCCACGCCTTCATTGGTCATAATATCAATTTCACCATCGCGCCGCCCACGCAAAATCTTGCCGTCGAACCGCTCCCGCGTGGCAGCAATATCATCCGAATAGGCATCAGGATCGCTGCGCAACAGGTTCAACTCGTGCAGCACTTCGGCTTCGAAACCAGCGCCTTGTGCCGCAACATTCACCGACGTCCCCGCCGCAGACAAAATGGCGCACAAGCTCAATTTCAACATCAACTGCAAAGCAACCACCTTCCTTGACCATGCTTTTCTCATAACCATTCCAGCTGAATGAATGGCAACCCCATAAATATTCCGTGCTTCGTCCGCATCGACATGCAACGGGGCTGGAAAAATTTGCAAAATCACGCTAGCGCGCGTCCCATATCGGCTCGCCGCAGGCGACATCTTTGTGAAAGACAGATCATCATGGGTTTTAAATGTGGCATCGTGGGACTGCCCAATGTCGGCAAGTCCACCCTGTTCAACGCCTTGACAGAAACGCAGGCGGCGCAGGCGGCCAATTATCCCTTCTGCACCATTGAACCCAATATCGGCAATGTGTCGGTTCCCGACCCTCGCCTCGATCAATTGGCGAAAATCGCGGGCAGCCAGAAAATCATCCCAACGCAATTGGCCTTTGTCGATATTGCGGGCTTGGTGCGCGGTGCATCCAAGGGCGAAGGTTTGGGCAACCAGTTTCTTGGCAACATCCGGGAAGTGGACGCTATTGTCCATGTTCTGCGTTGCTTCGAAGATGATGATATTCAGCACGTCGAAAACAAAGTCGACCCCGTGGCCGACGCGGAAACCGTGGATACCGAATTGCTGCTTTCGGACTTGGAAAGCCTAGAAAAGCGCCTGCCCGCCTTGCAGAAAAAAGCCAATGGCGGCGACAAAGAAGCCAAGATTTCCATCAGCATTTTCACGCAGGTTCTAGAATTGCTGCGCGATGGCAAGCCCGCCCGCTTGGCTCAGCCCAAGGATGACGACGAAAGCCGCGTTTTGGCACAGGCCCAATTATTGACCAGCAAGCCCGTGCTATATGTGTGCAATGTCGAAGAAGGTGCAGCCGCCAATGGCAATGCGCATAGCGCCGCAGTCTTCGCCCGCGCACAGGCCGAAGGTGCCCAAGCCGTGATTGTCTCCGCCGCGATCGAAAGCGAATTGGTGGCGATGGAACCCGATGATCGCGTCATGTTCCTCGAAGAAATGGGCCTGACCGAAGCAGGGCTAGCACGCGTTATTCGCGCCGGTTATGAACTGCTCAGCCTGCAAACCTTCTTCACTGTTGGTCCAAAAGAAGCCCGCGCATGGACGGTCCACAAGGGCGCATCCGCCCCCGAAGCGGCTGGTGAAATTCATACAGATTTCCAAAAAGGCTTCATCCGCGCCGAAACCATTGCCTATGATGACTATGTCGCGCTGGGCGGCGAAGCGCGTGCTCGCGAAGCCGGAAAGCTACGCGCCGAAGGAAAGGCCTATGTCGTCCAAGACGGCGACGTGATGCACTTCTTGCACAGCTAAGCGCACACTCAGCGCACAAGCCTTAAAAAAACGCCGCATGGAGCATCCAGCGGCGTTTTTTTTATACGGCAATAGGGGCAATATTCACCCCTGCGCTACCACTTTATTCCGGCCGGAATTCTTCGCCTGATATAGCATGGCATCGGCGTTTCGGATCAGATATTCATAGTCCGGATGACCTTCAAAACTGGCCACGCCGGCCGACAGGCTGACCCGCACCGGAGCGCCTTCCCGAATGGCGATGGGCAGTTTTTCAACGCGCGTGCGCAGCCGCTCCATAGCAGCCGTGGCATCCGCCAATTCGGTCGCCGGAAACACCACCAGAAACTCCTCGCCGCCGTATCGGAAGACGAAGTCATTCGCCCGCACAGCATTAAGCAAGACATCCGCCACATGGCTTAACACCGTGTCGCCCACGCCATGGCCAAAAGCGTCATTCACATGTTTGAAATGGTCAATATCAATCATCGCCACGCACAAGGGTGTTTCATGCGACTTGGCCAACATAATCTCGCGGTTCAGGACAGACGGCAGGAATCTGCGGCTCAGCGCGCGGGTTAACGGGTCGCGTCCGCTTTCCAACATGGCGGCGGCGTTAAACAAATTGGCAAGCAAAAAGCCTACCTCCTCCACCTTTTCTTTCAACGCAATCAACAGCAAAGACCGATCATCGCTGGCGATAATCTGCGGCAAAATCTGGGTATCGATCTCATCCATCACCCGTTCAATTGCACGCAAGGCACCGCTGTCCTGGAACAAAACGGCTGCACGGTGCCGCATCCACAACCCAAAGGCAGAGGCCGTTATTTTCTGCGGCAGCTCCCTTATGTGGGTCGTGAACAGGTTAAACAGCGCCTCTTGGCTCCATTCCATCAGCGCGGCGCGCTGCGTTTCGCGTTCCAGATTAATATCTTGGCCCAAAGAAAAGTGACGATAAGCCTCGTCCATCTGGGCACGTTCCTGTGCGTCGATCACATGGGCTTGGTTCATCATGCACAGTGCAAAATCGATGAGTTCATCCAATATGATAATCGCGGGCACAGCGTAGCTGGCTTGGTTGGATCCCTCCACCATCTGCTCGTGCAGCAACTGGCTCATATGACTTTTTAGCAAGCTGGCGCCCTGATGCACCAACTGTGCGGGAACCTTCATTCGGCCATGAATGGAGCCGACTTTTTCCTGCTGCGTCAGAAATGCGCTCAAATCGCCATGCAGGTCCAGATGCACCAAATCCGTCAACCATGTCTCCATGGAACGACTAAGCCGTGTCTGCACAACGGCATGGTCCAAAAAGCTGCGCCCTTCGTCATGGACCAAAAAAGCAGAATAAAAGCTATCGACCAACGCGGTGCCATGCTTTTGCACCAAATCACGTAAAATCAAGCTTACCTGATTTTGAATATCTGGCGATGCCGCTTTCCAAAAACCCAAGCCGGCATATTGATCGATCGTCACACTGCTCTCCTCGCGCCAAATTTTGCGCGTCATCTGCAAGCGCATAAGTGAACAAAACAATCTGGTCGAGGGGGCCTTGTCTCTATCTGTCTATTTTTGTGACAATATATAGCGAAGCCGGAAAGGCGGCCCGCAACATAGGGCCTGCGCGAAAATTATTCCGCTATGGGGTCAAAAGCCGTTAAAATGGGGCATCCCGCTTCCCCAGCATCTTCACGGGCGGCGCAATCTTGCGCCAAACGTGCCAAGGCTGCCCGCGCTGCGCTAAGCTCGCCGATTTTAATATCCAACGCCTCAAGACGCTTCAAAGCTAAGGCCCGCACAGCGCCGCGATCTTTATCGCCCTCCAACGCCAATAAATTCCCAATTTCCGTCAACGTAAATCCGGCCGCCTGCGCCGATTTGATAAAGCGCAGCCGTCGCAAATCCTGTTGGTCATAGCGTCGAACGGATCCGCCCGATTGCGATGGCACAGCCAGCAAACCGCGCCGTTGATAATAACGAACGGTCTCCACCCCGACACCAGCCGATTGTGCCAATTTACCGATGGTGTAATTCATGCTTGACTCCGTACCATGATACAGAGGGTATAAGGATGGTATGACCAAGCAAGCAACCCTTCATCGCATGGTGTTTGAACATCATATCTGTCCATTCGGCCTAAAAGCCAAATATCTGCTCGAGAAACATGGCTATCAGGTGACGGACCATCACCTGACTTCGCGGGAAGAGACAGACGCATTCAAAGCCGAATATGGTGTGCAAACCACGCCGCAAATCTTCATCGACGGTGTTCGCATCGGCGGTCATGATGATCTGCGCCGCTTTTTGGGTCTCAAGGTGCCCGACCCCAGCAAGCCAACATATCGCCCGATCATTGCGCTATTTTCCATGACCGCGCTATTGGCCTTGGCCGTCAGCTATGCGGTCTATGGCAATGCCTTCACGATCCGCGCCGCCGAATGGTTTATTTCGTTCAGCATGGTCATGTTGGCCATTCTCAAGCTTCAGGACATTGGCCGTTTTTCAACGATGTTCCTCAATTACGACTTGCTGGCCCGCCGGTGGGTTCCTTATGCCAGCATCTATCCCTTTGCCGAAGGTCTGGCGGGTGTGCTAATGGCCGCCCACATCCTTCCATGGCTGTCCATCCCCGTCGCGCTGTTTATCGCAACCATTGGCGCTGTGTCAGTCTATAAGGCCGTTTATATCGACAAGCGCGAACTGAAATGCGCCTGCGTAGGCGGCAACACCAATGTTCCATTGGGCTTTGTGTCATTAACGGAAAATCTGATGATGATCACTATGGCCCTATGGATGATAAAATATATCATTTAATATCAAATCACTAAGAAAAAACATCACATCCTTGGCGACCACATTTTGGTTGCCAAGGAAACGATGTTTTTGCCGTGTCACACTTCGGGGTGTATCGGCGACATAACGAGTCGCCTTTCCCCCGGAGCCTGATTTCATGTTACACCGCCGCCATTTCCTTGCCGGAGCTACTATCTCCGGCCTTGCTGCCCCAGCAATTTTGCGAGCACAGGGATATTTACGGGACTATCCATTCCAATTGGGCGTGGCGGCAGGTGATCCGGCCAGCGACGGCTTTGTTATTTGGACGCGGCTAGCCCCCGAACCTTTGGCCTTGCATGGCGGGATGCCGCGCGTGAACGTGCCCGTCGAATGGGAAGTGGCCAGTGATGGCGGCTTTCGGAATATCGTCGCCAAGGGCACCGAATTGGCCCGCCCCGAATTGGCGCACAGCGTTCATGTCGAACTTAGCGGCCTGCAACCCAATCGGCCCTATTATTATCGTTTTACGGCGGCGGGGGAACGCAGCCTGCGCGGGCGCGCGCGCACCTTACCCGCCATCGGGGCACGCGTTGACGCGATCAAATTTGGCGTCGCCGGATGCCAACATTTTGAAGCCGGTTATTTCGGTGCCTATCGCCATTTGGCCAAAGAAGATTTGGCCTTCGTCTATCATTATGGCGACTTTATCTATGAATATAGCAGCGACTATGTGTTCGTCGACGGTCTGCCTTCCCGCCCCGTGCGCAAACATGCTTTTCGCTCGCTGACCGATGTGAATGAATTTCGCTTGGCCTATGCCCAGCAATTGACCGACATTGATTTACAAGCTGCGCGCAGTGTCCATGCCTTTTTATCCAGCATCGACGATCATGAAATCGTCAATGATTGGGTTTCCGACATTGCCAATTGGAAAATGGGCTTGGACGGCAATGATCCCGACGCCGCCCCGCCCGAAGTGTTCATGCTGAAAAAGCAAGCGGCGATGCAGGCATGGTATGAGCATATGCCAGTGCGCCGCGCTTTGTTGCCACGCGGTGGGATGGTCGCGCTGAACCGCGAGCTTCAGGTGGGTGATCTGCTGTCCATGCAATTGCTGGACACGCGCCAATATCGCGACGACCAACCGTGCGGCGACGGCTTCAAACCCGCCTGCCCCGATGTTTTTGCCAAAAACGCACAGGTGTTGGGCGCTGCGCAAGAAAAATGGCTTGCAGACCAAATGAAAAAGGGCGGTGCTGTCTGGAACGGCTTGGCTCAGCAAATCACCATGATGTCGCTGGACCGCCAGCGCGACATGGATGACAAGCGCAAAATATTGAACCTCGACAGCTGGGCTGCCTATGAAGCCCCGCGTGAACGCATGTTGCAGCGCATGGCAGGCCTTGGAAATTGTGTCGTCCTGACCGGTGACGAACATCAAAATTTCTGCGGCGATCTGGTGTTAAAAGACAAAGTGGTCGGCGCAGAATTTGTTGCCACGTCCATTTCCAGCGGCGGCGATGGCAGCGATAAACGGGCTGGCACCGACCAATGGTTATCGCGCAATCCAGAATTGAAATTCGCCAACGACCAGCGCGGCTATGTCATTTGCGATGTAAACCGCGACGCGTGGCAAAGCCATTTCCGCGTTGTGGACAAAGTGTCAACGCCAACCAATCAAATTTCCACCCGCGCCACCGGCCTTGTCGAGCGCGACCTGACCGGCATCAAAATGGTGGAAGGCTGACCATCATGGCGATTAAATCAGCAAAAACATCCCTTACCGCCATTGCAGCCACGCTTGCATGCTTATGCGCGGCCCCTTCCGCCTCTGCAGAACATGCCGTCCGCGCGGACAAAGCAACGTCAGCCTCAAATGCGGCCCCTATAATGGATGCGACATCCCGCGCGCCCATCACCATATTAATATCCATTGACGGCTTTCGCGCCGATTATCTGGAGCGCGGCCTAACGCCCCAAATGCAAAATTTGGCCGATCAAGGCGCTGTTGGAAAATTGCGCCCCTCCTTTCCGACCAAGACCTTTCCCAATCATTATGCACTCATCACCGGCAAGCGGCCCGACCGCAACGGCATTGTGGGCAATAATATGGTCGACCCGCGCCGCCCGAACGAGACCTTCTCGCTTGGCGACCCGAAACAGGCGCTGGACCCTTTTTGGTGGAATGAAGCCGAACCTTTGTGGATTACGGCCGAACAGCAAGGCGTCCGCACCGCCACCATGTTCTGGCCAGGCAGCGAGGTGCCGTTCCACAAACAACGCCCGCGCGACTGGGTGCGGTTCGATAGCGCGATTAGCAACGAACAACGCGTCAACACAGTATTGGACTGGGCCCGCCGCCCAGCCGACATCCGCCCTGCCTTTATCACCTTATATTTTGACACCGTGGACACAGCCGGTCACCGTTTCGGTGCGGACAGCCGCGAAGTGAATGACGCCATAGCTGATGTGGACCGGAAGATCGGCCAATTGCTATCCGGCCTTGCCGCCATGCAGCAACCGGCTCGTCTGATCCTTGTCGCCGACCATGGAATGCGCACCACAAGTGAGAGCGAAGTTATTCAACTGAGCGATATCCTTTCCTTGGATAGCATCCGCGCTGTCGAGGTTGGGCCTTATGCGGCCATTGATCCGATAGCTGGCAAGGAAGCGGAGGTGGAGGCCGCGCTGCTTCGGCCCCACGATCATATGAATTGCTCCAAGCGCCAAGACCTACCTGAACGCTTGCATTATGGGAAAAACCCACGTGTGGCAGCGATCATCTGTATCGCCCAGCCCGGCTGGTCTATCTTTGCTGGTCCTGCACCATGGTCGGCCAATGGCGGGTCTCATGGCTATGACAATATGGACCCAGACATGTTGGCCCTGTTCATTGCCTATGGCACCCATTTGCGGGGCGATATTGGGACAGTCGATAATATCGAAACCTATCCCCTTGTGGCGCGCATGATCGGTGTGACGCCCTTACCCAGCGACGCCGTTGGTATGTTGGCGAAATAACGACCCCAGCAAATTTCTTTTATACACAAAAAAAGGGGGCCTAGCGGCCCCCTTTCCTATTATTCTATTCGTTCCGATCAAATAATCGGCTCTGTCCGTTATTAGAAACGGAAGTTCACGCCGACTTTCGCCATGTGGTTGCTGATGTCGAACGAACGCTCACCCGACGCCGTAGGCCACAGTGGATCCTTCAGCGTAACGTCAGATGTGCCATAGTCCTGATAATTATATTCGCCCTTGATGCTCACGCGTTCGGTTACAGCAACTTCAACGCCGCCGCCGACAACATAACCAAAGCGGGTTTTGCTATCTTCGGTAAAGAAGTCTCCGCTACCATCGCCATGGCAACGACCAATGGCCGCAGGGGTGATCGAACCATCACAGCCCAGACCATGTTTGGTGTCAGCAATCGCCAGACCACCGGTCAGATAGACCAGAGCTTTCTCGCCAGCCCAACCAGCGCGAGCGCGAATGGTGCCCGACGTGCGGATGCTGTCGCTGCCATAATAAGCACTATATTGCGAACCGCCGCTTTCTTTATCCAGCCAGTTCTTCTTATTCTTGCCAAAGGTCGCGTCGGCTTCAACACCGAACATCATGCTGCCGCTTTGCTTGTTAAAGCCAAGCTGCACACCACCCTGCCAGCCGTCGATATCTTGCTTCGAAGCTTGCGGATTGGCCTTGTCCTGCACATTGCCGTCCGACCATGCGCCATGCACACCGCCGTAAATGCCGTCCCAGCGACCTTCTTGCGCCTGAGCGCCGGTTGCCATCAACGCAGCAGCGGCAGCGGCAGTAGCCAAAGTAATTTTCAACATATCGAACCTTTCAATATCCGTCCAAAATTCACGCGGCCGACATGGTTAAAAATTGCTTTATGAGTCAAGTATATTGAACCCTGAAAAAAAAGAGCAATAATATTTAGTTGCATTGATGCAACACGAAAAATCAGCTTTTTAAGCGAACGAAATCAAATAAACACATGAAAAATATGAATTTTTATAAATTTCAATTTTTTCCACAAAAACAGTGAAAATTATTATATGAAATTTCTTATAGTTTAATGGAACCTTTCCAAAATCCACGAAACGAATCAAAACACTTTTCCAAATCATCATATCAGATAGCAATAGATGAATAATTGTTCATCTAGGTGAATATTTGTTCATCTAGCCAATGCATTTCTCAGCATCAAAATCTGAATCCGACCTAGCCTCCGGCTCATAATATTCGGCCAGTCGCCATGCGCGGCCCATCCGATCTCAAGAAATGCTCAGCAACAAAAATGCGGCAATGACGACCAACGCCCAGCAGCCCCGCGCGCGGCGGCCACGCACGAACAGAGCGGCCGCTCCGCTTGTGACTGACCCGCTTCTATTGTCATATTCAGGAACTAGCGGATCAGGCCCGCTTCACGCGCACCATTGACCCAATGACGCGCCAAAGAAACATCGGCGATCACTTGCGCCCAAACAGTTTTTCCACATCATCCATCGCCAATTTCACCCATGTCGGGCGACCATGATTGCACTGGCCGCTATGGGGCGTGACCTCCATCTGACGCAGCAAGGCGTTCATTTCCATAACGCTCAATGTTCGCCCTGCCCGCACACTTCCGTGACAGGCCATGGTGGCAGCGACCAATTCCAATTTTTCGGACAGGCCAAGCGCTGCATCATATCCAGCCAGATCATCCGCAATGTCGGTCACCAATTTGTGGCAATCCACCTTGCCCAGCATCGCGGGCGTGGCGCGAACCATTACGGCCGTCGGGCCAAAGCGCTCTAGTTCCACTCCCAATTCTTGCAAATGGGCGGACGCCGCCTCCAACCGATCACAGGCCGGTTCGTCAAGCTCCACCACCTCTGGCAATAACAAGCCTTGCGACGCAGGGCCTTTGCCGTCCATTCCGCGTTTCAACTGCTCCAGCACCAAACGCTCATGCGCGGCATGTTGGTCAACGATCACCAAGCCGTCCTCGGCCTCCGCGACAATATAGGTATTGGCAATCTGGCCGCGCGCGACGCCCAAGGGGTGACGCTGGCTGTCGGGCACCATCGCGGTTGCCGGTTCCGCGCGGCCCACCAAGGGGGCAGCCGCGCCCGCAAAAGGCATCACCCGATCATAAACCCGCGCCTCATCTGGCTCACCCGAGATCGGTGAATGGGGTGAAAGGGGTGAATATGGCGGCTCAACATGGCTTTGATGCGATCCTGCCGCTGGCGCGCCAAAAACGGCCTGTCCCGCCGCGCCATATTGCGGCGCTGGCGTGAATAGAAAGTTGCTTTGCGGTGCTGGGGCCGGCGCCATCGGCTCCTGCTGCCACGCCGCCAGCGCGGCTTCAGCGGGGCGCTGAACCGCGCGAAAGCCATGCTCATCAAGCGCGCGGCGAAGTCCGCCGACGATCAAGCCACGGATCAACTGCGGGTCGCGAAAGCGCACCTCTGTCTTGGCGGGATGGACATTCACATCCACATCGCGCGGCGGCACGTCCAGAAACAGCGCCACAACAGGGTGCCGATCCCGCGCCAGCAAGTCCGCATAGGCCGCCCGCAGTGCCCCGACCAACAATTTGTCTTTGACGGGCCGACCGTTGACGAACAAATATTGGTGGTCCGCCACGCCGCGATTATAGGTCGGCAGGCTGATTACCCCGCCCAAATAGACATCGCCGCGTTCCAGGTCGACGCCAATACTGTTGCTGGCCAAGTCGCGGTGGGTCAGCGCCGCAACGCGGCTCAATTGGTCTTGATCGCCCTGTACATCCAGCACCCGGCGGCCGTCATGTTCCAGTGTAAAGGCAATATCGGGCCGTGCCATCGCCAAACGCCGCACAACATCCAGACAGGCGGCATATTCACTGCGCGGAGAACGCAAAAATTTTCGGCGGGCCGGTATGCGGGCAAATAAATCATCGACGCGCACCCGCGTTCCCGGTGCCAATCCGGCCGGCCCTTCGGCCACGACCGCGCCATTGTCCACCCCGCGCCGCCATCCATCATGGCCCGCCACGCGGCTTTCCAGCGTCATGCGCGCGACGCTGGCGATGGATGGCAAGGCTTCGCCGCGAAAACCCAAGGTCGCGACATCTTCTATGGCATCGTCGGGCAGCTTGGACGTGGCATGGCGCTCCAACGCCAAAGCCATGTCTGCGGGCGACATGCCGCAACCGTCATCCTCTATTTCCATATGGGCGATACCACCCTCGCTGATTCGGACAGAAATCCGATTCGAACCCGCGTCTATTGCGTTTTCAATCAGTTCCTTCAGCGCCGCAGCGGGTCTTTCGACCACTTCACCGGCTGCGATCCTATTTACGAGTGTTTCGGGAAGACGGCGTATTGACATAGGCCCCTACCTAGCGCAGTCGGAACGAAATCGCGACCCATCCGATCATGCTTCTTTCCCATTTTCATCAATCCATTTGGATCGGTGAAATTTTATCGCGAAAAGGCTTGCTATCGGGGCCGGTTGCGCCACATTTACGGGCATTTGGTGGCCCCCATGGCTGCCACTCGCCCATGGTCGCCGCTCGGACGCAGGAAGCAGATTGAATGTCTTTCTTTTCACGCTGGTTTAAATTTAATTCTCAAGACATGGCTATTGACCTCGGTACAGCCAACACCGTGGTTTATGTTCGCGGTAAAGGCATTGTGCTGAATGAACCGTCGGTCGTTGCAATGGAAACGCTGAACGGCCACCGCCGCGTGAAGGCTGTTGGCGACGACGCGAAATTGATGATGGGTAAAACCCCCGACAGCATCGAAGCGATCCGCCCCCTGCGTGACGGCGTGATTGCGGATATTGATGTCGCCGAACAGATGATCAAACATTTCATCACCAAGGTTCATGGCGGCAAGCCCAATGCGTTTCGCAGCCCCGAAATCGTTATCTGCGTTCCATCGGGTTCGACCAGCGTCGAACGCCGCGCCATTCGTGACGCCGCCAGCAATGCGGGCGCCAGCGAAGTCTATTTGATCGAAGAACCTATGGCTGCGGCGATTGGCGCAGACATGCCCGTCACCGAACCCATTGGTTCGATGGTCGTCGACATTGGCGGCGGCACCACAGAAGTGGCCGTCCTCAGCCTTCGCGGCTTGGCTTACACCACCTCGGTTCGTGCGGGCGGCGACAAGATGGACGAATCCATCGTATCTTATGTGCGCCGCCACCATAATCTGTTGATCGGTGAAGCCACGGCGGAACGCATCAAAAAAGATTATGGTATCGCCCGCATTCCGGCCGATGGCATTGGCGTGACCATCCACATCAAGGGCCGTGACTTGGTGAACGGCGTTCCCAAGGAAATCGCCATCAACCAAGCGCAAATCGCCGAAGCTTTGGCAGAACCCATTGGCACGATTGTTGAGGGTGTTCGTATTGCGCTGGAAAATACGGCGCCAGAATTGGCTGCCGATATTGTCGACCAAGGCATTGTCCTGACGGGCGGCGGCGCGCTGATCGCGGAATTGGATGAATTGCTGCGGGATGCCACCGGCCTGCCCGTCACCGTTGCCGAAGACCCGCTGACCTGCGTGGCCATTGGCACTGGACGCGCACTGGAAGACCCCGCGTTTCGCGGCGTGTTACACCAAGCCTAAGCAAAGGACGTCATGGCCAGCCCGGCAAACCAACGTCCAGGGCAATCGCGCAAGGCCCAAAACAGCCTGTTTACAGCCTATGTCATTGCGGTGACAGGGGCTGTAGGCGGGTTGCTTCTGGCTGTTTTATCGGTCGCTGATCCGCTCGGCTTTGCCCATTTGCGGATTGCAGCGCATGAACTAACCGCACCAGTGGCCCGCGCTACGCGCCAAATGATTGGCTCCATTTCCGGTATCGACGACAATATCTCGGCCTATGTCCATGCGGGTGATCAAAATCGCCGCCTGCGCAGCGAATTGGCCGATGCGCGGCGTCAATTGGTGGAAACCAGCGCGCTCCAAGAACAAACCCGTCAACTCAAGGGCCTGCTCAAGCTTCAGGAAACGGATAAAATGGGCATAGCCAATGGCTATTTGCTCACATCCAATTCCACCAGCACCAAAAGGCTCGCTCTGCTCAGCATTGGTCGCAACATGGGGGTGGCCGCTGGCCAACCCGTGCGCGGAGCCGATGGACTTATTGGCCGTGTATTAACGGCAGGCCCGTCGGTGTCCCAAGTCTTGCTGCTCAGCGATGTGGATAATGTCGTGCCGGTTCGGCGCGCGCGTGACGGCTTGCCCGCCCAAATATCCGGCAGCGGCTATGGCGATCTGGATGTTCGCACCCTGAATGTGGCGAACAATCCGTTCCGCCCCGGCGACATTCTGGTCACATCGGGCATTGGCGGCCTTTATCCGCCGAACATCCCCGTTGCGGTGGTCATCCGCCGCAAGGATGATGGCGCTTTGGCGCGCCCCTTGGCCGACCCTGCAAAGGTCGATGCCGTATCGGTGCTGCGCCCCTATACACCCAGCAGCATCGAGGCACAGGCCATTCCCGAAACCAATGGGGCGATGCCAGACCTGACCGCTGAGCCCGCGCCGCGCGCAGCGCCCGCCAGCACCGCCCAAGCCCCCGCCACCAAGGCATCATCCACCACAGCCACCGCACCGCGTCCATGAGCCCGCGCACACTCAATCAACGCGGACCAGATATTGGGGATCCGCCGCCCGCATGGCGTCGTATTTCCATCCCGCTCATCGCGGTCATTTTCGCGTCCGCTCTGCCAACCATGCTGCCGCTCATCGCCAATTCGCCGGTTGTTCCGCCGATGGGTTTGCTATTGTTCCTATGCTGGCAATTGCTGCGCACTGATATTTGGCCGATCTGGATTGGGCTGCCCTTGGGCTTAATGGACGATTTGTTCAGCGGTGCCCCCATCGGCAGCGCCGTCTTTTTGTGGACCTTTGCCAGCTTTGTCGTTCATTATTTTGCAGAACGGCTGATATGGCGCGCCTTTTGGCATGATTGGCTGATCGCCGCGGTGCTGATTGCCTTTATTCAAACCATTTCCGCAAAACTCAGCCACTCGCACGCACCGTGGGGTCATATGCTGCAACTGGTTGCACCCCAAATCATTATTTCTTCTCTCTTATTTCCCATATTCATGCGACTGACGGCCATGTTGGACAAATTTCGCTTGAAACGGGGATAGACTCCCGCCGAAACTCATCTTTATGCGCAGCAAGAAACTTCCCATCACCGAAGCCTCGCGTGGCTTTACCTTCACCCGTCGGTCCATTTTGGTTGGCGGCGGGCAAGCGGTGCTGGGGGCGGCCTTGGTCGCCCGCCTAAGCTATGTGGCGGTCGTCGATAATGATCGTTATATGCTGCAATCCGACAGCAATCGCATCAACTTAACGATGGTGCCGCCGCGCCGTGGCTGGATCGTTGATCGCAACGGAAAATCTTTGGCGGATAATCGGGTGTCCCTGCGCGTCGACATCATCCCCGACCGGCTCAAAGATCGCGAACTGGTGCTGGGTCAGCTGCAAACACTGCTCAAGCTGGACGGCGATCAGATGGAGCGTATCAACCGCGACCTGAACCACGCATCCGGCTTCCAACCCGTCGCGATCAAAGAATTTCTGAACGAAGAAGATTATTCGGCGATTGTTGTACGCCTGCCCGATTTACAGGGCGTAGCGCCCCAGCGCGGCTTTGCCCGCAATTACCCCGCAGGTGCGGCTGTCGGCCATTTGATTGGCTATGTCGGCACCCCCAATTCCGAGGAATATAAGGTCGCGCGGGACCCCCTCTATGTCACGCCGGGGTTCAAAATCGGCAAAGATGGTTTGGAAAAATATTTCGAACCCATGCTGAAGGGCAAGCCGGGCGCAAAGCGCGTAGAAGTCACCGCCGGTGGCCGCGTTGTGCGTGAACTCAGCTCCCAAAGCGATATTCAGGGCAAAACCGTCCATCTGACCATCGACAGCGACTTACAGGAATTTGCTGCCCGCCGTATGGGCCGTGAATCCGGCGCAGTTGTTGTCATGGATTGCACCAATGGTGACATTCTCTCGTTCGTCTCGATGCCCAGCTTTGACCCCAACAGCTTTTCCGATGGTATCAGTTCCAATGAATATAAGTGGCTGACCACCGACGACCATCAACCCTTGATCAACAAAGCCACGCGCGGCCTCTATCCGCCGGGGTCCACCCTCAAGCCCATGGCAGTGATCGCGGCCGTGCAAGCTGGCATCGACCCCAGCCATCGCCATACGTGCAATGGTGGCTATCGTCTGGGCAATCGCTTTTTTCGCTGCATGGGCCGCCATGGCACCATCGACATGCAAACCGCGATTGCCAAAAGCTGCAATGCCTATTTTTACTGGCTGGGCGACCAATTGGGCTATGACGCCATTGCCCCCATCGCCCGTATGCTGGGATTGGGCGAGGAATATCAACTGGCCGGCAGCAACCAACGCTATGGCACCATACCCGACAGCGAATGGAAATTGCGCCGCTATGACCAAAAATGGTCAAAATCGGATTCTTTAAACGCCGTCATTGGTCAGGGCTATGTGCTGGCTAATCCCCTGCAACTTGCCGTCATGGTTGCGCGCATCGCCTCTGGTAAGGCGCTATATCCTCGGCTGATTAACCGACAATTTGACAATGCCCCCCTGCCGCTGATGCCCGAAGCTTTGGCTGTCGCCCGTGCGGGAATGAACCAAGTGGTAAATGGTGCGGGCACCGCCGTACGCAGCCGCCTGCCGCTTGATGGCATAACCATGGGCGGAAAAACAGGCACAGCGCAGGTGCGCGGCTTGGCCTCTGGTTCCCGTGGTCAGGGCGGCGAGTGGAAATATCGTGACCATGGCCTCTTTGTGTGCTTCGCACCGGTGGAAAACCCACGCTATGCCGCATCGGTGGTGATCGAACATGGCATGGGTGGGTCGCGTGCCGCCGCCCCCATCGCCAAAGATATCTTCACGTTCCTCTATGACAGGGAAAAGGCAATGCAGGCCCTCGAAGGTTTTGAAGCAGGCTGGGGTGGCAATATCAAGGACCGAATGGATCGTGGCTATGCCGCGTGGAAAGCCGGCGGATCGGCCAGCACAGGCAGCGGATATTAAGCGACCAGCACGTCATCATAATTTCCATTTATCCCGTTACTTTCAAAAATTTGTAAAATTTTCCGATAAATATATTGCCATGACCAAATGCCACTGTTAAAGGCCCCCCACCGCAGCCGAGAAGCTCTCTTGGTTACGGCAATGCCGCCCAAATCGGCATGGACGCATAGCTCAGTTGGTAGAGCAGCTGACTCTTAATCAGCGGGTCCTTGGTTCGAGCCCAAGTGCGTCCACCATTACCAAAGTCAATGTTCGTCATTGACCCACGCGTGAAAACGCCTGTGGACGCATAGCTCAGTTGGTAGAGCAGCTGACTCTTAATCAGCGGGTCCTTGGTTCGAGCCCAAGTGCGTCCACCACCCCTTCCCCAAGCCCTTACAACAAACAGCAAAATATTGCGTGCCCATAGGCCGGTCTTGTTTTGCGCATATCGGTACATGAACCGGACAAGCCATCGCGATGCGCGTGGCAACACCGCAAAAACAATAGTGCCGTATCGCATGTCACCGCCACAATCCAGCCAGCCATCACCGCTCGAAAACCCATAAGAATATGATATTCAACGACGAATTCAAAATTTCCAAAAAATAATACTTAGCTATTGAAGTATTATTTTAGACCATTAAGCTAACAGTCGGAATCAGATGATAAAAAACTGACGTCATAGCTATGCTGGGCGCGCAAGACGCCTTTGTGACGCTTGGTATATCGGCCAAAATGGCGGAATCTCTGCTTCTGAACGTGAAATTTGGATGGCCATAGTAACCGCACGCCCTTGGTGTGTTTCGGTAGCGTAAAAACGCGTCCGTTGGCCAATCAAAGGGGAGGATTTTGGTGAATTTGAAGTTATTATATCTGTCGTCCGCTGCTGCTGCTATTTCGGTGATGGCGCCGCAGGCTTATGCTGCCGAGGCGCAAAGCAATAGTTCGGCTGATAGCGCCAATGAATATGGTGAAATATTGGTAACGGCTCAGCGCCGTTCCGAAAGCATTCAAGACGTGCCAATTGCTATTTCCGCCTTCAACGCAGAAATGGTCGAAGCCAGCGGCAGCACCAACATCACCAGCCTGAACGGTGTTGTGCCCAACGTCGTGCTACAAACACAAGGTCTTGTCGCCAACGTGCCCATGATCTCCATTCGCGGCATGAGCAGCGCCGATCCAGACCCTAACGCCGATCCCAAAGTCAGCACGATCATCGACGGCGTTTACATTCCCTTCGTATCCAGCACCATGCTCGATCTGTTCGACGTCGAACGGGTCGAGATTCTAAAAGGCCCACAGGGTGTATTGTTCGGCAAAAATAATCTGGCCGGCACCATCAACATCATCAGCGCGCGCCCAACCGATGACTTTGGCGGCGAAGTTCGCTTGTCGCTTGGTTCATTTGGGCTGAAGCAGGTTCGTGGCAAGATCAACACCGGCCTATTCGCGGATGGCGCTTTGGCGGCAAAGCTGGCTGTCAACGTCCGCGATTATAATGGCTATGCGCGCAACGTCATCACCGGAAATCGTCTGAACGGCAGCAACGTCAAGTCGCTGCGCGGTGCGCTGGCCTATGATCGTGGTGGTGCTTTCAACACCACGCTGGTGGTCGATTGGTTGAAGCAAAAAACAGCGGGCCCCGCGCCGCATGTTCTGGACAATGGCGACCCCAACTGGGACTTGCTGCCCGATGAAACCAAGACCGACGTTTATAAAACCGCCAGCCTTTTCGACCCCTATGCCAATACCGAAACCTATGGTGGTTCGCTAACCTCCAATTTGGATCTGGGCTATGGCAGCCTGACGGCGGTTCTTGGCTATCGCCATCAAACCTATGTCACGCGCGGCGATTATGATGGCTTGATCCATCCCGCCCCCGCATTGGACGTGACCCGTGATTTTTCCGGCGAAGCCAAAACGGCGGAACTGCGTTATGCATCGCCAGCGGGCGAACCGGTCGATTTTGTTGTGGGTGTCTATTATCAAACGGACGAATGGCGCCAATATAGCACGGTATTGGCCAGCCCAACCCTCACGACGCGCGCACAGCTCAACCAAAACACCGAAAGCTATGCCGCATTCATGCTGGTCAACGCCCACCCCGCCGACGGGCTGACGCTGTCCATCGGGGGCCGTTACAGCCACGACCGTAAAAAATATCATATTGCGTCCCAAGTCTTTAACAGCGGAACGCAAACATCGTCCTTTGCCAATCCATTTGAAGCGTCATGGTCGGAATTCACACCGCGCCTGACGGTGAACTATGAAGTGACCCCGTCTATCATGGTCTATGGCAATTATTCCCAAGGCTATAAGGCTGGCGGATATAATTCGCGCGGCACCATCGCAGAAAATGTCGGCCCCTATAATCCAGAACGTGTCAACGCGATTGAAGTGGGTGCAAAAACCGATTTGTTCGATCGTTTATTGCGCTTCAACATTGCTGGCTTTGTAAACAAATACAAAGACCTGCAAGGGTCGGTAACCAAAATGGGCGCGGTGCGCGCTGAAAATATCACGACCAATATCGCCGCCGCCAAAATCTATGGCTTCGAGATTGAAACGCTGCTGCGTCCGGCATCAGGCTTCACCATTGGGACCAACTTGGCCTATCTGCACGCCCGCTACACGGACTTTTGTGCCGATGTCGATGGCGTCTTTACGACCAGTCAGACCGATCCGGGTCAATGCGGCCCCGCTACACCGGTGATCCTCAACGGCGTCCCGACCGGAAACTACGCAGTCCCTGTCGACAATTCGCATCTTGTTTTTGCCAATGCGCCCAAATGGAGCGGTAGCCTGTCGCTGGATTACGCTATTCCCGCTAGCTTTGGTGAAGTTAAGTTGCACGGCGATGCCCGCTACACCGCGCGTTATAACACATGGGGTCGCAGCAATAATCCGGGATATTTCCGTGATGAAGTCGTCCTGATGAACGCCAGCATTTCCTTCGCTGGTCAGGATGATCAATGGAAAGTCACCGCCTATGGCACCAACTTGACCGACAAAAAGGTCATTTCCGGCGCGACCAATGCGGGCAACACACCCATTTCACAATTTTATCAGGCACCACGCGAATTTGGTGTCGATTTCTCGGTGAAATTCTAAAACACCTGCCCCACCGTCCTATTTCGGGCGGTGGGGATTATATAATATCGTAATGGGAGAATCTCATGAATTGGGATGTTAATCGCCGCACATTTGTTGGCGGTATCGGGGCGCTGGCGGCAGCGGGGATTGCCATGCCAAGTTTTGCCAAAAACGGCAAAAAATATAACGTCTTGATGATCGTAACAGACCAAGAACAAAGCATCGCCAGCTATCCCAAAGGCTTGTTGGAAAAACTGCCCGCCCACCGCGAACTTATGTCGCGCGGCCTGTTGGTAGAAAATTTCCACGTTCACACCACCCCTTGCACCCCATCGCGCGGCACAATTTTCCAAGGCCAGCACACCCAGCGTTCAGGACTGTTCCTGAACAGCGACAACGCACCCCACCCTGTTGCCGCCGAAGATATTCCGACCTTGGGTCATATGATGCAAGATGCTGGTTATTATACCTGCTACAAGGGCAAATGGCACCTTAGCCGCATCAACCATGACCGAAACTGGACGCGGATCACCGGCCCTATTTATCCGTCCACCGAAGATGCGATGCTGAAATATGGCTTTCATGACTATGGCTTTGACGGCGAAGAATTGGGCCTGACATGGGACGGTTACCGTTCGGACAAATTTGTTGCTGGCGACGCCGCACGCAGCATCTTCGACTATGTTCGCCGCGACAAAGCCGGTGGCAAGCCATGGTTTCAGGTGGTCGGTCTGGTGAACCCACATGACATCATGTTCTATGACGCAACCGGTAAACAAGCCGACAGCCGCCCGCACCCCAATGCGCTTGGCCCGCTGCGCCGCGAACCTGGCGATCCCTTATATGAAGAAAATAATGGCTTTGATCTGCCAGAAAGCTTTTACAAAGACGATCTGTCCACCAAACCCGAAGCTCACCGCGCTATTCGGGACTTGAACAACCGTTTTTACGGTGAAATGCGTCACGATGACGAAGCGTCATGGCATCGTTTCATCAACTATTATTACAATTGCTTGCGTGACGTCGACCGCCGCATTGATCAATTGTTATGGGCGCTCAAGGAAAGCGGCCAAATGGACAATACGATCATCATTTACACCAGCGATCATGGCGAACGCGCAGGCGCACATGGCCTGCGTCAAAAAGGCGCGACCATCTATCGCGAGGAAACCAATATTCCGATGATCATCGTTCACCCCGATTTTGCGGGCGGGCGTACTACGAAGAAATTAATGGGTGCGGTCGATATCGCGCCAACCCTAATGTCCCTTGCAGGGCTATCGAACCAAGATATCGCGTCCCGTTACCCCAATCTTCCGGGGATTGACGTATCCGCCTTGCTGGCATCCCCCGATGCGCCAACGGCGCGGGATAAATATGGGCATTTGTTCAACTATGCCGTCGCGCATATGTGGGAACCGTCCAGTGAAAAGGATGCGCGCGGTGCCAAATTGGCAACGGGCGAACCGGATTATGCGCGCCAGTTTGACCTCAGCAAGCGCCGCTTGCATCGCGGTGTCCATGACGGCCGCTGGAAATTTGCCCGCTATTTTGCGCCAGCCCACCACCATCAGCCTCAAGATTGGAAAACGCTCAGCGCGATGAACGATCTGGAACTTTATGACACGGTGGCCGACCCGAATGAACTGGTCAATCTGGCCTATGACCGCAAGCAGCGGGACAATATTCTGCGGCTGAACAAAATGGTCAATGCACTGGTCGCCCGCGAAATTGGCGTGGACGATGGCCGCGAATATCCCGGTCCGACGGAAATTTACAACCAGCCAGTCTGATTATCATTCCGTCCAACATCGCCATTCACAGCGCCGCCCATGCCGCGCTGTGGATGGCATGAACGGGCCCCCTTTCGACCACTTTGCCCCCTCCGACCGCAGTGCAGCCTTCACTGGGGTCGTTTTTTCTGCGACCGTCCGCCTCGGTCAATTCGCCCCATATTCAGCGGCACCAACTCAGGCTAACGCGCCACCATGATGACCCACCTATCTTCGCTTTTTCGGGCTCCCCTTTTGGCCCTGTCCACATTCTCGCTTGCGGCTTGCGGCGGCGGCGACGACAGCCGCGACCAACGGATGGCACAAGCTGGCCCCAATCCAGATCTATCGGCCCTAATGCGCGTTGCAGACCCCAAAATCGGCGCGCGCAAATTCACCCAATGTGCGGCCTGCCACCATATCCGTCCCAATGCGCCCGACATTGGCGGTCCCAATCTTTATAATATTTACAATCAACCCTTTGCGACAAACAGTCCGCGTTTTGGCTACACCGCCATGCTGCGCGATTATGCCGGACATTGGGACGCCGAAACATTGGATCAATGGATGAAAAATCCAAAAGCCATGATCCCCGCGACAACCATGCAATTCAGCGGCGTTGCCCATCCCTTGGACCGTGCAGATATCATTGCCTATATCCAATCCCAGTCCGAGTAAAAAAGGCCGCCGATCCTATCGATCAGCGGCCTTTTTCTTCATGATCAGCGGATATAATTTTTACGCTGCCTCTTTGATCACCCGAATCACAGGCTTTTTCCGGCGGCGTAACCAGCGGAAATCATTTTTGTTAAAGCTTTTGAACAACAGGTAAAAACCTGTGATCGACAGCCATAATGTGCCAAAGGCCACAAAAATGATCAGTGGATGGTTAAAACTGGCACGATTGGCATAATCCATATTGTGCAGCATCCAGAAGAAATCCCATGTCCGGTAATAATCGTTCCGCAGTTCCAGAAAACGCCCCGTCTGTGCCGAAACATATCCGGTGCTATTGTCTTCATCCGCGAAATTGACGCGCCACATCGGGCCGCTATGATCGCGGGTTTCCAAATTGGGCCGCGCCATCGGCTCCACGCTGGCGACCGGCGCGTTCAGCATCATTTGGGCGACATAGGTCGCGGTATCTGGATCCACCTTGACCAAGGTGCCATCCGTTGCGTCGACCAGCTTCACGCCGCGCGGCGTGCGAACTTCATAGACAGGATAGCCCATCAAATCGACGATATTGACGCCCAACACAGGGCCATGCTCCGCCAATTTCGCGGGATCAAAATAATCCCCCTGCGGCAACACATGGCCATGGGCCGCCATATCATGGCTGCCATGGGTACGAACCTTGTCCTTATCCAACAAGGCCATCATCGACCCGCTGAGTGTCCACAAAATAAATTGCAGGCCCAGCACCAAACCCACCCATTTGTGGATTTTCCGGAACATCAAGGGAGAAAGGCGAAATTTGCTCATACGCCCTGCTCCTTGATCACGGCTTTTTTCTTTTTGCGTTTGCGCGGAAAGGCCCAGAACAACAGCCATGCACCGCTCACCGCCATGCCAAAGCTCAGCCATGTTACGGTACGCAGCAACAAATTGTTCACGTCCGACCGCTCATCATAATCCATGATGTGCAGCATCCATGCGATGTCAAAGCCACGCCATGCGAAATGACGCTTGGCCATCAGCTCGCCCGTTTGCGCAGACAAATATAGCGTTGGGCGGTTCCACCCTTCAAATTCAACCTGCCAAAATGGCGGTTTGCGTCCGCCCGTTTCCTGCAACCCCTTGGTCAGCAAACGAACAGATATAATGTCCCCATCCCCTGTATAAAGGGCTTGGGCATAGCGCTTAATCTCTGCCTCATTCGGCGGAGCCAGTTTCTCGCCAGTCTTGGCATCAAACAATGCCGGACCATCGGGCGAAACCGCTTTCCAGACGGCTTGGTTCAATCGGCGCGTCAAGCTGATTTCGCTGGCGGTTGGGGCCGCCGTCACAATCTGTGACGGCGACACCAACTGGCTGAGATCAAAAGGCTGTGCGGCTGGTGTTTTCACCAGATGATCACCATGAATGTGGCTGATATTAATCGCCACCATGTAAAATCCGGTCAACGACCAAGCCAAGACTTGCACACCGACCACAAGGGCGAGCCACTTGTGGAACCGGCGTGCGACTAAAGGCCAACGTATCTTAGCCAAAACCTCATCCTACCCTTAGAAACCGGTACGGAAGCCGACATAGAAACGACGACCCATCAGGTCATAGACCATCGTGTCGGTGTTTCCGTCGGTATAGTTGGCAACATAAGGTGCCTTGCGGTCGGTCAGATTGTCCACGCCCAACGAGAAGCGTGTCTTTTCATTCACTTCAAACGCCAATTGCGCATTGTGGTAGAAGACGTTGGGAACGCGGGCACCAATGGCGGTGGCAGCGGCATAGAAATCCTTAGCCTTGCCAATCCATTGGGTCGACCAAGTCGCCGTCACCTTGCCCTTGTTGGCGGTCAAAACGCCATAGCCGCGCCACTTGGAATAACCGCCATTGCCGCCACCCAGATAGCCGTCATAGGTCAAAGCTGGCGTACCAACCGACTGAACCACATCATATTTGTCCAAATATGTCGCGTTCAAATCCAATGTCACCGCAACATCCGCGATATTGCGGCTATAGACCAAACCAAGGTCCAGACCGCGCATCAGCTCGGCGCCCGTATTGTTCAATTGCGAACGAATATAGGTCACGTCGCCCGTCGCGACATCACGATCAATATCAGCGCAGAATGGGTGCGACATGTTGCTGCTGTTATAGCAGAGGTTCAGTTTCATCGAGCCAGGAACCGAACGAATCGCGTCCTCAATTTTGATGTTGAACCAGTCGGCGGTCAGCGACAGCCCAGGAACGATGGCGGCGGGTTGGAACACCGCACCAAGGGTCCAAGTCGTCGAGCTTTCTGGCTTCAAATTGATATTGCCGCCCGTTTCGGTCAAAACATTCGTACCCGTTTGAACAAAACCGGTCGGAACGCCTGCTGCCGCGCAATTGGTCACCAAAGTTGCTGCACTGCTGCCCGTCAATTTGCTGCACGGGTCAGCCGTGGTCAAATTGCCTTGAACCATGCCGCTGAACAATTCCGGAACGTTGGGAACGCGGAAACCAGTGCCATAGGTGCCACGGAAACGCAGAGCTTCGCTGACCTTCCAATCCAGACCAAGCTTGTAATTCCAATCGCTGCCGAACAATTTATAGTCCGAATAACGAACCGCAGCGTCCAGCGTCACAGCGTCAAAGAAAGGCTTGTCTGCCAACAACGGAACCGACACTTCCAAATAAGCTTCTTTGGTGTCAACCTTACCCGACACAGGGTCTTGTTGGTTATTGTTCGCAACACCCGCTACCGTGCGGGGATCTGGGTTACGCCAACCCTTTTCTTCACGGTACACCAAGCCCGCCGCAAAGGCCAAAGCGCCTGCTGGCAGGTCGATCAATTCGCCCGTGACATCCGCCGTGAACGACATCAATTGGTTGCCGCCGCGATCTGTCGAAGTGTATAAAATATAATCCATCACGTCTTGCGACATATCGCCAACGCCCAGATAATCGCCGCAAGGCGCGCCGTTGGTGCCGCAGTTGACAGACAATGTTTCGTTCATTTTCTCCAGATTGACGATGTTGGTCGAACCATCCTTGGCTGTATTGCGGCCAAAGGATGCCGTGACTTCCCATGCCCAATCATTCGGCAGTTTACCGCGTAAGCCGCCCGTTGCCTGCCATGTATTGGTGGTCTGGAAAAACTCACGAGGACCGGCTTCCATCAAGGTACGGCCCAAAAGCGTGATATTCTGACCCGTTGGATTGCTGGGGTGCAGCGCCGAAATCGGGATGCCATTACGCAAACCAGGGGACACGCCGCGGATGACGCTTGGGGTTGCCAATTGGTTCGACTTGCGGTGGGTGTACAGCACTTCTGCAAAAGCTGTGACATTGTCGCTCAACGCATAATCGCCGAACAGACCCGTCGAAATACGTTCAATCGGGCTAACAGCATTCAGATAATGATAGCTGTTAAAGCCATGCTTGGATGCGACATATGGTTCATAAGCGTCGCCGCCTGTGAAATTCACGATGGTACCATCCACATTCGCACGGCCGCCGACCGTATTACCGCTCAGTGCACAAACCAACGAACCCGCAGCTTCCGTCAATGCACAAGGTGCACGGCTCGACAGACCAATGGCCTGCGTCTTTTGATAGGTCGCGGCGAACATCAAGCCGCCACGGTCGTTGCGGATACCGCCCAAGAAATCGGCGGTGAAATCATGACCATCACCCTTGCCGGTGATACCGTTGCGTGCGCTGACGGCAATGCCTTCGAAATCATTGCGGGTCACAAGGTTGACCACGCCCGACACCGCGTCTGCGCCATAAATGGCCGATGCGCCGTCCTTCAAGACTTCGGTACGTGCCAAAGCAATGGTCGGGATCATGTTCAAATCGGGCGAAGAGTTTGCGCCCGTACCACCAGCAACCAAGCGGCGACCATTTAACAAGGTCAGCGTGCGCTTAATGCCCAAACCACGCAGGTTCACCTGCGCCGTGCCATAACCATTGCCAGTCCAATAAGCGTTGGTTTGGTTGCCCGAAAAACCAGCCACGGCTGGCAAGCGCTGCAACACATTTTCAATATTCACAACGCCGGTATTTTCCAACTGCTCCGCGGAAACCACGGTCGCAGGGCCAACGCCGGCCAAGTCAGTACGACGAATGCGCGACCCCGTTACAATGATGTCGCCTTGGCTGGCATTTTCGGCCTGATGATCAGCATGATCTTGCGCAAAAGCAGTCGGCGCAAAGCCAGTCAATGCTGCTGCGCCCAGCAGCAACGTGGATTTGATGTTCACGGTTAAACCCCTTGTTTCCCATCCATGTCATCACCCCACCATATGGGGCGCGCATGGATTATTTTTTGCTGCCGCTCGCAAAGCGTTGGTTATTTCCAAGCACCTACTTTCGCCAGCACAAGGGTTTACGCAGCATCGCTACGCGGCCCTCATCTTTCACGAAATATATTTTCAATCTGGGTCGTTAAGGCGCGACTTTACGTATCTACGGCCTAAATCCAGCGCAGCCTGCGGTTCGTCCCGATCAGAATAACACAGCCGAATGCGCAAAAAGCCCCGCGCTTAAATGGCCCCGCCAGATCGCGCCGGACCGAAATGCGCGATCAAATCATAGTCTTTACCGATAAAATGCTGCCGCACCCATGTGACACCCGCTTCGCCGCGCCAAGTGCGGCGTTCAATATATAAGCAAGCGGTGCCGACGTCCTGATCCAAATGCCTAGCCACCTCGGGCGCAGCATTGACCGCGGCAATGCGCGTCTCCGCTTCAGTCCATGGCACATGTTTCAACAGCCACGCACCGGGCGAAATCAACTCAAAGCCTTGCTGCGCCATGTCCGGCACCGCCGCCAAGCTAACCGATCGCTCCTCAAACGCCAACGGCTGCCCATCAGCCAAATGCAGGCCGGTCAGCACCAACAACGCCTCGCCGCCGCTCAATTGCTGCTCATATTCTTTTTGCGGGTCCGCCAAACGGATCTCGCGCGACAGCAAATGAAAGGCATAGCGCTGCCGACGCTGCAAAACCTCGGCTTCCAAATCGGGAATATCCAGCACCATACTGTGCATTTTGGGACGGGCGACAAAGCTCCCTGCTTTTTTGCGCCGCTCGACCAAAGATGCAGCGACCAGCGCCGATATGGCCTTGTTCACCGTCATGCGAGAACAGCCATATTGCTCCATTAAATCCGCTTCGGTCGGCAGGCGCTCGCCCGCCGCCAATGCGCCGGACAAGATCGCCGCTTCCATGTCAGTGCGAATGGTTTCGTGAAGCGTCTTTTTCATAGCAATATCAACGTCATGAAAATAATTTCGTTACAGCTTGATGATAGCGGGCGGTGATATAGTCACGGTCAATATGTCGCCCGCCCTGCACCACCGCACGGCCACGCCGCCAAACATGGTCAATGCCCCCACGCCCCGCAGAGAATATCCAAGCATCCAGCGCCGCAGCGCCGGATTTCCTAGCCAAAGAGGGGTGGTTCATATCCAAACTTACCATATCCGCCACATGCCCCACAGCCAGGCCCGCTTCAACCCCCAGCGCCTGCGCCCCACCGATGACGCTCGCCTGAAACAGCGCCTGCCCCGTCGAACGCCCCTCTTCGCCCGCCAAGACATTACGCCCGCGACGTAAAAGCCGCTGACCATATTCCAACCAGCGCAATTCTTCGCTGGCATCAATGCGCACATTGCTGTCCGATCCCACGCCAATGCGCCCTCCCAGGGCCATAAATTCCGGCGCGGAAAACAAGCCATCGCCCAAATTCGCCTCGGTGATGGGGCACAAGCCCGCCACCGCGCCGCTGGCGGCCATCCCGCGCACTTCATCCGCGTCCATATGCGTCGCATGAACCAAGCACCAACGATCATCGACCGGCATATGGTCCAGCAACCAAGCCACCGGGCGCTGACCGCTCCATGCGACGCAATCCTCCACTTCCTTCACTTGCTCCGCGATATGAATATGAATGGGCGCACCACCTGCCAACTGCTCCAGCGCCGCCAATTGCTCGGGTGTCACCGCCCGCAGGCTATGCGGGGCAAGGCCCAATATCGCGTCGGGCAAGCATCGCAGATATTCCCTTGCCCCATCCATCAGGCGCACAAATCCGTCGATATCGTGCAAAAACCGCCGCTGCCCGTGACTGGGGGCCTGCCCGCCAAAGCCGCTATGCGCGTAAAATACGGGCAAATGCGTCAAGCCGATGCCCGTGTCCTGCGCCGCTTGTACAATCGCAGCGCTCATCACCGCAGGGTCGGCATAACCCTGCCCATCCGCGTCATGATGAACATAATGAAATTCCCCCACACGGCCAAATCCGCCCTCTAGCATTTCGGCATAGGCCATGGCCGCAACATTCCGCAGCCCCTCTGGCGTCAGGCGATCGACAGAGCGATACATAATCTCGCGCCATGTCCAAAAACTGTCGCCGGTCGGCCCTGTAACCTCTGTCATTCCGGCCATGGCGCGCTGAAACGCATGGCTGTGCAAATTGCCCAGCGCGGGAATGGCCAAGGCGTGATGGGCATCGCCGTCTTGTTTGATCGCACTGGTTTCAATCGCCGAGATACGGCCATCCACCACCAACAGCCGCACATCCTTGGCCCATCCATCAGCCAGTAAAATCTCATTAAAAAAGAATGATACCATGGCTTTGCCTCTTGATTCTCATCAGAATATTTCGTCGTTCGATTTTTATGTCTATACATTAAATCATGCCGATGCAATGATATGTCATCCAAGGAGATTCGATGATGCGCTGTGACAGCATTTGGAAAAATGCCCGCCTTGCCACGATGACAGACGCCGAAATGGGCCTGATCGATGACGGCGTGCTTGCCGAGGCAGGGGGCAAAATTCTATATGCCGGACCCGCATCACAAGCACCGCTATTTGATGCAGATGAAGAATGGGATGTGGACGGGCGCTGGATCACCCCCGGCCTGATCGACTGCCACACCCACATCATCCACGGCGGCGACCGCGCCCATGAATTCGAACTGCGCCTACAAGGGGCCGATTACGAAGAAATTGCCCGCGCAGGCGGCGGCATATTGTCCACCATGCGCGCCACACGCGCCGCCAGCGAAGAAGAACTGATAGCCTCCGCCCTGCCCCGCCTTCATGCCTTAATGGCCGAGGGCGTCACCACAATCGAAGTCAAATCGGGCTATGGCCTTGAGGCAGAGAGCGAAATTCGCATGTTGCGCGCCGCGCGCCGCCTAAGCGATCATGCCGATATCAGCGTCGCCACCAGCTTTTTGGGCGCACATGCCTTGCCGCCAGAATATAGTGTTAATCCAGATGCCTATATCGATCTTCTTATCCAAAATATCATGCCGCAAGTCGCCGCCGAACATCTGGCGGACGCGGTCGATGCCTTTTGCGAAAATATCGGTTTTACGGCCCAGCAAACCGCCCGCTTGTTTAAGGCCGCCCGCGCGCTGAACCTTCCGGTCAAGCTGCACGCCGAACAATTGTCCAACCAACATGGAGCAGCGCTAGCCGCATCCTTTGACGCGCTATCCGCCGATCATCTGGAACATTTGGACAATGACGGCATCATCGCCATGGCCGCGTCGGGAACCGTCGCCACGCTGCTGCCGGGGGCTTATTATTTCATGCGCGAAACGCAGTTGCCGCCCGTTGCGGCGCTGCGCGATGCAGCTATTCCCATCGCCTTGGCGACGGATTGCAACCCCGGCACATCGCCGCTCACATCCTTGCTGCTGACCATGAACATGGGGGCCACCTTGTTCCGCCTCAGCGTTGCGGAATGTTTGTTGGCCGTCACCAAAAACGCGGCCCGCGCCCTTGGACGATCCGACAGCATCGGCACCTTAGAGGCTGGAAAGCGCTGCGACCTCGCCATTTGGGACATCGAACGTCCCGCTGAACTTGTCTACCGCATGGGGTTTAACCCGCTCCATGCCCGCATCTGGAGTGGTCAATGACCAACATCACCCTTATCCCCGCCCAAGTCACGCTGGCCGATTGGCGCGCCATATATCGCGGCGCTTCTGTCACCCTTGAGCCTTCCTCCAAGGACCGCATCGCCGCCAGCGCCGCCGCTGTTGGCCGCATTTTGGCCAAGGGTGAACCAGTTTACGGCATCAACACCGGCTTTGGAAAATTGGCCAGCGTTCGCATCGAGAATGACGACCTAGCGACCCTGCAACGCAATATCGTGCTCAGCCACGCGGCGGGCACTGGTGCCCCCTCGCCCGTTCCTGTCATCCGTTTGATGATGGCGCTGAAATTGGTCAGTCTGGCCCAAGGCGCATCGGGCGTCCGCGTTGAAACCTGCGACTTGCTGGCGGCGATGCTGGCCAAGGGCCTGACCCCCGTCATCCCCAGCCAAGGCAGCGTCGGCGCCAGCGGCGATTTGGCCCCGCTGTCGCACATGGCCGCCACGATGATCGGCGTCGGCGACATCATCGTCAACGACACCGTCATGCCCGCCGTCGAAGCCTTGGCGTCGGTCGGCCTTGCCCCCATTGAATTGGCCGCCAAAGAAGGGCTTGCCCTGCTGAATGGAACGCAATTTTCCACCGCCAACGCGCTGGCCGGACTGTTCGAGGCCGAATTGCTGTTCACCAGCGCCCTCGTCACGGGCGCGCTGTCGACCGAAGCCGCCAAGGGCAGCGACACCCCCTTTGACCCGCGCATCCATGACCTGCGCCACCACGCTGGCCAGATTGAGGTCGCAGCGGCCCTGCGCGGCCTGATGGACGGCAGCGCTATTCGCGCTAGCCACCTGATCGGCGACGCCCGCGTCCAAGACCCATATTGCCTGCGCTGCCAACCCCAAGTCATGGGTGCGGCGCTGGACATTTTGCGCCAAGCCGCCACCACCTTGGAGATCGAATCCAATGGCGTTTCAGACAATCCGCTGATTTTCCCAGAAACGGACGAAGCTCTATCTGGCGGCAACTTCCATGCTGAACCTGTTGCTTTTGCGGCCGATATGATCGCGATGGCGATATGCGAAATCGGGTCCATTTCCGAACGCCGGATCGCGATGTTGGTCGACCCTGCACTATCCGGCCTGCCCGCCTTCCTGACGCCCAAGCCCGGCCTCAACAGCGGCTTCATGATCCCGCAAGTCACCGCCGCCGCGTTGGTCAGCGAAAATAAACAGCGCGCTTTCCCCGCCAGCGTGGACAGCATCCCGACTTCCGCCAACCAAGAAGACCATGTCTCAATGGCCGCGCACGGTGCCCGCCGCCTGATGGATATGGCCGCAAATGCCACTGCCGTTTTGGGCATCGAATATCTGGCCGCCGCCCAAGGCATTGAATTCCACGGCGGACTAACCTCCTCCGCCCCATTGGAAAAGGCACGCGCCTGCCTGCGAGCCGTGGTTCCAGCCTTGGATGACGACCGCCATTTCTATCCGGATATGGAGGCTGCAAACACGCTCATCCGGTCCGGCGCGCTGGTCGAGGCCGCGCAATTCCGGTTGCCGCTGGTTGGGTAATCAGCAATGGCCTCCCTCGCTCCTTCTGTGCCGTCCCCCGATTGGCTTCATGTCCATCGCGGCACAGCGCCGCTGGTGATCGCCGTCCCCCACGGCGGCACCAGCTTGGCGGGGCTGGACGATCAATTTGCCTCGCCATGGCTGGCCCGTCTGGACACAGACTGGTGGGTTCGCGATCTTTATGATTTCGCCAGCGATATGGGCGTCAGCTTTGTCACCACCGACATCAGCCGTTCGGTCATTGATATGAACCGCGACCCGTCGGGTGCATCGCTTTATCCGGGTCAGGCCACCACCGAATTATGCCCAACCACCAGCTTTGATGGCGTCCCGCTTTATCGCAACGGCGCGGATGCCATCGACGCTCTTGACGATGCCGAAAAGCAGCGGCGCAAAACCGCCTATCACACCCCCTATCACGCCGCGCTCACCGCCGAACTCCACCGCGTAAAGGCCCAGCATGGCGTCGCCATCCTCTATGACGCGCACAGCATCCGCAGCCATGTTCCACGCTTGTTTGATGGACGCTTGCCGATGTTCAACATCGGCACCAACAACAGCGCCACCTGCGCGCCTGAATTGGAACAAGCGGTCGCCAATATCTGCGCCGCCTCCGCCCACAGCCATGTCGTCAATGGCCGCTTCAAGGGCGGCTGGACCACGCGGCACTATGGCCGCCCGACGGGCGGTATTCACGCCATCCAAATGGAACTCGCCCAGCGCGGTTATATGGACGAACCAACAGATTATGCGCCCGGCCAATGGCCGACGCCGCTCCACTCAACGCCCGTGATTTTACCAGTTTTACAACGCATTATCACGGCCGTCCTCGATTTTGCGAAAGGACACGCATGAACCGCCTCGACAACAGCCGCGTCATCAAATCCCCTGTCGGCACCGAATTAAACGCCAAAAGCTGGCTGACCGAAGCGCCGCTGCGAATGTTGATGAACAATCTGCATCCCGACGTGGCCGAACGCCCCGAAGAATTGGTAGTCTATGGCGGCATTGGCCGCGCCGCGCGCGATTGGCCCAGCTATGACAAAATCGTTGAAACGCTGAAAACACTGAACGACGATCAAACCTTGCTGGTGCAATCCGGCAAGCCAGTTGGCGTGTTCCAAACCCACAAAGACGCGCCGCGCGTGCTGATCGCCAACAGCAATCTGGTCCCTCAATGGGCCAATTGGGACCATTTCAACGAACTCGATAAACGCGGCCTCGCTATGTATGGCCAAATGACCGCTGGTTCGTGGATTTACATTGGAACCCAAGGTATTGTGCAGGGAACCTATGAAACATTCGTCGAAATGGGCCGCCAACATCATGGCGGCGATTTGTCCGGCAAATGGTTGCTGACGGCGGGCCTTGGCGGCATGGGCGGCGCACAGCCCCTTGCTGCGGTCATGGCGGGCGCATCTTGCATCGCCATTGAATGCCAGCCCAGCCGCATCGACATGCGCCTGCGCACCGGCTATCTCGACACATCAGCCGCCACCATCGACGAAGCCATGGCCATCATCGAACAAGCCAAGGCTGATGGCAAAACCGTCTCGGTCGGATTGCTCGGCAATGCGGCGGAATTGCTGCCCGAAATGTTCGCACGCGGCATTCGTCCCGACCTTTTGACCGACCAAACCAGCGCACACGACCCCGTTAACGGCTATTTTCCCGCTGGCTGGACCGTCGCCGAATGGCTGGAAAAGCGCGAAAGCGACCCCGCAGCCGTCGCCAAAGCGGCCAAAGCGTCGATGGCCCAACATGTCCGTGCGATGCTGGATTTCCAAGCCGCCGGTGTTCCCACCACCGATTATGGCAACAATATCCGCCAAGTCGCCAAGGACGAAGGCGTCGCCAATGCCTTTGACTTCCCGGGTTTTGTCCCCGCCTATATCCGCCCGCTCTTCTGTCGTGGCATCGGCCCATTCCGCTGGGCCGCCCTGTCGGGCGACCCCGAAGACATCTTTAAAACGGATGCCAAGGTTAAGGAATTGCTGCCCGATCATAAGGAACTGCATCGCTGGTTGGATATGGCCCGCGAGAAAATCCACTTCCAAGGGCTTCCGGCGCGCATCTGCTGGGTCGGCCTTGGCGACCGCCACCGTTTGGGGCTGGCGTTCAACGAAATGGTCAAAAATGGCGAACTCAAGGCCCCCGTGGTCATTGGCCGCGACCATTTGGACAGCGGATCGGTCGCATCGCCCAACCGCGAAACCGAGGCCATGAAGGACGGCAGCGACGCCGTGTCCGACTGGCCATTGCTCAACGCCTTGCTCAACACCGCATCGGGCGCAACATGGGTATCGCTGCATCATGGGGGCGGCGTCGGCATGGGCTATTCGCAGCACAGCGGCATGGTGATTGTTGCGGATGGCAGCGACGACGCCGCTCGCCGTTTGGAACGTGTGTTGTGGAACGACCCCGCCACCGGTGTCATGCGCCACGCCGACGCCGGCTATGACATCGCACTGGATTGCGCGCGCGAGCAAGGCCTGAACCTGCCCGCTATTCTGGGTTGATGCAGCCCATATGACGACGGCACGTCTATTACCCGCCAGCCAGCGCCCCTCGCGGCGCTGGCGCAGCGGCGGCGGCATCACCCAAGATGTCGCCCTTTTTCCGTCCATCCCAACTTTGGGCGATGACGATTTTTTTTGGCGCGCCAGCATCGCGCAGGTCAGCCAGCCAAGCGATTTTTCACGCTGGCCCAATGTCACGCGTCACTTAATCTTGCTGTCGGGTGAAATGCGGCTGACCATTCACGGCGAAACGCGCGTCATCACCGACGATATGCCGGAATATATTTTTGCGGGCGACACGCCCGTTTACGCCGAACCGCTGCGTCCCTGCCGCGTGCTTAACCTGATGGCCCGCCATGGCCGCGCCGAACTGACTTTGCGGCGACAAAGCACATCCTTTACCGCCCTTGCCGATCATTTGCTGATGGTCGCGCCGCAGCCTTGCACCCTCACCATGTCCGGCCACCGCCACCGTCTGGCGAGCGAGGACGCGATCTTTGTTGAAACGCCAAACGCCGCCCAACTTATCCAGCCAAGCGGCGCTTTAATTACAGCGCAAATCACGCTGCTATAGCTTTCCCTTTAGATTGACCGCCAAGCTCAGGCGGTAAACACCCGCACAGGGCCATTTTTGTCGAACCCAATCACGTCAAATTCGTCTTTGCTGCCATCTGGCATTTCCATGCCTGGGGACCCACGCGGCATCCCCGGAACAGCCAATCCAATAATATCTTTGGGCTTTTCAGCTAGCAGCTTGGCGATATGGTCAAATGGCACATGGCCCTCCAGCACATATCCGGCCACCGTCACAGTATGACAGCTTGCCAAATCCGCGCGCACATTCAGGCCCGTTTTCACCGTGCCCATATCCTCGCGGATTTCAATTTTCACCGGATAACCAGCCGCCATGGCTTGGTCCGCCCACGCCCCGCAGCAACCGCAATTGGGATCACGATACACGATCATCGTAGGCTTTGCGGCAGCCGTATCGCCTTCGGCCGCATTGGCCGATGCCAAGCTGGCGCTATCAGTCTTGCCGCACCCCACCAGCAAAGCGGTGGACGCACCCAATAACAGGGTCAGGGCATTTCGGCGGCAACACAAGGCACCCATCAGATTTTCCTTCATCCCATGGCCCAGCGGCCACAACAAAAGGGGGCAGACCATTAACGGCCTACCCCTTATATTTAAAACCAGGTCCGCAGGCCAAAAACAAATTTGGTCGACGACGCCTTCTCCCCCGCCGCGCGGGCGAAATCAGCGGTTCCGCCAATTTTTTGGCTCCACGACACCCCGACATAAGGAGCAAAGGCCCGCACAAATTCATAGCGCAGGCGCAGCGACGCGCCCACTTCGGTGATACCGCTACCCAAGCCCTTCTCTGCCACATTTTGCGCCGAAAGGCCCAGCTCAAACGCCGGTTGCAGCACCAGTTTCTGGGTGATCAATTGGTCATATTCGGCTTCGATATGGGCCGTAAAATCACCTTTGTCGGAAACCATCAGCGCGCTTTCCAGCTCAAACCAATAAGGGGCAAGTCCGGAAAAGCCAATGCTGGCATAGGTCCGCTTCGGTCCCTCACCCAATTCCTGTTTGATACCGCCTTCGATATTGAAATAGGCATCAATGGCGCGGCTATAAAGCACCGCGATATCGCCATCGTCGACGCCCTTACCAACATCGCCAGAAAATCCGCCGCGTATATGCAGACGGTTGATATCGCCGCCATACCAGAATTTGCCGTCGACCGAATAAGCATCACGGCCTTTTCGGGCGCTATATTCGCCGTTCAAGCGCAAATAGCTAAAGGTCTGACCACCATTTTCGACCATCATCATATGGCGGCTATGGGCCATCGCCCCCTCGCCCCACACGCCATCGGCCATCCAATCGCTGGGCGGCGGCGGCGCGGGTGCGTCACCGGAGGGTAGGTTGGTGCCAATTTGCGGCAAATTGGAGTTGGTCGCCTCCAATGTGCAATGCCCCATGGCCGCATGTTCTGCCGTGCATGTGGCTGTGCCAGCCTGCACTGCCGCATGATCGTCGGCCTTGGCACCAGGCGTCGCTGCGTGATCGCTATGCCCTGCCTCGGGATTGGCGGACGTTTGATGCGCGCTATGATCCTGCGCCTTGGCCGGCAAAGTGCAGTGGCCCATGGCCGCATGCTCCGGTGTGCAGGTCGCTTCCGTCACCACGGCTGTGGCTGTCCCTGCACCCTCTGCGCCATGCATGTCATGGCTAGCATGCGCCCCTTGCGCCTGATGCGCGGCATGATCTTGCTCACCATGCCCCTGCTGGGCATCATGGTTTGCGGCCCCCTGATGGTCGGCCGTATGATCGTCCGCCGTCACGCTTAGGGTACAATGGCCCATCGCGGCATGGTCCGGCGTGCAGGTCGGTGTGCTGACCGCTGGCTTTGCATCATGGCCAGCATGACCCGTATGCTCGCTCTGCGCCGCAGCAGGCGCCGCGAAGGCCAGCATCGAAATTCCGCCCATCAGGGTCAAAGACAGATTTTTCATGCCTCTTCTCCCTTCGGACGAACGCTGACAACGCGCATCATTCCGGCGTGCATATGGTACAGCAAGTGACAGTGGAACGCCCAATCCCCCAGCGCGTCGGCGGTAAAGTCAAAGCTGGCTGTTCCGCCCGGCTGAACAATGACCGTATGTTTGCGCGGCGAATGATCGCCCTTGCCCGTCACCAGTTCAAAGAAATGGCCGTGCAAGTGAATGGGGTGGCTCATCATCGATTGGTTGATCAAATTCACCCGCACCCGCTCGCCCTCGATGAAAGGAATGGGTTCATGATGATCCGACATTTTCACCCCGTCGAACGACCACATAAACCGCTCCATGTTGCCGGTCAGGTGAATGTCCAGCGAACGGCTGGGTGCGCGCACATCAGGGTTCGGCTCCAATGACAGCAAGTCATGATAGGTCAGCACTTGATGGCCCACATTATCCAAGCCTTGGCCCGGTTCGTTCATGCGGTCGACGGGCATCGGCGAAATGGCCTGCACACTGGGGTCGCGCTTGACTTGCGGCGCCAGACTGAAATCGCGCATCCCATGGTCCATGCCGCCGCCGCCACTATCGCCATCCACCGAACAATGGCCCATGGCTTCATGTTCGGGGGTGCAGTCACCGCCCGACATATCGCCCATACCCATATCTTTCATGGTCGCCAGCGGCCGTTCACGCAGCGCCGGAACAGGGGCCACCATGCCCGCACGCGGGGCCAAGGTCGCGCGTGCCATGCCACTGCGGTCGTTCACTTCCGCCACAAATGTATAGGCTTGGTCTTCGGTTGGCGTGACGATCACATCGTAAGTTTCCGCCACACCGATTTGAAATTCATCAATTTCTACGGGGCGAATATGCAAACCATCGGCCTGAACCACGGTCATCCGCAATCCGGGGATACGCACATTAAAAATCGACATCGACGATGCGTTGATAATCCGCAAACGAACCCGTTCACCGGGACGGAACAGGCCAGTCCAATTGTCCTTGGGACCATGGCCATTGACCAAAAATTCCAAAATCGACCCGTTCACATCGGCCACGTCGGTCGGGTCCATGCGCATTTTGCCCCACGCAATGCGTTCGGACAAAGACAGACCCTTGCCTTTAATCAGGTCCATGAACGTCTCGCGCTGCATGTTCCAATGACCGTGGCTAACCTTCATCTTGCGAAAGATTTCATAAGGCGACAGGTGGCTGTGGTCGGACAAGACAATCACATGCTCGCGGTCATAGCCCACAGGGTCCGCGCCCGCCGGATCAATCACTATCGGCCCATAAAGACCCAAAGCTTCCTGCAAACCGCTGTGGCTGTGATACCAATAGGTACCACTTTGAACGATCGGAAATTCATAGGTAAAGGATGATTTGGGCTTGATACCGGGGAAGCTGACACCGGGCACGCCGTCCATATGAAATGGCAAAATCAGGCCGTGCCAATGGATTGAGCTATCCTCATCCAAATCATTATGCACCGTCAGGCGAATATTTTGGCCCTCTTTCAGGCGCACCAATGGGGCGGGAATGGTACCATTCACGCCAATGGCCTTGGCCACCATGCCATCAATACGGATTTTCTGCTTGGCGATGCGCAGCGTGATATCCTCACCGCTGACGGTCGGCAGGGTCGACACAAGTCCCTGAGACACGGGCTGCGCCCATGCTGGTATGTGCGCCGCGAGCGCGGCCATCGCGCCTCCGCCAAAGGCAGCACTTGCAAAACGACGCCGGTCCAACTGCATAGAAATGGAAACTCTCCTGATAATCTGTGCAAAGATACGCAGGCCGCGCCGCGACCCCTCATGCAAAACAGGTCAAAACAGCCGAAAGGCGCGCTAAGACAAATCGCCCAACTGTTCGCGCATCCGCAATCGGGCGCGATACAGGCGGGTTTCCACCGTCTTTTCGCTGACGCCCAAAATTTTTGCCGCCTCCGCCTGCGACATCTCATCAATCGCGCGCAAAATCAGCACTTCGCGCAGCTTCGCTGGCAAGCCATCCATGGCGCGGCGCACGATTTGGACTTGCCCGCGCCCGCTCAACTCCTCGTCCGGCAAAGGGTCAGCGCTGGCCACATCATATGCTTTTTCAAGGGGTAACGCGGCCGAAAAAAAGGCCCGAACCTTGCGCCGCCGCGCCCAATCGCGGCACTTGTTCACCGCAATTCGGCTCATCCACACGCGAAAGGCGCGGCTGTCGTCATAACGATCAATGGCGGCAAAGGCCGACACAAACGCCTCTTGCACCAAATCCAGCGCCTCGTCTGGATCGCCAATATAGTTGCAAATTAAACGATAAATCGGGGCTTTGTAACGGGTTAAAAATTCCCGATAAGCCAATTGACTGCCCATCCGTGCATGGCTGGCCAGTTGTGCATCTGTTAATTGAGAAAAATCAACCGTCACTGCATATCAGTGGTCAAAGCATCGACCACAATTTTGTCAAATTTGCCGGCCTGCTGCTCATCCAACACATCGCGCATGGCAAACAGATATTGCAGGGTTTCTTTCTGCAAATCCCCCATCAATCGATGGGTTTCATCAATGGCATCCGTCACTTGCGGGCCGTATCCATGTTCCAATTGAATACCGATCGCCAAACGCTCATTCGCTTCGCGCATTTGCTTTTCCAGCAATTTGCGCCGTACATTAAACGCCGCCTCGACATTCGCCAACTGGGCACGCTGGTCCGGCTTTAATTGCAATTCATCATATAATTTGGCGTGCAATTCAAAGTGGCTGCTATCCGGTTTATCGGTCAGCGCCCTTCCCACCCAAACACCAGATGCCGCCGCAACAAAGGCCACGATGGCAATCAACGCGACCAGAAAAACCTGTCTTTGGGGTGCCATTAGCTACGGTCCGCCATGCCTACTTGCGTCAATGGGCTGTGCGGAACCAATAAAGTCAGCGGACTGGCCGCTTCGGCTGGTGCCGGCAATGCCGCGCCCGCGACCACACCGCCACCCATGGAAATAAACGCCGCAAGAACCATCATTCGGCGCATGGCTTTGGCCTCATTTCGCCGGATGACAGCGTCCGCCAATATATGATCATCCAGATCTGCCAACGCTTTGGGCAAATCGGTCACACGCAAAATTTTCAAATCATGGTCCATAAATTTCTCACTTTCCCCCATGGCCTTTTACGCAGCCATCACCCCCGCCCCTCATGAAAACATGATGAATTGAGACATTGAGGGTATTTTCCCCCTTTCGCGTATTATCAGCACAGCGCAAAAACGCCGAGCAAAATTCAAAGAATGGAAAAAATATTGTCACGCACATTTGCCGCCATCACCGCCTCCCTCCTTCTGCTGGGCGTAACATCCGCCGCTGATGCACGGCTCGCGGTCAGCAGCGCTAGACCCGCCGCCAACAGCACGGCGTCCAAGGTGACGTCTTTGTCGCTCCAATTTAACGAAACGATCACTCCTTCATCGCTGCGGACAGAGTTGATCATGACGGCGATGCCCGGCATGACCGACCACCCGCCTATGAAGATGCGGGCCACATCGGCCATTGGCCGCGACAGCAAATCTGTCACCATGACATTGAAGCGCCCGCTGGTGCCCGGCACCTATCGCGTTTCATGGACCGCCACCGCAACAGGGGCGCAGCCAAGCTCCGGCCAATATAGCTTTTCGGTACGATAATTTATGGCCACGCTAAACCATTTAGAAATATGAAAATTTCTTACCGCAACATCTTGTCTAGACAATAAGTATGGCCCAGATGTTGCGGCATATCTTTGCGAAGATATTATTATATATATTTAAATGTTGCAAAAAAGACGCAGGTTCATAACGACACTGGTGTAAATTTGCATCGCTTCATTGACCTTCTTTCCCTGCACCCCCTACAGGCACCCAAGCCAAGCAGTTGTCGTATCTAGTCGACAGCTGGCTTTGGCCGAAATTACCTAAATTTAGGGGGAAAATATTATGAAAAAAATGGCTCTGGCTCTCCTCGCCTCGGTTGCATTCACTGGCACCGCTCATGCTGAAATCTTCGAAGGCCCTTATGTTGGCGTGGCCGCTGTTCGCGACGCCTATGAAATCAAGGGTGATCTGTTGGGCGACGTCTATTTGGACGGCCTGAGCGCCAATGGCTATGGCGCCGCGCTTTACGCTGGTTATGATCTGCCTTTGACCGCCAATATTTTCGTTGGCCTCGAAGCCAATGCGTCCTTGACCGGCGCTGCCCTCACCATCTCGGACGAAGATGGCAAAGCCCAGATCAAAGCCCGCGAAAGCTTCGGCTTCAGCAGCCGTCTGGGTTATAAGGTAACGGACACAACGGGTGTTTACGCACGTGTTGGCTATCAAAACACCAAGTTCAAGACGAACTTCTTCGGTGACACCGAAAGTGGCAATGAAGAAGCTCTGGTTTATGGTGCTGGCTTGGAAACCGGTCTTGGCGCCAAGACCAGCCTGCGCGCAGAATATAGCGTAGAAGATTATGACAGCAGCGTCAGCAACAGCAAGCTGAGCGTTGGTATTTCTTACCGCTTCTAATATCGCTTCTTAACAAGCGATCGTAGCGATCAGACAGCCGAAAGGCTCCTTGCCGGAGAGGGCACCCACAGGGTGCCCTCTTTGCTATTCCATCCTTAGATATTTGCGCTTAGGATATCAGTCCTGCCGTTTGCGCGATCACCCACAGGCCGATGATCAAAAACAAGGCCGCCGCAACAAACCGCACTTTGGCCAAATCCACGCGCTGCAACAAAGCCTGACCCAGAAAAATAGCGGGCACATTCGCCAACATCATCCCCAATGTTGTTCCTGCCGTGACCCACAATAGATCCTGATATTGTGCGCCCAGTGCAATGGTTGCGACCTGTGTCTTGTCACCCATTTCCACCAAAAAAAACGCCACCAACGTGGTCAAAAACGCACCGGAGCGATTTTTCGGCGCATCATCATCCTCAAATTTATCGGGTATCAGGGTCCATGCGGCCATCACGACAAAGGCAATGCCAACGGCATAGCGAAAATATTCGCTGTCCAGCAGCGACGCCGCCTTTACCCCGACCAAAGCCGCCAGCGCATGATTGGCGATGGTGGCAAATAAAATACCCAAAATGATCGGCACAGGCTTGCGAAACCGTGTTGCCAGCAATATTGCCAATAATTGCGTTTTGTCGCCAATTTCCGCCAGCGCCACGACAGCGGTTGATGTGGTAAATGCGTCCATGAACAGTCCCCGGGCCGGGCGGCAAATAAAACCAATAGACACCTTCTCTCGCCGCCCAGCCCGGACAGAAAGATCGGTGTCATTGGTCTCGCCCAAACGGAAAAATCCGTTTCCACTGCACCACGGCCTCTCGACCGAGTATGTTGACACAGTGGCCCGTTCGGTCAAACGAACGGCTGGCTACTCCCCAGATGACGCATCTTCCCTAGCCATGCTGTTCGCGACAGGCAAGCAAAAAGCTGGGGCTGGCATCGATGCTTATCGCGCCTTTTGTGCCGTGACCGTCTCCGCAGCCGTCACGCTCTCGGTTGCAACAGGCAGGCCCATTTCAACCCGCACACGCGCATCCTCTGCATGCAATTCGCGCGCGCGCTCGGATATTTCTTGGGCCGCTTTCTCATAGCGCGCATCAAAATCTGGCTCATCGGAACATGCTGTCATCAAACAGAATATCGCACCGACAATGCCGATCAAACCCAGCCGCATCGTCAATAATCCTTCCGGTATCGGACGCTCATATTGTTCTGACCCGACCCACCCGCTTGGCTCAGGATAGACAAGGCGCGCGTCAGGCTGATTTCCAACTGGGTCGCCGTATATCCGCGCCCGTCGGTAATCACCTCTAGGTAAATATCCTTGGAAATATATTGGCCCGCCGCAATCGCGGTGCCGCGCCCTTCGGTTTCATCCGCGCCCAGCACACGCAGACGATCAATACCAGCGATGGATTGCAAGGCCCCTAATGGGTTCAATCCGCCGCCGCCGCCACGCAAACTGTTCAGCGATGTTGCCAATTGCACCGCTTGCACTGGCGACAAGTTGGTGATGCTTTCACCGAATAGGATGCGCGAAACAATTTCGTCCTGCGGCAATCCGGGAACGCTGCTGAAACTAATCACCGGATTTTGTGCGCGCCCACTGACATTCACGCTGACTTCGACATTTTCAATGGTTTCGGTCGCCACCAACTGAATGGCGGGGTCATAAGCATTGCCGTCGGGGAAGCTGATCCGCCCAGTTTCCAGCGTAAAGCTGCGCCCCGCAAAGCCCAATGTCCCGCGTACCAACTCCACCTCACCCGCAACGCGCGGCGTTTCGGTTGTGCCCTGCAAACGAACATCGGCCTGCCATTCGGATTCCAATCCCATGCCGCTGACATAAATTTGCTCATTTGCACGCAAACGAATATCCAGCCGGATCAGGTCAAACAGGCCGCCACCAACATCTTGCAAACGATCGCCCGTCACACGGGCCCGTCCCAAGGCGGGCTTGCGGCGAACACCCGTCAAGCTGGGCACGGACGCCGCCCCTTCACGGACATATTTATAGCGCGCCTCCGGTATCCGCAAATCGCCAGACAGGATCGCCGTTTGACCAGCCGTCTTGACCAATTGCAAATCACCCGTCGCCTCCGCGCCCAAATTGTCGCTACGCGCCAAGCGCGCATTATTCAGCTTGGCGTTGATATTCATCGGATAACCCTGCGCCGCCGCCAGACTGATGAAACCGGACGCTTCAATGCTGCCGTCGCCTGCCTTGGCGGTCATCTTTTCAACCAGCAAGCGGTCGCCATTAAACCGGCCCGTCAGGTTCATTCCGGTCAGGCGCGTGCCGAACAATTGATTTTCATAAACCATATCCTTGCCGTGAATAACCCCTTCCAAACAGGGGCTGTTCACCGCGCAGCTAAAATCAGCCGCAACCGCAATGGGCCCGCTCACCGCCTGCTGAGCCGGACCAAAGAAGCTGTACAGCGTTTCCGACGGCCCATTATAACGAAAGCCGCCTGCCAAAGGCGATGCCATCAACCGCGTGGACCAATCCGTTCCCGCGCCAAAAGGCTTCAGCGCCGCTTGCAAACGGCCAATCACCGTTCCGCGCTGCCGCATCACCGCGCGTATATCCCCGCCATCCGCGTGTAACAATGCGATCAAATTCATATCGACCGGCTGGCTAACGGCCACCGCCGTGGTGCGGGTGAATTCATTGACCGACAATCGGATATCGGCGGTCGGCATGGCATTCGCCCCCGCCTGAACGAAATCGATGCTTCCGCTCGCGCGGCCACCCAGCCCCATGTCGGGGTATAGGTTGTTCAACAAGGCCATATTTACGCGGTCCAGACGGCTTTGCAGCATCATACCGTCTTGCCCATATCGCCCAGCCACACGGGCACGGCTGCCACGACCCAAATTCAAGGTGGTGGGCAACAACTCATAACCATCCGACAAAACGGCAATACGGGCGGGATTTTCGGTGCGGAAATTCACGCCGCTAGCGCGTCCATCCACGGCCACCCGCCACAGTGCAGGCGCCAAGTCACCATTGAGCGCGACACGGAATGGAACCCCGCTGGTGCCTTCCAACAAAGCCTGAACTTTGCCCGATCCGCCGCGATAATCCACCTTCGCGCGCCCCACCGCAATATGATAGCTTTGATAGCGCGTATCCGCGATCTGCACATCCGCGACCACATGCGGCGTGTCAAACAAGGTCACATCGGCATCGACAATCGCCGACCCAATGGACAGCCCCGCCGCCCCAGGCATGACGAGATCATTGGCACGAATATTGGCTTTGGCGGTTTGATATTTGCCATCCGCACCCAATCGCACGACGCCGCCCATGCCATTTCCGCTGGCGTCCAATTGACCGACAAACGGACCGGAGGCCGCCTGCACCAAGCGTCCCTTAAACCCAATACCGGCCAAATTGGCCCGTTCTATGTCAATGGTCATCGGGCCTTTTTGCATCAACAAGACGACATCCGCCGCCAAGGGCCCATAATCCGTATCACCGACCGCATTCAGGCGATATCCGCCATCCGCGCCCGTCACCTTGGCCAGCAAATTCGTCAGGCCAATACCAAGTCCGGGTCGCTCCGCCCGCAACGTTGCTTGTGGGTTGGTGATCGTGCCAGTCACCGCCACATCCAAGGGGCCGTAATCGGCGCTATTCGCCCGCGCATTCAGTGTCAGTTGTCCATTGGTCGCATAGCTTCCCTGCCCGCTAACCACCTGTAATTTCGGCGATGTCATCCGCAGGTTGGAAAAGCGCACGACCCCATCACTGCCATAGCGTACCGCGCTGCTGGCGATGACATTGCCGCCAGTCAAATCCTGAACTCCGCTGTTGAACAATCTGGTCGATCGCGCCCGCACCGTACCAGCCAAGGCAAAACCGCCCTTTGTGGTTTCCAAATCCATGTCGGTGCTGATGTTAAACACACCGACACTATCAATGCGATAATCATTGATACGGCCATTGATCGCGCCCGTATAAAAGGCCCGATTAAAATCCCCGATAATGATCGCCTTGGCATCGATGCGCGGCGAACGCAGGCGCAAATTATCGCTCAGCAATCGTCCATCTTTATAGGCAAAGTCGCCGTCCAAACGCACATCCACCAATGTCCCGCCTGCTGCGGTATCCAGACCGCGAATGGCCGCCGCACGGCCTGATAGCGGAACGATAATCTGGTCGGCATTGACCCGCGCCTTACCGGACAAGTTCAAGCGCTCAACGACAATATCATTCACCGCCACACGTGCAGCCTGCGCGCGATAATCCACCAATGGCTTGGCAAATTCGCCGTCCAGCACCGCATAAACCTGCATATTCTGCGCCTGAATTTGCGGCAACACCGCCGATGGACGCAATATTTTCAGGTCCAGCGCCAAAGCGTCATAGCGATTTTCACCCAAATCCACGCCGCCCGCCACGTCCAAACGCATGGCATCCGACGCCAGATTGCCGCTCAGTTCGGCTTTACGTTCGGTCAGTTTCGCTTGCAAATCAATGGCAACGGTGGGGTTTAACATGCCCTGCAAGGCATCGCCTGCCAATTGCGCTGCTTTGGCATCGCCCTTCAGGCTGAACAGACCATCCCGCGCGCCAAGGGCAATATTGGCCAATTCGGCATCCGCCAACCGCGCGGTCAAGCGGCCATCCCATGCCTTCCAATCGCCCGCCCCGTCCAGCTTGGCGGTCAACGGCTTGTCCAAACCAGCCAAGGCGGCAATCACGCCCCCCTGCGGTGCGCTAATATCCGCCTTCATCAGCAGTTTATTGGCTTCTGGAACCGCGTCCAGCACCAGTTTCAACTTGTCCCCTTTCAGCGCACCAATGGTGTCGGCATCGGCGTTAATCTTGGCGCGTCCATCCGCAATCGCGACATTTCCGACCAATCGTAGGTCATGACGCTGGCCAGCCACCGCTTCGCCAACCACAAAACGGTCGACGCGCAGCGTGCCAATATCAATGTCCAAATCCGGCAACAGCGGCGTATCGCTGGGCGGCGTCACCTTAAATTCCGGCAGGCGGGTTAGATTGATCGTCTGCGACGTTGCTGATTTGATATTCAAATGTTTGGATAAAAATGAAAATGGGCGCCAATCCACCCGAATTTCAGGCGATGTTAAAAACACGCCCTTGGGGTCCAACAACTTAAATTCCCGCAGGCGCATTTCGCCATAAAGCGACCCGTCCAGCCGCCCTATGTCGATTTTCATGCCATTTTCAAATTCCATCTTTTCGATCTGCGTCACCACAAATCGGCGGCCCGCATCGCTATTCAGGCCGATCAGGAACAGCGCCGCTAAAGCCACCAATCCGCCCAATATAATGCCGACCCAGCGCAAGATGGATCGGCCAATGCTACGCCGTTCTGACTTGGCGGTCCGTCCATCCGCCTCTACAGCCGCACCCACAGTTTGTGCCCCTAAATTGGCCTCGCCGCCGGCAGCGCCCTGTTCCACATCCTTGCTCATCAAAACGCCTGCCCAATGGAAACATAAACGCTCACGCGGCTTTCACCCGGTTTTCGGCCAATGGGTGTCGCGACATCCAGTCGCATCGGGCCGAAATTGGTATAAAAACGCCCACCCAGCCCCATGCCAACGCGCATATTGCTGAAATCAGGGGTGCTACCCGTATAGACTTGGCCCGCATCGACAAAGCCCACCACGCCATAGCTACCAAAGCGATAGCGCGCCTCCAGCCCCACTTCGTTCAAGCTGCGGCCACCAATCGGGTCATTATTTGGGTCTTTGGGCCCCAATTGCTGATAGCCAAATCCACGCACAGAGCCGCCGCCACCACCATAAAAGCGCCGCGACGGGGCCAAGCGTTCGCGATCCGCCCCAAGGATGCTGGCCACCCTGATGCGTCCGGCAATCACCAAATTATCCATCACAGGATAATAAGCGCTGCCATCAATCTGCGTTCGCGCATAGGGGGTAAAGCTGCCCGACAGCGACCCTTCCGGCTGCACCAAACCGGTGATACGAAAGCCCTTTGTTGGGTCCAGCATGGAATTGGAGCGATCAATGCCCAACTGGCCCGCCAGACCCAAAATGGTGTAAAAATCTTTGCGGCGCGACTGGGTGGTAAAATCATAATCATCTTCGCGCGTCGCGATCAGATCGGCACCAAAACTATAGGTCAGCTTTTTCTGCCACAAGGGGGTGCTTTCGCGGCTGATACGGAAACCAACACGCCCCGTAATCGCTTCAAAGGCGTCATAATTGCTGCGTAGTGCCTCTGCCACCATTTCAAAGCTGCGGTCTCGCCGCCCTGCATTGCTGCGGCGCATGGTAACACCCAGACTTTGTTCCTGTGTCCCCGCCAACCCGCGCACAATCAATGCGCCTTCGGGTGGGAATAAATTGCGGTGTTGCCAACTGCCCTCGGCGCGAAGCCCCTGCCCCGTTCCATAACCGATGCTTCCAGCCAGAGTGCGCGGCGGCCCAGCCTGCTGGGTGACCATCATCGTCACAAATTCGCTGCCATCCTCGGCATAGGTGCCGGTCGGTTGCGTTTCCGCCGCGACCGTGGACAGCAATCCGGTGGCAACCAACGCTTGCCGCAAATCATCCACTTTGCGGCTGTCATAAAGATCGCCATGTTTGAAACGCGCCAACAACTCCACATGTTCAGCATCAAAGGCCAAATCGCCCGTGGTCGAAATCCCACCAAAGCGCGCCCGATTGCCCACCTCGACCGGCAAGGTGTAAGCGCCGGTTCCGGCCGCACCATCCAGTAATATGTCCCGTTGCCCCACTTTGGTGAACGGATAGCCATGTTCTGGCAAACGCAGGGCAATCGCGGCCTCGGCGGCCAAAACCCGCTCTGCGACAATGGGTTCGCCGACGCGCAATGGGAAATTGGCGGCGATTAAATCATCCGGAATCGTTGGCCCAGCATCCACGCGAATTTCCGAAAAATTATAACGCGTACCAGCGGTAATATTCAGCGTCGCGGCCAGAGGCTCCTTGGCGTCCGATCGTATAATTTGCGTCTTCACGGCCGCGTCATAATATCCCTCGGACGCCATGATCCGCTGAACCAATTCACCATCTGCGGTCAGCCGTGCCCTTAGCATGGCAATATTATCCGCCTTACCATCGCCATCATGTAAAACCGACAAAGACCGGAACAAACGCGCCATAGAGATTTCGCTGCTGCTCTCCGCTTCACTCATTCCATTGATTTTAATGGAATACCGCACCTCTCTATTGCGGCTATCATCCGCTGCTTCGGCGAATTCCACCGGCGTCACATCAAAACTGTCCAGCGGCGGCAGCGGGGCGGATAATTCGGTATCGCGGATCGGCGAACTGCCGATCACGGGAACCATCAAGGGGACATGCACCTGTCGCTCCGTCCCCTGTGCATCGGGCATAGCATTCGCCGATGTAATGACCGCCGGTTGCCGAACGAGACCATCCGCATCACTGCCGCCATCTGTATCGCTATCGCCTGCGTCATTTTGCGAAGCCAAAGTCGCGGTATCGCCGCCATTGCCATTGCGGCGGGCCAAACGCTCCGCCGCTTCATCCGCCTGACGTTGCTCAAATTCCGCGATCGTTTCCAAGGGGCGGCTCAGTTCGGGGTCATCCTCCGCCGAAATAGGCGGAATGGCTTTGCGAAATTCCTCATCCTCGATGATCGGTTCCACCACGGGAAACAGCACATTGGGCGGGGGCGGTGATGGGGCGGCAATATCGCGGCCATCGGCATCACGACTATCAGCCGAAGCGGCGGGCTCAGCCCTCGCCTCGCTTGCCGCATTACCTTGGCTTTGCTCCCCCACAGCCATTCCAGATTTGCGCTCCCCTTCCGACGCCGACGAAACTTGTGCCTGCGCCTGTGCGCCCAACAACAGGGCAGCCACAGAGACGGAAAGGGACAAAGCCCCCCGCGCATGACCCGACCATCGCTTGCTTGTCATGGCAATATCGCGCCCGATCAAAATCATATCGCCCTTTTTCATTCCGCCCGTCTTACCCTTATTGGGTCACGCTGATGCATTATGCTGCACCGGTCAACCAATCTGCGATCTGTGCCACAGGCTTTCTGGCCATGCCAAAAACCACCTCGTTTCACACGGAACAACCAACCGCGTGACTTGGTTCCCCCTCTCATGTACCGCAAAAGGTGCGATAGGGCGGATTTTCCGCTGGTGCAGGCTGGTCATAGCCTTCGGCATCCGCCTGTAGGCGATACGGATTTTGCACGATGGCCAGCAATTTTTGCCATTGGTGCAAATCCCCTGCTTCGGCCTGTTCCAAAGCACCCTCAACCAAATGATTGCGCGGAATATATAGCGGGTTCACCCTATCCATCGCATCGGCCCGCACCGCCAAATCGACCGCGCCGCACTCGCTTTGCAGACGCGCGCTCCATTGATAGCGCCAAATGTCCCAAGCATCCCCACCAAAGGGCACCAGCGCATCCACATCCCCGCGCAGTAGCTGGGCCAAAGCGCGAAACAGTCCGGTGAAATCTGCGCCCTGCGCTTCCATCACCTCAAATAATCCATCGAACAATTCGCGGTCGTGGTCCTGCGCTTCACTCAGGCCCAATTTGGCCCGCAAATTGGCTTCCCATTTGGCACGGAAGCGGCTGGGCACCGTATCGACCAAGGCCTTGGTCGTTTCAACATCATCGGGATTCACGCTGTGGATGGCAGGCAACAAAGCTTCGGCCAAACGCGCCATATTCCAATGCAAAATCTGCGGCTGGCGACCATAAGCATAGCGGCCATGTCGGTCGATGGAACTGAACACCGCGCCCGCCTTAAAATGATCGACAAAGGCGCACGGTCCATAATCGATGGTTTCCCCGCTGATGGCGACATTGTCGGTGTTCATGACGCCATGCACAAAACCCACCGCCATCCAATCGGCGACCAATTGTGCCTGCCGCTCGATCACCCGTTCCAGCAACGCCAGCGGCGGATTGGCGGTTGTCGCAAGGTCCGGATAATGGCGTTTTATGCTATAATGCGCCAATTGGCTGACATAAGGCTCGCCATGATGGGCCGCAAAATATTGAAATGTCCCAATCCGAATATGACTGGCGGCAACCCGCGTCAACACAGCGCCAGGATGCGCCTTTTCCCGCTGCACCCGTCCGCCCGTGGCCACTACGGCCAAAGCTCGCGTCGTCGCTATCCCCATCGCGGCCATGGCTTCGGACACCAGATATTCCCGCAGCACTGGCCCAATGGCGGCCTTGCCATCGCCGCTGCGCGAAAATTCGGTGCGCCCTGCCCCTTTTAATTGAACATCCCAGCGCGACCCATTGGGGGCCAAAACCTCCCCCAGCAAAATGGCGCGTCCATCCCCCAATTGCGGGGAGAAATGCCCAAATTGATGCCCCGCATAAGCAAAGGCCAGAGGGTCGCTCCCCTCCACAGCCTCCGCGCCCGACAGCCAACGCGCCCATTGCGCTGCGCTGGCATCATCATGCGGTCCTTCCAAACCCAATTGCTGGGCTAAAGCGTCGTTAAACGCCAAGATTTGCGGGTTTGGTGCAATTTCGGCAACAGCGGGCGCATAAAAGCCCTGCATCTCTTTGAAAAAACTGTTGTCGAATGGGAATCGCATGGACTGTCTCCTTGCCCTATCTATGAAAGGGCAAAGGTTAAAAAGTCCAGTGGTGTGGCACCCCCTTGCGCCTAAGCATCGACCTTTTCGGACAAATCCTGCGCCCGTGCGGGCCGCTGGCCCCGCCACCACGCGGCGATGGCTTCACCGATATGCTGACTGGCCTGTCCATCACCATAGGGGTTATGCGCAAATTGCATCGCCCGATAAGCCGCGTCATCGTCCAACAATTGTCGCGCCGCCGCCACAATCGCCTCTGCATTGGTCCCCACCAATTGGACGGTGCCGGCCGCCACGGCTTCGGGCCGCTCGGTCACATCGCGCATCACCAACACGGGCTTGCCCAGCGACGGTGCTTCTTCTTGCACCCCGCCGCTGTCGGTTAAGATGAAATGGCTGCGCTGCATCAAATAGATGAACGGCAGATAGTCTTGGGGCGGCAATAAATGCACATTGGGCAAATCCCCCAGCGCTGCCTCAACAGGCCCTTTCACTTGCGGGTTCAGATGAACGGGATAGACAATTTCCACATCCTCGCGGGCCGCCAAGTGCCGCAAAGCTTGGCAAATTTGGGCGAAACCATCGCCGAAGCTCTCCCGCCGATGGCCTGTGACCAAAATCATCCGCTTGTCAGGGTTCAGCCCAAATGCAGCCGCCATCTCTGCCTCCATCGCGCTGCCGCTGGTCATGCGCGATGCCACGCTCATCAACGCGTCAATGACGGTATTGCCGGTTACAAAAATCTGATCTTCTGCAATATTTTCAGCCAGTAAATTGGCCTTGCTGCGCAGCGTCGGCGCAAAGTGCAAGGCGGCAACGCCGCCAGTCAGCCGCCGGTTGCCTTCCTCGGGCCATGGCGACAAGATATTTCCTGTCCGCAGACCCGCCTCGACGTGGCCCACAGGGATTTGCTGATAATAAGCCGCCAAAGATGCGCCCAGCGTGGTGCTGGTATCGCCATGCACCAGCACCAAATCGGGCGCACAATCCCGCAAAGCAGGGCGCAAGCCTTGCAAAATGGCACAGCTAATGTCGGTTAAATCCTGCCCCGATTGCATGATATTCAGATCATAATCGGGTGTTATGTCAAACAGGTCCAAAACCTGATCCAACATCTGTCGGTGCTGCGCCGTCACGCACACTTTAATGTCCATGTCTGTGTATTTTTGCAGCCACAGCACCAAGGGCGCCATTTTAATCGCCTCTGGCCGCGTTCCGAATATCAGCAACACCACCGGCTGTACGCGGTCGGTTGCCCCCTCCCCCTGTTGTGTCATCGGATCCCCCAATCCTTTGACAGCCTGTTACCTTGTTATACGGCAACCCAATATTCGCAGATGCCGTGGTTCATGGCCGTCCTGACGTCCTATTTTTCGTAATAGTCACGATACCATTCCACAAATATTTTGACCCCGTCAACAATTTTGGTCTGGGGCCGATAACCGATCAACTGGTCCAACAAGCCGCAGTCCGCCCATGTTTCTGGAATGTCGCCCAATTGCATATCCATATAATGGCAATCGGCGCTTATCCCCAACGCCTGTTCAATGGCCTGAATAAAATCCATCAACGCGATTTTGTCGCCATTCCCAATATTCACCACCCGCCAAGGCGCGACAGGCGACAGGCTATCCCCTTCGTAACGGACATAATCGCCGCGATCACGGGACGCCAGTTGGGCCGGAACAACATCCATCAGCAGATGAACGGCGCGCACCAAATCCGCAATATAGGTAAAATCCCGCGCCATTTGCCCATTGTTGTAAACATCAATAGCCTTGCCATCCAGCATCGCCGCCACAAATTTAAACAACGCCAAATCGGGCCGCCCCCACGGCCCATAAACGGTGAAAAACCGAAACATCGTCATGGGAATATGATATAGATGGGCATAGCTATGGGCCATGGCTTCACCCGCCACCTTTGTGGCGGAATATATGCTCAGCGGGTTGGCCACCGCCTGACTTTCGGTAAAGGGCATATCATCATTCGCGCCGTAAACAGACGATGTTGATGCCATTAACACATGCTGGGGACGCACGACCTTTACCGCTTCCAACATATGGAATGTCCCAATAATATTGGCATCCACAAAGGCCTGCGGTTGCTCCACGCTATGCCGTACACCCGCCTGCGCCGCCAGATGAATGACGATATCCGGCGCAAATTCTGACATGGCACTATGCAGGGCTTCACCATCTTCCAACATCGCCTCTGTTGCGCTGAAATGCGGATGTTGGAACAAGATCTGATGACGGCGACGTTTCAGCGCCACGTCATAATATTCGGTCATGCCGTCATATCCGGCAACCACATAACCCTCGGCCAACAATAATCGCGCTAGGTGAAAACCAATAAAGCCCGCTGTACCGGTAATGAATACACGCTGCTTTTCAGCCGCATGGCCTGTCATGGACGCCAGCCTCCCTGTCCGTCGGTTTTCCCAAATATTCGGCGTGCCGCCCGATGCCCTATCGGTCGGAATAGCCCGCATTATATCGTGCCCGCCGACCAATCGGCTGCCCGCGTCAACGGCATATTTTCCAATGCTTTGCCCGATCCGCCCCATGGCAGCAAGCCCGAATAATCGATGTCGATACGGCCAGTCCGTCCCCATTGCGTGCCGGTTCTGCGGGTGGCCAAGAATGAAGCATGATAAAAAGGCCTATTCCCATCCCCGCCATCTCTTGCAGCGACCCATCTTATTTCCCATATCGCGCGTTATGACCGATCCTCATGCACAGAGTGCCTCTCCTTGGCACGGAACCACTATCCTCTCTGCCCGCAGCGACAATAAAGTCATCATTATCGGTGATGGTCAGGTGTCGATGGGCCAAACTGTTATGAAACCCAACGCCCGCAAAGTGCGCCGTCTGCATGATGGCAGCGTGATCGGCGGGTTCGCGGGGGCCACCGCCGACGCTTTCACTTTATTTGAACGGCTGGAGGCCAAGCTGGAACGCCACAATGGTCAATTGCTGCGCGCGGCGGTTGAATTGGCCAAAGATTGGCGCACCGACAAATATTTACGCAATCTGGAAGCGATGATGATCGTTGCGGACAAGGAGATCACGCTGGTCATCACGGGCAATGGCGATGTGCTCGAACCCACGGGCGGCATCGCAGCCATTGGTTCGGGCGGCAATTTCGCATTGTCGGCAGCCCGCGCCTTGGTAGATTATGAAAAAGACCCCGAAATTTTGGGCCGCAAAGCCATGCAAGTTGCCGCGGATATCTGTGTCTATACCAACGACCAGTTCACGCAGGAAATTATCGAGATTAAGGCATAATCATGAACAAGGACCTGACCCCCAAGGCCATCGTTGCGGCGCTGGACAGCCATATTATTGGCCAAAAAGCCGCCAAGCGCGCCGTGGCAGTGGCCCTGCGCAACCGCTGGCGTCGTCAACAATTGGACGCCGATTTGCGCGATGAAGTGACGCCCAAAAATATTCTGATGATCGGCCCCACGGGCTGCGGCAAAACCGAAATTTCGCGCCGCTTGGCCAAATTGGCTGACGCCCCCTTCATCAAGATCGAAGCCACCAAATTCACCGAAGTCGGCTATGTTGGCCGCGATGTGGAACAAATCGCTCGTGATTTGGTCGAAGAATCCGTGCGTCTGGAAAAAGAACGCCGCCGCGAAGCGGTGCGCGGCGCGGCCGAAGAAGCAGCGCTGGAACGCCTGCTCGACGCGCTTACGGGCAAGGGCGCAAGCGAAGCCACCCGCGCCAGCTTCCGCCAACGTTTCCAAGACGGCCATTTGAACGACAGCGAAATTGAAATCGAAGTGGTGGATGCCCCATCCATGCCGATGGACATACCGGGTCAACCTGGCGGCATTGGCATGATTAACTTGGGCGACATGCTGGGCAAAGCCATGGGCGGTGCGCCCAAGAAGAAACGCAAGCTCAAGGTGACGGATGCATGGAAGCGCCTGATCGAGGAAGAGCAGGACAAGCGTTTGGACCAAGATGACGTCGCCCGCGTCGCCATCGCCGATGCCGAAGCCAATGGCATTGTCTTTCTGGACGAAATCGACAAAATCGCCGTCAGCGACACGCGCGGCGCATCGGTCAGCCGCGAAGGCGTGCAGCGCGATCTGCTGCCCTTGATCGAGGGCACAACGGTTGCCACCAAATATGGCCCGATGAAAACCGACCATGTGCTGTTCATCGCCTCTGGTGCTTTCCATGTCGCCAAACCCAGCGACCTGTTGCCAGAATTGCAGGGCCGCCTGCCCATAAGGGTCGAATTGAACGCGCTGACCGAGACCGATTTCGTCAGCATCCTGACCGACACCAAGGCTGGTTTGCCCGAACAATATATGGCGCTGATCGCCACCGAAGGTGTGCGCTTGAACTTCATGCCTGACGCCATTGCCGAAATCGCGAAAATGGCGGCTGATGTGAACGAACGGGTCGAAAATATTGGCGCGCGCCGCCTGCAAACCATCATGGAACGCTTGGTCGAAGAAGTCAGCTTCAATGCCGAAGACATGCACGGTGTCACCGTCGATGTCGATGCCGCCTATGTCCGCAGCCAATTGGCCGACGTTGTTCAGGACACCGACCTTAGCAAATATGTCCTGTAAATTCGGTATTTTGCGATAAATTCCATATGCGGGGCGGTGACATCATCACCGCCCCGCATTGCCATTTCTGACCAATGCTCGCGATTGTGTGACGATCATCATTGGGACATCATCCTGTCTTGATGCCGCCACCCGCCGCTCTTCGGCATATGGGCCGCAGAATATTCTTCACAATATTGTTCAAATTGCGCCTTTTTTGCGTGATGATCATTTGACTTTTCCAACGCCGCAATGCGATGAACAGCTATGGACCCCAACGAGAAATTGGGCAGCGTCGGAGACAAAAATGGCAGATGAACAGATCGCTTTAGAAGGCCAAGAAGCGATCAAATTAACGGGCGACCGGCTGCGCGAAGCGCGCGAAGCCTTGGGTTTAACGCTGGCCGATGTGGCCCAACGAACCCGCATCACCCAGCGACATTTGCGTGCGGTCGAAGAATCGCAATTTTCCGAACTGCCTGGCCGCACCTATGTTACGGGTTTTGCGCGCGCTTACGCCCGCGCCATTAATTTACCGGAGACAGAAATTGCTGCCGCTGTCCGCCGCGAGTTAGAGGATGAGCATTACACCGCCCGTCCCATCTACGAAGCCTATGAACCGACCGACCCAGCGCGTTTACCGACCAAACGTCTGGCCATCACCTTTGTCATCATCACGGCCTTATTGGCGTCGGCCTATGGTGTATGGCGTTTTGTGTCGGTGGAACCGGACGAAGCGTTGCGCGCCGCCCAAATGCGGGCCGCAGACGAAAATGCATCGCCAACGGTTGCGGCGCCCGGAACCGCCGCACCGGCTGGCCAAACGCCCGCTGGTCAGGCCATAGCCGCCGACGCCCCCGTCATCCTCACGGCCGTCGGCAACGCGGCCGAGGTTTGGATCGGCTTTGACGATGCCCAAGGCAAAGCCCGCGATTCCCGCACCTTGAAAGCGGGTGAGCATTTCCAATTGCCCGCCGATTATGTCGCCAATTATACGCTGCGCACCAGCCGCCCTCAGGCCCTGCAAATCACTGTCGGCGGACGGGATGTCGGCTCCTTGGGATCCGCCGATCTGTTGGTAAAAAATGTCTCCCTCAAGGTTGCAGATCTGATTGCCCGCGCCGACAGCAATGGCACATCAACCGCGCCTGTTCCTGTGCCTGCAACAACACCGGCAGTGACGGCACCCGTCGCAGCTGCACCAATCGCGCCAACGCCCGCGCGCTAAATTTCCGGTGGGCCGCGACCTTTACCGGCGGCCCGCTCCACCCAAAATGACCAGCGGCAAGGATGCTGGCGCCCTGCGCGCCTCACCCCATTAAAAACCGCTGGTCCGTTTGCCGGACAGGCCGAATTGGATTTGCACTCTTGCGCCCTGCGGTCCTATGATCTGTCCATATCACTTTACCATATTGGGGGCCTCACGGCACATGATGAAGCAAGCTGTTCTTTTCCTTGGCACCGCTATGGTGGCTCTGTCGGTCGTTTCGGCACCGACCGTCCTTGCCCAATCCAACACGGTCGAAAAGCGCGTCGAAAAATTGGAAAGAGAAATGCGCGCGGTTCAGCGCACCGTTTTCCCTGGTGGCAGCCCCACTTTTTTTGAAGGCGAGATCAGCCCCAGCAACAACGCCGTTCCGCCCCGTGCCACCACGGGTGCAGACACACCGGTCATTCAGTTGACCAGCCGCGTTGACGCCCTTGAAGCACAGCTTCAGGCCCTGACCGGCCAAAGTGAGCAAAATGCTTTTAAAATACGCGAATTAGAGGCAGCCTTTAACGCGTATAAGGCCCAAGCAGAGGCGCGCGCCGCCGCCGCACCCAGCGTATCAAGCGAAGTCAGCGGCCTAGTCCCGCCGCCGGTAACCCGCACGCAAACCACGCCCGCCACATCGCCCACCAAGCCAAGCACAGCCACGACCAGCGGCGGCGCGGATGCCGCTCGCTTGGCCCGCGTTCGTCAAATTGACGTCCCAGCCACAGGCAATGATGTCGAGGATGGATATAATTATGGCTACCGTTTGTGGGAGGCCAAATTATATCCCGAAGCGCAAAGCCAGCTCAAGGAAGTGGTAACCAAATGGCCCAACCACCGCCTCGCCAGCTTTGCCCAAAATTTGCTGGGCCGCGCCTATTTGGACGAAGGCAAACCCAGCCTTGCTGCGGTCGCTTTCTATAATAATTACAAGGACCGGCCCGATGGCGCGCGCGCGCCGCACAGCCTGATGTATATGGGCGTGTCCCTGACCAATTTGGGCCGCAAGGCCGATGCTTGCAAAGCCTTTGCGGAATTGCAGGATGTATATGGCAGCAGAATGCCACAGGATGTTCGCAATGATGCAAACGCCGCCAAATCAAAAGCAGGCTGTTGACAGCCACCGCCTAGAACGACTGGCCGCCGGTTTGAAACTGGCGGTTGGTTCTGGCTGGCAAAACAAACGCTATGGCGTGGCCGTGTCGGGCGGGCCGGATTCCATGGCACTGACATGGCTGATGGCCAATTTGCTGCCTGAAAATATGGCGGCGGCGACCGTCGACCATGGTTTTCGCAGCGCATCGGCAGAGGAAGCGCGCATGGTCGCGGGCTATTGCGCGCACGAACATATTAATCACCAAATCCTCTGCCCAGCTATGCCCATCACCGGCTCGCTTCAGGCCGCCGCCCGCGCCGAGCGCTATCGCTTGCTCGACCAATGGCGGCGTGATCATGGGCTGGACTATATTTTGACGGCCCATCATGCAGATGATCAGCTAGAAACGCTGTTTATGCGCCTCAATCGGTCCAGCGGGGTTGCGGGCCTCGCGGGTGTCCGGCGCAAAAATGGCCGTGTTGTAAGGCCCTTGCTGCAATGGCGGCGCGCGGAATTGCTCGCCGTCGTACTCGAGGAAGATATTCCATTCATCGAAGATCCGTCGAACAGCGACCAACGCTTTGACCGTGCCCGCCTGCGCCATGCCTTGGCAGGGCAGCATCTCATCGATGCCGAAGCCGCCGCACGCTCCGCTGGCTATTTGGCGGATGCCGAGGACGCGGTGGAATGGGCGGTCGAACAAGCATTGGCCGCCTGGCCGACCAGCGATGGCCCCAATATTATTCGCGATCAAAATTATCCGGACGAACTGTTTCGCCGCATCATCTTGCGCCGCCTGCGGCACCACCGCCCCGACTTAACGGTACGTGCGGCGACGCTTGATTCGCTGATTTCGGCCATGAGAGCGGGTCGCCGCGCGATGGTGGGCGACTTATTGATCGACCGCCAACCCCGTTCAGACGCAATCTGGCTTATTTCCGCCGCCCCACGTCGAAATGCTCATAAAAACGCCTAATGGGCGCATTGTTATTTAACCACGCCCCCCTATCTTGTAAGCAAGACTAATTTAGGCGTGATTTTTTCATCGCCCGTGACGATATTTTGGAAAGATTCTGCATGCAGGATGACAAGGAACCTCAGGCCAACCCCTGGATGAAAAGCGTGATGGTATGGAGCGGCATTTTGCTGGCCATGTTCCTCGTCGCGTCGCTTTTCGGCGGAAACCCGCAAAGCGCGGGCACCACGCTGGCCTATTCCGAATTCCGCGCCAAGGTCGAAGAAGGTTCGGTCAAGGAAGCCATGCTGTCGGAAAATCGCGTCACTGGCACCTTGTCCAACGGCGATCGCTTTACCGCCAATGTGGTCAACGACCCGCAATTGCTCAGCCTGCTCAATGAACATGGCGTGAAATATGACGGCAAGCCGGAAGAACAGCCCAATTTCTGGATGTATCTGTTGGTACAATCGCTGCCTTTCCTGCTGATCATGGCCGTTGGTTTCTTCGTTTTCCGTCAAGTTCAAAAGAACAGCGGCGGCGGCGGCGCGATGGGCTTTGGCAAATCACGCGCCAAAATGCTGACCCAAAAAGAAGGCCGCATTACCTTTGATGATGTCGCTGGCATCGACGAAGCCCGCGAAGAACTTGAGGAAATCGTCGAATTCCTCAAGGATCCAACGAAATTTTCGCGCCTTGGCGGTCAAATTCCCAAGGGCGCTTTGCTGGTCGGTTCGCCCGGCACCGGTAAAACCTTGTTGGCCCGCGCCATTGCGGGCGAAGCTGGCGTGCCATTCTTCACCATTTCCGGGTCCGACTTTGTCGAAATGTTCGTTGGCGTTGGCGCCAGCCGCGTGCGCGACATGTTTGAACAAGCCAAGCGCAACGCGCCGTGCATCGTCTTCATCGACGAAATCGACGCGGTGGGCCGCCATCGCGGTGCCGGCCTTGGCAATGGCAATGACGAACGCGAACAGACGCTCAACCAATTGCTGGTGGAAATGGACGGGTTCGAAGCCAATGAAGGCATTATCATTGTCGCGGCAACCAACCGCCCCGACGTGCTAGACCCTGCTTTGCTGCGTCCGGGCCGTTTCGACCGTCAGGTCGTCGTGCCCCGCCCCGACATTGAAGGCCGCCTGAAAATCTTGGAAGTTCACACCAAGAAAAAGCCGCTGGCGCCCGACGTCGACCTGCGCCGCGTTGCACGCGGAACCCCCGGCTTTTCGGGCGCGGATTTGGCGAACCTCGCCAACGAAGCTGCCTTGCTGGCCGCCCGCAAGGGCAAGCGCCTGATCGCTTCCAATGAATTTGAAGAAGCCAAGGACAAGGTCATGATGGGCGCGGAACGCCGCTCTATGGCGATGACCGAGGATGAGAAAAAGGCCACCGCTTATCACGAAGCTGGCCATGCTCTCGTGTCCATTCATGTCGAACATAATGACCCGCTGCACAAGGTCACGATCATTCCGCGTGGCCGCGCTTTGGGCGTCACATGGAACCTGCCCGAACGCGATCGTTACTCCATGAGCATGAAGCAAATGAAGGCCCGTCTGGCCCTCTGCTTCGGTGGCCGTATCGCCGAACAGCTGATCTATGGGGAAGACGAACTGAACACCGGCGCGTCGAACGACATTCAGCAAGCCACGGATATGGCCCGTTCGATGGTTATGGAATATGGCATGTCGGAAAAGCTCGGCTGGCTGCGCTACCGCGACAATCAAGACGAAGTATTTTTGGGCCACAGCGTATCACGCGCCCAAAATATGTCCGAAGAAACAGCGCGTCTGATCGATGATGAGGTTCGCCGTATCGTCGAGGAAGGCGAAAACCGCGCTCGCCAAGTGCTGACCGACCATCTGGACCAGCTTCATCTGCTGGCTGGCGCTCTGCTGGAGTATGAAACCCTGTCGGGCGAAGAAAGCCGCCGCGTCATTGCGGGCGAAACCATCGACCGTGACGGAGACGGCGGCAAGCCTGTCCAGCCGCTCCAAGGCCATGCAGGCTCCCTGCCCCAAATCAAGCGCAAACCGCGTCCTTTTGGTGGCACTACCCCGCAAGGTGCCTAAGGCTTGGTAAATCCAACTCAGCTATCAAGGGGCGCGGCCAAATGGTTCGCGCCCCTTTTTTCGCGCCTTGTCCGGTCCACGCCCGTCGCATTGCTGACGATCATCGCTGGTGCCATGCTGCCCGCCCATGCATCCGCTGCGCCCAGCGGTAGTGTCGCCCATTTCCTCGCCCGCGCTGAACCGCTCATGCGCCTTGGCCCCTTAGCGCTGGCCAGCCCCGAAGCCAGCCACCTCAAGGCCGAGGTAATCCACGTCGCCCGCCTGTACAAAAGCCGCAATGATGCGATGCGGCGCAGCGGCGAACCGCGCAAAAGCTGTCCGCCCGCCAGCGGAGATATGGAACCGGATCAGTGGCTGGACCATCTGCGCAGCTATCCCGTCCAAATGCGCCCACACATCCGCCTATCGACAGCCTTTGAACAATTGATGGAAAAACATTTCCCTTGTCCGCCTGCCTAGGGCAGCTTGGCGGCATGACCATTTATTGTGACGAATCCGGCGGCTTAAACGCTGGTGCCATGACCTTTGCCGCTGTCATGCTGCCCCCCGAAAGCGCAGCCGCTATCCACGAAAGATTTCGCGGCGTGACCGGCCTTCGCGGCGAATTAAAAGGCAGCCGCATCGGTTTGGTAGAGCGCGCCTATCTGCTGGAATTATTCGACCGTGCCGGTGGCCGTGCATGGGTCGCCACGGCAGACAAAACCATGCTTCATCACATCAGCCAATCATCGGACCGTGGCCAAGACACCGTCAAAAAGCCCCGCAGCGATCTGGACCTTTATACGGCTCTGCTCAATGTCGCGATTGGCCGCTGGCTTCCGGAAACTGGCGGTGTTTGCACCGATGTGGTGATCGACGAAGGGCGATATGATCCGATCATCCTCGCCAATGTTCAGGCCGAAATTCAAGCGGGCCTCGGCCAATGGGGCCGTGCCAGCTTGGCGGACAGCAAGCGCAGCGACGGCGTACAAATCGCCGATGTGATCGCCAACAGCCTATATAATATGACCGCTGGTTCCGAACGTGCGCCGCGCATTCAGCGCATCTTGGACCCCATGCTCAACAGCCGCGCCATACGCATCGCGCCTTTAACGCCAGCGGATTTTTAACCGCCAGCTTTTAATCAGCACCAGCGCGCCTTTTGCGGGCACAATAAAAAGGGCCGTGATTTTCACCACGGCCCTTTTTGTTGAATATTCAATGCAGCTTATTCGAAATCCGCGCCGCTGCCTGCGGGGCTGCGCGGCGGGGCCGCTGCCGTCAAGCGCAAGGCTTCAGCCGAACGCGCAATCGAGCTGATTTCATCTGGCGTATCATCATCGTCCAGAACAACTTTTTGCATCGAACCGACCATGCTGTCTTGCAAGTCGTCCGGCGACACTGTCTGTTCCGCAATTTCACGCAAAGCCACGACAGGGTTTTTATCGCGGTCGCGATCTACGGTCAGTTCCGAACCACCCGAAATTTCACGAGCGCGGTGCGCAGACAGCAGGACCAAGTCGAAACGGTTGGAAACTTTGTCGACGCAATCCTCGACAGTAACGCGGGCCATATGAATTCCTTATGCGCGGGATATGCCATCCCCGAAAAAAGGGCACGGCGGCAAGCGCTGCGCGCTACCATCCCGTCGCCCAAATGTCAAGAAAAGCGACATCCGATCGAACATATAGCATAATCTATTCTGGTCATATTTGGGAAGCAAATTTGTTGCGACCATCCCCCGCTCGCCTATGATCAAACCCATGTCCGCTTCCTTTGCTGCTTCGGCCTCCTCTTTTCGCCCTGCGCCCATTTTGGCGACGGATATCGCTGGTCATCAAATCGAGGTCATCACCCGTGGCAGCGAACGTCTGTCGCGCTTGCTGACCCTGATCAACCAAGCCGAGCAAAGCCTATATTTAATCATGTATATCTATGCCGACGATGTCGCTGGTCGCCAAATTGGTGCCGCCATGGTCGCGGCCGCGCAACGCGGCGTGCGGGTACGCGCCGTAATCGACCGGTTCGGATCGTCTAATTTAAACGATGCTTTTTATGCCCCGCTACGGGATGCAGGCGGCGAGATTTGCTTTTTCTCTCGGCGCTGGTCGTCATCCTATCTGATCCGCAATCACCAAAAACTGATCCTGATCGATGGAAAAATTTGCGTCTCTGGCGGCTTCAACATCGCCGACAGCTATTTACAGGACGGTCATAGCAATGATTGGCTGGATCTTGGCCTGATTGTCCGCGGACCGTCGATCATTCGTATTCGCCGATGGTGCCGCTTATTGTTCATTTACAGCCGCGACCATGACGGCAAGATTTTGATATTACGAAAAATGATCAAACAATGGCCGATCAGCCGCGCCCCTGTCGCTTGGCTGGTTGGCGGACCAACCCAGCGCCTGTCCCCATGGGCGCGCACGTTGAAACGCGACATGGGCCGTGCGCGCCGCATCGACATGGCGATGGCCTATTTTTCGCCCGGGCATGGCATGTTACGCCGCTTGGGCCGCATCGCAAAATTTGGCAAAGCGCGCTTCATTATGTCCGGCAAAAGCGACAATGGCGCGACCATTGGCGCATCGCGCTTGGCCTATAGCCATTTGCTGAAACGCGGAGCGAGAATATCCGAATTTGGCGCGTGTCGCTTTCATATGAAATTGATCGTCATCGACGACATCACCTATATTGGCACAGCCAATTTCGACGTGCGCAGCCTATTTTTGAACGTCGAAATGATGCTGCGGGTGGCCGACGCGGGTTTTGCCGCCGATATGCGCCGCCTGATCCGCGAGGTTGACCAAGCTTCCGCCCCCATCACCTTGGCCGAGCATGTCAAACGGGCGAATATCTTCACCCGAATGCGCTGGGCCTTGGCGTGGCTGGTCGTCGGCGTGGTGGATTATACCGTGTCGCGCCGCCTGAATTTTGGCCTGCGCGACGACCCCGCCTTAACCGAGGTCCAAGAAAGCTATCGCACAGAGCGTCATATCGCCGACTGAGCCGCTCTCAATTGGACCTATTCAATCTTTCCAGCCCCAGAACAAAAAGCATGGCGGGACATTCCACCATTCAAAATCCTTATCGATGCGGCGAAAATGGGCGGCCAAATAATCCCGCGCCTTGGCCCGAAATTGATAAACCAAAAAGGCACCGCCCGGTCGCAGCGCCCGATGCGTGGCCGCCGCAATCGCTGGCCCTACCCCGTCCGGCAGGGTCGAAAATGGCAAGCCAGATAGGATATAGTCCGCCTGCTCATGGCCATGTTCCGCGATAATCGCTTCGACATCCGCCGCCGATCCATGCACCGCCGTAAAGCGGCTGTCGGAAATTTCTTGGTTCAAATATTCGATGAAATCGGCGTTGGTATCAATGGCAATCAGCTTTGCATCGCCTGATAAATGCTCCAACACAGGGCGGCAAAATGTGCCCACCCCCGGCCCATATTCCACGAATAATTTGGTGTTTTGCCAATCGACCGGAGCCAACATCCGCCGAATGAGCGCGGGCGACGACGGCACCACGCTGCCGACCATGACCGGATGTTTCACAAATCCGCGAATGAACATGCCCCATGGGCCCAAAATCCGCTTGGTCCGTGCGGTTACTCTCTTCAAGAAATCAGAACGTGATGGTTGAGTATGCGCATGCGGATTTGTCATAGTCGCTTTCGCTTTGCTTCCGTTACCCCAAGCGTGGCAAAATCCCGCCCAGCGCGCAACAAAAGAGTGTTCACAGATACTAGACACAACACCCCGACCCGCTATCGTGGTTCCATGCCCTAACAAAAACGAAAGAAAATATGGGGAATGACGGAGAGTAGCAGCAGCCTTCCCAAGGACCGCATGGCCGTTTTATTTTTGGTTATGTTGGTCGCCGCAGCGGGTAACACCGCCATGCAGTCTATCCTGCCAGCCATTGGAACCAAACTGAAAATCCCCGATGTGTGGGTCAGCTTGGCCTTTAGCTGGTCGGCGCTTTTGTGGGTCTTCACGGCCCCTTATTGGGCGCGCATGTCGGACCGGCGGGGCCGCAAGGCGTTGATGTCCCTTGGTATCTTTGGCTTCGTCAGTTCCATGTTGCTGTGCGGCCTCATTTTGTGGGTTGGCTTGTCCGGCTGGCTGGTGGCCAGCCTGACCTTTATTTTCTTCGCTTTATCGCGCAGTCTATATGGCGGCCTTGGTTCCGCCGCGCCGCCGGCGGTGCAAGCCTATGTCGCCGCCCGCACGGACCCCAGCGAACGAACACGGGCGCTGTCACTGGTATCTTCCTCCTTTGGCTTGGGCACCGTCATTGGTCCCGCGGTGGCTCCCTTTTTCATACTGCCAATTTTCGGTCTGGCTGGCCCGATGCTGATATTCGCGCTGCTCGGCGTCATCGTCCTCATTTTGCTTCACTGGCGCTTGCCCAATGACACGCCGCGCTTTGCGGCGCGCGGCAAGGTTGTTTCCTATCCCCTATCCGCGGGTCCGCCGGACCCCACGCAAGATGATCTGGACGACCGTCTGGATATCGACGACGTCGGACCAAATGCCCCGCGCTCATCCAAATTGCGGTGGCGGGACAAACGCATTGCGCCTTGGCTGGTCGCTGGCCTGCTTGGCGGTCAAGCACAGGCTATGCTGCTGGGTATGATCGGTTTTGTGATTCTTGACCGATTGCATTTGCGCGCCAACCCCGACGAAGGGGCCGCCTTGACCGGCATTGTTCTGATGGCTGGGGCCTTCGCAACCTTGCTGGCGCAATGGGGGCTGATCCCCCTGCTACAAATGTCCGCCCGAGCAGCGGTATTGTCTGGTGCATTGCTGGGCGGTGTTGGCGCATCGGCCTTGGCTTTCGCAAATGATCTCCATGCTATCGTGATGATTTTTGCGTTTACTTCGCTGGGCTTTGGCCTGTTTCGTCCCGGATTTACCGCTGGCATATCCTTGGCTGTCCCGCGCAGCGAACAAGGCCCCGTTGCGGGCATGACCGCGTCGATCAATGGATCTGCCTATATTATTTCACCCGCCATGGGCGTGTTGCTCTATAATTGGAATGAGGCAGTGGCATTTGGGTTGATGGCGCTATTTTGCTTTGCCCTCGTCATTTGGGGGGCATCCGCCCTGAAAATAGCGGACACCAGCAAAACAAGCTGACTGTCCGCCGCCCCGACTGCTGATCTCATAAAAAAGGGCCGCATCGTCAGCGGCCCTTTTCCTATCTAGCGATCCATTCTTTGCAATGCACAGCCAGCTTAATGTGGTTCATCATGCTTGCGTTCCCGCACCGGCTTCAACATGCCAGGCGCAAAGAAACCAATGGGGTCAACGCTCATCGCATTTTGCTTAATTTCGCCTTGGATTTTCTCATAATCCCGCTCCATCGCTTCCGTGACAGATGCCCGTGTATCCACCAACGCCGCTTCAAAATCCGCTGCGGTCACGACATCGCTGTCCATTGACCGCTTCAGCGCCGCTAATCCGGCGCGTCGCACCAAATCTTCCAAATCCGCGCCGGTAAAACGATCGGCCCTTGCCGCCAGATCATCCAAATTCACATCCGCGCCCAAGGGCATGTTTTTGGTGTGAATTTCCAAAATGCGCTTGCGCCCATCGGCAGTGGGGACCGAAACATAAATCAACTCATCCAATCGCCCCGGACGCAGCAAGGCTGGGTCAATCAAATTGGGCCGATTGGTCGCGCCAATGACGACAACCGACTGCATTTCTTCAATGCCGTCCATCTCCGCCAATATGGTGTTGACCACGCGTTCGGTGACTTGCGGCTCGCCCGACGCCCCTGAACCGCGCGCTGGCACCAGACTGTCTAACTCGTCGATAAAGATAATCGTCGGGGCCACGGCCCGCGCCCGCGCAAATAGACGCGCAATTTGCTGCTCGCTTTCACCATACCATTTCGACAGCAAATCGGATGATTTGATAGCGATAAAATTGGCATCGGCTTCGCGGGCCGCCGCCTTGGCTAACAAGGTTTTGCCGGTGCCCGGCGGGCCATATAACAAAAACCCCTTGGCCGGACGGATACCCAAACGGCGAAACGCTTCGGGGTGTTTCAAGGGCAATTCAATTCCCTCGATCATCTTGTCGCGTGCCGCGTCCAAGCCACCAATATCGCTCCACCGCGTATTGGGTGCTTGCACCATCACTTCGCGCATGGCGGAGGGTTGCACCCTTTTCAAGGCGTTCAGAAAATCGTCGCGGGTCACGCGCAACTCGTCCAGCACCTCTGGCGGAATGGTCCCTTCCTCCAAATTCAGCTTGGGCATGATACGGCGCACGGCATCAATCGCGGCTTCGCGGGTCAACGCCGCCATATCCGCGCCCACAAAACCAAAGGTTGTGCGCGCCAATTCGGCCAAGTCGACATCGGGTGCCAAGGGCATACCGCGTGTGTGAATACCCAAAATCTCGCGCCGTCCGCTTTCATCCGGCACCCCGATCACAATTTCGCGGTCAAAGCGGCCCGGACGGCGCAGCGCCTCGTCCAATGCATCTGGCCGATTGGTGGCGGCAATCACCACCAAATTGGTGCGAGGCTCCAACCCGTCCATTAACGTCAGCAATTGCGCGACGATGCGCTTTTCCGCCTCGCCCTGCACCTGTCCGCGCTTGGGCGCGATGCTATCGATTTCGTCGATGAACAAAATGGACGGGGCCGATTTGGCCGCTTGCTCAAAGATTTCCCGCAGTCGGCCTTCGCTCTCGCCATAGGCACTGCCCATGATTTCCGGCCCGTTGATCAGGAAAAATTGCGCATCGCTTTCATTGGCCACCGCACGGGCCAAGCGGGTTTTCCCCGTTCCCGGAGGCCCATGCAGCAACACGCCGCGCGGCGGATCGACGCCCAACCGCTGAAACAATTCAGGGTAGCGCAATGGTAGTTCGACCATTTCGCGCAATTGGTTGATCGTCTCACCCAATCCGCCCAAATCATCATAGGTCACATCGGTGCGGCGGCTGTCCTGCGGCTCTACATATTCGGGCAGCAACTCCACCTCGGTATTTTCGTCAATATAAACCACGCCCTTGGGGCTGGCGGCCACCACCATCAAGCGCACTTCGGCCAAGGCATAAGCGGGCGCATTCAGCATTTGGCGCAATTGCGGCGGCAAATCACCCGACGCCAGCTGCTGTTGCCCCGTGGTCGCCACCGCATCGCCCGCCACAAAAGGTCGGCCAAAAAAGCTGCGTTTCAGGGCCAAGGCCGATCCTTGCAGACGTAAATTTTCTTGAGCTGGCGCAAAGGTAACGCGCGCAGCGGGCCGTGCTTCCACCCGTTCCAACACCACATGATCGCCTGCACCGGCCCCCGCATTGGCGCGCTGAAGGCCATCAAGGCGAATAACCGCCAAGCCTTCATCCTCGGCATAAGGGGCCATGACGCGGGAAACCGTCAGTTTCTTGCCGCTAATCTGAATCACATCGCCTTCGGTCACGCCCAATTCAGCCATCACATCGCGCGGAATGCGGGCGATGCCACCGCCACTTTCTTCTGCCCGCGCACTGGCAACCTGTAATTTCACTTGACGTTCATTATTATTGTCGTCGGCCAAAATCTGCCTCCCACCAAAAAACTGAAGTGCCAATCACTTGTTAACAAAACAGATAGGAAGCGCCCCAGCATTTTGCGACCCCTTCCCCGTCATGCTAATTGTCTACAACGCAGCGGTCCCATATTCGTTACGCAAAAACTACAGGCTTGTTCTTTGCGACAAAGCCAGCATAAGCGGGAACCCTTATGGCAAGATTACCCCCGATCAGCAGCATGGAAGCATTTTTGGAAGTGGCCCGCCACGGCACGGTCAAGGCCGCCGCGACGGAATTGGGCCTGTCCATGCCGGCCTTGTCGCGCCGCATTCAAACGCTGGAACATGCGGTGGGCCGCCCCTTGTTCAACCGTCACCACCATGGCCTGACGTTGACAGAATCCGGCCGCAGCCTGCAAGAAAATCTCGCTCCGCTGTTGGATGAACTGCGCTCGGTCATCAAAAAAGTGGCCAGCCCCAATGCACAGGTTCGTCTGCGCCTGAACCTGCTGCCGCTCTTTGCCCAACAACGCTTATTCCCGCGTATGCCCGAACTGCGCGCCCTGCACCCCGAACTGCATATCGACATAGACACTATGTCACACGCCGAAGCACGGCTGGGTGATGGCATTGACGCTGCCATTGCGCTGGCCCGTCATATCGACCCCGCGCTTTATTCGGCGCGCCTTGATCAGGACAAAGTATTCCCCATCGCATCCAACAAATTGATGGATGGTGGACGCCCCATCACCGTGCCCGAACAATTGCAGCGGATGAACATATTGCTGCACCGCGAAATGCCGGACACCTTCAATGAATGGCGCAAGGCCATTGGCATGCCCTATCTGGAACCTGCCGGTACCGATTATTTCGACAGCGGCCCGTTGATCTTGGAAGCCGCAGCCCAAGGCTTGGGCGTCGCTTTTATGATGGGGCAACATCTGGACGACAGCCACGACCCGCGCCTGACCCGCCTGTTCGATTATGACGTCGACAGCCCCTATAGCTATTGGTTTGTGTGCAGGCCCCGCGCCTTGCGCCAACCCGCCGTCAAAATGTTTCACGACTGGCTATTATCCGCTAATATCTAGCCCTGTCCCGCTGTTCTTCGGCGTTATTTTAGCGAAATAAATTTTTCACCAAGGTTGAACGCGGGTGCCCCCGTCTTGTGAGCAAACTGGAATTTTCCCAATTTCGTTCACAAGGGGTAATCGATGCGTTCGACTTTATTGGCTTCTACCTGCCTTATCTCTCTGATGTCCGCTCCGGCCTTCGCCGAAACCAGCATCAGCACCGCCACGACAGCGCCGGTTACCACATCCACCATTAACGCTGGCGCGGCTGATGATCTGAAAATCACCAGCGCCGGTTCTATCAAGCCCACAGCAGGCACGGCTCTTACCATCAACAGCAACCATAAAGTCGTCAATGAAGGCACGATTGAAACCACCAATGTCGACGGTTCACGCGCTATTGTCGCCAATGATGGTGTGACCAGTGCTATCACCAATGGCACGACCGGCAAAATCAACCTGACCGAAAGCTATACCCCAACGGACACCGACAATGATGGCGATCTGGATGGTCCCTTTGCGGTTGGCAGCAACCGCGTCGGTATCGAAACCGTCGGCGCGTTTAACGGCAATATCACCAACAATGGCAGCATCACGATCAAGGGCAATGACAGCGCTGGCATTTTGGTCGGCGGCGCGTTGACCGGAAAATTTGTCAATGAAGGCACCATCTCTGTCACGGGCGACAATGCATTGGGCGTTGGCCTGAATGACGTCACGGGCAATGTCCGTCTGGCTGGTACGATCACCGCCACAGGCGAAAATGCAACGGCGGCCCGCCTGTCCGGCGACATCACGGGCGCATTGGAAGTGCAAGGCAATCTGACATCGACCGGCTATCGTTACACCACCGCCCCGACGGACCCCAGCAAGCTGGACAATGACGATCTGTTGGCTGGTGGCCCAGCCTTGTCGATCGAAGGCGATGTAACGGGCGGCATCATATTGGCGGTCCCACCCAAGACGGGCGACAGCAGCAGCACCGACAAAGACGCTGACGGCATCGAAGACAGCAAGGAAGGCAGCGCCAGCGTGCGCTCTTATGGCGAAGCACCGGCCATGCGCATTGGTTCGGATGACCGCGACGTCACCATCGGCGCCGTAGCGGGCACGGGAACCGGCCTTGGCGTGGTCATCGACGGCACGGTTGCGGGCCTTGGCGTTTATGCGGGCAAAAATGCCACCGGTCTGCAAATCGGCGGCATGGACGGCAATGTCACCATTGCAGGCGGTCTGGGTATCAGCGGCGGCGTGGGCGCCCAATCCAAGGATGCAGCAGCAACCGCCATTTTGATTGGCGACAACGCCAGCTTGCCCGAAATCCGCAACAGCGGAAAAATCGAAAGCGTCACTGGCGGAAAAACCGCCAGTTCGATTGCGACGGGCATTTTGGTGGACGAAGGGGCCAATCTTTCCACCATCAACAACAGCGGCAGCATCACCGCCAAAACAGGCGGCGACGCTGGCACCGCCGCAGCGATTGTGGACCGTTCGGGTACAGTCACCTCGGTCAGCAACAGCGGGCTGATCAGCGCGTCGGGCGCACCCAGCAGCTCTGGTCGCAACATCGCCATCGACCTCAGCGCCAACACCAGCGGCGCGACCGTCAGCCAAACCGCCGTTGCCAGCGACAAGACCGCGCCTTCGATCACCGGCGATGTCAAATTCGGCACCGGCAACGATATTTTCGACATTTTGGACGGCAGCGTCACGGGCAACGCCAGCTTTGGTGATGGCGACAATGCCTTGAAACTGAGCGGCGATGCCGTGATGACTGGCAACAGTAGCTTTGGCGCAGGCAATGACGCCGTCACCATCGGCGGCACGGCGCGTCAAATCGGCAATATCGACTTTGGCGGCGGCAACGACACGCTGTCCATCACCGGAACAGGCCTCTTTTCCGGCAGCCTGACCAACGCCGAAGGACTGGCGGCCAGCGTTGCTGGCGGCACGTTCAACGTCAAGGGCAATGCCAGCATCGCGTCGCTAAACGTCACCGGCGGGGGCACCTTGGGCGTCACCTTGGGCGGCGCATCGGACACCAACATCATCGTGTCGGGCAACGCCAGCTTTGCGGATAACAGCAAGCTGTTGCTGCAATTATCCAGCATCGAAGAAGGCGAAGGCCAGCACATCGTCCTGACTGCCGACAGCATCACCGGCGGCGACAAGCTAACCTCCAGTGCGGATATGCTGCCTTTCCTTTACAAGGGCACATTGACGCACAACGCCACGCAATTGATCGTCGACGTGGCACGCAAGGAAACCAGCGAACTGGGCCTCAACCGTTCAGAAAGCAGCGCCTTTGACGCGATCATCGACGCCGCAGCGAATGATGACATGGTAGAATCGACCATCTTGGGTCTGCGTGACGGCACATCTTTCCGCGCAAAATTGGGTCAAATGCTACCCGAACATGAAGGCGGCGTCTTTGAAACCGTCACCACCGGTTCGCGTGCCTTGGCCCGCGTCCTGCAAGACCCCAAGGCCCCCTATAAGGACGAGGGCAAATGGGGTTATTATGTCAGCCAGATCGTTTGGGGTTCCTCCAAAAATGTCGGCGATACGGCTGGCTATAAGGTCAGCGGCTGGGGCATTAGCCTCGGCGGCGAAATTCGCACCGACCTTGGCGATTTCGGCGGTTCGATCGCCTATCTCGCTGGCAAGGATGGCAATCGTGCCAACGCCAATGAAGTGACGTCGAACCAATGGGAAGGAGCGCTGCACTGGCGCTTGGCCAGCAATGGCTTCCAAGCCTTTGCCCGCGTTTCGGGCGCCCCCGTCAGCCTGAAGGGCACCCGTATCTTTGACGGCATCTCTGCCGGTATGGCGACGGAAAAAACCATCAAGGGCAAATGGGACGCCACCCTTTATTCCGCCGCGGGCGGCGTGTCCTATGACACCAAGCTTGGCGGCTTGACCTTGCGTCCCGCCGTGTCAGTCGATTATTATAAATTGTCCGAAGATGATTATCAGGAAAGCGGCGGCGGCGATGCCTTGGACCTCAAGGTGCTGGGCCGCGACAGCGACGAACTGGCCGTCAACGGCACCGTCACGCTGGGCATGAACTTTGGCGGCAGCGACGAATATGAAGGCTGGACCCGCTTCGAAGTCGAAGGTGGCCGTCGTCAAATCGTGGGCGGTGAATTGGGTCAAACCACAGCATCGTTCAAGGATGGCAATCCCTTCACGCTGACGCCCGCTGACCGCACTTCGGGTTGGATTGGCCGCGTGCGCGGCTTGGCTGGCAACAGCGCCTTCCAAGTCGGCGGCGAATTGTCGGCAGAGGAACAGCAAGGTCGCATGGCATGGGGTTTCCGTGCCAGCCTTCGCATGGGCCTCTAAGTCGATATGCAAGGCGCGCATGTTCTTGTAGCGGTTCCCCCCCCTCCGTTACGTCTGCGCGCCTTGCAAAGCAGGCTGTCGGCATGGCTACACCCCATGCCCAGCCGCCCCCCACGCACTGGCGCCATGTCTGGGCTGTTGCGTGGTGACGGTGCCACGTTATATATTCAAAAAGCATCGGGGCGTTTCGCGCTCCGGTTCTTGTATCGCCGCACCATGGGCTTCATGGCCCATCTTATCACCCAGATCGGATTAACCAGCGAAGGCTTTATGACTGACGCGCCCTCTGATCATCCGTCGCAGCCGAATATCACCAATATTCTGCTCAGCCAGCGAAGCCGGATTTTACATTTCCTTCGGCTGCGCGGCGCTGGTGATGCCGCCGAGGATGTCTATCAGGAACTGTGGATGCGTCTCAGCCACCGCGCGATGGACCAAATTGCCGACCCCGCATCCTATGTGATGCGCGCCGCCAATAATTTGATGCTGGACCGTTTCCGTTCCAATCGCCAGCGTGAATTGCGCGATGCCGCATGGCACGACCTGTCCGCCACCACCGAAGCCAGCGCCGAAAACCGCGTCATTGCCCGCCAACAATTGCAACGCATGAACGCCGCAATTCAGGCTGTCGGTTCCCGCCCCGCCCATATTTTCCGCCGCTTCCGATTGGACGGCATTCACCAAAAAGATATCGCCGCCGAACTGGGCATCAGCATCAGCACGGTCGAAGCGGATCTTCGCAAAATATATGCAGCCATTGCTGCGACAAGGAGGCAGTTTGATGCCCCACAATGACAGCACAGCCCGAACCACAACGGCCAGCAATTGGCTCATCCGCCAGCGCGACCCCGAATTTTCGGATTGGGACGCCTTTATCGCATGGCTAGAGGCCGACCCAGCCCATAACGCAATTTATGACGAATTGGCCTTGCTGGACAGCCGCTTGGACGACCTGCCCAACCATGGCTGCCCGTTTGACCCACCGCTTGGTTCAGAAATGGCATCGGCAAATGATGCCAACCCATATGGCGCCGCCAATGACGACAGCCGCCCACGCTGGTCTGCCTCGCGGCGCTGGTTTGGCGGCGCTATGGCGGCAGCCTTGATCGCGGCCATTGCCATTCCCAATGTTTCGCCCTTGCTGGACCGCGACGTGCGCCGCATTGAAACCGCCGCAGGGCAGCAAGAAAGCATCATGTTGGCGGATGGGTCGCGTATCGACATCAATGGCGACAGCGTGTTGGAACTAGTGGAAAACCGCCCACGCTATGCCCGCTTGACCAGCGGTGAAGCGATGTTCCATATCGTGCATCGGGACGATGATCCCTTTTTGGTCGAAACACATGGCGCGCATATCGTGGATTTGGGAACAGCCTTTAACGTAAAACGCCAAAATGGCGAAACCACGGTGGCCGTGTCCGAAGGTGTGGTCGTCTTTAATCCCAAAAGCGACAATGTAAAAATGCGCGCCGGTCAGGCCGTGGTGGCGGCCGACAATCGCCAAAACAGGCTGCGGGCGAAATCCGTGGACGTCGCCGCTGTGGGTGGTTGGCGGGATGGCTTGCTGGTCTATAATGGCGCGCCTTTGTCCCAAGTGGCGGCGGATTTGCACCGCACCACGGGCATGGACGTCAGTGTTTCCGTCGACGCGGCCGACATTGATTTTCGCGGCGCACTCAGCATTTCTACGGACAGCCAGCGGACCATTGAAGATCTGGCGGCGCTGTCCGGTACACGGGCGCTGAAACAAGGGCGTGGATGGATGTTGTCGCGCTGACCATCACCTTTCGCCTTGCTGCCACAATCATGCTGATGTCGCCTCTGGCGGCAGGGACGCTCTTCGCCCAAGAAACAAGGCAATTTCAGGTCGAAGGTGGTCCATTATCCACCTCGATTTCCAGCATTTCCCGCCAAGCCGCCATTAGCATCAGCGTCACCGATGCGCGGCTTTGGTCCTTGTCGGTTCGCCCCGTGTCCGGAAAAATGTCGGTTGAACAGGCGCTGCGCAAATGGCTGCAAGGCAGCGGTGCCCGCGCCATTCGTGTCACCAGCACCAGCTGGCGGATTATCCCCGCCCCCACCATGGCACGGCGTCCCCACCCGCCCCGCCGCATGACCAACGCCAGCGATGCACCCCGCCATGACGCGGCGATTGCGCCACCTGTCGAGGATATTGTGGTAACGGGAACCAAGGCGCAAATTCCTTATTCCCACTTCGCCGGAACCGCGACCCTGATCGATGCCGATGATATGGAATTTGGCCAAGAACGGGGCATGGACGCAATTATGCGCCATACGGCCAGCCTGTCGTCGACCCATTTTGGGTCTGGCCGAAACAAGCTGTTCATTCGCGGCATCGCAGACAGCAGCTTTACCGGCCCAACGCAAAGCACGGTGGGCCAATATTTGGGCGATTTGCGCCTCAGCTATAATGCCCCTGACCCCGACCTGCGCCTCTATGACCTTGATGGGGTTGAAGTGATCGAGGGACCGCAAGGCACGCTTTATGGTGCAGGGTCCATGGGCGGCATCATCCGCATGGTTCCGCGCGCCCCTGACGGCGACGCCATGGAAATACGCGCGATTGCTGGCGGCAGCATCACACAGCATGGCAAGCCCAGCGGGGACATCGCCGCCATCACCAATATCCCCCTGTCTGACCCCAACACGGGTCAAGGTCATGCGCTGCGCGCTGTCGGATATATGATGTCCGAGGGCGGCTATATTGACAATGACTTGCTCGGCCAACGGGACGTCAACCGGACCCATATTCGCGGCGGTCGCGCCACGCTGCGCTTGGTTCCCAGCGACCGTTTGCTCGTCGACATTGGCGGCATCTATCAGCATATCCGCGCCGACGACGCCCAATATGCCGATCGCGGCACCAACCTGCTAAGCCGCAGCAGCCCGATCACCCAAGGCTCCAACGCTCATTATGCCATGGCCAATTTGGTGCTGAGCCGCGAAATGGGCGATTATGAACTGCGCAGCAGCCACGGCTATGTCCAACATGATTTGGACGAACGCTTTGACGCCAGCGAGGACAGCCAGTCTCCAAAAGCTCTGAACCAATGGAATCGCACGCGTATGTGGGTCAGCGAAACCCGCCTGTCGCGCCCATTTTATGACAATTTAGGCTGGGTGATTGGTGCCAGCTTCATTCATAACCAAGCCCGCCAACAGCGCGAAACCGAAAGCAGGTCGTTGCGCGTGCCCGTCACCGGCGTTCGCAATGATGTCAACGAATGGACGGCCTTTGGCAATGTCACCTATGCCATCACGCCCGATCTGGTGGCATCCGGCGGGCTGCGGCTGTCACACAGCAAATTAAACGGCAGCGGCGAAGATATCACCCAGCCGGAATCCACGGCATCCCGCGCAATGACTGCCAGCCGCACCGAAACAGACTTGCTGCCCACTGCCTCGCTGATCCACATTATGGGGCCGGGCCTGCGCGTGTATATCAGTTACGCACAGGGGTTTCGGCCCGGCGGCCTTGCCATTGACCGTAGCTCTGTGCGGCGGTTCCGCCATGACCGCGTCGAAACATGGGAAGCAGGCGTGCGTTTCGGGGATTTGCTCATGCGCCCCATTGATGCCAGCCTGTCGATATCCCACAACCGCTGGCGCGACATTCAGGCCGACTTCATCGACGGCAATGGATTTCCCACCACGGCAAATATTGGCAATGGCCGTATCACCAGCCTATCCGCTTCACTTGCGGTGCGCGCGACGCCCCAACTGACGATGGAATTGTCCGGCATATATAACCACAGCCGCGTCGACACATTATCACCCGAAGCCAATGGCTTGCTCGTGCAAATGGCAGAGCGTCATGCGCAATCTTTGCCGCTGGGCGTGGCCCTAACCACCCCGCCGCCAATTTTCACCGACAATAGCCAACCCACCGACACCATGCGCATTCCCAATGTCGCCAGCCACAGCCTGCGCGCGGCCGTCACTTATGCCACCAATATGGGCGACCAAGATTTGCGCTTCAACGGCTGGGCGCAATATGTCGGCCCGTCCCATCTTGGCGTCGGCCCTGTCTTGGGGCAAAAACAGGGCAATTATGTCGATGGCGGCGTGGCCATGCGCTATGGCAATGAAAAGCGCGCTTTCACCGTCACATTGACCAACCCGCTGGATGCACGCGGCAATCGTTTTGCCCTTGGCACCCCCTTCCGCGACACCGATCGCGGATTTGTCACGCCGCTACGCCCACGTACGCTACGGATATCTGTTGAAATGGCCTATTAATCTGACGTGCCTGTCGCAATCATCACTAGAGCTTTTTTCCCAGCCTCCCTATGATATGCCCGTAATAAGGAGGCCACTTTGACCATCATCAGCACAGCAAGTCTGCAATCCCCCCTGCGTCTTGTTGGCGCAGCGGCGGCGATCTTGCTGTCAATTGGCGCTTGTTCGGTATTCGAAGCAGACGGTCCCGTCCGCATTGCCGCCATCGGGTCGCTGCAAATGGATGCCACGCCCACCAAGGGGCCTTTGTCCTTTGCCTCCGCCGCTTATTTGGATGCCACGGCGCAAGGCTTGATCAGCTTTGACGCCGATGGCCAGATTGAACCAGGCCTTGCGGAACGCTGGACTGTCACCACCGATGGACGCAGCTATATTTTCCGCATCCGCGAGGCCAAATGGCCCGACGGGCGTAAAGTGACGGCCCAGCATGTCGCAACGATTTTACAAGCCTATCTGCGCCCATCCAGCCGCCACCCCTTAAAAGATGATTTTTCCGAGGTCGAGGACATCCATGCCATGACCGACACGGTCTTGGAAATCCGCCTGCGCCTGCCCCAACCCTTATTGTTGGAATTATTGGCCCAGCCCAGCATGGTGATGATCGGACGCAGCACCGGCTGGGATCGCGGTTGGGGCCCGATGCGGGTCAAACCGCATGGCAAGGCGTTGATTTTTTACCCCGCGCCCGACCCGCTGGGCGAAGATGCCGATGCACCCAATCACCATAGCGCGGACAATGATAGCGCCCGCACAGTCGAAATGGTCGGCGTCACCGCGCCCCGCGCCTTGGCGCGCTTCAAAAACGGCTATGCAGAAGGTGTCATCGGCGGGCGCTTCTCGTCGCTCCCCTATTTCCACAGCAGCGGCATTGCCCGTTCGCGCTTGCTGGTGGACCCGACCTCCGGCCTCTTTGGCCTGAACTTTCAACAAGCCAATGGCTTTTGGTCCATCGCCGAACATCGCATGGCGCTGTCATCCATCATCCGCCGCGACCGCCTGATCGAGGCTTTTGGCATCACCGATTGGACCAGCCAAATCAGCCTGCGCCCCGCTGTGGCGGAACGCAGCGGCCTGCCGCCACCCGCGCTGCCCACTTGGGCGAGCGAAGATGACAGCGTCCGCCTTGGTCATATGCAGCGCCTGATCGCAGCGTGGACCGGTCTGGAACGCGACATCGCCCCCTTGCGCATCGCCCTGCCCGACAGCCCAGGGGCGACGATCTTATTCGGCTATATCGCCGCCGATCTGGCCCGCGCGGGCATTTCGCTTCAGCGCGTGGCCGCCAACGCCGCGCCCGACCTGACGTTGATCGACGAAGTCGCCCCCAATGACGACATCATCTGGCCGCTCCGCCGCCTGTCATGCCGCCGCGACACTTTGTGCAACACCGCCATTCACGATCATATCGCCTTGGCCAACAATGAAACCGATAATCTGCAACGCCTCACCCTGATCGCGGATGCCGAGGCGGATTTGCTGCGCGAAGCCTCTTTCATCCCGCTGGCGTCGCCGCTGCGTTGGTCGGTGGCAAATTTGCGCTTTACCGGTATCCGGCCCAATGCGCGCGCGCATCACCCATTGAATCGGATGATCGGCGAGCCCAAATAAGGGGTTCCGCACCCAGCGGTAGTCCTAGGATAAACAAAGATGGCGCAAATTCCGCCCCATGCAGACATGATGTTCGACGCCATGATGGCCAACAGCAAAGACCCCGCCGTCATTTTGAAACGGCTGGAATCGCTGGAATTTATTTTGGAACGCAGCTTCACCCTGCCCGGCGTCAATCGCGCAGTGGGCTTAGACGCCATCATCGGCCTAGTCCCTGTGATCGGCGATTTTATCTCGGCCGCCATTGGCAGCTATTTGGTATGGGAAGCCCGCAATTTGGGCCTGCCCAAATGGAAAATCGCCCGCATGATGGCCCATATCGGCATTGATACGGCGCTGGGCGCGGTGCCCTTCATCGGCGATGCCTTTGACGTCATCTATCGCTCCAACAGCCGCAATCTCAAGATCATCAAAAGCCATTTGCACAAGCACCACCCATCGACGGTGATCATCGATCAATAACGCAGCGCCAATTCGCCAAGCTAGGGCAAAAGCCTCTAGGCGGCAGATCATTTCATATGTTACCGCTTCATCAAATTTTTTTATGGAGATGTGAATGTTCCGCGCCGCTGCCGTCACTGCGCTTGCTCTATGTACCTCTGCGTTCAGCGTGGCACTTGCCACCCAGCCCAGCGCCGACAATTGGCTATGGCTAGAGGATATCGAAGGCAGCAAAGCCTTGGAATGGGTGGCCAAGGAAAATGCCGCCACCGACGCTTTGCTGCTCAATCGCCCCAATTTTGAAAGTGACCGCCAACGCGCCCAAGCGATTTTGGACGACGACCGGCAAATCGCCATGCCCGATCAGGTGATGGGCGACCAAATCACCAATTTCTGGCGCGACGCGAAAAACCCACGCGGCATTTGGCGGCAAAGCCCCTTGGCCGATTATCTGGCCGGCAACCCCAAATGGACCCCGTTGATCGACGTCGACGCGCTGGGCAAGAGCGAGGGGCAAAGCTGGGTCTGGCATGGGGCCGACTGCCTCGCCCCCGACTATCGCCGCTGCCTTGTCTCGCTCAGCCCCGGCGGCACCGACAGCGATGTCGTGCGCGAATGGGACCGCAGCACCAAATCCTTTGTCACCGACGGCTTTGTCGTGCCCCAAGCCAAAAGCAGCGTGGCATGGAAAGACGCCAATACGCTGCTGGTCGCCACCGATTATGGCGCGAACAGCATGACCAGCAGCGGCTATGCCCGCATCGTCAAACAATGGAACCGCGGCACGCCGCTGTCCGCCGCCAAATTGGTGGCAGAGGGTCAGGCCGACGATGTCCGCGTCTATCCCATCGCCCTCGAAGACAAGTCCAAACGCTGGTCGCTGATTGGCCGCGCGCCCAGCTTCTATAGCAATGACTATCGCATCTTGTCTGCCGATGGCCGCCGCTATCTGCCCATGAACCTGCCAGAAACGGCGGAAATTCAGGGCGTGCTGAACGGCCAAGCGATTGTCCTGCTGAACCAAGTCGACGGCGATTTGCCCCAAGGCGCGCTCGCCAGCATTTCGCTGGCCGATTTGGCCGCTGGCCGCCCTGCCAAATTGCAATTGGTCATGCAGCCCAGCGCCGCTCAAGCCATTGAACAAGTTTATACCAGCGACAATATTTTATGGGTCAAGGCGCTGGACGATGTCGAAGGCAAGCTATTCGCCATCAATCATGATGCGAAAACAGGCGAATGGCACAGCCGCCCTGTCCCCTTGGCCAACAATGCCACCGTGCAAATCGCGGGCGGCATCGCCAAAGACGACCGCATTTTCGCCACCAGCGAAACCATGCTCACCCCGCCCAGCCTTTATGCGGTGTCGCTGATCGACGCGCCGAAACTGGTCCAAAGCCTGCCCGCCACCTTTGACGCCAGCCAAATGACCGTGGACAAACGTTTTGCGGTGTCCAGCGACGGCACGAAAATCCCTTATTTTCTGGTGCGCAAAGCGTGCAGCACCGGCCCTGTGCCGACCTTGGTCCACGGCTATGGCGGCTTTCGCGCCGCCCAAACGCCAGGATATTTGACGGGCCAACCCTATCGCGCTGGCCCGCTGGGGCTGTTCTGGGTGGAGGATGGCAATGCCTATGTCCTCGCCAATTTGCGCGGCGGCGGCGAATATGGCCCCAAATGGCACGAAGCCGCGCTGCGCGAAAACCGCCAACGCAGCTTTGACGATCTGCACGCCATTTCCGAAGATCTGATCCGCACCGGTGTGACCAGCAAGGGCAAAATCGCCATTTCGGGCCGCTCCAACGGCGGCGTTTTGGTTGGCGCGGCCATGACCCAGCGCCCCGACCTTTATGGCGCCGTCATCTCCGGTTCGCCGCTCAAGGATATGCAGCGCTATCATAAATTGCTGGCGGGTGCGTCGTGGATGGCGGAATATGGCAACCCTGATGTGCCATCCGATTGGGCCTTTATGTCCAAATATTCGCCCTATCAGAACATCCGCCAAGGCGTGACCTATCCGCCAATCTTCCTCTATCTGTCCACCAAGGACGACCGCGTCCACCCTGGGCACGCCCGTAAATTTGCGGCGCGGCTTCAGGAATATGGCAACCACGTTTATTATCATGAATTCCTCGAGGGCGGACACAGCGTCGGCAGCGATAATGCCGAAGATGCTATTCGCGCCGCCATGCTGCACGGTTTCTTGCAACGGGAATTGACCGACAAAAAATAAACGCAGCCTTGCATCCCCCGCCCCCAGCGCCGCCACGCGGCCGATGGGGGCGGGACGATATACGCCCCCTTCCCGCTCCCTTCCCGCTCCCTTCCCCCCGCCCTCTTGCTTCCGTCCCGCAAATCGCGTTACGGAAAAGGCGACGGCTTTGGGGGAAGACGCGCTATGAACAATCGCCACAAGAAAGGATCGAAACGGTCCAACATCACCCCATTCCAATCCCCCCAGCGCCGCCACCAACGGCCACGCGGCAAACCCCGCCCGACCGAAAAGACCAGCCTTTTGCCCTCCTTGAAAAAAATAATCCTCCCCGCCGCCTTACTCGGCACATTTGTTGGACTCGCTTTGTCTCCGCAATATAATATCTCTGATATCATCGACGATTTGCGCCGCAAAAATGCGATCAATAGCTCGCAAAGCATCTCACAAGATGCGGCGTCCATTCCGACGGCGCGCCTGAACGGCATGCCCGATGTGGTGTGCCGCACTCCCCGCGTGACCGACGGCGACACGCTGCGCTGCGGCGACATCCGCATTCGCCTTCAGGGCATCGACAGTCCTGAAATGGGTGGCAAATGCCGCCCGGGCCGCGAATGTGTCGACGGCGACCCCATCGCCGCCAAAGAAAATCTGCGACGCCTTGTCTCTCGCGGGCCATTGGAATGCACAAAAAGCGATACCGATCGCTATGGCCGTATGGTGGCGCGCTGCGTGGTCGCCAAAGTGGACCTAAGTTGTGAACAGATACGCACAGGTCATGCCGTTCCACGCTATGCACGTATTGACTGTTAAACTGCTGCGACACTTCACCGATATTTAAAGATAAAATATCGTGTTTTGTGACAAAAATCACATCCACTCATGCTAGCATCACCAAATAAGATCATGATTATGCCCGCACAGAGATGGAGTAACCCATGCGTAAATTTATCGGCCTTGCGCTCTTGGCGCTGACCGCTTGCGGTTCAGCCGACACCAGCGAAACGACCCAAATTGGCGACACCACCCTCACCAATAACGAAGCCCAAGGCAGTTCGACCATCAAAAATGCTGACGGTTATCTGACCGCCACCGAAGGTGCCGCCAATGTCACATTCCCGGATATTGCTCCCCAATATCCCGGCTCCACCATCACTGGATCCATCGAATCTGCGGGCCAAGACAAACGCGTCAAAACCATGGTCAACCTAAGCACCACCGACAGTGTTGAAAAAGTCGGCGAATATTATCGCGGCGTTTTCAAAACCCACGGCCTCAACATCGGTATGAATATGGTCACGCCCGAAGCGGTCATGATAAATGCCGACAAAGACACCGCAAAGGTCAATGTCATGGCAGGCACCGAGGAAGGCAAGACCGTCATTTCCATGTCCTTCAGCGGCGTCTAACCGCCCCTGACCGTCCGTCCGCGACGATGGATCACAACATAATCCATCCATGGCAACAGCCATAAAAAAGGGTCCGTATCATATTCATGATACGGACCTTTTTTGATCGAACCGTTACCGGTTTACATCTTTAGAATTTCACACCCAAAGTGACACCATAGGTGCGCGGATGCAGATAATCCGCCACAATCAAACCGCCAAAGTTGCTGCCGAAATCAATGAAGTTGCTCGGTTTGTTTTCCTTGAACAAATTGCGGACGTAAAAGCTAATCTCCGCTTTCTGATTGGCCAATTGCAAATCGGAAAGCTTGGCCCGCATATTCACCAAAGTGCGCGCCTCTGTTTTGCTATTATGTGCGTTTTGATCAGACAGACCAGGTGTGCGCAGCGCAAAGGGGTAAGTGAAATAACCCGCCGTATAGTTTAGATCGGCATAGATATTGAATTTACCCCAATTGCCTTCGGCCACTTGCAAATCTGCGCCCAAAGCCGCTGTCACCTTTGGCGCATGCATGAATGCGCGATTGTCGCTCACATCCACGCCGCCATCAATATAATTTTTATATTTGGTGCTCAGCAGCGCCAAAGACCCATTGAGCATCAAGGCATCCACGGGGCGGAACATGGCTTCAAATTCCAAACCTTGCACGCGCGCCTTTGCCGCGTTGCGAACGATGGATTCCGTGCCAGTCTGGGCGCGGAAAATGCTTAACTGAATATCTTTGTGAATGTCATGGAAAGCCGCCACATTGAAAATCAAGCGATTATCCAATAATTTGGTCTTAATTCCCAATTCGTAACTATCCACGGTTTCTGCGTCATAAGGATCGCACAATTCCGTTGCACCAAATGGGCAGCCAGCGGGTGCAGCCGGATCATTTGCAACCGTGCTTTCACCGTTAAAGCCGCCGGATTTAAAGCCACGCGCAAAGCGGCCATAGACATTAATGTTCGACGACACTTCATAAGCCAAGGTGATCGCGGGTGAGAAATTGGAGAATTTCGCATCCGGCACATCGCCATAGCCGACATCAATAACCGTAACGGGCGACAAAATACCTTCGTTCGCGTTATAGTCCACCCGGAAGAAACGCTTCACATCCTTCACTTCACGCGTATAGCGCGCACCCAGCGACAGCTTCAGCGCGTCGGTCAGATTATAATCCAACTGCGAATAAAGCGCGAAAGCCTCGGTATGCGACCCCATATTCCCCGACAGGCGGGTCGATCCGCCAAAGAAGCTTTGCGGGTTGTCCGTTTCGCCCTTTTCCTTGAAATAAAAGGCACCCAGCACATATTTTAAACGGTCATTCAGCGCCGCGCCGGTCAGCTGCAATTCTTGGCTAAATGCATGATAATCGGTGTCGCGATTGGTATAGACCAACGGCAATGGCGTGCCGTCAATATCAATACCATCTTGCCAAGACAGGTCGCGATAAGCCGTGATCGATTTCAGCGTCGCATCACCGATTTCGGCGGTGACGGTCAAAGCATGGCCATAGCTGCGCGAGCGTTCATAAATGTCGCCATCAATGCTCAATTCGCGCTCACGCTTGTCCTTGATATATTTGTCGGCAGGATAAAAGCTCAGATAATTTGCGGAATTGGGATCGAAGATATCACCCGGCAAGCCATTTTGGTTGACGGCATATAGTTGTTGCGAGGGTGGGCGCTGGTTCGCCTTGTTATAATCAAAGGTATAATCTGCGGTCACCGCGTCGCTCAACTGCGCGCGGACCTGCACCATGAAACTGCCACTCTTGATATTGTCGGCGTCACGCACCTTGGCTGGCTCTGCACCCGCAACCCCAGCGATGGGATTGGGAACCACTTTATAAAACCCATCTTGCTTGTGGAATTGGCCTGAAATTTTGGCGCTAAAAATGCCCATTTGCGGCAAATCCAAAACGCCACGCAATTTCAGTTCATTAAAATTACCATAGCTGATTTCCGCGCGTCCACCCGCTTCGCCGCTGGGCTTTTTGGTCACCAAGCTCAAGGCCCCCGCAAGGGCGTTACGGCCATAAAGTGTGCCTTGCGGACCACGCAAAATCTCGACACGCTCCAAATCGGCAATGTCCATGAAGCTGCCTTGCGCCTTGGCGATATAAACACCGTCGATATAGATGCCGACAGCCGGTTCCCATGTGATCGCCGGATTATTGGTCACCGAACCGCGAATGGCGATTTGCGAAATGGTTTTGCTGGATGGCGCACGCTCGACCTTCACGTTCGGCGCGATATTTCCAATATGTTCAATAGAATCAATGCCACGCGATTCCAAATATTCGGTCCCGACAGCCGAAATCGCGATGGGTACTTGTTGGATATTTTCCGAACGCTTTTGCGCCGTCACAACAATATCGCCCAAGCCGCTAAAATTGCTCGTTTCATTTTCCTGAAAAGCCATTGCAGGCGCGGTCACCATCAACGCTGCCGCCATGGCCGTCGCAGACAATAATCCCCTCATAAATCTCTCTCCCTTTATGAATGCATCGTTGTTATTCCCCAATAGATACGCAAACATGTGAATGTTTCAACTACTATTAGGAATATCAGGAAGATTTCAGATTCCGATCTCCGCATATTATCATTCATGAAAATGGGGTCAGCCCACGCGCGGCTCGCTTCATGACAGGACATGCCACAAAATATTTTTTGACGATGCATCGGTGAAGCGCCGACAAAGAATCACAAAAACATCCTCACGAATCACATGGTTGTTGTGATTCTCGAATCGGAATGCCGCTCGTGGTGATTCTATTGTCGCGATGATCCGGTCCATGTCTTGATACAGCGGCTCTATACCGGAACAGCCGAGCAAGGCTGTGCCAACAATCCATAAATACCAAACGAGTGACCGGTACAGGCCCCAGAAATGATACAAAAGCATTTCGCTCAACGCAAAAGCGCGCTTTTTGGTCTCAAATAGGCCAAAATCATGTGGAATAGGGGGCAAAAGAAAACGGGGCGTAACAAGCTTTGTTGTTACGCCCCGCGGGGTGGTGGACAGGGCTGGATTCGAACCAGCGTACGGAAAACCGGGCAGATTTACAGTCTGCTGCCTTTAACCACTCGGCCACCTGTCCGTGGTGCCCCGCGGGGTGAGGCGCTATTGGCCTAGGAAGACTTGCCTGTCAACGCCAATCATGGAAAAGAAGCATTGATATGCGACAATATTCTAGACACAGCCGCCCCGAAGGTAAAAATCCCAAGGGCCAAGCCACTCGTTTCTGGGGTCGGCACGCCGTTTCGGCTGCTCTCGACAACCCTGACCGCCGCGTAAAGCGAATCTGGGGCACGCGCGACGCGCTGGCTCAGTTTGACCTGCCAGCGGGCATCCCCGTCTCTTTTGCCGAAGTAACGGACCTAGCGCGCCTTGTTGCCAAAGATTCGCCGCACCAAGGTGTGGTGATCGAGGTAGACCCGCTGGACCATCATTTTCTGGGGGATATTTTACAGCTAGAGGCGCTGGACAACAGCAAACGCCCATTGGTTATTTTGGACCAAGTCACCGACCCGCATAATATCGGCGCCGTGCTGCGTTCTGCGGCCGCCTTTGACGCCGCCGCCGTCATCACACAGGACCGCCACAGCCCGCCAGAAAGCGGTGTCATCGCGCGGGCCGCCTGCGGAGCATTGGAAACCGTGCCTTGGGTGCGCGTCGTCAACCTCAGCCGCGCGCTCGAGGAAATCGCCGAAGCCCAATATTGGCGCATCGCGCTGGACGGCGAAGCCACCCAAACGCTGGGCGCAACATTGGACGGCAGCAAGGTCGCCTTGGTGCTGGGCAGCGAAGGCGACGGCCTGCGCCATAATGTCATCGAACATTGCGACGTTTTGGCAAAATTGCCGATGTCGGACCGTATGGAAAGCCTGAACATTTCCAACGCCGCTGCCATCGCCCTTTATGCCGTGGCGACCGCTTCTTAATCATCCTTGGAAATCACCCAACAAAAAAGGCTCTTTCCCATATGCGGGACAGAGCCTTTTTTTTCACCGACCACCCCCTGCCCAATCCGGCACGGGGAATGTGCCAATCAATCTTCTTCGGCAATACGCACGCGAAGACCGTCCAAGGCGTCCGAAAATTGAATCTGGCACGACAGGCGCGATGTTTCATCGCGGGTCGATGTCGAATCGAGCAGATCATTTTCGTCTTCGCTCATCGCTGCCAACTCGGCACCTTCAGGCGCGTCCACATGCACATGGCAGGTCGCGCAAGAACAGCAACCACCGCACAGCGCCAGCAATTCATCAAAACCCGCATCGCGGATATTTTCCATCACCGTCAGGCTGGTATCGCCTTCAATTTCATGTTCCGCGCCATCACGGGTTACGACAATCAACTTGGCCATCTTAGTCCCCAAAAATCTTAGCTGACGCTCCTATGTCCCGCGTTGCAAATCAAATCAAGCATTGCTATCACCGAAACGCAGAACAAAAGGGGAATATCACAATGTCCCTCACCTCGGACGATATCACACAAGCGCTCAACAGCCTGTCTGAACATGATGAACGGCTGGCCACGGCCCTAGCCAGCGCAGGTTACCCCGAACCGCGCATCCAAAAACCGGGCTATCGCACGATGATGAAGACGATTGTCGGGCAACAAGTCAGCATTGCCGCCGCCAACAGCATTTGGAACAAGCTAGAGGCGCATGTGGGGCCAGATTGCGATCCCGCTGTCATCTTGGCCAGCGACGCGGCCCAGCTACGCGCCTGCGGGCTCAGTGCCCAAAAACAAAGCTATGCGCACAGCCTTGCCGAACTGGTGATCAACGGCATCATCGATTTCGCGAATCTTCCTGCGGATGACGAAGAAGCCATCGCCCTCCTCACGCAAATTCGCGGCATTGGCCGCTGGAGCGCGGAGATTTATCTGATGTTTGCCGAGGGACGCCCCAATATTTGGCCTGCTGGCGATTTGGCCGTTCAGGAATCGGTGGGCCGTATTTTCGCCCTGCCCGAACGGCCCAAAGAAAAACTCACACGATCCCTTGGCGAACAATGGCGCCCTCATCGCAGCAGCGCCGCACTCTTTTGTTGGCACTATCGCCACGTCACCCCGCTATAGCGGCCATAGGGATGGGTGCTGAAGGGCGCAGCCGCAACGCTCCAGCACCCCCGTTGCCTCCCCCTCTCCAACAGCGCCAAACACAAAAAAGGCCGGAGAAGCATTTGCTTCCCAAGCCTTTTTTAGCAGCTTAGCGCAAAAGGATTATTCCTTCGGAGCAGCTTTCTTGGCTGCAGACTTCTTAGCGGGCTTCTTTTCCGCCACATCGCCTTCAGCTTCGTCCTTCTTTGCCGCAGCCTTTTTGGCAGCGGGCTTTTTGGCCGGTGCTTCTTCTGCTGCGTCGTCAGCCTTGGCTTCCTTCTTGGCAGCCGGCTTCTTCGCCGCAGCCTTTTTGGCAGGCTTTTCGTCATGGCTATGGTCATGACCGCAACCAGGGCCATGCACATGACCGTCTTCGTCTTCGATGGCGGCTTCCAGCACGTCGCGCGTTACTTCGCGGTCGGTGATGTCAGCTTTTTCGAACAAGAAGTCGACGACCTTGTCTTCATACAAAGGCGCACGCAATTGTGCCGCTGCCAAAGCGTCTTGCTGGATATATTCCACGAAACGCTGACGGTCTTCCGGACGATATTGCTGCGCGGCTTGCATCACCAAACGCTGCATTTCTTGCTGGTTAACCTGCACGTCGTTGGCTTGGCCGATTTCCGACAGCAACAGACCCAAGCGAACGCGGCGAACAGCGATCGAACGATATTCTTCGCGGTCCTTTTCCAGATCAGCCTGAGCAGCCTCTACATCGGCTTCACGGGCCGCTTCTTGCTGCAACTGGGCCCAAATCTGGTTGAACTCAGCTTCTACCATCGAAGGCGGAACGTCAAAGTCATGCGCGTCGGCCAGTTGATCCAGCAACTTGCGCTTCATGAAAGTGCGCGTCAGGCCATTATGTTCCTGCTCGATCTGGTCCTTCATGATTTCCTTCAGCTTGTCGAGGCTGTCGAGGCCCAGCGACTTTGCGAATTCATCATCAATAACCGTTTCGGCAGCAACCTTGATCGCCTTGACGGTGATCGCAAATTCCGCGGCTTGGCCCTTCAGATCTTCGACGGGATAATCGTCGGGGAAGGTCACGTTCAGAACTTTTTCGTCGCCCAGCTTCACGCCGACCAACTGATCTTCAAAACCGGGGATCAATTGACCCGAACCGATTTCAACAGCCATGTCTTCGCCGGTGCCGCCGTCAAATGCCACGCCGCCAACGCTGCCAGCAAAGTCGATGATCACTTGATCACCGGCTGCGGCTTTCTTGGTCTTGGGTGCATCTTCGAAACGCTTCATTTGCGAAGCAAATTCTTCGATCTTGGCCATCACAGCCGCATCGTCGGTGGCGATGGTCAGGCGTTCCAGCTTCAAACCTTCAATCGAAGGCGTTTCAATCTGTGGCAATACTTCCAGCGCAACGGTGATCACGGCATCTTTGCCACGCTCATAACCGTCAGCCAGCGTTACACCAGGCTGTACAGCGGGCCGCAGCTTATATTCTGCAACCACATCGCGCACGCCTTGGTCGATGGCTTTGTTCAGCGCATCAGCCGACATGGCTTCGCCATGCATTTTGCGGATCAGATTGGCGGGAACCTTGCCAGGGCGGAAGCCCGGCATACGCACCTGCGGCGCAACAGCCTTCACTTCATCATCAACGCGTGCTTCGATTTCAGCCGCAGTGATGGTCAGGCTATATTCGCGCTTCAGGCCTTCGTTCAGCGTTTCGACGGTCTTCATTGCCTTGGTCATGTCCTTGCTCAAAATCTTCTTCTTAAAAAGACTTGGCCGCTTCCGGCTCAAATCCTTCCATCCATCGGCCTAGGCGCGCCTATTCCTGTTGGTGCGGGCGAAGGGACTCGAACCCCCACATCTCACGATACTGGTACCTAAAACCAGCGCGTCTACCAATTCCGCCACGCCCGCGCGCGCCAACAGCCAATGTGCATGAAGCCATGCGCTATACCGCACATGCCCATGCGGGCCGCGCGGGGCTATAGCAGACATAGTAAGGAGGGCAAGTCAGGAAAAACAAGTCCGTTGTGCCTAGGCGCGCTTTTCTATCGCCAAAATCATCCGGAACATTGCACTCAGGACAAGCGTTTTATGGAACTGGGCCGGTGGACCTTCGCTTCCATGGTCGATCGCACACGGCACACCCGCCAATATCAGCCTGCAAAGTGCCCACAAAGAAAGGCGTAAATTTCGTCATGAACCAGATTATAACCGCCGCCACACAGCCTGTCCGATCCCCCGATCCGGCCGTAAAACCGGACATCATCACACCCCAGTCGCCGCCCGAAACCCCGCCGAGACCATCCCCTGCCGAACATCCCGCGCACCGCCCCGTGGAACTTCCTGGCAAACCGGGCGGCAACGACATGGACGAACCCGGCAAGGCCCCGCACGAACTGCCGCATCAGCTTTAACGCTCCCTCCCCTATGCTTGGGTCGGCCAGCATGTAACGACAGCGCTTGTTGTCATGGCCTAATCACCCGCGCCCCCGATGGCCCAACCACGGCCAAGCTTGACCCCCTTCACCCGATCCGCCACCCTTCCCCCGATATAAATATAAGGCGGGAGAATGACCGGATGACACAGGCTAGCCATAGCAAATATGCCGCAATCAGCCCAAATCGCGCAAAATATGCGCGCCTTTTTGGGCTATGCTCGGCGGCCAGCATCTTATGCATCCCAGCCTATGCACTGGCCGAAACCACCACCTATCGCGGCGGCCCCATCATCACCATGGATAGCGATCAACCGCAATTGGTCGAAACGGTGATCGTGCGCGATGGCCAGATCATCTATGCCGGACCCAAGGCGAAGGCCCCAAAGATCAAGGACAAAGACCAGCGCGTCTATGATTTGGCTGGCAAAACCATGCTGCCGGGCTTTATCGACGCCCATTCTCATTTTTCGGCAGCCATCCACACCAGCCGAGGATTGGACCTGTGGAATAAAAATCTGCCGCCCGTCCATAATATGGCGGCCCTACAAGATGCTATCCGCACCTACCTAGCCTCCCCAGCCAATAGCCCAGCAACCAGCGAATGGGTGATGGTCTGGCAATATGACCCCGAAATTTTGACCGAAAAACGCCATATCACTCGCGCAGAATTGGACGCTTTGTCTCCCAACCATCCCTTGGTGGTGATGCATGTCTCTCTGCACGGCGCGGTCGCCAACAGCGCCGCCTTGGCCGCTGCAGGCATCACAGACGCCAGCACCGCCCCAGCAGGCGGAATTATGGGCCGTGATGCCGATGGCAAATTAAACGGTCTATTGCTGGAAACAGCAATGTTCGCCTTGATCGCCAAATCCCCCAAAGCCAGTGACCAAGATAATCTGAATGGGCTGGAGGCGGCCCAACAACGCTATTTCGCCGAAGGCTATACCCACGCCCAAGACGGCGCGACCCAGCCGCCTGATCTGGCCTTTTTGACCAGCGATGCCGCCCGCCAGCGCATCAAAATCGACTTGGCCCTACTGCCTTTTGCATCGCAATTGAGCAATTTGCTGGTGCGTGACGATCTGAAATTTGGCGAATATCAGGGGCATATCAAACTTCAGGGGATTAAATTCGTCCTCGACGGGTCACCGCAAGCCCGTACCGCTTTTTTCACCCAAGATTATGCGCGCGGCAGCCCCGAAGGCCATCACCCATGGCATGGCGCGCCCGTCACCTCTGCCGCGGATTTCACCGCAGCCGCCAAAAAAGTCATGGATCGCGGCTGGCAATTGTTCGTTCACGCCAATGGCGATGCCGCCATTGATATGGCGATCAGCGGATTTGACCAATTGGGCCTGCGCGCCGCCGATAATCGCCGGCCCATCATTATCCACTCGCAATTTCAACGCAAAGACCAGCTTCCCGCCTATGTCCGCCTTGGCGTTGGCCCGTCCTATTTTTCCAACCATACTTATTATTGGGCCGATATTCACCGCAGCAACTTCCCAGCCGAAACCGTCGACTTCATCAGCCCGCTAAAATCGGCGGCGGCGCTTGGCCTCCACACCTCCAATCACAGCGATTATAGCGTCACCCCGCTCGACACGCGCTTCATGCTATGGTCCAGCATGGCCCGCCGCTCGATCAGCGGCGTTGTCAGCGGCGCTGACGAACGGTTGACCGCCTACCAAGCCTTACAAGCCCTCACCACCGGCCCCGCATGGCAAATATTCGAAGAAAATCGCAAAGGCCGCATCAAAGCCGGCCTCTTGGCCGATTTCGTTATCCTCGACCGCAACCCCCTCGACACGCCGACCGAGGATATCAAATCGATCAAAGTGCTGGAAACCATCAAAGAAGGGCGCAGCATGTGGTCCGCCCCCGCCGACACAGCATCGGATCAAGGCCTATAAACGACGAAAAACATTATGACAAAGGGCGCCGCTCATCACAGCGCGCCCTTTGTCCTATCGCATCTTGGGGACTGTCTTAACCGTGGCAAAAGCGCACAAAGCGTTGCACCGCACCGCGCCCTTGCGGACTGCCATCCAGCACATGCTCGCCGCTGGTCGTCTGGACGGTCAACCGGCCAGCTTGTGCAAAGGCCGCAATCAACGGATCGCCAGAGGATATTTCGGTTGATGTAAACTGCGCTTCGTCGATTTCCGCATAATATTCGCTTTGTCCGGCCAATTGCTTGCTGGCCGCGCCAGCCTTCAAGCCAATGGATCGCAAATCCTTGGGTCCACCGTTTACATTCACAAAAATGCGCTGCCCGCCCTCTTCGCACACCATCGACAAAAGCTGACTGTCCGTTTCCGGCACTTCATAAGCCAAAATCGCGTCCGACACGCGCCCTTCATTGACGCGCAAAGCCCAGTCAAACCCTTGGGCATGGGATGCCATGGCCGATGCGCCGGTCATCGAAATGCCTGTGACGAAGATCATCATCATGTGACGCATATGGATATTCAACCTCATTCCCCTTCATCATAGCACCGCCCAGCCATTGCCCCAGCATAGCCAACCAAGGCTGTGATAAACAACACATCTCAACAGGCGAACGAAAGCGCGGAACGTATCCATGCATATAAAAAAACCGGCGGTGGACGAAATCCACCGCCGGTTTTCCCAAACTTGTTTCTTACTTGGTTAGGGCTGCGTCGAAACCTGCTCTGTCACTTCCTCTTCGCCCGCCTTCCCTGCGTCGGTGGTGGTCACAGCGTCAGCGGCGGTGCGCGGCGGCGCATTCGCCGCCATCATCCCTGCTGCCATCTGGCCGGTTTTCGCATCGATGACCTTGTCGCGATCATAGGCCAACACCCCCGCAACGGCGGGCATCCGGCCAACGGTTCCGCGAAAGAAATTATCAAATTTCCCGCTTGCGTGAAATTCCGCCTGAACATGTGGCAAAGCCTGCAACGACGCGGGCAAATCATAATTCACCGCCGCCATATCCACAGCGGCCGCCGCCGATTGCCCTGCCGATGCGGCAACAGCAAAGAAATTCCCAATGTTGGTAATAACGCCCGGCTTCACGTCAAACGCCACAGACCCCATGCAATAGCAGGTGCCCATGCTCCCCTCTGGCCCTGTCCACAGCGGCCCGTGATAGACATAACGACCCGGCTTCATCTTGGTCAAATAGCTAAAGCTTCGCGGTGTGGCGCTTTTGTTATAAATTGACGTATAACCAAAGGTCACCGCATTCCGCGCTTCAATGGGTTCGATCGAGAAATTCTCGGCCGTCGGCTCAATCGGCCTGTCCGGTACTTTCGCTTTGGTCTGCTCCGCCGCCGCCTTTTTACTTTCCCAACTCGCCAATTTGCTAGGATATTTTTTTTGGACACGGGCCAATTGCTTCGCCCATTCCTCTTCATATTGCACGACATCATCGGCCTCGGGCATACGCAGCAAAGTGCCCATTTGTCGCTCCGGTCCGGTCACGAAAACATATCCGCTATCCGTCTCGATCACGGCCTGTCCCGATAGGATTTTGGCCTCTCCAATCGGCTGGGCAAATGCCATGGTCGGTATGGCCACGCAGGCCAGCGCAGCAGCGCGCCAAAATAGGCGGGTCATGGCAGCAACTCCTTAGTTTCGGGTTTGGGGCCAGATGCCACCAGCGCCTGCTTCATCAAAAAGCCCGTGCGCTTTTCATCCTTCACACGGCCAAGGCCTTCTTCAAAATGAAAGGCCTGCCACCGCTCGCGTTCCATGCCGTAACGCGAATATCCTTTATACTCCATGCATTGGCGGACATTGTTTCGGCGTATTTTTCGCCGCTCCGCAGAACCGAATACGGCATCCGCAAACAAAGACCCCAAAGCACCGCCAGCCGCGCCAGCAACGCCATATTGCATCGCATAATAGCTGGTCATACCAGCATCCCCACCGCCATAAAAATTGCTTCCGCTCGACAGCGCGTCACATTCGCTGATGTCATGAAATGCAGTGGAAAAATCAGTGTCAGCGCGGTGGAAATAGAAATATTTATCATATCCCAAGGCGATTTCGGGCGTTTCATCAAAACGCGTATCGGGCCGTTCCAACGCCGCCACTTCTGCTTCGGTAAATTGGCGCGCTGGTTCCGGCGCCTTAATCGCCTGCGCCCCCGCAGACATCGGAAACGCACACAGCGCCCCCGCAAGCAATATATATTTCAAAGTCCATCCCCCCGTGTATTACACAGGGAAATATTAAGTTAACAATATAGTCTTGCCAAGCATATTTACTCAGCAAGACTATATCGGTTTTATTGCATAAACTTAATCAAGACACTTCTTAACCAAGCGCCTTTTTCAACAGTTCATTGACCACCTGTGGGTTGGCCTTGCCCTGCATCGCCTTCATGGTTTGGCCAACAAAGAAGCCAAACAAGGCTTCTTTGCCGCCCTTATATTGTTCCACCTTGTCGGCATTGGCCGCCAAGACCTTGGCAATTTCGGCCTCAATCGCGCCTGTGTCGCTATTCTGCTTCAGGCCCTTTTCATCGACGATCTTGGCCGCACCGTCGCCGGTTTCCAGCATGATCTCAAAGACCTGCTTGGCGATGCTGCCCGAAATTGTGCCATCCGCCACCAGACCCAGCAACTCCGCTGCTTCGGCGGGGCTAACGGGGCTGTCGCTGATGTCGCGGCCCAAGCGATTGAGCGCGCCGAACAATTCGCTGGCCACCCAATTGGCCGCTGCCACAGGTTTTGCGCCTGCATCCAGCAAGGCGTCAAACCAGCGGGCACTTTCCACTTCGGCGGTCAACACAGCGGCATTATAGGCCGAAATGCCCAAGCCCAAATAGCGGTCACGCTTGGCGTCCGGCAATTCTGGCAAGCTGTCACGGCACGCCGCAACAAATTCGTCGCTCAGGTTCAATGGCAGCAAATCGGGGTCGGGGAAGTAACGGTAATCATGCGCATCTTCTTTGCTGCGCATGGTCCGTGTGGTGCCCGTATCGGGGTTGAACAGGCGCGTTTCCTGATCGACCTTGCCGCCCGCTTCCAACACTTCCACCTGACGATGCGCCTCATGTTCAATGGCCTGCATCACAAAGCGAACCGAGTTCACATTTTTGGTTTCGGTGCGGGTGCCTAGCGGGTCACCGGCCTTGCGAACCGACACGTTCACGTCGGCACGCATCGACCCTTCTTCCATATTGCCATCGCACGACCCGACATAGCGCAGGATCGCCCGCAGCTTGCGCAAATAGGCCCCAGCCTCGGCAGGCGAAGCCATGTCCGGACGCGACACAATTTCCATCAAGGCCACGCCCGACCGGTTCAGGTCGACATAGCTCATGGTTGGGTGCTGATCGTGCATCAACTTGCCCGCATCTTGTTCGACGTGGATGCGTTCAACGCCGATCACCTTATTGGCGGCAATACCAGCCTTTTCATCGGCCTCGATCTCCAGCGTACCTTCACCCACAATCGGATGATAAAGCTGGGAAATCTGATAACCCTGCGGCAAATCGGCATAGAAATAATTCTTGCGATCGAAACGCGAATATTTGTTAATCTGCGCGTTAATCGCCATGCCGGTCCGCACCGCTTGGCGGATGCATTCCATGTTCGGCGTGGGCAACATGCCCGGCATCGCCGCATCCACAAGGCTCACTTGCGTGTTAGGCTCTGCGCCAAAGGCGGTCGCCGCGCCCGAAAAAAGCTTGGCGTTTGATGTGACCTGTGCGTGGACTTCCAGGCCGATCACGACCTCCCACTCACCCGTTTCACCCTTGATCCGATAATCGCTCATATCAGTGCTTCTGCCATGTCATGCGGTCCATATGGGCGACGCCCATAACCGCAACAATATATGCCATTGGGTTGCTCATCGCTGCTGCGATCATCCCCATCTTACCACCATTTCGCAGGCTTGGCGGTAAAGCCAGCGCGCTGTTCAATAGCCAGACCCGCATTTAACACGCCTTGCTCATCAAAAGGCTTGCCGATGATATGCAGACCCAATGGCAGGCCTTCTTTGGTGATGGCGGCGGGAACCGACATGGCGGGCAAACCAGCAAGGCTGGCGGGCACCGAGAACACATCGTTCAAATACATTTCCAACGGATCGGTATTTTTCTCACCCAAGCCAAAGGCCGCCGACGGGGCGGTTGGCGTCAAAATCACGTCGCATTGCTCAAAGGCTTTCATGAAATCTTGCGAAATCAAGGTGCGAACCTTTTGGGCCTGCGTGTAATATGCGTCATAGAAACCGGCCGACAACACATAGGTGCCGATCATGATACGGCGCTTGACCTCGGGGCCGAAACCGGCCGCGCGGGTTGCCGCATACATGTCTTGCAAACCAGCGCCTTCGGGCAAGTCGCGCAAACCATAGCGCACGCCGTCATAACGCGCGAGGTTCGACGAGGCTTCGGCAGGGGCGATGATATAATAAGCGCCCAAGGCATATTTGGTGTGCGGCAGGCTGATGCTGACAACCTCTGCGCCCGCATCTTTCAGCATGGCGACGCCCGCTTCCCACATCGCATCGACTTCGGCATCAATGCCTTCGATGCGATATTCCTTGGGAATGCCGACCTTCTTACCCTTGAGGTCGCCCGACAAAGCGGCTTCCCAATTGGGCACAGGCAGGTCCAGACTGGTGCCGTCCTTGGCATCAAAACCAGCCATATTTTCCAGCAAGATCGCACAGTCGCGCACGTCTTGCGCCATCGGACCAGCTTGGTCCAGCGACGAAGCAAAGGCCACAATGCCCCAGCGCGAGCAGCGACCATAGGTCGGCTTAATGCCCGAAATGCCCGTGAAGGCCGCTGGCTGGCGGATCGAACCGCCGGTATCGGTGCCGGTCGCCGCAGGGCATAGACGCGCTGCAATGGCGGCGGACGAACCGCCCGACGAACCACCGGGGGCCAAGGCCGTATCGCTGCCAGTGCGGCGCCACGGCGAAATCACATTGCCAAAGGCGCTGGTTTCGTTCGACGAACCCATGGCAAATTGGTCCAGGTTCAGCTTGCCGAGCATCCCTGCGCCCGCATCCCATAATTTCTGGGAAACGCTGCTTTCATAGGGCGGCACAAAGCCTTCCAAAATTTTGCTGGCGGCGGTGGTCTGCACGCCCTTGGTGGCGAACAAATCCTTCATGCCCAAGGGCACGCCCGACAAGGGCTTCAACGTGCCAGCCGCACGGTCCGCGTCAGCTTGGCGCGCGGCGGCCAAGGCCAATTCCGGCGTTTCCACGATAAACGCGTTCAGCGCCTTGGCGTTCGCCACATTGGCATTAAACGCCTCTGCCACTTCGACAGCGGTAAATTCCCCCGCACGGTGGCCGTCGCGAATGCCAGCGACTGTTAAATTCGTTAAATCGGTCATTATTCGATTACCTTTGGCACACCGAAAAAGCCGTGCTGCGCGGCGGGCGCATTGGCCAAAATATCGTCGCGGCGGTTGCCACCAATTAACGGGTCCGCATTCACCACATCGTCGCGCAAGCGCAAGACATTGGGAATAACCGCCGTCATCGGTTCCACGCCCGTCACATCCACTTCACTAAGTTGTTCAACCCAGTTCAGAATGTTGTTCAATTCACCTTCCATCGCTGTCGCTTCGTCATCGCTGATTGCGATGCGCGACAGGGATGCGATTTTCTTCACAGTTGCCTGATCGATTGCCATTTTGTCCTGCCTTTGCGGGAGATAGAGCGCCGCTAGCACCCTGACCCGCCTTCATCAAGTTTCGATACACATCATCGAACGCGAATCCGCCCAAAAATGCCTGTTCAACGCTTTATGCATTGCTATTCGCGCCTATTCGAACAGTTGCTGGGCCGTCCCATCCACCAACAATTGCTTTCTGGTCACCGTTTCCAAGCGAATATCCGCCGTTTTCAAATCCGGCTGCTTATCGGACGCCCTGCCCGGCTCTTGAAAGTCCGCGCGCCACGCCCCCGCTTCATTTTTGACATAGGATTGCTGCGTCACACTATGCCCCTCGCCATATTGCGACAGGATAATCGCCTGATTGTCCGCCACAATATAGGCCGCACACATATAGCTGCTCTCGCACACGCGATCGGATTTCAGCTTGGCCACCAACCCATCGGGCATCGCGGCGCCATCGGGCAAGATGCGCATACGCTGTTCCAGCGGGGTGGATGTCACCGCCTTCACTTCATTGCGGCTGCTCCAACGATTATCCGCCGCCAGCGCCGCTTTGGCGGATTGCCCCCACGCCCCCTTCGGCCCAGCCTTGCCATCCACCATCTGCTGCAACATCGTGCGGCCAGTCGGACCATAATCAAAGGCCATGGCCGTCCAGTCAAATTCCTCGGCACTGACCGTTCCGCTTTTCAGACGCGCCACTTGGCTGCGCGCCGACACCCCGCCAAAATCCACCAAGGGCAGTGCCAGCAACGCCGCCAGCACCATCACCTTAATCGCCAATATCTGTTGCAACGGGCGGAGCACCGCTGCAAATCCCGCCCGCCCACGCGCCACCGCATAAACGCCAATAACGCCATATCCCAGCGCCACCAGCACCGCCACCGCGCCCCACAAACGCTCGGGCGTCCAGCCATATTGGCCAATGCGCATCAGCATCGCCGCCGCCGCAATCACCGCAAAGGGCAACACCGCCGCCGCCAGCACCGCCGCGCAATATAGCAAAATCGGGTTTCGCGCGCTGTCTTCGGCCACATTACCGATCACCGCATTGGCCAGCAGCACCGCTGCCACAGCGGCCAGCAACATCATGACTGACGCGGAAAAGCCCGATGCCCATAATGGACCCAATCCCGTGCCCAACAACGACAATAGGAACATCACCGCCGCCACCGCCAACACGGGTGCCAGCACCGACAAGGTCACCATCACCAACCGCTGCATCACCGATACCAAACGGTCGCGCTCCCGCAGCAAGCCCACAGCCCCGCCAAATCCCGCGCCCGCCAGCGGCGCAATAAACCAGCCTTCTTCCATCAACTTCGAGATGAATTTGATGCCGATGGTGTTGAACATGCCGCCAATCAACAGCAACAACAACAAAGTGATACCCGCAAACACCACGCCCGCCGCGCCAATCACCGCATCATTCCACGCATGATTGTGCAGCCGTGCATAGGGCAATTGCCACAATTTCCAATATCGCCTATCCGCCGCCACATCGCGCCGCGTCTGGAAAAATGGTGTCGCAATCAGCGCCGCCAAAATGGCCGAAAACACCGGCCAAGCTCCATAGTGGCCGTCATGGGCATATCCCGCGATGCGCCACATAATAAAGCCAATCACCGCGCCCCAAAACAGCGAAAATCCTGCCGCCCATGTCCAACGGCGGCGCTCGACACCCAGCGCAAAACTCAGACTGGATACCGCAACAAAGGCCGCCAACCCCGCTGTCACCGCGCTGTTGCGGGCGGTAAATGTGCCTTCGACCAAGTGATAAAAGGCCAGCCCCGCCACCGCGCAAATGGCGGCCAAAATCCATGGCCGCATCGGCCATGCGTCATCCGCATCATCTAGCCGCGCCGCCTCAAAACCGCTCATTTTTGGCCAAGCATGTCCAGTCCGGCCACCAGCCTGATCGCCAGTCCGCCCCGCTAGTTTATCCACGGGGCCAGTCACGCCAACAGCGGAATTTTCTGTCTGATCTGTCATGGCGACATTGCAAAGCAAATCGCCTCACCGCGCAAGCCCAATCTATCGCACGCAAAAAATGCACCCCCGCCCTCGACTTTCCAAAGCATAGGGGGCTACAGAAGCGCCATTGCTTTTCGCTTGATTATTTTGCTTGGGAGCGCGCGTTGGCCCGCAAATTTCTTTACCTCATCGCTGCGATCATTTTCCTCATTCTTGGCGCCGCCATGGTCTATCAGCTTTTCCCAGGCTGGCTGGCGCGCACCGCGCTGGTGCCCTCGACCGAATTTGTCGAACAAGAAGCCCCCAAGCCTAACGCCTATGACAATGCCATTTTGTGGCTGGCCAAGCCGGGCATGACGGACAACCCTGCCGACTGGCGCCCCACCCCCGCCGACGCCGAAGGGGACGCCGCCAACGCCGCCGCCCCTACGGATGGCGAACAAGGGGCGAGCACCGCCGCCACGCCGCCCAGCAAAACGCCGCCGCTCACTGACCCGCATAATAGCAACATTCCCTTGCCCCCCGCTGGCCCAGCAGCCGTCTTCTTCGTCCATCCGACCAGCTATTACAGCCGCTCGTCATGGAACGCCCCCTTGGCCGACCGCGATGCCGACCACCGCGCCAATTTGTTCGTGCGCGGCATGGCCAGCGCCTTTGCGGATGCAGGGGAAACATGGGCTCCGCGCTATCGCCAAGCGACCATGGGGGCCTTTTTGGCCAAAGATCGCGTGAATGCCGACAAGGCCATCGCCGCCGCCTATCTGGACATTGAACAAGCCTTTGACGCCTTTTTGGCGGGCATAGACCCCCATAAGCCGATCATCCTTGTCGGCCATAGTCAAGGCGCGCTGCACCTCATCACCTTGCTCAACAAACGCATCGCAGGAACCCCGCTCACCAAGCGCATCGCGGCGGTTTACGCCATTGGCTGGCCGATCAGCATCGAAACCGATCTGCCCAAGCTGGGCATGCCCGCCTGCCAAACACCCGAAGAAAAAGGCTGTGTCATCAGCTATCTGACCTTTGCGGAACCCGCAGACCCAACCATGGTGCTGGATGCTTATGACAGCACGATCGGCCTTGACGGACGCCCGCGCAATGGATCGGCCATGCTGTGCAGCAATCCGATCACGGGTATTCCCGACACTGTGGCGGATGCCAGCCAAAATATCGGCACGCTGAAACCCAGTCAGGATTTTCGTTCCGGCCAATTGTTCGTCGGAAAAATCGGCGCGCGCTGCGACGCGAACACCGGCTTGTTGCTGATCGGCGACGCCCATATCGCCAAAGACTATGTCGTCTCCGGCTATGTATTGCCGGGCAATAATTATCATGTCTATGATATCACGCTATTTTGGTCGAACCTGCGCGCCGACGCCCTGCGCCGCCTCGACACTTTCCTAAAATCCGCCCCCAAGGCCCCCGCCCGTAAAGCAGATGCCCGCAAAGTGACCGCTCGCCCATGATTACCTCGTCCGCGCTCGATTTTTACGACGCCCTGCCCGATGGTGGCCGCCTTGCGGGGCTGGACGTCGGCACCAAGACCATCGGCGTTGCTTATTGCGACGCGGGTTGGGCCTTTGCGACGCCGGATAAAACGATCATCCGCAAAAAATTCACCGTCGATCTGGCGATCCTGCGCGAACGTATCGTCCAAGAAAAAATCGCCGGTTTGGTCATCGGCCTGCCGCTGAACATGGACGGCACCGACAGCCCGCGCACCCAAAGCACACGGGCCTTTGCCAAAAATTGCGAAGTGCTGGGTTTGCCGATTTTAATGTGGGACGAACGCTGGTCCACGGCTGCCGTCGAACGGGCGATGATCGCCGCCGACATCAGCCGCGCCAAACGCGCCGAACGCGTCGACAGCGCCGCCGCTGCCTTCATCTTGCAAGGCGCGCTTGACGCGATGGTCGGATAGATCATGATATTATGCACATAGGGGGCCAACGCCTTTGCCCCCTACGCAACCTCTATGACCGCGCGGCCTTTCGGGCATGTTTGTCCAAATACATCGCCGCATCCGCACGGCGCAGCAAATCTTCGGGCTCACACCCATCCATATCCGCATGGACAATACCAATGCTGGCCCCGGGGTAATCCAGACGGACCGTTCCCAGATCAAACTGTCCTTTGATCAAATCGGCCAAACGATCATGCAATTGGGCCATATGCGGATGCGGGTCGCCATCTTGCGGTCCGCCCATCGCCACCACGACAAACTCGTCGCCGCCCAACCGGCCAACCAGATCATGGCTTCTGATACCCTTGGCCAGTCGCAGACCCACTCGGACCAAAAAGGCATCGCCAATTTCATGCCCATATTGGTCATTAATTTGCTTGAACCCATCCAAATCAATGAAGGCGACATAGACGGAACGTTCTTCGCGCTGGGCCAACGCCACCAGCCGCTTTAACTCCATCAAAATCAAGCGGCGGTTGGGCAGATCTGTCAACGGATCGCGATAGGATTGCGCCTGCAACAACAAATTGGTTTGACGCAATTCTTCGATCAATTTCTCGCGCTGAACATATTGCTGGATCAGCGCCCCGAACAAGGACACTGTCCCTTGCCCTTCCGCGCTGAGCTGGCACACTTCATCGCTGGCGGCACATAAGGTTCCAAATAATATGCCATCTTCATAATAAATGGGCGTCGACACATAGGTGCAAATGCCCAAGGCTCGGGCGGCTTCGCTATCACCCCAGCATTGGCTGGCATCATCCGTAAACGCTTGTCCCTGCTCCAAAGCACGGCGGCAGAGCGTATCTTCCCATGGCACGCTCAACCCTTCGGGTATTTCCATGGTCTGGCTGTTCAACGAAAATAGAATTTCTTGCTGTGCCGCGTCATGATGCACCTGTGTCAGATACACGCTGTGCAACTGGGTGACGCGCTGAAGCAGGACCAATAAAGGCCGCACCAACTGCTCAATATTTTCAGCCTCAACCAGCGTCGCTGATAATAAGCCTACAAATTTATCCGAATCCACGCTCATAAATTACATCAACATTCATGATCAACGACTTAACTAGCCAGTCTAGTCTAGCCGATGGGATTTGCCAGCACCGGAATCACAAAGATTAATCCGTCCCTCGCTTATAAATCCTTTCTGCGAGCGCTATGGCCCTTGGGCGTACGCATTCTGCGGCGCTATCCGGCCATCATCATGGCGGCATCCATCACGTCGGGCATAAGCATGGGCGCAAAGATGAGCGGGGCAAAATCACCTGCGCATTGCCACACACGCTTTTTTCCAACATAGAAATCCAACCATGAACAATAATATCATTCTCTACTGGTTCGCGATCCTCAGCGCCGCCGCTTTTTTCGGCATGTGGTTCGATAAACAACGTGCCTTATCCGGCAAAAGCCGCATGTCCGAACGCGGATTGCTGCGCATCATGGCGCTGGGCGGCGCATTGGGCGGCTTGTTGGCGTCGCATCTGTTTCGCCACAAAACCCAGAAACAACCGTTTCGCGGCACGATGATTTTCCTATGTGTCCTTCAAGTCGGTGCGCTGATCTGGTGGTTCTTCATCGCCGAACCTGTTGTGCCCGCCGAAACACTGGCAAGCCTTGCAGGAATCGCAATCTCGGCCTAAAGGCATGGCTTTAATGAACAGCCATATTCCTCGACCCGCCAGCGACTATCCGCCCGGCGGCGATGCCTTTCCGCATCGTCACTTAATCGGCATCGCTCAACTCACCCCGTGGGAAATTTCCTACATTTTGGACGCTGCCGAACAATGGGTGGAAATGAACCGCTCTGGCGCCGCCAAACATGACGATGCCTTGGCGGGCCTGACGATCATCAACGCCTTTTTCGAAAATAGCACCCGCACCCTGCTCAGCTTTGAAATTGCGGGCAAGCGTTTGGGCGCGGACGTGGTCAATATGAACGCCGCCCAAAGCAGCTTGAAAAAGGGCGAAACGCTGATCGACACAGCCATGACGCTGAATGCGATGCGCGCCGACGCCATTGTCATTCGCCACGCCAGCAGCGGCGCAGTGCAATTGATCGCCGACAAGGTCGACTGCCCCGTCCTCAACGCGGGCGATGGTCGCCACGAACATCCGACCCAAGCATTGCTCGATGCGCTAACCATCCGCCGCAACAAAGGCCGTGTCGAGGGGCTGACCATCGCCATTTGCGGCGATGTTCTGCACAGCCGCGTCGCCCGTTCCAATATTTTGGCGCTGACTTTGTTGGGCAATGAAGTGCGCGTTGTCGCCCCCGCCACCCTGCTACCCCCCGCCATCGAACGCATGCATGTGCAGGTCTTCACCGACATGGACGAAGGCATTAAGGGCGCGGATGTTGTCATGATGCTGCGCCTGCAAAATGAACGCATGGACGGGGCCTATCTGCCATCCGCCCGCGAATATCATGAACTTTACGGCCTCACGCCCAAGCGATTGGAATTGGCCAAAGAAGACGCGATTATCATGCATCCCGGCCCGATGAACAGGGGCGTGGAAATTGACAGCATTGTCGCCGATCACCCCACCCGTTCGGTGGTCACACAGCAGGTTGAAATGGGCGTCGCCGTCCGCATGGCTTGCCTCGACATATTAACCCGCCGCAAGCGCAAGGTGTCCGGATGGAACTGAAGCCCCTCACTATTCACAACGCCCGCCTGATGGGCGGCGAGCTTGGCAGCATCAGCGTCGATCAAGGCCGCATCAGCGCGATCAACAGCGATGCCGCGCAAGTCCCCACAGCACAGGGCGCGGACATCATTGACGCACAGGGCCAATGGCTGGCCCCCGGCATCATTGATCTGGGCGTCTTTGCGACTGACAAACCCGCTTTTCACTTCGGCGGCATCACCCGCGCTGCCCTTATGCCCGACAGCGGCATGTTGGACAGCGCAGGCCTTGTTGAACGCGCAGCCAAGGGCGGAAAACCCGATTTATGGGTCCACCCCATCGCCGCCGCCACCAAAAATTTGGCGGGCCGCGAAATGGCGGAAATCGGCCTGATGAAAGCAGCAGGCGCGCGCGCCGTTGCCACGGGGCGCGACCGCATTGCCGACAGCGGCGTCATGCGCCGCCTGCTCAGCTACGCCGCCAGCCTTGGCCTAACCACCATCACCCATGCCGAAGATGAAGGAATTACCGCTGGCAGTGTCGCCACGGACGGCGAAATGGCGACGCGCCTTGGCCTATCGTCTGCCCCCTCTATTGCCGAGGCTATCGCCGTTTCGCGCGACCTGTTGTTGGTCGAACAAACCGGCGCACCGCTGCATTTCCGCCAAGTCACCACCGCCCGCGCGCTGGACATGATCCGCACTGCTAAGGCACAGGGCCTGCCCGTGACCTGCGGCATCACCCCCGCGCATCTATTCCTGTCCGAAACCGCCATTGGCGGCTTCCGCAGCTTCGCGCGCCTGTCGCCGCCGCTGCGCAGCGAGGATGACCGCGCCGCTTGCCTCGCCGCCATTGCCGACGGCACCATCGACATATTGTCCAGCGGCCACGACCCACGTGGGCCAGAGGATAAGCGCCTCCCCTTCGCCGAAGCATTGCCAGGCATGGCGGGCGCAGAAAGCCTGCTGGCGCTGGGCCTGCAGCTGGTCCGCGATGGCCATATCAACGCCGTGCGCTTGTTTGACCTGCTTGCCGCCAATCCCGCCAAATTGCTGGGCGTCGATGCGGGTCACCTGTCCATCGGGGCAGAAGCCGACTTGATCTTGATCAACGAAGGCACGCCTTGGAAAATGGATGCCAAGAAAATGGCCGCTTATGCTGGCAACACCCCCTTTGACGGCATGCCCGTCCAAGGGCGCGCCACCATGATCTTCAAGGGTGGCAAGCGTATCCGCTAAGCGACGGTCAAATCACCAAAAAAGGCGCGGGACATTCATCCTGCGCCCTTTTTGGTAAGAAAAACTAGAATTAATATAAAATACCGATACCAATAAACTGATTTGCAATCATTTTAACGGCTTGCTAATTTGGCTCCGCGTCCATTGGTCGACCAAAGCCGCTGTTCCTGCCCTGTCATACGGCGTACAAAACAGCCTTTATTTTCGGCCTTCAAGCGATCACAAACCAATTGCGCGGCGCGCTGACTGGTCATGCCGTCCAAGGTCAGGCGATAATAGACACGCCGTCCGATCACAGCGCGGTGACTGGAGGCCGGATGCTGTGCGATGACGCGGCTACGCTGATTAAGCTCGCCCCAATAACGCTGCGCATTGGCCGCGCTGTCCAATGCACCAATTTGCACGGCCCATGTGCCAGCCACGCCATCCGCGCCCATCCGCATAGTCGACACAGTATCATGGTCCGCAAACAGCGCCTCCGCCACCACAGGCGTCAATGGGCGCGATGCGGCCTCCGTGTCGCCACGCGCCACGGCACGATGGCCCAGCGGCGGCGCGGAGACCTCGTGCTCCCCGACCAACGCCAATGCGGCATCGCCAGAGGCCGGAACAGCCATAGGCGAAGCGTCCAAAGCTGAACTATCCATCAGTGCCGACGCGAATTTCACATCTTCACCTGTTATCGCACCTATACTCGGCATCACACTATTTTCTTGTGGAAAATTTCTCAAAGCCAAGCGAGCAGGCATGGCTGCATTGCCGCTCCGCCTAATACCCATCACGCTGGCAATTTGCGTGGCCTTATCTGGTGCGGATGCCAGCGCGGAAAATTCCAACATGCGCTTTTTTACGCGGTTGGCGGGCAAATCTTGTGACGAAACCAAGGACGCCTGCGCCCAGCGCCCCGCCAAGGCCAAGGCCAAAGACAAATTCTGGCGTGTTTGCGCATTGGCGTCACTGCGGCGCGCCGCTTCCCCCAGCACGAACAAGGCCCCATCATGGTCACCCGCCAGCGCCAGCGCCAGCCCCAAGTCCGACGGCGACAAGCGGGCCGCATGCCCCGCCAGCCATTCCACCGCGCCCGCACGGTCCCCCTCGGCGACTTTCGCCAACGCATAGCTTATGATATTATCACTTTGAAATTCGGTCAGTTTCAGCGCATCTTCATAAGCCGATGCCGCCGCGGAAAACCGACCATCCATCATATAAGACTGCGCCAATATCAGACGATTTTCCCCATTGTGCGGTGCGGCCATCACCGCTGCTTCGGCAAATTTAATCGCCTCGCCGCTTTTTCCGCCGTGCAGCAACAATTGCGCCTGCCGTGCATCGTCATGTGCCGCGACGAAATTTTCCGTCCCGCCGGACACGCCCTGCGCATCTGATGGACTGGTGGCAGAACGGCTGGCATAGGCCGACGGTGCATCACCCGCGCTGCGCGCCGATGACCGCGCGCCAAAAGGCAAGCCCGCGCATCCGGTCAATATGGCACCAGCCACCATCGAAGAAATGACGAACTGAACCCGGCGGTTATAGATCATCTTTGCCCCCCCATAGGCATCGATTCAGCGCAGCACCCGCATTCGCGCTGGCGGCACTGCCGAAACACGTCCCGCTAAATCGCCTATTTCCGGTACAGATGCAAGGAAATCATCTAACAACATTGTCAGGATCGCCTGCGATGACTGGTTGCGCACGGCGCTGGCCAAGCGCAAACGCAAATGGCGTTCCGCATCCAACCGCAGGGTGAATGCCGCCTTGTCCCGCGCCCGCACGTCCAGCACCTCAGGCAACGCCTCGGACGTCGACACCTGTGCCGCCGCGTTCCTGCCCCCCTTCGCCGCAACCGTGTTTGGACGCTTCGTAATTTTCTTTGAATTTAATTTCTGATTATTTTGCAGATCATTACCTACATTATCTAATCCATATTGTGAAGAAATTCGTTTCGCCAATTCCGCCTGTTGTCGGACGACTTCGGGCACGGCCGCGCCGTCATCACGGCCATCGCCCGCCATGGCGTCATCCTCCGCAGCCATCACCGACCCAGCCAGCAATTGCTTTAAATCCATCGTCGGAGCCGCATGACTAGCCGCAGGGTTCACGTCAAAACCCATGTCGTTCCAACCAAGATCATCCTGCCCACCCATCGGTGCACCGGAAATTTGCCCGCCAAGGCTAGCTGCCCCTTGCCGCCGCATGGCCGGCCGCGCCATGCCCTTTCGCGCCAACAGGCCTGCACTTAAGGACGCAAATGCTTTGGGTTCACTCATCATGCCCCCTCTCCTTTAACTGGCAACGCGGCGGCCAAAGCCACCATTGCCACGCGCGCCCACATGTCCGGCCTGCATCATCGCTGGCGCAGCAAAGATGGTACGGCGGAAATTCTTTTCCAATCGATCGTTTACATAGGTCCACAAAGCCTCAACCTCCGCAGCCGAGCGGCTTTTGTGGTTCACCTCCATCACCGTGCGGCCATCGATCATCGATGCAGCAAAATCGGTGCGGTGGTGCAAGGTCACGGGGGCCACGGTGCCATGCTGTGACAAAGCAATCGCCGCTTCGGACGTGATGCGCGCCTTTGGGGTTGCGCCATTCACCACAAACAGCAACGGCTTGCCTGCCCGTTCGCATAAATCGACTGTGGCCCCAACGGCGCGCAAGTCATGCGGGCTGGGCCGCGTCGGCACCACCACCAATTCGGCCACGGAAATCACACTTTGAATCGCCATGGTAATAGCGGGCGGCGTATCGATCACCGCCAATTTAAAACCTTGCTGGCGCAAGGTTTCCAAATCCGTCGCCAAGCGGGCGACCGTGGTTTGGGCGAAGGCGGGCAGATCGCTGTCCCGTTCATTCCACCAATCTGCTAGCGACCCTTGGGGATCGATGTCGATCAACACCACGGGTCCGGCACCAGCAAGCTGCGCCTGCACCGCCAAATGCCCCGCCAAGGTCGTCTTACCCGACCCGCCCTTTTGTGATGCCAAAGCCAATATCCGCACAGCACGCCTCTCCGCCTGATCAAGGCGATAAAGCTGACACGATGCTTGCTAATTTTGGGTTAACAGAGCAGAGGCAAGCCAAACTGCTGAAAAGACGCTATAACCGCAAGAATAGCTTCCTTTTTGACGTTCAGTATATTTGTATAACGGGAAAATAACCATTGCCGCCGCACCGATTGTTACGCACAGATTTGCCAGTCTGTTCGGGTCAGATCCACGCATCCAGAAAGCATGTCATGCCGCCACACCGCCGCCTGTTGAATCATAGCGTCGCCGCCCTAGGCTTGGGGTTCGCCCTTGTCGCGGCATCGCCGGTGATCGCACAGGTCCCAAATAGCGACATGTTGGCTGGCGCGGATGCATGGCGGCGGGGGGATGACATAGCCGCCGTTCGTACATGGCAACCCTTGGCCGAACGCGGCAATGCCGACGCCCAATTCAACATGGGCCAAGCGTATAAATTGGGGCGCGGCGTGGCTCAAGATATTGCGATGGCTGAAATTTGGTACCGCCGCGCCGCCAGCCAAGGCCATTTGCAGGCCGAAGACAATCTGGGCCTGATCCTTTTTGCATCTGGCCAGCGCGGCACCGCCATGCATTATATCCGCAAATCCGCGGCACGCGGCGAAGCCCGCGCCTTATTTTTGCTCGGCACCGCACATTTTAACGGCGACTTGGCCGCACAAGACTGGCCTCGCGCCTATGCGCTGACCGTGCGCGCCAGCCAAACTGGCCTCAGTCTGGCGGCCAGCCGTGTGGCGGAACTCGACAGCCTCATCCCCGAAGATCAGCGGCAGCAAGGATTGGCGATGATCCCACAATTGATCCGCGACGAAGAATTGGCGCGCAGCGCCCTCAACACCGCGCCCAGCACGGCATCATCGGGCGACACCCAAAACAGCACGCGCTCTGGCGTCGCGCCCGCTGCGCCCATTCAAATGGTCGACCTTGCGCCATCGACCCTGAAGTCCAATCTGGATGCGGCGGAGCTGATCGAGCCGGAAATGCGGCCGCCCTCGCGCCCCAAGGCTGGCGTTACCTATACACCGCCGCCCCTGCCCGAACCCCGCGTGAGCATGCCGAGCCCAGCGCCAAATCCTACGATGGCTCAAGAACCCAGATCCGCCACGGTGGATGCCGCGCCGGAAGGCCCGCCTTCCCAGCCGAAAATCATCGACTTACCGCCATCGACTGGCACTGCCCCCAACGCGTCCGTTTCGGAAGTCATGCTGGCCCCAGCTTCGCCCCCTGCACCGCCTGTGCAGCGCGCCTCCCCACCGGTCCAACCTGCGCCAAAGCCCGCCGCCAAACCCGCTGCGGCAAGCGGCCCATGGCGTTTGCAATTGGGCGCCTTTAGCCAGCCGGACAATGCGCGGCGCATGTGGGCACAGCTTAGCGCGCGCTACCCCGACATTGCGCGCCGCAAACCCATTTTCACCGCCAATGGCCGATTGACCATGTTATACGCTGGCGCCTTTGTGACCCGCGCCGATGCTGTCAATCTGTGCAGCCAATTGAAAAATGCGGGCGATAGCTGTCTGATCCTCGACTAAATCCCACGCGAGCCTACCGCCGCCATCAACATAAAAAAGGGGGAGCGAACATCTTCTGTTCGCTCCCCCTTTTGCATATCACCCAGCCCTTGGGCCTATGGGTTGGCGATCAGCCATAAATCCATTCACGGCGACCCCAACCCTGCACCCACAACAAGGCCGTCAGGTCATGATGCTCAATCGCGACATCGGCGGCGGCGGCGCATGCCGGATGGGGGTGATATCCCGCGCCCAAGCCCGCCGTTTCAATCATGGGAATGTCATTGGCCCCATCGCCCACCGCCAATGTTTGCGCCAGCGTCAGGCCCAAAGCCTCCGCCTCTGCCAGCAAACGCTCCTTTTTGGCGGACGAATCAACAATCGGCTCCAGCACTTTTCCGGTCAGCTCGCCGTTTGCGATTTCCAGTTCATTGGCAAAAACCTTGTCGAAACCAATGGATTCGCCAACGGGCGCAGCAAAGGGGATGAAACCGCCGCTAATCAGCACCGCATGGGCACCATGGGCCTTCATCGTCTGCACCAAGGTGCGCGCGCCCCGTGTCAGGCGCACCCGTTCGCGGCGGCATTCCGCCAGCACGCTTTCCGACAACCCGCCCAGCAAACCGACCCGCTCATCCAAGGCCGCACGAAAATCCAGCTCGCCGCGCATCGCCCGTTCGGTGATCGCAGCAATTTGCGGCTTTAAGTTCGCATAATCTGCCAACTCATCGATACATTCCACTGTAATCATGGTGGAATCCATATCTGCAATGATCAGCTTTTTCGCCCGATCGGCGACGGGTTGCACGGCCATATCCAGCCCATCTACCGCCAGATCAACCAGCGCCGCGCGCGCTGCATCCATATCACCGTCAAAGAAAATATCCGCCGCATCGCCTTCATCCAGCCACGCCCATGCGTCCAATTCTTGCCCAGCCGCAGATAATTTTGCAGCGGCGGCCTGAACCACCTCGTCCGTCAGCTTTCCTGCTGCTATCAGCGTGACGACGAACATGGCAAATTCTCCTTCTCATACAGCCGGACGGCTTCCGCTGGCGCTTATTGCTGGCCCAACCGCCAGCGGCAAGAGCGCATTGGCCGTTCAGCACGCAAAAATTTCACCCAAGGGCATGGTGATCAATGCGGACGCCAGCCAAGTTTATGCCGATTTGCAAATCTTGTCGGCGCGCCCCTCACCGGAAGAAATGCAGGACGTGCCCCACCGCTTGTTCGGCACGATTGACGGGTCACAGGCCTATAATGCCGCGCGCTGGGCCGATGATGTCAAACGCCTGCTGGCCCGCGCATGGGAAGATGAAGAAACGCCGGTGCTGGTCGGGGGCACCGGCCTCTATTTGCGCACGCTTCTATATGGCATCGCCCCCGTCCCCCCCATCGACCCTGATATTCGGGACACAGTGCGGGATATGGACACGGACGCCGCCTACCACGATCTTCAGCATCTCGACCCCGCATCGGCCGCGCGCCTGCACCCATCCGACCGCACCCGCATCTTGCGCGCGCTCGAGGTTGTGCGATCCACCGGTCGCACCCTACCGCAATGGCAAGAACAGCGCGAAGGCGGCATTGCCGACATGGTGCAATTGTCACCCATCATTCTGCTGCCACCCCGGGACTGGCTGCGCGAACGGTGCGACCTGCGCTTAGAACAGATGTTCGCCACCGGCGGCATCGAAGAAGTCGCCGCTCTGATGGACCGGCAACTATCGCCAGACCTGCCGGTCATGCGCGCCATCGGTGTGCCACAAGTCATCGCCTATTTGCGGGGCGAGCTATCGCGCGACCAAGCCTTGACACAGGCCCAAGCCGCCACGCGCCAATATGCCAAACGCCAATATACATGGTTCCGCCACCAGCCCCCCACGGACTGGATTCGCCACGAATTGCCATTATCAAATAATAATATTGATGATTTAGCAATAAAATTACACAATTATGGTTTGACAAGATAGATTGCTGCACCTATTGCCCACACCCCATAAGCTTGCCGAAAAAGTTTGGGTGTATTTTGGGCGGGACGCTATATATCGCCCAACGAATGAATGAAGGAGCATGGATCGTGACGGAAATGAGTGGTGCCGACATGGTGGTACAGGCGCTGGTCGACTTGGGTGTCGATACAGTGTTCGGCTATCCCGGCGGCGCGGTGCTACCGATTTACGATGCACTGTTTAACCATCCGTCCATCAAGCATGTGTTGGTGCGCCACGAACAGGCCGCCACGCATGCGGCAGAAGGATATGCCCGCTCCACGGGCAAGCCCGGCGTCGTGCTTGTGACGTCTGGCCCTGGTGCGACCAATGCCGTGACCGGCATTACCGATGCGCTGCTGGACAGCATTCCCATGGTCGTGTTGACGGGTCAGGTTCCGACAACCCTGATCGGGACCGACGCGTTTCAGGAATGCGACACGGTGGGCATCACGCGCCACTGCACCAAGCATAATTATCTGGTCATGTCGCCGGAAAATCTGGGCGCTATCATGCACGAGGCATTTCATATTGCCACCCATGGTCGCCCCGGCCCCGTGGTCATCGACATTCCGAAAAATGTTCAGGTCGCGACCGGCAATTATGCCCGCCCGAATATGATCGAGCATGTCAGCTATCGCCCGCAATATGACCCCGACCCGACGGATATTGCAGATGCGATTGAACTGATCGCCAATGCGACGCGCCCGATTTTCTATACGGGCGGCGGCGTCATCAACGCCGGACCACAAGCCAGCGCAGCCCTGCGTGAATTTGTGGCCATGACGGGCGCGCCGATCACATCGACACTGATGGGCCTTGGTGCCTATCCGTCCACGGATGACAAGTGGCTGGGTATGCTGGGCATGCATGGCACCTATGAATCCAATATGGCGATGAACAAGTCCGATCTGATCATCTGTGTTGGCGCCCGTTTCGACGACCGCGTCACCGGCCGCCTCGATGCTTTTGCGCCCCACAGCAAGAAAATCCACATCGACATCGACCGCAGCTCGATCAACAAAATCGTTCCCGCCGATATCGCCATTGTCGGCGATGCCGGTCGCTGCTTGGACGCGCTGATTGCCAAGTGGAACAGCGATGGCCGCAAGGCCAAGGACCTGAGCGAATGGATGCGCCGAATCGATGGCTGGCGCGCGGCACGTTGTCTGGACTTTCCAGAAAGCAAAGCGGCGGACGCCGAAATCATGCCCCAGCGCGCCGTTCGTGCCCTTTATGACGCCACGCGCGGGATGGACCCAATTGTCACCACCGAAGTCGGCCAGCACCAAATGTGGGCCGCCCAGCATTTCGGTTTTGACGAACCCAATCGCTGGCTGACCTCCGGCGGGCTTGGCACCATGGGCTATGGCTTTCCATCGGCGGTAGGCGCACAAGTCGCGAACCCCGACCGCTTGGTCATCTGCATCGCGGGCGAAGCTAGCGTGCAAATGAACATTCAGGAAATGTCGACGGTCAGCCAATATCGCTTGCCCGTAAAGCTGTTCATTTTGAACAATGAATGGATGGGCATGGTTCGCCAATGGCAAGAGCTGACCTATGAAAGCCGTTATTCCAACAGTTATAGCGACAGCCTGCCCGATTTCGTCAAACTGGCCGATGCTTATGGCTGGACTGGTTTGCGTATCGACACGCTGGACGAACTGGATGCGGGTATCGCCAAAATGATCGCAACACCGGGTCCGGTGATTGTCGACTGCCGCGTCGCCAAATTGGCCAACTGCTTCCCCATGATCCCGTCGGGCGCTGCCCATACGGACATGATCCTGCAAAGCAGCGAAGTCAGCGGCACGATGGACGACGAAGCAAAGGCATTGGTGTAAATTCCATGAAAATCACACTACAAGCTGCCGAACGCCATGTTTTGGCGATTACAGTCACGAACGAAGCGGGCGTGTTGGCCAAAATCACCGGCCTGTTCACCGCGCGTGGATATAATATCGAAAGCCTGACCGTGGCCGACATTACGTCGGACCATGCGGTATCGCGCATCACCATTGTGACTAATGGCCCGCCGCCGGTAATCGACCAGATCATCGCCCAATTGGACCGCTTGGTTCCCGTGCACAAGGTGGTCGATCTGGCCGACCAAGGCCCGCATGTTGAACGCGAAATCGCACTGGTCAAGGTTGCTGGAACGGGCGAAAAGCGCATCGAAGCTTTGCGCTTGGCCGATGTTTTTCGGGCCAAGGTTGTCGATACAACGCTGGAAAGCTTTGTGTTCGAAATCACCGGCAACAGCGACAAAGTCGACCGCTTCATTGCCTTGATGCGCGAATGCGGCCTTGTCGAAGTTGGGCGGACCGGCGTTGTTGCCATTGCCCGCGGGGCCAGTGCGCTGTAACAGACACGCGAACATCCCGTTGCGGCATGGGCAATCCGCCAGCCACCACGAAATAACGCCAGATGGTAACAACCACACGGCACCAGAAAATAAAGTTCAAAATTAATCCAACTTTCGTCGCCCCAGCCTTTATAGGGGCCAAATGATGCCGGCAGGCAACCGTCATGACGTATTTTATGGGGAATATACAGATGCAGGTTTATTATGATCGCGATACCGACCAAGATCTGATCAAAGGTAAAAAGGTCGCCGTATTGGGTTACGGCAGCCAAGGCCACGCCCATGCGCAAAACCTGCGCGACAGCGGCGTCAAGGAAGTCGCCATCGCGCTTCGCGAAGGTTCGGCAACCGCCAAGAAAGCCGAAGAAGCTGGCTTCAAGGTATTGTCGAACAAAGAAGCAGCGGCTTGGGCCGACCTGATCATGATCGCGGCTCCTGATGAACATCAAGCCAAAATCTATTACCAAGATCTGGAAGCCAACCTCAAGTCCGGCGCGGCTTTGGCCTTTGCTCATGGTCTGAACATCCACTTCGGCCTGATCGAAGCCCGCAAGGACATCGACGTATTCATGGTCGCACCAAAGGGCCCCGGCCACACGGTTCGCGGTGAATATCTCAAGGGCGGCGGCGTGCCTTGCCTGATCGCGATTGCACAAGAAGCCGAAGGTCCGGCTGCTTCGGGCAATGGCTTTGCCAAGGCATTGGCGCTGTCCTATGCGTCGGCTGTTGGCGGCGGCCGCAGCGGCATCATCGAAACCACCTTCAAGGAAGAGTGCGAAACCGACCTGTTCGGCGAACAAGCTGTTCTTTGCGGCGGCGTAACCCACTTGATCCAAGCTGGTTTCGAAACCTTGGTCGAAGCAGGCTATGCTCCTGAAATGGCCTATTTCGAATGCTTGCACGAAACCAAGCTGATCGTGGACCTGCTGTATGAAGGCGGCATCGCCAACATGCGCTACTCGATCTCGAACACCGCTGAATATGGCGACATCAAGACCGGCCCACGCATCATCACGGCTGAAACCAAGGCGGAAATGAAGCGCGTTCTCGAAGACATCCAATCGGGTCGCTTCGTCAAGGACTTCGTGCTCGACAATATCGCTGGTCAGCCAGAACTGAAGGCCAGCCGTCTGGCGGCTGCGGCTCACCCGATCGAACAGACCGGTGCCAAGCTGCGCGAAATGATGCCTTGGATCGCCAAGAACAAGCTGGTCGACAAAGCCAAAAACTAAGATAATATTGCGATAAATATATTTATCGCATTGTTTTATCAATATTTTCAGGCCCGCCCATCAAATGATTGGCGGGCCTGTTTGCATCTTACTCTTCCCCTGCTAGCAGGGCCAATATCTTCATACTCCACCAGCAAGGACATGCTTCGTGGCCCCAGCCTTTTACCGCGCCCATCATGCCGATTTGGCGGCCCTTGCTGACGACAATCGCTTGCGCCGCCTCATTCCCCGTGCGGGCGTCGATTTTTCATCCAATGATTATCTGGGCCTGTCGGGCAGTCAGGAATTGCGCAGCACCGTGGCCGCCGCCATCGCCAATGGCCTCGACATCGGGTCCGGCGGTTCCCGCTTGCTGCGCGGCAATCATGCGGAACATGAGGCCCTCGAAGCCTACGCTGCCGCCCATTATCGCAGCGAAGCCGCCCTTTATTTCCCCACCGGCTTCATCGCTAACGCCGCTTTCTTTGCCACCGTGCCCCAGCGCGGCGACCTGATCGTCTATGATGATATGATCCACGCCAGCGTCCATGACGGTATGCGCCAAAGCCGTGCCGAGCGCCGCCCCGCGCGCCACAATGATGTTCATGATTTCGAAGCCCAAATCCGCGCCTATCGCGCATCGGGCGGCACGGCTACCATCTGGATCGCGGTCGAAAGCCTCTATTCGATGGACGGCGACTTCGCGCCCTTGGACGATCTCTCCGCGCTAGCCGACCGTCATGACGCCATATTGGTCGTCGACGAAGCGCATGGCACAGGGGTTTATGGCCCACAGGGTATCGGCCTGTCCCACGCGCTGTTACCCCGCGATAACATCATCACGCTGCACACCTGCGGCAAAGCTTTGGGCTGCGAAGGGGCATTGTTATGCGCGCCCCGCGTCATCTGCGATTTCATCGTCAATCGGGGCCGCCCCTTTATTTTCTCTACCGCCCCCTCGCCCCTTATGGCCCATGCGGTGCGGACCGCTTTGTCGATTGTGGCGTCCAGCGACGCCCGCCAAAACCGGCTATCGGCTTTGGTTCGCTACGCCGAAACCCGCTTGGCAGCGCTCGGCCTGCCCGCCAGTGGGTCCCAAATCCTGCCGATTATCATTGGCGACAATGGCCGCACCATGGCCTTGGCCGCCAGCCTGCAACAGGCCGGTTTCGACGTGCGCGGCATCCGCCCTCCGACGGTTCCGCACGGCACCGCTCGGCTTAGACTTGCCATCACCTTGAATGTCGATGAAAAGAATATCGACGCGGTCACCGATCATCTGGCCGCAACGATGGAGACAGCATGACCAAATCTTTCGTCGTCACCGGCACCGACACGGGCATTGGCAAAACCATATTCACCGCAGCTTTGGCGGGGGCCTTGGGCATAAGCTATTGGAAACCTATCCAATCCGGCCTGGACGATGAAACCGACAGCGAAGCCATATCCAGGCTGTGCAGCGTCCCCATCCACCCCGAGGCCTATCGTCTAAAAACCCCCGCCTCCCCGCATCTATCCGCCGAGATTGACCAAATCACCATCGACCCTGCGCGGCTCACCCCGCCAACGGGTGATGTGGTCATAGAAGGGGCGGGCGGCGTCTTGGTGCCGGTCACGCGTCAAATCTTATACGCCGACCTGTTCGCCCAATGGCAAATCCCAACCATATTGGTGGCCCGCACAACACTCGGCACCATCAATCACAGCTTGCTCAGCATCGAAGCTTTGCGGACACGCGGCGTCCCCATCCACGGCATCGCCTTTGTCGGGCCCGATAACCGCGATAGCGAAGACACGATCTGCGCCATTTCGGGTGTGCGCCGCCTTGGCCGCCTGCCGCGCCTCAAAACCATCACCCGCGCGACATTGACCGAGGCTTTCCTCGATCATTTCAAACTCAGCGATTTTTCATAAAAGCAGCGGACCAATATTCCGCGCACCCCATGACCAGCCGCGTCACAAAAACGGATCATCCCATGAGCGCCATTTGGCACCCCTTCACCCAACATGGCCTAGGCGAACCCACGCCGAAAATCGAGCGCGGCGATGGCGCACGCCTTTACGCCGCTGATGGACAAAGCTGGATTGACGGTATTTCCAGTTGGTGGGTCACCACCCATGGCCATAACAACCCCCGCATTATGGCCGCGATGCGCGCCCAAACCGAGCGGCTGGATCAAGTCATTTTCGCGGGCTGGACCCATGAACCGGCCGAAGATTTGGCCGCTGAACTGATCCGCATCACCCCTGCACCGCTCAGCCGCGTCTTCTTCTCGGACAGTGGCTCCACCAGCGTCGAAGTCGCGCTCAAAATGGCGCTGGGCTATTGGCATCATCTGGGCGAAGACCGCGCCCAAATCCTTGTGATGGAACATAGCTATCACGGCGACACCATTGGCGCGATGTCAGTGGGCGAACGCGGTGTCTTCAACCGCCCCTATGACCCGCTCTTGTTTGACGTCGGCACCATCCCCTTCCCCCATGCGGGCATGGAACAGATGACGCTGGATGCTCTAGAGGCCGCCTGCGCGCAAAAACCCGCCGCCTTCATCGTCGAACCGCTCATCCTCGGCGCGGGCGGCATGCTCATTTACCCCGCATGGGTCTTGTTCGAAATGCGCGCCATCTGCGCCGCGCACGGGGTGCTGTTCATTGCCGACGAAGTGATGACCGGCTGGGGCCGCACCGGAACCCGCTTTGCCTGCGACCAAGCGGGCGTCATCCCCGACATTATGTGCCTTTCCAAAGGCTTGACGGGCGGCGCCATCCCCTTGGCCGTCACTTTGTGCATCGAGCCCATCTTCGCCGCGCACCACAGCACGGACCGCAGCCGCACTTTTTATCACTCCTCCAGCTATACCGCCAACCCCATCGCCTGCGCCGCCGCCGTCGAAAATCTGGCAATCTGGCGCGACGAACCCGTGATGGAACGTATCCAAGCTCTGTCGGATGCCCAAGCCGCCCATTTGGCGATGACCAGCCATCATGTGATGGTCGAAAACCCACGCCACCTCGGCACCATTGCGGCGTTCGATCTGGCGGCCCCCGACACCGGCTATCTCTCCAACCTTGCGCCGCGTCTTATTGCGTATTTTCGCGAAAATGGCGTGCTGTTACGTCCATTGGGCAACAGCATCTATGTCATGCCGCCCTATAGCATCAGCGCCGATGATCTGGCCCATATTTGGTCCACCATCGCTGCTGCCATCCACGCCTTGGAGCAGGATAAGCTGCACTAGGGTCAGGACCTATGTATTTCGCGATCGAGGTTTGAAGCGATATGCCGCAGGGCGAGGAGGAAAGACGAAGGAATATGATAATATTTCAAGGATTTTCGACGAAGCCATGGGGCATATAGGTCAAATCCCTACGGGACGCCGAAATGGCTTCAATCTCAGGCTCGTGCGCCCTTGCGGGTGGCGATGCTACCCGCTGCGTCCACCCGAACCCGACATCTTCGCCATTTCGACGCCTCGAACGTGAAATACATAGGTCCTGAGCCTCGCAACCCCGCCCCATTCGTCCGCCGTTCATCTTGTCTGTGCTAGGGCGCTTGAATTGGCCCTTACGCAGAAAGTGATTTTTTTCATGACCCTATGGGCCACAGCATGTCGTTATCTGCTTCCTTTGGCCGCTGTGGCGTTGCCGCTGACCCCAACCGCCCTTCATGCCGCCACCCCCAATGACACGGCCAGCTTGCGCCAAACGGGCGAACCGCCGCGCAAGCATAGCATTCTGATCACCTATGGCGATGATGCCTGCCCTGCCCCCGTTGGCGACGAAATCATCGTCTGCGCCCAGCAACCGGAATCCGAACGCTACCGCGTCCCCAAGGAATTGCGCGAAGAAATTCGCCAAGATGACACGCCCATGGGCCAAAGCTGGGGCAGCGCGGTCGAGGGCTATGAAGACATCGCCCGCATGACCCGCCCCGACAGTTGTTCAGCGGTTGGCAGCTATGGCGCAACCGGATGCATGGCTGCCGCATTACGTCAATGGCACGCCGAACGGCGACAAAATCCGTAAAAGGCGCATAGTGCCACCGCATTCGTCACGACTCGACAGGAGAATATCCATGCGTATCGCATTTCCACTGGGGGCCATTGCGCTTGCCCTCGCCGCCCCAACATTGGTGGCAACATCGACCCAGCTTATTGCCCAATCCGCCCCGCAAAATCCCGGCGTTAAGGACAAAAGCCGCGTGGTCGCAGGCACCTATGCCACCGACCCCAGCCACACATTGATTGTCTGGCAAGTCGACCATTTGGGCTTCAGCAAATATCGCGGCATTTTCGGCGACATCGCCGGCACGCTGAAAATCGACCCCGCCAATCTGGCAGCGTCCAGCGTCGATGTCAGCATTCCCATCGCTTCCGTCACTACTGCCAGCGCTGGCCTCACCGGCCATTTGCTAAAAGCAGGCGCTGATGGCGCAAAGCCCGACTTTTTCGGTCCAGCCCCCGCTTCGGCCCGCTTTGTTTCCACCGCCGTCCACTTGGATGACGACGGCGACGAAGCCAAAATCACCGGCAACTTAACCCTGAACGGCATCACGCGCCCCGTCACGCTGGACGCCGAATTCCACGGTGCAGGTATGCACCCCATGATGAAAAAAGAAACCATCGGCTTCAGCGCCGAAGCCAAAATCAAGCGCAGCGAATTTGGCATCAACTATGGCCTGCCCTTCGTCAGCGACGAGGTGGAATTGGACATCAGCGCCGAATTTATCAAACAATAATTTCGCCGCTTATATCTGCAAAAGGCCGGACAGACCCATCGGGTTTGTCCGGCCTTTCTTTTGGCCATTTCGGCTCTGGAAACTGGCCTATCAACGAAAAACTTATCCACAGCCCTTGTCAAACGCGCGAATATCTATCACAGAGCATGCATGCGTATCACCGCCCTAAACCTTCTGCGACTTACACGCCCTTGGGCGTGACCCTCGGCTTGCGCGTGAAACAGCAGGCCTGACGTCCAAGGGCTTGATGACTATACAGCGCAACCATCAGCAGAAGATTACCATCATGACCATGCTCTCATCGCCGTCGGCCAAATATCGTCCTTTCCCGCAGGTTCCGTTGACGGACCGCCAATGGCCTTCGCGCACCATCACCCAGGCGCCAATCTGGCTGTCCACCGACCTTCGCGACGGCAACCAAGCGTTGATCGACCCGATGGACGCCGAAAAGAAAAAGCGTTTCTTTGACCTGTTGGTGAAATGCGGACTCAAGGAAATTGAAGTTGGCTTCCCCGCATCCGGCGCGACCGACTTTGATTTCATCCAAGGTCTGGTGCAAAATGGTCATGTGCCGGACGATGTGACCTTGCAGGTTCTGACCCAAAGCCGCGCCGACCTGATCCGCACCAGCTTTGACAGTCTGGCCGGTTCCAAAACGGCCATCGTCCATCTGTATAACGCTGTCTCGCCCGCATGGCGCAAGATTGTGTTTGGCATGGACAAGGCCGACATCAAAGCCATCGCCGTCGAAGGGGCCAAGCAATTGCGCGACAATGCCGCGCGCTTGCCCGACACCGACTGGCGCTTTGAATATAGCCCTGAAACCTTCTCGACCGCCGAACTGGATTTCTCGTTGGAAGTCAGCGAAGCGGTGATGGATATTTTGCAGCCCACCACAGACAAGAAAATCATCCTCAACCTGCCCGCCACGGTCGAAGCCAGCACGGCCAATATCTATGCGGACCAGATTGAATATTTCTGCAAAAACCTGCCCAATCGCGACCGTGCGATCATCTCGCTGCACACCCACAATGACCGTGGCACCGGCGTTGCGGCGGCGGAACTGGGCTTGATGGCGGGCGGCGACCGTGTCGAAGGCTGCTTGTTCGGCAATGGCGAACGCACCGGCAACACCTGTCTCGTCACCATCGCGCTCAATATGTACACACAGGGCGTGAACCCTGAATTGGACTTCTCGGACATCGACGAAGTCATTCAAACCGTGGAATATTGCAACAATATCCCCGTTCACCCGCGTCATCCTTATGGCGGCGAATTGGTCTACACCGCCTTTTCCGGCAGCCACCAAGACGCCATTAAAAAAGGCTTTGCCGCTCGCGAACGCCAAAATGATGAAGTTTGGGAAGTCCCCTATCTGCCCATCGATCCGGCCGACATTGGCCGCAGCTATGAAGCGGTGATCCGCGTCAACAGCCAGTCCGGCAAGGGCGGCGTCGCATGGGTATTGGAACAGGACAAGGGCCTGAAACTGCCCAAGCGTATGCAGGCCAGCTTCAGCCATGTCGTCCAAGCCGTGGCCGATGAAACCAGCCGCGAATTGGCGGCGGACGATATTTGGAACGCCTTTGAAAGCACCTATTTGGCGCATGAAAACAAGCGTTTCCAACTGGTCGACTGGTCCGAAAGCCGTGGCGGCACCGACCGTATTTTCGCAGGCAAGCTGTTGATCGAAGGCAGCGAACGCTCGATCAGCGGTCGCGGCAATGGCCTGATGTCCAGCGTCATCGCCGCCTTGGCGGAAAATGGCGGTCCGATCATGGATATCGTCGATTATAACGAACATGCCATCGGCCATGGCAGCGATGCCCAAGCCGCCGCCTATGTTGAATGCCGCACGCCCGATGGCAAAAGCCTGTTCGGTTGCGGCCTCGACACCGACGTATCGACCGCCAGCGTCCGCGCGATCCTCAGCGCCGCAAACTTGGCCTAAGCTTGGCCGTTCTTCCAGCCTTGGCTGGAGGGCTAAATTCATCATCCCCTGCCGCCATTACGCGGCGGGGGATTTTTATTTTTCGCCCGCCAATTGAACGATATTCATTCATCCACCTGAAATACGGCGATAAAATAAAAATTCCTAAGCATCAAAAATCTGCAATTGTCATCCAATTGAAACGCAGATGTCATGTTGGCGTCATGCCTGCCGCCTAATCGCCCCCTCGAAAAAGGGGCAACGGCCCCGTCCAAACAGGGGCACTTATGACTATTTTTTCACGCCGTCGCACCCACATGCTGGCCAGCAGCGCCGCCATTTTGGTTGCCATGCTTCCCGCTACAGCCTTGGCTGGCGACGTGGTCGGCACCATCACCGACGGCAGCAACACTCGCGCGCTTCAGGGCGCAGAAGTGCGCATTTTGGAACTGGACCGCGTCGTTCAGGCCGACCGCGACGGCAGCTTCCGCTTCCCCCATGTTCCCGCTGGCACCTATACCCTCGAAGCGCGCTATTTGGGCGCAGACAAGCGCAGCCAAAGCATCACCGTGGGCGACAGCGGCACCGCCATCGCCAACATGACCTTGGGCGATGACGGCAGCATCTTGGTCGTCGGTCAGGCCGCCAATCTGTCGTCCAGCCTGTCCCGCCAACGCGCCGCGGACGGCGTAGAAAGCGTGCTGACCCGCGACGCCATTGGTCAATTCCCCGACCAAAATGTCGCCGAATCTATGCGCCGCTTGTCGGGCGTCAACATATTGGCCGACCAAGGCGAAGGCCGTTTTGTGTCGGTGCGCGGCCTTGATCCGGAACTGAATGCCGCATCTATCAACGGCACCCGTATTCCTGCGCCGGGCGGAGACAGCCGCTCTGTCGCGCTGGACGTTGTCGCCGCGGAATTGATCGAATCTATCGAAGTCAAAAAAACGCTGACGCCGGATATGGACGCCGACACCTTGGGTGCCAGCATCGAAATCAATACCACCAGCGCCTTTGACCGCAAAAAGGACCTGCTGTCGGTCAAACTCGAAGGCAGCTATAATGATTATGCCAACAGCCTGACCCCCAAAGCCAGCGTGGATTTCTCCACCCGCCTCACCGACAATTTCGGCATCGCGGGCGGCGTGTCCTATTATCGCCGCAAATTTGAAAGCGATAATATCGAAGGCGCGGACTGGAAAACCGCCGACGACGGCACCATCTATGCCGAAGAATTGCAATATCGCGATTATGATGTTGAACGCGAACGTTTGGGGGCAACCCTCAGCCTCGATTTCCGCGCCAGCGACAGCACAAAACTTTATGCACGCGGTCTTTACAGCCAATTTTCCGATCAGGAATATCGCGGCGACGTGATCCTGATTATGGATGGCGAACCTTTCGCAGGCAGCGCCACTAGTGCAGAATTTTCCACTGCGGATGACCGCATCGAAGTCCGCCGCCGCATGAAGGACCGCTATGAAAAGCAAAAAATCAAATCCTTGACCATCGGCGGCGAAACGGACGCCGATGCATGGAAACTCAAATATAGTCTGGCCTATGCCGAATCCACCGAAGCTGAAAATGGCTCGGTCGACCCCACCCGCTTCCGCGCCCGCTTCAACGGCGACGGCGACGATGAAATCCGCATCAAATTCGACTATGCCGACATCCGCCGCCCATCCTTCAGCGTCAGCGGCAATAGCGCCCTGTTCAACGACCCCAGCCAATATAAATTTAACGAGCTGGAAAGCACCGACATGGAATTATCGCGGGACAAGGAATGGACCGCAAAATTCGACGCGGCCCGCGAATTCGCGCTCGATCACGGCACCTTCACCGTGCAAGGCGGCGTGAAATCGCGCTGGCGTCAAAAAAGCTATGATTTTGAAACCACCGTCTATGATGGTTTCGACGGCAACTATACCCTCGCCGATGTGCTGGGCGGTCAAACCTATCGCATCCAAGATTTGGGTCCGCTGCCACAACAAGGCGGCACCAGCGATTTCTTCTATGGAAATCGCGATAAATTTGAACTTAATCCGTTCGATACCTTGGTGAACAGCGCCTCGACCGACTATGCGATCGACGAAGATATTTTGGCAGGCTACCTGCTCGGTCGCTATGACAGCGGCGCGCTGCGCCTGATCGGCGGCGTCCGCGTTGAACAAACGAAAAATGACATCAGCGGCAATATCATCAACGCCGAAGATGAGGATGATGTCATCGTCACCCCCACCAATTTCAAACGCAAATATACCGACTGGCTGCCCAGCCTTGCCGTGCGTTATGAAGTATCAGACGATGTGCTGCTGCGCTTCGGTGCCTCCAGAAGCTTGGTTCGTCCCAAATTGTCCAGCCTCGCCCCGCGCTTCATCATCGACGAAGACCGCGAAGCCGAATTTGGCAATCCCGACCTGAAACCCTATTCGGCATGGAACCTTGATCTGTCCGCCGAATGGTATTTCGCCAAAAACTCCTCGCTCTCCGCCGGTATTTTCTGGAAATCGGTCCAAGATTTCATCGTCGAGGTCAAGGGCGGCGCCGGCTCGGCATATGGCGTGAACTTTTTGCGCTCGATGACATGGGAAAATGGCGACACCGCCAAAATCAAGGGCTTGGAAGTCAGCTTCGCCCATCAATTCACCAGCCTGCCCGCCCCCTTCGACGGCCTGCTGCTGAATGCTAACTATACCTATACCGACGCGGTCGGTACGGTTTACACCGACGGCGACATCACCAAACCACGCGACATCAGCCTGCCCTCCTCGTCCAAACATACGTTCAACCTGGCTCTGGGCTATGAAAAAGGCCCCTTGTCACTGCGCGCTGCGGGCACCTACCGCGACAAATATCTCGATGAACTGGGTGCCTCGGCCGAAGAAGACCGTATCGTTGACCAACATTTCCAACTGGACCTGTCGGCAAAATATCGCGTGACCGACAAGGTCCGCCTGTTCGCAGAATGGGTCAATGTCACCGACGCGCCCTATTTCGCCTATCAACAATATGCCGGTGCCAAGCGCCTGTTACAGTATGAAAAATATAGCTGGACCGCCAAATTCGGCGTCTCGGCCAGCTTCTAAGGGGCGAAAGGATCAAGCTATGACCATGCTGAAAACACCAACTCTCACGCTCCCCGCTCTGTCTCTGCCGCTGTTGGTCGCGCTCGTCGCGGCCACAGCCCCCAGCGCGGCTGCAGCGCCGAAAAAGCAAGCCCCAGCAACAAGTGCAACCGCGCCCGCGCAAACCGCCCCCGCGCTGCCACAAACCACCGGCTTCGCCATCCCGACCCTCACCGAGGATGGCGCGCCCATTCCGCGCAGCGCAGGTCTGCCCTATGCCCCCAAAAATCTGGCCGACCGTATCGTCCTCACCCCCGGCGCAGACCCCGCGCGCGCAATGGCGGTCGCCTATCGCACCAATGTCGCGCAAAAAACGGCCGAGGTGCAATTGGCCATCTCGGTCGACGGCCCGACCCTAGAGGAGAAAGCCCAAACGCTGACAGGCATCACTTTGCTATCCCAAAGCAGCTATGGCCCCGCCCTTTATCATCAGGTGCGCTTTGCCAATTTAACGCCCGACACCGTCTATAATTACCGCGTCAAAGGCGAAGCGGGGTGGAGCGAATGGTATCAATTCCGCACCGCCGCTGCTGCGGCAAAACCCTTTCGCTTCCTCTATTTGGGCGACATTCAAAACGGCATCCTAACCTATGCCGCGCGCGTGGTCCGTCAGGCCTTTATCGCCAATGGTGATATCAGTCTGGTTGCCCATGCGGGCGATTTGGTGGCCCAGCGCGATGATCTGGATCATGACGATGAATGGGGCGAATGGAACCAAGTGGGCGGCTATAATTATGCCAGCATCCCACAATTGCCCGCCACCGGTAATCATGAATATGCCGACCTCATCTTACCCAATGGTCAGGAAAGCCGCATCTTGGGGCCATATTGGCACAAGCAATTCGCGCTGCCCAAAAATGGCGCAGACGCGGTCAAAGCCACAACCTATTTTGTGGATTACCAAGGGGTTCGCTTCATTGTTCTGGACGGCACCGCCGCCATTGAACTGGGCAGTATGAAAGAACAAACGGCATGGCTGGACCAGACATTGGCCTCCAGCCGCGCCAAATGGAATGTGGTGCTGTTCCACCAACCCGTCTTCACTTGCGCCCGCCCCAAGGACACGGGTGCCATCAAAGCCGCATGGAAACCCGTGTTCGAAGCGCGGGGCGTCGATCTGGTGCTACAAGGTCATGACCATTGCTACAGCCGCCTGACCGCAGAAGCCGGCCGCGCCGCCAGCGCCCAAGCACGCACCGACGGCAGTGTCCAAGGCCCAGTCTATTTGGTATCGGTGACGGGAGCAAAAATGTATGGCCTCAACAATCGCGCCCGCACCCAAACGGACCGCACCGCCGAAGCGACAGAGCTTTATCAAATCATTGATGTCGATGGCGAAAATCTGCGCTTCCGCACCTATACGGCGTCCGGCAAACTTTATGACGGGTTTAACCTTCAAAAAGACGCCAATGGCCGCAATCGCTTATCGGAAATTGCCGATGCCAAAATTGCCGAGCGTTTCTGCACCGGAACCCCCGATGCCAGCGGCCAATATCCCACTGGCCCCGACGGCGGCACTTGCGTGGCGGAACCCAAGGATTAACCGCAACCATCGGTCATAATGAAATTTCTGGGTGGCTCCCCTCCCCAAACCCCTTGGACGGCCTTTCCTTCTGAAAGGCCGTCTTTTTCTATGCGTCCGAACGATGTTTTTCTCTCCATCTTGCGCAATATTTCCTTATGAAGCCTATCACATATCCCTGCTTGCCTCACTTCCACCTTACGTTAAGGTAAAGCAGACTTTAGAGGATGGAGAGTTTGATTCATGGCCCTACCAGCAATATTTGACCGCCTGCGCCTGCCCGTTATCGCTTCGCCGCTCTTCATCGTTTCCGGCCCAGAATTGGTGATCGCCCAATGCAAGGCTGGCGTTGTCGGCAGCTTTCCGGCGCTCAACGCTCGCCCACAAAGCCTGCTGGACGAATGGCTGCATCAAATCTCCGAAGAATTGGCCGCATGGGACCGCGACCACCCCGACACGCCCGCCGCGCCTTTTGCGGTCAACCAAATCGTCCACCGCTCCAATGACCGGCTGGAACAGGACATTGCCACCTGTGCGAAATGGAAAGTCCCCATCACGATCACCTCGCTGGGCGCGCGCGAAGAATTGAACCAAGCGGTGCACGGCTGGGGCGGCATCGTCCTGCACGACGTCATCGACGACCGTTTCGCCCGCAAAGCCATTGAAAAGGGCGCCGACGGCCTCATCCCCGTCGCGGCGGGCGCGGGCGGCCATGCGGGCACCCAATCCCCCTTCGCCTTGGTCCAAGAAATTCGCTCATGGTTCGACGGTCCGGTCGCTTTATCGGGGGCCATCGCCCATGGCCGCTCCATCCTCGCCGCCCAAGCCGCAGGGGCCGACCTTGCCTATATTGGCAGCGCCTTCATCGCCACCGCCGAAGCCAATGCCGAAGCCAATTACAAAAATGGCATCGTCGGCGGGCGCGCAGGCGATATTGTCTATTCCGACTTATTTACCGGCGTCCATGGCAATTATCTGCGCAGTTCGATCGAGGCATCGGGCCTCGACCCCGACAATCTGCCCAAGGGCGATTTGAAGACCATGAACTTCGGCTCTGGCGGGAATACCAAGGTCAAGGCGTGGAAAGATATTTGGGGCAGCGGCCAAGGCATTGGAAACATCCATGCCGTGCGCCCTGTCGCGGAATTTGTTGCCCAGCTTCAATCCGAATATCGCGATGCTTACCAAGAACTACAGGCGAAGATCATCCGCTAAACGGCGTCCAGAAACGGGTGATGCCTGCGCGACTGCACATCCCGCATCCCGCATCACCCGTCAAAATTCGCAAACATCATGTCGATCGCCCTGTCCAAATAAGGGCGATCGACAAATATCCGCATCGGGTCCCGCTTGTTCAGCCGCAACACACCGCGATGTCGATCGGTCAGGGCGCGCCGCGTGGCTTGTTGCAACAAGGTCAGCCGCATTTTCGCCGTCCGCCGCGCCGCCCCTATATCGCGCATGGCCTCGGTCGCAAAATGCCGCCGGATGCTTTCCACCCGCGCCGTCACCACATCGCTATAGCCTTGGTGCGGCCCCCGATGCAGAGCATGGCCGGTGCGCATCGCCCCTGCTTCGCTGGCGGGCAATAATTGCCCATTTTGCGCAAAAATATGCAGATTAAATCCCTCAACCTCCAACGCATGAAACATCGGCTGCATTTGCGGCCTGCGCGCCAACGTCAGTGGGATGAGATGATGGCGTTGATAATCAGGCCGCGCTGGCGGTGCCCCGCACCATCGCCGCCGCATGATCATGCGCGGATGATCTGCGCCAGCACCAAGGCTGGCTCATCCCCCTTAACAGGCTGGGGCAGCAAGCGAATATGCTCCCCCGCTTCCATCCCCTCTACCTCAGTCGCCCGATCATAGGGGCCGTTCAGCATGGCATCTATCGCCAACCGCGCCAACCGCCGCACAGCCGCCTGCACATCCATGCCATCGGGCAAGACCGCCTCTATTTCATGCGCTGCAAAATAGCTCAGCCCCCGCGTCCGCACCCGCCCCGCCGCCACGCGGCGAAACGCCACCTGATGCAAGACTGGCGGCATCCCGCTAGTCAGCAGCTCTGCCAGGGCGGTGCGAAACATCTGCGCGTCCGACCACAAGGCCGCAGGATCCCAAAATAAATGGGTTGCGCCGCACATATCCAGCAACAACAGCATCATCTTGTAAAATTCGCTGCCATTGCCCAGCGGGCGGCGCCCTTCGGGCCGAAAATGCCAAATATGGCCCATACGCCGCCAATCATCCGGCACATGGGTGGCAATATAGCTGGTCCTTGGGTCCTGTGGGTCCATGCCCGCCAGCCATGCTTCACTGGCTGGCCCCATCAACATGCTGGTCCCACCAAAAAATATACGAAAACAAGGCTGCCCCATATCCCCGCCCGTCGACACAGTCGGGCATGGCCGCAGGCCCATACGGTTCAGCGTCTCTTCGGCTTGTTGGCGGGATATGGTCCGCCAGGCTGGCCCGACCATCAAGGCAAAGGGCGCGCCGCCCACCATCTGACCAGAGGCGCTAGGCGTGGATAAAGCCTGTGGCTGGGCTTGGGGGGATCGCAAATTCTCTGACGGCGCTGGGTCGGTTGGCCCATCGCCGTCCAATTTCCGTTTCCATCTGCCCAACATTCGGCCCATGTGCCCAGTCTGCCTCTTTCCGATGCGCCGTCGCCCAGCCCGCCTAGACCCACGCCGCCTTTTTCCGAAATGCCTATCCTCACGCATCGCTCATTCCGCCGCGATAAATTCCGTCGGCCCAGCGAGCCACCCAGTCTAGGCAGAAATCAGCCTATGCGCCAATCCCTCTGTCCGATGGGCACAGCTTCTATCATGCCTTCCTGTTTTTTCAGGCGCAGCCATGTCCATATCGGACCTAATGAACATTCATGTAATAATTGACAGGCCACGCCGCATATCGGCTTGGCGGTATCCCCATCCAGCCTTGGGGCAGCGCAGCGATAAGCCGACTGATCGGCACCGCACCGCGCCCCCATGCTGATCGTTAAATGGCGATCTGGCTTCCCAGTTCGACCACACGGTTGCTGGGCAAGCGGAAATATTCCATCGCGCTTTCCGAATTGCGCAGCATCCACGCGAATAATTTTTCGCGCCACACCGACATGCCCGGTTTGGTCGATGAAATCAGCGTCTGACGAGACAGGAAGAAACTCGTCTCGATCATCTTAAATTCACCGCCATCGACGATCACCTGCTTCAGCGCCTCTGGCACGTTCACCGGCTGCATAAACCCATATTTCAGTACCAAGCGATGGAATCCGCTGCCCATATCCTCAATTTGCACCAGCTTGCTGCGGTCCACATAGGGCACATCGGCGATCTGCACCGTCAACAGCACCACCCGTTCGTGCAGCACCTTATTATGCTTCAAATTGTGCAACAAAGCATGGGGAACACCGTCCGACGTCGATGTCAGAAACACCGCTGTCCCCGCCACGCGGGTCGCGCTATTCGCCGCGGATTTTACAAAAATCGGAATAGGCATGGCCCCTTCGGCCATCCGCTGCTGCATCAGGCTGCGCCCGCGCGACCAAGTGGTCAGGAATGTAAAAATCGCCATCCCCAGCGCCAATGGCACCCATCCGCCATCCGGAACCTTGATCAAATTCGCGCCAAAATAGGCGATATCGACGATGAAGAATATCGCCAGCATCGGCAAAGCCCGCCACGCTGGCCATTTCCACAAAGTGAACAGCACGACGCTCAGCAGACAAGTGTCGATGAACATCGCACCCGTCACGGCAATGCCATAGGCTGCGGCCAAGTTGCTGGACGAACCAAAGCCCAGCACCAAAATAATCACCATGACCATCAACGACCAGTTGACCATGGGAATGTAAATTTGTCCGGCCGCCGCCGCACTGGTATGTTCAACACGCAAACGCGGCATAAAGCCCAATTGAATGGCCTGCTGGGTCAGCGAAAATGCACCGGATATCACCGCTTGGCTTGCAATAATGGCCGCCAACAACGCCAACACCACCACTGGCACCCGCCATGCTTCTGGCATCATTTGGAAAAATGGATCGCCAATCAATTGCGCGGCATGGGCTGGCTCGGCGCTCAGCACCATGGCGCCTTGCCCCATATAATTCAGCATCAACGCCGGCAGGACAAAGAAAGACCAGCTCAGGCCAATGGGCGCACGGCCAAAATGACCCATGTCCGTATAGAGCGCCTCAGCGCCCGTCACCGCCAACACCACCGCACCCAGCGCGATAAAGGCAGTAAAGCCATCGGTAATGAAGAAACGAATGGCGTTCACGGGGTTCAGCGTCGCCAAAATAATCGATGGGTCCGACACAATATGGGTCACACCCAAAATCGCCAGCATCGAAAAATAAGCCAGCATGATCGGGCCAAATAACGCCCCAACCTTGGCCGTTCCCCGTGACTGAATGGCAAATAGGCCAATCAAAATTGTCAGCGCAATCGGCACAATATAAGGCGAAAAACCGCGATCAATATAGCTCAGCCCCTCGGTGGCGGACAGCACCGACATGGCGGGGGTAATCATGCTATCGCCATAAAATAGCGCGGTCGCAAACACGCCCAACAGCACAATCGGCCATGTCCAACGCGCCCCGCCCGACTGGCGGTTGATCAACGCCAACAAGGCCAGACTGCCGCCCTCGCCCTTATTGTCGGCCTTCATGATGGTCAGCACATATTTGATCGTGACAACCAGCATCATCGACCAAAACACCAAGCTCAACACGCCATGAATATGCATGCGGTCGGCTTCGATGCCATAATGTCCGGAAAATGTTTCCCGAAACGCATAAAGCGGACTGGTGCCGATATCGCCAAAAACGATACCAATGGCCCCAACAGCCAGTTTCAGCTTTCCATCGCCATGCGCGACAGAGGGTGTGTCGGCGGTCGCAGTCGTGTCAGTCACGCCGCTCAACGCCTGAGGAGACTCAGCAGTCATATCGCGCCCTTATCCCACCTCGCCCTTGCCGAATAGCCAAGAAAGACTTCCCCTATTTTATAGGGCCTAGCTGTGCCTTTTAAGTCTCTTATTCCCCATTTCCTAGGGCCGCAGCCGGTGTTTTTGGCGCTTCATTCCCAGCATCGCTGGGCGTATCCGCCATTTCATCGGCCACGCCACTTCCTTTACCCATCGCCGCATGCAATTGTTTCAAGCGCATTTTCAGGTCGGCCTCCCATCCAGCACCTGGTGGGCTACGCTCCAGCAAATTCGTCCACACCCGATCTGCGCCAACAAAATCCCCGCTTTGCGCCATCGCCAAGCCCGCAAAAAATGGCGGCGCGGGATGGTCCGGTTGCAAACGCACGGCTTGGTCAAATGCCAATGCCGATGCTGGCGACATCATGCCGCCGCCATGCGCGACCAAGGCATTGCCCAGCCCAACCCACAAATCCACATCATTGGGATATTTCTGCAATCCCTTTTCCAAGGCTTTGGCCGCCAATTCGGTTTTGCCCGTCCGCATAAATCCATCGGACATGCCAATCCACATGGCCGCTGGACCAAATCGGTCTTGCATCCCTTGCTGACGATCGGTGATCTCCTCACCAAATCCTTGCAATTCCTTGGTGTTCACAACGGGCTTTCCGGCCAGCGACGGGCTGCCCTGCAACGCATATCCCGCCAGCCCTAACATCACCGCTGCGCCAATCAATGGCCGCGACGCGCTGGGCACTTTACCAAACCAAATCAGCAAAGCCGTTGTGATGGCCGCCGCGATGGTCACCCACAACCAAATCATGCGCCAATTCCCTTATCCGCGGCTTTGTCTGAAACAGGGCCTGAAACAGAGCCCGAAACCGCGCCGCCACCATCATCATCGCTGCGGCGAAAACGCCCGAACGCCAGCCAGCCACCCAATAATAAAAAGGCCAACGGTCCCAACCACAGAAACAGCGTCGCCGCGTCCAACGGCGGGTCATAGGTCACCCAATTGCCATAGCGCGCCACCAACCAAGACCGAATTTCAGCGGGGCTTTGCCCTTCGGCAATTTTGCTGCGCACTTCATGGCGCATATCACCCGCCAAGGGCGCATCACTGTCCGCAATGCTCTGCCCCTGACACACCAAACAGCGCAGTTCATGCATCAATTCGCGCGCCGCCGCTTCTTTGGCCGGATCGCGCAATTGCTCATAGGCATAAGGCGCAGGCGGCAAACGATCTTGCGCGGTTGCGGGCAGCGCGCCCATCATCAGGGGCACAGCGGCGATCATCCACCCCAGCCCGCTCCTTGCCAGCCCTCTCTTTGCCACCCTACTCACTTCAGGGCCTCCAGCTTGGCCAATATTTCGGGCACATGATGGTCCAAAATCACGCCCTGATGCTGTTCACGAATAATGCCCTTGCCATCAATGATAAAGGTTTCGGGAACCCCCGACGACCCCAGCGCAATTTGCACGCTGCTTTGCATATCGCTGCCAACCCGCTCAAAAGGATTACCATATTCCCGAAAGAAATCGGCCACATCTTGCGGGCGGTCGCGCACGGCAATGCCGTCAATCCGCACCCCTGCACGGGCCAAAGCCTCCAACTGCGGGGCCTCCGCGCGGCATGGGATGCACCAGCTCGCAAAGATATTGACCAGTCGCGGCTGACCATCGGCCAATTGGCTGCTTTTCAACCCTTCCACCCCATCGGCGGCGGGCGGCAAGTCAAACAAGGGCATCGGCTTGTCGATCCATTGCGACTGGATCATCGTGTCCGCAGGCGTCGTCAGGCGATAGATAAAGCCACCAAATAACAACCCCATAATCGCCAATGGCAAAAAGAGTATCCAGCTTTTCTTCACGCGAACCGCTCCTCTGCCTTGCGTGCACGGCGCGCGCGCCACACTGTCAAAAATTGCGCACGGCCAACCAATGACAAGAAACCACCCAGCGCGATCAAACCGCCGCCCAGCCAAATCCACCACACCAGCGGCTTCCACCACAAGCGCAATTGATAGCGGTCGGGCGCTCCATCTGCCGACGGCACCGGCACACCCAGCACGGCATATAGTTGCCCGCCCGGCCGAGTCAGCAACGCCGCTTCATTCGTCTCGGTCGGCGATGTGCCCATCAAGCCGGGGAACATGCGCGATTCTGGATACATCACATAACGCTCGCCGCTGGGCGTCACCGCCACCAGTCTGGCTTTCAGCGCGGTATAATTGGGTCCGGCCACGGGCGACACACCAGCAAATTCAACGCGATATTGGCCCACTTTCACCACATCACCGGGACTGGCCGCGACCAGCTTTTCCTTAATGAAGGCGGTTTCCGCGCCCATACCCGCCAAGCAAATAGCCACGCCAAAATGCGCCACCACCATGCCCCATGTCGGCAAGGGTGTGCGGCGCAAATTGCGGCCCCACAAGGGCGCCAAGCTCAGCACGGCGACAAAGGCCGCCACGGTCATGCCCAGCAACGGCAAAATGCCCACAGATCCGCCAAACAGCACCAGGCCGAACAAAATCACCGCACCGGCTAAAATGCCCAGCGGCAATCGGCCCCATAATTTTTTGCCATCATCACGCCGCCAATTCAGCAGCGGCCCCATCACCATCACCACGCACAGCACCAAAGCAATCGGCCCCGCGACACGGTTATAATAAGGCGGGCCGACAGAGATTTTCTCGCCCATCGCCTCGGCCACAATCGGGTAAAGCGTGCCCAGCAACACCAGCGCCAAAATGGTAGTCAGCAACAAATTGTTGATAACCAACGACCCTTCGCGGCTCATCAACGCAAATTTCTTGCCCTCAGCCACTGCGCCCGCCCGCAACGCGAACAGCGTCAGCGCGCCGCCAATATAAATGGCCATCAGCACCAGCAAAAACGCCCCGCGCTGCGGGTCGACCGCAAAGCTATGCACGCTGGTCAGCAAACCCGACCGCACAATGAAGGTGCCGACCATCGACATGGAAAAACCAATCACGGCCAGCATCACGGTCCATGCGCGCAAGGCATTGCGGGTCGCTGTCACGCTGACGCTGTGCAGCAAGGCCGCACCCGCCAACCATGGCACCAGCGACACATTTTCCACGGGGTCCCAGAACCACCAACCACCCCAGCCCAATTCATAATAAGCCCAGTAACTACCCGCCGTGATGCCCAGCGTCAGGAAAATCCAGCTTCCCAGCACCCAAGGCCGCATCGCCCGCGCAAAGGCTGGCCCCACTTCGCGGGTAATCAGCGCGCCCACCGCAAAGCTGAACGCCACCGACAACCCTACATAGCCGACATAAAGCGTCGGCGGATGGAAGGCCAAACCAATGTCTTGCAACAAGGGGTTCAGCCCCTGCCCGTCCGGCGGAGCCACAGGCAAACGATTGAATGGATTGGACGAAAACAGCAAAAAGGCAAAGAAACCAAGGCTCAGTGCGGCTTGCGCGGTCAGGGTCGCGATCAATGTATCTTCGCGCAAACGCTTCTCAAAAATCGCCACCAACGCGCCCGACAAACATAGGATCGCCAGCCACAACAGCATCGACCCTTCATGGTTGCCCCACGTGCCCGCAATTTTGAAAATCATCGGCTTCAGGCTGTTGCTGTTGCGCGCCACCAATTCCACCGACATATCAGACCGCACAAACAGCCAGATCAGGAATAGGAATGACAGGCTGGTCAACGCCCCCATCGCCACGGCAGCAGGGCGAATAACGGCGGCAAGTTCCGCTTTGCCGCTTCGCAAAAACAGCGCGCCTGCAATCAGCGACAGGCAAGCCAGCGCCGCCGCGATCCACAGCATCGCCAAACCCAATTCGGCAATCATCGATCCGTCCTTCCGCGCATCAAACGCTGTCCCCCAAGCCTACGGATCATTCCATTTCGCCCTATATCCCTAGATTGCACAACAGCCCATACTGCCAACCCCCTTAAATAAGGGTGTTTATTTCCATCACGCTTTGGGCGCTGCTTTCCCAGCACCCTCTGGCATGTCACCCATTTGCGGCGGCATATAGCGTTCGTCATGCTTGGCCAAAATACGGTCGGCCACAAACACACCGTCGGCGCGCATCCGCCCATCCGCCACCATACCCGATTCCTCGGCGAACAAGTCGGGCACAATGCCGGTAAATTCCACCGGCAAATCGGCTTTGCCGTCGGTCGCAACAAAGCGGATGGTCACACCATCCGGTAAGCGCTTGATGCTGCCCGCCTGAACCATGCCGCCCAAACGCATCGCTTCACCCGTCACCGCCGCACCGCCCTTCACCTCGGCGGGCGTACGAAAATAGGCCGCTTCGTCGCGTAAGGCGCTGGCACCCAGCACACCGGCGCCCGCCACGCCCACCACGGCCAAAGCCGCTAAAATCAATCGCTGATGCTTTGCTTTCATGGTCTTATATCACCAAGCGCCCGCCGCGCTGTTCTTTGCGAAGCGCATCACTGCGCGCCTCCGCCGTCCGCATCGCGCGCCAACTCCGCCACAAGACCAAAGCCGAAACCAAGGCCGTCATCGCATAGGCCGCCGCCACATAGCTCCACTGGCCGCTGCCTGTAATCACCCCGTCCATCGGCTCACCCCTCCTCGTCGGCCAAGCGGCGCATCCGTGCAGCCACGCGGTTTTCGGCAATGATTGCGCGCATCCGCATCAAAACAATCGCCCCAAATAGCAAGGAAAAGCCCAATAAAGTCAATCCCAACGGCCACAACAATGCGCCATCAATGCTGCTGCCGCCCAGCGTGATGCTCGGTCCTTGGTGCAAGCTGTTCCACCACACCACACTGCGGTTAATGATCGGGATGTTAACCGCGCCGACCACCGCATAGATGGCCGCCCCGCGCGACAATGATCCGCCGCCCCGCTGCGCATCCTCACCCGCCGTCAGCGCAATGAAACCCGCATAAAGAAACAGCAAAACCAGCATCGACGTCATGCGTCCGTCCCATTCCCACCATGTTCCCCATGTTGGTTTTCCCCAAATGGAACCGGTGATCAGGCATAATGCCGTGAACATCATCCCCGGCACAGCCACGGCCCGCGCCGCAATGCCCGACAAAGGGTGACGCCAAACCAGTTGCACCAGACCCGCAATGGCCAAACTGGTCCAACCGCCCATGCCTAGCCAAGCAGCAGGCACATGCACATATAGGATACGGGCTGTTTCGCCTTGCTTATAATCGCCGGGCACCATCGTCAGCCCAGCAACACAACCGATCAAAATCAACAGCAAGCCAAGGCCGGTCAACCACGGCGTCAGCGGTCTGGCAATCGCCAGAAAACGAGTAGGATTGGCATAAGCGTGCATTGATTTGCGGTCTAGAACAGCCACCCTTGCGGGTCCAGTGCTTTGCATCACAGCTCGTCAAATATGATTTTTCATCATATTATATCAACATCTTATACCATATTCCCAGATCATGACTCCGGCCGCGTCATCAGCCATGTTCCACTGATCAATATGGCGGCCACCGCAATCAAAACCCATGGCCAAGGTGTAAAAATAACGGCCACCAACATGCTGATAACATAAGTTAAAAGCGCCGCCCTCTTGCCCTTTTTGCTAATCGCCCCTTTTTCCCGCCATGCGGTAATATGCGGCCCAAATTGCGGATGCTCCACCAGCCATATTTCCAATTTTCGTGATGACCGCGCAAAGCAAAAAGCCGCTAAAATGATGAAAGGCACTGTCGGCAGCAAGGGCAATACCGCCCCAATCGCCCCCAGTCCCAACGCGGTCCATCCCCCGACAAAATATAAATGGCGTTTCATTCCGTCCAGAATGGCCGGAAAATCTGCATCACGCCAGCCCCATATCGAACCCCAATGAAAGCAGCACTCAACAACTGCCCAACGAAAAAGGGTGCCGCGCCCCATTTGGCCACCACACCCTTTTCCGCCCCGCCCATCAAGCGATAGGCTTGCAGGCTATGCGCGGCCAATCATCGCCTGCGCCATATGGTCTGCCACCACGGATGCCGGTCGCCCGCTGGCTTGGCTTTCGGTCCAAATCTCTACCAATCGCTCTGGTATTTGTCCGATTCTGGCTTCCACTTCCTCGCGGCTCCCTTGCCCCAGATATTCCAGCCCGACATTGATAATGCCGCCTGCATTAATCACATAATCGGGCGCAAAAATAATGCCGCGATCATGAAGACGCTGACCATCTTCGGGGGTTGCCAATTGATTATTGGCCGCGCCGGCCACGATCGGCACGCGAAGCTGGTCGATGCTGTTCACGTTCAACACCGCGCCCAGTGCATTGGGGCTCAACACATCTGCGTCCTGCGTTAAAATCGCCTGTGCATCCGCAACTTCGGCCCCCAATTCATCCGCCAGCGCCTTTGCACGGTCCACATTGGCGTCGGCCAATGTCAAAATCGCGCCTTCTGCGGCCAAGCGGCGCGCCACATTGCCGCCCACACTTCCCACGCCCTGAACAGCCACGCGCACATCTTTGGCGCGATCATAGCCGAAATATTGTTGGATGGCGGCCTTGATACCCAAATAGGTGCCCAGCGCCGTAAATGGGCCTGGGTCGCCGCCCGCCGCGCCATTTTCGACTGGCAAACCGCACACAAAGCGGGTTTCCTGCCCAATGGTCACCATATCCGGCAGCGAGATTCCAACATCCTCGGCTGTCACATATTGACCGCCCAGCGACTGCACAGCGCGGCCAAAGGCCCGCAACATCTCTGGCGACTTTCGCCCATTGGCATCCGCCAATATGACGGCTTTTCCGCCGCCCAGCGGCAATCCGGCCATAGCATTTTTATAACTCATCCCGCGCGACAAGCGCAAAGCGTCGGTGATGGCGTCAGCTTTGTGAGCATAATGCCAAAAACGCGCCCCACCCGCCGCAGGGCCCATATGGCTACTGTGCACCGCGACCACCGCCTTCAATCCAGACGCACGATCGGTAAACATATGCACATGCTCATGATCGTCAAAATCAGCAAAATCCCACACTGCTGCCATGACTCACCTCTTGATACAAAATTTCATAATGTCGTAATAATAAAACAGGTCGTCCATGTCATTAACAGAATGATCTGGTCCGAAATTTTTTATCATACCGCCCGATATCCTTGTACAAACACCTGTATTTCAGGACAAATTACAAACTGCGTCGCAAGTCGCACGCCGTGCCAGCAGGTTCATTCCGCAACGGCTTCCTGAACAACAGCCTCGGAACAAATTCATATTAGGGCCATTTTCTCCGCATTAAAAACACATCAAATTTTTTGAACGGAGCCATCATGCGTAAACATCAATTTCTGGCCGTCGCCTTGGGTGCCATGGCCGTGGTCGGCGCGCCTGCCATCGCACAGCAACAAGCCGCCCACCCCGAAGCTCATGGCTCGACCAGCGAGGAAGCCTTGAACATGCGCCCTTATCCGGCCGCAGAAAAAGGTCAAACGCGCCATGTGATTAGGCTCCCCCAACTGGCCGATGAAAACCAAGCCAAGGTGGAAATCATCGTTGGCCGCACGATGGATGTGGACTGCAACCAGCATCGCTTTGGCGGCCAAATCGAGGAACGCACCGCCGAAGGTTGGGGCTATAATTATTATGTCCTCAAGGATTTGGGTCAGGCCGCATCGACCTTGATGGGATGCATCAAATCCGACCACCACTCGGCCTTTGTGACCAGCCCCAACCAACCGCTGATCCGCTATAACAGTAAGCTGCCGGTGGTGATCTATGCCCCCAGCGATGTTGAAGTGCGCTACCGCATCTGGCGTGCTGGCGAAGAAGAAATTTTGGGTTGATTCGAACGCCAAGGCGCCTTGCAAAACAGCCCTTGACGTCATCCAAAATGCTCATGGCCGCGTCATGGGCATTTTTTACGCGCAAGACAAAGCGCCGCCCGCATGGTCGCCCGCTCAAACGACCCGCCTCGGCGCGCATCTCGAAACATACCCACAACGATCAGGCCGAAGATAAGGTCTATATTTTCAATCAGGAGATTTGATAAATGGGGCGACCGAGGGGGCTCGAACCCCCGACCTCCGGTACCACAAACCGGCGCTCTAACCAACTGAGCTACGGTCGCCACATTTCTTGCTGGGCAGTCTCTGCGTCAGCGAGGCGGGCAATAAGCGGGGACCGATCATTCGTCAAGCATTGAATGCACAAGATTTTTATATGTTTTTAACAAAGCTTCTTTACCATCCTCGCATGACCGCAAATCCCTATGTTCATATGGCCCTGTCCTCTGCTGATCAAACAGCCCAGTGCCTGTCGCGCGTGCCCAATATTCGGCGCTCCCCCTTTGCAACATTGGAATTATTTTCGCTGTCGAACTTCCTCGATCAGGACATGTGCGACTGGCTGATCAAGATGATTGACGACAATGCCATCCCCTCCACGATCGTGGACCCCAATGGCGACGAAGCCTTTCGCACCAGTTCGACCTGCAACATGGACCATAATGATGCTGTGGTGCGGTCGCTCAACGCCTATCTTCATGCCGCAGCAGGCATTCCACAGATGTTTGGCGAACCCCTACAAGGTCAACGCTATTTTGTCGGGGAACAATTTAAGGCGCATACGGACTATTTCGATGTCAACGGAACTGGCTTTGCGGAACATTGCGCCATCCATGGCCAGCGAACATGGACAATGATGATTTACCTCAACGAACCAGAGGCTGGCGGTGCAACACGCTTCACCAATGTCAAAAAAAGCTTCCAGCCGGAAACCGGAAAATTGCTGGCATGGAACAATATCACACCGGATGGTGTACCCAACCCAGACAGCATCCACCACGGCATGAAGGTTCGCAAAGGCGCAAAATATATCATCACCAAATGGTTTCGCGAACGCCCCTTTGCGTGGGCAAATGGCATGTTGACGGACGAATGATGCCGACCGTGCCAGCCTACCCAACCCGACGTAAAAAGCATATAAATAAGGCGGCATAGAATGCTCATCTACGCCGCCTTATTTTTCAAACCTTTATATTCCTAAGCCCAGCTTATTTCACCAAACGATAGGTAAAGTTCAAGCTCAGGCTATTGCCGACTTGGCCCGGTTCAACGGGCGTGGAATTGGCATCGGCTGGCGCGGCCATTTTGACCATTTCCATACGCGGCGATGGCACATAGCCGCCGCCCTCGCTCACCGACACCAATTCCACGCTGCGATACCCCGCCAAGCGCGCATAATCTTCGGCCTTTGCCTTACCAGCCGCCATCACCTTGCCGCGAATGCTCGCCGTCTGTGCTTCTGCGTCCTTCACGCTGAACCATGGGCCACTGACATTGGTCCCACCGGCGGCCACCAAACGGTCCAACAAAGCGCCAATTTCGTCGATCTTCGTCGTCGTCACCTGCACATTATTGCTGACCTGATAGCCGACAAAGCGCGGGGGCTGGCCGTCTTGACGATTGCTATAATCATATTGCGACGACAGATTGATGCCCGTGGTGCGAATATCTTCGGCCTTAATACCCGCCGCCTTTACCGCTGCGATCAACTTATCCATCGCCGCTGCATTTTGGCGCATCGCCTCGACGGCAGTCGGGGCGGTGACTTCTACGCCAGCGCCGACACCCGCAACATCTGGGCGCGATCGCACTTCTTCACTCACACTAAAGGATACCAGTGGTTGCTGTTCGCTTTGCATCATCGCTGCGCCCCTTGTTTGTTGCGCCATGGCGGGTGTTTGTGCTGCCATAGCCGTCCCTGCTACCAACGCGGCCATCATCCACTTGTTCATCACTTGCTCCATCAAAAGGGGGCGCACCCCATGCTGTGTCTGTTAAATCACTACTCGCTAATATGCAGACGCAGACATCTCGTTCCCGCCTTATGATGATGCACCCTTGCATGATGCTGAACAGGTCGGTAGCGCAGCGTTCATCATGGCAGCACCAGTTTTATCATATGAAGGCCTCGGCCTTGTCCAAGGCAGTGGTTGGCTCTTTCAAGATCTCAACATCTATATCCACCCCCGCGACCGCCTCGCGCTGATTGGCCGCAATGGCGCGGGAAAAACCACGCTGCTTCGTTTGCTGGCAGGGCAAATTGACGCCGACAAAGGCAAGCGCGTCATCGTCCCCGGCACCCATGTCGTGATACTGGAACAAGAACCGGATTTCTCCGGCTATCAGACGCTAATGGACTTCGCCATCGGCGGCGACATGCCCCCCGAGGCCCATGAAGTCGAAGCCATCGCCGACCAACTCGGCATTGATATGTCGCGCGAAGCCGCCAGCGCATCGGGCGGTGAACGCCGCCGTGCCGCCATCGCCCGCGCCCTTGCGCAAAATCCCGACGTGCTGCTGCTCGACGAACCGACCAACCACCTCGATCTCGCCGCCATTGATTGGATCGAAAGCTGGCTCCAGCGTTATAATGGCGCGTTCATCACCATCAGCCACGACCGAACCTTCCTCACCCGCCTCACGCGCCAAACCGTGTGGCTGGATCGCGGCCAAATCCGCCGCAAAGAAATTGGCTTCGGCGGGTTCGAGGAATGGACCGAGCAAGTCGCCGCCGACGAAGCCCGCGCCGCTCAGCGCCTCGACAGCCGGATGCGCCAAGAAGAAAATTGGCTCGTTCGCGGCGTCACGGCGCGCCGCAAGCGCAACCAAGGCCGCCTCGAAAAGCTCAAGGAAATGCGCGCCACCCGCGCCGCGATGATCGGCCAACAAGGCACCGCCAAACTCGGCCTCGCCAATGATGATGCGCGCTCAAAATCCGTCATCACGGCGGAAAATATCAACATCGCCTTCAATGGCCGCACGATCATCAAAGATTTCGATTTTCGCGTCCAACGCGGCGATCGCATCGGCATCGTCGGCTCCAACGGCGCGGGCAAATCCACTTTGCTCAAGTTGCTGACAGGCGAAATCCAGCCCGACAGCGGCAAAGTCACCCTCGCCCCCACATTGGATGGCATCATCATCGACCAGCAGCGCAGCCTGCTCAGCCCCGAAAAAACCGTCCGCGACATCCTCGCGGATGGCGGCGATTGGATTGATGTGCGCGGGGTACGCAAACATATCCAAGGCTATCTCAAAGACTTTCTGTTCGACCCCGGCGTCCTCGAAGCCAATGTCGGTGCCTTGTCGGGCGGCGAACGCTCACGCCTGTTGCTGGCCCGCGAATTCGCCCGCGAATCCAATCTGCTGGTTCTCGACGAACCCACCAACGACCTCGATTTGGAAACGCTCGACCTGCTACAAGAAGTCATCGCAGATTATGCCGGAACCGTGCTGATCGTCAGCCACGACCGCGACTTCCTCGACCGCACCGTCACCGTCACGCTGGGCCTCGACGGCACAGGCAAAGTCGATATCGTCGCTGGCGGCTATGCCGATTGGAAAGCCAAGCGCATCAAACCCACGACGAGCAAAGCCAAAAGTAACAGCGGCGGCGCAACACCCCCGCCGTCCCCACCGCAGCAAAAGAAAAAGCTGAGCTACAAGGACCAGCGCGACTATGAACTGCTGCCCAAACGCGTCGAAGATATCGAAGCCCAAATGGCCAAGGCGGAAATGGAACTGTCCGATGGCAATTTGTTTACCAAAAACAATAAACGGTTCAACGAACTCACCGCCTTGCTCGACAAGCTACGCGCCGAAAAAGAAAGCGCCGAAGACCGCTGGCTGGAACTCGCCGAGATGGTCGAGGCCTTGGGTTAAACCCCTATATTTCTCGCCGCCGCCGTAGAAAGCAGACAAGTGACCCAATCCACCCCCCACTCCGCCATCCGCATCGCTCCCCTCGGCGCGGATGACGCCGCCGAACTGCTGGCCATCTACACCGAGGCTTTGGCCCCAGAGGAACGTAAAGCGGATGATATCATCCGCCACAGCCTCATCCGCGCCGATTATCTCACGCTTGGCGCGCATAGCGCCTCTGGACAACTGCTCGGCTTCGCCAGCCTCTACCGCTCCGCCGCTTACCCGTTCAACTTGCTAGAATATCTCGCCACCGACCACGCCGCACGCGGCCAAGGCATTGGTGCAAAACTCGTCCAAGCCGCACTCTCGGCAACGCAAAACACGCCGCTCCTCATCGAAGTGGACGCCATCCCGCCCAGCGACGCGCCAGACGCCATGTCCCGCCGCCGCCAAAATTTTTACCGCCGCTTGGGCTGCGAGAGATTTGAAAACACCCCCTATCGCATGCCGCAAGTCAGCGCCGGCATACCGCCCCTGATGGACCTGTTCATCCACCCCAACGGCCCGACGCCGTCCATCACCCACGCTGACCTCCACACATGGATCACCGACATTTACCACCACGTCTATGAACAGCAGGACGCCGCAGCAGACATCGACGCCATCATCGCATCTGCGTCCTCCACAGCCCCGCTCACCACGAGCTAAACCCTATTCCTACATCATAAAACGAACGCTATTTCGGTAAAAGGACGGCATCGGCTGGCCATCAGCATCCAGCGCAGGTTTAAACTTAGCCCTGAGCATCAACCCCTTACAGGCCGCTTCATCAAATTCCGCCGGTCGGGTCGATTGCTGAATATGACAGGCCGTCACCCCGCCGTCCGCATCAATCATCAGCCGAAAATTCACAATCCCTCGCACCCCGCGCTCCGCCAGATGTCGGGGATAATCGTCATTTGTCATCCAGCTCGCGGGGCTTGTAATCGGCTGCGCCCGCGCACTCAGGCTTTTATGGCGGGCCACGTCCAGCCCCCATTCACCCAGCAATTGATCGGTGCACTGCCGCACCGTCGCCATCACAGCCCCCATAGATCCTGTTTCCAAAACCACATGCGGCATGAATTTCCCGCTCAATTCCCATCCCGTAATGGCGGCTTCCTGTTCTGGCGTCACCGGTGGCGATTGGTAATTACTACCGTCTGCCGCAAAGGCGTCGGTGCGGCGCTTATCGGCCTCCTCCGTGTCATACAAGCGGACGGATGGAGTCAACACCAACGCTGGTAAATCATTGCTGCCAGTGGCGGGATAAAACATCAGTTTTTTCACATGATCATGCGGGTGAATTCGCACACGCAACTCACCATCAACATTTTTCTTCAGTGACTTACCATAAAAACTGATCCGCAGATCATCCCCATCATCATAGCGCGCCGCACTGAACATGATCCGCTGATCGCCCTCGCCAAAACTCCGGCCAAAACGGCAGCTATCATCTGCATAATGCACGTTCCACGGAGAGGAAGGGGATAGGCGTTGCGGCTCCTTCTCCTTGGCGATACCCGCCATCGGCAAAGAAAGGCCCACAGCGACCAAAACCCCAACACATGCTCGCGCCACCTTCGCACTCCTTCAGCCCACGATATTGTGCGCGAATGTGTCATAATATCTTTAAAGTGCCAAGACTTAGGCCCCAAACCACATCAGCAATGTCCAGCATCTTGCCATTCATCGCGGCGCGCAGGGGCAAGCCTGCCACTATCCGCCAGCAACCAGCAAGAACAAACGCTTGCCACTGGCCGACAGCAATTCCAGCCCCTCTGGTCCCGTCCGCGCAGAACGCACCAGTTCCAAATTGTTCAGGAAGCTAATATTCTCACGCACCAACGGGCAAGTTTGGTCATAAAAGGATTCGACATCCGAAATGGTGATCGCAGGCAAATTCACCTCCAACTTGCCCATCCACCCTTCATTGCATGGCGACTGCCCCACAACACGGTTCCGGCCATCCCGTTCAAAGGTCACAGGTCCATCGACGCCCACTCGGTCCGTCCGTCCGGGAAAATCCACGACAACCCAGCTATGGTTCAACAAGGCTTCGGTCAAAGGCACCGCGTGCTGCGCGGACACGGGCCCTGCGCCCACCACCATCAACGCCGCCGCGCTCAAACCCATCAATTTTTTGCCAAGACCCATGAAATCCTCCTTTGAATTTTCATCAGCCTGCTGCCTAGCATCTGAACATCGGCTGTATCGTGACCCGGATCATAGGTAGCCCCCCGATCCGCATTTCCAGCATATTCACCGCGCTTTCGATCACTTCCCCCAGCCTCTTAAGTCCCATAAAATCGCGCCAACCGATCCAGCGCCATCCCCAACACCAGCTTGCCCGACCGTGCGGGCCAGCCCAGTTCTTTCTCTGCACCGCTAATCCCCTCGCCGCCGCAAATCACGCGCCAACAAATATCGCCCAGCCCTGGCCCCACCGCGTCCAAGGCCGCATGAAAGCGCCGGTGCGCGTCGATCCGCGCCAAGGAAGCATCCCCCGCGCGCGCCCCGCTGCGCGATTTGGCAACCGGCACGGCGTCCCAATTCATCGTCACATTGGCGCGCAGCCCGGCCCGTTCATAATCCATGCGTAGGCGCTCGCCCGCGCGCTGCTGCGCCGCGCTCACCATGCCGCGTGCCGCCAACCAATCCAGCACATTTTCCCGCACATTCACCCGCACCGTCCGCCCGCGCATGGCCCTGTCCGCACCCTGACCCGACCCATCGGACACCGAGTTTGGATTTATTTGCGCCACATCATCGGGATGTGTCCGCTCCGCCCATTCGCGCTTTTCTTGCCTCATCTTTGTCGCCTTTCGCCAAAAAGCTTGGGAATCACCCTTGACAGTCGGGAGTTTTGTAGGAAAGGAAAAACCTATTTGGTTAATCCAATATTGCATATTTTACCGGAGCATCCTTCATGATCAACAGCATCAGGGCCGTCCGCCGCTCGAAAAATATGACGCTTGAGGATGTCGCTTTGCGTTGCGATCCCCCCACCACCGCCCAAACCATAGGCCGGTTGGAAACGGGCACACGCTCCTTGTCGCTCGCATGGATGAACCGCATCGCCGCCGCCTTGGGCGTCGACAGCGCCGAACTGGTCCGCTTGCCCCAAGACAGCGCGCTCACCATCACCGCCCTCCTCAGCGCAGAGGGGACGCAGGCCCCCACCCGCGTCGAACAAGCCATTACGGCACGCCCAACCGAAGATATGCTGGCCGTGCGCGTCACCTCCTCCATTGGCGATTATCGCACAGGCGACGAAATCTGGTGCCGCCGCATAGAGGGGGATTGGACCAGCGCGCTCAACCGCGACATGCTGGTGCCGCGTCCGGCTGGCCGTTTCATTTTTGCCCGCCTCATCAATGTCGACGGTGAAAAACTCCATCTCTTGCCCTTGGGCACGGGTCAACGGCAACAGGTTGTCACCAACCCGCCTTGGGCCGCGATCGCCACGCGCCTGATCCGTTCGCTATAAGAAATAGCCCATAAAAAAGGGCAGGAAAGCATCTGCCTTCCCGCCCTTTTTTGTTTGCGTATCGGCTTACACCGCTGCGCCATCATCCTCGCGGGCTGTGACGCGTTCGCCGCCCTGCTGCGACGCGCTGGTGCGCGGCACAAAGCTGTGCGGGCCAACCTTCAACCACACCAAGACCGGCGTCGACATCAGCACCGACGAATAGCTGCCAACGAAAATACCGAACAACATAGCCGCCGTGAAACCAAAGATCACATCGGGCCCCATAAAGAGCAAGACACCCAACGCCAAGAACATCGCCACGGTCGTCATCACGGTGCGCGACAATGTCTCGTTCAAGCTCAGGTTCAGCAAGGGGATGATGTCCATCTTGCGGTATTTCTTCAGATTTTCACGAATACGGTCATAGACCACAATCGTGTCGTTCAGCGAATAACCCACAATGGTCAGCAAGGCGGCAACCGAGTTCAAATCAAATTGAATTTGCGTCACGGCAAAAAAGCCGAATGTCAGAGCGACTTCGTGGAACAAACGTCCCATCGCACCCACACCAAATTGCCACTCAAAGCGCATCCAGATGTAGATGGAGATCCCCAGCATCGCCAGCCCAAGGCTCAACGCACCGGTGGTGATCAACTCATCGGACACCTTACCCGAAACGGTTTCCACCGATCCAGCCTTGGCATTGGGAAAGGCCGCTTCAATGCCGGACACCAATTTGCGCCCTGCCTGTTCGGCCACTTCCTTGCCGCCATCTGGCAAAGCGGTTCGAATGGACACAGCCTTGTCCGAACCAAATTGCTGGATGGTCGCATCACCCAAGCCAAGGTCACCCACTTTGTCACGGATTTCGTCAATCTCTGGCATAGTGCCAGTGAATTCGACGCGCACCGACTGACCGCCCACAAAGTCAATGCCCAGATTCAGTCCCTTTACGCCAACCAGCACAATGGACAGAATAACCAGAAACATGCTCATGAACGACGCCAATTTGCGCCATCTCAAAAAGTCGAGATTGGTATTGTCAGGGACGAGTTTCAGCAATCGCATCTCATTCCCTCCTTACAAATGGATCGTGGTCGGACGCTTGCTACGCAGCCAATGCGCGACAAGCATACGGGTGACGGTAACAGCGGTGAAAACGCTGGTGACGATGCCGATGGTCAACACCACCGCAAAGCCCTTGATCGGACCGGACCCGAACCAGAACATCAACGCCGCCGCAATCACGTTGGTGATATTGGCGTCGAAAATCGCGCGGCTAGCTTCGGTATAACCCAATTCCACCGCCTGAAACGCTTTGCGTCCCCGCGCCAATTCTTCGCGTATTCGCTCGTTAATCAGCACGTTGGCATCCACCGCCGCGCCAATGGTCAGCACGAAACCGGCAATACCGGGCAAAGTCAGCGTGGCGTTGAACGCCGCCATAGTCGCAATGATCAAAAACACGTTAAAGATCAGCGCGATGTTGGCATAAACACCAAAGCGGCCATAGACCACCAGCATCAACGTCAATACGGCAACCGTGGCAATAATGCCGGCAATCGCCCCGCGCTCAATCGAATCTTGGCCCAGCTCCGGCGTCACGGTGCGTTCTTCAACGACCTCCATCTTCACCGGCAAAGCACCCGACCGCAGCGAAATCGACAAAGCATTGGCGCTGGCGACCGTGAAATTGCCCGAAATCTGTGCGCTGCCGCCCAAAATCGGTTCATTGATCGACGGAGCCGACAACACCTTGCCGTCCAACACCATAGCAAAACGCTGACCGACGGCCGCCGCTGTCACCTTTGCAAAGGTCGCAGCGCCTTGGCTGTCAAAGCGAATGCTGACCACCGGCTGGTTCGACTGCTGTTCATAGCTTTGCTGGGCGCTGATCAACTGATCACCGCTGATCATCACCTGACGGCGCAGCACTTCAAACGCCGCGCCATTGCCTTCACCTTCGCCATATGGAACAATTTCACTGCCGACTGGCACACGGCCCGCCATCGCTTCATTGGGGTCCGCGGTGGCGTCCACCATGCGGAATTCCAAGCGGGCGGTCTTGCCGATCAACTCTTTCAATTCCGCTGGGTCTTGCAGGCCGGGCACCTGAACCACCACACGGTCATTGCCTTCGCGAATGATCGTCGGTTCGCGCGTGCCCAATTCGTTGATACGGCGGTCAATAATGTCGCGCGCCGTATCCATCGCATGGGCCACGGCTTGCGCCTGACCCGCCGATGTTGGCGTCAACACCATGCGCGTGGTATCAACCACACTAATGTCCCAATCGCGCTGGCCGCTCAGGCCCGCACCTTGGGTTTCCTTCAACATACGTTCGCGTGCGGCATCCACCTGCGCGCGGTCGCGTACCAAAAAGCTTACTTTTCCGCCATTGGTCGACAATTCGCCAATCGCAATATCGTCAGCCGCGCCGGTTTCACCGCGCATTGCGGTCCGCACGGTCTTTTCCATATTATCAAGCTGGGTTTTGCGCAGATCGTTCAGATCGGCTTCCAACAGCAAATGGCTACCGCCCGCAAGGTCAAGCCCAAGGTTGACCTTGGCTTGCATGAAAGACGGCAAAGCAGACCGTGTCTGCTCCGGCAGAAAAGTGGGAATGGAAAATAAAACACCAAGCAGCAAAATCAAACTGATGCCGATGCTTTTCCAACGGGGGAAATCTAACATCTATAAATCCCGTCTGGCTGGGCCCGTCCGCCGCAAAGCGGACGTGGCAAATCAGTCATTAGCGGGGGTTCCGCCGGGCTGAACAACATCGGCCAAGGTCGATTTGACAACCTTGATCTTCACGCCTTGTGCAATTTCCACATCGACAAAATCATCGTCTACGCGGGTCACTTTGCCGACAATACCGCCGCCCGTCACCACTTGATCACGCACCTTGACGGCAGCAACCTTGGCCCGATGCTCTTTCATACGAACAGACTGCGGACGGATCAAAAAGAACCAAAAGACTACGAAAATCAGCAGATAAGGAACCAGCATAAGGAAACCACCGGCCCCGCCAGAGGCTCCCGCTGCTTGGCTCAAAAGCAATTGCATCGACATGTACGAGAATCTTTCCGTTCATAAGCGTGCTCTTTCCCTTGCAAGAAAGAGCAAAAAACATGGTCCGCCGCCTACCATGCAGGAAGAAGCCGCGCAACAACAGGCTGCGCGGCAAACCGCCACATAAGGCAACGGACAGCCGCCTAAAAAATGGGCACTTGCCAGCGACGATCAAGCTAGCTGCTGAAAGAAATGCAATTTTTTGAAAACATCTGTTGCATCCCCAAAAAATCCAGCCTAATGGCGACGCCTGCCCAGCAGATGGGCACGGTCGGGACGTAGCGCAGCCTGGTAGCGCATCACACTGGGGGTGTGGGGGTCGTAGGTTCGAATCCTATCGTCCCGACCAATTTATCTTCTACCAGCAAAATTTAATCTCAGATCGGACCGCATCTCTGCGAACGATCTGTCACCTTGCAATTCCAAATCCCACGCTAAGCATCTTCATCAAATCAGCATCCCAGCGTGCCAGTGACGAAGAAAGCACGCGTAGCCAACTTACACCCTGCGCGGCGTTTCATATGGCCGATAAGTCGAGATGGTCGGCATCCAGTTTTCGCGTCCGCCATTCTCGCGCGTTTAAAAACAGAATATTGCTGCGCCAATCAGAAATAGCGAAAGCTTGCTTCCGCTGGATCGATGACCCGCCCATTACCCCAACATGGCAACAAATCACCACCTGCACCCGTGGATAGGCGGATCGAAAAATAGCTGCGAAGCCCCCTACTGTATCGGTTTGATTTCCGTATAACAGCCCCATGACCTTCACCCCCGAAACCATCGCCTTCCTTCTCGGCATTGCCTTCCTCGCGGGCACGATTGACGCCATGGCTGGCGGTGGGGGCCTGCTCACCATTCCCGCGCTCATGTCCACGGGGATGCCGCCCGTCGTCGCGCTTGCGACCAACAAATTGCAGAGCGCCATTGGTACGGCTTCTAGCTTCTATACCTTTTGGCGCGGCGGCCATGTCGAGGTAAAACGCTTCGCTTGGCCCGTCGCCGGTGCCTTGCTCGGTTCCACGGCTGGGGCCTTGGCGGTGCAAGTCATCGACAGCAGCTTCTTGGCCGCTATCGTTCCTATCTTGCTCATATTGATGGCGCTTTACTTCCTCCTTGCCCCATCCATGAGCGAGGCTGACCGCGCTGCCAAACTCTCCACCCTACCGCTCACCCTGTTGATCAGCGCCATTGGCTTTTATGATGGCTTTTTTGGCCCAGGCACCGGCTCTTTCCTCACCCTTGCCTTGGTGGCCTTGGGCGGTTTCGGCTTGGTCCGCGCCATTGCGGGTACCAAATTGCTCAATCTCACGACCAATATCGCGGCGCTGGTGATGCTCGCCTTGGGTGGCCATATGCTTTGGGCTTTGGGCTTTACGATGGCCGCCGCCAATGTGGTCGGCGCGCAAATCGGCACTCGCCTCGCCATCCGTTATGGCGGCAAAGGCGTCCGCCCGCTGCTCGTCATCATGTCCTTGGCGCTCACCGCCAAGCTGTTGTCAGATCCGGAAAACCCGCTCTGGACGCTGCTGCGCTAAATCTCTGTTCCACGCATCAGCTAAAGTGCCGCGTCATCATGGGCGCAGCACCACTTTGCCCACAACTTTGCGCTGATCCAGCAATTCATATCCTTCGCGCCAATCCGCCAAGTCCAACACACGGTCGATATGGGGCCGGATCACGCCCGCCTCCGCCATGCGATCAATCGCCGAATAACATAGCTGCCCACGGTCCGGAAAGCGGCGGCAATATTCCCCCGCCCGCACACCCATCACCGAAAATCCTTTTATTAACGCTATGTTGGTTGCCATGGTGGCGATCCGTCCGGACGTAAAGCCCACCACCAGCAACCGCCCACCAAAGGCAATGCTGCGCGTCGACTCGTCAAATATATCGCCGCCCACCGGATCAAAAATCACATCGGCCCCCGCGCCGCCCGTAATGCGCTTCACCTCTTCGCGAAATCCCGCCTCCGACGAAATCACCGCGTCGGGCGCATAGATGCGCGCAATCGCTTGCCGCTTTTCTTCGGTGCTGGCCGCCGCGATCACCCGCGCGCCCAGCGCTTTGGCCATATCCACCGCCGCCAACCCGACGCCGCCAGCCGCTCCATGCACCAACACCCATTCGCCCGGTTGCACTTTGGCGCATTGCATCAAACCGACATAGGCCGACACATAGGTCACCGCATAAGCCGACGCCTCTTCCCAGTTCAGTCCGCTGGGTTTACGCCGCATTTTCAGCGCCTGCCCAATGGCATATTCCGCCATCGCACCATGCCCCTGTGCATTGCCGCCCATCACCTCATCGCCCACGCGCCATGTGGTCACATTCGGCCCCACAGCATCGACAATCCCTGAAAACTCCAGCCCTTGGGTAAAGGGCAATGGCGGTTTCAACTGATACGCACCGCGCGTCATCAACAGGTCGGGAAAATTCACGGCGGCCGCAGCCACCTTCACCCGCACCTCGCCCGCCTGCGGCTGCGGAACATCAACATCGCTCAGCCGCACGCCAGCAAAATCTGGTTCCAACGCATGAACCTGCAAAGCCCGCATAAAATCCTCTTTCCTACATTGTTCCAATATGGTTCGTTAAATTAACAAAACGAACCAAAGGAAGCAATATGACCCCATCATCTTACTCCAACTTCGATCTTGATGCGTTGGTTGACGCCATCATTGAACGGGAAGGCCGTTATGTAAACCACCCATCGGATCGCGGCGGCCCCACTTGTTGGGGCATCACCCAATCCGTCGCCCGCGCCGAGGGGTATCAGGGCGATATGCGCGAATTACCGCGCAGCTTAGCCGTCAACATATACACCCGTATTTATTGGCAAAAACCAGCCTTTGACCGTGTCGCTCTACGCGCCGCGTCCATCGCCGCCGAATTGTTCGACACAGGCGTCAACATGGGCACCGCGACGGCCAGCGGTTTTCTTCAACGGGCCCTAAACGCCCTTAACCGCTGTGCACGCGACTATCCGGACATAGCGGTCGACCAGCATATCGGCGCGCGCACCCTTTCCGCCCTCGACGGCTATTTGGCGGCGCGCGGCAAATCCGGTGAGACCGTTCTGCTGCGCGCCATGGAGGCGTTGCAGGGGGAACGCTATATCGCACTGGCCGAACGCCGCCCATCCCAAGAGGCTTTCCTCTATGGCTGGCTCGCCAACCGCATCGGCCCCCTGCACAGCTAAGGCCCCCTTTCGGGTGACCGGTTCAGTCTCCCGCTCTCCCCGCGCGCCTTATAGCCGCAACTTCATAAACTTCCGATCCAACACATTTTGAAAACAGGGAATTTTTATGTCTATTCTCGACGGTATCATTGGCCCCATTGCCAAATTGATCGACAAAATCATCCCCGATCCCGACGCCCGCGACAGAGCAAAGCTGGAACTGCTGAAACTGGAAGGGTCGCAGGAAATGGAGGCGCTGAAAACGCAAATGGCCGCCATCATCGCAGAGGCTAATAGCAACGACCCTTGGACCAGCCGCGCACGGCCCAGCTTCCTTTATGTCATGTACACCCTGCTGCTGTGGGCCATCCCAATGGGCCTGATCGCGGCGGCGCGGCCCGACATGGCGGACGGCATTGCGCGCGGCATGAACGCCTATTTGGCGGGCATCCCCGAACCCCTTTATGCCCTATTTGGCACGGGATATTTGGGTTATACGGCGGCCCGCGCATGGGGCAAAGCCAAGGGCGTCGATTAAACCGACCCGATTAAACCAAGCTTGGGCCGGATCAACGACGGCAGCCTGTTACCGACTAACGGCCGCGCTGCTATCGGCGGACGCGGCGCCATGGCGGCCGCTGTCGTCCACGCGGCGAAGCGTCACGCTTTCCAACCCCTTGCCCCAATCGGCGGCCAGCATGATCTCGGTCATACTAGCGGGGGTCAGGGTCACATCGACCATATGCCCCGCATCGGACAGGGAAAAGCTAACCCCATTCAATCCCCGCATCACAGCGGAATGAATGGGGGCGGCGCAATCAGGGCGGCATAGCGACAAAGCCGCAACGGGGCTTTTATCCCCTTCGCTTAAATGCACTTCAAAGCCCGTTTGGGCCTTGGAGATGCTGCGATAGGTTCCAGCGGGGATTTGCCAACCATCGGCCGTCCCCGCCGGATCATCTCCGCCCTTGCTGCAACCAGCCACCAACCCCAAAATCAGGGCCGATATGGCACAGGCCATCCAAGGGCGGTTTTTCACCATCAGGCGGACAATGCGGCGCGGACTGCAGCGACAGCATCTTGCGCGGCATCGCCGTTTGGACCGCCGCCTTGCGCCATATCCGGACGACCACCGCCGCCTTGACCGCCCAGCGCCGCCACCGCCAGCTTCACCAGATCAACGGCGCTCTGCCCCGCATCGCCAGCTACACCAACAGCCACCGAAGCGCGGCCTTCATTGATCGCCACCAGCATCGCCACACCCGTTCCGACCTGTTTTTTCAGATCATCCACCGCGCCGCGCAGATTTTTGGGGTCCAAACCGTCAACCACTTGCGCGATAAATGCTGTCGACCCGACGGTTTCCACCGCTGGACCATTTCCGCCAGCACCGCCGCCCATCGCCAATGCCTTTTTGGCGTCGGCCAATTCGCGTTCCGCTTTCTTCAGCGCATCGGCCAAGGCCGCAACACGGCTCGGCACATCATCCGGTGTGGTTTTCAGCGTCGCAGCCACCGACTTCAGCGCATCGTCACGGTTCACCAACCACAAACGCGCCGCTTCACCGGTCAAGGCTTCGATACGGCGAACGCCCGACGAAACGGCCGATTCGCTTACGATTTTCAGCAAAGCAATGTCGCCCAGCGCCCGAACATGGGTGCCGCCGCACAGTTCGACCGAATAGCTTTTGCCATCGCCCGCGCCCATCGACAGCACGCGAACTTCATCGCCATATTTCTCGCCAAACAGCGCCATTGCGCCGGCTTCAATCGCATCTTCCGGCGTCATCAAGCGGGTCGTCACCGCTTCATTGCCGCGAATTTGCGCATTCACTTCCGCTTCAATGGCCGCAATTTCCTCGGGGCTCAGCGCCTTGGGGTGGGAAAAGTCAAAACGCAGACGATCTTCGGCAACCAAGCTGCCCTTCTGCGTCACATGTCCGCCCAAATGACCGCGCAGCGCCGCATGAAGCAAGTGGGTCGCACTATGGTTGGCGCGAATACGGTCACGGCGCTGGGCGTCGACGGTCAGCAAAATGCTGTCGCCCACCTTCAACGTGCCGCTTTCCAGCTTGGCGTGGTGCGCATGCAAACGGCCCAGCGGCTTCGACGTGTCCGAAACCACCGCCTTCACGCCGTCCAACGTCGTAATCATGCCAGCATCGCCAGCCTGACCGCCGCTCTCGCCATAAAATGGCGTTTGGTTGGTCAACACAATCACATCGTCGCCAGCCGACGCCTGATCCACGGTCGCACCGTCCTTAACCAAAGCAACAATGCTCGCTTCGCCGGACGTACCCGTATAGCCGATGAATTCGGTGCTGCCGTTGCTTTCCGCAAGGTCAAACCAAATCTCGTCCGAAGCCTTTTCCCCGCTGCCTTTCCAAGCCGCACGCGCCGCCGCCTTTTGCTTGGCCATAGCTTTGTCGAAACCTTCGCGGTCAACCGTGATGTTCTGCGTACGCAATGCATCTTCGGTCAAATCGTAAGGAAAGCCGAAAGTGTCATAAAGCTTGAACGCAACCTCGCCCGACAATTCCCGCTTTGGCGGGGCGTTATTTGGGAAACGGATAGCGTCTGGTTGGTCAAAGCCGACGTTAGCAGAATCGTTATAGGCTTGCGACATTCGCTCGATCGCATCTACTTCGACTTCAAGGAGGCGCAGGCCCTTGTCCAACGTCTGACGGAATTTGGTTTCTTCGCGCTCTAGCGTTTCCGAAATCAAGGGTTGCGCCCGAAGCAGTTCCGGATAGGCCGCACCCATTTCCGTCGCCAAAGACGGCAACAGACGGTGCATCAACGGATCCTTCGCACCCAGCAAATGCGCATGACGCATGGCGCGGCGCATAATGCGGCGCAGCACATAGCCACGGCCTTCATTCGACGGCAGCACGCCGTCGGCAATCAAAAAGCTCGATGCGCGCAGATGATCGGCGATCACGCGGTGGCTCGCGCGGCGCGCTTCATCCGCCGGCACGCCGGTCAGATCAACCGAGGCCGCGATCAGCGCCTTGAACGTGTCCGTGTCATAATTGTCGTGCACGCCTTGCATCACAGCCGCGATGCGTTCCAAGCCCATGCCGGTGTCGATGCTGGGACGTGGCAAGTCGACGCGTTCGCCACCCGCCATTTGTTCATATTGCATGAACACCAGGTTCCAGATTTCAACGAAACGGTCGCCATCTTCTTCCGGCGAGCCCGGAGGACCACCCCAAATATGGTCGCCATGGTCAAAGAAAATTTCGCTGCACGGACCGCAAGGCCCCGTATCGCCCATCGACCAGAAATTATCATTGGTCGGAATGCGGATAATGCGTTCTTCCGGCAGACCCGAAATCTTGCGCCACAAATTAAAGGCTTCGTCGTCGGTGTGATAAACGGTGGCCGTCAGCTTTTCGGCTGGCAGGCCCCATTCCTTGGTGATCAGCGTCCAAGCATGGTGGATCGCTTCTTCTTTGAAATAATCACCGAACGAGAAATTGCCCAGCATTTCAAAGAAGGTGTGGTGGCGGGCCGTAAAGCCCACATTATCAAGGTCATTATGCTTACCGCCGGCGCGCACGCACTTTTGCGACGATGTCGCCGTGGTATATGGGCGCTTTTCAAGCCCCGTGAACACATTTTTGAACGGCACCATACCCGCGTTGACAAACATCAATGTCGGGTCATTGTGCGGCACCAAAGGTGACGAAGGTTCAACATGATGTCCAGCGCCCCCGAAATAGTCGAGGAAGGACCGGCGGATGTCATTGGTCGATGTCATGCGCGCGAATTAGGGACTTTCTCCCTGTTCGACAAGCCGTGAAAGCCGTTCAAGCTGATAGAAAAATGCATCACGACTTTCCGGCAAAAGCATTGCCGACAAAACATGGCAGTTGCGGCAAGATATTTGCATTGGGAACGCCGTTGTCCAGAAATTCAGCGGCCACGTAATTCGCTTCGGTTCTGACTATTGAAAACTCTGAATTTTCAAATGGTTGATGAACAACAATAGTGCCGCAATCGAAATCCCCATTGGACCGATATCCCAAAAAATCAAAGGCAGCGTAATTTCCGGTGGGCTGACCAGCCGGATCACGGGTCCAACTGCTCCGCAAAATTTTCACAGCTCCATTGGCCCATAAATCACCACGATCGCGCAAATTCATCTCCCAATGAATTTTGGGATTCGCCGCCTGATAGGATAAGCGCAGCATAGCATAAGCCGCCGTAAAATCGCGGTCACTCAAAGCCTTGGCATAAGCTGCCACCTTTGCGAACGCTTGCGCCTTGCTCGCCTCACTTGGCGGCGTAGCGGCCGAAAATCCCGCTTGCAGATCCAACACCGCCCCGTCGCTCATCGTCAAGGATGGCGATAAGGCACCAACAGCAGCCTTCCCGGCTGGCTTGGCCAGTTCAGTGGCCCGACCCTCGCTGATAGTTGCCGCGCTAGTGGCTGCGGCCCATAGGCCAGCAACACCGATGAACATAGCGTTTCGGATTATCATCATCACTTATCCAAATATTTGATCAAAATATAAAATAGCTTCCGCCCCGCTCCCGCGCGCGCTGCCATGCAGGCCGCGCGTGACAAGCATCCACAAAGGCCGCCAGTCGCGGATAGGCTGGACCGCCGTTCATCACTGCCACCTCGGCAGGAAAGCTCATCATGATATCGGAAGCCGAAAAATCATCGCCAGCAAAAAATGGGTGCTGTGCCAACGCGTCTTCCATATATTGGAAATGCAATTCCAATTGCTGATCAATACGCGCCCGCAGCGGCAAGCCCGCATCCCCCAAACGCGAAGTATAAAGGTTCAGCAAAATGGGCGTCATCGCCGAACCCTCCGCGAAATGCAGAAACTCCAAATAGCGAATATAGGACGCGTCCTCCACGGCCGGAACAAGATGCTGCCCGCCATGGCAGCGGCAAATATATTCCACAATCGCCCCAGATTCGCTGATGATGCGGCCATCATCCTCTAGCACTGGTGATTTCCCAAGGGGATGGATCGCTCGCAGTTCCTCCGGTGCCAAATTGCTGACGGCATCCCGTTCATAGCGGCGGATTTCATAATCCAAGGCCAATTCTTCCAGCAGCCATAAAATGCGCTGGCTACGGCTATTGTTCAGATGGTGAACGATCAACGGCATCATAATTCCTAGCCTGATTGGTCATGACACCCGCAGCCATGTCGCCATTAACCCCCATGGATTAAGCTGACCCAATTTCCCCAGCACAGCAAGCGATATCCGCCGCGTGCCGCCCCCGTCCTGCCGCACGCCATGCGCCGTTGCCCCCCCTATCCATGTCACCGCACCTTAAATTATATGATTTGATCATCCGCCCATTCCTTCCTTATGGCAGACCACAAGGTCAGCGCCTCCAAACATCCAAGCCCTTTGATTATGCCGCTCCAAATACCCCGTCGGCAAAATGGTGCGATGGAGCGACTGGGTAAGCCCACCTCAAACCAACCACGCAACCGAGTTGAAGCTGGAACAATATTTATACGGGCATGCGCAGGGAAAAACTTCAAAAAGCCCAGCGGATGATGCCAGCCGGTAATATAAAACGATATTGGGTGAACACTCCGCAGCACTAGCTATCAAAGCACCATCATATGGGTTGCTGGCGCGGGGCGGCGTCATGGTCGGCCCTTGATATTCGCATCGTCGGGCCGTCATCATGCAACACGCCTCGCAGCATGGGTCATGCTCCTAGCGGCACGACCAACAGTTGACCAAAGCCTTGGTCCGCGCAGACTGCAAAATCGCTTCCCAAACAAAACAGGGTCCGCCTAACATTTTAGGCAGACCCTGTTCGTCCATTATCGCGACAAGGCGGGTTTATACCCTCTCCTCAATCCTCGCTATTTTCGCCCGGACCAACCATTAATTCTTCGGCCACCGCGTCACGGCGGCCGCGAATGGCAGTTTCCAAACGCTGGGCCAACTCTGGGTTATCCAACAAGAATTTTTTGGAGTTTTCACGGCCTTGACCAATGCGAACGGAGTCATAGCTGAACCAAGCGCCAGCCTTTTCCACCACACCGGCCTTCACGCCCAGATCCAGCATTTCGCCAATTTTCGAAATGCCCTCACCGTACATGATGTCAAACTCCACCTGCTTAAAGGGAGGAGCGACCTTGTTCTTCACAACCTTGACGCGTGTAGCGTTACCGACCACTTCATCGCGATCCTTCACCGCACCGATACGGCGAATATCCAAGCGGACAGAAGCATAGAATTTTAGCGCATTTCCGCCAGTGGTGGTTTCAGGGTTTCCATACATCACGCCAATTTTCATGCGCAATTGGTTGATGAAAATCACCATGCAACGCGAACGGCTAATCGAACCCGTCAATTTACGTAGCGATTGCGACATCAAGCGGGCTTGCAAGCCGACATGGCTGTCGCCCATTTCGCCTTCGATTTCCGCACGCGGCACCAAGGCGGCAACCGAGTCGACCACCAAAACGTCAATTGCATTGGAACGCACCAATGTATCGACAATCTCCAGCGCCTGTTCACCCGTATCGGGCTGAGACACCAACAGATCGTCAATATTCACGCCCAATTTGCGGGCATAGACTGGGTCCAGAGCATGTTCCGCGTCAACAAAGGCCGCTGTTCCACCCATTTTCTGCGCCTCTGCAATAGTATGCAGCGCCAAGGTGGTTTTACCGGAGCTTTCCGGTCCATAAATTTCAATCACACGCCCGCGCGGCAAACCGCCCACGCCCAATGCGATGTCCAGTCCCAAAGAACCGGTTGAGATAGCCTCAACCTGCATAGCTTCCTTGGACCCCAATTTCATCACCGAGCCTTTACCAAAAGCCCGATCAATTTGTGCAAGAGCGGCGTCGAGCGCCTTCTGCCTGTCCGTTCCGTTCACTGATTTCCCCGATTCGACGAGTGACAATTGTCCGGCCATGACCGTTCCTTTCCTGCTCTAGAGCGAAGGCAGACGCACCGCAACGCCTGACCGATGTATCGCTTTTGTTCACACAGAACAAGAGGGGAACAAATAAATTTTAATCAGCCTTGGCGAAAGCTTTCAACCACCGCCTCAATATCTTTTAAGCGGAAGGGTTTTGTGACCACATCAATGTGGCGATAGGCCTCTGGAACCTCTGTTCCGCCGCCAGTGGTAAAGGCAAATTGAATGCCGCGCCGCGTCAATTCAGCGGCCACAGGCCAACCTTTTTCGCCGCCCAAATTGATATCAACCAACGCACCGACAATGGATTCGCTGTTCAAGATTTCGAGCGCTGCAAAATTATTCGAAGCCTGTGCCGGAGGATCATACTCCAACGCTTCAAACATATCACCCAACAACATGCCAATCAGCACATCGTCTTCGACAACCAAGATACGGCCTTTATCACTCATGATCTTTTCTCAAATTCGCTTCGTCCAATGCGGCCGATGTTGCCTCTGCCAATTGGGCGACAGAGAAAGGTTTCGGCAAAAAGGTCACTTGATCAATATCGATCGATTGACGCAATTGTTCTTCTGCATAGCCGGACATAAACAAAACTGGCAAATCGGGGCGTTTCTTTCGCATCTCCCGCACCATGGATGGCCCGTCCAAGGTCGGCATCACCACATCGCTGATGATCAGGTCGACATGGTCCATTTGGTGGAAACGCTCCAACCCCTCTTCGCCCTGCGTCGCGGTGGTCACGCTATATCCAGCGCGCGTCAAGGCACGCTCGGCCACGGCGCGGACCATGTCCTCATCCTCTACCAACAATACATGGCCCGTTCCCCACTGCGATTTGCGGACCTTGGCAGGCTGGGCAGCCAGCGGCGCGGTGCCACTTTCGACGTGGTAAACCGGAAGATAGACGGTGAAGGATGTTCCCACCCCTTCTTGGCTATCGGCAAAGATAAACCCTGCGGACTGTTTGATTATGCCGTAAACGGTCGACAGCCCCAGTCCAGTGCCCTTCCCCACATCTTTGGTGGTGAAAAAGGGTTCAAAGATTTTCGACAAAATCTCGGTCGGGATGCCAGCCCCCGTGTCGGTCACGCGCATGGCGCTATAGTCCGCGGGCGGCATGAAGTCATGGCCCAATTTGCGCACATCGTCGGGCGTCATCGGATAGGTTTCGATGGTCAGCGTCCCACGTCCGCCCATGGCGTCACGCGCATTCACGGCCAGATTGACAATCACTTGTTCCAACTGACCAGGATCAGCCCGCACAGCGCCCAGCCCGCGTCCATGATGCACCGATAGCTGAATGGAATCGCCGATCAACCGTTTCAAAAGGTGGGACACTTCGGAAATCACATCGGGCAATTGCAAGATTTGCGGACGCAGAGTTTGCTGGCGCGAAAAAGCAAGCAACTGCCGCGTCAAGCTGGCAGCCCGATTGGCGTTGCTGCGGATCTGCTGAATATCATCATAATCGCTGTCGCCCGGCGTGTGACGCATCAACATCAAGTCACAGCTACCCAAAATAGCTGTCAAAATATTGTTAAAGTCATGCGCCACGCCGCCCGCCAACTGGCCGACCGCTTGCATTTTTGTCGCCTGCGCGACTTGCCGCTTCAGGCGCGACTCCTCGCTGCTATCCTTCAAGCTCAGCAGCACCGCCGCCTCGCCCAATCCGCGCACGCCAACCACACGCAGCGGCACTGGCTCCTCCGGCTGGGACATTAAACGAACCGGCAAATCGCCGCCCACTTGCTGCCCGCTACTGTGACGGCGGATCATATCCGCAAGCGGGCCTTTATCCTCGCTAACCACAATGTCGCCGGGGAAGCGTGGTTTTTGCTGTTCATCCACCCCTGCGCCCCGCAAAAAGGACCGGTTCATAAACAAAAATCGTCCATCGCGATCGACCAACGCCAAACCGAACGGCAGCAAGGACAGCAAGGTTTCAATATAGGTTTGGGCAGTGCTGCGGTCACGCGGACCAATGCTTTCGTCAACAAACGCCAACAACAAAGGCCCATCCGTATCGCGTGCATTCAGCGGGATTTGGATCAAGCGAAGCGGGGTTGCCCGTTCCCCCTCCCGCGCGAAATAGACCAATCCATGTTGGTCTAAACGCAGCATTTGCGCAATGTCGCGGCCAACATAGTGCCGCGCATCATTTTCACCCAGCGCACGCGTCAGAAAGGCTTGGTTGGCCACGCGCAAACGCCCCTCGGCGTTAACCAGCGCGGTCATCACCCCCGCTTCGGCCAGCGCCGCGCCGCCTGCGCCATCCAAATGACGGCTTAATTCTGATGCAACATCAAATCGTTCCAGCGCCGAAAAGCGCCAAACCAAATATTCATCGGCCGCGCCCGTGCGGGTGATATGCGCCCTGATGCGCAGCGCCCCAATGGCCAACGCATCGACGCGCCCTTCGCCATCACGCCACGCCATACGCCCAGCATTGTTGAGCAATTCTGCACCGCGGCCTTCCACTGGCAATTCCGGCGGTACGACAAAACCGCCCATCCATGTGGCGAACAAATCATTGGCGCAAACCAATTGCCCGCCCCGATCCGTCACCGCAATAGCGATATCATCATGGTCGAGCGCCGCGCGCAGCATTGTCCAATCGGGTAAATCGCTGGCCGCCGCCCCTTGGTCCGTAACGGCGCGCCGCCAGACCAACAAGCCCGCCCCGATTAACAGTAAGGCCGCCAAAAATCCGGCAGCAAGTGCCAAACTGCCAGTCGCGAAAAATAATAACGCGACCGACAGCAATAGAGCGGCGCCGACGATCGCGCCATCTTTTGGGGTCAAGGGCGCCAGAAAGCGCAAAAGTGCCGGAGCTTCCCCCCGCCTGCCGCGTTGATGTTCAGCAGTCGGCAGCTTTTGCGCAGTCAATGACCTTCATCCCTTATTGTGCGTTACCAAATACGCACGCGATCCTTTGGATCCAGATACAGCTTTTGATCCTTTTGCACTTGATAGGCTTTGTACCAAGGGTCAAGGTTCCGCGACACCCAAGTCCGCTGAATAGATGGAGAATGGCTGTCGGTTGTGATCCGTGCCGACAAATTCTGGTCGCGATAGTTACGACGCCAGACCTGCGCCCAGCCCAAGAAGAATCGCTGATCGCCGGTCATGCCGTCAATCACAGGCGCTTCCTTGCCGCCCAAGGACGCACGATAGGCATCATATGCAACCGTCAGACCCGCCAAGTCGCCAATATTTTCACCCAAGGTGAAGGTGCCGTCCAGCTTTTCACCGGGCAGAATTTCATAGGCATCATATTGCGCAACAAGAGCTTTGCTGGCCGCTTCAAAGGCCGCGACATCCTTGGCGGTCCACCAATCAGACAGGCGACCCTTTTCGTCATATTTCGCGCCTTGGTCGTCAAAATGATGGCTGATTTCATGACCAATCACCGCGCCAATGCCGCCATAGTTGATCGCAGGATCGGCGTTGGGGTCAAAAAATGGTGGCTGCAAAATGGCGGCTGGGAAGACAATTTCGTTCATTCCGAAATTGGCATAAGCATTGACGGTCATGGGGGTCATGAACCATTGCCATTTGCGGATCGGTCCGCCGAGTTGGCTGATATTATCATCATGCGACCATTGACGCGCGCGCAGCAAATTGCCGAACAAATCATCGCTGGTCATGTCCAACGCGCTAAGATCTTGCCACTGATCAGGATAGCCGATCTTGGTAGTGAAATTGGCCAATTTCTGGCGCGCCTTCACTTTGGTTTCCGGCTGCATCCAATCCAGCGCATCGATGCGGCGGCCCATGGCCGCGATCACATTTTGGACCAGCTCGTCCATTTCTGCTTTGGTTTGAGCGGGGAAATATTTGCTGACATATACTTGGCCAACCTCATCGCCCAGATGCGATGTGGTAAAATCTACGGCCCGCTTCCAACGTTCCTGCATTTGCGGCGTGCCATCCAATGCGGTGCCATAAAATGCAAAGCTCTCGGTCGCTACGGCTTCTGGCAGCACATTGGCATAGGAATCGACCGCACGAACCGACAGCAAATCACGGATCACCTGTATGGGGGCATCCGCCAACAGCTTAGCTTCACCCGCAAAGGCGCTAGGCTGGGCGACCAATAGCTGATCTTCCTTGACGCCAACACCGCGCACAAAGGCTGTCCAGTCAAAACCAGGCGCCGCTTTGACCAGCTCCGCCAAGCTTAACTTATTATAGGTTTTGGTGGCATCGCTACTGTCATTCTTGTCCCAATGGGCCTGAGCAATTTTGACTTCAAAGTCATAAACCGCCTTGGCCCGCGCAGCCGCATTTTTCACACCGACGCGGGTCAGGATATTTTCGACATGCTTCAAATAAGCCGCACGTAAGCTGACGTTGCGCTCGCCATCCTTCAGATAGAAATCACGATCCGGCATCCCCAAGCCGCCTTGGCCCATGGAGTAAATATAAACGTCAGGATTTTTGTCATCCTGTCCGACATAGCCACCAAAAAAGTGCGACACGCCATCGCGGTCCAATGTCGCCAACAAGGCTGGAAGATTGGCTTTGGTGGCTTGGTTGATGCTGGTCAGCATCGGCTGAATGGGCGCAAGGCCACGCGCTTCGACCGTCGCGCTGTCCAAGAAACTGGCATAAGCGCGGCCAATTTTGCTATTGGGGTCGGACTTGGCGGCTTCTAGGATGCCGCGTGTGCGCTCTTGGGACAAATCGTCCAGCGCCGTGAACATGCCATAATTGCTTTTATCCGCTGGGATGGGCGTGTTTTTCGCCCATGTTCCGTTCGCATAGCCATAGAAATCATCGCCGGGGGCAACGCTCTTGTCCATTCCCGTGGTATCAAAGCCATAGCTGCCAATTTGCGCCCTTTCTTGCGGCGCAGCGGCAGTCGTGGTCGGCGCAGCAGCCGGAGCCGGAGCGGTGCGAACATCCTTCGCCATGGCCGGAGCAACCAACCCCAAAGCAACGCCGGCCAGCAATATAGAACGAGACGATTTGATAAATGTCATATTTATCCCCAGATTTCAAAAGCAACAGCCAAATATATCGAAAAATTCAGCTTTTCTGGAAATAATCTAGACCCAATCGTCCCGTCTGATCAACCGTCCGTCCTGTCGCTGGTCGAAAGGCCAAGTCGTTGGTCGGCAGCTTGGCGTAATTTCCGGCGCCATTTCATGCGAATGCGATTGTCCCAAAATAGCATGGCCAGAAAATATCCGACTACCGCCGTGACCAGCGAAATGATGAACAATCCACTGATCAATGCAGGCGCGGCGTCCGACAACAACCAGCGCGACCATTGCCCCAGCGTCGCGCCTTGTTCCAACATCGCGTTAAACGCGCCGACATTGGCCCGAAAGCCAAATATATTATCCCCCAGCCACACCGACGCCGCAATGATGAACGGCGTGGTCAATGGGTTGGATAAAAAAGTCATCGCCGCACCAATCGGAATATTGGCCCGAAACGGCAATGCCAGCAGCGCAACACCCAAAATTTGCACACCCGGCAACAGGAAAAATATACCAACAAACAAACCCAAAGCCGTACCGCGCGGAACGGATGTTCGCGTAAAGCGCCACAAATGGCTGTGGGACACACGGTGCGCAAAAGGCCGCACGAATCGATTTTCCATCAATTCTTCGCGAGAGGGAGAATTGCGCCGTATCCAGTCCATCAAAGCCGTTTTGCTACGAGGCCGCCGACCGCTCATCCACGGTCCTTCATCAAGCGTTCCTTATCCCGCTTCCAATCCCGTTCTTTGATCGAATCCCGCTTATCATGGGCCTTTTTACCCTTGGCCAACGCCAATTCGACCTTGGCCCGGCCCCGTCCGTTAAAATAGACGGACAGCGGTACGATGGTCATGCCTTGCCGCATGACACCGGCGTGTAATTTGTTAATTTCACGCCAGTTTAACAGCAATTTGCGCAGCCGCTTGGGTTCATGGTTGAACCGATTTCCATGGCTGAATTCGGGGATATTGCTGTTGACCAGCCACACCTCTCCGTCCACAACCTCGGCATAGCTTTCCGCAATCGTGCCTTGACCAAAACGCAGAGATTTCACCTCTGTGCCCTGCAAGGCAATGCCAGCCTCAAACACTTGTTCAATGGCATAGTCAAAGCGGGCGCGGCGATTTTCCGCGACCACTTTTTTCTTGTCAAACTCTGCGACATTCTGGGGACGCGCCATAGGACTTTAAATCACTCCTGCACTTGTCAGTGCGGCATCAACGGTCTGGCGGGATGCCTCAGATGCCGCGACAATAGGTAGGCGCACTTCATCCGAAAACCAATCATGAACACGCGACAACGCATATTTGACGGGTGCAGGTGAAGCATCGCTGAACATCGCATTGTGCAGGTCAAACAAACGCTCGTGCAAAGCGCGGGCTGCATCCCACTCGCCCTTTGCGGCGGCTGAGGCAAATTCTGCGCACAAGCGCGGCGCGACATTGGCGGTCACCGAAATCACACCCGCACCGCCCAAAATCGCATGGGGCAGCCACAGGTCATCATTGCCGCTCAACTGGCAAAAATCGCCGTCTATACCGGCGCGGTGGCGGGTGACACGGGCCAAATCACCGCTGGCGTCCTTGATCGCCACAACGGTAGGGATTTGCGCCAATCGGCACATGGTGTCCGCCTGAATATCTGTCACGGTTCGGCCCGGCACATTATATACAACGATGGGCAGGTCGCACGCATCGGCCAGAGCCTTGAAATGCGCGATAATACCGGCTTGCGTCGGGCGGTTATAATAAGGTGCCACCACCAGACCAGCCGCTGCACCGGCTTTTTGCGCAAATTTCATATGCCGAATGGCGGTCGCCGTATCGTTCGACCCGCAACCCGCGATCACGGGCACACGGCCATCTGCCGCGCTGATGCACGCATCAATGACCTGATAATGTTCATCAAAGCCCAAAGTGGCGCTTTCGCCCGTGGTGCCGCAAGGCACCAAGGCGCTGCTTCCTTCGGTAATTTGCCAGTCAACAAGGCGCGCAAATGCTGGCGCGTCGAACGCGCCATCGCGAAATGGCGTCACCAAGGCGGGAATCGAACCCGAAAACATGCTCCGCTCCTTTACAATATCAGGCCGCAACCGATAGGATTGTCCGGCGCGCCCGCTCATGGACGCCTATTCAGCGCCCCGCAAGGAGTTTGCCAATAGCATGGCTGGTATGTTTACGCTGCACAGCATTTCTCGCATCGCCTTAGCGACAGGTTTATTATTGCCATTTTCGGCCATGGCTCAGGAATTAACTCCTGAACAAGCCGCATGGTATCGGGCACAAATGGGCCTTTCCACGCTCAGCGCATCGCCGCCAGGCGTGCCTAATTCCGTCGCCGATTCTGTGTTGGAATGGCGACGCCTGACCCAAAATAATAATGCATCTTTCGATCAAATTTCTCGCTTCTTGATCAGCAACCCCAATTGGCCCGACGCCGACAAAATGCGCGCCCGCGCTGAAAAAGCCATTTCGCTCGACAGCTTTGACCCTGCCCGCACCGTGGCATTTTTCCGCTCTTATCCGCCCAAAACGCCCAGCGGAGAGCTGCGCCTTGCTATTGCCCTAAACGCCAGCGGCCAGCGCCAAGACGCGGCGGATGCCGTCCGACGCGCGTGGACATCTGGCCCGCTGGATGATTATGAAACGTCGCGCGCTTTGTCGCTTTTTGGGTCCGTGCTGACCCAAAATGACCATGATGCCCGCATGGACCGCTTGCTTTGGTCCGGTGCCACGGCGGCGGCCCAGCGCCAACTGCCGATGACATCCCCGCAACTTTACCCGATTTTTGCAGCGCGTCTGGCAATGCGCAGCAAGGCTGTTGATGCTGCATTCCAAGCCAGCGATATCGAAAGCCGCTACCCCTCCCTTGTCCGCGAAGATGCCGGTTATATCACCGACAAAGCGACATGGCTGCGCACCACGGGCCGAGTCGGCGAAGCGCGCGCGCTTTTGTCTGCTCCGCGCCAATTGCGCGCCCCGCCACTGGATGCCGAAGAATGGCTGGAAACCCTGCTGACCAACGCCCGTCAGGCGGATAGCGGCGGCGACAAGCTGACAGCCTATAATATCGCCAAGCAAATGGACGACGCCCTGCCCGCGGGCACGGTGGTTCGCGATGCCGATTTGGGCGTGCGCGATGATTATACCTCGCTGGCATGGCTGGCGGGGCAATTGGCGATGAATGATCTGGGCCGTCCTGCCGAGGCCGCGCAACATTACCATAAATATGGCGATGCGGCGCGCAGCGCCCAAACCCGCACCAAAGGCTATTATTGGGCTGGCCGTGCAGCCTTGGCGGCGGGTAACCGCGCCAGCGCCCAGCAACATTTCACCAGCGCATCGCAATTTTACGAAAGCTTTTATGGGCAATTGGCGCTGGAACGGTTGAACCGCCCGCAACCCAAACCCAAAACCGAAGTGACGACGCCAGTCAGCCACGCCGACAAACAAGCCTTTGAAAATGATCGCTTGGTCCGCGCCGCCCGCGCTTTGGGCGAACTGGGGTCGTGGCGCGAGCAAACTTTGTTCCTGCGCGCCATATCCAACAAAGCCAAATCGCCGGCGGAACATGTGCTGGCGGGCCAGTTGGCGGGGGCAATTGGCCGCCCCGACTTGGGTGTGATGATTGGTCGCAGCGCGCAAGCCAATGACATCGACTCGGTCGAAGTGTCGGGCTTTCCGACCGTTCGCGTGCCCGTTGGTCATGAAAACAACTGGACTTTCATTCACGCCATCACGCGGCAAGAAAGCCAATTTGACAAAGCCGCCGTCAGTCACGCCAATGCACGCGGCCTGATGCAGTTAATGCCGGGTACGGCCCGCGAAGTGGCGACCAAAATTGGCATGGGATATGATGCGAACGCCCTGACCAACGACACCAATTATAATCTGACGCTGGGCAGCACCTATTTCCAACAAATGCTGAACTATTTTGGCGGCAGCTATCCCTTGGCCGTCGCCGCTTATAATGCGGGCCCGGGCAATGTGAACAAATGGCTGCGCAGCAATGGCGACCCCCGCATGGGCGGCGCCGATGTGCTGAAATGGATTGAAGCCATACCCTTTTCCGAAACCCGCAACTATGTGCAGCGGGTGATGGAAAATGCGGTAGTCTATGATTCGCTGCGTTCCGGTGGCAACAGCAATGCGCAAGCACCGCTCAGCCGCTATCTTGGAAAGCCAACCCCCGGTTAAGTGATGCAACCAGTCAAAAATAACATCATCTCGCCCGCAGGCTTTGCTGCCTTGCGGGCGGAATATGACCAATTGTTCAGCATCGAACGTCCGAAAGTGGTCGATGTCATCAGCTGGGCGGCGGGCAATGGCGACCGCAGCGAAAATGGCGACTATATTTATGGCCGCAAACGCTTGCGCGAAATTGATCGCCGCATTTCCTTTTTGGCGCGCCGCATGAAGGCCGCGCGCGTGGTCGACCCGCTCGCCCAACCGGACCAAAGCCGCATCTGGTTTGGTGCTTCCGTGGAACTGGCCGACGATGACGACAACCGCCGCCACATCACCTTGGTGGGCGATGACGAAGCCGATGCTGGCAACGGCTTGATTGGCTGGAACAGCCCCCTGGCCCGCGCCCTGCGCGGGGCCGCCATTGGCGATTTACGCACCGTGATCTTGCCAGCAGGCGCCAAGGAATGGGAAATCCGCAGCATCGCCTATCGTCCCTTTACGGCGGCGATCATCCGCGATGATAGCTCGGAAATGGGCGATCATAGGGAGGATAGCGACGATTTGGACGACACTGTTGAAAGCGCGCCAGCCTGATAGGAACGGCGTCATCGTCGGTATCACATCAGCGGGCAGACCTACGCGTAAATCCAGTCCGTTATTATGCGCTGTGCGTCAGCGCCGGAATCAACCAAACCAACGACAAAATCACCACCGCCAGAAACAGGGAAATCAGCAGCACATAACGCATGCCTGTGCCCTTTTGACCAGCGCTGGCTTCTTCTTCATTCAAGCGGGTTGTGCCATGCTCGTCTAGCATATCAGCCTCCTGTGCAGATATTGCGTGTCGGATAGGCTATAAACGCCGCGCGGGACGTACCGTTCCCCTCGCGGCTGCCCATCAAGGCGCAGCGATGGTCAACAAGGAAATTGCCAGAGGGTCTATAAGCCGGGTTCTGTCCACCCCTTGCGGGGATAGGCGATCATTCATCTAGGCCTGTGGTTGCCCACAGGCTCAAGCAGTCAACCCGGACGACTGGGTCGGAATCAACCCTGGATTGCTCCGCGCCGTCCCTATTCGACCTTGCTCCCGATGGGGTTTGCCGTGCCGCGTCCGTTACCGTGCGCGCGGTGCGCTCTTACCGCACCCTTTCACTTTTCGCTGGGCCAAAGCCTTAGCGACCTACTCTCTGTGGCACTTTCCCTAACCCTGCCGAAACAGAGCCGCCGGACGTTATCCGGCATCGTGATTTCCGTGGAGCCCGGACTTTCCTCCCCCTTGCAAGTGCAAGGCGGCGATCGCCCGACCCTCTGGCACGGCTGCGTCTAGGGGGGCTTTGCGGAAAATACCAGCAAAGATACAGCTCGGAATTAAAATTCACCCTCGGGTTTGGGCAGCAACAAGCCCAGCAGCAAAGCACGGCATTCGCCATCAATCACGCCGTCCAAATTTTGGGGCCGAAAGCGCCGTTGAAAAGCGGTAACCGCCGCCGCCGCATCGGTCACATCATAGCCAAAGCGTTCCAACGCCAGCAAAAAGGCCGCATCGCTCCACAAGGGGTCGGTCATATTCTTGGTCGGGCGGGGCAAAGCCAAACGCCGCTTTGCCAAGGCATCCCATGGAAATAATTCACCGGGGTCTTGCTTGCGGGCGGGCGCGATATCGCTGTGCCCCACAATATTCCCGCGCGTAACGGCGTGGCGATCCTTAATATCCTGCACCAAGCGCATGACCGACGCGATCTGTTCGTCCGGAAAAGGGCGATATCCAAATTCATGGCCCGGATTGACAATTTCGATGCCCACGCTGGCGCTGTTAACATCGCTAATGCCGCGCCAATGCGAGCGGCCTGCGTGCCAAGCCCGCCTGTCCTCGCGGACCATGGCGATGATCGCGCCATCTTCCTCCACCAAATAATGGGCAGAGACTTCGGCATTGGGGTCCATCAAGCGGGCCAAAGCCGCCGCTCCGCTTTCCATGCCCGTATAATGGAGCACGATCATGGAAATCGGCAATTTGCGTTCATTAAAATTGGGGGACCAATGCTCGGTAATCTGACCCATAACGCTAGCCCCCAAATTTCAACAACACCCGATCAGGGGCGCAAAACGGCCCCGACAATCAAGCTATTGCTGGCTTCGCGGGCCAACATCACTTGGCCGTCATGCTGGGCGGCTATGGCCTGCACCAACACCGCCGTGATGGTGCGCGACGTGGTATCTGCTGCCCCCTCGCCGCCAACCAAAATCGCCTCGACATCCTTGTCCAACAAGATGCGGTCAGCCTGTGCATGCAGCACAATTTCCACCATGCCGTCGGCTTGCTGTTCATAACCAATCGCCAATTCGCCGCCGCGTACCAAGGCGTCGGTCAAGATCAGCGCCAAATTCAGCAACAGCTTTGCGGCCGGTTTCGGCACATCATCGCTGGCCACCAGCCAATTCACCGTGGTGGGACGGTCGCCAATAATGCCGTTGATGGCCGACAAAATCTCGGGCGCTGGCACTTTGTCGCGAAAGCCGCCCGCCGAGCCAAAGGCCAAGCGAAAGAATTTCAATTTCGATGCAGACGCCTTGGCACTTTGTTCCAGCAATTCCACACAACGCGCGCGCATGTCCGCGTCTTGCTCATCACCCAACAATTCCAGTCCATTGGCAAAGGCGCCAACGGGGCTCAGCAAGTCGTGACACAGACGGGACGCCAAGACAGATGCAAATTCGACGCGATTGTCGCTCATGGAAATTGGGGCTCCCGCAGGTTCACAAAAAGATGAAAAGAAAAGCGATGTCGTAAACTAGGCCATCGTTACGCCATCACCACGGGGCAGAGCAAGCACCCCCCATGAATTAAAGCGCATAAAATCAGCCTTTCACCTTGAAATTTCAGCATATGGCTCCAAATGGAAAGATATGACGGGGGCCGAAGAAACCATTTCCATCACCTTGGACGCTGCGGCCGCTGGTCTGCGGCTGGACCGTGCTTTGACCGAGGCATTGCCCCAATTCTCGCGCGAACGGGTTAAGAATTTCATCAAAGCCGGACGTGTGACGGCCAAATCAGGGCGGGTTCTATGGGATCCAGCCAGCAAAGCCGACGCCTCTGCCTATTTAACCTTGCGTGTCCCCCTGCCCGCTGCGGCGCATAATGAAGCGCAAGATTTGGGGCTCGTCATCGCCTATGAAGATGAGCATCTGATCGTCGTCGACAAACCAGCCGGCATGGTGGTCCACCCCGCTGCGGGCAATTTGGACGGCACAATGGTCAACGCGTTGCTGCATCATTGCGCGGGGCAATTGTCGGGCATTGGCGGCGTGGCGCGCCCCGGCATTGTTCACCGCATCGACAAAGACACCAGCGGATTGATCGTCGCCGCAAAACATGACCGCGCGCACGAAGGTCTGGCCAAGCAATTCGCCCTGCACAGCATTGATCGCCGCTATCTGGCGGTGGCCAGTGGTCGCCCCATGCCCGCCAATGGCAGCGTGAATGCCGCGCTAGCCCGTTCGACCACCAACCGCAAGAAAATGGCGGTGGTCGAGGAAGGACGCGGGAAGCATGCCATCACCCATTATACTACCATTGAACCGTTGAAGGGGGCGACCGTCATTCAATGCAAATTGGAAACGGGCCGCACCCATCAGGTACGCGTGCATATGGCGCATATTGGCCACAGCCTGCTGGGCGACCCTTTTTATGGTCGCACGCGCAAGCCCATGTCCGACATTTTGAAACGGTTAAATTTTGAACGACAGGCGCTTCATGCCGCCCATTTGGGTTTTGTTCATCCTGTAACGGGTATCCATATTTCGCTAGACAGTGAAACACCACAGGACATGCGGGAACTGATAGCGGCATTACGCGTATAAATCTGGCTGAAAATGGGCATATTGGGGCCCTAATCCCACCGCCCGACAGGCCAGAAATTATGATGTTTTTATGACAGAGGGAAGACGAAGTTCGATGGCAAATGTTAGCAATGTTCCGGCAACGGTTCCTGCATTGGGCGGTGAAGCCAGCCTGAACCGCTATCTGGCTGAAATCCGTAAGTTCCCCCTGCTCACGCCCGAGCAGGAATATATGTTGGCCAAGCGTTTTCAAGAACATGGCGACAATGAAGCCGCCGCGCAATTGGTGACGTCGCACCTGCGCTTGGTGGCCAAAATCGCCATGGGTTATCGCGGATATGGCTTGCCGGTCAGCGAATTGATCAGCGAAGGCAACATCGGCCTGATGCAAGGCGTCAAGAAATTTGATCCAGAACGGGGCTTTCGACTCGCCACCTATGCCATGTGGTGGATCAGGGCCTCGATCCAAGAATTTATCCTGCGTTCGTGGAGCCTCGTGAAAATGGGCACCACCGCCGCCCAGAAAAAATTATTCTTCAACCTGCGCCGGATGAAAAATAATCTGGAAGCCTTTGAAGACGGCGACCTGACGCCCGAACATGTGGCCAAAATCGCCACGGACCTTGGCGTGACCGAGGATGAAGTGGTCAGTATGAACCGCCGTATGGCGATGGGCGGCGACACATCGTTGAACGTCCCCATGGGCGAAGACGGCGACAGCCAATGGCAAGACCTGTTGGGCGACGAAGGCCCGTTACAGGACGAACGCGTCGCCGAGGCCGAGGAACGCGACATGCGCCATGCCTTGTTGAACGAGGCGCTGGACACGCTGAACGAGCGCGAACGCCATATTTTGACGGAACGCCGCCTGACTGACAACCCGATGACCCTCGAAGACCTGAGCCAAGTCTATGATGTCAGCCGTGAACGCGTCCGCCAAATCGAAGTGCGCGCTTTTGAAAAATTGCAAAAAGCGATGCTGGATATCGCCAGCGAGCGGCGCCTGATCAGCAATTAAACCGCATCGGACCAGCATGGGCTGGTCACGGCGCGGATAGGCAGCGCATGTGACGCCCCATCCCTGGGCGTCACCGCGGTATCAAGGCGGGGCGCGCGCGGCGTCATAAGACTGCACAAGATGGTTTAATCATACGATAAAATAGACTATCCCTAACCCCGCAACGACATAGCTGCGGGGTTTATTATGTTAGCATGGATACGCATTCCCAAGGGCATCGCTCTATTGGCCTTTTTCATGCCATGGCTGACCGTCAGTTGCTCTGGCCAACCTTTGGCCAAGGCCAGCGGCATTGGGCTGGCCTTCGGCAAATTGGATATTGCCACCCAAATCGCTGGCCAGATGGAAAAATCGCCGCCCATCAACCCCCTGCTGATGGTCGCCATGCTGCTGATTATCGCTGGCTTGGTCGTTCTGTTCCGCAAACCCGCCAAATCCGGTCTGTTGGTGGTGGCCACATCGGTGCTGGCCTTGGCGTTCACGGGACTGGGCATGACACGCTATAGCGTCGGCAATATGCACACCGCCATCGACCCCGATCATATCGACCCCTTGGCCCGCGCAGGGTCCACCATGCTGCATGTGCAATATGAAATCGGCTTTTGGGCCTGCATATTGGCGCTCATCATCTCTGCCGCCATGGGCTTTGTGGTCGCCCGCCAAGACGCGGAGGCCGGCCGTACAGCGGATGCCAGCCCAGCGACCCCCACAGCGCCGCCCACCATGGCACCGCCTACGTCGACCCCGCCGCCTTCCGACGAAAACTAAGGTCATTGGGCCTGTCACAAGGCCCAATATCCTCCTAGCCTCAGTTGTTTCTCTGCGCCGTTTTCGTTCTCCCCACCGTCGTTCCATCGCTTGGCTATTCATGGCAAAATCTGCAAAATCCGCTGCTCGCCCCCAAAAAACAAAAAAGCCACGGAGCAAATCGTCCGGCCATTGGCTTTGGCGGCCCATTCGTTGGATCATCTATGCCTTTTTGCTGTCCTTGTTGTGGGTCGCGGCGCTGAAATTCGTGCCCCCACCAGTCACCGCGACCATGTTGATGGACCGCAATGGATTTACCAAAGACTGGACACGGTTGGGGAATATTGACCGCAATATGGTCCGCGCAGCCATCGCCGCCGAAGATGGCAAATTTTGCTCGCACAATGGCTTTGACGGTGATGCCATCAGCGTCGCACTACGCCGGAATTTGGATGGCGGAAAATTGCGCGGCGGGTCAACAATCAGCCAGCAAACCGCCAAAAATGTCTTTTTATGGCAAGGCAGTGGCTGGACTCGCTATTTGCGAAAAGTCCCCGAATTTTACTTCACCTTCCTGATTGAAAAAATCTGGGGCAAGCGCCGGATTATGGAGGTATATTTGAACGTCGCGGAAACCGGCCTTGGCACCTATGGCGTCGAAGCGGGCGCACAGCGTTATTTCAACAAAAGCGCCGCGCAATTATCCCCCGCCGAAGCCGCCCGCATCGCCGCCATTTTGCCACTGCCCAAAAAGCGCGAAGCTGTGTCACCATCGGGCTTTACCCGCCGCTATGGCAACACCATCCGCGCCCGCATTGGCACCGTGGCGCGCGGCGGATATGACGCCTGCGTCTATCGCTAAGGCTGTTCGTGGAAATAGTCGCTGCCCTTCCATGGGCAGCAGCGATGGAATTATTCCTGCAAATAGTGCCGTCCTCCCTAGCACGGCCCTCAGCGCAGAGGGGCGCAACCAGAAATTAAGCGGGCTTCCAAGTCCGACGATTTTCGGCTTGTTTCAAAATCTCAAACGCCGCTTGACCCGCCGCAAAGCGTTTCGCGGCCTCCGCGTCATTGGGCTTCACATCAGGGTGGCATTCTTTGGCCAAGTTGCGCCAAGCCTTTTTCGCGGCCTCTATATCGGCATCAGGGTCCAGATCCAGCACCTCTAGGGCCCGCATTTCATCGGCGCTGCGGCTGCCGTCCCCCGAACCGCCCCAGCTATAATGCTGGGCTTTGGCATAGGCCCGTGTGCCTAGCTCTTCCTCCGCTGCGCGGCGCGCTGCGTCTTCCTTGTCCAACCCAGCAAAATAATCCCAGCCGCGATTATATTCGGCGGCATGGCCTTCGCAAAAATACCAGCGTTCCGGACTGTTGGGGGATTTTGGTGCCGGACAATGGCCCACCTCTGCACAGCCATAACGGTCGCACAGCTTCACCTGCTGCGCTTCACGCGAACTGCCATAGGAACGCCAACGGGGAAATCCCCAATCATCTTTTCTGCGGGCACGGGTCATGCGCAACATGTAGCAAGGCTGCGAAAAAATACTAGCGTGGGGGCGAGTAACCAAATGCTTTATGCGCCAAATCGGCCACATCGGGGTCCAATGCTGGCGGGGTCATTGGCACCGCTTGTTCCAATCGTTCCACCACATGGGTCAGGGCGGCGATACGTGCGGCTTTTTTATTATTCCCATCCACCACCTTCCAAGGGGCAGCGGGCGTATCATTTTTGTCAAACATCGTCTGATAGGCGGCCAAATAAGCGTCCCGCTGGGACCGATTGCGATAATCCTCCACCCCGGTTTTCCACCGCTTCCACGGGTCGCTCAACCGGTCGGCATAGCGACGATCTTGTTCATCCTGCGTTACATGGACAAAGATTTTGACCATATGCGCGCCATCGGCAATCAATTGCGCTTCAAAGTCGTTAATTTCATCATAGGCTTTGGTCCATTGGGCTTTGGTGGCAAAGCCTTCCACCCGTTCCACCAACACACGGCCGTACCAACTGCGGTCAAAAATCGCGATTTCGCGCCGCGCGGGCAATCGCGTCCAAAAGCGCCACAAGAAATGATGCGCTTTTTCCAAATCCGTCGGCGCGGATATAGGCCACACCTGAAAATAGCGCGGATCAAGCGGTGATGCCATGCGACTGATAATGCCGCCCTTTCCTGCGGCATCCCATCCCTCAAAGACGATCATACTGCGTTGATTGTGCGTGATATGCGCGGCCTGCACACGCTTTAAGCGGTCCTGCAACGCTGCCAAATCTGCGTTATAATCGCCAGCATATTTTGCCCCGATTTCATATTCATCGGGTTTCCATTTCATGCTCAATCTCCCGCCATGGCAACCGACTATGGCACAGATTGCCCAGCGATCAACAGTCGGTCCTGAGCAAGACGCTATGACGCGGCGGAGACCGCCGATGCGGCAATGGCTTGGAGCATGTCCGCAACTTTCTTGGGCGCTTCCATCGGGATAAAATGGCTATATTCTGGCCAATATACATCACGGCCATGGTTTAAATGCGCGGCGGCCTGCGGCCATGTTGGGCTGGATGAAAAGTCCATCTCCCCATTCCTTTGCCCCATTTTCGCGCGAATGACGGTTACGTCCGACCTAATCTGATCCGCCGCCGCATAGGGGCTGTTGCGCGGCGCATTTTGGTACATGGATGCCTCAAGCAGCGGCGGACATGCCAACACATAGCCATCCCCATCTTCGGCGGGTAATAATCCATATTGGCAATAATCCGCCAGCACTTCGTTTTGCCATGTCGCATAGGGTTTGCGCTGGCTGAAATGCGCCCGCATTTGCTCGGCACTTTCCCAACGGTTGCGGCGCTTGGACACCGGATGATCAGCTGGGTCCGGCACAATATGATCAGCACCCGTATAATGGGCCGGATCCAAAATCACAGGATCAATCACCAAAATATGCCGAAAGGCTTGCTGTCGTTCGGCGGCCAGCAAAGCCAGCACATATCCGCCCATGCTATGCCCACATCCCACCAACGGCGCACCGCCAGCTTCGCTAGTTAAATGATCAACCAAAGGCAATAAAGCACGGCAATTGGCGGTCCAATCGGCCATCGTGGCGGGTTTGTGGCTGCGCCCATGGCCCAACTGATCGACAGCCACCACATGAAAATTGTCGGGCAAATATGCGACCACCTGATCCCACACACGCGCATGAAATCCCGTCGCATGAAGCAGGAGGAGCGTCGGCCCCTCCCCCCTTTGACCCCATTCAAACCAGCATATTTCGCCTGATGGCGACTGTAACCGATGCGACGTGGGGTCTTGGTTCATATCGTCCCTCTTATCCCTTGGGGCCGTCAACAATGCGGATGCTCAGCTCTTTCAGTTGCTTATCCGATACGGGGGCGGGAGCACCCATCATCAAATCTTCCGCCTTTTGGTTCATTGGGAACACCACAACTTCGCGAATATTCGGCTCATCTGCCAGCAACATCACGATGCGGTCCACACCGGGGGCCGAACCACCATGCGGCGGCGCGCCAAATTTGAACGCATTGATCATGCCGCTGAAGTTGGCATCCACGTCGGCTTGGCTGTAACCAGCGATTTCAAACGCCTTGTACATGATGTCCGGACGATGGTTACGAATGGCACCCGACGACAGTTCAACGCCGTTGCAGACGATGTCATATTGCCAAGCCAAAATATCCAAGGGATCCTTGGTTTCCAGCGCTTCCAACTCGCCTTGCGGCATCGAAAATGGGTTGTGGCTGAAATCAATCTTGCCCGTGTCTTCGTCGGCTTCAAACATCGGGAAGTCGACAATCCAGCACAGTTCAAACTTGTTGGCGTCGATCAGTTCCAATTGCTCGCCCACGCGGGTGCGGGCCAAACCTGCCAGCTTGGTGGCGACAGCTTCCTTGGCGGCGGCAAAGAAAATGCCATCATCTGGGCCAAGGCCCAATTCATTGGCCAATGCGTCCATCTTGTCAGGACCATGGTTTTTGGCAATCGGGCCGCCCCATTCGCCGCCCTTGCGTGTCGCATAACCCAGACCAGCAAAGCCTTCGCCCTGTGCCCAAACATTCATATCATCAAAGAATTTGCGGCTCTTGTCATTGGTGTTCGGCGCGGGGATAGCACGCACCACATCGCCCGCAGCAACAATGTCGGCAAAACGGCCAAAGCCCGAACCGACAAAGTGCGAAGACACGTCGGAAATGATGATGGGGTTGCGCAAATCCGGCTTGTCATTGCCATATTTCAGCATCGATTCGCGGTACGGAATGCGCTTAAACTGGCCTGCTGGCGTCACCGACTTGCCGTTTGAAAATTCTTCGAACACACCGGCCAGCACAGGCTCAATGGCTTGGAACACATCTTCTTGTGTTACAAAGCTCATTTCGAAATCGAGCTGGTAAAATTCGCCGGGCGAACGGTCAGCGCGGGCGTCTTCGTCGCGGAAGCAAGGCGCGATTTGGAAATAACGGTCGAAACCGGCCACCATCAGCAATTGCTTAAACATTTGCGGAGCCTGTGGCAGCGCATAAAATTTGCCGGGGTGAACACGGCTGGGCACCAGATAATCGCGCGCGCCTTCTGGCGACGAAGCGGTCAAAATCGGTGTTTGATATTCGGTAAAGCCTTGGCCGACCATGCGGTTACGCAAGCTGGCGATCACATTCGAACGCAGCAAGATATTCTTGTGCAGCCGTTCGCGGCGCAGATCGAGGAAGCGGTATTTCAAGCGAATATCTTCGGGATATTCTTGTTCACCAGCCACGGGCAGCGGCAATTCGGACGCCGCCGATTGAACCGTCACAGTGCGGGCGCGCACTTCGATTTCGCCGGTCGGCAGGTTGGCGTTGACCGTTTCCGCCGAACGGGCAACCACATCGCCATCCACGGTGACAACGCTTTCGCTGCGCAAGCCGTCCAGAACCGCAAAAGCGGGATCGCTGCTGTCAGCAACGATTTGGGTCAGGCCATAATGGTCGCGAAGGTCCACAAACAACAGGCCGCCATGGTCACGCTTGCGGTGAATCCAGCCGGAAACGCGAACGGTCTGACCAACATCTGCTGCGCGAAGCTGGCCGCAATTGTGGGTGCGATAGGCGTGCATGGGATCGTCTTTCAATGTCAGGATGGGCGCAGAAAAAGCGCACCGAAATATAGTCTCTGCCTAAGGCAGGCCTGACCCCCATTTGTCAAGGCCTGAGTGCCCACCGCCCAGTCCCATTGGGCCATATTTCCGTGTAAAAATCCGCGGCGGCGTTTCACATTTTGAAATGATCAGGCCGCTGTGGATATCGGGCGAACGCACATCAGCCACGCCGGCCTCCTCCTTGTCAAAACGGCTGCATCGTTCCAATCACGCGGCATATTTAGTAACCAAAAGCGGCATCCCCTCAATATTTATTTCCCGTTTTATATGTTGTTTCTGTATAGGCGCGACATGAAGATCCATCCGTTAATCGACTCCAGCGCGGCGCTGGCCGACTTTTGCGCCCTTATTTCGGGCAGCGATTTTATCGCTGTGGACACCGAATTCATGCGCGAAAATACATTTTGGCCGGAACTGTGCCTGATCCAGATCGCCGATCAAAATCATGCCGCCGCCATAGACCCGATGGCCAAGGGCATTGACCTTTCTCCGCTGCTGGACCTGTTGGTCAATAATGAAGATATTTTAAAAGTTTTCCACGCTGGCGGACAAGATGTTGAAATTATTTTCAATATGACCGGGAAAACCCCCCATCCCATTTTCGACACACAGGTCGGTCAAATGGCCTTGGGTCAGGCAGAGCAAGTGGGCTATTCCAATTTGGTCGACGCTTGGCTGGGCATTACCTTGGACAAAGGCGCCCGTTTCACGGACTGGTCGCGCCGTCCGCTCGACAAGCGGCAGATTGACTATGCCATTGGCGACGTGACGCATTTGGCCAAAATCTTTCCGATGATGCTCGACAAATTGGTCAAAACCGGTCGTGGGCATTGGTTGGATGAGGAAATGGAGCGTTTGGCCGACCCTGACCATTATCGCGCCGATCCCGATCGGGCATGGCTGCGCATCAAATCGCCATCACGCAAACCCGACGCCTTGGGCCGTTTAAAAGCCTTGGCGGCTTGGCGCGAAAACGAAGCGCGCAGCAAGAATTTGCCACGCGGCCGCATCGTCAAGGACGAAACCTTGGCCGATCTGGCGGCCAACCCACCCAAAAGCCAAGATGCGCTGGGCAATGTGCGCGGCCTGTCCGCGACATGGAAGGGCAATGACATTGGCGGCCGGTTGATGGCGGCCATTGCCAACGCCAAGCTGCTGCCCAAAGACGAGATGCCCGACCGCTCACCGCGCGGACCGGGCCTTGGAAAAGAAGGCGCTTTGGTTGCTGACCTTCTGAAATTGCTGTTAAAAATTCGCTCACGTGAATTAAATGCGGCAGCCCGCCTGATCGCCCGCAGCGATGATCTGGAAGCGCTGGCCGCTGGCCGTGACGAGGATATCAGCCTGATGAAAGGCTGGCGCTTCGAAGTTTTTGGCCGCTCGGCGCTCGATCTGGTCGAAGGCCGTGTCGGCTTTGCGGTGCGTGATGGCAAATTGGTGATGAGCGAAATTGAGGCCCCCTCCGCCTAAACTCCTCATCCTAAGCCCAATACCCTAAGCAACAAGAATGGAGCCGGTCCGGCCATTGAAACCGGCACCCCATTAAAATGGCGGAAAATTGTGGATGAACAAACATCCCATTTTTCCGCCGATACTCTGTCAGGCTGGCATGTCCTGAACTTTCCATTTTACACCAAAGGCTTGAGCAACCGTCTTTAATCGGCGGTCCACGGCTTCCCCCGCCAGATCATGCCAACCATGTGACAGTTCCAATACGATCTGCCCGTCGGCCAGCCGCAGCGCCGATGCCAGCAAAGGTTGTTCCAGACCGCCAGACAGGCGCTGACCCAAGCGGATCGCCAAGCCCCAGCGTTTGGCCTGTGTCAATTCATCGTTCGTGACCAAATCGCCCATTGCAGGAAATTCGGCGTCCGCGCCGCCAAAGCCCGCATGAAGCGCCCGCGCCAACATCACGCGGCCACGGCTATCAATGCCGCGCCAATTGCCATGCAGGCCAATTTCTGCCCCACGTTCGGACCGAAAATCAGGGTTGGCCGACCATGCCACATCACTCAGCAAACAAGCCGCCAATCGGATGCGCGCGTCGGCAGGGTCATCTTCTAGAAATAGCGGTGCAATCCAGTTGGCCAAGGTCCGGCCATGCATGGAAAATCGCGACAGCCGTCGTCCTTCAAATTGCGCGGCTTCAATGAGCGGGTCTTGCGCGCGGGTTCTTTCATCCAGTGCCAGATATAAGAGGCCTTCACGCAGACCCGATGACGACACCGTCATATCTTGCGTGTCAATAATATGCACCAAAGCGGACAATAAAGCAGCGGCATCCCCAATGGATGCGGCGCGGTTGCTCGCCATGCCTGGAATGGCCTGCAATTCTTCGACCGACATGCGCTTGGCCGCCCGTAGCAACCGACCCAAGGCGCTGCGATGCAAATGATGCTGGTCCAGCACGGCCAGCGGTTTTTTGGTCAGTTCCAAATCCAGACGGGACAAAGCACGCCAAGATCCCCCCACCAAATAAAGATGCGCCCCCTTCAGATCACCGGGCCACCCTTCTGCCCGTAACATTCGGCGAACAGACCGTTCAAAATGCGGCGGCCCCTTGTCGCGCATTTGCGGCAGGCGCAAAACACCCAACGGAAAACTGGCACGGCGGCCCACGCGGCCATTGTTAATCTCTGCCAGTTCTAAGCTGCCCCCACCAAGGTCGACCGCGATACCGCAGGCATCGGGAATGGCGGCAATTACGCCATAGGCCGATGCTTCGGCTTCTTCTTGACCCGACAATAATCGCAGGTCCAACCCAGCATCAGCAGCGCGCTGCATAAATTCTGGACCGTTGCTGGCATCCCGCACCGCCGCCGTGGCCACGCATTGCAAATCTTTGACGCCCATCTGGCGCGCCAACAAAGCATAGCGCCGCAAGGCGCGCAAACCGCGCTGGGCATCGTCTGGGGCAATCAGACCATCACTGGCCAATCCGCGCCCCAATCCCGCAGGGATTTTCTCGTTAAAAATGGTGGCGGGTGCGCGCGGCGGCCCCTCATAGACCACCAAACGAACCGAGTTCGACCCGATATCAATAACCGCAGATCGGTGAAGTTTCTGTTTCAAAACGTAACTTTCTGGCGCTAGCCCAGCCATCGGCTCAGGCCTCCCCAGCCTTTCTTTGCACAAAGGCCAATGTCGGCACGTCATGTCGTTTATGCAGCGCGTTCCCACGTCCCGACAAAGACGCATTATTCATAAAATAATGATGCAAATTAAATGGCTTATCCGTCGATTTCATGCGCTCATAGCGGCCATCGGGCTGCAATATCCAGCTTTGCTGATTGTCGATCAAATTGGCCAGCAACACTTGATCCAAAATCTGATCATGCACCGTCGGATTTTCGATCGGGATCATATATTCCACGCGGCGGTCGAAATTGCGCGGCATCCAATCGGCACTGGAAATGAACAATTTGGTGTTGGAATGCGGCATGGCCGCCCCATTGGCAAAGGCCCAAATCCGGCTATGCTCCAAGAAACGCCCGACCACTGATTTCACGCGGATATTTTCGGACAATCCCTCCACACCGGGCCGCAGACAGCAAATGCCGCGCACCACCAACTCCACCTGCACGCCGGCGCCACTGGCTTCATATAATTTGTCGATGATCGCGGGGTCGACCAAGCTGTTCATCTTGGCCCAAATGCCCGAAACACGCCCTTCTTTGGCGGCCAAAATTTCGGCATCGATCAATTCGAACAAACTGCCGCGCATGTTCAGCGGCGACATTTTGATCATCTCCATCCGCTCTGGCTCAATATATCCGGTGATATAGTTGAACAATTGCGCCGCATCGCGGCCTGCGCGCGGATCCGCGGTAAAGAAGCTCAAGTCGGTATAAACGCGGGCGGTGATCGGGTGGTAATTGCCCGTGCCAAAGTGGCAATAGGTGCGGTAACGCGCTCCTTCTTTGCGGACGACCATCGAAATTTTCGCATGGGTTTTCCATTCGATAAACCCATAGACGACCTGTACACCTGCGCGTTCCAACTGGTTGGCCCACAACAGATTTTGTTCTTCGTCAAAGCGAGCTTTTAATTCCACCACAGCCGTGACGGACTTTCCAGCCTCTGCCGCTTCGATCAACGCCCGAATGACTGGCGACTGATTGCCCGCACGATAAAGCGTTTGCTTAATCGCCACCACGTCCGGATCCGCCGCCGCTTGGCGCAAAAAGGAAATAACGACGTCAAAGCTTTCATAGGGGTGGTGAACCACAATGTCTTTGCTGCTGATCGCGGCAAAACAATCCCCGCCATGTTCTCGAATGCGTTCGGGAAATCGCGCCGTATAGGCCGGAAATTTCAAATCCGGCCGGTCTACATCCACCAATACTGACAAGTCGCTAAGGCCGATGAAACCGTCCACCTTGGCGATCATCGCTTCATGGCCTTGTATATCTTGATGAAGCAATTCTTCCAGCTCCGGCGCGATATCGGCCTCGACCTCTAGCAAAATCACCCGCCCACGGCGGCGGCGGCGCAAGGCGGTTTTAAAGAAACGGACCAAGTCTTCCGCTTCTTCTTCCAATTCGATGTCGCTGTCACGAATGATGCGAAACACCCCATGGGAGCGAATTTCAAAACCAGGGAAAAGCCGATCCGCAAAAGCCTCAATGAAATGCTCCATCGACACAAGCACGCTTGCGCTTCCGCTGCCGTTCCCAGCCCCCGGAACCTTCACAAAGCGCGGTAAGGCTGGCGGCAGCAGCACCAACTGGCGGACCGTCTCACCGCTGCTCAGGCGTTTCAGATCGAACACAACCCCCAGCCCGCCATTGGGGATGAAGGGAAATGGATGGGCGGGGTCCAAGACTTGCGGCGTCAAAATCGGGAAAATTTGGTCCTGAAAATATTGCCACATGCTGGCGTGCAGCTTTTCTTTGGCCGACGCTTGATCATAGACCAATATATCTTGTTCCGTCAGCAAAACCCGCAGCTTTTGCCATTCGGCCTGTTGCTCTTGCAGCAGGCGGTTCACTTCGCTTTCAATCTCGGCCAATTGCTGGCTTGGCGAGCGCCCATCAGCCGAGCAGGTTTCAATCCCTTCCAATTGCTGGGCCTTCAGCCCCGCAACGCGGACCATGAAAAATTCGTCCAAATTGCTGCCGCTGATCGATAAAAAGCGCAGCCGTTCCAACAAAGGATGCGCTTCGTTGCGCGCTTCTTCCATCACGCGGCGGTTAAACGCCAGCCAACTTAGTTCACGGTTAAAAAAACGCTCTGGCCCCATGTCGGGCGTATAGCTGTTGGCCAAATCCATCTTGGGTTTGGGGATCAGCGGGTTATCACTTATCGGCATAAAGCGGCTTCCTGTCGCTCCAAAAGGTCGGGAACGATTAACCCCTGTGACACTAATGTTTCACGCGTAAGACGAATACCCAATCGGCGGCTTTGTTCCAAACTGGCCGCGTCCAACGCCTGAACAATTTTGTGCACCATCTCATATGTCCGTTCCATGCGCGGAACGATATAGGATGATATCTCGGGCGAGAGAACCATACCACGCTGAGCAAACAAAGCCTCGATCAAATCGCGGGCCAACATTTCATCTGGCTCCCCAATCCGCAGCACGGGCACCGCGTTCAGGCGCGATTCCAAATCTGGCAAGCGCACGCCCCATTGGGACGGCGGGGTGGCGGCGATAATCAGCAAAGGCGTTTTGCTGGATTGTGCGTGGTTCCACGCATGAAATAAATCTTCTTCAGACACGCTGTGCGGGCCATCAATGACGCGGCCACCGGTTTCGCGGGAAAACATACGGCCCATCGCCGTGCGCCCCGACCCCGCAGGCCCCACCAATATGGCCGCTGGCACAATCCAACTCGACACATGATGCAAATAGCGCACAGCATCTTCGTTGCTAGGCCCGACAAGGAAGGGCCCATCATTCTGGCCGCCCGCGCTCCAGTCCAATGGCAGCGCGATTTGGCCGGCGATGGATTGGCTCATCGGCGGCTGATCCGCAGTTGCCCGCCACCCTCTTGCACCGTGAAACCACGCGCCGACAAAGCCACTTTCAGTCCCGCCATATCCCCGCGATAAGAAACGCGCATCACCGATGTTCCGCCCAGCGCCAAGCTGCTGGTCGTCGCCGACTGTACGCCCGCCACGCCCGCCACGGCTCGTTCGGTGGCGGTCACCGAATCCACGTCCGGCGAAACATATTGCACGCTAAAGCTTTGCACCGGCGCGCTGGTGGTGGGCGGCGGTGTGGCAGCGGTATCGGTGGACAGGACGCTATCCTCGGCGCCATCCGCAATATCGGGCAGTTCGGCAACCTCAACCGGCTTTTCCAAGACCAAATAGGCATCAGTGCGAAGCTGGCCCGCGGCTAAAGCCTTGGTAAAAATGCCGTCAATCCGCGTAGCAGCCTTTTCCATCATCTCGGGCAACGCAGCGGGGCTGCTGCCTGTCATGGTAAAGCTTTCCAACAAGCGGTTATCGGGGCCAAAGCGCGCTGCAAAATATCCCTTAATCGGCCCGCCGGGATAGCTATATTCCACCCGCGCCATCGGCATCAGCACGTCCGCCGCGCCATATTGGTCCAAAATCACCCGCCACCATGTGCGGCTGCGGCGGCCGGTCTGCCCCGCGTTCAGCAGCAAAGTATCGCTGCCAGTGCCCGCCGTGCGCACATAATCAATCGCACTTTGGCCGGTATGATATTCCGCCCATGCTTTTTGCCATGGGCTGCGCTGTTCAAACACCTGTTGCATGCCGTCGATGGAATAAACAGGGATCACCAGCATCGGCGGCGACCGCAGCATCCGGCCGCTGACGCCCAAAATCTGGCCGGCGCGCACACGGTCAAACTGCACGCCCAGCTTGGCCACATAGCGGCGGGCACCAATTTGTTCCTGTTCCACGACAATGGCGGTCACAATGCCGTCCAGCACCGAATCGGCCAATTTGGGCGCGGCGGTGCCGTTCAACCGTTGATAAAGCTGTTCCCACCCCTTGCGCTGCGCCTCTCTCCAGCCATTGGAGCGCGCATCATCGGGGTCTTTGCCCGTCACATTGACGCTAATTCCACCTGCCATGAAATCGGCGCTGCTATTGATCGGCGTGATTCCACGATTGCCCCGTGCAATTTGCCCATCCACCACATTGGCCAGAAACAAAGCCCCCGCCACGGCGCAAAGCGCGCTTATCCGCCATTTCTGCCGCGACAACAGGCGGCGGATCGGCAGCGAAGAAGGGCTATGGCGCGCGGGCGAAGATGCAGATAAAATCATAACGTCCCTATCCTGTGCCCAAAAGCGTGGCCGTGGACAAGGAAATCGTGGCATTTTTCGAACAGAGGGGTTAGGCGCGCCTGCATGGAACCAAAGCAAGATCAGCCCGCCTCTTATACTTATGCCCAAGCCGGTGTGTCGATTGACGCCGGAAATGCGCTGGTTCGTGCCATCGCACCCCTCGCCCGTTCGACACGGCGCGCGGGTGCGAATGCCGACCTTGGCGGATTTGGGGGCTTTTTCGATCTGAAAGCCGCTGGCTTTAACGATCCTTTGTTGGTGGCCGCCAATGACGGCGTTGGCACCAAATTGAAATTGGCCATTGATTCGGGCAAACATGACGGCGTTGGCATCGACTTGGTCGCGATGTGCGTGAATGATTTGATTGTGCAGGGCGCAGAACCCCTGTTCTTCTTGGATTATTACGCCACTGGCAAATTGGACATCGACACCGCCACTGCCGTTGTGGCGGGCATTGCAGAAGGCTGCAAACAAGCGGGCTGCGCCTTGATCGGCGGCGAAACCGCTGAAATGCCTGGCATGTATAGCGATGATGATTATGACTTGGCGGGCTTCTGCGTTGGCGCAGTCGAACGAAATGAAGTGCTGACCGCTGACAAGCTGGCCGAAGGCGACGTGATTTTGGGTCTGGCCTCGTCGGGCGTTCATTCCAACGGTTTTTCACTAGTGCGCCGCTTGGCTGCCGACAAAGGCTGGAAGCTCAACCGCCCTGCCCTGTTCGACCAAGAAACCATCTTGATCGACGCGCTGATGGCACCGACCCGCATTTATGTGAAGAGCCTGCTGCCGCTGGTAAAGAGCGGTAAAATCCATGCCCTCGCGCATATCACGGGCGGCGGCTTGCTGGAAAATATCCCGCGCATTTTGCCGGACAATTTGCATGCCCATGTGAATGCTGATGCGTGGCAACAGCCGCGTCTGATGGCGTTCTTGCAAGCACAGGGCAATATTGAACCGGAAGAAATGGCCCGCACCTTTAACTGCGGCGTTGGCATGGCCGTTGTCGTGGCCGCGGCCGATGTAGCGGACATCACCGCCGCCCTCGAAACCGCTGGCGAAACCGTGCACCGCATTGGTCATATCGCAGCCGGTACCAAGGGCTGCACCGTGACCGGCAGCAGCGAAACATGGAGCGCCCGCAGCGATTGGTCCGCAACCCACAATGGCTGATCAGCCAGTGGAAGGGGAAAATCGGGCCAAAGTCGCTGTGCTGATATCGGGCAGCGGCACCAATATGGCGGCGTTGCTTTACGCCGCCAAAGCCGCCGATTGTCCCTATGATATTATATTGGTGGGGTCGAACAAGCCCGACGCAGCTGGCCTGAAATTAGCCGCCGCCGAGGGCATCCCAACATGGTCGCACAGCCACAAGGGCATGAGCCGCGACGAATTTGACGCCTTGGTGGATGCCCAATTGCGGGCAAGCGGCGCAGAATATGTCGCGCTGGCAGGCTATATGCGCATCTTGTCCGAAGCCTTTGTGCGCGGCTGGGAAGGACGGATGCTGAACATCCATCCCAGCCTGTTGCCGAAATATAAGGGGCTGGACACCCACCAACGCGCCATTGATGCGGGCGACAGCCATGGCGGTTGTAGCATCCATATGGTGACAGCGGAATTGGACGACGGCCCTGTGCTGGCCCAAACGCCGGTTGCGATTTTGCCAGACGACAATGCCGCCAGCCTTGCGGGCCGCGTGTTGTTCGCTGAACATCAACTTTATCCCGCGACTTTATCAAAGTTCATCCGCGACCAACGCGGCTGAAGCGCAAAATTCATCCACGACCAACGCGGATGAATTCCCCAAATTGAACGGACAAGAAAAAGGCCGCCGGATTGCTCCGACGGCCCTTTTTGTTGGTCTTTCGTTGCCGAAAGATTAGCCAACAATTTCTTCTGGCTTGAAGAAATAGGCGATTTCGATCGCTGCATTTTCTTCGCTGTCGCTGCCATGAACCGAATTTGCTTCGATGCTTTCGGCGAATTCCTTGCGGATGGTGCCTTCGGCTGCATCAGCAGGGTTGGTGGCGCCCATGATGTCGCGGTTGGCCTTTACGGCGTTTTCGCCTTCCAAAACCTGCACAACCACAGGGCCGGAGATCATGAATTCCACCAGTTCACCGAAGAAAGGGCGTTCTTTGTGAACAGCATAAAAGCCTTCGGCTTGTTCGCGGGTCATTTGGATGCGCTTCGACGCCACAACGCGCAGACCAGCGCCTTCCAGCTTGGCGGTGACAGCACCGGTCAGGTTGCGACGGGTTGCATCAGGCTTAATGATCGAAAAAGTGCGGGTAGCCGCCATGGAAATGACTCCTGAAATCGGGATTGCGTTGGGCGCGCCTCTAACGAGGCTTTGGCTTTTCCGCAAGAAAAGACGCGCAATCACCTGCTCTCACTGTCAGATTTTCCATTCTGATCGAGGCCGCGCTATTTTTGCGTATAGGTAAAGGACCCGCTGGTCTTGCCGCCATCCTCGGTTGCGGTCACCAAAATATTGTTAATGGGCCCCTCTTCACTTTCCGCAATCACCATCTGGGTACCGCCTTGATTGGCCTTGGTCGTAATGGTCATGCCATGGGCTTGCATTTGCCCTTCCAAATGTTCCACCACCTTGGAAAGCGGGGCTGAAACTTCAAATTGGGCCACAACATGCTGCCCGTCACCGCCGCGTGTGTTCATGCCGCCCGTAATTTTCGACCCGGGATAGAGGGTAAAGCCTTTGGGCATTTGGGCCGCATCCGCGCCCGCGCCGAACAGGATGTCCCCATTTTTGCCTTCAATGCGCAGAGTGCCACCGGACCCATCATCTTTCCGAGTGACTTGATATTGCGTTTTCTCACCCGTTTCACTGTCGGTAACGGTCCCGCTCGCAACCTCCTTTTCCGACGAGGACCCGCAAGCCGTCAGGGTAAATAAAGCCAATGCTGCACCCACTGGTGCCCATATCGCCGTCAATCGCATATCGTCCCCCTTGTCTAGCCATGGCATGGGTGAACGAACATGGTCCGACCCTAGCCTGTTCGACTAGCCAGCTTCCGACCAGCGACCTTGGTCGTCTTGTTGCCAAAAATGCCGCTCCACCCCGTCGACGTTTTTTAATATTTTCCACGTCTGGCGCGCTTCTTGGATACGGCTGTCATCAAACAACAGGAATATGCGCTGAAAATCAAGGGCGCCATCGTGCCACACCCCATCGGCCAAGGCAATGTTGCGGGCTGAATTGGGGGCGATATTCAAAAATTCGCCTGAGATTAAAATGGGTTCATGGGCGGCATAGTCGCTGCCCACTGGCCCATGGGGCAAAAAGCTGCTGGGCTGGTGCGACCATAGCCCTGCGTCAATTTCCTGTCTCTGCATGGCGGACGCCGCCACAATCAACAATCGCTCGCCCTGATCCAGCAATTTCGCGGCCACAGCAGACAGCAATTTTTGCACCGGATCACGGCCCACGCGGTAAAAATCAACGCGGCCCATGGTCGCCTTTCTTGTTCAGCCTCGCTTATTCTGTCTGGGCGGCCTTGCTGTTGCGCAAGGCCGCTTCGTCAGGATCAAGCTTCGTGGTTGGCGGCGATATAACGGTCCAGCAAGCGCACGCCATATCCGGTCGCACCCTTGGCATAGGTGCGGCCATCCTTGTCGATCCACGCCATGCCCGCAATATCCAAATGCGCCCATGCCACGCCGTCTTGAATATAACGCTTCAGAAATTGTGCCGCCGTGATCGAACCAGCTTCGCGCGGGCCGATATTTTTCATATCGGCGATCGTGCTGTCGATCAGCTTGTCATAGGCTGGCGACAAGGGGAAACGCCACAGCTTGTCGCCGCTATTGTCGCCTGCGGCCAACAAATCAGCAGCCAGCTTGTCGTCATTGGCGAACATACCGCCAAATTCATGACCCAGCGAGATCACCATCGCACCGGTCAGGGTGGCCAGATCAACAATGGCCTTGGGCTTGTGGGTTTCTTGCACCCAAGTCAGCACATCGCACAAGACCAAGCGGCCCTCGGCATCGGTGTTCAGTACTTCGACGGTTTGACCCGACATGGTGGTCACAATATCGCCGGGGCGCTGGGCATTGCCGTCTGGCATATTTTCTACCAGACCAACGACGCCGATGACATTCGCCTTGGCTTTGCGGCCAGCCAGCGCCTTCATGGCACCCACGACCGCGCCTGCGCCGCCCATGTCCCATTTCATCATGTCCATGCCTGGTCCAGGTTTCAGGCTGATACCGCCAGTATCAAAGGTCACGCCCTTGCCAACAAAGGCCACGGGCGCTTCACCAGCTTGCCCGCCGTTCCAATGCAGCGCCAACAAGCGCGGCTTGCGGACCGAACCTTGGGCGACGCCCAACAAGGCGCCCATGCCCAGCTTGGTCATGTCGGCTTCGTCCAGCACGGTCAAAGTCACGCCCAGCGATTCCAGATGGCGGCACTGGTCCACAAAGCTTTCGGGATATAGGATATTTGGTGGTTCGGCGACCAAACGCTGGGTCAGCGCCACACCCTCTGCAATCGCTTCGGCTTCGGCCCATGCGCCCGCGACGTCGCCAACCGACGCCCCGATCACAATCTGGTTCAAGCTGGGCTTTTGCTTGTCGGTCAAGCGGGTGCGATAATCGTCCAAGCGCCAGTTGCGCAGCTTGGCCCCAATGGCAAAGGATATGACATCAGCGGACGAAATCGTGCCCGGATCCGAAAAGTCCACGTCAACGCGGGTCACACCGCTGGTCTGAAAACGCGCGGTGACCGCTGCGCCAGCCCGTTCAAAATCATGCTCACTGCCCTCGCCAAGCCCCAACAAGACCAAACGCTGGGCTTTGCCGGCGTTTAGCACAGTGGTTTCGGCAACAGCCCCAGCCGCCGCGTCAAATCGCGCTTGCTGCGCGGTTGCCGCCAGCAATTGGGCCTGCGCTGCGCCAGCAACACCAATGCCAGCCTTGCGTATGGGATAAATGACCACATCGGCGGACACGTCGATTTGGGTGACAAATTGGATGTCCATAACACTACTTTCTTATGCGAAGATTGATTGCAACGTGCTGGACAGATAGGGGTTTCGGCATTGAGTTGCAAAACAAAGCAATCGATCATGATGATCGGAAAGCATATATGACGAACGGGCACCGATTTCCTATGGCCAACAGCTTGAACCGCAAGACTGTCATCAACGGCAGTTTTTGGTGGGTCAGCGCCAGCATCATGGCGCTGACGGCCACATCGGCGGCCGCCCAAAATTCGGCTCCCCCCCCTGCCACCACATCGGATGATTCGCCCAGCACACCGCCATCGCCGCGCCCTGATCTGGACCCCATTGCCCGACCGCTGACCTTTTCTCCGCCGATTTTGGGTGATGCCCCGACGCCAAATTCCGCTGCGAATGCCAATGCCGACACCGCCCCCGAAGGCGATGAGCAAATCGGCTTTGCGGCTGATAATTTATTCTACGACACCGACACCGAAATTGTGACCGCCGAAGGCCGCGTAGAAATGAACCGCGAGGCGACTCGGATGCGCGCCGACCGTGTGACATGGAACCGCAAAACTGGATTGGTCGTCGCCGAAGGCAATGTTGCGCTGCGCAATCCCGAAGGGGACATGGCCTATGGCGAACGCTTCGAACTGACGGACACGCTGCGCGAAGGCGTGGTCGACAATATGCTGGTTGTGCTGGAAAATGGCGCTCGCATGGCGGCCAACAAGGGCCGCCGCTTTGATAATGGCAATATGGAATTGGAAAATGCGGCCTACAGCCCATGTTCCGTGACCAACCCCGACGGGTGCCCCAAAAACCCCAGTTGGCAAATTCGCGCGGTGCGCGTGACCTATGACAAACAGACCAACAAAGTCCGCTATCATGGTGCGCGACTAGAATTATTCGGCCTGCCGCTCATCCCATTACCGGGCCTCAGCCATTTGGGAACCAATGATGCGGGCAGCGGTATTTTGGTTCCCGAAATCCGCATCGACCGCACCAATGGTTTGGAAATTGCGGTCCCTTATTATCTGCGCCTGTCGTCCGACCGCGACGTCACGCTGACGCCCCATATTTATACCAACGCCGCGCCCATGCTGGCGGCCGAAGGGCGCGCCCTAACGGACATTGGTTCGTTCCGCATCCAAGGCTATGCCACTTATGGGTCGCTGGTCCCCTTGAACAACGACCCCAATACGGCGGTGTCGAAAAAGCGCTTTCGTGGCTATTTGGAAAGCGCGGGCCGTTTTCAATTCAGCCCACGCTGGAGCCTGTCTTATTCCGGTCGCATCGCCACCGACCGTACCTTCATGCGCCGCTATGATATCAGCCGCGATGACCGTATGCGGTCAACCTTCAATTTGGAACGCATTGGCGATAACAGCTATTTGTCCATTGCGGGCTGGGCCACCCAAACCCTGCGGCGCAATGACAGCCAAGGCCAGCAACCTATCGCCCTGCCGCTCATCGATTACCGCCACCGTCTCGACACGCCGGTCATGGGCGGACAGGTCGAATTACAGTTAAATACCCTGTCCCTCCTTCGCACCAGCGGCCAAGATACCCAGCGCGCCTTTGCCGGTGCCCGTTGGGACTGGCGCGGCCTGTCTGGCATGGGCCAAGAAATCACGCTGACCGGTTTGGTGCGCGGCGACATTTACCACACCAGCCAAAATGAACTAACGCCCGTCCTGCCCTATCGCGGCAAGTCGGGCTTCCAAGGACGCGGAATTGCGGCTGTGGCCGCCGATGTGCGCTGGCCGTTTGTGGGCCAAATTTTTGGCGGCACCCAAACGCTGACCCCGCGTATTCAGGTCGTCGCCACGCCCGACATTAAGAATGTAGACATCCCGAACGAAGATGCCCGCGCCTTTGACCTCGAGGATAATAATCTGTTCGCGATCAATCGATTCAACGGATATGATCGGATCGAAGACGGCGCACGCGTGACCTATGGTGTGGAATGGAATTTCACACGGCCCGGTTTTGCGATCAGCTCGTCCCTTGGCCAAAGCTATCGCCTGAGCAACAAAGATGGTCTATTTCCAGAGGGCACTGGCCTCACGGACCGTACATCGGATATTATTGGCCGCACCACCGTTGCCTATCGGGATTTCCTTCGCCTGACCCACCGTTTCCGGCTGGACAAAGACAATCTGTCCATGCGCCGCAATGAATTGGACGCCACCGTCGGCACGCGCGATACCTATGCCACCATTGGCTATGCCCGTCTTAATCGCGACATCACTTTGCTGGGCGAAGATTTGCAGAATCGCGAAGAATTGCGGGCTGGTGGACGTGTGGCCTTTGCGAATAATTGGTCGATCTTTGGGTCCGCCATTATCGACTTAACCAGCACGCGCGAAGATCCCACCAGTACATTCGATGGGTTTGAACCGATTCGCCATCGGCTTGGGCTGGCTTATGATGACGATTGCTTGTCGATTGCTGTCACATGGCGGCGCGAATATATTAACTCCGGTGACGCCAAGCGCGGGAATGGCTTTTCTTTCCGTGTCGCGCTACGCAATCTGGGTTTCTAACGGCCGTCCTTTGCTCGCGCCAACCAATCTCGCCGTCCACGCATCGCCATGATCGCTCAGCCTCTGTTCAGCGAAAATAGGCCATGAGGCGCAATATACCGCCCCGCATTTCCAATATGCAGCGGTTTGCGCTGGACCATTGGGCCAATCCGCTGATACGAAGCAAACCGGATTTTCACGAATAGGGTAGTGATGAACAAATTTTCGACCATGATCAGCCTGCTCGCTGTTGCAATCGCCGTTCCGGCCATTGCCCAGACGGTCAGCGATAACGATATGCCGTCGAGCGGGCTGGCTATTCCCAAGGATGGGAAAGTGTTCGGCGCCGCGAACCCAAATGTCTATCGCCCGTCCGCGACCGTGAATGGCGAAATCATCACTGCGACTGATATTGAACATCGTATGGCCCTGATCCGTATCGCCAACAGCGATATGGAATTGCCCGCCGACGAAGTGCAGCGCCTGCGTCAACAGGTGTTCAGCAACCTGATCGACGAAAAGCTGCAAATTCAAGAAGCCCGCGCTTCGGACATCAGTATCGACGAAAATCTGGTCAACGAGCAATTTGCCCGTCTGGCGACCCGTTTTCGCATGGCCCCCGACAAATTTAGCGAATATTTGCAATCCCGCGGTTCATCGGCTGAGTCCGTGAAACAGCAAATTCGCGGCGAAGTGGCATGGGACCGTTTATTGTCGCGCAACATTCAATCGACCACCAACGTGTCGACCGAAGAAGTCACCTCCGAAGCCAATCGGATGAATGACGCCAAGGGTCAGAATGAATTTCACTTGGGTGAAATCTATTTGGCGGCAACCCCTGAAAATGCGCAGACCGTTCTGCAAACCGCCCGCCAAATCATGGAATCCCTGCAAAAGGGTGGCAGCTTTGCTGCCTATGCCCGTCAATATTCACAAGCATCGACGGCGGTTGTTGGCGGTGACTTGGGCTGGGTGAAATCCGGCCAATTGCCTGCCAGCATGGCTGACGCTGCCAATCAAATGCAGCCCGGCCAGTTGGTCGGCCCTGTCGAGGTGCCGGGCGGCATTTCTATCATGTTGATGATCGACCGCCGTCAGGTGTTGACCGCCGATATTCGCGATGCGGTGCTTAGCCTGAAGCAAATTTCGTTGGAATTCCCAGCCGGAACCACCGAATCCCGCGCCACCACCTTGGCATCGCAATTTGCCGAAGCCACCCGTGCGATTGCCGGTTGCGGCGCCGCCGATGATGTCGCCGCCAAACTAGGTGCGTCCATTGTGTCGCGCGACAATATCGCCATGCGCGCCCTGCCACCGCCATTGCAGGCGACCTTGCAGGAATTGCAAATCGGCCAGACGACCCAGCCCTTTGGCTCGGTCAGCGAAGGCATTAGCGTCTTGGTGCTATGTGGCCGCGACCTACCCAATTCCGCAACAGCGCCCGACCTTCAGGAAATTGAAAACCGCCTGCTCGAGGGGAAAGTCAACAAGCGCGCTCAGCGTTATTTGCGCGACCTTCGCCGCGATGCTGTGATCGAATATAGCGAATGAGTGATTGCCTGAAACGCCCGATTGCGGTTTCCTTGGGGGACCCGGCGGGCGTCGGACCAGAGGTCATCGCCCGCGCATGGGAACAGCGCGCGGCGCATAATATGCCATTGTTTGTCGCCATTGGCGATGCCGCCGCCATTGAACAAGTTTGGGATGGCCCGACGGCGCGCATTACCGACATGGACGCCGCCTGCGTGGCCTTCCAATCCGCCCTGCCCGTTTGGCATTTGGGCGACGCTGGTCCAATCACGTCGGGCATCCCCTCGCCAGCGGGCGCGGGCAGCGCGCTGTTGGCGCTGGAAACCGCCATTGGCTTGACCCGCACAGGGGCCAGTTCGGCCTTGGTGACGGGCCCCGTATCCAAACATGCCTTACAAGGCATTGGCTATACGCACCCCGGCCAAACCGAATTTATCGCAGAGCGTTGCGGCGTATCGGCACATAATGCCGTGATGATGCTGGCTGGCCCCAGCTTGCGCGTCGTGCCACTGACCATCCACATAGCCTTGTCCGAAGTGCCAGAACGTTTGACGACGGAACTGATCATCGCCCGTGCCCGCGTGGTGGCGCGCGGATTGGTGCGAGATTTCGGTATCGAACATCCGCGTCTGGCGGTGGCAGGCCTCAACCCACACGCGGGCGAAAGCGGCCGTTTGGGCGACGAGGAAATGCGGGTTATTCAGCCCGCCATTGACCAATTGCGGGACGAGGGATTGTCCATTGATGGGCCATTGGCGGCGGACGCCATGTTCTCCCCCGCTATTCGCACGCAATATGACGCTTTGCTCTGTGCCTATCATGATCAAGCCTTGGCACCGTTCAAGGCGCTGCATTTCCATGATGGGGTGAATTTGACCTTGGGCCTGCCGATCATCCGCACATCCCCCGACCATGGCACGGCCTTTAACATCGCGGGTCAAGGCATTGCAGACCCGCTGCCCACCATTTCCGCCATTCGCATGGCGGCCAAACTGGCCGATGCGCGCGAACAAAGCCTTGCGAACTCACGCTAAGCCAATGCTGTTCGCTGCCCCCTTATCCTCTATCATATAAAGTCTGTTTGTGCCGACCCAGCCCCTCCACCCGCTGCCCCCCTTGCGCGAAGCCGTCAAAGCCCATGGCCTGTCGGCCAGCAAGGCGCTGGGGCAAAACTTCCTGTTCGACGAACAATTGCTGGACCGCATCGCGGCGATCCCCGGCAATTTGGATGAGGAGCTGGTGTTTGAGGTGGGCCCCGGCCCCGGCGGCCTGACCCGCGCTTGCTTGCGCGCAGGGGCACAGGTGATCGCCGTGGAACGCGACGACCGCGCCATGCCCTTGTTGGCCGAACTATCTGACGCTTTTCCGAATAAATTACAGGTCCTTGCCGACGACGCACTGAATATTGACGTCAATGCCGTCACAGGTGGGCGTCCTTATCATATCATCGCCAACCTGCCCTATAATGTCGGCACCTTGCTGTTCACCCGCTGGCTGGAACCCGCCGCATGGCCGCCGCAGTGGAAATCGCTAACCCTGATGTTCCAACAAGAAGTGGCGGAGCGTATTGTCGCCCCTGTCGGTAGCAACGCTTATGGCCGTTTGGCCGTGCTGGCCCAATGGCGCTGCAACGTCAAAATCGCCATGAAGGTCCATCGTTCGGCCTTCACCCCGCCGCCCAAGGTCATGTCGGCGATTGTCCATCTGACCCCCGCCGACGAACCCGCTGGCGTCAACCCCCGTATTTTGTCACGATTGACGGAAAAGGGCTTTGGTCAACGCCGCAAAATGCTGCGCCAAAGCCTGAAGGGTATGGATGGCGCAATCGACGCGTGCGAGGCTTTGGGCATTGACCCCACACGCCGCGCAGAAACGGTCAGTGTTGCCGAATGGGTGGCCCTCGCCCGCGCTCTCAGCGCCTCGGCGTAATCAGCGGAACAGACAGATATTGCCGCGCACAAACTGCGCCCAACCTCTCCCCCAACATCCCCGACGCGCCGCATGGCACAGCCTTGGCGCGCCATCAGGCGGCCAACGCATGATCCATCATTGTCGCGGATAAGGCGCTATATTAATTGCGGCTAATCGGGGGGATTGGCGCGGTGACGGCGGACGCAGCCGGTGTCCCTTCGGCCGTCGCCATTTGCCGGCTTGCACCCGCAGCAATGGACCGCTCCAGACCCGCCACCTCGGCGCATGGTGACGCACATAGGCGCTGCACATCGGCCAGACGTTCTCGCGCCCGTTCCAGCGCGCCCTTATCGGCCAATGCCTGCCCCTGACCAGCCAAAGCGACCACATCATTGGGCTCCAGCGTCAAGGCTTCGCGGTACAAGCCAATGGCTTTGCCTGGCAGACCCTGAGAGCGGGCAATTTGTGCCAGCGCAATCAGGGCCGAACGATTGCGCGGATCCGCCACCAAAGCGGCTTCATAATAATCAATGGCACCGTTCAAATTGGCGGCACTTTGGGCCTGCTGGCCTTGCTTCATCAAGGTCAGGCTGTGCGGCAAAATGTCGGAATCGGCGCGGGCAGTGGATACGGTCGGCAAACTCGCCAAAATCAAACCGGCACTCAAAGCCAGAAAGCTGACACGCATCACATTCTCCCGTCGGTTCATCAGAGGCTCAACCTATCACGGGGCAGATAGACGAGCGAGGAAAAAGCCATCGCATTCGTCATATTTGGGCGTGAAAACATAACCATCGCCCGCCTTGCGGCCAATGCCATCAGGCAAAAACTCTTGCTCGGCGACCCAATTTGGGTGGCGCGCCAAAAACTTCCTCACCTGATCCCGCCCCTCGCAAGCCATAACAGAGCAAACAGCGTAAATCATTTTTCCGCCAGCGCCTAGCAGCTTTGCGCCAATGTCCATCAAGCGCGCTTGATCGTCCAAATGACGCTGCAAACGCGCTGGCGTCAAACGCCAACGCAGTTCGGGGCTGCGCCGCCATGTCCCACTGCCCGAACAAGGGGCATCGACAAATACTCGGTCCGCTTGGCCCACCCAATCGGGCATCATCGCCAATTCCGATTGCGGGTTCAGCAGGCGGGTTTCGATGCTGGTCGCCCCTGCCCGTTCGGCGCGCGGCGGCAATTGTTGCAAACGCGCACGGTGCGTATCGGTCGCCAAAATTTGGGCGCGATCATGGGTCAAGGCGGCAATGGCCAATGTTTTTCCGCCGCCGCCTGCGCACAGGTCGACAATGCGCATATCGGGCCCAGCATCCAAAGCCACCGCGCTATATTGGCTAGCGGCGTCCTGAACCTCAAAGCCTCCGCTGGCATAGGCGGGGTGCTGAACGGCGGGGCTTTCGGGGGGCAAGCGCCATGCCTGCGCCAGCGCCTTTATCGGCTGTCCATCAGCAAAAATATCCGCCAAATTTGGGGCATCAGCCCTCAGCAAATTGCGCCGTAAATCGACCGGTGCGCGCTGTAACATCGCGTCATATTCGTCCGCGCCAATCAATGGATCGAACAAGGCCATTAACGAAGGGGCCGCAACACCCGCCGCTGCACGGGGTTCATCTGCCTCTATCGCAGCGGGGCCATATTGGCTGCCATCAAACAAAGCCGCCAGATCGGCGTCCTGATCGGCCAGCGACACCATCGCCGCACGGCCAGAAACGGGGGCCACCGCCGCTGCACGTATCGCGTCATAGACCAGCGCACGAATGGCGCGGCGATCCTTGGACCCCGCATAGCGGCGGGCCCGCATCGCCTCGGCAAAAATGGCATCAGCCGGTGCGCCGCCATCACGGGCAGCGGATGCAATGGCATCCAAAATTTCAATCGCGGCCTGCACACGTGCGGCGGGGGTCATATTCTTATCTCGCTTCTGTTTTGGGCCGCGAAATAGTCATGGTCCCCGCCGCCAATTTTTGACCACAGGCGGGTTTAGCCGATGGGATAGTTGGGTGCTTCGCGGGTAATTGCCACATCATGCACATGGCTTTCACGCAGGCCCGCATTGGTGATGCGCACGAATTTGGCGCGCTCGTTGAAATCCTTCAAGGTGCGGCTTCCCGTATAGCCCATGGCAGCCTTTACGCCGCCAACCAGCTGGTGGATCACATCCTTGGCGGGGCCTTTATAGGGAACCTGCCCTTCGATGCCTTCGGGAACCAATTTCATTTGGTCCTTGATATCCTGTTGGAAATAACGGTCCGCACTGCCGCGCGCCATGGCGCCAACGCTACCCATGCCGCGATAGCTTTTATAAGTCCGGCCTTGGAACAAGAAGGTTTCGCCAGGGGCTTCTTCGGTGCCCGCCAACAAGCTGCCGACCATCACGCTGCTGGCGCCCGCGGCCAATGCTTTGGCGATGTCACCCGATGTGCGCAAACCGCCATCGGCAATCACCGGCACGCCATATTGCGATGCGGCAGACACGCTGTCCATAATCGCGGTCAATTGCGGCACGCCCACACCAGCCACAATGCGCGTGGTGCAAATGGAACCGGGGCCAATGCCCACCTTAATGCCATCCGCGCCAGCGTCGATCAGCGCCTTGGTGGCATCTGCTGTCGCGACATTCCCAGCCAGCACTTGAACATTGCTGGACAGCTTCTTGATGCGTTCGACGGTGGTCGCCACGCCCTTGCTATGGCCATGGGCGGTGTCAACGACGATCAGGTCGCATTCAGCGTCCAACAACGCCTGCGCCCGCTCAACGCCGCTGTCGCCCGTGTTGGTCGCCGCCGCTGCACGCAAGCGGCCCACATCATCCTTGGTCGCGTTGGGATAGGTCACGGCCTTTTCCATGTCCTTGACCGTGATCAACCCGACGCAGCGATAGTCGCCATCGACCACCAACAATTTCTCAATCCGGCGTTGATGCAGCAATTTGCGCGCTTCGTCCAAGTCCACGCCCGGACGAACGGTGGCCAAATTATCCGCCGTCATCAATTCGCGCACGGGTTGATCGGGATTTGCGGCAAAGCGCACATCGCGGTTGGTCAAAATGCCGACCAAACGGCCACCATTTTCCACCACGGGAATACCGGAAATACCATTGGCCAACATCAACGCCCGCGCTTCGGACAAGGGGGCATCGGGACGGATGGTGATGGGGTTCACAATCATCCCGCTTTCAAAGCGCTTGACCTGACGAACGGCGGCAACCTGTTCATCCAGCGTCATATTGCGGTGAAGAACACCGATGCCGCCAATTTGTGCCATCAAAATAGCCATATCGGCTTCGGTCACAGTATCCATCGCCGATGACAAAATCGGAATGTTAAGGCTGATACCCTTTGTCAATTGAGTCGACAAAATGGCATCCGACGGCATGATGTCAGACGGCCCAGGCACCAGCAACACGTCGTCAAAGGTTAAACCGGTGATGATTTCCATTTGGGCCACTTTCTGGTGCAGGCGGCATCGACCCCGCTATTTGGGGCCACGCGCGCGATTCGATTGGTGGCGGCCCATGTAATCAGTCCGCCCCCTAAACGCCAGAGGGTTATGGCGTTTAATTGCAAAGTTACAAAATTATACAAAGGGCGCGAAACACGGACGGGTTGCACGACTTATGGCGCGCAACTTTTCCATCCTTAATGCTGCAAACCGCTCAGCCAGTCCGTGACCACACGCCGCCCTGCGGCCACAGCTTGGTATCCCAGCCTCGCATGATCATCGCGCATTTGCGCCGTCGTGCGGCCTGCCTCCATCGGGGCTTCGGGCCATTGGCGCAACCATTCATCAAAGCGCGGGTCCAACCCCATCTCGGCATGAAATTGCAGGGCCAAAATATTGGAACCACGCCGAAATGCCTGATTTTCATAGGCGTCGGATGATGCCAGCAATTCCACCTGATCGGGCAAATCAAATGTATCGCCGTGCCAATGCAAAATCGGCACATCGGTCAAATGGTCCAGCGGTGTTCCATTTTTAACATGGCGAAGGGCATGGAAACCCACTTCTTTGACCGGCCCTGCATAGACGCGCGCGCCCATGGCGGCCGCCATCATCTGGGCGCCAAAACACACACCCAAGGTCGGTGCGCCGGCATCCAGTCGGCGCGCCAAACGGCGTAGCTGACAGGCGATCCATGGATAACGATCTTGCTCATATACACCCATGGGGCCACCCATCATAATCAGCAGATCAGGCTGATTAAGATCGGTGGTCGCAAAGGCAGGGTCCGTCACATCAACGCGGTCCAACTGATAACCCGCCGCCTCTATCGGCTCTCGATAGCCCGCAATCCCTTCGTGCGGGACATGACGTATGATCAAAGCACGTCTGGCCATATCACTGCTAATCCTAATATTATCCATTGGTCCAAGTCGGTTTAGCCTAGGGCGCCGCCGACGTCCTCTCCTATCCCGAAACTTGTCAATGTTTTCACTAGAATTTATGCAAACGGCAATAGCAGCCATTTAAAGCCGCCATGGAACCATCGCCATTTCCAGATGGACAATCAGCGAACCTGCCGCTTTTCCAATTTGCGGGCCAAGGTCCGGCGGTGCATACCCAAACGGCGCGCCGCCTCCGAAATATTGAAATCGCTTTCGACCAAAACCTGGTGAATATGTTCCCACTCCACCGTTTTAATCGACGACTGGCGGCCATCCAGCGGCGCATCGGGGTTGCCTTCTGATCGTTCAAAGGCGGCTTCGATATCATCGGTATTGGACGGCTTGGCCAGATAATAGGACGCGCCCAGCTTAATCGCCTCCACCGCTGTCGCGATGCTGGCAAATCCAGTCAGCACGACGATTTTCAAATCTTCGTCAGCGGCGCGCAAAGTTTGCACACAGGCTAGGCCCGACCCGCTGCCCAATTTCAAATCCACCACCGCATAATCGGGCACAAAATGGGCCATCACATCGGTCAATTCTTCGGGGCTGTGCGCCACCGCCACAACATAGCCGCGCCGTTCAAAGGAGCGTTTCAGCGTGCGGGAAAAAACAACATCATCCTCGACAATCAGCAAATGACGCTGGTCCGCGACATCCTCGCCCAATGGCTGTTGATCAGACACGGCATTTTGTTCCTTGTCTGTCATACCATCCCTCGGTTGCTAGGCATTTGCGCTTTTTGCGCCAAAGCCTTGATCGGCAAGAAAATTCGCACCAACGCCCCGCCTTCGGGGCGGTTGCTGACGCTGGCTTCACCGCCCAATTTGCGCAGAACATTCACCAACAAAAACAACCCCAAACCGCCGCCATCACGCCCCTTGGTGCTGTGATAAGGCTTGCCAAAATTCTTCATAATCCGTTCGCTAAATCCGGGGCCTTTGTCCGCGATTTCAATCACCGCAATCGCCCCTTCCCGATAGGCTGTCAGTCTGATCCAATCAGGCGACACCTCTGCCGCATTGTCCATCACATTCCCAATAACCTGACGCAGGGCCAGATCGGATACGATCGGCACATCGTCGCCAAATTGATCGTCGAATTCCAACGTGCCCGTCAGTCGCCCTGCCCGTGACACATCCACCACTTCGGCTAAAAAAGCCCGCATGGTGGTTAATTGGGTTGCCTCTCCGCGTGCTTCCCCAGCAGACATTAAAATGCTGCTAACGATGGTCTTACAGCGTTTGACCGCAATGTCCATATCCGCCAAATCTTGCTGAAGCTCGCTATCCCCTTCGATTATCGGCAAATCTTTCCAATCACGGATCAACACCGACAGGGTCGATAAGGGCGTACCCAATTCATGCGCCGCGCCCGATGCCAGCAGACCCAGCCGCACAATATGATCTTCTTCGGATGCGCGCTGACGTTCGCCCGCCAAAGCTTCGTCACGGTCGCGCAAATTTTTGCTAATTTGCATCACCAAGGTAATCAGCAAAGAGGCGATGACCACAAAGCAGATCAAACTGCCGAGCAAATAAAGCGACAAGGGATCATGGACATAGCGCGGCGGCAGTTGCAACGGGACGGGGTTCAACGTCAATAATGCCAAGGCCGCTAGGGTCGAGGCAAAGATCATCCACGCCGATCGCGGCGTCAGCAGCATGGCCCCCAGCACCACCTGCATCAAAAACAGCATGGCAAAGGGGTTGGCCAAACCGCCGCTATATTGCAATTGCCACGTCAGCGCCCCGACATCGAACAATAAGGCGCCGGTTAATTCAAAATTCGTCACCACACGGTCGCGCCGCAGCAACACGCGGCTGGCCAGATTGACCGTTATCAACAAAGCAATGGCGATGAACAAGGGCATCAACACCAGCCCCACGCCCATCGCCCCTGTCACCACAGCAATGGTGACCAACTGCCCCCCAACCGCCAACCAACGAAGCTGAATGAGTAGGCGCATGTTGCGCCGTCCGGCATGGGCTTCGGGTAAGGAGAGGGTCAGGGGCAAAGTCGGCGTCATTTATGGACATTATCCTGTCGGCGCGGAGAGCGCCATAACATCCACGCAAAGAAGAAAGCGATGCCCGCCAGCCCAAACCATGTCAGCGCATATACCAAATGATTGTTGGTGAATGTCACCACCGTCATGCCGCCAATCGGATAGCCGCCAGCATTGGGCGTAGCATCGGCGTCGATAAAATAAGGCGCGGCATGGGTCACAGCCTTGGCCTTGGCCATGGCCGCAATGTCCCGCGAAAACCAACGGTCTGCTGCGGGGTCATTGTCGCGCAAGAAACCACCCTTGGGTTCGCTAAAGCGCATCAGGCCTGTCACGGTGACAGTATCTGTCACGTCGCCTTCCGCCCGCGACGCAGGCTTGGCTTTTTCCGGCGGCACAAAGCCACGATTGATGAAAATCCGATAGCGGCCAATATCCAGCGGGGTCATCACCCAAAATCCGCCGCCCCTTTCGGTGACGGCTTGAACCAGCACACTTTGGTCGTGCCGAAAGACACCGGTGGCGGTCACACGGCGATAAACATCTTGTTCGGGGGAAAGGGTAGCCCATTGATCAGGGCCGGCGGCGCTTATGGGCGCTGCATCTTTTCGGCTGTCAACGGCGGCGATGAGATGTTGTTTCCACGCCAACCGCTGAACCTGCCACACCCCCAGTCCAATCAGGCCAAAGGCAAGGAGCAGCGCCGCAAGGGGAAGTCCCAAGCGGCGCAGCAGAGTCATATAACTTGGCCTATGGCGGCAGGTTCTGCCGCATCATGGGCCATTGGCATCATATTGCTATGCAAATGGCTCATCACCCACAAAGAACCAGCCAGCATGATCACAACGACGATCAAGGTAAAGATCAGCGTCGTGAACGACCAGCCGCCCTCGGACTTGGGTGACATATGCAGGAAGTAGACCATATGGACCACAACTTGCACCACGGCAAAAATCGCAATGATTGCAACCGTCGGTCCGGTTTCCAGCGGGCGGTTCATCACCAGCCAGAACGGAATGACCGTCAAAATAACGGCCAAGATAAAGCCGATCACATAATCACGCATGGTTGCGTGGGGCATTTCGATTTCATTATGCCCGTGACCGTCATGGTGCGTGTCGTGGCTCACTGCAACACTCCCATCAGATAAACAACGGTGAACACACCGATCCAGATCACGTCCAAGAAGTGCCAGAACATCGACAGGCACATCACGCGGCGCTTATTTGCCGCAACCAGGCCATGCTTGTTCAACTGCACCAGCAACGTCACCAGCCAAATCAGGCCAAAGGTCACGTGCAAGCCGTGCGTGCCAACCAACGTAAAGAAGGCCGACAAGAATGCGCTGCGCTGCGGCGTCGCACCCAAATGGATCAAATGCTGAAATTCGTAAATTTCAATGGCGAGGAAGGCCAGACCGAACAAGCCGGTGATAGCCAACCACAACTGGGTGCCCTTCACACTGCCCTTCTGCATTTGCAGCAAAGCAAAGCCATAGGTGATCGACGAGAACAGCAGCATCGCGGTGTTGATCGCGATCAAATTCAGGTCGAACAAATCCTTGGGCGCGGGCCCGGCGGCATAATTGCCACCGAGAACCGCATAGCAGGCAAAAAGGATCGCAAAGATGAGACAGTCGCTCATCAGATAAATCCAGAACCCCAACATGGTGCTGTGGCCTTCGGGATGGTGGTGTTCTTCTGTTGGATAAAAGTCGAACGTGCCGTCCCCAGCCTTATGATCAGCAGTAACAGTCGTCATCATCAGGCTCCCGCAGCATCCGCCAATTGGCGGGTCCGCGCATCTTCTGTTTCCGTGACCGTGGTCGCGGAAATGTAGAAATCACGCTTATAGTTGAAGGTGTGATAGATTGCCCCTGCGATCACAGCCGCAAAGCTGCCAGCAGCAAGCCACCAAATGTGCCAGATCAAGGCGAAACCCATCACCAAGCACAGACCCGACAGGATGATACCTGTGCCCGTGTTGCTGGGCATGTGAATATCCTTGAACCCGCTGGTGTGACGCTGCGCGCCCGATTGCTTCATATCATGCCATGCATCCAGATCGCGGATGTTGGGCGTGAAGGCGAAGTTATAATCTGGCGGCGGCGAACTGGTCGCCCATTCCAGCGTGCGGCCATTCCACGGATCACCCGTTTCATCGCGCAATTCCTTGCGGCGCCAGATGCTGACAGCGAACTGAACAAGCATCGCAGCAACGCCCACGGCCAAAATCGCCGCGCCAATACCGGCGACCACGAACCAGATTTGCAAGCTTGGATCATCGAACACGCGCATACGACGTGTTACGCCCATCAGACCCAAGATATACAAGGGCATGAACGCCATCCAGAAACCGACAACCCAGCACCAGAAGCTGATTTTGCCCCAGAACACGTCCAACTTGTAACCAAAGGCTTTTGGCCACCAGAAATTGATCGCCGCGAACAAGCCAAAGAGCACGCCGCCGATGATCACATTATGGAAGTGAGCAATCAGGAACAGGCTGTTATGCAGCACAAAGTCAGCCGGAGGAACAGCCAGCAACACGCCGGTCATACCACCGATAACAAAGGTCAGCATGAACGCGATCGTCCACATCATCGGCAGTTCGTAACGAATACGGCCCCGATACATGGTGAACAACCAGTTGAACAATTTGGCGCCCGTCGGGATCGAAATCACCATCGTCGCAATGCCAAAGAAGCTGTTGACGCTGGCACCCGAACCCATGGTGAAGAAGTGGTGCAACCACACCAAATAGGACAGGATGGTGATGCAGATGGTCGCATAAACCATCGACGTGTAACCGAACAAACGCTTGCCCGAGAAAGTCGAAGCGACTTCCGAGAAAACGCCGAACAAAGGCAAGATCAGGATGTAAACTTCTGGGTGACCCCAGATCCAGATCAGGTTGATATACATCATCGGCGAACCGCCGAGATCATTGGTAAAGAAGTTGGTGCCGACATAACGGTCCAGCGTCAGCAAGGCCAACACAGCCGTCAGAACGGGGAAAGAGGCGACAATCAGGACGTTGGCGCAAAGGCTGGTCCAGGTGAAGACTGGCATTTTCATCAAGCCCATACCCGGAGCGCGCAGCTTCAGGATGGTGACGATCAGGTTGATACCCGACAATGTGGTACCAACACCGGCAATTTGCAGCGCCCAGATATAATAATCGACGCCGACATTGGGGCTATAGGTTGAACCCGACAGCGGCGGATAAGCCAGCCAGCCGGTCTGCGCAAATTCACCGACGAACAGCGAAATCATCACCAGAACCGCACCAGCCGTGGTCATCCAAAAGCTGAAGTTATTCAGGAAAGGAAAGCTAACGTCACGCGCGCCAATTTGAAGCGGCACCAAATAGTTCATCAAACCTGTGATGAACGGCATCGCCACAAAGAAGATCATGATCACACCATGGGCGGTGAAAATCTGGTCATAATGGTGCGCGTTCAAATAGCCTTCGGACCCGTTAAAGGCGATGGCTTGTTGGATGCGCATCATGATCGCGTCGGCAAAGCCGCGCAAAAACATGATCAGGCCCAATATCATATACATGATACCGATGCGTTTATGGTCAACAGTGGTGAACCACTCTTTCCACAAATAACCCCAAAGTTTAAACTTGGTCAGTAACGCCACCACGCCAAGTCCACCGAGCACGACCGCTACAAAGGTAGCGACCACGATCGGTTCATGGAGTGGAAACGCGCTCATAGAGAGCTTACCCAATATTGGGTGTGTTTCAGTTGGTAAGGTAGAAGCCATGATAGTCTCGATCGTCTCAGGAGATCGTGCCAGTGACAGCAGCCGGTACCGCTAGGGCGGTTTTTTGCGGTGCTGCATCAGGGCGCGGAAGTCCCGCACCGCTCAGCGGCGCAGGGTTAACGGGGGTCGCATCTGGACCAGCATTGGTGCTCATCAGCGGCGACGAGCAAAGCGCCGCAACATAACGAACCGACCAACGGGCAAAATCGCCCGTGCCGCGAGCGGCAAGCTTGTCATAGGTCACTTCGCGAACATTCTGGATGCCTGCAATGCCAGCGCCGCCCTTGGCGTCGATGGACATCATATCATGCGCACACATTTTGCCGGGTTCGACACACATGTTCACAATCGCATCAAAGATATTCGGTTCAACCGAAGCAAAGTGGCGCGCAGGCTCTTTTTCGCTGGGCGTTTCCAGCTTCAAATAGGCCATACGGTCCAGCGTGCCTTCCTGACCGCCTTTTACCTTGGCCACCCACTGATCAAAATCAGCGGCAGACAGGCTCTTGGCAGCAAAACGCATGTTGGAAAAACCTGCGCCGGAATAGTTGGCAGAGAAACCTTCAAATTCGCCCGTCTTGTTGAATACGCCATGCAGCTTTGTTTCCATGCCAGGCATGGCATAAACCTGACCCGCAAGGGCCGGAATATAAAAGCTATTCATGACCGACGAAGCCGAAATGCGGAAACGGATCGGACGATCCACTGGGGCCGCAAATTCGTTCACCGTCGCAACGCCTTGCTCGGGGTAAATGAACAACCATTTCCAATCGAGCGCGACGACATTCACTTCCAAAGGCTTCACATCTTCCGCAACCGGCTGGCCGGGCGCTGTGCGCGCAAGCGGACGATAAGGATCAAGCAAGTGCGTCGAGACCCAAGTCACGGCACCCAAGCAAATGATAATCAGCAAAGGAGCAGCCCAAATGACCAATTCAAGCTGTGTTGAATGGTCCCAATCGGGCTTATAGGTCGCTTGCTTATTTTTCTGGCGATAACGCCAAGCAAAATAAATGGTAAGCAACATCACTGGCACGATGACCAACAGCATCAGCATGGTCGACAGGACGATCAGATCGCCCTGCTGCTGAGCAACGTCACCGGCAGGTTCAAGGACAACCAAACCGCAACCGGAAAGTAGCGGCAGCGAAGCAGCCACGAGCGGCAAAAGCCGAAGTCGGGCATGAGTTTTGGAAAGCTGGCTAAGCATAGATTGCGCCTAGGACGGCGGGCTCACAACGCACATAGGACATTTTGTCCAATCCCTTGAACGTGCTATATGCCGCAGTGGCATTGGCATCCATGGGCCATTGGCCTAAAATACGACTCGCGCCATATTCTGGCCGCTAGATTCAGGACCACATATATCATGGCCGCAGATACTGTGCCCACTATCCAGGACGAACGGGACGCTAACAAGATGCATGGCCACAGCCATGCTATTGCGCCGTCCGAAATCGCCATTGGCGTTATCATTGGGCGAACGTCGGAATTTTTCGATTTCTTCGTTTATGCCATTGCATCTGTGCTGATCTTTCCTCAGCTCATTTTTCCTTATATGGACCCGCTGCAAGGCACGCTGGCATCTTTTGCCATTTTCTCGCTTGCCTTTATCGCCCGCCCCTTTGGCACCGCGATCTTCACTTATGTTGACCGCGCATATGGGCGCGGCGCCAAGCTTACGATTGCGCTGTTCATGCTGGGCGGCGCAACCGCCGCGATTTCATTCCTGCCAGGCCATGCCTCGATTGGCGGCTGGGCTGCCATTCTGCTGGCGACCTTCCGTATCCTGCAAGGCATTGCGCTCGGCGGTTCGTGGGACGGCCTCGCTTCCTTGCTCGCGGTCAACGCGCCCGCCCATAAGCGCGGCTGGTACGCCATGATCCCACAGCTTGGCGCACCGCTGGGCCTGATCGTGGCCAGCTTGCTGTTCCTGTTCCTAATCTCTGCCCTTCCAGCGCAAGATTTTCTGAATTGGGGCTGGCGCTATCCCTTCTTCGTGGCCTTTGCCATCAACGTTGTTGCCCTGTTCGCCCGTCTGCGCATCGTGGTAACGCCCGAATATTCAGCGCTTTTCGAAGCCCGCGAATTGGAAGTTGCCCCGCTCAGCGAAACCATCCGCACCAACTGGAAAATCATTGTCTTCGGTGCCTTCGCGCCCTTGGCAAGCTTTGCGATGTTCCACATGGTCACCGTTTATCCGCTGTCGTGGGTGTATCTCTACACCGATGAAAGCCCTGCTCGCTTCTTGATGATCGAAACCATCGCTGCCGCCATCGGTGTCGTGGCCATCATCGCATCGGGCGTGCTGGCTGACCGCTTCGGTCGCCGTACCGTGCTGGGTGCCACGGCCGCCGCCATCGCGGTATTCAGCGCCTTCGCTCCCACCATGTTGGATGCGGGCGAGTCTGGCGAAGCCATGTTCATGATCGCTGGCTTCATCATCTTGGGTCTGGCCTTTGGTCAGGCGTCGGGCGCTTTGTCGAACAATTTCGTGCTGCGTCACCGCTATACCGCATCGGCCCTGACGTCCGATTTGGCATGGCTATTCGGTGCAGGCTTCGCGCCGTTCATCGCCCTGTGGCTGTCCAGCCAATATGGCTTGCTGGCCGCTGGTGGTTACCTGCTGTCCGGCGCGGTCGGTACGTTGGTCGCCCTGTGGCTGAACCGCAATCTGGCTAGCACCATCGATTGATAAACCGATCCTAGGATCACCAAGGCCCGCCAGCGACACGGTCACTGGCGGGCCTTTTTCATTCCGACAGATGCCCGATCGGCATTCAAAAAATCGGAAAAAACACTAAAAATCCGAAAAGAAAATCCAATACTCGCATCATTGCGACATGATTTACTTCATGATAATATTATCCACATCCCAAGATGCTTTTTAGTAAATGCGGACAAGCGGGTGATATATGATCAATGCTATAAAAAGCATCATCGTCATCAGTATCGGACTGACGTCAACTAGCTTTTCAGCCATCCCTCGCCAGCCGATGCCGACGCGCCCTCCCCCGCTCATCGAACTCGTCTCCGCTCCTTTATGCGGCGCAAGGCGCGGTGCGGCGGGGCCGCCCGCTGTCCTTGCGTTTGCCGCAACATTTGCCGAACCGGCCGCCGATATGCGCCCCATCCCCCTTTACCCCGACCTTATAAAATCGTCATTTCCGGTCACAACATCCAATGACCAAGCACGGCGTTATTTTCACCAAGGGCTGATGCTCAGCTATGGTTTTAACCACGCTGGTGCTGTCCGATCCTTTCGCCAAGCCCAACGCCTAGACCCCAATTGCGCCGCATGTTGGTGGGGCGAAGCCGTGGCCTTGGGTCCCAATATCAACGCGGCGATGGATGACCGCGACCGCGCTGCCGCGCTTCACGCGATGGACCGCGCCATGATGCTGCGCCAATATGCGTCACCGATGGAGATTGGGCTAATCGAGGCTGCCGCCCACCGCTATTCGCGGCAGCCAAATACAGACCGCGCCTTGCTCGATGCCCAATATGCCGATGCCATGATCGCCCTCGCGCATCACTTTCCACAAGATGATGATATAGCCGTTCTGGCCGCCGAAGCCGCCATGGACACCAGCCCGTGGAATTATTGGCAAAGTGATAAAAAGACCCCCGTCGGGCGAAGCGCCGATGCGATCCGTTTGGTGGACATGGTGATGGCGCGTAACCCCAGCCATGTTCAGGCGGGGCACCTTGCAATCCACCTTTATGAAGCCAGCGACCCCGCCCGCGCAGAAGCGGCGGCGGATCGGCTATCACGCGGCGCACCTTCCAGCGCGGCCCATCTGGTCCATATGCCCACGCATATTTATCAGGCGCGTGGCCGCTATGCCGATTCCATTCGCGTCAACAGCGCGGCCGCGCGGGCGGACGAAGCCTTTATCCGCAGCGCCGGCGATCATGGCCTCGTGCGTTATGGCTATTACCCCCACAATGTTCATTTCATTGTGACGTCGGCCCAACTGGCTGGCGATATGGACAGGGCAATCCAAGAAGCGGCCCGCCTCCGCCTGTTGCTCGACGTCGAAACGTCTGGGAAAATAGCGTGGATACAGGCGATTGATGCTGCACCCTATATGGCCATGGCACAATTTGCGGAACCCAGTGCCATTTTGGCGATGCCCGAACCAGATCGGCGACTGCCCTATGCGGCGGCCATTCGCCACTATGCCCGCGCAATTGCCTATGCCCAGCAACAAGACCGCGCAGCATTCAACCAAGAGATTTCCGCCATGCACGCGCTCGCGCAATCCGGCGCCTTCACCGACATGATCGCGCAAGACATGCCAGCCACAGACCTGCTGACGCTCGCCGAAGCGGCCGCCCGCGGTCGCTTTGCTGCCCTTGCGGGTGATTATGCACAGGCCGAGCATTTTTATCGCGCCGCCATCGCGGTCGAAGACAGCCTGCCCTATCAAGAACCCGCCTATTGGTATTATCCGGTGCGCCAATCCTTGGGCGCGGCCCAATTTCTTGACCAGCGATATGCCGAAGCCGCCGCGACATTCGACGACATCTTGCGGCGTACTCCGCATAATGGCTGGGCGCTCTATGGATTGACGATGAGCAAAGCGGCAACTGGCGATATGGTGGGCGCAGCCACCGCATCCACGGCCTTTACGCAAGCGTGGCTCGGCAACCCCAACTGGCTGAAAATGAATCGACTGTAGTCACCGCAACTCCGCTCACCGCGCCGCGATCTCCATTTCAACAAATGACGGGAACTGCTTTCCGAATTTGGGCCTCCAACAGGGCCAGCGCTGAAGAACAATTTAGGCTCGCCATGGACGGCGAGCGGCCTTGGCAGCGCGTGTCAAAAAGCCAAGAACAAAGCTCGCATCAGTGTCCATCTGCATGTCCTTCGCGGAACATGCGTGACGCATCTTGGCGTGAAGTGTGCGATGAGAAAATTGCCGGGTTGGCCAGTCGCTCGAAACGGTTCGTGAAATCCGGCGGAGGCATGTCGACGAGTTGACCGTTATTTCGGCACCGTCGGAACGTCTAAGTGTAAAAACAACTGTAAAAATGGATTATTACCACTTTGCAAAACAACGCTAAGCCATTGAAAACCATGGTAGCGGAGGAGGGACTCGAACCCCCGACACGCGGATTATGATTCCGCTGCTCTAACCAACTGAGCTACTCCGCCACGCTTCGTCGTGGTGAGGCGCGTTTAGGTTTGTCGGCGATAAGTGTCAACACGCTTTTTTACGCTTTTCGGAAACTGGATCGATATTTTTTCCCTTTTCTGCCAATAGGCTATTTCCCTCGCGTTGTTTCCATGGCCATAAGCGCCAAAGTTCATCGCCTATATTTTGTGATGGGCAGCCCCTGCCCCGTAAAAATTCGAAAGTTCCGCACATGGTTGCACAGGTCGCCCCCTTCCACGCCATCAGCCTCAGCCGCCTTGCCCAAGAGCTTAAAGCGCAGGGCCAAAGCATTATTCATATGGAATTTGGACAACCGTCCACTGGCGCACCCCAAGCAGCCATCGCCGCCGCGCATCAAATTTTGGACAATGACCCCATGGGATATTGGGAGAGTTCGCCGCTGAAAGCACGCATCGCGCGCCATTACCAAGAGCGCTATGGCGTCAGCATCACAGCGGAACAAGTGATCCTGACCTGCGGAGCATCGCCAGCCCTTGTCTTGGCCTTGAACAGCATTTTGCCCGTTGGCGCACGCGTGGCTTTTGCGCGGCCTGGCTATGTCGCCTATCGCAACACGGTGAAGGCGCTGCATATGGAAGCCGTGGAAATCGGTTGCGGGCCAGAGGTTCGCTATCAATTAACCGCCGATGCGGTCGCCGCCATTCAGCCTGCGCCCGATGCGATCATCATCGCGAGCCCCGCCAATCCCACTGGGACGATCATCGAGCGCGAGGAATTGGCCAAAATCGTCGCCTATTGCACCCAGCACGGCATTCATATCATATCGGACGAAATCTACCACGGCCTCAGCTATGGCGCCGCAACGCACAGCGTTTTGGAATTTGCGCCCGACGCCTTGGTCATCAACAGCTTTTCCAAATATTTCAGCATGGCTGGCTGGCGCTTGGGGTGGCTGATCGCTCCGCTTCAGCATATAGATGCCGCCCACGCCCGAATGAGCAACCTGTTCCTAACCCCGCCAGTCCTCAGTCAACATGCCGGACTGATTGCATTTGAATGCAGCGACGAACTGGACGGCCATGTTGATAATTATCACACCAACCGCGGCTTGTTGCTGGCCGCCATGCCGCAATTGGGCTTGAAAACCATCGCCCCGCCGGATGGCGCTTTTTATATCTATGCCGATATCAGCCACTTGTCGCAGGACAGCCTGAGCTTTTGTGAAACGCTATTGCGCGAAACGGGCGTGGCAACTGCGCCGGGTTTGGATTTCGATCCGGTCGACGGGCATCACTTCATACGTTTCAGCTTTGCGGTATCCACCCCCCTGATCAACGAGGCCATCGCCCGCATGGTGCCATGGTTCGCGCAGCAACCCCATATGGCTTAAGGCTCCAGTCACCAATCCCACCACCCCATCAGCCGCCCCGCAAGCCTCCTCGGAACGCCGCTTGAAATGCCGGCTCCCACGGCCCATCGCGATAGTGATGGGCCTCCAACCCCACAATATCCAGTTGATGCGCTTGAAAATCGCGCCGTAATTCGCGCTGCAACGCCGCCGCCTGATGACGACTCACCTTATTTTGAACGGTGATATGCAAGCGCGGTTCCCCCCGGTCCTGCGCGCTCACCATGCCGTGAAAATGCTCCGCAATATGTGCGCGAATATCTAGCAATTCGGGGCTGCGGATGAAAAATGCCGTGCCGGTCCCCAAATCCATGACACGCTCAACATAGGCCTTTGGCGGTGCCATTTGGGCCACCATTTGGCGAATCAGCGATAATAATTCTGCCAATATGGACGGGGGCAAATGGTGAAACAGCGTGATATGAGCCCCCACCTGCTGTCGATGCTGCGGATAATATAATCGCCGCATGTCATCATAGCGTCGCTTTTGTGCCGCACCTAGCATCCCCGTAAGAATGATAGGTGCGGCACCAGTAGCCCGGACGGGAGGGGGGGGTGTCCGGCCTACTGAAGGCGAAAAAAGCGAAACACGGCGGATCATGGCGTCCCGACTCTGCATTCAGAGCCGCCGCTCGATCTTGCTTGCGCGGCGTTTAAAGGAATGAACGTTAACATCAAATCGAATTACCCGCTTAGTAAGATCATTTTGAACGATTTCCTCTAAGATATTACAAAAACGCCCAGAAGTCTTTAATTACATGGGCAAATTCTCGGGCTCGCGCGGCAATGCCCCAATGTCCCACATTGGGCACGACCGCCAAAGGCGTGCCTGTTTGCTCGCTATACCGCTCAGCTACAGCCAAAGGCACATAGGGGTCATGCTCCCCCCAAACCAACATCCCAGGCGGCGGGTCCAAATTCATTCCCAACGCCCAATCCTGTGCAAAGCTCAGGCCGGACGCCGAACGATAAAGTTTTAAGATCGCGGACCGCTTGTCCGGAAGGCTCCACTGCTGGGCTTCTTCGGCGGCGACATCAGCGGGCACCCCTTCCGCCCGCAACATCGCTTCAATCCGTTTGGGCGCCGTCATCTTCATGAACAATTCGCCCAATAGCGGCGTGCTCCAAATGCGGGCGATACGGTGCCCACGATATTGGGCCTCGATAACGGCGTTGCTGACGATCCAAGACCGGAATAAATCGGGCCGCAGCATGGCAGCACGCTGAACGATCAACGCGCCCCAATCATGCCCCACCACGTCCACCGGACCAAATTGACGATATATCGATTCCAGCTCGCCAATCAGCCATTCAACATAGCGGTCTTTATGCGGTGTAAATCCGGCGGGCAGCGCAGCGTCAAATCCGGGCAATGCAGGCGCAAAGACACGCCGCGATGGCAATTCCAAAGCTTGTATTAACGGCCGCCAAATCGCCGGACTGTCCGGCACCCCATGCAAGAATAATTTGGGAACCATCGCCCTCTCCCCCTTTTACGGAATGGGGGCATGATCCCGCCCCTCACATTTCGCCGCGTCCTCGCCTTAGCGCATACCATTTCTGAACGTTGCGATTATGTTCACTCAAAGTGCGAGCAAATATATGGCTGCCATCACCTTGTGCGACAAAATAGAGGTAATCATTCGCCTCGGGGTCTAGCACCGCTGCCAAACTGTCACGGCCCGGATTGGCGATTGGCCCCTTGGGCAGGCCCGCCATGCTATAGGTATTATAGCCGTTCACCGCCTGAATTTCGGATTTCAAAATTCGGCGGCCCAGCGGCTTTCCCTTGGTAATGGGATAGATGATGGTCGGGTCGGCCTGCAGCCGCATCCCAATGGCCAAGCGGTTGGTATAAACACCCGCCACGGTGCGGCGCTCGGCGGGAACCGATGTTTCTTTTTCGACAATCGAGGCCAGCGTCAGGGCGGCGTTGCGGTCCTTCACCGCGCTACGCGCCGTGCGGGTGGCCCATAATTTGTCAAATTCGCGGTCCATCGCCGCCTGCATCCGCTTCAGTACGGCTTCGCGGGCTTCGCCCTTGGTATAAGCATAGCTGTCGGGCAGCACGCTACCCTCGGCGGGGATGTCCACTTTGCCAGACAATTCCTCATTGGCCATCAATCGCTCATAGACCATGATCGACGGCATTCCTTCGGGTACCGTCACCATGCGCAGCACGACATCGCCGTCCTGCATCATCTTGACGATATCGCCCGCGCTCATTCCAGCCTTAATGGCATATTCGCCAGGCTTAATCGGCGCGTCACCGCCAAACAGGCGCAACTGTGTGCGAAAAGCGGATGAGGAAATCACGCCCGCTTCTTCCAAGATGGTTCCTGCACGGGCCACACTGGCCCCTGCAGGAATGACAATCGTCGCATCTTCTGGCGCTGTTTCCGCACAACCGGCCAACAACAAGGCCGCAGCAGCGGACAGCAACCAGCGTTTCATGGCTTAATCAACAGCCTTCATGACCAAGCTGGCGTTCGTGCCACCAAAGCCAAAGCTGTTGTTCAGCACCGCACGCACGGCGCGCTTTTTCGCAACATGCGGAACCAAGTCCACACCGTCCGTGCCTTCATCGGGATTGTCGAGGTTCAGCGTTGGCGGCACGATTTGATCGCGCAGCGCGAGGATGCAGAAAATCGCTTCGACAGCGCCTGCACCGCCCAGCAAGTGACCAATCGCCGACTTGGTCGAGCTCATGGAAACATTGCCAATGGCATCACCGAACAAACGCTTCACAGCGCCCAATTCGATGGTGTCCGCCATGGTCGACGTGCCATGCGCGTTGATATAGTCGATATCCGACGGGGTCATGCCCGCCTTCTTCAACGCCATTTCCATCGAACGATAGGCACCATAGCCTTCGGGGTGCGGCGCGGTGACATGATATGCATCGCCCGACAAGCCATAGCCTACCACTTCGGCGTAAATTGTCGCGCCGCGGGCCTTGGCGTGTTCATATTCTTCCAGCACCAGCACGCCAGCGCCTTCGCCCATCACAAAGCCATCACGGTCCTTGTCATAGGGACGGCTGGCCTTTTCTGGGGCGTCGTTGCTGGTCATATTCAGCGCACGGGCCTGAGCGAAACCAGCGATACCAATGGGGCAAATGGTCGATTCCGCGCCGCCCGCCAGCATGATGTCGGCGTCATCGTCGCGGATCATACGGGCTGCGTCACCAATAGAGTGCGCGCCAGTCGAACAGGCCGTAACGACCGCATGGTTGGGGCCCATCAGGCCATATTTAATCGACACCTGACCCGAAATCAGATTGATCAAACGGCCATGGACAAAGTGCGGGCTGACACGGCCTGGGCCTTTTTCGGCCAATACCAAGCTTTCGCTTTCAATGCCCGGCAAGCCGCCGATGCCCGACCCGATGGAACAACCAGCACGCAGTTTTTGCGCTTCGGTCATTTCGGTCAAACCCGCATCTTCCAACGCTTGGCCCGCCGCATCAATGCCGTAAACGATAAAAGGATCGACCTGACGCTGAACCTTATGGTCCACGCGCTTCATGGGGTCGAAACCATATTCATGGTCAGCAGGCTTTACTTCGCACGCGATGGTGCATTTTTGGCCAGATGTATCAAAACGGGTAATTTGACCCGCACCGGATTTCCCAGCGATCAGATTGGCCCAAGCGGTTTCTACATCGCAACCAAGCGGGGTTACCAAACCCAGTCCTGTCACCACAACGCGGCGCATAAATATTCCTTTCGTCGTCCCCTGCCCTGGCGGGTTCCGGCATCTTCACTGTGAGGCGTGATCACATAAAAAAGGCTTCCCGACCCTTACGCGCACACGCTCGGGGCCGGAAAGCCGGAATCACGTAGACGGTGAAACACCGTCCCATCCGGCATCGCCGGACTGGGCCAAATTAGCCCTTATTCGCTTCGATATAATCGATCGCATCCTTAACGGTCGCGATCTTTTCTGCTGCATCGTCAGGAATTTCTACGCCGAATTCTTCTTCGAACGCCATCACCAGTTCAACGATGTCGAGGCTGTCTGCGCCCAGATCGTCGATGAAGCTTGCTTCTTCGGTGACCTTCTCGGCTTCAACGCCCAGATGTTCGACGACGATCTTTTTAACCTTTTCGGCCGAATCGCTCATGTACAGTTCCTTTTTCCTGACTGTCGCGTGAATATGTGGAATCGCCCTAGTGTCCAGCAACGTAGCTGGCAAGAGGGAGCCGACGTGCGAACAGCCACGCACCATATCGGCGGCAACCAAAGTGACGAAATATTTCGCACCTCAGCAGGCCTTTTCCGTAAATCATACGAAAAAACAGATACGCCGTTTTTCAACGCCAGCACCTGTCCTTCGACGTTCAATCTCCGGTGCGGAGAGGAACCACACCAGCATCTCGTAGCATCATCGCTTCCCGCCGGACCATAATATCCGCAACGCGAAAATGACGAAGCACGTCTTCTGCCCTAGCATTTTCAGACATTCCTGCAAGGGCAATCAGGCGATTCCATGCCGTTTCCGCATTCGTTTTCAGGCCCAATTGCCCATAAGCCACCGCTTGAATGACATAATAATGGGCTTCGACCGCCTCGACATTCGTCAATCCATCCAACTGCTCCAGCGCCTCTTGCGGCTTGCTCTTCTCTAGCAAAACTAGGGACCGCGCGACCATCGCAATGGCCGGAAAGGCTGGATCCAGCATCAAGGCCCGCGTCGACAAACGCTGCGCTTCATCCTTTCGTCCACAAAATTGATATAGGATTGCCAAACGGCTCAGCATATCGCTGTCCAGCCCATTTCCTTCTTCGGCACGGCGGGCCATCGCCATCCCCTCGTTGCATTGCCCGAGGATGAAATATGCGCGTGCCCTTGCAAATGCTGCGGCCGAACTGCTGGGGTCGGCAGCATAGGCCGCGACGGCTTGCCGCGTGCCTTTCTCAAGATATTCCTTGACCTTGTCGGCGTGATTGCTGTGCATAGCTTGATTATAAAGCATATAAGATTGCGCTGATAACATCATGGGATCACGGGGTCTTTTTTTCAACCCTTGGTCCAAACATGCGGCAATTTTATCAAAACCATCTTGCTGTCTTGAAACGCGCATTCGCTGAAATTGGGCCAGACACGGGAACCCCTTGCGATAATCATCAGCCAACTGGCCCGTCTGGTCCCGAACGATGACACCGTAATTTCCTGCTATTTGCGAAATGGCGGGGTCCAGAGCGGGAAAGTCCGGCGCATTTGCCCTTTTCAGCAAGAAACGACGTGACCAAATGCTGCGCTGATCCGCCAAGCGATACACCATCACCACCGCATCCATTTGGCCTTCATCGGCAGGGGTCAACATGACGTCGATCAGATAATCCACATCACCGCCGCCCTGCTCGCCATGTCCGCCCTGTCCACCGCGCAGCGACAGCATTTCAAAACGGCGCGCCCCGTCGCGTATGCGCGCCGCAACAGCCCTCGCCATCGCTGTTGCTGCCGGATCCTGTTCATCGCTCGCGGCCACCCGCACATCGACCAGCGGCAGGGGGACCAAGCCTTTCACAGTTTCCACGGGCCGTTGCCCCGCCCCGCTATGCATCGATTGACCATAATAGCTGGCCAACAGCGCCGCACCGCCGCCAAGCATCGCCGCCAAACAAATGGCGGCCACCATCATGGTCCAGCGTCGCAAGGCATGGGGCTGGGGCAAGACACGGTCCAACCATGACATCAAACGCGCCCATATGCCTTGCGGTGGATCTGGCAAGGCGAGCGCAGGGGCCAATAAAGCCGCCAAAGCGTCATAACCACCCGCAGCAGATAGCGCACCGCGACCCTGCCGCCCCACATCACCCGCACCGCCAACCTCATGATCGGCGGCCCCCTCCCCGCCGTGCAAGGACGGCAAGCTTCCCGCACGTGCCATCGTCGCCCGCGATGGCGGCGCAGCGCGATATTGCACCACCACGTCATAGCTACCTTGCGGGATACGCAAACGGTAAAGCCATGGCTGTTCGCTATAATATCGTTCCAACAATGCCCGCAGACGCCCCACCATCACACGGGGGTAACTGTCGATGGAGGCGTCAAAATCGGATGGACGGCCCAGCGCCTCGGTCGCGATCGCATAGGCTTTGGGCGGGGGTTGATCACCGCGTAAACGATGCCCCACCAAATAGCGCAGCAAACGAGACTGAACGGGAGAGCGGGAAAAAAAGGGGGATGCCAGCAATTGCGACAATTCCTGCCGCAATATGCGCTCGACTTCCGCCCTGCCGTCTGCCCCGTCCATGTTCATAGCCATGCCCTAGTGCCACGCCGGCGCGCTATCCAGCAAAAAGCCCCGCCAACCCAATGATTGGCGGGGCCTTCCACAACATGCTCATCGGCGATTGTCATCTTAGCCGCCAAGGATCATCGCGCCGAAGTGTGCGGATTCAGCCAGCAGCCGGAACCGGCGGCTTCGATTCTGCTGTACAAGCACCCGTATGTTTGGACTTCACGCGCATCACCATTTCCATCTGCTTGCCATCTGGCAACTGGGCTTTGGTGGTGATGGTGATATCCGAACGCTTGCTTTCCAAGGTGCCTTTCATGGCCAGATCGGCCTTTTGACCATTTTGGAGACAGCTTCCCACCACATCAACATTGGCGCCGTTCACGTCTTTCTTGGTCCAGGTGCACTGGCCGCCACCGCCGCCGCTGCTGTCAAGCAGGCTGTCCAAATCGCTTTTCGCGGCTTCTTCAGGGGTCAGGCAGAAATTGGTGTTCGCGGCTGACGCCATCATCTGGGTCATGCCATCCTTCATTTCCGGGGGCATTCCGGGAACGTCCAGCTTGATCAACTCAACCTCATTCACCCAATTGCCCGCTTCGCGCTTTGACGATGCCGCATCCGTGCAACCGGCCAGCAACAAAGCGCCAGCAACGCCGGTCATGAATAATAATTTCTGCATCGAATGCTCCTGTAGAAAAATCGGAAATGAAAAGATTCAAAGCCGCAGTGATTGTAGCCTTCTATCATTCTTCCCATATTACCCAAGATGGCAATTCAGATTCGCACCACTCTTGATGAAGTTGACACCAGCGACACCTATGTGCCGCACCGACCCGCTCGCCCAGAAAAGTCGGATGGTGGCCGCGCCTTTGAACTGATTAGCGATTATGAACCGGCGGGCGACCAACCCCGCGCCATTGCTGATTTAACCGAAGCCGCGCTAGCGGGTGAGCGCGACCAAGTGTTGCTGGGCGTCACAGGATCCGGCAAAACCTATACCATGGCGCAGGTCATCCACCGGCTGCAACGCCCTGCCCTTATTCTGGCTCCCAACAAAATTTTGGCTGCCCAACTTTATGGGGAATTTAAAAATTTCTTCCCCAATAATGCCGTCGAATATTTCGTCAGCTATTATGATTATTACCAACCCGAAGCCTATGTCCCCCGCTCGGACACCTATATCGAGAAAGAAAGCTCGGTAAACGAAGCCATTGACCGGATGCGCCATTCGGCCACCCGCGCCTTGCTGGAACGCGATGATGTGATCATCGTCGCCTCTGTATCCTGCCTTTATGGTATCGGGTCGGTCGAAACTTACTCGGCGATGATTTTCGACCTGAAAAAAGGCGCCGTGGCGGACAACCGCGAGATCATCCGAAAATTGGTCGCCTTGCAATATAAGCGCAACGACCAAGCCTTTACGCGTGGCACCTTTCGGGTGCGCGGCGACAATTTGGAAATTTTCCCGTCCCATTATGAAGACATGGCATGGCGTGTCAGCTTCTTTGGCGATGAGATTGATGAAATTACAGAATTTGACCCGCTGACCGGCAAAAAAATCGCCAATCTCAACAGCGTGCGCATCTATGCCAACAGCCACTATGTCACCCCCGGACCCACGCTGAAACAAGCATCCGAAGCCATCCGCCATGAACTAGCCGAGCGGCTGAAGGAATTAAACGCCGAAAATAAGCTGCTCGAGGCGCAGCGGTTAGAGCAGCGCACCAATTTCGACCTCGAAATGATCGCGGCCACCGGAAGCTGTGCGGGCATTGAAAATTACAGCCGCTTTTTGACGGGCCGCTTACCCGGTGAACCCCCGCCGACCTTGTTCGAATATCTGCCTGATAATGCATTGTTATTTGTGGACGAAAGCCACCAAACCATTCCGCAAATCGGCGCGATGTCCAAGGGCGATCACCGCCGCAAAATCACGCTGGCCGAATATGGTTTCCGCCTGCCCAGTTGCATCGACAACCGCCCGTTGCGCTTTGCCGAATGGGACGCCATGCGCCCGCAAACGGTCAGCGTCTCTGCCACCCCCGGCACATGGGAAATGGAGCAAACACAAGGCGTCTTTGCTGAACAGGTCATTCGTCCCACTGGATTGATCGACCCGCCCGTCATCATCCGCCCTGTCGAAGAGCAAGTGGATGATTTGATCGCCGAAGCCAAAGCGACGGCAGCCAAGGGATATCGCACCCTTGTCACCACCCTCACCAAACGCATGGCAGAGGATTTGACCGAATATCTACACGAAGCGGGCTTAAGCGTGCGTTATATGCACAGCGATGTCGAAACGCTGGAACGTATTGAAATTATTCGCGACCTGCGCCTTGGGGTGTTCGACGTTTTGGTCGGCATCAACCTACTGCGCGAGGGGTTGGACATTCCCGAATGCGGCTTGGTCGGCATTTTGGACGCCGACAAAGAAGGCTTCTTGCGCAGCGAAACCAGCCTTGTGCAAACCATTGGCCGCGCGGCGCGCAACGTCGATGGCCGCGTGATCCTTTATGCCGACCGCATCACCGGCAGCATGCAGCGCGCCATGGCCGAAACCGACCGCCGCCGTGCCAAACAAGTCGCCTATAACGAAGAACATGGCATCACGCCGGCCAGCGTGAAAAAGCAAATTGGCGACATTATCGCCCATGTCGCATCGCAGGACGGCGTCACCATTGATCTGGGCGACGACAAACCAGACCATATGGTTGGTCATAACCTACGCGCCTATATCACGGATTTAGAACAGAAAATGCGCGCCGCCGCAGCCGATCTGGAATTTGAAGAAGCGGGCCGCTTGCGCGACGAAATCCGCCGATTGGAAGCGGACGAGCTGGGCCTTAATGGCGAAGCCCCCAGCCAGCGCCCCCGCGTTGGCCGTTCCAACGAAGGCAAGCCGGGCACCCGCAAGGGCCGCTTTGGCAAGCAAGGCCGAACCCGTTTCTGATCCAACAGGCACGGTCTAACCCAACCCTAGCCACCCGTGAAAAAAGTTGCCGCAGAAACCGATTCTGAATTTGCGATCATCACCCAAGCCATAATAGGGTCCGCCACAAATCCAAATGTGGAGGATCAGAATGAAATTGGGTCTATCGGCGGCGACACTGGCTTTGGCGATGGCATATTTGCCCGCCCATGCCGCAGCAAAAGACGCGCCGACCAGCAATCAAGCCGCCAGCACGGAAACCAAGTCCAGCGGTGATTACCAACCACAAGTCCGCACCACGCGCCTTAGCGGCTCGTTCGGCGGGCAGCGCATGCAATATAGCGCGACGATTGGCGAAACCGTCATTCGCGGAAAAGACGATAAGGCAGAAGCCGCTGTCGTCACCACCGCTTATATCAAGGAACCCCGCGACCCGAACCGCCCCGTCACCTTTTTGTTCAACGGCGGTCCGGGGTCGGGCAGTGTATGGCTGATGATGGGGGCCTTTGGCCCCAAGCGTGTCGCCATCCCCAGCAACGCCACCGACGATGGCGCGCCGCCCTATCCCATCGTCGACAACCCCGATTCCTTGCTAGATGTCACCGACATTGTGTTCATTGACCCACCGGGCACCGGATTTTCCGTGCTATTGCCCAGCGCAGACCCCGCCAACTATTACGGCGTCACCCAAGATGCCAAATTGGTGGCCGATGTCATCCGCCGCTGGATCAACGACAATGGCCGGTGGAACAGCCCGAAATATTTGGGCGGTGAAAGCTATGGCACCACGCGCAGCGCCGCTGTCGCCCATCAATTGATGAATGTCACCTATAATGATGTGGCGATGAACGGCATTATTTTAATCTCTACCGTGCTCGATTTCGCCGCGGGCGCCGACACCGCTGGAAATGAACTAAGCTATATCACCAATCTGCCCAGCTTTGCGGCCACCGCCCTTTATCATGGCAAGGCCAAGGCCGCGTCCGTTTCGGCCTTTGCCGAAGAAGCCCGCCAATGGGCGATTGGTCCCTATGCCCATGCTTTGTTAAAAGGCCAAAAATTGCAAGGCGAAGAACGGGCCAAAATTCGCCAAACATTGTCGCGCTTTACTGGCCTTAGCGAAGGTTATTTGGAACATAGCGATCTGCGCGTAGAGCCTAGCCGTTTTTACAAAGAATTGCTGCGCGATCGCGGCCTGACGGTTGGCCGGCTGGACAGCCGCTATACCGGAAAAGATTATGACAGCGCGGGTGAACGTCCCGACAATGACCCCAGTTTTTACGGCATTGACGCGGGCTATACAGCCGCCATCAATGCGTGGACGCGGGATACATTGGGATTTAAAACGGACCGCGAATATCAAAGCATTGGCCGTGTGGGCGGGCAATGGGACTGGCGGCTGGGCGGGCGCGATACCAACGCCTATTTAAATGTCGCCCCCTATATTGGGCAGGCTCTGCGCGAAAATTCGGGCTTAAAGGTGCTGGTGGCCCAAGGATATTATGATTTTGCCACGCCCTTTTTCGCCGCAGAATATAGCCTGAGCCGCACCGGCATTCCCCAAGATCGGATCCGCTACACCTATTATGAAAGCGGGCATATGATGTATATTCGCGATCGAGATCGCCAGCAATTGTCGGCGGATGTGCGCGATTTCATTCGCAATCGCTAGGCACTGCCGCGACACCTCACCCCTGCCGTATTTTTCTGTGCGGCAGGGGTTTTCACAGGCAGCAACCCACGCCACAGTGGCATCATGTGTGTTGTTGCTTTGGCGCTGGGCCGCCACCCCAAATACCCCCTCATCCTGATTGGGAATCGGGACGAATTTCACGCCCGCCCCGCTGCGCCCATTTCGCTGTGGACGGACGGCAGCGGCATTATGGCTGGGCGCGACATACAGGCGGGCGGCACATGGTTGGGCGTTCATCCGCCATCAGGCCGCGTGGCGGTGGTGACCAATATACGCGGCGCGCTGCCTGACCCGAACAAAGCATCACGCGGGGCGTTGGTCACCCAAATGCTGACGGGTCACGGCGAATACGCCCATCCGTCCCCCACAATCTTGGATGATTTCAACGCATTTAACCTGATTGTCGCCCAAAGCGGCACGGCGGATATTTTAACCAACCGGCCCAGCCCGCGCATCAGCCGCCTGTCACAGGGCATATTTGCTGTGGCCAATGAACCCATTACCACCGCCTGCCCCCGTGCCTTGCGTCTGCAAGGGGTATTGGAACGCTGCGTCACGGCAGGCACAGACCCCGCCGCTATGCTGGACGATCTGATGCTGGAAAACAGCCCTGCGCTGTTTTTGCGGGGCGATGATTATGGCACCCGTGCATCGACGCTGGTGACCATCGACCAAGACGGCCAGATCGACATGGTGGAACGCCGATATGAAGCGGGCGGCCGCCCCAGTGGAACGACCGCCCTTGCAAGCCAAATGGCCTAAGCTTCATATCAGGGGTTCAAACGCCCCCTATGCGCCGATTATTTCGGCGCAACCACCATCACCATTTGGCGACCTTCGGTGCGCGGATGGGCTTCCACCTTGGCGATATCCGACGTCAGTTCAGCGACGCGTTGCAACACGCCCAAGCCCAATTGCGTATGGCTCATTTCACGGCCACGGAAACGCATGGTCAGCTTGACCTTGTCGCCTTCCTCAAGGAAATCGTGAACCTTTTTCATTTTCACTTCGAAATCATGATCGTCGATATTCGGACGCATCTTGATTTCTTTGATTTCTTGGGTCTTTTGCGACTTGCGTGCGGCATTGGCCTTTTTCTGGGCCTCATATTTGAACTTGCCGACATCAAGGAATTTGCAAACCGGCGGATCAGCGTTCGGCGATACTTCCACCAAATCCAATCCCACTTCCGCTGCCTGTTCAATGGCTTCTGCGGTCAACATCACACCCAGATTTTCGCCTTCGTCGTCGATCACGCGGACCTTCGGCGAAGCGATAAATTCATTGTAGCGTGGGCCGTTCTTGGGCGGCAGGGGCGCCATAGAGCGGCGGGACATTGGCGGGCGTATAGCTCGATCTCCTCATCATTATGACAGATAATGCGTGCTTTTGCTGACACGCACGCAGCGCACATATAATGCCCACACCCCCAAGGTAAAGGGTATGTATGCATTAAAGGCGCTGCTTTTTAACAGATTGTGGCGCTTACGTCACGTAAACTTCGTATAATCACCCTTACCATTTGGTTGGTGCAGGGTCGATCACCCGAAAACCGCCAGCCCCCACCTCGCTCACTTCCAAAGCGCGGACGGCGATTCCGCGATCATTGAAACGGAAAATCCCGTCAATACCGCCAAATCCATCCGATGCCACCAAGCGCGATGCGGGGAAGCTGGTGCCCGGTTTCCAATCGCGCGCGATGCGCACGGTCAGCAACACACTGTCATAACCCAAGCTGCCCAAGCGATAGGGCGCATGGCCAAAACGGGTGCGATATTTGGTCGCCAACTGGCCGTATAGCCCATCCGACACGCTGGCAAACCATGCCCCGCGCATCGCCGGTGCGCCCGCCAAGCTGCTGTCGGTGTTCCACATTTCGGTGCCCAAAATCTGGCGATCACCAGATGTTTTCACCACCGGCACGGCGCGCACCGCATTGCCGCCAATATCCGCAATCAGCACCGCATCCATATCGCCCGCATTGGCCAAGCGCCGCGCTGCGCCCGTCAAAGCGGCGGCGCTGCGATCATAGGTTTCAATGCTGACCAAGGTGCCGCCTGCGGCCTGAACCGCCGAACGAAACGCCGCGGCCGACCGGTCGCCATAAATATTTTTCGGCACCAAAGCGCCAAAACGCTGATGTCCCTTGGCGCGGCTATATTTCACCACCCGTTCCACCGACTGGCCGGGAACAAAGCCCATGATGAACACGCCATTGCCCGCGACGCTGGTGTCGTTGGAAAAGCTGAGGACCGGAATACGCGCCGCCCGTGCAATGGGGGCTACCGCGCTGACATCCTCGCTCAGCAACGGACCAAGGATCAGCTTATTGCCATCGGCAATCGCCTGACGCGCCGCAGCGGCAGCGCCATTGGCGGTGTCATAAGTGGTGATGCGCAATTTGTCAGCGCGGCTGTCGAGCAAAGCCAAAGTCGTCGCATTGGCAATGCTGTTACCCACATCGGCATTGGCCCCGCTTTGGGGAACCAGCAAGGCCACGCGGTGACGGTCCGTATCGGTGGGCAGACCCTCCCCGATCATGTCATCCGTCTTGGGCGGCGGGGGCGCGGCATCGGGCGATGCTTTGGGTACAACCTGACAGGCCGCCAGCAAGCCGCCCAGCGCGATTGTCACCAACACGCGCATCTTAATTTGCTGCGCGGGCGCAATAATTTGGCGCTTGGCAGAAGTTTCTGCCATTTTCGGCATCATGCCGGATTCGACCATCACAAAATCTCCCTTGCCCGGACTGTATATCGTCGCCACGCCGATCGGCAACCTTGGCGATATCAGCCCGCGCGCTGCGGCCACCTTGGCTTCTGCGGACTTGATTGCCGCCGAAGACACGCGTGTGACAGCCAAGCTGCTGTCCCATCTGGGCCTACGCATAGCAATGACGCCTTATCATGACCATAGCGACGAATATATTCGTCAACAGCTTGTCGCCCGCATGGCGGACGAGGTCATTGTTCTGGTGTCCGACGCGGGGACGCCCCTCATCTCTGACCCCGGTTACAAGCTGGTGCGCGACGCCCGCCATGCGGGCCGTCACATCACCACCCTGCCCGGCCCATGCGCCGCCATTGCCGCCATTACCTTGTCCGGCCTACCCAGCGACCGTTTCTTATTCGCCGGATTTTTGCCCAACAAAGCCAAGGCCCGCGCCGACACCATCGCCGAATTTAAGGCCCTGCGCGCCACCTTGCTATTTTACGAAAGCGGCCCCCGCCTATCCGCCGCCCTCGCCGCCTTGGCCGACGGCCTAGGCAATCGCGAAGCCGCTGTCGCCCGCGAAATCAGCAAGCTTTACGAAGAATGCGTCACCGGTACGCTGCTCGACCTATCCGCTCGCTATGCCGACGCCCCGCCCAAGGGGGAAATCGTCATTTTGGTTGGCCCACCAGACGCCGACCAGCATGAAGAAGGCGATGATGACAGTATCGACGCCGCCCTGCGCGAAGCCTTGGTGGACCATCCGGTTGCCAAAGCCGCCAAAACGGTGGCCAAGCGCTTTGGCTTGGAACGCCAAGATATTTACGCCCGCGCGCTGGCTATAAAGGGTGAAGCCTCAAACGACGCGGCAATAGACATCGCGCCCAAATGACCCGCCGCGCTGCCGAAGCTGCCGGACGGCGGGGCGAATTTTGGGCGGCATGGTGGCTTCGCTTGCATGGCTGGCGCATCCTTGGGCGGCGCATAAGCGTTGGTGTAGGGGAAGTGGATATTATCGCACGGCGCGGACGCTGCTTGGCCTTTGTCGAAGTGAAATATCGCCGCAACGCCGACCAATGGGCGGACGCCATCGACAAGCGCCGCCTGACGCGCGTGGCTGCGGCGGCGCATATTCTGGCCCCGCGCTATATGCGGTCAACGCCCGCAAAGGGCGGCGATGATGTCCGCATTGATGTGATGCTGCTTGCACCATGGCGGTTGCCACGCCATTTGGTGCATGTTTGGCAAGATTGAACAGCCAGCACTGGCCCCCCGCCGGACCGCTGATATATGGAGATGACAAGACATGACCCTGCGCGCCGCCGTGCAAATGGACCCGATGGACAGCATCAATATCGCGGGAGACAGCAGCTTTCACCTGATCCTCAAGGCTCTGGAACGCGGCTATGAAATTTATCATTATGACGTCAAAGGCCTGACGTGGGAAAATGGCCGCCTGACCACCCCAGCCCACCGCATTTTGTCGGCCCAGCGGCAGGCGGGCGACCATTATAGCTTTGGCGACACCGTGCAACTGGACCTTGGCCGCGATGTCGACGTGGTGCTGATGCGCCAAGACCCACCCTTTGATTTGGGTTATTTAACGGCGACTTGGCTGCTGGAACGCATCACCAAAGATACGCTGGTGGTCAACGACCCCACATCGGTGCGCAATGCCCCCGAAAAGGTTTTTGTGCTGGATTTCCCCGAATTTATGCCGCCCACCATGGTCACCCGTGATCTGGACGCCGTAAAGGATTTCCAAAGCCGTTTCGGCGCAGTGGTTATCAAGCCGCTGCACGGCAATGGCGGCAAGGCCGTATTCCGCGTTGATGCGGACGGCAGCAATTTGGGTGCCTTGGTCGAACTTTTTGGTCAGGTGTGGCCCGAACCCTTCATGGTCCAGCAATTCCTGCCCAGCGTATCGCAAGGCGACAAGCGCATTGTGTTGGTGGACGGCGAAGTGGCGGGAGCGATCAATCGCAAGCCAGGCGACGGCGAATTTCGCTCCAATCTGGCCGTCGGGGGCTATGCCGAAGCCGCAGAACTGACGCCGCGCGAAGCGGAAATCTGTGCCGTCCTTGGTCCGCGTCTGCGCGAAAGGGGCCTGTTATTCGTGGGTATCGACGTGATTGGCGGCGAATGGCTGACCGAAATTAACGTCACCTCGCCCACCGGCATTGTCGCGATTGATCGTTTTAACAACAGCGACACCGCCGGCATGATTTGGGACGCCATCGCCAGAAAATTGACGTAACTCCTCACGGAAAAACATCTACGCAGCACAGCACAGCTGAACTATGGATTATCAGGCATCCCTATGACGGACTTCATTCTCGATCTCATTCAAAGCTGGGGATATTGGGGCATCGGCTTTTTGATGTTCTTGGAAAATGTCTTTCCGCCCATCCCCTCCGAAGTGATCATGAGCTTAGGCGGCGTCGGCGTTGCGCAGGGGCGTTTTGATTTTTGGACCTTGGTGACCGTTGCCGTCATTGGCACGACCATCGGCAATTGGGTGTGGTATGGCATTGGCCGCTGGTTCGGCTATGCCCGCCTAAAGCCGCTGATCGACCGTTACGGCCGCTGGCTGACCATGGATTGGGATGATGTGGAAAAACTGCATGATTTCTTTCTGCGCCACGGGTCGGGCATTGTTTTCTTTTGCCGCTTTTTGCCGATTGCCCGCACCATGGTGTCACTGCCAGCGGGCATGGTGCAAATGTCCCAGATCAAATTCATTATTTGGACGGCGGCGGGTTCGGCCATTTGGATCACCGCCTTGGCGGGCGCGGGCAATTGGTTTGGCCAGCAATTCGCACAGGCCGAACGCTTTATCGGCCCCGTCGCCGTCCTCAGCATCGGGATATTGGTCGCCGTCTATATTTACCGCGTCGCCACATGGAAGCCCAAGGGGCAATAAACACGCCGACAAATCGACGTATCGACATATCGACATAGGAACAGAATTTATTATGAAAGCCACCATCTGGCACAATCCCAACTGCGGGACCTCGCGCAAAACCTTGGCGCAATTGCAAGAAATCGACGGCGCGGACATCCGCGTTATCGAATATTTGAATACGCCTTATACCGCCGAAAAATTGGCGCAGCTTATCCGTGATGCGGGCCTGACCCCCGCAGCGGCGCTGCGTCTGCGCGGCACCGACGCCGCCGAACGCGGCCTGCCCGACGCTAGCGATGAGGCGATATTATCGGCGATGGCCGACAACGCGGCCTATGTTGAACGCCCCTTTGTGGAAACGGACAAGGGCGTGCGCCTGTGCCGCCCGCAAGACAAGGTGAACGAGATTTTGTAAATCAGTCGAATAATGGGGGCATGGGACGGCAAAGCAGCATCATCGGCTTTGCCGCCCCGCCCATAAAAATCAGGCGCGCTGCATCCGCCCATGTTCCAAATGATAGCGCGTCACCGGCCCCGGCATGTCGTGAAACAGCGCTGCCTCGGTTCCGGTCAGCCACGCCTGCCCGCCTTGCTCGGCCAATTGACTATAAAGGGCGGCACGGCGCATCGGGTCCAAATGGGCGGCGACTTCATCCAGCAACAGGATGGGCCGCTGCCCACGCAGGCGCGCCACACAATCGCTGTGCGCCAGTACCAATGACAACAGCATCGCCTTTTGCTCACCCGTCGAACAGCGCGCCGCATTTTGTCCGCTGACGCTATGCACAGCGGCCAGATCATCACGGTGCGGTCCAGCGGTCGCGCGCCCCGCCGCCGCATCGATACGCCGCGTCTTGGCAAACAGGGCGGCCAGCGCCCCCGCCTCCCATGGCTGGGTGCGCAATTGGCCCGCGCTATCCACCAAGCTCAACGTCGGCCGCGCAAAGACGCTATCAGGCTGCTGCGCCAATTCCCCCGTCAACGCCGCCAAAGTGCGTTGGCGCGCCGCGTCCATCCATGCGCCATGTTCCGCTAGCTGCGCTTCCAAGCTGCTGATCCACTGTGGGTCAGCTTGGTCAACATCCGCCAGCAACTTCCCCCGCGCCCGCAGCGCCGCATCATAGCGGTTGCTATGCTGGGCATGGCGCGGTTCCAAAGCCAGCACCAATCGGTCCAAGAAACGTCGCCGATTGCCTGCTGTTTCCACGAATAAGCGGTCCATCGCGGGGGTCAGCCACAACACCGACAGCCATTCCGCCATCGACGCCGCCGCTGCACTCGCCCCGTTAATCCGCACAATCCGCCGCTTAGGGTGTTTGGGCTCCATTCCCGTCCCAATGGCAATGGGGGCCAAATCATCGCCCGCATCGACATCGGCATAAATGGCGAAACCACCTGTCGCCCCATCCCGCACCATATCGCTTAGCGGGGCACGGCGCAGGCCGCGCCCTGGTGCCAGCAAGGAAATCGCCTCTAATATATTGGTTTTACCAGCACCATTTTCGCCAAACAGCGCCACCAACCCCGCCCCCGCCAGCAAATCGGCGGAGGCGTGATTGCGAAAATCCGTCAAAGAAAGGCGCGCCAAAGTCATCCCACCCCGCCTAGCCGCCCTTCGCGCATTGCGCCAGAGCAACCATGGTCGAGCCGATACTCCAGCAGCAAACAAGCGCCGGCTATTTGAACGGCGGAAATATTATCAATTTTCGGTAAAATTTTCGCCATGCCGAAATTTGCGCAACGGCAATATTGCTGGCCACCCGAAAAATCGCGCATTCCGGCCATGTTTAGCAATTGGCACGCCTTCTGCATTACCCAGAACATCAACCGCAACCGCCACAGCCAAAATGCAGGCGGTCATTCAGGGACAAAGACGATGACAAAATTCCACTTCGACTCCATCAAAAGCCTCTCTATTGCGGCCTTCACCTCGGCGACGGCGCTTGTGATGCTCTTGTCTATTGCGGGCCTGAATGGGGCACCAATTGGCCAATTGATCGTTTAAAGCGAAACAGACCCGCTACTGCGGCGCACACCCAACAAACCGAAGGTAGATTTATGACCCAACCCTTTCGCAAAAACCGTGAAAATTCGATGATTTCTGGCGTTTGCGCTGGATTGGCCGATCAATTCTCCATCGACACCTTGTGGGTGCGTCTTGCTTTTGTTGGCCTGACATTATTGGGATTTGGCTTGCCGGTTCTGCTCTATATCCTCATTGCCCTGCTCACCCCCAGCAATTGAATAGCTGCACGACTGAGCGACGGGGACACGCGCAACATGTGACGGAACTCAGCGCATAAAATTCCCCAAAAAGGGCGCTCCGCCGCATGGTGAGAGCGCCTTTCTTTTTCGCGCCGCCCCTCCACAGCCTCCTACCAAATTGCACGCCTATTACAGCGCCGCCGCAAAGCCTAGAACAGCAAATCGGGCAATAAAAAAGCCCCGCCAGACAGGTCTGGCGGGGCTTTATTGATCAGGCGTTTTCAGCCCGTCTGACAGCGGCGATTATGCCTCGTCAGCCACGCCTTCTTCGGCTGGTGCCGGAGCAGCAGCAGGAGCCGCTGGTTCCGCAATTGGCGCAACCAGTTCAGCGCTGGCCGCCCGCATAGCAGCGCGCAGCGCGGCATCGCGCGATGAAGCGGCCACACGAACGCGGTTCATGGCCGCGCCCGTACCAGCGGGGATCAGACGACCCACGATGACATTTTCCTTCAGACCAATCAGGCTGTCGACCTTACCCTGAACCGAAGCCTCGGTCAGAACGCGGGTCGTTTCTTGGAAGGATGCCGCCGAAACAAAGCTGCGTGTTTGCAGGCTTGCCTTGGTGATGCCGAGCAGAACCGGACGACCCACGGCGGGACGACCATTTTTCGGCAACTTGGCGTTTACTTCCTGCATTTCCAACAGATCAACCTGTTCAGCAGGCAATAAGGTTGTGTCGCCGCCATCGGTAATTTCAACCTTTTGCAGCATCTGACGAACGATCGTTTCGATGTGCTTATCGTTGATCTTCACGCCTTGCAGACGGTAGACTTCCTGAATTTCCGCAACCAGATATTCAGCCAAAGCTTCCACGCCCATCACGTCCAAAATGTCGTGCGGGTTTGGCGAACCGCTAATCAAGGCGTCACCGCGCTTGACCATATCGCCTTCTTGCACTTCCAAAACCTTGGACTTGGGGATCAGATATTCGATCGGATCGCCTTCTTCCGGAACAATGGCGATCTTACGCTTCGCCTTATAGTCCTTCACAAATTCGATACGGCCCGAAATCTTGGCGATAACCGAATTATCCTTGGGGATACGGGCTTCGAACAGTTCGGCAACGCGTGGCAGACCACCCGTAATATCGCGCGTTTTCGATGCTTCACGCGATACACGAGCCAGAATGTCACCGGCTTGCACTTCTTGTCCATCTTCGACCGACAGCATGGTGCCAACAGCCAACAGATAGCGCGCAGCTTCACCCGATGCATCATCCAGCAAGGTCAGACGCGGTTGCAGATCTTCCTTCTTGCTGCGTCCAGCAGCACGATATTCGATCACAACGCGCTGAGCGATACCGGTGGCTTCGTCGACTTGTTCTGCCAGCGTCTTGCCGTCAGCCAAATCTTGATACTTCACGATACCATTCTTTTCGGTGATCAGCGGCATGGTGAACGGATCCCATTCAGCGATACGATCGCCCTTGGAAACCTTTTCGCCATCCTTGTGCATGATCTGCGCACCATAAGGCAGCTTGTGCGAAGCGCGTTCCCGGCCTTCGGCGTCGATCACGGCGATTTCACCCGAACGCGACAGGGCCAGACGGCGACCGCGTTGGTCTACGATGGTTTCCATGTCACGATATTGGATCGTACCGTCCGAGATCGCCTCTGCATTCGACTGTTCGTTCACCTGCGCCGCACCACCAATGTGGAAGGTACGCATGGTCAACTGCGTGCCCGGTTCACCGATGGACTGAGCCGCGATAACGCCGACAGCTTCACCGATGTTCACGGGCGTACCACGGGCCAAGTCACGGCCATAGCATTTGCCGCAAACGCCCAAGGTCGCTTCGCAAACCAGCGGCGAACGGATCTTGACCGACTGCACTTCGGCTTCTTCGATGCGGGCGACCATGGGTTCGTCCAGCAAGGTGCCGAGCGGTGCAATGATGTTGCCATCCTTGTCCGCCACATCTTCCAACGTGGTACGACCCAAGATACGCTCACCGAGCGAAGCAATGGTCGAACCGCCTTGGATGATGGCGCGCATTTCCATGCCGCGCGTTGTGCCGCAATCTTCTTCGATCACAACGCAATCTTGGCTGACGTCCACCAGACGGCGGGTCAAATAACCCGAGTTGGCCGTCTTCAACGCCGTATCTGCCAGACCCTTACGCGCACCGTGGGTGGAGTTGAAATATTCAAGAACGGTCAGACCTTCCTTGAAGTTCGAGATGATCGGCGTTTCGATGATCTCGCCCGAAGGCTTGGCCATCAGACCGCGCATACCCGCCAACTGTTTCATCTGAGCCTGCGAACCACGGGCACCAGAATGCGCCATCATATAGATGGAGTTAATGGGCGCGAGGCGGCCATCTTCCATCTTTGGCGTGGCACGAATTTCGTCCATCATCGCGTTGGCGACTTTGTCACCGCACTGCGACCAAGCATCGATCGCTTTGTTATATTTTTCTTGCTGCGTGATCAGACCGTCCTGATATTGCTGCTCGAAATCCTTCACCAAAGCGCGGGTTTCTTCAACCATAGCTTCCTTCGAGGCTGGGATGATCATGTCATCCTTACCGAAGGAAATGCCAGCGCGGAACGCGTGACGGAAGCCCAGCGCCATGATGGCGTCGGCAAACAACACAGTCTCTTTCTGGCCGGTATGACGATAAACTTCGTCGATCACGTCACCGATGTCCTTCTTGGTCAGAAGGCGGTTGACGGTTTCGAACGGCACCTTGTGGCTGTGTGGCAGGCATTCGCCCAGCAACATACGGCCTGGGGTCGTTTCATAACGCTTCAGATAGCTGTTACCCTCTTCGTCGGTTTGCGGCACGCGGCTGTAAACCTTCGAGTGGAGCGTCACGGCACCGATGTGAAGCGCCTGATGCACTTCGGCCATATCGGCCAGCATCATGCCTTCGCCTGGCTCACCTTCGCGTTCCAGCGACAGATAATAAAGACCCAGCACCATATCCTGCGAAGGAACGATGATTGGCTTACCATTGGCTGGCGACAGAATGTTGTTGGTCGACATCATCAGAACGCGTGCTTCCAACTGAGCTTCCAAGCTCAGCGGAACGTGAACGGCCATCTGGTCACCGTCAAAGTCGGCGTTAAACGCGGCGCAAACCAGCGGGTGAAGCTGAATAGCCTTACCTTCGATCAGCACAGGTTCGAACGCCTGAATGCCCAAGCGGTGAAGCGTCGGTGCGCGGTTCAGCATCACCGGATGTTCGCGGATCACCTCATCAAGGATATCCCAAACTTCCTTACGTTCCTTTTCCACCCATTTTTTGGCTTGCTTCAAGGTCATCGACAGACCCTTGGCGTCCAGGCGTGCATAGATGAACGGCTTGAACAGTTCGAGCGCCATCTTCTTGGGCAGGCCGCACTGATGCAGCTTCAATTCCGGACCGGTGGTGATAACCGAACGACCCGAATAGTCGACGCGCTTACCCAGCAAGTTCTGACGGAAGCGGCCCTGTTTACCCTTCAGCATGTCGGACAGCGACTTCAATGGACGCTTGTTCGCACCGGTGATGGTGCGGCCACGGCGGCCGTTATCGAACAATGCGTCCACAGCTTCCTGCAACATACGCTTTTCGTTGCGGACGATGATGTCCGGCGCGCGCAGTTCCATCAAACGCTTCAAACGGTTGTTACGGTTGATCACGCGGCGATACAGGTCGTTCAAATCCGACGTTGCAAAGCGGCCACCATCCAGCGGCACCAGCGGGCGCAGTTCTGGCGGAATAACCGGCACAACTTCCAGGATCATCCATTCCGGACGGTTGCCGGATTCGATAAAGCTTTCGACGACCTTCAAACGCTTGATGATCTTCTTGGGCTTCAATTCCGATTTGGTAACAGCCAGCTCGTCCAGCAGGTCGACGCGTTCTTGTTCCAGATCCAGATTTTCCAGAAGCACGCGAATAGCTTCTGCACCGATGCCAGCCGAAAAGGCGTCTTCGCCATATTCGTCCTGCGCATCAAGCAGTTCGTCTTCGGTCAGCAGCTGGAACTTTTCCATCGGCGTCAAGCCGGGTTCCAAGACGATATAGGCTTCGAAATACAGCACACGTTCCAGCTGCTTCAACTGCATGTCGAGCAGCAAGCCGATGCGCGAAGGCAGCGACTTCAAGAACCAGATGTGCGCAACTGGCGCGGCCAGTTCGATATGGCCCATACGTTCGCGACGAACCTTGGTGACGGTAACTTCGACACCGCATTTTTCGCAAACGATGCCCTTATATTTCATCCGCTTGTACTTACCGCACAAGCATTCATAATCCTTGATCGGACCGAAAATACGGGCGCAGAACAAGCCGTCACGTTCGGGCTTGAACGTACGATAATTGATGGTTTCCGGCTTTTTAATCTCGCCGAAGGACCAGCTGCGGATGCGCTCTGGGCTGGCGATGCCGATTTTGATCATGTCAAAAGTTTCGGGCTTCGCTGCCGGATTCATGAAGTTGGTAATCTGGTTCATATTCAAGCTCCACTTCCCCTTCCGCGCAAAGCGGAAGGGGTGAGGCAAATTTTATTCGGCGGCTTCGGGAAGAGCGTCCGGACCTTCATCCGGATCTTCGTCAGCATAGGACGACAATTCCACATTGAGGCCCAGCGAGCGCATTTCCTTGACGAGCACGTTGAAGCTTTCAGGGATACCGGCTTCGAAGGTGTCGTCACCCTTGACGATCGCTTCATAAACCTTGGTACGACCGATCACGTCATCGGACTTCACCGTCAGCATTTCTTGCAGCGTATAAGCAGCGCCATAGGCTTGCAGCGCCCACACTTCCATTTCCCCGAAGCGCTGGCCACCGAACTGCGCCTTACCACCCAGCGGCTGCTGGGTCACAAGGCTGTATGGGCCGATGGAACGGGCGTGGATCTTGTCGTCCACCAAGTGATGCAGTTTCAGCATATAAATATAGCCTACTGTCACCTTGCGGTCGAATTTCTCACCCGTGCGGCCGTCATACAGGTCCGACTGGCCGCTGTCGTCGAGGCCAGCCCGCGTCAGCATGGCCGACACATCGGCTTCCTTGGCGCCATCGAATACCGGCGTTGCAAATGGCACGCCGACCTTCAGATTGCCGGCCAATTCCACGATGCTGTCGGCGTCACGGCCGCGAATATCGTCCAGATATTCTTCGCCATAGACATGCTCCAGCGATGCCTTCACGGCTTCTGGCATGTCGCCCCCAACGGCGTCGGGATTGGCGTCGCGCCATTCTTCCAGCGCCTGTGTGACCTGACGGCCCAGACCGCGCGATGCCCAACCCAAATGGGTTTCCAAGATCTGGCCGACGTTCATACGCGACGGAACACCCAAGGGGTTCAGCACGATATCAACCGGCGTACCATCTTCTAGGAACGGCATGTCTTCGTTGGGCAGAATGCGCGAAATCACACCCTTGTTACCGTGACGGCCAGCCATTTTATCGCCCGGTTGCAGCTTGCGCTTCACCGCCACGAACACCTTGACCATCTTCAGCACGCCCGGTGCCAATTCGTCACCGCGCTGCAGCTTTTCTACGCGGTCTTCATATTTGTCGTTAATGCGCTTGATGGCTTCGTCATATTGCGCCTTGATCGCTTCCAATGCGGCTTGCGCACGGTCTTCGACCACAGCCAATTTCCACCAATCGGCACGCTCCAGCGACACGAGCATATCCTCGGTCACCACATCGCCCTTCTTCAGGCCCTTGGGAACAGCGCTGGTTTCTTGACCAACCAACAGATCCTTCAAGCTCGAGAAGGTTGCACGGTTCAAAATCGTCCGTTCATCGTCGGCGTCTTGCTTCAGACGTTCGATTTCCTCGCGTTCAATGGCGATAGCGCGTTCGTCCTTGTCGATACCATGACGGTTAAAGACGCGAACTTCCACGACGGTACCCGAAACACCCGGCGGCAAACGCAGCGAGGTATCGCGTACGTCCGAAGCCTTTTCACCAAAGATGGCGCGCAGCAGCTTTTCTTCTGGCGTCATCGGGCTTTCGCCCTTTGGCGTGATCTTACCAGCCAAAATGTCGCCAGGGCCGACTTCTGCGCCGATGTAAACAATGCCAGCCTCGTCGAGGTTGCGCAGGGCTTCTTCACCAACGTTCGGGATATCGCGGGTGATATCCTCAGGGCCCAAGCGCGTATCGCGGGCGGTGACTTCAAATTCCTCGATGTGGATCGAGGTGAAGACGTCGTCCTTCACGATGCGCTCGCTGATCAGGATGGAGTCTTCATAGTTGTAACCGTTCCAAGGCATAAACGCGACCAGCACGTTCTTGCCCAAGGCCAGTTCACCCAAATCGGTCGATGGACCGTCAGCGATGATATCGCCTTCATTGATCACATCACCCACCTTCACCAGCGGACGCTGGTTGATGCAGGTATTTTGGTTCGAACGCTGGAACTTTTGCAGACGATAAATGTCCACACCCGACTTGCCCGGCTCGATCAAATCGGTTGCACGGATCACGATACGGGTGGCGTCCACTTGGTCAACAATACCACCACGGCGCGCCGCAATAGCAGCGCCAGAGTCGCGTGCCACCGTGGCTTCCATGCCGGTGCCAACCACTGGCGCTTCCGAACGCAGCAACGGCACAGCCTGACGTTGCATGTTGGAACCCATCAGTGCGCGGTTGGCGTCATCGTTTTCCAAGAAAGGAATGAGCGATGCGGCGACCGACACCAACTGCTTGGGCGAAACGTCCATCAGCGTAATTTGATCGCGCGGTGCCATCAAGAATTCGCCGCCTTCACGCGCCGAAATCAGGTCTTCGGCAAAGCTGCCATCGGCGTTTAGTTCTGCGTTGGCCTGAGCAACCGTGTGCTTTTGCTCTTCCATGGCCGACAGATAGACGACTTCATTCGTGACCTTGCCGTCAATGATGCGGCGATATGGCGTTTCAATAAAGCCATATTTATTGACGCGGGCAAAGGTTGCCAAGCTGTTGATCAGACCAATGTTCGGGCCTTCTGGCGTTTCAATTGGGCAGATACGGCCATAATGGGTTGGGTGAACGTCGCGGACTTCAAAGCCAGCGCGCTCACGCGTCAAACCACCTGGGCCCAAGGCCGAAACGCGGCGCTTGTGCGTCACTTCGGACAATGGGTTGGTTTGGTCCATGAACTGCGACAATTGCGACGAACCAAAGAATTCGCGCACGGCCGCCACGGCAGGCTTGGCGTTGATCAGGTCGTTTGGCATCACGGTCGACACGTCAACCGACGACATACGCTCTTTCACAGCGCGTTCCATACGCAGCAGGCCGACGCGATACTGGTTTTCCAGCAATTCGCCAACCGAACGCACACGACGGTTACCAAGGTTATCGATATCGTCGATTTCGCCCTTGCCGTCCTTCAGGTTCACCAATTCCTTGACCACAGCCAAGATATCTTCGTTGCGCAGCGTGGTCACCGTATCTTCGGCGTCCAAGCTCAAGCGCATGTTCAGCTTGACGCGGCCCACAGCCGACAGGTCATAACGGTCAGCGTCAAAAAACAGACCTGCAAACAAAGCTTCGGCGGTTTCACGCGTCGGCGGCTCACCAGGGCGCATCACGCGGTAAATATCCGACAGCGCTTGATCGCGTTCTTCGGCCTTATCCGCCTTCAACGTGTTCCGGATCCAAGGACCAGTGTTGTTATGGTCAATGTCCAGCAAGACCAGCTTGTCGATGCCAGCCGCGTCAATCTTTTCCAGATTTTCGGCGGTCACTTCATCACCGGCTTCGATATAAATCTCGCCCGTGCTTTCGTTGATCAGGTCATAAGCCGAATAGCGACCAAAGATTTCCTCGGTCGGGATCAGCAAGGTGGTCAGACCATCTTTGGCGGCCTTATTGGCCAGACGGGGGCTGATCTTGTGACCGGTAGCGAAGACAACTTCGCCGGTGTTCGCGTCAACAACGTCAAAGGCTGGCTTTGCACCGCGCCAATTTTCGACAACGAACGGAACCTTCCAACCATCAGCGGCGCGTTCAAACACCAGACGGTCATAGAAGTGGTTGAGAATTTCTTCGCCCGTCATACCCAAAGCATAGAGCAAGGTCGTGACCGGCAATTTGCGCTTGCGGTCAATACGGACGTTGACGATGTCCTTGGCGTCGAATTCAAAGTCGAGCCACGAACCACGATAAGGGATCACGCGGGCAGCGAACAAATATTTGCCAGACGAGTGGGTCTTGCCACGGTCATGGTCGAACAATACACCCGGCGAACGGTGCATCTGCGACACAATCACGCGCTCGGTGCCGTTGACGAAGAATGTGCCATTCCCCGTCATCAACGGCATGTCGCCCATGTAAACGTCCTGCTCCTTAATATCGAGCACGGAGCGGGTATCGGTTTCGCTATCGACTTCAAAGACGATCAGGCGCAGCGTCACCTTCATCGGCGCGGCATAAGTAATACCGCGCTGGCGACATTCTTCTACGTCGAACTTTGGCTCTTCCAGTTCATAATGAACAAAGTCCAGCTCAGCGGTACCCGCAAAGTCGCGGATCGGGAAAACGCTACGCAGCGTCTTTTCCAGGCCCGACACATAGCCGGTCGCCGGATCAGAGCGCAAAAATTGTTCATAGGATTCGCGCTGAACCTCGATCAGGTTCGGCATTTCCACCGCTTCGTGGATATTCCCGAAAAGCTTGCGGATTCGCTTGCTTGCGGTCGCTTGGAGGGCCTTGCCCACCGCATTCGCATTGGTCGCCATCTATTCATCTCGCCTGTAAAAATTCAAACGCAGGGCGCTGAAAAGACGCAAAAAAGCTGCAAGCAACCATCACTGGTTCGCCGCAGCTTCCACGCATCTCAGTGCCTTAACCATCCATTCTAGTGACCCGCCGCGCAAATGCAGGCCGCTTCCCGATGATCAAAGTATGGTTTCCATATAGAAAAGACCGCCCATCAAGTCAATCAAGCGCCCTGTCTTTTTCCAACATTCCAACACCCGCCACAGCGCGCACCCCGTCTGGACCAAGGGCGCAGCGCCAGCCAGCGATCAGCACATCAAGCCATGCCGCCAAAGGTCAGCGACACGACGTCATCAACCATCGCCTCATCCCACTCCACCCGCTGGTCCAGCACCAACATGGCCAATCCATGCACCAAAGCCCAAGCATGAAGCGCCGCGCGGTCGGGGTTCAGCGCCCATGGCGCCGCCTCCGTCACCCCTGCCCGCAGCAGATTATACGCAACCTCGCTTCCATCCCCGCCAGCATTTTCCTGTCGCACCGGCATACGGCGCGTGAAGCTCAGGCGAAATAAAGCGGGTTCGTCATGGGCAAAGCGCACATAGCTGATGCCGATGGCGCGAAACCCGTCCCGCCCACCCCCAGCCTTCAGCCAAGCCTGTGCCTGCGTCGCGCCCAAACGGCGAATCCCCTCTTCGGCTAAGGCATCGAGCAACGCTTCCTTGTCCGGAAAATGGCGATAGAGGGCCGCCGCACTGACACCCACACCCCGCGCCAAGGCGCGCAGGCCCAAATCCGCATCCGGACCCTCAGCCAAGCGCGCAAGACCAGCCGCAATGACAGCGGAACGCAAATCCCCATGATGATAGCCACCCCGCTTGGCGGGCATAGGCTCCTCATATTCCATAACATCTTCCATCGTTTCCTCGCCCATCAACGGGATCGGAAGATCGGGCTCACTCAGCGCCACAAATTCGACAGGCGGCGGCCCGTCCGAGGACGAAATTGAGCCATTGACATCATCATCCATATTCATCATGTTACCACCGTAAACATCGCTCATTTGACAGGCAAGCAAAACCTATCGGCATCAAAAATTTGTCGGCACCTGAATCCAAATCGGCCTGTTCACTCAGACAATCCATTGGGAGAAGGAGACATATTCAAATGGCTAGCACGATAGAAACCATCATTCGCGGCACCGTGACCGCTGGCCTGCGGAAAATTTCCGATTTCAACCGCAAGCGCTTGCCCATTCCAACAGATTCCCACCCCTATCTGACGGGCATCCACACCCCGCTCACACAGGAATATACACTGGCGGACCTAAGGGTGGAAGGCCATATCCCGACCGCCCTATCGGGCCGCTACTTACGCAACGGCCCCAACCCCATCGGCACACCCGACCCCGCCAGCTATCATTGGTTCACTGGCCCCGGCATGATACATGGCATCGCGATCGAAAATGGTCAGGCCCTTTGGTATCGCAACCGCTGGGTGCGCGGCGCAGAGGCCGCAGAATTTCTGAACGAACCGCTCCCGCCCGGCCCCCGCCGCGACGGCAGCGATGCCCCAAATACCAATGTCGTCGGCATGGCGGGTCGAACATTCGCCTTGGTCGAAGCAGGCGGCTGCCCCGCCGAACTCAGCAACGACCTATCGACCATCGCGCACAATGATTTCGACGGGACATTGGCGGGCGGCTATACGGCCCATCCCCATTTCGACCCCTATACCCGCGAATATCACGCGATCACCTATCGCGGCGAGGAAATGAACAAAGTTTGGCACGTCGTCATGAACGATCAAGCTCATGTTATCCGCGACGAAGCAATTACCGTCAGCCACGGCCCATCCATTCACGATTGCGCGATTACGGAAAATTATGTGCTGGTTTTCGACCTGCCCGTCACTTTTTCGATGAAGGCGCTGATCAAGGGTTATGCCTTTCCTTATCATTGGAACCCTGACCACCCCGCGCGCATTGGCTTGTTACCCCGCACCGGTTCCGGCGATGACATCCTATGGGTTCCGGTTGACCCTTGCTATGTTTTCCACCCCGCCAACGCCTTTGAAACGCCCGAAGGCCATATCGTGGTGGATGTGGTGGCCCATGACACCATGTTCGCTCAGTCCATGCGCGGCCCCGACAGCAAGGCTTCGGCACTGGAACGCTGGACAATCGATCCCGTCCATAAAGAAACAAAGCGCGAAATCCTCAACCCGCAATCACAAGAATTTCCCCGTTACAATGAACGCCTTACCACCCGCCCCTATCGCTATATCTATAGCGTCGCCGTCGAAAATGGTCCGACCAAAGAATTAGACTTGGCCGGAACAGCTTTATTCAAACATGATTTGCTAAGGGCGCAAACACAAGTTCGGGATTTTGGTCCCAATCATCACCCAGGGGAATTTGTCTTCACCCCGCGCAACGCCAGCAGCACCGAGCCAAGCACCCCCGAGCCAAGCAGCGCCGAAGATGATGGTTGGCTGATTGGGTTGGTCATCTGCACCGCGCCAGATGCGGGTCAAGGTCATACGGAATTGCATATCTTAAACGCCGATGACTTTTTGGGCCCACCACAGGCGGTCATCCACCTGCCCCACCAAATTCCGCCCGGCTTTCACGGCAATTGGGTGCCCAACGCCGCATAATCCTAAAACTGGCCCTAGGGTCGGCTTTCGCAACCTCATAGAAAAAGGGCGGCTCCCCATGGGAACCACCCTTCTATCTCAGGCTCATCAGCATTGCCGCTGATGTCCGAAAACTGAATTACTTCAGTTCTACGGTCGCGCCAGCTGCTTCCAGCTTCTTCTTCAGCTCTTCAGCTTCAGCCTTCGAAGCGCCTTCCTTGATGGGCTTCGGAGCGCCTTCGACCAGAGCCTTGGCTTCGCCCAGGCCCAGACCGGTGATCGCACGAACTTCCTTAATCACGTTGATCTTGTTGCCGCCGTCGCCGGTCAGGATCACGTCGAATTCGTCCTTTTCTTCAACCGCTGCACCAGCAGCAGCAGGAGCAGCAACTGCAACAGCAGCAGCAGCCGAAACGCCCCAATGCTCTTCCAGCATCTTCGACAGTTCAGCAGCTTCCAATACGGTCAGGGTCGACAGTTCTTCAACGATCTTTGCGAGATCAGCCATTTCTATTCTCCATCAGATCCGAGCAAGGCTCGGGTAATTGTTGCAAATATATCTAGGATTACGCCGCTTCTTTGGCGGCATATGCACCAAATACACGCGCCAGCTGTCCAGCCGGGGCTGCTGCAATCTGAGCAACCTTCGTGGCAGGAGCCTGGAGCAGGCCAATAAGCGTACCGCGCAGTTCGTCGAGCGACGGCAGGGCTGCAAGAGCCTTAACGCCTTCAACGTCCAATACGGTGTCACCCATGCCGCCGCCAACGATTTCCAACTTGGGGTTGGTCTTGGCGAACTCAACTGCGATCTTTGCCGCAACAACCGGATCGGCTGCCGAAGCGACTGCAGTTGGGCCGGTCAGCAAATCTGCCAAACCGGTGTACGGGGTGCCATCGAGCGCGATCTTGGCCAGGCGGTTCTTAGCAACCTTATAGCTCGCACCAGCGTCACGCATTTGCTGACGGAGGACAGTCGACTGAGCGACGGTCAAGCCAAGGTTGCGAACAATCACAACCGAAGCAGCATCCGAAAGTGCAGCGTTAAGCTGAGTTACGGCTTCGGCCTTTTCAGAACGATTCATGCCTGTTTCTCCACTCATGCCCGAGGGGATCAAGACCAAGGCCTTGCTTCCATCGGGCGGCTAACACACGCAAGAATGTCATCGGGACCAAGCCCAATGCTTTCTTACGCAACGATGTCCGATGGGGTCGGTCAAGTCGTATCACCATAAGGCGGACGACCGAAAAAGACTGTTCCCCGTCTCGGTTGGAAATTAAGCAAGGCAAATTCCTTGCACCAACTGTCTCGGACGGCTTTGCAAAGGTCCAAAGAACCTCGACAAGTCACAGGCTCTCTAGCGCCTCTGGGGCCAGAGTCAACTGAAAGGTGATAGATAATCACGGGAAAAGCCCACGCAAAGGGCCGAAGCTCTTTGCGTGGGCTTTTGCTTCCACTTTTGGTGGATGAGGCTAGGGCCTTACAGCGCAGCCTTGGCGTGGCGGCGCGAATAAAGGAAATAAACGCCCACACCGAAAATATTCCACACCACGAACCAGAATTGGGTCGAGGATGGCAGGCTGAAGAACAGATAGACGCAGCCAAACACCGCAATACCGCCGACCAACCAAGGCATAGGCGCACGGAAGGTCCGATGTGCATCCGGTTCCCGGCGACGCATCACCAACATGCACACCGCCACGGCCGAAAAGGCTGCCAAGGTGCCCGCATTGGCCAAGGCCGCCAATTCACCCAGCGGGATAAAGCCTGCCAACACCGCCACCACGGCAGCCGTGAACAGCGTGATACGCACAGGTGAACCCTTGGCCGACAATTTGGCAAGACCAGATGGCAACATGCCGTCACGCGCCATCGTAAAGAAAATGCGGCTTTGTCCATAGAAGAAGGCCAAGATCACGGTCGGCAAAGCGATTACCGCCGAAACCGCCAGATATTGCGCCGCCAAAGGCTGGCCGAGTTCGCGCAAAATCAGGGCCAAAGGTTCTGGGCTGTTGGCAAAGCGCGAATAGGCAATCGCACCCACCGCCGCCAGAGCAACGCCAATATAAATCACCACACAGGCCACCATCGATCCGATGATACCGATCTTCAGATCGCGGTCCGGATTTTTGGTTTCTTCTGCCGCCGTGGCAATGGCGTCAAAACCATAAAAGGCAAAGAAGATGATCGCAGCGGCGGCCATAATGCCCCGCTCAACGCCATCCGGCCCCATATGTTTCGCAAAGCCATAAGGGCTGAAAGGTTCAAAATTTGCTGCATCAAAAGCTGGCAAAGCAACGGCCACGAAAATCGCCAATGCCGCAATTTTCACCAACACCAAAATAGCGTTCACTGTGGCGCTTTCGCGTGTTCCCATCAACAGCAATGCAGCGACCACGCCAATGATGAAGACCGCTGGCAAATTCACAATGCCGCCCAGTTCCGGCCCCTGCATCAACGCCATGGGCACACCGGCCCACGCCTCTAGCAATGGCGCGGCATAGCCAGACCAGCCCACCGCAACCGCGCTGACCACCAAGCTATATTCCAAGATCAAGCTCCAGCCGATCACCCAAGCGATCAACTCGCCCAGCACGACATAGCTATAGGTATAAGCGCTGCCTGATGCGGGGATCATGGTTGCCATTTCGGCATAAGCAAGCGCCGCACAAACGCAGATCACCCCTGCAATGGCGAACGATGCAATAACAGCGGGGCCGGCTTTATCGGCGCCCACCCCAATTAATGTTAAAATTCCGGTGCCGACAATCGCCCCAACACCCAATGCGATCAAATGCGGCCAGCTTAAAGTTCGGGCTAAGCCCTTCCCCTCTGCTGCCTCAACGACCAATTTTTTTCGACGTAAAAGTCCATGGTTCATTTCAGCATCCCTTGTTTTCGGAGCGACTGTTGCCAAATCGCGCCTCAAACGCAATGCCTCCGCCAAAAAACTATGGACGATCCGAAACTTAACGAAAAAATTACAGGCAGCGCCGAATATTCTTCGGCACAAGGGCGGTTAAACGATCAACATTTCCTCAATCGCCTGCATCAACATTTCGTCCCGCACCGACAAACCATCACAATCATGCGTCGTCAGAACGATTTCTACGCGATTATAAACATTATACCATTCCGGATGATGGTCCATTTTTTCGGCCACAATGGCGACGCGGGTCATAAACCCAAAAGCCTGTGCAAAATCGTCGAAATTCAATCGCCGCCCAACGGCATCACGTTCGGGATCATATTGCCATTCGGGAAATCGCGCGAGCAAACTGCTTCGCTGGCTTTCATCAAGTTTCTGGACCATCCCTTATCTCCTCACTGGCAATGCTGAACCAGTCGCCATAAGGATGCAAATTATGAACGACAAGCCAGCCCCTATGGACGACCCAAGCACGCCCAAACGCGCGGCGCAAGCGTCAGCATCCGCCCTGCCCGAGGGATGGACAGGTGGCCCACCCGATACCGACGCTTTTTTCCATATGGCCGAAGCGGCGCTGGCCAGTCTTCCGACCCTATTTCAACCCCATATCCAGCATCTGTTGATCACTGTCGAAGATTTGGCCGACGCCGACACGCTACGGGCCTTGGAAATCGATAATGCGCTGGAATTGACGGGATTGTACGAAGGCTATCCGATCACCGATCGCTCGCTGGATCATAGCGGCACATTGCCCGACCGCGTCACCCTTTATCGTATCCCCATTTTGATGGAATGGGTGGACGGCGGTGAACGATTGGATTGGTTGATCCGCCATGTGCTGGTTCATGAAATCGGCCATCATTTCGGCTTTTCCGACGATGACATGCACGCCCTCGAGGCGATGAGCATGGACAATGACACCCCATCGCAGGACGCAGGATGAGCCAGCTTCTCCGTTTCGATCAGGTCAGCTGCGTTCGGGGCGACCGCTTGCTATTTCGTGCGCTCGACCTTTGCTTGTCGCGCGGCGATGCCCTGTGGCTGCGCGGCCCCAATGGCACCGGGAAATCCAGCCTCATCCGTATGGCGGCTGGCCTGCTCCGGCCCTTTCGCGGCACCGTGTCGCGCCATGAACGTTGCGCGCTGATCGACGAAGCGGCGGCACTGGATGCCGAATTACCGCTGCGCGCAGCGCTTAACATCTGGGGCCGTATCGATGGCATCGACGGCACAGCGACCATAGCGGCAATGGAGGCGATGGCGCTATCTGCCCTATCGGACGTGCCTGTGGCCATGCTGTCAACCGGCCAGCGCAAACGCGCCGCCATGGCCCGCGTCATCGCCAGCGGCGCTCCCATTTGGCTACTCGACGAACCCGCCAACGGCCTAGACAGCGCCAGCATTGCTTTGCTGGTCGCCGCCATTCATGCCCACCGTCAGGGCGGCGGGGCGATATTGCTGGCATCCCATGTCGATTTGGGCGCGGATGATGTGCGTCAATTGCATTTGGGGGACCAGCCATGATCATGATCCCGTCCATGACGCTATTTTGGCGCGACCTGCGCCGCGCATGGGGCAGCGGCGCTATGTGGCTGCCTATCGTTTTTTTCATGCTGGTCGCGACGGCCTTTCCCTTTGGGGTCGGGCCTGATGGCCAGCTATTGTCCCGCACTGGCGGCGGCATGTTGTGGGTGGCCGCGCTTCTAGCTTCCTTGATGCCCATTGACCGGCTGATCCGTCCGGACAAGGAATCTGGCGTGCTCGATCAACTGGCTGTGCGCGGATTTGCGGACGAAAGCATCGCGGCGATTAAAATTGCGGCCCATGCCATCAGCTTTGGTCTGCCGCTGCTGATCGCGCTATTGCCCGCATCTGTCTTATTGGCCCAAGACGGCGCGCGCTTAGGCTTGGTGGCGCTCGGCCTCAGCATTGCTATTCCGGCCCTTGCCTCGCTGGCGGTGATGAGCGCGGCATTGACCGCCCATATGAAAAGCAACAGCGCGCTGGGCGGGTTGCTATTGCTGCCCTTGGCCATTCCCTTGCTCATTTTCGGGGCGGGAATGCTGGACCCTGCGGGCCGAGGGGCCATAAAATTGCTGATGGCCACCAGCTTGTTGCTGACCGTGATCGGCCCCTTCGCCGCTGGCGCCGCCTTACGGGCGCTGCGGGAATAGCCCCTGCGCCGCCGCAATAATGTCGGCTCATCATCTATTCGGCTGACATGTGGGCCGGTACAAATCGACGCATAAAAAAAGGCCGGAGGATTTCTCCTCCGGCCTTTTCTATTCATCACTGGGATAAAGATTAAGCGCCAACAACGTCAGCGGTGTCAATCTTCACGCCAGGGCCCATCGACGACGACAGGGCAATCTTGCGAACATATTTGCCCTTCGCGCCAGCAGGCTTTGCTTTCACGATTGCATCGACAAAAGCGTCGAAGTTCTGGCGAAGCTTTTCTTCACCGAACGACAGCTTGCCGAGGCCAGCGTGAATGATACCAGCCTTTTCGACGCGGAATTCGATCTGACCACCCTTGGCGGCCTTCACGGCTTCAGCAACATTCGGGGTAACAGTGCCCAGCTTCGGGTTTGGCATCAGGCCCTTAGGACCCAAGGTCTTACCGAGGCGACCAACAATGCCCATCATGTCCGGCGTTGCGATAACGCGGCCATAATCCAGATTGCCAGCCAGCATGTCTTCCATCAGGTCTTCGGCGCCAACCTTGTCCGCGCCAGCAGCCAATGCCTTTTCAGCATTGTCGCCACGTGCGAACACGGCAACCTTAACGTCCTTACCGGTGCCAGCAGGCAGGGTAACAACGCCGCGAACCATTTGGTCTGCGTGACGGGGATCAACGCCCAAGTTGATAGCAACTTCAAGCGATTCGTCGAACTTAGCCGAAGCCAGTTCACGAACGGTCTTGATCGCTTCATCAACGGCGTGCAGCTTTACGCTGTCAACCTTGCCCACAAGGCTCTTCTGCTTTTTCGTCAGCTTAGCCATGAGTTCAGCCCTCCACCACGTCAAGGCCCATCGAACGCGCACTGCCTTCGATGATACGGGTTGCCATTTCGATGTCGTTTGCGTTGAGATCCTTCATCTTGATCTCTGCAATTTCGGCCAGTTGAGCGCGCGTAATGGTACCAACGCTCGACTTGCTTGGTTCTTTCGAACCCGACTTCACATTAGCAGCCTTCTTCAGCAAATAGGTTGCCGGAGCAGTCTTGGTAACGAAAGCAAAGCTCTTGTCCGCGAAAACGGTGATCACGGTCGGAGTGGGGGTGCCCTTCTCCAGCTTGTCCGTTGCAGCGTTAAACGCCTTACAGAATTCCATGATGTTCACGCCGCGCTGACCCAGTGCCGGGCCCAATGGGGGCGACGGGTTAGCAGCGCCAGCCGGTACGTTCAGCTTGATATAGCCGGTAATTTTCTTGGCCATGATGGCCTCCTTTCTCTCTATCGAGAGCGGCAAGCCGCTCTCTCAAGTATAGCGGTCAAACAGAGGGTTATCAGGCCTCCTCCCGCGCGGATACGCGCACAGAATCATCGCTGATCCGGCACACGAAGTGGGGCCATTAACGGGAATGCACCCAAAACACAAGCCAAGCCTGTGCGTCGTCGTCCAAACCGCCCATCACGCTTCGGGTGTCAACCTTCAGGAGGCCTCAACCTTGGGCCATCAAGCTTGAGGCGTCAGGCGCAGCAAGCCTTCTTGCACCACCGATGCAATCAACTTCCCATCGCGTGTGAACACCCGCCCGCGATTAATACCGCGCGCCGCGCCCGTCCAATCGCTGTCCATCACAAAAACAACCCATTGGTCCAAATGCACATCATCATGGAACCACATGGCATGGTCCAAACTGGTCGAAAACAATCCCGGTGTCGACCATGTCAAACCATGTGGCAGCAAGGATGACGTCAACAACCCCATGTCCGACATGAAAGCCAAGAAATTGCGGTGCAAATTGCGGTCATCCGCAATGGGTGCGGCCATACGATACCATTGATAATGGGCAGACCCGCCTGTCTGTGTCGACACCGGGCGATGGGTGCGCATTTCAAACGGACGCATACGGGCCGACCGGATCAAATCATCCTCATCGACATTGGGGTCCATCGCCAAATGTTCGATAAAGTCCATACAATCTTCGGGCGGCAAAATATCCGGCATCACGGCCTGATATTCCGGCCCTTCTTCGGGCGCATGAAAGGATGCCGTCAGGTTGAAAATCACCTTGCCATCTTGGCGCACGACAACACGGCGGTTGGAAAAGGTGCGGCCATCAAAGTCGCGATGAACCCGAAAATGCAGTGGCTTGGTTTCATCCCCGCCGCGCAGAAAATAGGCATGGAGCGAATGCGCCTGCTTAACCCCCTCGACCGTCAATGTCGCAGCGGCCAAAGCTTGGGCGATAACTTGCCCGCCAAAAATGCGGGCGCGCGTCGCCACGGGAAAGGCGGGAAAGATAAATTCATCTTCCGCGCCAGCAGGCAGTAATTGAAATAACTTGCTGGCCAGATGCACCACTTTTTCAGCGGGGTTTTTCTGTCGGACAGCCTGCGCGATCGCCAACCGATCCGCAATTTGCGCGTCACTCAATGCCCCAATCTGTTCAATCCCAGCCATCCTGCTCCCTGTCTTTTTTATTTTGTTACGCGTCACGCGCCATCATCAGCCTTGCGCCGCCCCCATAGTTTTGCGGGCGAAAAGCAAGGCCAAAATGGCGATGCAATAATTGCTACTTACACATGAGTCAGACAAAGGGAATAAGCCAAACAGAAAAAGGCCGCCCCAAGGGACGGCCTTTTTCTGTTCCGAATATCGCCGGAACGGGCGGGTATTTATTTTACGCGCTCGACCTGCTCGAAATCCAATTCGACTGGCGTTGCACGGCCAAAAATCGAAACGCTGACCTTGACGCGCGCCTTGTCGAAATCCAGTTCCTCGACCACGCCGTTGAAGCTGGCGAAGGGACCTTCCAACACCTTGACCTGATCGCCGATTTCGTAATCGACGCGTACTTCGGTCTTGGGACGCGCAGCAGCTTCTTCTTTACTGTTCAAAATGCGGGCGGCTTCGGCTTCGCTGATGGGCTGCGGCTTACCCGAAAAGCCCAAAAATCCGGTAACCTTTGGGGTGTTCTTGACCAAGTGATAAACATCATCGGTCATGGTCAGCTTGGCGAGCACATAGCCGGGGAAGAATTTCCGTTCCGACTGTACCTTCTTGCCGCGCTTTACCTCGGTCACGGTTTCTACCGGAACCTCAACCGATTCTACAAAATCGGTCAGGCCCATGCGCTCTGCCTCGGCGACCACCGAGTCACGCACTTTATTTTCAAAACCCGAATAGGCGTGAATGATATACCAGCGCGCCATGCGTATCGTCCTGTTCTAATTCTAAGAATTGCGCCGATTAACGCGCGAGCGACGTCAGCCAGCTGACGATCATATTAAAAAAGCTATCAACGCCAAGGAAGAATAGCGACAACATTGTCATCATGATCAAAACCAAGATGGTGGTCTGCCCGGTTTCACGACCACTCGGCCAAACAATTTTGCCGGTTTCCGTTTTCACCTGGTTGACGAATTCGCCGATGCTGGGCCGTGCCATGTCGATCGTCCTGTCCTTCAAGCGTTCAATAGTGACAGACAAATGGGTTGCTCTTTGGCCCGCGTCAAGCAGGCTTTGGGCAAGTGTTCATCCACCCTTACCGAATAAGTCGGCAAAAGGCGGATAAGAACGGCGCATCTGTCCGAATAGGCCGCCCTTAAACGCCCTGCCCCCACTTGGCAAGCGATTGCCGCGCTTTACCCTAGCAAAACCGGTCGAGCCTGCCCGCTTAGGCTGGCGATGAAAGCTTCATCATCACCAATCCGCCGACAATCAACACGGCTGCGGCAATACGCATCGCATTCGCCTGTTCGCCCAGCACCATAATCCCCACCAAAAAAGCCCCAACCGCGCCAATGCCGGTCCAAATGGTATAAGCCGTGCCCAGCGGCAGGCTCTTCATCGACAAAGATAATAGGGTAAAGCTGGCGATCATCGTGACAATCGTCACAACCGACGGAATGGGCTTGGAAAAGCCGTCGGACATTTTCATTGCAAATGCCCAAATAATTTCCAAAACACCCGCGATAATCAAATAGACCCAAGCCATGATGCAGCTTCCTTCTCAAGCTGCCGGGCCGTCCCGGACTTCAAACCCGCGCGAATAGCTGGGCGAGGACGTGGCCTCTTTTACTGGGCCTATATCGGCAGAACATGCCCCAAAACAAGCAAAATAAGGACAGCACCGACCAGCGCCTTGCGCCCGAGATGCGCGCCGCTAGTCCAGATATGCTTAAACCCGCATGCTCAGGCCCGCGTTTCAACCAATTCGACAATTTCCAATTCATAGCTTTGCCACCCGCGCATTTTGCACGCTTCTTCAGCAGCGATTTTCTTCTTTTTCGCCTCGGCCAAATTGCGGCTATGGCCCCAGAACACCTCGGTCTTGCCATTTCCCAACAAGGCAATAATCCGCCAATAATGGCTGAAATCATGGCTCGTCGGGCCAATGGTTTTCATATAACCATCGGCCATCGTCGCCGTCAAATATCGTTTTTTCTTCATGGCCTGTGCATATCATAAGGGCGGGTTCGGCTGATGCCCCGCCCGCCCTTATCCTAAACCTGATCGCCTGTCACATCAGCGCGCAGCACAGGGCAAGGCAGAGCGCACAAAGTCCACCGACGCCGCAGCGGATGCCAAACGCTGCGCGCCCAAAATCCGGTTCCAATAATTTTCCGACCCATCCGCCAATCGCCATTCATGCAAACGGCGGGTCAGCAATTGCAGGTCATATTCCTCGCTAATGCCAATCGCGCCATGCACCGCATGGGCGGTGTTGGCCACCAAGGCCGCCGCATGGCTGGCGACAGATTTGGCGGTCGCCGCCGCTGCCGGCGATATTGGCAGACCGCCCGCACAGCCCAATTGCGATGCCAAACGCGCCGCAACGGCATGCTCTGCCATCACCGCCAGATTTTGCTGCAACGCCTGTTGCCGGCCAATGGGCTTGCCAAATTGCACGCGCTGCGCGGCATAATCGGCGGTGCGCTGCACCAACTCATCCGCCGCGCCCGCTATCATCGCCGCACGCAGTAAAGCAGCATAGGCGCGCAGCCCCGCCTCTGGCTTGGCGAAACTATTCCCGCTGACGGCGTCCCATTGGAAACGCGCCGACAAATCACCATATATGCCCGTGCCCTGCGGCGCGCCAGACGCCGCACTATACAGAGTCAATCCGGCCGCATTTTCGACCAGCACATGCTGTGCTATTTGCCCCAAAGGCACGATCACCGGCGCATTGCCTGTCATGACCGCCAGCACAATCGGTCCATCGGGCGCATCCTGCCCCGCCATGCTCAATAATGCACGGGCCAGCATCGTCTCCCCAATCGGCAGGGGCACGGCGCGGCGGCCCAATATCTGCCACAGGCCATGGACCACGCCCAAGTCCAGACCGGCACCGCCCGCCTCTTCGCTGACCAACGCGTCCAAATATCCCGATTCCTGCACCATCTGCCACAGGCTGCTGATATCCCCGCCCCGTTCCGCCGCGCGCACGGCCGCTGGCGTCATCACTTCGTCCATCAAACGGGCAAAGGGTTCGATAAATTCTGCTGCGTTCATTATCTTAACCCCATTCCCCGTGCCAAAATTCCACGCAAAATCTCCCGCGTTCCGCCGCGCAGCGAGAAACTGGGCGCCAAATGGGTGATATAGGCCAGCGTGCGGTGCAGATCGTCGCTCACCACCTCATCTGGCCAAGCCGCAAGGTCTGCACCAATGGCAATGGGCAATTCTTGTTCAAAACTGGTGCCCAAATCCTTCACCAAAGAAGCCTCCACCACCGGACTGTCACCGGCCGCCAAGCGCGCCGTACATGCAATGGACATGGCGCGCAGTGTCGCCAGCCTTGCGGTGAAATTGCCCACCAAATCCAGCGTGGCGCTGTCCTTGCGGCCAACATGGCGCAGATGCGCAATCCATGCGTCGAGCAAGATGATGCTGGAATAAATACGTTCCGGTCCGCTGCGCTCAAAGGCCAGTTCGGCGGTCACTTGCCGCCACCCATCCCCTTCCGCGCCAATCAACGCGTCGGCGGGCAAATCCACATTGTCGAAAAACACTTCGGCAAAATGGCTGTCCCCCGCCAAATCCATGATAGGCCGGACTGTCACGCCGGGGGCCTTCAGGTCGATGATCAATTGCGACAAGCCGCTGTGCCGGTCATCCGCGCTGCCGGATGTTCGCAGCAAGGCGATCATATAATCGCTGTACATGGCATTGGTGGTCCAGATTTTCTGGCCATTCACCCGCCAACCGGCGTCCGTCCGCTCAGCGCGGGTCCGCACACTCGCTAGGTCGGAACCCGAATTGGGCTCGCTCATGCCGATACAAAAGAAAAACTCCCCGCGGCAAATGCGGGGGATGTAAAATTGGCGCTGTTCTTCGGTGCCGAAATTCAGGATCAGCGGGGCGCTCTGACGGTCGGCAATCCAATGGGCGGCGACAGGTGCGCCCGCGCTCAGCAATTCTTCGACCACCACAAATCGCGCAAAGGGTCCGCGCTCCTGCCCGCCATAAGCTTTGGGCAAGGTCAGCCCCAGAAATCCGGCCTCGCCCAATTTCCGGCTAAATGCGGCATCAAAGCCCGCCCAAGACCGCGCTCTTCGGTCGCTGGGTAAATCGGCAATGGCGTCGGCAATCAATTGGCGAATGGCTGGCCGAATAGCCTCGTCTTCCGGCGGCAAAGCGGCAAGCGTCAATGTATCGAACAGCGTCCCTACTCCCACGATGGCCGCGTTCATGCGCGGCTGTTTGTGCCCATCGCTTTGCATGGGTCAGGGCCGATATTCAAATATTATCGAATAAAATATGGACGACGCCGATTTCTGGCCGCACATCATCCGTAGCAAAAGCCAGCAAGATCAGCATCACCATATGCATGGTAATATGTCGCTATGACCACCAAATAAAAGGATAATTCGAAAAGGGGAGCCGAAGCTCAACCCTTTTCGTTATATGGCTTAACCATTGAAAACAATGGCAGGGGCAGCAGGATTCGAACCCGCGGCCCTCGGTTTTGGAGACCGATGCTCTACCAGCTGAGCTATGCCCCTAAGCCGGATTGGGCCTCTACCGCCCTTGTTGGCATGTGGCAAGTGCTTTGACAGCTTGCATGAAAATATCTGCCTGATATGCCGATCATATATGAGCAAAAACGGTTCGAACAACAGCCACATGGCGGCGGAAATAGAGGGAACATCTCCCAATTATCTAGGCGGAATTGCCCTGCGCCTGCTGGCGATGCTCAGCCTATCGATCATGTTCGTGATCGTAAAATTATTGGACCAAAGCGGCGTTCATGTATTGGAAAGCCTGTTCTGGCGGCAAGCATTGGTGCTTCCCTTCCTGTTGGTTTGGATTTGGAGATTCGCAGGCTTTCATACGTTGCGAACCCAGCGCATCGGTTCGCACATGCGCCGTACAGCGATGGGCTTGACCGGCATGGCCTGCAATTTTCTCGCCATGATCTTTCTACCCATGGCCGAGGCGACGACCATCAACCTGTCCGTTCCCATTTTCGCAGTGATTTTTGCGGCCATATTGCTGGGCGAGAAAATCCGGTGGCAGCGGTGGAGCGCCGTTTTGCTGGGCTTTATTGGCGTGCTCATCGTGCTGGACCCCAGCAACAGCTTTGCCGATGGTTTTAGCGGGCGTCACGGATTGGGCACAATGATTGCCATTACCGGTGCTATCACCACGGCCTTGATCAGCATCGCCATTCGCGATTTGGGCCGCACCGAAAATGCGTCGACCATCGTTTTTTATTTCAGCTTGATGTCGATGCTGCCCTTGGGGCTGGCCCTGCCCTTTGTTTACACGTCGCACAGCGCCGAACAATGGCTGCTGATTGCCGGATTGGGGCTGACCGGCGCGGTTGTGCAAATGTCGCTGACGGGGGCGCTGCGACTTGCGCCAGTATCGGTGGTGTTGCCGATGGATTATAGCGCGCTGTTATGGGCCATTGCGCTGGGTTGGTATATATTCGGTACGGTCCCAGCCGAAACGACATGGATTGGTGCGCCCATCATCATATTCAGCGGATTGTTCATTGCATGGCGCGAACATCGACGTCAGGTTCAGCGGCCAAAGGATATCACAGCATGACCCAGCCCATCCTCTATCACTGTCCCGACGCACGGTCGCTGCGATGCTTATGGGCGGTCGAGGAAGTGGGCATGGATGTGACATTGCACAATTTGCCCTTTCCGCCCCGCGCCTTTGCGCCGGAATATCGCGCCGTCAATCCGCTGATGACCGTTCCGGCATGGGTCGAAAATGGCCTAACCCTGACCGAATCCGGCGCGATTGTGGAACGCATTGTGCAAAACACGCCGCTGGACGTTGCGCCCCATGAAGCGGATTATTGGCTCTATCGCAATTGGATGCACCGCAGCGATGCGACGCTAACCTTTCCCTTGGCGGTGATGATCCGCTATACACAGGTGGAGGTTCCCGAACGCCGCCTGCCCCAAGCCGCGGCTGACTATAAAGCCTTTTTCGCTGGCCGCGCCAAAAGCATCGAAGCCGCGCTAGCCGATGGCCGCGAATGGTTAGTTGCCGGCCGCTTCACCGCCGCCGACATCGCCATTGGCTATGCCGCATTTTTGGCGGAAACCCTAAACGCCCATGATGTGCTCGGCGACGCCACGCTTGCATGGTTGGAACGATGCAAGGCCCGCCCCGCCTTTGCCCGCGCACGTCTGCGCCAAAAGGCATAAGCCCATAAAAATAAGCGGCGGATTTCACCCCGCCGCCCATCATATCCTGCGCCGCCCCGCATGATGGACCGTCAGCGCCATCGGTCGTCGGCCATCACAGCCCCAAAATCAGTTTTGCCATAATATTGCGCTGAATTTCATTCGACCCGCCATAGATGGTCGACGCCCGACCGTTAAAATAGCGCGCAGACGCCGTCAGATCGTCTTCAGGCCCAACAAATTCCGTGTTGCTGCCGATGGTGCGGGCTTCAATCTGGTGGGGCGCAGCATATGGTCCCGCCACGATCAACGCCAATTCCTGTATCGCCTGCTGCGTCTCCGTGCCCTTGACCTTCAGCATCGACGATGCCGGTCCAGGGCTGCGCCCACGCGCGATGGCAGCCATCATCTTTTTCTCACCCGCCTCGATGGTCGCCACATCATTATATAACCGTGCAAATAGCTGGCGAATGGAAGGGTCATCCAGCAAGGTCTGCCCATCCCCTAAATCTTGCGCCAAGGCGTGCTGGGCCAAGCGGTCCAAACCATTTTTCAATCCGGCCGCATAAGCCGCAGACCGTTCAAATTCCAACAAATATTTGGCGACGCCCCAACCCTGATCTTCTTCGCCGACGCGGCCCGATTGCGGCACGCGCACATTGTCGAAAAACACCTGATTAAAATCATGATCGTCCGACAAGGTCAGGATGGGGCGCACGGTGATGCCGGGCGTGTCCATATCCAACAACAGGAAGGTAATACCTTGTTGGGGCCGACCATCACGGTTCGTGCGCACCAAACAAAACATGCGATTGGCATAATGGGCATGAGTGGTCCAAATTTTCGAGCCATTCAGCACATAATCATCGCCATCCTTGTCGGCGCGCAGCGACAGGCTGGCCAAGTCCGAACCCGATTGCGGTTCCGAATATCCTTGGCACCAATAATCCTCGCCCGACAAAATGCGGGGCAGATAATAAGCTTTTTGTTCCGGCGTGCCAAAACGCATGATGACGGGGGCGACCATCTTCAGCCCCATTGGCGACAGGCTGGGCGCGCCAGCCGCGGCGCATTCGCTGTCGAAAATATGGCGCTGGGTGTCGTTCCAACCCGTGCCGCCATATTCCTTTGGCCAATGCGGTGCGGCCCATCCCTTGGCATGCAATATCTGTTGCCATGCCAAAGAATAAGGCTTTTCGATGAAAACACTGGTCGCGAGACTAGCCGCTTTGCGCGATGCGGCGGGCAAGTTTTCTGCCAGCCAATCGCGCACTTCGGCGCGAAAGGCGTCCATATCATTTTGTGTCATGGCTTCTATCCGTTAATTGACCATGCGCTCATAACCTTCCCAATAGGGAGCGCGCAGGTCCTTCCTCAAAATCTTGCCGCTGGCGTTGCGGGGCAATTCCGCGATCACGTCGATGCTGCGCGGTGCTTTGAACGGAGCAATACGTTCGCGCGCCCATGCAATCACATCCGCCTCGTCGACGCTCATCCCCGGCTTGGGAACCACCACGGCCTTGACCGTTTCGCCCCATTTTTCATCGGGAATACCAATGACCGCGACCTCTTGCACCGCAGGATGCCCGTAAATGGCGCTTTCCACTTCGGCAGGATAGACATTTTCGCCGCCTGAAATGATCATGTCTTTCACGCGGTCATGGATATATAAATATCCGTCTTCATCCATATAACCGGCATCGCCGGTATGGATCCAGCCGTCCTTGGTCATGGTGTTTTTCGTGGCATCCGGCAGGTTCCAATATCCCAACATATTGTTGGTCGAACGCGTGACAACCTCACCTACTTCGCCCTGCGGCACCTCTTCGCCATCGCCGCCCAAAATCCGAATTTCAACGCCCGGCAATGGCTTGCCCGCAGAACGCATGCGCTTATTGCCATTGGGGTCATGATCTTCGGGGGGTAGCATGCAAATGGTGCCGGTGGTTTCCGTCATGCCATAGGCTTGAATAAATTCAGCGCCGAAAACCTGCATACATTGACGCAGCAATTCCAACGGAATGGGCGCCGCGCCGTACAAAATATATTTCAATCGGCTGTAATCCACAGACTTGCAGCGCGGATGCAGCAGCAACATGTGCAGCGCGGCCGGAACAATGAAAAATCGGGTAACGCCATATTTTTCCACCGCGTCGAAAACCGCGTCCGGCGTAAATTCCGGCAGAACCACCCCAGGCAAGCCAGAACCCAGCGCCATCACACCCAGTCCGGTTCCGCCAATATGGGCGCATGGCATGGCCACCATCACCGCTTCATCATCTTCCCATTTCGTATAAGGAAGATCCAAATCTTTGCTATATTTCCGCAGTCCAAACAGATTGCGATTGCACAGCACCGCGCCTTTGGGGTTACCGGTGGTGCCCGACGTATAAAGCTGTAGCACAGCTTCATCGATGGTGGCAGGTTCAAAGGCCACCCGCGGCGTTTCGCTGATTAATCGTTCCGCCTCGGCAGGGCCAATAATTTCGGGATTATGTTCCAGCTTGCCCGTCAGTTGGGCGGCTGCATCGTCAAAACCCTCGCCCGTAAAAACAATCTTGGCGGCGGTATCGTTCAAAATATAGGCCCATTCCGTCGGGGCCAAACGCCAACCAATGGGGGACATTACGATGCCAGCCCGCGCCGCGCCGTAAAACATGGTGAAATAGAGGGCGGCATTTTTGCCGATCCATGCAATCCGATCGCCTTTTTTCAGGCCCTTGGCAATCAATGCTGACGCAAAGCGCGCCGTACGATCATCCAATTCACCATAGCTAATGATATGCTCGCCTTCGCGCATCGCAATGCCATCGGGTCGTTCTTTCGCCCAATAGTTGAGATGTTCATCAAATGTGAACAGTTCATCAATGCTTTGCGCCATCATTCTCTCCCTCGAATCGCATCATATTCGTGCAATTTTGCATGAGGCTATCGAATGATAGACGATGTTTAAAGCATCGATGCCGACACCCTGCCAATAATAGCAGTACTTTATTGTCGGCCAATGAGGCCCACTTCATCAGGTGATTTTGCGAAACAGCAACATCAGATTATTCGCTGGCATCGCCTGCCGTGCGTCCAGAACAAAATCTTCCGCTACGGCAGCGGCGCGCATGTCATCCACATGGCGCAGTCCCCATTGCTTGTTGCGCGCCTTCAAAGATTGGTCGAACGCCAGATTGCTAGGTGCGGTTTCGACGCCCGCTTCCAAATATGGGCCATAAAGAATTAATGCCCCGCCAATGCCCAACAGGCGTCCCGCCCCTGCAAACAAGCCCAGTGTCGCTGCCCAAGGGCTGATATGCACCATGTTGATCGCCAACACGGCATCGGCATGGATCACGGGCCAGTGCCCACTGGCGGCGTCCAACGCCATGGGCGGCAGAAAATTCTCGCGCCCCTCCTCCTTTTGCCACGCCGCAATGGATGCCCGTGCGGCTTCATCTGGGTCGGTGGGCTGCCATTGCAGGTCCGAAAATTGCCGCGCAAAGGCCAGCCCATGTTCGCCCGAACCGCTGGCCACTTCCAGCACCAATCCGCTGGGCGGCAACCAGTGGGCCAAGACATCAGCAATGGGACCGATATTGCGCTGGGCCGCGGGGGCATATCGCTTCATGGCGTCGCTCAGCGTGCCGCGTTGCTAAGTTGCCGCGCGCGGCGGTCGCGCACGATCAACCAAATCAACAGGCCCAACGGCCCCGCCATCAAGGTCAGGAATAAAATGGGCCATTGTACAGCACGGCCAAAACCCTTTTGGTCTGCGTCCCGTGCAATCCACATGCCGACAAACAGATCAAAGGCCAGATAATGCACCCAGCCCAGCAACATCGCCGCCTGACCAGAAAATAAGGCCATCACCCCAGCCAAGGTCGTGAAACTGCCACCCGACGCAGAACCCGCGTCCGTCCATCCGCCCAGCAACATCCCCAGCAAAATGGCATAGGCCAAGCAGAGCAGAAATACCGACAGATATAGGATCAACGCCAAAACCTGCGGCTTGCGCGGGGCAAAGGCCAAGGCCAGCCAACCGATCATGGCCCAAACATTGGCAATGGTGAATATCGTTTCCCAGTTCATATTGGCCCCTGATGCAAAACAGGGTCTATCCCTGACGCACATGACACAGATTGCAAAGAGCGAATGCAGCTATCCGTACAATAATATCCATGGCCCGTCCGGCCACTATAGCTGCCTGCGCCCTTTGCTGGTACAGCGCCGCCCAAATTCTGTCCCTTCTCTGTTGAAAGAGCCGTCATGATCCAAGCCAGCGCAATCTTTAAAGAAAATCTCGTGCAATTGCCCAGCATCGACGGTGTGCTGCGCATCGACCTGATGGATGCACAAGGCGGCACGGTTGCCAGCATCCCCAATGAAGCGGGCAAGCAAGGCTCTTTGGCCGTCTATCAATATTTGGCGCAGACCTTCCCCACGCTCAACGCCGAAGCGGCCACCCATGGATTACAGATTTTCGCCGAACACACCGCTGACGCCAAAAACCGCCCAGGTGCTCATCCCAATGTCGATCATTTGCTGGCCATTGCCAATGGCGGCGCGGCGCTAAGCATTCATGTGATTACCGCCTAATCAACGATTGGCGGTGGATATCAACCGCATCTGATCCAGATATAAAAAGGGGCCGCGACATATTGTGTGTCGCGGCCCATTTTAATCTATTTTATGCGGGCTTATTCGCCCTGCCAGCTCAGCACAGGTTTCCGCGCGGCCAGCGTTTCATCCAGCCGCGCCCGCGGGGCGAAATGCGGCGCCGTTTTCAACGCTTCATCGCCCTGCTTGGCGCGAATGGCCAAGCTGCGCAGCGCTCCAATAAATTGGTCCAGCACGTCCAGCGATTCCGTTTCCGTTGGTTCGACCAACATCGCGCCATGAACCACCAGCGGGAAATAGACGGTCATCGGGTGATACCCCTCGTCAATCAAACCCTTGGCGATGTCATTGGTGCTGAAACCGTCCGCCAAGCCGCGATCGCTGAACAAGGCTTCGTGCATGCACGGACCCGATGCGCCAAAGGGCGCTTCCAGCACATCGTCCAGACTGCGGAGCACATAATTGGCGTTCAACACCGCATCTTCGGCCACCTGACGCAAGCCGTCCGACCCGTGGCTGAGGATATAGGTCAGCGCGCGGGTGAACATGCCCATTTGGCCATGAAACGCCGTCATGCGGCCAAAGCTGTCGGGCTGATGATCCGCGGCATTTTCTTCTTCGACCAAACGCAGCTTGCCATCGACGGGCTTGACGACTGGCAAGGGCGCATAAGGGGCCAGCGCCGCCGACAGTACGACCGGACCCGAACCGGGACCACCACCGCCATGGGGCGTCGAAAATGTTTTGTGCAAATTGATGTGCATCGCATCAACGCCCAAGTCACCGGGGCGCACACGGCCCACAATGGCGTTAAAATTCGCGCCATCGCAATAAACATAGCCACCCGCCGCATGAACGGCGTCGGATATTTTCTTCATATCCCGTTCAAACAGACCGCAGGTGTTGGGGTTGGTGATCATCACGCCCGCCACATCGGGGCCAAGGCGCGCGATCAGCGCATCGCTGTCCACACGGCCTTCGCTGGTCGCGGGGATACCCTCGACCGTGAAACCCGCAAAGGCAGCAGTAGCGGGGTTGGTGCCATGCGCGCTTTCGGGGACCAGCAACACGCGCCGGTCTTCGCCCCGTGCTTCCAAGGCTGCCTTAATGCACAAAATGCCGCATAATTCGCCATGCGCGCCCGCCTTGGGCGACATAGCGACCGACGCCATACCGGTCAGCTTGACCAACCAGTCGGCCAGTTCATGAATAACCGCCAACGCGCCTTGCACCGTTTCTTGGGGTTGCAGCGGATGCACATCCCCAAAGCCCGCCATGCGCGCCACTTTTTCATTCAAGCGCGGATTATGCTTCATGGTGCAGCTACCCAGCGGGAACAGCCCAAGGTCAATCGCATAATTTTGCCGCGACAGACGCGTATAATGACGTACCGTTTCCGATTCCGACAGGCCAGCCAGCCCGATCGGCGCGCTGCGCGTCAGAGGGCCCAAGTCAAAATCTTCGGCCACTTCGTCAAAATCGACGCCCGTGGTCTCGCGGGTGCCAATTTCAAAAATCAGCGGTTCTTCCAGCATCAAAGCGCGGTTGCCGGTAAAGGTCGCGGGCACACCGCCCGCCCCTGCTTCACCACTGGTCATTTCGGGACGCCATCCGGCGGGGTTCAGCGTGCTCATGCCAGTTCCTCCGTCAGTGCCTTGGCAAAGGCAGCAATATCATCCTCGGTCACCGTTTCCGTGACCGCCACCACCAAGCCATTGGCCAGCGCATCATTGTCCGGATACAGACGGCCCATCGACACACCCGCCAACACACCGCGCTCTGCCATGCGGTGCACCAAACTGCGGGCGTCCGTCGGCAAAATGATGGTGAATTCGTTGAAATATCCGCTGTTCAACACGGTCACATTGGGCACAGCCGCCAAAGCCGCCGCCGCTTTTTTGGCGCGGCCATGGTTGATCGCCGCCAATTGACGCAGCCCCGCTTCCCCCAGCAAGGTCATGTGGATGCTGAACGCCAACGCGCACAACCCAGCGTTGGTGCAAATATTGCTGGTCGCTTTTTCGCGGCGGATATGCTGTTCGCGCGTCGACAGGGTCAGCACAAAACCGCGTTTACCATTGGCGTCGACCGTTTCGCCGCACAAACGGCCCGGCATTTGCCGCACATATTTTTGGCGGCAAGCAAACAGGCCGACATAGGGCCCGCCAAATTGCAGGCCAACGCCCAAGCTCTGCCCTTCGCCAACCACAATATCCGCGCCCATTTCGCCTGGCGACTTGATCAGCCCCAGCGCCACAGGTTCCGTCACCACCGCGATCAACAAAGCACCATTTTGCGCACAAGCCGCTGACAAGGCGGTCATATCGTCGATGCGGCCCAAAATATCGGGATATTGCACGACGACACAGCTTGTGTCTTTGTCAACGCTGGCGGCCAATTCGGCCCAGTCGCTGGCGGCGTTCAATTCAGGGTCGCTATCCACCACCACATCGCCCGTATAATGGGCCATGGTGCGCGCCACGCTACGGTAATGGGGGTGAACACCGTTCGAAAACAGCGCCTTATTCCGCTTGGTGATGCGGCGGGCCATGACCACGGCTTCCCAGCAAGCGGTCGAGCCGTCATACATGGACGCATTGGCGACATCCATACCGAACAAGCGCGCCACTTGTGTTTGAAATTCAAACAACATTTGCAGCGTGCCCTGTGCGATTTCGGGCTGATAAGGGGTATAAGCGGTCAGAAATTCGCCGCGCTGGATCAAATGATCGACGCTGGCGGGCACATGGTGGCGGTAAGCCCCCGCGCCCAAAAAGAACGGGCCGTCACCCGCTGCGCGGTTTTGGCGGGCCAGTGCGGCCATATGGCGTTCGACGGCCAATTCGCTGGCATGGGCGGGCAAATCGGCAATCGGACCGTTTAGGCGCGCCTCGGCGGGCACATCCACAAACAGATCGTCAATGCTAGCAGCACCGATTTTCGCCAGCATTTTGGTGCGGTCGTCGGGTGTCAGCGGAAGGTAGCGCATCTCTTCACTCCTTATCACCCGCGCCATTGCGCCGCGAGCTTGCAGCTAGGGGTTCGGGAAAGCATGGGGCTACTCCCCCGCTATCCCGTTAAATATTCGCCGCTTGGGCGGCGTATCTATTGGCAAACCGCCCGCCTTCCTGCTTCGGATTGGCGGGCGGCGCGATCATCTGTTACAGATTATCACAGAAATTTTTATAGGCTGCGGCGTCCATCAACCCGCCTAGCTGCGACGCATCGCCCAGGCTCATGCGGAAAAACCAACCCTCACCCTCGGGGTCGCTGTTCGCCAAGGCAGGGTCGGCGTCCAATGCGTCATTCGCTTCGCTGACCGTACCGTCAACGGGGGCATAAATGTCGCTGGCGGCCTTGACCGATTCCACCACAGCGGCGTCACCGCCCTGCGTCAAATCCAAACCCACGGCGGGCAATTCCACAAACACAATGTCGCCCAATTGGCCTTGGGCGAAATCAGTAATGCCCACCGTGACGGTATCGCCGTCAACATCCAGCCATTCATGTTCTTCGGTGAAATAACGTGCCATCATTCAGGCTCCTGTTTTACGGACATATTTATGGGGAACAAAGGGGATAGGCGCGGTGGTGACCGCTATGCGCTTGCCGCGCACTTCGGCGGTCAAGGCCGTACCCAAATCAGCATATGGTGCGGCGACGTAGGCCATCGCGATGGGCGCACCCACGCTGGGCGCAAAACCGCCAGAGGTCACGGTTCCGACCTCCTGATCGCCATCGAACAAGGGCGCCCCTTCGCGCACCGGTAATTTTCCATCAACGCGCAGGCCAACCCGCTTGCGCGCTGCGCCATTGGCATATTGGCCCAGCACCACATCATCGCCCAAAAAGCCGCCTTCTTCGCGGCGACGTTTGGCAATGGCAAAGCCCAAATCCGCTTCAATCGGGGTGGTCACTTCGTCCAAGTCATGACCATAAAGCGGCAAGCCCGCTTCCAGACGCAGGCTGTCGCGCGCGCCAAGGCCGATGGGCTTCACCTCGTCCATCGCCAACAAAGCATCGGCAAATTCTTCTAGCACATCCGTGGGAATCGAAATTTCAAAACCATCTTCGCCGGTATAGCCCGAACGGCTGACGCCCAGCGCATGTCCCTGCCAATTCAGGCTGCGATATTCCATGAACACCATGGTCGCAGCGTCCGGCAACAACCGCGCCAACGCCGTCGCCGCCTTGGGGCCTTGCAGCGCCAGCAGGCCGAAATCATCCTTATGATTTAGAACGATATTGTCAGGCAGATATTCGCGCAAATGGCCGATATCTTCCCACTTCACCGCGCCGTTGACGACAATATCAATGCTGGTGCCGCTGTTGGTGATCATCAGATCATCCAAAATGCCGCCTTCTTCGTTCAAGAACATCGAATAGCGCATCCGGCCAGCCTTCAGGCCGACGATATCACCGGGGACCAGCGCTTCGAGCGCCTTGGCAACCTCTGCCACTTCCTCAGCCGTCATCGGCTTGGCGGTCGGGGCTTCGGCACCTTCGTCTTGCACATAATCGCTGCCGTCATCCAGCGTCAGGCTCAGTTGACCCATATGGCTGACGTCAAACAAGCCCGCTTGTTCGCGGGTCCAGCTATGCTCCGCCATAATGCCCTCAAACTGAATGGGCATATGATAGCCAGCAAACTCCACCATGCGCGCACCATGGGCACGGTGCCACGCGTCCAGCGGTAGGGCCAAAACCTCTGGGGTGCCAGCGTCTTCTGTGGCTTCGTCTTGAATCTGGTTATGGTCGCTCATTCTCGATATTCCCGTGCAGACATGGTTTACCCACAGCATGACGCCGCAGTTTCATCCATGCCCCCTCTGTCACGGGAACCTGAGAGTTTCTCACCACCAGCCGAGCGAAGGCTGGGGGATTACCCCTTCGGTGGTTTCGGCCAAATAGGCCAAAACGCTTTCCAGAGTGTTCGTTCCAACATGGCGCGGTCCTTGGCACCTGAGAGTTTCCGGGGCGGTTGCTCCTTCGGTGGCGAGCCTTTCTTTAGCAAAGGCCCACGCTCTCCCGCGCGGTTGGTCGAATCCGTTACCAGACCCGACGAACAAGCGCAGCCTTGGCGGCGGCGCGCTGCAAAGTCAATCAGAGAGGTGGCCAATCTGATCGCTATCATATCGGAATTGCCCACCATCGCTTTGGCGGGCCACATGCAGCATCGCCACCGCCACATCTGTCGCGTGCACGGACCGATAGCGGGCAAGACGCCCGATCATCAGATGGTCGAACAAGGGTGCAGCCGTCATCATCACGCCCTCCCCCCAACGGCGCGGCCCTTTACGGTCGCCCAGCAACAGGCCAGGACGCAAAATATCCAAACGGTCGAACCCCAGCGCCGCCACGTCGCGCTCTAGCTCGCCTTTGGTTTTCAGATAAAAATTGCGCGCCGCCGCTGATGCCCCGACGGCGGACACCAAGTCCATCTGCCGCGCCCCTGCGGTCTTGGCCGCCCGCGCTGCCTGGATTTGGATGTCATAATCCATCGCCCGAAAGGCATCGCGGCTGCCCGCTTGCTTCATCGTGCTGCCCAAGGCCGACAAGATGATATCCGGCTGTATCGCAGCGATATGCTGGGGCCAATCGGAACTGTCCGCGATAGTCGCGCTGTGCCCCGCGCCGTTCACCGCCGCGCGCCGCGCCAAATAGCTTAGGGATAAACCCGCCCGTAGCGCTTGTTCCAGCACCGCTTCGCCCACCATTCCGGTGGCCCCAATCAGCAATATTTTGGGCTCTGCCATCATCGCTATCCCCTTCCCCTATCGCCATGCCACAATATGCTGCATCGCCGACCAAGGACGGAGTGTCACAAGGACTGGTCCCTAGGCGTGGCGAATGGCGTCCGGCACCTTATCGCGGCCATGAATTTCCGCAAAGCGGTCAATGGCAAATCGGTCGGTCATACCGGCGATAAAGTCTCCAATATGGCGGACCTTGCCTTGTTCGTCATCCGGCACCCGCGCCGCCCAATCCGCCCCCATCAATTGGGGATCGTGACGATAGGCTTCGAACAGCGCCGTCACCACGGTTTCCGCCGCATCCGCTGCCGCCAATTGTTCGGGGTGGTGATAGAGGTTGGCATACATGAACCGCTTTAATTTGCGTTCCTCGGCAGCCAATTCGGACGAGAAACCCGCCAGCGTTTTTCCCGCCCCGCGCACATCCTCGCAATTTTCGACGCCCGCTGCCTTGCTGTTCGCCAGCGTCGAAGCGATCACATCGTTAATCATCACGCCAATTTGGTCGCGCACCAATTCGCGTAGCAAACGATCTTGGGGGGCATGGGGGTATCGCGCCTCAACCGCGCGGTAATTGGCGGCCACAAATGGCTGTTCCATCAATTGGTCCAACGTTAACAATCCGGCGCGCAGCCCATCGTCTATGTCATGATTATCATAGGCAATATCATCCGCAACGGCGGCAACTTGCGCTTCCAAACTGCTGTGACGCTGCAGGTCCAACGGAAATTCCTCATCCATCTGGCGCAGTGCCCAGCCAGGATGGCGCACGGGGCCATTATGTTTGGCCAACCCCTCCAGTGTTTCCCAGCACAGATTCAGCCCGTCAAACAAGGGATAGGGCGATTCCAAATGGGCCAGCGTGCGCAGCGTATGGCCATTATGGTCAAATCCGCCATGCGCCATCATCGCCTTTTTCAGCGCCTCTTCGCCCGCATGGCCAAAGGGTGGATGCCCAATATCATGGGCCAGACACAGCGCCTCGGTCAGATCCTCGTTCAATCCCAACACCCGCGCTATGCCGCGCCCAATTTGCGCCACCTCGATACTGTGTGTCAGACGGACACGGCAATGGTCGCCGTCTGGCGCCACAAAAACCTGTGTTTTGTGGCGCAAACGGCGAAAGGCGATGCTGTGGATAATCCGGTCACGGTCGCGCTGAAACAGGTCACGCGGGCCGCGCACCACGCCCCCCTGCTCACCAAAGCGCCGTCCCTTGGACTGGCTCGGATCACTGGCAAGGGCGCGCAGGCTCATTGCACCCACTCGACCTCTTCGCCCGATGCGCTGGTAAAGACAAAGCCGTCACCCTCAGCGGCCTTGAAGCTGTCCAGAAAACGCTGGGCAGCGGCGCGATTGTTAAACGGCCCCGCCAACAAACGGCGGGTGCGGCCCCATTCACTATGCCCGCCCTTAACGCCTTTGAACAAATCGCCATGTTTCTTGGCATAGCGGTCATAGGTAAAGCCCAAAGCACCGACATTGGAACCCGACCCAATTTGCACCCAAATGCGCGATGGGTTGGCGCGCTTTTTGGCGGCCTCCTCGCGCGCTTTGGCTTCGGCTTCGGCCTTAGCTTTGGCTTCGGCGTCCGCTTTGGCCTTGGCAGCAGCATCCGCCCGCGCTTTGGCGGCGGCTTCGGCGCGCGCACGGGCCGCTTCTTCGCGGGCTTTGGCCGCAGCCTCCATTTCCGCACGCCGGCCTTCCTCGCGCACGCGGGCCAAGACATCGGCGCTCAGGGCATTTTGCGAACGGGCCATTTCCTCGGCGGGAATTTCCAGCGACCCGACAATATCACTCAGCGACGCCATGGCCGCCAAGGGCGCATCTTGGCTCGGTACCGATGCGGGTGGTGGTGGCGGGCGCAAAGCCGCGCTGGCCGGCGGCGGCGCGGTCACAACCGCGCGGGTAGCTTCGCTATCGACAGGGCCAGAAACCGCCGCTTGCCGCGTTGCCGCAGGCGATGTTTGTGCTTGCACCACATTTTGCACGCGTGATCGCGCCGCATCTGCTGTGGCGGCGGCAGCTGTCATGTCCCGCACCGTTGAGCTTGGCCCACGGTCCCCCGATACATTATTTCCGGCCACACGAACCGGATCAGGCAGGCTGACACTGCGCGTTGAGGATGCCGGCGGCGCAACCGTCGGCGTCGCGGCCACCGGCGCAGCAACAGCCGCAGTCGCACCTGAAGCCGATGGCAGTACGGTCGATGTCGACGTGAAGATCGGACCGTTGGTGGCGGCGGGCGCAGGCTGGCTATGGGCCTGCGCGGCTGCTTGCTGCGCGGCTGTTTGTTGGGCGGCGGTTTGTTGGGCCGCCCGCTGTGCCGTTTGCGCCGCTACGGTATTGCTGGCGCTGTTCGTCGCGGCCCGTGTTCCGCTACGCCCCGGACGCGCAGCCGCGCTGCCTTTGGTGGCGGGTGCCGCCACGGGCGTCGCGGCGGCCATTTGAACCGGCGCACGCTTTGGTCCCAAGGGGCCCGACGGGAAGCGGCCAAAATGGGCAGCTGCGGCTTGCTGGGCCGGCGTCAAGCGGTCCATCTGTTCTACATAAGGCCAGATATTTTGCGCCAAGGCTGGCGGCAAAGTGGCGTCGATAATTTTCTTGGCTTCGGCTTGGCGGCCATTCATCGCCAACACCATCGCCCGCGTGCGCCATGCGCTGCGGTCTTGTTGTTCCAACAAGGGCGTCAGCAATTCCACCGCACGGTCCGGTTGGCCGCCCATGCCCAAGGACAAAGCATAGCGGCGGACGATTTCGTCGTCGCGCACCTGTGTCAGCGCCAAGGCATAATCCCGCTGCGCCGCGTCCACTTGGCCCAGCAAATCATGCGCCAAGGCACGGTCGGCGACAAATAAACGCTCCGGCGTGCGCAGCAATTGCGCCTCACCAAAATAATCCAAGGCCCGCTGGGGGTTTTCTTGATGCACCATGGCGGTGCCCAGCGCGGCCTTCACCGCGCCATCACGCGGGGAATTTTGTTCGGCACGCAACAAAAAACCCAAGGCGGCGCGATAATCGTCCAGCGCCATCGACGCTTTGCCTGCGTCCAACAAAGCCGCGGCATTATTGCCATTGGCGGCAATCCGGCTTAGCGCCGAGGTCAGCAGGGTTCGAGCGGCCGCCCGTTTTTCCATCGCGGCCTTGGTAGCGGCGTCGGTCTGGCTGGCTTGAAACGCCGCCGCAGGGGTGGCTGACACGCCCGCAACCGCGCCCATCATCAACAAAGCCGCCGGCCATGCGCGACCCAAAAATGCGCGCTGATCCACCGTAATTTTCCTATTTTTCGTCCGCATGGGCATATGTCATCCTGTTGCCAGTCCGCCGTGCCCGAAATGGCGGTCGATCAAAAAGCCTGTTTTGAATTTCGCATATAAGCGCCAGAGCGCCAGCGGGGCCGCACGAACGGCCCCGCTTGCTATCGCTTATTTCTGGTTGTTCTGACGGTTCAGAAAACGCGGCATATCCCCGCTGTGCGGCGCTGGTGCATCGGGCGTCTCGATGGCCGACGAGCCACGCGACAAGCGCGACATACGTTCAAACAAAGTACCGCCGCCAATGGGACGACGAACCTCGGCAGGGGCCGCTGTCGATGCCGGTGCCTGTTCGGCTGGTGCAGTCGACGCCGCTGGTGCTGGCGCCGCAGGGCTGTTCAGCGAAAATGGTGTTTCCACCGGCGCACCGCCAAGCAGCAGTTCACCCGTCATATCATCATATACCGGAACCGGCTGAGCAACAGCCTGTGTCAGTTCCATCGGCTCTTCAACAGCCGCAACCTGACCAAAGCCCGCATGTCCGCTTTGCGGTGCCGAAACCGAAGCCGACGCCGGAGCAGCCAAGGGTTCTTCCAACACCAAGTCCGGTGTCGCTACGGGGGCAGCATGGGCTTCGGGCGCGGGGGTTGGTGCAGATGCTGGCGCAACCGGCGCGGTGGGCGCAGGCGCAGCAGCAGCGGCGGCCGCAACAGGGGCAATCGGCGCACTGGTCGCACGGCCCGGTTGGAAAGAGAAACCGCGCGGCGCGGCGGCAGCCGCAGGGGCCACGCCGTCCGCATCGCCTTCTATGCCAGTGGCCACCACCGACACGCGGATTTTGCCTTGCAAATCTTCGTTGAACGCGCTGCCCCAAATGATGTTGGCATCTGGGTCCACCAAATTGCGGATGTGGTTGGCGGCTTCGTCCACTTCCATCAGGCGCATATCATCACCGCCCACGATGGAAACAATCACGCCCTTGGCACCCGCCATCGACACGCCATCCAGCAACGGATTGGCAATGGCCTTTTGCGCGGCTTCCAAAGCGCGGCCATCGCCCTCTGCTTCGCCGGTGCCCATCATCGCCTTGCCCATTTCGCGCATCACGCTGCGAACGTCGGCAAAGTCGAGGTTGATCAGGCCGGGCATGACCATCAGGTCGGTGATACCGCGAACGCCTTGCTGCAACACTTCGTCCGCCATCACAAAGGCTTCTTTGAAGGTTGTGTTGGGGGTGGCAATCAGAAACAGATTTTGGTTCGGAATGACGATCAGCGTATCGACATGTTCTTGCAGTTCGGCAATGCCCGCATCCGCCGAACGCATCCGGCGATTGCCTTCAAAGCTGAAAGGCTTGGTCACAACGCCAACGGTCAAAATGCCGCGATCACGTGCCGCCTTGGCGATGACCGGCGCCGCACCCGTGCCGGTGCCGCCGCCCATACCAGCGGCGATAAAGCACATATGCGCGCCGTTCAGCGCGGCTTCGACTTCGGCGATGCTTTCTTCGGCGGCAGCACGGCCCATTTCCGGCTGCGCACCAGCACCCAAGCCCTGCGTCGCCACAGTGCCCAATTGAATACGACGTTCAGCAGGCGATGCATTCAGCGCCTGTGCGTCGGTGTTGGCCACAATGAAGTCGACCCCTTGAACTTGGGCCGCGATCATGTTGGCGATGGCATTACCACCGCCGCCGCCGACACCGATCACCGCAATGCGCGGCTTCAGTTCGTCGACCGTCGGCGGGCCCAAATTGATGCTCATCTAACATTCTCCCTGCGGCGGCTCGTCATGCCGCCAAACTCAGCCTGCGATCAGTTTCGAACGATGACAGAAACCGTTCGGATTTCAATCACTGCAATGCACGATATTGAACCCAATATCATCCTAAAAATTTGACCAATGCGGCAAAAGCGCGATCAAAAGCTGCTTTTCAACGCAGCTAGGAAACGGTTGATCAGCCCCTGCCCCCTTGGCCGATAAACGTCGGGCGAATTCAACGACAAATCCCGCAAATCTACTGCGCCCGATGCCGCATATAAAACCAGCCCCGCCAAGGTCGCAAAGGCAGGGCCTGCATGCGCTTCTGGCAAACCGATCAAGCCTTGGGGGCGGCCAACACGAACCGCACGCCCCAGCGCGCTTTGGGTATAATCAGCCATGCCCTTCAGGTCCGCACCGCCGCCAACCAACACCACTTGGCGTCCAACAGGACCAGTAAAGTGCATTTCTTTCAGCGCCTTACCGATCTCATCCATCATTTTGTTTAACCGTTCGCGGATTACGCCGACCAATTGCGCACGGGTAATGCGCGGCGAATCGCTGCCCGCTGGGGCATTGGCGTCCAGATCGATCATTTCAATATTGTCGCGCGGGCTGGCGTTGGCCGACCCGTAAAAGCTTTGCAGGCGCTGGGCCACGCTGCGCCGCACGCCAAAGGCCGATGCGATATCATCGGTAATATCGCCCGCGCCGACCGGCAATGTCGTCAACATCGCCAACATCCCACCGATATACAGCGAGATGGTCGTCACCGACGCGCCAATTTCAATCAACGCCACACCCAAGTCGCGCTCTTCTTCGGTCAAACAGGATAATCCCGCCGCAACAGGCGACGCCACCACGGCGTTCACATCCAAATGCGCCTGCCGTACCGCGCCTTCCAAATTGCGGACCGGCGACCCGTCGGCCATCACAATATTAATATCGACACCCAAACGATCAGCATGAAGCCCCACCGGATTGCGCACACCATGTAGGCCGTCCAGCGTATAAAGCGCAGGCTGGGCGTGCAAAATCATCTGCGTGCCAGGGTCCATATGGGCGCGGCCCAGTTCCAGCAATTGGTCGACATCATCCGGCTCAATTTGCTCGCCGCTCAGATCAATCTCGACTGGCAAGGACTGGCTGCTCAGCCCCGCCGCCGAACAGGCCACCCAAACATCATCAATGTTCAGTCCCGCAATACGCTCGGCTTGCTCAATCGCCTCGCGCACCACTTGCTCGGCATGTTCCATGTCCACGACGCGCCCGCGCTGCAAGCCGCGGCTTTGCCGTTGCCCCGTGCCCAAAACATGCAATTGTCCATCGGCGGTTTGCCCCGCAATCAGCGCGCAAACTTTCCATGACCCAACATCCAAAGCGGTGATGATTTTTTCAATCCGCGGCGCTGCCACTTTGCCTTACCCCTCTTCGGCCAATTGCGCTTCCACAGCCGGACCGGTGCTTGCTGGCCCACCGGTTCCCGCCGCCGTACCCGCCGCTTGGGCTTCGCTCAAAGCCTCGGCGGCTATGCGTGCGTCCTCCAACACGGCGGCTGTGACCTGCCCTTCTTGGGGCAGACGCAGAACAAAGCGGCTTGGGTCGCGCATGTCAAAGCGTAATATGCCGCGTCCCAGCAAACGATTGGCCCCGTCCAGATGCGCAAATTTTGCCAAAGCCAATTTGGCATCCTCTTCGCCCTCTGGCAAAGACAGGGTCTCTCCGCTGCGGAACCGCAAATCCCAACGGCGATTGCCAACCCATGTCGCCCCCGCCATCAATTCGCGCAGGCTGCTGGCCTCCGCCATCAAACGGCTGAGGTCTTGCGAGCGCATATTGGCATTTGGCCCAATCACCAATGGCAGATCGGGCATGGTCGACACGGTCACTGCTTCCAACACCACGCCTTCCTCGTCGATCAACGACAAACGCCCCGCATTTTGCCAAATGGCCGCAGGGGTTCGTTCGACAATGTCGATCACCAAAGTGTCCGGCAGGCGGCGCGATACCCGCGCATCCTTGATCCAGCCATAGCGCATCAGGTCGGACCGCAATTCTTCCAGATCGACCGACGCCATCGACCGCTCTTTTTGGCTGAGCGCAATATCATAGACGTTGGACCGATTGATCCGGTCTGCACCCACCACCTCGACCTTTTTCACCTCAAATCCAGCACGCGCCACCAACTCGGCCCAAGATTCACCAATTTTCGCATTGATGCCTGTCACTTGCATGACGGCAATGACAACCACTAGGAACAAAGTCCCCATGATGAAGGTGGCGATTTTCTGCAAATGACGCGCACTGATCGGCAAGCGATTCAGCGCCATATTCAGCGCTGATTTTTGGACGCTCTTTCGTTTTTTCGGCGCACGCGATGGACGCTTGGGTGGGGTTTTGCCGCGCTTGATGCGCGTGCTGCTCATTGGCAAACCTCTGATCGACTTTCAGAAAGGCTTAGGGCTTCTTCCACAATCCGTTCAACCAACTCGGCATAGTCCATGCCATTGGCCGCCGCCTGTTCGGGGACCAGTGACAATGGCGTCATACCAGGCTGTGTGTTGACCTCCAGCAAGAAAATACCGTCAAGGCCATGCTCGTCATCCCAACGAAAGTCAGAACGCGACACGCCCTTGCAACCCAACAGCGCATGAGCCTGCACGGCCAATTGCTTCATCCGCTCGGCAATGTCAGCGGGAATTTGCGCGGGGCAAATATGCTGCGTCAGGCCAGCGGTATATTTGGCGTCATAATCATAAAAGCCAGACTTTACCTGCAATTCGGTCACGCCCATGGCTTCATGGCCCATCACGCCAACGGTCAATTCGCGGCCCTTAATAAAGGGCTCGGCAAGCAAGCTGGGAAATAACTGCCACGGCCCCACGGCATCACGGGCGATGGGCGATCCATAATTGCTGTCATCGCGCACAATGGCGACGCCCATCGACGATCCTTCATTGACGGGTTTTAGCACATAGGGGCGCGGCAATGGGTCGCCGTCATACAGCGTTTCACAGGCCACAATTTTGCCGACCGGCATCGGAATGCCATGCGGCACCAAGGCCTGCTTAGTCAATTCCTTGTCAATGGCGATGACCGATGTCACCAAACCGCTGTGCGTATAAGGCAGGCCCATCAGGTCCAACATGCCCTGCACCGTGCCATCTTCGCCCGGCACACCATGCAGCGCGTTAAACACCACATCCGGCTGGGCAGCGGACAGTTTTAGCGCCACATCCTTGTCCAGATCAATGCGGGTGACGCGGTGCCCACGGCTTTCCAACGCATCGGCCACGCCCTTGCCGCTGTTCAGCGACACCTCGCGCTCCGACGACGGGCCACCCATTAATACAGCAACATGCCACGGTCCACGGCTCATGCGCCTTGCTCCACTTTCTTATCCGACCCTGCATCGCCATTGCGGCCAATGCGCTGAATTTCCCAATGCAAGTCCACACCGCTGTTCGCTAATACGCGGCGCCGCACCTCTTCGCCCAGCGCCTCAATGTCCGCGCTGGTTGCGGCTCCGGTGTTGATCAGAAAATTCGTATGTTTTTCACTAACCTGCGCGCCGCCGATCATCAAGCCTCGACAGCCCGCTTCGTCGACCAATTGCCATGCTTTGTGGCCATCGGGGTTTTTAAAGGTCGATCCGCCCGTCTTGCTGCGCAGCGGTTGCGATGCTTCACGGCTGGCGGAGATACGGTCCATTTCCGCCTGAATATCAACACTATTTCCGGAAACACCGCGAAAACGGGCCTGCACAACCACCGCTCCTTCGGGCAAATCGCTGTGGCGATAGCGATAGGCCAAGGCATCCAGCGTCATCGTCTGGCGCGATCCGTCGCGCAAAACCACATCACAATCGATCAATATGTCTTTGACTTCGCGCCCATAAGCGCCGCCATTCATCCGCACAAAGCCGCCAACGGTGCCCGGTATCGATCGTAGAAACTCCAGCCCCGCAATGCCCGCATCGCGCGCGGTGGACGACACCAAAATTCCCGACGCCCCGCCGCCGCACGCCAGCGTCAGATCATCCAGCCGTTCAACCTTGGCAAAGGCCTTGCCCAATCGAATGACAACACCCGCAAATCCGCCATCCCGCACGATCATATTCGACCCCAAACCCAGCGCCAAAATCGGCACATTGGGGTTCAAGGCCGCTAGGAAATCGGCCAGATCATCGGCGTCCTTGGGCTCGAACAATTGGTCTGCCCTGCCGCCCGTTTTGAACCACAACAATGGCGCGAGCGGCGCATTGGCCGTCAATTTTCCGCGCACGGCGGGCATGGGGGACGCGGCGTTTGTCACGCCGATACGGCCTTCGCCAGACCTGCTGCAAATTTGGTGATGTCGCCAGCGCCCAAGCAAATGACCATATCACCAGCCGCCAGTTCGCCCACAGCGATGGCGTCCTTGACCGCGTCAACCAAGGCATCGGGTCCAGCCAGCGTCACGGCATTGCGGTGGCCGCGATCGCGCAGCCCCTGTGCCAAGGCCGCGCTATCCACGCCGTCGATGGGCGCTTCGCCCGCCGCGAAAACAGGCATCGCCCATGTCAGGTCGGCATCGTTAAAGGCTTGCTGAAAATCATCCATATGGTCGCGCAAACGGGTAAAGCGATGGGGCTGCACCACCGCAACCACGCGTCCCGTACCCACCCCTTCGCGGGCGGCGGCCAAGACGGCGCGAATTTCGACGGGATGATGGGCATAATCGTCGATCACGCTGATGACGCCGCCATTCACCGCGATTTCCCCGACCCGCGAAAAACGGCGCTTCACACCCGCAAAGCCGTGGAAGCCCGAAATAATCTTATCTTCTGCAACGCCCATATGCACCGCCACGGCCACAGCGGCCAAGGCGTTTTGCACATTGTGGCGGCCCGACATCGGCAGGAACACGCCCTCAAGCGTTCGCAAATTGCCGTCGCGGTCGCGGATCACCACGTCAAAGCGATTGCCATCGGGACCAGACACCACATTGGTGCCGCGCACATCGGCCTGCGCCGAAAAACCATAGGTAATGATACGGCGGTCGCGGATACGCGGAATGATGCCCTGCACCTCGGGATGGTCTAGGCACAAAATGGCTGCCCCATAAAAGGGCACATTTTCAATAAATTCGACAAAACAATCTTTGATGACATCAAAGCTGCCATAATGGTCTAGATGTTCGGGGTCGATGTTGGTGACCACCGCAATGGTGCCATCCAGCCGCAGAAAGCTGCCGTCGCTTTCGTCCGCCTCAACAACCATCCAGTCCGATGCACCGAGACGGGCGTTGGAACCATAATTGTTAATGATGCCGCCGTTGATCACGGTCGGGTCAATGCCGCCCGCATCCAACAACGCCGCCACCAAGGATGTGGTCGTCGTTTTGCCATGCGTTCCGGCAATCGCCACCGTCGATTTCAACCGCATCAATTCGGCCAACATTTCGGCGCGGCGCACCACCGGGATACGCTGCGCATGGGCGGCCTCAACCTCGGGGTTGGTGCGCTTGACGGCGGTGGATGTCACCACCACAGCGACGCCATCGACATTTTCGGGGGCATGGCCGATCACCACCTTGATGCCGCGTTTGCGCAGCCCCTCAACCACATAGCCTTCGGCGATATCGCTGCCTTGGACCTGATACCCCAGATTGTGCATGACTTCGGCAATGCCCGACATGCCAATGCCGCCAATGCCCACAAAGTGAATGGTTCCAATATCTGTGGCAACGCCGCGCATTATAAGGCTCCTTTGCGGGCCGCAGCCATGCCGCCCGCCTGTAATTTATTCTTCTGCGCGCCCACACGGATGATGTCCATCATCGGCGGCGCCGTCATCGATTCCACCAGATCCGCCAGATCCCGCGTGGCATCGGGCAAACCGCAACTGGCAGCGCGCCGCGCCGCATCTTCCAATGCGCCCGCTTCCAGCGCCATTTGTTGCAAATGTTTGGCGACATTGGCAGCGGTAAATTCGGCTTGTGCAAAGGATACCGCGCCGCCCGCGTGAACCAGATCGACGACATTATGCGTTTGGTGATCATCCATCGCATGGGGATAGGGTACGAAAATAGCTGGTCGCCCTGCACAGGCCAGTTCCGCCACAGTCGACGCCCCCGCCCGCGCAATCACCAAATGCGCCCAGCGCAAACGGTCGGGAAAATCCTTGATATAGGGCATGCATTCCGCCGCAACGCCCAATTTGGCATATTCGCCGCGCACCCGTTCCAAATCGGCCTCGCGGCATTGCTGCACGACCTGCAATCGCGCCAATAAAGCGGGGGGCAAGGATGCAATTGCCGCTGGCACCACATCGCTCAGCACCGTCGCGCCCAAGCTGCCGCCCACCACCAACAGGCGGAAAATGCCATCCTGCGGCAAGGGCGGAAAGGCGTCATGGCGAATATCGACAATCTCCGCCCGCACAGGGTTGCCGGTCAAATGCACCTTGTCTTCGCATGATGCAGGTAAGCGGATAATATGACGATAGGCCACAGCAATGGCATTGACGCCGCGCGCCAAAATGCGGTTGGTGCGGCCCAGCACGGCATTTTGATCATGAATAACGCTGGCTGTCCGCGTCGCCCGCGCGGCGAGCAAGGTCGGCAAAGATGGATAGCCGCCAAAGCCCACCACGGCGGCGGGTTCATAGTCTTTGATCAAACCCATCGCCATGCGGCGGCCCTTGCGGATGGCGTTCATCGCCTTCAACCAGCCAAGCGGCCCACCGCTCATCCGGCCCGCAGGCAGAACATGCGTTTCCAATTCTGCCGGAGCGCCGGGGATTTTCAGCCCGCGATCATCGCTGACCAACGCCACGCGGTGGCCACGGTTGATCAACTCTTGTGCCAAAGCATAGGCAGGCAGCATATGCCCGCCGGTTCCCCCAGCGGACAAAAGATAGTGGCGCTTGGCCGTCATTTGCGATTCCAACTCCGCGTCATCGATATCCTAGCGGCATAGGGGTTTCTGCGGGTCAGCGACAAGAGCAAACCCATGCCAATCGACAAAGCCAAGAAAGACGACCCGCCATAGCTGATGAACGGCAGGGTCATCCCCTTTGATGGGAACAACTGCGTATTCACCGCCATATTGATCACCGCCTGCCCGCCGAATTGGGCAATCAAACCGGAAACCGCCAAGATCAGGAAATTATCTTCTTCTTCCAGCAAGCGGATCAGCACACAAATGATAATCGCCGCATAAAGCGCCAAAATCGCCAGACAGGCTATCAGGCCAAATTCCTCACCAATCACCGAGAAAATATAATCGGTATGCGCTTCTGGCAATTTAAACTTGGCCAAACCGGCACCCGGCCCCGTGCCAAATATCCCGCCCGCCGTCAGCGTGGCATGGGCGCGGTCCACCTGAAAACTGTCGCCCGTGTCGAACAACCAAATATTGATACGCTTTTGCGCGACGGGATAAAAGAAATAGGCCGCGACCAAAGACGCCAACCCCGCCCCGCCCATCAAGCCCAATATGCGAAAGGGCAATCCCGCAATCAGCACCATGACAAACCATGTGGCGACGAAAATCACTGTCTGGCCCAAGTCGGGCTGTAACATCAACATCGCGCCGACAAAGGCTGTAAAACCCAAGCTGAACCACACAACCGGCAGATTTTCACCCTTCATGCGCAGGGACAAAATCCATGCCAAGGTTATGGCGAAAAATGGCTTCAGAAACTCTGATGGTTGCAAGCGCATCACGCCGCTGCCCAGCCACCGCTTCGCGCCATTCACCTCTGTCCCGACAATCGGCACGAGCATCATCAGCACGACAAACAGCCCTGCTGCATATATCGCAAAGCGGCGGGCGACATGTTTGGGCATCATCGAAATGGCCAGCATCACCGGAACGCCCACACAAACCCAAGCAAGCTGGCGATAGAAAAAGTAAAGCGGGCTGAGGACATCTTTGCCCGACGATAATTTTTGCGCAGAAACCGGCGAAGCCGCCGCCACCGCTACCAATCCGACCGCGATTAACACCGACATCAACAGCAACAGCAAACGGTCAATTTCCCAATACCACAGGCCCAGCGGCGAACTGTCGGCGCGGCTGAGCATCGGCCCCCGCCTTTTGCTGAAGCGGGATTTGGGAAGGATGGGACGAAGCGGCGCCGCCGTTTCTATGGGGTCGGGACCGCCATTCATTCGCCTAGCGCCATCACCGCAGCGCGAAAGGCCGCGCCGCGTGCTTCATAATCGGGAAATTGGTCAAAGGAGGCGCAAGCCGGCGACAGCAAGACAATATCCCCTGCCTTGGCATGCTCGGCGGCCTGTTCCACGGCATAAGCTATGGTCTGGCTGCGCTCCACCGGCACCGCATCCCCCACTTCGTCGGCAAAGTCATTCATCGCTTCGCCAATAAAATAGGCACGCTGAATATTGCCAAAGGATGGACGGCATGCCGCCAGCCCATCGCCCTTGGGCTTACCGCCCGCAATCCAATGCAGACGCGGCTGGCCGTCAGCAGGCGGAAAGGCGGCCAAAGCCGGTGCGGTGGACGCCGCATTGGTGGCTTTGCTATCGTTAAAATAGCGCACACCTCGCCGATCGGCCACCCATTCCATGCGGTGCGGCAAGGCGGTGTAAGTGGACAGGCCCTGCTCAATGTCTTGATCGCTCAAGCCCAGCGCATGACCAACCGCTATGGCGCAGACCGCATTTTGGGCATTGTGCGGGCCTTGCAAGGCGGGCCAACGCTGTTGATCGGCGGGGTCTACGTCCAAGGTCGACACGCGCAATAGCCGCACCTTGTGGCTATCAATTGCGTCCGCGACGGCCCGCGATGGTGCGTCATCCACGCCGATCACCGCATGGCTGCCCGCCTTCATCATGCCAAACAAACGCTCTTTTGATGCGGCATAGCCTGCAAAGCCGTCGTAACGGTCCAGATGGTCTGGGGTAATATTGGTCAGCACGGCCACATCACAAGCCAGATGATGCGACAGGTCGATCTGGTAACTGCTGAGTTCCAGCACATAAACGCCATTGCCGCGATCATTGGGCTGTAGCGCATCACGTGCCATGATCGGCAAACCAATATTGCCGCCCATTAACGCGGGATAGCCCGCTTGCTGCAACATATGATGGATTAACGCCGTGACGGTGGATTTGCCATTGGTGCCTGTAATGCCCACCAATATATGCGGCGGCAATTCGGCCCGCGCCTCGGCAAATAATTCAGTGTCACCCAGCACTGGCACGCCATGATGCGCGGCATGGGCCGCAATGGGGTGGCGGTTCAGCGGTACACCCGGCGACACAACCACGCCCGCAAAACCTGACAGGTCCAGCGACAAAATATCGCCAATATCCGCGCCCAAGGCCATGGCGGCATCGCGCGCGTCAACGCGGTCATCCCACGCCGTCACGCCCGCGCCGCTGGCAATCAGGGCCTCGGTCGTCGCCAGACCAGAACGCGCCAGTCCCAGCACCGCATAACGACGACCAGCAAAGGCGCGCGCCCTAATCACCGCAGTTTCAACGTCGCAAGACCGGCCAGCGCCAACACAATCGAGATAATCCAGAAACGGATCACCACGGTCGATTCCGCCCAACCAATTTGTTCGAAATGATGGTGAATGGGGGCCATTTTAAACACCCGCCGTCCGGTGCGCTTATACCAGAACACCTGAATAATCACGGACATAGCTTCGGCCACAAACAAGCCGCCAACAATCACCAACACCAATTCATGCTGCGCGGTAACGGCAATGGTCGCCAAAGCGCCGCCCAAGGCCAAGCTGCCCGTATCGCCCATGAACACCGCCGCTGGCGGCGCATTGAACCACAAAAACGCCAAGCAGGACCCGATAATCGCCGCCGCAAACACCGCCAATTCACCGGCACCGGCCACATGGGGAATGCCCAGATATTCGGCAAATTTCACGTTGCCCGACAAATAAACGATGACCAAAAAGGTCAGGCTGGCGATCATCACGGGGAAAGTGGCCAAGCCGTCCAAGCCATCGGTCAAATTCACCGCATTGCCGAAACCGACAATCAACACCATCGCAAAGACATAATAAAGCGGACCCAGCGGGATCATCACATCGCTGAAAAATGGCAGATATAGGTCGGTTCCGGTGCGCGATACAATCAACAAAACCGCAACGCCCGCAATGGCAAATTCAATCAACAGTCGCACACGGCCCGGAATGCCGCGATGGCTGGATTTCGTCACCTTGTCCAAATCATCAATAAAACCGACAATCGCAAAACCGCTGGTCACAAAGATACAGGCCCAAACGAAGCGATTGGACAAATCCATCCACAATAGCGCCGATACCATCAAGGATATCAGCATCATCAACCCGCCCATGGTTGGCGTGCCTCGCTTGGCCAAATGCGTTTGGGGACCATCTTCACGGATCGGCTGGCCCTTGCCCTGCCGCATCCGCAGCATCGCAATGAAGCGCGGACCAATCAACAAACCGATAATCAGCGCCGTCGCCACCGCAGCCCCTGAACGAAAGCTCAGATAGCGAAAAAGATTCAATACGCCCGGAAAATCAAGCCATTCCGCCAGCCAATATAGCATTAAAATTCCCCACTGGTCAGCGCCGTCACCAAATGCGACAGGCCAACACTGTTCGACCCTTTGATCAACACCACATCATTTGGCTGAATCAATGAACGCAGCAACGCCTTGGCGGCTGCGTGGTCGGGCACATGCGCCAATTCCATGTCCCTCTCAAGCGCTTTGGCAAGCGGGGCCATTTCAGGGCCAACCAAGACGGCGAATTGCACCGCTGCGGCGATGAGTGGAGGTGCCAGTTCCGCATGATAGCGGTCGCTATCCGCGCCCAGTTCCTTCATCGCGCCCAATATGGCGATGTGCCGACCACCCGACTCGTCACCAAATTGTTTGATCGTCGCTGTCATCGACGCGGGGTTGGCATTATAGCTTTCGTCAATGATGCGGGCCGTTCCGCGTTCCAGCGATATGCGGTGGCGCGCGCCGCGTCCCGCCAGCCCTGCCATTTCCGCAAAGGCCAGTCCAGCAGCGGGCAGATCCCCACCCACCGCTTTGACGGCGGCCAGCACGGCCAAGCTATTGGCCACCCAATGCGCGCCCGACTGGGCGATGCTGTAGCAAAGCAAGCTGTCCTGAACCTGCGCGGTGACAATCGACCCGCCCTGTCCATCGGCCAGCCAATCAACGGCGCGCACATCCGCCCCCTCACCCAGCCCGAAACTGACGATATGGGCGGCGTGCTGCTCTGCCTTGGCGCGCAGGCGGGCATAATGGGGACTATCATAAGGCAAGATAGCGGTGCCATCAGCCTGCAAGCCTTCAAAAATCTCGCCCTTCGCGTCCGCAATGGCGCTTTCGTCGGCGAAAAACTCCATATGCGCGGGGGCAATGGTGGTCACAATCGCCACATGGGGGCGGACCATCTGCGTCAATTCCGCCAATTCGCCCGCATGGTTCATGCCCATTTCGAACACGCCATAATCCATGGTCGAACCCATGCGCGCCAAGCTGAGCGGCACACCGACATGATTATTATAGCTTTTCACCGAACGATGGGCGCGGCCAGGCCGAAAACGGTCCAGCGCCGCAAATAGCGCCTCTTTTGTGCCTGTCTTGCCCGCCGATCCCGTGACGCCAATAATATGCCCATGACTGCGATTGCGCGATGCCGTGCCCAACGCGCCCAGCGCGGCCGCGCTATCCGCCACTTTGACATGGGGATGATCAATATGGGTTTCGCACAAAATCGCCGCAGCGCCCGCCGCAATCGCTTTGTCGATAAAGAAATGGCCGTCGCTGGCCTCGCCCTTCATGGCGATAAACAAATCACCCGCCTGCACCTCGCGACTGTCAAAGGCCACGCCCTTGACGGTGAAATCCGCGCTGGCAACGCCGCCTGTCGCGGCGGCAATGGCTTTGGCTGTCCATAAAGGCGTCATGCGGCACATTCTCTTGCAACGCTTACATCATCAAATGGGATCACGCGCACATCCGCGCCCGCCCCAATAATCTGGCCCTGTTCATGCCCCTTGCCGGCGATGCAGACGATATCTTGCCCGCCCGCCATGGCGATGGCTTGGGATATAGCTTGGCGGCGGTCGCCAATGATCAGCGCATCGGGCGCACCCGCCGCTATGGCGGCGCGAATTGCCGCAGGGTCTTCGCCGCGCGGATTATCATCGGTGATAATTTGCACATCAGCCTTGGCCGCCGCGACATGGCCCATTTCCGGTCTTTTGGCCTGATCACGGTCGCCGCCAGCGCCGAACACCAAAATCAACCGCCCCTCGGCATGGGGACGCAGGGCATCCAAGGCAGCGCCCAAAGCATCCGGCGTATGGGCATAATCCACATAGATGGGCGCGCCAGCACGGCTGATGCCCGCGCGCTCCAAGCGGCCCCGTACCGGCTGCAAGCGTTCCAAATCGGCCAAGGTCCGGCCAATATCTTGGCCGCTCGCCATGACAATGCCCGCCGAAACCAGCGCATTGGCCACTTGATAGCCGCCAATCAGCGGCAGGCTGACGGTATAATCCTTGCCCAAATGGCGCAATTGCAGCATTTGGCCCAGCGCGGTCACCTGACGGTCCATTAGGCGCAAGTCATCGCCCTGCGCGCCCACAGTCATCATCTGCAACCCGCGCGCACGCGCAATATCCGCCACTTGGCCCGACCGCGGATCATCCGCCCAAATCACGGCCGCGCCTCCATCGACCACCACTTCGCGGAACAGGCGCATTTTGGCGTCGAAATAAGCGTCCATCGTCTGGTGATAATCCAGATGATCATGGCTTAAATTGCTGAACGCGCCGATCTGAACCGGCAGGCCCTCGGTGCGATATTGATGCAAGCCATGGCTGGATGCTTCAAAGGCCGCATGGGTCACACCCTCTGCCGCCAGACCCGCCATATTGGCCAAAAATGTCACCACGTCCGGCGTGGTCAGGCCCGTCACCACACGGTCATCGCCGGTGGTGATACCCAAGGTGCCAATAGACGCCGCATGAAAACCAGCCATGCGCCACAATTGGCGGGTCATTTCAACAATCGACGTTTTGCCATTGGTGCCCGTTACCGCCGCACAGGTGCCAGGAAATTGCGGGAAATAACGTGCCGCCATTTGGGCGAACAATTGGCGCGGATTATCGGACGCAACATGCACCGCACCGTCCACCCGTGCTTCGGGCCGCGCAACGATGACATTGGCCCCCGCGGCGATGGCGGCGGGAATATAATCCTCGCCATTCACACGTTCGCCAACAAAGGCCCCAAAAATATTGCCTGACGTAATCTTGCGGTGGTCAATCGCCAACCCCGTCACCAACGGGTCGGCGCTGGTTTTAAAACCTATGGGCAGCAAGGATGAAAGCTGGGTCATATTCCCTCCGCGCCCTTGTTCAACAAAGGAGTCAGTTCGGAAACGTCCACATCGCGACTTTCATCTGGAAACACACCCAGCATTGGCCCTGCCCGCGTAACGACATTTTTCACCACAGGTGCCGCCGTCCAACCGGCAGTGCGCTGACCACTGCTATAGGCGTTTCCTTTGGGCTCATCAATCATCACGATCAAGACATATCGCGGGTTATCCATGGGAAACGCTGATGCAAATGTCGAAACCAAGCTGCTGCGGCGATAGCCGCCCACACCGGGTTTTTCAGCGCTGCCGGTTTTCCCGCCTATCCGAAACCCTGGGGCATTGGCTTTGCGGCCCGTGCCATCCGATACAATCAGGCGTAGCAGTTGCCGCATACGGGCGCTGGTCGATTCCTTGAACACCCGCACGCCCTTCGGCGCTTCACCATCCCCAATTTTACGGATGGTGGCCGGACGATAAATGCCGCCATTCACCATCGCAGCATAGGCATTGGCCAAATGCAGCGGCGTTACTGCAATACCATGACCAAAGCTGGTGGTCAGCGTCGTCAAACGCCCCCAATGGCGCGGCCACAGTGGAAAGGCGCGTTCCTTAATGTCAATTTCGGGCCGCGCATCAAATTTCAAATTGCGGAACATATGTTCCATATTTTCACGGCCCATTTCGTCCGCGATGCGCGCCGTGGTGATATTGCTGCTTTGCATCAATGTTTCGGGCACATTCAACCAGCGCCCCGCCGAATGGCTGTCGCGAATGCGGAAACCAGCAATCGCCAACGGCTGGGTCGCATCATAGCGGCGGGCCATGCTGGTAACGGTGCCCGCGTCAATGGCGGCAGCCACCGTCAATGGTTTGAAAGTCGAACCCAATTCATACAGGTTGTGCGTCATAGCATTGCGGCGCGCTGCCATGCTGCTGCCCGCCAATTTGTTGGGATTATAGGTTGGCAGCGACGACATGGCCAATACTTCGCCGCTATGCACGTCTAAAATAATGCCCGCGCCGCCCAAAGCCTCTAGGTTGGTGACAGCGGTGGTCAGCTCGCTTTCCAACACACCTTGAACGCGGCTATCCAGCGACACGGCGAAGGGTTGCCCACGCGTCGCCTTGTCGGTCAATTGCTCGTTAAACGCCCCTTCAATGCCGCTGACACCCTGTCCATCGGCATCGGTGAAACCCAGCACATGGGCGGCCAAACTGTCTTGGGGATAAAGGCGTTCCAATTCACGGGGGAAATCAATGCCAATTTCGCCAATCGCATTGACTTGGGCCACTTCGTCGGGCACCGCGCGGCGGCGCAAATAGGTGGATCGTTCCCCCGTCAGCTTGGCGTAAAATTCCGATCGGGGCGTATCGGGGAAAATCTTGACCAACTCGTCCGCCAGAAAAGCTGGACTGTTCAAGATTTTCGTGGGGTCCACACGAATGGAATATCCGTTGATGGTCCGCGCCAATGGCACGCCATTGCGGTCCACAATATCGGCGCGAATGGGCATAAACGCGCCCGAATAGCCGCTGCGCGATGCTGTTTCATCGAACAGACCATAATAAAGCAAGCGCCCACCGATCAGCACAAAAGCCGCGATGAACAACAGCATCATGATCATCAAGCGTTGCTGCGCGGTCAGCAAATTTTGCTGCCGCGCCCCAACGGATTGGCTCCGTGCGGGACGGACGACCAATGTGCTCATTTGGGTGCGTTACCCGCCTCGGCTTCGCGGGCCGCGTCGGCCTTTAATTGGGCCAAAGTGGACTTCGCAAGCAGTTGGTCCTCGATCATCCGCAATTGTTCGCGGCGGCGCGTCTGCACCATTTGGGGCGATGCGTCGCTGGCGATTTCAAAGGATGCGCGAACCAGTCCAGATTTTTGACCCAGCCCAACATTATTCGCACGGCCCGGCCCCTCCAGTTGCGGGAGGGGCTTGGATTCTTGCAAATCGACGGGGCTGACCATGGCCATCAACACCGGTTCAACATCATTGGCCCCCACAGCATGGGGCAGACGGTCCAGCGACGCCAATTGCCGTTCGTTCGACAAATATTGTTCAGCGGTGGGCGCACCATAACCAAAGCTTTCGGCGTTCCACTTTTCCAACTGACGCAAGGAAGCGCGCACGGCCAGTTCCGCTTCCAAATAGCGGATATTGTCACGCGATGCGACAATTTGCCGTTCGATGCGCGTCAATTCGCTGCGCTTGGCGGCGACCTTCAAGGATACTGGATAAAGGAACATCGCAAAGATCAGCACCAGCAGGACCAGACCGATCCCCTGAAGCTTGCGGGCTGCCATTAACATGATCCTGCCTCCTTCTTTGCGTTGCCGCCGATATCATCTGTCCAACTGGGCGCATCCGTGCGAACGGCGCTGCGCAAGGTCGCCGACCGTGCCCGTGGGTTGCGGGCTTCTTCTTCTTTGCTGGGCCGTATCTTTTTGGCGGGCGTTCCGAATGTCGGTGCCTTTTCTTGGCCCTTGGCGACAGGCATGTGGCGCGAACCACCGGACATGCTGCCACTGCGTTCTTTGAAAAAGCGTTTGACGATGCGGTCTTCCAAACTGTGGAATGTCACCACAGCCAAACGGCCACCGGGCTTTAACATGCGCTCGGCGGCTTCCAACCCAGCCGTCAATTCGTCCAGTTCGCCATTGATATGAATGCGAATGGCTTGAAAACTGCGGGTCGCGGGGTCTTTGGGTGCGCCGGGCGGGTGACGCAGCGCCTTGCGAATAAGCACGGCCAGTTCCGCTGTCCGGCTCAGCGGACGGGCCGCCACAATGGCGCGGGCGACGCGGCGCGACTGGCGCTCATCCCCATAATGGAACAGCACGTCCGCAATATCCGCTTCGTCAGCACGGTTCAGCCATTCCGCCGCCGTTTCGCCGTCTTGCGCCATGCGCATGTCCAGCGGACCATCGGATTGAAAGGAAAAGCCCCGCTCGCCGCGATCAAGCTGCATGGACGACACGCCAATGTCGAACACCACGCCGTCCAACGCGCCAATGCCATGCTGGGCCAGCAATTGATCCATTTCACCAAAGCGGCCATGGATCAGGCGCAATTGGCCCTTGGCTTCGGCCACCAAGTTCTGCCCTTCGGCAATGGCGTCAGGGTCGCGGTCAAACGCCACAACCTGCGCGCCGGCCGCCATCAAGGCGCGGGTATAGCCGCCAGCACCAAAGGTCGCGTCGGCGTGCAATTCGCCAGCGGAAATTTGCAACGCGGCGACAATTTCGTCGCGTAAAACAGGGTCATGGCGCGGATCACGAGGAAGATCGGTCATTTCTTGCCCTTCCCCTTGGTGTCCGCCCATGCGGCGGCCAAACGCTTCAGCACAGGATCGGCCTCGACACATTCGGCCAAAGTCGGCAACCACCAAATTTCAAAGCGCCGACCACTGCCCACAAATGCCGCAGCGCCGGCATCGCCGACGCGGTCACGGTGAATGAAGCTGGGTAGAAAACGTCCACTATCATCAAGGGCATAGGGCTCGGTGTAACTAAAGCGCTTTTTAAATTCACTGTCTTCATCAAAATCAATGTCGCGCAATCTGGCGGTTTCACGGTCGCGCTCAATTTCACTGTTCAGCCGGTCATATTGATCCTGACCATAGCCGACAAGACATGGCAGCTTTTCATGGAAACCAACCCACAACACCCGTTGGCCATCCGCATTGAGGGGCACATTATTGCGGAATTGAGAGGGCACAGCAACGCGCCCCTTGCCGTCGATCGCAGCGAAGTTGGTGCCAGCATATTGACCGGGCGTCACAACCGCCATCGAGAAGCCCCCTGTCCTATGCGCCACCGGGCAAAACTTCCCCGTCTCGGAAAATCACATGCCGAATTCCAAGCATCATCGAGTCAGGTGGAGATTGCCCCTCTCCGACACCTGAGTATCAACAGTTAATCGGGGTGAAAAGGGGTAAAATAGGGAAATTAGGGGCCAAAACTCCATTTCGTCGCAAAACACCTATCAGAAATGGGGAACGTACGCCAAATCCCCTCCAACCCCGCATAAGGAAAGAATTGAAATCATAGAAAAAACGGGAAAAATTGCCCCAGTGGGGCGCTCACCCCATATGATGACCCGTTGTCATCAAATTTGGATACAATTCTGGGAAAAGCGCGCCCTTCAGGCCTATTTCTGGATCACATCAGGCACCAACGCCTCATTTCCCCCCATTGTGGGGCAGGCAATCTGGCCGCACAGAAACGAACGGAGCGCACCAATACCTATTGGATGAGCTTAGATAACCATTTGCTAGCGATCCGTAGAAAATGTCCTGCCCATCAATTGGGGTCAATTGGGCTGCGAAAACTCGCCCCACCCCGACCAGCCTAGCTGGACAATCGGTTAATCATAAAGCTGGGCGATGCCCGCCGCACGCCGATACTCTGGCTTGATCCAGATCGGCTGTAACCAACGCCGCGCGACATGACGCCCCCATAATTGCTGTGCTGTCCAATATAGCACATCCGATTTCATCAGATGCGCCGCGTCCCAGCCCTCCGGTTCCCACAAGGGCGCGTAAAGCAAGTCAGCGTCACCCAAAATCACGGCCCGCCCCCGCCCAATTTGACAGGTCAGCGCGCGATTATCCCCAAGGATTTGACATTGGGGCGGCCAGCGGTGGAACCGCCCATTGCTGTGCAACCACAGGCCATGATCACGGCCACCCTGCCATGTCGCGCCGCCCTCACCATGCGCAGCCGCGCTTAATATTATGCCCCAATGGTCCAACAAGGGGGTCAGCAGGCTGGTGATCGGCGGATTGCGCGTGTCGCCCAGCGGGTGCGCCGCGGGCCATGACGACAAAGCATCCGCCAAAATCAACGCACGCCCACCGGACCGCACATGCGCATCGACCGCCACCAAATCCTGCGGCGTCATCGCGCGCGGATGGGCCAAAAACAATGTCTGATCAGGCGTTAGCGCGGTGCCGTCCAAACTATCGACCATCGAAATCGGGCCAAGATGTTCGAGTTTTTGCAGCACGATATCGTCATGCGTGCGGCCAGCAAAAATGTCGGTAAAATCGTCGCTACCTGCCCAGCGCAGCGGCAGGCTGGTGATCATAATCGCGCGCCCTGCGCCCGCCCCCGCGCGTGCGGGACTATAGGCCCCTGACAACGCCATGTGGGCCGCAACCAACCACACAAGTGTCAATGCGCAGCAAATGCCAAAAATTAGCGCCCCGTGCAGGCGGTGCCAGCGAACAACCATTCCACTGATCAGCCAGCAAAGTACAAAAGCCAAGGCCACAGCCAATATCTGTGCGGCCAGCACCCCAGCAGACGCATCCGCCCAAAACAGCACCATCGCCGCTTGGACAGCCATCAACGCCGTCAACAAGCCCACCGCGCTAGCGCCTGCGGCCAGAAGCGATTGCCTCCGCATCCGCCATGCCTGCCAGCATAAAATCGGCATCAACCACGGAATGACCAGTGCCGGGTCCAGCCGCCCCAATGGCTGCTGCCACCCCATAAACCAAGCCAGCGCCAGCAACACAGCCAGCCCAATAAATCCGCCACCGCAACGCAGGGCCAAGCGGCGCAGGGCCATCGGGGCAATGGGCATCAGTGCTTAATCTGCCGCACCCGTTCCAATTCAGGGTCAGGTTCCAAATCTGGTACGCTGCTACGCCCGATATTGCTGATCATATGCCCATCATCAGATGACAGGGGGGAGCCGCCATTTGGCTTGGCACCACTGCCATCCTTGGACACGGGCTGAACGCCCAATTCCTCTAGCGGGGCATTGGTCACGGCGCCGGTGTTCTGGCTATCATGGGCAGCTATTTCGACACCTTGCACATTTTGCCGCGCACGGTCACTGGCCAGACCAGCCATCGCCACCAATAACAAAATGATCAACACACCGCCAATGCCAATTTGCAAACGGCGCATGGTGTCGTGCCCCGTGGGTACAAGCGGCGCCACCTGTGCGGTGGCAGGCGGCGGCGATGCGCCCAGAACGTCGGGCGAAACCGGCATCAGGCCGCACCATCCTGTTCGGGCGAACTGTCAAGCGGCAACCCCTTGCTGGCCAGCCATTCAGGGTTGAACAGCGTGGATAGATAGCGAAAGCCGCTGTCGCACAGCACGGTGACGATGCGTTTGCCGGGGCCCAATTCGCGCGCCAAGGCCATGGCACCCGCCACGTTAATGCCGGACGACAGGCCAACACACAGCCCCTCATCCCGCAGCAAAGCCCGTGCGACCGCCAAACCTTCCTCGTCAGAAATGCGGAATTGCGTGTCAATCGGCGCACCTTCCAAATTAGCGGTGATGCGGTTTTGGCCAATGCCTTCGGCAACACTGCTGCCCTCGGGCTTTAATTCGCCATGCTTATAATAATTATACAGGCCCGCACCATGCGGATCGGTCAGCGCCACCACGATATCCGGATTATGTGCTTTCAGGCCCAAACCGATACCCGCAACCGTACCACCCGTGCCCGCTGCACAGGTAAAGCCGTCAATACGGCCATCCATTTGCTGCCAAATTTCTTCGGACGTGCCCATGATATGGGCTTTACGATTCGCGATATTGTCAAATTGATTGGCCCAGATCGCATTGTCCCGCTCTTCGGCAATGCGGCGCGATGTGTGCACAAAATGGCCGGGGTTCGCGAAGGGCGCGGGCGGCACCAACACCAATTCCGCACCCAAGGCGCGAATCGTGGCCATTTTTTCGGCGCTTTGGTTATCCGGCATGACGATGATCGTCTTATAACCCAATGCGTTGGCGACCAACGCTATCCCAATGCCGGTGTTGCCCGCCGTGCCTTCAACAATGGTGCCGCCGGGACGCAAGCTGCCATTTTCTTCGGCATCGCGCACAATGTAGAGCGCGGCACGATCCTTCACGCTACCGCCCGGATTGGCATATTCACATTTCGCCCAGATTTCACATCCGGTCGCTTCGCTCGGTCCTTTAAGCAGGACAAGCGGGGTGTTTCCAATCAGGTCTAAGCTGTTCGTGGCAATAGTCATGCCCACTGATTTAAGCTGCCAATGCCGCCCCCGCAAGTCGCCAAAGCAACATGGCCACCTTGAAAAAGTGCAAAAAGCATTTGCGCTTGATATAGTATATCATTACAGACACTGCATAACACCCGAAATTCAGGATAATAACATGCGCCAACCGCCTGCTGCTTCTGTTTCCTCCATGGCTTTTTCCCTAGCCGCTCTTTTCGCCGTCCCCCTGACTGCTCAGGCACAAAGCGCTGCTGCCAAAGATGATTTCCACGCCAATGACGATATCGTCATAACCGCCCCCTATGTCGCGGGGTTGGATATTTTGGGCCATGTCAGCGTAATCGAAGGCGATGAATTGGCACGTGATATGCGCGGGCAAATTGGCGACAGCCTGACCCGCCAAGCGGGCGTATCAGCCACCAGTTTTACGGCGGGTGCGTCCCGCCCCATCTTGCGCGGCTTTTCGGGCGATCGCGTGCGGATTTTAACCGATGGTATCGGGTCCATTGACGCATCGGCCAGCAGCGCCGACCATGCCGTCACGCTTGATCCGCTAACGGTCGAACGGGTCGAAATTTTGCGCGGCCCCGCCGTCTTGCTGTTCGGCAGCCAAGCCATTGGCGGCGCAGTGAATTTATTCGACCGCCGTATTCCGCGCGACGTGCCAACCGACCATGCGCATGTTCACGCCATTGCCGGATATGGCACCGCGGCCAAAGACCGCAGCATAGGCGCATCCATTGATGTTCCGCTCAGTTCCAACATCGCCATGCATTTGGACGGCAGTTGGCGCAAAAGCGGCGACCTGCGCACCGGTGGCCCGATCATCGCCAGCGACCTGCGCCATGACATGCTGCACGCCGCCGAACATGAAGCCGCCGACGGCCACACCGAAGAAGCGGAGGAACTAACCCAAGCCGCCAACCGCCGGGGCCGCATAGCAGACACAGCCAGCCAGACATGGACCGTTGGCGGCGGCATTGCCCTAATCAACGAAGGCGGCCAATTGGGCCTGTCCATCGCGCATTATAACAGCGATTATGGCGTGCCGCTGCGCCCAAGCTTTACCGACCATCACGCTGGCGGCGACCACGACCACGATCATGGCGATGATGGCGGCCACCATCACGGCGACGAAGCCGTAACCATTGGCATGAAACAATGGCGCGCCGATGTGCGCGGCGAATTGGAACTGGGCGATGGATTTTTCGACAAATTGCGCCTGCGTGGGGCCTTTGCCGATTATCGCCACACCGAATATGAAGGCAGCGAAGTTGGCACTATTTTTACCAACACCGGTGTCGAAGGCCGCTTGGAGCTCAGCCAAAATGCGCGCGGCGGATGGCGCGGGGCCAGCGGCGTGCAATATAGCCACCGCGATTTCAACGCCGTTGGTGCCGAAGCCTTTGTCCCGCGCAACCTGACAGAGAATATGGCCGTCTTCACCCTACAAGAATGGGACTTGGGCCGTTTTGGTGTCGAAGCAGGCGCGCGTTATGAACATGCGCGTATCAAAGCACCGACCTTGGGCTACAATCGCAGTTTTGGTGATTTTTCGGGGGCCTTGGGCGGCAATGTCAAATTGACCGACCAAGTAAAATTGGGCGTCACCTTGGCCCGCACCGTCCGCGCTCCGTCCGCCGAAGAACTTTATTCGGGCGGCCCGCATATCGCGACACAGGCCTATGAAATGGGCAACCCATTGCTGAAAGCGGAAAAAAGCTGGGGCGCCGAAGCCAATTTGCGCTGGCGCAGCGCTGGGGCCAGCCTGACATTGTCTGGATATTCCAACTGGTTCGATGATTTCATCTTCTCATCCGCGACGGGCGAGACGGACCATGGCCTGCCCGTCTTTCAATATATGCAGCAAGACGCCCATGTCTGGGGCTTTGAAGCCGAAGCCAAGGCCGACCTCGCCACCATTGGTGCGTTCAAGCTGAGCGCCGAGGGTGTGGCGGACATGACCCGCGCCAAGATCAAGGGCAATGTCGATGAACATGCCCCGCGCATTCCACCACTGCGCTTGCTGGGCGGCTTGGCGATGACCAGCGACAATCTGACGCTGCGCGGCGAAGTGGAATGGACCGACGATCAGACGCGGGTTGGCGCGCATGAAACCGCAACCAAAGGCTTTACGATGGTCAACGCCTCCATCGATTGGCGGCCCCTGCCCGATCAGCAAAATCTGACACTATCTTTGTCCGCCAATAATATCTTTGATGTCGAGGCGCGCCGACACGCCAGCTTCACCAAAGATTATGTAGCGCTGGCGGGCCGCGATGTGCGGGTATCGGCGCGGGCGACTTTCTAGCGCCTCACTCCTTCGCCAAATAAGAAAAGCCCGCTGCCTATCCACAGGCAGCGGGCTTTTCTTTATTCGTCAGATCAGAGCGGAGAGCGATTAGCTCATCATCGCCATGCCGCCGTTCACATGCAGAGTTTGGCCCGTCACATAATTGGCTTCGCGCGAGGCAAGGTAAACCACCGCCGCTGCGATATCACTGCCTTCGCCCATCCGGCCAGCGGGGATGCGCTGGTTGAGCGCTTCCTTTTGGGCGTCCGGCAACACGTCAGTCATCGCCGTGGCAATAAAGCCGGGCGCGACACAATTGACGGTCACATTGCGGCTGGCCAATTCCTGTGCCAGCGCCTTGCTCATGCCGACAACGCCAGCCTTGGACGCCGCATAATTGGCTTGGCCAGGGTTGCCAGTCGCGCCAACCACGCTGGTGATCGAAATGATGCGGCCATGGCGCGCTTTCATCATGGGCTTGGCTGCAGCGCGCATCAAACGGAAGGTCGCTTCCAAATTGATGCGGATCACATCCGCCCATTCATCATCCTTCATTCGCATGATGAGGTTATCGCGGGTCACGCCAGCATTGTTCACCAAAATGTCCAGCTTGCCGCCCAAGGCGTCGACAGCCGAAGGCACCAAAGCGTCAACAGCCGCGGCATCACCAAGGTTGCAAGGCAGCGCGACATGGTCGCCGCCCAAGCTGTCCCGAAACGCGTTGAGCTTGTCCACATTGCTGCCCGAAACGGCGATGCGCGCACCTTGGGCCGCCAAGGCCTTTGCCACAGCCGAGCCAATGCCGCCCGAAGCGCCCGTTACCAATGCTGTCATACCAGTCAGGTCGAACATATAAATTCTCCTATACTATCTGTAATTAAAGCGACTTCAGCAGAGCTTCGATATCATCCATGGTGATGATGCTGCTGGTTTCGACCTCGCCAGTGGCGCTGCGTTTCACCATCGGTGTTAGCACTTTACCGCCCAATTCCACGAAGTGCGCTACGCCAATCTCTTCCATGGCGCGCACGCTTTCGCGCCAGCGCACACGGCCCGTCACTTGCTGCACCAACAAGTTGCGGATGGTTTCGGCATCGCTAACCGGCGCAGCGGTTACGTTGGCAATCACAGGGACGACCGGTGCATTGGGTGCATTTTCGGTCAAGGCCGCCGCCATGGCTTCCGCCGCAGGCTGCATCAATGGGCAGTGGAAAGGCGCGGACACGGGCAACAACACGCCGCGCTTAATGCCATAATCCTTCACCAAGCCAACAGCGCGTTCCACCGCAGCCTTATGACCCGAAATCACCACTTGGCTGGGGTCATTATCATTGGCGACGGTAACGATTTCCCCTTCGGCGGCCGAAGCATCGGCCAGCTTTTGCGCGGTGTCGATATCCGCGCCCAGCAAAGCCGCCATTGCGCCAACGCCCACGGGCACAGCCGCCTGCATGGCTTGGCCGCGCACCTTCAGCAAGCGCGCCGTGGTGCCCAGATCAAAGGCACCCGCTGCGCATAAGGCGCTATATTCGCCCAAGCTGTGTCCCGCGACATATTGCGCCTTGTCCGCCAAGCTGATGCCGCCTTCGATTTCCAGCACGCGCAATGTCGCAATGGCATTGGCCATAATCGCAGGCTGGGCATTTTCGGTCAGCGTCAAATCGCTTTCGGGGCCTTCGCTCATCAGCTTGAACAGATTTTGGCCCAGCGCGTCGTCCACTTCTTGGAACACTTCGCGCGCGTGAACCGATGCGTCTGCCAAGGCCTTGCCCATGCCGACCGATTGGCTGCCCTGACCTGGAAAGATGAATGCACGCATGATGCGTCCCCTGCGTTGGTTATTGGTAAAAACGAATTTGGCCCCGCGCCTATTCGTTCACCCCGCGCGATGCAAGCCGAACGGGACGACATGATTATCCGCATCATGGCCGATATTCATGCGCCCGCCATAGATCAGGCCCATTTTCGCGCACCAATAGCGCGCAATTTCCTCGGCCTCCATGCCAAAAGGCCGGTCATTTTCGGGCACGGCACTCACGCGACCCAAGGCCATACCCGCCGCGCCCCGCGCCGCCAAATTGCTGGCGACATGAAAAAAGGCCCGGTCGAAAGCATAAAGATATTCGCTCACTTCCTCGACAATCACCATATGGCCGGCCAAGTCCGGTTCCAATTCCGTGCCCAGCAGCATCGACAGCGTCATCAAATTAAATGCCGCATAGCGTGTGCCATGCCGCAATTCCGGCGCGAGGGTGGATGGGCTGCGCGACACCAGCCAATCGAGCGCGCGCAATATCGCATCATCCCCGCGGTCACGGTTGATGTCCGACACCATCGGGCCATGCGCCACATGGTCAAATCCGTCGCGGTATAGCGCCGCCAACATATTGCCTTGGTCGCTATAACCCAAAAAGGCTTTGCCGCGCGCCGCAGGCCCCATCGCCGCCACCGCCTGCGCCGCGATACGGCATGCGCCATAGCCGCCCTTGGCAAACCAAATGGCGTCAATATCCGACCTGTTCGCCATATCGACCAACGCCTTTAAACGCCGCGCATCATCGCCTGCAAAATGCCCATGGCTGGCGAAACATTGCGGATCGAAAATCAATTCCAATTCGCCATAACCCATGGCAGCCAAGGCCTGCACCGCCTCTGCATCATCCGGCGTAATCGCGGTGGACGGGGCGGTTATGGCAATACGCATCAGCAGCGTTCCTTTGGGTGTAAATGACAAGCTGCGCGCCAGCACAGTTGCAAAGCAAGATATAAGGCCATAACGCCGCAGCATGGCGGAAAACAATTGCTATTATTTTTGCGGCATCGGCGGTTCGGGCATGTTCCCCTTGGCGATGATCTTGGCAGCACGCGGGGCACAGGTCGCAGGGTCCGATCGCGGCCATGACCAAGGACGGTCAGCCGACAAATTTCGCTGGATGCAGGATCGCGGTATCGCGCTTTATCCCCAAGATGGCAGCGGCGTCCAACGCGGCCAGACACTCGTCGCCTCCGCCGCCATAGAAGATAGCGTGCCCGACATTGCGGCGGCAAAGCGCCTCGGCCTGCCTCGCATGACCCGCGCCGAATTAAACGCAGCGCTCTTCAACGCTGCCCAACATAAAGTGGGTATTGGCGGCACCAGCGGAAAATCGACCGTCACCGGTATGATCGGCTGGATATTGGAAAGCCAAGGCCGCCGCCCTACGGTGATGAACGGCGCCGTGATGCGCAATTTCTCTGGCCCCGCCAACCCGTTCGCCAGCGCCTTGGCGGGGGACAGCGCCACCTATGTCAGCGAAGTGGATGAAAGTGACGGCAGCATATCCTTATATCAGCCCAGCATCGCTATCGTCACTAACATCAGCTTGGATCACAAAAGCTTAGAGGAATTGCACGCCCTGTTCGGCGATTTTGCCAGCAAGGCCGACACGGCCATCATCAACGCCGATGACGCCGAATCCGCGCCCTTGCTCCTTGCTAATAATGTCGTCAGCTTTGGCTTTGCGGACAGCGCCATGATGCGCGGCAGTGACTTTACGCCCTTGGCAGGCGGCAGCGCCTTTACCGCATCTTATCAAGGCCAAAACGCCAAGGTCCGCCTCGCCATGCCGGGCCGCCACAATGCCGCCAACGCCCTTGCCGCTATGGCTGCGGTCGCGGCGCTCGGCGTCAACCTAAACGACGCAGCCACCGCCTTGGCCGATTTCAAAGGCCTTGCCCGCCGCTACGAAGTCTTGGGCGAAGCAGGCGGCGTGACCGTCATCGATGATTTCGGCCACAACCCCGACAAAGTCGCCGCCACATTGTCGGCGGCCAAGGATGTCGCGGGGCGCTTATTGCTGTTCTTCCAGCCGCATGGCTATGGCCCCCTGCGCCAAATGGGCAAAGAGCTAGCAGCCAGCTTCGCACAAAGCATGGGTGCGGACGACAGGCTATATATATGCGACCCTGTATATTTCGGCGGCACCGTCGACCGCAGCATCGGCAGCGACACATTGGCCAGCGGCATCAACGCCTTGGGCGGCCATGCCGAACATATTGCAGCGCGTGATCAGTGCGGCGAAGCGATGCTGCGCACCGCCAAAGCGGGCGATCGTATCATCATCTTGGGCGCGCGCGACGACAGCCTCACCGAATTTGCCGCTATATTGCTGGAAAAGCTGGCCGCCCGCGCTTGATTAATCCCTTCGAATCTGTATAGGGCGCTGTCATTCATGGCGAACTGCGAAGTTTCGCCCTGTTATTACTATGCGCCTTAACCCGCAAAGTGAGACGACAGCCGGAGGGGCCTGTGATTGGCGCAGGTCAGCGATCGGCCAAAGGAAGGAAGCGCATCATGCCGTTTTACGAGCATGTGTTTATTGCGCGTCAAGATCTGAGCCAAGCTCAGGTCGACGCGCTGGCGGAAAGCGTCGCCAACATTGTTACGGAATTCAAGGGCACAGTCCACAAGACTGAAACTTGGGGTCTGAAGCAGCTCGCTTATAAAATCGCAAAGAACCGCAAGGGTCATTATGCGATGGTATCGATCGAAGCTCCTGGCGAAGCCGTTGCTGAAATCGAACGTCAAGCTGCGATCAGCGAAGATATCATCCGTTGGCTGACCATCCGCACGGACGAGGTCGAAAAAGGCCCGTCGGTGATGATGCGCAAGCAGGAACGTCGTGGCGGCCGTGGCCGTGACCGCGACGGCGAAGAATAAGGAGCGATTAACATGGCACGACCCTTTTTCCGTCGCCGCAAGACCTGCCCCTTCAGCCAGAAGGATGCACCGGTCATCGATTTCAAGGACGTACGTCTGCTTCAGGGTTACCTGTCGGAGCGCGGCAAGATCGTTCCTTCGCGCATCACTGCGGTATCGACCAAGAAGCAGCGTGAGCTGGCCCGTGCGATCAAGCGCGCGCGCCACATCGGCCTGCTCCCCTACATTGTGAAGTAAGGAGGGCTTACAGATGCAAATCATCCTGCTCGAACGTATCGAGAAGCTGGGCGCTATCGGTGACGTTGTTACCGTAAAGAATGGCTATGCTCGCAACTTCTTGTTGCCGAACAACAAAGCCCTTCGCGCCAATGACGCAAACCGCAAGCTGTTCGAAGCCAACCGCGCCAAGATCGAAGCCGACAACGCTGAACGCCGCACGGCTGCTGAAGGCCGCGCTTCGGACATCGAAGGCACGCAAATCGTTCTGATCCGTCAAGCATCGAACACCGGCCAGCTTTATGGCTCGGTTGCTGTGCGCGACATCGTGGACGCATTGGCTGAAAACGGCGTTGCTGGCATCACCAAATCGATGGTGGAACTGGAACGTCCGATCAAGTCGCTGGGCCTGACCGACGTTAAGGTCAAGCTGCACGCTGAAGTTGCGATCACCATCGGCGTGAACGTTGCACGCTCGCCTGACGAAGCAGAAATGCAAAAGCAAGGCATCGACGTCATCCAAGCGATGTTCGAAGAAGACCAAGCAGAAGCTGCTGCTTCGGCTCTGGAGCCTGACAGCGAAGACGAATTCGACGGCGAAGCCGTTGAAGGCGAAGTTGCTGCTGAAGAAGCAAACGAAGCCTAATCCCTTCGTCGCTTTCGCGAATAAAAGAAAGGCCCTGAAACTTGGTTTCGGGGCCTTTTCTTATGCTTGTTGTGCGCGCGCCAGCGACCAAAGCGCGCATAAAAATGGGCGCAGAGCGATAATGCCCCGCGCCCATCTGGTCATTCCAGCGGGGCCAGCGCCCCACCTTAGATGATTTAATAGCCCATCAGGCTCAGCACTTCTTTACGGCTACGCTGATCATCCAAGAAACAACCTAGCATCCGGCTGGTCACCATACCAACGCCGGGCGTCCGTACGCCCCGCCCCGTCATGCAGCCATGTTGCGCGTCGATGACCACCGCCACACCTTGGGGCTGTAAATGCTCCCAAATACATTGCGCCACCTCGGCGGTCAGGCGCTCTTGAACCTGTAACCGGCGCGCAAATCCATGAAGCACGCGCGCCAATTTGCTAATCCCAACCACGCGGTTTCGCGGCAGATAAGCGATGCTCGCCTTGCCCGTAATCGGGGCCATATGATGCTCGCAATGCGACTGAAACGGAATATCGCGCAGCAAGACAATCTCGTCATATCCGCCAACCTCGTCAAAGGTTCGTGACAGATGCACCGATGGGTCCTCATCATAGCCCTGACAATATTCTTTCCACGCCCGCGCCACGCGGCGCGGTGTGTCACGCAACCCTTCGCGGCTGGTGTCTTCGCCAGTCCAGTGGATCAGCGTCCGCACTGCCTCCAACACATGATCCGGCACCAATATCTTGCCATCCGTATCCAATTCCACGGGGTCCATTCCACTACCCTAACTGTTGCTAACTTGCCGCACATCTCGGCCTTTCAGCACAAATAAGCAACCCCATAGCAAAGAGATCGCTCTGCCGAAATTGGGTTTTACGCCACGGAAAGCTGCGCTTTTCGTCGATAATTTTCCCAAAATTTATTTAACCACTAGATAGATAACAAGTCGCTTGACGGCGCAAACAACTAAGAGCAACCTAAGTGTGTTACAAAGATCATAGAAATGATCAGTAACCCAATAGGTCAGTGTGTTTCCCCAACACTGACGGGAGAGGATCAAGCCAGCATAGCTGGCGTCAGGGAAAGAAAATAAAACTGGTACTTAACCAGTCCTTGGCGCTCGACTGTTTGAAACTCATCCCTGCAAGATTGTTGTTGGACGGCATGCACAATGAATGCAGCCAAACAGGGAGGTTGGATATGAAGTTTAAGGCGCTCATTGGAACTTCAGCACTGGCGATGGTCGTTGCGACGCCCGCCTATGCACAAAATGACAGCACCATCGACGATAATGTCATCATCGTCACTGCAACGCTCCGCGCTGCCAACGTTCAAGATATTCCGATTGCTGTCACAGCGGTTAGCCCCAATGAACTGGAACGCCAAAACGTGCAGGACATCCGCACATTGGGTTCTATCACCCCCAGCTTCAACCTCCAATCCTCGCAAAGCGAAACACAGGGCACCTCCATCCGTATCCGGGGTGTCGGCACCACGGGCAACAACACCGGCCTCGAAAGTTCGGTCGGCGTGTTCATCGACGGCGTATACCAGTCCCGCCCCGGCGTGGCCTTGGGCGACTTGCTCGACATTGAACGTTTGGAAATTCTTCGCGGCCCGCAGGGCACGCTTTTCGGACGCAACACCTCGGCTGGTGCGCTAAATATTACGACCAAACGCCCAAACCTCAGCAAGGTTGAGGGCTTTGTGAACGCCAGCTATGGCAATTATGACTATTACGGCGTTCAAGCCGGCGTCAGCGCGCCCTTGGTCGAAAATACGCTGGGCGTGCGCATCGCGGGTGCCTATCGCAAGCGTGACGGCACATTGAAAAGCGTCAACAGCGACGCCGAAAGCAGCACGCGTGATCGCTATGTTGTGCGGGGCCAAATGCTGTGGGAACCCAGTGCAGACGTTAGCGTCCGCATTATCGGCGATTACGCCGAAACCGACGAACAATGCTGCTCCGTCGTCATCCTGCGCGAGACGGAATTGCAAGCTCTTGGAGCCTTTGCGGCCTATGGCCTACCTGCCGATGGCGGCGTAAAGGCCAGCGGCCCACTGGCGCTTCGCAACATGCGCTCGAACGACATGGGCTTTACCAACAAAACCAAACAATGGGGCGTTTCGGGCGAACTGAAATGGGGCCTCGGCGAAAATGCCGAACTGACCTATATCGGGGCTTATCGTCAATTTAAGGCGCGATCGACGCAGGATAGCTTCGTCGGTCTTGACGCTTATCACGTCGAACCCATCACCATGACCAATGGCGAAACACCGCAAGGTGGTCGCAACCGGACGATGAGCCATGAACTCCGCCTGCAAGGCAGCGCGTTTGACGACAAGCTCGACTGGTTGGTAGGCGGATATTATTCCACGGAAAAAATCCGAGAAATCCAATCCATGAGCTTGGGTGCGCAATATCAAGCCTATGCCGCTACCCAATTATTCGCGGCACTCAATGGTACTCCTGCAGGTCAAGCGCTGGGCGGATTCCTTGGCACATTGGGGACCAATCCTCTAATCGCCATGACACGGCTGGCTCAAGCCCCGAATCTGGCTGGCCTTGGCGCGACTACTGGCATCAACTCGTCGGGGAGCTATGGCGTCAACCGCTTTACACAAGACTCTGAAAACTGGTCCATCTTCACGCACAACACCTTCCATATCACCGACAACATCAGCCTAACCCTAGGTGCGCGCTATGTTGACGAAAAGAAGGATGGCACATTTAAACAGTTGGAAGGAAACTCCGCCGCCTGCAATTCCATTGTCAATGGTTATCAGAATCTACGAAATAATCTGTCAACTGTAGGTGTTCCAGGAAACCCGACAAATTACACGGAACAAAGTATGCTCAACACCCTTACGGGTGCGGCCGTGGCCCTGAGCTGCTTCCCCTTTGCAACACAAGTCACGTCGGCTAACCCCGCTGTGCTTCCAGCGTCAATTTTGATCCCCCGCGAATTTGACCGCCGATTTAAAGATGATGAACTTACCTATACAGGTCAGATTGCCTATAATAACAATGCGGGTCTTTTGGCTTACGCTAGCTTCTCGCATGGCTTTAAATCCGGCGGTTTCAACCTCGACCCAGCCTCTGCATCTGTGGCTTCGGGCGGCGACCCACGCTTCCGGTCGGAAAAAGTCGATTCCTATGAAATCGGGATCAAATCCTCGCTGTTGAACAACAAGCTCACTGCGAACCTTGCCGTCTTCCATATGAACATGACGGATTTTCAGGTGTTGGAATTCACCGGCACCCAATTCCAAACCTTTAACGTCGCGGCTGCGAAATCCACTGGTGCGGAACTGGAACTTTTGGGCCGCTTTCATCCCTATATGACCGTCAATTTTGCCTTGGCTTATACGGATGCGCGCTATCCCAAAAATTGTGATGACGGTGTGCCGGCTGGCGTCTTGGCAACGGTTAAGACACTCTGTGGTGAGCAACTCACCAACGCGCCGAAATGGGCTGGTGTCACAGGTATTACCTATGATGGCCCGCTCAACAGTTCGGGCTGGGGCATGTTGGCCAACGTCAACGTGAATTACAGCGGCAAGCGCCGTACCAGCACGACACCAACCGAAACGGCCCCAATGGTTCCAGGCGGCCCGCTCATTCCTTTGCCTTTCGATTGGCAGGAAGATTATTTCAAAATCAACGCTCGCCTTGGCTTCACGACGCCAGATGAGAAGTTCACTTTTGAAGTGTGGGGAACCAATCTGTCGAACGAAATCACACGCGGCATCACAGCCAACGCCCCGCTGCGCGGCGGCAACGGTATGCGCGGCCGCGTGGCCTTCCCAGAAGAGCCTCGCACCTATGGCGTAACAGTTCGCTCACGCTTCTAATCCAGCAACCTTAGGGTCGCTTAATAGAAGGAAAAATGAAAAAGGCAGGGAGAAATCCCTGCCTTTTCTTATGCTCCACATTCATACTGTTACGACACCCCCGATCAATCCCTTATATGTTCATCGAAACGACTAACGGATTTTTTGTCAAAAAAGTCGATAATGCGAACAATTCGCAATTGACAGTTTATATGAACTCGGCCAAATGCACCCCAAGTGGAAATGATAAGCATTCTCAATAGGGGTTATTCATGAGTTTCAAGACCCGTAACGGGCGTCGTCAGACTTGGCTTGTTCGCAGCAGCATAACGGCACTAAGTCTTGCCTATTGCACCACCGCAGCTCTTGCAGACGAATCTGCTGATGCTAGCGGCGGCAATGACATCGTCGTCACCGCAGCGGGCTTTGAACAAAAAATCACCGATGCCCCCGCCAGCATCAGTGTTATCTCTGCGGAGGAGCTAGAAGGCCGTCCCTATGTAACGCTGCTGGACGCTGTTCGATATTTAGAAGGCGTCGACATCGGCGAAACCCGCGACAAAACAGGCCAAGGCACCATCAGCCTGCGCGGCATGGGTAGCGATTATACCCTGATCCTGATCAATGGTCGCCGCCAAAATAATAATGGCGACATCTATCCCAACAGCTTTGGTGGCAATCAGTTTAATCATATTCCACCACGTGACTCGATTGAACGGATCGAAGTTATCCGTGGTCCAGCGTCGACCCTTTATGGCGCGGACGCCATGGGCGGGGTGATTAACATTATCACGAAGCGCAATTTAGACCGCTGGAATGGTTCCATGACGGTCAGCCGTACCTTTGAAGGCAGCAAAGAATATGGCAATGACACCACGGCTGATGCCTATGTAAATGGGCCTTTGATCAAAGGCTTGCTGAATCTTACTGCACGAGGGAGCTGGTATAAGCGTGACGCATCCAACCCCAGCTATACGTCCATCACCGATCCGAACGGCCTGCCGATTGATCGCTCATTGGGCTTTGGTGGCGGCGGAAAAACGGTCGACAACGAAAACTGGTCCGGTGGGGTCAGCCTAACCCTGACTCCAACAGACAATCAAACCATCACCTTTGATTATGATATATCTCGTCAGAAATATGACAATGCTATCAAGATTAATGATGACGGCGTTGAAGAATATCCAGTAGGCACCGTCGACAATTACGGTGCCATGCTGCGCGTTGGCAGCAACGGTCGGATTGAACCGCGTGCAGGCTATGCCCCGACGCAAGAATTTTCGCGCGATAGCTGGTCGGTTACCCATCAAGGCAATTGGTCCTTCGGCAACAGCCGCGTGACTTTGTCGCATGTTTCCACCAACAATGATGGCCGCACCCTGCCCTTCTCGGTTACCGAGCGGCAGAGCCTGCAAGGTCTTTGGAACACAGCTTGCGTGAACATGGGTGGCAGTGTGACCACCGCAACAGGCTATTGCCGCATCCAAAGCGTCCCAGGCTATGCCAATCAAAATGTGTGGAACAATTTGTCAGAAGCCCAAAAGCTGGCAATCTTCCAAAACAATCTGACGCCCCAGCAATATCAAGCCCTGCAAGGCTATCTGCCTCGGCCAAAGCGCACGTTGGAAAGCGAACAATATACATTAGATGCCCAGATGGACATGCCCTTCAATTGGGGCGGCCAGCATAATCTGGTGGTGGGCGGACAATTGATCCGTGGAAAATTGAACGACAGTGTTTTTGGTTTGGAAACGAACGACGCTGGCCGATCACAAAAGCATAATATGTGGTCATTATTCATTGAGGACACCTATCGTCCCATCGAGGCTTTCGCCATCACAGCAGGTGTGCGCTATGACGATCATGAAGTGTTCGGCAGCCATGTCAGCCCGCGCCTATATGGCGTGTATAATATTTCCAGCCAGTTCACGTTAAAAGGCGGCGTGAGCACAGGGTTTAAAACACCGAAAACGACCCAACTTTACGACGGTGTGGTTGGATTTGGTTCGCAGGGGACATCCCCCATGTACGGCAACCCCAACCTAAAACCGGAAACGACCGTCAGCACCGAAGTCGCTCTTTATTGGCAGCATCCTGATGGCCATGGTTTTAACGTCACAGCATTTCACAACAGCTTTGACGATAAAATCGCCAATCAGCCGTGCGGCCCCAATGAAGTACAAGAGTGCGCAAGCCCGGGCGCTTATGAAGAAATTGGCTATAGCCCAAGTTCTACGCGCGCGACCAACATCGACAGGGTCGTGATCCAAGGGATTGAAATTTCTGCCCGCGCAGCTCTGACCAAGGATTTGCGATTGCGTGCAAACTATACGTTGACCGACAGCGAGCAAAAAAGCGGCGCTCAGCAAGGTCTTCCATTGGGGGAAAGCGCCCGCCACATGGCCAACGCTTCGCTGGATTGGAAAGCCACAGACAAGCTCAGCTTCCTGCTTAGTGGGCAGTATCAATCCAAGCGCTATCGCTCTGTGCATCCGGTAACGGGTGAGGCCCTCACCTATCGCCCTTATCATATTGTCAATTTGGGCGCAGCCTATGAAGCGACCAAGCAAATCACGCTGAACGTCCGTGTGAATAATTTGCTCAACAAAGATTATACAAGCTATCGCACAGAGTTCCGTGACCTGAACGGGGACGGCCTCTATGATGGCACCAATGAAACCTTATTCTATGATAATTATAACAACAAAGACAAAGGCCGCAGCCTTTGGGTCAGCATGAACGCACGTTTCTGACCTTTTAATATATAAGATCAAAAAGGGCTGGCCGCTGACATAAGCGGTCAGCCTTTTTTTCATTCTCATCAGGTCCAAGCCGCCATCACCGAAACGGAAAAATCAACTGACCAACAATTGTCTTGTCGCTGACAATCGGCAACATATGGTGGCAAAATCCATATCGGTGCAAAACGTACCGAAGCCTTAAAAAGGGATAGAGGGTGCAGACATTCGATTGGGCCGATCCATTGCTTTTGGACGATCAGTTAACCAGCGACGAACGCATGATCCGCGATACCGCGCGCAGCTATGCACAAGATCGCTTGGCACCGCGCATTATCGAGGCTTTTGCCAATGAAACCACCGACAGCAGCATTTTTCGCGAAATGGGCGCGCTGGGTCTGCTTGGTCCAACAATCCCTGAAACCTATGGCGGCGTGGGGGCATCCTATGTGGCCTATGGCTTGGTCGCGCGCGAAATTGAGCGGGTCGACAGCGGCTATCGTTCGATGATGAGCGTTCAGTCCAGCCTCGTCATGTATCCCATCTATGCCTTTGGCAGCGAAGAGCAAAAACAGCATTATTTGCCCAAATTGGCCCGCGGGGAATGGATTGGCTGCTTTGGCCTGACCGAACCCGACGCGGGTTCCGACCCTGGTGGCATGCGGACAACCGCTACAAAAACAGCCCGCGGATATCGGCTAAATGGTGCCAAAACGTGGATATCCAATGCGCCCATTGCGGACGTCTTTGTGATTTGGGCGAAGTCCGATGCCCATGGCGGCGGCATTCGCGGCTTTGTGTTGGAAAAAGGCATGGCGGGCCTGTCTGCGCCCAAAATTGAAAATAAGCTCAGCTTACGGGCATCGATTACCGGTATGGTGATATTGGATGATGTCGATATTCCCGAAGACGCCATCCTGCCCGATGTGCAAGGGTTGAAAGGTCCATTTTCCTGTCTCAACCGCGCTCGTTATGGCATTAGTTGGGGGAGCATGGGGGCCGCCGAATTTTGCTTTCATGCCGCCCGCCAATACACATTGGACCGTCATCAATTTGGCCGCCCCTTGGCCGCGACCCAATTGGTGCAAAAGAAATTGGCCGATATGGAAACTGAAATCGCCTTGGGCTTGCAAGCCAGCTTGCGGGTCGGCCGGTTGATGGACGACGGTAATTTTGCGCCAGAGATGATTTCCATCATCAAACGCAACAATGTCGGCAAAGCATTGGATATCGCGCGGGTCGCCCGTGACATGCACGGTGGAAATGGGATCAGCGGCGAATATCAAGTCATGCGGCACGCCATGAATTTGGAAACCGTGAACACCTATGAAGGCACACATGATGTTCATGCCCTGATATTGGGCCGCGCCATTACGGGTCTGGCGGCTTTCTAAAGGCGCGACATTTGGGTTTCAAGGCGTTGCTGTGGGACAACGTAAAGAGGCAAAGGGGCAAAGGTACAAATGCGCCATTCCCACGGCACGCCCCACATGACGGCGTTACACCTGCCATAAATGCTGTTCATCCGATGGCGCTGTGATCAAAATTTCTTGCGTATAGTCACACGGATGATCCGCCCGACGGGGTCAATGTCATCCCGCCCAAATCCTATTGGCACGCTATTGTCATCGCGCACGACCCGACGATATTGGCGGGTCAGATTTTGGACGTCCAAGCTGACCCGCAAGCCCTTTAGCCACGCTTTACTTTTCCATTTATCCGGCTCTATAAATGTTGATAAATTCAAGGTTAAAGGCGGCTTGAACCGCAACGCCCCTTGCCCTGATGTTGCTTTTAGTCGCCCGCCGCTGGCCCAATTTCCTTGCAATGTGACGCCAATACCAGTTCGCGATACGCCGATCTGCCCCGATACATCATGGCGGCTCTGCCCGCTTTCCTCGCCCAATTGATCAATCTCGGGCAATCCCTCATGGATCAGCAGTCGCGATTTCAGGCGCATATTATGGGAAAGCGAGGCTTGGACAGTCCACGCCGATTCCAGCCGCGTGTCTGGCGCGCGCCCAACGCCGCCCACTTCACTGGACGCTGGCACCAGCCCCAAAGCAGAACGTTGAGCGCCGATTGTCCCATTCCAAGTGATGCTTTGGTGAAATTGGCTGTCAATTTGGCGATCCAAATTGATCGGCCGCGCATCAATGCGCCGTAAATAGCCATCAGCATCACGGAAAATACGGTCTGAAAAGGCCGCCTCTATCGCTGGCGTTAACTCTGGCAAAGCGGTGATGCCAAATCGCGCCACGCCTTCGCGATATCCGGCCTGATAGGATAAGGTCGAGGTGGGCCGCACGGCCGCGCTCAGCATCATATTGCGGCGCTGTCCACGCCGCAGCGCTGGATTCCCCCCGACAATCCAGATGACATCGGCCATTTCCTGCCGTGCATAGTCAAATATACGCTGAACATTTTGATCAATGGGGCCATCCAATTGCTCGGCCGATGGCGCCGCATCGCTATAGTCCCATGATCCGCGCAGCTGCAGCCACGCAAATGGTTCATAGTTGACGCCCATCGACCAGCTATTCTGCCCGCCACTTCCGCTCATTCGCTGCGTCGACGCGGCGATGTCGAACGTTAAATCGCCCAGTTCAGGCCACAGCCCCTCATCCCCTCGGTTGATCGGAAGATTGAATGCTACGCGCCCCTGCCCTTGCTGACGACGCCTCGTTGGTTGATCCTGACCATTTTGCTGGCGCTCCGTTGATGTATGATTGGCGGAAAAAGACATTGCCAAATTGACGGGACCTGCCGGCAATTGAAACAATTTTCGGTTCACATTGGCCTGAAGCGCCAGCATGTCGCTCCGCCCCTTGGTGGCGCTATTGCTGATCCAGCGGGCATCCAAACCATCCCACGGCAACAATAAAACATCATCCAATTGCTGTTGCAACGCAGATTGATCGACGCCATTTTCGACCATATTCTCGTTCCAACTCCGGTTGGCATTCACGCCCAATGACAATTGCCATCCCGCCACTTTACCGTTCAAATTCAACGAAGCACCGACCGACTGATTTTTACCCTCTACGCGCAGGGCGGGCAGGCCCGTCAAGGGTCGTATGATCCGGACATCATCGCCAAAGGGAGAATCGGCTTGCCCTTCGCGCCACAAAAACTGGGCCATCGCGGGACCGCGCCATGCCATGTTGCGAGATTGATTGGCCCGCAAGTTCAGCGATATCTGGAACGCTCCAAGCGGGCGCGTCACCCCCACGTTCAAGGATGCCGAATGCCGCCTCGGCTGCAAAGTTTCATAGTCACTGGGGTCCATGGGATAAAAATCATCGGCGCTCGCGGCCAAATCCTCTAGGTCCCACGGACCATCATGAGCTGGCAACGCCACCGCCAACAGCTCTCGCCCCAAAATGCCGGACAAGATCGGGTCGACTTCGCCGCCATTCTGTCCAATTATGACGCCTCGCTGATCAAACACCCCATTTCGCCGCGCACCATTTCGGGCGCTTTTCAACAAGGCGCTATCGCGGCTTAAGCGGACATTTGCGTTCCAGCGCCATTCCCCCTGAATAGCGGTGCGCCCTGCCGAAACCCGCTGCCCACTGCTGCCACCACGCGTTGGCTGTTCATACCCCAAATCCATATTCAGGCTGCTAAAACGCCGTTTCAGCACCAAATTAATCACCCGCCCGCCGCCGCTATGCCCATATTCGGCGGCGGCCTCGCTCTTTAAGACTTCTAATCTGGTCAAGGCTTCGGCGGGATAGCTGAGGATGGATTGGTCGAAACCAATCGGTTTACCGTTAATCAACAGCAAAGGCTCTTCACCCGTTGGATCAATCCATGGCGCGGCACGTTTCAACAACTGGTCAATCGATTCCGCGCCAAAGCCAGAAATCTGCGCCTCATCTATTTCTCTGTCCGCAGCAACGCGTGCTTGGCCGTGACGTTCAGCCGTCACAACAATGTCGTTGCTGCTGGCCGCATCCGCTTGATCCGCCGACGGATTGGGCAGCGTCGCAGCCAAGCATAGCATCAAGCCGGATGCACTTGTCACGCCGCCATTCCAGCCCATGATATGCGCAGAAAATCACATCGGATCATGACCAACTCATCCTCCCCCGCCAAGCGCACATGATGCGTCGGTCCAAAGACAATGCTGATCAAATTCTATTGGAAGACCAGAAAGGAACAGAAAAGACCTGCCCCTAATGACGCCAATATGGCAACACTTATGCCATAACGGTCAATTTTTCTTTTAATCGGATCGAGGATTATAGCTTTTAAGCGTATCGCCATCCAATTCCTTCAGCAGCATTTCCATGGCATCCATCCCTATGCGGGACAAAGAAACCACCACCCGCCGCTGATCACTGGGATCTCCCGTCCGGCATAAAAAACCCGACTTTTCTAATCGTGCGATAATCCGCATAGCGGTTGCAGGACATTCCCCAGATGCAATGATTGCCTGCTTAACATAGACATCTGTCTGCTCCGCCGTACCAATATATAGTTCCAGCATGACGTCCCATGCGGAATCACGGAACAAGTTGCGCGGCATAATTTTTGCAATATTCTGCCTTGCAACCAATAAACGGCGCGCCGCAGCAACATAGACTTTGCGCTTCGGATCGATGGATAGCGACAACTCTCTGTTATGATTGACAATATAGTCCATCGCCAGAGTGTCGTCCTCCGGCCAATCCTCTGTATAGTGAGAATTGGGTGCAGAAAAATTGTCCATCGACGCTGCCCTTCTATACACCGTTCGCCAACGGAACAAGAATATGCAGCCTTATCCCATTGGACCCATTACCGCGCAGCACATGCGTGACATATCAGTCTTCGAAAATCAGATTGATCAAAATTTCAATCAACGTCAATAGAATATTATAATATATCGTTAACATTGTAACGAATAATAGACTTTATTCATAACCATTGCATTGAAAATCAACACCCAATCACCAACGCGGTACATGCAGAAAATTATAAAAATCACATTTTATTTTAGAAATTTAATAAGATTATTGCAAAAATGGCACTATTTATAATAATCACAACACAATGCTAATATATTAAGCCAACATCTTAACCGGCTACATCATCAGCGGCGAAGCGTTACCCAATTATCGGGTCCAACATTGTCCTGACATCATAAAAAAGAGCCTCCCTGCTCACATGGGATGCTGATGCTTCACCGCGAAACAATCAGCACGGCAGCCCCGTCTTATTGGCACGCCTGCCGTTACGGGTCGCACTCTAGGCGGTGACGCAAAGGGTTAGGCTGCCCCTCCACCGCCCGCCTCGCAGCTTCGCAGGTGAAGGGGGTGGCGGGAAAAGGCGTTAATCCCCGTGGCAGAGCCCTAGGGAGCGCCGCACGGCGGCGACAATCCCTATTCAGCGCCACGAGGACCATTTTCCTGTCAGGTCATCAAATATTGCCGGATGAGCCGGTCAGCCTGTTCTGGCAACAACAGACGCAAAGCATCGGCAATACCGATCTTGGTTTCGATCATCGTGCGGGCCACACGCGATGCATTAGCATAGCCAATGTCGGGCATCAAAGATGTCACCAAAGCGGTGCTGCCTTGCAGGAGTTGAGCCGTACGAAATTCGTCGACCCGAATGCCATTGACGCAATTTTCAATCAGCGTGTCCATGCCCGTAATCAGCGCAGAACAGCTTTCATACAATGTCCAGATGATGACGGGTTCCATCGCATTTAACTGCAACTGACCAGCCTCTGCCGCAAAGGTCACCGTGGTATCGCCGCCAAATACGCGGAAGCAAATTTGGTTCATCACTTCGGGAATAACCGGATTCACCTTGCCCGGCATAATTGACGAACCTGGCTGCATTTGTGGCAGGCACAATTCGCCGATACCCGACAAAGGTCCGCTGGACAGCAAACGCAAATCATTGGATATTTTGCTCAGTTTAGTCGCCAAACGCTTTAACAATCCGCTGTAAAAGACGAACAGGCCGGTATCCCATGTCGCCTCGATCCGGTTGTGCGATGGCGTGATCGCCATATCGGCCACTTGCGCCAAATTGGGGACAATATGGTGCATATAATAATCCGTCGCCCCAACACCCGTGCCAATTGCCGTGCCGCCCATATTCACTTGCATGAACAATGGCTGCATTTCCTCGATCCGCGCCACATCGTCGCGCAGCGTGTCGGCAAAGGCCTGCATTTCTTGCCCCACCGTCATCGGCACGGCATCTTGCAACTGGGTCCGTCCCAATTTCGGGATATGGTGAAATTCTTCGGCCTTGCGCTCAAAGGCTTCGACCAATCGCAACGTTGCGGCCGCCAGACGCCGGTTCATCTGAACCACCGTCAACCGGATAGCCGTGGCATAGACATCATTGGTCGACTGGCATTTGTTGACATGGTCCTTCGGGCTCATATGGGCATAGTCACCGCGCTGATGCCCCATGATTTCCAGCGCCCGATTGGCAATGACTTCATTCGCATTCATATTGGTCGAGGTTCCTGCCCCGCCCTGAATCACATCCAAGCAAAATTCGCTGTGAAGCTTGCCAGCCAAAATTTCATCGCAGGCCGCGACAATGGCAGTCGCCTGATCATCCGACAAATCTCCGGACACCAAATTGGTTTGCGCGGCGGCTTTTTTAATCCACGCCAACGCCATTAACAGTTCCGGCATCGCCGAAATTGGGGTCCCGGTAATCGGAAAATTGCGGATCGCCCGCATCGTTTCGGCACCATAATAGCGTTCCGCCGGAACAGCCACTTCGCCCAGAAAATCATATTCAATCCGTGTAGCGGAATCTGCCGTATCGACAGGCAGATCTAGAACAACATCGGTCATTAGGCGCCAACTCCTCTTACGCCAGTTTTACGGCGCGCCCAACGCGCCGCATTGATCCGATACCAAGTCCTCGAAATTTTTCATGCTATAAAATTAGGATTTGCGTGACCATTCATGGCAAATAGAAGATGAATCCGGCAGTATTATTGCAAAAAACCATATTTTCTAAGAATAAAAAATATTGAAATTATCGGAAAATTCAGTTTCATTTTTGCCAAAACATGCCTTGAAAATCACTCTGCGGTGCTTTTTAGGGATCATATAAACAGAATCAGCCGCGCATCGCCGCCCAGACGCCGCCTGTCAAAATATAATATTTAAAGCGCCCGCTCAGACGGCACAAATGACTATATTCCAAAATGCCATGCCGTCCCGCCGATGGGTATGCAGCCTCGCGCGATCAGTCCCAGACGCTACCCCCAAGCCCTTCCCAACGTCGCTTCTCCTTTATCCGCCCATAGACTTCGCCAACGCTCCGCTGCTTGATTTCAGCATCATCACATAGTACGAGATCGTCCAGTATTGGGAGATCATCATGCTTCATCGGTTTAAAAATAACGTACAACGCGCACGCGCCCTGCCTTATTGCGCGCTGATCGCGGCGCTGGTCGCGGCACCTGCCAGTCAAGCAGAAACGACCGAATTCAAGGGCGTCATTGGACAAACCTATGCTGATTCCACCGCAGCCTTTCCCAAACCCGTCGAGGCACCAGCAGGTGCCCCCAACATCATCGTGGTCATCACGGATGACGTAGGCTTTGGCGCGGCGTCCACCTTTGGCGGCCCTGTCCCGACACCGAATTTGGATCGCTTGGCTGCACGCGGCCTAATCTATAATCGCTTCCACACCACCGCCATGTGCTCGCCAACGCGCGCAGCCTTGCTGACGGGGCGCAACCATCACGCGGTTGCCAATGGCATTGTGGCCAATCTTTCAACCGGCTTCCCCGGCTATCACAATATCATGCCCAAAAGCGCCGCCACCGTCGCGGAAACCTTGCGCCAAAATGGGTATAATACGGCGATGTTTGGTAAGCATCATAACGCACCCGAAGCGCATGTTTCGCCGGTCGGTCCATTCGACATGTGGCCAACGGGTCTGGGCTTTGAACATTTCTTTGGTTTCATGGGTGCGGAAACCAACCAATTCACCCCGGCCCTTTATCGTGGAACCGAAGCGGTACCGACCTTGAAAGACGGCGTGCTGGACAAAGCCTTGGCGGACGACGCAATCCATTGGATACGTACACAAAAATCCGTTGCCCCCGAAAAGCCATTTTTCGTATATTATGCAACTGGTTCAGCCCATGCGCCGCTGCAAGCGCCAAGCGATTGGATCCAAAAATTCCGCGGAAAATTTGACGCTGGCTGGGACAATGTCCGCGCGAATACGCATCGCCAGCAAATAGGTCAGGGCTTGATTCCGAAAGGGACGGTCAGCAGCCCCCGCCCCGAAGGCATTTTGGCATGGAACGCGCTCACAGCAGATCAGCGCAAAATCAGCGCACGTATGATGGAAGTCTATGCGGGGATGCTGGCCTATCAAGATGATCAATTCGGACGGATATTGAACGAAATCGAACGTATTGGTGTGGATAAGAACACCCTGATCATGTTCATTCAAGGGGATAATGGTGCAGCACCCGAAGCGGGCCAAGTGGGCAGCACCAACCCCATGGCCAATTTCGCCAATGACATGAAGGAAGATGAAGCCACTTTGCTGGCAAAGCTGGACGAATTTGGCGGACCAAACAGCGTCGCGCAATATGGTTTTGGTTGGGTATGGGCGACCAACTCCCCCTTCCCAATGGCCAAACAAATTGCGTCCCATCTGGGGGGCACCCGCAACGGGCTGGTTCTGTCTTGGCCCGACCGGATTAGCCAGCGCGGCATTCGTTCGCAATTCACCCATGTGACGGACATCACGCCCACCATCTTGGAAGCGGCCGGAATAGAGGCCCCAGCCGTGGTAAATGGCGTCCCCCAGCAACCCATGAACGGTGTCAGCTTTGCGTACAGCTTCAATGCGCCCACGGCGGCAGAACGGCATGACACACAATATTTTGAAATGATGGGCAATCGTGCGCTTTATCATCGCGGCTGGCTGGCCTCGACAACGCCAGAGACGGAGCCTTGGAAGTCGGTGAACAGCAGCAAATTGCCATCCGAATATGGATGGGAATTATATGATTTGACCAAAGACTTTTCCCAGTCGAACAATTTGGCAGCAAAATATCCCGAAAAGCTGCGGGAAATGCAGTTGAAATTTGATCAGGAAGCCAAGGCCAATCAGGTTTACCCGCTCGACAATCGCTTGACGATTGAACGCTTCACCGCCGCCGCGGCGCTGGTGCCAGACCGCCGCGTTTATCAATATTGGGGCGCTGGAATCTCCATTCCGTCGGTCCGTGCAGCGCCGCTGCTGGGCCGCAGCTTTACCATCAACGCCGATCTTGTCCTGCCGCAACAGCCGGCTGACGGCGTTTTGCTCGCGCTCGGCAGCCGTTTTGGTGGGTGGAGCTTTTACATGAAGGATGGCCGCGTCCATGCGTTAATGGCTGCATCGCATTTGGATGGTGACCAGTCCCAAATCTCTTCCAACCAAGCCTTGCCTGCTGGAAAACATAAGGTCAGCATCGAGTTCCGCTACGACGGTGGCCGCAATGCCGGTGGTGAGATGCGCTTGCTGGCCAATGGCCAAGAAATCGGTCGTGGCCGCATTGCACGCACCATCTCCAAATTGCCGGAAATGACCGACACATTGGACATCGGTTTTGACGCGGATACGCCAGTCACCAATGCCTATACATCGGGCGGTCGGTTCAATGGCGAAATTGAAAAGGTCGAAATATTGGTCGGCCAGCCAGGTCGGGCTGGCCTGAGCACCGATCAATAATATCGCGCGCACGAAAGAAGCGAACGAAAGAACATGCCGATGGCCGGATGCGTCCGGTCATCGGCATGATTGCATGACCAACACAATAACCGCCGCAGGGAAGCAAGCGGACCGAAGCTAATGACTGCGCAACAATGGCAAGGTCATAATCTTGGCGGTTTCGCGGGATAATTTGATTTTCTCATCCACGCTAAGCGGCGCAGCAGAGGTCAGAAAACGCACCCCAAATGTCGCCAATGTGTGAAAGGCAACCACGCATTTCTCGCACGGCGGATGACCCAAATATTGCTGATAAATCGCCGTCAATGGCGGGATCACCCGATCAATCTGCCCATCATAAAAGGCCCGCGCCAAATCTGGAACGCGATCAGCCTCTTCGATCAACAATCGATACATCGCCAGATTATGGTCCTGTGCATGGCCATCCATCAATTGCCGCGCCAGCAATTGCAGCCCATGTTCGAAGCCATCACCCCGCCCGCTTTCGAGCGGCGATTGGCTACTGCGTTTGACTTCACGTTCCACGACAAAACGAAAAAAACCGTCCTTATCGTGGAAATTGCGATAAATCGTCGCCCGACTGACACCCGTTAACTCGACCAAATGGTCGATACTCATTCCGTCAAACCCATGCTCGAAAAACAGCAAAAGCGCCGTACTGCACAATTCGTCAAAACGATCTTTTGCCAAACGCATGGATGGCGGGCGCTCGCCGCTCCGCAGATGATCACCGACATTTTTCGCTTGCGCTATGGGCTCTTGATGACAATCACACCCCTCCAGCACCAATTTCGTGCTCCACTGCGCATTATCGCGGCGCCTGTCATCGTCGGGCCAGCCAAAGCCCATATAGGCGCGTGTACCTTGGGTCGCGACACCGGCTATTCGGGTGGCAACATTCAAGGGGTCCATAGCATGCAGGTCAATTTTCCCTTGGTCCTGCAACGCTTCCAAATAAACCTGCAAAGGCCTTGCGCCGTTGCGGCGGCTTTGATGCAAGCTGTCAGCCAATGCTGGCAGACGCCGATAGGCCAATATATTGGTTCGCATCATGCCATAAACCGGCAGACCCGCATTTTGGTGTATCATCTTTAAGATATAATCCGATATCACTTGGTGCACGGGCTGATCGGACGGAAGGTCGTCAAGAGGCTGTACAACGATATTGGATCGCACCACTTCCGAATATAGCTCTTCTTTATTTTCAAAGAATTCATAGATGGCTTGCTTGCCCACCTTGGCACCAGCAGCCACCTGATCAAGCGTACATCCGTCATAACCACAGTTTAGAAAATAATCTGTGGCTACGCTCAGGATTTTCAGTCGCTTATCTTCTGCTGAGATTCGTTTCATCGCTATTATTTAACCAATCTCATCCTGCGAACCACGCCATTTCGCCATAGCCTATTGGCAAAGTCAACCACAGCCAATTGCCTCGTCATGCACATCGTTCATGCGCCGCACCCAACGATGGATGGGGCGAAGAGCGCCGCCATCGCTGGCCGCATAACTATCTTGTGTTCATTTTACGATACTGTATAGTCTCGTATTTAAGATATCGTCGAAGAATCAGGAGAGGCGCGTGTCGCAATCATTTTCCAAAAAAGCTGTGGCCTCGCTTTTGGCGCTCAGTTGCAGCCTAGCGGCCCAGTCTCATGCCGCGACCACGCCCCCCTCTCCCGAAGCTGCGTCGGACCCTGCACCGCAATATCGACGCACCGCCCCCGCGGGTGCGCCCAATGTCGTTTTGGTGCTGCTCGATGACGTCGGCTTCGGCGCAAGCTCGGTCGTGGGCGGACCGGTAAACACCCCCGTCCTCAATGAATTGGCGGGCCAAGGCTTGCTGTTCAATCGTTTCCACACCACGGCCATTTGTTCCCCCACCCGCGCATCTTTGCTGACAGGCCGCAACCCCCATGCCGTCGGCAATGGCGCAGTGATGAACTCATCGGATGATCGCCCCGGCTATGCGGGGTTCCGCGACCGCGACACGGCCACCCTAGCCATGATTTTGCGCGAAAATGGCTATGCGACGGGGGCCTTTGGCAAGTGGCACCAAACACCCGATTGGGAATTATCCCCTGCTGGCCCCTTTGACCGTTGGCCGACAGGCGAAGGTTTTGACCAATTTTACGGCTTTCATGGCGGTGAAACCGATCAATTCGAGCCGACCCTGTATCAAGGCACCACGCCCGTCATGCGTCCCGAACAAGCGGATTATCACCTGAGCGAAGATTTGGCTGACCGTGCCGTCAACTGGATGCGCAATGTGCAGGCCGGTGCGCCCGACAAGCCATTTTTCTTATATTTCTCGGCTGGCGGCATCCACGCCCCAATTCAAGTTCCCAAGCCGTGGATCGAAAAATATCGCGGTCAATTTGATCAAGGGTGGGATCGCTTGCGCGAAGAAAGCTTTGCGCGCCAAAAAAAGCTGGGCGTTATTCCGGCCAATACCAAGCTCACCCCGCGTCCGGAGGCCTTGCCTGCATGGGACAGCCTGAGCGCCGAGGAAAAGAAATTTTCGTCCCGCTTGATGGAAAGCTATGCTGGCTTTCTAGAACATACGGACACCCAGCTTGGGAAGCTGGTATCGGAGCTGAAAAGTAACGGCCAATTTGAAAATACGCTGTTCATCTATGTGGTCGGCGATAATGGCGCCAGCGGTGAAGGCGGCCTGCACGGCAGCCTTGACTATATGGGCGCCTTGACCGGTTTCACGCCCAAACCCGACGCGAAAACTTTCGCCCGCATCGACGAAATCGGCACCGCCAGCACCTATGCCCATATCAATACGGGCTGGGCATGGGCCACGAACACCCCGTTCCAATGGACCAAAACCATTGCGTCGCATTTGGGCGGAACCCGCAATGCATTGGTTGTAAGCTGGCCCGAAAAAATCAAAGATAAAGGCAGCATCCGCAGCCAATTCGGCCATGTTAATGATATTATGCCCACGATTTTGGAAGCGGCGGGCATTGATGCGCCCGACAGTTTCCAAGGCGTGAAACAAAGGCCGCTAAACGGCGTCAGCCTGCTCTACAGCTTCAATGACGCCAAGGCCCAAGAGCGTCACGACACCCAATATTTTGAAGTATTTGGGCACCGCGCCATTTATCATAAAGGATGGCTGGCTTCGGCGTTTCACCATCGCTATCCATGGGAAGCCTTTGTTCTTCAACCCAAGGACATGGCCGACGACCAATGGCAATTATTTGATTTACGCAGTGATTTTTCACAATCGCGCGACTTGGCCGCACAAAACCCACAAAAGCTAGAACAGCTAAAGCAATTGTTCATGGCCGAAGCCGCCGCCAATCGGGTGCTGCCGCTGCGCGGGCAACAATTGTCAAAAGGCAGTTTGCCCGACCCCTCCTATGGCCGCACGAAAATGACCTATCGCAGCGGCACGATTGGAATTCCCGAAGTATCCTTGCCGCGGCTAGCTGGTCAGTCTTGGTCGATCACCGCGGACATTGATTATGCCAAGGACGGCAAAGGCGTGATCGCGGCCTTGGGCGGCGCTGACGCGGGTATGTCTTTGTTCATCGACGAACAGGGCGTGGCCCGATTTGTCTATAAGCTTTTCGACGTGAAAACAGCCACGCTCGCTGCACCTTCACCTTTTGCGGCAGGGAAAAACCGCGTGAAGGTCGACTTCCAATCCGACGGGCCAGGTTTTGCCAAGGGTGGAAAATTATCTTTGTGGGTCAACGGAGCGTTGGCCAGCGAGGATATTCTGCCCGCCACCGTCCACCAATTCTCCATTCATGAAACCTTTGGCGTGGGGCTGGATAGCGGAGCGCCCGTCGCATCTTATCCACAGGATCAACCGCTTGGTTTTCCTAACAAGAATTTCAGTATTGATGGAGTGACCATCGAAACCCGCAAAGCCGGATAATCCAATTTTCAACCAATGAAAAAATCATCATAAACAGGGGCCAAGACATATGAAAAAGACGAATAAGGCAAAGCTGTCGCTCGTGCTGGCGGCTTGTACAGCCTTGACGATGCCCGGACTAGCTTTGGCTGCCGTGCAATCCAGCGAAGATGAAAATTCCTCCGCAACAAGTGACGCAGAAACCGCCACCTTCGACGGAGCCGATATTGTTGTCACAGCGTCGCGTCGCAGCCAAAGCTTGCAAGATGTTCCCATGAGCGTGGACGTGGCGACCGGCGAAACATTGTTAAAACTGAATATCTTGGACATGAAAGATGTCCAGAAACTGTCGCCCGGCCTCCAACTGAGCAACAGCAGCGGCCGCAGCAACACTGCGACCTTGCGCGGCGTAACCTTTGACCCCGACCAAGATTCATCGCCGTCGGTGGACCTCTATCTGAACGATGTGCCCGTTGATGCGCAGACCGCATTTTCGGCCATTTATGATATTGAACAGATCGAAGTCCTGCGTGGCCCACAAGGCGCCTTGCGTGGCCGCACAGCCCCAGCTGGTGCCATTACCGTGCGTTCGCGCCGTGCTGACATCGACGATATCAGCGGTTATATGCAGGCGACCGCCACCGATCTGAGCGGTTATAACGTTCAAGGCGCCGTATCCCTCCCGCTGGTTGCTGGCACATTGGCGATGCGTGCTGCCGTTTTGGTCGATGGCAATAATCTGAATGGCGTTCGCAACATTCATACGGGCGGCAAGTCGCAGTCCCGCACCCAAAGCGCGCGTTTGTCGCTGCGCTGGCAGCCCAATGCCGATATTGATGCCAATCTGATCTATCAATATCTGCAATCGGACGACCGCTTTGTTCAGCAAGTGATCGGGTCTGGAAACACGCCCACCATCGGCAGTGCGGACCGCTCCGGCCCCGCTTTGGGCGTCAAGGATTATAGCGGCGTTTCCGAAGGCGACCGCCTGTTCAGCAATAACAGCCATTTTGTCACCGGCACGGTGGAATGGAATATGGGCGGCGTCACCTTGTCGGCGCTGGGTTCGTACCAAAACAGCCTGTTGACCCAGCATTATGACCAGGACGCTGGCAACAGCATTCCCAACTATGTCAACGTCAGCACGGTCATCTCGCCCTATAAACAGGTGGTTGGCGAACTGCGCTTGGCGTCGAACAATGACGGTATGTGGAATTGGACGCTGGGCGCATTTTACAGCAAAATGTCGGGTGTTGTGACGCAGGCTCAGCAAGCCAATACATTTTTCGGCAACTTCCCATATGAAGATGGTCTGTACTTGCCCATCGACATGCGCCTGACAGCGCCGCGAAATGACCGAAATATTTCCTTGTCGGCCAGCAGCCGCTTTGAATTCACCTCGGACCTGACGTTCGAATTTGGCCTGCGCTACACAGATCAAAAGAAAAAGCAATTTGCCGACAGCGTCATCAACTCGCCCGGCTTTACCCCCCCGACTGGCTCCACGCTTCCGGCACGTCCGCCCATCAATGGCATGACGTCGCCCTTGGTTCCCGCTCGTTTGGCCGTGGGTCATGGCAAAGCGGTAACGGGCGGCGCAACGCTGACCTATGAAATCAATCGCGATCTGACCACCTATCTGGCTTATGGTCGCTCCTTCCGTCTGGGTTCAGCAGGCGTTGGCGTTCCAGCCAATCTGTCCGACGATCTGGCACGCAGCAATAATGAACGGTCTGACGCGGTGGAATTCGGGATCAAAGCATCCTTGCTCGACCGCCGCGTGACCGCCAATATCGCCGCCTATTACCAAAAATATGACGGCTATATGGCGCGCATTCCCTATGTTTTTTATGATTTCGGGGTACGAAATAATTTGGGTCAACCCGTCGGTGCACCGGATGGCATCGTCGACGGCGTTTTCCCATCGGGCTTCAACTATAATGGCGATGCTGTTGTAAAGGGCATCGAAGCTACGATCACGGCGCGGCCAACATCGAATTTCGACCTGTCGATCGGCGCTGCTTATTCGCATGGCCGCTTTGACAATGCGTCCTTGCCTTGCAACCAAGTGGACACCAATGGCGCGCCGATCATCGTCGGTTCGGGGAATGTCAGCTATTGCGTCACCAATGGCCGCATCGCCGAACTGCCAGACCTGAACCTGACCAGCAACGCAGAGCTTCGCTTGCCGATGGGCAAAGTCGAACCCTTTATCAGCACCTTGGTCACCTATCGCCCATCCTTCTCGTCATGGAGAAGCGGTTATGATTATGACTCAATCTTGCTGGCCAATATCTATGCTGGTGTACGCGGTCCTGATCAGCGCTGGGAATTCAAAGCCTTTGTGAAAAACCTGCTCAATCAACAGCGGGTCACCAATGTGATCGGCGATGCGCTGATCCCCACCGCCGTGCCTAGCATGACCTATGACAGCGGTTACAAGTTGATCAACGCAACCCAGCCACGCGAATTTGGCGCCACCATGTCATTCTATTTTTGACATATCGCGACTGAGCACGGCTGAAAAGCTTGCATAAAAATGGCTGGGGACGGCGAAAGCTGGCCCCAGCCCATCATCCAGTCCGTCGATACCCAAAAATATGTTCACCAGTCATTATGCTCTGCTTAGTTTTCGAACCATATATGTTTGGATTGCGTCAAACTGGGGGGACATCGATAAGATTTGACAAGCTTTTCAATCAGGTGATTCCATTTGGCCAACCAAGTTACGGATCAGACAAGCGCGCTACCCCAAACAAGAGTCCCGCACGATGACATATAGGAATATCGACCAACATGGTGAACAGGCGCGGGCTGACAATACTTCGTCGCCGAACAATGACGGCATGATTTTCATCGAAGGCGGCACCTTCTTGATGGGGTCTGATCATTATTACCCCGAAGAGCGCCCACGCCGCAAAGTGCGCGTGGATGGTTTTTGGATGGATGAAACCCCCATCACCAACGCGCAATTTCAAGCCTTTGTTGATGCCACCCAATATCGCAGCTTCGCCGAAATTGCCCCTGACCCCAAAAATTATCCAGGGATGCCGCCAGAAATGGCCAAGGCTGGTTCGCTTCTCTTTCGCCCAACCGCTGGTCCTGTTCCGTTGCACGATGCCTTTCAATGGTGGGAATTTTGCTTTGGCGCAGATTGGCAGCACCCCTATGGCCCAGCGTCCAATTTGGACCAATTGGCCGACCATCCGGTGGTCCATATCAGCCTAGCGGATGCCGAAGCCTATGCCGCATGGGCCGGAAAAAGCCTACCGACCGAGGCGGAATGGGAATGGGCCGCGCGCGGCGGGTTGGACAATGCGGAATTTGCTTGGGGGAATGAACTCAACCCAGATGGTCAAATCCTTGCCAATTATTGGCAGGGTGCCTTTCCCTATCAAAACTCGCTGGACGATGGCTATGAACGCACATCCCCCGTCAAAAACTATGCCCCCAACGGCTATGGCCTTTATGATATGATCGGCAATGTCTGGGAATGGACGTCAGACTGGTATGGCGAGCCTTTGGTGGAAAATAAAACCGATGGCCGCTGCTGCGTCCCCAGCAATCCGCGCGGCGTCGCCGAACAGGACAGCTATGATCCTTGCATGCCCGACATTCCGATCGGCCGCAAAGTGATCAAGGGCGGGTCGCATCTGTGCGCCGAAAGCTATTGCCAACGCTATCGCCCGGCGGCCCGTCACCCCCAAGCCATTGATAGCAGCACTAGCCATGTTGGCTTCCGCTGCATCCGGCGTTCATCGGATGTCGGGGCGGCTGCGACCTGACGCTTGCAAACGCCATCGGGCCATGGGCCCAACAGACAAATCAATATTGATAGAAATTCATAAGGAGTTGATCATGGACTATAAAATGGCAGGCAAAGTCGCGTTGGTCACGGGCGGGTCCGCTGGCATTGGCCGCGCAACCGCCCTTGCCTTTGCGCAAAGCGGCGCGTCCGTGCTGGTCAGCGATGTCAACGAAGCGGGCGGCGAAGCCGTGGCGGCGGAAATCCGCGATATGGGCGGAAAGGCCGTATTTTTCCGCGCCGATGTTGGCAATTCGGATGACGTCAAAGCGATGGTTGCCGCTGCCAAGGAACATTTTGGCGGGCTGAACTATGCGTTCAACAATGCTGGCATTAACGCGCTGGGCCAAGATGAATATGAGGAAGATGTGTGGGAACGCTGCATGAACATCAACCTCTCCAGCGTTATGCGCTGTATGCGCGAAGAATCCGAATTGATCATGCAATCGGGCGGCGGCGCGATCGTGAACACCTCGTCGATCAATGGCGTGGTCGGGAATCCCAATCAACCTGCCTATACAGCCAGCAAGCATGGCGTGATCGGCCTGACCCGCCACGCGGCCCTGCGCTGGGCGCAATCGGGCATCCGGGTTAATGCGATTTGTCCCGGCGTGATTGAAACCGCCATGACCGCAGCGGTTGCAGAAAATGCAGAATTTCGCGCCGTTATCGAAGGCATGACCCCCATGGGCCGCATGGGCCAGCCCGATGAAATTGCTTCGGCTGTTTTATGGCTGTGCAGCGATGGCGCAAGCTTTGTCACCGGCCACGCCATGGTCATTGATGGCGGCGCTACGGCTATTTAAGCGCTAGGATCAGAACCTAGATATCATCCGTGATACTGGCAAAAGAAGGGCGCCTGTCCGCTGCCCTTCTTTTTCGCCCCTGCATAGATATGGTAATCCAGCGAGCAATTTCAGCGCCCCTCGCCGGCATCTGATCATTAATCGCCGTTGATGCTACACCGCTGCGGTCCATCATCAGACCGTCCGATTTTCCTTTTCCGCAAGCGCAGAAAATAAATCCACACAGATTTCAGCGTGGCGGCGCATGGCGTCGTCGGACGGCAAATCCATACCCAGCATCATTTTATTGTGCAGCGGCGACAGCGCCATATTGATGAACAAGGCCGCACGCTCCGTCCGCCCTTCTTCCTCCATCCCATGTTTGGTCAAAAATTGCGCCAGCGGCATCAACAAATAATCATGGTGCGGCCGCTGAACCAGTTTGGCCAGTTCGGGGAATTCTTGCCCTTCGCGCATAAACAACATGCCCAAACCCGAGCTATCTTCGCGGGCCAATTCGACGTGCAAGGCCAACGCATAATCCACCAAAGCCGTGCGCACATCATCCGCGCTATCGGGCCGTAAATTGGGAAAACGCAGCGCGCCATAAATAACGCACTGGTGAAATAATCTTTCCTTGTCTTGGTGCCATGCATAGAGCGTTTTCTTGGTTACGCCGGCTGCGGATGCCACTTCTTCCATCGTCGTGCCACGATAGCCGCGTGCGATAAATATCCCGCGCGCCACCCCCAATAAATGCCGTTGCCGAGCCAATGTATCCTCGGCAGATGGCCGGCCTCGCCGCCCCTTTTCCATTATTTATTCCCATTCATTGCACGCAAAACCACAGTAAAGACGCCACACGCAATCGATTTGCGCAAAAAATTGAAAAAGCGAACTTGTCAAATATACCAAGCGGTATATTAAAGGGAAGCAGATTCAGGAACACATTGAATCAGGGAGAGGATGCCATGCCACGGACGCAGCATAATGGGGATCATCGCACCGCGACGCGCTCTGGCCGGTTGCTCCCGATTTCCTTGTACAATCCCAACCCTCCTGTCCGTCATTCCATAATGACATGCGCCATCGCGCCCATTCGAACGGCTCAAGATTGAGCCTGCGCCTCGCAAATTGAAAGGCCTGTCTAGCAAATGAGCTCCTCCATTCCCGTTATCAACATTACCGATATGGCCGATCCTGTGGTGACGCCCGCTATCGCCGCCGCTCGCCATGGTGACAGCAATTTTCCGGATAGATTAAGCGCCGAAGACATTCTCGCTCGTGCCCAAGCCGAAACGGGCCTGCATGACTTTGGCGAAGAAACGGGCTTTCGCGAACGATTGGCGGTTTTGCTGCAATCCCTTGACGAAGACGAAGGGCTGACGCGCGGTGGGCGGGTCAATATTTTGCAACATGCCGTGCGGGTCATGGCCAACCGCTTGCGCATCGAAGATTTGGTTAAAAAGCATCCCGAAATCCTAGACATCCCGATTGAAAAACCCATTTTCATCGCGGGCCTGCCGCGTTCCGGCACCACCCATTTGGTCAACTGGTTGTCGCGCGATGAACGGCTGAACAGCTTGACCTTGTGGGAATCCGAAGAACCCGTCCCCTCTGTCCAATTGGCAGATGGCGAAGCCGATCCACGCCAAGCCCGTTCCGCGGAATTTTGGGCTCATTTCGGTTCGATGCTGCCGCATATGGCTGCAATGCACGAAATGGCCGCCAATGACATCCATGAAGACAATGAACTGATGTTCATGGATATGAACTGTTATAATTGGGAATTCACATCGCGTTTGCCGCGCTGGATTGACCATTATCTGGCGCATGATCGCACCGTCAGCTACGCCTATGAAAAGAAGGTCTTGCAGGTAATTAGTTGGTATCGCGGCGTGGAGCCGGGTCAGCCGGGCCGTCGTCGCTGGCTGTTAAAATCGCCGCAGCATATGGAAAATTTGCAAGCGATTAAGAATATATTCCCCGACGCCACCATGGTCATCACCCACCGCGACCCTGTGGACGTGCTGCGTTCCCTCACCACCATGCTGGGCTATTCGGACCGCATTCGCCGCGACCCTGTCAACCCGCCCGAACTGGCCCGCCATTGGGCAAGCCGCATCGAACGCTTACTGCGCGAATGCGTGGACCAGCGTTCCGCATGGGGCGATGACCAGTGTATGAACATCCTGTTTCATGAATATATGGCCGACCAAGAAGATATGGCGCGCCGTATTTATCAACTCGCGGGACTGGAATTGTCCCCCGACGTAGAAGCCAAATTGCTGGGTTATCTGAACGAAAACCCACGCCACGCGCATGGCAAGGTTATCTATGACTTGGAAGGTGTGTTCGACACCAATGTGGCCGAACTGCGCGATCGTTTCGCTTTTTATTACGACCAATTCCCCGTGAAGCAGGAGCAATAATCATGCCTATGTCCGACGCTCAAAAGGATCGTTCTGAAATCGCTCGTCAGCGGCTGTTGTCTGGTCAAGCATGGGATGATTATTGCGACACGCTCAAGGTCGCGGGACGCCATATCAATCAAGTGAACGGCCCCTTGTCCGAACTGGACATTGCCGAATGGTATCGCTTTGTATCACGCTTGGCGCGTTCTAGTCTGGAACGGTTGCTGGAAAATGGCGAACCGACCCGTCCGCGCTTGCGCGACATGGTGTGGCGTCAGTCCATCAATGTTCAGACCGTCGATCAAGACCATCTGATGAGCCAATTTGACGCTGCGCGGGATTATATCATTCGCGGAACACGCGGCACCATCCCCTATTTTGTGATGGCGGCGCTGACATGCCCCAACCCCGACACCCCCGGCGCCGAAGATTGGGCACAGCAAGGGATAGAGGGATTGAAGCATTTTGACCCATCCAACCTCAAGACCTCGTCCTTCCTGCACACACATCATCTGAAAACCGAAGCGGATGGCAGCTTTGAAATCATTCTATCGCAGAATAATCCGGGCGAAGGCAAAAATTGGCTGAAACTGGACCCCGACAGCAACTGCATTCTCGTGCGTTTGGTCTGGGGCGACCGCACCACCGAGATTGCGCCCGAAATGGTCATTGAACGGGCCGACGGCGCAGCCCCCGTTCCCAGCACCCCCGAATTAATCGCCAATGGTCTTGCTTGGTCAGCCCAAGGCGTGCTGGGCTATGCCGAACTGGTCCGTAATTGGTGGCAAGGCAGCCAAGGCAATTTCGCGGCCAAACTCAACCGCCTCGACTATAGCCGCGCCCAATATCTGTCCAACGGCGGTGTTCCAGATCGCCATGTGGCTTTTGGCGGCTGGGAAAAGGGTTTGGACGATGTTCTGGTGCTGGAATTCACCCCGCCAGAATGCGAATATTGGAACGTCCAACTATGTAATATATGGCAAGAAAATCTCGACACCTTCGAAGATGGCAATGGTTGGATCAACAACAACCGCCATGTCGTGGAATCCGACGGCAAGGTGCGTGTTTTCATCAGCGAACATGACCCCAATTTGGGCGGCAATTGGCTGAACAGCTATGGTCATGAACGCGGCATTTGGGCGCTGCGCCTTGTGATGACGCAAGACACCGCCCCCGTGGACCTGTGGCGACTGCCGCTGGCCAAACTGGAAAGCGAAGGTTTGACGGCGCTGACGCCAGACACCGTCATCAAAACTGGTCAGTTTGTGGATTGATGAGCATGAACGAATTGAACCAAAATCATTTGATTTTCAGCAGCGTGCCGGTGATGGACCGGCCCCTGCTGGATCGATTGGACCCCATTGCGCGCGCTGGCTTTGATGGCCTGTCCCTGCTGCCGACCGACATATGGGCGCTCGAAGAGCAAGGCATGAAAGCCGAAGAGCTTGCCCAGCGCATTAAGGATGCAGGCCTGCGGATCAGCGAAGTCGACTGTATCGCCGCATGGCTTCCCAAGCATTTGACGCTTCAGACCGATGACCCGTTGCTGCAATCCCTGCAACAAAGTCATCAAGCCGACAAAGTCATTGAAGCGGCTGCGCGGGTTGGCGCGCGATCGGTCGCCGTGGTCGAAATATTCGGCATCACGCCATCGGTTGACGAAGGGGCCGAAGCCTTTGCCGCCTTGTGCGACAAGGCTGCTGCTTATGATCTGAAAGTCCATTTGGAATTTGCCCCCTTTGGCGGCATCCCCAATTTGCGCGCTGGCCATGCGATCATTGATGCCGCAGGGCGAAGCAATGCGGGGCTGACCATCGACAGTTGGCATTTGTTCCGCAGCCACAGCCGCTTGGCCGACCTCGCCGCCATTCCGGCGCATCAAATCCATACCGTCCAAATCAATGACGCCGACGGTGAAGCATGGCCGGATGTCTTTGACGAAACGATGAATGCGCGGCTGCTGCCGGGCCAAGGCAGCTTTGACCTGACCGGCTTGTTGCAGGTTTTGAATAGCATGGGCTCCACCGCGCCAATCGAGGTGGAGATATTCCATGCCAACCAAAAAGACATGAGTTTAGATGACATTAGCAGCAATTGGTTCAGTGCCATTCGCCAAACCATTGCCCGTGCACAAAAGGATTAAATGATGGGACAAGATGGTAAAATAGGCGCCGTGGTCGTCGGCACGGGATTTGGGTTGTTCACCCATGTGCGGGCGCTGCGCGACGCAGGATTCGACGTGCGCGCCATTGTTGGCCGCGATTTGGAAAAAACAAAGAAGCGCGCCGCCCCGCTGAACATTCCCACTGCCAGCAATAATCTCGAAGAATTACTGGCCAATGATCCAGATATCCAATTGGTCACCGTCGCGACACCGCCGCACGCCCATTATCAACCCGTCATGCAAGCCATCGCGGCCCGCCGCGCCGTGATGTGCGAAAAGCCTTTCGCCAAGGATTTGGCGCAGGCCCGCGAAATGCTGAATGCCGCACAGGCCGCCGGCGTCGTCCATGCTTTGGGCGCAGAATTTCGTTATGACAGCGCCCAAGCCTTGCTGACACGATTGGTGCAATCTGGGGCCATTGGTGAACCGCTGATGTTCCACCGCATTTATCAACAACCCGGCCCAGACGTGCACGAAGAATTGTCGGACTGGTGGATGGACGAAGCCCAAGGCGGCGGCTTCTTGGGCGCATTTGGCACCCATATGATCGATCAAGCACGGGCCACTGTTGGCGAAATTGACAGCCTAAGCTGTATTTTGCGTAAACTCTCGCCCAGCCGCCCGACCCAAAGCTCGGACGATTATTACACGTTGCAATTCCGCACCAAAAACGGCTGCATGGGCTTGCTAGAGGCCGCACTTAACTTCCCCGGTCCGTTCATGATGGGCACAAAAGTCGCGGGGACCACGGGTGCTGCTTGGATTCAATCCGGCGCATCTTTTGGCGAACCCGAACAGGTGTGGATCAAGGACGCCGACGGCGCGCGCCAAATCCCGATGCCGGACGAGTTGGTCAATGCCGCACCGGAACCCTTCGCCATCTCGGAACTGGTGGAATCCGAAATGGATCGTTGGCACAGCCAAGGCTTTGATGTTGCGCCTTATGCCAAATTATTCGGGCAATTGCGGGCCCAGATTTTGAACATTGATGCCCCCCTGTCCGACCGCGCAGCAGACTTTACAGACGCCGCCGCCAACCAAGCTATTTTGGACGCAGCACGTCGTTCCGCAAAATCCAATGAATGGACAAAGGTAGAGGCAATATAATGGGACCCAGCTATGACTTTTCCGGTGCAACCGTCTTGGTTACGGGTGGCACCAGTGGCATCGGCGCCGCAGCAGCAGCCCTTTATGCCAAGGCTGGAGCCCATGTCACCATCACGGGAACGCGCCCCAGCGCCAGCGACTATGACGATGATCTGTCGGCCTATCGCTATCTTCAGATGGATATCGAAGACAATAAAAGCATCGACGCCGCCGTGGCCCAGTTCGAAAAGCTGGACATTTTGGTGAATAGCGCGGGCATCGCCCTGCCCAGTCTGGGCCTTGATGAATATGATCCCGATATTTTCGCCCGCGCGGTGAACATGCTGCTGATCGGCGCGTTTCGCATTGCCCAAGGCTGCAAGCCGCTGCTCGCACAAAGCCAGCTTGCTGGCGGCGGGTCGGTGATCAACATCTGCTCGATGAGCAGCTTCTTTGGTATTCCCATTGTGCCGGGTTATGGCGCTGCCAAAACGGGCTTGGTCGGCCTGACCAAGACTTTGGCCGTGGAATGGGGTGCCAGCAACATCCGCGTCAATGCGGTCGCAGCGGGCTTAACGCGCAGCCGTATGACCGCTGGCACCTTTGAAGAACCCGCATGGACCGCCCCCACATTGGAACGCACGCCGCTGCGCCGCTTGGGCGACCCCGATGACATTGCGCAGGCCATCCTGTTCCTCACCAGCGCGGGGGCCGGCTGGATTACGGGTCAAACGCTGCCGGTGGACGGCGGATATACGGTCCACGGATAAAATTTAAGGGGGATATCACATGCGCCAACAGCCTTATCATCACCTGATGTCCGCAGGCCAGATCGGCAGCCTGACGCTCAAGAACCGTATCATCGTGACGGCCATGGGCGTCAGCCTTGCCGAGGATGATGGCAGCGTGGGCCCCCGTATAATCTCTTACCATGAGGCTCAGGCCAAGGGCGGGGCTGGCCTGATCATCATGGGCGTCAATGGTGTTGCTTGGCCCCACGGGGCCGTCTCGGTGGGCCAAGCGGCATTATCCGACGATCGTTTTATCGCGCCGCTGCGCGAATTGACCGATCGTGTGCACCGCCATGATGGAAAAATTGCCGCCCAATTACACCATGGCGGCTTGGTTGCTGGCTATGCGGGTGCGCGCTGGGGCCATGATATGCTGGCCCCATCCCTTCCCCCTGAAATGACGGGCAGCTTCTTCGACTTTTTCCTGCCCGAAGAAGTGTCATCATTGGACATGGGCGGCGTCGCTGGCATCAAAGTCGCCACCAAGGCAGATTTACAGCAAGTCATCGACCAATATGCGCAGGCCGCACGCCGCGCCAAACAAGCTGGCTTTGACGGCGCCGAAATTCATGGCGGTCACGGCTATCTGATTTCCTCATTCATCAGCCCCTATACCAATAAGCGCACCGACGAATATGGCGGAAGCTTGGAAAATCGGATGCGCTTGGCGCTGGAAATTATCGCCGCCATTCGGGCCGAGGTGGGCCGTGACTTCCCCTTGTGGTTCAAGCTGGATAGCCGCGAAATTGGCAAACAAGGCATCACCTTGGATGATGCCAAACAGTCGGCAAAAATGCTGGAAGCTGCGGGCATAGATGCCATTACCGTGACCAGCTATCATGACGTATCGGTGGGGAAATATCATTCGGAATCGAACATCCCCCATATCGAGGGATGGAATCTGCCGTCCGCTGCGGCAATTAAATCGGTCGTCAGCATTCCAGTAATCGGTTCGGGCCGTTTGGAACTGCCCGCTGCCGACAAAGCCATCCAAGATCGCGAATTGGATTTCGTCGCAATGGGCCGCAAATTGCTGGCCGATCCCAATCTTCCTGCCAAATTGGCCGCCGGACAACACGACAAAGTCCGTCCTTGCATCTATTGCTACACCTGTGTCTCGGCCATTTACATGGGCGATCCGGTCCGGTGCGCGGTCAACAGCGAGCTGGGCCATGAATATCAGTTGCCCACCCCCAACAGCGCCAATGGTCAAAAACATATCGCCGTCATTGGCGGCGGCCCCGCGGGTATGGAAAGTGCGCGGCGCTTGGCGGCGGCGGGCCACCGTGTCACCTTAATCGAACAAGCCAAGCAATTGGGCGGCACCATGCGCTTTGCCAGCCTAGCTTATGAACCGAATGAGCGTCTGCTGCGCTGGTTGATCCGCGAAGTGGAGGACGCCGGTGTCACCCTGCAATTGGGAACCACGGCCACACCGCAATATTTGCGCCAATTGGGGGTTGATCATGTGGTCGTCGCCACAGGCGCACGGCGTATCATGCCGTCGATCGCGGGCAGCGATGCTGATCATGTCTATTCCGGCGATGATTTAAAACAATTGATATTGGGACAAAATTCGCAAAATCTTAAATCCAAAACCAGCCTGCTCACGCGCACCATTTCGCAGCTTGGCGCCGCAACGGGCATCAGCCGCAACCTTGATGTCATTCGCGAAACCACCCGGCATTGGATGCCTTTGGACAAAGATATTGTGATCATTGGCGGGGAATTGGTCGGATTGGAATTGGCGGAATATTTGGCCGAGCGTGGCCGCAATGTTCATGTCATCGACGAACAGCCCCGCATGGGCAAGGGCTTACCCTTGGTCCGCCGGATGCGAATTTTAACCGAATTGGCCGAACATGGCGTGGGCCTGTCATCCAACATATCCCAAATCCGTATCGAACCCGATTATGTCCATTTCACCGATGCCCAAGGCCAAGCACAAGCCATCAGGGCAGGCCATGTCATTGTCGCCCAAGGAGCCATTGGCGACACGGCCCTTGCCGATAGCTTGCGCGCTGAAGGATTCCACGTCGAAACAATCGGTGATGCGTTGGGCGTTACCTATATTGAAGGGGCCATGCACGGTGCACGCCGCGCGGCAGAGGCGCTGACTTAAGCATATAAAGGCGGTTTTTTCATCAAGACCGCCTTTGGACGGCATCGCGCTGCAGGGGGGCAGCGCGGTGCCGGAACATCAATACGCATAATTGGACAGGGGCGGCCCCAACACCGCTAAAGCGGGCATTGCTTGGTCAACAAGGCTCGTCTGCCATTGGGCCATATCGGGCCAAAAACATATCAATGGCTTCGGTTACCATGACGGCACGCGGCATGGCTGGCCGCACGCCGAACAAAGCGGGTTCGAACAAGCCCGCCTCCAGCAGTCCCTTCAGTTGCAAAGCGGCAATTTGGCTGTTGCTGACTGTCAACAAGCCAAGATCATGATAACGCTTCAAATTGGTCGCAATGGTCCGCCAACCTTGGCCGGGCCCTTTTTCATATAGCGACCGCCCAAGCGATGGCATGGGGCCGTGCGCTATGCCAATTCGCGTGACCATGATGACATCTGGTGCCAAAATCAGGTCCAGATAGGCGTGACCAAAGCGTATCAATGTCGTGCGAATGTCCGTCACATCGCCTTCCAGCAACTGGATCATCGTCTGCGCCGCTGCGTCCACCGCTTCAAAGGTAATGGCGGCAAACAACTCATCTTTCGATGCGAAATAATTATAAAGCGTCGCCTTGGACCCGCCCACCCGCGCCGCGATCATCGCCATGCTGGATCCAGAAAATCCTTCTTCGCGAAAGATTTCCGATGCGGCCTTCATAATGGCCTGCCGCCGACTTTCGGTTTTCACACGCATCAAGATTTTCCTATAACTGAACCCGAGTGTACAGTTTCACATTGACTTGCGCAACGGCGGATTTTAGCGAACTGGCCAGTTCAGTTAAGGCCAATTTCCATGAATTTCCCTGTTGTCCGGATGGACCGCGCGCGGCGGCGATCCACCCGCATTTTGCTGACCCTCGGCAGCCTATCATTCTTGTCCGCCTGTGCGTCCATTCCCGCGCCCACCATCGGCGCTGGGCCCAAATCGGCGACCCATTATGGCATGACCACGGTGGACATGACGCCATCCACGACCAGCGATCACCGCGCCCCGCCAAGCAACGCCCAAATGGACACGCCAGATGTCTGGCCCGCCGCCAATTGGTGGGACAATATAGGTGACCCGCAACTTGGCCAATTAATCACCGAGGCATTGGCCGACGCGCCCGATATGCGCGCCGCCGAAGCCCGCGCGCGCCAAGCCATGGCCGCCGCCCAATTCACCAAAGGCGATCTGTTACCCAGCCTTGGCGCATCCGCATCCACGCAAATGCAGCGGCAAAGCTATAATCTCGGCTTTCCCGCGCCGCGGGGCTGGGACGATAATGGCCGTATCAGCTTGGACTTTGGCTGGGATATTGATTTCTGGGGCAAGAACCGCGCAGCCTATTCTGCGGCCCTGTCGACCGCCCGCGCCGCAGCGGCGGAACGCGACCATGCCGCCTTGGCTTTGTCCGCCGCCATTGCGTCCCATTATGCCGACCTTGCTGGCCTGTTCGCCGATCGTGACGCAGCGCAAGATGCCGTGACCGTCCGCACCCGCACATGGGAATTAATGTCTCAGCGCCAGCAAAATGGCTTGGAAAATCGCGGCGCCGTCGAACGCGCCCAATCCGCGCAGGCCCAAGCCTTGGGGGAATTGGCTGCGACTGACGAAGCCATTGCCGTGCTGCAATATCGTATCGCTATGCTGATGGGCCAAGGCCCCGACCGCGGTGCCAGCATCACCCGTCCCACGGCGCGGGGACGTATCACGGCTGCCCTGCCCCGCGAACTGCCGCTTCAACTGCTGGGCCGCCGTCCCGATATCATGGCGGCTCGCTTGCGTTTGGACGCCGCTCAAAAACATATCGATGTGGCGGAGCGTAGTTTTTATCCCAATATCAACCTTGCCGCCTTTATCGGCTTGTCCAGCATCAATCTGTCGCAATTGCTGAAAAATAACAGCTTGATCGGCGGCGCAGGGCCAGCGCTCAGCCTGCCCCTTTTCCAAGGCGGCAAATTGCGCGCCCAGTACCGCTTATCAGAAGCGGATTATGATTTGGCGGTCGCGCAATATGACCAAATCTTGGCCCATGCTTTGGGCGAAGTCGCCAGCATAGCCAAAAGTATGGCAATGTTGGAAAACCGTTTGGACCATGCCCGCACCGCACATCAAGCCGCCGAAAACGCACACCGCATCGCCAATGATCGCTATCGCGGCGGGCTGGCCAATAGTCTGGACGTTCTCGCCGCCGAAGACGCGTTAATTGCCACACGGCGCGCGCGGGCGGCATTGGAAACACGGGCTTTGACCTTGGACATTGACCTTATCCGCGCCCTTGGCGGCGGCTACCAAAATTCATAAGGATTTTCATTCCATGCAGGAACAATCAACCGAGGAACACGCCTCCTCGCCACTGGCTGGCGCCGACCAACAGGCCAAGCGCAAAAAATTATTCGGCACCTTGGGCGCCGCCGTGTTGCTGATCGGCGGCGGCTATATTGCATATGATACGCTGATTGCGTCCCAGCGCGTCAGCACAGACAATGCTTATGTCGGTGCCAATATCGCGCAAATCACCCCATTGGTGGCGGGCCCCGTCGCCAATGTGCTGGTCCAAGACGCCCAGCAGGTGCGCAAGGGCGATATATTGGTCATTCTGGATGATACCGACGCCAAACTGGCCTTGGCACAAGCCGAAGCGGCCTTGGCCAATGCCCAGCGCCATGTTCGCGGCTTGCTGGCGACCGACGGCGGCCTTGGTGCCCAAATTGCGGCCCGCGATGCCGATGGCGCACAGGCCAATGCCCGCGTGGCCGCTGCGCGCGCCGATCTGGAACGTGCGCGGGTGGATTATGAACGCCGCCAAGCCCTGAGCGCGACAGGCGGTGTGTCTGGCGAAGAACTGACGTCTGCCAAAAATGCGTTCAGCACCGCCAACGCCAATGTCAAAGCCGCCGAGGCTGCTTTGGCGCTGGCCAATGCCAATCGCCAATCCGCCGTCGGCAACCAAAATGCCAACCGCGCCCTGATTGGCGATAGCACGCCCGCCAACCATCCCGACGTCCTCGCTGCGCGCGCCGCCCGCGATCAGGCGCAAGTCAATTTGGACCGGTCCGTCATTCGGGCACCGGTTGATGGCATCGTATCGCGCCGCCAAGTCCAAATCGGTCAGCGGGTCCAACCGGGTGCCATGCTGATGGTGGTGGTTCCAATCAACGATGCCTATGTCGATGCCAATTTCAAAGAAGTGGAATTGGCCAAAGTACGCCCTGGCCAACCGGTTACGCTGACCGCCGATCTCTATGGCAAGGATGTGCGCTATAACGGAAAAGTTGTTGGCTTTTCAGGCGGAACAGGCGCGGCTTTCGCGGTTGTTCCAGCCCAAAATGCCACCGGCAATTGGATTAAGGTCGTTCAGCGGGTGCCCGTGCGTATCGCCTTGGACCCCAAGCAATTGCAACAGCATCCGCTACGCGTCGGATTGTCGATGCATGCCGAGATTGACGTCTCGCAATAAGGGTCGGCATTTATGACTGACATCGTCATGACGGGCGGCACGGCAGACACGCCCCCCACACACACCGCGCCGCAGCCGACATCCGTGGGGCCGCTCACGGGATGGCGCTTGATGCTGGCGGCGATTGCCGTTGGCTTTGGCAATTTTCTGGTCATTTTGGACACCACCATCGCCAATGTGTCCATCCCCAATATTGCGGGGTCCTTGGGCGTTTCGTCCAGCCAAGGCACATGGGTCATCACATCCTATGCCGTGGCCGAGGCGATCACTGTCCCCCTCACGGGATGGCTGGCGCGGCGTTTTGGCGCGCGGCGGGTGTTCGTCACTTGCTATATGGCCTTTGGTCTATTGTCCCTATTATGCGGATTGGCCTATTCGCTGGAGATGCTGGTGGCGGCCCGTATCTTGCTGGGCCTGTGCGGCGGCCCGCTTATTCCGCTGTCGCAAATGCTGCTCTTGCGTATTTTTCCGCCCGAACGGGCGGTCATGGCTACCGTTATATGGTCCCTTACCACTTTGCTGGCGCCTGTGGCGGGGCCGATTTTGGGCGGGGTGATCAGCGACAGCATCGGCTGGCCGTGGATTTTCTTCATCAACGTCCCAATTGCGGCCATGTTCGGCGGTATAGCATGGGTGCTGCTGCGCGGTCAGCCAGACGCCAAGGAAGCAGCATCGGTCGATGTCGTCGGCCTTGGGTTGCTGGTGCTGTGGGTTGGTTCTTTCCAGATTATGATCGATGAAGGACGCAATTTGGATTGGTTCAACTCTGGCCAAATCCAAAGCTTGGCGATTATTTCCTTGATCGGGTTTCTGGCCTTTTTAATCTGGGAATTGACCGAAGATGACCCCATCATCAATTTGCGGATTTTCCGTCATCGCGGTTTCACTGTCGCATCCCTGACCCTCAGCATATCCTTTGGCGCATTCTTTGCTTCGCTGATCATCTTTCCCTTATGGCTGCAACAAAATATGGGATATACCGCCACTTGGGCGGGGCTTGCGATGGCTTTCATGGGGATGACATCATTCCTATTTGGGCCGCCCGTGGGCAAAGCCGCCGAAAAGCTGGACCCACGCCTGCTCATTTCCATTGGTTTGGCCTTTATGGGCTTGGCCCATGCGTGGCGCACATTTTTGACGCCCGATATGACCTTTGGACAAATTGCATTGCCGACAATGTTGGCAGGTTTGGGCATGGTCATGTTCATCATTCCAGCCAGCGCCATGGCCATGGCCAGCGTGCCGCCCCGCGAAATGGGCGACGCGGCGGGCCTGTCCAATTTCATGCGTGTGGTGGCGGGCGCTTTTGGCGCAGCTTTGGCCCAAACTGGGTGGAGCAACGCCATGCGGGAAAGCAGCACGGAAATGGCCAGCGGCATGACCGGTGCGAATGCGGTGGTCGAAACCATGGTCGAAAGCGGTATGTCGCCTGACCAAGCCGTGACCAGCCTTAGTTATATTGTCGACGCCCAAAGCATGGTCCAAGGAACGATCGATATGTTTGGCGTGATTACGCTGGTCTTTTTTGCGGCGTCGGCCTTTGTGTGGCTTGCACCGAAACCCAGCGGCCCGATCAACCCCGCCGCAGGGCATTAAAACATAAAGGAGGGGTGAAACGCCCCTCCTTTCCAAACGCAGCAGACTGCACAGCAATGTATCGATATACAGCGCCGATCCTCATGCCGCCTTGCGCCACGACGCAAAAGCGCTATCTATCAAAGATATTACCGAATTGGAGACGCAAGAAAATGGGCCTGAACCTCGCTGTTTTGATCAATATGACTTCACCGCGAGAGTTTATTTCCTATGCCTGCATCCATTTCCCTATCGGGCCTGTCTTACACTAAGGCAGACGGCACACCGCTTTTTACAGATGTTCACGCCCATTTCAGCCGCGAGCGGACTGGAATTGTCGGGCGCAACGGCGTTGGAAAAACAACGCTGCTCCGCCTGATATGCGGCGATTTGCGTCCCACCGCCGGAAATATCAAAATTTCCGGAAAAATCGCGATATTGCGGCAAGATGCAATCCCGCACCCCGATGAAACAATCGCCGATTTGTTCGGCGTAAGGTCCGCGCTGGACCTGTTGGAACGGGCCGACAACGGCCTCATATCCAGTGATGAACTGGCCGATGCGGACTGGACCTTGCCGACCCGCCTCAGCGAAGCGCTTATTCGCTGCGGCCTGTCCGCCGAGGCCGATACGCCCTTGCATCATCTGTCAGGCGGTCAACGCAGCCGCGCGGCCATCGCCGCATGTTTATTTTCCAAACCAGATTTTCTGTTGCTGGACGAACCAACTATCAATCTTGATCAACGCGGTCGGGATATGGTCCGGTCACTGATCAAAAGCTGGCCGAAAGGCGCGATTATCGTCAGCCATGATCGCGACCTGTTGGAAGACATGGATTCCATCGTTGAACTCACCATGTTCGGGGCCACCCGCTATGGCGGAAATTACAGCGCCTTTCGGCAACGCAAGGACGCCGAAATATTGGCGGCGGAACAGGAAGTAAATCTGGCCGAAAAAGCGCGTGATGACGTCAACCGGCGGGCGCAACAGGCCAGCGAACGCAAGGCACGCAAAGACAGCGCCGGAAAAAAGGCGCGCGCCAAACGCGATCAGCCCAAAATCATGCTCGACTTTGCCAAAGAACGGGCGGAAAGTTCCGCTGGCGATACCGCCCGCCTTTATCATGCCCAGCGGCATGAAGCCGAAGACCGGCTCAGCAGCGCCCGCAGCAAGGTCGAGATTCTGCAACCCCTGCGGATGGATATCCCCCCAACCCATCTGCCAGCGGGCAAGACTGTGCTGCGGCTTGACCATGTAACGGGCGGATATAACCCAGCACAGCCCGTCATCCATGACCTATCGCTGACCATTACCGGCCCCGAACATGTCCTGATTGCTGGACCAAATGGCAGCGGGAAAACCACCCTGATCAAAATCATCACAGGGCAAATTTGTCCCCAGCGCGGCACGGCGGACATCTTCGTTCCTTATGCCCTGCTCGATCAGCATATGGGGTTGTTCATGCCGGACAAAAACCTGTGCGAAAACTATCTATTGCTCAACCCGACCGCGACGATCCATATGGCGCATAGTGCATTGGCACGTTTCGGATTTCGGGCAGACGCTGCCTTGCTGACGCCCAACAGGCTGAGCGGGGGACAACGTCTGCGTGCCGGTCTTGCGTGTGTTTTGGGTGCCGATCCCCAACCGATGCTGTTGATTTTGGACGAGCCAACAAATCATCTGGATATGGACGGCATTGCGGCCTTGGAGGCTGCGCTGAAAAATTATGACGGTGCGGTATTGGTGGTCAGCCATGACGACGCCTTTGTCAAAACACTCGCGCCCCATCATAGGCTCACGTTATCGGCGCAGTGAACGGCAACGCCCCGATATTTAATGGAAAAATCCGCCGATAATTGCTGATTTCGCGGGCCCAACATAGATGGATAGTAATCCTTGCCATCTGCTGGCGGATATGAAATTTTGCAGTCTAATCTGGGGGCCAATCTGGGGGGATTGCCATGATCGATAATCGTACTGCGCTGCTGCTAACCATATCGCTAGCCACCATGACGGTTGCAGGGACCGCCGCCGCAAGGGATGTGCCGACGACCATCGTCACGCTCTCCAGCGGCGCACCCGCCGTATCGGCGCGGTGCAATGCCGTTCAAGCGGATATAAAGACTGCAAAAACGGCATTGGAAGAACGGACAGGCCCGTCAAGCATTGCGGGCGATTTCGCTTCATATGACGCGCTCCATGCCTTGAGTCAGGGGGCCTTTGGGCAATTTTATCTCGCGATGGAATCGCACCCTAACAAAGACGTACGCGACGCGGCGGCACTTTGTGTCCAAGCGATTACCGCCATCAATACCGACATCGCTATGTCGCGTCCGCTCTACGCCCGCCTCGCCGCTATCCCCGCCGCTGGGCTGGACAGCAAAACGCAATATACGCTTGCGAAAGTGCTAGACGGCTTTCGGCGATCGGGCGTGGACAAAGATGACACGACACGCGCCAAAGTCGCGACGCTGACCAATGAAGCGGCGGAAATTGGCCTTCAATTTGCAACCAATATTCGCGAAGACAAAGGGGATGTGGCCTTTGCCCCTGCGGATTTGGTGGGCGTACCCGACGATTTTTTAAACACCCGCAAACCCGCCCAAGATGGAAAAATTCATCTGACTTTTGATTATCCCGATATTTATCCTGTGCTTGATTTCGCCAAAACGCGCACCATCCGCCAAACCCTGACGACCGCCTTTGCCAACCGCGCATGGCCCGCCAATGAAGCCGTGCTCAAATCTTTGTTGGAAAAGCGATATGAACTGGCGACCACACTCGGTTATCCCGACTATGCGACGCTGATCACGTCCGACAAAATGATTGGAAATCCACAGCGCGCCGAACAATTTCTGCGGGATATTGACGCCGCAGCGCGGCCCGCGGCGGATGTCTATTACAAGGAACTCACCGCTTTTGCCCAAGACGAAGACCCCAATATTCAACGTCTGGAACGGTGGGACGGCAGCTATTTCAACAACAAATTAAAGGCCCAAAAATATAGCGTCGACGCGGCCGAGGTGCGCCAATATTTCACTTATGACAAAGCGCAGGCTGGTATTTTCCAACTGATGGCCGATTTATTCGGGGCCGATATCCGGCCATGGGACGGCCAGCCATGGAGCGCGGATGTCAGTGGTTGGTCGCTCTATGACCAAGGTCGGCTGATCGGGCATTTCTATCTGGATATGCATCCGCGTGATGGGAAGTTTAACCATGCCGCCGCATTTCCAATTCAACATGGCATAAAAGACAAGCAAACAGCCATCGCGGCCTTGCTCTGCAACTTCCCCAAAACGGGGCCGATGGACCATGATGATGTGGTGACATTCCTCCATGAATTCGGCCATCTCATTCACTGGCTTTATGCCGGGCAACAGCAATATAGCCTGCAAAATATGGATGGGCTGCAATGGGATTTTATCGAAGCCCCATCACAGTTGCTGGAAGAATGGGCGTGGGATTATGACACGCTGAAAGGCTTTGCATCCAACGACAAAGGCGAACCCATTCCCGCTGCACTGGTGGAACGTATGAATGCAGGCCGCTGGTTTGGCGAGGCGGCGGCAGCACGGCGGCAAATTGGTTTTGCGGCCGTTTCGTTGAACTTTTACAATCGCAAACCCGATTTTAATTTGGCCCAGCTCTATGATGAGCAAATGGCGAGATATTCGCCCATCCCCAATATTCCTGATACCCATCCCTATGCCAATTTTGGGCATTTGGATGGATATTCCGCTATGTATTACACTTATAGCTGGTCCAAGGCGATTGCCACCGACCTGTTCGGCGCGTTTCAGGACAAGGGTATTCGCAACAAAAATGTCGCGATGCGTTATCGGACCCATATATTGGAAGCGGGCGCGACCCAAGATGCGGGTGAACTCGTCAATGCCTTTCTGGGGCGCGACTGGTCCGTAGACGCCTTCCAACGGCAATTGATGAAATAGGACCACTGAAACACCCGCACCAGTGCAGCGCGGCGGGCCACGCTGCACTGGTGCGTCCCCGTATAATTTTTCCGATCGACCCTTTATCGACCGTTCGTATTGGGGAGCAACGCCGTCGCAAAGCCAAGTAAAGGCAAATAGGCCACCACGCCGAACACCCAAATAATGCCATGCTGATCGGCCAACTCACCCATGCAAGCAGCACCGATGCCGCCAATGCCGAACATCAACCCGAACATCAGGCCAGAAACCAACCCCACACGGCCTGGAACCAATTCCTGTGCATAGACAACCAATGCCGCAAAAGCGGATGACAATATAAGGCCGATGAGAATGGCAAAAACGGCTGTCCACATCAGATTGGCGTGCGGCAATAGCAAGGCAAAGGGAGCAACGCCCAAAAAGGACACCCAGATGACAGCCTTTCGGCCAATGCGGTCGCCCACGGGACCACCAAAAAAGGTGCCGACCGCCACAGACCCCAAAAAGCAAAAGAGATAAAATTGCGATGCCCGTGCGCTCAGGTCAAAACGCTCGATCAGGTAAAATGTGAAATAATTGGTAAAGGCCCCGATGTAGATGAATTTTGCAAACATCAAAATTGCGACGACCACCAAGGCGCGGATGATCGTGGCACGGCTATGCTGAAACGCCGTGGATGTTGGGGCGCTGCTCAATTGCGCCTGCGGATGATGCAAGCGCCAACGCGTCACAAAGAATAATGTCCAAATTCCGATAACGGCGGCAACAGCCAGCCAACCAAAGGCAATTTGCCCCAGTGGCAATATGATCGCCGACGCCACAAGTGGCCCGATGGCAGAACCGCTATTCCCACCCACCTGAAAACAGGATTGCGCCGTTCCGAACCGACCGCCCGACGCCATACGCGCCACCCTTGACGCTTCGGGGTGAAACGCCGCCGAGCCAATACCGATGATGGCGGAGGTCAGAATGAGCATCATATAGCTGTTAGCCAATGCAATTCCGATCACGCCAATCAATGTCGTGATCATCCCGATGGGCAGCAAATATGGCACAGGATGTTTGTCGGTGTAAAAACCCACCAATGGCTGCAAGAGCGAGGCGGTGATCTGATAAATCATCGCCAAGATGCCAATTTGCCCAAATGTTAGATCATATTTATCTTTTATCATCGGATAAATGGCGGGCAAAGTTGCTTGAATCAGATCATTTAACAAATGCGCCGCAGCGACCGCTCCGACAATCTGGGTGACAAATTTGGGGGCATCGGTTGCGCGAATAGGGCTGCTAGGCGCTGTGACGGACGGAACATCGACGGCTTGGACTTGGCTGGTCACGATGAAGGCTCACTCATTTCGCTAAGATCGGCGACCATTTTGTCGGTCAATTAATGGCTGGATAGGAACAGAAAAGAGAACGGAAATTATGTCGGCGCGGAAAAATGAACATTTGATCCAACGACAATCAAACGGCGCGCCATAGGCATATCTATTTCACGGAAGAGACATGAGGTTGAGCAGAGCTATCTTAACAGCCCGACGGACGACCGCTGCCCATCAAGACCCGAAAAATGGGATGAAAAACAATCACATAAATAGGCTTCTCTCAAAATCTTTAAAATTCCCAATATTTGAACATGGCTTCGCAAAAAGCCCAGAGATCTAGGTCCGCTCATAGCAAAATCCACGACAACCGACGAAAGCCCAATGATGCCACAACGCGGCGTTCCGGCGATTAGCATTTCAAATAGCTACTTTAATTCTTGTTAGCAAGTTATTGAAAAAATATCAGGATGATTCCCAATGGCATTGCTGAACAACGCGGCAGCTAAACGATCAGCAAAAACCGGCACAAAATTGGTGATTATATCTAGCAGCTTGAGCAAGAGCATAAACGCTATGCTTTCTGCGCCTTATACAAATTTCAGTCGAGCCTTAAAAACCATGGCATGACGGACTGCGCATCCTTGCTGCCCGTCGAGACGAGAAGAAATGCGACAATGCGTATTTAAATACGAATATAATTCACGAAATTCATCATTTTATTATAAAAATATTACAAATCTCGTTTTCTCCATGCTAAACTTACCCATAAAATCACAATATAGAGGAGAGAGCGTGGAAAGGATGAAAATAGCCCGTATCCATGGTGCAGCGAATGTGCAGTTGGACGAACTGCCAACGCCAGCCATTGGTCCCAACGACCTGTTGGTAAAGGTCAGGGCCTGCGGAATTTGCGGAAGCGATCTAGGCTATATCGCCATGGGCGGACTGGGCGGTGAAGGGCCAATGCCCATTGGCCATGAATTTGCTGGCGATATTATCGCTGTCGGTTCCAATATTTCCGAATTTTCGGTCGGCGATGCGGTCGCCGGAAATCCTGATCAACGCGGTATTGGCAATGGCGGCCCCGAAGGCGCGATGGCCACCATCATTCATATCCCCGACGCCAATCCCAATATGGCGCTGCACAAAATCCCTCCCCATATCAGCTATGAAGAAGCCGCCTTGGCCGAACCTTTGTCGGTGGCACTTCATGGCATGAATTTGGTGCATGTGACGGACAAGGATCAGGTCGTCGTGCTGGGCGCTGGCCCGATTGGCCTGTGCGCCGTGGCCATGCTGGCGCATCGCGGCGTTCAAAGCATCGTCGTTGTCGACCGCGTCGCAAGCCGCCTTCAACGCGCCCTCGCCTTGGGTGCCCATGCCATTGTGAATACCGCAGAATCGGATTTGTCCGACAGTTTGGCCCAGCATCACGGCGCGGGCGAACGTTATGGCAAAAAATTTGTCGGTACTGACGTCTTTATCGATGCCGCCGGTGCGGGCGCCTTACTGAACCAAATTATTGATATCGCGAAATTTGGAACACGAATTTCGATCATTGCTTTGTATAAAAACGCTGTGCCCATCAACCTATATCAAGTGATGGCCAATGAACTGAAAATTTCCGGTTCGATCGCGGACCAGCGGGCGGATGAATTTCAACAAGCCTTGGACATGATGGCGGCAAAACCCATCAACCGCGATGCAATGATCAGCCATCGTTTTTCCATCGAAGATTTGCACCCTGCACTGTCCATGGCCGCCGATGCCGATCAATCCGCCAAAGTGATGATCTTGCTTCCGGCCTGACGCCTAGGGCAACAGTCGAAAAAGAAGATGGCAGCTTCATTGCTGCCGTCTTCTTTGATTTCTTATGTTCAAAAGAGATGATTTCTCGCCGCGCAGCGCGGCAAATGCACCGCCATGCATTGCCGATAGGCAACCAAGCATGTTCAATATGATGAAATGATTTTTAAGAGAGCGGTTTGATTGTTCTTGATAAGAACAAATGGTGCCCCTGGCCGGACTCGAACCAGCACTCCTTTCAGAACCGCATTTTGAGTGCGGCGCGTCTACCAATTTCACCACAGGGGCACGTGGACGTTCATCTGTTGGCGTTTCCGCCGTTCCGATGTCGTGAGACGCCGTTGCCACAGGCCGAGTGACTCGTCTAGCCCAAATGTGACAAATATCTGCATAAACATAAAAAAATTCACATTTCGCATCCCTCCCCCACCCCTCCATAGTGGACTTAGTGCTTCAAACTGTCCGCTTGTCTGCCGCCACGCTTTCTATAAACTCTTGTTTATGATCAATGACCAACCGCCACCGCGCCCGCCCGCCGACACTCCCGCCGCCGTGGCCGACCCCATAAGGGTCGCCAATGCGGCAACCACGCATCTGCCCTATGGGCAAATTGCCATCGCCACGCTGATTGTGCTGGGCATATTGGGTTCGGCATTGGTCATGATTGAATTGACCCGTTTCTTCATGCTGGTTTTTGCGGCGGTGGTGATTGGTTCGATATTCGACACCATCGCGTCTGTATTATGCCGCCACTTGAAATTGGGGCGCGGTATCGCCCTGACCCTATCGGTGATCAGCTTGATCGCCATTATCGCAGCGGCGTTCACGCTGTTCGGTTCACAACTGGCCGGACAGATCGACACCATCCAAGACAGCATCCCCGGCGCGGTGACCAATGTCGAAAATTTTCTCGACCGTTTTGGCTGGGGCGACAAGGCCCGCGAGCTGACATCTGTCAGCAGCAACGACATTAGCCAAATCTTGTCCCAAGCAGGCGGCTATGCTTTGGCCGCTGGCAGCAGCTTGGCCGATCTGGTGTTGGTGCTGGTCGGTGCCATTTTCTTGGCCAGTGACCCTGCAACCTATCGTCGGGGGCTGTTGTTGCTGCTGCCAAAGCCAGCCGTCAAAACCGCAGATTTGGCATTGGATGATATTTCCCATGGCCTGCGCGGTTGGATGCTGGGACAATCTGTCTCGTCGCTGGTCATCGTCGCTTTTACATGGGCGGGGTTAGAATTGCTGGGCGTTCCGGCCGCAGCGGGTCTTGGCTTGCTGGCTGGATTGCTGGATGTCATTCCCATGATCGGCCCGATCATTGCTGGCCTGCCAGCCGTGCTATTGGCCTTTACCGTTTCGCCCATCACCGCGCTATGGACCTTATTGCTATATTTAATCATTCAGCAATTGCAGGGCAATTTCCTGCAACCTATGATTCAAAAACAAGCCGTCAACGTGCCCCCCGCCGTCTTGCTATTTGCCGTTATCGCGGCTGGCTTGTTGTTCGGTACAATGGGCGTATTGCTGGCCGCCCCCCTGACCGTGGTGGTTTTTGTGTTGATTCAGCGCGTTTATGTTCAAACTTTGCTGGGCAAGGATATTGATGTGGCGGGCCGCAAATAAGCCGCCCGCCCCCAAACATTTTTCGTTACAGGACCTAGAATGACGCGCCGCCCCGATGCTGGCGCGTCATTTTTTCAACTGCCGCGCCAATGTCTTGGCGGTGACTGAACCATAGGGGGGCTTCAAGCCCGCCATACCCGCCACATCCATTTTCGGTTGCTTATAAACGGCGCGTGCATGGCTGAAGGTTTTGAACCCGTCATGTCCATGATAATTGCCCATGCCGGACGGACCAACACCGCCAAAGGGCAGATCTTCCATAGCATTGTGGAACAAGACGTCATTCACCGTAACCCCGCCCGAAATGGTACGGCCAAGGACATGATCTTCCTCGCTTTTGTCGGTGCCAAAATAATATAGGCCCAAGGGCCGATCATGCGCGTTCACATAATCAATCGCTTCGTTGATATCGCGGTAAGTTTTCACCGGCAGAATTGGTCCGAAAATCTCGTCCTGCATCACCTTCATATCATCGGTAGGATTGCGGATGATGTGCAGCGGCATTTTATGGCCGTTGGCCGTAGAGAAATCTTCTTGAGCGGGATTAACCTCAATCACCTCGGCCCCTTTTTCGCGGGCATCGGCCAGATAGGACATCAGCCGATCATGATTTCGACCATTCACCACAGAGGTATAATCATCATTATGCAACATGGTGGGATAAAGGGCCGCCGCGCCGCGCGTCACGGCATCGATCATGCTCGATTCCTGATCTTCGGCAACCAGCAAATAATCGGGCGCCAGACAAATTTGCCCCGCATTCATCAACTTGCCCATCGCCACGCGTTGGCCCGCCAATTCGTGGTCCGCGCTGCGACCAATAAAGGTCGGCGATTTTCCGCCCAATTCCAGCGTGACCGGCACTAGATTGTCCGCCGCGGCCCGCATAATATGCCGCCCTACGCTGGTCGCACCAGTAAAGATTAAATGGTCAAAAGGCAGTTTGGAAAAAGCGACCCCAATGTCGCTGCCCCCTGTAAACACCGCCATTTCGCTGTCGTCAAAATATTGCGGCACCAATTGCGCCATCAAATCGGACACATTTTCGGTAAATTCACTGGGCTTGATCATCGCACGGTTGCCCGCCGCCAAAATGCCCGCCATCGGCACAAAGACCATCCCGACAGGGAAGTTCCATGGGCTGACCACGCCCACCACACCCTTGGGCTGGTACACAACATTGGCCTTGGCCCCCAACAAGCCCAGCGGGAAAGTCGGCTTGCGCTTTTCACCCTTAGACCATGATTTCATATGTTTTTGGGCATGTTTCAGCGCGCCAATCGCGGGCATAATATCGGTCATCAACGTTTGATCGCGGCTGCGATGCCCAAAATCTTCACTCGCCGCTTTGGCAAAAGCATCGGCATGATCAACTAATAAGGCAATCGCCCGCTGTATTCGATCAGAGCGAACCGATAAATCCTCTGGTAAGGCGGCGGTAAAACTGGCCCGCTGCTTTAACAAAATCTGTTGCATACGCGATGTTTCCGCTGCGTCATTCTGCGATACCGATGTTGCCATGTCCCACTCCCCCAATTTTATCTTGTGCTGATATCCAACAACATCATGCCCAGCCGTTGGTTTCAAGACGAAACTGACAGGCACCCCATCGCATTTCCATTTCGCAACCGCAGCAAAAGCTGCTAATCGCCCTTCAAAATATCATTCTCTGGAGGTCCGATACCATGTCCACAGCCGATCCCATTGTTTTCCTGTCATACGCACGCACGCCCATGGGCGGGATGCAAGGCGTGTTCTCTGATGTCTCGGCTACCGAACTGGGCGCCGTGGCGGTGCAAGCGGCGGTTGAGCGCGCCGGTATTAACGGTGCGGACGTCAAACGCATTTATGTTGGCAACGTTCTGCCCGCTGGCTTGGGTCAGGCCCCTGCCCGTCAGGTTGCGATCAAGGCTGGCTTGCCCACTTCGGTTCAGGCCACAACCGTCAACAAGGTTTGCGGGTCGGGCATGCAAACGGTCATCATGGCCGCCGAAGCGTTGATGGCAGGCAGCATCGACCTCGCCATTGCTGGCGGCATGGAATCGATGACCAACGCACCTTATGTGATGACCAAGCATCGTTCGGGTGCCCGCATCGGCCATGACACCATCTATGACCATATGTTCTTGGATGGCCTCGAAGACGCCTATGACGCTGGCCGCGCGATGGGCACATTCGCCCAAGATACCGCCAATGATTATGGCCTGACCCGTGAAGATATGGACAATTATTCCATCGCTTCGCTGGAACGCGCGCAAGCCGCCATCGCCGCTGGCGCTTTTGCCGACGAAATCACCCCTGTCACGGTGAAAAGCCGCAAGGGCGAGATGATTGTCGACACCGACGAACAGCCTGGTCGCGGCAATGCCGCCAAAATCCCAACCTTGCGCGCCGCTTTCGCCAAGGACGGCACGATTACCGCTGCCACCAGCTCGTCGATTTCGGACGGTGCAGCGGCTGCCGTGGTGACACGCCAATCCTATGCCGAAGCCAAGGGCCTGACGCCGGTTGCCAAGCTGGTGGCTTTTTCAGCCCATGCCCAAGAACCCAAGGATTTCACCATTGCCCCCGTCGGTGCGATCAACAAATTGCTGGAAAATGCAGGCTGGAGCGTCGACGATGTCGATCTGTTCGAAATCAATGAAGCCTTTGCCTGCGTCGCTATGTTCGCGATGAAGGACATTGGTATTCCACATGACAAAATCAACGTGCATGGCGGCGCGACCGCACTGGGTCACCCACTGGGTGCCAGCGGCCTGCGTATCATCGTAACGCTGATCGCCGCCTTGAAGCGCCATGGCAAAAAGCGCGGCGTTGCTAGCCTGTGCATTGGCGGCGGCGAAGCCACAGCGGTGGCGATTGAACTGATCTAAAGCTATTCAGCTTATCCGAATAAGGGCCGCTGCGTCACCACGCAGCGGCCCTTATTCTGTTTTGGTCATCATAGTTTGCGACACAATGCGACAATGATGTCCAACAGATAAACAAAGCATTCTGATTTTGTTCAAATCGAATCATCTAGACAGAAATGGTCGCTGGGTTCCCCCTCCCGCTTCCCCTCCACCGGCAACGGTTTGAAAGGATGATAAGATGAAGAAAAATATTCTGACCGCTGGCTTGATCGCTGCTCTGATGGTCCCCGCCGTTGCCAGCGCCCAACCGTCCTATAATTCCCACAATCGTGATCATGCGGCCACCACCCAGCATAATCAGCGCGACCATCGCTATGACAACAACCGCAACAACACGCGCGATTGGCGCCAAGACCAGCGTTACAGCAACTTCCGCGCGCCCTTCGCCTATCAACGTTTCCAGAACGGATCGACGCTGCGCCGCGATTATTACAACAATAATTACCGTCAAAATTGGGACAGTCGCTGGGGCCTGCCCCGCGCCAACAAAAATCAGGTCTATGTCCGCCATTATAACGACCTGTTGTTGGTGAATGAACGCAATGGCAAGGTTGTGCGCGTCTATCGCGACATGTTCCGCCGCCGCTAAGCGTCCCGCCATGGCTGCATTTCGCCTTGCCATCGCCTAACAAAAAAGGCCGGTTCCCCACGGGTTCCGGCCTTTTTTGTTACCCTATATGTTCATCGGATATGGGCCCGCCTTAATCGCCCCAGATATGGGCGGCGGCAATCCAACCCTTGCGGCCCTTCACGTCCAACATGCAAAATCCCTTGCGGCATTCCCCCAAGCGACCAACAACCCCCGCCTCAACACGGTAGGCAATGCTAGCGTCTGATTCTGGCGATGTCCGCATAACCCGCGTTCCGCCTGTCACAATGGCCGTGCGCGCAATGCTCAGCAACCGTGCTGCCATCCACCCTTCGGCACCATCTGGGTCCACAATTTTGCGCCATTCATTATGGACCTGCACGACCTTAACCGGCAGATATTTCCGGTTATATTCCCAAATAACCGGCACCGCAGGTGATGGCCCTTTGCGCATACGCGCTTCATCCACATTGATGGACGCCCAATAAGGAACCTCACGCTCCGCCTGCGCAAAAGCGGGAACGCTGGTCATGGTCAACAACAGGACGCCGATTATTCTAGGGAAATACATAGCCTATATGTGTCAAAAATCGGTCCAATTATCAACAGCCGGAACAACCGCTTTGCGAAGAATTTCCGCCATATTCTGTGCGTCACGTCTTGACGCCTGCCTGCGCGCAGGCTCTATCCCAACTTATGTCGGAATCAACACCACCCAAACGCCCGCGCGTCATCGTCACCCGCCAATTGATGCCTGCCGTGGAAGGGCGCATGGCCGAATTGTTCGATGTGGCCTTGTCGGCCCATGACCATGCCTTCACGCAGGATGAGTTGATCGCGGCCGTTCAGAACTGCGACGTATTGGTTCCGACCGTGACCGACCGCATTGATGCGGAGGTAATTAACGCTGCTGGCGACCGGTTAAAGCTGATCGCCAATTTCGGCGCGGGGGTCGATCATATTGATCTGGCTGCCGCCCGTGCGCGCGGCATCATGGTGACCAACACCCCAGGCGTTTTTACCGAAGACACCGCCGATATGACGATGGCGCTGATCCTGTCTGTCCCCCGCCGTCTGGCGGAAGGGGAAAAGCTGATGCGGTCCGGCCAATGGCAAGGCTGGGCCCCCAGCGCCATGTTGGGGCACCGTGTTGGTGGAAAATTGCTGGGCATTATTGGCATGGGACGCATTGGTCTGGCCGTGGCCCGCCGCGCCCGCGCCTTTGGCTTGTCGATCCATTATCACAACCGCAAACGCCTGCCCGCCGCGATCGAAGAGGAATTGAGCGCCAGCTATCACGCCAGCGTCGATACGTTGCTGCGGATCAGCGACGTCGTCACGCTGCACTGTCCGCACACGCCCGAAACGCAAAATATGGTCAATGCCAAACGCATCGCAACCATGAAACCGACCGCCTATTTGATCAACACCGCGCGCGGCGAAATTGTCGACGAACGCGCGATGATCGAAGCCTTGAAGGTGCGCCGCATCGCGGGGGCTGGGCTGGATGTTTACACCCATGAACCCGCCGTGGACCCCGATTTGCTGGCGTTAGACAATGTGGTGCTGTTGCCGCATCTGGGTTCTGCCACCATCGAAGGGCGCGAGGCATCGGGCAGCAAAGTCATCGCCAATATCCGCGCATGGGTGGACGGACACCGTCCCGCCGATCAGGTGCTGGACGGCTGGATGTAAGCAGCGCGCGCTCACCCATTGGTGGCGCGGAACGATCGGAATCATCCTTCCCAAAAACAACAAAAAAGGCGCCGTCCGTTGGGATGGCGCCTTTTTCTATATTACAACCGCAAGGACGGCATCAATCGCCAGCCAAAATCCGGTCCATCAACTGCTGAACGGTTGGTGTGAAATTGTTGGAATAAAATGGATCGGTCCTGAAATTAAAGGCCGCATGACCTGCAAACATCAGATTTTGATCAATATTTCCGTTGTGCGCGACATCTTGCAACGTCTTTTGGATACAGAAGCTGCGCGGGTCCGCCAAATATCCCGTGGTATAATCATCATGGTCTTTCCATGACGAAAAACCACAATGCGACAAGCAGCCCATGCAATCGGTCTGATCCTTGCGGATGATATCGCGGTCGGTTTCGGTCACAAACACCACTGTATTATCCGGTGTTTTCAATGCGACCACATATCCTTCCGCCACCCACGCACGGGCGCGGTCACGGTCATGCGGCGTGACCCAGAAATTCTTGCCCTTCACGCCCGCATCCAATTGGACAACATGGTCGCCCGCTTCTTGCTTGCTATACGGGATTTGACGTTCCGAACGTGCCTGCAAATCCCGCAAGAAGGGGTTGATCACGGCGCTGGAATAAAATCCGGTGGGCGAGAAGCGGTGCAGCAAGACGTCGCCGTCCTGCAATGTCCGCAGATGGTCTTTCCACACTTGCGGAATCGGGCTTTCCTGCGTCAGCAAAGGCCGCGTGCCGAATTGGAAAATAATTTGGCCCAGTTCCGGATTGTCGATCCAATCCTGCCAATCGCGCAGATACCAGACGCCGCCAGCCATCACGATCGGCACGTCATCCGAAATCCCCTCGCCGCGCATCACATCGCGCAGCGCCTTTACGCGGGGGAACGGATTTTCGGGTTTCAACGGGTCTTCGGCATTGGACAGACCATTATGGCCGCCAGCCAACCAAGGATCCTCATACACAACCGCGCCCAGCAAATGCGGGACCTTATGGTACGACCGCTTCCACAAAGCACGAAAAGCACGGCCCGACGACACGATCGGCAAATAAAGGACATTATGCCGCCCAGCGATTTCGCTCAGCTTGTACGGCATACCCGCGCCGCAGGTGACGCCCGTCACCAAACCGGGGGTTTGTTCCAAAATACCTTCGAGAATTTCTTGCGCGCCGCCCATTTCCCACAGCACGTTGATATTGATGGCACCTTTGCCATTCGCAATCTCATGCGCTTTGCGAACCTGCTCCACGCCGCCAGCGATGCCATAGCGAATCAATTCGTCATGACGTTCGCGGCGCGTCGCGCCATGATAGATTTGAGGGATGATGTTACCATCAGCATCGGTGCTGTCTGCATTGACGGCCGATACGGTTCCAATCCCCCCTGCTGCCGCCCAAGCGCCGCTGGAAAGATGGTTTGTTGCGGATACGCCTTTGCCACCCTCGACCAAGGGCCAGACTTCGCGTCCGCCATAGAGGATGGGCCTCAAACCTTTAAACACGTTAGAACCTCGTTTCTGCAAATCAGCTTTCTACCAAAGCTGATCCCTCTACTTTGCGTAAGCGGAACATGACGGCGAAAGTCAATGCCGCTGCCCCCATTTCGCCGCAAACAAAGCAGGTTTTTACGCCTTCCATGTGCATTGATGTCAACGACAAATCACGCTCAAGCCCAAATGCCCCCCACAATTTATGGATAGAATGGAGTCGGCATGGACCGACAGGTGGATGCCCTTTTCCAAAGAAATTTGATATGCTGTTTACCTTTGGTTGGTGATTTTCGCCCACTCTGCCTACTGACAAAGGTGACAGCCGCCGCAATCTGTCCATCGCTCCTGATTGTGATGCACTGACATTTGGGATAAATATTATCTAGATATGACCGACTTTCTGAACATCGTGGAACCAGCAACCGGCCAGCATCTGTGGTCTGGTGTGATCAGCGATGTGGATTCGGACGTCGAAATCGCGCGTCAGGCTTGGTCCGAATGGGCATCTAAGCCGCTGACATATCGCACAGAAATGATGCGCCGCTTTGCCAATCAAGTCAAAGCCGAACGCGATGTTTTGGCCGACCTGATTTCGCGCGAAACCGGTAAGCCTTTGTGGGAATCGCGAACAGAGGTTGAGGCGGTTATCGAACGAGTCGAAGCATCCATCAAATCCAGCGGCGAACGAACCCCCAACCGCCGTATCGAAGGGGCGCTCGGCCTGCGTCAGGCCCTACGCCACAAACCCCATGGCACATTGGCGGTCATCAGCCCTTATAATATGCCAGCCCTGATACCGGCAGGGCATATTATTCCCGCGCTCATTGCGGGCAATAGCGTGGTCTTCAAACCCTCAGAAATGGCCACCGCTGTGGGCAGCAAATTGACGGAATTATTCCGCGCCGTGGGCTTGCCGAAATCCGTGTTGCGCTTGGTGGTTGGCGGACCAGAAATCGGAAAAAAGCTGGCGGCCCACCCCATGATCGACGGCCTGTTATTTACAGGGTCTGCCCGCACAGGCTTGGCGCTCAATATTATGTATGCCGCCAATCCAGGCAAAATACTGGCGCTGGAAATGGGCGGCAATAACCCCATTGTGGCGTGGGATACGGTGGACCTTCGCACGGCGGCGACCTTGGTGGTACAATCAGCCTTTCTCAGCGCAGGACAACGTTGCAGCAGCGCGCGCCGCCTGATTGTCAAAAGCAGCATGGCCGACGCGTTGATTGACGAAGTGAAAATTCTGGCGAACCGCATCATCGTCGACCATCCCCATGCCGACCCTGCGCCCTATATGGGACCAGTCATCAGCAATGCGGCAGCCGACGAATTGACGGGCGCCTTTTTGGACCTGATGGCAAAGGGCGGACAGGTCATCCGACCCATGACCCGCCCCGACCCCGACCTGCCCTTTCTGACACCCGGCATCATTGACGTGACATCGGTGACGGATCGCAGCGACACCGAATATTTCGGCCCCCTGCTGCAAGTCAGCCGCGCCGATAGTTTCGAAGATGCCATGGCCCAAGCGAATGACAGCCGCTTTGGCCTGTCCGCGACCTTGCTGGGCGGATCCCCCAGTCATTACGACCAATTTTGGGCCAATATTCGGGCAGGCGTGATCAATTGGAACCGCCCGACCAATGACGCAGCGCCAACATCACCTTTTGGCGGCCTTGGTCTGTCCGGCAACCATCGCCCGACCAGCTTTTATGCAGCCGATTATTGCGCCTATCCGGTCGCCAGCGCGGAAATAGACACGATGCGCGCATCCATTGGCATTGGCCTGCGCGCGGATGAACGCGATGCCCCGAAATTGGTGCTCAAAGGCTATTTCTAAGCGCTCCCGCGCCTTCCAAGCTTTGTCGCGCGGCCAATTTTGGGGTCTATTATAGCAGCTACCGTGTCATTTCTATGGGGCCGTGAAATATTAGCTTGGCCGAAACAAAAAAACCCTGCTTTGCCCTTTTGGTCGCAAAATCCCATATGGACAGCATGGAAAAAAATTCGCCTCTCCCTTCTCGGCTTCCCGCCAGTGCGCCTTTGGGCAAGCTATGGCTGGTTGGTGCTGGCCCCGGCGACCCAGATTTGCTGACGCTAAAAGCCGCGCGCTTGTTGGAAAGCGCGGATTTGGTGGTGCATGACGGCTTGGTCGGTCAGGGCGTGCTGGACCTCATTCCCCCGCATGTTGAACGGATCAGCGTCGCCAAACAGCGCAGCCGCCACACGATGAAACAGGAATTGATCAACGAATTGATCGTCCGCGAGGCCTTGGCAGGCCGTCAAGTGGTGCGCCTGAAGGGCGGCGACCCGTTTATTTTTGGCCGCGGCGGCGAAGAATTGGACGCGGCCCGCGCCGCTGGCGTGGCATGTGAAACCGTGCCCGGCATCACCGCTGCGGCGGGCTGCGCGGCGCAGGCTGGCCTGCCCCTCACCCATCGCGCCGATGCCAGTGCGGTGACCTTTGTGGCGGGCCAGTGCAAAGATTTGTCGGACCAAGACTGGTCGGGCTTGGCGGGCATAGGTCGCACCTTGGTCATTTACATGGGCCTAGCAACCGCCGCCGCCATTTCGGACAAGCTGATCCATGACGGCGTGTCGCCTGATCTGCCCGTGTGCGTCATGGAACGCGGCACGACGGCGCAGGCCCGCGCCCTTCGCACGATCTTGACCGATCTGGGCGATTTGGTCCTCCGCGAACAAGTTGCCAGCCCTGCATTGATTATCGTCGGCGAAGTCGCCAAACGCGCCGATGCGCTGGACTGCCTTGGCGCACCGGGAATCGCGACCCAAATCGACGCCGTTCTTTTGAGGAACCAAATATGAAGCTTTTGACGGGCAATGACCTGAACACAGGACTTGTCACATGGTGGACCGGAAAGGACTGGTCCATTCATATCGAAGACGCTGTGGACGTGGGCGAAGATGGCGAAACCATCGCCGCTGCCGAGGAATTGGCGCGCCGCATTAACGGCCCTTATGTGATCGGCGGCGAATTGACAGCCGAAGGTCCGCGCCCTGCCCATATCAAGGACCGCATCCGCGCCCTTGGCCCCACGGTGCGCGTTGATTTGACGTTGAAACCCAATGACCCCTCTGCCGCCGAACGGGTGATCTGATATGTATCAATATGACCAATATGACCAAGCGATGGTCGACGCCCGCGTGGCCGAATTTGCCGACCAGGTGAAGCGCCGCCTGTCCGGCGACATGACCGAAGATCAGTTCAAACCTTTGCGCCTGATGAACGGTTTATATTTGCAATTGCACGCTTATATGCTGCGCGTTGCTATTCCTTATGGCACCTTGTCGTCCAAGCAAATGCATATGCTGGCGCATATCGCCCGCAAATATGACCGCGATTATGGCCATTTTACCACCCGCCAAAATCTGCAATTCAACTGGATCAAGCTGGACGACACGCCTGAAATTTTGACCGATTTAGCGTCGGTGGAAATGCATGCCATCCAAACCAGTGGCAATTGCATCCGCAATATCAGTTCGGACCAATTTGCTGGCGCAGCCGCCGACGAAATCACCGATCCGCGCCCGTGGGCGGAATTGCTGCGCCAATGGTCCAGCTTCCACCCCGAATTCAGCTATTTGCCACGCAAGTTCAAAATCTGTGTGATCGCTGCCCAAGAAGATCGCGCCGCAATGCGCTTGCACGACATTGGCATTCAGATCATCGAAAAAGACGGCGTGCATGGCGCGGCTGTTTATGCGGGCGGCGGCATGGGCCGCACCCCGATGATCGCGCCTTTGATCAAAGAATTTGTGCCGCTCGAAGATTTGCTCAGCTATCTTGAGGCCTGCCTGCGCGTCTACAACCGCTATGGCCGCCGCGACAATATGTACAAAGCGCGTATCAAAATCTTGATCCACGAAATTGGTGCAGACAGCTATCGCGCCCAAGTGGAAGAGGAATTTGCGCAGGTAAAAGCGCTGGGCATCGACCCGCCGCGTGCAGAATTTGACCGCATCGCCGCTTTCTTTGCGATGCCAGACCTTGATGCCAATGCGTCAGATGATCTGGACCTGTCGCACAAAGACTTTGCCTTGTGGGTCGGCCAGAATGTCGCCAAGCACAAGGCCGCTGGCCATGCCATTGTGACCATCAGCCTCAAGCCCATCGAAGGCATTCCGGGCGACGCCACTTCGGCCCAGATGGACTTGATGGCCGATTTGGCGCTGCAATATAGCCATGACGAATTGCGCATCACCCATGCGCAAAATGTCGTGCTGCCGCATGTTCGCAAAGCTGATTTGTTCGCTGTTTGGGAAAAGCTGGTGGCAGCGGGCCTTGCTACGCCGAACCTCGACCTGATCACCGACATGATCGCTTGCCCCGGCCTTGATTATTGCAGCTTGGCCAATGCGCGCTCCATTCCGGTCGCCCAGAAAATCGCCGATCGCTTTGCCGATCTTGATCGCCAGCGCGATCTGGGGGAATTGAAACTCAAGATTTCGGGCTGCATCAACGCCTGTGGTCACCACCACGCCGGTCACATCGGTATTTTGGGAGTCGATAAGAAGGGCAAGGAAAATTACCAGCTCTCCTTCGGCGGTTCGGGCGCACAAGATGTCAGCATCGCCAACATCACCGGTCCCGGCTTTGACGAGGACGGCGTGGTCGATGCTATCGAGCGTGCGACCGACAAATATTTGGCGGAACGCCGTGACGGCGAACGCTTTATCGACACCTATCGCCGTATCGGCATGGCCCCGTTCAAGGAGGCGATCTATGGTTGATCAGCTGAACCACACAACCGACACACCCATTGTTTCGATGGATGAATTTTTGTCGGAATCCAACGCCATCGCCGTCCGCATTGAACCGGGCGAAGATGCGCGTTTGCTGTTGCCCCATTTGGATCGCCTGACTTTGGTCGAAGTGGCATTTCCCAAATTCCGCGATGGCCGTGGTTTTTCCTCCGCCCGCATTTTGCGCGAAGCTGGCTTTACCGGAACATTGCGCGCCCAAGGGGATGTGCTGATCGATCAACTCAGCCACATGAAGCGCTGCGGCTTTGATGCTTTTGCGCCCGATGTGCCATTGAATCCCGATCATGCCGCCACAGCCTTGGCGACATGGCCCGAATATTATCAAACCGCAGCCGACAAAGCGGTGCCAATTTGGAAATTACGCCATGGCTAATCCTGCTGCCCAAGATGTCCGCGTCCGCGATGTGATTGATACGGCGCCGCGTTTCGCGGAAACCGATGTCATTCGCCTCAACAATCTGTTTCGCGGCGAAGAAGCGGCAGATATGGTCGCGGCTGTTTTGGGCGGCGACCTGATCGGCGACGCCGCGATTGTTTCCAGCTTTGGCACGGAAAGCGCAGTGTTGCTGCATCTGGTTACACAGGCCAAGCCTGACGTGCCCGTGCTGTTCCTCGACACAGGGAAACATTTCCCCGAAACCTTGGCCTATCGCGATCAATTGGCCGAGTTGTTGGGGCTGAATATCATCAGTTTGACGCCGGACCCCGATGATATTGCGGAAAAGGACGCCACCCAATTGCGCTGGTCTTATGACCCTGATGGCTGCTGCGAAATCCGCAAGGTCAAGCCGCTTGAAAAGGCATTGGCGAAATTTGACGCCAGCATCACGGGGCGCAAAGGTTTTCAAGCATCCACCCGCCAAGGTCTGCCCCGCTTTGAACCGGACGGCGACAGCGGACGATTAAAGATGAACCCGCTGGCCAATTGGACGCGGGACATGCTGGACGCTTATTTTGAAACTCATAATCTGCCGCGCCATCCTTTGGAATCCCAAGGCTATCCCAGCATCGGCTGTTCGCCTTGCACATCCAAGGTGCAACCGGGCGAAGACCCGCGTTCGGGGCGCTGGCGCGGGTGGGACAAGACTGAATGCGGCATCCACAGCGCTGTTACGCCCATCGGCGGCGGCCCCTCGACCGACCCGTCGGATGATCCCGCGAACGAACCCGCTTTCTAAAGCCAGATCAACATGACATAATCAGGGCGCGGTTTTGCCTTATGGCGGCCGCGCCTTTTTCTTTGCGCGCTTTGCACCCTTCGCGCTGCTACGCCTTGTCCAGAAATGAATTTTTCATCCATGACGCTGATCATTTTTAACAAACCTTTCGATGTGCTCAGCCAATTTACCGATCAAGGAACCGCTGGATCGGCGCGCCGCACCTTGTCTGATTTCATCGACATTCCCCATGTCTATCCGGCGGGCAGGCTGGACCGAGACAGCGAAGGCTTGATGCTGCTAACCGATGATGGGCGCCTGCAAAACCGCATATCCGACCCCAAATTTAAAACGCCCAAATGCTATCTCGCCCAAGTGGAGGGCGATATCAGCGACGAAGCGTTGGATAGACTGCGCAGCGGGGTGATGCTGAAAGATGGCATGACATTGCCCGCAAAGGCCGAACCGATCGACGATCCGTCGTTGTGGGACCGAGATCCCCCCATTCGCGTGCGCAAAAGCGTGCCGGATGCGTGGTTAAAACTGACCATCACCGAAGGGCGAAACCGCCAAGTGCGCCGCATGACCGCCGCCGTCGGCCTGCCCACGCTGCGCCTCATCCGCTGGAGCGTTGGCCCTTGGTCACTGGATGGCCTTGATTTGGGCGAATGGAAAAAAGTCGACGCCTAGTCAGGCTGCAAAACATATCCCTACCAAGCATCGCTTGGCAGGGACGTGCATCACTCATAATCCTCATAGGCCATGCTATCATCGGCCAAATCGTGGAATTTCGTGGTCTTGGCGTCAAATTGCAGGCGAACCTTACCGGTCGAACCGTGACGGCTTTTCGCGACGATCAATTCCGCCAAGCCAAACACCCGTTCCATGTCGCTGGCCCATTCTTCATGCGCTGCGTGAATCTTAATGTCGTCGCCTTCAACGGGCCGCTTGGGTTCTTTGGCCATCATATAATAATCTTCGCGGAACACGAACAGCACCATGTCGGCGTCCTGCTCGATCGAGCCGGATTCGCGAAGGTCAGACAATTGCGGGCGCTTGTCTTCGCGGCTTTCCACCTGACGCGAAAGCTGGGACAGCGCCATCACCGGTACGTTCAACTCCTTTGCCAAGGTTTTCAAACCACGCGAAATTTCGGAAATTTCTTGAACGCGATTATCGCCGCTTTTCGACGAGCCTTGCAGCAGCTGCAAATAGTCAACGATGATGAAGCCAATGCCATGGCGGCGCTGCAAACGGCGCGCACGGGTGCGCAAGCCCGCAATGGTCAGGCCCGCCGTGTCGTCGATGAACAAGGGCAGGCTTTGCAATTCCGTCACCGCGCGGCTCAGTTGTTGGAACTGCTCCTTGCTGATCTTGCCCATACGCAAGGCCTCGCCAGACACGCCCGACTGTTCCGCCAAAATACGGGTCGCTAGCTGATCGGCGGACATTTCAAGGCTGAAAAAGGCGACTTTCGCGCCCATATTTTTGTCAGGGGCAATGCCGTCCCCCTCGTCGCGCTGCCAGCGCGACGCCGCATTATAGGCGATATTGGTCGCAAGCGAGGTTTTGCCCATACCAGGACGGCCCGCCAAAATCATCAAATCGCTGTCATGCAAGCCGCCGATTTTGGCGTTCACGCTGTTGATGCCGGTGGTAATGCCCGACACGCCGCCGCCGCTGTTCAGCGCCTTTTCAGCGGTGCTCAGCGCCACCAAACTCGCCTGTGCAAAGCTTTTGACGGACCCCACAGCCGAATCGCCGCCCGCCACGCGGTACAGCGATGTCTCGGCATCCTCAATCTGGGCCTGTGGATCGACGCTTTCGCTGGTATCCAGCGCATTTTCCACCAAATTGCGGCCCACGCCGACCAATTCGCGCAGCAAAGCCAGATCGAACAACTGCTGCGCCATATCCCGCGCACCGATCAAGCCCGCGCCGCTGCCCGTCAACTGCGCCAAATATCCAACGCCGCCCAGCGCCTTCATCTGCTCATCATGTTCAAAATAGGGTTTCAGTGTGACCGGTGTCGCAATGCTATTGCGTTCGATCAGGGTCATGGCCTGTTGATAAATCCGGCCATGCAGCGGTTCAAAAAAATGGTCGGCTTGTAATTGCACCGGCAAATCTTCGACGACTCGGTTATCGATCAGCACCGCGCCCAAAAAGGCCGCTTCGGCTTCGATATTGCGCGGCAATTGGCGCGCTTCACCGGCCCCAGCCAGCGTCGGAAATGCAACTATGTCAGACATGGATGATGTCATGCGACGGTCCGTCCTTTTGTGCAAGTCGCAAGCCATAGGGTGGTAGCGGCTTTGGGTTGCCATCACAGGATGACATCTGCTCCCTTGCCCTTCTGAAACGGTTGGCTAGAAAGGATTGCGACATGACCGAAGCAGATCCATCGAAACAGCGCATCATCTCTGTCGAGCTTGACGAAGGCTCGATTGTCTGGCGCAATCCGGACATTGAACAGGAACGGCGGGTCGCCATTTTCGATCTGATCGAAGCCAATAAATTCGTGCCCCAACGCGGCCATGCGGATGGCTATGCGGGCCCCTACCGCCTAAAATTACGCGTCGAAGATGGCCGCTTGGTATTTGAAATCGGCCGCGAAGATGGCTCTGCTTTGGAAGCGATCATTTTGGGCTTGGGCCGTTTCAAACGCCCTATTCGTGACTATTTCGCCATTTGCGACAGCTATTTCCAAGCCATTCGCTCTGCCACCGCGCAGCAAATTGAAACGGTCGACATGGCGCGCCGCGCATTGCATAATGACGCCGCAGAAATGCTGATGGACCGGTTGGACGGAAAAATCGCGGTCGACTTCGACACAGCGCGCCGCCTGTTCACCCTGATCTGCGTCCTGCACATCAAGGGATAATTATGTCACGCCTTCCTGCCTCAGGCAGAAATTCACGGTCTGTTTCGGCCAGCACCGCCATGCCTGCTATGGCCGCCATGCCCGAACGCCTGCGCCGCATGGCCGTGCGCGCGGGCTCTGTGCTGTTGGTCGCCTTGCTGGCCCTTGCGCTCATTTTATGGTGGGCCGCGCGCTGGACGCCCGACCGCCAGCAATATCCAGTGCAGGGTATCAACGTCGATGCCAGTAACGGCGATATTCACTGGGGCTGGATGAAGGCCGCAGGCGCAGACTTTGCCTATGTCATGGCCACCGATGGCAGCGAACGCACGGACGCGCGCTTCAAGGCCAATATGGCGGGCGCCCGCGAAGCGGGGGTGCGCGTGGGCGCGATGCACCGTTACAATGTGTGCCAATTGGCCGCAGACCAAGCCGCCAATTTCATTCGCCATGTGCCGCGCCGTTTTGACAGCCTGCCTGCCGTGGTATGGTTGGATTTCGACGACCGTTGTTCTGAACGGCCCAGCCGCGCGCTTTTATTGTCCGAACTCGCGACCTTTTTGGCACAGATTGAGGCGCATAGCGGCAAACGCAGCCTGATCGCCCCTGGCCCCGCTTTCGACAAAGAATATGATGTATCGAACGGCATCGCCCGCACCATTTGGCTGCGCCGTGATTTTTTTGAACCAAGCTATGGTGCCCATGCTTGGACCATGTGGCAGGCCAACCGCCATGTGCGTTTGGCAGGTGCCAGCGGCACCGTCGGCTGGAATGTTGTCCGCCCCGAAGGAGAAACCATGTGACCAGCGCCCTTTCCTCTGCCCCTGAACTGCTCAGCTTGATCGCGGCGGCCCGTGACGCGGCATCGCGCGCTTATGCCCCCTATAGCGGCTTTCATGTCGGCGCGGCTCTGCGCCTGAAGGATGGACGCATTGTGACGGGGGCCAATGTCGAAAATGCCAGCTATGGCCTGACCTTATGCGCCGAAACCAGCGCCGTTGCTAAATTGGCCAATGATGGCTTGATCGGGGAATTGGCCGAAGTGGCGATCATCGGCGGGCGTCCGGACGGCGATCAATTGCTGGGTAGCGAGGCTGTCAATCCCTGTGGCCGCTGCCGCCAGATTTTGAACGAAGCCGCAGAACGGTCCAAGACTGACATTGCCGTCCATTGCGTGTCCGGCGATGGCAGCAGCGTGAACAGCTATCGCCTCAGTCAATTATTGCCTGCGGCCTTTGGGCCAAAGGATTTGGGCTTGATCAACGATTGATCCTGACCGCATAGCAGGCACCAACTATTGGCCGCTGTTCGGGCGTGCTATTTGAAACATCCGGCCTTGCCATCAAGGCCGTGAGGGGGAACAACAAGCGACTATGGCCATACTTTCCGATAAATGGATTCGCGAAGCCGCGCAGACACAGGGCATGATTGAACCATTCGTCGAGGCTCAGCGCCGCGATGGCTGCATCAGCTATGGCCTGTCCTCCTATGGCTATGACGCGCGCGTCGCACCGGAATTCAAGATTTTCACCAATGTTGACAGCGCAGTGGTGGACCCCAAAAATTTCGATTCCAACAGCTTTGTCGATCGCACCACCGACGTTTGCATTATCCCGCCCAACAGCTTTGCCTTGGCCCGTACGGTGGAATATTTCCGCATTCCTCGCGATGTGTTGGTGATCTGCCTTGGTAAATCCACCTATGCGCGCTGCGGTATCATTGTGAATGTCACCCCGCTGGAACCGGGCTGGGAAGGCCATGTGACGTTGGAATTTTCCAACACCACGCCCCTGCCCGCCAAAATCTATGCCAATGAAGGGGCGTGCCAATTTCTGTTCCTGCAAGGCAATGAACCGTGCGAGACCAGCTATGCGGACCGCGCTGGCAAATATATGGGTCAACAGGGCGTCACCCTGCCCCGCCTGTAAAGCAGCGCAATATCAGCCATATTTGCGCTACGCGGGATGATCCGCCGCCCCACAGGCGGATCATTCGATACACGGGCCCTTGACGCGCGGCGATGCTCCACTAGCTTCCACTTAACGTTTACGTAAATGGGAGAGCATCTATGGCCAGCGCCCGTGAATTTGACATCATCGTCTATGGCGCGAGCGGTTTCACCGGTCGCCTTGTCGCAGAATATCTTGCCCATCATTATGCAGGCCGCGACGACGCGCCCAAATGGGCAATGGCGGGACGCAGCGTCGATAAATTGAACGAAGTGCGCAGCCTGATTGGCGCGCCCGCCGACACACCAATGATCGCCGCCGATGCGGAAAACCCAGCCTCTTTGGCCAATATGGCAAGCCGGACCAAAGTGGTGCTATCCACCGTCGGCCCTTATCAACTTTATGGTGATGCGCTGGTCGCTGCCTGCGTCAAGGCGGGCACGGCCTATGCCGATTTGTGCGGTGAACCCGGCTGGATGCGCGACATGATCGACCAGCATGAGGCCGCCGCCATCGCATCGGGCGCGCGCATTACCTTTAGCTGCGGCTTCGACTCCATCCCCTTTGATTTGGGGGTTACTTTCCTTCAAGAAGAAGCGATCCGCCGTTTTGGTGCCCCCGCCCCCCGCGTCAGAGGCCGTGTTCGCGCCATGCAAGGCGGCGCATCGGGCGGCACCATCGCCAGCCTGACTGAAACATTAAAGGCCGTGGCCCGCAAACCCTCGCTCGCTTTGCTGCTGAAATCCAGCTTTGCCTTAACGCCAGATTTTAACGGACCCGACCAACCCAGCGGTTTGGTGCCGGAATTTGACGAGGACAGTGGCCGCTGGGCCGCGCCCTTTGTCATGGCCCCGATCAACACCAAAAATGTTCACCGCACCAATTATTTACTGAAACATCGGTGGGGCCAGAATTTTGTTTATGACGAAATGCTGCTGACCAGCATTGGTGATGCGGGCAAAGCGATGGCGGAGGCCTTGGCCAGCGGTTCACCCTTTGGCGGTTCCACCCTGCAACCGGGCGAAGGGCCGAGCAAGGAAGAACGGGAAAACGGCTTTTACGATATTCTCTTTACCGGCGAATATCCTGATGGACGGAAAATCAAGGCATCGGTCAAGGGTGATTTGGACCCCGGCTATGGATCGACATCGCGGATGATCGCGGAAACCGCCATTGCTTTGTCCCAGCGCACAAAATCCGAAGGCGGCATCTGGACCCCCGGTGCTTTGCTGGGCCAGCAATTGATCGACCGCCTGACCCGCGAAGCTGGGCTGACTTTTGCCATCGAAGACTGATGGTTATCCCAAATAATGAAACCAATATATAGGCGAAGGACAGAATGACCGACACGATAACCACCCCCTCCTTGGATGATTTGCTGGCCTCCCTCACCACCGACGACAGCGGCAACCATGCCACTGCCCATATCGACCCCAGTTGGATGCAAGGCCGCACCGCCTATGGCGGCATCAGCAGCGCGGTGGCGCTGGCGGCAGTCAAACACCTGCACCCTTGTGACGCGCCGCTCCGCTATGCCCAAATCAGCTTTGTTGGGCCGGTCAGCGGCGATTGCAGCGTCGCGACGCGCTTGCTGCGCCAATCCAAATCCAGCCTATTTGTCGATGCTGTTGTGTCCAGTGACGCCGGTGTTGGCACAACGGGAATGTTCGCATTCTCGCCGGAACGGGACAGCCATTTGGACTATAATATCTTGTCCATGCCCGATGTCCCCGCACCCGAGGACTTGGAACCCATGCCGCCCCACCCCGCACGGCCCAGCTTTACCAGCCACTTCGATATGCGCCCAACAACCGGACCAAAACCGTTAATCGGGCAAGACAAGGCGGACATGCTGACATGGGTGCGCTTCGTCCATCAACCAAGCTGCGATCCGGTCGTGGCTTTGCTGGCGATGGGTGATGCGCTTCCGCCGGCGGCCCTGCATATGTTCCGGCAAATGGGGCCGATCAGTTCGATGAACTGGACCGTGAACATGCTGAGCAGCCATCCGCAAACGGACGATGGTTGGTGGCTGCTGAAGTCGGTGTCCGGCTATACACGGCGCGGCTTCTCCGTCCAAGACATGACCATTTGGAATCGCGCGGGCGAAGCCATTGTGTCAGGCAGTCAGGCTGTGGCGCTTTACGCCTAAACTATCGCTGACGCCCCGTCATGGAACAGGGGCGTCAGCACATCCTTTTGGGCACGAAACCAAGCTAGCGCGGCAAGCGCACCACGGCGTCCAGCCCGCCACCGTCGCGGCGGCGCAGTTCCAAGGCCCCGCCTTCGCCCTCCGCAATATCGCGCGCGATGGACAAGCCCAAACCAGACCCGCCCGTGGCGCGGTTGCGGCTGATTTCTCCGCGCGCAAAAGGCTCCATCAGCGCGACAATTTGTTCATCGCTCAAACCAGGGCCATCGTCGGAAATGATCAATTCGGCGGCATCCTTGCTTGTCACCACCGACAAGCGCGCCCGCACGCCATAAAGTACGGCATTGCTGATCAAATTGCGCAGCGCACGGCGCAGCAACAATGGGCGAACCTGTATCACCGTGTCGATGTCAGGCGATGCCGTGTCCATCTGCACGTCCTGCCCTTGCTCGCGAAATTCGTCGGCCAATTCCTGCATCATCATTTGCGCAGACAGATTTTCCGGTTCCTCCGTGCCCGCACCAGAACGCGCCAGCGCCAAAATATCGGTCAGCATCAATGTCATTTCATCGATGCTGGCGATCATTTTTTCCCGCAAAACATCCTTGTCCACTTGCTCCACGCGGACGCGCAAACTGGCCAAAGGCGTGCGCAAATCATGGCCAACCGCCCCCAGCATCCGATCCTTGTCCGACAACATGCGGTCGATACGGGCGCGATACATATTAAACGCCCGCGTCAGTTCGCGCACATCCGATGGACCAGCCTCGGGAACAGGGTCATGATCCCGCATCAAGGGTGTTGCGCGGGCCGCACGGGTTAATTCCCGCAAGGGCTTGGCCGCACGCCATGCGATCCACATAATCGGACCCAATAGCAGCAAATAGAGCATCAGGGTCTGCCAGAATAAGAACCCACGCAATCCCCCGCCATCATAAGGCAAGCGTCCGCGCGCCGTATAATATTGCCCATCAATTGCTGCGGAGACATAAATGACCGGCCCACGCAAATCATAGGGTCCATCGGGCGCACGGCGGGGCATGGCCCAAGCACGCACCGATGACGCTTGAACCCCAGCCTCGGCTAGCCGATCCGACACATATTTTCCGACATCTTCGCGCAATTCCGCTGTTTTGGGCAAGGCCACCGGCGTATCGGTAATCCGCATTCGCATGGCGCGGTCCGGCCGATCCGGTTCAGCGCGTCCATGATCTTGATGGCCATGATCAGCCCGACCGGCTCCATAGCCTGCACCCGCCCCCCGCATGTCATCGGGGACGCGCGGAGCGCCGCGCCGTTCGGCGACGGGCGACATCGCAGCATTGTCATCCGCCCCAAATATGCCTTCGCGCACGTCACCAGCACCATTGCCGTCGCCATTCCGTTCCCGTTCGACGGTATCCGCGATACGGGCGACGATCATCCCGCTGCCATGGGCGATGGCGCGTTGTTCTTGTGATCGGGCTAGCATGGTAAAATTCACAGCCTGCGCAACGAACAAAGCCAAGGCGATGGCGACCACCAACTGGCCGACCAACCCCTTTGGCCATAATCGCTTGATCATGTTGCTGGCCCCATGCGCTTTACCTCGCACGCTAGCGTATAACCCCCGCCCCATACGGTTTTCACAATTTGTGGCTGGGCGGGATCAATCTCTATTTTCTTGCGCAGGCGGCTGACCAAATTGTCGATAGCGCGGTCAAAAATCTCTGCTTCGCGCCCGCGCACCAAATCCAGCAAACGTTCGCGGCTCATCACCTGTCGGGGATAGCGGACCAACGCATTCAGCAAATGAAATTCACCGGACGACAAGGCGACTTCGGTGCCATTTTCGTCCACCAAAACCCGTTCCACTTCGCGTAGCAACCAACGGTCAAAGGCATAGCTGACGCCGCTGCTGCTCATCGTCCGTCCGCTTTGTTGGGTCCGGCGCAGCACGGTGCGAATACGCGCCACCAATTCACGGGGATTAAAGGGTTTCACGACATAATCATCCGCGCCCATTTCCAGCCCGATAATCCGTTCCGTATCCTCGGCCCGCGCGGTCAGCAAAATAACCGGCATATCGCCGCTTTCACGCAGATGCCGCGTCAAGGACAAGCCATCTTCGCCCGGCATCATGATATCGCTGATCACCAAATCCACGGATTGCGCGCGCAAGACCGATCGCGCTTCCGACGCGCTGGCCGCCGTGGCGACCCAAAAGCCTTGAGATTCCAGATATTCCCCCAATGGCTCGCGGATCGAGGGTTCATCGTCAATCACCAACAAACGGGGCGTTTCCATATCGGTCATCATATTCCAAATCCGCTAAGCCAATGGCCATATATAGCCGCATAGCGCCCAACCCTTTTCAGGGGTGGGCGCTGGATGCATCCTTTGCAAGCCGGCTTATTTTGCCGTGGGGGCCGCTGGCGCGATATGCGCGGCGCGGCGTTCGCCACGCTGTGCCCGCATTGCGGCACGGGCCGTCTGCCGTTCTGCCGCCGTCACTTTTCCGTCCTTATTCGCGTCCATTTGGTCGAACCGCGTCAAAGATTTGGCGACAAAATCTGCCTTGGTGATCGTCGCATCCGGCCCCATGCCATGGCCACCGCGTCCGCCGCGACCACCCATCATGCCATGATGACGGCCACCACCGCGTCCATCCCGTCCGGCAAAGCGATGCTCACCGCGCGCGGCCTTGGCGGTGTCGCCTGCGGCAGGTGCGCTCGCATTTGCCATGCGTTCGGCGCGCTGGGCAGCAAAGGCTGTACGACGTTCTGCCATTTTGGCTTCGCGCTGTGTGCGGGCCTGATCAAATTCGGCCTTGCTTACAGTGCTGTCTTTATTGGCGTCCAGCGCAACAAAGCGCGCCTCATGCCGTGCATTTTGACGAGCGGTACGATCGGCCGCATCCCATTTTCCGTCTTTATTCACGTCCATTTTGTCAAAACGGGCTTCGGCATGGCTTTGGGCTTGGGCTCGGGTCATGTCCGCTGCCTTGGCGGCATCTGCTGGCATTGCAAAAGCCGGAACCGCCATCGCCGATGCGCTCAGGGCCAAAAGGGTGATCATCTTTTTCATATCGAAACTCCGGTTCGGGGTCAGCGGTAAAGGGGAAGTCGCTGCCCCGTTAATGGCGTTCTAGCCCCGCTTTGTAGCATGACGTTGCCGTAAAACCCAAAAATTGTCGCAAAATGTCGCATATCAGCAGCGCCATTCATCCCAGCGACAGAAGCCCCAAGCATCGATACCAGCCCCAGACCATTTCGGGGCCGCCAAATGATGACGCTGTTCGTTGCTCCTGCATCAGGAACCACAGCGTCATCATTCGCATCATCCTATGGAAGTGATAGCGTTCAACGCCATTCCACCGAGTGGAAAAAGGGAATGAGCGCCTTGTTCATTTCTTCGGGCTGCTCCATTTGCACAAAATGCCCCGCATTGGGGATTAGGTGAATGCCGCGCAAATCCGGCACACGGCTTTTCATAATATCCAGCGCATCGGGGGCGATCATTTTCAAAACAATATCGTCCGCGCCAGACACAAATAGGGCTGGCACCTCGATATTGGCGTCAGCCCACTCTTCGCCCAGTTCCCAGTTGCGATCAGCCGCGCGATAGGAATTGAAGCCACCGACGAAGACTTCCCCTTCATTCGCCGCAGCCGTTTCTGTTATAAAATAGTCCATGTCCGCTTCCGACATCCAAGCCCAAGGAAGCGCGGGCGCTGGGGCCAAAACATCCAAATAGCCGCTATTTTCGGATGGATGGTCGACATAGCTTTTATATTCACCGCCGCTGCTCAGCGCCCAGAACAAACGCCGCAGAAATTCCCCTGCCCGTGGTTCCAATTCCCGTTCCGCAGGGCCGATGGCCTGCAAATAATGCAGGTGCAGGAAATGCTTTTCGGCCGCCATCGCAAAGGCTTCGGTTGGGCGCATACCGCCCGCCCATTCCATAGCCACATCGGTCGATGAACTATTGCGGCCACGCCCACCGCGCCCCGCCAAATCAAAGTCATAGGGGCATGACATAATCACCACGCCCGCCACCCGCTCTGGGAAGCGGACCGCCAGATTGCAAACTTGTTGCGCGCCAAAATCATGGCCCACAAAAATCGCTTCTTTCTCTTTGATGGCGTCCAACAAACCGATCATGTCGGCCATCGCCATATTGGCGTCATAGGATGCGACGTCCAACGACCGCTCGCTGCGACCATAGCCGCGCTGGTCCACCGCAATGGCGCGATAACCCGCCCGCGCGACCGCTTCCAATTGGTGACGCCAGCTATACCAAAGCCCGGGGAAACCATGGCAAAAGATCACAGGCTTTCCTGTGCCGCATTCCACAATGCGCATTTTCATGCCATTTGTTTCGACGACTTTTTCCGTCAGACCCAGCGTTTCAACCTGTTCCACCAAACTCTCCATTTTATTTTTCTGATAAAAATTTGCGCAAATTCGGCATGATGTCGGCCTCGCCTTGGCGGCTGGGCAATGGCTGGAATTCCAATTCCACAGCGCCATCAAATTGGCGCTGGGCTAGCAGCCGAAAAATTTCGTCCCACGCCAGCGTGCCTTGGCCTGGGGCGCACCGCGCCGGTGTGTCGGCCAATTGAATGGTATCGATGATATCCCAGTGGCTATCCAATTGATGCAGCACATCTTCGCCCGACAAGGCGGAATGGCCCGTATCGAACAACAAGCGCACCGCAGGATGTCCGACCGCACGTACAATCTCTGCGGCCTGCTCGGTATGTGTGACAAATAAACCGTCAATCCATTGCGGTGCGACAGCTTCGACCAACAGCGTCAATCCAGACGCTTGGGCTTCGTCGGCATGGTCCTGCAAATTGCGGATCATGGCGTCCATTTGCTGCTCATGGCTTTGGCTTGCATCAGCACCAGTCACGCACACGGCTTTGGCTTGGGGAAATTGGCGCAAAATATCCGCGCTGGAAGAAAGACTGGTTTTCAGCAGACGGGTGCCATCCGCAGATTTGACATTCCAGACCGGCTGATTCCAATGCGCCAAATCATTGTTGAACGTACCAAAACATAAGCCAAAATCTTGCAAAGCCCGTGATATTTCCGCTTGTTGCAACGGCGACCGCATCTTCACATAGGGATCAAACAGGCCAGAAAAACCCTGGGCAGCCAAATAGCGAATCTGATCGGGCGGAGCAGAAGAAGCAGCGCTATGCGCGAACAGCGGCGCATCGGGAGCAGCCAGACCCAAATGGCCCGAAAATCTTATGTTGGGATATGCCCCCTCGCTCACTTCCGGCCTTTCCCAACTATTATTTTTTCATGACGGCAGATCAGGTCACAGCCTGTTCAGCAAAGACTGAGCCGCCCATCACATCGTTACAATATCCCTGCTTCGATAATATATGCAATATCAATTTGCCATTTTTTCTACGAATGACATTGAAAATATTTCAATTAAATCACAATTTGCGTAAAATTTGATCGTAAAAATAACCCACCCCAATTCTCACATCCAGCATCGCCCTCTAGCCACCTCCTGAAGATGGACGGCAAAGGAGAAGCTCGCGACACGCTGACAAAAGGAATAGCCAAACCCCCGCCTTTATGGCCCAAGGATATTTCCAACGAGCCGTTCCGGACCCCGAAGATTTGCCGATTGCTAAAGGGGCTGCGGGTCGGCGGCGCTTGGCCCGATATGCAGCAGCACTGCGGCCAGTGGAACGCCGCTCCAACTATGCTCCAACTATCTTGTCAGGAATGCTTGCCGGTTAGCCGCAGTCTGCCGTTCACCCCGCCGCGTCCGAACCGCAAGGCATCTGTGGATGCCGGTTTGGGCAGCATGACCCCGTCCGGCCCCCATTCGCAGCAATTTTATATGCCAAATCAGCCCTGTTTCGCATATGAATTCCATGTCAACCCGCGAAGAGTCGTTGCTCGATTGCCGTCCATTTGCCACAAGTCCTCCCATAATTATGACGGTTGTGGGGAAATAGGTGTTCAACACATTGGTTGGCCAATTGGACATAATGCATGTTGTGGCGGGGGTACTGGTCGGCATGCTGGTCGGCTTGACGGGCGTCGGCGGAGGATCGCTGATGACACCGCTGTTGGTCCTGATGTTTGGCGTGAATCCCAAAACGGCCGTTGGCACCGATTTATTATTCGCGGCGCTGACAAAGACCGTGGGTGGAAGTATTCACGGCTGGCGCGATACGGTAGACTGGCACATTGTCAGACGTCTGGCGACGGGCTCGATTCCAGCCGCCATCCTGTCGGTCATTTCATTGCAATGGTTCGGCGAGATCGGCACCCGCGCCGAACATGTCATCATTGTGTTTCTTGGCTGCATGCTGATCCTGACCGCCGTCGCGACCTTATTTCATCCGCAATTAATGTCTTATGCCCAGCACCATAGGCGCACGGATGATCATCACGCCTTCATACCGACCATCGCCCTTGGCGCGTTTATTGGCGTCGCCGTATCGATATCTTCGGTCGGGGCAGGCGCGATTGGGGTAACCGCTTTGTTGATGCTCTATCCCAATCTTTCCATATCGCGGATCGTCGGCACGGATATTGCGCATGCGGTGCCGCTAGCACTTGTGGCGGGCTTTGGTCATTGGCTTTACGGGGCGGTCGATATCGAACTGCTTCTCAACCTTTTGGTCGGGTCGATACCTGGCGTGATCGTCGGCAGCCTTTTGTCCAGCCGTGCGCCCGACCAACTTTTGCGCCCCATGCTGGCGGCAGTGCTTCTTTTGGTCGGGACAAAGATGCTCGCCAGTTGAACAACTTATCTGCTTGATTGTCTGCGGCCACCACCGCTGAGGGGGATTGAAACAGGCAAGCTATTCGCCCGCTGCGCCATTTCATATAATGGGGCGCTGATAATGCTGCCATCGGGCGATCATCCTGCGCGTCATGGCTGATCATTTCCATAGGAGAGCCCCCCACCCCAAATGGGCTTGCGTTGATACCGCAACGGTGTAGATTTTCGTGGTCAAACAAGGGGTCGTGATGAACAGATGGGGCCTGCTGATCATGGGCTGCGCGCTTGTTTCGTTGCCAGCAACGGGACAAGAAAATGATGCCGTCCCATTGGATTATCGATCAGCGCAGCAACGCTTGCTGGAACGCTCCGATGCTTTGGCGGCGACGAACGCCGATGTTCGTAGCAAGGCCGCGACCGTAGGGGCCACGCATTCCCTCGGTCGGCCGGATGTTGATTTCGAAGGACAATTACTCGAATATCAAAAAACGCTTTATCTGCCGCTCGGGTCTCTGGCCCCCGTCGCGCAGGCCTTTGGCATCCCGGACCCTTTGCGATTTCGGCGTCAGGAGACCGCCGTGCGCCCAATTGTGACGATCAGCCTGCCCTTGTTCACTGGTGGGTTGATCAACGCGACAAAGACAGGCGCGCGCGCCAAATTGGATCAGGCTCAGGCCGATCATCGGGGGCAAACCAACAAAGCCCTGCTTCAACTGGTGCAGGCCTATTATGGCCAACAACTCGCGGAACAAGCGCTTGGCATTCGCCGTGACGTGCTGGCTGGGCTGGATCAGCATCTTGCGGATGCACAAAAATTGGAGCGCGAGCAATTTATTAGCAAGGCTCAGCGCCTTCAGGCCCAAGTCGCCCGTGATGATGGTGCACGGGAATTTGACAAAGCAGTCGGCGACCTCTCTACCGCCAATGCGGTGCTTGCAGGCTTGCTGCGCACGCCCCAAGGCATACGCCCCACCACGCCGCTGTTCATCAACCGCCAGCCGCTTGAACCGCTGGCCCATTTTAAACAAGCGGCGCTGGATGCCCATCCGGAACTGCACCGCTTTCGCGCGCTGGAAGCACAGGCCCAAGCTGGTGTAGCGATAGAACGATCAAAGCATTTGCCGACAATCGGCGCATTTGGGCAGTATAATTTTGATCGCCGCGATGCCCTGCTCACCGATTCCGATTGGGCCGTGGGCCTCAGCCTTCGATACAAGATCGCGTCGGGCCTTGGTCGCAACCAATCGGTCGCGGCAGCCCGCGAGACGCTGTATCAAGCCGAAGCAGGACGGCGCGAGGCGATGGTCCAGATCGAAATCGGCGTCACAAAGGCATGGAATGACGCCGAAGCCGCCAGATCTCATTTCTTATCGCTTAATAGTGCCCTTGCCTCAGCCCAAGAGAATTTGCGCCTACAAAATCTGTCCTATCGTGAGCAGCAAGCAACATCGCTGGATGTGGTCAATGCCGAACTCGGTTTGGGCCGCGCACGCATACAGCGCGCCCAAGCGGCCTATGACTATGTCATCGCTTTTGCCCAGCTGCTCGAGCTTAGCGACCAGATCATAGAAATGCCAGAATTTGCGATGGGTAGTGACAGAGAATTGCCATGACCGACGACAGCATCATTGAGGAAGCGCCCCAACCCGTGAAGGCGGATGAAAACCGTGCGCGAGGTCGCACCATCATCATAGTTTTGGCTGTCGCGGCGTTCATTGCACTGGGCCTCTGGCTCGCCTATCGCCCGATCCCCGACCAGTTGCAGGGCATGGTCGATGCGCATGCGGTGCGCATCACTAGCAAGGTGACGGGGCGGATCGCGTCATTTGATGTCGACGAAGGTCAGGCCGTTGTTGCTGGACAATTGCTTTACACGATCGCCAGCCCCGAAGTGGCGGCCAAGGCCGAGCAAGCGGGCGGTGCACTTGTCGCCGCCGAAGCGGTGTCCGACAAGGCACGCAGCGGCGCACGGCCAGAAGATATTCGCGCCGCCGAAGCGCAATGGCGACGGGCCGATGCCGCAGCGGCGCTTGCCGACACGACCTATCAACGCACCCAGCGGCTTGCTGCGGAGGGTGTGCTTGCAGGACAGAAACGGGATGAAGCGCGCACCAATGCGATTGCCGCGCGTGAGGCTGCCAATGCAGCGCGCGCCCAATATGATTTGGCGCGCGCGGGAGCACGGTCCGAAGACAAAGCCGCCGCAGGCGGGCAAGTGCAGCAAGCACGCGGAGCCGCAGCAGAGGTCGCAGCAGCGGCCGCCGAAACTCAGGTCACGGCCCCCATGGCGGGGGAAATTGGTCGGCGACTGGCCCAACCAGGCGAACTGGTTCCACAAGGTTTTCCGGTATTTATGCTGACGGATATCCAGCACCCTTGGGTCACCATCAATGTGCGGGAAGACCAGCTTCATGGGCTCGGCAAGGGCCGAACGCTGATCGGCAAAATTCCGGCGCTTGATCAGCGCCGCGCCGAATTTCGTGTCACCTTCCTTGCACCAGCAGGCGACTTTGCGACTTGGCGTGCCACACGCCAATCCAGCGGATTCGATATCAAAAGCTTTGAAATCCGTATGGTTCCGATCAAGCCCATTTCTGGCTTGCGTCCAGGCATGACCGTGTTGTTCGACTGGCCACAATGATGCCGGAGCGGGCACTTGGACGAAGCTTTACAAACGCGTGGTATCGCGAGCTATTTTTTCTTCGGTCCAATCCTCTTGATCTGGCGCTTGTCACATGGCTTCCCTTGCTGCTGCTAGCGATTGTGGCCATCCAGCTGTCGCCCAGCGTGATGCGGAATTTACCCATTGCGGTGATTGATCAGGACGGCAGCGCAACCGCCCGCGAACTGACGCGCCGGCTGGATGCGGCCCCAGGCTTGCATGTTTCGGACCATCCAACCGATATGCAAGCTGCGCAGCAAGCGATACGGGAAAGAAGCATATATGCTATATTGCTGATCCCGCGCGATACCGAACGCAGCGTGATGCGCGGCGAAACGGGCAAGCTAATTATCTTCTATAACGCCAGCTATTCGACGCCATCCGGCGCCGCGCTTCGCGAAGCAACCTCTGTGATCCAAGATTACTCAGGGCGGCTTGCGGTCGAACAAAGCGCCATATTGCGTCTGGGCACCGTCCGCGCGCCGCCCATTGCCGCGCAAACCACCATATTGTTTAATCCGCAAACAAGCTATGAATTGCAATTGGTCGCCTTAATTCATCCGGCTTTGCTGCACCTCATCTTCATGGTTGCCATTGTCAGCGCCTTGGGACGAGAATTGCGCGATGGAAGCATTGGCCCATGGCTGGACGGCGCAGCCCCGGCGACCGCAGCCGCCGCAATAGGCGGAAAAATCACAGTCTATATTCTGATATTCATGCTGTGGGGGATCTTGGCCACGGCCTATTTGGCAGGTCTGCGTGGATGGGCCTTACAGGGTAGCATCGCCTTATTGCTGCTGGGATATATGGCGATGTATCTTGCTTATACGGGCGTTGCCTTGTTGCTGATCGGTCTGTCGCTGTCGATGGGCCGTGCACTATCACTGTCGGGCCTATATGCTGGGGCATCCTTCGCGTTTGCCGGCACAATCTTTCCTATCGAGTCGGCGTCCCGCTTCGCCCAAATCTGGAGCGCGATTCTACCCTATACCAGCTTTTCCAAGCTGCTTGTCGAGCAATGGCTGATGGGTGCAGCAGTTCGCGTCTCGATACCCCATATTTTCATCATGTTGTTATTTCTGTTCGTTGGCGCGGCCATTGGCCTTCCCCGCTATATTCAAGCGGCCAGCCGACCGGAAACATGGGGACGGCGATGATTGGGCGCGCTTATCTTGCAACCTTCCGCACGATCTTCTCTGACAGCACCGCATTGCTGTTGCTGATTGGCTCGGCGATCCTTTACTCTTTCTTTTATCCCAGCGCTTATTGGGGTGATGTGCCTGTCCGACTGCCGATTGCGGTGGTGGACATGGACCATACGGCAAGCAGTCGGACGCTGATCAGCAAATTGTCAGCGTTGCAGCAGGCCGAATTACTTGCCCAACTCCCGTCTCCCAACGCAGCCTTTGCACAGATGGAACGACGGGAAATTAGTGCGGCCATCGTCATTCCCGAAGGTTTTGAAGGCCGCATATTGCGCGGCGAACAAGGCATCGTCGCCCTTTATGGCAATGGTGCCTATCTCCTAAGTTCCAGCACCGCGCTGGCGGGCGTGGCATCGGCGATGGGCAACATGGGCATAAGCGCTGCCACCGATCAATCGATGGCCATGGGTGCCCCCGCGCCGCCGGCACTCGGTCTGATCGCACACCCGATGTTCAACGCACGCGAAGGCTATGGCAGCACGATCATTCCCGCCGTCAGCTTTCTGATCATCCAACAAACCTTGCTGATGGGCATGGCGCTGTTGGCGGCAACCATGCGCGAACAGCAGGGACCATTGGCATTTAACGGCCAAGGATTGCTGGGAATTGGGCTGGCATTTTTCACCATCGGCTTTGCCAATGTCGCTTATTATACTGGTTTCGTTTTTTGGTTTCTCGATATGCCCCGCGCCGCGGGCCAATTTTACGCCCTCCTCGTCGCGACATGTGTGTTTGTCGGGGCAACCGTCGCTGCGGCCTTAGCGCTCGCCTCTTTCTTTCAGGAACGAGAGCGTCCGATCCAGCTTTGGATCATTACCTCGCTGCCCATTTTCTTTCTCGCTGGCATATCTTGGCCAACCGAAGCAACGCCCAGCTGGCTCAGCCTATTGGCCCGTTTCCTCCCTACGACACCGGGCATTCACCTGATGGTCGGGATTAACCAAATGGGTGCATCGTTGACGGAACAGAAAAGTGAAATCCTGAATCTGATTGGCTTAATCCTATTATATGGAAGCATCAGCTTTCTTCGTTACCGCCCTAGGACCAATGAGAAGAAGGGCCATATTCCATCACCTAGAAAGGAAGCAGGGTCCCCATAGTGCCGCTTCATTTTCACGATCTGATATATTCTTCTGACATGGAATAAACCTCTATCGACATGCGTATTCCCTTTATGTCGAACCTTCGCCCTGCCGATATATTGCATGAACTTTCTGCCATGTGGCGCTATGCGCGGTCGCTGACGCGCAATGAACAGGCGGCGGATGATGTTGTGCAAGATGCGGTTATCAAAGCACTGGAAAAACGGGCATCCTTTCGACCGGATGGATCGCGAAGGGGCTGGTTGCTGGCGATTGTCCACAACAGTTTCGTTTCTTCCAAGCGTCGAGAAATCGCCGAAAGCAAGCGCGATGCACGCTTTGCCGACATGATGATGGACCATCTGGAGCCCGATCAAGAATATGCGGAATGCCTGCGTGACGTTGCGCGGGCCTTTGCCGCCCTGCCCGATCATCAACGCGCCGTCCTTCATCTTATTGCCGTCGAAGGACAAAGCTATCAGGAAGCTGCCGCCATTTTGGACGTGCCCATCGGCACCGTCATGTCACGCCTTAGTCGTGCACGAGCGACATTAAGAGATATGCAAAGCGAGACAGACAAACCATCCCGAGAGTTCAAGATCATCGGAGGACGAGATGTCGACTGACAATTTGGAAGATTTTGAAATTTTGGCCTATGTTGATGGCGAGTTGGACCTGCCTCGGCGCTTGGCTGTGGAAGATTATCTCGCCCGAAACCCCACCGCCGCCGCTCGGGTCATGGCCGATTTTCGTTCCCGCAGCGCGCTCCAGATTTTGACGAAATCTCGGGCGGAATATTCTCCATCTCTGGGGACCTCGGTTGCCAAGCTCGTAAAGCATCGTCCAGCCATGCCGTGGCGCCGCGCGGCATTGGGAATAGGGGTCGCCGCCATGTTGGCGATCACGGCGATTGTCGTGCCGATATGGCATGTCCAATCCTCCCCGCCCACCTATATAGAAATGGCCGCCGAAACACACCGCGCCCATAAAGAGCGGGCCGCCTTTGCGGCGCTTCACCCTTTTTCCTATAAGGACCATACGCTGCTTATGGCCTCGCGCATCGCGGTGCCACGGCTTCCAGACGATTGGCGCATCAAGAATATTGAAATGCTGGATGCAACGGACTCGCCATCCATTCTGATCGCCGTTGAAACCAGCGAAGGTGATGATCTGTCCATTCTAGCTATTCGTGCGCGCTCTTCTGCGCCAATGTCCCCAGATGCCGTGCGTAGCGGAAATAAATCTGTTGCTTATTGGCGGCGAGGGGATTTTTCTTATGCTTTAACAGGCAATGGGAACCCTGAGCATATCGATGCTGTCGCCGACGCACTCGCCGAGTCTTGGTAGGCCTGTAATGTTCACAAAACGTCTGACCTAATATCGGGCGAATATATTATTATGTCATGACGTGGAATAATCGCCGCCCCGCACGCGTATGCGGGTTATGGCTGAAAACTCTTCCTTCCAAACGCTCACTGGCTTTGATGATCGCGTAGCAATAGACCCCAAGCGCTCCTATGCTTCGGTGGAGGCCCGTGCTGCCACGGCGGATCATCGCGCTTCAACGGTCCGCCTGCCCTCGCTCATCGCGATCATTGGCTGCGATGGTTCAGGAAAGTCCACGCTGGCGGCGGACCTTGCGACGGCTTTGTCAGCGGATCGATCCGTTCAATCCCTGTATCTTGGCCAAGATTCCGGCAATATTCTAAGGGCTATTGTCACGATCCCCCTAATCGGGGGCATGATAGGTCGCTTTTTGGTCCGTAAAGGCCGAAAAGCGCACGCCAACAAAGACAAATCAGCAACGCCAGACACCACAACAGCCATCGCCATTTATATCTTATCCAGATGGCGGCGTCATAAATTTGCACGGATGCTCAGGCTCCATGCCAACGGACAGGTCATTATCGCGGACCGCTACCCCCAGGCCGAAGTCCCCGGATTTTACTTCGACGGGCGGGGTCTGATCGGCGCCGCACCAAGCAATGCATTTGTTCGCGCGCTCATCGCCCGCGAACAGCGTCTTTACGAACAAATGGCCAGCTATGTTCCTGCCTTAATCATCCGCCTGCATATCGATGCAGAAAGCGCCCATCGCCGCAAGCCGGACCACAAGCTGGCGATGCTGCGCGAAAAGACACGGGTTATTCCAACGCTCACTTTCAATGGCGCACCAATTTTAGAATTAGATGGGCGGCATAATTACGCCGACGTCCTGAACGAAGCGTTGGCGGCGGTACGAAAAGCCTTGGCCGCCGCCCCTCCTGCCATCGCACCGAACGGAAGCTGAACTGACGCAACCTTCCTGCGCAGGCACGGGCGCTGCGCTGTCCATCACAACTAGCCAAAATGTAACGCCGGATCCGGCGCGCGGAGAATCCAAATGTGGATGAAAAGCACCGAAACAGTTGAAAGAGAGTTCCTGCCTGCCGCGCTCGACCCTGCGGTAAAGAACATACGGACCACAGCTTCCGTCGATGCCCAAAAAATGATCAAGGGGGTTGTAGCGGTTGTCGGATGCGACGGAACCGGCAAGACCAGATTAGCACATGATTTGGTGCACATATTCAATCAGCGCTGTCCGACCGAGCGACAATATATGGGCCTGATTTCCGGCGGAACTGGCGATAAAATTAAAAGGCTTCCGGTCATCGGCGTGATGCTGGAACATTATCTCGCCGCGAAGGTTCGCCGCGCTCAGGATATGGAAAAAAAACTTCCAGGGGCTTTCACGGCCTTGGTCATGTATCTGTTTTCGTTGTGGCGTGTGTTACAAATGCGCAAGCTCAAACAGCGCGCCCGCAGCGGCAGCTTGATGATAGCCGAGCGATATCCTCAAGCTGAAATCGCAGGATTTCACTATGACGGACCAGGCCTCGCCGCCGACCGTAGCGATCGTTGGTTGGTGCGCGAATTGGCGCATCACGAACAAAAAATTTACGCCCGCATGGCACAGAATAAACCCATGCTCATCATACGCTTGTTGATCGATGCAGAAACGGCTTACGCCCGAAAATCCGACCACCCCATGGCGGAACTTCGAGACAAAATCCAAAAAATGCCATCAATCACCTATAATAACGCCAATATAATAGAGATAGACTCTCGCCTACCATATGATGAAGTTTTGAAACAAGCGACATTCATTATCGATCAAGCGCTACAGTTCAGAGATCATAATAAAAATAATTTAAGATTATAAAATACATTCAACATCATTTCTTAACAGGCAAATATTGCCGCATAGCAAAATATTTTATTCCAAGGCGCACCATGTATTCATCCACCCTCCCACCTCTAATCGCGATTGTTGGCTGCGACGGGTCAGGGAAATCCACCATCACAGAGGCTTTGCATCAATGGTTGTCGGGATCTTGTCCCACGGCGATCTGCCATCTGGGCAAGCAAAGCGGCAATTTGGGACGCGCCTTGGCCAAGCTTCCATTGATCGGCGAGCAACTCGACCGCTCCATTCAGAAAAAGGCAAAAACGGCACAAACCAGCGCCGGACCCAGCCCAGTGACTGCGATCGGCATATACGCGTTCGCCCTACGCCGCGAACGCCGTTTCAAGCGCATGATGCGCTTGCGGCGCGCCGGTAACCTCATTCTGGCCGACCGCTTTCCGCAAATGGAGGTGCCCGGTTCCATGGATGGCCTTGGACTAAGCAAAGCCCCGCCCGCTGGCCTACAAGGGTGGCTGGCGCAGAAAGAACAAATGAAATTCAAGGCAATGGTTGCGCACCAACCCGACCTAATCCTGCGATTAAATGTCAGCTTGGATATCGCCATTGCGCGCAAACCCGACCATATCCCCACATCGCTCGCTCGCAAAATTGACGACTTGTCGCGTATCAGTTTCGGCGACGCCCCATTGGCCGAGATCAACGCCGACGATCCACTCGACACCGTATTGACCAACGCCAAAAGCGCAATTTCTGCGCTGCTGGAACAGCGATATCATATGCCCATTTCGTTCAAGCCGTCGCCAGCAGCGAGCCGGATAAAATAATGGCGAACTGGTTTTCGGATGGATCCTTTCGCGCCATCCTTCGCAATGCATCCTATCTGGCATCCAGCAAATTAGGGTCTGCCATATTGGGGCTTGTGGCTTTATCCTTCGCGGGTCGCGGCCTGACGCCAGCACTTTTTGGTACGTTGGTCGTGGTGCAAGCCTATGCCTATGGCGTCAGCGCCTTGGTCAAATTTCAGACTTGGCAATTTATCGTTCGCTTCGGCGCGCCTGCCCTCATTCAAAAAGATCTGGACCGTTTTCGCGATGTTACCGGTTTTTCCTTTGGGCTAGACTTAGCAAGCGGAGCCGTGGGCCTGATTGCGGGTATGGCGCTGCTGCCATTTATATCCACATGGGTTGGTATTGCGCCAAAAGATCTACATCTAGCGCTGCTATACTGCACACTCATTCCGATCATGACCGCAGCAACACCCACGGGAATTTTGCGGACCTTGGACCGCTTTGACCATATTGCCGTTCAGCAATTGGTGACGCCGCTCTTATGGGCGATGGGTAGTGGCGTCAGCTATTTCGCAAATTTGGGCTTCGCGGGCTTTGTCATCAGTTGGTACTTGGCCGAACTGGTGGGCGATTTACTTCTCTGGTTCTTTGCAGCCCGGGAATTGCGACGGCAAAATATTCACCGCGCCTTGCGCCCTGCCCTTTTCGCGCCAGCACGGCGCATTAAAGGCGCATGGGATTTTGTTTGGACCACCAACATTGCTCATTCCATCTGGTCGGCTTGGGGGCCAGCCAGCAATGTGATCGTCGGCGGCTTGTTGGGCCCGTCCGCCGCGGGCTTGTTCAAAATCGCATCGACGTTTTTCGAAGCCGCCAGCAAGCCTGCCAATTTGATGGACAAAAGCTTTTATCCCGAAATCATGCGGCTGCATCCGGCCAGCAAACAACCATGGCTGTTGGCTGTTCGTAGCGGATTGTTGGCGGGCGGCGTTGGCTTGGTTGTGCTATTGCTGGTCGTGATCGGGGGAAAGCCGCTGATCGCACTCGCCTTTGGCCAAAGCTATGTCGAGGCATTTGATCTTCTGCAAATCATGACCGCGTCGCTGTTGATTTCAATGATGACCTTTCCGCTTGAATCGCTGCTTTATATGGCAAGCAAGCAACGGGCGGCCCTTGTCGCCGAAGGACTCGCGGCGCTGCTATATGCGCTGCTGTTGGTCATGCTCATTCATTCCTTTGGCCTTGTCGGTGCAGGGATAGCCTATGTCTGCGGCATGTGCCTGAAAGCATTTTTTACATTCATCCCCACCCTTTCTGCATATCGACATCGACACACACTTTCGCACAGCAAAGACCTCAACAATGGGTGAATATCTCGATCATTCGCAATGGCAGCAATTTTCGGCCGCAACATGTCGTGCTTTGTTCGAAGCGGTAGAAATTGACGATATTGTCGACGACAAAGTGAATTTGCCGAAAACGATCAACCTTGATTGCGCACCGCAAGAAATGCAGCGTTGCTTTGCGCTATGCCTGCAATTTTGGCAGCAAGGCTTTGCACGCCAAGATTTGTTAAACCTTGTGACGACGTTGCAAAAAAAGGCCGATTTAAATGCAAATCAGCGCCGCCATTACAAACATATCCGTGCCAAATATAAGCATCTGCGCTTTGCCTTGATGCTATACACGCACAATCATAAAGTTCCGAAACTCTTTGGCGCGACGGTGGCTATTATGGGCCATCTACAAGATAGTTTTCGTAACAATCGCCGCCTACCAACGCTTGGCTATGCATGGCTGCTCCGCGTGTTGCTAACAAAGCCGATCTGGAACAGCGTCAACCACGCTGTGCAATCCCGAACATTGACCACGTCCGGTGATTTTCGTGCGTACAGACAAGCCGACATGAAATGGCTTAAAAACATGCTTTATCAGCCCGAATTTACCGGCCCAGAATTTCACGCGATGCGAAAAGTCGTCAGCAAGCAAGTGAGCTTTTACGACACGCTGAGATCCTTGGAACCAAGCGATCATAGCTATCAGATGTCACGCTATTTGAGCACCATCAATGGCTTAATGGGAAACTGTCACGACATCATGGTCCTGCAGGCAGGAAATGGGGAGCGCGATTACAACAGCCCACAACCGTTGGAGGACGATATCCGGTGGCGTTTGGAAACCCTGGTTGCCGCATATCCGACGGGGCCCTAGACGCATAGGCCCCGTCCACTGATGTGGATTGATTGTTGGGCGCTAAACCTGATAGCGCAATCGAAATTTGCCGATTAACGAACGAAACTGCTTCAATAACTCAGCGTCGCCAGCCTCAGACGCTGTGGCCTGCCCGATATTTCTTTTGATGATAGCAGATCATCGCAAAACATCGGATAGGTCCTTGTACGGCATAGTAAATTTAGGGCCTGATCCACTGTGGTTGACGGCGGTAGGATAAGTGCTTTTCTAGCCCTCTGGGACGCTGATCAATGCAGCCCCAGCGTGTCAGGCCCCCGCTTCAGCGAAGCTGAGAGCCGTTGGACCACGCAATGGCGGTGCCCACCAACACCCTCAACATCCGAGGTGGGGCCAAATCTACTCATGCCGCTCAGCCGAAATCCACGTTTTTTTTACCTCAGCCAAAATGTGAAGAGCCTAACCATTGAGTAGGTAAGAAGATAATTCCTTACGCAAAAAAATATTAACTTGACTCAAGGTTAAGATTTGCGCACATAAAATGAAATTAAATTACGCATACAAGAGGGGAATTATGCAAAAAATCGCGCGCCGAAACATTTTACAAGCTGCGGGCGTGACGATGGGCAGCTTGGGCCTAAGCGGCATGGCAACAACCGCATTGGCTCGCACCGCAACCCCGTCCGCATCTGGCACGAACATGGTAAAAATATGGGAAGATTTCTGCCGTGACATCGCAGAAACCGCGCAGGTTCTAAACCGACCAAAAGCACCGCAAACCGCGCTCGATCAAGTCGAAGGCATTCGCTATTTAAGCCGTCTCACACGCGGCGCACTTGAAATGGCCATGGAATCGTCTGATCCTGATTTCCCTCGTTTTTATCAGCTCGCCAATGAGGTGCTAAAAATCGGTGCAGACAATCCCGACAATATTTATCTGAACACCAATATCGCTGGGGATCGCACGTACCGACTATATGGCCACAAAGGGACGGTTCCCTATTTAAGCTTTGGCACCAAAGCCAATCGCTATGCCATTGATGGGACCATGGCATCGACCGGCGAGCTTGATGGGAAAGACATCGCCTATAATGACGATGGAACATTCGAACTCATCGTTAGTGCCGAACGCAATGGCGCAAAAAATTGGCTCCCACTCGCGAACGACACAACGCTATTGCTGGTACGCCAAACATTTTTGGACAAATTGGTCGAAACACCCGCGCAGCTCAAAATCGAGGCCATCGGTGGACCCGTGGCACCAGCACCGTTGACCGAAGAACAATTGGTGAAAGCGCTGGCGCAAACCGCCGCATTTGTGCGCGGAACCGCCAAGACATTCGCCGAATGGACCGAATTGTTCATGAGCAAGCCGAACCAATTATTGCCTTGGGATCAGGCATTTTTCCAGCGCGGCGGCGGTGATCCGAACATCCACTATCTTCATGGTTACTGGGAATTAAAAGCCAATCAGGCTTGGGTATTGCGGACCAATATTCCAAAGTGCCGGATGTGGAATTTCCAAGCCGATAACTGGTGGATGGAATCCCTAGATTATCGCACCCGCCCCAATGTGTGGACCAATTCCAAAAAAGCAAAGCTCGACGACGACGGCACGCTCACGCTGGTCGTATCGCCAAAAGATTTGGGCTTTGGGACATGGATTGACACGGCAGGCCATCTGAGCGGCACCGCGCTGCTGCGCTGGATCAACGCCGACTCCCATCCGATCCCAACCGCCGAAATTATCTCGATTTAACCCACGCAACCGAATTGAAGCACGCTGCCAATCACATGATTGGCGGCGCGTTTTTGATACACCCAAAAAATATGGAGTTTCAATGACCTTAGCCCTCCCCCGAACGCTGCGTCTTGGCAATTTGGGAGCCTCGCTTTTCGCGCTGACGACCGCCCTGTGCGCCTCGCCTGTTTTGGCCCAAGATGATGGCGGCCTTGAAGAAATTGTTGTCACGGCTCAGCGTAAATCAGAATCGCTGCAAGACACGCCCATTTCTATCGTTGCGTTCAGTTCAACGGCGCTAGAAAATAAGGGCATCGGCGGCCTTTCGGACCTGCAAACCCAAGTGCCCAATTTGCAGCTCACGCCATTTCCCAACAATGCCACATCCCCGCGCGTCTACATTCGTGGTATCGGCAACAATAGCGATCACCACACACAAGACCCAAGCGTCGCCGTTTATGTGGATGGTGTCTATATGGCCCGCAGCCAAGGTTTGGCGACCGAAGTCGCGGATCTGGAACGTATCGAAGTGTTGCGCGGTCCCCAAGGGTCGCTTTACGGTCGTAACGCCACGGGCGGTGCCATTAACTTCATCACCTCTGCCCCAAAACTGGGGGAATGGTCAGCCAAGCAAAATCTGACGATTGGCAATCTCAATCATTTCAAATCCCGCACCCTGATCAACATTCCTGTCGGCGACAAACTGGCCGCGCAATTGTCATATATGCGCAGTTCGCGCGACGGTGTTACCGAAAATCTGGGAACCGGTGTAAAGCGTTTTGGCGACCAAGACCGGACCGCGTATCGCGCCGCTCTGCGTTGGCAGCCCACCGATACGCTGGACCTGCGTTACACCTATGACCGCACGGAAATCGGCGACACGCCAGCCCATGCCGCCTCGGTTCAATTTTATCCGGTGCAAACCCCGCGCCCCAAACAAGGTTCGCCCTTGGTTCGGGACCTGAAGGCCAATGACATTGTGTCGCAAGGCCATGCCTTGACTGCCACCTTGGATATCTCTGATGATGTGCAACTGAAATCCATCACGGCCTATCGTAAACTTTCCAGCTTCACCAATCAGGATTTTCTGTCGGGTGTGCTCGGCAATTTTGCCGCAGCGAAACTGTCTTTTGACCAAAAACAAGATCAATTTTCGCAAGAACTGCAATTGGTCGGCAAGTTGGGTGACCGCCTCGACTATGCTGTCGGTCTTTATTATTTCACCGAAAAATCGGATGGCTTCGACACATCGCTCCAATATGGCACGCGCCAGATTGATCGTTGGATAACAGCCAAGAACAAGGCGTATGCAGCCTATGCCCAAGCGACCTATACGCCCGCTATCGCAGATGACCGCCTGCACCTGACCGTCGGCGCGCGTTGGTCACGCGACGAACGCCGTGCATCCTATGAACGCGATGTCTACCTTAGCGGAACGCTCGACAACTCAACACCACTGACGTTCGGCAAGCAAAGCTTCGAAGACTTCAGCCCCAGCGCGACACTGGCATTTGATATCAATGACAATGTGAACAGCTATGTTCGCGTCGCATCCGGATATAAAACGGGCGGATTTAATATCGGAGCGAGTTCAGCCGCGCGCTTCAGCGAAGGCTTCGCCCCCGAAGATGTCATATCCTATGAGTGGGGCATTAAGTCGGATCTTCTGGACCGTAAATTGCGTATCAATGCCGCCTTATTCCACATGGATTACAAAGACATTCAGGTAAACGTCCCCGACCCTGACCAAGTGTCGGTCCTCGACGTGATCAACGCTGGTAAGGCTCGCATTCGTGGCATCGAACTCGATATGCAAATGCGGCCCACACAATCGCTTAGCTTCAGTTTCAACTATGGCTATCTTGATGCGAAATATATCGAAATCCTCAACGCCACGGGCGCGGATATTACCAATAATTTCGTTCATATCAGTGCGCCCAAACATGTGGTGTCGACCAGTGGTGAATATCGTTTCCCCCGCACGTCCATTGGCGAGTTGAGCCTTGTTGTGGATTATGGTTTCCAAGATAAGCACTTCGTTCAGCCCAATGATCGTCGCTATATTACCGGTGATTATGGACTGCTGAACGCGCGTCTGAATCTGTCGGACATTCCTGTTCCGGTGGGCGAATTGCGCTTCAGCCTGTGGGGTAAAAATTTGACCGGAAAAGATTATTATATCTCGCACGGAAACCTGTTTGCCCCCGGTGCCCTATATGGCGATCCGCGCACTTATGGCGTGGATTTAAGCTTCTCCTTCTAAGCTAAGCACGCGAGGCGAGCCCAATGAAAATCTTCTACCCCATAGCTAGCGCAATGGCCGTAGCATTTATGGGCTTGCCTCATTCCTCCGCCGCCGCGAAACCCACGACCCATGAAATAGCAGCGCTGGATATTGTGATCGACAAACAAGCGCTTTATGAGCTGAATTTGCGATACGCCCGCGCCGTAGACCGAAAAAATTTCGAAGCTCTTCGTGCTTTATATGCCCCCAACGGCTTTCACGATCATGGCGGGATGTTTAAAGGATCGCCCGATCAATTTATCGCGTGGCTGACCAAAAGCATGGTGGATATCGAAACCCAGCATCTGGTCGCCAACAGCCTGTTTCATGTGACGGGCGATACAGCGACAGGCGAAATTTATACGATAAATTTCCACACCATGCCCAAATTATCGTCAAACTATATCGCTGGTGGTCGATATTTGGACCATTATATCAAAATCAATGGGACATGGCATTACCAGTCGCGCCTGCGCGTCATCGACTGGTCCGAAGAGCGGCCCGCCAGCATCGGTAACACCGCCGCCAATCTGATGAAGGGCGCCAGCGGCGACGCAGATCCTTCCTATGATTTCGACGGATTGCGATAAATATATATTCTCTCGCCATCATCCTCTGATGCGCCCCGCTCTCGCCGACCGATTGCCTGTTCCTTATGAAATGAAAAACTCCACCGGCACGGTCAGTTCAAGCGGGTCTGGCATATCATCTGGAATGGCAGGCAAAGGCTGAGCGCGTTTGAGCGTATCCAAGGCAGCACGATCTAGGCGCGCTGATCCTGATGTTTGCATAATCTTGGACGACAAAAGCAATCCCCGACGATTCATGGTGAATTTCACATAGACCACGCCCTCTTCTCGCCGCGACATGGAAATCGCGGGGTATCGGCGATGTTGTTCCAAATGCGCGAGCAGACGCGACTGCCAATTGGCATTGTCACTGCTGGCCAGTCGCGGAGCTGGCGGGGCTTCTATTGCCTTTGGGGTGCTGCTTTGCGTGACTTGCGTCACGGTCTGCTGCGACAATGGCGCCGCTTCGCTGGGTGTCACCATCGGGCGCGACAATGGCGTGGCAAGCTGTGTTACAGGCGGGGTCTTTTCCTCTGCCGCTTTTTCTTCTTGTTGGGGCTGTTGTTTGGGGCCTTGCATCACCTCAACGCGCGGCTCAGGCGGTGCAGCGATTGTATCAAATGTTGCGACCAATGGGGCATGCACCTCGGGCGGCGGGGTCAGCATTTGCCAACTGAAAAAGCAGGCGCATAAGATCAGCGCGCAAATGCTGGCCGTGCCGGAAACACCAAATAATCTTTCCCTTAGTCCCAACGGACGGTCGCTGTAGCGGCTGATCATGGGGCTTTGCAGGTGGCCAACGCAATCCATGGGCCGTTCATGGGGCAGCCATTCGTCGCGTGCGGGAAGCGGGTGGAATTGGGTCATGCCCCTGCCGCCGGTTCCGGCCGACGAATGATCCAAATCGCCCAGAATGATAAGAAAAGGGCGACGCCGACGGATATGCCCCAATGCGGCTTCACATGCAGCCAAAAGAGGAGGAAACCCACGCTCATGCCAAGGCAGGCATAAATTTTCGCCCGCCGTGGCACCGCCCCCTGTGTGCGCCAAGCGCGCAAGGAAGGACCAAATCGGGGGTGAGTCAGCAGCCATGCTTCAAGACGCGGCGATGAACGCGCAAAGCAGGCTAACGCCAGTAGCATGAAATCGGCGGTTGGCAACAAAGGAAGCATGATGCCGATAATGCCCAAGGCGACGCACAGCAAACCTAGCCCAGCCCAAACAGCGCGGGCGAAACGCCCGCGCTGAAGCAGCGTGTCCTGAACGGGATCAGCCAAGGCGCGCATTCGCCAAATGTTGCACGCACTGAAACGCAGCCTGTGCACCCGCGACGACGCGCTCCTCTTCCTCTGGGGACAGGTCAACGGCGTCTAAGCTGGCCGTGAACTGGCGCCAATGGGCCGCGGGGCCTTCGGGCGCAGGGGCAAGGTGGCGGGCACCAAGACTGTCGGACAAGCCCAGTTTTGCAGCCTCTTTGCGCAGCAAAGCTGCGCCCATATTGGAACCTTCGGCGACATATAGCCAACCCAAGGCGGTGGGAATATCCGCCTCTTCGTCTTCGCTGAACTGGGGTTTTCCATCGGCATCCGGCAAGGCTTTGCCGAGATCGGCCAAATCAGCCGCAATAAGCGGGCTGCTGCGGCGTTCGGCCAGACCGGGAAGCGCCGCAAGAAGCGCGTTATCGCTATACAGGGCGTCAATTTCGCGGTGGAACAAATATTGGATCGCCGCAAAATTGGCATAGCCATCCACCGATTGGAACGACGCGGCGGCCATGATGCTATTGTCCAAAATCTCATGCGTTTCGCGGGTCAGCATCTTCAAACGCAGCGCGCGCGATGGGTTTTCAATCACAAGGGTCATAAATTTATCCTTAGAAACGGTAGCTGATGCCCATGCGGACGGAATGAAGATCGGCGCTGGTGCGTTGGACACGCCCACGGACCATATTGCTTTTGCCTTCATCGCCTTCGGTGATCCGAATGGGCTGATTGGTCGTGGGATCACGCAAGATGGCGCCAGTGACCGGATCGCGTGCGAAGGAGACCGATGACCATTGCTGAGAAATACCCGCACGGGCATTGTCGAACGCAAAGTCTTTTTGGCCGAAGCGCGCATAGCTATATTCGGTGCGCAGCGACCAATTACGGCCCAATGCACGTTCCAATCCGAATCCGGCGGTCCAACCCTGACGATTGTGCTGCACTTTTTCTTCGAAATAATGCTCGACAATATTATTGATACCACGGTCGCCGCCGCCGCCAGACCGATATTGATTGCGCTTATCGGTTTCCCGAAGCCACGCGATACCCCCCGTGCCGTAAATCAGGCTTTGGCCCAGAGAATAGCCCAATTTGCCGCGCAGGGTCATCATGCGATCCCAAGCATAGCGCGTATCAGATTCCAACTTCCCGCTATTTTGGAGAGCGGCGACATAAGTGCTGGTTTCGGTGATACCGACAGAAGTCCAGCCGCCCAAATTGCCACCCGCGATGTCGGCTTCGACGCCCAAAACGATGTTGCTGGGCAGCTGATATTGATAGCCTGCATGGAAACCAGCCATCATATTGCGAAGCGACACATCCACTCCGCTGTCATTGACCAGATCGGCGGGATTGCCAGCGCTATCCGTTACCGATCCTTGGGTTTTCCCAAAGCCATAGCCGATGTTGGCCCCCACATAAGGACCGGTCCAATCCACAGCATCGTCATTGCCCTGTGACGAAAACCAATTGCCGGGCCAGATGCCAGACTTGGAACCCAATTTGCCTGTCACGCCGATACGGACGGTGCGGCCCGGTGCCGGAACATAGGCCGCGCTCATTGGTTCGACATAATAGCGATCGGTGAGATTATCGACGCTCATATCCAAGGACAGGCCATCGGTCAGTTGGAACTGCCCGCTCAGATCGACCAAGGCATAGGGGTTCCAGTTGATAGCGGAGATGAGCGGTGACCAGCCGCTAACCGGAACCTCCGCATCAATGGGGCGCTTGCCGATATAGGTGAAACGTGCGCCAATTTTTGCGCGGTCATCCCATAATTTTTGGCTGATCGACGCACTGGCTGACCATTTTGGCGGAACCGTATTGGTCGCATAATCCGATGCCAACGTACTGGCGATACAGGGCTGGTCAACCCGGCAATAAAGAATGCGATCATAATAGGTCGCACTGGCATCGACGCTCAGGCCGCCGCGCTGATAGCTGATGCTGCCTTCCAAACCGCGCATTTTGGCGCGATCGATATTGTACATCTGCATCGCATAAAGGTTGGACAGATATTTACGGGAAATAAAATCCTGTACCTGATTGTCGAACCACGCAATCTTGGCGCCGAATTGGTCTTGTTCGCTCAGCAAGCCGTTTTGGCTAAAGCTGGCACCATATTCCCAATTATGGGCTGTTTCTTTTCGCAAATCGGGGTTCGCGATCATGAAGAAGCCAGCCGTCGCTTCGAGCAAGCTCGGCAAGCGGGACGCATGTTTATACGTCGCAAAGATTTGCACACCATCAACCGGTGCCAATGTTGCGCCGAGTGAATAGTTAAAGGCATCTTCGCTCCGATTCAGCACGTCGGAATTGATGACGCGGCCACTTTGGCGGTCCATCAGATCATAGCTTTGGTAACGTGCGCCCGCCGACAAACGCAGCCAATCCGTGGGTTCCAAAGCGGAATCCAAGAATAAGCTCCATTCCTTGCGTGTGCCTTCGCGGCCAGGCGGGATCGAGCTATTGCCTTTCCATTCACCAACGGGCCCAGCCTTTTCGTGCAGATAGGATGCGCCATAATCCGCTGACAGCAAGCCAAGGCCAGTGTTGATCACGGAACTGTTGGTGAGGTCCATTCCCCAACTATCCATATAGCGCACCGATGGGTCGCTGTTGGCGAGAGAGGGCGCGCTTTCGGTCAGTTTTGACAGCCAAGCATTGATTTTCAAATCGACCAGATCGCCGGCAGGATTCCAACGATAACGTGCGGTGAAGCGATCCAAATTGCTTTTTGACAGAAGATTATTTTGATAGACGATGCCCTTCGCATTGCTCAGTGAACCCGGATAATTTTCGCCATAGCGGTTCCAAAATCCCCCATAGCCCAGTTCAACAACATGGTCGTCAATGGGACGAATGGTGACTTTCACCAAAGCCGATTGGGTTTCAGCGGATGTGTTATGCACCTCTTCGCCGCCAACAAAGGTGGTGAGCCCATAGCCGTCATAAAATTGCACAGCCCGTTCGCACAGGGCACGCATGCTGGTTTCCGCTGGGTTCGACGCGCAATAGGCCGAGGGGGTGTCCGTTTCTTGCGGTGCATCTTTGCCATTTTTACCAGCAAAATAATTGCCCATTTTGCGGAAGGAGTAGCCCGCCACCACATCAACATCCGCGCCGCGCCGTGCCAATACCATGCTAGCCGAACCGCCCGTCGGCATGAAAGCACCAGGCCGGTCGCGTTCGCGCGTGGCCGCATAATGATCCCCATAGGAAGAGCGGGCACCCAACAGGTTCGAGCTCATCGACGAACCCGGAGCCACGCTGTTGGTCGAAACGCCCAATTTGAACCGCAGACCGAAATCATCATCGGCCGCCAAAATATCATTCACCCCGATGGTCGACATCGCAACAGAGCCACCGATACCGCCAGAAATGGCGTTGGCCATCGACGGACCTTTTTCAATCGCCACATGGCTGATAAAGTCAGGGTCAACGAAGCTGCGGTTGCTCACGCCTTGATAACCGCGATACACGCTGGTCCCGTTGATCGCGCCATCGACCGTGACGGGAACGCGGCCCTGCCCTTGCAGACCGCGAATATTGACATCCAAACCGCCGCCGGTGCGCGCTTCCGCCGAGATAACGCCAGCCGTGCCGCGCAGCATATCGGCGGGGGTACTGACTGGATAGGCTTCAAGCGTTTCGCGGGTGATGACATTCACCGATCCAGCGGTGCGATAGACGCTGCCAGATGTTCCATCCCAGCCCGCAACACGGCCATTATTGCCCGCTGTGTCCGCGTCATTGGGTGCCGTGTCGCTGGCCCCCTCAACGCGCAGCGTGTTGAGCGTGACCACATTATCGGAAACTTGTGGCGCGCGCTCTATCGTATAGCTTTGACTGCCGGTTTTACGAAATGTCAGCCCCGTTCCAGCCAAAATGTGGGACAACCCCTCGGCCGCCGCAAATTGGCCTTTCAGTCCATTGCTGGACAAGCTTGCCGAGAGATTAGCCCGATAGGATAGCTGAACTCCGGCCTCACGGGCATAATGGTTGAGCACGTCCGTCAAGGCCCCTGCCGGAATATTATAGCTTTTCGCTTGCTGCGCATAAGCCGGTGCCGATGACAGCACCGTGGCCGCTAAAGCCGTTGATCCTAGAAGAAGGGCCGCTGCTGTGCGTTGGCCAATTTTTTTCACTCCGAAAGACTGTCTCACCTTGATGTATTTCCCGCTGTTCAGATCTGGTGATGATATTGCTAATGCGAATATCTTGCATTTATGACGTGCGAGGTTTGGGGAATGAGAGGTATAAGAGCGAAAAAATTTCAGCTCGAGATGAAAATAAAATAATCCGTCAAACGGCGCACTTTGACGCCAACGGATTGCTCCAGCTGCGCAACAGCCAGAACCGGATTATCCACCCGAAACACACCACTGACACGAATATCACGCGCCTTGCCAAAGGCATGAATAGTCCCGCTATGATAGCGCCCGATAGCCTGAATAACATCGTCAAGGGGGGCATCGTTGAACACCAATGCGCCATCAGTCCAAGCCGTAGCGTTGACGCTATTGCTCACCTGAATATCACCTAAACCCTTCCGTCGATCATAGCGAATGGCATGCCCCTCATTCAGAACGGCGTTATGCGGGCCGTCGACCTTATAATCGACGCGCACCTGATGCTCGGTCACGGTAACAAGGGTGCCCCCACCCTCTTCGGCCACCAAAAATGCTGTGCCCAAAGCGGTGGCGCTTCCCTCATTGGACAACACGGTGAAGGGTCGTTTGGGGTTGGACGCAACCTGAAACAGGGCCTTTCCTTGCAACAGCCGAATGCTGCGCCGCTCTGGCTGATAATCAACCTGTATCGCGGTTCGTGTATCCAAATGCACGGTGGAACCATCTGCGAGGCTAATGACGCGCGTCTCGCCTGTGCCGGTTGCATAATCAGCGCGCAACTGGTTCACCCAGTCGCCGGATAATGGCAACAGCATCAACAACAGGCTGGCTGCCATCGACGTACCGACAACAGGCAATTTGAATCGACTTTTCCCTTGTTTCCGAGCGACAGGCCAGCGACGACGCCAGCTCGTTTTTAAACGATGTTGGCGTGTTTCAACATGTATCGGCACATAATCCAATTGCGCCCAAATCACCCGCATTTCATCATAGGCCTGCGCATGTCGTGGGTCCGCCGCGAGCCAGACATCCCGTGCCAGTTCCGCTTCCTCTGTCAGGCCTTCATCCAATCCGTCAGCAATCCACCGTGCGGCTTCGTCCGAAATCGCGCTAGATAATCTGTTGCTAGCAGGAAGTTTGTTCATCAAATTTTTCCTAGCGCAGTCATGCAAAGCCGTACGAAAATGGGCCCATGTGATAGTGACGAACGATAAAGAGATAATGAGAGGTGCAGGGGCGAATTTTTATTCTTCGCTGTCCCGTAGATATTGATGACAATGTTTCAGCGCATGGCGAATATGTTTGCGAACCATATCTTGGCTGATGCCCAGTCTGGTTGCCGTCGCGCTGATCGTCAATTCATCGACCTTAATCAATTGAAACACTTGGCGGCAGCGAAGCGGCAATTGCTCGACGGCCTCGCCTAGCCGGACCAATTGTTCCTTGTCTAGCAACTGTCGCTCCGCGTCTGGCTGACCGTCGCCCAGCTCCGGATGAACCTCCCCGCTTTGAAAAAGCTTATCATGCCGCTGAAGCGCACGCAGATGATCAATCGATAGATGGGAGACGAGGCGAAATAGATAGGCGCGCTTGTTGATGATCGGTGGATAATCCTCCACGCGCTGAATTCTAAGCCACAGATTTTGAGTGACATCCTCCGCCGCAGTCGCGCTGCCCACAATCCGCTGCGCAAAGCGGATCAAGCTTTGACGTTCCTTGATGAGAAGGCGCGATAGGGAAGCAGAATTGCGGAGCATTGGTGATGCCCTACACTATTGCTACTTATTCGCAATAGCGAGATTTCACAGAATCAGTTCACCGTCCGGACCTAAGCCACTGGCGTGCGGTTGTCAGTTGAAGACGGTTTGGGCTAACGCCGGCCTATCTGCGAGCATGGCGCCCGCAGATAGGCTTGTTACGAATATATGAGGTTTTAGAGCCGCTAAGTCGCTCAAGCTTAGGGCATATAGACGCCGCCACTGACGGATACCAACTGACCTGTAATATAGCTGGAGGCATCGGACGCAAAGAACATCGCGAGCGCGGCGATATCTTCAGGGCGACCAAGGCGCTTGATCGGCAGACTGCTCATATTGAACAAAGTTCCATCTTCCAGCGACGCTTGCATGGCTTCGGGTGTGCCCATTTCCAAGCGATTCCAGAAGCTTCCTTCCGCAATTTCATCATTTTTGTGGGGTACGATCCAGCCTGGAGCGATGGTGTTTACACGCACGCCCTTCGGACCCCATTCATAGGCCAGCAGCTTGGTAAAGCTATTTACGAAGCCTTTGACCGCGCCATAATGTACAATATCCTGAGCAGCTTCGCCCAATAATGACGAGTTGGAGGAGATGTTGATCACGCTGCCCACGCCGCGCGACAACATGTCATTGGCCACGGCTTGCGTGCAATTGACTACGCCGTCAATGTTCAGGGCGATTTCCCAGCGGCGGGTTTCGGCGTCCAATTCATGAAAAGGACGCGTGCTGCCCACACCGCCCGCATTGTTCACCAGCACATCTGCTGGACCAAAATGCTCATGCGCCACTTTCAGCATGGCTTCAATGCTAGCTGGGTCGGTAACGTCGGTTTTCACGGGCAGAACCGTGCCGGAAAAGCCCTGCTCTTTGACCCGAGCGGCGATTTTTTCGCCAGTTGCGACATCCCGCGATGCGGAGATGACATTGGCGCCTTCGCGGGCGAACTCTGTCACCAAACCATGACCGATGCCACCGCTGCCGCCCGTGATGATCACGGTTTTACCTTTTAAGCCCAAATCCATCTGACCAAATCCTTTTTGTTTTTTGTTAATTACCTGATTTCAATTCGATATTACCATTTGAAGCGCTTGATCACACCGCGGCGACGCTCGGCCAATTGCTCGCGGCGTTGATCAGGCGAGATTTGCTTGATGGAAGCGGGCAGATGCGCGAATAATTCCGAACGCTTCACCTGCTGGCATTGCGGGATCGGGCAAGTGTCACCCATCATCCAGCGGAAGGTAATATAGCCTTCGCTATGTCCCGATGGGTCCAGCCAGTTGGGCAGGCCGGGGTCGGTATGGCTAACCACCACGATCAGTTCGCCATTGTCTTCCAGCACGGCATGATGGCAATTGGTGCTGGCCAAACGATTGCGATAATCCATCGTTTCCCACCAATAATTGCCAAATTCGACGGCCCAATAATGCGCCTTTGGTGGCGTCACCCGAATGATCAGCGCCTCGTCGGGCGGCAGCATCCAATAAGCGATCAGCGGTTCGCCGCCCGGTGTCGCGTCAATCTTATTGTCATCAAGCTGGCGATAAGACAGGAACTTGTTGGGCTGAACCTTCCATTTTTCGATCATGTCGGCCCAATAGGTAATCGACCATTTCAACCAATGGGACGCGCTAGCCAGCCCGTTGACCACATGTTCGGGGGTCAATTGCGGCGGCGCACCGTCGCCGGTCAAGCGGTCAATGCGCGCTTCCATCGGGCTTTCGCCTTCCCAATCCGCGAAAAATTGGCGGAATGTCACGCGGAAGGTTTCCGGCGTGGTCTTGATCCAATTGCCGGGTTGCGGATCGGGGCTGAGGAATAGTTCGAAATTGCCGTCTTCGTCGGTCTGGATTTGATCACCGAACAAAGTGCCAGCCACGCCGCCGCCCCACGGTGTTTCGCCTTTTTCAACAACCGTCACGCCGAAGTAAAGCGAGCTTCCGCGCTTGCCCGAAATGCGATAGGTGTCGGTTCCGTTGATCGGTCCGCCGACATAAAGCGCGTCCGTATTGTCGCCGCCCTGTTTTCGGATGGGGTTAAAATAATGAAGCAATTCGGGGTGGAGTGGGTCGCTATTTTCCATTTCCAAGGCCAGCGCCAAGCCGATGTTACGCGACAACAATCGAAACGCAGCCGCGCGGTCCACGGGATTGTCAGAAGCCGTTTCGCGCAAAGCAATATCGCCAGCGGATTTCAAATCGTCACAAAACCGGTCCCAGGCTTCGCGCAAATCTTTTTCATATGGCTTGGTCACTCGATTAATCCTCGCTGGGTACGTTAAAATAAGTCTGGTAGCGATCAAACAATCTGCGCGTGCTATCCTGCTGATCTACCGAATATTTATGGGCTCCAAATTTGCCCTTTGGCTTGTTCGCCAGATAGGATTCAACCGCGGCGCGTGTCTCCGCCGTGAAGGGAAAGCCCATTTTTGCATAAAGCGCCTCGAGCGCGGCGACAGGGTTTTCGACTAAGTCGGAATAGCGGGAATTGGATATTAAATCCGACGCTATGGCCCCAGATTCCATCCAGTCAATCATCTGCTCCAGCCGCGCAGCCGTGCCTTCAGGGGATAATAATTCTTCAAACGCTTTGGCATCAAAAGCCTTGTCGCTGCGCATCCAATACAGGGTGCCCATCAAATTGGTCACCGAACCTTGGGCCTTGACCGGATCGCGATGGGTCACCACCACCCGCGCATCGGGGAATATTTTCATCAGCACCGGCAGAAAAGACTGATGCTCTGGTGCTTTGAGCAACCAATGATCACGCGGATTTTTCCACTGAAGCAGTTTCAGCAATCGCTTATAATAGCGATAAACAGGCTCCTGGTCCGCGGAAAATAACCAGTTGGTGTAGCTAGGCACCTGAAATGTGGCGGCCAAATGCTGCGAACGGAAGCTCAAACGAAAGGCGACGCCGCATTCATTGGGAATCCACGCCCCCATTTCGTGCATCGATTGATAGGTAAGTGCCACGCGCCCCATCTGGGTGATGAGGTGATGCGCGCGGGGAACGCGCGGATCTGTGCGATAGGTCGCAGCCTCAGGGGGCGGACAAGGCAAGACAAACTCCCAATTTGCGGGTGCCATAAACTGTTTGTCTTGAGCCAAAAGTTCGAACAGGATCGATGTGCCGGAGCGCGGCAAGCCCGTTACGAAAACCGGCTGCTTGATTTCTTCATCCTCAATTTCCGGATGGGCGTTGAACACCGCCTCGATTTGCAGGCGGGTTTCCAAAAACAACAGCAATTCGTGGCGCGTCCACAAGCGACCAAAGGCATGGAGTTCGGCCTCTTCCTCAATCGCGCGGACGAGAATTTCAAACGGCTCGCGCCAATCATCCTCGCCGAAATCGCTCAGACCGGTGCGCTGCATGGCGGTCGAAATGAGTTCATCGGCGTTCAGCGGCGCAACAGCGCCCATGTCCCATGTTCTTGTTTCATCAAGAAATGTTGCCAGCCATTCGGGGCGCGGCGGCGGGGCCCATATATTCGCGTCTGTCAGTTTATCATGCATTGAAGCGCCTTCCTCTCATGGTCCGCGTGCGCTGTTTATCGTCGGCTTTGTTGTCCATCGTGTAGAGTGCCGTCGCACCCATCTGAAATAGGAATTTCGTTCAATATTAGGTGGTTTTTCGTTCAACCTATCCCTATCAAAAAGGGATGAAGCGGAATTTGCCATGAGGCCGTCGCCGGTTGCGGAAATCACCGCAAGCGTCATCCTGCGTTTGCTCCAGACGGCGGCACGCGTTGGCGCGGAACCTGCAGACATTTTGATGCGGGCGCATGTCCCATACAGCATGGCGGATCTGGAAGGCATGACGGATCGCGCAGGCGGAATGGACACCCTGCCCCGCCATCACGGCATCGCAATTTACCGTGAATCCATCGTGACTATCGGCTGGCATTCGAGCCGCCTTGACCACAAACCACAAATGCATCCCGACGAATTTCGGCTGATGTGTTATTGCGTGATCAGTTGCCGCAGCTTTCGGGACGTGATTGAACGACAGGCAATGTTTTTTCGCACGCGCGGTGATCGTATCTCGGTGATTGAACTAACCGAGGCAGGCCCACTTGCGATTGTAACGGTCGATACTCTTAGGCGCCGAAAAAGCTTCAGCGCCTTTCTTACGGACCTTGCGGGAATGTCGATTTTTACGCGATTTTACGCTTGGTTACTGGGTATCGCGCCCCAAGAATTTCACGTGCAGTTGATGCATAGTTCCGCCTTTGCCAATGAAGCAATGGCCGATTTTTTTGCCGGTGATCTCGTCTTTGACGGGCCAGTGAACAACATTTCCTTTTCTCAATCCCTGCTCGCTATGCCGATTGTTCGCACTCCTGAAGAACTCGATAATCTGCTGCTGGAATTTCCTTTTGAATATATCGCGGCACCTCCCGTCGGAATGCCGCTACGGGACAGAATTCGCAGCATATATAATATGTCGCTCGCACGATTTGCGCCTTTCCCAACCACGACAGAACTTTCCAATTTGGTGGGCCAAAGCATCAGCACCATTCGCCGCCGATTGGCCGAGGACGGCAGTTCGATACGCACGCTCAAGGATATCGCCCGCCATGATGCGGCCATTTACTTGCTTCGCGATGGGCGGCGCACAATTGATGATATCGCGCTCTCCATCGGATTTCGAGATATCCACAGCTTCCGACAGGCCTTTTTGCGGTGGAAAGGCATGACCCCGTCCCATTATCGCGACATCATCCAGCAAAGTCACGCGAACGGCGGCGAGACACGCGATTAAGATCTATCAGATATAGCGCCGCAGGATCGCGTCGAACCCCAAGCCGTTTCGTCGCAACATCGCGCCAATAGTCAACATTTACCGGATATCAACTTGGCCCGCCTTGGCGATCCCAACCAACAGCTCCGTGTTACCTGAGAAATATGGACGGGATAGCAAAGCAAGCTGCGAAATCATGGCAGGCGCGTGGGCAGCGAGGGCCCAAAGGACGGCCAAGAAACCGATTTTGTGCCGTGCGACTTCGCATAGCTGATGCTGTGCCACAGCATATCTGCTTCCGCCGCAACCTACACTTGCAGGGCAAAGAAGCTTGGCTGGTGAGCGAACATCGCTCGAAAGGAGAGCGTAAATATTATCGCACCAGCCAGTTTCCGAGATGCGGATACCCCGCTCCACTCCCGTAAATATCAACGGGGCCTGTTCTCGCCCAGCGTCCAAAGTGAGTGAAAATTCACGATGTCGGCGGCCGTCGCGCCGCCCAATTCGAAGACGACCCTTTTTTACAGCGCACATTCAGAACATACCGATTGGATAAAAAATATGAACGCAAATCAATTTTCCGCTATTGATTATCCATAAACTTAGGATATCCGTAGCATCAACCAATATGAGTCTGATCAAAATTACAGACCGATAAGGTGGGAGCGGATATTATGACAGTGAAGTTTATGCGAAACGGCTTGGCTGGCGTCAGCCTATTGGCCATTTGCCCTGTAGCTAGTTTTTCGATCACGGCCTCGGCGAATGAACTGGCCTATGAGACAGTCGATGAAATTGTGGTGACGGCCAACCGCCGCGAAGAGAGTTTGCAAAAAACATCGCTGAGTATCACCGCCTTCACGGGTGATACATTGCTCGAAACAGGGGTTTCTGATTATGACAGCCTGGTCGCCTCTGTCCCAGGCGTCATTGCGACGGGCGGTAGCAATTTCAGCAAATTAACGATGCGCGGCATCGAGACCTCACAAACGACCAGCAGCGTCGGTGCCCAGCGTTCCGTTTCCATTTATTTCGATGATTTGCCGCTAACCAGCTTTGCTGTGGTGACGCCAGATATCACACCATATGATATTGAACGCGTCGAGATTCTCCGTGGACCGCAAGGGACTTTGTTCGGCTCTGGCTCCCTCGCTGGCGCGGTTCGTTTTATCAGCAAAAAGCCTGATGCCACTGGGTTCGACGCACGGGTTGATTTGGATGGTGGCGTGCAAAAAGGTGATGCCTATCGTCGCCGTGCAGCCGCCATGGTCAACCTGCCCATCATTTCAGATAGATTGGCCGCCCGCGTCGTTGGCACATATAAGAAAGACGATGGCTATATCGACAATGTTGGAACCGGCGTAAAAAATAGCAATTTGATCAAGGATTGGGGTCTGCGTGCAATGCTGCGCTGGACACCCAGCGATGCTTTTTCGGCCAATTTAAGTGGCAGCATCAATAAAAGCTTTAACGGCGATGTGCCCTTTTTTGATCCTGATCGCGGTTTCCGCAAATCATTTGAAGACGAACCCTTTGCCGTCGACAGCAAACTGAGCACGGCTAATTTGGGGCTCGATTATGATCTGGGCTTTGCCAATTTGGTTTCGTCCACCAGCGTGGCCAGCGCCCCCTCAGATTGGAATTTATATTTAGAAGCCATTGTTCCTGGCGTCCCCCTGCACCTGCGTGAAGAGGTGAACACCAAAAGCTTAGTCCAAGAGATTAGGCTCGTCTCCAAAGCGTCTGAGAAATTCGACTGGGTTATTGGCGGCTATTTTCTCCGCCAGAAAACGCGGCAACGCGACGCCCAATATTTAAGCCAAGATTTCACAGATTTCATCGGCTTAACAGGCCTGCCAACAAACTTTGCGCCCGGAGCAACCTTTTCCAACGACATTCAAATTAAGAAAAATGTGGAATTGGCAGCATTTGGTGAGGCCAATATTTATGTCAGCGATCGTTTGAAATTGACGGGCGGTGTCCGTATCACAGACAGCGAATTTTCAGCCTTAGTGACGGGCGAAGGCGAGACCGCTCCCGACTTCTTTAGTGCGTTGATCGGCGCCCTGATGGGCAATCCCAGCGATGTCACGCTGACGCCGCAATTGCGCCAAAAATTCAGCACCGGTCATAAGCTGAGCGTATCACCCAAATTTGTCGCGACCTTCCTGCCCAACGCAAATCAAACCTATTATATCTCCGCCTCCAAAGGCTTTCGACGTGGGCAACCCAATGGCACTGTCGCTGGAAATAATGGCCGCAGCCTGATTAATCCGGACGACCCTGCTATCGTGCCGGAAAGCGCCGCTGGGGATAGCATTTGGAACTATGAACTGGGCGCCAAGCTTCGTATGTTCGATCGGCGCGTTCAGGCCAATTTTGCGGCCTTTTATATCGACTGGTCGAACATGCAGATTCCGCTCGTCCGCAGCTCTGATACCGCGCCATATGTCGGCAATATCGGAAAATCCCGCTCGATCGGGCTAGAAGCCGAACTAACCGCGCAGCTTTCCGGCGGATTGGATTTGGGCGTGAATTTCCAAATCCAAAATGCCAAAGTCACCAAAATCACCGAAGAACAATCTTTAATTTCTGGCGCGTTGCTCCACAGCCCATTGGCGTCACCCAAATTTAAGATCAACGCCTACGCCCGCCACATTTGGGCCTTGGCTGATGGTGGAGAGCTTTCGGCGCGTATTGATCTTCAACATAATGGCTCTTTTGCCAATAGCTTCCCCAACACGCCGGGAACCAGTACCCCCAGCCCCACTTATAACATCATCCCGTCACATGAGGTTGTGGATGCCAGCTTTGGGTGGAGCAAAGGTCAATTGGGGGCAACGCTTTATGCCGAGAATTTACTCGACAGTAAGGCAATCAATTTCATTAACCCCGCCAATTACAGCTACAACCGCTTTGGCACATTGCGCCCGCGCGTCATCGGCCTGCGCTTAAGCTACCGCTATCAATAATTATTGGGCTGTGGAAGGGCATATCCCTTTCACAGCGCCCTGCAAGAAGGATCAAGCCCATGCAGGCGTCGAAAATCAAATTAGCTCTATTGGTACCGGTCGTCTGGAATATGGTTCACGCAGCAGCATCAGCGCAGTCGCCACAAGCCGTAACGGCACCGCAACAAGCGCCGCAAAATATCACCATCAGCACGCCCCAAGGGCCTGTTATTGGCGATATTGTCGCGGACGGACGAGTCCAGCGCTTTCGCGGATTGCCTTATGCTTTACCACCTGTGGGGGATCGGCGCTGGCGGGATGCCTACCCCGCTGCAAGTTGGACACAACCAAGGCTGGCTGATCGAGCTGCGCCGGCCTGTGTCCAAGGTGAAGCCCCAGCAGAATATATCACCCAAAGCGGGCAGAAGCAGCCCTTCTTCTTTTGGGAACCGAACCGCTTATCAAGCGAGGATTGCCTCTATTTGGATATATGGGCACCGCAAGCAAAGAAGGATGGCCCCAAAAAGCCGGTGATGCTGTGGATCCACGGCGGAGCCTTTGTCGGTGGCACCGGCAGTGCGCCCATTTATGATGGGACATCTTTGGCATTAAAAGACGTTGTCGTCGTTTCCATCAACTATCGTTTGGGAATTTTTGGCTTTCTGTCCCATCCTGCGCTGAGCGCGGAATCGCCCAACGGAACATCGGGCAATTATGCTTTAAGCGACCAGATAGAGGCGCTGCGCTGGGTGAAGGCGAATATCGCAAGCTATGGCGGCGACCCGAATAATGTGACGATTTTCGGGGAATCTGCGGGCGCATGGGCGATCAGCTTGCTGATGAGCAGCCCCAAGGCAGAGGGTCTTTTTCACAAAGCCATAGCGCAAAGTGGGGCCTATCTATATTCCATGCCCCATCGCAGCCAATCAATCGGCGGCATGCCCTCGGCCCATGAGGTTGGTCAAAGCTTTGTGAAATCCGTCGCGCAGGGGGATATTAGCAGGCTTCGCGCGATGACCGCCGAGGAGGTACAGGCAAAATCGGCGGAAATTCCTTTCGCTAGCAACGGCTCTTTGGCCATTATCGACGGACATTATATACAGCAATCCGTGCGAGATATTTTCGAACAAGGAAAACAGCATAAAATCCCCACGATCGTCGGGTATAATGCAGATGAAGGGTCTGGCCTGTCCGATTATTATGTCGTCGCTCCGACAGCTGAAAATAGCGCCGCTTATCGGGCCGATGTAAAGGCACGCTTTGGGGATTTGGCCCAACGCTGGCTGAAATTATATCCTGATACAGATTTAACCGCAGCCACCTTTAATGCCTTTCGCGATAGCGAATTTGGCTGGAGAATGGAGCAATGGGCACGTGCTTCGGATCGCGCAGGGCAGCCAGCCTATCTTTATTATTTCGCCCAAAATCCGCCGCAAGGAGATATGGTACGGGCCATGCCCTTAGGCCATGGTATGCGGCGATTGGGCGCACATCACGCCGCTGAAATTGCTTATGTCTTTGATAATTTCCCGCAAGGCATGGCGGTTCGGGATGCAGATCGTTCGATGTCCAACATCATTGGTGATTATTGGGTCAGCTTCGCCACAACGGGTAAACCCGTGGCGCGCGGGGGCGATGAATGGAAACGCTTTTCCGCATCATCACGCCATCGCATGGTTTTCAGCGATGGTGCCCGACTGGAACGTGATACCAACGCAGAAATATGGTCAATCCATCATGAAATTGATATCCGCCGCGCAGCCGCCAATATCCCATGGAATGGTGGCTCTGCTGGGCTATTGGGCCGCGCGACGCCATGAGTGACCAAAAAACACCGAAACAAGCACGGCGGAGCGCCGAATTTGTCTCTGCCGCGATCAGCATTATCAATCGACGCGGCGTCAGTGGGATGGTGCTAGCTGATGTGGCAGCAGATCTGGGCTTGGCTCCCAAAGCGTCGGCATATTATTTCCGCCGTAAAGAGGATTTAGCCACCGCCTGCTTTTTGGATGCAATCCAGCGCATTCAACATTTGATAGCGGAGGCCTCCAACGCTGCGCAGGCGGACCAACGCACCTCAGAATTCCTCACCCATTTTTTCGACCTGCGCCGACGCGCAAAATTGGGGGAGATAGACGAATTAACCGCCCTCAATGATGTTCGCGCGCTGAATTCTCCAGTGGTCAATGCAGCCTTTGTCGCTCTGTTTCGCGATATGAGGGCGCTCATTTCCGATGCGCAAGATGACGTAAATCGCCTCGCTTTATCTAGCCAAGCCCATTTGCTCCTTGCCCATTGCCACTGGTCAGCCTTTTGGCTGATAGGCGTGTTACCCGATCGATATCCAAAGGTTTGCGAGCGTCTAGCTGACATCATAATCCATGGCGTCGCCGCAACAGGCGTGCCTTGGGACCCGATCAAGCTCATCACGTCGGAGCAAGCCCCTTCCGATCTGCGCGGGACAATTCTGTGCGCCGCAACCAAGCTTATGAACCGTCAAGGTTATCATGGCGCATCGGTGGACAAAATTTCAGCGGAAGTGGCGACAACAAAGGGCGGATTTTATCATCATATGGGCAGCAAAGATGAGATGATCCTTGCCTGCTTTGATCGCAGCCTATCGATCATGCGAGAATCATTATTGGCAGCCGAAGCTGTTTCGGCAAATGGATATCAAGCCCTCGCAACGCTGGCCGCGCATCTTGTCTCATTGCAATTGCAGGACGGTGAAGCCCTGCTTCGAATGTCAGCGCTGACAACATTGCCGGAAAATTTGCAGGCTGTAGTCATCGAAAAATACCAGCAAATTGTTCACTTGCTCGCATCTATCATCAGTGACGGTATCGGCGATGGTTCGTTGCGACCGGTGGATGCCATGCTGTCGGCACAATTGATTTTGGGCATGATTAACAGCGCCGATGAACTGCCCAGCTTCGTTCCATCAATCACCGCAAATGATGCAACATCATATTATGTAAAACCCTGTTTTACAGGAATTTTTAGCTAATTTTGGCGCAATCAACCCGCCTAAGGTCCGATGTCTGCAACGGCATGGGAGAGCCAAGGTTGCGGGCGTTGCCCACTTCTGGGTGAGGAAATAGCTGTGATAACAGCAAAAACGAGATCCGACACAATGGGCAACACATACCGATATCCAACGCCAATGGTCGCCTGGAGCAGTTTGTTCGTGCTCGCCATCACCTATATGATCAGCTTTTTGGATCGGCAGATATTGGTGCTTTTGATTGAGCCGATCAAAGCGGATCTTCAGCTTAGTGATACAGAAATAAGCCTATTGAGCGGCGCGGCCTTTGGCTTGGTCTACACGGTCAGCGGCTTATTTATGGGCCGCTTTGCCGATCTATGGGTGCGAAAATATGTAATCATGCTGGGCGTTGCTCTGTGGAGTTTGTTGACCATGGCATGCGGCTTGGCACAAAGCTTCCTTCAGCTTTTCGTCGCACGTACGGGCGTAGGTTTGGGCGAAGCAGCCCTGACGCCGGCTGCCTATTCAATGATCCCTGACCTATTCCCGCCAGAGCGCCTGAACCGCGTGATGAGCATCTTCATGGTCGTGGGCGTCGTCGGCGGCAGCGGCGCGGCCTTGCTGCTAGGCGGTTTGGTGATCGGCGTCTTCCAAGGCATATCGGCGATCAATCTTCCGTTATTGGGGGCACTGAAAATTTGGCAATTGGTGCTATTGGCCGTGGGTGGCCTAAGCCTTGCCATGCTCATTCCGCTGGCCTTCACGCCCGAACCCATAAGGCAGAAATCCTCCCTATCAACTCATGGCAACAGCCTTTCGACCTCAAGCTTCTCGGATGTATTAAAGCTACTTTGGAGCAACCGCCCCATCTATGGACCGTTCACCATTGCGACGGCCTTTTTACTGTTAACAGGCTATGGGGTGGGCGCTTGGCTGCCGACCTATTTTGTGCGCGTTGTCGGTTGGAGCGCCAGTCAAACCGGCGTGCTGATGGGCTTGGTCTATATCCCTTCAGCGATTGCCGGCGGATTGCTGGCTGGTTGGTCCGCCGATGCTTTACGAGCACGCGGCATAGCGCATGGCGCACTTTGGGTCATGGCATTGGGCGGAGCAGCGTCGGTTCTGGCATTACATATAACAATCTTCGGCCCGCCAATCTTTTGGGCCAAGGTCAGCGGCCTAATGCTCACCAATTTCTTTGGGATGGTTCCAGTCGCTGTATATCCGGCTATCTTGCAACAGATTACCCCTGCAGAAGTGCGTGGGCAGGTATCCGCGATTTTCCTCTTCATCATCAACCTTGTCGGCTTGGCATGCGGTGCAACGATCGTTGCCTTGGTGACCAATCAGATTTTGCAAGACGAACAGGCCGTCGGAACGAGCATCGCCATTGTAGCAAGCGTTGCCACATTTATCATGCTTGCCGCTCTCCTATGGGGCCGGCGCGCTCTTGCGGCCCATATGGCCGATGACCTTCAACCTTAGGGCGGAACAATTGCTATGACGAATATATTCAAAGATTTCGATCAATATTTGGTCGAAGGTGCAACGACAAATTCGGATCGGCTGGCCTTAACGGACGGCATCACATCGCTGAGCTGGGTCGAAATGGACGCCTATGTCAATCAAATCGCCCAAGCGCTTATCGCCAAATCCATTGGACCCGACCCGAAAGTGGCCGCTCTTTCTGCTAATAGCATTGAATATATGTTAGTTTTCTTCGGCTCCTTGCGGGCGGGAGCAACGTGCGTGCCCTTATCAACCTTGGCATCTCCTGCCGCGACCCTAGCCATGGTGGAAGATAGCGGAGCGAAAATTTTATTCCTGTCGGATGACTATGCCGCTCAATTCGGACGTCATTTTGAAAATTGGGAAAACAGGCCTGACTATCATATTGTCCGGCTCAATCCGGCATCCCTTACCGCTTTCATGGCGGAATATCCCGCCGTTCATCCCAAGGTAAATATCGAACCCGATCATGGTTTTAATCTTATTTACTCCTCTGGAACAACAGGCGTCCCCAAGGGCATCATGCATGATCGCCGTTATCGTTCGCGGGAAATTGCAGACATGTGCGGCGGCTTTCTCATGGATCAGCGCAGCCGGACGATCATTTCGACACCGCTTTACAGCAACACCACCTTATTCTGCTTATTATCGGTCATGGCTGCAGGCGGGGCGGCCTATATTATGCCCAAATTTGATGCGGATCGGTTCTTGAAAATTGCGGGTGAATTCCGCCCAACCCACCAAATATTAGTTCCAGTTCAATATGATAGAATATTATCCTCGCCACAATTTGACACCACAGACCTCTCGTCCTTCCATGTGAAATTTTGCACAAGCGCTCCGCTAGCTGCCGCTAAAAAACGCGAAATCTTAGATCGTTGGCCCGCAGGCGGTTTGGTCGAATTCTATGGCATGACGGAAGGAGGCGTCTCCTTCATCCTGCTAGCCCATGAACATCCCAATCATCTGGCGTCCGTGGGACAACCAACGGCAGGGAGCGACGTTGTGATCTTGGACGATCAGGGACAGATTCTGCCAACAGGCGCGAAGGGCGAAATTGCAGGATGGTCGCCGAAAATGATGCGCGGCTATCATAACCAAGCCGACGCCACAGAAGAAACAATCTGGATCGCCCCTGATGGTCGAAGGTTCCAAAAAAGTGGTGACATCGGGTGGATGGATGACGAAGGCTTTCTCTTCCTTCTAGACCGAAAAAAAGATGTGATCATTTCGGGCGGCTTTAATATCTATGCAAGCGACCTCGAAGACATAATCATGCAGTCGCAATCTGTGCGGGAAGCCGCGGTGGTCGGTGTCCCAGACGAAAGATGGGGGGAAACACCAGTTGCATTTGTTGAACCGCGCGGCCAACAATTGGACGTCCCATCACTTTTAACAAGCGTCAACAAGCAGTTGGGTAAAGGGCAGCGGCTTTCGGCTATCCATGTGATTGAGCAGCTTCCTCGTAGTCCAATTGGCAAAATCCTGAAACGAGAATTGCGTGAAATTGCAGTTCAATTTGCCGATAAAAACTAGTTTCGCCTAGGATTTAGCGATCGACTATATGTATCACATATAATTGGGGGCCAGCTCTGCGACCCCTGAGTGGATGATTTCGACATTCAGGCGGGATCGGCGGCTATTTTCGGCATCCACCGACTGACTTCGCGCCTTTTCCTCCGCTCGCGATCACTCGGTAGGCTACTGCTCGCTTTGCACGCATATCGACGTGAATCATCTTGGGATAGAAACCAAACGAGATGCTACGGCATTTGCCCTTATGCCTAGCATCGAAGCGCCAACAGAGCGCGGCTTTCAGCACCGCACACATATGACGCTCGCGACCGTCGCACAGTTGATAAGATGCAAATTACAACTTGGTCTGCGCAACAGAAATGCTGATCGCGCCGCCACCTACTAAGCACCGTGACGATGCAATCAGCGCATCGGCTGGCAGGCCATGATGGCCTATATGAGGCCATAACATCGCGCACAAACGCTTTGGCGCGGTCGCCAATGGACCGCGCCCTTTTGAAGCTGTGCTTAGCGCGGGGCCATCCGAATGGCGCCGTCCAAGCGAATAGTCTCGCCGTTCAGCATCGGGTTGCGCACGATGGATTCGACCATCATCGCATATTCGTCGGGGTCGCCCAGTCGCGCGGGGAATGGCACCTGACCGCCCAAACTATCCCGCGCTTCTTGTGGCAAGGATGCCAACAAAGGGGTGAGGAATAGGCCGGGCGCCACTGTCATCACGCGGATGCCATATCGTGCAAATTCCCGTGCGATAGGCAGGGTCATCCCCGAAACGCCAGCCTTGGAGGCGGCATAGGCGGCTTGGCCGATTTGGCCATCAAACGCCGCAACCGAAGCGGTGTTGATGATCACGCCGCGCTCTTCCTTGCCAATCACATCGGCATCATGGATGCGCGCCGCGAATTTCGACAAAACATTGAATGTCCCGAACAGATTGATCGACACGATTTTGGTAAAGTCGGTCAGCGGAATGGCGTTGCCATCGCGGCCCACCACTTTGGCCGGGGGGCCAATGCCCGCGCAATTGACCAAGATGCGCGCCTTGCCATTCACTGCTTCGGCTTCGGTCAGGGCCGCGTCTACGGCGTCGGCGTCAGTGACGTCCACACGCTGAAAATGGCCGCCAATCGCCGCTGCATGGGTCGCACCCAATTCCGCGTTCAGATCAAAAATCGTCACCTTCGCGCCAGCAGCGGCCAAACGGGCTGCGGTTGCACCGCCCAAACCAGATGCACCGCCTGTGACGATGGCGCTTACGCCGTCAATTTGCATGAAATACCCTCTCTACATTGGAAATATATCACCGACCGGTCAGCGCCTCTTGGCCGTCGTTGCGGCTGCGCTGAAGATATCCGGCGGTGTGCGAAAATCATGGCGGGGGGATGCGCCGTAAACGCTGGCTACAGCCCCAGAAAATTGGCGGGACGCTTCGCCAGAAAGGCCGCCAGCCCTTCCTGATATTCGGGGCGAGCGCCAGCCGAAGCGATGGATGCCGCTTCATCTTCCAACTGGCCTTCCAGCCCATTTTGGAAGGATCTTTGTAACAAACGCCGCGCCGCGCTGACCGCGCCAACCGCCGATGCCGCCAGTTGGTTGGCGGCCGCTTGCCCCTCTGCGGTCAAGGCCGCATCATCCACCAAGCGCGTGATCAACCCAATGGCTTCGGCTTCCTCACCTTTGATCCGGCGGTTGGTCAGAATAATCTCCTGCGCCTTGCGCAAGCCGACCAAGCGCGGCAACAGCCAGCTCATCCCGCCATCGGGCGTTAAGCCAATCGCGCTATACGCCGCCGTAAAATGGGCCGAGCGTGCGCTCAGCACCACATCGCCGGCAATCGCCAAGCTCAGCCCAGCGCCCGCCGCAGGCCCATTGACCAAGGTCAACAGCGGACAAGCCATGCGCGAGAAACGCGCAACTGCCATATGCAGCGTGCCCGCCAATTCGCTCAACAAGGCCGACGCACCGTCGCCCGCATCCGCAAAGCTGCTCACGTCGCCACCAGCGCAGAATAAACGCCCAGCGCCCGTCAGCACAACACAGCGAATGGAGCGATCCGTTTCGCAGCGAATGGCGACATCGACCAGCGCACGCGCCATATCCAAATTAATGGCATTGCCAACATCGGGGCGATTGAGCGTGATGGTGGCGACGCCGTCTTGGACGTCAAAAATTACAGATTTGGCCATGGTTCACCTTATAAAGCGCGGGCAATCACCATGCGTTGGATATCGGATGTGCCTTCGTAGATTTGGCAGACGCGCACGTCGCGATAGATTTTGGCCAAGCCAAATTCTTCTAAATATCCATATCCACCAAGGGTTTGGATTGCGCCAGAGACGACAGTTTCCGCCGTTTCAGAAGCGACCAATTTGGCCATCGACGCTTCTTTCAGGCAGGGCAGACCGGCATCTTTGGCGCTGGCGGCATGCAGGACCAACTGGCGCGCGGCTTCCAGCTTGGCTGCCAAATCGGCCAAGCGAAACCCGACCGCTTGATGTTCGATAATCGCTTTCCCCATCGACATACGGTCGCGCGCATAGCCGACGGCGATATCCAGCGCGGCCTGCGCCATGCCAATGGCCTGCGCAGCGATGCCAATACGCCCGACTTCCAAATTGGATAAGGCCAGCGAATATCCGCCGCCTTCTGTACCAAAGCGCAGATCATCTTCCAAAAACAGATCATCAAAGCGAATGGCGCAAGTATCCGATGCAGCCTGCCCCAATTTATGCTCCACCTTGTCCACAATATAGCCCTGGCGGTCGGTGGGAACCAAAAATCCGGTGATGCCGCGCTTGCCCGCATCCGGATCGGTGACGGCATAGACAATGGTCAGACCGGCAATCTTACCTGACGTGATGAATTGCTTGGCCCCGTTCAAACGCCAACCGCCATCGACACGCGTCGCCCGCGTACGAATGGCAGACGCATCCGATCCCGCATCTGCTTCGGTCAAGGCAAAGGCACCCAGCATACGCCCCGCAATCAAGTCCGGCAGAAAGCGAGCCTTTTGTTCTTCGGTACCAGTACGGGCCAGTGACCCGACAATCAGGCTGTTCTGAATGCTGATGATCGTCGACAGCGCGCCATCCGCCGCCGCAATTTCCATCAATGCCAAAGCATAGGACACATAATCCGCGCCTGCGCCCCCCAAATCTTCGGAAATGGTCATACCCATCAGGCCCAAAGCGGCGATTTCCTGAAATAATTCGGGTGGATAGGCCCCCGCCGTTTCGAAATTCAGCGAGAAGGGACGAATGCGGTCCTGCGCAAAGGCGCGAACCGCATCGACAATGGCAGACTGCGTCTCATTCAGAATCATATACCAACTCGCCTAAATTTTACTCATGAGTAAATTGCGTTCTCACGCGCAAAATGTCAATCATAGCGCATGACTCAGATCGACGGCTCACCCTTCCCCACCAGCAGCGAACGCGCGGCGACACGGCGCGCCAAGCGGGACGCCGTGCTGCGCGCCGCCGTACGCATGTTCAACACGCGGGGATTTCATTCCACATCGCTGGATGATGTCGCGGCCAGCCTTGGAATTTCCAAGCCAACCATCTATCATTATCTGGGCAGCAAAGACGGTGTCTTGCTGGAATGCGTGACCATCGGGCTGAACCAATTGTTGGAAGCATCCGAGGATGCGCGCCAACGCTCTGGCACAGGGCTGGACCAATTGCGCAGCTTTTTGGAAAGCTATGCCCTTGTAACAATGAGTGATTTCGGACGATGCGTGGTGCGTACTGGCGATGAGATGTTGTCGCCATACAGCGCGCGCCAAGTCCGCGATCGCAAGCGCGACATCGACAATGCGCTGCGCTCCTTCATTCGCGATGCGGTAGCGGATGGGTCGATCAGCGTCGCGGATGAACATGTCACGGCGCTGACCTTTGCCGGTGCCCTGAATTGGCCCGCCCGCTGGTTTGACCCAGAAGGCACCGATCGAGCCGTAGATATGGCACGCAAAATGGCGGATGTGCTGATCCAAGGCTGCGCCCCCCGTTAAGGGATCAAGACCGCCTTGATACAATCCCCACGGGCCTGTGCCGCGACCGCTTCATTAATCTGGGCCAAGGGATAGCTTTTCGTCAGCCGGTCAATCGGGAAACGTCCGGCGCGGAAATGGTCGACCAGTTCGGGAATGAAGCCGTCCAAATCGCTGTCGCCTTCGATGATAGCATGGATACGGTGACCATAAGTGATCAGCGCCGCCAAATTAATCGTCAGGCTGGCGTCCGGCGTTGGCGAAACACCGACCAAGCCCAATAAGCCATGGCTAGTCAGACAGGCCAGCGCGGCTTCGACCACCGCTTCGCGGCCACTGGTTTCAAACGCAAAATCCACCCCTTCCGGCACGATGCCCCTCACTTGCTCCGCCACATTCCCCAATGCCGGATTGATCACATGGGTTGCGCCCAATTCCAGCGCCATGTCGCGCCTGTCCGCCGTCAGAACATTTGGCACAACTGGTGGCCTAAATGAGCCGAGTGCGCCCTCGTCTTGGGGTTGATATTAAGCGGCGAGCTTGCGCTGCAGCTCGGGCCATTAACGCTGAGCAGCTTGGGCTTGCCAGCACCGCGGCGCTGGCACATCCAAAAGCCATCGAGGCGAGGTCCAGCGTATCAATGGTTCCTCGACCCGCATGTCGGCGCACCACTTCCAGGCAATGATGTCGAGCGAGAAGTCGTCAAGCACGATCGACAGGTACGTCCAGCCCCACCCGATGATTTTGAAGTAGGTGAAGTCGGCCTGCCACATCTCATTCACCCGCGTCATCTTGGTGTGGAACTGATCGGCGGCCTTGATCACAAGATAGGTAGGGCTGGTGATCAGATCATGGGACTTCGGAAGCCGGTAAACCGTGGCGTCGGACACGAATTCGCGCGAACTGGCGGTGAACCTCACCGCCAGTTCGCGCGGCGAAAGTTCGCTGTAATCCAGCTCTATCTCGGCAGTCTAACCTTGAGGTACGAAGTTTTGTCAGGCGCTATTCCGAGATCACAAAGCAATTACGTCTGAAGGCTGGCGAAGTTGCTTTTAAGCTGTAACCATTTGATATTTTCTGATCAAAACAAGTGGTGCCCGAGGACGGAACCAAACGGCTACACAATATATTGAATACACTCTTAAAATAGGAACAATGGATTTCCGATACCGTCATTCTTTCACAACCACTTGCCTTTCGGCGCGGGTTAGGTGCCCAGTTTAGACAGAACGTTACATAAACAAGATAAGCTTACAGCATTATGATACTGCTCGTCTAGAATTAGCTAATCACGAGACTGTCAGCGTTCTAAAGTTTGCATAGCACTGCTTGGATGGCAGCCGGTGACACTTCCAACTAATTTCGAGCGCCATAAACTTTGCATGGCGCATACGAAGTCTGAATGTCCCATGATAGCGAAAAAATTGACCGAACGAGTCACGATGAACACTGCGCCCCCTTCGATTGCGGAGCGGTTGGACTTCGTCGTAGTGACGAAGTCACGAAGAGCATGTTGCTCACAACGCGGCGATCATCAACTCGCGTCCGACCGTGGCAGTTCTTCGGAAAAGGACTGGCCCCGCGTCATCTGCTTTCACGTCCGCCAATACATAGCACTTATTTATCTTTGATCTTCAACCCGCGCCCGAATCACAGCCAACACATCCAATTACTGGGTCCTGACCATGCCGATAGATTAGGTTTTACGCGCTGCCTTGAATTAGAGCCACAACAATATTTCTCACGTGGGAAGGAGAGGCCTATACGTATCTAAGGAGCCTATCAGCAGACCGCTCTTGACCAGCCGTTCAGAAATTCTGAATCCCCCTTGCCTTACGGGCGGCAACCACAGAAGTCCTGATCTTGATTAGCACCGATGCCTTTCACAAAAATTTCTGATGCTTGCTGCGATTGTGCTGCGATTTCGGTGTCAGTCAGTGTTGCGCCGCCAAATAATACACGCCTCTGCCATTCACCGAAGGCCATAGCGACATAATGCGCGGCAAATTTGCGGCTATTTTCTGCGTCAAATCCGGCTTCGACCAATAAATCCGCAACTGGGTTAATTTGATTTTGTTCAAATTGCCGTTTAAAAATTGCGGTCAATTCCGGAAAGCGACCGCTTTCCCGATAGATAATCCGCGCTGTTTTGATACTATCTGGCTTCGCAAGTTGGGCCATTACAACCTGCGTATGATGCGTCAATCGTTCCAACAGCGTGCCTTGATATTCCCCTATATCCAATATCATCAACTGCCCCGATTGGCTGATGCACGCATCAAACAGAGCAACTTTGTCGGCGAAATAATTATAAAGCGTCCGGCTCGAGATATCTGCTTTTCGGGCGATATCGCGCAGGGATGCCGCCTCAAAACCGACATTGGCAAATTCTTCCATCGCCACGGTCAGCAGCGCCGCCTTTTTCTTCTGAGCTTCCTCAGCGCTTGGGCGGCCTGCGCGGCTGATCGGTTTCTTCGCATCCATGGTCTCCCCATGTCCCTAAGTTCGCCTTGCAAGGCAAGTCTAAATTCCCTTTTGACTAATTACACACTCATGTGCAATTTAAATGCATGAATGAGTCGGCCCGAGTTTGAAACGGGCGCGGCAATGGGAAGGATATTTGGATGACAGCGCAGAGTTTCGGTTCGGCAAATGTAGCGGCCGACACCCCTGATTTAGAGGCTTTGGTTGGCGGACTGGATCCAGTGATGGCCTTGATGTCGCTGGTGCAAATCACTGGCGACCGCACATTATTGCAGCGCTATTGGGATGCGCTGGATGGCAAGCAGGAAAGCGTTGTCGAGGCGTTTCGCGATATCAATGCCCACGAAGCGCGTGAACCTGTAGACCCTGCCATTGCCGCCGATATTCGCACAAAGCTGTTGACCGCATTAAAATCAGGCAAAGCATCCGTTATGGCGCAGATTGATCTGCCGATGTTCCGCAAAATGTCGCGCCTGCTGTTGGGCCAAGATATTCCGGAAATGTCGATGGAAGTGGCTTTCCAACACGCTGGCTTCACCCAGGACACCCGCGTCCGCCAACCTCAGCAATTGCCGCCCGCCGATTTCAAAGTCATCGTTGTCGGCGCGGGCATGATGGGCATTAATGCGGCGATTAAATTGCAGCAGGCCGGCTTTGCCTATGAGGTGCTGGAGACGCTCGATCAGGTGGGCGGCAATTGGCTGACCAACACCTATCCCGGGGCTGCGGTGGATACGCCCAGCCGCGTCTATTCCTTCTCCTTTGAACCCAATGCGTCTTGGACGAAATTCTACCCACGCGGCCCAGAGTTTCTTTCCTATCTTGATAAGGTCGCCGACCAGTATAGCCTACGCGATCATATTCGCTTCGGCACACGGGTCGAGGGCGCGACTTGGGATGAGGGACGGAAATTATGGACCGTTCACGCCGTTCGCAACGGGGTGAAGGAAGACCATGTCTGCAACGCGCTGATTATGGCGGTTGGCCCGAATAACAATCCTAACTATCCAAATGTGAAAAATCTGAACGCATTCCAAGGCCCCGTCATCCATTCGGCGCAATGGGACCATGATGTGGATTTGACGGGCAAAAAAGTGGTGCTGGTTGGCACCGGTTGCTCTGGCGTGCAGGTAGCGACTGCGATTGCGGACAAGGTCGGCGAATTGGTGATCGTTCAGCGCCAGCCAGAACATATCATCCCCAATCAGCAGGCCCACGCCGATGTAGACCCCGCAGAACGCATCGCGATGGAAACTATACCTTTTGTCGTCAACTGGAGGCGCCTGCAAAGCCTAGAAAGCCAGCTTGGCAATATGCACGGCATGGTGATAAAGGACGAAGATCATGCCGCGAAAACAGGCGGTTTCGGTCCAATCAATGATGGCATGCGGATGTTTGCGGAAGGCTATTTGCAAAGCCACTTCCCCAATGATCCCGACATGGTGACATTGCTGACACCAAGCTATCCCGTCTTTGCCAAGCGCCCGATTTTGGATTGCGGTTTCTATGACACGCTAAAGAAAGACAATGTTTCGATCATTCGCGGCGCCTTGGCAGAGGCGGATGAAAAGGCTGTGATTTTGGCGGACGGCACGCGCATTGAATGCGATGTGCTGCTGCTTGCCACCGGATATGATCTGCATTTTGGCAGACAATTCGACATTCGCGGCACGGGTGGCACCACCCTTCAGCAAGCCTTTGAACCACACCCCTTTTCTTATGAAGGAATGCTAGTCACCGGCTTCCCCAATTTCGTCTTCATGGGCGCGCCCTACAGCTATTTGGTCGCCAATCACGCGGTGGTGAGCGAACAGCAGGTGCATTATATCATCGAACTGCTCCAATGGATGGTCGATGAGCAACTCTCCTCCTTCGATGTGACCAAGGCCGCAAGCGATGCCTTTGTCAGCGAAGTCGACACCGAATTGCAAAAGACCGCTTGGGTCCAATGCGGTGAAGCCCATGGCTATTATCGCGATAAGGGCAAGGCCGGAGCGAAGAAGGTGATTTTGGCCATTCCGCGTCACAATAGCCGCATTTGGCACGATCTGCGCAGCCCGCGCACCGAGGATTTCCAAACCACCCGGGCCGAAGGGGCCAGCCCCGCCGCACCGCGCGAAATGGAAATGCTGACGATCTAAGCCGCGCCAACTGACAAAATTATAACAAGAGGATATTTTTATGAGCGATCCCCGCACTGCCGGTTCTAACTTTGGCATGACCTATATTTTCGCCAAGACCTTCGTCCATGATTTGGACGCCATGGCACGCTTCTATGAGAATGTGCTGGGGCTCATCCCGTTTAACCGCCACCAAGATGCGATGTTCGGCCGGCCGATTGACGAGATCACCTATCAAGCCAGCTATGCAGGCGGCCCATCCTTAACGCTGATCAAATATATGGATTCTGAAGGGCCCTTGGCGGGTGAAGCGGTGCAAGGCTTTATGACCGATGATCTGGAAGCCGTAGTGGAACGCACCTTGGCCCATGGCGGCAGCGTGCCCGAGCCTATTCGGGAAATCCCGGAATTTGGCCTGAAAGTCGCCTTCATCATCGACCCAGAAGGCCATATCAACGAAGTAATTCAAATGACCGGCGCAGCAGCCTAAACGAAAAGGCCTTCACCGTGATGCATGAACTTGCCAAAAATTTCACGCCGGTCGCGCCCCCGCAAATTATCGAAAATAGCTATAGCGACGATCAACATAGCCGCTTGCTGAAGGTGGTGCGCGAAAATGGCCCTTGGCCGTTGATCTTGGCAGAAAATTTCAAAACACCCGAAGAGGTCATCGCCACCACATCCGGCACCCTGCCCGAAGGCGTGACGCTGACATGGGACATGATCGGCCTTAATCCCGTCTTCCGTGGCTATTTGGCACGGGGCGGAACCTGCTTTTATCCAGAAATAGAGGATTGCTATTATAACAGCCGCTATCTCGATCTGGTGCGGGGCTATTGGGATTGCCAATATGCCGAACCGGAAACCTTTTTGTTCAATATTCAAGGCCCCACCCCGATTGGCGGGCCGCCCCATTTGGACGGCACCGTTTTTCGCGGCATGACGATGGAAAACACGCCCTTGTGGCTGTTGCTGACCATGGCGAAATCCTGCCTGTTCAACCATTGGCGCTCCAAAAAAGCGCAGGTGATTAGCTGGTATTATAAAGGGCAAATTGGCGGAGGTTTTAACTGCTGGCCTGATGGTCCGGCAGGCGCACCGTTGCAAATTCAAGCGCCCATGTGGGGCCGCGCGGTGGTGGTGGAAAATGAAATGATGTTCCACCATGGCCAAGCTACCGGTCCGCAGAGCCTGCGCAAACCCGCAGGCATGGATATCAGCTCCACTTTCGGGGCAGACCCCAATGACCCCACAGGCTGGCAGATTGAAACCTTCGGCCAAATAAACCAGCATATTCCTGCCGAGGAAATGCGGTTCCTTGTCCATTGGGGCGCGCGTCTGTTCAAGGATTTGGGCGATTTCAAACGCACCTATGATCATAGCGACGATATCAGCGCCGATCAGGCGATCAACATGCTGATTGGCGATATGCAAACGCGCGGGGTGCAATTTGAAGTGCCCACTGATCCGCTGAATGACAATAATTTCGTCGGCCTGCTCGCCCGCGTTTATGACATTGGCGGACCACAAAATATTCCAGCGGATGCGGTGGATTAATGATGATGGATAAACTGGCTCCCTCCCCCCCCAATCTCAGCGGCAAAGTCGCGCTGGTGACGGGGGCCAGCCGCGGCATTGGCCGCGCCATTGCCCAGCGGCTGGCCGCGGCGGGCGCAACGGTGGTCGTCACGGCGCGCTCGCTGGATGCGTCGATCCAAGGCACACGCGGCGGCGCGCCCGCTATTATGGCGGGCACGCTTCAAGAAACACTGGCCATGATCGCGGCACAAGGCGGGACGGCATTCGCCTTGGCCGCCGATATTGAAAGCGCCGAGGATTGCGCACGCCTTCCCCAGCGGGCGACCGAAGTCGCAGGCGGGCGGTTGGACATTTTGGTGAATAATGCGGGCTTGGCCGATTTCCTGCCCGTCGCCGATATGCCGATCGAGATTTTTGATCGGACGATCAGCCACTATCTGCGCGCGCCTTTGGCGATCAGCCAAGGCGCCATTCCCTTGATGCGGCAGGCGGGGGCCGGTTGGATTGTGAACATCACGTCACAAGATGCGCTCCCCCCCATTCGGCCGTATCCAGCGTTTGAAAAATTTCGCGGCTATGCGGTCTATGCAGCGGCCAAGGCGGCGCTCAACCGGCTGACACAAGGCATGGCGGCGGAATTGTTGGATGATAATATTGCGGTCAATGCCGTTGGGCCATCAACCGCCATTCGAACGCCCAGCACGGACAGCCTTATTCCCGCCGACTTCCCAACCGAAGACCCCGCCTATTTGGCAGAAACTGTTTGCGCCATGGTCCATTTGCCAGCAGCCCAGCGCACCGGCCTCATTGCATCCAGCCTTCATTTTCCATGGCATTATCATCTGGACGTTCACAGCCTCGACGGCCAGACGAGGCTTTCCTTGCAGGAACCACCGGCATGGTCCCACCCCATGATTAATGCATCGGGAAATTAACCATAGAAAGGGGGATGCAAAAAATAGCTCGGATTGAATAGCCCGTATAGTTCTAGACGCCTTCGATACGAATTTTGAGTCTAGGAGGCGAAGATGAGTAAGGCTAATTTCATCAATGATTTCACGTAAGAAGCCATGAGGATGCGATGGTCAGCGGATTACCGTGCTGCCGCGTTGCATCAAATATAGGGATTGGCAAGTCCACGCTGCTCGACTTCTACCAAGCCAAGATTGTGGAAGGGCGACATTTTACACTATCACAACATATTTCCGAAACATATTCGAAAATATGTTGTGATAGTGTAAAAAGCTGATAATTTCGGATCCAGCATAAATTCTTGGGAGCAGATATTATCATGGCCGACACATCCCCATTCATCATCAAACCTGTCGCTCCCCCACAGGTGATCGACGGGACCTATAGCGACGACCAGCACGCGCGGTTGGTTCAGTTGGTACGAGACAAAGGTCCATGGAAGCTTATTTTGGCACAACATTTTGCATCAGCCGATGAAGTGGTGGCAACGATGTCCGGCTCTATGCCGGAAGGCGTAACGCCCACGTTCGATATGTTTTTAACGCCGAATTTCCGAGGCTATCTGGCGAAATATGGCGCTTCGCTGCATCCCGAAATTGATGATCTGTTTTACAATAGGAAATTCATCAATTTGGTGCGCGGCTATTGGGGCGCGGAATATGCCATCCCCGACAATATGCTGTTCAACATCAACGGCGCCTGCACCAGCCAAGATCCAGCCCATATTGACGCCACCGAATTTCGCGGCATCAGCCAGCGCAATGCACCAATTTGGCTGATGAACACCATGACCAAATCCGGCCTGTTCCGGCATTGGCAAAAGAAAAAATCGCAAGTGATCGGCTGGTTTTACAAGGGCAATATCGGCGGCGGCTTCACATATTGGCCCAATGGCCCGCAGGCTGAACCAGCCCGCATTGCCGCGCCAATGTGGAACCGCGCGGTCGTGGTCGAAAATGAAATGATGTACCACCGCGCAGAGCCAAATGGCCCAGAAGAATTGCGGATGCCCGCTGGCTTGGCGTTTAACTCCATGTTCCGCGCAGATCCCGATGTCGCCGACGGTTGGCAGATCACCACCGATGGTCAAGTGATCCAAAATGTGCCGGCGCATGAAATGCGTCTGCTCGTCCATTGGTCGGCGAATATCTTCATGGATATGGATGAACTCCGCACCGTCATGGAGCATAAGGATGATATCAGCCTCGATCAGGTGTTTGATATGTTCATCGCCGACCTGCGTCAGCGCGGCATCACCTTTGCAGTGCCCAGCGACCCTGCCCATGACGTGGACTTTATCCGCGTATTGACCGCCGCTTATGATGTGGGCGCGCCGCGTATCTATCCGAAGGAAGCGCCAGGCCCCTTGCACCGCGCGGCCTAAAGATAAAAACTTGGAGGAGGCGTCATCACACCTCCTCCACTATTCCGTATCAACGCTAAAAAGCGGCGCTAAGATCATTCCAATAATCCGTATCTTTGGCTTCGCCCCGTTCTGCGCTCACCTGTTTCAGCAGTGCTAAAAAACTGCTTTCCCACACCGGCGCATGCCTAGCAAAATCGTCATATACAGACGCCAAATGCGGCACCTGATTGGCTCCTCGTTTCGCCAGCGTCCGCGCGGCGGCTTGGGCAAAAGATGTGCCGCCTTTGCTTAGCGCTGCCAAGTGTAAATGGGTTACCGCGCCGCCGACAACAACCCCCCCCAACTGGCGATAGAGCCGCAGCGCCTCCTCCGCACAAAAGCCCCTGCCCGTCATAAATTCCAGCCAAGCTTCCATCCGATCCATTTCAAGCTCCGGACCCAATCCGCCTGAAAAATATTGGGAAATCAGCTGACCCGAACCCGTCAGGAGCGAAAAAAGGCTTTGCCCGTGCTGCACAGCATAGGTCTGCCAATCTTGCTGCTGATCCTTTGGAAAAACCACATCACGGGATGCGCGCATCGCCACCAATCGCACCAATTCATCCTTATTGGCCACATAGCCATACAGCACCGTAATCCGCACGCCCAACTTCGCTGCGACGCCCCCCATCGTCAAATTTTCAAGGCCCAGCGCCATGCCAGCCTCCAGCACTTGATCAATGGTCAAGCGCCTTGGCCGACCGCTGCGTTTCTTTGCGATTGGGGCGGGAATATTATCGTGCGCGGGGTTCATACACCATGAGATGGCGGCAATTTTGGTTCAGCACAAGGGCGAAGCGCGGCGATTTTTCCCAGATGAAAGCTGATCGCACCCGATACAATAATCAACGCCGCCCCCCACAGCATGGCTGATGTGATCGGCTGAGAAAACAACAGATAGGCCCAAGCAGCGGCCCATAAAATTTGCCCATAATCAAAAGGCGACAAGAGGGCCAGCGGGGCATAGCGCAGCGAAGCGGTGATGCAAATTTGTGCGGCTCCGCCCAAAATACCGGACAATATCAAAGCAGAAAGAGCCAGATCGCTCAAAGGGCTTCGCCACAGAAAATAGGGGATGGTCGTGACAGCGGTGGAAAAAATCGTGAACCAGAAAACGGTGGTAATCGCACTTTCCACTTTGCCAATTTCCCGAAGCAAAAGTGACACCCCCGCCGTTCCAAAGGCCGCTATCAACGCAATGACGAGCCCTAGGCCTTGGGCCGTCGCCGCGCTGGGCTGAACTATGGTCAAAATCCCTGCAAAACCGACCAGCAAAGCAGCGCCCTGAATCGGCCGCACAGCTTCTTTCAGCAAAAACGCCGCCATCAATGTGGCGAAAATCGGCGCCAAAAATCCAATCGCGGTTGCCTGCGCCAAAGGTAACAAGTCGAGCGCTGCAAAAGTGCAGCACATGACCATAAAGCCCAATCCGCCGCGCAGCATATGCGCCTTCACGCGTGGCGTGCGCACCACAGAAATTCCGCCCAATTGCCATACCCACAGTAGAATAACCGGTATGGCAAAAGCATTACGATAGAATAAAACATCGCTCATCGCAGCGCCATGAGACATGCCGAATTTCAGCAAAGCCATCATTGCGGCAAATGCGGCCACTCCACTGAGACGAAGCCAGATTCCCAAGAGAGGGTTGGCGCTGATACTGGCCAGCGGCGTCACCGCATGGGGCTGAACCCGCTGTCTCATGCGCTGCATTCCAGTTAAACTATAAGGGGGAGAGCATAAAAAATGGGCCGCAGGAATATTTCTCCCTGCGACCCCAATTGACTTAACGGCCAAAGCTATAGCGCAGCTTCATACCAAACATCCGCGGTTCGCCATACAGCACGCCCCACACACCGATATCATTGTAAATATTGGTGTTGGTGACGCGATAAAGCTTGTTGGTCGCGTTGGTCACAAACAGGCCCAAGTCGAAGCCTGATTGTGCCACATTACGCCAATCCACCGACGCATTCAGCAAGCCATAAGCCTCCAAAGTCGAACCAGGCTGGAAGCTAGGATCACTTGCCGGCGCGGTTGGTTGACCAGAAAAGTGCGAATAACCGACATAGAAGTTCAAATCGCCCAAACCATTACCCAAGGGCAGATTCGCATCCGCATGGATATTATACATCCAAGGCATGACATATTGGAATGGCATACAGCTTGCGTCGACCATACCCCCAGCCGCTACCTGCTCGAAACCACCACCCGCTTTACAACCAATATCTCCGCCAAGGGTCCGGAAACTATAATCCGTATATTCGGCGTCCGTGTGGGTCAGCGTACCACCGATGGTCAAACCAGGCCAAGGGCTGATCGACGCTTCCGCTTCCAGTCCTTGAATGGTCGCCGCAGCAGCCAAAATGCTCGCACCGCCCGCCCCAGTCGTTGGATTAAAATCAGCACCTGGACGCTGAATATTCGAATAGTCTGCATAGTGATAGGTCATGTTTAAACGACCCGGAGCACCAGCTAGGCGCCAGTCCGATTTGAAGCCCGCTTCATAGCTGGTCAAACGCTCTGGCTCGAACGTGCGATATTGTTCGGACACGGCCACATTGTTGAAACCGCCAGCCTTATAGCCGCGCGTAGCCTTGGCATAGAGCATCAGGCCACGTGTGGGCTTATAGTCCAAAATAGCCGTCCATGTTGGAGCCTTAGACTTCAAATGAGCGGTAAAGGTGCAATCCTCGACATTATCGGTCGGTGCGCCACCTTTCAGCGTGCAATCCACAAGGCCACCGGGCAGGTCTGTCCACGTGCGGCTAAAGCCTTCGATACGGTCCCACGTATAGCGATAACCAGCGGTAAATCGCAGATCCGTCAGAGCTTCTGAAAGCGCTGCGAAATTCAACGTCCCCTGCGCATAAACAGCGCGCGATTTATTGGATACGCCGCCAATACCGCGGCTCGGGCGGCAATCCGCTCCCCCAGTATATGCCTGCCCTGTCGCACCAGCGGAGCAGAATTGTACGGTATAGGATTCCCAATCGCCAACGGGCGTAGCGTCCAGATAAAATGCGCCGATAGCGAAGTCCAAATTACCGTCAAGCAATTTGCCTTGTAGCTGCAATTCTTCACTGAATTGCTTCACATGGTCACGGGGGTGGGTCGTTTTCCCGCCATTGACGAAACCATTTGGCGCAATCCCAAATTCGTCCGACAATCCCTTGATCGGGAAGTCAGGGAACTTCGCATTTTGCGTCAATTGATAGAATTGCAACGGCGTACCATCGGTATCACCGGCATAATCAACCTTGATGTTTTGATAACTGATGATGTTCCGCAGGGTCAAATTGGCGCCCAGTTCGATATCCGTGCTGTTAACGGCTCCGAAACTGTCGATATTGGTGTAAACGTCATGGCTTAAGCGCGTCTTGCGGGGGCCAATTTGGTTGGCGATTTCTGTTTGTCGTTCGTAAACGTCACAATTGCCAAAATAACCGCAAGCCGCGACAGCCCGCGCATTATAGTTAAATCCTTTATGGATGTAACCAGCACCATTATTACGCGTACGCGCACCAAACACCGTTAGATTATTCGAAATGGTTTCGGTGGGGTTAAATTGGATACCCACACGGCCCATATACCAATGCTGGTCGTCACGCCATTTGTCCCAAACCAAATCCTTGGTGAAACCACGGCGGTCATAATAAGCACCAGTCACGCGAACCATCAGCTTATCTTCGACGATGGGCAGGTTGATGGCACCTTCAATATTCTGAAGATCATATGACCCAATAGAGCCTTGAACATAACCTTCCAGGTCGTTGGTTGGGCGCTTGGGCGTCAACAAGACCGCGCCGCCCGTCGTGTTACGTCCAAATAGCGTACCCTGCGGACCCGACAGCACCTGCAAATTTTCCAGATCAACAAAATTGCCTGGGCCGCCTTGCAACGGCAAGCTGATCGTAGCGACCAGCGGGACTTCGCTGAAATAGGTCGCTACGGATGGCAGCGCCAAAAATCCGGTAGATTGCCCACGAATAGAGAATGACTGAACATCGCGGCTGGAGGTGCCTTGCGTACCAACAACCAAAGAAGGCACCGTACCATAAAGATCTTGGGCTTCGCTGATATTCATCTTCTCAAGATCTTGGCTCGAAAAGGCGCTAATCATGATTGGCACATCTTGGCTGCGCTCAGCGCGGCGGTTGGCCGTAACCACAATATCTTCTAAGCCATGGCTCCCGCTAGTGGCCGCCGTATCTGCTTCTGACGCATCGGCTGCCGCTGGCATCAGCATGGCAACAGACGCCGCTCCAGCCAACAAAATTGCGCACAAATCCTTATTCATAACTCAATCTCTCCCCGTCGAATCCATCGTAAAACAGCCGCCAAACCGCCAATCGGATTGGCGGCCCCGCGCGCAAAACAGCGCCTTGCACCACAGACATTTTTTGATCTGGCTTGCGATTTCGCCCCATCCTCTTGCCCATGGGCCACGCGCTTTAGCTGGCCCTTCATTGTCTTGATTTTGGAGAGGGCTAAGCTAGGCTTTCGACGAATACAATTATTTTACGACCGACGATTCGAAAAATATTAACCGATACTTTTTTCGTATCAATTTCACCTTTTCGCAAGGGCAGGAAATGTCACACCATCATGGTTGGCAAATCCACCCGCCATTCACACAGACGGATTTTTTACATCTTAGTTTCATATGGATAAGCGGATACAGTCAATCCACATGCCGCAACACTATCGCGAAACAATCAATTTAGTGCTGCGGGTAACAGACGAAACAGCGCATCATAATCACCGGCGGCGGGGCCGTGAGCATGGGCTTCAAATATCGGTCCAGCGGCATGACCAATTGCACCGCAGAGCAGCCAGAACAGATGATTCTCCCACCCATCATGCTGATCGTCGCGGCCGATCTCACCCTTTAACTCATGGATCAAGGGCGCGACCCTTTTAGATCGACCTGCAATAATTTTCGGCATCACTTGCGAGCGGCTGCGCCCCAAATCACATAGCGCCCTTGCCCGTTTGGCAGCACCCGCCGCACCGATCACCAAGTGCGACGCCCCTCGCCGCACTTGCAGCACAGTTAAGGGCCGGATGCCAGCCCGGCTCAAAATGCGAAGCCACATTTCCGTCGAGTCAATCTCAATGGTCATCGACTGCTGGCCGTTCAGCCAGAACTCCAACATATCGCCATCTTGGCTCAATACATCAAACAAAGCTTGGCAGTAACGAAGCGTCCAAATGGCCCAATGATCATGCTCATCCTGCGGAAAGGCATAACGGCTTGAGGCGCGCGATGCGGCGATTCGTACCAATTCTTCCCGATTGGCAACATAGCCATAAAGCACCGCCTTACCGACGCCCAAATGCTCTGCGACCGACGCCATGGTCAATTTGTTCAAACCGATATGCAGCGCAGCATCAATAATCTTATCCAGCTCCAACCGGCGCGGACGCCCCCGTGCTCGGGCCTTAGGCGGGTTGTTTTCAATGTAATCGGTCACGCTTTTCGTCAATTTCCTGCTCATGCTGCCATTGGCACTACCTCCTTCATGCCCGAAACAAGCGCGGACGAAAAGCCATGGCGGTGCATTGGTTCGGCCCATAAATATTTTTCGACCATTCGTTCGAAAAATATTGCGCTTACGCCCAGCTTTGGCAATAGCTGCCCCATAAGGCGGCCACCGCGAACGCGTGTCGGCGCTTGAAATTTGGGAGAAGATATATGCAAAGCTCTAATCAGGGCTGGTCGCGTAGCGGCGGTGAAGCGCGTCATTTACCACTAGAAGACAACGAAAATTTGCGCGATGCACTGACGCAGTCTGACTTGCCAAGCTTATTGATGACCTATGCCCATCTAAGCGGTGACCAAGAAATATTGGCACGCTTCCAGCCCCATATTCACAGCATCACCTCTGGCCAAATGACAGATATTCCCTCGGAGCTGGCGGATGAACTACGCGAGAAAATGCGCCTCTTTCTAACCCAGTCCGATGACCAATTGCCGCCCATACCGCCGACACAGCATTTACAAAATATTATGACGACCGGCATGGGCGAACCCGTTGCTGCGGAATTTATTCCGTTGCTGCTCGAACAAAGCGGTCTGGGTGGTCAAGTGGACCGCAGCAAACGGGCCGCGCGGCAAAAACAGCCTTCCCAAGTAAAAGTGCTCGTTATAGGCGCGGGGATTTCCGGGTTGGCGGCCGGCATTAAGCTCGCTGAGACGGGCTATGATTTCGAAATCATCGAAAAATTACCAGAGGTTGGCGGTACATGGTTTACCGCTCGCTACCCTGGCGCAGGCGTTGACACGCCCAGCCACTTTTACAGCTTTTCCTTTGCGCAAAATCCCAATTGGTCAACTTATACGCCCAAGGGACCGGAAATGCGCGACTATTTGATCGCCGTATCACATCAATTTGGACTGCGCGATCGCATCCGTTTCAATCATCGCGTAGAATCGTTGCGCTGGGATGCCGTTCGCGGCTTGTGGCACGCCAGTGTGATCCGCCCAGACGGTACAGAGCAGACTATATCAGCCCATGCGGTGATTAACGCACATGGCCGCCTAAGCCGCTGGCAATTCCCCGACATTATGGGCCGCGATAGTTTTTCGGGTCAAATGCTGCACACCGCCGATTGGGATGACGAACTGGATTTGCGCGGCAAGCGGGTTGCCATGATCGGAACGGGTGCCAGCGCAGCACAATGCGGCCCAGCCATTGCCGGTCAGGTCGCTAGTCTGACGGTATTTCAACGCTCTGGCCACTGGGTTGTGCCCAACGCCACCGCAGGCGCGCCAGTTGCCCCAGCGGTGCAATGGGCGATGCAGAATATCCCTTATTATCTCGAATGGTTCCGATTTGGCATTTATTGGACGGGTTCGGATGGCCTTTATTCCAACCTTATCAAAGATCCAGAGTGGCCCGCCGATAGCCCATCGGTATCGCAAGAAAATGAATATCTGCGCCAATATTGCCTCTGCAATATGAACAATAAATTGGCGGGCCGTCCAGATTTGATCGAAAAATTGACACCCAACAGCCCTGTATTTTCCAAACGCATCGTGATGGATACGGATTGGCTCAGGATGTTCATGAAAGACAATGTCGCACTAGAAACGAGCGCGATTGCGGAAATTACCGCCGATGGCATAAAAATGGCCGATGGCAACTTTCACGCGGTCGACGTCATCATCTTTGCCACGGGATATAATGTCTCGCGCATGGCCGGCTTTATGGATGTGATCGGCGAAGGTGAACGCAATATTCAGGATGAATGGGGCGAGGAAGATCCACAGGCTTATTTGGGCCTCATGATCCCAAACTTCCCTAATTATTTTCATATATTGGGTCCAAATAGCGCACCCAATCATGGCGCGGGCGTAAATCTGGTCGCTGAAACGCAGATCAATTATATCGTGGAATCCCTCGATTACCTGCTGGAGAATGGCGCGAAGGCCATGGCCCCCACACAAGCTGCCCACGACGCGTTCCAAGACCGCGTCCAATCGCAAATGCCCAAGATGATTTGGACCCACCCGCTGGCCAATAGCTATTATCGCAACAGCAAAGGCCGTGTGATTGGGTCTTGGCCATTTCGTTTACTTGATTATTGGTCGGAAACCCGAGCCCCTCATTGGCCGGATTTCGCATTGCAACAGGGCGACTTTACGCCGCTCGCTGTACAGCCCGTGGCCGGAGCTAACGCTGCTTAATCCCGCAATTGGGGGAGAATTTTATGTCGTTAACAGAAGAAAACAGAACCGACACCACGCAGCCCAGCGCGCAAGAGCCTACCGGCCCCAGCAGCACCGCTTATGCGATTTATATCTTGATCTTGCTCACCGCCGCCAATGTGATGAGCTATGCTGATCGCTATATTTTCTCCATTGCGATGCCCGCCATTCAAAAGGAATTTCAGATCAGCGACAGCAGCTTGGGGCTGATAGCAGGGCCAGCCTTCACCATCAGCTATCTGCTATTCGCCATGCCCTTGGCTGGTCTGGCGGATCGTTGGTCACGGCGCAGGATTTTGGCGGCCTCTATTACGACATGGAGCCTTGCAACGAGCGCCTGCGGCGCAGCGAGCAACGCCCTGCAACTTACCATTTCCCGCTTTATCGTGGGCGCGGGTGAGGCTGGGGCAATGCCGCCTTCGCAATCGATGGTATCGCAGCTTTTCCCTCCGCATCGCCGATCAACGGCCTTGGGCTTTTTAGGCGCGGCACCCTATTTCGGCTTGGTCGTGGGCCTTGCGGGGGGCGGCTATCTAGCGTCCACCTTTGGTTGGCGCTGGGCCTTTTATGCTATGGCTTTCGCGGGACTGCCTTTGGCGCTGCTGATCTGGTTAACAGGCCCCAAGCGCACGGCAGCCTTTTCTGCGCAAATGGCGGAAAAGAAAAATTCGGCCAGTTCGTGGGCCGTGATGAAGGAATTCTGGAGTATAAAATCGTTGCGCCTAATGGCTTTGGCGATCGGCATCTTCAATATTTTCGGCTATGCTGGCTCCATCTGGATGCCCACTTTTCTGATGCGATCGCATGAAATGTCTGCGGCGGAGGCTGGAATATTATTGGGCATTTGCTCAACTATCGGCGGTGTATTGGGCAGCTTTTCCAGCGGGGCCATGGTGGACCGGCTCGTGCGCCGCAACCCAGCATGGCAATTACGCCTGCCCGCATTATTCTTTATGATGTCCTTCCCCATCTTTTGGCTAATGTTTACGATGCCTGCGGGCCAAGCCTTGAAGGTTGGCGGCTTTTCCATTCCGGTCGTGGGCATTTATATGCTGATCAGTGGCTTTTTGAGCGCTGCATGGATGGGGCCGGGTTTTGCAAGTGTCGCCCAACTTTTCGCGCCTGAACGACGCACCCAAGCAGCGGCTGTATTGATCGTTGTCATCAATGTGGTCGGCAGCGCTTTAGGCCCCGTGCTGGCTGGTTTGGTCAGTGACGCTTTAGGCATGCACTTTGGCGAAGATGCGCTGCGGGTCAGCCTGCTAGGGATGAGCGGCCTAACCTTGGTGGGCGGTGCTTTATTCTTGCGCGCATCAACCCATTATCAACGCGATACGGCCCGCATTCATGCAGCCAGCACGGCCCAAGGCTAAGTGGTAAATTCGTGCGGAGCGGCAGTTTGCCCCGCTCCCCATTCTCTATGTCCATCCAGTTTATCCACGATAGAGGCTCGGCCATCGGCCGCCTATAACCACCGAGTTAAACCTAGAAAATCAGCATTTTCTTATTGCCTTTAAACGTGTCAAACAATATGTAAGTAAATACTCACAAATGGAGAAAGAATATCCATGACCGTCGCGACAGCGCCTTATAATATCACATCTGCGCCCTTGCTGCCCGATAGCTCCGAATTGCAGTCGGCCCTTCAGCAAGCCAATATTCACACGGTGCTGGCCGCCTATGTGCATTTATCGCATGACTCGGCCACTTTGGAGCAATTTGCTCCCTTCATCCGCCCAGCATTTTCGCCGGACGTCGTCGAAATTCCCGAAGCGCTGATCGCCGATCTGCGCGCAAAAATGCATAAATTACTGACCACCGGCGTCGGCTACACCGACGAGCCAATTGAGTCCGCTCTTCTGCAACGCATCATGACCGTGACCGCAGGAGAAGACGTCTCACATGAATTTGTGCCTTTGGTATTCGACCAATGCGGATTCAAACCTTGGATTGATCGTTCGGCCCAAGCTACGCGCCCACAAAATGGCAAAGATTTCAAAGTGCTTGTTATCGGCGCAGGCATGACGGGAATGGCCGCCGCCATCAAATTAGGCGAAGCGGGCTATGACTATGTCGTAATTGAGAAGAATGCCGAAGTCGGCGGCACATGGTATGAAAATCGCTACCCCGGTGTCGGCGTTGATACACCAAGCCATTTCTATAGCTTTAGCTGGGAAATTTGGACCCAGTGGCAGCATTATCATCCGCAAGGCGCGGATATGCAGCACTATATGCTGGAAGTGGCTGACAAATCAGGCATTCGTGAAAATATTCGCTTTAACAGCAAGGTGGAACGCCTTGTTTATGACGAAGCCAACGCCACTTGGGCGGTCACCATTCGCAAGGCCGATGGCCAGACGGAAGTGATAACTGCCAACGCCGTGATTAACGGCCACGGTCCTGTAAACCGCTATAAATTCCCTGACATTGAAGGCCTGAATAGCTTTAATGGCCCAGTGGTTCACACCGCCGATTGGCCGCGCGATTTGGATCTAAAAGGCAAGCGCGTTGCCGTGATCGGTACGGGGGCAAGCTCTGCGCAATTGGTCGGTGCGATTGCTCCGCAAGTTGGCGCACTGGCGGTTTATCAACGTTCCAAGCATTGGACCTTGTTTAACCCTGAAATCGCCAATGAGGTCGAAGAGGGGATGAAATGGGCGTTGGAAAATATCCCCCATTTCAAACAATGGTTCCGTTTCCGCGTCTATTGGTCCGCAGCCGATGGGTTGTTCGCAAACGTCGTGATGGACCCTGCCTATGCGGGCAATGATCTGGCCGTTTCGGCGCATAATGATGCGATCCGACAATATGCCCTGATGTATATGCATCAACGCTTCGCCGATCGTCCGGATTTGATTGCGAAATTGACTCCAGATTTCCCGATTTTTTCCAAACGCATTATTCTCGACAACGGCTGGTATGACGCGCTGCTACGCCCCAATGTGGAATTGATAGATCAAGGGATAGCGCGCATTCTTCCCAATGGCATCGAAGCAAAAGATGGCAGCGTTTTCGAAGCCGATGTCATCATCTGCGCCACGGGCTTTGCGGTCGCGAAAATGACCGGCGATTTGCAGATCATTGGCCGCAATGGGAAAAATTTGGGCGAGCTTTGGGGCGAAGAAGATGCGCGCAGCTATCTAGGCATGTGCATCCCCGATTTCCCCAATTATTTCCATACCGTTGGTCCCAACAGCGCGCCCAACCATGCCGCCGGTCAAAATCTCATTTCGGAATGCCAAGTCAATTGGATAATCGAAGCTTTGGACCGCATCAATGAAGGGGATGCGAAAAGCTTTGAAGTGACCGAAAAGGCGTTTTGGGATTGGAACGAAGAAGTCGACGAACGGATGAAGCAGATGATCTGGTCCCATCCCAAGGCCAACAGCTATTATAACAATAGCAAGGGCCGCGTGTTCCTGTCTTGGCCATGGCGCTTGGTCGATTTCTTCAACGCCACACGTGGGCCCAAGGATGGCAGCTACATCCTTCACAAATAAGTTTTGAAATCTCTTGCTGGAGCCTCTCCCAGCCAACTAGAAAGCCCGCTAAGCAAGACTTAGCGGGCTTCTTTTTTTGGTCATTTCAAATCCGGCCGCAGCGCGCCAGAATGTGTCGTTTAATGTTGAAGCAGATGCTCCACTTCCGGCGACAGCGCTGGTGCTTCTTGACTTTGAATGAACGCGGCACGCGCGGCAATCATGTCACGGCTCATATCCGGCTGGCTGTGAACCCAGAATTTCTTTTCGGCAATTTGCTCGACAAACAAGCGGCAGCCTTCGTCCAAATCCATGCCATAATCGCGCATCATTTCAAACATTTTGCGGCGATGGGCAGCGGCGGCTGCAGGTTCCCCCTCGCCCGCTTCGGCGTTGAAAATCTCGGTCTTCAACATGCCTGGAATGATCGACGACACGTGGATCGGCGCACCGGCCACTTGCATTTCCAGATAGAGGCATTCGCTGAACGACTGGATGGCATGTTTCGACATCATATAGGAGGTCTGCGTTGGCATAATGCCGAACGACCCCACCGATGCGAGATTGGCGATATAGGCTTCTGCGCCATGGGCGATCATATGCGGCGCAAAGGCGCGTACCCCATGCACCACGCCGTGGATATTGATATCCAACGTTTTTTCCCAGCGATCTGCCGGAATTTCCCACACATAACCCAGCGTTTCAATGCCGGCATTGTTAATCAGCAGCTTCACCGGACCATGATGTTTAATCACATGATCGGCCAGCGCGTCCAGTTCTGCTGGAACCGACACATCCACCCGCACGGCTTCGGCTTTTCCGCCGCCTGCGATGATGCTGGCAGCCACTTGCTCCGCCTTGTCCATATTGATGTCGGCGACGATCACCGTCATCCCCAGCGCGCCCAAACGGCGAGCAAGGCCGGAACCAATGCCCGCGCCTGCGCCCGTCACCACGGCGATGCCGCTGCTAAATACGTCTGTATCTTTACCCATAACTCTCACCAAAACTTATAAATGATCTCTAAGGAACTGGCTGCTTTCCTGCATCACAGCGCGTGCGCCGGGCAAAAATCCAACCCATGACGCAAATCCATGCACCATGCCGTCGTAACGTTTCATCACCACCTCATTGCCTTCATCGGCAAGTCGGGCGGCGAAGGCTTCGCTGTCATCACGCGAGGGGTCATATTCCGCCGTGCCGATGAAGGCGGCAGGCAAGTTCGCCAAGCTTTCCGCGCGCAGCGGCGAAGCTTCTTGGTGGTTTTGCTCAACCTCTGGATGGGTTAGGTAATTTTCCCAAAACCATTGAATGTCATCGGAACGCAAAATCGGACCGTCGGCAAATTCAATCGCCGAAGGCGTGGGATTGGTCGGTGCATTGGCCGATCCATAAATATTCACCAAGGCCTTGACCTTTGGTCCATTTTGATCACGGGCACGCAGCGCCAACGCTGTGGCGATATTGCCACCCGCGCTATCGCCGGCAAGGCCCAAACGGCTGTTATCGCCGCCGATTTCGGCGCCATGAGCCGCCGCCCAATTTAAGGCGGCATAGCCATCATCGATCCCCGCAGGGAAGCGATGCTCGGGAGCCAGGCGATAATCGACCGAAACAACAATGGCGTCAGACCATGCACAAAAGGCCCGCGCAATCATATCCTGCGTATCCAAATCGCCCATCACATAGCCACCACCGTGGAAGTAAATGACAATGGGGCGGATGCCTTCGGCTTGGGGCCAATAAATGCGAACGGGCAAATCACCGTCTGGACCTGCGATAGCGCGATCTTCCGTGCGCGCGACAATCGCATCGGCGGCAGGCGGAATGTTGACCGATGAATCATGCACTGATTGGCGCAACATATCCAATGGCACACCACGAACGCCCGGCCATTCCGGCATAGCGGCGAGCATTTGCTCTATCTGTGGATCTAAAGGCATTAGGGCACCCCCTCAAACTCTTGTGATATTTTGATTGCCCACTAAAGTAAGCATGTGCTTACTTATTTACTGACCCTATGTCAGTGTCAACCGATGCGAAGGAATATTTTCTGCCTTTTATCACCTCTTACGCGAGCGTTTCTCTCCAAGCCGCCATTTTTTTCAAACCGTCAGCCAAACAGCATGGCTCTGCAAATCAAACTCGGTCCGGACGCAATGATTGACAGCCGCCGCAAATCTGCCCATTTCCAGTCAGCATGACGAAGAAGCGCATTACCGGAGCCGAACGGCGGACGATTATCTTAGCTGCCGCAAGGCAGGTCTTCGCCAGCCAAGGCTATGAAGGCGCCAAAACTTTGGATATTGCAAAGGCGGCGCAGGTTTCCGAAGCCTTGGTCTATCGCCATTTCCCATCAAAACTCGCACTCTACCGCGCCGTTTTACGACAAGCGTTCCGCGAACAAGACGAAAATTGGACCCAACTGCGACACGCCCACTCTGGTGCAAAGGGCATCGTCCATTCGCTGTTCGCCTATTTCAGCGGTATTTTGGCCGATCCTGATGGTCCAGCACAAATTGGTTATCGCCTGAATATGGCCAGCCTCGCGAGCGATGGATATTTGGCAAGCTTGGTTTATCGTCGGTCCCAGCGTCTATATGCAAAGGTGCTGCAGAAAAATTATGACGAAGCGCGGGCCGATGGAGATCTGATCGGCGAGCCGATGAGCGTGCGCAACCTAACCATGTTTAACGAACATATCGGTTCGATGATGAACGCCATCCTGCGCCTGCCCTTCCGCTCGACGCCCTATGATGGTGACAGGAAAGCGCTCGCTCGCGATGCCACGATATTTTGTGCGCGTGGGCTGGGAATTAGAGACGAGGTATTCCAGCGCTATTTGGCAGAAGAAGAATTAGCACAGGTCACAGCGGCCGAAATCAAAGCCTAAAACCGCACTATTTCTCCAAGAAAAAGGGGTATGGGGCATGGCCGCATACCCCAATATAACGTCCCGAAATTCTAAATTAATGCGCGAGCATCTGCACATTTTCGGCCAAGGCCCCTTCAGGGTCTTGTGAAAATTGCACACGCACTCCGTGGCTAACTTCATCGCGGGTTGAGCCAACCAATGCGCCGCCATTGGCGACGATACGCGCTTTCAGCGCATCCATATCATCGGTGACAAAGCCCAATATGACCTGCTGATCCCGAGGAGCCGGACGATCGGTGAATTTGAACATCACCAATGTACCACTGCTCATATCCGCGCCCTGGGTCAAAATCACCTCACGAAAGGATTCGCCTGTCCCCACGCTATTGCCGTCCACGCGAACAGCCGCATTTAACCGATAGACCGAGGTGTAATAATCGGTCATCTTTTCTTCGTCATCGACAATCAATTTGGTAAACATGCCCGGTGTTGGGTTCGACATTACGCATCTTTCTATAGTAGAGATAAGAAAATGACGACAGGGGGGCGCATAATCCCCCCCCTGTTATTAATTAATGCTTTTCACCTCCAAATCGGATGGTTGCGCGCAAACCATACATACGCGGCTCGCCATACATGTTGCTCCAATAAAGGAGGCTCGCTTGATCATAAACATTGGTATTGCTGATGCGATACAGCTTATTGGTCAGGTTGGTAGCGAATACGCCCATGTCCAAATTGGAACCACCAACATTGCGCCAATCAATCGAAGCATTCATCAAACCAAATGGTTGCAAAATTGAACCTGGTTGCACCGTAGGCAGATTAGCAGCTTCCGTATTTTGCTTCGATGTGTGCGAATAGCTAAGGAAGAAGGATAGCGTGCCATTATTATCGGCCAACGGCAGATCATAAGCAGCATTCGCACTCCAAATATACTTTGCCGTATATTGCATGTCGATGCACGACATATCAATGACGCCGCCCGGAGCAACGACGCCGTTACAGCCAAGACCGCCCGTCACAGTGGTATAGTTATAATCCTTATACTTCCCGTCGGTCAGACCAAAGTTGCCCGACAAGGTTAAACCTTGAACAGGACGGGCTGAAGCTTCAATTTCCAAACCCCGAATGCGGGCATCGGCATTGAAAATGCGGGAACCGCTCGCTCCATTTTCCGGATTATAATCGGCAACCGCGCGCTGAATATCTGTATAATCCAGTGAATAAGCGGCCATATTGAAGCGGAATGGAATTTTCCCCAAATAGAAGTCGGATTTGATACCTGCCTCATAAGAGGTTAAATATTCTGGCAAAAATGTTTGGGTGGATGAGCGCACGGAATAGCTGTTGAATCCGCCAGCCTTATATCCACGACTGACTTTGGCGAACAGCATCACATTAGGATCAACTTTATAATCGACCCCGACGGTCCATGTCGGCGATTTTGTTTTTAAATCTCCGCTGAAGTTGCACAGCTCGTCGGCGCGATCAAAATCGACAATCGAGCCATCCTTCGAACATTTGGCTTGGCCAAAGCCAACATCACCCGGAATGGACGACACGCGGCTGAATTGACGAGCAAATCCCGTGACATGATCCCAAGTATAACGATAGCCACCGGTCAAACGCAGCCCTTCCAAGCTCGGCGTTATCGCACCGAAATCGAGCGTGGCCTGCGCATAAAGCGCCTTGGATTTGCTCGCATTGCCATAGCGGTTGAAGCTGGCTTCGCAATTTCCGGTGTAGAGCGCCGGGCAATAAATCACCGCACGTGAACCTTGTGGGCCAACGGGCTTATGACGGAAATAAAAGCCACCGACAGTCCAATCCAACGCATTGTTGAACGATTGACCTTGCAGTTGCAATTCTTCGGTGAACTGCTCTTGATCGTCGCGATACCGTTCGGTTCCGCCCGTATTATTATTATAAGTAACCGGAATATTCCAAACAGGCAGTGTCACCACGCCTGCTGGTGGCAAGCGGCCCGCATCCACATCATGCTGTTGCAGCGGCGTCGCATCACCATCATAGCGATAGCCGATGCGCAGGCGTTGCCAGCTGAAAATATTGCGCAGGGTAAGCGTTTCGCTCAGCTCAATTTCGGTGCTGTTGTTGACGCCCCAATGCTTGGTTTTCTGATACACATCGGTCGAAAAGGCCGTTTTGCGCGGCCCCATATCTTCGGCATTGTTCGTGATTTCGCGGTAAAGATCGCATGGCACACCCAAATTTGGGACTGGCGCACCATCAGAACAGAAGCCCACGGCCTTCAGCCCATCAATATTAAAGCCGCGATGGACAAGACCCGCGCCATTGGTGTCGCTGTCGCCAATATAAGCCATGGTATAATTTTCCACGCCTTCAAAGGGACGCAGCGTGACGCCCAAACGGCCCGAATACCAATTTTCATTGTCGCGATATTTGTTCCACACCACATCTTCGGTGAAACCACGGCGGCTGTGATAAGCGGCGACAGCGCGGACCAGCAATTTGTCGTCAATCACCGGAATATTGACCGCACCTTCCATATAGGCGCGCTTATAATTGCCGGTTTCCGCCTTGAACCAACCACCAAATTCATTGGTCGGCTTTTTCGCGGTCAGCAATACGGCGCCGCCCGTGGTGTTACGGCCAAATAGCGTGCCTTGCGGACCGGACAAAACTTGCAGATTTTCCAAATCAACAAAGGCACCAGGGCCGCCTTGCTGACTGATCGTCACGGCAGACGCCAAGGGCACTTCATTTTGATAAACCACCACGCCGGGCGACGCTTGGAAGGTCGCGCCTTGGCCGCGAATGGTGAAGCTTTGCGCCTCGCGTGAGCCATTGCCATTGGGACCAACCACAAGACCGGGCACGCTGGCTTGCAAATCTTGCTCTTTCGCGATGCCTTGCTGCTCCATCCGCTGCGGCGACAAAGCGGTAATCATAATCGGTACATCTTGGCTGCGCTCGGCACGGCGGTTGGCGGTCACAATGATTTCGGAAAGGCCGCTATGCTCAGATGCGATTTCCCTGGTCGCCGTAACATCTTGTGCTTGAGCCATCGGGGATAAGCCCGTGACGGCAACGCTGCTCAGCAGCAGGACGGAAGGGCGCTTGGCACGCGCCCGTTCAAAATAATTCGTCATAGGCAACACACTCTCCCCGTCAAATTTTCGGCGACATCCACGTGCCGCTCACTTTATGTCACTCGGTTTTTCTACTGATGCGTCAAACACATCAATATTTTCATTTTCAGCTTTTAAATCACATTTTTTTACGAAAAATTCTTAATTTATACATAATGCATATGATTTGCGTATTTTAAAGATAAATTCGAAACGAATTCGAAAATTCGTAAGATGGTGATATTTTTCCCACAGGCGGACGCCCTGCTCGATTCGAATTTTAGTATAAGTAAGTACATACTATCTTTTCGATCAAGAGCAACACGCCTATCATTGCGACCGAATCAAAAAGGGAGACGATATGGCGATCAGGCCCTCACTGGCCCGTCAGCCGTTCCCCGATAAGATATGAAAAGGAGCCTTTTGGGATGAGTCAGCCTTCCATTTTCCGCCCTGTTGCGGAACCCCGTGTCATCGAAAACGCCTTCACCCCTGATCAGCATGAACGCATGCTCAATGTGGTACGCGAAAACGGCCCTTGGTCGCTGATCTTGGCGCAGCATTTCAAATCACCCGAAGAAGTGATTGCCACTACATCCGGCAGCATCCCCGAAGGCTTTACGCCCACTTGGGACATGTTCCTATCGCCCGTGTTTCGTGGTTATTTCGCCCAAGCTTCCACCATGCTCTACCCCGAAATCGAAGATTGCTTTTTAAACAGCAAATTCTTGGATTTGGTGCGGGGTTATTGGGGCGCAGCCTATGCGACCCCAGAAAATATGCTGTTCAATATCCAAGGCCCCTGCGGCGCTGGCGGCAGCCCGCATGTCGACGCCACACGTTTTCGCGGCGTGACGATGCATAATAGCCCAATCTGGCTGATGAACACGATGGTGAAATCCGGCCTGTTCAAACATTGGCAAGCCCGCAAAGCGCAAGTGATTAGCTGGTATTACAAGGGCCAGATTGGCGGCGGCTTTAACTATTGGCCCGAAGGCCCGCACGGCCAGCCCAAGCAGATTAACGCGCCCATGTGGGGCCGCGCCGTGGTCGTCGAAAATGAAATGATGTACCATTCGGCAGAATCCAATGGCCCCAGCCATATGCGCCGCCCCCAAGGTTTGGCGATCAATTCGATGATGCAGGCCAACACCGCTGAAAAGGGCGCGTGGCAGATTACCACCGATGGCCAAGTCGTTCAAAATATTCCAGAAGATGAGTTCCGCTTCCTTATCCACTGGGGCGCGGATATTTATATGGACTATGCCGAATTGAAGCGCGCCCTCGATCATAGCGACGATATCACGCATGAGCAGGTGTTTGATATTTTTGTCAAAGATTTGCGCGCACGCGGTTTGCAATTCGACGTCCCCACTGACCCGTTGACGGACAAGGCCTTCATCGGCCTGCTGACCCGCATCTATGATCCGGGTGTGCCCAGCATCTTCCCGCCGGAACCCACAGAACAGCTTGCCGCCTAATTGGCTTAGCACAGATACAACCGCTGACGGCGGGGCCATTGCAAAGCCTCTCGCCGTCAGCGGCGCATCCACCTTTCCATCCCTATCCTATGGCGGGATTTTTATGACGAACGACACGCTTTTCATCGGGCAAAATTATATCGACGGCGCGTGGCGCGATGGCGATACGCTTTTGGAAACATTTAACCCTTCCGATTTGGACGAGCAGGTCGGCCGCTATAGCAAAGCCAGCCCCGCCGACATCGAACAGGCGATGGATGCCGCCCATCGGGCGCTGCCCGCATGGCGCGGCTATAATATGCAGGCCCGCGCCGATCTGCTGCGCAAAGTGGGCGATTTGCTGATCGAACGATCGGCCAGCATCGGGCGCTTATTGGCCCGCGAAGAAGGCAAGACCCTGCCCGATGCAATCGGCGAAACGATCCGCGCCGCGCAATGTTTCCATTTTTACGCCGGCGAAGTGCTCCGCAATCCGGGCCAATGGCATGATAGTATGCGCGATGGTCATAATATCATCGTCAGCCATGAACCGGTTGGCGTGGTTGCGACGATTACACCGTGGAATTTCCCCATCGCTTTGCCCGCATGGAAATTGGCCGCCGCGCTGGCCTATGGCAATAGCGTGGTGCTGAAACCGTCCAGCTTTGTGCCTGCCGCCGCCATAATGCTGGTGCGCTTGCTCGACGAAATAGGCGTGCCCAAGGGCGTGGTTAATCTGGTGCTGGGCGATGGCCGCATCGCGGGCGATATCATGATCGATAGCGCCGACGCGCTGACCTTTACCGGCGGCACCGAAACGGGTCGCGCCGTACTGCAGCGCTCCGCACTGAGCATGACCAAAGTGCAATTGGAACTGGGCGGCAAAAACCCGCTGATCGTGCTGGATGACGCCGATATGGATTTGGCGGTCAGTATCGCTGCCAATGGGGCATGGATCCAAACCGGCCAACGCTGCACCGGCACCGAACGCTTCATCGTGGGCGACAAGGTTCATGATGAGTTTGTTGAACGGGTCGCAAAAGAAGCCAAAGCCTATCGGGTGGGCCATGCGTTGGATGCCGATACGCAAATCGGCCCCGTCGCCACGGCCCCGCAATTTCGCGCCAATTTGGAATTCATCGCCAGCGCCAAGGCGGAAGGTGCGGACCTCATCGCTGGTGGCTGCGAAGTGGAGTGCCGCACGCGCGGACTCTATCTCGCGCCCACGCTGTTTGCCAACACGCGCAATGATATGCAGCTTAACCGGCATGAAAGCTTTGGACCGATTGCAGCGGTGATTAAAGTGCAAGATTTGGATGAAGCCATATCGGTTGCCAATGACTGCGACTTTGCGCTGTCCGCTGGTATCGCCACGCAAAATCTGCGCGCTGCCGAGCAATTCCGCAGCAGCAGCAAGGCCGGAATGGTGATGGTCAACGCCCCCACGGCGGGTCTGGAATATCACGTCCCCTTGGGTGGCCGCGCGCCATCGGGCTTTGGCCCCCGCGAAACGGGAACGGCCAGCGCCGCTTTCTTCACCGAAATGAAAACCGCCTATATCAACCATGGTGTGATCTGACAGGCGGCATAAAAATTCAGGGATAGGATAGTTATGACACAGAAAATCGCTTTCATCGGTCTTGGCGCCATGGGCCTGCCGCTTGCGAAAAATTTGCAGCGCAAGGGCTTTGCCCTTCATGCGTTTGATATTGATGCCGCCCGCATGAGCGCGCTCGCGGAATTGGGTGCGGTGGCGACAGCCTCTATCCAAGAAGCGGTCAGCAGCGCGGATATCGTCATCACCTGCCTGCCCGCCACCGTGCATGTGGAAACGGTGGTTTTGGGCGCAGACGGCGTGCTAGCTCATATTAACGACGGCGCGTTACTGCTGGAAATGTCGACCATCGACGCCAATGCAACAGACCGCGTGGCCAAGGCCTGCGCCGCCAAAAATATCGCTTTTGTCGATAGCCCCATTGGCCGCTTGGTCCTGCATGCCGAGCGCGGCGAATCCCTGTTCATGGTCGGCGCGTCAGACGAGAATTTCGCCCGTGTCGAGCCTTTGCTCAACGCCATGGGCAACACCATCTTCCGCTGCGGCGCAGAAGGCATGGGCAGTCGCATGAAATTGGTGAACAATTTCCTCCTTCTCACTATCGCCGAAGTCAGCGCCGAAGCGGTCGCCTTGGGTACGAAATTGGGCCTCGATCTGGAAACCATCCTCAACGTCACCGGAGCCACCACCGCGCAAAATGGCCAGTTGCACACGCTGATGGTGAATAAGGTACTGAAGGGCGATGTGACCCCAGGTTTCACCATTGATTTGGCGCATAAAGACCTCACCCTCGCCATGACCGCCGCCAATGAACAGCGTTTGGGCTTGCCCGTCGGCTCTGCTGCCCATGCGGTTTACAGCGCCGCCCGCGCCACCCCGCGCGCGATCCAAGATTATAGCAGCCTGCTTGATTTTGCTTGCGACAATGCGGGCGTGAAGCCACCCCGTCTATAACCTTCGCGATTCATACCATCAAAACAGGACCAAGCTATGTCATCAGCCGATTTGTTTCAGCCCTTGGAGTTCCACCACGGGAAAGCCATGAACAATCGGCTAATGCTAGCCCCGCTCACCAACCAGCAAAGCCACGCCGATGGCCTTTTGTCGGATGAAGAGCATCATTGGTTGGCGATGCGCGCAGCGGGCGGCTATGGCTTGGTGATGACCGCCGCCGCCCATGTGCAAGCCAATGGCCAAGGCTTTCCAGGCCAGCTTGGCATATTTGGCGATCAACATCTGCCTGCGCTCACGCGGCTCGCCGATGATCTGCGCCAAAAGGGCGCGCTTTCGGCGGTGCAATTGCATCATGCCGGATATCGCGCGCCTGCCAATTTGGTGAACGATATCGTCTCACCATCAGGGGATGCAGATAGCGGCGCACGGGCGCTCAGCCTGGATGAAGTCTATCAATTGCGCGACGATTTCATCGCCGCCGCCTTGCGAGCCGAGCAAGCGGGCTTTGATGGGGTCGAGGTGCATGGCGCGCACGGCTATATCCTCAGCGCCTTTTTATCACCCGAACTCAATCGCCGCGACGATGAATATGGCGGCACGGCGGAAAATCGCGCGCGCCTGTTGCTCGAAATATTGGATGGCATCCGCCAAAGTTGCGACCCCGATTTCCAGTTGGGCGTGCGCTTATCGCCCGAACGCTTTGGACAAAATTTGGCTGAAGTCGTGGCGCTGACCCAAAGTATTTGCGCGACCGAGCGGGTCGATTATGTCGATATGTCATTGTGGGATGTGCGCAAGCGGCCCATCGACGCGGCAGAGGATGACAGCCGCTTGCTGCTCCATCATTTCACAGAGATTCCGCGCGGCAAGGTGCGTCTTGGCGCAGCGGGAAAAATCATGAACGGCCAGACCGCCCGCTGGCTTTTGGATCAAGGTTGCGACTTTGCCCTGCTAGGCCGTGCGGCAATTATCGAGCATGATTTTCCGCAAAAATTACAGAACAATGTCGATCATGCGGCGCCCGCTTTGCCAGTGACATCGGGCCATTTGACCGCGCAAGGCGTCTCCCCGAAATTTCAAAGCTATCTCTCGGGTTGGCCCAATTTCATCCAAGATTAAAATAGCAAAATAACGAGAGGAATTAGACAAATGAAACGCCTAGAGGGGAAAATCGCGATCATCAGCGGCGCAGCCCGGGGCATGGGCGAAGCGACGGCTCGGCTGTTTGTCGCCGAAGGCGCGAAGGTGGTCATCGGAGATATTTTGGAAGCAGAAGGCCAAGCCTTGGCTGCCGAACTCGGCGATGCCGCTGTATTTCATAAACTAGATGTCCAGTTAGAAAGCGATTGGCAAGCCGTCGTCGCCTTGGCGCAATCGCAATTTGGCAAGCTCGACATATTGGTGAATAACGCCGCCGTCGTACATTTCGCCGCCGCCGATCAAATGGTGCGCGCCGATGCAGAGCGCGTGCTGTCGATCAATGTGCTGGGCGTGATGATGGGCGTGAAACATGCCGTTCCGGCATTGAAGGCCAGCGGCAAGGGCGCGATTATCAATATATCTTCTGTCGATGGGCTGCGCGGCTGCAATGGGCTGACCGCCTATACCGCCAGCAAATGGGCGGTGCGTGGCATCACCAAAAGCTATGCTTACGAATTCGGGCCATATAATATCCGCTCCATCTCCATCCATCCGGGCGGCGTCGATACGGTAATGGGCAATCCGATGGGCCAAAGCCTAGAGGATTTGAACCGCAGCTATACCCGCGTGCCACTACAGCGCATCGGCCAACCCGAAGAAGTCGCCCGCGCCACTCTGTTCGCCGCCAGCGATGAGGCCAGCTACATCAATGGCGCGGAAATCGCCGTGGACGGCGGTTGGACGGCAGGTCTTTTCGAACCTGCCCTCCCCAACGGCCCGGTGCAATAAGGCGGTGACAGACGTTGAAAAACTTCTCGCTATCGAGGCGATCAAAAATCTAAAATCCCGTTATTTCCAGACCATTGATGGAAAAGATTGGGATGGCTATCGCGCCCTGTTCACCGATGATTTGGTCGCCGATATGCGCGCCTCAGCGGGCGGATATGATGAAAGCCAGCTCATCCATGGGGCGGACGCCTATGTCGGCTCCTTAGCTCCGATGCTGGTTGACGTCACCACCGTTCACCACGGCCATACGCCCGACATCACCGTCGAAAGCGAAAGCCATGCGCATGGAATTTGGGCGATGGAGGATAAATTATGGGTGGCAGCGGGCAGCGACCTGCCATTCCGCTTTATGCATGGCTATGGCCATTATCATGAAAGCTATGTCTGCCAAGACGGGCAATGGCGTATCCAAAAGATACGCCTGACGCGCCTGCATGTGGAAATAGGCTAGGTAAAAAAAGAGGCGGCCCTATCAAAAGGACCGCCCCTTCCCCCCAATCAGATCAGCGGCGCATAATCTGCAAACGCTGATCCAAAATCGCTTCCGCTTCACGGATGATGCGGGAAATAAGCTCGGCACAGCTTGGCACATCATGGATCAAACCCTGTACCATACCGGCCCAGAAAATCCCCTGATCCATATCACCGCTTTTCAGCATCTCGCGCCCTGCCGCGCCCGCCACCAATTCGGCGACATCGGAAAATTCCGCCGCAGGATTGCTCAAGCGCCGCGCCACTTCTTCGCTGACACTATTTTTGCCGACGCGGGCCGTGTTCTTGAATTGGCGGAAAATCATCACGCTGCCACGCTCGTCATTTTCCACATAGGCCTGCTTCACATTGGGGTGAATAGGCGCTTCTTGGGTGGCACAGAAGCGTGTGCCCATATTAATACCTTCAGCCCCCAAGCTCAGCGCCGCAATCAACCCGCGTCCATCGCCAAAGCCACCTGATGCCAGCAGCGGAATTTTCACCTTATCGGCCGCAGCGGGGATGAGAATCAGGCTCGGAATATCATCTTCCCCTGGATGGCCCGCACATTCAAAACCGTCGATGGAAATAATATCCACGTCCGCCCGCTCGGCCGACAACGCATGACGAACGGCGGTACATTTGTGCAAAATCTTAATGCCGTGCGGCTTCACCATTTCCCAAATTTGGCGAACGGCGGGCGATCCTGCCGTCTCCAAAATCTTCACCCCGCTGTCGATCACCGCCTGCGCATAGGCGGCATAATCCGGCGCGTTAATCGTGGGAAGTACGGTGATATTCACGCCAAAGGGCTTGTCCGTCAGGCTCCGGCAACGCTCAATTTCAGTGCGCAAAGCCTCTGGGCTCGGCTGGGTCAGCGCGGTAATAATGCCAAGCCCCCCCGCATTGGAAACGGCGCTCGCCAAGTCGGCGGTTCCCACTCCCTGCATACCGCCCTGCACAATCGGATGCTCGATACCCAAAATCTCGGTGATGCGCGTTTGAAATGCCAAGATTACGTCCCTTTTCTGCTTCGCGGCTGAAACCCTCCGTACGCGATCGGAAGCCTGTTGCTGGCCCAAGCCTGCCGAAATCCTCTCCCCTACCGCGACGGCTTATGACTTTACCAGTAAACACTTACAAATATGATCAAGCACAATCTTCCCCTTGTCATTTCTTCGGCCCGATCAACACTGCAAACTAGAGGTCAGCCCTTCATCAAAACGCTGGTTAAAAATTACGAGCCTACTCTGTGTGGGCGCACGCACCCGTTAAAATGTATATCATCTTGCTGTAGCCTCGCGCGGTTTCTTCGGTGAAGGCCAATTCCTGCGCCGTCTTGCCCCTGCGCTTGCCCTGCTCCATCTTCACATAGCCCAAGATCAGCGAATTGCGCGCCCCAATGCGGGCGCGCTAAGGAGTAAACAATACTAGAATGGCTTCAAATCGCGGCCTCGCATCAGAGAAGTAAAAAGAAGCATCAGCGCAAGAAAAGCAGCGTCCCTCCCGCAAGGCTGAGGACCTTCTACTTCATATCCCTACGCTGATGCCTCTCCTCCCCCGCGTCATCGACACTGGCAGCCCAATCTCAGTCTATTCGCAAACAGCTTATATTGCAGAACGGATGAACTGCGTGGTCGGGACGTCCGGCTGACCAAGCCGCGCATGGCCAACCACATCCGCCCAATAGGCTTCCGACCCATCCGCCATGCGCCATTCATTTAAACGGCGGGTGAAAAGTTGCAGATCATATTCTTCACTAATGCCAATTGCGCCATGTACGCCATGTGCAATGGGGGCAATTTGGGCTGCTGCAACGCTCGCATTATGTTTGGCTAAGGCGGCTTGCAAAGGGCTGGCATCCAGGCCGGCGCGCGCGCCCATGGCAGCGGCAATGCGGGCCGCAACCGCTTGTTCGGCAAGTACCGCCAACTGCTGTTGCACCGCCTGAAATTTGCCAATGGGCTTACCAAATTGCGCCCGATCATTGGCGTAAGCGACGGTCATTTCCAGCAACTGATGCGCCGCGCCAGAAATCGTCAAAGCCCGAAGAATCGCCGCGACCGGGCGCAATTCCGCACTGCCTGATAATGACACCACAGCGCTTCTATCGCCATGGACACCCGTGGCGCTGACTTCGGCAGCTTGCAACACAGGCGCCGTCGGCGAACCCGTCAAAAATGCCGAAGCAAAGCCCGCGCCAACGCATGGCTGCGCGCCGGTTACCAAGGCGATTGGCGCACTGCCATAATCGGCACCATATTCCACGCCTGCCCGCGCCAGCAAGGCCCGCGCCAACATCGTATCGCCAATCGGCAGCGGCAGGGCATGACGGCCCAACAGTTCAAAAATCGGCGCGGCATCCGACAGAGTCAATCCCGCCCCGCCAAACTCCTCGCCGACCAAAATATCCAAATAGCCAGAGGCTTCAACCGCTGACCAAATTGGCGCGACATCGCCGCTGACCTCCAGCGCCCGCACTGCTGCGGGGGTAGCTATATCGCTGAGAAGCCGTGCGAAAGGTTCGAAAATTTCCGACATGCTCATGGCCAAAAGATCCTAGCGAAGGCCAAGGCCGCGCGCGATGATGCCGCGCAAAATTTCACGTGTTCCGCCGCGCAGCGAAAAGCTGGGCGCGATATGGCTCAGGTAGTTCAGCGTTTTGAACAGCATTGGGTCTACCGCCTCATCGGGATGTGCCGCCAAATCCTCGGCGATCAGGCTGGGGATGCTCTGTTCCAAGCTGGTACCCAAATCCTTCACCAGACTGGCCTCCACGACCGGACTTTCACCCGCCGCAAGCTGCGCCGTGACAGCAATCGACATTTCCCGCAGCACAGCCAATTTCGCGGTCAAACCACCAAGCAAGCGTACAGACGCTTCGCTGCGGCCAACTTCGCGCAGATGGCTGGCCCATGCGTCGAGCAGAATAACCGACGAATAAATCCGCTCTGGCCCGCTGCGTTCAAAGGCGAGTTCGGCGTTGACTTGTTTCCAACCCTCGCCTTCCGATCCGACCAAGGCATCGGCGGGCAAGCGCACATTATCAAAGAAAACTTCCGCAAAATGGCTGTCGCCGGTCAAATCCTCAATCGGCCTGATCGTGATGCCAGGCAGGCTCAAATCGACGATCAGTTGCGATAGGCCCGCATGACGGTCTGCCGCTGTGCCCGATGTGCGGACCAGCGCGATCATATAATGGCTTTGCGGTGCATTGGTGGTCCAGATCTTCTGGCCGTTCAGTACCCAATGATCGCCATCCTTTTCCGCGCGCGTTCGGACGCTGGCGAGATCGGAACCGGAGCCCGGCTCGCTCATGCCGATGCAGAACAGTGCCTCGCCCTTACAAATTTTTGGCAAATAAAATTGACGCTGCTCTTCCGTGCCGAAACGGTGAATCAACGGGCCGCTCTGGCGATCGGCAATCCAATGCGCCGCCACCGGAGCGCCCGCGCTCAATAATTCTTCGACCACCACAAAACGAGCAAAAGGTCCGCGTTCCTGGCCACCATAAGCTTTTGGCAAGGTCAGACCCAAATAACCTGCTTGCCCCAATTTACGGCTGAATTCAGCACTATGGCCCGCCCATGTGCGCGCCCGTTTGTCGGTTGGCATATCCGCCACAGTGTCCGCGATCAGGGCGCGAAGATCCACCGCAAGGGCCGCATCAACGGACGGCAGAGAGGATATGGTTAAGCTATCGAACAAGCGAGGGTCTCCGACAAATGCCTTGATGATCTTTTTCTGCCAAGCAGGCTTTCGCTTGTCCAATATCAGTTTCTTCGAACACGATAGCTATTGAGTATCAATGGCCAATTCTATAAAGTTTCGCACGACCGCATCATTATTATCGCGGGCCGTCACACAGGCCGTTTCGATAACCACGGGCTTTTCCAACGGGATCAGCCGCACGCTGGGCGGCACAGCGCGGGCGGCGCGAGCCGGCACCAACGCCACGCCTAGTCCACTACGCACCAAGGCCAAAATGGCGCTCAATTGCGTCGCTGCTTGGGCGACATGCGGAATAAAACCAGCCTCATGACAAGCTGCCAAAGTCGCGGGATGCAGCACACTGACAGACGATTGAGTGATGAAATTTTGGTCCCGCAATTGTTCCAGCGCGATCTGCTCGTGCGCCGCAATGGGGCTATTCTCATTGACGGCGACATGAAATTCATCGCTGTCGACAATATGCGTTTCAACCGCCGCCGCCTCCATCAAAGGCACACGCACCAAGCCCACATCCAAATCCTTGCGCGCAATAGCGCGAACGATGTCGGTGCTGGTTGCTTCTTCTAAAATCAAGTCCACGTTCGGATATGTTTTGCGATATTCGGGAATGATGCGCGGAATAAGCTCGAAGGTCGCCGAGCCGATATAACCAACCCGCAAGCACCCTCTTTCACCCGCGACACTTTGCTTAACAGCGGCTTTGAATTTCTCTGCGCTTGCCAGTGTTTCCCGCGCCAAATTCAGCGCTCCGCGTCCTGCATCAGTCAAGGCAACGCCCCGCGTACCACGCACAAACAGCGGCGCGCCCAATTCCTGTTCGAGCTTGCGAATGGCAACCGTCAACGGCGGCTGCGCCATATGCAGCTTCTCTGCCGCCCGGTGGAAATTCAACGTTTCCGCCAATGCGACGAAATAGCGCAGGTGCCGAAGCTCCATGACATCCCCCAAATTTCGATACACCACGGGTATCACCTAGGTGCTAATCAATATTAGTATCAACTTACGCACCACTCTAAGCCTTGTAAATCTAATAAAAGCGGAGAGATTTCATGGAGCCCTTCCTTCAAGTTGAGCGCGATGGCGCAGTTGTGATCGCCACACTCGACCGGCCCGAGATGCGCAACGCCATCACCACCCAAGAAGAAATGGACAGCATCACGAAATTTTGCCGCGATATGGCGGCGGATCGCTCGGTACGCGCGGTGGTGCTGACGGGCACTGGCAAAGCCTTTTGCGCCGGCGGCAATGTGAAGGATATGCAAGCGAAGAAGGGCACATTCGCAGGATCCCCCTTCGATCAGCGCAACAATTATCGCACCGGCATTCAAACCATCCCGATGGCGCTGCAAGAATTGGAAGTGCCTGTTGTGGCCGCAGTCAATGGCCCAGCGGTGGGTGCGGGCCTAGATTTGGCCTGTATGTGTGATATTCGCATCGCATCAGACAAAGCCACATTCGCCGAAAGCTTTGTAAAGCTGGGTATTATTCCCGGCGACGGCGGCGCATGGTTTTTGCCACGGACCATCGGCATGGGGCTCGCATCGCTCATGACGCTGACGGGCGACACCATTGATGCGCAAACGGCGCTGCAATATGGTCTGGTGCAGCAGGTTGTACCGCATGACGAATTGCTGGGCACCGCCAAGGCAGTCGCTCAGCGTATCGCCGCCAATCCGGGCCACAGCACTCGGATGGCCAAACGCCTATTGCGCGAAGGGCAGGACATGAAACTCGGCCCGTTGCTGGAACTTTCTGCTGCGTATCAGGCCTTGGCGCATCACACCCAAGATCATGAAGAAGCGGTTGATGCGATGCTTAGCAAACGCACGCCCCATTTTCAGGATCGCTAAAGATGGTGGACGCATCAGGCACGACCACCGAACCCGCCGCCACTGGCCCCTTGGCAGGGGTGAGGGTGCTGGACCTTTCCCGTGTATTGGCAGGGCCATTTTCCACGCAAATTCTGGCGGATTTGGGCGCGGATGTCATCAAAGTCGAACAACCTGGTCAAGGGGATGACACGCGGCGCTGGGGCCCACCATTTTTGGACGACGGGTCGCGGGATAGCGCTTATTATCTGTGTGCCAATCGCAACAAGCGCTCGGTCGCCATCAATTTGGCTGACCCACGCGGGGCCGATTTGATCCGCGATTTGGCGAAAGATGTCGATATTGTCGTGGAGAATTTCCGTGTCGGCGGCCTCAAAAAATATGGTCTGGATTATGATAGCTTAGCAGCGATTAACCCACGCCTCGTCTATTGCTCGATCACAGGTTTCGGTCAAACGGGGCCTTATAAAGATCGCGGTGGCTATGATTTCCTAATCCAAGGGATGAGCGGATTGATGTCGATCACCGGCCGCCCTGATGACGAAGCGGGCGGCGGACCTATAAAAGTTGGCATTCCGATCAGTGACTTGGTGACCGGCCTTTATTCCGCCATCTCGATCTTGGCGGCGCTGCGCCACCGCGATGAAACGGGCGAAGGACAACATATTGATCTGGCGCTGCTCGACGCGCAATTGTCACTGCTCGCCAATCAGGGTAGTAACTATTTGAACGGTGGTATGATTCCGCGCCGTTTGGGCAATGAACACCCCAACACCGTGCCGTATCAAGATTTCTCGTGCAGCGACGGCGATATATTGCTTCCCTTGGGCAATGACAAGCAACTCCGCCAATTCTGCGAGATACTTGGCCGCCCCGATATTGCCGATGATCCACGCTTTTTCGACAATGCCGCCCGCAACGCCAACCGCCCTGCGCTGCAGGTGGAATTGCGTAAAGAAATCGGCAAATGGAAGAGCGACGAACTGATCGCGGCGATGGAAAAGGTGAAATTACCCTGCGGCAAGGTGAATGAAATCCCGCAAATTTTGGCAGATCCCCATGTCGCAGCGCGCGAGATGGTGCAGGATATCCATCGCAGCGATGGCACACCGGTAAAATTCATCGGCTTTCCCGCGAAATTTTCCAAAACCAAGGTCAATTATCGCATCGCCCCGCCCCGCACGGGCGAGGATACGGTAGCGGTATTGCAAAAATGTTTGGCTTTAGACCCAAGCAGTCTCTCCGCCTTAATGGCGGCAAACGTACTGGCCTAAAATCAGTGTCGACTAACCACGTGACGACAGGCATTTAACCTGCGACTGATCTTTAAACGAATAGTTCCAAGCGGGGATCGAGAGCGGTTTGAGCGGCTACGCTCTACTCCTTTTACATACCCCGCTTAACCTTCCTTCAGTTTCCGGATTTTTTCCACGATAAAGACACGGTAACAAACGCGCCAAATAGGCTCGCCCTATGCATAGCCGTCAGCATAGCCACCAAACGCAGTGGATTCCCACCATTAGCGGATAAACGCAAAGCTCCGGCGAAGCTCCGCCTCAGCATGGTCCCTATCCACCACGACAATCTTGTTCGACATGCTGAGCGATATCAGCGCCCATGTTGCCATAATGTTGGCCAGCTACGCCACATAATCTGCAGAGAAAGAGTGGCGACGCAGCAAGCCGACCCTTTTCAGAATTTCAGGCGCCGAAGCTGCCCACGACGGAAATCCTATGGCTGGCGATGTTGCTGGCATCGTCAGCAGCCAAGAATGCTGCTGCCTTGCCAATATCTTCCGACTTTTCGAAGCGCTTCATCGGCAGCATCCCTTGACATCTGCTCCCCTTACAGCGTCGAAATGGCCATCTTGTTGGCTCACCATAGCATTCTGGCCTTAGTCAATGCATTCTACCTCTAAGGCTGGGCAGCTAGATTTCGCTTCTTTTTGTCGAAAGCTAAATGGACCGGCCTTCAAGGCCGGTCCTGATCAGTTTAAAATTTAACGGCTGCGGTAAGGCCAAATTCACGCGGTGCCATCACATTCACTGTGCGATAACCACTTTCGAAAGGCCCAGCCAAGGTGTTTTCCACCATGTTGTTATCACCGATATTTGTCACCCGTGCTTGACCCAACACATTGCGGACAAAGACGTTAATATCCCAGCCGGCGTCCTCGCTGCGAACGCCGACAAACAGGTTCAGCAGTTCACGATGACGATATCGATAATCCGACCGTGTTGCGGTGAAAGATGGTCGATAATTCAATAAGGCGCGCAGATATGGTGTCACCGATCCCATCGGGGCACGAATTTCTGTATTCGCTGTCAGTGAGAAATCTGGCGTGTCAGACAAGCGACCATTTCGGCGGCAGAAGCTGACATTGTTTGTCCCCTGTATCACAGGCACTCCTGCCACTAATGTGTTGCAAGGTACGTTCGCGTTGTTGAAGCGGGCCTTAATATACGCAGCGTTCAAACCGAAATCCCAATTGTTGGTTGGGCGACCATTCAATTCAAGCTCCACACCCTTAATGGTGGCGTCGGCATTATAATTGAATGGGAAAAAACTAACCGGTGTCGATGATGGCGGGGTCGCGTTAGGGGTACCAACTGGAACACAGGCTCCGTTAAGCTCGGGGCAATTGTAGTAAATTTGATCGAAGCGCGACAAATAGCCGTCGATCTTTTGATAAAACCCGGTCAGGCCGAAATTAAGGCGGCGACCAAAGCTCGATCCCTTTACACCGATCTCCCAGCTGTCTGTCTTCTCAGGTTTCGTTTGGACCAAATCGTCGGACCAGCCAGGCTGCGAACCTACGCCAGCCGAACCAGCTCGAAAGCTGTGACCATAGGCTGCATATATATTGATGTCTGGCGTAACCCCGTAGCTGATGTTGATGCCGCCGGTGAAGGGCTTTTCCTTCACTAGCTGAAGATGTGCGGGCACACCCGGACTTGTAAAGTTAAATGGCGGCGCTGTCGGAACACCTGGGATCCCTGGCGAAGACGCCGTGACGGTGGCCGTGTAAACATTGTGGATCAACGAATATCGCAAACCGCCTTCGATTTTTAACGGTCCGGACTTAAAGCGTAAACCGGCATTGAAAGACCAAGTCCGGTCGGAAACGGGCACTTCAATATACGCGTTGATCGGCAAATAAGGATAAGAACCATAAACCGTTACGGGCGCAAAGAAGTTATCAGCCGCTTCATCCACGACGGTCACGCCTGATTGCTTGCGATAAAATGCACCAAGGTTCCAAGCCAAGCCTTCGTCGTTGTTCGACGCCAAGCGCACTTCACCAGAATTGATGCGCATCGGGATGAAAACGTCGGATGTACTAATATAGCCAGGGACAGCATTGGCCATATCCATATCGCGCTGGACAGTCTGAGTCGAATATTGATGTGCGCCCACAAAGGAAAGAGTCGCACCGCCAAAGTCATAGTTGATGTTGGCGTTGATCAAATGGCTATTCAAGCGATTGCGAAACAAACCGTCAGAAACCGCAGTATAGTCATTCGCAGTCAATGCCGGACCAGACAGAAGGTCGGGGTTTTTACCCGAAAAATCCTCCAAATAGACTGGGGTATTTCCTGCACCTATAACTTGTTGATATTGATTACGATCGGCTACCAGATACTGGTAAGTGAAATAGGCTTCCGATGCATCAGTTGGACGAAGGCCCACGGTTGCGCGAAAGCTTTGCGTGCTGCCGTATGAACGCTCACCGCCACGGTTGACATTGCGTACATGGTTTAAACGGTTGCCGTCGACCAGAACCGCAAGGCGCAGCGCCACGCTCTCGGAAAATGGCAAGCTGACGCCCCCTTGGACGTTATAACCGGCAAGGTCTGTGACCGTAGCTTGAGCATAACCTTCTACCACGTCAAAGCTAGGACGGCGCGCGGTGAACGTGATGGCTCCAGCAGGCGCAGACAATCCGCGCAATAATCCTTGAGGACCGCGCAGAACTTCTACCTGCTGCATGTCGTAAATTGCAGTATAGGCTACTTGCGCATCGACAGGCACTTCGTTGAAATAGATTTGCACCGAAGGAGATGTCCCTTGATCGGGATCAAATGCGATGCCGCGTAACGTGGTTGTATTATTACGCCCGGTTGTGTTGGTCATTTCCAATGCAGGCGACAGTTGCTGAATATCCTTTGCATCGAATATTGCTAGCTTTTCCAGCATTTCGCCCGTGGCAACGTTGATCGCCATGGCCACATCTTTCAAAGACTCACTACGGCGGGTCGCAGTCACGATAATTTCGTGATTATCCGAGGCCGGACTGACGCCATCCGCTTGCTGAGCCGAAACGGCAGCAGGCATCGTGCAGATCGTAGCGGCGCAACCGAAAAGCAGCGCACGCAATTCGAGTTTACGATTTACCATAATCCTCCCCTTTTTTTAATTCTTATCGTGATCATCCTGCCCCCCACCAGAAAGTCAGTAAGCGGAGATAAGGTATTTCCAGCGCAAACACGCGCACTCACCCTGTCCCTGCCCACTGGTCCATTCCATGAAAAACAAATGTAAGTTACTACTTACTAATCACAGACAATGAGTCAATAATCACGTTCAATATTCACCTGTTTGGGATGAACATGGGCCTTCGAGAATTTGGCTCGGGCCCCATTGATCTGACGGCTCAATTGCGATTCAGGCTGGATGAGGGGCCCTCAGGACGAGCGAATGCCATGCCGTCGAGCCCCTTCCGGTGCGCCATGACTCATGGAAACAATCGGCTTAAACCAAATCGCCGGCTCATCCGACAGCCAATACGGTTCGCCCATGGTCGGCCTTCCGGAGACTGGATCAGATTAGCTCCCTCTTATCAATGGATTTTGGTCCTGATTTGGGTACAACTATCTTTCTTCGGGCGTGGCGGATATTCCGAAACAGGTCGGTTTCAATGCGCAAACACGCCACTATATTGGGTTTCTTCGGCCACATCGAATTCGTGGGCGTAACCTTGACAATCCATCATTATATTATAAGTGAATATTTACTTATAATATAATGATGGAAAATCTGGTGCGTGCAGCAACATTCCAAGGCGTAGGCCGAAAATTAACCGTCGAGGAAGTCGCAGACCCCACACCAGCTGCGGACGAGGTCATATTAGCGATTGCCTATGCTGGCATTTGCGGTTCCGATCTGCACATGGCTAAATCTGAATATACGCCCCACGGTTTGATTTTTGGCCATGAGTTCTCTGGAGAAATTGTTTCCCTTGGTTCGCGCGTAAAAAAATACGGGGCTGGCCAGCGGGTCACCGCGTTGCCGCTCACCCCCTGCCGACAGTGTGATGCCTGCTACAAGCATTTACCAGCCCTTTGCCCATCGAATCTCTTTCTCGGTTGCTCGCTAGAAGCCCAAGGTGCTTATGCACAATATTTGGCTGTCCGCGCGGATATGCTCCAGCCTTTGCCACAAGGTATCAGCTATGAAGAAGGAGCGATTGTCGAACCTTTGGCGGTGGGCCGTCATGTTGTTAGTTTAGCAAATATGCCACGCGGGGCATCTGTATTGATCCTTGGCGCCGGTCCTATCGGCGCAGCAGCCGCTCTATTCTCCCGTCATGCCGGCGCATCGCATGTCGTTGTTAGTGACCCTTCCGCGGGTCGCCGCGCGCATGCCAAGCTCATGGGCGCAACTGCGGTCATCGATCCCTGTCATCAAGATGTTAGAGCCGCTTATTCCGCCGCAACAGGAGAAGATAGCCCACGCTTTATTTTGGAATGTGTTGGCATCGAGGGAATGCTTCAACAAGCCGTTACTTTAGCAGCAGCGCGCGGTAAAATCGTAGCAGCAGGCGTACTGTTTACCGATGATCGGCTTTCCCCCATCGTCGCCTTAGGCAAGGAACTGACCATCCAATATAGCCAAGCTTATCAAGTAGGTGATTTCGAAGCTGTCATAACGGCGCTGGCGAAGCGCGAAATCGATGCACAGCCTATGCACACCGCTACGGTGTCGCTCACTCAGCTGCCTGATATGTTTGAAAGTCTCAGTCAACCAAGCAATCAAGCTAAAGTTTTGATCCGACCCTAAAATATTGAAGCAAGGAAAGACAGAACCTTCCTTTGTCTCATTTCAACAATCATAACTTCGGGCATGACCTTAGGATGATGCCCGAAGTTAGTCCCTAAGTGTTTGAACCCGTCATATGCCAGCACACTATCTAGCAGGAATAAAAGAAAGCCATATGAAGACAGCTTCGCTTGGGGAACGTCTCGACAGCATAGGCTTTCCAAGCACGGATACGACGATCACTAGAGTCTATATCTCAGATAATATTGAATAAGTTCAAAACCGCGTACCATTATTCTCATCTAATCTTTCAGGAAAACCAACGCCAACTTGGCTGAACGAGCCCCACCACAAATGATGTATGGAGGATTACAACCAAATGCTCAAAAAGCAGACCTTGAACGGAACCGATCTGAATGTAAGCAATCTTTGCTATGGTACCAACATGCTAGGCTGGATGCTTGATGAAAGCGCATCCAACGCGATCTTGGACGTCTTTGTATCATATGGCGGCAATTTCATTGATACCGCCCGCAGCTATGGCGATTGGATGCCGGATGCCCCTGCCGGTGCCAGCGAACGCGCCGTGGGCGCTTGGCTGAAAACCCAAAAGCGCGAAGATATTGTGATCGCCACCAAAGGCGGCTTTTTCGACATGCGCCTTGGCGATTATCGCAACCGCGTAACCCCCGAAGATGTCGCGCAAGATTTGGACCAAAGCCTCGACCATTTGGGCGTGGACAGCATTGATCTTTACTTCCTGCATATGGACAATGAAGAAACACCGGTTCAGCCCATCATCGACGCGCTGATTGAGCACCGTGAAGCGGGCCGTATCCGCCATTTCGCCGCATCCAACTGGTCGGCAGCGCGCATTCAGCAAGCCAATGCCTATGCCGCCAGCATCGGCAAAGCCGGTTTTGTCGCGTCGGAAACCTTCTGGGGCCTCGCCCTACCGGAAGTGAATGCGGCGGTGGCCCAGGGCTATCAGCATCATTATGAAGGCGAATATGAAGCGCTGCACGCAAGCGGCCTACCGGTCATCGCATATGCGGCGCAATGCGGCGGCTATTTCTCAAAGCTGGAAAAGGGCGCTGACGCCGTTGGCGAACAATTGGCCGCTCGCTACGCCAACCCCGCCAATAGCAAGCGTTTTGAAGCGGTGAAGACTCTGGCCGTCAAGCATGGCCGCACCGTCAATGAAGTGGTGCTGGCTTATTTGATCAACCAACCCAACCAAACCATCCCTATCTTCGGCGGCTCTAGCGTTAGCCAAGTCGAGGCCAGCTTAAAAGCCGCTGACCTCGTGTTGACCGCAGAGGAACTGGCGCAATTGCGGGCAGCTTAAACGCTGCCCGCAGGCTGAGCGAGTGCATGGCGAACGCTGTGCACCGCTCGGTTGGCGCGAGCGTTGCGATCTTCGTGCGCAATCGCGCCATTGCGCGGGATCCCAACGCTAATATGGCAATGCTCGGGCAAGGCCGCTACAAAGCCCGCCACGTCAAACACCCCTTCGCCTGCCAACAGACGCGCCTGCGAGGCTTCTTCGTCCAGTGTGTCAGCGGTGCATTCCGCAGGACCATCGGCGACTTGGCCGTACAGAATAAATTCCGGCGGTGCAGCCGCCAGCTCAGTCACCGTTCCGCCCGACCGCATCAGATGCAGGAAATCGGCATTGTTTCCCACACGACCTGGCCGATCAATCGCCTGCACCAATTCCAGCGCTTCGGCCAACGAACGGCATTGCGACACCGGATAAAAAATCCCAGCGCCACCCCCAGACCATGTTTTTCCGCCAGATCGCCAAAGCGGCCCAGTTTGTCCAAGCGGCGCTCCTCATCACGATCATAGATCAGCCCATTGACCAGCTTCGCTCCCAATTCTGCGGCGCAAATCAAGGCCGGCTCCAATTCGCACACATCAGTGCGGCCCGCGATGGTGAAGGGATAGGCCAAGTCCAGCGTCGCGCCACTCGCCGCCAAATGCGCCCGTAACGCCCGCCGCTGCGCCGCATCGCCATAAACGTCGAACAGCGGCATCTGCGGCAGAACGGCCATCGGCTCCATAAACAAACATATGCCCGCGCAGCCCGCTTCAGCGGCAGCGGAAACCAGTTCCATCCGGCCTGCATCCACCACCGTAATATGATCCAGCGCCAATCGCTTATTCTGCAAGCCTCCCCCACGCTGCCCCTGCAAATCATTGCCACGGGGCGCTACGATGATCGCTTTGAACGCGTAGACGGCCAATGGCGCTTCACCTTTCGGGACTGTCGCCTGCTCGATTACACGGGTGATCTCAGCCAGCATCTAAAATTGCCAGTCCCTGCTTGAAGCCCTTCGCAGTTGATAGTAAGCAAACACTAACATAATTTCAGGGAGGGAAAGTCATAGTGACTCAAAACATTACCGCAACGGCTACCGCGCCATCAGGCCTCAGCATGGGCCATTTGGCCGTGCATTATTATGATGCCTCAGACGCCGAAGTCGCCGCAAAATTGCTGCGCGCCATCGGCCTTGTCGAAACCCAAATGCTGCCGCTGCCTCAGGGGAATTTTTATCGCTACGTCGTGGGCGAAAATCATTTCGCGCGCGGCGATGGCATTATCTATCTATCCGCCCTGCTGGAACCACAGCGCATTTTGATCGACGCTATCACCAGCAAATTGGGCGTCGGCACGGCAGAGGAAGACCCTGCCGTTCAGGGCTTTCGCGATATGATGTCGCAAGATCCCGAAGCCAGCTTCCATTTCGGCTTTCTGATGAACTCGCTGGAAGAATTGGAAGCCATCGTGCTGGATTTACGCGAAAAAGCGGAAACAGATCCCGATTTTAAAGACCGCATCAATATCGTGCTGAACCGCGCGATGAAGGGCGATGCTGATGTCGATGCGCGTTTGGATGCCTCGCCCATTTATGCTGATGCAACCCGTTTTGCTTATGGCCGGCGCGGCGTGCAGGCCTTTATTGAAACCGACATTTTGCGCTCCGGCCAATTGGGCGATAAGATGGTAATCGAATTGGATTATGTATTCCCCGACAGCGACAGCCATATTTTGTCGGTTGTGGAATTCGGCTGACGCTTCGATCAAATTAGCCACCGGACCCTAACCCCGCCCAACGTTTCGAAGCCGCCTATCGCATCCTGAAACTAGGAGCGTGCAATAGAGATCAACGAATATAAAATACGCAACAAAAAGCGAAAAGCGGCCGGTGCATGATCTCAACTTGGACCGCCTCGGTTTAAGCGCTGATTAGATTGCGGGTGCCTTTGCCTGTTACCGCGCCCATTACAATACAACTTAAGGACTTGTTCATGCACGATTATATCACCATCCGCTATGAGGTTAAGGATGGCCTACTACGCCTCACCTTGAATCGCCCCGAACAAATGAACGCTTTCACCGTCAAAATGGCCTATGAACTCGAGGCCGCTTATGATCGCGCTAGCGAAGATGATAATGTTGGTGCGATTTTGGTGACGGGCGCCGGCAAAGCTTTTTGTGCGGGCATGGATTTATCAGTGGACGGCAATGTCTTTGGGCTTGATGAAAGCCAAAATCCAACTGTTGCGGACATGCAGACCCGCCCCGTATCCGAAGCCATGGAACAAGGTGTGCGCGATACAGGTGGCCGCGTGGCGCTCGCTATGCACCGCTGTCTCAAGCCAATCATTGGCGCGATCAATGGCCCCGCCGTGGGTATAGGTGCAACCATGACGCTGCCTATGGACTTCCGCTTTGCATCAGATCGCGCCCGCATCGGTTTTGTTTTTGGTCGCATCGGCATCACCCCAGAGGCTTGCTCTACTTGGTTCCTACCTCGTTTAGTGGGAATGGAAACGGCACTAGAGCTGCTCTACCGCGCCGACATCCTTTCAGCACAGGAAGCGATGGAAAAGGGCCTAGTTCGCGAGGTGCTACCTGCGGACGAACTGCTGACCAAAGCAGAAGCTTTTGCGCGCAGCCTGATCGCCAATCGATCGCCTGTTAGTATGGCCCTGATCCGTCAAATGCTGCTGAACAACAGCGCCTTGCCTACACCGCGCTAAGCGCATGATATTGAATCACTCGCCATGTTCTATTCCAGTATCGGTGACGGCAAGGAAGGCGTGGCCGCATTTTTGGAAAAGCGAGCACCAAAATTCGGTGAAAAGGCATCGCGCATGCCGCCCTTTTACCCATGGACCCCCGAACAATAATCATTCCATACATGAAAATAAACATGAAAATAAAGTCGCATTCTTTGCGCCTAAAAGTCCGCTTGAGAATGTTTTGATCGGTTGTGTCCGTTGTGATTCAAGCTTTGCATGTGGGCCGTGCGAACCGTAGCCGGATGGCTAAATTTGAGAAGTGCTCAAAGCGCCATCCGCTCACTGCCTCACGCTGCCACCAATCCGAAACAAATTTGCGCGATGAGCTCGACGCGCTACGCTATTTGGTTTGTGCAGGGGAGGATGGCGGATGCTGCCCAACGACGTTCCGCCTTGGCAGACGGTATGTTGGCGGTTCCGCCATTTTATGCCCCAATTGCTTTTCCGGACCATTCGCGAAGTCACGCTGCTTCTTGATCGTGATCGCCAAGGACGAGTGCAAAGTTCGACCGTCGCGATTTAACGAAGTAATGCGCCGCCATTGATATGGAGAACCTGGCCGTTGATCCACGTGCCGTCGGCCGACAACAACATCGCCGCAACAGCGGCGATATCATCGGCGCTACCAACACGAGGGCTGCGCATCTGGCTCAGGCTAGAATCAGTCCATTCTTGAGGGACCTGCCCGCCTGCGATCATCTCGGGGGTCATGACAAACCCAGGCGCGATACAATTCGCGGTGATCCCGTCCTTTCCCCATCTGCTGGCGACGTGGCGCATCAATGCGTTGATTCCGCTCTTCGATGCCGCATAGGCTGGTCGTTCGGGCTCGCCCATGTCGCACGCTCCCGAGCTGGTGTAAACGATAGCTCCTCCGCCCGAAGCAAGAAGGCGCGGGATCGCGGCTCGCGTGCATATCAGATGACCGCGCAGATTCACTGCGATCGTGCGGTCGAATACGGCAAGATCGACATCGAGCGCGTTCGTGTCCTGAAAGATGGTGCGCAGATCGGCTGCGTTGACATGCACGCCGTCTAGCTTGGGCATGCTGGACGAAACCATAGTAAAGGCCGCGTCGACCGAGGTCTCGTCGGAGATGTCGATCGGCACGGCGAAGGCTCCGCCACCAACGGCGGCCGCGACCCTCCGCGCGCCGTCGATGTCGATGTCGGCGGCACAGACGCGGGCCCCCTCGTTCGCAAGGCGTTTGACCGTCGCCGCGCCGATCCCCGACGCAGCCCCGATCACCAAGATTCCCTTGCCCTCCAGCCGATTGGTCATTTTTCCCTTCTCCTTAAAGTAAGTGTCTGCTAACTTTCAAATCCAAGCAGAGCAAGAGCCTTTCGCTGGACCAAGGAGAGGGACGTGACGACAGGCATCGACGCGGCGACGGTCAAACGCGTGGCCGCGATGAGACGTATCGGCATCGCGCATAGCTATCACATGCGCAATATCGAGTTCGGAACGTCGTCGCAGACCGTCATCGGCCGTATCGCGATGAGGGTTCTTGATCCGATCGACATATCCGAACGCCTGAAAGGCCGTGCCTGGCAACGTCATCTGAAGAATGTTGCACTAGCAAGTGGCCTACAGGCAACGGAACAGATTCGGGTTCTCCATGTCCATTTCGAACAGAAGCTGCCGTTCAGCACGGTCCGGATGGAGGTAGCGGCCAACAGCCTCGCCTTCTTCCGCCAATCTTGCGCCTAGTCACGGAATCAGCACTTTAATCTCGCTACACCACATTCATGCGCGACAAATATCGATACTCGGGAGACGCACTATCACCAATTCCACATCCCGTCCGCCTGCAACCACGGAAACACCTACACGTCCTGAGTTACGGCGCGAGCATCATTTTGGCCGCGAAACGCCCTGCTTTGCCAATAGGCCGTCCAGTCTCGCCGCTTCCTTACGTCGGGCAGCCAGCAGCGCGGCGGATGCCGAAGCCTTCGTCGAAGGCGAACGGCGTATCACCTATCGGATGCTTCTCGGTTCAGCGGAACGCGTTGCGGCTGCGCTGGCGGGCATGGGGGTCGGAAGTGGCGACCGCGTTGCGATCTTACTTCGAAACAGGGTGGAATTCCCGATCATCTTCTACGCCTGCTCGATCCTCGGCGCAATTGCGGTGCCGATGAACCTTCGCCAGTCGGCCGATGAGACGCTGTTCGCGCTCAATCAGTCGGGCGCGCGCATTCTCTTCCATGAAAGTGACGCTCGGCTTCCCGAGTCGACAGCGACGCCGAAGCTTGGCCTGCGCATCGAAATCACCGATCGTGGCGGATTGCCCGAAGCAGCGATGCGGACTTTTGCCCCCGTCGACGAGAAAGCTACCGCCGCAATTCTTTATACGTCTGGAACAACCGGGCGCCCGAAGGGTGCAGTGCTAACTCATTTCAGCATCATCCATTCGGTGCAGCATTATCGCTACCATTATGACCTGCGCTACGGCGAGCGGAGCTTACTCGCTGTCCCCGCCTCCCATGTAACCGGACTCGTCGCGCTGATCGCAGTAAGCGTGGATCTCGCCGGATGCCTCATCCTCATGCGCGAGTTCAAGGCTGAGACATTCCTCGAACTCGCCGCGAGCGAAGCGATCGGCTACACCCTGATGGTGCCGGCTATGTATATCTTGGCGATGATGAGCCCTGCTTTCGACCCCAGTCGCCTCGATGCGTGGCGCGTTGGCGGATTTGGCGGCGCGCCCATGCCCGCCTCAACGGTCGCTGAACTATCTGGGCTTCTTCCCAACCTCAGACTTCACAATACCTATGGCGCGACCGAGACCAGCTCCCCGGCGGTGATCATGCCAAGTGAAGAGGCGGCGCTTCATAATCACGCCATCGGAAGGCCAGTCCTTTGCGCTGATATCCGAGTCGTGGGAGAAGATGGCACACCGGTTCCCGCAGGTGAAACTGGTGAAATATGGATTGCTGGGCCGATGGTAATCCCTGGATATTGGAACGATAATGCAGCGACCACTGCAAGCTTCTCCGGCGGCTTTTGGAAATCGGGGGATATCGGAAGCATCGATGCCGCTGGCTATCTCACGCTTCACGACCGCAAGAAGGACATGATTAGTCGCGGAGGCTTCAAGATCTACTCCGTCGAGGTAGAGAATATCCTCGCGGCCGATCCCCAGGTCATCGAAGCTGCTGTCGTCGGGCACCCCTGCCCAATTCTTGGCGAGCGCGTCAAGGCCTTCGTCTACGCCGTCGGCGCTGATACCGCGCTAGAGGAGGACTTACGCATGAGCTGCGCTACGCTACTATCGGATTATAAAGTCCCAGAACGGATATTTGTCGAGCACGTGCCTCTGCCGAGAAACGCCAATGGAAAGATATTGAAGGCAGAACTTCGCGAACGGCTTGCCAATCCATCCACACTCTCGAGGGACATCACGTGAGAGAAACGCCGTAGGTGGACTTGTACCGGTTTTGTGCCGGTCACCTGAGCGATTAGAGCTCGCAGCAGGAAACCAGCGAGATGACCAAGCATAGTGAAGAGTTTAAGCAGGAGGCGGTTCGCATTGCGCTGACCAGCGGGCTTTCGCGTGAGCGCGTGGCCAGGGATTTGGGCATTGGCAAATAGACGCTGGGTAAATGGCTGTCGCAATATCGGCCTGGCGACCTGACTTCAGCGCCGCAGGCTGACCTGGCGCGTGAGCATGAGCGCCTTCGCCTTGAGAACCATGTGCTGCGGGAGGAGAAGAAAATTCTAAAAAGGCGACGCAATTCTTTGCGAGCCAAAAGCCGTGAGGTTTGCTTTCGTACATAGCTGGCGGCATCGCTGGCCTGTTGAGCTACTCTGCCGTGTCATGCTTGTCAGCGAGCGCGGTTATCGTTCCTGACGCTCGCGACCTATCAGTCGGCGGGAGCGGGCGGACATGAAAGTGCTGGCCCATATCCGGGAACAATACAGCCTTAGCCTCGGCAGCTATGGTCGTCCGAGGATGACGATGGAATTGAAGGAGGTTGGGCTCGACGTTGGCGAGCACTGGGTCGGGCGGCTGATGAAGATCAACGAGATCAAGCCGGTCCGCACGCGCAAGCACAAGGTTACGACGGATAGCCAACATCGCCTGGGTGTCGCGGCGAACTGGCTGGACGGGGATTTTGCCGCTGATGCTCCCAACCGTAAATGGG
>NZ_JAJEWI010000005.1 GCF_020687785.1 Sphingopyxis yananensis | reverse complement strand
AACCAATTGGCAATATCCCGCCAGCAGAGGCTGAAGAGAAATATTTCACCATGCTGGACGAACAACTCATGGCAGCATAACTTAAACCAACTAGCCTCCGGCAAACGTGGGGCGGTTCAGTTCTTCGATCTGCTCGATCAACAGGGCTTTTGGTATGAGCGCAACGACAGTGCTAGCGCCCACATATATCCAGCGGACAACAGCCCATTATTCCAGCCGTTCCTCGACCGTGAGAACTGGCAGTGGGTGTGTGGACTGGTCCAGCAGGACGTCGCAGACGTTTACGAAGAGCTGTATTCGTACTTCGCTAAACGCCCGGAAGACCTACACCGCCTCCACTGGCGCGAATTCGAGACGCTACTATTCCGTATTTTCCAGGCTCAAGGGTTCACCTGCGAGCTAGGTCCAGGTTCAAACGACGGAGGAATAGACGTCCGTGTACTCCAGCGGGACCCACTGGGCGACATACTGACGTTGGTCCAGGCCAAGCGCTACGCCCCTAGGAACAAGATAGACATATCGGCAGTCGCGGCTCTACATGGCGTCGCCGACGTCGAATTAGCCCAGAAGAGTATGTTCGTCACCACCTCCGACTACCTTCCCTCGGCACGGAAGTTCGCCGGCCGGACCCGCATCCCCATGACGCTTGCGACCTCTGCCGATGTCAGCGACTGGTGCCGGGACGCCAGCGACGGGATCATCCGCGATAAGTCAAAGCTTATCACGCCCCATGAGGTTTCTTCGCTGCTTCAAAGCCTTACTTCTAGGGATCCCCGCATCGTCCGCGCGAGCACAGGCTACTCTGTCATCATGAACCAGTTCGCGATCATCCTTAAGGAGACGAAACACGCAGCGCTGTTGATGGCCATCCCTGCGCGAACCATCTCGCACGATGGTTACGGGCAGAGGGGTAGCGAGGTGCCCGACACCGGTCCCGCGTGCCTCGATCGTCTGGCAGCGGATACCGTATTCCGCGCGAAGCGATCCGTCCACAACGACAAGGTAAGTTACTGGGACGGCCGGAACCTGTATTCGGTATGGGATGGCGTACCCGCGCACTTCGATCTCTGCGATTAGCCAGCGCGTGACAGGTTCCGGCGCGAGCTGACGTTCATCAAGACGCACCGGAACGGCTCGATTCGGTCGGAAACCGTCACAGCGAATGTGTGTTTGGGAATGGCAGCAAACCCAATTCGGATTTCCGAAACCGCCAGTCGGGAGACGGCCCAAATTTTGACTGGCCGCAGCGCGCTCTCAATGCGGACTTTTTAGAGAAATCCAATTGTGTTTGAAAGGAGCCATTCAGGGGCAGCCTGGCCGATACCCGCTCGCACTTTAAAGCGCCCATCCGTAGCTGGGACGCCGGTAATGGCTTCTACTGCGTCGAAATGAGCTATGGGTCCCCAGCAAACGTGCGACACCCCTGCTAAATATTAGATGGCTGCTTCCATCAACTCCTCATCGTCTACCAAGTGCATGATGACCGTTTGCGAACTGAGTACCGGCGTGCCGGTCGAATAGGAGATGAGCTGCCCATCGACAAACTGGTGCTGCGTCGCGCCAGCAAACGCTTCGAGTGGCAATGGGAATTTGGCGCGCGGATTATGAAAGACCTGTAGCTCGTCGGACCAGCGTTCGCCGTTTTCTGCGCTGATCTCTTCACTAAAGGGAATTCCGACGATAGCATTGGGATCGGGGTCGAGGTGGAATCCGATGCGAAAATAGCGGTGGTCTTCTGGGGCGAAGCCGGCATCCACTCCCATTCGGTCGAATTTTGCTAATGTACCGGCATTTGAGAATACGACCGCAGATATATTTTCCGCCCCCTCTAGATCGAAGAATCCCGTCTCGACTGTTTTGGTTTTGTACGCGTGGTCATTCAGTTTCACCGATCGAGTCATGAGATTACCATCAATGAATTGCCACTCAATGCGGTGTCCGTATAGATATAACCAGAGGGCCTCTTGAGTGTATGTCATCGACCCTACAGCTCCATCGCCACCAGGTTTATGAAAGTCTGCGATCGCGAGAGTGAACGGTTTGCCGGCTCCTGGGCCTCGCTCCCAATAGCTCTCGCCGCTTGCGCTTTTTTTATTAAGTTTAGCCGTCAACGCGCTGCCGAACTTCATTGGCATATAGTCTGTGAGGAAGGCCTTCATCTCGGCTGGTGTTTTTGGATCGGGATGGTCAGCGAGTACTCCCGCCTCGGAAGGGGCGCACGTGGTAGCCTCCACAGTGAACTCGCCGCGAGGCGAGGAAACATGGAAGTCCGGTGCCTCGGGCTGTGTAACATCGTAACCCAACTCTCGGAAAACGGCCCAAAGATAAAGTTCCCAAAGCCGTTGATCGAACTGCTTGCACTGAAATTCCTTGACGAAGTGGGGATCGCTTGGCGCGAGCCAAGGGCCGAGTTCCTTAAGCACGGCACGGGCGGTCGCACGCCCGGGAGTTTCAAGCAACATCCTAAAATTAGGGTGGAGATTCTCCGGCTTAGTTCCGGGTGGAACGGCGAGAAGATCAGTGGTTTGGTTTGTTTCGTCTCCTTGTGTGCCGAGCACCACTAGATCTTCCTCCGACACGGCCTTCGCGATGCGCTCGCGTAGCGCCACGGTTGCGAAGTGCGCGGAGCGGAGGCACGCGTCGAAGCTTACAGATCGGAAGCGTCCGTTACGATCACGGGCCAATAGAGACCAATAGTAGTCGTCATCCTGCACGTCACGGGCGATGACACCAATGACGCGTTCCTCAAGGTCGGCCCAATACGCCACCTCCTCATAAAGATACGGGGCCGGTGATTTGCGGGTCCCGATGGCAAGAAGGTTGAACCGCGATTGCGAAATTGGCTTGCTGAGTTTTTCTCTCTCGAGCCTTGCCTGCCGCCTCGCCTTTGCTTCCCCCATGCTCATATCCCCCTCCAGCTTTGGGATCAGAGATAGGGGCGGGTGTAGATCGGATCAACCCATTGAAGGGACCGTCAGCGCGGGTTCGTTGCCTCAAGCGGTGGTCCGCAAGCGAATTTGTTGCGCGGTCCTTTAGCGTTTCAAGTGAGAATGGCCGGACTCTGTCAGATATGTCGACCTTCGCCGATCTAGAACCAAAAGCCGTCAGTCCGATCACGGCCCATTAGCTGCAGGACAACTATGCGCCCTCATTGCTGTCGCACCCCAACGATCAGTCGATCCTGAAAGCTGCCGTCTGCTCTGGCCATAGGCGAACGGCTTAAACTGGGACTTAGCTGCCGTTTCCGCGCAACTTGATCAGGGGCGGGGTTATCGCCAATAGCCGACATTCGGCGCCCACTAGGCGAGCACTGTAGGACGGCGGCGATCGGCCCGAAGCAGTCACCAGATGCGAGCTTTAAATGCTCAAGTGACCGGCCCAAAACCGTTACAAGTCCAACGAGAGAGGTTATTATCGGTAGGCTGCGCCACGCCTGTATCCCTCTGGGCCTTACGGAATCGTAACAGCGCCCGGGCCGACCGCGGTGATAGCCAGCACGATTGGCCGGCCGCTACCGTCGCGCCGCACGTCCGCCTGTTGGAGCATTGTAGCGGGCAATTTGGCCGGATCATCATTGATGCCGATCGGCGGCCAATTCCTTGTGATTGCGACGACTGTGTTCGTTGCCGAAACTGCGAGCTGGTCCGGCAAACCAGGTGACCGCTTTAAACCAGCCAGCCGCGTCGGGATGAACCAGGTACGCACCAGACCAACCGCTTTGCCCGCACAATCTAGACGGATGTTTTGCGCGGCACCGCTCTCACTCTTCGCTGGCCGAAGGATCAATGGGATTTTCGCGGGTGTCGTGACGACGCCGGGTGCGAAGGTCAGGGAAGCGCGGCCGGCCGTACGTTGCCGACAGTCGTTGTCGAGTACTGTCCAAGCCTCAGTTGTCCGAAGTCGGGTCGCGAGGTTATCGACATCGGCGACGGCGGCGATCGCCTGCCTGGGGGTTGTCAATATCACGCCGGGCGCGGACATCCACTTCTGGATCAAAGGTTCTGCGAGATACCATCCAATATTCACGAGCAGCAACACTGAGAATGTTAGGAAGGCGCGCAAAAGATATTCGTGCGCCATCTTGATGCAGGTGACCTTCCAGTTGATCCCTTCGCGGTTGCGCCGCGTGTGGAGCAACAGATGGCGCGCCAAGACTTGGCTCGGATGGGGGGCGCGCCAGGCCTTCTCGAAATCGGCCAGGCCGGGTTCGTGTGAGATGCCAACCCTCAATTCCTGAAAGGCCCAGTGACCGGCACTGGCGATATAGACGACGGCGAGACCAAGCAGCAGCATGTTGAGCCAGATCGGCGCGCTGCCGGCTTTCTTCTCCCACAGCGCGCTCACCAACGTTAGGACCAGCGGGATCAACGCGGCAACGAGTGGGAGGTAGGTCGCCGCCTTCTGGTCGGTACCGCGGCGGCGTTCCGCCTCGCTGTCGGCAAGGCGGCGTGCCTCCTCCAGCGCGGCGCTGCCATCCTTACTGAAGTCGAGCGCATTAATCCGCGCCTCATCTTGTGTCAGGCTATCACTGAGTGCCTTCTTTTGCTCTGGCGTCAGCTTTTCGAGCCACGGCCAGAAGATTTGGCCCATCGGAGAGAGCCAGGTTGCGAGCCGGCGCCGCGCCCCCGTAGCCCACACCGTGATCGCCGCTTTCATTCCGCTATCGCCTCGAGTTCGTCGACGATGGCGGATGCGAGAGGTAGACCTGTGCGACGTTCGATCCATGCCCATTGGCCGTTGGGATTGATTTCAAGAAACCAGTAGCGGCCATTTTGGTCAGCGATCAGGTCGATCGCCCCATAGCGCAGATTGAGCTTTTGGGTCAGCGCTAGGCATTTATCGATAATGTTGGAGGGAAGCTCGATCGCTTCGTGACGAAGGTCGAGCCGCGTACCAGATCGCCAGTCGATTTCGGTTTCGTCATGGTCCTGAGAGTGGATCGCCACGGCAAACACGCGATCACCGATCACTGTCGCGCGCACGTCATAGGCTTTGCGTACCTCGCGCTGATAGATGACCGGCGCGAGCGAAACTGCCGTGTTATCCATCGGCGTAAGCGGATCGAGTCGGGCGGTGAACAGTACTTCGCCGGCATCGCCGCGTTCGACTAGCGAATGCCGGAGCGGCTTACCAATCGCGCCGCCCCTAGCAACGAATGCGCTCGCTGCCGCGAAATCGTTCGAGATCAAGGTCTCGGGGACATCGAATCCCAACGCCGACGCCATCGCTAGCTGCCGCGGCTTGTCCTCAGCGCGCAATATCGCGAACGGCGAGTTTAGCCACCGCCCCTCCAGTTCATTCCAAAGCGCCTTGGTAACCGCCGACCACTCGTCGGCGAGATACTTGGCTGTCGCCTCGTCCCTCGCTTCCGTTGGCTCGGGTGCACCGGGGCGGCGATAATAAGCGGCGGTGACGTTTACGAGCCGCAGGTCGACGTCGGACGTTTGGATTGCCCAGCCGCCGCCAGCGCGCGGGTCGAACCGGACGCTGGCTCGGGGTAGATCCTCGGTGTTCAAGCGATAAAAGGCGCGCCCACGTCGACGCAACTCCACCACGATGAAGTCGGTCGTTAGGTCACGTTTATTGGTGACGAGAAGGATCACGGCCCAGACGATCCGATCAATTGATCATCGAGAGGTCGTCATCGTCTCCCTCGACATTGGCAAAGGTCTTAGTTTGCAGCTCGAGCAGCATGGCCGGGAAATCGTCATCGACGCCCTCTTGGTTGTTGAACGATCGAGTCTCGAGTTCGAGCATGGCGCCCGTGCTCATCTGGTCATCGCTTTCCTGCTGGACATCGGTCTTGGTCGCGAGCTCAGCAAGAGTACCAAGACGGCGGCGCGGTGCCAGCGTTTCATCTCGGGTCAGATCGTCATCCGCGCTTTCCTGCCGAACCTTGGTCAGCGTGCTGGTATCGAGCAGCGCGTCGAAACTTCTGAGATCGGTCGACGCATCTTGGTCGTCGACTTCCATCTTTACGGCGGTCAGGGTCGTCTCCGCAAATGCGATGGCGGCGAGTCCGACCATGCCAGAGTAATCCTGATCCTCGGCTTCTTGGCGAACACGGGTCGAAGTGTTGGTTTCGATGAGGGTGGAGGCCGCCGCTTGCACGACGGGCACAATCCCAGCGCTGGTTTCGATCACCCATAGTTGGGTGCTGGGATCGTAATAGCCAGGAAGATCCGCCGACGATGTGCGCGGCGTCGCATGTCGGAAAAGCAGGGGAGCGGCATGGGCTGCTTCGTTCGTCTCGGATCGCACTGTCAATTCCCCCTGTTCGCACAGCTGTCGTGCTTTGTATACTCTATGTTTACGATCGGATGCGCTCAAGTTAAAACTGTAGCGCTACACGATTGGATGCGCCGTGTTCGCATGCAGCGCCTTGGCCGAACAACAGCTTCCTGGGTCGGCCGCGAACACGACGCACGACCGACACAAGGGCGCATTGCCGACCCTCCGATTTACGCAGGCTGACCGGCAGCTTTCGGCGTGAGCCGACATGCCGAGCCTGGATCGGAACGGCGTATTTGGGTTGAAAGCAGCCTTTTCAGGCAGCGTTTGGGGAAATAGCCGCTAGTCGCGGTCTGGTTCCAAAAGCTCCCATTCGGCTGACGGCCCATTTGCATCCGTTTCAACATCCCTTATCGCCGTCCTCGCGTACGGCGCCAACCATGCTCAGCCCTAACGATCATATTGGTTGGCTGATTATATACGCCCCCTCGCCCGACGGCCGGAGCCGGCATTTCTTCGGCTGGCCTCCCGTCGCTTTCGCGTAGCTCATCAAGATAGTCAGACCACCACTGCGCCATTGCAACGCGTTCTTCCCAATGCGCGCCCCGGTGATAAGCCGCGCGCACTTTGTTATTATCTCCGTGCGCTAGCGCGCGTTCAATCGCATCATATGACCATTTTCCAGATTCATTCAGTAGCGTGCTCGCCATCGCTCTAAATCCGTGAGCAGTCATTTCACTGCTCGCGTAACCCATCCGCCTAAGCGCGGCATTGAGCGTGTTGTCTGACATTGGTCGCTTCCTCGACCACAGAGAGGGAAAAATATAGCTCCACGGCTTTGTTATCTCCCGGATCTGCTCAATGAGCGCCACCGATTGGCGTGAGAGGGGCACATGATGCGGCTTACGCATCTTCGTTTTTTCCGCCGGTATAGTCCAAACGCACGCTTCCAGATCAAACTCTTCCCACTGCGCGCTACGCAATTCGCCTGGCCGGACGAACACATGAGGCGCAAGTTTCAGTGCCCAATCCGTCATCCCTTGGCTTTTATAATTATCTATGGCCCGCAAAAGCGGACCAACCTGCTTGACGTCAGTTACGGCACCATAATGCGTAACCGTTGGATTTATCAAAGCTCCCCGCAGGTCACGGGTTGGATCCGACTTCAATCGGGCCGTAGCTACGGCATAGCGGAAGACCGCACCCGCTAGTTGCATCGTACGGCGCGAGCTTTCCAATGTCCCTCTTGCCTCAATCTTTCGGACTGCAGCGAGGACATCAATGGGTTCAATTTCCTCAATTGCCATTGGGCCAATTGAATTATCTAACAGGCTGAGAAGATACTCACATCTTTTGGCCGTCGAGGGCGCCCACGCTTTGTCGCCATCACGCCGGCGCTTGTTGCAATATTCCCGAGACAATTCAGAAAAACTATTTACAGCTGCAACGCTAGCGCGGAGCCGATTACGACGCTTCTCGAATGATGGATCTATACCCTTTGTGATCTGAGCACGCGCCTCGTCCCGAAGATCACGAGCATCGCGAAGGGATACTCGCGGATATTCGCCGAAGCTTAATTTCTTCTCGCGCCCCTCGAATCTGTATTTCATTTTCCAGTGCTTGCCGCCCGAAGGCATGACCTGAATATAAAGGCCGCCACTATCGGCCATCTTATATGACTTTTCTCGCGCCTGCGCGTGACGAATGGTAGAATCTGTCAGTGCCATCTCGGTTCTTCCTTTCGAAGCCTCAAAACAGCAAATTGGCAGATCAGATCGCCCCTCAAGAGGCCCCTACTTTGGAGAATGGCCTTGAGATGCAGTGAAATGCCATGAGGCAACAAATGGCAGAATACCGCCATTTTTTGAGATTTGTAAAGTTGGTGAGATGGCCTGAAACAGGTTTCTGGAGCGGGTAGCGGGAATCGAACCCGCCTAGCTAGCTTGGAAGGCTAGAGCATTACCACTATGCTATACCCGCTGCGCCAAGGTGACCGCGATTGCCATTTCGCTGCCGTGCCGTCAAGTCTGCTGTGCAGGATTTTTCCACTGCGATTGAGAACATTTCAGCAACATGATATAGAAAAGCTGTGACGGCTGCAGAAAATCCCGACGACGCCCCTGATGCTTGGGCAGACCATAGCGATGATGATGATTTTGCGCCCTTTATCCGCAAGATCATTCATGTCGACATGGACGCTTTTTTTGCATCAGTCGAGCAGCGTGACGATCCTGAGCTGCGCGGCAAATCGGTTGCGGTTGGTGGCGGCGGAAAACGCGGCGTCGTGGCGGCGGCTTCCTATGAAGCGCGCAAATTTGGGGTGCGTTCGGCCATGTCCGGCACATTGGCCCGCCAAAAATGCCCCGACCTCATTTTCGTACCACCGCGTTTTGACGCTTATCGGGCCATTTCACATCAGATTCGGGCAATTTTTCAAGAATATGCCGATGAGGTAGAACCTTTGTCGCTAGACGAAGCCTATTTGGATGTCAGCCGCGACAAAATGGGCATTGGCAGCGCTACCGCCACGGCTCGCATCATTCGGCGGCGCATATTTGATGAAACGGGGCTGACTGCATCTGCTGGCGTCAGCTATAATAAATTCATCGCCAAACTGGCCTCGGACCAAAATAAACCAGATGGCCTCACCACCATCCCCCCGGGACGCGGGGCCGCTTTTGTTCAGGCGCTGCCCCTACGCCGTTTTCATGGTATCGGCCCCGTTACCGCGCGCAAGATGGAAGATTTGGGCTTGTTGGTGGGTGCGGATTTGGCCGCAAAACCCATCGAATGGCTGGTCCAACATTTCGGGAATAGCGCCGACTGGTTATTTCATTTGGCGCGCGGCATTGACCATCGGCGCGTCAAATCCGATCGCCCGATGAAATCATTGGGCGGCGAACGCACTTTTCCGCACGACCTGCATCATGACGCATCCATTCGCGAAGCCTTGGAACATGTCTGCGACATCGTGTGGAAACGCGCCGAAAAAGCAGGGGCTAAGGGCCGCACCATAAGCTTGAAAATGCGCTATGGTGACTTCCAAACCATTACGCGTGCCAAAACCCTTGCGTCACCCATAGCAGACGGACCCAGTCTGCTGGCTGTGGGGATGGAGATATTGGACCCGCTATTGCCCGTGGAACGCGGCATTCGCCTGATTGGCATCACCCTCAGCAAATTTGATGATGGGGCAAAGCACCGCACAAAAAAAGAGGAGGAAGCCGACCGGCTCCCCCCTCCCCGTGATTTGTTCAGCTTGTTGTGATGATCAGTTTGCCGGAGCAAATTTCCGTTCTTTGGTGGCGGTAAAGCGAATATCCGGGTTGCGCTGCATCACATAATTCACTTCCCAAGCGTCCTTGGCCATGAACACCGGTGCGCCATCGCGGTCCAAGGCGGACGCGCCCCGATTATCCGATTGAAACTGTTTCAGCTTTGCCGGATCATCACATGCAATCCAACGCGCCGTATCCCATGGCGATGCTTCCAGCCGCGCATCCACCTTATATTCCGCCTCTAACCGGCTGATCAGCACTTCCAACTGCAACTGCCCGACCACACCGACAATCATATTGCTGCCGATTTCGGGATAGAAGACCTGAATAATCCCTTCTTCGGCCATATCATCCAACGCCTTGCGCAATTGTTTGGTTTTGGTGGGGTCCACCAACGCCACGCGGCGCAGCAATTCAGGCGCGAAATTCGGCAAGCCAGTGATCGTAATGTCTGTGCGTTCCGACAAAGTATCGCCCACACGCAACGTGCCATGGTTGGGAATGCCGATGATATCGCCGGGCCATGCTTCTTCGGCCATTTCGCGATCCTGCGCCAAAAACAGCATCGGGCGGCTGATCGCAATGGCTTTACCCGTCCCCACTTGGGTCAAGCGCATACCGCGTTCAAACTTGCCCGAACACATACGCATAAAGGCAATACGGTCGCGGTGCGCGGGGTTCATATTGGCCTGAACCTTAAACACAAATCCCGTCACCACCTTGTCATCTGGGTCAATGGGCGCAGGTTCTGCTGGCTGCTTCCCTGGCCCTGGGGCATGGCTTGCCAAGCCAGCCAACAAATCCATCACGCCAAATTCCTTCAGCGCGGAACCAAAAAATACGGGGGTCAAATCACCGTTCAAATAGGCATCAACATCAAAATCGCCATAAGCGGCCGCCAAATCCGTTTCTTCGCGCAATTGCGCCAGCGCCCGCTCGCTCAAAGTCTCGGCCATTTTCGGGTCATCCAAGCCCGACATCGTAACACGATCCCCTTCATAGCTGTGCTGGGGATTGTCGCCTGGGATCATCAGCGCCGGATCGACCAGATCATATATGCCTTCGAACAAGCCGCCCATGCCGACGGGCCAATTCATGGGGCACACATCCAATGCCAACCGATTGGCCACATCGTCCAGCAATTCAAACGCCGCCTGACCTTCACGGTCCACCTTGTTAATGAAGGTGATGATCGGCACGTTGCGCAGGCGACAAACCTCGAACAATTTCAGCGTTTGCGGCTCGATCCCTTTGGCGGCGTCAATCACCATCACCGCGCTGTCGACGGCGGTTAGGGTGCGATATGTGTCTTCACTAAAATCTTCGTGTCCGGGGGTGTCCAGCAGGTTGAACACCAAATTCGCATATTCAAATGTCATCACCGATGACGTGACCGAAATGCCGCGCTGCTGCTCAATCTTCATCCAGTCGGAACGGGCGCGCCGCGCTTGGCCGCGCGCCTTGACCTCACCCGCCATGTGAATGGCGCCGCCAGCCACCAGCAATTTTTCCGTCAGCGTGGTTTTACCAGCGTCAGGGTGGGCAATAATGGCAAAGGTGCGGCGATCAGGACGGTTCATGGACATGGCGCGGGCGGTTAGCATTAAGCAGCCGTCGTGGAAAGGCTTTGGCGCTCATCTCCATCAGATTATAGCGCGACAGCAATGCGTAGCGCTTTTTATCCGACATCATGGTTGACGCTTGCACTGTACCGCCGAATGCGTCACAGTTTACGTAAACGTAAAGCATGACCAGAGAGTGAGAGGGAAATTACACACATGACTGACCTGCCCAGCTTTGCCAGCATCAAGTTGGAATGCACCAACAATGTGGCGCGCATCACCTTGAATCGACCAGAGCGTTTGAACAGCATGGCCCCAGATATGGCCGATGACATTCGTGCGGCCTTGGACTGGCTGCCCGCGCTGGGCGCGCGCGCGCTGCTGATTACGGGCGAAGGCCGTGGTTTTTGCTCTGGTGCCGATTTATCGGGCGATCGTAGCGGCGGCGGCTCCGCTGTCGGCGGCGGTTCCAACAGCCGCAAAGCCTTGCGTAACCATTACAACCCCATGTTGCTGGCACTGGCCGCTTTGGACATTCCCGTGGTGACGGCTGTCAACGGCCCTGCGGCGGGTGTCGGATGCAGCTTCGCTTTGGCCGGCGATTTCACCGTGGCTGGTAAAAGCTCTTATTTCCTGCAAGCCTTTGTCAACATCGGCTTGGTTCCCGATGGCGGTTCGTCGTGGATTTTGCCGCGCCTGATCGGCCTGCCCCGCGCCACACAAATGATGATGCTGGGCGAAAAAATTTCGGCGGACCAAGCCGAACAATGGGGTCTGATTTACAAGTCCGTCGACGACGCGGCTTTGCTGGACGAAGCCCAAGCCTTGGCCGAACGTCTGGCCAACGGTCCGACTGTCGCTTTGGGCACGATGCGCAAAGTCCTGCGGGATGGCTTGTCGCAAAGCTATGCCCAGACATTGGATGCCGAAGCACAAGGCCAATTCACCGCCGGCAACAGCGCCGACGCGGTGGAAGGCATCATGGCCTTCATGCAAAAACGCAAAACAGCCTTTACCGGCAAATAAGATCGCAAAATTCGCCTGATCAAGGCAACTTACGCGGCTGTCATGTGTATGCCTTATGTCAAAGCTAGGACGATTGGCATATCCCTTGACCACTGCCCCAGACGCTGTTGCGGCTGGGGCATTTTTTTGCACACCGTCTTGTTCATATGCCGTGTCTATTTGCCCCAGCATTTGCGCAGCCCCAATCCGCATGGATTTTTGCTCGACAGATGCGCGCCGCCGCCATCACAGCATGTCAGCTATTAGGCGCAGAACCCTAAGCGAAATGGACGCTAGGCGGCATGCTTGTCGTCCAAGACCTTTTTATAAATGCTGTTACGGGGACGATTACACACGCGCTCGACCATCGGCGCAAAAAATTCCACCGGCAAACTGTCATATTCTGGGTCGAAGGCTGGCGAATCATATTCAGAACAGAAAAATTGACAGGCCTCGGCATAAGGGTGATCAGCAAATTGATCCCGCATATCGCGGTCCAGCCCCAGATAATGAAAGAAATAATGCCCCTGAAAAATCCCGTGATGCTGCACAATCCACAGATTCTCATCGGATAAAAACGGCTTCAATATCGCGGCTGCAACGTCGGGATGATTAAACGCCCCCAAAGTGTCGCCAATGTCGTGCAGCAACGCCATCACCACATATTCTTCGTCGCGCCCATCCCGATACGCCCGAGTCGCGGTTTGCAAACAATGCGTCAACCGATCGACGGGAAAGCCACCATAGTCGCCAGCCAGCAAATTCAGATGCTGCAAGATGCGGGCCGCATTGCCGCCCGAAAATTCCTTTTGTTCGGCGGCAATAATATCCCAATCTTGCTGAGTCGATTCGCTCATGGCGCGAAAAGTGGCGCGTGGCGCATGAATTACGCCGTTATCCAGCCTCTCCATCTCCGGTCTCCCATGTCATTTTTCGCCAGCCTATGCCGATTCGCCCCGCCTGCCAAGCTTTGGGACCCCGTCCATTCTGTGCCCAGAAAGCCTCAGCGGGCGGCAGATGATATTATCTCTGCCTGAATGGTTGAATTGACCGCCATTTTGGCACACTAGTCTCCCCATGCTTTCGCAAAAGACCCGTTATACCATTCGTGCGTTTCAGCACCTTGCCGACCATTGGGGCAAAGGACAGGTTCAACTGGCCGACATTGCTGATGCGCAAAATATCCCGCCCAAATTTCTAACGGTGATTTTGTCGGAAATGTCCCGCGAAGGCTTGCTCATTTCCCAGCGGGGCCGTGACGGCGGCTATCAACTCGCCCTGCCGCCTGTGGACATCAGCTATGGCGACTTGGTGCGCCTAACACGTGGGTCGCTGGCCTTGGTGCCCTGCGCGGCCCGTAACGCCTATGAAAGCTGCAAAAACTGTCTGCCCGAGGCGGAGTGCCGGATGCGCAGCGTGATGCTCAAGGTTCGGGACGATACCGCCGCCATTTTGGACGGCATCAGTCTGGCCGATGCCATTGATATGCAGCCCTTATTCCCCGCGACGGACGACGAGCCAACATCCTAACCACCGTGGTTCAGGCGGGCGACGAATGGCATGCCATCCCATTATGTCCATCCGTGAACCCACGCAAAAAAGCGGCCCATTCTTCGGACACTGCGCGCATCGGGACCGCTATGCGATATGATCAATTTTATTATGAGTGATGGGTGAAATGGTGGAGCCTAGCGGGATCGAACCGCTGACCTCTACAATGCCATTGTAGCGCTCTCCCAGCTGAGCTAAGGCCCCATGCCATTTTCAAGCGGACCGCACTGGGTTACTGCGTCCGTGGGGCTGCAATTAGCAGGCTATTTCTTTGATGCAAGAGGGGTTTACAGAGTTTTTGAATTTTTTTTCAATTTTGCCAAATTGCGATCGAAAATCCATTCAAACGCGGCCCACCAGAACCTCCATCCCATGGAAGCCAGCGCACTTCCCCTCATCGCGCCGCTGCGGGCCGTGTGGCCCTCCGCGCCGCTAATCCAGCAAGCATGGCGAGCCTATGTTACTTTTGCACCACCGCCTGTTTCGGCCAACTCACGGAACTCCTTTTGTCCGCACCCGTTACCCAGCACATCCCCATATGATTGGAGCCTATCTTGATCAATCCAGCCGACATCAGCAAAAACACCACCGCGACTGGCGGCAGCTTCACATACAACAAACATGGCGACACAGCGACGCTGGCTTGGTCCACCACCTCGCCCACTTTGGTGATCGCCTCCTCAACCTCCGTCCCCGATTCCATGCGCGGCCTTGGCGTGGGCCAAGCCTTGCTCGCCACCTTCATCGCCGATGCCAAAGAAAATGGTTATAAAATCATTCCGCTCTGCCCCTTCGTCAAGGCGCGCGGACCACGGCACCCCGATTGGGCGGACGTTGTTTCTGCATAACGCAACGGCGGACACAGGAATTGATGCAAACTCGCACCTTGCAGGGCTTGCATCAATTTGCCGCGACCAGATTCACGCACAAAAAATCCCGCAGACCAAGCAAGGCGGCGGGTGGTTATCCATCAGAAAATCATAGAAAATGTGAAATGGTGGAGCCTAGCGGGATCGAACCGCTGACCTCTACAATGCCATTGTAGCGCTCTCCCAGCTGAGCTAAGGCCCCATGCCATTTTCAAGCCAATCACACTGGGTTGTTGTGATCGGGACGCCGCATTTAACAGGCTGGCTTGTTGATGCAAGGGCCAAACGCAACTTTCTGCATTTTTTGGCCCTTGCCCATCATCATTTGCAAAAACAGCGCTGAAGAATCAGCTTTCAATTTCCACATCATCGTCGCCGGTCGCAACGCCCAAATCGTCGTCGCCGCCCAGATCAACGTCATTGTCTGGCGAATCGCTGTCTTCATCGACATCGACGTCCAGATCCAAATCATCATCCGCTTCGCTATCTGCGGCTTCCTTGCCGACCTTCACAACCTGCTCAAATGGCATGGGTTGCTTGGACTTCAGCACCGATTCCGGTATCCATGCATAGCCGCAGCTGATGCAGCTAACCGGATCTTCCTTCGTCAGATCGTAAAAGCGTGTCGCACATTTCGGGCAGCTACGCTTTGTGCCCCATTCAGCCTTAACCATAACAGCCTCGTTTTTCCGAAAAGTCGGGTGAAAATTCATCACGAGAAGAACGGCAGCAGAACGCTGTCCGTTAAATCGGCGTGCGCCTTGCCAGATTGTCGAGCCGCTGTCAAAAGCCGCTCGTCATGATCGAACATCCTATTTCCCCTCGCCGCTTCTCCACCTCATCTTCCCTGAAAGGTAAGATCACCATTCCGGGTGACAAGAGCATATCGCATCGTTCGCTGATGTTAAGTGCTCTTTCGGTCGGCGAAAGCCGAGTCACCGGCCTGCTCGAAGGCCATGACGTTCTGGCAACCGCCGACGCTATGCGGGCGATGGGGGCGCAGATCACCCGCCAAGACAATGGCGAATGGGTCATTCACGGTGTGGGCGTGGGCAGCTTGCTCCAACCCCAACATGCGTTGGAAATGGGCAATAGCGGCACGTCCACCCGCCTGTTGATGGGCTTGGTGGCGACGCACCCGATTCATGTGACCTTCACGGGCGATGCCAGCCTGTCGAGCCGCCCAATGGGCCGCGTTATGGACCCACTGGCCCAAATGGGCACCGAATTTTCCGCCAGCCCTGGCGGCCGCTTGCCATTGATGGTGCGCGGCATCGCCCCTGCTGTGCCGCTATCCTATCGCCTGCCCATGGCCTCGGCTCAGGTGAAAAGCGCGATTCTGTTGGCGGGCCTCAACACCCCCGGCATCACCGAAATTATCGAACCCATCCCCACCCGCGACCATAGCGAACGCATGTTGCGTGGCTTTGGCGCTGATTTGACGGTCGATCTGGACAGCGACGGCAGCCGCATCATCCGCCTGCGCGGCGAAGCAGAGCTGCAACCCCAAAATATCATCGTGCCGGGCGACCCGTCGTCCGCCGCTTTCTTCATCGTCGCGGCGCTGATCGTGCCAGACAGCGATGTCATCATCACCAATGTCGGCCTGAACGAAACACGCGCCGGCATTGTGACCGTGCTGCGCCAAATGGGCGGCCATATCGAAGAATTAAACCCCCGCGAAGTCGGCGGCGAACCGGTGGCTGATCTGCACATCAAGCACAGCATTTTGACCGGCATTGACGTGGACCCCGCGCTGGCCCCCAGCATGATCGACGAATTCCCCGTCCTGTTCATCGCCGCCGCCATGGCCCAAGGCACGACCAACACCACCGGCCTTGATGAATTGCGCGTCAAGGAAAGCGACCGCATCGCGGTGATGGCAACCGGCCTTGCAGCCATTGGCGTTACGGTGCGCGAAAGCGAAGATGGGCTTAGCATCGACGGCAGCGGCGGCGAATTGCTGGCGGGTGGCGGCACCATCGCAGGCCATCTGGACCACCGCATCTGCATGAGCTTTGCGATCGCTGGGCTGGTATCCCGTCAAGCGGTCACCATCGACGATATGACGCCGGTTGGAACCAGCTTCCCCAATTTCGAAATATTATTGTCGGGCCTTCAACAATGACGCCAGCGGGCGCACATCCTGCTGGCCCGATCATTGCCGTTGATGGTCCCACCGCATCGGGCAAAGGAACCATCGCACGGCAATTGGCGGCGCATTTCGGCCTGCCCTATTTGGACACGGGCTTGCTGTACCGCGCCGTGGGGTATCAGCTTGCCCAAAATGGCGGCGATGCCAGCCGTGCCGACGACGCCTTGGCCGCCTGTCGATTTGATGACGCCTTGCTGGCCCATCCCGACCTTAGGCTGGAAAGCACCGGTGCATTGGCCAGTCAGATCTCCGCCCACCCGCAAGTTCGCGCGGCCTTGCTGGCCAGACAGGTTGATTTCGCCAACCAAGTGGGCGGCGCGGTGCTGGATGGCCGCGACATAGGCACGGTGATCGCGCCCCATGCCGATGCCAAATTATTCGTCACGGCGCGCCCCGACGTGCGCGCCCAGCGCCGATATAGCGAAATGACCCAGCGCGGCGTCCCCGTTCGCTATGAAGAGATATTGGCCGACATCCGCGCCCGCGACGCGCGCGACACCGGCCGCAAAGACGCCCCGCTTTGCCAAGCGCCGGACGCCATGCTGCTGGACAATAGCGATATGTCGCGGGAACAAGCGCTGGCCGCTGCCATCGCCTTTGTCACCAGCAAATTGCACAGCGCCTAAGGGGCACAGCGAAGCCCCGCTTTGGCCAAGAGACTAGCAAGGCACCCGATCAAAGGGGGGCTTTGCGTTCATCCCGCCAAGCCGCTGCCATTAGGCCACGCGTCCAAAACCTGCCATATCATCCTCGACAGCCTCTGCCGCTGCCTTGGGGACGGAACGAAACACGCAAGTCTCCCCCACACCTTTCAGCAATTCCTGCTGCACGGGCCCAAATTCCGCGCGCTTATTGGTGCGCAGCCAACAGCTTTCCGAAATGGCGATACCGTTGATCTGGGCACAGCTTTCAAGGCGGGAGGCCATATTCACCGTCTCCCCCCAATAATCATAAGCCATGCGCGTCGCGCCAATCACCCCGCCGACCACCGGCCCGCTATGAATGCCAATTCGCAAGCCCAGGTCGACGCCTGCAATACGGCGCAGCTCTGGCACAATCGTTAACACATCATGCGCAAAGGCAATGGCGGCATCCGCGCTATTATTGGCGGCAACATTGCCGCCCGCCATCGCCAAATATCCATCGCCAATCGTCTTGACCTTTTCCACCCCATGCCGCGCCGCACATTCATCGGCATGGCGGAAAAAACAATTGAGCACATCGACCAAATGCCCCGGCGACATCCGCTTGGTCAGCGCGGTAAAACCCGCCATATCAATGAAAATCACACTGGCGTCGGCAAAGCTGTCGGCGACAACATGCCCGCCCCTGATGCGCTCCACCGCGCCGGACGGCAGCATATTATAGACCAGTTCCTCATTATGCTGGCGCTCCACCTCCAGCGCCTGCGCCAATTGAAAGGCCGCACGGCTGGTGCGCTCAATCGCTAGGTTGATCGCCAACATGATGGTCGCGCCCGAAACATAGCTGAGCAGCGCATAATATAAGCCCGCCCCATGGCTTTGGAGCGGCACGACCGTGATCAAAAACATGCACAAATCCAGCATCAGCCACAGCAAAAACGCCTTGGGCCGCCCAGCCAATACCACGGCAGCAAAGGCGCTGATCGCCAGCCGGTTCATCACGCCCACCGCGTGCATTTCCTGTTCCTGCATAATCAATTCGTCGAACAGGATTAAATTCACCCGCCCCAACAGAAAAACCAGCATCAACAAGGCCGTAAAATCAATATGGGGCCGCGCCAAATATCCATCCCAAAAGGTCAGACAGATATAGGCCCCGCTAATCAACAGCATGACGCCAAACAAAATCGCCAGACTGACCATATCATCGGGTGACACAAAAAGCGGGTTCAAAATGCTATAAGCCAGTGACACGAGCATGAACATCACGCCGTACAGGCGCACAAAAGGCAGGCGATATTGACGGGCCGTCGTCTGGAACCGTTGCTCCACCGCTGGGTCATCAAAGCGGCCTACGCCAAATATACTCATATTCACCCCCTGCGCCCCACGGCCCATAATCTTGTGACGGCAACCCTATGTCGCCCATCATCACGCGCCAGCCGTTACGGCTTATTCGGTAAATCTAAACAAACCGGAACCATGCGCCCGTGCGTTAGATCACTCGGTGATAGTTCGGCCGCATAGACTGGGCCGAAAATCGCTATTTTCTTGCTATTGCGCCCCATCAAAACTATAGGCGGCGCGTTCGTCGGACTCTGGTCTGGCTGCTATCGCTATGGAATATGGCCTAATCAAGCCATATCGCGACTATGTTTTTCACATGGTTTTGCTGATATTTCCGTTGCTTACGGCATGCCGCCCGCCATGGTTCAGACGAATGTTTTATCCGCAATTCGGCGGGTAAGACGGATCGGCCACAAGACCAGCGGAACCAACCGCTTGGCCGGAACAAATGAAGTAAGGATAATCCCATGGCCTCAACGGCATTTCCGACACGCGACGATTTCGCCGCGATGCTCGATGACTCGTTGGGCGGTGCAGACGGCGGCTTTGAAGGTCGCGTCGTAAAAGGCACTGTCACCAACATCGAAAATGATCTGGCAGTAATCGACATTGGCTTGAAGAGCGAAGGCCGCGTGCCACTGCGCGAATTCGCCATGCCTGGCCAGAAAGCCGACATCAAGGTTGGCGACGAAGTCGAAGTTTATGTCGACCGCGTCGAAAACGCCAACGGTGAAACCATGCTGTCGCGCGACCGTGCTCGCCGCGAAGCCGCTTGGGACCGTCTGGAAGAAGAATTCAACAAAGAAACGCGCGTTGAAGGTGTTATCTTTGGCCGTGTTAAGGGTGGCTTCACCGTTGACCTCGGCGGCGCCGTGGCCTTCTTGCCTGGCAGCCAAGTCGACATCCGCCCTGTGCGCGACGTTGCTCCGCTCATGGATCTGCCTCAGCCGTTCCAAATCCTCAAGATGGACCGCCGCCGTGGTAACATCGTTGTTTCGCGTCGTGCGATCCTCGAAGAAACCCGTGCAGAACAGCGTTCGGGCCTGATCCAGAATCTGGAAGAAGGTCAGATCATCGAAGGCGCCGTTAAGAACATCACCGATTATGGTGCGTTCGTTGACCTCGGCGGCATCGACGGCCTGCTGCACGTCACCGACATGAGCTACAAGCGCGTGAACCACCCAAGCGAAGTCATCAACATTGGTGACACCGTGAAGGTTCAAATCATCCGCATCAACCGCGACACGCAGCGCATCAGCCTTGGCATGAAGCAACTGGAAAGCGATCCTTGGGAAGGCGTTGCAGCCAAATATCCAGTGGGCGCGAAGCTGTCGGGCACCGTCACGAACATCACCGACTATGGTGCATTTGTGGAACTGGAACCCGGCATCGAAGGTCTGGTTCACGTCAGCGAAATGTCGTGGGTCAAGAAGAACGTTCACCCTGGCAAGATCGTTTCGACGAGCCAAGAAGTCGACGTTATCGTTCTCGAAGTCGACAGCGACAAGCGTCGTATCTCGCTGGGCCTGAAGCAAGCTCAATCGAACCCATGGGGCGCCTTCGCAGACGCACACCCAGTTGGTTCGGTCGTCGAAGGCGAAGTCAAGAACGCAACCGAATTCGGTCTGTTCGTTGGCCTGCCTGGCGACGTGGACGGTATGGTTCACATGTCGGACATCGCTTGGGGCATCTCGGGTGAAGAAGCGCTTCACTTGCACCGCAAGGGCGAAAGCGTACAGGTTGTTGTTCTCGACGTTGACGTCGAAAAGGAACGCATCAGCCTGGGCATCAAGCAACTCGAAAAGGGCGCACCAGCTGTTGGCGCAACCACGACGACGAGCACGCTGAAGAAGAACGAAACCACCACCGTTACGGTATTGGAAGTTCGCGACAATGGTCTCGAAGTTCAAGCTGGCGAAGATGGTGCGACCGGCTTCATCAAGCGCGCCGACCTTGGCCGCGACCGCGACGAGCAACGCCCAGAGCGTTACCAAGTTGGTCAGAAGTTCGACGCACTGGTCATCGGTTTCGACCGTTCGAAGAAGCCAAGCTTCTCGATCAAGGCTCTTCAGATCGCTGAAGAGAAGGAAGCTGTTGCGCAGTACGGTTCGTCAGATTCGGGTGCATCGCTGGGCGACATCCTTGGCGAAGCTTTGAAGGCAACCACCAAGAAGGACTAATCCTTCGGTTCCCGACCCAATTCAGGGGCCCGCGCAGCTATGCTGCGCGGGCCTTTCTCTTTTCGTTACAAAATTTTGCGATCACTTTTATTTTGCGCTTGTTATAAATCGTGTTAGCCCTACCCTCATCTGGAAGGGGAAACGAACAGATGAAGAAAGCAATACCATGAGTTGCTGTCTCGCCTGTCCGTAAAATAAGGGGAACACAATGATCCGGTCTGAACTGGTTCAAAAAATTGCAAACGAAAACAGCGATTTGCGTCTCGAAGAAGTCGAAACGATTGTCGACACATTCTTCGATTCCATCGTTGAACAACTTGCTGATGGTGGCCGCGTGGAATTGCGCGGTTTCGGTGCTTTTTCGACCCGCGCACGCGAATCACGGACGGGTCGCAACCCCCGCACTGGTGAATCCGTCGATGTGGACGCTAAAAAAGTCCCTTATTTTAAGCCCGGTAAGGAAATGCGCGAACGCTTAAACCAAAGCGTTTAACCGCCTTTTCATCATGCGCTTTTCGATTGGCGGCACGCCGTGCCGCCAACGCATGTTCACGGTCTTACGCGCTCAAACCCTTGTTCAGTCAGAACGGCATCAGCCTACTCAATACGGCATCTTTCGCGCGCATTTGGGCTGCACCCTGTACGGGGGGCAATCTAGCCTCCATACAGCCGTGCGCTCGCCATAGGCTAGTGATCACTGTTTCAACCGATATCCGGTCCGAAACACCCAGAAAACTGCACTCAGGCACAAAATCAAGAACAGAGCCACCGCCACCATACTGGCCATGGGGGACACATCGCCCTGTCCAAAAAAGGTCCAGCGAAATCCGCTGATTAAATAAACCACGGGGTTGAAAAGCGCCACGCTGCGCCAAAAAGGCGGTAACATATCAATGGAATAAAAGGCCCCGCCCAAAAAGGTCAGCGGATAAACGATCAGCATCGGCACCACCTGTAATTGCTCAAAGCTTTGCGCCCACAGGCCGATGATGAAACCGAATAAACACAAGGTCACCGCCAGCAATAGCATGAACCCGACCATCGCCGCCGGATGCGCCACTTCAACATCCACAAAAAAATGGACCGTGCCAAAAATAATCGCGCCAATCAGCACTGCCTTGGTTGCGGCGGCCCCAACATAAGCCATCAGCAATTCCGTCGCCGACAGGGGCGCCGACAGCATTTCATAAATCGTGCCCGTCCATTTGGGCATATAAATGCCAAAACTGGCGTTGCTAATCCCCTCGCTGAACATGGTCAGCATCATCAGACCAGGCACAATGAACGCGCCATAAGGAACGCCGCTAATATCCGACATGCGGCTGCCAATTGCGGAACCGAATACGATGAAATAGAGCGCGGTGGTGACCACTGGCAACATCAAGCTGGTCCAAAATGTGCGCCCAAAACGCGCCATTTCAAACGCATAGATTGCCGACATACCACGAAAATTCATCATCATGCATCACCCCCATGGCGGTCTTGATGCACCAAGCCGACAAAAATATCCTCCAGCGAACTTTGGCTGGTATGCAAATCCTTAAACGCCATGCCCATATCGCTCATCTGGCGCAGCAAAGACGGTACGCCCGTTGCCTCGGCCTGACTGTCGAAATCATAAATCAGCTCATAACCGCCAGCCCCCAGCCGCACATTCCATGGGGCCAACGCATCGGGCACCCGTTCCAAAGGCTCTGCCAAATTCAGGGTCAGCGTTTTGCGCCCCAATTTTTGCATCAACGCCTGTTTCTCTTCGACCAAGATCAGCTTACCGCCGGTAATCACCCCCACACGGTCGGCCATTTCCTCGGCCTCTTCGATATAATGGGTGGTCAAAATAATCGTCACGCCGCGTTCACGCAGACGATGCACCATATTCCACATATCGCGGCGCAGTTCGACATCCACGCCCGCTGTTGGTTCATCCAAAAACAAAATATCCGGCTCATGGCTCAGGGCTTTGGCGATCATCGCACGGCGCTTCATACCGCCGGACAATTCCATCATTTTGGCGTGGCGCTTGTCCCACAAGGACAAGTCCTTCAACAATTGCTCGATATAGGCAGGATCTTTAGGCTTGCCGAACAACCCGCGCGAGAAATTGACCGTCACAACCACCCGCTCAAATGCATCGGTCAGCAATTCCTGCGGCACCAAGCCAATCATGCTGCGCGCAGCGCGAAATTGTTTTTGATGGTCATGCCCGCCCACCAAAACCTGTCCTTCGCTGGGCGTGACGATACCGCAACAAATGCCAATCAAGCTGGATTTTCCGGCCCCATTGGGACCCAGCAAGGCAAAAATCTCGCCCTTGCGAATCTGCAAATTGACATCGTCCAACGCCCGATGCCCACCAGCATAGCGTTTTCCCAGCCCACGAATGTCCAGAATATTGTCCATGCGCCACCTGTAACCTTGCACTTGCTCGCACGAAAGGGGCTTTTGTCAGGATGAAAATGGACCAGAATATTTTTCCATTTTTTCCGCTTTATCAGTCTTGGCCTATGAAAACTTCCTGCCTATAACGCCCCTCGGTGTGCGGGCGTGGCGGAATGGTAGACGCAACGGACTTAAACCAAATTGAGTGCTCGGCGGGAAATCGCCGAAGTAGAACTGCTCAAATTCGGGGAAGCCTTTTAACTGGTAATCCCGAGCCAAGCCGTAGGAAACTACGGAAGGTGTAGAGACTAGACGGGCAGCACCTAAACCCACAGGGCAACCGATGGGCATGGTGAAGGGATAGTCCAGACCCCAAACGCTGGTTTCGACCAGCGGCGGCGAAAGCCGTAGAAGGTAAGAAAATCCGTCGGGCTCTGCCCGTGGGGGTTCGAGTCCCCCCGCCCGCACCACCATCCAGAACTTCCGGCACCCTGTGCATCTGGCCCATATGCTAAACAGGCAGCCGGACGACCCGCCGATGAAAATCCACCAGCAAAGATCGCCCAGCTACCTGCCCCCCCAAGCGGGAACCGGTCCATCTCTATGCGCTGCGCCCTCAGGCCATTTGATATTCGCTGGTCACATTGCCCCGCAATCGGTCAAATTCCGCCGCGATCAGGCGGGCATAAGGCAAAGCATAAGACGGCAAAATCAGTTCATTTTGACGCCACATCATCAGGCCATGCACTTCATATTTCACCAAGGCATCGCGGGCGGAATAGAGCATAGCGTGGGGAATTTTGGCGCGTCCCTGACACAGGATGCCACGAATAATTTCGCCGCGCTGCTGGTCGTCCGCGCTAATTTTCACACCCCGTTCAGCGGCCCAGTCACGGGCGTTGACACGGTCACGGTACACGCCCACCCGCTTTTCATTCTGGCAAATCAGCCTCGAAAATTGGCTAATCGCACTGGCCCCAAAACCAATGAGCACATCGCTTTGGTCTTCGGTAAATCCTTGGAAGTTGCGCCGAACCTTTCCGCGCATCGATGCTTTGGCCAATGCGTCCTCGGGCCGCGCAAAATGGTCGAACCCAATGGCCTGATATCCAGCCTCGGTCAGGCGTTGATAGCCCCGATGCGCTTGACGGAAGCGCAGTTCATGATCAGGCAAGTTGCTGCCATCGATACGGCGCTGACGCGGCAATAAAGCGGGCAAATGGGCATAGCCAAACAGCGAAATCCGGCTGGGGGCCAGATCAATCGTCTGGCTCAGCGTGTCGTCCAAATCCGTCAGGCTTTGCCCCGGCAAACCGAACATCAGATCGAAATTTACCTGTTCAATGCCATGGCTGCGCAGGCTGGCGACCGCATCTTCGATATCCGCCTTGGGTTGAATGCGGCCAATGCGCTGCTGCACATGCGCCGCAAAGGTCTGGACGCCCAAGCTCACCCGATCCACGCCCGCCGCGCTCAACGCCATCGACCATTCCGGCGTAAAACCGCGCGGGTCCAGCTCAACCGAAATATTGGGCTGGCCCGCATCAAAGATCGTTATGATATGGTCCAACAAGCGGATGAATTCGACCGGCGCAATGGCATTGGGGCTGCCCCCACCAAAGGCGATACGCTGCACCTTGCCGCGCCCGCCCAAACGGCGCGCCACCATGGTAATTTCGCGTTTCAGCGCATCCAAATAATCGGACAAACGCTGCTTGCGCCCCGCCGCGCCCGTGTTGCACCCGCAATACCAACAAATCTGCTCACAAAAGGGAATATGCACATAAAGGGAAATCGGCGTGCCCTGCGCAACATCGTCCAAGGCGGCAACAAAATCCCCCGCGCCCACCGCGTCGGAAAATTCCATAGCGGTGGGATAGCTGGTGTAACGCGGCACAGGGCGGTCGAGCAATTCAGGAAGGTAAGTCCACATAAAGGCTCATTAAAATTCCATTAACCCTGAAACATTGACCTAGATCAAATTGCCGCTCTCTTTTTCAGGCGGTCCGCCGCAGCTGGCTTATCTGGGCCATGGATATGCTGGCTCCATATCCACCACATCGCGCCTGCGCCAATGCCCCATGTCAGAGCCGCGATGATGGGCATCGTCCAACCGCTCATCATCATCGCCAAGGCCCCCAAATGGGTGATGCCCAATATCCGCATTCCATGATGCTTCAGCGCCCGCAGGTCACGCGCCCATAAAATGGCAGCCGGAATGGCGGCCATATCCTGCCCCATCAACAACGCCCTGCCCGTTCCGCCGCTGCGCAGCATCCATGCCCCCCGTCCGGCCGCTAGCGACAAGATCAATGGCACATGGCCAGCCGCGCAATGCCGTGCAATGGCGGCGTCTTTGTCCGGCGCGCTCATAAAGCCTTGCGCCATCAGGCCCAATTGCCGCGCCATTGGCCCCAACATCTGCGCGCTGTCCGGCGCATAAAGCACGGGCACCACGCCCGCACGGCGCAGCGCCCGCAACATCGGCGGCGCATCGCTGCGAATATCTTCGTCAAATACTGCCGACGCCGCAGGCTCCCCGTCCATATGCAAATGGATCACCAGCTTTGTATGGCCATAGCCAATGGGCTGCACAAACAGTATGATATCATGCCCGCGCCACTCGCCCCGCAGATGACCGGAAGATTGAACGTCCAATTTGCTGATCATTTCCTCCGCCACTCCGCTGCCCTCCAGCGAATTGGCCAAAGCAATGGTCAAAGGGTGGTCGCCATGCTTCGCCAGCCCCAACATCACAGGGGCCAAGCGCGGGTCCAAGCGGGGCTGCTGCGCCGCCAAACAGCGCCCCGACCGGCGCAGCACCATCGGATCGTCAATCAACAACAGGTCCGCACCAGACAGGTTGCGCATCGCCCCGCCCACCCATTGTGCCGAAAATCCCGCAACCCGCCGCCGAAACACCGCCCAAATCACGCCGTTCAGCACCATGACGGATAAAAGAATAGAGAGAGCCAAAGCACCCGCAGCTTTTATCCAAAAGCCATGCGCCCACCCGTCCATCAGCATCGCGGCACCGGCCAGCAACCCCGCCAGAAAACAGACGCACAATATATAGCGCGCATCGCCGCTGCCCAAGATGTGGCCCCAGCGTCCGGACGACGGTGCCCGCCGATCATGCGAATTTCCGTGTAGTGCCCCCGATTGATGGACCCCCAAATGCTGCGACATCGCCGCCCTTCCCCCCGCATATTTTCAGGGCTTCTGCCCTGCGCAGGGACCATGTGAGGCTGGCCATGGCCTTTCCTTGATCCAGATCAAATTTCCTTTTGCGCCAGATCAATGAAGCGGTGGTCAGCTTGCGCCATTCAAGGGGCATCACGACCAAATATAGTGAAACAAAGGGTAATTTTGTGAAACAGCCTCTCCTCCCCCTCTTTGCACTTATGGCGGCGCTCGCCGTTCCTCAGGGGGCGCAAGCCAAAGCAGGCGATTTGGATATCAAGCTTTTCGCCACCTATGTCGCGGCCGATGGCAAAATCGATTCGGTCAAATATGACGGGCTCAGCCTGCCTGCCGGCACAGCATCCAAGGCCAATGACAATGTGACGCCAACCATGGCCCTGCAATATTTCGTCAGCGACCATATCTCGCTGGAAACCATCGCTGGACTGACCCAGCATGATATTGACGGCGCAGGCGCGCTGGGCGGCACCGAATTGGCATCCAATGTCAAAATCTTGCCTGCCACCGTGACGGTGAAATATCATTTCGGCGCAGACGGTGGTGTCCGCCCCTATGTTGGCGCAGGCCCCAGCTATTTCATCTTCATCGACGAAAAATCGGGCAGCACCACCCAAACCATGGGCGCATCGCGGTTAAAAGTGAACGACACACTGGGCGCCGCCTTTCAGGCTGGCATTGATGTGCCGTTAAACACCAAAGGCATGACGCTCAGTCTGGATGCCAAACGCTATATTATGCGGCCCACCGCCACATGGCATGCAGGCGAGACGATGGTGTTAAAAACCCGTCAGCGGCTCGACCCGTGGCTGATCAGCGCGGGTCTGGGTTTCCGCTTCTAAGGCCAGCCACCCCATCCCTTGGGCCTTCTTAGGTCCACTCCTCATGGGCTACCTCTCTCCGAACCTTGTGGCCCATCCTCGTGCCGACGCTTGTTGTTCAGCCTGCCAACAATTCCAATGCATTGCGATCTTGGATCACAATCTCGCGGCGGGACGGCAGGTCCAACAAACCGTCGGCACGCATTTTTGTTAATTGGCGGCTGGTCGTCTCAATGGTCAGGCCCAAAATATCGGCAATTTGTTGGCGTCCAAAGGGCAATTCAAAGCTTGCCCGCACGCCCGCTTCACACCCCTGCCCCGACAAACGTTCCGACATTTCCAACAAGAAAGACGCGATTTTCTCTGATGCGGTTTTGCGCCCCAACAACATCATCCAATGGCGCGCTCGGTCCAATTCGTCCAACGTCCGGCGCAGCAATTTCTGCTGCAAATCGGGATGACTGCTGGCAAATTCATCAAAGGCCTTGCGATTGAAAATGCACATTTCGGCATCGGTCATCGCGGTCACGCTATAGGGGGTTTCTTTGCCAAAGGGCCGCCCGATAAAGTCCGATGGAAACACCACGCCAACAATTTGCTCACGTCCGTCCGCCGCAGAAACGACCATTTTCAACACACCGTCCAGCACATTGGCCACAACAGGGGCTTCATCGCCTTCCCACATTAAAACATGGCCAGCCTTTATCTTTTGCCGGCGGCCAATCTTCCCCAACATTACAAGCTCATCGGCTTGCAATCCGGAACAAATGGCGCGGTTGCGCACGATACAGGCAGAACAGTCAGACACATATGCCCGTTAGCGTGGCCTGACGGCCAAGGGAATAGGCAGAGCCGGTAATTTGCCGCTTATCCGGCCACTGTGGCTTCCTCGCCGCGAAAATCGTCACGGCTGGCCATCAAGCTTTGCTGCTGCGCGGGCGAGCGGTAAAGGAAATCCTGCGGCAATCCCATGCGCACACTGGCCAAGCAAGGCGGCGATTGCGGGTCCATACGCCGATCCGCCGCACGGCCTGCAAGGCGCAGCATCCACTTGTCCACCACGGTCAGGTCATATTTGCGGCCCAATTGCAAAATCTGGCGAATATGGGGCGGCAACAACGACACGGCAGCACGGCCAATCGCCCGATGCAAAAAGCGCGGAACCGACGGCGCGGCTTGCCCAGACTGAATAATATCCAGAAATTCAAATACAATCGGATGCGGTTCAAAATTCGGCTCCAGCCCCCGCATCATGGTCATAAATTCATCAATGGTCTTGGGCGTATGCAGCGCGCCAAACAAGCGGCCTACACTATCCCCTTCCCGTAAAAACTGGTCCTGTTCGGCTTTGCTCAGCGGGGCCACAAAACGGTCATAAGCCGTGACAAAGCCAAAAGACGCCGTGGCCGCCACCCAGTCCAGCAACACCGGGTCCATCGCCCGATAGGCCTGACCATCGGGGGTGTTCCCCTTCACCTTGCCATGCATATGATTGACATGGCCAATGACTTCTTTGGCGGTGCTGGCTGGCCCATAACAGGCCAGCAAGGCCACCAACCCCGTCCGTTTGGATCGGCTGATGGGGTCTTGTTTATAGGTCGAATGGTCCCAAACCCCCGACCGGATGCGTGGGTCGGCAAATTCCAGCAAAACCGCTGCAATACCGCCGATACCCAAGGCAATTTGGTTCTTAAAAACCCGCCATCGCACACTATCTGGCGCAACCAGTGCAGCTTCTCCCGCTGGGCCCGAAAAGTCGATCTTCGTTCCCAGATATTGATCCTGCACAAGCTGCGCCATAGCTAAACCTTTCAGTTCATACCCATTTAGAAACTATATCCTGCTGTCATACCAAAGGTGCGCGGCATATTGGCAAAACGCACCACCACGTTGGCATTGCTGGTGACGGCAGACCAGGAATATTTGTTAAACAAATTCTTGGACCACAATGACACCGACCAACCGTCATGGCTCTTTACACCAATGCTGGCGTTGACCGAAGCATAGGCATCCACGTCGTACAGCGCACGCGTTTCATCCGTCAGCGATGCATCATAGAATATGCTGCTGGATTTGCTTTGATAGCGCATGTTTACGGCACCATTCAGGTCCAAATTCGACGTGACTGGTACGTCATAAGCGACCATCATGCTCCCTTGGAAACGAGGGCTATAGATGAATTCGGCACCGTCGAAATTCTGGCTATTGCCTGCGGCGTTCGTGCCCTCATAGCCAATGATTTTGGTTTTCAGCCACAGGCCGTTGGCCGAAATAGACACGCCCCGCGTCGGACGCAGCGTCAGTTCGCCTTCCAAACCATAGGCCTTGGACTTGGGCACATTATCCAAACGTGACAATGCCTTGTAAACAGGGTCAGCAAAATAGGTGCTGATCTGCTTGTCCTTATAGTCATAGTAGAAAGCAGCGAAATTCGCCTGCAACAAACGATCCGCCAGCGTCGCCTTCACACCGACTTCATAGGATGTCAGTTCTTCTTGGGTCACGGGATTATTTTGGTCTGCCTTGCTCGCCACGTTCACTGGCGTTGTGCCCGACTTATAACCGCGCGAGATGGAAGCATAGACCAAGGTATCATCATTGGGCGACCAGTCCAATGCGGTGCGCCAAGCCACGTTGTCCTCATCCAATTTATGGGCCGTTGGACCGAAGCTATGCGTGTCGGTATGGTGTGTATTACATCCATTGATTTTCAAAGCTTCGGGATATTTACCATCCACCAAACCTGCGCCAGCGCGGGTAAAGAGATTAACGTTCGGCAACATGCTTCCGTTAAAGTCGGCGGTACAGCCAAAATAATCCTGTTTGTCCTGCGTATAACGCAGGCCAAGCGTCAGCTTCAAATTGTCAGTCAATTCGGTATCAGCACTTCCGAAAATGCTCCACGTCTTCGTGGTCATCCGCGCATTATTGGTAAAGGTCCGGAAGGATGTTTTAACATCATCGACCGTATAGCCTGCCGCGTTCAACACAGGGCTCAGCAGCAGGTTCCGGTCCAGAATGAACTGGCGAACATAACGGTTGTTGGCATTTTCGCCTTGCAGATTTCGGCTGCCGTCGAAAATTTTATCACGGGCGAAATAGCCACCGACCAACCAGTTCACCTTGCCGGTTTCACCCTCGAAATGCAGTTCTTGTGCAAAGCTTTTGATGCGGCCATTCATCGACTGCAACAAAATTTCATAAGGTGCGCCGCTCCAATCCGAAATGGCGTCACGTTTGAAATCATTATAGCTGGTCAGGCTAACCAATTTCACCGTGTCACTAAGATCTTGATCCAGACGCAGCTTCAGGCCCCAAAAACGATTATTTTCGGCCAAATCGCCAGGCAGACCGGCACCGATACCAACATCCGCCGAGCGTGAAGCGCGGGGCGCCCAATCGGCCTGACTAGCGCGTGTCGGGCGATTATTCGCCAAATAATCGGCCAACCCCGGCATATTGCCGGTCGAATTGGTCAAGTTCGCACCGGGCGTCGTTGTTGGCGTAAATCCAATGCCCTGCGCCGAAACCGTATCCGATTTATTCTGCCACCATGTTACGCCCAGATTAATTTGGGTCGACGAGCTAGGTTCAATCGCCAATGATCCGCGAATACCCAACTTGTCCACTTTTCCTTGACGTTCATTGGGACGCGAGTTGCTGATCTGCCAGCCTTTGTCGCTATTTTCGCTGCGCACCGCAAGGCGGGCTGATACGCCCTCGGTCAGCGGGCCCGACAAATAGCCTTCGAAATTATAGGTTTGATAATTGCCAACTTCCGCCTTCACCGCGCCCTTAAATTCGTCGGTGGGCTTGGCCGTAATGAAGTTGATCAGACCAGCCGTGGTGTTGCGGCCATATAGCGTCCCTTGTGGCCCCTTCAGCACTTCGACACGTTCCAAATCCATAACCGGACCCGTGTTCATTATCGGATAGGCATAAGCCACTTCGTCGACATAGGTACCGACGGTCGAGGTCGAAGAAATATTAATGGTGTTAAAGCCAATGCCGCGCATCGTATAGGTGGGAACGCCCTGATAGCTTTGCGACACCGACAAGCTCGGCGCCACCGCTGACAGATCGCGGACATCGGTCACCTTCAGGGCTTCTAGCGTGCCTGCGTCAACGGCCTGAATGGCCATACCCACGTCATTCATTGATTCGGCGCGGCGCTGGGCCGTCACGATGATTTCGCCGTCCATTGCATTGGATGCACCGCTGCTTTGCGCCTGAGCAAAGGTTGGTACCATTGCCGAAAGGGCAACTCCCGTCGTGGCCAACAGGAATAGGCGTGCCTTTTTCATATATCCTCCCTCAAAATCTTTGATTGTGCGCGGTGTCGTCTTGCACTGCACTCCAAACAAACTACCCTATGAAAGGACCTCTTTACGGGGCCGTGAACAAGCTGGCATCTATGTCAGGATATAAGAGAAAAGGTGGATAGGTTAATATGGATCATCGCGCGCAATGTTGGGCCCAAACATCCCAGTTTATCGCGCAAGTTCAAGACATTGGTGACGAAATTGGCATGCCCTATATCGCGGCTCAGGCCGATTTGGCTGATCCGAATCCTATGTCCGACGAAGCGGGTGTCCCTTATGCCCTGTCGACATTTCGCTGGATCAACCCAGACAGCGAATATTATCGTGATCGCAAGTTGGCGCTCAGCGAACCTTTTCTGAACGCCTGCCGTTTATCGGCTGAACCTTTTTATTTCCGCGACGGTCAATTTCATATGAATCGCGCATCGCACCTTCTTTCCTCCATCGATTGCTCGCATATTCACGAAAGCATTTTGTCCAGCGAGGCCATCATCGTGCCGGTTCACCAACCGCGCAGCATGTTAGGCACGATCATTTGGTGCGCCAAAGACGCTGTCGGCGTAGAGGATATTTTTCGGCACCATGCCGCTCGGCTCCAATATCTGGCGGTGCAACTCATTTCGACGCATAATGAAGCACGTGGCCGCCCGCGCAATGCTCCTATTTTACAGCGGCTGACACGGCGTGAGGCGCAATGCCTTCGCTGGGCCGCTGCGGGGAAAACCGACAGCGAAATCGGAATTATTCTCGACCTGTCGATCTCTACCGTTCGTTTTCACCTGCGCAACGCCGCCAGCAAATTGGGCGCTACGGGCCGCACCCAATCCATCCAATTGGCGGCCGGATTGGGCTTCATTGGCGCCGTTTAAGTCCGAAATGGATAGTATCGAGCATAAATATTCATAATGAAAAACAAAGTGATGTTTTAAATCCCCTGCAAAATATCGGGTCTGTGTTCAATTCAGTAACCATTTACCGTTACGCTCACAGCCATGCAGACCCACAGCGACAAGAAATCGGAACCAACCGGACGTTTGTTTTCATGGCTTGGCCTAAAGAAAGCAGCGGACGCTGCCCATGATGATCCGCAACAAGGTGCAGATCATCCCTTTCATGATACCAAACGCCGCAATATATCGCGCGACGCACGGCGGGCATTGGGCCAGACGATTGTCGATTTTCTGGTGGGTCAGGATTTGGACATGTCGCCCGAAAATTTGGCGATTGCCCATGCCGCATTTTCTGGGGCACACCCTTGTTTGGCGCGGGAAATCAACGCCCGCCTACAGGCACAGGAACCGATCAGCCAGACATGGCTCAACCATATTCACTCCATCAATGCGCCGCCATCCGATGCGCATGACATGGACAATATGATGGCGCGCCTCGCCGATCAGGTTGACAGTTTCCAACAACAAACCAAGCAAGCCCGCACCATCACGGTTCAATATGGCAGCGCCTTGGAACAACATGTCGATGACCTACAAGAGGTCGACAAAACAGGCGATCTGGTCAGCGACCTCGCACGCCTAGCCCAAACGATGCTCGATCGCACCAAACGCGCCGAACAAGATATGCGCCGCAGCGAAGATGAAGTACGCGAACTGCGCAAAAATCTGGTGCGCGCGCGGCGCGATGCGGAAATTGACCATTTGACCGGCCTGCCCAATCGCCGCGCTTTCGAAGCCCTGCTGACCCAGCAACGTCAGGAAGCACGGGCGCAATGCGACCCGCTCAGCGTGGCGATCTGCGACATCGACGAATTCAAACGGATTAACGATGTCCATGGGCATGATGCTGGCGACCGTGTGATTAAGGTGGTGGCCGAAACTTTGGCCCGTATTTCCAACGACCGTTGCCATGTTGCCCGCCATGGCGGCGAAGAATTTGTGATGCTGTTTCGGGGCCACACCCCCAGCCAAGCCGCCGAATTATTAAATGATGCGCGCGAACATATGGCCCAGCGTACCTTGATCAACCGCAAAACCGACACGCCCTTTGGCCAAGTCACTTTTTCGGGCGGTGTGGCCGATATTTTCGGATATGCCAATGAACGCGATGCCCTGCGCGCCGCCGACGAAGCGCTGTACCGCGCCAAGGAACATGGCCGGAACCGTATCGAGGTTGCCTGACCGCCGCACCTTCTCACCCATAAAAATGCGGCGGTTATCCCATGGGAATCCGCCGCAAATATTTCATATTCGTTCGGGCCAATGGCCAGAAGCTAGCTGCTTACCGGCTCCACCGCGCAAAAATGGCCGTGGGCAATAACAGCCCCCGCGCTTCCTCGCGCACCACCAGTTCGCCGCACTCCACCTGTCCGGGCAAGTCCGCCAAAGTCTGCCTCAACAATTCACCAATCGCCAAAGCCGACAGGCGCACGGCATAAACCGTCAGGAACAAAGCGCGGCTATCATCGTCCAGCAAATGCCGGATATCGGCCAATAAATTGGGCAAGCCTTCTTCCAACTGCCACCGCTCGCCATCCGGCCCACGGCCAAATTTCGGCGGGTCCAGCAAAATGGCATCATAACGGCGGTCGCGCCGCACTTCACGCGCCACAAATTTTCCCGCATCATCGACAATCCAGCGAATGGGCCGATCGGCCAAACCCGCGAGTTCCGCATTTTTGCGGGCCTGTGCCACGGATTTTTTGGACGCATCCACATGGGTCACCGCCGCGCCCTTGGCGGCCAAGGCTTGGCTGCCCACGCCCGTATAGCCGAACAGGTTCAAGAACGACGGTTCCGGCTTGTCGCTGACTTTATCGCGCAGCCAATCCCACACCGGTGCCATATCCGGAAAAAATCCCAAATGGCGAAACGGCGTGCAGCTCGCCTGAAAGGCGGCCTCGCGCCAATGCAGGGGCCACCCTTCGGCGGGCACTGGCTTGTTGAAATACCAACGGCCACCGCCATCATCATCCGATGCGGGTATAAATTCGCCGTCCGCCTTGTCCCATTCGGAATCGGGCAAGGCCGGTTGCCACATCGCCTGCGGTTCTGGGCGAATGAAACGATATTTTCCATATCGTTCCAATTTGCGTCCAGCACCGCTGTCGATCAGCCCATAATCGTCCCAGCCTTCCCCCACCAGCTTGGTCAGAGGAAGCAGCTCAGCCATGTTCACACACCGACAAAATATAGGCCTTTACCGTGTCATAATCGCCAGCCAATTTTTCATACCGTTCTTCACGGTCGAACAAATTGCCCAGACGGGTTGGCAATGCCGGACGGACGCCCGTTGCGCGTTCCACGGCTTCGCGGAACTTTGCCGGATGCGCGGTCGCCAAGGTCACGACAGGAATGTCGCTCGCCACATCGCTGGCGCGGGCAGCAGCCAAGCCAACCGCGCTATGCGGGTCGATAATCTGGCCGCCATGTTCCTGCGCCCAGCGCAGCGCCAAGGTCATCGCATCGCCGTCAACACTGGCGCTGGAAAACAGCCCGCGTGCGCCAGCTACCATATCTTCGGGAATTTGCATGGCGCGCTTGGTTTCAAACTCGGCCATCAAGCCATTGATCTCCGCGCCGTCGCGGCTGGCCAGATCGAACAACAAGCGTTCAAAATTGCTGCTGACCTGAATGTCCATGCTGGGGGTCGCGGTGGGGGTCACCGTACCCGCGCTATAATCCCCGCTGCTCAGGGCGCGGTGCAAAATATCATTGACGTTGGTGGCCACGATCAAACGGTTGATCGGCAAGCCCATGCGCGATGCGACATAGCCCGCAAACACGTCGCCAAAATTACCGGTCGGTACGCTGAACGCCACTTCGCGGTCCGGCCCGCCCAAACGCACAGCGGCATAGAAATAATAGACAACCTGCGCCATCAAACGCGCCCAGTTGATGCTGTTCACCGCCGACAGCGTGATTTTCTCGCGCACTTCGGCATCGCCGAACAAACGCTTCACCATCGCTTGCGCGTCATCAAAGCTGCCGTCAATCGCGACATTGTAAACATTGGGGGCCAACACGGTGGTCATCTGGCGGCGCTGAACATCGCTGACGCGGCCTTCGGGATGCAGCATGAAAATACGAATATGCTCGCGGCCCGCGACAGCTTCAATCGCCGCCGAACCGGTATCACCCGACGTCGCCCCAACAATGGTGATGTCGGTATCACCGCCCGCCAAAAATTTCGCGAACAATTGCCCCAGCAATTGCAGGGCCACATCCTTAAACGCCAAGGTCGGGCCGTGGAACAATTCCAACAGCCAATGTTGATGATCCAACTGCACCAGCGGCGTCACGGCATCATGGCTGAAACGGCCATAGGCCGCTTGGCATAATTCGCGCAATTCCTCTTCGCTCAGGACGCCGTTCACAAATGGCGTCATCACCCGCACCGCAGTTTCAACATAGCTGAGGCCCTGAAGCGAGCGTATCTCATCCAGCGTAAATTGCGGCCAAGAGGATGGCACATAAAGCCCCCCGTCGCTGGCAAGCCCAGCAAGCGTGGCGGCACGAAAGTCGAGGGTCGGCGCAGAGCCGCGGGTGCTGATATATTCCATGACGAGAATCCGCCTAGCCGCCCTCGCTCAAGGTCGCAAGCGGCGACGTAACGCCAAAATATATATGACCGTCGCTGCCAGCGCGAACAGGAACCATTGCACCGCATAGGCCATATGGTTGTTCGGCGTGTCTGCTGCACTGGGAACGGCGCTGGCGCGCAGGCCCGCCTGCCCTTCATCGGCCACCAACATCGGGCGGGCCGGAACAGATTTCCCCAGCAATTGCTGAATCATGGTCGGCTGCTCGGGCCCCGGAACAACCCGCCCGGTCACAATTGCGCCGCCCCAATCCGGCACGGTGAAATCATCCGCCGTGCCGATATCCACCAATGCGCCCGGCCCCTCGGCACCCGTTCGGCATTCCGCCACCATGCGGATACCGGCCTTTCCGTTGCGGTCCGAACCACCGCGCGGCTTGAAACCAACCACATCCCAGCAATTGACGCTGCTGCGCCGGTATAAAAATTCGTCGGCCACCGGCGGCAAGGCTGGATAAGCGACGGGCTGGTCGCTGGCCATATTGCGTTCAAAAAGCGCAATCAGCGCCTCTTTTTCCGCTTTGCGCTGCAATTGCCAAAACCCCAACACCAGCATCGTCACCACAGCCACCGCCACAATGATCGTTGGGATGACAGGGTATTTGCGCCGTGCGGTGGCATCCTCCGTCACAGGGACAGGCTCAGAAACAGGATCAAAAACGGGCTCAGGGGGCTGGGACAAGCGGCGGTCCTTTCCGTGGGGTCAGCTTTCGCGGTTCATCTGTTCTTTGGCGTATCGAAGCGCCAGCCACCCCGATTTGGCATAGCGCACGGAAAATATCACGCCCGCCATGGTCAGGGGAACCCATAACAATATCTGCATCCAAAAAGGCGGGTTCAGCGCGCTATCCACCACAACCGACGCCAGCGTCAGCAACATGACGACCAAAAAGGTGACAAGGGCCGCAAAACGCCCGCCCGCTTCATAAGCCGCAAAATTCAATTGGCATCTGCTGCATCGTGGCTGGAAACGAACCAGTTCTTCAAAAACAGTTTGTGCCCCGCAGCGGGGGCACAATCCGTGAAGAGCCGCACGCCCGATGGTCGGCGGCTCATGCGATGGAGAATTAGTGCGCGGCAATCGGCGCGCCCCAGCCACCCCATACATAGATGACGATGAACAGGAACAACCACACCACGTCCACAAAGTGCCAATACCATGCAGCCGCTTCAAAACCGAAGTGATGCGTCGGCGTGAAATGACCCTTATAGGCGCGGCCCAAGCACACGATCAAAAAGATGGTGCCAACCAACACGTGGAAACCGTGGAAACCAGTGGCCATATAAAAGGCCGAGCTATAGTTGCTGCCGGCAAAGGGGAATGGCGCAACGCCATATTCATACACCTGAATGCTGGTGAAGATCGCGCCCAAAATGATGGTCGCCCACAAACCCTTCTTCAGACCCTCGCGGTCCCCATTGATCAGCGCGTGATGCGCCCAAGTCAAGGTCGTACCCGAGCAGAGCAGAATCAAGGTGTTCAGCAGTGGCAAAGAGAATGCGTCCATGACGTGCATGCCCTTTGGCGGCCATTGTGCGATTTGTGCCGCACCTTCTTGGCCGAACAAGCTGGTGATCGCACCGTCGGCAAATTCCAACGGCACAGGGAATAAGGAATAGTCAAACCAAGCCCAGAACCAGCCCACAAAGAACATCACTTCGGAAGCGATGAACAAGATCATGCCGTAACGCAGGTGCAATTGCACAACAGGTGTGTGATCGCCGCCTTGTGCTTCGGTGATAACGTCCGCCCACCACTTATAAAATGTCAGGATCAGCATCGCGACGCCGGCCGCAAATACAAATTTACCCGATGCACCGAAATAATCGTCGTGCATCCACATCACCAGTCCGCCAAATAATATCATGGCAGCAATTGAGCCGACCATTGGCCAGACACTGGGGTTTACAAGGTGATAATCATGATTCTTGGCACCGGCCATGTCACACTTCCCATTTTTTGCCCCAGCCAGCGATTCCCCACCGCCGCCGGTCTCTTTGATTAAGACTCTTTATCAAGCGCGCCTTAGCTTGGCTTTTTCCCCTCGTCCACAGGGTAGAAAGTATAGCTTAGGGTAATTTCTTTAATATCGCGGGTGTCAGGATCATCCATAATCTTGGGATCCACATAAAATAACACCGGCATTCGCATCTGCTGTCCAGGCTCAAGTCGTTGCTCTGTAAAGCAGAAACACTGAATCTTGGTAAAATATTTCCCCGCCGTAACGGGCGTCACATTGAAGGACGCCGTGCCGGTAATCGGCTGCGAAGAATTATTTTCCGCAATATAAATTGCCATATCGCGCGCGCCAATGCTGACGGTGTCACGCGGATGTTCTGGCCGAAAAGACCAAGGCAATTTCGGCGACACATTGGCGTCAAAACGCACCGATACTGTGCGGTTGAGAATCACCGGCTCGCCCACCATAGCCGAGGCATCCGCCCGCTGTGTGGTGCCGGCAAATCCGGTCACGCGGCAAAATAAATCATATAAGGGCACGGCCGCAAAGCCGACACCCACCATCGCCACCGCCATAAAACCAGCCATGCTGGCGGTCTTCATTTTGGGGCCAATCACGCTTTTCATGCGTATAACTGCATCTTAGCGATGGTAATGAAAAAGAACAGAACCGCAAAAGCAGCCAGCAGCGCCGCCATCACCTTGGCGCGGGACGCCTGACGTTTGCGATATTCCACAATGTCAAATTGCGGATCATCCGGATTCACACTCATAATTTCCACCAATGATCAGCCACAATGGCCCCGAAAACAAGGAACAAATATAGGATAGAAAAGGCGAAAAGACGCTTTTCCGGTAACATCTTGTCATCAGTCACCGTACGGCGCAATCCAACATGGGCCGACAATGCAACAAAGATCAGCGACATGACAGACGCCACCACGCCATAAATCAAGCCCGCATAGCCCAGCGCCCAAGGCGCCAAAGCCACCAGCGCCATCAAAATAGCATAGAGCAAAATCTGCTTCCGCGTGGGCCCCTCGCCCGCCACAACCGGCATCATGGGAATATCGGCGGCAGCATAATCCATGCGCACAAACAATGACAAAGCCCAAAAATGCGGGGGCGTCCACATGAACACCAACAAGAACATCAGCACAGGATACACGTCCAACGTGCCGGTGACTGCCACCCAGCCGATAATCGGCGGAAAGGCCCCAGCCGCGCCCCCAATCACAATATTTTGCGGGGTGCGTGGCTTCAGCCAGATCGTGTAAATAAACACGTAAAAAAGAATAGATGCCGTCAACCATAATGCAGCGTGCCAATTGGACGCGAACCACATCAGGAAAACAGAAAAAGCGGCCAGACCAACGCCAAATTGCAACGCCGTCCGTGGATCCAAACGCCCAGCAGGCAGCGGACGATCTTGTGTCCGCTTCATTTTGGCGTCGATACCGGCCTCATACCATTGGTTCAGCGCACCCGATGCGCCGCCGCCCAAGGCAATGGCCAAAATAGAAGAGAAAGCCAGCACGGGATGCATATGTCCAGGTGCAGCAAGCAGCCCACAAAGAGCTGTAAAGACAACCAATGTCATCACGCGCGGTTTGGTGAGCGCATATAAGTCGCGCCAGTCGGCGGATGAAGACAGTGGGGACATTGTCGGGCTCTGAGCCATTTTCACTCCAAGCCAAAAACGGGCACCCCCTGTCTTAATGACAGGGGGTACACATGATCAGCTAATACGTGGCAGATCGTTAAACTGGTGGAAGGGCGGCGGGCTGGACAAAGTCCATTCCAGCGTCGTTGCACCTTCACCCCAGGGGTTTGCAGGGGCCTTCTTACCAGCAACCAGCGACCATGCAATGTTGATGAAGAAGAACAGCAAGCCAACGGCCATGATCACATAACCATAAGAGCTGATCAGATGCCAAAAGGCATAAGCTTCTGTATAGTCAGGGTAACGACGCGGCATGCCTTGCTGACCCAGGAAGTGCTGGGGGAAGAACATGACGTTCACGCCGATGAAGAAAATCCAGAAGTGCAACTGCCCCAACACTTCGCTGTACATACGGCCCGACATTTTCGGGAACCAGTAATAAAAACCAGCGAACAGAGCAAAAACTGCGCCCAGCGACAACACATAGTGGAAGTGGGCCACCACATAATAAGTATCATGCAGATTTTGGTCCACGCCACCATTGGCCAGCACAACGCCGGTCACGCCGCCTACGGTGAACATGAAAATAAAGCCCAATGCCCACATCATCGGCGTTTTAAAGCTCAGCGAACCGCCCCACATGGTGGCAATCCAGCTGAAAATCTTAATGCCGGTGGGAACCGCGATCACCATGGTCGCAGCGGTGAAGTACATCTTCAAATTCACGCTCATGCCGACCGTGAACATGTGGTGAGCCCACACAATGAAGCCAACAACGCCAATGGCGACCATCGCATAAGCCATGCCCAAATAACCAAAGACAGGCTTACGGCTGAAGGTCGAGATGATCTGGCTGACGATGCCGAAGCCCGGCAAAATCATGATATACACTTCCGGGTGACCGAAGAACCAGAACAAATGCTGATACAAAACGGGGTCACCGCCGCCAGCAGGGTCAAAGAAGGTCGTGCCAAAGTTGCGGTCCGTCAACAACATGGTGATGGCGGCCGCCAGAACGGGCAACGACAAAAGCAGCAAGAAAGCGGTAACCAGTACCGACCAAGCGAACAGCGGCATTTTGTGCAGGGTCATGCCCGGTGCACGCATGTTAAAGATGGTGGTGATAAAGTTAATGGCGCCCAAAATCGACGATGCACCAGCAAGGTGAACAGCGAAAATGGCCAAATCAACAGCCGGACCCGCCGAACCAGAGGTGGAAAGCGGTGCGTAAATGGTCCAGCCCGTGCCAGCACCAAGGCCACTGCCACCCGGAACGAACATCGACGACAGCAACAGAACAAAGGCCACCGTAGTCAACCACAAAGACACGTTGTTCATACGCGGAAACGCCATGTCCGGCGCGCCGATCATCAGCGGGACGAACCAGTTACCAAAGCCGCCAATAATGGCGGGCATCACCATGAAGAACACCATGATCAGGCCGTGCGCCGTGATCATCACGTTCCAGAAATGCTTGCCCTGTACATCACCGGCATTGGGGTCGAAAAATTGGGCCCATCCGGTCAGATATTGAATGCCGGGTTCGGCCAATTCCAAACGCATTAAACCCGAAATGCCACCACCGATAATACCGGCCAAAATTGCAAAAATCAGGTAAAGTGTGCCGATGTCTTTGTGGTTGGTCGACAAAAACCAACGGGTAAAGAAACCAGGCGTATCATGGTCATGATCATGCGCATGATCATCATGATCCTGCGCGGAATATGCAGTCGCTGCAATATCGGTCATCTGTCGGACCCCCTCTTAATTCTGAGCAGCCGGTGCGGCGGCAGGCGCCGCAGCTTCGGTGGTTGCAGCAGCAGGCAAAGCAGCGGGCGTTACAGCGGCAGGCGCAGCAACAACGGCTTCTTCACCAGCAGGGTTGCCGCCACGCGAGCGAACCCATGCTTCCCAACGATCGACTGGCAAAACTTCTACGGCGATGGGCATATAGCCATGATCTACACCGCAAAGTTCCGAACATTGGCCATAAAATACGCCAACCTTTTCCGGCGTGAAGGTCACTTCATTCGCACGGCCAGGAACGGCGTCCATTTTGGTCCAGAAGGACGGAACAGCAAAGCTGTGGATCACATCGGCGGCGGTGATGATCAGTTTCACTTCACGGCCAACGGGAACAACCATGCGGTTATCCACAGCCAGCTGATGCGGCTCACCCGAAGCCGTAGCTTCATCTTTGCTCAGCATCTTGGAAACATATTCACCAATGCCTTGGTCGGGATATTCATAACCCCAATACCATTGATAGCCAGTGACCTTGATGGTCAGCGCATCTTCGCCCGCTGGTTCATATTGCTGTGCCAGCAAACGAATGGAGGGCACCGCAACAATCGCCAAAATCAGCACGGGGACACCCGTCCAAATCACTTCGATCAGCGTGTTATGCGCGGTCTTCGACGCCACCGGATTGGCAGCACGGCGATAGCGCACAACCACCCACATCAACAATCCCAGCACCAACAAGGATGTTGCCACGATGATGGGCAGCAAAATAGAGTTGGTGAACCAATAGGCTGTTTTGCCATTGGTCGAATATTGTGTTTGGAAATCGATACCGGCATCGACCGGCTGTCCCACGCCTGCGACAGGCTTCATAGGGACATAATTTGCATCACCGGCGGGCGAGGCTTGATTATTATTTGCCGTATCGGCCGCCGGAACTGCATCTGCCGTAGCAGCAGTGGAATCAGGATTCGCAGAAATTGCTGCACTTTGTGCAGCCGCATCTGCGGTCTGAGCATAGGTTGTCGCTTGGCAAGCGCCGACGATGCCAAGAGAAAAAGCCGCTGCTATTACAAGGGTTTTCAAGCTTCTCATAAGAATAATGCCGCCCGTTGCCTATTGTTATAGTTCGTATCCTCACCCATCCTCCCCCTATTGCCGGACGGGCGTCCGGGCAGCCGGCGACGGGCTGGACCTTGCGGGCGCTATAGACCCGCTTGCCGCTTGCCTCAAGCATCTCTAACACTATTTTCCAAAGTGCATGATCCTTTGGGTCAAAAGACGCTTATTTATAGGCCATTCAAATAGAAAAGACCGACTAGCTCATGACTGACGACGATATCCTGGCTGAATTCCGGGCTGCTGACGCTCTCCTTCAAGGTCACTTCCTGCTTTCCTCCGGACGACATAGTGAATATTATCTGCAATGCGCCCGCGTCTTGATGGACAGCGAACGCGCTGGCCGTCTGGCGATGGCGCTGGCGACCAAGCTGCCGCGCGACCTGCGCCAAAGCATCGACTTGGTCGTGTCCCCCGCCATGGGCGGCGTGATCATCGGCCACGAAATGGGCCGCGCCCTTGGCAAGCCCGCCATTTTCGTTGAACGCCCCACGGGCACCTTCGAATTGCGGCGCGGCTTCACCATTCCCCAAGGCGCCAAAATTCTGATGGTCGAAGATGTGGTCACCACCGGCCTGTCGTCGCGTGAAGCGATGGAAGCCGTGCGCGCTGCTGGCGGGGATGTGGTGGCCGAAGCCTCTTTGGTGGACCGTTCGGGCGGCAATGTGGACTTGGGCGTGCCCTTTTACCCATTGGTCGCGATTAACTTCCCCACCTATGCCCCCGATGAACTGCCAGAGCATCTGAGCGCGACCAAAGCCGTCAAGCCCGGCAGCCGGAGCGAAGGCGCGTGACCAGCGCCCAAAGCTTTGACCGCCCAGCCCGTTTGCGGCTGGGCGTCAACATCGACCATGTCGCCACCATTCGCAATGCGCGTGGTGGCGATCACCCCGATCCTGTCCGCGCCGCAGAAATCGTCGCGGCGGTTGGCGGTGACGGCATCACCGCCCATTTGCGTGAGGATCGCCGCCACATTCGCGACGCCGATGTGGCGCGCATTCAGGCCGCCACCAATTTGCCGCTCAATTTTGAAATGGCTGCAACCGAAGAAATGCTGGACTTCGCCTTGCGTCACAAACCGCATGCGGCGTGCATTGTGCCCGAAAAGCGCGAGGAGCGAACCACCGAAGGCGGGCTGGATGCCGCTGGCTTGCACAATCAACTGGCGCCCATTGTCGCGCGCTTGTCCGACGCTGGCATCCGCGTCAGCCTGTTCATCGAACCCGATGCCCGCCAAATCGAAGCCGCGATGCGGCTGAACGCCCCTGTCGTCGAATTTCATACGGGCCGTTATGCCCAGTTGGACGGCGAAGCGCGCGCAGTTGAATTGCGCCGCCTCGAAGACGCGGCCGCCTTGGCATGGAAAAATGGCATCGAACCCCATGCGGGTCACGGCCTGACCTATGACAATGTCGTACCCATCGCCGCCATTCCGCAATTGGCGGAACTCAACATCGGCCATTATCTTATTGGCGAGGCTATTTTCACCGGACTGGACGTCGCTGTGCAAAAAATGCGCGCCCTGATGGACGAAGCGCGCGGCTGGTCATGATCATCGGCCTTGGCTCGGACCTGTGCAATATCGAACGCATTCAAAATTCGCTTGACCGTTATGGCGAGCGTTTTGAAAAGCGCGTCTTTACCGACATAGAGCGCGCAAAAGCCGCCAAGCGCCCGTTCACCCGCGCCGGAACCTATGCGAAGCGCTTCGCCGCAAAAGAGGCCTTTTCCAAAGCGCTAGGCACAGGTTTCCGCCATGGCGTCTTTATGAAAGACATTGGCGTCATCAATGCGCCAACGGGTGCGCCAACATTGTCCTTGACCGGCGGCGCTGCACAGCGTTTAGCCGCCATAACACCCGCGGGTTACCGCGCTCATATCCACCTCACATTGACCGACGATCATCCCTGGGCTCAGGCGTTCGTCATCATCGAAGCAATCAAGGACGAATAATGGCGAGGAAAAGCGCCGAGGCAAACGGCGGCACAATGAAAATGCTGCGGGATATCATTGTGATAATTTTGGTCGTGCTGGGCATTCACAGCTTTGTTGCCAAGCCTTTTTACATTCCGTCGGACAGCATGATGCCCCTGCTGCACAGCGGGGATCGCTTGGTCGTTAGCAAATATCCCTATGGCTGGTCCTATGCGTCCATCAGCTTTCATCTGGCCCCCAAATGGTCGGGCCGCATTGCTGGCCGCCTGCCGGAACGCGGCGATGTGGTGGTGCTGGAACATCCCACGCTTCGGATCGATTATATCAAGCGCGTAATCGGCTTGCCCGGTGATCGTCTGTCGATGAAAAATGGGGTACTGAGCATCAATGGCAAGGCCGTTCGGCAAGAGGTCCAACCCCTTTCCCACATCAAAGTCGACCAAAATGTGCCCAGCCCCGACAGCAGCCTGTCACGCTTTGTCACGCGCGATGCCCAAGGCCAGTTGATGCTCGAGGTGCCGATTGTCCGCGAAACCCTGCCCAATGGCGTAAGCTTTGACACCATCGACATGGGCAATGGCTATCCGGGCGATAATTTCGACGAAATCATCGTTCCTGCCGATCATTTATTCTTGATGGGCGACAACCGCGATGGCAGCGCGGACAGCCGCTTCCCGACCAGCAGCAAGGGCTTGGGTGGCCCCGTGCCTTTTGACGCCATTTCAGGGCGCGCCGAATTTATCACTTTTTCCACGGATGGCAGCGCCCAATGGCTGAACCCCATCAGCTGGTGGAACGCCCTGCGCGGTGAACGGGCGGGTATGAACCTGCGCGGCCAAACCAGCCCTGCACCCTAGGTCGCTTCCGCCTTAGGCCATTTTGACAAAGACTATCCAAGGGGCTTGGCGTCATCGCTAGGCCCCTTTTTTTTTTGTGCTGTGCTGTGCTGTGCTGTGCTGTGCTGTGCTGTGCTGTGCTGTGCTGTGCTGTGCTGTGCTGTGCAGCGCCGGCCTTCTCATCGGCGCAAGTCCGCGCCCCTCAAGCCTTGCCGCTCTCCACGGCCTGCCCCGCAGCCGCGCTACGCTCGCATAGCAATCCATCCCATGGCCGAGGAACAGGACATAAAAAAGCGGCCCCACCATTCATTGGCAGGGCCGCTTTTAGGTCCTAGGCGATCGCATCCGATCGCAAAACCGTCAGATCAAGGCTGCGGAGCCGCTTGCGGTGCGCCCTGCGGACCGCCCTGTGCTTGCATTTGCTGCTGCATCATTTGCTGCAACGCGCGAACTTCGGCTTCTGATTTAAAGTCGAGCAGTTCGACCGTGAAATGCAAGGTGCTACCTGCCGGAATGGGGCCAGCCGCACGATCACCATAGCCCAAGGCAGGCGGAATGGTGATTTCATATTTGCCGCCCTTTTGCATACGGGTCAGCGCTTCACCAAAGCCGGGCACAACCTGTGCTACCTGCATCGGCGCTTGTTCATTGGCGTCAAACACCGTGCCATCGGCCAAACGGCCTTCATATTTCACCAACACAACATCGGCCGCCGTTGGGCTGGGACCAGTGCCCGCCTTTACCGTTTCAAAGCCAATGCGCGGGGTAACATTCATGGCAAACGCCGCACCAGCCCCGAGCAGCGCCAATATGCCAAGCCACAAAATCCACAGTCCGCCCTTGTTGACTGGGCGCAATGGAACCGTCGTCACACTCATCGTCAGATCCTTCCCTTTGCCGCGCGCACGGGGCAAAAATATCTGGCGTCCTATAGGTGGAGCAGGGCCAAATGGTCCAGCGAGAAATGCGCCCTCGCGGGATTTACGGCGCTTGTAGCGGCGTTTTCACCCCACATCGCCTATGCCGTGCCCCGTCCAACCGGCCGCGCTAATGGGCATCGCCCGCCCCCACCGACTCGCAGCGCCGCAAATATTCACAGCCCACCCCGGCGCAAAGCAGGCGTTCCAGACCAGTCATTCTGGAACATATACGCCAGAACAGAATGGCCCAGAATCAAAAAAGGCGCTGCCATTTGGCAACGCCCTTTCGAATATCAGCTGTAACGTGACTTACTTGATACCGTCACGTTCCATGCGCTTACGCTCCATCTTACGAGCGCGGCGAACAGCAGCTGCACGTTCACGTGCGCGCTTTTCGCTGGGCTTTTCGTAATGACGACGCAGCTTCATTTCGCGATACACGCCCTCACGCTGCAGCTTCTTCTTGAGCGCGCGAAGGGCTTGGTCGACATTATTGTCGCGAACGATAATCTGCATACGCCGTGTCGTCTCCGTTCCGTCGAACGACCCCATTCCGGTTTCTGACCGGACTGTCTTGAGCCGCCGATTAAATTGGGCAATAAGAAAGAAAGTCGCGGAATGGCGACGATCGAATGCGGCGCTCCTAAAGGGATTCGCCTATCATTGCAAGCCCATATCGAAAAACGGGCAGAAATCCGCCGTGGGCGGAGCATTTCGGTCTTCTCGCTCCCCGCCCCGCGCATCGCTTATCCACAACTTATCCACAGGCTGCATCGACCTATCCGTGCCCCGAATCCGTGCGATTAGTTCATCGCCGCTCATCCCCCTTCGGGCCATGAATTGCACATTGAAGAAAGGCCAAGCCTTCGTCATACTCGCCTATAAATTAGAAAATATGGCCAGTCGGACCGGCCACACCGTGTCCCACCAGCGCCGCACTGGGAATAAGGATGAACAATATGGCCACAGCATTAAAAGCCAACAGCAAATATAGCGAAGCCGAATGGACCGCTCGCCAAGAACTGGCCGCTTGTTATCGCATATTTGCGATGCTGGGCTGGGATGAAATGATTTTCAACCATATCACGGTCAAACTGCCCGACGAAGATGGCAGCTATTTGATCAATCCCTACGGCCTCCACTTCAGCGAGGTTTGCGCCTCCAATCTCATCAAAATCGATATCGACGGCAACAAGGTGGACACAGACAATCCGTGGCATGTCAACAAAGCGGGCTTTGTCCAGCACAGCCTGTTCCACCGCGAATTGCCCGATGCCCATGCGATCATCCACACCCACACCACCGCGACCATGGCGGTGTGCAGCGTCGAAGGCGGTCTGCGCGCCACCAATTTCTATGCCTGCAATTTTCAAAACCAACTGGCCTATCATGATTTCGAAGGCGTCACGGTGCGCGAAGAAGAAGGCAAGCGCTTGCTGGAAAATCTGGGCAACAAGCGCATTCTCATGCTGAAAAACCACGGCCCTGTGGTGATGGGCCGCACTTTGCCCGAAGCCTTTCTGAAACATTGGGTGCTGCAGCGCGCCTGTGAAATTCAACTGGCCACTTGCTCGATGGGCGACCCGATCATCGTGCCGCCCGACGTGGTGGCCGTGCACCAACGCGACCTGCATCAAGTGCAAATCCCAGGCGGCGCGGGCCGGGCGGAATTTGACGCGATGGTGCGCCGCATCGACAAAATCGACACAAGCTGGCGTGACTAATACCCGCCATCGCGGCTAAGGCGAGGCATGACCCGATTCTCTGTCAATGACCGTCCGGTGGAATATCGGATGGAACCGGACACGCCCTTACTATGGGCGCTGCGCGACGCATCCAATTTAACCGGCACCAAATATGGTTGCGGCACGGGGGATTGCGGCGCCTGTACGGTGGACATTGACGGCGAAGCTATAAGGTCCTGCCTTGTCACCATCGCCGAATGCGAGGGACGCTTTGTTACAACCATTGAGGGGCTATCCAAGGACCGCAGCCACCCCGTGCAACAAGCATGGGTGGCCGAACAAGTCCCACAATGCGGCTTTTGCCAAAGCGGGATGATCATGGCCGCACAGGCGTTGCTGCGCCAAAATAAACGCCCCAGCGCGGCGGATATTGACGAAGCGATGACCAACATCTGCCGCTGCGGCAGCTATCCGCGTATCCGCACCGCCATCGCCCATGCCGCCCGTGTGATGCGCGGTGACGAAGTGATCGCCGCCGCCCCGCCACCGGGCATCAACCCCCAAGACGCCGCCGCCGCCGTGCCCGCGCTGAATATTCCCAGCAACAGCGACTGATATCCCCGTGGGTGACAAGCCCCGCACCGCCTGCGACGATATAGTTAAAGATGAACGCCAGCCAACAGCTTGGTTCAGAATCGCCTCAGCCAGTCGATGGTAAAAGCGCATCATAATCTCGCTGCTGGACCGTCCAGATCGCGAGCGGAGTTGAAGCTATGAAAACGCTTGTCGGCGGCTTGTTGATGGCCGCAACCATCCTAACCCCCTTGGCCTCGGCTGCGGCACAAACGCGCGACCAGCATCCCCAACGCATGGAACGCAGCGATAACCGCCATCGCGGCCCATCAGCGGACCGTGGCAGCCCCAATCGCGGTCCGTCTGCTGATAGCAGCCGACCCAATCGTGGTCCGTCTGCTGATAGCAGCCGGCCTAATCGTGGTCCGTCTGCTGATAGCAGCCGGCCAAATCGTGGTCCGTCTGCTGATAGCAGCCGTCAATGGCAAAACCGCGACGCTCAGCGCCAGCAATGGCAACGCCAAAATGATCAGCGCGGCCAGCGTCCCGACTGGAACAACCAAAACCGCGACAATGACCGCCGCAGCATGGAACAACGCCAACGCGACGAACGTCAACGCCTAGAACGCGAACGCCAAGAACGAGATCGTTACGGACGCGATGATCGCCGCTATGACAATAGCCGCCGCGACAACAACCGTTATGATAATAGTCGTTACGGGGACAATCGCTATGGCGACCGCCGTTATCAGGACAATCGTCGTGGTGAGTGGAACCGCGATTGGCGCAATGACCGCCGCTATGACTGGCGCGATTATCGCAACAACAACCGCAACTATTACCGCATGCCCCGCTATCAGGCCCCCTATCGCGGGCACAGCTACAGCCGTTTTAACATTGGCTTTTCCTTAGGCTCGCCCTTTTACAGCCAGCGTTATTGGATCAACAACCCCGGCTATTACCGCTTGCCCCCCGCTTATGGGAATTACCGCTGGGTCCGCTATTATGATGACGCCTTGCTGGTCGATGTGCGGCGTGGCCGCGTGGTTGACGTCTTGTACGACTTTTTCTGGTAAACAGATACGGCAAGGCCATCACCAATCAAAACTTCATCAGGGGCGGGTTTTCTCGCCCCTTTTTCTTTGGGCTATGCAAAAGCAAATCAGCTCTGCCCCCAATAGGGTCCATACCCCTCAGCGACTTGCAAAGCGCGGGCAATCGCCGCATCATCCCCATGAACATGCAAATATAGCATGATGAGAGGATGTCCTATGCCCGCCGTGCGTTTATTTCCGCCGGATCAATTTTTTGATCGCGCATCTTGGCTTGCCATCACGCGCCCATCCGCGTGGCGCGGTTTGTGGCTGGTCGCCCATTGTTGGATTGTCACCATCGCCCTGATGGGCCTCGCTGCATGGTCGGGCAATCCGCTGGCATGGTTGGCCGCGGTCATCTTTTTGGGTGGCCGCCAATTGGGCTTTGCCATTTTGATGCACGACGCCGCGCATGGCGCATTGCACTCCAATCGGCGCGTCAATAATTTCGTCGGTCAGTGGCTGACCGGCGCGACGGTGGGCAGCGACCTGATCGCCTATCGTACCTACCATCTGCAACATCATAAATATACGCAGCAAGCCGAAGACCCCGACCTATCCTTGTCCAAACCTTTTCCAACCACGCGGGCGAGCCTGCGCCGTAAAATCATACGCGACTTGACGGGGCAAACCTTTTTCAAACAGCGGGCGGCCCAATTCACTTTTGCCGCCATCGGCCTAAAAGCCATGCTGCGCGGCACGAAGCCCGACCCCGAGCAAAAAGCCACCAAGGGCGGCACATTGTTTAACAAGGCACCAGAATCGGAAGCAGGGGCCGCTATTTCAGCCCCCACCAAAGATATTGCGGGCGCCATTTCCGTGACCAAAGCCACGGGGCGCTTCTTGGTGATGCAGGCGATTTTGCTGACGGCGTCGCTCATCCTTTATGGCTGGACGCCCTATTTGCTGTGGTTGGCCGCCTTGGCGACGACCTTTCAAGCCTATTTGCGCATTCGCAACATTGCCGAACATGCCTGCACCGCCACGGGAAGCGAAGATCCCTTCAGCCATGCCCGCACCACCAAAGCGGGCCTGCTAGCGCGGGCGACCGTTGCGCCTTATTATGTGAATTATCACAGCGAACATCATCTGTTCATGGGCGTGCCCTGTTACCGATTGCCACAGGTTCACGCCCAGCTTGGCAAGGCAGGCAAATATGACGCGATGATTATCGCCCCCAATTACCGCACCGTCTTACGCCAAGCGACCAGCAAGGGGTAAAATCCTGCTCGACGGTTAATCCCGCACCACGAAGCGCGAACCCGCCCGATCTTTTTCGGCCCTTACGGGGTCAAAGATCATGCCGTTCATCGCTACATAAACCCCCGCCGGCAATGTCTGCACCGCCGCCAAGGCAAAGCCGACATTAAACTCGGCGTCCGACCCACGCACCCGAAATGGCTGCATCGCGCCGGTCATCACAATGGTCTTGCCCGAAATTTGCGACAATAATCGCCCCGTCTGGACCATTGTGTCGGTGCCATGGGTAATCAAGATATGCGCCGCATCGCTGGCCGCCACCGCGTCATAGATGATCTGACGATCCGCATCATCCATATCCAGACTATCTTTGCGCAGCAATTCGGTAACGCGGTGCGCCGCATGCACCCCATTGTCCGTCAAAATCTGGCTTAACGTTGTGGGGCCGATTTGAAATTCTGACAAAGCGTCAAAATAAACTTTGTCGATGGTGCCGCCGGTGGTGAAGATATCAATCATTGCTTTGCCCTTGCAAGCCTATGTCCCCATCCCCCCAGATGTGAAAAGCGGGGCCGATCCGATCAGCCCCGCCCTTTGCCTTATTCTGCCAAAGCTTCGGCAATCAGACGGCGGCTGTTGGCAATGCCGAACAGCGCAATAAAGCTGCCCATGCGCGGACCAGCCGAAGAACCGAGCAAGGTTTCATACAAGGCCTTGAACCAATCACGCAGATTTTCAAAACCATAGGCTTCATTCTTGCCGATTTCATAAACGATGTTCTGCAATTCATCAGCAGGCGTATCCTCCGCCACACCGGCCAAACGCGCATCCAATTCTTGCAAAGCCGCCACTTCGCCGCCCACGGGTTTGCGGCGGTTCAGCGTCGGCGCCACATAGTCGCGGTTATACGCCATGGCATTGTCGATCAGCTTATCGAGTTCGGGATAAGTCGCGGCATCTGCGCCGTCGACATAACGGCCCAAATAGCGCCAAATCTGGTTCTTGGTCACATCCGCGCCCATCACGCCAACCAAGTTCAGCAACAAGCCGAAAGTCACGGGCAATACGTCCGAAGGGATGTCTTCGCCCCGCGCCACATGCACATGATGCACCGGATTGCCCAGCTTCTTATCCGCTTCCTGTGCAGGATAGCTGCCGCGCATTTGCAGATATTCGTCAATCGCCTTGGGCACGACGCCAATGTGCAATTGCTTGGCGGCCTTGGGTTCACGATAAGCAAAGAAAGCCAGACTTTCTTCGCTGCCATAGGTCAGCCATTGCTCCATCGACAGGCCGTTACCCTTGGACTTGGAAATCTTCTCGCCTTTTTCATCCAAGAACATTTCGTAAATCAGGCCGTCTGGCTTGCGGCCACCCAGCGCCTTGGCGATCTTGCCCGACTGCACGCCGCTGTCGGTCAAATCCTTGCCATACATTTCATAATCAACGCCCAGCGCGACCCACCGCATCGCCCAGTCAACCTTCCACTGCAGCTTCGCGCCGCCGCTCAAGATCGATTGCGTGATGGTTTCGCCTTCATCGTCAAACGATACCAAGCCAGCTTCCGCGTCCACCACCGTGACGGGCACTTGCAGCACAATGCCGCTCTTTTGGCTGATCGGCATGATCGGCGAATAGGTCGCGGCGCGTTCGGCCCGCAAAGTCGGCAACATGATGTCCATAATCGCCTGATAATGGCGCAGCACATTCTTCAACTGATCGTCAAAAGCGCCGCTGCGATATTGCTGCGTGCTGCTGACAAATTCATAATCAAAGCCATAGCGGTCCAAAAATTCGCGCAGCATGGCATTGTTATGATGGGCAAAGCTTTCAAACTTGCCGAACGGATCGGGAATCGCCGTCAACGGCTTGCCCAAATGTTCGCGCAGCATATCGCCATTGGGAATATTGTCCGGCACCTTGCGCAGGCCGTCCATATCGTCGCTGAACGCTACCAAACGGGTCGGCATGGCCGAACCGGTCTTTTCCGCCGTCAGCGTTTCAAAGGCACGGCGAACCATGGTGGTGCGCAGCACTTCGTTAAACGTGCCAATATGCGGCAGGCCCGACGGACCATAGCCCGTTTCAAACAAGACAGGCGCGCCATCCGCCTTGCCATCGGGCATGCGTTTCAGCAGTTTTCGTGCCTCCTCGAACGGCCAAGCTTTGGACGTTTGCGCCGCAGCGCACAGCGATGGTTCAAGATGAATTTTGGTCATGCCGCCCCATAGCTTCATTCGCGCCCGAATCGAAAGGGTAAATTCCCAATTCTTGCAGCCCCCTTGGTCAAATCCTTCCCAAAAGACGGACGCAGGCACCCCAACGCCTCGTCACCCCCGCTGCGCGATGTCCACCCATCCCGCCCTTGCGCCACATATCATCATGATTTTTCCGCCCCGCCTGTTGGCAAAGAGTTGCGGTGTTCGCCCTTTGTCCCTAGCGATATAGCATGTCCGCGCCTGCTCGTCCCTTTCCGGCCCTCCCCTATCCGGCGATCCACGCCAGCCATATTGGCATTTGGATATCCGACAAAATGGGCCATGTGGAACGGGTCAGCCGTGGTCAGGCGATTTCCGCCGTGGCGGGCGCGCCGCATATCTTGCTGGGCGCACCGCTAACGGGCGACCGATTGGGCTATCCCGAATTATCCGGCCTCGACCTGCTGGAATGTTTCGCTTTCCTCTATCCCGCACGCTTTGCTGTTCCGACCCCTGCGGGCTTTGCCGCCGTGCTGGGTCTGGATGCACCAACCCGCGAAGAAGATGTCGCAGCCTTTCTGCCCCGCGCCGCGGCGGCCATGCTGGCCTGTCTGGCTGACCCTGCGTGGCCAGAACGCGAGGGGGCATGGCATGGCCTGCAAAGCCTGTCGCGCCAACGCTGGCCATGGGCGGAACTCATCACCCCCCACCTGCCCAAACCATCACGCGAAGAACGCTGGCTCTATTCCCGCCTGCCAGAATGGGAAGATCAGCCCCCCCGCCCCATGCCGCGCACCACGACCGTGGCCGAGGCGGATATTCTCCACCGCCTAGAAAAGCTGACGGGCGAGGGCGCCGAACGCCGCAGCGGCCAGCGTGATTTTGCCGCATCCGCCGCCATCGTCTTTGCGCCGCGCGAACAATCGGGCCGCCCGCATATGTTGGTGGCAGAGGCTGGCACCGGCATCGGCAAAACGCTGGGTTATTTGGCCCCCGCCAAGCAATGGATCAACCAAAGCGGCGGCAGCGTTTGCATTTCTACCTATACCAAGGCGCTGCAACGCCAATTGGCCCGCGAAACCGAACGGCTTTACCCCAATGCAGCGGAACACCGCGAAAAAGTGGTGGTCCGCAAGGGACGCGAAAATTACCTCTGCCTACTCAACCTCGAGGATGCGCTGCAAGGCGGCTTTGCGGGACGGGCGGCGATCTTGGCGCAATTGGTTGCCCGCTGGGCCGCCTATAGCCGCGACGGCGATATGATCGGCGGCGACTTGCCCGGCTGGCTGCCCGCCCTCTTCCGCCGCAACGGCACCACCGCCCTCACGGATCGGCGGGGCGAATGTATTTATGCCGCCTGCCCACATTTTCGCAAATGCTTCATCGAACGCTCCGCCCGTGCGGGGGCCCATGCCGATATCGTCATCGCCAACCATGCCCTGACGATGGTGCAAGCCGCCCGCCCCCGCGAAAATGGTGCGCCCGCCCCCACCCGCCTGATCTTCGACGAAGGCCATCATTTGTGGGACGCCGCCGACAGCATGTTCAGCGCGGCCCTGACCGGCCAAGAGGCGATTGAAATCCGCCGCTGGGTGATGGGACCAGAGGGCAAGTCCCGTGGCCGACGCCGTGGCTTGGCCGCGCGCTTGGCCGACGTCGCCAGCTATGACGAAGCGGGCGAACGGGCTATCCAAGCCGCCATCACAGCGGCGGGTGACCTTCCTGCCGATGGTTGGCTGGGCCGCCTATCCGAAGACGCTCCCTTTGGCGCGGTGGAAACATTGCTCAGCGCCGTCCGCGCCCAAGTCTATGCCCGCTGCGCTGGCCCCGCAGGCCAAGACAGCGGCTATGGCCTCGAAACCGAATTGGCCGACCCCGACGCCGCCCTGATCAGCGCCGCTGCCGAGGCCAGCGACGCGATTGACGCCCTCCAACGCCCCTTATTGACCCTCAGCAAACGCCTTGAAGCGGTAGTCGAAGAAGCGCCCGATTGGCTGGACGCCCAAGCCCGCGCCCGCATTGATGGCGCTCGCCACAGCCTGTCGTCGCGCATCGAAACCTTGGGTGCATGGCTGGCGCTGCTCGGGCGCGTCGGCGGCCCAGCCGACCCCAATTTCGTTGACTGGCTAGCAATTGACCGCGTCGATGGTCGCGAATTTGACTGCGGCCTCCACCGCCATTGGCTGGACCCCGCCCGTCCGGTCGCCGAGGCGGTGTATAAACCCGCCCACGGCGTGCTCGTCACCTCCGCCACCCTGCGCAGCGGCGACGGCTGGAACGATGCCGACATCCGCACCGGCGCACGGCATATGGACGGCGGCGTCCATCATCTCGGCGTCTCCAGCCCATTTAACTATGCCGAGCAGTCCGAAGTGCTGATTGTCACCGACATCGCCAAGGGCGACTTGCCCGCGCTGGCGGGCGCATATAGCCGCTTGATCGAGGCATCGGGCGGCGGCGCGCTCGGCCTGTTCAGCGCCATTCGCCGTTTGCGCATTGTCCATGCCCGCATCGCAGACCGTTTGGCCCGCGCGGGCCTGCCGCTCTATGCCCAGCATGTCGACCCGCTCGACACCGGCACTTTGGTCGATATTTTCCGCGCCGACCCGCACGCCTCTTTGCTGGGCACCGATGCGCTTCGTGACGGGGTGGACGTTCCGGGCAAATCGCTGCGCTTGGTGGTGATGGAAGGGGTACCATGGCCCCGCCCCACCATATTGCACGCCGCGCGCAAGGCCGCCCACGGCGGCAGCGCTTATGACGACAGCGTCATTCGCGCCCGCATCGCCCAAGCCTTTGGTCGGCTCATCCGCCGCGCCGATGATTTCGGGCAATTTGTCATGCTCTCACCCAGTTTCCCGTCCCGCCTGTTGACCTCCTTTCCGGACGGCACGCCCATCCACCGCATGACGCTGGACGACGTGGTGCGCCGCGTGACCGAAAGAAATGAAATTCAGCGAAAAAGCGTAACTCCTGCCTTTTCACCGTCCACAGTTTCCGGCACAAGGACAGCCTGAGCGAAGGCAATGAGAGGCAGAGACATTTTGAAGAGCTTGACCATCCTGCGACATGCAAAGTCCGGCTGGGATGCCACTGTCGAACGGGATTTTGACCGCCCCATTAACGCCAGAGGACGGCGCGGGGCCGAATTGGTCGGCCAGTGGTTAAAGCGACAGACTTTCCCATTGGACCAAATCACCGCTTCACCGGCTGTTCGCGTCACAGAAACATTGGACATTTTCCAACCCGCCGCTGGCTTGGCCGATGTTCCCGTCCATTTTGATCGCCGCATCTATCTGGCGTCCGCCGCCACATTGCTGGACGTTTTGCGCGAAACCAACAATGACGTGACGCATCTGATGATCAGCGGGCACAATCCAGGCCTAGAAGATTTGATTCTCATGCTGGTTCCCGCCGACGCCAATGACGAACTGCGCGCCAAGGTTGACGAAAAGCTGCCCACAGCGGCGCTCGCCCGTCTGGAATTGGACATCGACGACTGGAATGACCTCGAAGAGCGTAGCGCCCGCTTCACCAGCTTCATTCGCCCGCGCGACCTCGACCCATCCCTATCGCCAGCCATGGATGTAGATGATTAATCGACAATGGCGGCGACAATCGTAGCGCGTCGTCATGCACCGCCATTCATGCGGAACAAGCCAATCCGAACAACCAGCGGATAAGCCGATGCAAACGGGCACAAAAAAAGGGGCTTTGATCGCCCCTTTTTCTATCTCCACTCACCCGTGCCGCGCCGCAAAAATAGCGAAGCCCGCACAGGCGAAATTATGTGATGATCAATTCAGCGCGGCTTCCAAACGGTCGCGCAAACCAACCAATTTTTCAACAGCTACGCTCGGCGCCGACACAGGCTCGGGCTTGGTACCAATCGCCAAAGGCTGTGCGCCCATGTCGATCTGGGCCAAAGCTTCGGCTTCGGCGGGCGTGATGGATGCGCTGTCTTGCGCCTTCACCTCGGGCTGCGGCGCAGCTTTACGCCCCGCACGGGTCGACAAAGCCTTGCGTGCCCCGTCCACCGTATAGCCTTGAACATGCAATAATTCATGGATGCGCGTAACCAATGCGACATCCTCGGTGCGATAATAGCGCCGGCGACCCGACCGCTGAAGCGGTTTCAATTGTGGAAAGCGTGTTTCCCAATACCGCAGAACATGCGTGGGAACCCCGATTTTTTCGGCCAACTCTCCAATAGACAGCAAGGCGCCCTCCGCCTTGCTCGCGGCTTTCTTATTCACACTATCAGTCATATTTTCGTTACTCAGCAACCTGAAACGCGTGCGCGCATGGTTTGGCTCGCGCGGAATGTCATCACACGGCGGGGCAAAATAGGCACCTCGACGCCGGTCTTGGGGTTACGGCCAATACGCTCTGCCTTATCGCGCAGAACAAATGTACCAAAACCCGAAATTTTTACATTCTCTCCGTCAGAGAGAGCGTTGGTCATATGGTCCAAAATGGACTCGACAATGCCTGCCGCTTCATTGCGCGACAGCCCGACCTGCTGATTAATGCGGGCTGCAATGTCTGCACGCGTTAACGTTCCTGCCGTCATAAATATCCCCCTCCTGAAACCTATCAGGTTAGGACCACCCACCCATCAAGGCTGAATGTCCATGAACAAGGTGTAACAAAAGGAAATAAATCCGCCAATATGAAATGGATGGCAGCCATTTTCGAAATTTCGCGGCCCAAATATCATTAAATCATTTATTTTCAATAACTTAAAATCGCGCATGAACATAGCAGGCGGAAAATCGCGCTTTCTCCCGCAAAAATTCAATGCAGATTAACAAGGTTTCGACCGAAAATGAGACGAATCAAATTCGAATCATCTTCAGCCGATTTCCAATTGCAAAAATGACCGTTGGAAAATTAAACAATCGCCGTCTTTACAGACGCACCACTGCCGCGCCCCACGTAAAGCCGCCACCCATCGCTTCCAATACGACCAGATCACCGGCCTGAATGCGTCCATCGCGCATAGCCTGATCAAGCGCCAAGGGCACCGATGCTGCCGAAGTATTGGCATGCTGATCCACCGTCACCACCACGCGCTCGGCGGGCAGGCCCAATTTCTTGGCGGTGGCATCAATGATCCGGCGGTTCGCCTGATGCGGCACCACCCAATCAATCTCGCTAGGCGCAATACCAATATCGGCCATCACCTCACCCAAGACCGATGACAAATTGGTCACGGCATGGCGGAACACTTCACGGCCTTGCATACGCAAATGGCCGACTGTGCCCGTCGTCGATGGTCCGCCATCGACATAGAGCATATCGCCATATTGTCCTTCGGCATGCAGGCGGGTGGTCAAAATGCCGGGGCCTTCATGGCCAACCGCATCAACATCCTGCGCGGACAGGACAATCGCCCCTGCCCCGTCACCGAACAGTACACAGGTGGTGCGATCTTCCCAGTCCAAAATCCGGCTAAAAGTTTCCGAACCAATGACCAGCGCATGTTGGGCCGCGCCCGTGCGCAACATCGAATCCGCCACCGTCACGGCATAAAGAAAGCCGGAGCACACCGCTGCCACATCAAAGGCCACGCAATTGGGCGTGCCAATCAAGGCTTGTACCTTGGTCGCAGTCGCAGGAAATGTATTGTCGGGCGTCGCCGTCGCGACAATGATCAAGCCGATATCAGCGGGCGTCAGGCCAGCGGCTTCCAAGGCACGCTTCGCCGCCTCTGCGCCCAAAGTCGCGGTGGTTTCATCCGGCTGCGCAATATAGCGATTGCGAATACCCGTCCGCTCGACAATCCATTCGTCGCTGGTGTCGACGCGTGCAGCCAGTTCCGCGTTGGAAACGGCTGTGCGGGGCAAGGCCGAACCTGTGCCAACCAAAAGGGAGCGCAGCGTCATTGGTCGCTACCGCGGCGAAAATTACCCAGATCCTCAGTCACCTGACGAGTGATATCCTTCTCTACCAGCTCGGCGCACAGGTGAACCGCATGGGCCACTCCCTTCGCGTCCGCGCTGCCATGGCTTTTCAGCACAACGCCGTTCAAGCCCAAAAATACCGCACCATTATGATTATTGGGGTCCAAGCGGTGGCGCAACAATTCGGTTGCTGGCCGCGAAATCAAGAACCCAATTTTCGACCGCAGCGACGACGTAAAAGCTTCGCGCAGCAAATCCGTGACAAAGCGCGCCGTGCCTTCCATGGTCTTCAGCGCAATATTGCCTGAAAATCCATCATGCACAATCACATCCACTTCGCCGCGCGACAATTTGTCGCCTTCGATAAATCCGACAAATTCCATCGGCAAATGCGCGGCTGCGCGCAAACGCACAGCGGCTTCACGAATTTCATCCGTGCCCTTTTGCTCTTCGGTGCCGATGTTCAGCAAGGCCACACGGGGCCGCTCCAGCTTCATGGCTGTGCGCGCATAAGCCGCGCCCATCACCGCAAATTGGACCAAATTATTGGCATCGCAATCGGTGTTGGCACCCAAATCGAGCATCACACAGTCATGATCGCCAAGGGTCGGCATCAGGGCCGACAAAGCCGGACGATCAATGCCCGGCATCGTGCGCAGCGCCACTTTGGCCATCGCCATCAGCGCACCGGTATTCCCAGCGGACACCGCACCACCTGCATCACCACGCTTCACAGCATCAATGGCAAGACCCATCGAGCTATTGCGCGCTTTGCGTAAAGCTTGGCTTGGCTTGTCTTCACCGGACACCACACCATCCGTATGGATGATGTCCGACGCAGCCCGCAAATTGGGGTGATTGTCGAGCGCTGCCTTGATTCGCTGCTCGTCACCAACCAGCAAGAACCGAAGTCGATCATGCTGGTAGCGCGCTTTTGCAGCGCCCTCCAGCATGACACGCACGCCAACGTCACCGCCCATCGCATCAATAGCGATTCGCGGCGTAACGCTCATCAATAAGCCCTCCGGCTAGCGATCAAGCTTCCGCCGAAATGACTTCACGACCATTATAGTGGCCGCAGGCATTGCACAGATTGTGGGGGCGCTTCAGCTCACCACAGTTCGAGCATTCCTGAAAGGCTTCGACCTTCAGGCTGTCGTGGCTACGACGCATGCCACGCTTCGAGGGCGAGGTTTTTCGCTTGGGGACGGCCATGATATTTCCTGCATTCCAAAGTTTAACGAATCGGCATACCCGGATTTGTCCAAACCAAATAGCTCAGACTGGCCCGCCTTCGTGCCTGAAACCGCGCTCCCTCAGAAAGGGCGATGCTTTTCATACACAAGGTGCCTCAACGCCAAAACGGTGTCGGGTGCCGGTTGGAGCGGGGCTATACCCTTTTTCGGTACAAAGGCAAGCCCTACAGGCGTCGAAACCACGGAACTTATCCTCAACATGCTCGCGACTTGCCATCGACGAAGCCACAAGAAGATGGCAGTCTGATGACAGGCACGGCATTGCTTTGTCCGGCCGTTTGCCCAGATGGGGGAGAAACTATGTTCATTTATCCAATCAGCCTCAGCATCGCTGCTGGCGCCGCGCTCATCAACATATGGCTGATGATGCGCGTCGGCCGCGTCCGCACACAAGAAAAAATCTCTGTTGGTGACGGCGGCAATGAACGCCTGCTGCGCCGCATGCGCGCCCACAGCAATTATATCGAAAGCGCGCCTTTTGTCCTGATTCTGTTGTTTCTGACGGAATCGGCGCTTGGATCGTCCATGTGGCTATGGGCAGCGGGCTTCCTCTATCTGCTGGGCCGTATCGCCCACAGCTTTGGTATGGACGGCCTGTCATGGGCGCGCATGATCGGCACATTAACCACCATGGTGACGCTGCTCGGTCTGGCCATCACCGCTTTATATATCACTTATGCCACGCCCACATCGACCACAACCGAGATGGATATGGAAATGGGCATCAGCAATGAAGCCGTGCCGCTGGACTAATCCAGCGGCCCTGCCTTCATTCAAATATTCCCGTATAATTAGGCCGCGCCAATCGCCGTGTCGCTGACATAGGGGTTGGTGCGCCGTTCCTGACCAAAGCTGCTGTGCGGGCCATGCCCCGGCAGAAAAATAGTGTCATCGCCCAGCGGCCACAATTTTTGTGTAATCGAATCCAGCAATTGCTGATGATTTCCGCGTGGAAAGTCCGTCCGGCCAATCGACCCTTGGAAAATTACGTCGCCAACAACGGCCAAATTCGACGGGCCATGGTAAAATACCACATGCCCTGGCGTGTGGCCGGGGCAGTGAATCACGTCGATTTCCAAATTACCGACCGTCACCTTGTCGCCATCTTCCAACCAACGGTCGGGTTCGAAAAACTCACCCTGCATCCCAAAGCGCGCGCCATCCTCGCCCAAGCGTTCCAGCCAGAACAAATCATCCTTATGCGGCCCCTCAATGGGCACATTTAATTGCTTGGCCAGCACACCCGCTTGGCCGCAATGGTCCATATGCCCATGGGTGACGAGGATTTTTTCCACCTCAACGCCCGTCTGACGCACAGCATCCAGCAATTTCGGCAAGTCCCCTCCGGGGTCAATAAAGGCCGCCTTATTGGTCTCGGTGCACCACATCAGCGTGCAATTTTGCTCAAAGTTGGTGACGGGGATAATCGCCGCCTTCATGGGCGGCGTTGGCGGAGGATTTTGGGATGCGCTTTGCTGTGTCATGCCGCATGATGTGGGCAAAGCCGCGCTTTTTGGCAAGCCCCAGCCGCGCCCCCTAGCGCATCACCATTTCATCACCGCGAATCTCAACGCTCGTTAGCCGCGCCAAAAAGCTCTGCCCCAGCAAAGCAGCGGGCATATCTTGGTCGTCCGGCAAATCCAAAATGGCGGCGCGCACATCCCGTTCGCGAATGCCGCCAATATCCACTTCATCCAATGTCACCATCCGCATCGGCACCACACCCCCTGCGGTGCGCGCTTCGCCAGCAATGGGCAAATCTTCGATGCGAATACCCATGGCCTCGGCATCACGGCGGCGCAGCGCGACCAACGACGCCCCGCTATCCACCATCACCCGCGTTGTCCGACCATTGATCCGCGCATCCGCATAAAAATGCGAATCCGCCGCGCGGCGCAGCGTGACGCTGACATTGCCCGTCGAATCGCGCTTGGCTTCGGTGACCATCGGCATATGGGCGGGGTCCAATTGCGCGCGGCGCGGCTTTTCATGGCTGACGCCCTGCACAGCAATCAAAGCGATAAAGGCCAGCAACAGACATAAAGGCAACAGCCGCATCAACCCTCCACCGCCGGATTGCTATCCATGCTATATCGCAACGCCACACGTCCATCGGCCTGCTGCGCCGCGCCTATGCAAATATAAGGGCGCGTTGCCGCTAGGCCGATATCCCGCGTCGATATGGGCCATAAATTTTGCGTGGCCCGCCGCGCATCCATCACACAGGCAATGGCTTCCGGCATCGCTTGCCCTTGGCCGCTCAACACAGCCTGCTCCGCCGCGCCAGCCCAAGCCGGCATGCGCCAGCCAAAAACCTCTATCACAGCATCGTCCGCCAACGCCGATTGGGCCGAAAATTCTGCGCCAAGCGGCAACCCCATCATCGCCCGCAGCATTTTGCCGCCATCAGCGCGATGTCCTGCAAAGACTGTTCGAAACTCCGCCAACAAAGCCTCGCGGACCGGCCCTTGCGCCAAGGGGACCAAATTACCAAGGCTCGCCCCATCCGCCCGCACCGCCCGCCGAACTGCCGAGCGCCGCAACACCTCCGCGCTTTGCACATCCAGATATAGGCCGCGATGATCGTCACAAAAATCATATTGCGCGCTGGGCAGCAAATTGCCCCCCGCCACGTCGCTGCACTGCCGCAGCACCCCCGTCACCCGCAGATCCGCCGCGCCCTGCCCCGCGCTATCATCCGACCATCCCGCAAGGCCCAATTGCACCCCGCTGCTCGACGGATCATTATAGCGGCTAGGCTGGGCATAAATATGCAGCCCATCATCGATCAACAGGCCATCAAGCGCATAGGCCGTGATGGTAAAACAATCCCCCACAACCCCATTCAACGCCTCTGCCACGCTGACAACAGCGCAAGACCCTGCACGAGCATCCCGCGCATCCGCAGCAACAGCCACGCCCCCTGCCCCCGCCGCGCTGCCCAGCAGCAACACTGGCAAAAGGAGTGCCCGCAACCTCACTCAGCGGCCATCCAGCTTGGCATTTTATCCACAGGCACATCCTCGACGCGCAAATGTTCCACCGACAGGCCAAGTTCGGGATAGGCCACACGTTGGCGCTTCTCATTCGCGTCCGCCAAGGGCACGACAATCAAGCGCCGGTTGATCTTTTGCCGCCAATTCATGCGGGCGGTATTCTCTTGGCCGACATAACAGCCTTTGGTAAAACTAACGCCGTTCAATTCCGCCGCATTGGTTTCCAGCCACAAAATATCGCCCAACTCCGCCTGCCCCTCGGTCACGCCCAAAGACAAACGATGCGCCAAATAGGCAGCATCCGCGCCCGCAACTTCGCTACTTGCTGCCGCCAACCAGCGCCGACCAATGGCGGCCAAACGCGGGTCCGACACGCCCTGCTCGCCATCCTTCGCCCAATGCACAGCCAAGGCCGGTTCCACGGCTATGCTGATCGGACGGCGCAAGCGATAGAGCGTCAGCCGCTTCACCAAGGCGTCCGCCGCTCCGGCCTCACAATCCACCAGCACGTCCTCGCCGTCCGCCCACAGGAAAAAGTCGAACATCGCTTTGCCCTGCGGCGTCAGCAACGCCGCCCAAACGGGCAAGTCGCCGCTGGTGTCATTGGTCACAAGGCCTTGTAAAAATCCGCGAACATCATCGCCGGACAAACGGATTACCGCACGGTTAAGAAGGGTGGTATTGGACATGGCTATAATCTAGGGCGGCAGGCAGTAAATCCCAAGCCCTATCGCATCATATAGCCACAAGAGTTTGCCATGACTGATCGTATCACCATCCGCCGCCCCGATGATTGGCACGTCCATTTGCGCGATGGCGCGATGCTGGATCATGTCGCACCTTATACCGCGCGCCAATTCGCCCGCGCCATTGTGATGCCCAACCTGTCGCCGCCCGTCACCACCGCCGAAGAAGGCCGCGCGTATCGCGACCGTATCAACGCCGCCGTCCCCGCGGACATGAATTTCACGCCGCTGATCGTCGCTTACCTCACCGACAGCAGCAGCCCCGACGAAATGGCGCGTGGCCATGCCGAAGGCGTGTTCACCGCGGCCAAACTCTATCCCGCCCATGCCACCACCGGCAGCGCGCATGGCGTCACCAACATTGCCGCTATCCGCCCCGTGCTGGAAAAAATGCAAGACATCGGCATGCCCTTGCTGATCCACGGCGAAGTCACCGACCATGATGTCGATATTTTCGACCGCGAAGCCGTGTTCATCGAACGCACGCTCGCGCCCTTGGTCCGCGACATGCCCGAACTCAAGATTGTGTTCGAACATATCACCACCGCCGAAGCCGCGCAGTTCGTCGCTGACGCCCCCGCATATGTCGGCGCCACCATCACGCCGCAGCATATGCACATCAACCGCAATGCGATGTTGGTCGGCGGCATCCGTCCGCACGCTTATTGCCTGCCAGTTGCCAAGCGCGAACAGCACCGCCTCGCCGTGCGCGCTGCCGCCACATCCGGTTCGCCGAAATTCTTCCTCGGCACCGACAGCGCCCCGCATGTGAAGGGCGCAAAGGAATCCTCATGCGGCTGCGCTGGCCTGTTCAACGCGCCTTATGCCATTGAAAGCTATGCCATGGCGTTCGACGCCGACGGCGCGCTGGATAAACTCGAAGCTTTTGCCTCGGAAAATGGCCCGCGTTTCTATGGCCTGCCCTTGAACGAAGGCAGTATCACGCTGGAACGCAGCCCCGTAACCGTGCCCGACATGATCGGCGACGTCGTACCCTTCCATGCTGGCGAAACCATCGGCTGGAAGCTGGTCTAAACGACCGCCCACCTTCCCAAACAAAAAAAGGCCGCAGCGGACATCCCCTGCGGCCTTTTTTTTCATTCCTTCACGCTGGCTTATCCCGCTAACGCCTGTTTACGCTTGCGCCACATATCAAAGCTGAAAATCGCAATGCTGATCCAAATCAACGCAAAGCAGAAAATCTGCACCGGCTTCAGCGGTTCTTTGAACAAGAATAAACCCAGAAAAAACAGCAAAGTCGGTGCCAAATATTGCACAAAGCCCAGCGTGGTATAATTCATCAACCGCGCCGCCTTGGCAAAAGACAGCAGCGGCAAGGCCGTCACCACGCCCGATGCGATCATCAGTCCGGTCATCCAAGCATCACTACCAAATCCGCGCCCATCGCCAAGGCCGATGTAATAAAGGCCAACCACCAAAGAAATGGGCATCAAAATAGTGGTTTCGACCGCCAAGCTGGGCAAGGAATTGACCGGCATAATTTTGCGCAGCAAACCATAAAAGGCAAAGCTGCTGGCCAAAATCACGCTGATCCACAAGGTATCCAGCGCGCCCGCCAACAAGGTCGCGACCCCCACCGCCGCCACACATACCGCCAGCAATTGCAGCCGCGACAATCGCTCACCCAAAAACAAAGTCGCCAGCAATACATTCATCAGCGGGTTCAAATAATATCCCAAACTGGCGGCAATCACATGCCCCGTAAACACGGCATAAATATAAAGCAGCCAGTTACAACCGATCAGCAAGCTGCTGACGACCAACAAGCGCAACGCCTTTTTGTCGCGAAAAACGCTGAAAAACTCGCCCATTTCTTTGCGGAAATATAAAATGGCCAAGCATAATGGCAGCGACCAAATGACCCGCTGAACCATGACCTCCAGCGGCGGGGCGCTTTCCAGCAATTTGAAAAAAATTGGGAACAGGCCCCAGATAAAATAGGTCATCACTGCATAGGGCAGTCCCGCCAAATCCCCACTGCGGGTGTCGGCGGCAACAGGTTCGTCAGTCGTCACGGCATATCACTTAATAAAACGGAATCGGCACCCAAAACGGGCGCAAGGTCATCAGGGGAATAGGATTAAAAGATACCGCCGCCCAGCATCAAACGCAGCGTGCCCACACCAATCACCACCAAATTCAAATTTCGCCCCGACGTTCGGTCAGATAAAACGCCCAGCGCCAAGCCAAAAATGGCAAATGGGATAATCACCCAATTGGCCCAACCCAAAAGAGGAATAAAAGCGAAGATCGCCAAAAATAGCGAACAAGCGCCCACGATCAGGGACAAAATATTCAACATAGCCGCAACTTTGCATGACTTTCTTCACGGCACAATATGCGACCGATGGCTGCTTCAAAAATTCTTTTCATCGACGCTGAGGGGCAATTGATCTTGTTGCGTAATGTTCATGCAACGGCTGGCATTATCCCTTCGTTGCACAGGCAACTAATTTATGTGGCACCGCCGGCAAAGATCGATATGATATGTCAGATGACATGTTGCGATCGCGCCGAGTGTCCATGAATTTGAACTGATTCACTGCATGTGGATAAAATCGAAAGAAGGGATAAACATGCTGACCAAATTTAAAGGCGCGACCATCGCCGCTCTCTCTGTCGCGATCTTCGCGGCTCCTGCCCATGCCGGAATGTCAGCAGCGACGCCCGCCACAACCCTTGCCGCTCCCACAAAAATCAGCGTGTCGACCAATCAAGATGCGCAATTTGATCGCCAGCGCGACCGCGAACGCCGCTATGCGCGCGACCAACGCGTGAACAACAACACCCGCATATGGCGCGGCAATGATGGTCGCTATCGCTGCAAAAAAGACAATGGCACCACGGGCCTGTTGATCGGCGGCGCCGTTGGCGGCTTGGCTGGTAACACCATTGCTGGAAACGGCGACAAATTGCTCGGCACCGTGATTGGCGCTGGTGCTGGCGCCTTGTTGGGCCGCGAAATTGACCGCGATAAATATCGCTGCCGCTAAAAAGCTAACCATCCTGCTGCGGGCATCCCCCCCCGCCCGCGCAATTTTCAAGGATGGCAGGGCGTTGACACTTCGGTGTCAACGCCCTTTCCTTTTGAAAATCGGTTGTCGCACATGATGCGCTGGGCCGATATCCCTTGCATACCAAAGGCCCACTAAATCAGAAAGTTCGCCCTATGTTTTCCGGACCTTTTCTTGTGACATCCCGCCTCATCTTGCGCCCCCCTATTGCCCAAGACTTTGACGCCTTCGCCGCGATGCGGGCCGACGCCGACACCATGTCCTTTTTGGGCGGGGCGGTGCCGCGTTCCGTGGCATGGCGACAATTCACCAGCCAAGTCGGCGCATGGCAGATATCCGGCTACTCTCTCTTTTCAATCATCGAACGCAGCAGCGGCGCCTGGCTTGGTCAAGTCGGCCCTTGGGGGCCCGACGGTTGGCCCCAACCCGAAATCGCGTACAGCTTACGTCCCGAATTTGCGGGCCAAGGCTTTGCCTATGAAGCCGCCGTGGCCGCCATCGATTTTGCCGTCGATATTTTAAAATGGGACAAAATCGCCCATACTATCCACCCCGACAATGCCGCCTCCATCGCACTGGCACAGCGATTGGGCGCGACCAACCACGGCCCCACACAGCTTCCCGCGCCAGTCCAAGACAGCCGTGTCGACCTGTGGATGCAAAGCGCCCAGCAATGGAAACAACGCCAAGCCGTTCAGCCCGGCCAGAAAAAATCATAAAAAAAAGGCCCCGACATCGGGGCCTTTTATCATCGGACAGGGCCAGACTAAATCTTGTCGCCCAATGCGCCTTTCACGGCGCCAGCGGCCTTTTGCGCCTCGCCTTTGGCTTCTTGGGCAATGCCCTTGGCTTGAAGCTCTTGATTATCGGTCGCCTTACCTATGGCCTGCTTTGCATTACCAGCGGCTTCATTGGCATAACCTTTGGCTTTGTCTGTCAGTTCACCCATCGGGACCTCCTGAAATTGGCTGAAGCAAAATCGCTTCATATCCAATCAACGCAGACCCCAAGGGCACTGTTCCTCGGCTCACCGCAGAAGGGAACGGCTCATCCCATTCCCTAATTTCTTCCATGCTGCGGCCTGCCCAGCCTCAGATCAAACCCGCCAAGGGGCTGGACGGGTCGGCATAACGGCGCTGCGCCATACGCCCCGCCAAATAAGCATCGCGTCCAGCCTCAACAGCCAACTTCATGGCACGCGCCATTAAAATGGGATCCTTGGCCTCGGCGATGGCGGTGTTCATCAGCACGCCTTCACAGCCCAACTCCATCGCCACAGCCGCGTCGCTGGCCGTGCCCACACCGGCATCCACCAACACGGGAACATTGGCCCCTTCGACAATCAAGCGAATGGTCACGCGGTTCTGAATACCCAGCCCCGACCCAATGGGCGCGCCCAGCGGCATGACGGCCACGGCGCCTGCGTCTTCCAATTGCTTGGCGGCAATCGGATCATCGACGCAGTAAACCATCGGCAAAAAGCCTTCTTTGGCCAACACTTCGGTTGCATAGAGCGTCTCGCGCATATTGGGGTATAGCGTCTTTGCTTCGCCCAACACCTCCAGCTTAACCAAATCCCAACCGCCCGCCTCGCGCGCCAGACGCAGCGTGCGAATGGCGTCATCGGCGTTAAAACAGCCCGCCGTATTGGGCAGATAGGTAATTTTCTTGGGGTCGATATAATCGGTCAGCATCGGCGCGCTGGGGTCCGACACATTGACCCGCCGCACCGCCACCGTGACGATTTCCGCCCCAGACGCCGCGACCGCCGCCGCATTTTGTTCAAAATCCTTGTATTTTCCGGTGCCCACAATCAGGCGCGACGAAAAAGTCCGTCCCGCAACGCTCCATTGGTCGGTCAACAGCCGCCTCCTACAAAATGCACAATTTCCAACACATCATTTTCGGCCAAGGCGACGTCGCCCAAGATCGAACGCGGCACAATGTCGCGGTTGCGTTCCACAGCGACTTTTTTCACATCCAAACCCAAGGATGCCACCAGATCAGCGATACTGCCCCCGCGCACTTGGCGAGGTTCGCCATTTAATATAATCGAAATCACGGCTCCGCCTTTATTTGAAGCTGACTTTTCCTTTTTCCGCTTCGCTCATATAGGGACATCAGCAACCACCGCAACCGAAAGGCCCTATCTTGTCCGACCAGCCGGTTATCTTCATTTTATCAGGCCCCAATCTCAACCTGCTTGGCACGCGTGAACCGGATATTTATGGCCATGACACATTGGACGATATTCACCAGCGCCTGGAAATTCAGGCGGAAAAACTGGGTGTCCGCGTTGATTGCCGCCAATCCAACCATGAAGGTGTGCTGATCGATTGGCTGCACGAGGCGCATTTTGCGGGGGCCAAGGCGGTGCTGCTGAACGCGGGTGGCTATACGCACACATCGGTCGCGCTGCATGACGCGATAAAATCTATTTCCGTCCCCGTGATCGAAGTACATTTATCCGACCCAATGAAAAGAGAGGCCTTTCGTCATACCAGCTATATCGGTATGGCAGCGGCTCAGCATTTCGCCGGCCATGGGGCGGGCAGTTACACACTGGCGCTGGACGCTGCCGTCCGTCTCTGACAAAGAGAGCGCCATAAACAATAAGATCAGGTGCATAAAGCACCGCAAAAAGGACTATATCTCATGGCTGATCATAAAGATCATGGCATTAATATCGATCCCGCATTTGTTCGCGCCCTCGCGGAACTGTTGGACGATACACATTTGACCGAAATCGAAGTCGAAGATGGCGACCGCAAAATCCGCGTGGCCCGCACCGTCACGGCGGCGGCTGCCCCCGTTTATGCGCCTGCCCCGCTGGCGGCAGCCCCTGTAGCAGCCGCCCCGGCTGCGGCCGCCCCAGCCGCCCCAGCCGCCCCAGCCGCCGACGCTTTTGCCAATGCGGTGAAATCGCCCATGGTTGGCACGGTTTACCTGTCGCCTGAACCCAGCGCGCCTGTTTTTGCCGCTGTCGGCAGCACGGTTAAGGCTGGTGACACGATTTTGATCGTCGAAGCGATGAAGGTGATGAACCCCATCACCGCCCCAACATCGGGCACGTTGACCGCCGTTCATGTCGAAAACAGCCAGCCGGTCGAATATGACCAACCGCTGTTCACCATCGCCTAATCACAGCTTTGGGAATTTGGGCATGACCATCGAAAAACTGCTAATCGCCAATCGCGGCGAAATCGCTTTGCGTATTCACCGCGCCTGTCAGGAAATGGGCATCAAAACGGTGGCCGTTCACTCGACAGCAGACGCAGATGCTATGCATGTGCGTTTGGCCGATGAAGCGGTTTGCATTGGCCCGCCGTCCGCCAAGGACAGCTATCTGAACATCCCCGCCATCATTTCGGCCGCAGAGGTCACCAATGCGAACGCCATCCACCCTGGCTATGGCTTTCTGTCGGAAAATGCTCGCTTTGCGGAAATCACCGAAGCGCATGGCATTTGCTTTGTCGGACCCAAGCCGGAACATATCCGTACTATGGGCGACAAGGTCGAAGCCAAGCGCACGGCGGTAGCCTTGGGCCTGCCCGTTGTTCCCGGTTCCACCGGCGCCGTAACTTACAGCGAAGAAGCCATCCGCGTCGCCGAAGAAATCGGCTATCCGGTGCTGGTCAAGGCGGCATCGGGCGGCGGTGGTCGCGGCATGAAGGTGGTGCCGGACGCCGAAAGCCTCGAATCGCTGATGGGCCAAGCCAGCAGCGAAGCGGCGGCGGCCTTTGGCGATCCCACCGTTTACATGGAAAAATATCTGGGCAACCCACGCCACATCGAATTTCAGATATTTGGCGATGGCAAGGGTAACGCCATCCATTTGGGCGAACGCGACTGTTCTTTGCAGCGCCGTCACCAAAAGGTGTTGGAAGAAGCCCCCTCGCCCGTTATTTCGGCCGACGAACGCGCCCGCATGGGTGGCATCTGCGCCGACGCTATGGCGAAAATGCACTATCGCGGTGCTGGCACCATCGAATTTCTGTGGGAAAATGGTGAATTTTACTTCATCGAAATGAACACCCGTATTCAGGTGGAACATCCCGTCACGGAAATGATCACCGGTTTCGACTTGGTCCGCGAACAAATTCGCATCGCTGGCGGCGCAGGCCTGTCGGTTCGCCAAGATGAACTGGAATTTCGCGGTCACTCGATGGAATGCCGCATCAACGCCGAAGACCCGCGCACGTTCATGCCATCGCCCGGCAAGATCAACCTGTATCACCCCGCTGGCGGCATGCATGTTCGGGTCGATAGCGGGCTATATGCGGGCTATTCCATTCCGCCTTATTATGACAGCATGATCGGCAAGCTGATCGTTTACGGTCGCACCCGTGAAAGCTGCATGATGCGGATGCGCCGCGCGCTCGAAGAAATGGTGGTCAGCGGCGTCAAAACCAATATCCCACTGCATCAAGCCTTGTTGGCCCAGCCCGATGTCATCAACGGCGACTATACGATTAAGTGGCTCGAAGAATGGCTGGCACAAAGCGAAGAAGCTTGAATCAGATGAACATTTGTTCATCTTGATTTGGCGTTAAAATTATTGGTCCGCTTCTTTCAAAGGGGGGGAAGATTGTCTATGACCTTGGTCATGACTTCTTCCCCCCCTTTCTCCATTCGTGCCGTTTCGGCGGCGGCTCTGTCCTTTGCATTGCTGGCCGCACCCGCCAGCGCGCAAAGCAATGTCAAGGAAGACAGCGTTGTCCTGCAACCGGACCGCGTGACAGACGACGCACCAACTATGGTCAATGAGGCTGAACAAGCCCTGCCGGATTGGAGCAAAGCCAACGCCCGCGCTCTGCTGGCGTTCATTCAGGATGTGGGCAAAGAAGGTCTATTCACCAAAGATTACAGCCCCGCCACTTTGCAAGCCGCCATTGATGGCAACGACCAACATTTGCTGAACCAAGTTGCAACCGACGCTTATTTGCTGCTGGCCACCCATTTGCGCGATGGCCGCACCCCCAATGCGGCGCGCCGCCAATGGTTTATGACCGACAAGGACGCCGAAAATCTGCCCTTGCTGCCCATGCTCCGCGACGCCCTGACGGCGGGCAATTTGCCTGCGACCCTAGCCCGCTTCAATCCAGCCCATGCCGACTTTGCCGTGCTGCGCGCTGCCCTGCCCAAGGCCAAGACCAAGGCCGATGCCGACGCAATCCGCGTGAATATGGAACGCTGGCGCTGGATGCCCCAACAATTGGGCAGCCGTTATGTCGTCAGCAACGTCCCCGAATATCTGACGCGGGTTATTCACGAAGATACGCTGATCGCCACCCACAAGGCGGTGGTCGGCAAACCCGCCACGGCAACGCCGCAGCTTAACCCATTGGCCACCGGCATTATCGTCAATCCCGATTGGAAATTGCCGCGCAGCATCGTCAACGAAGGCATTGGCCACACCATTGCCACCAACCCCGCCCGCGCCCGCGCCCAAGGCTATACATGGACGGGCAGCGGCAAAAATCTGTGGGTCACGCAAAAGCCTGGCCCCAATAATGCGCTGGGTGTGATGAAGATGGAAATGCTCAACGAACATGCCATCTATTTGCACGACACCCCCTCCAAGGGCGCGTTCAACGCCGCCGAACGCGCCTTCAGCCACGGCTGTATCCGTACCGAACGGGCGCTGCATTTCTCGGGCCTGATGTCCATTTTATTCGCTGGCAAAACAGCCGAAGAATTTGGCGCCGCCATCGCCAGCGGCGAAACCACGCGCTTTCGTTTCGAAGAACCCTTCCCTGTTTATGTCGCTTATTGGACCGTCGTTCCCGACGGCAAGGGCGGCGTGAAAAAGCTGAACGACCTATACGATCGCGACGCCCCCGTGGTCGCCAGCTTCGCCAAGGATGGCCGCAAGGCCGCGACCGTCTTGACCGCCACCGCCCCTGCGGCCCCCGCAACCTCGGCCACCCCAGCGGCATCCACGTCGGCCAAGCCAGCAGCCAAGCCCGCGGCACCAGCAGCAGCGGCCCCCTCGGCACCCGCCGCGCCTGAAAAGGCCGCTGACAAGCCCAAGGTCACCGCCCCCACGGTCAGCGGTATTTATTGATTCGCCAGCCCCGTTTCGGCGCATAAAAAATCCCCGCTTGGACTGTTCCAAAGCGGGGATTTTTTATACCCATAACATCGGTGACATGCGCTATTTTGGCCGTATCAATCGGCCTTCACAGGCAAATGTTGCTGGGCGGTCGCCCTAATCAGATTTTCCGTCCCTGGCACTGGCGGCGCAAAATTGCTGGCGGGCGTTTGGGTCAAACGGTCGGCAAATAGCAACCGCCCCGGCCCCAATTTATACAAGATCATCGGCAACAAAGCCTCGCCGAATACAAAGCAACCTTCACTGCGGCCCAGCTTGCCTTGCGTTTGGATGAGCTGGGGTTCGGCATACCATGCGCCATGCACCACAATGGCGCGCACATCGGCATTATTATTGTCCGGCTCCAAACCTTGCAGCCGCATCGACGACCCGTTCGCGCCCCAATAATAATCGCTGGTACGATAGGCCCCGCGTGATGTCGCCAGCGACCCAACGCGGTTGGAAAAGCTTTTTAACCATCCATCATGCTGGGGGTCCGAACCGCGCCCATGGGTGACGGGATATAAATCCACCTTGCCCGCCACCATATCCACCAACGCAAAACGCGGGCGCGATGATGCCAAGCCAAAATCAACCACGCCAACACGGTCGCTCTGCCCAATACGCGTGCCCTGAATGGCCAATTGGCGGCGCGCCACGGCCAGATAATCAACGGGCGCTGGCGGTGTCCATGTTGGCGGCAAAGGCGCGGCATTCCCACCAAATCCGCCCGTGCCGGACAGCGGAAATTGCGCCTTGGCGGGGCCAGCAGCGGCGACACCCATCAGGCCAGCCAAGCCCCCCAACATCATTCGACGGTCCATCATATTCGTCACAAATTCATCCCATTGGCCCGCCCAGCGGTGCAACCCACATGATCTTCACCCACTTATAGGGCGATGCAAAGCCTATTTTTCAAGGCCCATCCATCGCCCTGCGGGCATATGTGCGAGAATCGCCATGAACAGTTGGAAAAAGCTTAACGCCCGTGCAACCATCTGCAACCAACGGAAACCAGCCGTCCGAACGGCACTCAGGCCCGTGGGTGGGCGTTGCGATACACATCCATCAAATGGGCCGCATCAACGCCCGTATACACCTGTGTCGACGCTAGGCTGGCATGGCCCAGCAATTCTTGCAAACTGCGCAAATCCGCGCCGCCCGCCAGTAAATGCGTCGCAAAGCTGTGCCGCAGCGCATGGGGCGTGGTGCGTTCCGGCAGGCCCAAGCTGCGCCGCGCCGAGCGCACATTGGCCCGCACCACGGCAGGCGACAACACCGCCCCCCGCGCGCCCAAAAACAGTGGATGATCGGCGCTAATATCATAAGGGCAAGCATCCACATAAGCCTGCACCGCCGCCGCCACTTGCGGCAGAATCGGCACGATGCGCATTTTGCTGCGCTTGCCCGTCACTCGCAATCTCTCGCCCAGCGGCAAAACATCGCCGCGCAGCGCCAGCGCCTCGCCAATGCGCAGGCCCGCCCCATAAAGCAGCAGCAGCAACGCAAAATCCCGCGCCCCCATCCAATTTTGGGTGGCGGTGGACGCCATATTTTGCGCCAAATCCATCGCCTGTTCCGGCGCAATGGGGCGCGGCAATCCGCGCTTCACACGGGGTCCGCGCAGTTGCGGCACCGCTTTGTTGCTGCCCCCCACAAAGGCCAGAAAATTGCGCAGCGCGCTTAATTCCCGCGCGGCTGACGCGTTGCCAATGCCATCGCCGGCGCGCCGCACCGCCAAATAAGACCGCAGGTCATTCGCCCCCAGTCCGCGCAGCAAATCCTCGTCCACCGCGCGGCCATGATGCTCCATCAAAAATCCGCAAAACCGCTCCGCCGTCGCACCATAAGCGCGCAGCGTATGCTCCGACCGGCGCTTTTCATTGTCCAGATGGTCCATCCATGCGGTGATAATCTGCTGCACCCGTCTGCCTCCGCTTGTTGCTTCAGATTATTCAGTCAACACCAATTCGGAAAGCAAGGAATCGAGCAGCAATATCCCATCATCCGTCACGGTCAAACGGTCACCCAAATGCGTCACCAACCCCTGACGCGCCAACCGTGCGGCGGCGGCGGCGTCAAAAAAGGCATCACGCGCCAAGCCACTGCGCATCTCCACCCGTGCCAAATCCAGCCCCTCGGTCAGCCGCAGGCCCATCAGCATGGCTTCGGTGGCGCGTTCATGCGGCGGCAAATCCTGTTCCACCTTCAAGCCATGCCCGTTGCGCTCCACCGCGCTAATGAAATTCTCTGGCTTTTTATGCCGCTCCGTCGCTTGGCTCAGCCTGCGCCCATGCGCCCCCGGCCCGACACCGGCATAATCGCCATAGCGCCAATAGGTCAGATTATGGCGGCTTTCTTGGCCAACACGCGCATGATTGCTCACCTCATAGCGGGGCAGGCCAGCCGCCGCTGTCATCGCCTGTGTCACATCAAACAGGTCTGCCGCGCTATCGCCATCGGGAATCACCAAATCGCCTTTGGCCGCCAAGGTCGCAAAGCGTGTGCCCGCCTCGATGGTCAATTGATACAGCGACAAATGCCCTGTGCCAAAAGCCAGCGCCTCGCGGAGTTCCACTTCCCACGCCGCCATCGTCTGATCCGGCCGTGCATATATCAGGTCAAAGCTCACCCGCGCAAAATGCTCCTGCGCTGCGGCAATCGCCCGCCGCGCCTCTTCTCCCGAATGCGCCCGCCCCAAAAATTGCAACACACGCGCGTCAAAGCTTTGCACACCAATGGAAATGCGGTTCACCCCCGCATCCGCCAAGACAGGAAAATTCGCCACTTCAATGCTGTTCGGATTGGCTTCCAGCGTGATTTCGCAATCATCGGTGAGCCCCCACCACCGATCGGCCTCGGCAATCACCGCCGCTACGGTGGCGGGCGGCATCAAGCTTGGCGTGCCGCCACCAAAAAAAATGCTACTTATTCGGCGGTCAGGCAGCAATTCCGCCTCATGCGCCAAATCCTTCAACAATGCGCCCCGCCAAATTTCTTGGTCCACGCTGCCGCGCACATGGCTGTTGAAATCGCAATAGGGGCATTTGGAAACGCAAAAGGGCCAATGGACATAAAGGGCAATATTTTCGGGCATCCCCGCCCTCTAGCCGCTTTTCGCCCCATCAGCAAAAGCGAAAGGCGGAAACATCATCGCTCCCGCCTTTCCTTCTATCAAAATGCGCCTGCAACCAATTTAGCAAAGGCATCGGCGCGGTGGCTGACTTGATGTTTTTCCGCAGGGTCAATTTCCGCAAAGGTCCGATCATAACCCTTGGCCACAAACATTGGGTCATAGCCAAAGCCCAAGTCCCCACGCGGCGGCCATGTCAAATCGCCGTCCACTATGCCTTCAAACACCGCTTCCTCGCCGTCCGGCCACGCAATGGCCAGCGTGCAAACAAAACGGGCGCTACGGTCGACATCTGGTCCTTGCTCGGCCAGCAGTCCTTCAACCTTGCCCATCGCCATATACCAATCGCGGCCCTTTTCGCCCTCAAACCATTGGCGCTCCGCCCAATCCGCCGTGTAGACGCCAGGGCGGCCACCAAGGGCCAAGACTTCCAAACCGCTGTCATCGGCCAAAGCGGGCAAATTAGTCCCCTTTGCGCTGGCATGGGCTTTCAGCAGCGCATTTTCGCGGAATGTCGTTCCGGTTTCCTCGGGTTCCGGCAAGCCAAGCTCTCCGGCCGAAACAGGTTCGATACCAAAGGGTGCCAGCAAGGCGCGGATTTCCCGCACCTTGCCCTGATTATGGCTGGCAATCACCAGCTTACCGGCAGAGAGCTTGCGCATGATTATCCTGCCACCGCTTTGTTTTGCGCGGCAAAAATTTCGCCGCAACCAATACGGGCCAAGCGCAGCAGGCGCAGCAAGCCTTCTTCGTCATAGGTTGCGCCTTCTGCCGATGCTTGCACTTCGACAATCTGACCCTTGCCGGTCAGCACGAAATTACCGTCGGCTTCCGCCACGCTATCTTCGTCATAATCCAAGTCCAGCACCGCCGTGCCCTTATAATTGCCGCACGAAATGGCCGCGACCTGATCTTCAATCGGGTCCACCTTCAACGCGCCCGATGCCAGCAATTTGTTCACCGCCAAACGCAGCGCCACCCAAGCGCCGGAAATCGAGGCTGTGCGCGTGCCGCCATCGGCCTGAATCACATCGCAATCGATCACAATCTGGCGTTCGCCCAGCTTTTCCATATTCACCACAGCGCGCAGCGAGCGGCCGATCAGACGCTGGATTTCCTGTGTGCGGCCCGATTGCTTGCCCTTGGCCGCTTCACGGCTGCCGCGCGTGTGCGTGGCGCGTGGCAACATGCCATATTCCGCGGTCACCCAGCCCGAACCCTTGCCGCGCAAAAATGGCGGTACTTTTTCTTCGATGCTGGCGGTCACCAACACCTTGGTATTGCCGAAAGAAACCAGCACGCTGCCTTCGGCGTGGATGGTGAAATTCGTCTCGATGCTGATCGGACGCATTTGGTCGGGCGAGCGGCCTGAGGGACGCATAAATTTCCTTTCGATAATGAATTGCCCCCGCCTTTAGGACGCAGACCCGCTTGGCTCAATGCCCCACGCTCGCTTTCCCGCCTCTTTCTGCGGAAATTCTCGTGCATCGGGATGCGGGGTTCTTGCCCTTCTGGCCAGCATCCCTATTTTATCATCATGTTGACGCCGCCCTTCACCGAATTGACGACGCGCGCCCGCGATGTATTTCGTATGGTGGTCGACAGCTATTTGGAAACCGGACAACCGGTTGGATCGCGAACCTTATCCAAATTTTCGGCGCTCAACCTTTCGCCCGCCTCGATTCGCAATGTGATGCAAGATCTCGAGGAACTGGGCCTGCTCGCCAGTCCGCACACCAGTGCGGGCCGCTTGCCGACCGAACAAGGCCTACGCCTGTTCGTCGACGGCATGATGCAAGTGGCCGAAACCAGCGCCAATGACCGCGCCCAAATCGAAGCAAGCATCACAGACGCTGGTCCCATTGAAAGCGCGCTGGCACAAGCCACCGCCGCGCTATCTGGCCTGTCGGCCTGTGCGGGCTTGGTCTTGGTGCCCAAATCCGAACGCACATTGCGCCAGATTTCCTTTGTGCCCATGACGCAAAACCAAGCCCTTGCCGTCTTGGTCGCGGGCGATGGCACAGTGGAAAACCGCATCATCGACCTGCCGCACGGCATTGGCGCATCAACCTTGGTCGAGGCTGGAAATTACATCACCGCCATGATGGCGGGCATGACGTTGGCCGAGGCGCAAAGCCGCCTGCAACGCGAAATGGACCAAGAAAAACTGGCCATTGACCAAGCCGCCGCCCATTTGGTCGCCAAAGGTCTGGCGATTTGGTCCACCGATGGGGCGGATCGCCCCGTCTTGATCGTGCGCGGCCAAGCCAATTTGCTGGACGATAGCATGGCGGGCGATCTGGACCGTGTGCGACAATTGCTGGATGAATTGGAAAATAAACAAGATATTGTCGGCCTGCTGAACAACGCCCGCGAAGGCAGCGCCGCACGCATTTTTATCGGATCGGAAAACAAGCTCTTCTCGCTATCCGGTTCGTCCGTTATCGCCGCGCCCTATCATGGTCATGATGGCCGTGTTGTCGGCGTGGTGGGGGTTATTGGCCCCACACGCTTGAACTATGCCCGCATAGTTCCCATGGTGGATTTTACCGCACAATCGCTCTCGAAACTGATACGATAGGGTTATGACAGAAAACACAAATGAAACGCCGATCGAAAACGGCGAAGCCATCGACCAAGCCACGCAAACTCCCGCAGCGGAGGGTGAGAATGTGAACGCCGAAGCGGCGTTGCAGGAACAAATTGCGACGCTTCAACAAGACCTGTTATACGCCAAAGCGGAAACCCAAAATGTTCGCCGCCGTGCGGAAAAAGAAGTGTCGGACGCGCACGCCTATGCCGCCACCAAATTTGCGCGCGACATTTTGTCGGTTGCCGACAATTTGGGCCGTGCCTTGGGCGCACTCAGCGACGAACAGCGCGCCGACGAAGCGTTCAAGCCTTTTGTCACCGGCCTAGAGGCGACCGAGCGCGAATTACTAAGCGTGTTTGAACGCCATGGCATCACCCGCATCGCGTCCATCGACCTGCCGCTGGACCCAAACCAGCACCAAGCCATGGTCGAAATCCCCAGCGACAAAGAACCCGGCACCATCGTTCAGGAAATGATGGCAGGCTATATGATGAAAGACCGTCTGCTACGCCCCGCCATGGTCGGCGTCGCGAAAAAAGCAGACTAAACCGCCCCGCCCATCGCCCATCGCCCATCAAGGGTGGGATGGCCCATAAAAAAGCGGCGACCTGATCATCATCAGGCGCCGCTTTTTTCATGCCCAATCGGGCGTCGATATTCGCGATCAGCGCCGCGCTTTCGCCAGCTTCTTCAACAGCATGTCGCGCTTCAGCTTCGACAAATGGTCGATGAACAAAATGCCTTCCAGATGATCATGCTCATGCTGGATACAGGTCGCCATTAACCCCGTCATGCGTTCGCGATGCTTGTCGCCGTTCTCATCCTGCCAATCCACCGTCACTTCGGCGGGACGAATGACATCGGCATATTGTTCCGGCACCGACAGACAGCCTTCTTGGTAAATGCTGTCATCTTCCGATTCCTCGGAAAATACCGGATTGATGAATATGCGCGGTTCGCGGATCAGCTTTTTACCGTCGGGGTCTTCAGGATCGGGTTCTTGCAGATCGATCACCAAAATCCGCTTGGCCACGCCTACCTGAATGGCCGCCAGACCAATGCCGGGGGCGTCATACATGGTTTCAAACATGTCGGCGATCAGCTGCTTCAGCTCATCGTCAAATGTTTCGACGGGCTCGGAAATGACGCGCAGACGCGGATCCGGCGTTTCAATAATAGGAAGAATGGCCATGGGGGCGAGTTATGGCGTGCACCGTCAATGTCAAGGGGCCGTACGTCCCAATCCGCCGTTTTGGGCAATATTCGCGCCATTTTATCGGGCCGCCCTTGGCGCATCCCCGTCACTCATATCGGCGGCCACGCCTTAGCGGGCCTCTGCGTCGCAATGGGCCATGTCCAAATCACCGGTGCGCAGATTAAATGTTCCTGCGGCGCGGCGCACTATTCTATCGCCATCGCTGGCCGCCGCGCCGCCACGCGGTGGGCTCGTCAAGCTGATGCGCTGCTCGCCATCCGACTGCGTGTGCAACAATTCAAAACCCAAAATATGGCGCAAATGCCCGCTGGCGCGCGGTGATCGATCTTCCTTGGCCGCCTTTTCCACTTCATCGCCAAAATATTTGGCGTGATAATAATAGCTGCGGTGCCAATCGACCAATTCCCCAATACAAGGCTCCGCCTGCAAAGCGGCATCGGCGCGGTCCATTTCCAACTCGCTGGGCCGCGCTTCGCGCACCCCGCATCCCGCCAACACCAGCCCTATCGCGGATAGCAGCAGGCAACCCCATTTCCCGAAATGCCGCATCAAGCCACTGGCCTACGGGCGCGCAAAGCCTGCGCCAAAGTGCCGTCATCCAAATAATCCAGCTCGCCGCCCACCGGCAAACCATGGGCCAATTGCGTCAGGCGAATGGGGAAATTCTCCAACCGTTCCGCCAGATAATGGGCGGTCGTCTGCCCCTCCAGCGTGGCGTTCATTGCCAACACCACTTCATCCACGCCGCCATCCGCCACGCGAACGATCAGCGCGTCGATATTCAAATCTTGCGGCCTGACCCCCTCCAGCGCCGACAATCGTCCACCCAGCACATGATAACGTCCGGGAAATAGGCGCGACCGATCCAGCGCCCACAGGTCCGATACTTCTTCGACCACACAAATCGACCGCGCATCCCGCCGCGCATCGGTGCAGATGCCGCATGGGTCGCGTGTATCGACATTGCCGCACTTCCCACAAGTGACCAGATGGTCCGACACATTTTGCAGCGCCGCCAATAAGGGGACAAAGGCGCTTTCGCGTTTTTTCATCAAATGCAGCACGGCGCGGCGCGCCGAACGCGGGCCCAGGCCTGGCAAACGCGCCAATTGCTGGACCAATGCTTCAATTTCCGTCGATGCCATGCCTGCTGTTTGGCGCGGCTTTGGTGTCCATGCAAGCCTGTTGGCGGCAAACGGCCCTTGCGAAGCGGGCAAAGCTTCTGCAAAGCCAGCCTATGCGCATATCTTTCATGGGAACGCCGCCATTTGCGGTACCGACTTTGGCCGCGCTTCATGCTGCGGGTCACGACATAGTGGCGGTCTACAGCCAGCCGCCCCGCCCCGCCCAGCGCGGCAAGAAATTGCAAAAAAGCGCGGTGCATTTATGGGCAGAGGACCATGGCCTAGAGGTCCGCACCCCCAAAAGCCTGAAATCGGCCGACGAACAAGCCGCCTTTGCCGCCTTGGATTTGGATGTCGCGATTGTCGCGGCCTATGGTCTGATTTTGCCCTCCGCCATTTTGGATGCGCCTCGCCACGGCTGCCTCAACGTCCACGGCTCCATCCTGCCCCGCTGGCGCGGCGCGGCCCCCGTCCAGCGCGCAATCTTGGCGGGCGACATGGAAACTGGCGTCACCATCATGCAAATGGATGTTGGTCTGGACACGGGCGATATGCGCTTTATCGAACGCACCCCCATCGCCCGTAAAAGCGCCGGCGAATTAACCGACGAACTGGCCGATATGGGCGCACGCATGATGGTGCGCGTCCTCAGCGACCTTCACGCCTTCCAACCCGAACCACAACCCGACGACGGCGTCACCTATGCGTCAAAAATCGAAAAGAGCGAGGCCCGCCTCGATTTTCTGACCAGCGCGGTTCAGGTGGAACGGCAAATTCGCGCCTTCAACCCCATGCCCGGGGCCTTTTTCGAATATGACGGCGAACGCTATAAATTGCTGAACGCCGATATTCTGTCCCCTGCCCAAAGCATGATCGGGGCCAGCCCCGCCACCACCGTGGACGATGCCTTAACCATCGCCTGCAACCCCGGTGCCATTCGCGCTACGCGCGTGCAGCGCCAAGGCAAGCCCGCGATGGACGCCGCCGACCTGCTGCGTGGCCGCCCGATCAAGGCGGGCACCAAACTGGCTTAGCACTTTCCTTCTGCCTGCGCCCTTTGCTGCCCCGCTCGACTTTTCAGGCCGAAAGCGGCAAAGGGCGCAGATGACCCGATTTGCCCTTACCATTGAATTTGATGGCCGCCCTTATATGGGCTGGCAGCGCCAAAAACACGGCCCCAGCGTTCAACAAGCCCTTGAAGAAGCCATCCAGCGCATCACGGGGCAGGACTGCATTGTCATGGGCGCGGGCCGCACCGATGCGGGCGTCCACGCCGTCGCCATGCGCGCGCATGTCGATATTGAAAAACCCCTGCCCGCCTTTCGCTTTATGGAGGCGATTAACGCCCAGCTTCGCCCTGCCCCCATTGCGGTGCTGGCCTGCGAAGAAGTGGCCCCCGAATGGCACGCCCGCTTTTCCTGCATCGGCCGTTCCTATGAATATCGCATCATCAACCGCCGCGCGCCGCTGACATGGGACAAGGGGCTATGCTGGCAATATCCCAAAGCCTTGGACACGGACGCCATGCACGACGCCGCCCAATTGCTGATCGGCCTCCATGATTTCACCACCTTTCGCTCGGCCCATTGCCAAGCCGAAAGCCCCGTCAAAACGCTGGATAAGTTGGACGTCAGCCGCCACGGCCAAGATATTATCATCGAAACAGCGGCGCGCAGCTTCCTGCATCATCAGGTGCGCTCGATGGTCGGCTGTTTGGTGCTGGTCGGTGTGGGCCGCTGGACCAAAGATGATCTGCAAGGCGCCCTGCAAGCCGCCGACCGCGCCGCTTTGGGCCTCAACGCGCCGCCGGACGGACTGTTTTTCGTCAACGCCCTTTATCCCGCCTAGGTCTTGACCCTAAATCACGCTTCATAAAAAAGGGCGGCCCATATCGGACCGCCCTTTTGCATTTCAACGGATCATTTGGCCCATCACAGGACCAAAGCGCGATTATACGACCGCATTTTCCGCATAATATTTCGGCGCATGTTCGTTCAAAATTTGCAGAATTTTCAACTGAGCCGATTTTTCGTCCGTCTCTTCCATCGCGCCCAATTCGCGGGCCAAACGGCTGGATGCCGCTTCAAAGATTTGGCGTTCGGAATAGCTTTGCTCTGGCTGGTCATCAGCACGGAACAAGTCGCGGGTCACTTCGGCAATCGATACAAGATCGCCCGAATTGATCTTTGCTTCATATTCTTGCGCACGGCGCGCCCACATGGTGCGCTTCACCTTGGGCTTGGTGGTCAACACCTGCAACGCTTCCTTCAGCGTCTTGTCCGAAGACAATTTGCGCATACCAACGCCTTCGGCTTTGTTGGTAGGAACGCGCAGGGTCATTTTTTCCTTTTCGAAACGCAGAACATAAAGTTCCAACTGCATTCCGGCGATTTCCGACTTTTGCAACTCAATAACACGGCCTACGCCATGCTTTGGATAAACGACATAGTCCCCCACTTCAAAAAGCAGCGTGCTAGCGGACATGCATGTTCCTTTCTTAACCCTTGTCCATCCTATCCAGCGCAGAAAAACGCGACCCCTTCAAATGCAGGATCACGATTTTGAAATTGGCGCTAGCCTTTTATAAGGACAAGTGAATTGGCTCCATCGGAACGCCTGCCAATATGCCGCATGACCCAAGCCAGCGACCAAATAGCAAACGTGTTGACCGTGTTTATAGCAGAGTCGCCACAAAATTGCCACCCCCGCCCCAAATGGCCGCTCCTCCGCTTGACGATATCCCCACGCCAACGCACCATCTGCGCATAATAGGAATGGGAGAATGATGTGAAGAAACCCGTCTGGTGGATCACCGGCGCATCGTCCGGCATTGGCGCGGCCTTGGCACAAGCTTTGGCGGCGCGGGGGGCTGATGTCATTTTATCGGGCCGCAATGTGCAGGCCCTCAATGAATTGGCTTATAGCTTGGCAGGCGACGCCTTGGTCCTCCCCTTCGAAGCTACCGACTATGCCGCCCTGCCCGCCATCACCCAGCGCGCCTTGGATTGGAAAGGCCGCATCGAAGGTCTCGTCAATAATGCTGGCATTTCCCAGCGCAGTCTGGCCATTGAAACGGATTTTTCCGTCTATGAAAATATCATTGGGGTCGATCTGCTAGCCCCCATCGCGCTAACGCAGCAAGTCTTGCCCCATATGGTGCAAGCCGGATCTGGCCAGATCATCGCTATCTCTAGTGTTGCGGGCATTGCAGGCGTCCCGCTGCGCAGCGCCTATTGCGCCGCCAAACATGGGCTCATCGGTTATCACGACAGTGTCCGCGCGGAAAATGAGCATTTGGGCGTCAAAATCTTGGTCGTCGCGCCGGGCAGCGTGCGCACCAATGTCAGCCGCAACGCGCTGACCGCCGACGGCAGCAAGCGCGGGGAAAGCGACCAAGCCATTGAAAATGGTATGGCACCCAGCATGGCCGCCGACGCCATATTGGCGGCGATGGACCAAGGCACGCGGGAATTGATTTTGGCGACCGGCGCGGAACAAGCCATTGCCCAATTGCGCCGCAGCGACCCCGAAGCCTTGTTCGACCAAGTCAACGCCACGGTGCGGGGCGGCTATGCCGCAAAAATGAACGTGGCACGCGGCTAGGCCGCCCTGCCGGCCCCATCACCCAACGGGCAGCGGCGACCCCGTCGGCACGGCGGGGTCGCGCGGGGCCACAGGGCGCGTGGTCGGGGTCGGTTGCGGGGCTGGCACAGGCTGCGGTGCCGTTTGGGGCACATCTCCCACGCGGCGGTCCACTTTGCCGGCTTGCTCCACATCTGCCATTGTCACTTTTTGCGGCAACACCGCCAGTTTCCATGGCATTTTTCCGCGCATATAGCGCGCCGCCAATCGCTGAACATCGGCGGCAGTAACGCTGTTATAATCGGCCTCCATCGAAATGGCATTTTGCGCAATGCGCGTATCGCGTGTCGCCCCGCGCAGCACATATTGCCAAAAGGCGTTGCCGGTGGATGCCCGCATCAACTGCTCGCGCAGCGGCCCCAAATGACGCGCCAATTCGTCCGCGCTCAGTGGGTTGGCGATCAAATCGGCGGAAATATCCGCGACAATATCGTAAAATGGCGCGATATCTTGATAGGATAGCAAGCTCAGCGCCATGATATAGCCGCCGCTATTCCCAAAGGCAGTGGGCCAATTGCTTTGCACCATCGGGCTATAGCTGCTGCCCTGTTCCGACCGCAGACGGTCAAACAAGCGGTCGCTGAACACCGACGCCAAAACCTCCAACGCGCGGCTGTCCCTTGTGTCTTGCAAGCCGCCACTGGTCGGCCATGCCATGACGGCGGCGGCCTGTTGGCCATCGCCATTATGATGCACAACGGTGGGCTGCGTGCCGGCCTTGGGGAAACGCACCAGCGCCCCAGCTTCCGGTTCCACACGGGTGCGCGGCGACAAAGCCCCAAAGGTCGACGCCAGCAAGGCACGATAATCGACCCCGCGCAAATCGCCGAACAACTGCACCTCAATGGGCCCGCTGGCCAACAAGGGCTGCCAAAATGCCTTGAAACTTTCCGGCGTCAGCGCCTCAATCTCTGCCTTGCTGGGCGGAGTCCAACGCGGGTCATTGTCGGACAACAGGCCGCGCAATTGCGCATCCAGCACCGCATTGGGCGTCGCTTCGGCCAGATCATATCCGGTCAACATACTGACCCGCATCCGCGCCACGGGCGCCGCATCCCAGCGCGGGTGCGCCAATTTCTGGGCCAACAGCGTCAATTGATCGGCAATGTCCGCCGTGCTGCTTTCGGCGGTTAATTCAAAGGCGTCATCCTCGACCGCAAAATTCATCTGAATCTGGCGACCATTCATCGCCTCGTCCATGTCGTTCAATCCCCACGGCCCGACACCGCTGGCCATCAAGGCATAATCGCCCGACCACAGCAAATTGGGTTTGTTTGCCGTCTGGCTGCGATATCCCGACCCAAAGCGCACGCGCACACGCACTTTGCCGGGTTCAATCAAATTGTCGGTCACCATGGCGCGCACGCCATTGGACAAATGCAATTGGTCCAGCCGCATCCCCGCCATCCGCTGTTCCGCGATCACCGATCCCGCGGGGCCGATGCTGGGCAAATCGCTAAACTTCGCGCCATTGCTGCTCAGCCGTTGGTCAATGGGGGTAACGGGCGCATCAAAGGCCGCTTGCAAGGCCGCCGTGCCGCCCTCGACCGGCGTCGGCGTAATCAGCACCAACCGCTTGACCTTGCCCTGATATAGCGCGCGCGTCACCGCCAACAACTCGTCCGGTGTGGCGCGCGCGCGCACCTGTTCAAAGATATTCACATGGGTCTGCGGGCTAGCGACCACTTCGTTGATGTCCACACTATTGACCAGATCATCCGCCAAACGCGCCCCTGGTTCATTGCTGGCATTTTCCAATTCCTTGCGCAAATAGGCCGCAATTTCATTGGATTCGCGGTCAATTTCGGCCTGTGACGGCGCGGTTTGCAGCGCGTCGGCAATCACCCCGCGGGTATCCGCCAGCGCCGCCTTCCAATCCCCAACTGGCACAATATTGACCAAGGTCGTGTCCACCGTGCGGCTGGTATATTCTTGGCTGGCCGTCGCCACCAAAAAGCTGCCGCCGCGCCGCGCCTGATTTTCCAAGCGGCGGTTCACCAACGCTTGCGCCAAATATTCCATATAAAGTCGATAGGTGTTGTCCAGCGTATCCACCCGCTTCACCCAGGGCCGTACCCAGCCCAGCGACAAGCCCACCGGCTGGCCCGGTTCGACAATATTCAGCACCTCCGGCGCGGACACATCCAAAGCGCCCTTATCAGGGTCGGCGGGCGCTGGCCCTTTGCCGCGCCAATCCCCAAAATAGCGTTTGATCAACTGCTCAAACAGCACAGGGTCGCCATCGCCCGATATCACCACCACCGCGCGGCTGGGCCGATACCAACGGTCATGAAAGGCAGAAACCGCCTCTGCCTCGGCGGACGACAGCGATGCCACCGTGCCGATCGGGCGGCGATCGGCCAGCAATGTTCCCGCCATCATATGGCCGACCAATTGTTCGGAGACCCGCGACTGCGGCCCGTCATTTTCGCGCAGTTCCGCCATGGTCACACCGCGTTCGGACCGCACCGAAACATTATTAATGGCGGGCGCGCGCAACATACCCGACAGCAATTTCATGCTTTCGTCCAAGCTGGCGTTGGTCGCGCTGGGCAGGTCCAATTTATACACGGTGTGGGTCGGCGTGGTCACCGCATTGGAATCGCTGCCAAAACTAACGCCAAAACGTTGCCAAATGCGCTTGGCTTCGCCATCCGGAATATAGGTCGACCCCCGAAAGCTCAGATGCTCCAGCAAATGGGCATAGCCGCGCTCCGCCTCTGTTTCGTGCAGCGACCCGACATCCATGCGTACGCGAATGGCGACTTGGCCGGGCGGCACTTCATTGCGCCGCACCGCATAGCGCAGGCCATTGGGCAAAATACCAAAACGCCACCCCGCATCGCGCGGAATATCCGATCCGGCATAGAGCCAATCCTGATCCGCCTTGCGCTGAACCTGCTGCTGCGGCGCTTTTTCCTTCGCCAACATTGGGGTCGGGCACAACAAAGCGGCCGCTGCAACCGACAGAATCAATTTGTGCTGAAAACGAAATGCGCGCCGCGCGAAATATTGAACCATATATATTGCTTATCGCCATGAAACCTGTCTGGCTAATGAACTTGTTGCGGAAAAAGCAGTTCCGCCCCGCCCCCAATAAAATGCCGCTATATAAGGCAATCTTTGCAACGCATCGCATCTATGGTTAATTTACACCGGAAATGAATGATTTTGCCGTCGCCGCTCTTTTGCCATCACACAAGGCCCCAACATGACCAACCCGCCCATCGCCGCCCTGATGCAAATGACCAGCGGGACCGATCCTGACGCCAATTTGGCGCACATCGCCTTGGGTATGGAACAAGCCGCAGCACAGGGGGCGGTCATGCTCATGTTGCCCGAAATGTCGCTGTTGCTCGACAGGGACCGCCAGCGCGCCGCGCCCCACATTTATACGGAACAAGACAGTCCGCACCTGCGCGAACTGCAAAATCTGGCGCGCCAACATCGGCTGTGGCTGCACACAGGGTCGATTGCGTTTCTGGCACAGGACGGCCAACGCCGCGTCAACCGCACCCATGTCATCGACGCAAATGGCCAGATTCAGGCCCGCTACGACAAAATCCATATGTTCGACGTATCCCTGCCGACGGGCGAGGCTTGGACCGAATCCGCCCTATATGACGGCGGCAACCAAGTGGTGGTGGTGGACACACCTTTGGGCAAAATGGGCCTGAGCATTTGTTATGACCTGCGCTTTGGCGAATTATACCGCCGCTTAACCGATATGGGCGCAGAAGTGATCGCCATTCCGGCCGCCTTCACGGTCCCCACGGGCGAGGCGCATTGGCATGTCTTGATGCGCGCCCGCGCCATTGAAACCGGTTGCCATGTCTTGGCCACCGCGCAATGCGGCCAGCATGCCGATGGCCGCTCTACCTATGGTCACAGCTTGGCGGTGGCCCCATGGGGCGAGGTGATTGGCGATGCTGGCGGCGATGCCGATGGTTCGGCTCAGGATGCCGGCTTTCATATCCTCTACGCCGCCATAGACCCACAGCAACGCAGCACAGCGCGCAGCGCCATCCCCTTGGCCCGTTCGCGCGCCATGCGGGCGGTCACCCTATAAGTCGCCGTCAACGAAAACCCCGCCTTGGGGGTCAACTACGCCGCACGGTCTTGAACAATTCCGATGTCACGGGATATCCCATGCCGTCGGGAATGCACAAATGCGTATCGCCCTCGCGGTCTTCCAGCCACGGCGTAATCAATTGCGGCGGATAATCTGCGGCATGGCGCGAAAATTCGCTAAACAGCGGCGCGCTGGCCAAGCGTTCCAAATTGCGGCGCGTTGGGAAAATAACATCCACCTCGCCGCGATCGGCCATATCCAACGTATCGCGGGCGCTCGCCCAAAATAAATGGCTCAGCTCCGCTTCCTCAAAGCTCAGCTCCGCATGCTCGCTAGGCGCTTGAACGGCGTAAAATCTTGTATCAAAGGTACGGGCTTCTTTGAAATTCGGGCACCAACGCGCAAAGGGAACCAAGCTATCCAAAGCGATCTTCTCGCCGCGATGCTCCAAAATTTGCGACAATAAACCACCGTTTAACAAGCTACGCCGAACCTCGTCCAGCTTGGGCCCTTGCAGGCTGTCCCAGCCCACCGCCATACCCGTTTCTTCCAATGTTTCCCGCAAGGCGGCCACCCGCGCAGCGCCATCGGGGTCGCCGTCGGCAAAGCCATGTTGGCGCGCGACCAAATAATCATCGTCATCCAGCCGGCCACCGGGAAACACTATCGCCCCCGCCGCAAAGGCCATGTTCGACGCCCGCTTGACCAGCAGGATTTCGTCAGGCCCCGCACCCTCTCCCGGGCGCATGATCACCAGCGTCGCTGCTGGAATGGCATTGTCCGGCAGGGATGCTTGCCCGTCGCGCTTTTTATTTGTCATGGCCCAACCCTATCCAGCCGCAGGGCGCTTGTCACCCCATCAATAGCACCAAGTCGAACACCGCATCGGATCAGCAAAAGGCTCGTTCCATCACCCACCGAGCGTCCATCATGCAGCCATTGTTCGCGATAAGCATTTCTTCCCATGATATCGCAGCCGCTATCGGACGACACGGCACAAAATATCTATTCTGTTCGGGGAGAGCGCGGTGGGCATAACCGAAATTTTGGGCGTTGCAGGCAGTCTCAGCCTCTTGGCCGGTTGGCGTCTCTATCTGACCGTCTTTGTGACGGGGGTTGCCATGCATTTTGGCTGGCTGCCCTTGCCCGAACATCTGCAATCGCTGCAAGTCTTGGCAAATCCCTGGGTGCTGGGCATCGCGGCGGCGGGCACGGTGGCTGAATTTCTAGCCGACAAAATCGCATGGTTCGACAGTTTTTGGGATATGGTCCACAGCGTCATTCGCCCTGTCGGCGGCGCGCTCTTAACCTTGGCGGTCGTCGATGCCTCTGATCCTGTATGGCAAGTGGTGTCGCTGTTGCTGGGCGGGGGCGCTGCCCTCATCAGCCACGGCGCAAAGTCGGGCACGCGGGCGATGGTCAACCTCAGCCCCGAACCCTACACCAACGCCGCTGTGTCCGCGGGCGAAGACGTCGCCACAACCGGTCTGTTGGCTCTGGTCGTTGCTTTTCCCATGCTGGGGGTGGTCATCGCCCTCGTGTTGCTGATCGCGGCGATTGTGGTGATCATCGCGCTGCGCCGCCTCGCCCGCTCTGCACGGCGCTTTCTTAATCGCGAACCCAGTCAGGCGGTTGATAGGCCGTCACCCCATATTCAGCCGAGGTCCCCAACGCAGCCACCACTCCCCCCATATCATCCGACCATCCCTGACAGGGTGGCCATATAGGGGGGATGGCTGCAATGCTGGGCTGACCGCATCAAGCCGTCAGCATTTCCTTCAACGGCACGCTGGCATCCGCCAATTTCTCTGCCGCGATTTCCGCGCCGTTCAGCACCAACGCACGGCCCTGAACATAATCTTTGGTCGCGTTCACACAATCCAGCGCAATCACACGGCCTTGTTTCAAATAAACAATCGAGAAACTGCGCGCCGCCACATCCCCGCGCAGCACAGCTTCATCATGCCCTGTCGACAGGCCAACGGTTTGCAAACGCAAATCATATTGGTTCGACCAGAACCAAGGCACGGCATGATAATCCTGATCCGTACCGCAAATCGACTTGGCGACTACGTTGGCCTGATCATTGGCGTTCTGCACCGATTCCAATCTTATGGTCGCGCCTTCGGCAAAGCCATTGCTGTGCGCCGCGCAATCGCCAATGGCGTAAATATCGGTCAAGCTGGTGCGGCAAATGCTGTCCACATTCACACCATTGCCGCCCTCTGCGCCAGCCGCCAGCAAAGGCTCGACGGCGGGCACAATGCCAATACCGACAATCACCAGATCCGCAGGGATCACCTCGCCGCCCACCAAACGCACGCCGGTGACATGACCGTCGCCTTCCAGCGCCTCAATGCCCACACCAAGACGCAGGTCCACGCCGTGGCTGCGATGCTCTAGTTCATAGAATCGCGACAAAGGCTCTCCCGCCACGCGGGCCAAAACGCGGTCCAAGGCTTCTAGCAACACCACTTTCTTGCCAGCCTTGCTCAACACCGCTGCGGCTTCCAAGCCAATATAACCGCCGCCAATGACCACAATATTCTGCGCTGTTTCCGACGCCCGTTTCATGGCATCCGCATCAGCGCGGGTCCGCACGCCCTGAACGCCAGCCAAATCGCCGCCAGGCAAAGGCAGAACGCGCGGCGAACCGCCCGTGGCCCAAATCAACTTGCCATAACCCACGCTCGTGCCATCGGCCAAAGTCACCTGATGCGCGTCGGCATCGACGGCCACCACTTTTTGGCCCAGCATCATGGTGATACCGCGTTCGTTCCAATATTTTTCAGGGCGCAGCAAAATGCGTTCAAATTCCTTTTCGCCCGCAAAATATTCTTTGGACAAAGGGGGGCGTTCATAAGGCAGTTCGGGCTCATCGCCGATAATCGCAATCGTGCCTTCATATTTCTGCGTCCGCAGCACCACCGCTGCCTGCGCACCGCCATGACCACCGCCTACAATCACCACGTCAAACTGCATCACGCATCCTCTTTCTATATCACCTTCTGCTTCGCCGATCAGCATGGGCCGACCAAACCGTACAGGGCATATCCTCCGCCTATCGCCGCCTGCCCTTGCACGGCCCGCCGTCTGACGCAAGTGCTAGGCCCCACGAACCATCGCCCATGAAACAACTACCAATATGGCAGCATATTCCGGCCATTATCCGTATAATTCAATTCGTTAAGTTTCCAATCACGATCCAATTTCCAATATTTACTACCACATAGGAAAGTATCACAACATAGTGTTAACCCTCTTGGGTCACATCTACTCCTCTAAATAGGGGGAAAACATGTTTCGTGTCGTCGAATGTATTGCCGAACAACATCAACACGGCCTTGTCCTATTGGCCGCTTTGGTGTGGATATTCGGCAGCATGGCCATGTTTTTGCTGCTCAAGCGTGCCACCGACTGCGTCGAGGCGCGCCGTCGCCGTTGGCTGCTCGTCACATCCATTGTCGCGGGGCTAGGGGTTTGGGCGACCCACTTTATCGCCATGCTGGCTTATGACGGCAGCATGCCCATCAGCTTTGGGCCTGGGCTGACGACCCTCAGCGTGGTGTTTGTCATCCTTGGTTTTGGCATCAGCTTGCAAATCATGGGTTCCAAACCCCATAGCGGTCGCTGCTTAACCGCCGGTATCGTCGCCATGCTGGGCATCGCCGCCATGCATTTCACAGGCATGTCTGCGATTATTGCTCCTGCATCCATTCATTATCAATGGTCGCCGATCATCACATCCTGCATTTTGGTGGCCCTTGCCTTCAGTGCAGCTTATTATAGCTTTTCCAAGCTTCAGGGCGCTTGGCAAATTGTCATCCCTGCGGCTTTTGCTATTTTTGGCGTCATCGCGCTGCACTTTACGGCCATGTCTGCCACTATCTTGGTTCCAGACCCCACGCTGGGCCTGACCAATATCGACACCAATCCGAATTGGCTGGTCGGCAGCATAGCCGCTGTCACCTTCACCATGATATTGGCCGTCATCATCAGCGCCATCGTCGACCGCATGTTAACGGATTTGCGTGGCTTAACCGAAGCGACCCTCGAAGGCTTGGCGATTATCAGCCACGGCCGCATTATCGAAGCAAACCACCAACTCGCGGCTTTGCTCAAGGTCGAACCACAGGATCTGATTGGCGCCGACCCCAATCATTGGTTCGAACCAACGGATGGAGAGCCTCTGCATCAACCCCGCACCCGCCCAGCAGAGGCCACAGTCGCCCGTCTCAATAGCGAGTTTATGATTGTCGAGGTCAACACCCATGATATCGAATATCGCGGAAAACAATGCCAAGTCTTGGCGGTCCGCGACCTCACGGCGCGCAAAAAGGCGGAAAAGCGCATCGCGCATCTTGCGGCCCACGACGCCCTAACCGACCTACCCAACCGCGCCCATTTCACCATGGTGCTGGATCAATTGTGCAAAACCGACGAAAATTTCGCTTTGCTCGCGCTCGACCTTGATCGATTCAAAGCGGTGAATGACGTGTTCGGCCATGCCGCAGGCGATGCGATTTTATGCCGTGTCGCGGCCCTGCTGCGCGATAATGTATCGCATTGCGACTTGGTGTCTCGCATCGGCGGGGACGAATTTTTAATCATCCAACGCCATGTTCATGGTGTCGATGACGCACAACAATTGGCCCAGCGCATTCTGAACGCCTTTGCCGTCGAAATGGATATTACGCGCGACCCGATGGCCGTCGGCGTCAGCATTGGCGTGGCGCTCTATCCCGACGACGCCCATCATGGCGAAATGCTGCGCCATCATGCCGACTTTGCGCTCTATCGCGCCAAGGACGGCGGCCGAGGAACCGCGCGTTTCTTCGACCAAGATATGGACCGTTTGGTTCGCGAACGCCGCAATTTGGAACATGATATGCGCCACGCCGTCGCGCGCGGCCAATTGCGCCTCATGTATCAACCCCTCGTGTCCACCGATGCGGGCGACATTATTGGCTATGAAGCCTTGCTACGCTGGGACCACCCCGAACGTGGAACGGTCGCTCCCAACCAATTCATCCCCATTGCCGAAGATATTGGTGCCATCATCCCCATTGGGGAATGGGTCTTGCGCGAAGCATGCAATACCGCTCGGCAATGGCCAGACCATATCAGCATTGCGGTCAATGTGTCGGCGGTTCAATTTCAAATGCCCAATCTTCCCGCCATCGTGGCGTCTGCTCTCCAAGATTCCGGCCTTGCTCCGCATCGGCTGGAACTGGAAGTCACCGAAAGCGTCATGCTGCGGGATCGGGATTCGGCGCTCAGCATTTTGCATCGCCTCAAAATGCTGGGCATCCGCATTGTCATGGATGATTTTGGTACCGGCTACAGCTCGCTCAGCAACCTTCAGGCCTTCCCTTTTGACAAGATCAAAATCGATCGCAGCTTTGTCAGCCAGTTGACCCACCAAGATAGCGCCCGATCGATCTTGCGCGCCATTGTGGGCCTCGGCCGCAGCCTCGACTTACCAGTGGTCGCAGAAGGCGTTGAAACCGATGCACAACGTAAAATTATATCTGACGAAGGCTGCCCGCAGGCCCAAGGATTTTACTTCGGCATGCCAGCCGCACCGGTTGAGATTGGATATTTTTCGGATCACATCCATTCTGAACCAGATGATATACCGCTGCGCGCTATGCGTTGAAATAAAGGTTACTTATATAACAATTACTTATGGAACACCGATGCGCGCAGCCTCCCATTTCACGAAACAGGGAAAAGTTCCATAAACTTTACTATAAAATTGCATCATTTTGAGGCCAAATTTAAATGCACTAAATTCAAATTGTTGGGGAAATACTACCGAAAGTGAACCTATGCCACATTCTCGCCTCCAACCCATCTGCTAACCCATGACTATAGCCCAATTCGGACGCTGTTTTTGGTGGAAAGACAGATCATGAGCAAGATGAGTAGGCCCGAGGAATTTCAAACCCATGCCGATAGCGGCTGGGCTAATAGTCGGCGTATCCGTGACCTTGAGGAACAAATTGACAGCCTGAGAGAGAGTATCGAAAAAATCTCCTCTGGGTCTTGGACATCCGCCACCCCTGCCCCTGCCCCCTTATTCGATGAAGCTAGTTCAGGCTTCCCCAGCAACTTCATCGGCTTTGCCGCAGAAAATAACGGCTTTACACACGCGCGCCGCACGCACCCAGCCATCGGCGACCCAGCCGACAAATTGGTGCTTGCAGCCCGCGTGCGTGACCGTATTCGCCAGCGGCGCAAGCGCGAAAATTTGTTTAGCGCGGAAATTTTCGCCGACCCCGCATGGGACATGCTGCTTGACCTATATGCCGCCGAACTCGAAGGCAGCGACGTTTCCGTTTCCAGCCTTTGTATTGCAGCAGCCGTGCCCACCACGACGGCGCTGCGCTGGATCAAGCTTTTGTCCGATCAAGGGTGGCTGATCCGCCAACAAGACCCCAATGACGGTCGCCGCATCAACATGCGGCTCAGCGACGAATCCCGCTCACGCCTCAATCGCTATTTCGAGGCCCTGCAAAGCTAGACATTTAACGCGATCCTCCCCCCGAGGATGGTCGGGGCGTTTCCACTTTTAATATGGAAACGCCCCGATTTCATATCGGCTATCCGTGTGCCAGCACCGCCAGCAACAATATCGCAACAATATTGGTGATTTTAATCATCGGATTCACCGCAGGGCCGGCCGTATCCTTATAAGGATCACCGACGGTATCGCCAGTCACCGCCGCTTTATGGGCTTCGCTGCCCTTGCCGCCGTGATGACCATCTTCGATATATTTTTTGGCATTATCCCAAGCGCCGCCGCCCGATGTCATCGACAGGGCAACGAACAAGCCGCCCACAATCACACCCAGCAACAAGGCACCCAAGGCTTCGAGCGCGGCCACCGGACCCGCCACCCACAGGATGATGAAATAGACGGCAATCGGGGCCAAGACCGGCAACAAGGACGGGATGATCATTTCCCGAATGGCTGCCTTGGTCACCAAATCCACCGTGCGGGCATAGTTGGGGCGGCTGGTGCCGTCCATAATGCCCTTATCCTGTGCAAATTGGTCGCGCACATCCTTCACCACATCGCCTGCCGCCTTGCCCACCGCAGTCATGCCCAGCGCGCCGAACAAATAAGGCAGCAACGCCCCCAGCAACAATCCCACAATCACATAAGGCGATGACAGGGAAAATGTCAGGGGTGCATCCAACCCTAGGGCCGCCGAATATTCGGTAATATCCGCCGTGTAAGTGCCAAACAACACCAGTGCCGCCAAACCCGCCGACCCAATGGCATAGCCTTTGGTGACAGCCTTGGTGGTGTTGCCCACCGCGTCCAGCAGGTCGGTTTTTTCGCGAACACTGTCATCCAGCCCCGCCATTTCCGCTATGCCGCCCGCATTATCGGTGACGGGCCCATAAGCATCCAGCGCCACAACCATGCCCGCCAAGGCCAGCATCGCAGTTGCGCCAAAGGCAATGCCAATCAGTCCCGCCACTTGATAGGTGACAATAATCCCCACACAAATGACGATGGTGGGCAGCGCCGTTGCTTCCAACGAAATCGCCAGTCCCTGAATGACATTGGTGCCATGCCCAGTCTCCGACGCTTTGGCGATCGACCGCACAGGGCGATAATTGGTGCCCGTATAATATTCAGTAATCCAAATGATCAGCGCGGTGATCACCAAGCCGACCATGGAACAAAAGAATAAATCTTCACCGCTGAAATTGGTGCTCGCAATATTGGCGCTCATATCACCCAATGTGTGGCTGATCGACCACCAAATGGCGGGAATGGACAGCAAAGCCGTGACGAAAAAGCCCTTATACATCGCCCCCATCACATTGTTGCTTTTGCCCAGCCGCACGAAATAAGTGCCGATAATCGACGTGATGATGCACACCCCGCCAATTAACAAAGGCAGGCTCATTAACGGCATCAGCGCGTCCCCCGCGCCTTTCAACAACAAAGCCATCAACACCATCGTCGCGCCGACAGTCACGACATAGGTTTCAAACAAATCGGCCGCCATGCCCGCACAGTCGCCAACATTGTCGCCCACATTGTCCGCAATCACGGCGGGGTTGCGCGGGTCATCTTCGGGAATACCCGCCTCCACCTTGCCGACCAAATCCGCGCCCACGTCCGCCGCTTTGGTAAAAATACCGCCGCCCAAACGTGCAAAGATGGAAATGAGCGATGCACCAAAGGCCAAGGCCACCAAGGCGTCCACCACGGTGCGGTCACTGCCGCCCACGCTATATCCGGCAAAGGCCGTCAAATAATAGAAAAAGGCTGCAATCGCCAATAACGCCAGACCCGCCACCAGCAATCCGGTGATCGCGCCCGCGCGAAAAGCCATCGTCAGTCCGGCCTGCAAGCCCGTCTGCGCTGCAGCGGCGGTCCGCACATTGGCCCGCACCGAAATATGCATGCCAATATATCCCGCCGCGCCCGACAAAATGGCCCCGATTAAAAAGCCCGTCGCCGAAATAGCGCCCAAGAAATAGCCGACCAAAATCGCCACCACCACGCCAACAATGGCAATGGTGCGATATTGGCGGCCCAAATAAGCCTTGGCCCCTTCTTGAATAGCGCCAGCAATTTCTTGCATTTTGGCGTTACCCGCGGGCGCACTCAAAACCTGTTTTGCTGTAATCAGACCATATAAGACGGCAAGAATGCCGCACGCTATCGCGATTAAAACCGGATCTAACAATGGTTATTCCTTCCCCAAAACTGGGGGTGGACCCATGTTTAACAGTCGAAAACGCCCCGCCTATTGTTGCTGGTGCGCCCTCTCCCTGATGCGACCACCCCAAATTGTTCGGACTTTCAGTTATGGAAAGAAAGATTGTTTAGGGCAAGTGCGCTTTTTCTATAGTCATCTGGCCCATATATTTTCCGATAATGATCGGATATTGCGTGGTTTTAGGGTCAGGGCCCATATATTTTACGTTCGAGGTTTGAGGCGATAGGCCGCAGGGCGAGGAGAAAAGCCGAAGGAATATGATAATATTTCAAGGATTTTCGACGAAGCCATGGGGCCTATCGGTCAAATCCCTACGGGACGCCGAAATGGCCTCGATCTCAGGCTCGTGCATCCGTGCGGGTAGCGATGCGACCCGCTGCATCCACCCCAAACTAATATCTTCGCCATTTCGGCGCCTCGAACGTGAAATATATGGGCGCTGACCCTAATGCATCCAGCCCAGCTTTTCTGGCAAAGAAACAGGGGAATTTCGGTATCGCAGTTGCAATCCGTCCCCAATGCTCACCTGCCCGACCCGCACCACATCCACACCGACATGGTCCGCCAGCGACAATATCTGCGGTGCCATGTCAGCACGCGCGGAAAATAACAGTTCAAAATCTTCGCCCGCCGTCGCCGCGGTCAAACAGGCATCAGGCCCGTCGCCATGGGCACGCACAAAGCTGGACGACAAGGGCACAGCGTCCAGTTGCAACGTCACGGCCAAACCGCTCGCCTGCGCCATGCGCAGCGTATCGATCAACAATCCATCCGATACATCCATCATCGCGCTGACAAAGGGCGCGGCTGCCTGCCCCAGCGCCAAGCGCGGTACGGGCCGTGCGTAAGCGGCATAAGCATCTTCCGCGTCATCCAACTGAATCTGCCCCAGCCTCAGCGCCAGACCCAGCCCCGCATCACCAATGGTGCCACTCACCCACAGATCATCACCCGCTTGCATAGTGCTGCGCAGCGGCGCACCACCCGCTGGTGCGCGGCCCAATGCGGTCAAGCCCAATGCGCGCGGCGCGCCCGCCAGCATCCGCACCGTGTCCCCGCCCAGCAATGGAACATCATAAGCGGCCAAAGCATCTGCCAATCCATCCGCAAATGCCCTGTCCCACGCCGCATCGCCAAGGCTATAACCCATCAATACGCCAACCGGCTTTGCCCCCTTGGCGGCAAGGTCGGACAGATTCACCCCGATCAATTTCCAAGCAATATCCTGCGGGCTGTCGTCGGGCAGATAATGTACCCCTTCCACGATCATATCGTGGGTCATCACCAAATCGCCCAGCACAGCCGCATCATCGGCCAAGCCTCTTGCGGCAGGATCACTGGCAATGGCCCGCAGACGGGCAATGAAATCAAATTCTTGGCTCATCCCGCCTGATCCTTTTGCCAGTCACACCATCCATCAGCCATGGCCCAAGGATAATGCGGCGGCGGATCAGGCGCGACGAAAATCTTCGCTTATTTGGCGCGCACGGCCTTGCCAATGGCGTCCAACAAACCATTGGCAAAGGCTGGTTCACGGCCACTGAAAAAGGCTTTGGCCACATCGACATATTCGCTCACTGCTGCGCCAATCGGCACATCTTCGCGGGCGATCAGTTCATAAGCACCGGCGCGCAAAATCGCCTTCATCGTGCGGTCCAGACGGTCCATCGACCATCCCTCTGCCAAACGCGCCGTAATCGCGGTATCGACTTCGTCCAGCCGCGCCAAAGTGCCCTTCACCACATCGTCAAAGAAAGGCACATCCGCGCCCGCATATTCTTCTTCTTCGATGGTAGCACCCAAGCGGTGCAGGTGAAATTCATGGATCAAGGCCGCCACGGGCGTGCCTTCCATTTCATGCTGATACAAGGCTTGCACCGCCGCGAGGCGGGCCGCAGAACGAGATATAGAGCGTTTCGACATAGTCACTTCATTTCAATTAAGGCGCTGGCTGACCGACAATGCGTGGGCAGGCAAGCCTTCCGCATCGGCCAAAGCCACCGCAGCGGGCCCAATGGCGGCCAAAGCGGCGTCATCAAGCGCCAGAAAACTGGTGCGTTTCATAAAATCTGTCACCGACAGACCACTGGAAAAGCGCGCACGGCGGCCCGTAGGCAGCACATGATTGGGTCCGGCAACATAATCGCCAATCGCTTCCGGCGTTTGGCGACCCAAAAACACCGACCCCGCATGGCGCACCTTGGCGAACAAAGCGTCCGCTTCGTCGGCATCCACGGCCAATTCCAAATGTTCGGGGGCCAGACGGTCGCACAGGGCAATTGCGTCGCTCAGGCTGGGCACCAGCACAATCGCGCCATTATCATCCCAGCTTGTCCGCATGGTATCGGCGGTCGACAGGCGCGGGATATGATGTTCCACGCCGGCCGCCACCGCATCGGCAAAGGCCGCATCATCGGTGAACAAAATCGACTGGCTGGTCGGGTCATGCTCGGCTTGGCTCAGCAAATCGGCGGCAATCACCAATGGGTCATTCTTCCCATCGGCCACCACCACAATTTCGCTGGGTCCGGCCACCATATCAATGCCCACCACGCCATAAACTTGGCGCTTCGCTTCGGCCACCCACGCATTACCAGGGCCCGTCACCACATCGACCGGCGCGATTTTCTCGGTGCCATAGGCCAAGGCCGCAATGGCTTGCGCCCCGCCAACACGCCAAATTTCGTCCACGCCCGCAATATGAGCGGCCGCCATCACCGTATGGTTCACCGCACCCTTGGGGGTTGGTGTCACCATCACAATGCGGTCCACACCCGCAACCTTGGCGGGAATGATGTTCATCAACACAGATGATGGATAGGCCGCGCGGCCGCCGGGCACATAGACACCCGCCGCGTCCACACCGCGCCAGCGTGCACCCAAGCGGGCCCCCGCTGCGTCGCGGTAATCGCGGTCTTCGGGCAATTGCGCGGCATGATAGGCACGAATACGCTCTGCCGCCAATATCAGCGCATCGCGCAATTTGGGTTCCAACGCATCATAAGCGGCGGCGCATTCCGCTGCCGAAATGCTCCACCCTTGTTCGTTCAAATCAAAATGATCAAAGCGCGCGGTATAATCGGCCAAAGCCGCATCGCCATCGCGCTTTACCGCCGCAAGAATCGCCGCCACATCAACCGACACATCCGACGCGCTTTCGCGGCGGTCATTCACCAAGGCCGAAAATTGCGCTGCAAAATCGGCGGCGCTGGCGTCAAGCCGCAGCATCATCAGCCCCTTGCGCCGCCGCCGCGCGGAATTGTTCCACCAAGGCCGGAACTTCGGCGGATCGCAGCTTAAACGCCGCGCGGTTGACGATCAAACGCGCCGACACTTCGCTAATCACCACCTGTTCGCTCAGGCCATTTTCCACCAAGGTCCGCCCTGTGGATACCAGATCGACAATATGGCTGGCCAAATTCAGCTTGGGCGCAATTTCCATCGCCCCGTTCAGCTTAACGCATTCCGCCTGAATCCCCTGCCCCTCAAAATAGCGGCGGGTGATGTTGGGATATTTGGTGGCGACGCGAATATGGCTCTCGCTCATTCCCGGCGGCGCGCTATTTTCCGGCCCTGCCAAGGACACACGGCAATGGCCTATGCCCAAATCCACAGGGGCATAAAGCTCGCTATAATTAAACTCGTCAATAACGTCCGACCCGACAATGCCCATCTGGGCCGCGCCGTGCGCGACAAAGGTCGCCACGTCAAAAGCGCGCACACGGATCAAGGATATATGGGGATGATTGGTCCCAAAAATCAGCGCACGGCTTTTTTTATCAAAGAAATCGGCGGCCGGTTCGATGCCCACACGGGCAAGCAACGGCAAAGCCTCGTCGAGGATGCGTCCCTTGGGGATGGCAAAGATGATAGGATCGGGCATAAGCGTGTGGCACATAGTGCGAACGGGAGAAAAGGGCAATGCAAGACCGCGATCTTTCCAACCCAAATGCGCATCCAGCGGATAAAAATTCCGCCGCCCCGCCATCTGCGCCCGCCACCCCCGTGCCGTCATTGTCGGTCGCACAAGCCTTTGCCAATCAAGTCGACTATTGCCGCGCCAATGGCGCCCCCATCACCGCGCGGGTCGTGGCGGCGATCGCCCAATTGCTGGGCGAGCCACATAGCCTTTTTGCGCACCGCATGGCCCATTGGGCCGGCAATGCGCTGGCCGATGCCCTCCCCTTGCGCGCCGCAGCGGGCTTTCATGCGCTGCATATGGCCCATCAAGCCCCCGACCTTGCACCCATTTATGCCGATGCCACGGGGGTCAATGACGCGCTGATCATCAACGCTGTCGCCCGCCGCTTTGACGCGGAACTGCTAACTTGGCTCGACAGCCCGCCCCAAACCAACGAAGCAGGCCGCTCCAGCAGCTTCATCGCCGCCATGTTGTGGCTGACCCACCAAGGCTGCCCCGCTCGCTTTGACGTCATGGAAATTGGGTCCAGCGCGGGGATTAACCTGATGATCGACCGCTATCATTATGATTTGGGCGGGGTGCATGTCGGCCCCCAAGACGCCGTCATGCGCCTTCAGCCCGAATGGCGCGGCCATCATCCGCCGCAACACAGCTTAGAATTCATATCGCTGGCTGGCTGCGATGTCGCGCCCATTGATTTGTGCGATGACGAACAAGCCAATCGCCTAAAAGCCTATATCTGGCCCGACAACCCCATACGCTTTGCGCGCCTCGAAGCCGCCATTGCGGCCGCCCAAGCCAAGCCGCCCAGCCTGTCGCGCATGAACGCCGCCGATTTTGTCGAACAACAATTGCGCCGCCCCCAGCTAGCTGGGACAACGCGGGTGCTGATGCACTCCATCGTCTGGCAATATATTCCGGACGACCAGCAACAGCATATCATCCTTGCGATGGAAGCCGCAGGGCGCGCCGCCACCCCGGACCGCCCGCTCGCATGGATTTCCCTCGAAGCGAACCGCAGCTTGTTGCAACATGAACTGATCTTGCGCCATTGGCCGTCCGCCCCGGAACCCCATAAGCTGGCACAAGCCCACGCCCATGGCGCATGGGTCAATTGATTATAAGCTCATAGGCCAGCATAGCCTATCGCCCGCGTCACAGGCGCGCGCGCAGCATGTCCATCATCTCATGCACCGGCACCACATGGGGCAGCGCCATCGGGGTTTCCCGCCATATGCTGTCCATCACATGCAAACGCTCCATCAGCCGCTCACTCGCCGCGACAATCCGGCGCATCGCTTCCGGCATATAATGACAAATAGCCCAATCGGCGGGCGTCACACCATCCAGCACCACCGCCCTATCATCACCGCGCGCACTGGGGTCCTCGGCGATCATCGCACGGCGGTGCAACAACCACGCCTGAACATGGGTTAGCCGCGCGGTGGTCAACATCACCTCGCTCATCACCGCTACGGTAAATTCGGGGTCATAGCCGCCAGCATTCATCACCTGCGCATGGGCGAACATCTGCTGCGCCTCATCGATCAGGATCAAGGCTTCGGAATACAGGCTTTCGATTTGCGCACGGCGAACAGGCGCCACATGCGCCCATTCCATCACCGGATTTGCATCACCGTTCCACATAGATAGCGGCATGACACAGCATCACCAAATTGCAATAGGACGCCCCACATACGGTCCTATACGTGCCAAAGCCGGACAATATGGTTTTTATCAAAAGATAAATTTATCAATATATTGACGGGAAACCCACATCGATCAGGCGATAATATCCGGCAATAATTGATCTTCGCACCACGCCATTTCATCGCGCAATTGCAGCTTGCGCTTCTTTAGCCGCGCCAATTGCATCATGTCGGGAATCGCTCTTTCAGACATGGCAACAATCGCGTCGTCCAAATCCCGATGTTCGATTTTCAGCGCCTCTAGCCGCTGTTCAAGTTCGTCCATAGTCACATGCTGCTGATGCCACGGCGTCAATCCATCCGCAATGGAAACCATCTGGTCGAATGGGGGAGATTTCGCCCCCAATCTATGATCTATTCAAAGTTCCAGTCGAGTCGAGAGGAGAAGAGCATGAGCAATTCCCATTTAGCTGCGCTGCAATCCCGCCACGCAGATATTCAGACCAAGATTGACAAAGAAGAGCGCCGTCCTGCGCCCAATATGACCCTGTTATCTCAGCTTAAAAAACAAAAGCTAAAATTAAAAGAATCCTTAGCCGGCGTATAAGCATCGCCAAAACACCCAGCCGGGCCGCACAGCGTCGCCCGGCTATCGGGCGGGGCCCCGCTTGATCTTTTCCCATTATTTCATCGTCAGAATGACAAGAGCCTATTGGCCAGATTTGTAGCGGCCAGAATCCAATCGCTATGGCCACACCAACCCGATTTGATGATCTGCGAATTGGCGAACGCGCATTTTGCTGCAAACACCCATCCGCTATCAGCTTTTTGGTGGCATCCCTTTGGCGTCATGGCAAACAGATTACCGATTGTTGGGCGGCATCAACATCCACCGCCCCCCGCCGCCAACGCTTGATCAACTGCGAAAGCCAGGCCGCCCCACACGCTTGTTCAAATCCACATAAGCTTCGTTTTTCGGGCTGGTGATTTCGACCTTGCGGCGCACTTGATTGGGGTCCACCTCGGCGTCAAAGGCCACGCCAAAGCGGCCCTCCACAACCCATGCCGCACGGCCACGCACCGCGCCAATATTGGGCAATTCAATAACCAGCCGCTCGCCCATCTCCACAGGCAGGGCGCTTTCCACCATAACCCCGCCCTTGGACAGGTTGCGGATACGCACGCGCTGCGGCGCATCCATATAGGCAAGCGTCAATGCGCCATGCATGAACAAGCTTTGGCGTTCGCCATTTCGTTCAGCATGCGGCGCTGGATCAGCGTCCGCGCAATGGTCATCTGGCAAGGAATCAGACATAATTTCAGATAGCATTGGATCGCATATTCCCCAATGAATATCTTATAATACTATCCTTGCCAGCGGCTGAACCAGCTTAATCATCGCGGGAAATGCGCTCATTCCGTTCGTGCCGTTCCTGCGCTTCCAGCGTCATGGTGGCAATGGGACGGGCGCGAAGACGACCCAAGGAAATCGGCTCACCCGTCACTTGGCAATAGCCATATTCACCCTCGTCAATGCGGCGCAGCGCAGCATCAATTTTGGCGATCAATTTGCGTTGGCGATCCCGCGTCCGCAATTCCAGCGCCCAATCGGTTTCGCTGGATGCCCGATCGGCCAAATCTGGTGCCATCAATGGCCCATTTTGCAGCGATGCCAGCGTGGTTTCCGATTCACTCAGGATGGATTTTTTCCAAGCGATCAACAGCCCGCGAAAAAATTCCTGCTGCCGCTCATTCATAAACTCTTCGTCATCACTCGGCAGATAATCCGAGTCGAGGTTAGAAATCGCCTTACGCAGCGCATCCGCGCCAATATCGAGGGTCTGAGTCTCCATGTCCGGCTCTATCATCCTCTTGTTTGCAGGGCACCGTTATGACGCCCAACGCCTTGTCGCGCCTAATAACCGTATGAAGTGATGGTGACAAGCCAGCAAAGCAAATCAAAATGTGCTTTTCCCGCCACATTCCCAATCAGACTTATAGATAATCACCCTAAGTATCGAAGAACGTGTAACGAAGAGTTTCCCTCGATAGTTAATTACAAATAAAATCCGTTCACACGACCTCAGCTTGGGCCAGCATTATTCCATCACCCCCCTTATTCACCAACTATTCAGCAAAGGATTTACTTTTCTACCCCGCTGCACCGACCATCCCTGTCCCCAGCCTGATATTTTCATCGCGGGGATCATGATTTCCTTCCAAAGCCGATGGAATTTCCCAAACTATTCCGCTGAGCATCCCGCCACAAAAATGCCCCCATGGCCTGCCGACATGATCCACCATCCCACGGACCAAAATGGACGATAAATTAGGCTGCAACAAGGACGCCAGACTTGCGCCGCATCCTCCACGCGGCCATAGCGGGCACCATGCACGATATTCGCACGATACGGGACAATCCCGCCGCTTTCGACGCTGGCCTCGCTCGCCGTGGCCTTGCACCACTTTCGGCTGAAATTCTGGCCGCAGACGCTGAATTGCGCGCGCTGCAAACCGAAATTCAAGGAAGTTTGGCCCGCCGCAACGAAGCGTCAAAGCTGATCGGCCAAGCCATGGCCAAGGGCGACAAAGATCAAGCCGAAAGCCTGAAGGCGGAAGTTGCGGCGCTCAAGACCCAATTGCCCGACCAAGAAAGCGCCGAACGCGAAAAATTGGCCGCGCTCCAAGCCCGTTTGGCGGCCATCCCCAATCTTCCCGCCGACGACGTCCCTGCGGGCGAAGACGAAAGCGGCAATGTCGAAATTTCCCGTTGGGGCACCCCACGCGAATTTGACTTCCAACCCTTGGAACATGCCGATTTCGCCCCTGCTTTGGGATTGGACTTTGAAACCGCCGCCAAAATGTCCGGCGCGCGTTTTGCCTTTTTGCGCGGTCAAATGGCCCGCCTCGAACGCGCCTTGGGCCAATTCATGCTGGACCGCCAAACCGAAAACCATGGCTATGTCGAATGCGTCACCCCCTTGATGGTGCGCGACGAAGCCGCTTTTGGCACCGCCCAGCTTCCCAAATTTGCCGAAGATTTGTTCCAGACCACCGATGGTCGCTGGCTGATCTCGACATCGGAAATGAGCCTGACCAACGCGGTCCGCGAAGAAATTATTCCCGAATCTGATCTGCCCGTTCGCATGACCAGCCTCACCCCCTGCTTCCGCTCCGAAGCGGGTTCTGCGGGGCGCGACACGCGCGGCTATATTCGCCAGCATCAATTTTCCAAGGTCGAACTGGTGTCGATCACCCGTCCCGAGGATAGCGACGCCGAACTGGAACGCAAAACCCGCGCGGCCGAAGAAATCCTCGAAGCCTTGGGCCTGCCCTATCGCAAAATGCTGCTGTGCAGCGGCGACATGGGCTTTTCCGCCCGCAAAACCTATGATCTTGAGGTCTGGTTGCCCGGCCAATCGGCCTATCGCGAAATCTCCAGCTGCTCGACCTGCGGCGATTTTCAGGGCCGCCGCATGAACACCCGCTTCCGCCGCGAAGGGGCCAAAGGCACAGAATTTGTTCACACGCTGAACGGTTCCGGCTTGGCGGTTGGCCGTACCTTGGTCGCCGTGCTGGAAAATTATCAACAAGCCGACGGCAGCGTCATCATCCCCGATGCCTTGCGCCCTTATATGGGCGGCATCACCATGCTGTCCCCCGCCGCTTAACGATACAACAGCGTCAATTCAAAGGACAAAAATGTGCGTATTTTGCTGACCAATGATGATGGCTATCACGCCCCTGGCATGGCCGTATTGGAAGCCATTGCGCGCCAATTGACCGACGATATCTGGGTTTGCGCCCCGTCCGAAGAACAATCGGGCGCGGGCCACTCTCTCACCCTATCGCGCCCCGTGCGCGTCCGCCAACATGGCGAAAAGCGTTTTTCCTGCACCGGCACCCCTACCGACAGCGTGATGATGGCGGTGGGCCGGTTAATGCCAGAAAAGCCTGATTTAATTTTGTCCGGCGTTAATCGCGGGGCCAATTTGGGCGATGATATCACCTATAGCGGCACGGTTTCCGCCGCCATCGAAGGGGCGCTCGCGGGCGTTCCCGCCATCGCGCTCAGCCAAGTTTACGCCACCGAAGGCATGGCTGACGCCATCCCCTTTGCGGTGGCAGAGGCATGGGGCGAAAAAATATTGCGCCCCTTGCTCGACTATAGCATTCCGCCACGCACCGTCATCAACATCAACTTCCCCGCCATTGCGCCCGATGCTGTCAAAGGCGTGCGGATCACCCGCCAAGGCTTTCATGATTATGCGCGCGGCACCATCGTCGAGGGAACGGACCCACGCGGCTATCCCTATTTCTGGTTCGGCCTGCACGGCATCGAACATTCGCCCGCGCATGACAGCGACCTAGAAGCCATTGCGGACGGTTTTATCTCGGTCACGCCGCTGCAACTCGACCTCACCCACGACGCTTCCTTGGCGGCCCTGCGCTCGCGCTTCACGGCCATGGGTGAATAACAACAGCAGGCCTTCCATCGCTTGCAGTCTGGCCCGATTGGGCTAGGCTGTACGCCACAAATCATTCGGCGGGGCCATGAACAAGCGCGAAACATTTCGGCAAACCATGCAGCGCCGCCTTCAACCGCTGCGCCGCGCTACTTATTGGCCGATCTGGGCCGATGTCCTCACCCGCCTCAGCGTGGCCTTTTTCCTCATTGCCGTGGTGGTCATGATCCACTGGTTCGACCGTGGCGGCTTACGCGATACGGTGGACGGGCAGGTCAGCTTTGGCGATGTCGTCTATTTCACCATGATCTCGGTGACCACCACCGGATTTGGCGACATTGTGCCCGTCAGCGACCGGTCCCGACTGGTCGAAGCGGTCATCGTCACCCCCATTCGCATCGCCGTGCTGTTCATTTTCGTGGGCACCGCTTATCAATTTGTTCTGCAACGAAGCTGGGAAAAATGGCGCATGGCGCAGATTCAAGCAAAATTATCCAATCATCTGGTGGTGCTGGGATTTGGCATCAGCGGACATGAAGCGGTGCGCGAGCTGATCGCGCGCGGCACCAAAGCGTCGTCCATCGTCGTAATCGACCCCAATCCCGAACCCATCCGGCGGGCCGAAGCCATGGGCTGTAATGTCATGCAGGGCGATGCCACCCGCGACGAAAATCTGGTCGCCGTCCGCATTGCCAATGCCTCGTCCATATTGGTGTCGGCGGGGCGCGACGATGCGTCTATCCTCATCGTGCTGACGTCGCACCATTTGGCCCCCCATGTCCCCATCAGCGTGGTGATCCGCAGCAAAGACAATGAATTGCTGGCCCGTCAGGCGGGCGCAACCACGGTCATTAACCCCGTCAGCTTTACCGGCCTGTTATTGGCGGGGTCGGCGCAGGGCGAGCATGTGTCGGACTATCTAACAGATTTGGCCAGCGTGGGCGGCCGCGTCCAACTGCGCGAACGCGCCGTCAAAGCCGAAGAATTGGGCAGCAGCCTTTCCAACCTTGCCAGCGGCGGTCAGGGTCTGCGCCTCTATCGCGCTGGAAAACCCTATGGCTTTTGGGAAGATGAAGCAAAATCCCTGCAACATGGCGACCGCATCGTCGAAGTGATTCACAGCCCAAGCCCCGAATCGCATACAGCCGAAGGCGCCACAGATTAGGGACCAACCTAAACATCAAAACAAGCACCGCTCGCAAACCCTCGATGGTGCATCAATAAAAAACCGCAAAAACCACGCCCATGACCAAATAGAAAATCGTCCAACCAGCGGTGTCGATCATCAATAAACGGCTATTTTTGCGGGTGAACATATGCCGCATGGCCAGCGCCGGAAAAACAAATCCCACACCAATGGCTCCGGTCATCATCACATATTCATAAGCGGGCCGGTCCGGAAAATTGCTCAGCAAATGGCCGACCACCGCCGCAGCCAAAAAACTAAAGAATAAAGCCAGTCCGTAAAAAACAAGCGCTGGCGGCAGGTTGATATTATTATCGTGAATCCCCGCCACCCGCCGCCATGCGCGGCCGAACAGCGGACCATACCATAAATTGATCACCACAAAGCCTGACAAGGCTGCAACAAGGATGGCCAACCAATTCATTTGCGCCATTTTTATACGACTCCTTTTGCCAGCCTCTACCCCCGCGACGTGGTGCGTGACAAGCAGCCAAAAATCGATTAAGGGCGATGCCAATCATGACAGTCAAAACACTCCCAACCCAGCCCAAGGTCGGCATGGTTTCGCTCGGCTGCCCCAAGGCGCTGGTGGATAGCGAGCGGATTCTGACCAAGCTGCGCTCCGACGGCTATGGCCTTTCCGCTGATTATGCTGGCGCTGATGTGGTGCTGGTCAACACCTGCGGATTTTTGGACAGCGCCAAAGAAGAAAGCCTCGAGGCGATTGGCGAGGCGATGGCTGAAAATGGCCGTGTTATCGTCACCGGCTGTATGGGCAATGAAGCCGACGTCATTCGGGCCCGCTTCCCCAATGTTTTGGCTGTCACCGGCGCGCATCAATATGAACAGGTCGTCGACGCGGTCCACGAAGCGGCGCCCGCCACCCAAGGCCCCTTTGTCGATCTGGTCCCCGAAGGCGGGCTGAAACTGACGCCGCGCCACTACAGCTATCTCAAGATCAGCGAAGGCTGCAACCACAGCTGCTCTTTCTGTATCATCCCCGACATTCGCGGAAAATTGGTCAGCCGCCGCATCGACGCTGTGCTGCGCGAGGCGGAAAAGCTGGTGTCGGCAGGCACCAAAGAATTGCTGGTGATCAGCCAAGACACATCGGCTTATGGCGTCGACACGCGCCATGACGCCCGTATGTGGAAAGACCGCGAAGTCCGCGCCCATATGACAGACTTGGCGCGCGAGCTTGGTCAGTTGCGCACCAGCGATGACCGCGCCCCTTGGGTGCGCTTGCACTATGTCTATCCCTATCCCCATGTCGATCAGGTCATCCCCCTGATGGCCGAAGGGCTGCTGACGCCTTATTTGGACATTCCCTTCCAGCACGCCAGCCCCAAGGTGCTGAAGCTGATGAAGCGCCCCGCCAACGAAGCCAAGGTGCTGGACCGCCTGAAAAACTGGCGCGCCATCGCGCCCGACATTGCCATCCGCTCCAGCTTTGTCGTCGGCTTCCCCGGCGAAACCGAAGAAGATTTCCAATATCTGCTCAATTGGCTGGACGAAGCCCAACTCGACCGCGTGGGCGCATTCCGCTTTGAACCTGTCGAGGGCGCGCAGGCCAATAATCTGCCGGACCCTGTCCCCGAAGAGGTCAAAGAAGAGCGCTATCAGCGCATCATGCAGAAAACCGCCGAAATCAGCGCCGCCAAGCAAGCCGCGAAAATCGGTCGCACCCTGCCCGTCATCATCGACGAAGTCGGCGAGCCTGACGAAGACGGTAGCATGGGCGCAACGGGCCGCAGCCAAGCCGACGCCCCCGAAATCGACGGCCATGTCTATCTACGCGACGTCCCTGCCGATTTGCAGGCTGGCGATATTATCGACGTCCAAATCGAAGACGCCGACGAACATGATCTGTTCGGCGTAAAAGCCAGTTAACCCTGACAACAACCCATGAGGCGGGGCCTACGGCCTTCCACTCCGTCCCGCCTCCCCCCCCCCCACACACACATAAATTTGCTTTTCGGCGCCTTTGCGGCGTGGGAACCAGATTTCAAATTGCCGCGTTAGCCCATGTGAACAAGCAGGGGGCGCAACATGGGATGGGCAATATTTCACCTTGGCCGCTTAACAAGCGGCGTCTTATTGGTGCTGGCCCTCAGCTCTTGTTCGAAAAACCGTGATGATGCGCCGGACATGGCAACCGACAAAGCACCTATTCCAACACAAAAATCGCTGATTGCTGTCCCCATCAACGCCAGCACTGCATCGCTGCAACACGCCTTGGACCGCGCCCTTCCCCGCACGCTTTGGACCATCAACCGCAAAGAAAAAAAATGCGTGGAACCACAGCGTGTCAAATTGTTCGGCAAAGCGGTCAAGGTCACCCCCGCCATCAGCTGCACCATCATTGGCGCGGTCACACGCGGCGCTGTGATACTACGGGGCGAGGGTAATGACATTGTGGCCGACGTGCCGATCCATGCCCGCATCAGCGCGCGCGACGTCGGCGGGCTACTCAAGGGCGAAACAGCCACCGGCTCTGCGATGGTCCATGCCCGCATCCGCTTCGACATCAACGAAAATTGGCAAGCACGGGGCACCGCGCGGCTCAGCTATGGTTGGACCACGCCGCCGGGCATCGATTTTCTGGGCCAACGCATCACCTTCACCGACGAAGCGGATGCCAAGCTGAAACCGGTATTGGCCGATGTCGAACGCACCCTATCCCAAGAAATTGCCAAGCTGGACATCAAATCCCAAGCCGCCGCGATTTGGCGGCAAAGCTTCACCTCTTTGGAACTGAACCACGAAAACCCACCTGTCTGGCTGCGCCTCACCCCCCAGCGTATCATTTATGGCGGCTATCACATCGACGGTGCCAAAAGCCGCCTGAATTTCGCGATCGAAGCCGTCACAGGGGCCTATATCTCTGCCCGTCCGGCCGACCCAGCCGCCACCCCTCTCCCTCCCTTAGAAAAGGCGAAAATCAACCCGCAATTGGATGTGCATATTCCGGTGCTGGCGCAATATCAGCATCTCTCGCCGGTCATTTTGCGCGCCCTTGTCAAACGCTCCGCTCGCCCGATCGACATCCCCGGCATTGGGCCGGTCCATGCGCAATTTGAAAAGCTGATCAGCTATGGCGCGCCGGACGGGAAAATCGCGGTGGGCATCACCTTAAAAGCAACCCCGCAAGGCGGGCAAACGACATCGGGTAAAATCTGGGTCACCGCCACACCAGTCAATGACGTCGGCAGCCCCACCGTCCGCTTTACCAATTTGGGCGTGACTGGCAGCACCAATGGTGTGGGCGGCGATTTGCTCATTAAACTGGGCAACAGCCCAGGCTTTGCAACCTTAATTGCCGACGCCCTCACCCAAAATTTCACCAAGGATATCACGGAACTTCAGGACAAAATCCGTCGCGCCGTCGATCTGCGGCACGAGGGGGACTTTATCGTGCGCGCGGGCGTCGAAAATTTCGAGATCGGCCAAATACGCGCTTATGCCAATGGAGTTTACTTGCCCGTTCGCATGGTTGGACATGCAACCGTGGACTATCGGCCAACCCGCTAATATGCCTTTTGGCATCCCCGCCATTCCAGACAAAAAGAAACCCGCCAAAGCGGGTTTCTTCTATCATCACGGCTTTATCGCCGTCCTAATCCCAGCGGGTCAGAACAGGCGTGTCAGCGAATAAAATAGCGCACCCACTGCCGCTGCTGCGGGAATGGTGATGAACCATGCGGAAATCACATTCCCTGCCACGCCCCAACGCACCGCGCTGGCACGGCGCGATACACCCGCACCAATGATGCTGCCGGTGATCGTATGGGTTGTGGACACCGGAATACCCAGCAAGCTGGCGGTAAACACCATGATCGACCCGCCGCTTGATGCCGCAAAGCCTTGGTGGTGCGACAATTTGGTGATGCGCCCACCCATGGTTTCAATAATTTTCCAACCGCCCGACAAAGTCCCCATCGCAATGGCGACATAGCAAGCAAAGGCCACCCAATGCGGCACATGAAATTCACCAGACAAATAGCCGGTCGAATATAGCAGCACCGCAATAATACCCATCGTCTTTTGCGCATCATTCAAACCATGGCTGATCGAATAAGCGGCCGATGACACCAGATGCAGGGCGCGAAAGCTTTTTTCCGCCGTGCGTGCGGTCGCCCGCCGCAACGCCCAACTCGACAAGAGCATCACGATCATCGCCAGCACCATGCCCAGCATGGGCGACAGGAAAATGGCGATTACCGTTTTGTTCAGGCCCGACCATTGAATGCCTTCAAATCCGGCATGGGCGACGCCTGCGCCAACAATTCCGCCCACCAAGGCATGGCTGGACGATGAAGGAATACCCTTGATCCACGTCACGATGTTCCAAAACATCGCGCCAACCAACGCGCCAAAAACCACCGCAGGCGTCACCAGATCTTTGTCGATCAAGCCCGCACCAATGGTTTCCGCCACTTTGTGAAGTGCCGGAAAGGCCAGCGACAGAAAATAAGCCGCAAAGTTAAAAAAGGCCGCAAACAACACCGCATGAACCGGTTTCAACAAACGTGTCGCCACCACCGTGGCAATGCTGTTGGCGGCGTCATGCAGGCCGTTCAGAAAGTCGAACGCCAACGCCAAAATGACGAGGCCGACGAGAAGAGGAAGCGCGATTTCGTGCATGGTTCCGCTCTTTGTCTGTGGAATTGGCCGCCCATCGGACGGCCTGTCCGATCAGGCGTGGTCGATCACCAAACCATCAATTTCATGCGCAACGTCTTCAAAAGCGTCGGTCACACGTTCCAAATGGCGATAAATTTCGCGGGCGATCAAGAATTGCGACGTATCACTTTGCCCCATTTCCTTGAACACACGCTTCAGGCCGACGGCGTGAATTTCGTCCGCATGGCCTTCCATCCGCACAAGGCGTTCGGTCAATTCATGCAAGCGCGGCGCATTGGCCGAAATATTGCGCAGCAAGGGCAATGCCTCAGCGGTCAAGCGCGCGGCATCGACGATAATCGCTGCAATATCCAGCATTTCTGGTTCAAATTGCGTCACATCATACAGGTCCACCGCACCCGCGGTTTTGTGCATTTCGTCAATCGCATCGTCCATCGCGCCAATCAGGCTGGTGATCGAACTACGGTCAAATGGCGTCAGGAAGGTGCGGCGTACCGTCTGCAATGTTTCCCGCGTGATCGCATCTGCGTCTTGCTCGCGTTCTACAATTTCCTGAATATGATCGGCAATTCCCGGACCACCCTGCAACAAGCGCGACAAAGCATTGGCGCTCAGCACCAATGATTCAGCGTGGCTTTCAAACAGTTCGAAAAAATTACCTTGTCGCGGCAGCAAACGCTGAAACCAAGCGAACATCCAGCTAACCCCTGTCTTTTGAGCAACATTCTGCACAACACTTCGGGGCTGTGCAGCCGCGCGAAAACCAATGGCACCAAAGGAACGGATCAGCGCTTGCAAATCCTCCTCTTCCACCGCATTCGCCGCTTCTTTAAAGGAAAACCATTTCCGCTCGCGCTCATCCATTTCTTTCCATTCAGAAAGTTCATGGGTCACCGCCAAGGGAAAGACTTCGACATTATACATGATCGACGCCCCATTGGCGCGCCGCTTACGATATTGGAAACTGCCAATGGACGTCGGACAAACCGCGCCAACCACACCAGCTTCCTCCTCTGCCTCGACAGCAGCCGAGGCATGAAGCTCCATATTCGATAAAGGATTACCCTTTGGGATTACCCAACGCTTTGTTTCGCGCGATGTAATCAACATAATTTCCGTTGGGCCATCCGGCCGCCCACCGCCCAAGCGATAGGGAAGCACAGCGATCTGGCGCATTCCATTTCCCTTTCCAAAGGTAGATGCGATGCAATAATGCAAAGTGGCAAAGCGCCATATATTTCAGAATCGTTGCGCCCATATGACAAATTGATGTCAGTCGCAAGTTGGTCGCAGGATGCAGGCGGTTTCTTGCGCCCATTTTGCCCATGTCCACCACCCGCCAAAACAAGATTTCAATTAGCTACCTTCAATCATGTTAACGCAGTTGCAAATCCCACCCAAAGGCGTAGAGTTTCCGCAAAATATAAATTGGGAGATACAAGATAATGGCAGCCACCACAGCGCATCCATCATCTGATCGGGCATCATCTGCACAGGCGTCATCGGCCGGTCAGGGTGCCGCCAACACATCCAGCCACCCGGTGGATCAGGATGTTTTGATTGTCGGCGCGGGCATTTCCGGCATCGGCATGGCTGTGCATTTACAGCTCAACTGCCCCCAACTTCGATTTGGCATGGTCGAACGCCGCGCCAATTTGGGCGGCACATGGGATTTATTCCGTTACCCCGGCATCCGCTCAGACAGCGACATGCATACATTGGGTTTTGTATTCGAACCGTGGCGGCACGAAAAATCCATCGCCGACGCCCCAGCCATTTTGGAATATCTCAATCGCATCGTCGATGAACGCGGCATTCGCGACACCATCCGCTTCAGCCAAAAAGTCGTCGGTGCCGATTGGGACAGCGACACCGCCCGTTGGACCGTGACGATGCAGGACGACGCCGGAAACACCAGCACCACGACGACGCGCTGGCTTTATCTCGGTTCTGGCTATTATGATTATGACGAACCTTTCGAGGCCGAATTTACGGGCCGCGAAAATTTTCAGGGGCAAATTTTGCACCCGCAATTTTGGCCCGAAAATCTGGATTATCGCGGTAAAAAAGTGGTGGTCATTGGTTCGGGCGCCACAGCGGTCACCATCGTCCCTTCCATGGCGCGCGAGGCTGGCCATGTAACCATGTTGCAACGCACCCCGACATGGATGTTCACGCGCCCCGCCAAGGACGGCTTCGCCAACTTCCTGCGTTCCGTCCTGCCAGAAAAATTGGCCTATAAAATCACGCGCTATAAAAATGTGACCTTGCAAGACGCGGGTTTTCGCCGTGCCCGCGAAAAACCGGAAAAATTCAAAGAATTTTTGACCAAGAAAATCAAAAAGGCGCTGGGCGATCGCTATGACGAACAAGCGTTCACGCCGCCCTATAACCCATGGGAACAACGCCTCTGCTTGGTTCCGGACAGCGATTTATTCAACGCGATCAAAGATAATCGGGCGGCGGTCGTCACCGATCATATCGACCATTTTGACCCCACCGGTATTCAGCTCAAATCCGGCAAGCATCTGGACGCCGACATCATTGTCACGGCCACCGGCCTCAAACTGGCGGTTGCTGGCAAAATTCCGGTTCGGGTTGATGGCCAGCTTATCCACTGGAATGAGCATTTTTATTATCGGGCCTGCATGTTCAGCAATGTTCCGAACTTCTCCACGGTATTCGGCTATTTAAACGCCAGTTGGACGCTGCGCGCCGACATTGTATCGGAATATGTCTGCCGTGTGCTGAACCATATGACCGCCACTGGCAAAGATATTGCCACCCCCGTGCTGGCCAATCCAAACAGCTTGGTCGAAGACAATATCTTCGATTTCTCGTCTGGCTATATCCAACGCGCCATGCACATCATGCCGAAAAGCGCTGTGGATAATCCGTGGCGCCTCAGCCAAGATTATGTCCGCGACCGCATCGACATGCGCCAAGCGCCCGTGGATGACGGTTTGCTATGCTTTGAAAATGCCCCTGGCACCAAGGCCAAGAACGCCCTCGGCATCAACCAACTTCAGGCGGCAGAATAAGCCGACTAAAATCGGCACGGCCTATTATGGCCGTGCAGCCCCAACCGCATGAAAGCGCCGCTGACCATCATCGGGTCAGCGGCGCTTTTAAATTCACAAAACCCCATGCTCACACCGCCAATATCAGCGTTTCTCTTTTACAAATGCTGCATATTCCGGCTTCACCCCGCGCACCAAGGCGGCGTTCATCGGCACATCAATCTTGTAACTCCCCTCGGCATAGGGGCCAACAACATAAGCGGTAATGCCAATGGTCAAACGGTCCAATGCCTGACCATCGCTAGACCCCAGCCAGATCGTCTGTTCCGTTGCCTTGGGGCAAGATTCGAACACGCCATCCTTGTCCATCTGCGGATCAATGCCTTTTTTCCGTTTCGCCGATATGATGGCTTTGCAAAATGGCTCTGATATCGCGGCATCAAATGCCGCCGCGCTGGTGAAAATATCCACAGGGCGCAGCACGATCTTTTTCTCGCGGTCCCACAACAAGCTGTCAAAATTCACCATGCCATGCGCTCCGCCCGTATAGGTTTCGACATCGCTCGACAGGCTTAAAAATTTCGGGGTCTGGGCTACACGTTGCCAAATCTGGGAAAACATATGCTGACGCACCGGAAAATTATTTTCCTTCGCGCTCTTCACATCTTCATTTCCGGCCTTTTGCGTATCCACCAATTTCTTTTCAGCATCTGCGTCCAAATAAGACGCCAGCGCCGGAATGGCCGCCGCCTCAACGGGATAGCCATAGGTAAAATCTAGGGCTTCATTTTCTTTCTTAACCAAAAGGGGGGCAGCGCTCGCCTGACCCGCGCCGGCCGTACTGGCCGCCTTGGTTTCAGCAGCCTTCGCATCCTTTGCTCCATTCTCCCCCGCTGTTCCCGCTGGCGGAGCAGACGCATTTCCAGAACAGGCCGACACCAACATCGCCAGCGCCACCGCTGGAAATGCAACCGAAGTCAAAGATTTCATTTTTGCCATATCCCTATAACACCAAAGGTCGAAAAAGTTTCCCGAACATCCTATATGACCAGCATGACCGATCTTTCCACCCGCATTCAACCTGATAAAGATCAGGACGCTCACACCATATTCGTCGTGGACGAAGCCAGCTATGACCCATGGCTCCAAAGCCGATCTGCGGCCGAAAAAGCCATGTTGATCGCGCAGGATTTCCGGCCCAAGCCCCATGCCCACGCGATTTTACCCGGCAAAGACACACAAGAATGGAGCGTGGTAACAGCGGTCAAGGATCGCGCCGCACTGGGTGCCTATTGCTTGGCCAAATTGCCCGCCAGCTTGCCCGCAGGGCGCTACCGCCTCGACGGGGCCAAGGCTGGCAAGGCGCTATTTGGTTGGCTCTCCGCCCAATATAGCTTTGATCGCTATCGCTCATCCCCCGATGCCGACGCTCCAGCCCAAGACACAGCCGCACGGGTTCTTCTGACCCAAGATGTCGCCGCCCTTCCGGCGATCTTGGCCGAAGCCAAGGCCACTGCGCTGGTCCGCGATTTGGTCAACACCCCCGCCGCCGACATGGGACCAACCGCCCTCGAAGCCGCTGCGGAACATATCGCCAAGGACCATGGCGCACAATTGATCGTCACACGGGGCGAAGCCTTGGAGCAAGGCTATCCGATGATCCACGCCGTGGGCCGCGCCGCCGCCAAACATCACGCGCCGCGCTTGATTGAAATTCAGTGGGGCAAGGCCGATCATCCGGTCATCGCTCTGGTTGGCAAGGGTATTTGTTTCGACAGCGGCGGCCTCGACATCAAACCATCCTCGGGTATGCGCTTGATGAAAAAGGATATGGGCGGCGCAGCCCATGTGCTGGCCTTGGCCCAGCTCATCATGTCCGCCAACCTGCCCGTGCGCTTGCATATGCTCATTGCTGCGGCGGAAAATGCTATTTCCGGTGACGCTTTCCGCCCCGGCGACATTCTCACCAGCCGCAAGGGTTTGACGGTCGAGGTCGGCAATACTGACGCAGAGGGCCGCTTGGTCTTGGGCGATGCGCTGACTCGGGCCGCCGAATATAGCCCCGAATTAATCGTCAATTTCGCGACGCTGACGGGGGCCGCGCGCGTTGCCTTAGGACCAGATCTGCCCGCCCTCTTTGCCAATGATGACGCATTGGCGCAGGATTTGCTGGCTGGCGGCACTGAACGTGACGACCCGCTATGGCGTCTGCCGCTATGGGATGATTATGCCGACCTGTTGGAAACCGACATCGCCGACCTCGGCAATGCGAGTGCATCGGGCTTTGCGGGGTCGATCACGGCGGCGCTATTCCTGCAAAAATTTGTTCCTGACAAGGTAGCTTGGGCGCATTTTGACACCTTTGCGTGGCGCCCCTCCTCCAAGCCGGGCCGGCCCAAGGGCGGCGCTGCATTGGGTCTGCGTGCCACATGGGCCATGTTGCAGCACCGCTATGCCCGCCGCCACGCCAGCGATGGTGCTTGATCGCGCTCCGTTGCTGAGCTAATGGCGCGCGATTATCCGCCATTTATCTGGCGCGCATATCATCAGGACGTAGCAATTTTGGAAACTGGCAACAACGCGATGACAGCCCCCGTGCGGATGGGCCAACCCGGATCGACGCCTTTGGGCCACAATCGATTTGGCCTGACCGGTGTGTCAAAAAGCTTTGACACGCGCCTGATCGCCATTCGCGCCGATCTGGCGGACATTGCCGTCGCGGGCGAACATTTCGCGCCCCATTATGCCGCGCCCATGATGGGCAGCGGCGTTGCGCCTTATGCGGCGATGCGCGATGCGCCCGACCTGTCCGCCCCAATGGTCAGCGAATTGCTTTATGGCGAAGCCTTTGCGTTGCTGGACGTCACCGGCGGCTGGGCATGGGGCTATAGCCACGCCGACCACCGCGTCGGCTATGTGGCGGTGGATGCCTTGGGGCCCACTATTGCGCCAACCCATATGGTCGTCCGCGACGATGTGCTGGTCCACAGCAAAATGGACAGCAACAGTGGCGGTTCGGCCATCTTGCCTTTTGGGGCCTTGTTGATGGGCGATGTTCAGGGCGAATGGCTGGCGGTCAGCGCTGGTTTCGTCCCGCTGTCGTCGGTGACGCCGGTCGGCACGCCTGTCGATATGGCCAGCACCGCCGCTCATTTTCTGGACGCCCCCTATTTATCGGGTGGCCGCACAGCCAAGGGCATTGATGCGGCAGCCTTGGTACAAATTAGCGCGCAGGCGGCGGGCCTGTCCTTGCCCCGCGATGCCGACACACAGCAAATGGCTACCACCATCACAGCCGATGCGCCGCAGCGCGGCGACCTGATGTTTATCGGCGATCATGTCGGTCTGATGATCGACGCCGATCATGTCCTCCACGCTTGCCCCATCCAAGGGAAAGTGGTGTCAGAACCGCTGTCCATGGCGGTCAGCCGACGATCGGGAACCATCGACACCGCTGATCCAACACCGATTTTCAAAAGATTGCCCTAAGCTATGACCTACAGCATTTTTATTGACGGAGCCGCCGGAACAACTGGCCTTGAAATTGCCGAGCGTTTGGCAGGTCGCAGCGAATTTTCGCTCATCCGCTTGGACGATGCCCAGCGCAAAGATGCGGCGCACCGCCGCGGCGCGCTGAACAGTGCCGATTTCGTCATATTATGCTTGCCCGACGCCGCCGCCGTTGATGCGGTGTCGATGATCGACAATGACGCAGTTCGCGTGATCGACGCATCCTCCGCGCACCGCGTGGCCACGGGCTGGACCTATGGCTTTGCTGAACTCAGCGCTGCCCAACGCGCCGAAATTGCGGCGTCCAAGCGCGTTTCCAACCCGGGTTGCTACCCCACGGGTTTCTTGGCCTTGGTCGCTCCCTTGGTCGCGGCGGGTATCATCCCCGCCGACATGCGCTTGTCGCTCAACGCCGTGTCGGGCTATTCGGGCGGCGGCAAGGAATTGATCGCCCGCTTCGAGGATGATCAGGACATTGGCTTTCGCAGCTATGGCTTTGCCATGGGTCACAAACATGTGCCGGAAATGCAAAAATATTCGGGCCTCAGCCATGACCCACTTTTTGCGCCAGCGGTTGTTCCCGTCTTTCGCGGCATGTTGGTCGAAGTTCCTTTAAATTTCGCCGACCCAATTGCTGACGCCGCGCTGGAAACGCTCCTCGCCCATTATGCCGACAGCAAGCTTATTTCCGTCTCGCGCGGCGATGCTGGCGAATTGCTGCTGCGCAAAAGCGATGCGGCAACCGACCAAATGGACCTGCAAATCTTTGCCAGCGCCGATGGACGCCAGCTTCGCTTGGTCGCTAGCCTCGACAATTTGGGCAAGGGTGCCAGCGGCGCTTGTGTCCAAAATCTCAATATCATGGCTGGCCTCGACGAAGTCGCCGGACTTCGGGTCTAATCCACAAAATCTCTGCGCTGGCTCGCACGATGCGGGCCATCGCAGAAAAAGCGCAAATCAGGTGCGTTTCGCCTCTTTGCCGCACCGCCTGTCCCGTGTAGAAACGGGCCTATGCGCAAATTTCTGAAACCTGTTCTTCTCATCCTGCTCGGCCTGCTAATTGTGGGCGGACTTGTCCTTTACTATCTGACGCGGCCCGATGTGGCGCGCTTCTCGACAGCGGAACTGTCAGGCCGCGTGCCGGTCATGGCGTCCCAGAAATCAGAAATTTTCCCAACCATCCGCATTCCGGCCGTGCAAGGCTGGCCCGCTGGCACCAAACCCCGCGCCGCCGAAGGGCTGGAAACCGCCCTGTTCGCCAAGGATTTGGACAGCCCGCGCACCATGCTGGTTCTGCCCAACGGCGATATTTTGGTCGCAGAATCCCGCAGCCCCGAACGCAAGGACGGCGGCATAGAGGGCGCGGTGATGAAGAATCTGATGGCCAAAGCGGGGGCCAGTGGCACCTCCGCCAACCGCATCACCTTGCTGCGCGACACAAATGGCGACGGCGTGGCTGACGTCCAAACCCCCTATATCGAAGGGGTGAATTCTCCTTATGGCATGGTCCTTAGCGGCGACACTCTTTATGTCGCGGCAACCGATGCCCTGCTGGCCTTCCCTTATAAGGCGGGCGAAACGAAAAACGCCACCACGCCCAAGAAAATCGCCGATTTGCCTGCCAAGGGCACCAATCGCCACTGGACCAAAAGCTTGGCCATCGCCCCCAATGGCTGGCTTTATGTCGGTGTTGGCGCCGACAGCAATATCGGCGAATCCGGCATGAACGCCGAATTCCGCCGCGCTGCGGTTCTCGAGGTTCGCCCCGAAAATGGCTATGTCCGCACCTTTGCGGCGGGCATCCGCAACCCTGTTGGCTTGGCCTTTTATCCAGGCAGTGACCGTTTATGGACCGTGGTCAATGAACGCGACATGCTGGGCAGCGATTTGGTCCCAGACTATTTGACCGATGTCTCCGAAGGCGATTTTTACGGCTGGCCTTGGTATTATTGGGGTGGCCATATCGACCACCGCGTGGACCCTGAACTGGACAGCCGCCGCCAATATACCAAGCGTCCCAAATATGCGCTGGGCGCCCACACCGCCCCCTTGGGCATGACCTTCACCCAAGGCCAAAAACTGGACGACCGCTTCGCCAATGGCGCGCTTGTGGCGCGTCATGGGTCATGGAACCGCGAACCGGCGGCAGGTTATGATGTGATATTCATACCCTTTGGCCAAAATGGCCAACCGACCAACACACTGCCCATCACCCTGCTCGACCAATTTTTGGCCAGCGACGGCAAAACCACACGCGGCCGCCCCGCCGATGTGCAAATCGCCAAAGACGGCAGCGTCTTGGTCGCGGATGATGGCGCAGGCGTTATCTGGCGCGTCTTCGCAAAATAAGCGCGACATCAATCCACCAAAAGGGCGGGCGTCAAACCCCGCCCTTTTTCATGCCTGCCTGATAAGGAGAAAACTTATCCACAGGCTAGGCAGTTCATATTGTGCCATAAACCACTCCGCCGCACCGCGCACCATTCCCCCTCCATCATCATCTCACGCCCATAAAAAAGCGAGCGAAGGTCATCCCCTCGCCCGCTCTTGTAATCAGCGAATAGTGCGTCAGATTATACGCGCATCGGCATCAGCACATAAAGCGCTGGGCTTTTCTCACTTTCACGGATCAGCGTCGGCGCATTGGCATCGGCCAAATGCAATTCCACGCTATCGCCATCAATCTGGCCCAAAATATCGCTCAGGTAACGGGCGTTAAACCCAATTTCCATCATGTCATGGTCATAGCTGGCCGGAATTTCTTCCGCCGCCGTACCATTTTCGGGGCTGGTCACCGACAAGGTAATACGGTCCTTGTCCAGACCAACCTTCACCGCGCGGGTCTTTTCGCTGGCGATGGTCGATACGCGGTCCACACCCTTGAACAAGCCCTTAGGGTCCACCCGCAGCAATTTGTCATTAGCCGTCGGAATCACACGGCTGTAATCAGGGAAGGTCCCGTCAATCAGCTTGGACGTCAAAACCGCATTGCCCAGTTGGAACCGGATTTTGCTGGCCGACAGGCTGATTTCCACATTGCCTTCCGCTTCATCCAGCAATTTGCGGATTTCCTGAACGCATTTGCGCGGCACAATCACGTCCGGCATATCCGCTGCGCCCTCGGGGCGGGTCACGGTGTAACGCGCCAAACGATGGCCATCGGTCGCCGCCGCTTTCAGCACAGGCCCGCTATTATCTTCGGCCGCATGAATGAAAATCCCGTTCAAATAATAACGGGTTTCTTCGGTCGAAATGGCAAATTTCGTTTTGTCGATAATCTGAATCAGTTCCGCGACGGGCAATTCAAAGCTGGTCGGCAAATCGCCCTCAGCAATGACGGGAAAGTCATCGCGCGGCAAAGTCGGCAGGTTAAAGTTGGAACGTCCCGCCTTCACCTGCATCTTGCCATCCGCCGCCGCCAAGCTGACTTCTGCCCCTTCGGGCAATTTGCGAGCAATTTCAAACAAAGTGTGCGCCGACACGGTAGTGGTTCCGGCGGTTTCCACCTTGGCGGCCACCGTTTCCACGACCTGCAAATCCAGATCCGTCGCCATCAATTTCAACTGACCGCTGGCATCAGCCTCGATCAAGACGTTAGAGAGGATTGGAATCGTGTTGCGCCGTTCAACCACCGATTGCACGTGGCCAAGGCTCTTCAGAAGGTTTGCGCGTTCAATCGTCGCTTTCATTCTAATCCGCCATCCTCAATGCTCACGCGGGACAATCCCCCGTGCGGCCCGCAACAACAGGCGAGTCGCCTGCCCAATGGGGACCAAAAAAACTTTACCTTCCTTCCTTAACGAACGTGTTGGCGGTGGCAAGACCATCACGGGCTTGGTCTATAAAATTTGGCGGACTTGCAAAATGTCGCCGTTCGGGCAATCCCATATTATGCGCTTTTCCGCTTTCCTCCTTGCCCCATTCTGTGCCGCCCTTTTTGTGACTTCGCCCCTTCATGCTAGCGAGCGAAAAACCTTGGGCGTCTATGGCAATTGGGCGGCCTTTCGCGATGATGATGAACCGCGCTGCTATGCCATTGCCAAACCTTTTTCGACCCATGGCACGCCCCAATTCAAAAGCTATGCCAGCATTGGATATTGGCCCAATTCCCGCATTTTCGGCCAATTTTACGTTCGCTTGTCCAAACCTTTGGGCAAAGGGCGCGAATTGCGCCTGACGGTGGGGGAACGGCGCTTCATATTGCGCGGCAATGCCATGCATGGCTGGGCTGGCGATCCGCGTATGGACGCCGCCATATTAACCGCGCTGCGTTCGTCGGAAAATATGCGCGTTCACGGCACCACCGAAAGCGGCGGCACGATCAACGACATCTATGAATTGCGCGGCGCAGCCACCGCTGCCGATGCCGCCGCCCTTGGCTGCGCCCGCCAAGGCTGACGCCCTCCCGCCAAATCTCCATGACATAAGCACCATGAAAACGCATTCAAAATCACGACCACCGCAATAAGTTGTCGAAAATACAGGAAAATATTTCGCAAAATATGGTCATTTATTCGTCTTTTTTCAAAAAGACCTCTTGCTCCCCCACGCCGCGCGGCGCATGGTTAAATCTACAGAGACGGCGGATCACCAACCGCGTCCCACCAAGGAACGCAACCAAAGTCTCTATTCTGTCCGGCTGATGATCAGGAGGAGACGATATCATGACCGACACCCTACGCGGCGATTCCGTGGCCCGTGAACGGCACCGCACCCTCGATTTCATCGGCCTGCGCGCCCATGCGACCACCGTTGGCCTCATTCAGCTGTGCGAAGAATTGCTGAACGCTGGCATTTTGAAACAAGATGCGCTGGACCGCATTAAGGGTGCGATCATTTCTGAACTCACCGTGTCTAACAGCCGTATTTCCAATCAAAGCGGATTTGACGAAGTACTGAAACGACGCATCGACGCCATTTTTCCGCGCTGTGCGGGCACACCGGCCGAAGACCATGTCGGCCCCACCGAAGAATTTGAAGACGCCATTGGCGGCACACCGCCAGCTTAAAAATCCCGCGTCTATCACGCCCCACAGCCTTGCTATCCCAAGGCCGCGCCCAGGCCCCGCCCAAAGCCCTACGACGATTGCTTTCACCCCGAAAAATCACTATATGGCCAGCCATCATGCAGATCCCTGGCCATATTGACCCCGTTATAACGGGCACTGTTTCGCTGCGCGGCGGCAATCGTATCGACCTTGTCGGTCTTTCTCGCGACGCTATCCGCGCTACGCTCGAAGAAGCGGGATTGGACGTCAAAGCGGCCAAGCTGCGCGCCAAGCAAATTTGGCATTGGATTTACCATCGCGGCGTCACCGAATTTGACGAGATGACAGACATCGCCAAATCCATGCGCCCATGGCTGACCGATCGCTTCATTGTCGGTCGCCCCACCGTGGTCACGGCGCAGGTCAGCAATGACGGCACCCGCAAATGGTTGCTGTCTGCATCGGATGGCCAAGAATATGAAATGGTGTTCATTCCCGACGCCGATCGCGGAACTTTGTGCATTTCCAGCCAAGTTGGCTGCACCTTAAACTGCCGTTTCTGCCACACGGGCACGATGAAATTGGTTCGCAACCTGACGGCGGGCGAAATCGTCGGCCAAGTCTTGCTGGCGCGCGACGCTTTGGGCGAATGGCCCAAAGGCACCATGGCCAGCACCGCCGATCTGGACGATGAAGATGATGAAACCGGCCATTACACCGCCGATGGTCGTATTTTGACCAACATCGTTTTGATGGGCATGGGCGAACCTTTGTATAATTTCGACGAAGTCAAAGGCGCGATGAAAATCGTGATGGACGGCGACGGCTTGGCCCTGTCTCGTCGCCGCATCACTTTGTCGACCAGCGGCGTTGTCCCTATGATGGCCCGCGCAGGCGACGAGATTGGCGTCAATCTGGCCGTCTCGCTTCATGCCGTGACCAAGGAAATCCGCGACGAAATCGTGCCCTTGAACCGAAAATATGGCATCGAAGACTTGCTGCAGGCCTGCGCCGATTACCCCGGTGCCAATAATGCCCGCCGCATCACCTTTGAATATGTCATGCTCAAGGACAAGAATGACAGCGACGAAGACGCGCATGAACTGGTGCGCTTGATCAAAAAATATAAATTGCCCGCCAAGGTAAATTTGATTCCCTTCAACCCATGGCCGGGGGCCAATTATGAATGCTCCACGCCCAACCGCGTGCGTAGCTTCAGCAATATCGTCTTCGCCCACGGCATTTCCGCCCCCATTCGTACCCCACGTGGCCGCGACATTATGGCAGCGTGCGGACAGTTGAAAAGCGAATCGAAAAAACTCAGCCGCGCCGAACTCGATCGCATCGCCGACGAAAAACAGGCGGCCCTCGGCTGATCAGATTCGGCCCTACAGACTCGAAATTGAACAGAGGCTCGGATGATTCCGAGCCTCTTTCCTTTGGCCATCATGCCTTTTCTTTTTTCTGCCGCGCCAAAAAATTGTGGAAAAACGACACAGTAAGACATGGTTGAAAAATCCGTAGAAATGGACATTTTTCAAGCTTTTCAGCAACACTTCATATGACAATCACATGACAAAAATCATGTGTGTCTTTTTTAACACATAAATCATCTTTATGTGTGTCTGAATAACCCGTTCATTGAAATGACAGCATCGCAGGACCATTTGGGGGTCAAGGCGATCGGCCCAACAGGGCGATTGACCGGCCTAAAAAAGGATTTGGTTATGAAAAAATTTGCAATTGCAGCCGCTCTCCTGTCCGCAGCTGTCGCAACCCCTGCTCTCGCAGCTGATGGCGAAGCCCGCGTCGAAGTACGTGGCGGCTACATCACCGGTGGCGGTCTGGACGATGCGACCCTGGGCGTTGCAGCAGGTTATGACCTGAACCTCGGCAAAACCTTCGTTGGCGCAGAAATCGCTGGCGACAAGGTACTGGTCGACGGTGCAAATGTACAGTTCTCGGCTGGTGGCCGTGCAGGCGTAAACGTCAGCGACGCTGGCAAGCTGTTTGCAACCGCTGGTTACACCTTTGGTGACATCGACGACGCCTATGTTGGCGCTGGCTATCAGCACAAGCTGGGTGCACGCACCTATGCAAAGGCTGAATATCGTCACCAGTTCGTCAGCAACTGGGCTGACGCTGATGCCTTCACCGTTGGCGTTGGTTTCGCTTTCTAATTTTTTAGAAACGCTTCTTGCTAGGGAAAGGGGTGGTCCACGGACCGCCCCTTTTTCTTTGGGGCGATCTTTTTTCGCGGTCGGCGACTTTTTCTATTGCCAGACCGCCACCATGCCTCGCATATCACCGACATGAAACATGATTTAACGCATAGCTCGGCGCCGCCACCCACCGCCTGATCGGCCAATTGGCCGCCCCATCATGCGGCAGCGACCGTGTCGGAACGCCGACACTGGCGCGCCTGATATCTATGCTACATTCAGGTTTCATTTCATGAATCACAAAAATTTGACGGCATTTCTGCCAACCGCCCTGTTCGTCCTTCTCTGGAGCAGCGGCGCCATCTTGTCTGAAATCGGCCTGCGTCACGGCTCTGCCTTTGCGCTGCTTCTGCTGCGCTATGCCATTGCGCTGGCGCTGCTATCGACGGTCGCCTTTATCAATCGTCGCTGGTTGCCCGACGCGGGCACCCGCCGCCGTGTCATGCTGATCGGTTTTCTGATCGCGGGCATTTATTCCAGCTTTTATATGTTGGCGCTGGAAAATGGCGTCAATCCCGCTGCTATCGCCACCATCATGGGCATCCAACCAATCCTAACCGCTTTGTGGACCGAAAAGCATGTCGGCCTGTGGCGCGCTTTGGGCTTGGCGCTGGCTTTGGGCGGCTTGGCACTGGTCGTCAGCGATGGCTTGGCCTCCGCCCGTTTCGAAGCCTTGGGACTGTTGTTCGCAGGCATTGCGCTCGCTGGCATCACCATCGGGTCGATTGTCCAAAAACAAGAAACACAGGCCCCTTGGGTCGTCCTGCCGCTGCAATATGCCATTGGCCTGATCGTCATTTTGATCATGACTCCGTTCAGCGAATTTCAAATGTCATGGCATATCGAGTTTATCACCGCTGGCCTGTGGCTGGGCCTGATCATTTCGGTGGCCGCCACATTCTTGCTTTATCGCTTAATCGCCACACAAAATTTGGTGAATGTCACCAGCCTTTTCTATCTGGTCCCCGGCGTCACGGCGGCGATGGACTGGGCGATTTTGGGTACCCCCATGTCCTTCCACGCGATATTGGGTCTGGCTTTGGTCATGGCGGGGTTGATGCTGGTTTATAAACGCAGCCGCTAACCCCTGTTCAACAAGCGTCTGATGGGGCACAAGCCGCTTCATGACTTTCCTCATCTATCTAGCCGCCGCCTTGGCCGAAATTGCAGGCTGTTTTGCATTTTGGGCATGGCTGCGGCTGGACAAATCGCCTTTGTGGTTGGTGCCAGGGGGCGTATCACTGGCGCTATTCGCCTATTTGCTAACCTTGGTGGACGCCGACCAAGCAGGCCGCGCCTATGCGGCCTATGGCGGCATCTATATCTTATCGTCGCTGGCATGGATGTGGCTGGCCGAAGGGGCCCGCCCCGACCGCTGGGACATGATCGGGGCCAGCATCTGTGTGCTTGGCGCGGCGATCATCTTCTTTGGCCCCCGCGCCGCTTTATCCGCCTAAGATAATGGCTCCGATAATCAGCCTATTCCGCTGGCATCTGCGGCACGGGCAATTGCTTGGCCACCGCGCCCGCTAGGCTGGCCGCGATTTTCTGAACCCCTTTGGCATTGGGGTGAATATGGTCGCCCAACATCAAGTCAGGGTTCCCCACCACCCCATCCAAAATAAAGGGGTAAAGCGTCACGCCATTCCGCTTGCCCAAATCCGGGAAAATCGCTTCAAATTTCGCGCCATAATCGCGGCCCATATTGGGTGCGGCCAACATGCCAGTCAGCACGACGGGGATCTTCCGCTTGGCCAGTTCATCCAACATCGCGGTCAAATTGGCTCGTGTTTGCTCCGGCCCAATACCACGCAGCATATCATTGCCGCCAAGCCCCACCAGCATCAGCGCAGGCTTTTGGTCCAAATTGTCCAACACAAAGCCCAGCCGCTGCAAACCCGCCGCGCTAGTATCGCCCGACACACCGGCATTATGCACATGGGCCGTCACACCCGCCGCGGTTAACGCCGCTTGCAATTGCGGGGCCAGCCCTTCCTTGGGTGCCAATTGATATCCCGCATAAAGGCTGTCCCCAAAAGCGACGACCAGCGGCGCATCGGCCGCCATATCTTGACCCGCCGCCTCCTTCCCCGTCCCTACGCCTTCAGCCGCCCTACCATCATTTTTTTGTTCCGGAGCCGTGCTTTCTGCGCCGCCGCAAGCGACAAGCAGTTGGCAAAGCCCAATCACCAACCCATATTGGACGCGCCTGCGCCATTCAGCCATCTTCATTCCCAAAGGACCTTCGCTTGTCAGACCAGCAACGACCATCGCACAATGCTGCGATCGCCGCCCATAATGTGACGCTGACGCTGGGCAGCGACAAGGCCCCTGTGGAAATTTTACGCGGCGTGGACTTAACCGTCGCCTCCGGCACATCGGTGGCGCTGCTTGGCCCATCGGGCAGCGGGAAAAGCAGCCTGATGGCCGTCCTCGCGGGTCTTGAACGCGCCACATCGGGCGACGTCATGGTCGCCGGCCTCGACTTCACCCGCATGAACGAAGATGATCTGGCCCGCGCGCGGCGTGGCCGCATTGGAATTGTACTGCAAGCCTTTCACCTGCTGCCCACCATGACCGCGCTGGAAAATGTCGCCGTCCCGTTGGAATTGGCCGCCATCCCCAATCCTTTTGACAAGGCACGGGCGGAATTACAGGCTGTCGGCCTTGGCCACCGCCTGTCGCACTATCCTGCCCAGCTTTCTGGCGGCGAACAACAAAGGGTGGCAATTGCGCGCGCCATGGCCGCATCACCCGATATTATTTTTGCTGACGAACCCACCGGCAATTTGGACACCCAAACGGGCCACAGCATCATCGATCTGATCTTTTCCCGCCGCGCGGCTTTGGGTTCCACCTTGCTGATCATCACCCATGATCCGGCCTTGGCCCAATTGTGCGACCGCATCTTGGTGATGCACGATGGGCAAATTTCCGAACAAGCCCCCAACCATCTTGGTGCCCAATGACGGCACAGCCCGTATCTCCCTCCACCCCTTTGCCCAACACGCGCGCTAGCCTTGGCGCATGTTGGCGCATCGCGCGGCGCGATTTGTCGGTCCGCCTGCGCGGTCTGCGTTTGTTGGCGATTTGCTTATTCTTGGGCGTCGCCACATTGGCCGCCATCGGGAGCCTAACCAGCAGCATCACCGCCGAACTAGACCATCGCGGCCAAGCCATTTTGGGCGGCGATATCGAAGTGGACCTGCCCCAGCGCCCCGCCAGCTCTGCCGAATGGGCCGATTTTCAATCCTTGGGCACCGCTTCGGCCACCATCCGTATGCGCGCCATGGCCCATGCACAGAGCACCACCGACATATCCACCGCGCCACCCCCTATTTTGGCGGAACTCAAGGCCGTCGACAGCCGCTATCCCCTATATGGTCATTTTCGCCTGACCAGCGGCGAACGGCGCGGCCCACCGCCCAGCGGCCACATTTGGATCGGCAGCGACCTTGCCGACCGGCTGCACTTATCCACAGGACAAACCGTTAAATTTGGTGAGAAAATCTTTCAAATCGACGGGATTATCGCCGACGAACCGGACCGTCTGGGCGAAGGGTTCACGATCGGTCCCGTCGCCATTATCGGCATGGACGACCTGCCCGCCACCCAGCTCCTTCAACCAGGCAGCCTCTATTCGGCCAAATATCGCATTCGCCTTGCACAGGGCACCAGCCCCGCCGACGCCCGTTCGCAGCTGAATGCCCAACACCCCGACGCCGGTTGGGACATTAAGGATAGCAGCAACGGCGCCCCCGGCACCCGCCGCTTCATTGAACGCATGGGACAATTTCTGTCGCTCGTCGGCCTGTCGGCACTGGTCATTGCGGGCATTGGTGTTGGCAATGGCGTCGCCAGCTATTTAACCGGCAAACGTCCAGCCTTGGCGACGTTCAAAATCTTGGGCGCGGACAGCGGCACAGTGGCCCGCATCTATGCCTTGCAAATCATGGCCATCGCTGCCGCCGCTATTGCATTGGGTTTAGTTGTCGGGGCGGCTGCCCCCATCGCCATAGCGCACATCGCGGGCGACATATTGCCCATTCAGCCGAATTTCGCCCTGCATCCATTGCCGCTTATCATCAGCGCCGCTTATGGATTGCTGATTGCGCTGGCTTTCGCCCTGCCACCGCTGGCGGCTGCCCGCCGCGTTCCGGCGGCAGGCCTATACCGCGCCGCCGTCTCGGGCAGCCAGCAACACGGCCGCCGCACCGCCTTAGGGGTCGCGCTATCCTTTGGCGCCATCATCATTTTGGCGGTCGGCACCGCGCGCGAACCGCTCTTTGCGCTGGTCTTTGTTGGGGCCGCCGCCGCGCTACTGATCCTGCTGCTCGGCCTTGGACAGCTGATTCAGCGCCTATCGGCCCGCTTGCCCACACCGCGTCAGCCCTTGCTGCGTCTGGCGCTTGCCAATCTCCATCGCCCCGGCTCCAGCACCGCCGCCTTGGTCGTCGCCTTGGGTTTGGGGCTGACCTTATTCGTCACCTTGGCCGCCATCCAAACCAGCATCACCGCCGAAATCCGCAGCACGGTTCCGGAACGCGCGCCCAGTTTCTTTGTGCTGGATATCCCGCGTGATCAGGCCGATGCGTTTCGCACCCAAATCCGCTCCGCCGACCCACAGGCTGATATCAACCTCATCCCCGCGCTTCGCGGCAGCATCACCGAATTTGCCGGCAAGCGTGTTGCGGACCTTGACACCCTGCCGCCCGACGCATGGGTGCTGCGCGGTGATCGCGGCCTCACCTACAGCGCCGCCATTCCTGCGGGCAGCGAAATCACCAAGGGCCAATGGTGGCCGGAAAATTACGCGGGCCCGCCCTTGGTCAGTCTGGATGAAAAAGCCGCCAAAACCCTTAATCTGTCGATTGGCGACAGCATCAGCGTCAATATTTTGGGCATAGAAGTTCAGGCCCGCATTGCGTCGTTCCGCACTGTGCATTGGGATAATTTCGGGCTCAACTATGCCATGGTCTTTTCCCCCGGCACCTTTGACGCCGCGCCGCACAATATGATTGCCACCGTCGCGGTCAATGATCAGGCCGAAGGGCTTTTGGCGCGCAACCTGCCTACCCGCTTCCCCTCTGCCTCGCTCATTCAGGTACGCGATGTTATCGGGCAAGTCAGCCAAATCCTCACGCAAATGAGCGGGGCCATCGCCGCTGCCGCCAGCATGGCCATTTTCGCAGGCATAGCGGTGTTGGTCGGCGCGGTCGCCGCCAGCCGCGAAAAACGGGTCTATGACAGCGTGATCCTGAAATTACTGGGGGCCACCCGCGCCCAGATTTTGGGCGCACAGGCGTTGGAATATGGCGCACTCGCCAGCATTTTGGCGCTCATCTCTCTGGCGATTGGCTTGTCAGCGGCGGCCTATGTGGTGACACAGATTTTTGAATTTGCGTTCCGCCCTGACCCGCTGTGGGTCGCCATCACGCTGCTCGGCGGGGCCAGTCTGGCCTTTCTGATCGGCGTGGCGGGCAGCCTGCCCGTGCTGGCCGCCAAACCGGCACAGGCGCTGCGCAACCTATAGGGGCATCCCGCTAAATGAGGATCATGCCCCTAAATGGCGGCCCATCACAAAGCGCGAACAACCGCCGAAACCGCTGCCACACCCAGTACCACCGCAACCATCGCCTGCCACACAGGCGGTGCGACGCGGCCAAAATGGCGTGCGCCCAACTTGTTGCCCAGCCACATCGGGACGAACAGCATCAGCGCCAAGACAAATAAACGCGGCGTCACAATCCCCAGCCACAGCGCCGCCAATGTTCCCGAAATGGCCGTCAGAAAAAATATCGTCAGCATCGACGCGCGCGCCACCACCGGATCGACATTGCGGCGCAGGTAAAATGGCACAACCGGCGGCCCCGGCATGGCGGCAAAGCCCGTCAATATGCCCGACGCCGCTCCTGTCCCCAGCACCGCCCAGCGGCTGGGCGCATGACCCGCCGCCTTTTTGGGTAATAATACCGCTACAAAGGCCGCCACGGCCGATGCGGTAATCAGCAATCGCGCCACATCCGTTGGGGTTTGCGCCAGCACCCACATGCCCAGCGGGGTCAACGCCATCGCCGTCACCCCAATGGGAATGGCGCTGGCCTTGTCGGCGGTTGCCACCGTGTGCCGCAGGCCGACCGGACCAATCAGCAATTGCAGCAAAATACCCAGCACCACCGCTTCTTCGGGCGGCACCAGCAACCCCAACAGCGGCACCAAAATAATCGCCATGCCAAAACCCGTCAGGCCGCGCACATAAGCGGCCCCAAAGGTCATCGCCGCCGCCGCCGCGACGGTCAGCGGGCTGAATTCATTCAAACCCGCTGCGATCATCATGCTCCGCGCAGGTCCGGTGCCTTGGCTTCGGCTTGCAACATCGCAATCGCTTCGTCCAAGCTCATCATGCGCTGGCCTTCTTGGCCCAAGGTCCGGATCGCCACCGTGCCTTCCTCGGCTTCGCGTTTACCCACGACCAACAAATGCGGAACCTTGGCAAGGCTATGTTCGCGCACCTTATAATTGATCTTTTCGTTGCGCAGGTCGCATTCCACGCGAATGCCCGCCGCTTGCAATTTGGCGGTCGCTTCCTTGGCATAATCATCGGCGTCCGACACAATGGTCGCCACCACCGTCTGCACAGGGGCCAGCCACGTCGGGAAACGGCCCGCAAAATGCTCGATCAAAATGCCGATAAAGCGTTCATAGCTGCCAAAGATCGCGCGGTGCAGCATGACGGGGCGGTGGCGCGCACCATCTTCGCCAATATAGCTGGCGTCCAGACGTTCGGGCAGCACGCGGTCGGACTGAATGGTGCCCACCTGCCATGTCCGGCCAATGGCATCGGTCAAATGCCATTCCAGCTTGGGCGCATAAAAGGCGCCTTCGCCGGGCAATTCTTCCCAGCCATATTCCGGCGTCGCAAGACCCGCTTCGGTCACCGCATTGCGCAGCTCATTTTCGGCCATGTCCCACATCTCTTCGGTGCCGAAACGCTTTTCAGGGCGCAGCGCCAATTTGATGGAGTAAGTAAAGCCAAATTCCTTATAAATCCGGTCGGCCAGTTCACAAAAAGCGCGCACTTCCGACACAATCTGGTCTTCGCGGCAGAAAATATGCGCGTCATCCTGCGTGAACTGGCGCACGCGCATCAAACCATGCAGCGCACCATGCGGTTCATTGCGGTGGCAGCAACCATTTTCATAAATACGCAGCGGCAGGTCGCGATAAGACTTAATCCCTTGGCGGAAAATCAGCACGTGCGCGGGGCAGTTCATCGGCTTCAGCGCCATCCAATCGGCGTCATTGCTGATGATCGGACCGTCATCGTCGACATTGGGCACTTCGTCAGGGATCACGAACATATTTTCGCGATATTTGCCCCAGTGGCCCGATTGTTCCCACTGGCGCGCATCCATCACCTGCGGTGTCTTCACTTCCTTATAGCCCGCTGCGTCAATGGCGCGGCGCATATAAGCTTCCAACTCGCGCCAAATCACAAAGCCATTGGGGTGCCAAAACACGCTGCCATGGGCTTCTTGCTGCAAATGGAACAAGTCCATTTCTTGGCCCAATTTCCGGTGGTCGCGCTTGGCCGCTTCTTCCAACCGCATCATATGCGCGTTTAATTGCTTTTTATTCAGCCAGCCCGTGCCATAAATGCGCGACAATTGCGCATTTTTCTGGTCACCGCGCCAATAAGCACCCGACACGCGGGTCAGCTTAAACGCGGCGGGGTCCAGCTTGCCGGTCGATGCCAAATGCGGCCCACGGCACATGTCCATCCATTCGTCACCGGACCAATAGACGCTGATTTCATCGCCTTCGGGCAATTCCGCCGCCCATTCGGCCTTAAACGTCTCACCATCCGCCTGCCAGCGCGCGATCAGGTCATTGCGATCCCACACTTCGCGGCGCAGCGGCTTGTTCGCAGCAATGATGCGGCGCATTTCTTCTTCAATGGCGGGCAATTCTTCGTCGCGGAACGGACCATGGTCGGCGGTCGGCGCAAAGTCATAATAAAAACCATCAGCGGTCGACGGACCAAAGGTGATCTGCGTACCGGGGAACAGATTTTGCACGGCTTCGGCCAAAATATGCGCAAAGTCATGCCGCGCCAATTCCAGCGCCTCTTCTTCGTCCTTGCTGGTCACCAGTGCCAATTGCACATCGGCCTCCAGCGGACGCATGATATCGCTCAGCTCGCCGTCAATTTTGGCGGCAATGGCCGCTTTTGCCAAGCCGGGGCCAATGTCCGCCGCGATTTGCGCGGGGGTAGTCCCGCGTGCGACTTCACGGGCAGAGCCATCGGGAAGGGTGACGCGGATCAAATCAGACATTGGGAATGCAGCCTTTCTGGCAATATGCTATGCAAAATATAACAGCGCCCCTTTGCCAGCGCACGCGTTTCGCGGCAAGCATTGATACAGTTATCACGCTTCGACGCTGGCTATTTTTTCCAAAAAACTGCCCGCCGTCATCGCCGCCCATCAAGCCCGCCATCAAATTGCCCCCCGCACAGCCCCGCCGCTATCATTTCCTTGCACGCCCCCGTCCCCGCTGACATCATCACCGCCGCAAAACACAATCTCAGGATAATGAGCGACAAGATGATTCAGGATGAAAGCATGGACAGCGCCGATTTGGGCGTGCATTTTCTGGACCGCACCGACCGCCCGCGCCTCGCCTATCGCAGCACAGCGGGCACACGCCCGACCTTGGTTTTCCTGCCGGGCTATATGTCCGACATGACGGGCAGCAAGGCGACCGCCCTTTTCGATTGGGCGGTCCAGCATGGCCATGGCTGCTTGCTGCTCGACTATGCAGGCTGCGGGCAATCGGGCGGCCAATTCGCCGATCAAACATTGGTCGATTGGCGCGGCGACGTCATCGACCTTATCGACGCCCGCGCCGATGGTCCGTTAATCTTGGTCGGCTCCTCGATGGGCGGCTGGCTGATGCTCCTTGTCGCTTTGGAATTGCTGCGCCGCGACGGGCCAGACCGCATCGGTGGCTTGGCCGGCATAGCCGCGGCCCCCGATTTCACGCACTGGGGGTTCAGCGACAGTGAAAAGGCGATCATTCACGCCGAAGGCTTGCTGTCCGAAGACACGCCCTATGACGATCAACCCTATGTTACCACGCGCGCCTTTCTTCAGTCCGGCGATGCCAATCTGCTGTTGAATGCACCCATCCCGCTGGATTGCCCCGTTCATTTGCTACACGGCCAAAATGACGAAGATGTGCCCAGCGACATCAGCCTGCGCCTCGCCGCCGCGCTGACCAGCCAAGATGTGGAGATCAGCCTGATCAAGGGCGGCGACCATCGCCTGTCGCGCGACAGCGACATTGGCTTGCTAATCAACAGCGTCGATCGCCTCATTCAAAAAATCTAAACTCTCTCATTTCCCAAGGATCATCATGGCACGCAGCGATTTTCGTTTCTTCACCACCACCCGCGTTCGCTACGCTGAAATTGACGGACAAAAGGTTGTTTTCAACAGCCGCTATTTGGAATATTTTGACATTGGCGTAACCGAATATTGGCGCGCCACGGGGGTCCACGCCCTCTATCCCGACCATGAAGGCCCAGAATTCCATGTGGCGCGCAGCGAAATCAATTATCGCGCGCCCATTTTATTTGACGAAGAAATCGACATTTGCGTCCGCGCCCAACGCGTGGGGCGCACCTCGCTGGTCCTTGCCTTTGAAATCCATGGCGCAGGCCGCGATGATTTGCGGGCAGACGGCGTGTTGATCGACGTGCATGTCGCCGAAGCCCAAGGCGCACCAACAGCCGTGCCGGACAGCCTCGTTACCCTATTCGAACAATTTGAAGGCCGCGCGCTTCGCGGCTAAAGGAATGTCATGACACAATTTCTGCACACCATGGTTCGGGTCAGCGACCCCGACGCCACCGTTCGTTTCTTCAACCTATTGGGCCTCCAAGAAACGCGCCGTTTTGACAGCGAAGCTGGCCGCTTCACCCTCATCTATCTGGCGTGCCTCGGCGAAACGGCCGAGGTTGAACTAACCTATAATTGGCCACCCACCGACGGCAGCCCTGCCGAAACTTATACGGGCGGGCGTAATTTCGGGCATCTCGCCTTTCAGGTCAGCGACATTTACGCCACCTGCCAGACGTTGATGGACAATGGCATCACCATCAACCGCCCCCCCCGCGACGGACATATGGCGTTCATTAAAACACCGGACGGCATTTCCATCGAATTGCTACAAGACGGCCAACTAGCCCCCGCCGAACCTTGGGCATCCATGGAAAATATCGGCAGCTGGTAACAAGCGATTTCATATCATAAAATCGAGGCGCCATTTTTGAGCGCCTCTTTTTTTATATAATTTTTTGATACTCGAACATTTTTACTGCCATCTTGAAAGCATATAATATTGTTACCGGTATAGTTAAGAAAAACGACTTTTGTTAACCATTGTTTCACCATATAGTGAACATAACCATTCATAATTATGATTTAACATTGGGGAATATTCGTTGTCTGCCGATAAAAATTCTGGAAAAAAAGGTGTTTCCAGTCCCCAAGAAAGCACAGCCCTCAGTCAATCTAACGGATTGGCCAATCTATTAAAATCAATCGGCGTTTCCATTGCCTTCACATCCTATCAATCCCATATTTTATATCTCCTAGGCGTTAAGGATGGCGGCGGATGCCATATCCACCAATCATCCATTCATCGACCCATGGGTTTATTTGCCAATCAAGGCGAGTTTTACCTCGCCTCTGGCTATCAAATCAGTCATTTTGCCAATAATTTGACAAATGGTCAGCGTGCCAATCAGATATTCACCGGTTGTTACGTCGCCCGCACGGTCCACAATATTGGCTCTGTCGACGCACATGACATTGGCATAGACCGCAATGGTCAGATCATCTTCGTCAACACACGCTATAATTGCCTTGCTACCATCGATCCGCGTCACAGCTTTCGCGAGATCTGGCGACCATCCTTTATCAGCGCCTTGGTCGCCGAAGACCGCTGTCACCTCAATGGTTTGGCCATGGATAATGGCGAAGCCGCTTATGTGACCGCCGTCAGCCGTTCCGACACCATCGATGGCTGGCGCGATCGTCGCCATGGTGGCGGTATTATTATCGATGTGCGCACCAACCAGATTATTTGCGATGGCCTATCAATGCCCCACTCGCCCCGTATGCATCAAGGCGAATTGTGGGTCTTGAACAGCGGCACGGGCGAATTGGGCGTCGTTGAGGGGGCATCCACCGGCAAAGGCCGCTTTGTCCCGCGCGTCTTTTGCCCCGGCTTTACGCGTGGCCTTGCCATGCGCGGCAAATATGCCTTCGTTGGCCTGTCGCGCCCGCGCTATCAACGTTTCGAAGGTTTACCGCTGGATCAACGCTTGCTCGACACGGACAGCGAGCCTTGGACCGGCATTCAAATCATCGATCTATCCACAGGAAGCTGCGTCGACTGGCTGCGAATGGATGGGCCGGTCGCCGAAATTTACGATGTCGCCTTGTTGGATGATCAATGCGCCATGGCGGTGACGGGCGACAGCCCTGACATCAAATCACTGGTGACGATCGCTCCGCAAAACGCGCCCACAGACCGGCGGCAAATCATCGCCGCATAGCCAGAATCTTTCAATTTTACACTGGTCCGTGCGCCAAAGGCCGCGCGCCATGTGTCAATGTTTCAATAGATATATGTCATATCTATTTTTCGAGGGGATGAGTTTATGAGTATAACAAAATCCATCGTCACGGGCAGCCGCCCGGCGGCGATTCGGGGTGGCCGCCTTCGCAAACGCGGCAACCAAGTTGTCAGCTTCGCACCGCATTTCGCGGACCTTCTATCCGGCGCGTCGCGCGTCGCCTTGGGCGGCGTCCTGATCCTGACCGGCGTAGCCGCTCTTGCCCCGACCAGTGCCATGGCCGCCCCGTGCGCGTCGGACCCCGACGTCATAACCTTGTGCAGCGGCCCCGCCAGTCCAACCGGCGATGACGCACCATATAATATCACAGTGTCGCAACCAGGCACCAGTATTGAAACCGCCGAGGGTTTTGGCGTTGATTCCAGCAACGACTATTCGGGTCCTGCGATCAGCCTGTCCGCCACCGACGATGCCGATATTCTATTCACCGACGATAATCAAAGCACGATCACCGGCTATAGCGCAGGCATTTATGCTACAAATTATGGCTCAGGCGACACCAGCATCAGCGTCAGCGGCGCCGTCACCGGCACAGAAAGCGGCAGCTTCGGGATAAGCATTTATGGTCCGGGCAGCGGCAACGCCAGCATCACGACCACCGCAACCAGTGCCATCACGGCGGGTTCCAATGCCGTGGACGTGTTCAAGTTGGCCGACGGTGACATCACCATCGACACGGCTGGCACGATCAGCACCCAGAATGGCACTTCAGTTGCCGCCTATTCCGGCGGATCTGGCGACATCACCATCACCAACAGCGCATCGCTGAGCGGTGGCGGCGTTGGAATTTCTGCCTTAAAAGGCAGCCACGCAGATTTGGGCACTGGCGGTGACATCACCATCACCAACAGCGGCACCATCGATTCCGATTTCGGCATCGAAGCCATACATTATGGCACTGGCGACATCACCCTCACCACGACAGCCGATAGCGAAATTACCGGCAAATATAATGGCATCAACGCATGGCATTATGGCGAAGGCGACATCACCGTTACCACCGCTGGCACCATCACCAGCACCGACGACGATGCGATTAACGCGTGGAGCGATGGCGCAGGCGACATCAGCGTCAACAACAGCGCGACTTTGGATGCTGCGGATCATGGCATCGTCGCGTTCATCGACGCCCCCGACGATGCCGAAGGCAATGTCACCGTCACCAACAGCGGCGACATCTTCAGCAGCAATGTTGGTATCGCTGGCCTCAGCACCGCCAACGGCACGGTCAGCATCACCAACACGGCGGACATCGAAAGCCGCAACGAAGCCATTCGCGCATGGCATGTTGGCGCAGGCGATATCGTCGTCGACAACAGCGGCGATCTGACCAGCGATAATAGCTTTGGCATCTCGACCTTTACGGACGACGCGGGCAATATCACCGTCACCAACAGCAATTTGATCGAAGCCCAAACCGGCATCAACGCCATCCACAATGGCACCGGCACGCTGACGGTCACGACCGAGGACGATAGCGTCATCAATGCGGCCGTGTCCGATCCCGAACTCGGCACTGGCGGCAATGGCGTCAACGCATGGCATTATGGCGACGGCGATGTGGTGGTCACCACCTCTGGTTCCATCACCAGCGAAGACGATGACGCGATCAACGCCTACACCAACGGCACGGGCAACATCAGCGTCACCAACAACGCTGTTTTGAATGCCGCCGACTATGGCATCATTGCGTTCAACAACGCCGCCGACGGCACAGCTGGCAACATCACCATCACCAACAACGGCGCGATCACCAGCGGCAATGTTGGTATCGCTGGCCTCAGCACCGCAGATGGCAATGTCACCATCACCAACACGGCGGATATCGAAAGCCAAAATGAGTCCATCCGTGCATGGCATGTGGGCGCAGGCGATATCACCGTCACCAACAGCGGCGATCTGACCAGCACCGACGATTTCGGCATCTCTGCCTTCACCGACGCTAGCGGCAATATCACCAGCACCAACAGCGGCGAAATCAATGCTGACATCGGCATGCACGCCCAGCATGATGCAGACGGCCTGAACAGCCAAACCAACAATGGCACGATCAACGCCGTGGTTGGCATCAACAGCGTCGCAACCGGCACAGCCGACATCGTCGCCGCCAACGGTGTCGACGGCATCATCAACTCGTCGCAAACCAGCATTTTTGCGTCGCATAGCAATGCTGGCAACATCACCATCAGCAATGCTGGCACGGTGAACAACACCAGCGACCTGAATGATCTGGCCAACGCAAATCAGGATCGTCATGCCCTCTATGCACTGCACACGGGCACAGGCGACATCAGCATCAGCAACAGCGGTACGGTCAATGCCCTGCTGACACCCAACAGCGACATCAATGTCTATGGCTACTCCCATGGCATTATCGCGGATCATCAGGGCAGCGGCAACATCCTGATCGACAACAGCGGCACGATCAATGCGGCTTATGACGGCATCGCCGCCGATCACATCGGTGACGGCGATATCACCATCACCAACAGCGGCACGATCAACGCCGAAGATGATGGCATTTTCGCGACCCACGAAGGCAATTACCTGACGGCGGACGAAAGCGCGACGATCAGCATCACCAATGATGCAGCGATTAACGCTGGCGGCGACGGCATCGTCGCTATTGTTAGCAACAACAGCTACACGCCCAATTACGTCAATGTCGACATCACCAACAACGGCACGATCACTTCGGACAACGAATCCATTAACGTGGATATCCGTGGTGACTATTCCTACGGCGATGTCACCGTGATCAACACGGGCACGATTACCAGCACCGACGATGATGCGATCATCGTGGAACATGACGGTGTTGGCGACGTTACCGTCAACAACAGCGGCACGATCAATGCCTATTTTGACGCAATCGACCTCGATCATGACAACCTTGGCAATCTCATCGTCATCACGCAGGCCAGTTCGGTCCTGAACGCCGAAGACAATGGCATCGAGGCTAATCACAGCGGCGACGGCGATATCGAGATCACGAACGCCGGCAAAATTTATGCGGATTACAACGGCATTGATGCCGATCACTCCGGCGATGGCAAAATCGATATCACCAATAGCGGCACCATCAATGCCAACTACAACGGCATTAATGCTTATCACGACGGCTATGGTGCTATTGATATTATCAATACGGGAACCATTAATGCGGATTACAACGGCATTGACGCCTATCACGATGGCCTAGGTTCCATCAACGTCACCAATGGTGGCACGATCACCGCCGAAAACAATGGCATCATCGGTTTCCACGAAGGTGAAGGTGATATCAACATCACCACCACCGCGACGTCGATCATCAATGGCGCAGAGGCCGCTATCGCTGCCGAGCATGAAGGCTTTGGTAACATCACCATCACCAACGCTGCGGGGGCCAAGCTCAATAATGTGGACGTGGGTATCGCGACGCGCCACGAGGGTGAAGGCGACATCACCGTCACCAACAATGGTGCGTTGAATGCCAGCCGCGTCGGCATCGGGGCAATCCACGAAGGTGAAGGCAATATCGCCATCACCAACAATGCAGCGATCACTGGCGCATCCCAGGGTGGCATCTATGCCCTCCATTTGGGCGAAGGTGACGTGACGATCACCAACACCGGTAATGTATCCGGCGGGAACGGGGCACTCGCCGCGCTGGCCGAGCAAGGCAACATCGTCATCACCAACAGCGGAACGCTGGCGAACAGCTCGGGCAATAGCGCGGATGCAGCCATTATCGCTGTGACCGATCAACGCAATGGCCCCAACACGGTCAGCATCACCAACAGTGGGACGATCACCGGCACCATCACGACCGGATTTACGGGCAGCGAGTATGACGAGATCCTCGAGCAATATGTCTCCGTAGAGATCAGCGGCAACGACACGCTGACCAATGACGGCACGTGGAACACCGCAGGCGGCACCAACGACTTCAATGGTGGCGACGACATTGTCATTAACAATGGTACGGTACGCGGCGCCAATGCCAGCTTCGTTGGTCTGGAAAACTTCACCAACAATGGCACACTGACGCTGGCCAACAATGTTGCGGGTGACACGCTGACCACCGACGGCAATATGTCCTTCGGCGAAGACAGCAAACTGATCGTTGATATTGGTGGTAACAACATCGACCAAGTCATCGCAGACGGCGACATCATCCTCGATGGCGCAGAATTGGAACTGGTCGGCGCTGGCGCACGTGCAACAGCCGCTCGCTACACCATCCTGTCCGCCAACAATATCGACGGCCAATTCGCCGCCGATAATGTGCAAGACACCGCTTTCCTTGATCTGGAACTCGACTACGCCGATCCAACACGCGTAGACTTGACCATCACCAAGGTCGTGGATTTTGCCGATGTTGCGCAAACCCCGAACCAATTGGCCGTTGCCGAAACGCTCGATCCATTGGCTGCGGGCAATGCCTTGATCGACGAGCTTCTGTATCTGCCCAGCGCAGACGCAGCACGTACAGCCTTTGATCAATTGTCCGGCGAAGTGCATGCAACCCAGCACACCGCCATGGCTGACGACAGCCGCTTGCCGCGCAATGCGGTATTGAACCGTCTGCAAAACCAAGACGGTTCGACCATTTGGGGCGAGCTGTTCTTTGGCACCGGCGATCTGGATCAAGCCAAGCACCGCAACACGGGTTCGTCCAAGCGCGATGCATGGGGCTTCATTCTGGGTGCAGACGCCGCCATCAGCGACAATGTCGTGGTGGGTCTTGCTGGTTCGTTGATCAAGCATGAAAGCGACAATCAACTGCGCAGCACGCTGACCAACAGCGAAATCGAAACCGCCCATCTGCTGGCTTATGTCGGCGCAGAATCGGGCAAGGCTCGCTTCAAGCTGGGCGCTGGCTATGCATGGGGTGATGTCACCACCGCACGCACCGTCAACTTCGGCCGCTTCACAGACCGTCTGACGGCGGACTATGATGCCAAGATGTTCCAAGCCTTTGCGGAATTGGGTTACCGCCTGCCACTGGGCGGTGGTTATGTCGAACCGATGGCCAATGTCATCTATATCGACACCACCACCGATGCCTTCACCGAAAATGGCGGCCTTGCGGCCCTCAGCGCTGAAAAGCGTTCGGAAAACACCACCTTGTCGACGCTGGGTGCGCGTTTCTCGACGCCGCAAGCTGGCATCTTCTCGCTGAACGGCATGGTCGGTTGGCAGCATGGCTTTGGCAAATTGACGCCAAACAGCGTCATGAGCTTCGCCAGCTATGCCGGCTCCGACAGCTTCACCATCGCTGGTGCGCCGCAATCGCGCGACGCAGCCGTGATGCAAGTCGAAGCCAAGCTGGACGCCGGTTCGGGCATGTCGGTTGGCCTTGGCTATGACGGCATTTTGGGCACGGCTGGTCATGACCATGCCGCCAAAATCTCGGTGCGTATGAAGTTCTGATCACCGCGTCAGGGCGCGGATATTTCTGCGCCCTGATGATATTTTCTCGGCAAGGGAAATCCCCTGCCTCTCGTTAAGGCGGTCATGGCATGCAGCCGTGGCCGCCTTTTCCTTACGCCTATTTCCTGCCATCATCCCCCTTCCATCTTGGCCGCAAACACCCCATATTTTGCGGACCCCTTCAAGGCCCAGCGCCCCTTATTCCGTTATGGAGTATAAGGCGCATAATGGCCCACCGCGCGGAGACACAGATGACGACCCCCAAAACGACCACTGGCCTCGAAATCCTCCGCCTTCCGGTGCTCAGCGACAATTATGTCTGGCTGGTCCATGACCCCGCCAGCCAAGCCACGATGGTCGTGGACCCAGCGGTCAGCGAACCTGTTTTGGCGGCGGCCAGCGAACGCGGCTGGACCATCACCGACATTTGGAACACCCATTGGCACCCAGACCATACGGGCGGCAATGCCGACATCAGGGCCGCCACGGGCTGCACCATCACCGGCCCCGCCACGGAATCCGAACGCATCCCCACACTCGACCGCTTGGTGCGCGGCGGCGACACCGTCATGCTGGGCAGCCATGCCGCCACGGTGTGGGACGTGCCCGCTCATACAGCGGGGCACATCGCCTTTCACTTTGCGGATGATCAGGTGATTTTCGTGGGCGACACTTTGTTCGCCATGGGCTGTGGCCGCTTATTCGAAGGCACGCCTGCGCAAATGTTCAACAATATGCAGCGTTTCGCCGCGTTGGACGACGCCACCCGCGTCTATTGCGCCCATGAATATACGCTATCCAATGCGCGCTTTGCCGTCACCGTGGAACCGGACAACCCAGCACTGCGTCAACGCCTATTGGATGTCGAGGCGGCGCGCGCCGCAAACCAAGCCACCATCCCCACCGACATTGGCCTCGAACGCGCCACCAACCCATTTTTCCGCGCGGCCAGCGCCGACGAACTGGCCCGCATACGCGCCCTCAAGGATTCAGCATGATCAAACAGCGCCTCTCCCCCCTCGCGCTTGGCACAGCGGCCCTATCCGCCGCTCTCTTGGCCGGATGCACCCCCCCCACAACATCACTGGACGATGCCGCGCCCTTCACCCCCAAACAATTGCGACTGGTGGAACGGGAATTGGGCGGCAAGGTCGCGGGCGAACCGCAAAAATGCCTGCCATCCTCCCGCAACTTTGACACCATCCGCGTCAGCGACACGATGCTGATTTACCGCGCCAGCGGCAAATTGGTCTATCGTAACGATCTGCGCGGGTCATGCCCCGGCTTGGCGCGCGACAGCGATGTCATGGTCGTCCGCCAATTTGGGTCGCAAAGCTGCGCGGGCGACTTTTTCCATCTGGTTGACCGCAGCAGCGGCATTCGTGGCCCCACTTGCATCTTAGGCGAGTTTACACCCTATCGCCGTCCAGACGAAAAAGGCTCCTAACCCCTTTAGGCCAACAGCCTTTTTCGAGCGCCCGAACCTAGCCTAACCAAACCTAGCTGCGATACATGCCCTGAATCTTGTCGCCATAAACGTCGCGCAGCACATGCCGCCGAATTTTCAACGACGGCGTCATTTGCTCATTTTCAATCGTAAAGGCTTCATCCGCCAAATCGAATTTCCGCACCTTTTCGATCACCGACAATTGTCCGTTCACACGGTCCACCGCATCGCGCAGCGCGGCACGAAAACTCTCATGCTCGCGCAGCAATTTCACATCGCGGGGCAAGCCATGCTCTTCGGCCCATTCTGCCGCCCATTCGGGGTCCGGCACCAAAATGCCCACCAAATAGGGCCGCTTATCGCCCGACACCATCGCCTGCATAATTTCCGGCTGCAACGTCAACATCCCCTCCACCCGTTGGGGGGAAACATTGTCGCCCTTGTCATTGACAATCAGGTCCTTTTTGCGGTCCGTAATCAAGATACGGCCCTTGTCGTCAATATGACCAATATCGCCCGTATACAGCCACGGCCCCTTGTCCGGTTCCGCAGGGTCGACCACCAAGGTGCGCGCTGTCTCCCCCTCATTGTGCCAATATCCACGCATCACCAATTCGCCGCGCACCAAAATCTCGCCATCCTCGGCAATTTTGACCTCGGTATTCATCAACGGCGGGCCGACCGTATCCATTTTAATACCCGCCTTGGGGCGGTTGCACGCAATGATCGGCCCCGCCTCTGTCTGGCCATAGCCTTGCAGCAAGGTCAAACCGATGGAATGGAAAAACACGCCCACTTCGGGGTTCAGCGGCGCGCCGCCCGACACCAGCGCCTTTAACCGCCCGCCAAAGCGCGCCTGAATTTTCGGACGGAACAGCTTGTCCAACAGCAAATCCACGGGCCGGTCCAACAGCCCCAACCCATGATGATAATCTTTTTCGCCCAATTTCAAGGCTTGGCCCAACATCCAATTGGCCATTTTGCCTTGTTTCTCGACCGATTTAATCATCCGCTGACGGATCACTTCAAACAAGCGCGGCACCACCACCATCACCGTCGGCTTGGTTTCTTCAATGTTGGAAACCAGCTTTTCCAACCCCTCGCTATAATAGATTTGGGCCCCGACCATGATCGGCAAAAACTGCCCCGCACTATGTTCATAAGCATGGCTCAGCGGCAAAAAGGACAGAAAGGCTTCATCCTCATGCAGGCCAAAATCATTGACCAACACCTCTGCCGCGCCCGCAATATTGTGCAAAATCGCGCCATGATGCTGTTCCACGCCGCGCGGGGCCCCGCCCGTCCCGCTGGTATAGATTAAACAGGCCAAATCCCCGCGCCCAACATTGGCCATAAACGCCTCCGTCTCCGCGCGATAATCCGCTTCGTCGTCCAACAAATCGGCCCAATTATAAATCGCCACATCGCCTTGCTGGCCAAAGCGCAAAGCCTCCATCGAAATCACCAATTTGGCATTGGACCGCATGACGGCGGGCATCAGGCTACGGGCCAATTTCGCAGTGGACACAATCACCGCGCGCGCGCCGCTATTGTCCAAAATATGCTGATGGTCGCGTTCGGTGTTGGTCGTATAGGTCGGCACGGTGATGCACCCCGCCGCCATAATCGCCAGATCCGCGATACACCATTCGGGCCGATTTTCGCTAACCAAGACAACACGGTCCCCCCGCCGCAGGCCCATGTTGCGCAATTTATGGGACAGGGTCGCCACTTGCTGCGCCACCTCATCCCAGCTTTGCGACACCCAAATCCGGTCCTGCTTATGCCATAAAAATGGGGCATTCCCGCCGCGCCTTGCACGGTCGAAAAACATCGCGACCAAATTGTCGAAACGCTGCAAATGGGGGTTTTCTATTTTCATCCCGCGCTCCCAATATCTTCCCAAATTCCGGTTTTGTGCCCGCCTTGCGGCTGGGTTCCCCCCAGTCCGCCGCCCGCTCTGCCGCGATTATCGTCGCCAGCACTATATGCGCTTCTAACAAGCTAGCAACCGAACAACCCATCACCCTTGCGGCGGCGAACCATCGACCGATGCACTGCCCGGACCACGCGGGTCCGCCGCACCAACCCAGCCCGCGCGCGTCTGTTCCACCGCATTCAACTTGGACGGCAAAGCCGATGGCGTAAAAGCATAGCCAAAGGGGGCCATATCCGCCGCAATCCGGCGGCCATCCTCATTATCCTCAATCAACACGCCATCTTTGTTGAAAAAGATATTGGGCAAAGCAATGGCATCCTGCGCCGACAAATCCCAATCCAGCACGCCGATCAAGGTTTTGGTGACATGCATGATGATGCGCCGCCCCCCTGCCGAACCGACGGCCAATATCACCTTGCCATCCGGCCCATAAACAATGGTCGGCGCCATGGACGACAAAGGCCGTTTGCCCGCTTCAATCCGGTTGGCTGATGGTGCCCCATCTTTGGTCGGCGACAGGTCAAAATCCGTCATTTCATTGTTCAGAAAATATCCATTGGCCATCAATTGGCTACCAAAAATACTTTCCACCGTCGACGTCATGCTGGCAACATTGCCTTGGTGATCGACCACCGCAAAATGGGTCGTCCCTTGTTCCTGCACCGGCCCAGACGGCGACCGCGCCTCGGCCCCCGGCGGCGTGCCGGGCTGATAATCGCCCTTACGAACATAAGGCGAAATCAACCCCGCACGCCCCGCCAAATAGGACTTGTCCAGCAACCCACGCACCGGCACATTCACAAAGGCCGCATCGCCCATATATAAATCACGGTCGGCATAGGCCAATTGCATCGCCTCGGCCAGCAAGTGCCAGCTCATGGCATTATCCTTGCCCATCGCCTTCAGATTATACCCTTCCAGCATGGTCAAAATGCCGAACACCGTCGTCGCGCCGGACGATGGTGGCCCCATGCCGCACAGCTTATAAACACGGTAAGTGGTACAAAGTGCTGGCTGCTGCTTGGCCTGATAGGATGCTAAATCTGCGGCAGTCAGCTCGGCGGGGTTGCGCGGCGCATGGGCCACGGCGCGCGAAATGGCCGCGGCATTGTCGCCGCGATAAAAAGCATCCGGCCCCTCTGCCGCCAATTTGCGCAAAAAGGCCGCATAGGCTGGATTTTTCAAGATGGTGCCGACCGGTGCAGGCTTGCCATCCACATGATAAAGGGCACGGGCATCCGGAAAGTCGGCCCAATTTTTATCGAACCGCACCAACCAGTCATGCAGCACAGGGGTCACTTCAAAACCACCTTCCGCCAATTTTATGGCGGGGGCCAGCAATTGCGACCAGCGCAGCGTGCCCCAATTTTTATGCGCCATTTCCATCAAGCGTATATTGCCGGGCACCCCGACCGACAATCCACCGGGCACAATATCCATAAAGGGGCGCGGTTTGCCATCCTCGCCCAAAAACCGGTCTGGCTTGGCCGCAGCAGGCGCGGTTTCGCGCCCATCAATGGTCGAAATCCCTTTGCCCTGCTGATGATAGACCAAAAAGCCGCCGCCGCCGATGCCGCTCGATTGCGGCTCGACCAGCGTCAACACCGCCACCATCGCCGCTGCCGCGTCCGCCGCGCTGCCGCCTTCCTGTAATATCTGCCGCCCCGCCTCGGATGCACGGGGATCGGCAGAGGATGCCACCGCCTGTGCCATCGCAAGGGTCGGCAGGCTGGCGCAAAGCAGCGCCGAAATCGCAAAGAGTCGCTTCATCATCGACCAACTGTGGCGCGCCATTCCCACCGGCGCAAGCCATATAGGCGCGCTCGCACAGCCGTGACAGCGCGCCCGCACGGGCTGGACGACGCCCCTAGTCCTTCAACAGCGCCTCCCTCAGGCCTTGCTACCCACCGCGTCCGCAATATTGGCAAAGCCATGCTGCTTCGCCCGATATTCCAATCCCTTGGCAATGCGATGGGCCAAGGCAGGCCCTTCATAAACCATGGCGCTATATATCTGGATCAGGCTGGCACCGGCACAAATCCGGTCCCACGCATGGTCCGCATGGGCAATGCCGCCCGCCGCAATCAACGGAATCTCGCCGCCGCTGGCACGGCGAAAATCTTTCAACCGTTGCAACGCCAGGTGACGCAGCGGCGCGCCGCTCAGGCCGCCGCCCTCATTGGCATGGGATGATGCCAAGGCAGGCCGTTCGATGGTGGTGTTGCTGATGATAATCGCCGCCAAATGGCGCGACTGGGCCACGGCGACAATATCCTCGATATCCGCCGGCTCCAAATCCGGCGCAACTTTCAAAAACACTGGCTTGGGGACGGTGCCCGCCACGTCCGCCTGCGCGCCATTCACGGCATCCAGCAATTCTTCCAGCGACGCACGATCCTGCAACGCCCGCAACCCCGGCGTATTGGGGGACGAAATATTGACCGTCAGATAATCCGCCAAATGCGCCATGGCTGCCGTGCCCTTGGCATAATCATCAATGCGGTTGGCGGCGTCTTTATTGGCCCCGATATTGATGCCCAGCGGCACAGCCAAACCCTTGGCGCGCAGCGCGGCGATACGGCCCAGCGCGGCGGCTTGGCCGCCATTGTTAAATCCCATCCGGTTAATCACCGCCTGATCTTCGACCAATCGGAACAAGCGCGGGCGCGGATTCCCCTCCTGCGGCAAGGGGGTCAGCGTGCCGACCTCCACATATCCAAAGCCGAAATGCGGCATCACATGGGCCACGCGCGCATCTTTATCAAAACCGGGGGCCAGACCCACGGGGTTGGGGAAATGCAATCCCGCCACTTTGGTCGCCAACACATCACTGGTCAGCGGCGTTCGCGCAGCAGGGATTTTCTCCAACGCATCCAGCGTCAGATTATGGGCATTTTCGCCATCCATCTTGTGGATCAGCGGGCGGGCCAGCGCATAAGCGCCGTCAACAAGCGAAGCGATCAAGGACATGCGGCGGCATTGCGCCGCCCAGACCGCTATGGCAAGCCTTGATCCTTGGCCCACCCACTGAACGAGATGAGAATTTATGGCGAAACTGTCCCCCACATGCTTGATGCTGACCGTTGGCGCTGCGGCGCTTGCGCTGTCTGCTTGCACCCCTGCCAGCATCAACAACGCAGCGTCGCCCCCAACACCCCCATCATCCGCCCCCGCCGCGCCCCAAGTGACAGCCGCCAACCAAGGTCTTGCGGAATTTTTGGACAAGCTCGACCTCGCGCAATTATCGACCGACCCTCTCTCCAAAACCATGCGCGGCATTCGCGACGCGGATGACGGCAAATGGCCCGACCCCAGCGACGAAGCCGCCGTGGCCCGCCACGCCTTGCAACAAGCCGCCGCCGATGCCGCTGTCCGCACCTTCGCGCCCGACCAATTGAATGAAAATGACCGGCTGACGCTGCAACTATTCACCAGCGAAGCGGCCCGCACGGACCGGCTCTTCCCGTTCCGCAACCATGATTATATTTTTGAACAGATGAATGGCATTCAGGCCCAGGCGCCCGCCTTTTTAATCAACATGCACAGCGTGTCGAACCTTGCGACGGCGCAATCTTATATCAGCCGTCTGGCGGGCTTGGCCGACCTGCTCGATCAACTCTCCGCCCAATCGGCCCAGCGCGCCGCTGCGGGCATCGCACCGCCCAAATGGGTCTATGCCTATGTCCTCTCCGACATCGACAATTTGAACCGCCCCGACAATGCGATCTTACAAGACTTCACCGCCAAGGTGAACGCATTATCCCTGCCCGCCGCGCAAAAAAGCCAATTGCTGGCCCAGGCCAAAGCCGCATGGGACGAAAAAACCTCGCCCGCTTATACGCGCCTACGCGCTGAAATGGTCCGCCAACAAGCCAGCGCATCGACGGATGACGGCATTTGGCGCCTGCCCGATGGTCCGTCCTATTATGCCGCCTTGCTCGCCAGTTACACCTCCACCAACATGAGCGCCGCCGACATCCACGCCCTTGGCCGTGCCGAGGTGGCGCGCATTCATACCGAAATGGAAGCAATCAAAAACAAGGTCGGCTTCACCGGCAGCTTGTCCGAATTTTTCACCCATCTGCGCGATGACCCCAAATATTATCACAATAGCCGCGAAGCCTATCTGGCCGATGTTGACCGCTTCACCCGCGCGATGGAAACCAAGCTTCCCGAATATTTCCACTCGCTGCCCAAGGCCCCCCTGGTGGTCAAACCGGTCGAGGCTTTTCGCGAAAAATCGGCAGGCAAGGCTTTCTACTCCTCCCCCTCACCCGACGGGTCGCGCCCCGGCACTTATTATGTGAACCTTTATAATCTGCGCGACATGTCCAAAACAGAACTCGAAGCACTGGCCTATCATGAAGGCGTTCCGGGGCATCATCTCCAGCGCGCCATTCAAACCGAACTGACCGACCTGCCCGCCTTCCGCCGCTTTGGCGGCTTTACAGCCTATACCGAAGGCTGGGGTCTTTATTCTGAACAATTGGGCAAAGACATGGGCTTCTATACCGATCCCTATAGCGACTTTGGCCGCTTGGCGATGGAGCTATGGCGCGCCTGCCGCTTGGTCGTCGATACGGGCATCCACGACCAAAAATGGACGCGGGAACAGGCCATTGCCTATTTGAAACAAACCACACCCAACCCCGATGGCGATATTGAAAAGGCGGTGGAACGCTACATTGTCTTCCCCGGCCAAGCCACGGCCTATACTATCGGGAAAATCAAAATCGTTCAATTGCGCCGCTATGCCGAACAGGCACTGGGCGACAAATTCGACATCCGCGATTTCCACGAAAGCATTTTACGCTCTGGCCCCGTCACGCTCGACATTTTGGACGACCGCGTAAAACAATGGGTTAGCGCCCAAAAATGAACAACGCGGCCATTTTTCAGTAAATCCACTTGACTCTATAGAATTGCAATAGAAGCTACCCCCTTAAGCGCCACAAAAAGGTGCTTAAGGGGCCGCATGTGAAACAGAAAAAAACTCCATCGGGCAAAAATGCATCCCATGGTGCGGGCAACCAACACAAAGCGTCTGCCGAAAACAATGCCCCCTCTTCCGAAGCACCACCTTTTAGTCTGGAATATTTCGCGCCCGATGCCGACATCGCCGATTATATATCCACTTTTTACATTGCCCGTCTCAACGTCCCGAAATTTGACGAATTTGAACGCGCCGACCGTCCACAGGTCCGCTTCATGTCCCACCCCAACGGCGAATATATTTTCGGCAATGGCGCGACCTTTCCGGCGCCGCGCGTGGCCATTATCGGCCCCACCAGCAGCACCGTTCGCGCTGTGCAGCATGGCCCAACCTTGGTCATGGGCTTTGGCCTGCAACCCGCTGGCTGGGCAGCCTTGGCGGGCGATGATGCCGACAAGTTGACCGACAAGGTGGTGGACGCCAGCAACAGCTTCGGCCCGTGGATCAACCAAGTTGCCGCCGTGCTGGAACAAGAAACGGACGACGCCATGCGCGTGGCCATGGGCCACAATCTGGTCCGCACAATCTTATCGCACGCGGACCGAGCGCCCATGTGGTTCATCCGCACGGTCGATGCATGGCTCACCAGCACCCCCTCGCCCAAAGTATCCGATCTGGTGGCCCAAGCCAAAATGTCGCTTCGTTCCATCGAACGGATGACGAAAATTTATTACGGTCTGCCGCCCAGTATGTTGGCCCGCAAATATCGTGCGGTTCGTGCGGCCTCTTTGCTGGCGCGCGGCGAATCCCTCGAGTCGGGCGACATGGCCGACGCCTTTTATGATCAGTCGCACCTTATTCGGGAAATTAAACATTTCGCGGGGGCCACCCCTGGCCAGCTTCGCAAAACATCCGCTTATATGATGGCGACCACAATGGGCCGAAAATCCTTGCAAGGCGCGGTCCCCCCCATCGTTTCTGAAACATGAGCTTCGTAGTACAAATATTTTAATATATGCGCTTTTGTCGCATTCATGCAATTTTGCACGCCATTCCTCGGGCATAAACAAGCTGCGACCCAGAAGGGCCCGATCTCTCCGGAGTGACGCTCTTCAATCTGGCATCCAAGCTTGTTTCGGCCAGTTTGGGTGCCATTTTTTTGGCCGCCGCATCGCCGCCCTTGCACTCATCACAGGCTGTTTCTATATAAGTGGAGTGATTTACTCCAATTAAGAATCGTTCGCAAGTGCGAATGAGGGAAAAAATGCGACTGTCCAACCTTGCCGATTATGCTGTGGTGCTGATGTGCGCCGCCGCCCGCCAATGCGGGTCGGTGCCGCTGCAAGCGCCCAAATTGGCCGAACAGACGCAAATCCCTGGCCCCACCGTGCAAAAATTGGTCAGCCAATTGGCGCGCGCTGGCTTGTTGGTCGCCTCGCGGGGCAGCGGCGGCGGCGTCCGACTCGCCCGCCCAGCAGCCGCCATCAACCTCGCGGATATTATCGAAGCGATCGAAGGCCCGATCACGCTGACCAGCTGCGTCGAAGAAAGCCGCCAAGATTGCGCCCTGCACAGCAATTGCAAGGTCCAACCCCATTGGCCCGCCGTTAATGGCGCGGTTCGCGGGGCTTTGGCCAATATTAGCGTCGCCAGCCTGATCACACCGGCCACGCCTTCACATGGTGATCCTCATGGGCACAGCCCTCTCTCCCCCTCACCCGTCTCAGCGCCGCTTTCCGGCGATGCAGCGGCAAGGATATAGCTATGACCGATAATCCCGAAACGACCGTCCCCCAAGAAAGTCTCAGGGACCAAGCCGCATGGGATGCGGCAGATCGCGTTGCTGATTATGAGCATGGCTGGTCGGCTGATATCGAACAAGAATTTGCGCCCAAGGGCCTCACCGAAGACACGGTGCGCTTCATCTCGGCCAAGAAAAACGAACCCGAATGGATGCTCGACTGGCGCCTGAAGGCCTTCCGCCTGTGGCAAACGATGGAAATGCCCGACTGGGCCAAGCTCAACATCGCGCCCATCGACTATCAAGACGCTTATTATTACGCCGCGCCCAAGACCAAGCCCAAGCTGGGTAGCTTGGATGAAGTCGATCCCGAAATCTTGGAAGTCTATAAGAAACTCGGCATCCCCATTGAGGAACAAAAGGTGCTGGCCGGCGTCGAGGGTGCGCGCAAAGTCGCGGTCGATGCGGTGTTCGACAGCGTCTCCGTCGCCACCACCTTTCGCGAAGAATTAAAGCGCGCCGGCGTCATCTTCCTCTCCATTTCCGAAGCGATCCGCGAATATCCGGACATGGTGAAAAAATGGCTCGGCAAGGTCGTGCCGATGCAGGATAATTATTTCGCAACGCTCAACTGCGCGGTCTTTTCGGATGGCACCTTTGTTTACATCCCCGAAGGCGTCCGCTGCCCGATGGAACTCAGCACCTATTTCCGCATCAACGCGGAAAATACGGGCCAGTTTGAACGCACGCTGATCGTCGCCGACAAGGGCGCTTATGTATCCTATCTCGAAGGCTGCACGGCCCCGATGCGCGACGAAAACCAACTTCACGCCGCCGTCGTGGAATTGGTCGCGCTGGACGATGCCGAAATCAAATATAGCACCGTGCAAAATTGGTATCCCGGCGATGCAGAGGGCAAGGGCGGCATTTATAATTTCGTGACCAAGCGCGCTTTGTGCCAAGGCAAGCGCAGCAAAGTGTCGTGGACACAGGTCGAAACCGGCAGCGCGGTCACATGGAAATACCCCAGCTGTGTTTTGAACGGTGATGACAGCGTGGGCGAATTTTACTCGGTCGCCGTCACCAACAATCTGCAACAGGCCGACACCGGCACCAAGATGATCCACAATGGCAAGCGCACCCGCTCGACCATCGTGTCCAAGGGCATCAGCGCAGGCCGTTCGAACAACAGCTATCGCGGCATCGTTCGCGTCGCCCCCACCGCCGAGGGTGTGCGGAACTTCACCCAATGCGACAGCTTGCTGCTGGGCGATCAATGCGGCGCGCATACCGTGCCCTATATCGAAGTGCGCAACCCCACCGCCACCGTCGAACATGAAGCGACGACCAGCAAAATCAGCGATGATCAGCTTTTCTACGCCATGCAGCGCGGACTGGATCAGGAACAGGCTGTGGCCTTGATCGTCAATGGCTTTGCTAAAGAAGTGTTACAACAATTGCCTATGGAATTTGCGGTCGAAGCGCAAAAATTATTGGGTATCAGCCTCGAAGGGTCCGTCGGATGACCAAATCTTTCCCGCTCGCCTCTGCGATATTGCTGGCCATCTCCGTCCCAGCCGCAGCGCAAGGCACAGCCCATAAAACCGCTATCCCCTCCAAGGAAATGCCCGCTGAGTTGCGCGGCAATTGGTATGAACCGCTCGACTATGCCGCCCCCGTCTGTACCGACGACGACCCTGGCCTGTTACAAGTCGACGCCAGCGGCTTCACCTTCCCCATGGAATCCAGCCGGTTGGTCAGCATCGTCGAAGACCCGATCGATAGCTATCATCTGTTCTTTTATGAACAGGCGCTCACCGACGGCCCCGTCCTGCCGCGTGCCAATGCCAAGCGCCAGACATGGACCCTCAGTCCTGACGGCGAAAGCCTGAACATCGTGGGGCGGCGCGGCATGACCCTCGATCTGGTGCGTTGCCAGCCCCAAGCCAGCGAAGCCGGTGACGCAAGCGAACCAAACACATCCAGCAAATAACAGCCAGTGCAGCCGACACCCAAGATTTGCGCTGATCCGATTTTACAAAGAGACATCATATGCTGACCATCAACAATCTCCACGCCACGGTCGCCGACAAGCCGATCCTCAAAGGTCTGGACCTGACCATCAACGCAGGCGAAATCCATGCTATCATGGGCCCCAATGGCGCGGGGAAATCCACCCTATCCTATGTATTGGGTGGCCGCCCCGGCTATGAAGTCACCGACGGCAGCGTGGCCTTTAACGGCGAAGATTTGCTGGAAAAAGAAGCGTTTGAACGCGCGGCTGCAGGCCTGTTCATCGGTTTCCAATATCCCGTCGAAATCCCCGGCGTATCCAATGTGCAATTCCTGCGCGAAAGCTTAAACGCCCAGCGCCAATCGCGCGGTGAAGACCCGCTTTCCGGCGGTGACTTCCTCAAGCTCGCCCGTGAAAAGGCGGGCTTGCTGAAAATGGATATGGAGATGCTGAAGCGTCCCGTGAACGTCGGCTTTTCGGGCGGCGAGAAAAAGCGCAACGAAATGGTACAAATGGGCATCCTCGATCCCAAGCTGGCGATCCTCGATGAAACGGACAGCGGCTTGGATATCGACGCGCTGCGCATCGTGGGCGAAGGCATTAATTCCATCATGCGCCGTCCGGACAAGGCCGTGCTGCTGATCACCCATTATCAACGCCTGCTCGACTATGTTCAGCCCGATTTTGTGCATGTGTTGGCCGCTGGCCGCATCGTAAAATCGGGCGGCCCCGAACTCGCCCGTGAACTCGAAGAACATGGCTATGCCGAGGTTGTGGCCTAATGAACGCCCTCCCTCTCCCCACCCGCAAGCTCGAGGATTGGCGCTATGCCGATCTTGATGCGCTTGCTTCGCTTTGGCCGCTGCCGGCCGCTGAGCAGATCATCGTGGCGGCAGGCGACCGCTTCGAACGCGCGATCATCCTGGATGGCAGCATCGGCGAAGCCGCCGTGCAGCAAATCGACCTGACGCTCGAAGCGGGCGCAAAAGCCGCCATCTACGCACTGAACATCGGCGGTCAATATGGCCGTATCGAACTCAATGTCACGATGAAGAAAGACGCGGATTTCAAGCTGGGCTGCGCCCAAATTGGCGGCGGCGATCAAAATATCGAACTGGTCACCACCGTCACCCACGCCGAAGAAGGAGGCACATCCAGCCAAACCGTGCGCAACGTGCTGGGCCAAAAAGCGACCGGCACCTATCTCGGCAAGGTCGCGGTGGCGCGCGGCGCCCAGCAAACAGACAGTGTGCAAGACGTCAAAGCCATGCTGCTTGACCGCACCGCCACAGCCAATGCCAAGCCGGAACTGGAAATTTACGCCGACGACGTCAAATGTGCCCATGGCTGCGCCATCGGCGAGCTTGACGCCATGGCGCTTTATTATCTGCAATCACGCGGCCTCACGCCAGCGGACGCCAAGCGCCTGCTCCTCCAAGCCTTTGTCGCTGGCGCTTTCGACGGCGCAGTGGATGAAGAGCATTTGCAACAATTGGCGCTCGCCAAACTCAGCGAACTGATCGCATGACCGCTTCCACTCCTCTTTCTGGCGCTCCCCTTTATGACGTGAACGCCGTCCGCGCCGAATTCCCCGGCATTGCGGGCGGCTGGCACTATCTCGACACGGGCGCAACGGCGCAAAAGCCGCAAGCCGTGATCGACGCCACCGTCAACGCCATGGGCCGCGACTATGCGACCGTGCATCGCGGCGTCTATGCCCGCTCGGCGGACATGACCTTGGCCTATGAACAGGCCCGCCGCACCATCGCCGCCTTCATCGGCGCGAAAGAAGATGACATCGCTTTTGTGCGCGGCGCGACCGAGGCGATCAATCTGGTCGCCTATGCCACGCCCCAAAAAGGCCGCGTGCTGCTCAGCCAACTCGAACATCACAGCAATATCGTGCCGTGGCAATTGGCTGGCTGGCAAGTCGACGTCTGCCCGCTGACCCCCGATGGCGCGATTGACCTCGACGCCGCCGAAGCGATGATCACGCCCGATCATAAAATGGTCGCCTTCGCCCATGTTTCCAACGTCTTGGGCAGCGTCCTCGACGTGCCCCGCGCGGCAGAAATCGCCCATAAAGTCGGCGCAGAATTGCTGATCGACGGCTGCCAAGCCGTCCCCCGCATCGCGGTAGATGTCGACGCTTCGGGCGCAGATTATTACGTCTTTTCAGGCCATAAGCTCTACGGACCAACCGGCATTGGCGCGCTATGGGGCCGTAAACTTACTAAACTTCCACCATGGCAAGGCGGCGGCTCGATGATCGACCGCGTGACGTTCGAAAAAACCACCTACGCCCCCGCCCCCACCCGTTTCGAAGCGGGCACCCCCGCCATCATCGAAGCCTTGGGCTTGGCCGCAGCCGTGGATTATGTAACCGCCATCGGCATCGACAAAATCCACGCCCATGAAGCCATACTGGTCAGCCAATTGCGCGAAGAACTGGCCCGCCGCAACAGCATCACCCTGTTCGGGCCAGACAATAGCGCGGGCATCGTCAGCTTTGCGATGAACGGGGTTCACCCCCATGACATCGGCACGATTTTGGACGAAAGCGGCGTCGCCATTCGCGCTGGCCATCACTGCGCCCAGCCGTTGATGGATCATTTGGGCGTGCCCGCCACCGCGCGCGCCAGCTTTGGACTTTACAGCAACGCCGATGATGTGGCGGCTCTGATCGAAGGCCTGAACAGGGTCGAAAGGATTTTCGGATGACTGAGGAACGAACCTTCAAGGTCGAAGAAGTGGCCAGCGTGGACGCGCCGCCAAAAGCACCGGCGTTAGACAAAGAAGCGGCTGGCGAAACCACACAACGCAAACGCGACTATCTCGACGGCTTTTTGGCCGCCAAGCCCGAACCTATGGACCCGCACGGCGTCGGCGGCGATTTGTACGAAGCCGTCATCAACGCGCTCAAGGAAATTTTCGACCCCGAAATTCCGGTCAACATCTATGATCTTGGCCTGATTTATAATGTCGAAATCAACGACGGCCATGCCTTGGTGACCATGACGCTCACCACCCCGCATTGCCCTGTGGCGGAATCCATGCCGGGCGAAGTGGAATTGCGCGTTGGTTCGGTGCCAGGCATCGGTGATGCCGAAGTGAATCTGGTTTGGGACCCACCATGGAGCCCCGCGAATATGAGCGACGAAGCCCGCCTTGAACTGGGTATGCTCTAATATCTTGGGCGGCGGTTGGTTTTCCCCATCCCCGCCCCATATATCTAGGACCCCGCGCCATGTGGGGGGAGAATGACGATGACAGACACCAAAACCCGCACCCGCCCCGCCGCTGTCACCCTGACCGCGAATGCCGAGGCGCGCATTGCCAAATTAATGGCCGATGCGCCTGCGGACGCCATTGGTGTCAAGCTGTCCACACCGCGCCGTGGCTGCTCCGGTCTGGCCTATTCGGTGGATTATGTGACCGAAGAGGCCAAATTTGACGAAAAAATCGAAACGTCGGGCGGCTTGTTCTACATCGACAGCGCCTCAGTCCTCTATTTGATCGGCAGCGTCATGGACTGGGTCGAAGATGACTTCACCGCTGGTTTCGTTTTCAACAACCCCAATGCCAAGGGGGCCTGCGGCTGCGGCGAAAGCTTCACCATCTAACATATTTATTATCATCAGCGGCACAGCGACCAGCCCCCAGTGCGCTGCGCCAGATCCAGATGAAAATGGTCGGCATGGGCAGCGTTATAATCGGGTGACAAGGTGGTGGTGAAAATATCGCACGCCCCATCGCGGACGCTGCGCAAAAACGCCCCCTTGTCGCCATCATCCGCCCAATCATCTTTCAACGAAATGCGCGTCCCATCGGCCAGAACAAAGGCTGAAATATCAATGGCATTAGCGCGGCTATGCTCACTTCGCGCGCTGGCCCCCGCAATATTACGGCAATTATAACTGCCCAAATTTTCGACCCGCACCACCTTTTGTCCAAAAAATGCATGGGCCATCGGGCCAACCACATCGCGCTGCCACAAAATCATACCCGCCGACACCGCGCAAGATGGTGCCGCCCGTGCCGGTGTCATCGCGGGAAACAGGCGCTTATCCGACATGATCATGCGCTGGCTGGCGCGGCAACTTCCCTCCCCCACCACGGGCCGCCGCTCATAGCTCACTTGCGCAGCGTCCATCACCGCAAAACAAGCAGCCTCATCTTGGGTTAAATCCGCCAGTTTGGCCGGTGTCGCGGCGCCAATCTCATGCGACAAAGCCAAGGGAATATGCCGAAAATGCTGCGGATGCTCGCGCACCCATTGCATCACCCATATCGCGCCCAAAGTCGCTGCAATCACAGCCACAAAGGCAAAAATATAGGGCCAAATGCGCGTCACGCTATGGCTATGTCATACCCATAGCACGCCGCCAAGCTATGATAAGAACCCAACCATAGCGCAGCAGAGGAGTTCTACCGCCCGCTGTCCGGATATCCTCAGCTTTTCAGCGGCACAAAGCGCAGCCGCAACCCATCTTTGGGCCGTGGAATCGGCAGTAATGCCCATTCCGGTTCATAGCCTGCCTCCATTTCGATGCGATTTTGCGTCAGCACATGGTGCAGGAATATTTTCGCCTGCATATAGGCAAAATGCAGCCCCAAACACATATGCGCCCCGCCACCAAAGGGAACCCACGCATATTTATGCCGCCGACGCACTTGCTCTGGTGAAAAGCGCATCGGGTCAAATTCGTCGGGGTTGGGCCAATATTCCTCCATCATATGGGTATAAGCGGGGCTGATCCCGACACTGGTTCCGGCAGGAATAGTATATCCGCCAAATTCAAAGTCCCGCAGCGCGCGCCGCGGGAAGGAAGGTACCGGTGGGACAAGGCGCAAGGATTCCTTAAATGCCCACTCAGTAAGTTCCAATTCATTCAACCCATTATGCCCAACACCCTCCCCCGCAGGGGATACGCTCAGCATTTCTTCGCGCAAACGGTCCTGCCATTCTGGGTTGCGCGCCAATTGCCACATCATCGTCGATAGTGACGATGTGATGGTGTCATGCGCCGCCATCATCAAGAAAATCATATGGTCAACAATACTGGAATCGCTCAGATATTCGCCATTGTCGTCCTTGGCCGCGCAAAATTGGCTGAAAATATCCTGCCCACCTTTGGCGCGTCGCTCCGGCACTTGCTGGGTAAAATAATCCACCAGATATTTCCGTCCGGCAACCCCGCGTCCCATCGCGGTAAACGGCAGGGGACGGCGCACAATGCCCACGGATGCTTGCACCATATCCACAAAGGCTTTGTTGATTTTGTCGGCTTCTGGACCCCACGGGATGCCCAAAAAGGCCGTCGCAGCCAAATCCAGCGTCAGGGCCTTAATCGCGGGATAAAAGGCAAATTGCTTACCGCTCCATTCGGCAACCCGCTGCTTGATGCCTTCGTTCAGGGCGACCGCATAATATCGCATAGGTTCAGGCTTGAACGCGACCGACAGAGTTTTTCGATCAGCCCGATGATGGTCAAAATCCATCAGCATTAGACCGCGCGGAAACAGCAGGTTCAACAGCGGTCCCCAGCCCTGTTCCGATGAAAATAATTTATCGCGGTCGAACATCACCAGCTCATTGGCGTCGGCCCCCATCAACGCCACGCTGCGCCCACCAAAACCCGTGCTGCGATATACGGGACCATAGCGGGCCACCATCTTGCGGCTAAAGCCCCGATAGTCGCGCAAAAATGCCAACGTATTGCCCAGCACTGGCAAGCCATCTTCGCCTGGAATATGGTCTAAATTCCGTCCCGACCCACGCGGTAACCAATGCGCCGTATCGGGGCCGAATCGGTCTGCGGGCCATGATCCGGCGTTGACGGCCACATTCCCTTGCACCGGCGCGCTCATATCTTCTCTCCGCTGAAACTCTATCTTTTCCCCAAGATATCGCCCTACTAACACCCCTGCAAGTAAGATATTTGCTACGGCGAAATTATTCAGCCGCTATTCAACTAACCGTGCATAAATTGCGATCATATCGGGCTCTCCCGCCCTCCTTTTAGGAAATGACTATGGCCCTCTCCTTCCCCAATATCCGAGGTCCCTTCCCCCGCGTAAAATCGATCGCTGCTGGCGCAATCGCGCTGACGACGCTTGGCGGCTGCATGTATGATGGCGGGGTTTATGGTGCCAGCGACTATGCGTCCGGCTATGCTTGCGGCAACGACTATTATTCCCAAGACCCTTATGGCTATGATGATGGTTATGGATATGGCTGTTATGATGCAGGCGACTATCGCAGCGGATTTGTGAACATCGGCTTTGGCGGGGGCTGGTATGACGACTTTTACTATCCCGGCTATGGCACTTGGATGTACGACCGCTATCAGGTCCGCCGTCCGCTGAGCGGTCACTATCTCAACTATTGGGGTGGTCGCCGCGCTTATTATCGCCATTACAACAACCGTCCCAACCATTTCCAAGGCCGGCCCATTCGCCCCGCGCCAAACTATGCGCCCAACCGCCCAGGTTATCGCCCCGACGGGGTGATCCGTCCTGACAGACCAAGTGGCAGCGACAGGCCCAACTGGTCAGGACGGCCCAATCGTCCCGATCGCCCCGACGGCGTAACCCGCCCCGACAGGCCAACCGGCAGCGACAGGCCTAATTGGTCAGGGCGGCCCAACCGTCCCGATCGGCCCGACGGGGTGACCCGTCCCGACAGACCAAGTGGCAGCGACAGGCCCAACTGGTCAGGGCGTCCCAACCGTCCTGATCGTCCCGACGGCGTAACCCGCCCCGACAGGCCAACCGGCAGCGACAGACCCAATTGGTCAGGACGTCCCAACCGCCCGGATCGGCCCGACGGTGCCACACGTCCAACGCGCCCCACCGTTGGTGAGCGGCCTACGACACGCCCCGCGCCGCAGGCTCGCCCCACACCGCAAGCACGGCCAGAACGGACGGAACGCCCAGCACGCGACAGTCGCTACGGCAGACAAAGCGACCGCTAAATTCGGTCCCACAAAAATGGCTCGGTCGCCTTGCTACCGAGCCATTTTCATATTCACCTGTCGGAACGCCGATTACACCAAGGGCGTCACAACATTATCCTCATCCCCCAGCACATCATGCGTTCGGGCCGACACAACCTGCGCGGCCACCAAATCGCCGATCACATTTAATACCGTTCGGCACATGTCCAGAAAACGGTCGACGCCCAACACCAAACCAATACCTTCGGGCGGCACGCCGACACTGCCCAATATCAAGGCAATCACTGGCAAAGACCCAGCCGGAACCCCTGCGGTGCCAATCCCCCCCAAAATACAGACCAGCATCACCATAATCTGTTGCTGCAACGTCAGGTCGATACCGAAAAACTGCGCCAGAAAAATAACGGTCACGCCTTCAAACATGGCCGTGCCATTTTGGTTGGCGGTCGCGCCAATGGTCAGCACAAATCGCGCCACACGGTCGGGCAGATGCAACCGCTCTTTTGCGACCCGCAAAGAAGTCGGCAAGGTCGCGTTGGACGATGCGGTGGCAAAGGCCATTACATAGGCTTCTTGGGTTTCCCGAAAGAAAGCGATGGGCGATTTGCGGGCAACAAATTTCAAGATCAGCGGAAAAACGCCAAACATCTGCAAGCCCAGCGCCAACAACACCACACCCACATAAGCGGACAGGCGGATGATCAAATCCCATCCAAATTGCGACGCCAAATTGAACATGAAACAAAAAATGGCAATCGGGGCCAATTGAATAACCAAGCCTATCAGCTTCATCGAAACTTCGAACACACCCTCGACCACCGATTTCAGGGCTGCCGTGCGTTCATTTTGCACCAGCATCAAGCCAATGCCAAAAAACAGCGCAAAAAACATGACGGCCAAAATATCGTTGGCGTTCATTGCAGCGAACACATTGCTGGGCACAATGGCCACAATAGCGTCGACGCCGGTTTTCGATTCCCGCGCCATATCGGTAATGCTTTTGGCGCCGTCCGCGCCTTGGGCAATCAATTGCTTGGCTTGGGCTGGATCCACCCCGGCGCCGGGTTGCAAAATATTCACCACCGCCAAACTGACGATCACCGCAATGGTAGACACGACAATGGTGTAAATCAGCGTCCGTGTACCGACGCTTTTCAGCGCCCGTATTTCGCCCATTTCGGCAACGCCAACAATCAAAGCCGAAACCAGCAAAGGAATGACTAGCATGAACAGCAAGCGCAAGAAAATCTGGCCGACCGGTGTTGTAAAATAGGTGGTGAAATAATGCGCCCACACGACATCACCCACCTGATAATGCACAAATATACCGGCCAACAAACCGGCAATAAAGCCAATCAGCATACGCCATTGCAAGCGTTTGGCGCGGGCTTCTTCGCTAACGTCGACCCCAGTGGCGATCGCAGCCTCGGCCATAGATTTCTCCTCATCTGCGCCGAAAACGGACGCAGAAATATTTGTTATTGTTCCCTGACCGTTGATATCGGCCAGCCCAAATTGTCTCTAATGCCGTCAAATTGGCCGATAATTGTAAAAATTACATCAAAAATTTTTACTGCGCCTTCACAACCCGCTTCGCAATTTAGCGGACAAGATTTTGCGCCGGAATTCTCCATGTAAAAAAGCCCGCAAGACAAGGCCCACGGACTTTTCCATCATCTCAATTTTTCTTCGCAGCCTCGGATGCTCGCCGTGTCACATGCTCAGCCGCATTGGGCGCGGTGCAACAACTTGTGATCGGCCAACACCAGCGCCATCATGGCTTCCACCACTGGAACACCGCGTATCCCAACACATGGGTCGTGACGACCCTTGGTGATGATCTGCGTAGCCTCGCCCGCTTTGTTGATCGTGGGCACAGGCGTCAAAATGGAACTGGTCGGCTTGAACGCCACGCGCACCACCACGGGCTGCCCCGTCGAAATGCCGCCCGCGATACCACCTGCATTATTGGCCAAAAATTCGGGGCGGTTGCTGCCATCGCTGGCGGGACGCATGGGGTCAGCATTGTCTTCGCCGCGCAAACGCGCTGCTTCAAATCCCGCGCCAATTTCCACGCCTTTGACGGCATTAATGCCCATCATCGCACCAGCCAAATCGGCATCCAGCTTGGCATAAAGCGGCGCGCCCCAGCCTGCCGGAACACCGGTGGCCACACATTCCACCACCGCGCCCAAGCTGCTGCCCGATTTGCGGGCGGCATCCATCACGCCTTCCCAACGCTGGGCCGCCACAGAGTCGGGACAGAAAAAGGGATTATTACCAATTTCGTTCAAATCGAAATTATCGCGGTCAATCGCATCGCCGCCAATTTCCGAAACCCATGCGTGAATTTGCACATCAGGGATGACCAAACGCGCCACCGCACCCGCCGCAACACGGCTGGCGGTTTCGCGGGCGCTGGACCGGCCGCCCCCGCGATAATCGCGCAGGCCATATTTGGCGTCATAGGCATAATCGGCATGACCGGGGCGATAGGCCTGTGCAATATCGCCATAATCTTTGGACCGCTGATCGACATTTTCGATCATCAAGCTGATCGGCGTTCCGGTCGTTTTGCCTTCGAACACGCCCGACAAAATCCGGACCTGATCCGGTTCTTGGCGCTGGGTCGTGTGGCGCGATTGGCCGGGACGGCGCTTGTCCAAAAAGGGCTGAATATCCGCTTCGGTCAAGGACAAACGGGGCGGACATCCATCAACCACCGCGCCAATGGCCGGACCGTGGCTTTCCCCCCAAGTGGTAAAGCGCAGCATATGACCAAAGCTGTTGATACTCATTGCCGTCCCTTAATTTGCCGCGCGGCCTAACGCCGCGCTCCCATGGCCCATCAGCCATGCTGTGCTTGCCAAGCCGCTGACCTAGATTTTCCCCGACGGCACCGCACGGCCCATCGGGGATATCATATTATGCCAGCGCAATATCCGGCGCGTCTTCCTGCTTCATGCCAACGGTGTGATAACCCGCATCAACATGATGCGTTTCACCCGTCACGCCCTTGGACAGGTCGCTCAGCATATACAGCGCCGAACCACCCACATCGTCGATGGTCACATTGCGGCGCAGCGGGGCATTATGTTCATTCCATTTCAAGATCAGGCGGAAATCCCCTATGCCGCTGGCCGCCAGCGTCTTAATCGGGCCTGCCGAAATGGCGTTCACCCGAATATTTTGCGGACCAAAATCATTGGCCAAATATTTCACACTGGTTTCCAGCGCCGACTTGGCCACGCCCATCACATTATAATGCGGAATAACCTTTTCTGCGCCATAATAGCTCAGCGTCAAAATCGACCCGCCTTTCGGCATCATCGCCGCTGCGCGCTTGGCCACAGCGGTAAAGCTGTAAACGCTGATGTTCATGGTCAGCAGGAAATCTTCCAAGCTGATATCCGCATAATGTCCGCGCAAAGCGTCTTTATTGGTAAAGCCAATAGCATGGACAATGAAGTCAATGGTCGGCCAACGATCCGCCAATTTGGCAAAGGCCGCATCCAGATTGTCCATGTCCGACACATCGCAGTCGATCAGGAAATCACAGCCCAATTGTTCGGCCAGCGGCTTTACCCGCTTCTCCATCACTTCGCCTTGATAGCTGATGGCCAATTCAGCCCCAGCACCCTGCAACGCCTTGGCGATGCCCCAAGCAATGGACTTATCATTGGCCAAGCCCATGATCAAACCGCGCTTGCCTTGCATCAGACCTGTCATTCATTTTCTCCGGCGGAATCAATTCGCAAATTTAACATCTTCTTCGCGCCCCATAACGTCATGGCCCAAATCCTCAACCTCCACCAGCGCGGCGTTCAGTTCAGCGCCCATCACAATACCCAGCCCAACCAGATGAAAAAAGAACAAAGCCACCATCACACCGGCCATGCTGCCATAGGTCATATCATAGCTTAAAAGCCCAGCCAGCAAGGGCGGAAGCGCCATCGTCACGGCAATCCACCACAAGGTGGTGAACAAGGCACCGGGCCATTTGGGGCATTGTTTTAAGTGGCGGAATTTTGATGGAGTGAGGCCATAAAACAACAGAAATATCGCCAAGAACATGCCCAGACCGGAAATCAGACGTGGCAAAAGAATGGATCCGAAATTTTCCAGCACGTCTGGCAAAAAGGCCATCAGAAATTGCTCAACGCCCGAAATCAGCACCTGCGCACTAAAACTGACCAGCAATAAAATCACCGCGCCAAAAATCACGCCGATGGACAATAAACGATAATGGAAAATGCTGCGGCTGGCCTGAACACCATAAGCGCGGCGCAAAATATCGCGAATGGTTTCCACCAAACTGCCCACGCTCCACAGCGCCACAATCGCCCCCAACCACAAGAATATGCCGGTGCGCGCGTTCATGGCCTCGCGAATCGGTGTGGCCAAGGTTTCCGCCACCGCAGGGGGCATGGTGGACAGTACCGCTTCAATTGCGCGCTCACCGCCCGCACCGCCGCCCAGCAAACTCAGCACCGCAGCGATTAAAATGAAAAAAGGAAATAGCGCAATCAGCGACAAATAAGCCAGATTGCCCGCATGGATGACCCCGTCGGTAAAGGTGCCAACCAGCACGCGCTTCGCGATTTGGAAAAAGCGCGTGCCGGGTCCGACATGTTCTTTGCCTTTTTCAATCAACCCCTCCGCCCGCGCGACCAATTTGCGCTTTCGCGCGGCCTTGGCACGGGCTTCCAGTGAATGGGGTGACTGGCCTTGGCTCATCCTATGCGCCCATCACACGCCAAGGTCCGCGCGGACAGAACGCCGATCATCCCATTGGTCTACAAATTGCTCTAATTCCGCATCTTGTGCTGGGATATCAATCATCAATCGCACCATCTGATCCCCGCGGCCGCCGGACTTTTGGCTATAGCCTTTGCCCTTCAAACGCATCACACGGCCAGAAGTTGATCCGGCTGGGATAGACAGCATCACCGCGCCGTCCACCGTGGGTACTTTGACCTTGGCGCCTTTCACCGCTTCGCGCAGGGAAATCGGCAGGTCCAAACGGATATGGTCGCCGTCGCGCACAAAAAACGCATGATCCCGCACCGTAATGGTCACGATCCCATCGCCATTGCCGCCAGGTCCGGGCTGGCCCTTGCCGGCCAAGCGCATTTGCGTGCCGCTTTCCACGCCCGCTGGCAATTTCAGGTCAATCGTGCTGCCACTCGCCAGCGTGATCCGCTGCGGGGCCTGCACCGCCGCATCTTCAAACGACACCGCCAAGCGATAGGCGACATTCGCCCCCTTGGGTGGCGGCGCGCTGCGCCCCCCGCCAAAGCCCGAAAATCCACCGCCGCCGCCGCCGCGACCGCCAAACAGACCTTCGAAAATATCGCCGAAATCCGCACCTTCACCGCCAAAGCCGCCGCGCTGACCGCCGCCAAAGCCACCCCCAAAAGGCATGGCCGGATTGCCGTCAGCATCAATTTCCCCGCGATCAAATTGCGCGCGCTTGGTCTTGTCCGACAACAGATCATAAGCACTGGTCACGGTGGAAAAGCGTTCCGCCGCCTTGGGATTGTCTTGATTGCGGTCGGGGTGCAGTTCTTTCGCCAATTTGCGATATGCGGACTTAATCTCTGCTTCGCTGGCGCTGCGTGCGACGCCCAGAGTGGAATAAGGATCTGCCATAAACTACCTGTTGCCCGATAAATCTTTGGCCGTGAAGGCCATTATTGCGCCCGATGTGGTCATCACGCGCCACACGGTCAAGGTCGCACGGTCCACATCATCCCAAAACATGCCAAATTAGCATGAATATTAACCGTCTTTCTTGCTCGACCAGAAAATGGTCATCCGATATGCACCCTCTATGACCACAGATCCTTTTGCCCTGTTCGACACTTGGTTTGCTGAAGCGCGCACCACCGAAGTCAATGACAGCAACGCCATGGCGCTTGCCACCACCACGCCCGATGGCCACCCATCGCTGCGCATGGTCTTGCTCAAGGGGCATGGGCCAGACGGTTTTGTCTTCTACACCAATCTCGACAGCCGCAAGGGCGGGGAATTGGCCGCCAACCCGCATGTCGCCTTGCTGTTCCATTGGAAAAGCCTGCGCCGCCAAATCCGCATCGAAGGGGCTGTGGCCCCTGTGGCCGACAGCGTGGCCGATGCCTATTTCGCCACGCGCAGCCGCGACAGCCAATTGGGCGCATGGGCCAGCGACCAAAGCCGCCCTTTGGACCATCGCGAAACTTTCGAGGCTCGCTTTGCCGAAATGCAGGCCCGTTTTCACGGCCAAGACGTGCCCCGTCCGCCGCGCTGGTCGGGTTGGTGCGTGCCCCCCACCCGCATGGAATTTTGGCAAGACCGCGAATTTCGCTTGCATGAACGCACCCAGTTCAACCGCCAAGCGGACGGTCAATGGACCAACGGACTGCTGTTTCCATGAGCTGGCGCCGCCTGCCCTTCACCCAAATCGACGCCTTTACCGACAAGGCCTTTGGCGGCAATCCGGCCGCCATCATCCCGCTCGACGAGTGGCTCAGCGACGGGGTGTTACAAGCGATTGCGGCGGAAAATAATCTGTCCGAAACCGCCTTTCTGGTGCCCGATGACAGCGACGGCGCCGATTATGAACTGCGCTGGTTCACCCCGCAAACCGAAGTCCCCTTGTGCGGCCATGCCACCTTGGCCAGCGCCCATATGCTGCTGTCCAGCGCCCAGTGGCGCAGCGACATGCGCTTTCGCACGCGCACATCCGGCATCTTGACCGTCCGCCGTGACGAAGATCAGCTCTACCACCTCAGCCTGCCCGCCTTCCGCGCGGTCCCAGCGCCTCAGGATGATCTGGTCGCCGCACTGGGCGTCGAGCCGCTGGAAACCTTGGGCTATGAAGATCGATTTGCCCTCATCATTCTGGAATCAGCCGCCCAAATTCGGGCGCTCTCGCCGGACTTTGACCGACTGCGTCCCTTGGGCCGACAGCAAATCATCCTGTCGGCACGCGGCGATGGCGACCCATCAGGGGCCGATGTCGTCAGCCGCGTCTTCATTCCCGGAATCGGGCTGGACGAAGACCCTGTTACCGGCTCCGCCCATACGGTGCTGACGCCCTATTGGACCGCCCGCTTTGGCCGCGACAGCTTCACGGCTTATCAGGCCAGCAAGCGCGGCGGCCATATCGGCTGCACCATGTTCAGCGGACGAGCGGAGCTTAGCGGCCGCTGCGTCACGGTCATTACCGGCGAGTTTCACCTGTAACCCAGAAAAAACAGGCGCATGGGAACGGGGCGCAAACCCTTATCCCATGCGTCCGCCCTACAGGCTTTCCACCAAATCAGCCAAACGGCGGCGCAGCATGGGAAATTCTTCGTCCCTCGTCACGCCAAGACGCACCACCGTCACCCGCTGGGACGGCGACACGATAATATATTGCCCCTGATGCCCAATGGCGGCGAACAGGTCGTTCGGGCCGCGCTGGGGCCACAAGGCAGCATCCGATCCTGCCGGACGCTTGCGATTCAGCCAAATATGCCCGCCATAGCCCGCATCGGCATCGGACGGGGTCAGCATGAAATCAATCCACGCATCGGGCAACAAACGCTGACCATTGGCAACGCCGCGATTGCGCAGAAATTCCCCAAAGCGCGCATAATCCCGCGCCGTGGCATGCATCACCGACCCGCCAATCATCGTGCCCTGTGCGTCAAATTCCGGCGTCAGGCTGGTCATGCCCAGCGGCTGCGCCAAACGTCCGCGCACAAATTCCAACACCGCATCGCGGCGCGTCACGGCATTGTGCGACGGCGTCAGCGTTTGGGCGATCAAGTCCGACAAAATCACACTGGTTGGGGTGCTGTAATTAAACACCTCCCCCGCCACCGCGACCGCAGGCTTGCCTTCCGCGAAACCGGCCATATTGCTGGACCCTGCGCCAAACAGCATGGCGGTGGTGTCCGCTTCCCAAATCGGGTCTCCGCTCTCCCGATGCTCCAGCCCCGATGCCATATGGAGCAAATGGCGCAGGCTGATGTTGCCGCGCGGGTCGCCGCTATTCTGCCACGCCTCCACGGGCACGGGCCCATCCAGCGCCAATCGCCCATCCGACACCAATATGCCGACCAGAACCGCGGTAATGCTTTTCGCCATCGACCAGCTAATCAGCTTGGTTTGCGGACCAAACCCCTCCGCATAGCGTTCATAAACCAGCTTGCCGTCGCGCAGCACCAACAAGGCCCGCGTGTCACCCAATTCGGCGTCTTCAGAAAATAGCACATCAGCGGCGCTGCGAATCGCACTGGGCAGCGCAGGCCCTTGTGGCAAGCTATTGGCGTCCACCATTTGGACCTCGCCCGCCTTAGCTTGGTCCACCGCATGGCCGCCCACAGCAGTGGCGCCTGCCCCATCCGCCCATGCCGCAGCATCCGGCGCAGCTTGCGCCGTTGCCGTCCATTGGATCGCGGACCAACCCGCCAGTGCCAACAGCGCCGCACTTGCCAGCATGATTTTTTTCGTGATCATAGGGTGAGTGACTAACATGTATCCCCCCGATCCGGCAACGCCGCAAGAAAGCCCCAATCCTGCACCGCCCACGAGTGACGCTGCACCGGCTTTTGCACCGGCACGGCGGCCCCGCAAATCTGGCGGTTGCTTGCCGTGGGTGTTGATCATCGCGGTGATGCTGACGAGCTATGGCATTTGGAAATTCCCGTCCTTCAAGGCGCAGGCCGAATTGGGGGCCAGCTATGCCGCCCGTGTCGGCTGCTCCTGCCGCTATGTGCAAGGGCGCGACATCAATAGCTGCGAAGCGGATTTTGAACCGGGGATGGAGCTTATTTCCCTGACCGATGATCCCGACACCAAAAGCGTGATCGGCCGCGCACCGTTACTCGCATCCCGCACCGCGCGCTATGCGGGGACGTCGGGCTGCGTCCTTCTGCCCGCCGAATAAGCCTCACTCTGCCAAGAATCAGACTCGAAAATGGGGCGGAAAGCCATATCACACCCGCCCCATCATCATAATGTCAGGCCGTCTCCGCCAAAAATTGGTCGATTTCCGCATTGACCCGATCTGCCGCTTCCCACGGCACAAAATGACCGCAACCCGCCACCTCGGCCACGCGCAAATTGGGGATCAGCGCGTCAATACCATCCAAATTACAAGGCGGCAGCGCCATGTCATCCATCGCCCAAATCACCAAGGTTGGCATGCCCAATTTGGGGAAATCAAAGGCGGGCGGTTCGGCATAAGGTGCATCCATATCCGGCACATTCACTGGCGAAGCGCGATACCAATTGACCATGCCGAAACAGGCGTCCCGATCCTCCCAATCGGCGCGCAGCCGTTCAATTTCTTCGGGTGGGTTCACGCCGCCGCTGGGCACGCGATCGCCAAAGGCGTGGATTAACAAGCCCGCAATGCCATGATCGCGGATCAAGCCGTCATTGGCCGTATCGCGAAACGCCCGCATATATTGGCTGGCGGCCCGCTGATCGGCATTGGTCAGCAGCAATCGCTGGAAAATGGCGGGGTGCGGCGCATTGGCAATAATGGCGCGGGTCACGCGGCCCGCCCATTCGGGGTTCGGACCACCAGCCTGCCCCGCCAGCGCGACGCCCAATGCAATGGCCCCGCCCCAATCATGACCAACGATGGTGAAATTCTGGACATTCAACGCATCCGCCAACGCAAAAATATCCGCCACCAGCTTATCCGGCGCATAATCCGCCACATCCGCTGGCTTGGACGACCCCCGATAGCCGCGCTGATCGGGGGCAATACAGCGATATTGGCCCGACAAATGCCGCAATTGGTGCCGCCATGTGCGATGGGATTCGGGAAATCCGTGCAGGAAAATCAGGGTCGGGGCATTTTTCGGCCCCAAATCCACCACATCCAGTTCCACACCGGTCGATAGGGCCACGCGCTGCTGCTGAAAATCGTCTATCATCCTGCCTCCCAAATCATGCTTTGTTATTTGCATTGCATTTGAAAACCAGTCTGCCGCGCCGCCCCCTGCTTGGCAAGGCCCCCGCTGTCGGCGGCAGACGGCGGCTTACGCGCCCCCAATCTGCCGCCCATGACGTTTATCCGGCGGTGGTCAAGCCATGAAGAAACAGCCGCTTAACCTTCGTCAGGGGTGATCGCTTTAATCGCCAAGGCATGAACACGGTTGCCGGGCAAATCGCCCAAGGCTTTGTTCACGCTGCGTTGGCGCGCCACGCGGTTCATTCCCGCAAAGCCCGCCCAAATGATGGTCAGGCTGAAATGCGATTCCCCGCTGCCATCATCGCCCATATGGCCATGATGCTGGGCGCTATCGTTGCTCAATTGAAAATTTGCGTCGGGAAATGCAGCAGTTAACAACGCTGTCATCTCGGCTTCTACTGGACCTTTTTGTGTCATTCCGCCATGTTGGGGTCGAAAGACACACATGACAAGCCCTCGACACGATCGTTTTCACGGCCGCGTAGCCCGCGATGCCGACTGCACTGTTCCTGGTTGCCGCGAAGCGGGTGAGTTTCGCGCCCCGCTGCGCCACCATATCAGCCAAGATGGCCCGCCCGCTTATCGCTGGCTATGCTTGGACCATGTGCGCCAATTCAACGCCGGATATGATTTTTTCGCTGGCATGACCGACGATCAAATCTATGCCGCCCAATCTCCCATGGCCGGATGGGAAAGCGAAACCCGTGCCTTTCGCGCGGCGGGCAGCGCCGACTTGCCCCCACGCTGGGCTGATTTCAAAGACCCGATGGACGCCTTGGGCGGGCGGTTTCGTGAACGGATGGACGAAGCCCGCCGCGAAGCCGCCGACCCACGCTTCAGCCGCGAAGAACATCGCGCCTTAAAACTGCTGCAACTGGACGGTTCCGCCGACCGCAGCACCCTTCGTCGCCGCTATGCCGAATTGCTGCGCCAATATCATCCAGACCGAAATGGCGGTGATCGCCGCTTTGAAAAACGGCTGACAGAGGTGATGGACGCGTATCAGTTGGTCAAAAAATCACGGGCCTTCGCATGAACGCTGGTTGGAATAAGCGTTGCAAGGCCGAACTCATCACGATACCGACATCGCACGGCACCAAATGTGCCTGCTAAGCCCTTTTCTTTTCTGCTTCGCTGGATGATAAAATGACCGATATTCCGAACAGTCTTGCCGATCACCATGGAACGACGCTGCTGCCAGCGCCGGATACAGAGGTGAGCGCGCGCGAGATGTTTGGCGTCGATATCGACATGATGGTCCCCGCCTTCAGCGAAGCCGACAGCCGCGTTCCCGACCTTGATCCCAATTATGTGTTCGACGGCGACACCACTTTGGCGATATTGGCTGGTTTCAAATATAACCGCCGCGTCATGGTCCAAGGCTATCATGGCACGGGCAAATCGACCCATATCGAACAAGTGGCCGCCCGCCTGAAATGGCCGTGCATCCGCATCAACTTGGACGCGCATATCAGCCGTATCGACCTTGTCGGCCGCGACGCCATTGTGCTGCGCGATGGCAAGCAAGTTACCGAATTTCGCGAAGGCTTGCTGCCTTGGGCGCTGCAAACACCCACCGCTTTGGTGTTCGACGAATATGACGCAGGCCGTCCCGACGTGATGTTCGTGATCCAGCGCGTGCTGGAAACCGAAGGCAAGCTGACGCTGCTCGACCAAAATCGTGTCATCCGGCCCAACCCACATTTCCGTCTGTTCGCCACCGCCAACACCGTCGGCCTTGGTGACACCAGCGGCCTTTATCATGGCACACAGCAAATCAACCAAGGCCAGATGGACCGTTGGAACATTGTCGTGGCGCTCAACTATCTGCCCGCTGCGGTGGAAAGCCAAGTCATCCTCGCCAAGGTTCCGGCCGCTGGCGCCGATACGGTCGCCAATATGGTCAAGGTCGCCGAACTGACCCGCCAAGGCTTTATCAATGGCGATATTTCCACGGTCATGAGCCCGCGTAGCGTCATCAGTTGGGCACAGAATGCCGAGATTTTTAACAATATCGGCTTTGCGTTCCGCTTGTCCTTCCTCAACAAATGCGACGAAGCCGAACGAGTGATCGTGGCCGAATATTATCAACGCGTGTTCAACCAAGAATTACCAGAAAGTATCGTCGCTAAATGAGGCTGAGCGGCCTCCTCCTCATGGTCGGTGCATCGCTGACCTTGGGCGGCTGCATCTCTCCTGTTGCTTATGGCGATATTCGCCATGGCGAATATGTGGCCGACCCGCGCTGCGATCCGCAGCCGGGCGACGCCACCAGTATCAACGGCTCGCAATTGCTGTTTTTCGTCACCAGCCGCCTGCCGGATTGTCGGTCCAACGATATCAGCCTGCTCCACCATCGTTCCGACCGGTTGCGCTATGGTCGTTTTGCCGAACCCCGCATGGTGATGCGCGGCGGCACGCAAAAGCTGCACACCGACATTGGTTTTGAACATGAAAATGATTGGTGGAGCGACCTAGAGGCGGAAACCAACCGCCGCAAAGGCCGCGTTCTGCTCTATGTCCATGGCTATCGCGAGGATTTCGATTCCACATCGAAAGACACGGCGCAAATCGCCCGCATGACCAACTTCGATGGTCCGGTCGTCAGCTACACTTGGCCATCCCAGGGCAAATTGCTCAGTTACATTACCGACGAAACCAACATGTATCATGACGTGGCCAATTTCCGCGTCTTTCTGCGCAAGCTAGCCGAACGACCATGGGTCAAGGAAATCATCGTCGTGTCCCACAGCTTGGGCGCGCGCTTGGTCATTCCCGCCATCGCCCATGTCGACGAGCATGCCGCCAGCGCGGACAGCAGCAATATCAGCAATATCATCCTCGCCTCGCCCGACATTGACCGCGAAACATTCGAGCGCGATATCTCCACCGATGTCCTCGCCCCGCGCCGCGTCGCGATGAACCGCCACATCACCATTTATTTGTCCGGCCATGACCGCGCCTTGGCGGCGTCGCGCACCTTGCACGGCTATCCACGCCTTGGCTCCCCTTATTGCTTCAACCCATTTCAAGCCCAAGAATTGGCGGCCAAGGGCCTGCCCGAACGCTGCTATGTCAAGGAAGTGTCCGGGATGACGGTGGTGGACACCACCGATATTTCGCGCGGTTCATCCGGCCACAGCGACTTTCTGTCCAGCGCCGAGGCGTGCCGTGATTTCGTCGATGTCGTCGCCGGAAAACGTAGCCGACCCGAACGCCGCGCCAGCGCGTTTAACCATGTTTTTCTGCTGCGCGGCGACCCCAAGATGGAGGGCGACGAACATCGCCAGATTTGCAGCCGCAAAAAAGGCGGCGATCCCGACTAGCCGCGCTGGCTGCCCAAATCACGCGGTCAGGCGGCCTTGCACTTACCTCAACCAAATCCGCACATCACCGCCACATCCGATAACCACAGACGCGTACCTTCGGATCGCCACAAAACATATCCAACCCCCGCCGCCGCCATAAAAATCAGCGCCGCTACCCGATCCTGACGGTTCAGTTTCATCTTCATGCGGTCGCCGCCCGCAAATTGCGGTCCGCAATCGGCAAGTGCAGCAGCACAGCCGCCAATCCCAAGGCAATCGACAACCCCCACATCACATCATAATTGCCGGTCGCATCGAAAATCAGCCCGCCAGCCCAAGCACCAAAGAAACTGCCGATCTGGTGGCTCAGGAACACAATGCCATAAAGCATCGACAAATGTTGAATGCCGAAAATACGGCCCACCAATCCGCTGGTCAGCGGCACGGTTCCCAACCACAAAAAGCCCATGCCCGCCGCAAAGGCCAAGGCCGTGGCCTGCGACAAGGGGACCAACAAAAAGGCCGCAATCACCAAGGATCTTGTGCCATATAAAGCCGACAAGATATATTTTTGGGGCAATTTATCCCCCAAGCGACCAAAGACATAGCTGCCCAAAATATTGAACAGCCCAACCAGCGCCAGCACCTTGGCCCCAATGGCCACCCCCAGCCCCTTGTCATCCAAATAGGCTGGCAAATGGGTGGCGATAAAGGCGATGTGGAAACCACAAATGAAGAATCCGCCGTTGATCAACCAATATCCACGGTGACCCACCGCTTCCTTCAGCGCGGCGGCGGCGCTGATAGGCGCGATGCTGGACGGAGCATTATTCAACACAGCAGGCGTCTTCACACGGCCCGCTACCCCCACAGCCAAAAAGCCCGTCGCCGCCATCATTGCTGCCATGATCAGCAATGTTTGCTGATATCCCACATCGCCCATCAGCATGGATGCCAAAGGAACCACCAAAAATTGTCCAAGCGACCCGCCCGCCGTGACCATACCAAACGCACTGCTGCGCTTCTCTGGCGGCACCACGCGGCCCACCGCGCCCAATACCACCACAAAGGTTGTCGCTGATTGGGCCGCACCAATAAGCAAGCCAAACCCCAAATGCAGACCCATCGCATCGCTGGCCCATGCCGACGCGGCCAAACCCAGCGCATATAGCATCGCGCCAACCAACACGACGCGTCCCGCCCCATGTTTGTCAGCCAAAGCGCCAACAAAAGGCTGAACCAAGCCGAACAGCAAATTTTGCAGCGCCATCGCCAAGCCAAAATCTGTCCGGCTAATGCCGATTTCCATGCTCATTTGCGGCAGGAACAAACCAAAACTCTGGCGAATTCCCATCGCGACCGTCACGATCAACGCTCCACAAAGGATGACAATCCACGGCTTTTTCATTGACATATCCATTGGCTCGACATGCGCTTCGTGCGCCGCATCGTCAAGCAAAGCCCGCCTAGGTACATCTTTCCCTTTTCACACGCCACCAAAGCGGGTTACAGCCGCTTTATGTCTGCGTCTTCTCCTCTCGATGAATTCAAGGCGGCCCTTTCCGGGGTCGCACGTGCCATCACCCGCGATGCGGAAGTGGAAGTGGGCTTCACCGCTGACACACCGATTGTGGTGGGAAAACAAATTAAGGTCCCCACCCCATCCCGCAGCCTGCCATTGGAACAAGTCGCCGAAGCGCGCGGCTTTGCCGACAGCCACGCACTCAAAATGCGCCACCACAATGAAAAGCTTCACAGCAATGCACGGCCCAGCGAAGCCGTCGCCGCCGCCGCCTTTGATGCCATGGAACGCGTCCGCATAGAGGCATTGGGCGCACGCCAGATGGCGGGCATGAAAAGCAATTTGGCAGCGGCCGTCAAAATGCGGATGCGCTCTGACCCGATCACCCGCGCCGCCAGCCGCGAAGATGTGCCATTGTCCAGCGCCATCGAATTGCTACTGCGCGAAAAACTGACCGGCGATGTTCCACCGCTGGGCACCGAAACCGGCCTGTCGCTGGTCCGCGAATGGATCAGCCAAGACGCAGGCGCCGATTTCACCGCGCTCTCCTTGCTTATCGACGATCAACACGCCTTTGCCGAAACCGCCAAATTGGCGCTGCGCCATCTCGATTTGATTAAATCCGATGATCAAAGCCCGCAAGAGGCTGGCGACGAAGATAGCGAAGAAGAAACGCCCCACACCGAAGAGCAAGAAGCCGAAGCCGAAAGCGAAGACGGCGGTAGCGGCGAAAGCGAGGCAGAGGCACGCCCCGAATCATCGGGCGATCAAACTGATGACGGCGACAGCGAATCCGATGATCAGGAAATGGACGCCGACGGCGACCCCGAAATGGGCGGCGAAGGCGACGAAGGCATGTTGCCCGTCCGGCCCAACCGGATGCCCACCGATGTTCCGCATTTCAACTATTCGACCTTCACCGAAAAGCATGACGAAGTGATCGCCGCCACCGAATTGTGCGACGATGACGAACTCACCCGCCTGCGCGCCTATTTGGATCAACAACTTCAGCCGCTGCAAAGCGCGGTCACCAAATTGGCCAACCGCTTGCAACGCCGCCTGATGGCCCAGCAAAATCGCGCGTGGGACTTTGACCAAGAAGAAGGCCAGCTCGACGCCGCGCGCCTGTCGCGCATCGTTGTCTCCCCCGGCTCCTCGCTCAGCTATAAAATCGAACGCGACACCGATTTTCGCGACACGGTTGTCACGCTGCTGCTGGACAATAGCGGCTCCATGCGCGGCCGTCCCATCAGCATCGCCGCGATCAGCGCCGATATTCTGGCCCGCACGCTCGAACGCTGCGGTGTCAAAACGGAAATTTTGGGCTTCACCACCCGCACATGGAAGGGCGGGCAAAGCCGCGAAGATTGGCTGGCCGCTGGCCGCCCCCCCGCACCTGGCCGCCTCAACGACCTGCGCCACATCATCTATAAACCAGCGGACGAGCCCTATCGCCGCGCCCGCAAAAGCTTGGGCCTGATGATGCGCGAGGGTTTGCTCAAGGAAAATATCGACGGCGAAGCCTTGGCATGGGCGCACAGCCGCATCATCAATCGCCCCGAAGACCGCCGCATCTTGATGGTCATTTCCGATGGCGCGCCCGTTGACGACAGCACATTATCGGTCAACCACGGGGCCTATCTCGATCAGCATTTGCGTCAGGTCATCGACTGGATTGAAAATAAATCACCAGTCGAACTCTGTGCCATCGGCATCGGCCACGACGTCACCCGCTATTACAGCCGCGCCGTCACCATCATGGACGCCGAACAATTGGGCGGCACCATGGTCGAACAATTGGCAGGATTGTTCGATATAAACTAAAATACATCGTACATGGTCCAATAAAATACCAATATTCGGACCATCTATTTTACGCTGTTCATTCGGTCGAAATATCTTTAACCATCCCCTCGATACTCTGGGGGGAGGATATCGGCGTTGTTCGTAACCATAAGCATGTCCGCATTTCTGTTTTTAGCCGCAGGTGCATCGGACCCAGCGCCAGATGCAGCGCCCAATCCTACGTTATCGCCACCGCCTTCAACGGCCGTTTTGACAGACCCAGCGCCACAGGACGTCCTCGTCGACACCGCGCCCAGCGCCCCGTCTGCGGATCAGATCCTTTTTCCCAGCGGCACAGAAGTGGCGGTCCGCGTCGAAGAAGCGGTTAGTTCCAAAACCCATGTCGCGGGCGATTTCTTTAAAATATCGCTTGCCGAACCCATCATCCACCAGCATCAGATCATCATTCCGGCTGGCGCGCAGGGCGAGGGTCAGATTGTCCACGCCTCGAAACCGCAATTCGGCGGCAAAGCGGGTGAGCTTATTCTGGCCGCCCGCTATGTTGTCCATCAAGACAGGAAAGTGCCCCTTCGCGGTTTCCAATTGGGGGCAGAGGGCGGCTCCAATCAAGGCTTGGCCAATGCTGCCGCCATATTCGCGGCCCCGTTGCCTTTGGTCATCATGGGGCGCAGCGCCGTCGTTCCGCCCGGCACCACCGGCATCGCCAAACTCAAAGAACCCATCCTCACAGATGCGCTCGTCCACGCCGTTCCATTGGCGCTCGACACACCCATCCAGACAGCACCTACCGAGGCCGCAACACCGGACAGCACAGCAAAATCCATCGAACCATCAGACATTTAACAAGGGGGAAAAATGTTGAACAAGTTTCTAATCGCCGCATTGGCCGTCACCGCGACCGCAACCATGCCCGCCACCATCCTACAACCAGCCATGGCGGCTGCACCCGCCACACCAAAGGTCGCGAAGACCATTCCCGCGCCTCAGGCTGGCAAAGGCCAAATCGTGTTTTACCGCAGCGGCGGTTCGGGCATGATGCTGGGCTGCGGCGTTAACGCGCAAGGCGCGCGCATCAGTGCACTTGGCGCGGGCCGCTACTTTATCTTGCCCGTCGAACCCGGTGCCCTAAGCTACACCGTTAAAAGCGAAGCCACGGACAGTTTAACGCTCGAAGTGGGTCCCGATGAAACGGCATATGTCAAATGCTCGATCAAAATGGGTATTGTCGTCGGTCGACCTGATCTGGCGCTGGGCAGCAAGGCCGATTTTGACCAACGCAGCCCGAAACTAAAATATGTCGACGCCGATGACCTAGGCCCATTGGTCCTCGCAGACCCCGCATCACCAGGTCTAACGGACGCTAGCACAGCGCCAGATACGACCGACGCAGCCGAATAAAATCATATGGTTAATTTACGCTGTTAAATCTGACACCATATTAATCTGGTAAAAATCTCCCCCTGCATTACGGTCAAGCCTCAGACCGAGCAGGGCTGGCCGCACAGCGTTGCAGGGGGAGATTTACGATATGACCAAAGCATCCGATCTGTTCATTCAATGTCTGGAACAAGAAGGCGTCGAATATATTTTCGGCGTGCCTGGCGAAGAAAATCTCGACTTTCTGGACAGCCTGTCTCGGTCCAAACAAATCAAGCTGATCCTCACGCGTCACGAACAGGGCGCGGGCTTCATGGCCGCCACCTATGGTCGTCACACCGGCAAGACGGGCGTATGTTTGGCCACCTTGGGGCCGGGTGCCACCAATTTCGTCACCGCCGCCGCTTATGCCCAATTGGGCGGTATGCCGATGCTGATGATCACCGGCCAAAAACCGATTAAAAAATCGAAACAAGGACGATTCCAAATCTTGGACGTGGTCCGCATGATGGGACCGATCACCAAATTCACCCATCAAATGGCCAGCAGCGACAATATCCCCAGCCGCGTACGCGAAGCCATCCGCTTGGCCGAAGAAGAAAAGCCGGGGGCCACCCATATTGAATTGCCCGAAGATATTGCGGACGAACAAACCGACAGCGTGCCGTTGACGCCCAGTCAGGTCCGCCGCCCGACCGCCGACGCGAAATCGGTGCGCGCCGCGGTCACGCAAATCGAACAGGCGAAATCCCCCGTTCTGGTCATCGGGGCCGGCGCAAACCGCAGTATGACCAGCCGGATGCTGATGCAGTTTATTGAAAAAACGGGCATCCCCTTCCTCACCACCCAATTGGGCAAAGGCGTGGTCGATGAACGTCACCCCAAATTCTTGGGCTGTGCAGCCCTATCCTCCGGCGATTTCGTCCACCGCGCGGTCGAAGCGTCGGACTGCATCATTAACATCGGCCATGATGTGATCGAAAAACCACCATTTTTCATGCGTCAAAAGACCCCCGACATGGACGCAGGGCCAACGGTCATCCATATCTCCACCCGCACAGCCGAGGTGGACCCTGTTTATTTCCCACATATTGAGGTGATCGGCGATATCGCCAACGCCATGTGGCAAATCAAGCAAGATATTGTGCCCAATGGCGGGTGGAAATTCGACCATATGCTGGCCTTCCGACAGGCAGAGGTCGACCATACCACCCCCTTGGAACAAGATGCGCGTTTCCCCATTTTTCCACCCTATTTGGTGCGGGCCGTCCGTGATGTGATGCCAGAGGACGGCATTATTTGCTTGGACAACGGCATTTATAAAATCTGGTTTGCACGCGGCTATACCGCTTACCGCCCCAATACGGTGTTGCTGGACAATGCCTTGGCTACCATGGGTGCGGGCCTGCCGTCGGCGATGATGTCCGCCATGCTATATCCCGAACGGCGGGTCATGGCGATTTGCGGCGACGGCGGCTTTATGATGAACAGTCAGGAAATGGAAACGGCGGTGCGCCTTGGCCTGAACCTGACCATCCTGATTTTGAACGACAATAGCTATGGCATGATCCGCTGGAAACAGGCCAATATGGGCTTTCAGGATTGGGGCCTGTCCTATGGCAACCCCGATTTCGTCAAATATGCCGAAAGCTATGGCGCGCACGGGCACCGCGTGACCAGCGCCGAACATCTCAAGCAACTATTGGCGGAAACAGGCGCTTCTAAGGGTGTCCACCTCATCGAGGTGCCCGTCGATTATAGCGAGAACGACCAGATTTTGAACATCGACATCAAAACCCTGTCGAAAAACCTATAATCCACACCCTCATCCCCTTGGGGCGGGAGCATCTGTCATGTCCTTAAAATCCGTCTATCCACTATATTTGAACAATAAAGCCGAACAGCCCAATCAAGATTTGGCGGTGACGGACAAATATAGCGGCGAAATCGCCTTTCACACCGCCTTGGCCACGCCCGACATCATCGACGCGGGCATCGCGGGCGCCGTGCGCGCCGCCCCCGCCATGGCCCGCCTCGCCAGCTATGAACGCCAAGCCGTGCTCAACCATTGCGTGACGCGTTTTCAAGCCCGCGCCGACGAACTAGCCTATGCCTTGTGTGTCGAGGCTGGCAAACCCATTAAGGACAGCGAGGGGGAGGTCAGCCGGTTGATCGACACCTTCCGCATCGCCGCCGAAGAAGCGCCGCGCATTTATGGCGAGGTGCAACCGCTGGACATATCGCCACGCTCCCGCGCTTATATGGGCATGTGGAAACGCGTGCCTATCGGCCCGTGCAGCTTCATTTCGCCCTTTAACTTTCCGCTGAACCTCGCCGCCCATAAAATCGCCCCCGCCATCGCAGCGGGCTGTCCCTTTGTGATGAAACCGGCCAGCAAAACACCGCTGGGTGCCCTGATTATCGGGGAAATATTGGCCGAATGCGACATTCTGCCGCTCGGCGCTTTCTCCATCCTGCCCGCCAGCCGCGATGGTGCCGATTTATTCACCACCGACGACCGCTTGAAACTATTGTCCTTCACCGGCTCCCCCGCTGTGGGCTGGGACCTCAAGGCCAAAGCGGGCAAAAAGAAGTTGGTGCTGGAACTGGGTGGCAACGCCGCCGTGGTCGTCGACAAAGACGCCGACCTTGATCATGCCTTGGACCGGATTATTTTTGGGGCCTTCTACCAATCCGGTCAAAGCTGCATCGGCGTTCAACGCATCATCATCCACGCCGATATTTACGACAAATTCCGCGCCATGCTGGTCGCCAAAACCCAGACATTGGTGGCGGGCGACCCGCATGACCGCAATACGTTCATCGGTCCGATGATCTCCGAAAATGAAGCCAAACGCTTGGAAGGATGGATTAACAGCGCCCTTGCCAATGGCGCGCGGTTGCTGGCTGGCGGCACCCGAAAGGGCGCGATGCTGGACGCCACCTTGCTGGAAAATGTCGCGCCCGACCAAGACGCCTATCGCGAGGAAGCCTTTGGTCCTTTGGCCATTCTCTCAAAATTCACCGAATGGGATGATGCGATCGAACAAGTCAACAACAGCAAATATGGCCTGCAAGCGGGCCTATTCACCAACGACATTCACAAGGCATTGAATGCGTGGGATGATCTGGATGTCGGCGGCGTGGTGATTAACGATGTGTCATCCTTCCGTGTCGACAATATGCCCTATGGCGGCGTGAAAGATAGCGGCTTGGGCCGCGAAGGGGTGCGCTTCGCGATCGAAGATATGACCGAAATTCGCAACATGGTCATCCTACGCAACCGCTAGCCCGCATCCTAAAATAAAATGAGCATCTTTCACAATTGTGAAAGATGCTTTCCCAGCGTTGAAACATCGCCCTTCACTGGCCTATGCCCATTCCCATAAGTGTAGGGAGCGGGATGCCAGCACGGCCATGATCCACACAGACCATGGCCGTGCCACATCTCTTAAGCATAGGATGATGATGATGACCCAAGCGGCGCAGGGCATGGATGCCGATGTTTTCGACCAGTTTATCGACCAACTGCAACGCTATGTGCGCGAACGCCTGTTGCCCACCGAAAAGACCATCGTCGAAACCGACCTGATCCCCGACGATATCTTGAACGAAATGCGGGATATGGGCCTGTTCGGCCTGACGATGCCCGAGGAATTTGGCGGCGCGGGCATGAATGTCTCGCAATATATCAAGACCATCCACACGCTCAGCTATGCCATGCCAGCCTTTCGTTCGATCATCTCGATCAATATCGGCATGTTCTGCTCCGGACTGAAAAATGGCGGCACCGATGCGCAAAAGGCCGAATGGCTACCCCGCGTCGCATCTGGCGAAATCGCCGCCTTTGGCCTCACCGAACCTGGCTCGGGCTCCGACAGCGCGGGCCTGCAAACCATGGCCGTCAAGGTTGACAATGGATGGAAAATCACCGGCACAAAACGCTATATCACCAACGCGCCCTTCGCCAAAGTCGGCCTGATTATGGCCCGCACCGACAAAGAGAATTTACCGAAAAACGCCCATGTCTCCGCCTTCATCGTGCCGTTGGACGCGGCTGGGGTCAGCATTGGCAAATCCGACAAGAAAATGGGCCAATCCGGCAGCCATATCGCCGACATCATCATGGACGATGTTTTTGTTGGCGATGACGCCTTACTGGGCGGCGAAGTCGGCAAGGGCTTCAAATATGCGATGATGAGCTTGGATAACGGTCGCATGTCGGTTGGCGCCGCCGCCACTGGCTATGCCCGCCGCGCCTTGGACAGCGCCCTTCGCTATGCCAATGAACGCAAGGCCTTTGGCGAACCCATCGCCAATTTCCAATTGATCCAGCAAATGCTCGCGCAAAGCGAAATCGATATTTACGCCGCCGAATGCATGATGGCCGACGTCGTGGCCCGCGCCGATGCTGGTGAAAATGTCCTGCGCAAGGCAGCCGCCTTCAAGGTTTTTGCATCCGAAATGTGCGGCCGCGTCGCGGACGCCTGTGTCCAAATCTATGGCGGCGCTGGCTATTTGGCGGAATATGACGCCGAACGCTTCTTCCGCGACAGCCGCATTTACCGCATTTACGAAGGCACGACGCAAATATTGCAGCTGCAAATCGCCAAGCATATGCTGCGCGAATTTAACGCAGCAGGATAAACGGCATGACGCAGATGTTGGACCTGACCGCCGCTGCACAGGCGTTGGTGAGCGCGCAAAACTATTTGTCCACCGCACAGGCTGCCCTCACCCAGCGCCTATCCGCTCGCAAAGTGGATCAGGACCAACGCGCGGCCCATGGTTTCGCATGGGCTGCCACCAGTGTCGCCGCCTTGGAAAGCCTGCTGCACTGGGCCACGACCAACGAGGCTGAGGGCAGCCCCAATGTCATCAACCATGATGTGGTGACATTGGGCTTTGCGGAAACTTTGGCCCAATTGGTCGGCGGCTTGCCGATGGGCCAAAATGAAATCTTTCGTCCCGCCGATTTGGGCGTTAGCGCGGCGGCGCGGACCTTGGCTACAGAGGTCCGCGATTTTCTAGACTCCGACCTTGCCGAACTTCGCGCCCGTCTGGCCTTGGCCCTTGCCGACGGCCAATGGCCCAGCGAAACATTGCACGACAGCGATTTGGACGCCATCCGCGACCAATATCGCCGCTTCACCGATGATGCGATCATCCCCCACGCCCACCAATGGCATTTGGACAATGCGCTGATCCCCGACGCCACCGTGGCGGCCATGGCCGACCTTGGCACCTTTGGCGTCTGCATTGACGAAGAATATGGCGGCCTTGGCCTTGGCAAGCTGGTGATGTGCATCGTCACCGAAGAATTGTCGCGCGGCTGGATTGGCGCTGGGTCGCTGGGCACGCGGTCCGAAATTGCGGGCGAACTCATCGGTATGGGCGGCACCGAAGCACAAAAGGCCGAATGGCTGCCCCGCATCGCCAGCGGGGAAATATTGCCCACCGCCGTCTTCACCGAACCCGACGTCGGTTCGGACCTTGGCAGCCTGCAAACCCGTGCGCGCCGCACCAATGCTGGCTGGCAAATTGACGGCGCGAAAAATTGGATCACCCACGCCGCACGGTCCGACCTCATGACTTTGCTGGCCCGCAGCCTGCCGGACGCCAAGGGCTATGCTGGCCTGTCGATGTTCCTTGTCCCCAAATCACGGGGCAGCGAAGAAATGCCCTTCCCCGACACCGGCCTGACGGGCAGCGAGATCGAGGTGCTGGGCTATCGCGGTATGCGCGAATATGCGCTGCAATTTGACGGCCTGACCTCCCCTGAAACCGCCCTGCTAGGCGGCGAAGAAGGTCAAGGTTTCAAACAGCTTATGCGAACGTTCGAGGGGGCCCGCATTCAAACCGCCGCCCGCGCCGTGGGCGTCGCCCGCCGCGCGCTGGAACTCGGCCTTGATTACGCCAAAACGCGCAAGCAATTCGGCCAAGCCATCCTTCACTTCCCCCGCGTGTCCGACAAAATCGCTATGTCTTTGGTCGATTATGTCATGGCCCGCGAACTCAGCTATATGGCCGCCCGCGCCAAGGATGGCGGTAAACGCTGTGACATCGAAGCGGGCATGGCCAAATTGCTGGGCGCGCGAACCGCATGGTCCAATGCCGATGCCGCCGTGCAAATTCACGGCGGCAATGGCTATGCGATGGAATATGAAATCAGCCGCATTTTATGCGACGCCCGCATCCTCAACATCTTTGAAGGCGCGGCGGAAATTCAGGCGCAAGTCATCGCCAAGGGCTTGGTCGCGGGCCGCAATTAAGCGGCCCGCGCCATAGGATTTTTAGTGGGAGTGCGAGCTACTGGCCGCCAGCGCCTCTTCGCCCAACTCCCCGCGGGCCTGCCGGATGACCTGTGCGCCGCCCCAAATGGCAAGGCTCGCCATAATAGTGGCGACGATCAAATCCGGCCAAGCCTGCCCCGTGCCAAACACACCAAAGGCCGCCGCGATCACCGCCAAATTGCCCAAGGCGTCGTTGCGCGAACAAATCCACACCGACCGCATATTCGCATCCCCCGTGCGATATTTATACAGCATCACCGCCACCAACATATTGGCGACAAAGGCCAAGGCGCCAATCAAGCCCATTGTCTCGGCTTGCGGCGCAGCCCCTGTGGCAAAGCCGTAAATCGCCGATGCCAGCACATACAGGCCGAACAGCAACATGGTCGCTGCCTTCAACAAAGCGGCCCGCGCCCGCCATGCCAAGGCCATGGACGCTACGCCCAAGCTGATCGCATAATTGGCCGAATCGCCTAGAAAATCGAGCGCATCGGCTTGGAGCGCGCGGCTGTCGGCGGACACGCCAGCGACAATCTCCACCAAAAACATCGCGGCGTTGATGACCAGCGCAAACCACAAAATGCGCCGCCAGCGCGGGTTGTTCAGCGCGGTTGTTCCCGATTTGCTGGCGCAGCACGAATCAGCCATCACCAAAGCTCCTTTTCATTTCACTTCGGCACCCCATATGCACCCTGTAGCAACTACAGGGTCAAGTCCCAAAAGAGCTAGGAACAAGAGGCCCCGAAAGATGACATCATGAAAATTGGTCAACTCTCCGCGGCGACAGACACCAATGTCGAAACCATCCGCTATTATGAACGCATTGGTCTACTGCCCCACCCCGCGCGCACCGACGCAGGCTATCGCAGCTATGACGAAAGCCACCGGTCGCGCTTGGCCTTTGTTCGCCACAGCCGTGATTTGGGCTTCACCATTGATGAAATTCGCTCGCTGCTGGACCTGTCGGACCACCCCGACCGCGATTGTAGCGAAGCCGACCTCATCGCATCCCGCCATTTGGAACAAGTGGAACGCAAAATCGCCCAGCTCAGCGGGCTACGCGACGAATTGTCGCGCATCGTCGGGCGCTGCCGTGGCGGTTTGGCTGGTGACTGCCGCGTGATCGATGCATTGGCCGATCACAGCCATTGCGGCCATGCACACCAAGGGCCGGTCACGCTGTAACGACCAAGCACATTATAAAGTCGGTCCAGAAATCTAGCTATGTAGGAAAGGTGGGACGATTCTGTTGCCCGGCTCGTCCCCAGCCGCTGGTCTCCGATTCTGTTGCCCGGTTCGGTCCAAACCGCGTTCTTTTAGTATAATCTTAGGCCGTGAGGCTTTATTGATTACGCTGCGAGAGCGAGTGCGTCGTTATCGTTAGCACTTATAGTTTTGAGCCTTGAACGGGTTACTCAGCCCGAATGAAAACACCGTCTTTGAACACACGTCGATCCTAGTTCGGCCCCTTCAGAAGCCCGCATCGCCCAAGGCTTTGCGAGTTTGTGGTGGAGCCGCCGGGTACCGCCCCCGGGTCCGCTGTGTCTATTCCACGGCACAGTTTATCATCATAGCTGGCAAGCCAGCACGACCTATATAGGAAAGCCGCCCGCGCAAGGGAAGAGCGCGGGCGGCCTATTTTGCATATTTTTACACCTATCGCGGTGAAAAGGGCGGAAATAATGGGTTCAGCCAGCCCGCATAGCGGACCAAATAGCCCTTATTTCCGGCGCAGTTCGTCGCGAATTTCAGCCAAAATTTCAACTTCGGTCGGACCAGCAGGGGCTTCTTCGGCGGGCTTGATCAGCTTGGATGCCTGACGCACCAACAAAAACACCACAAAGGCCAACAGCACAAAATTGATCACAGCGGTCACAAAGCTGCCTAGCGCCATAATATTGGCACCAGCCGCCTTAGCCGCCGCCAAGGTCATTCCGTCTGCCACCTTGTCACCGCCACTAAGCACCAGATATTGATTGGAAAAATCAACACCGCCGCCCGTAACAAAGCCGATGAAGGGCATCAACACATCGTCGGTCAGCGACGACACAATTTTACCAAAGGCCCCGCCGATAATCACACCAACGGCCAAGCCCATGACATTGCCTTGGTTCAAGAAGGCTTTGAAATCTTTCAGCATAAAACACCTCTTTTGCCCAAGTTGGATGGGCGACATACGCGCTTTTATGTGCGGCAATCATTGCAGCCGCGCAAGGCCCCCACTATATTATTACCCAATGCGCGTGGTTTTCGGCCGCGATGCACCAAAGCGTGCGGCTTTGCGCCGCGACACATATCACCGCACGGCATATTGCCGCGCTAAGGGAGTTTACCCGCTTATGGCTCTGCGTTCCGCCCGTTGGATGATCCTGCCCGTCGCCGCCATGTCGCTGTCCGCTTGTGGCATCAACAGCGTGCCCACCAAGGAAGAGGCCGCCAAAATGCAATGGGCCAATGTCGAGGCCGCCTATCAGCGCCGCGCCGACTTGATCCCCAATTTGGTCGAAACCGCCAAGGGTGCCGCCAAGATCGAGCAATCGACCCTGCAAGGCGTGATCGAAGCCCGCGCCCAAGCCACGCAGGTGAAATTATCGGCGGATGACCTGAGCGATCCGGCCAAGGTTCAACAGTTCCAACAAGCCCAAGGCGCGGTTTCCGGCTCGCTGGGCCGTTTGTTGATGACGGTCGAACAATATCCCGACCTGAAAAGCCAAGCGCGTTTCGCCGATTTGATGACGCAATTGGAAGGCACGGAAAACCGTATCAATATCTCGATCCAAGATTATAACAAATCGGTTCAAGATTATAACACCACCATCCGCACCTTCCCCGACATCATCGGTGCCAAGATCATTCATGGTGCCAGCCCGATGACCCCATATCGCGCCGTCACCCCCAATGCGAATGTCGCACCCAAGGTTGATTTCGGCCAATAATTGTGACCCTTCGCGCCCTTTTCCGTCCCTTGGCGGCCGCATTGTCCTTGGCTTTGCTGTCGCTCACGGCTTCGCCTGTACTGGCGCAGGACTTTCCCAAACTGACGGGACGTGTGGTCGATCAGGCCAATATCATCCCCGACGCCCAAGAAACGGCCCTAAACCAAAAGCTAGCCCAGCTTGAAAGCGATTCAGGGCGGCAATTGGTGGTCGCCACCATCGCCGACCTGCAAGGGCGCGAAATTTCCGACTATGCTTATCGTCTGGGCCGCGAATGGGGCATCGGCGATAAACAACGCAATGACGGCGTGGTCTTTTTGATCGCGCCGAACGAGAAGCGCATGAATATTTCGGTCGGCATGGGGCTGGAGCCCGTGCTGACGGACGCCCTGTCTGGCCGCATCATCCGCGATCTGGTCGCCCCGCGCTTTCGCGAAAATGATTTTGCGGGCGGCATTGATGCGGGCGTTAACGCCATCGCCGAGCAAATCACCCTGCCCCCCGAAGAAGCCGCCGCCCGCGCTGCGGCGGCCGCCAATGCCGAACAGAAACGCGGCGAAAGCGGCAATATGGGCGGGCTGTTCTTCATCTTGTTCATCGTCTTTATCTTCTTTGTCATCCCCGCCTTGGTATCGCGCAAATCCGGTAAAAAGCATCGCCGCAAACAACCATGGGGCAGCCAGCGCCGCGACGATGACGATGATGATCGCAGCGGCGGCATGGGTATGCCGATCATCATCTTCCCATCTGGCGGCGGCGGCGGTTGGGGCGGCAGCAGCGGCGGCGGCGGTTTTGACTTGGGCGGCTTTATGGGCGGCGGCGGCAGCTTCGGCGGCGGCGGCGCGTCGGGCGGTTGGTAAGGAAAAATATCTGATGGCTTATCACCCACCCCTGCATGTCAGCGCAGCGGACCACCAACTGGTCAGCGATGCGGTGGCCTTGGCGGAACGCCATACCAGCGGCGAAATCGTCACCGTCTTGGCCCGCCAGTCCGACGGATATGACGATATCGCCTTGGTCTGGGCCAGCATCATCAGCTTTGTCGGCATGTCGCTGTTCGCGCTATTCCCCGAATGCACGCAGGGCCTTTATGACCGGATCATCGGTGGCTGGGGTCATGGCCTGACGCCCAACCAATGGCTGGGGCTGGTCATCGCAGCGGGCGTCCTCATCTGGATTGCCGCATGGGCAGCCATGCTGTGGCGTCCCTTGCGCCTGTTCCTCACCCCGCGCAGCATCCGCGCGGCCCGCGTCCGTGCCAAGGCGATTAACCTGTTCCGCGTTGGCGCAGAGGGCAAGACCATGGGCCGCACCGGCGTCTTGCTGTTCGTCAGCCTGAATGAACATCGCGCCGACATTGTCGCGGACAGCGAAATCGCCAACAAAGTAGACCCCGCCATATGGGGCGATGCCATGGCCGCCTTGATCGACCATGTCCGGCGCAACGAAGCTGGTAAAGGTATGGCCGAAGCCGTGCGCCAAATGGGCATCGTGCTGGCCCAGCACTTCCCCCAAGACGACGATAATCCCAATGAATTGCCGGATCGTTTGATCGAACTCTGACCCCGACCATCCATCCCCTCTCCCCAAGGACCAGACCATGACTCGTCCAGCACCAGACGCCCCCGTCGAAACCCCATGGCAAGGGCGGTATATCGCTGTCAAAACCAAGGGAAGCTGGGAATATGTCTCGCGCCCAGGCGGGGTCCATGCCGCCGTCATCCTGCCGCTGGATGATGGGGAGGATGGCCGTCACGTCATTTTGGTCGAACAATATCGCGTGCCCTTGGGCAAAAATTGCATCGAACTGCCCGCAGGCCTTGTGGGCGACGAAATGGTTGGCGAAGCGGCCTTTGACGCGGCACGTCGCGAATTAGAGGAAGAAACCGGCTATATCGCCAATTTGTGGGAAGATGCGGGCCAATATTATTCCTCCCCCGGTATGGTCAGCGAAGGCTTTTCGCTGTTCGTCGCCAAATATCTCACCAAAGTCGGTGACGGCGGCGGGGTCGGGGGCGAGGACATCATGGTCCACCGCGTCAAACTGGATGATGTCCCCCATTTCCTGTCCCGAAAGCGCGCCGAAGGCGCAGGCGTTGACGTACGCGTCCTGATGCTGCTGGGCGCGGGCCTCATCGGCTAATCGGCTAATCGGCTCGATCCCGCCCAACCCAGCACGCCCTGCCCCCGCGCAGCATCGTTCTGCTCAGCACACTAAACGGCGGCGGGTTGCACTGGTGCCCGATAAGCCAGCGATGCGGCCATACAGGCTACTGACACAAGGCAGGCCGCACTCGCGGCCACCAAGACCATCGTGTAACTTCCGGACATGTCCCGCAGCAAACCAGCAACCGGCGGTGACAAGAAATTGGGAATCACCACAAACACGCCCGACACGCCCATGACTTTCGCCAAATTCGACGCATCAAACACATCCGTGAAGGCCACCACCATGGCAGCATAAACACCCGCACCGGCCATACCCATCACAATGGCATCGGCAATCAATACCGGCATATTGGGGTCAAAAAGGAAAATGACCCACGTCCCCGCCTGCACCAGCCCGTTGACGATCAACGAACGCAAGCCGCCAACACGATCCGCCAGCCAACCGAACATCATCGATCCCACGGCCCCTGCGCCGCCCGACACCGCCAACAACATGGTCGCATCGGCCAATGACAAGCCACGCTCCGCCGTCAGGGCGACCAGATGCGAAATTTTGATCATCCCGCTGCCGTTCAGCACACCGATACCAATCACCATCAACCAAAAATCAGCGCGGCGCAAAAGCTGACCGGAACTGAGCAGCACCCCGCCATGCCCATCATTTGCTTCGTCGCTCGCCGTATATTGGTCGGCATATCCAGCAGGATAAAAGGGCCGATCTTTTACGAACAGCAACAGCGGCAGCATCAACAAATTGACCGCCGCCATGGCCCAAAACACGGCTTGCAGGCCATATGTTTCCAATATGGGTGTACAGGCCAATGGCACCAGCATGACGCCAAGCGGTATCATCATAATGCCAATGGCCCGCCCTTTCGTTCCGGGAAACCAGTTACTGATCAAAATACTGCCCGGAAAATTGCCCGCGAACAGCACGCCCGGCCCAACAAGCAGCAAATAGGCCGTCAGGAACCACCATATATTCGGGGCCACCGCCAGCGCGGCATATCCCAAAGAACCCAGAACGACCCCGAAGATCATCGTCGAACGGATGGAGAAACGTTCAATCAAGCGTGTCGCGGCGGGCGCAAAGACACCAAAGGCCACCAGCACCAACGAGGCACCAAGCGACGCCAAAGTACGCGATGTCGCATATTGCTGCTCAATCGCGAGGACCAAGACCCCAAAAGAACCGATCCCAAGCCCAATAGCGAAATTCTGTGCTGCGAAGGCGAGACCAACCATGCGCCATGCGCCTTCGGCTGGCCTATCAAGGCTGATTTGCATGTCCATCCTGCTTTTATATTGCGTGGATGTCATGGATTAGCGGGGGCAGAGTAAATGTATAGGCCCAACACACGCAGTCCACACACAATATAAAAACGCACATGATAAATTTCCGAAACAATCATATCATGATTGCGTCAAAACATGCTCTTTTAACAGCGATTAAGTGAGGCCAAGCAGCTATATCGTACGCCGCTGGGCAAACCACCACATGCTGTTGCAATGAACCGCGCCGCTTAAATATTTTAGGGATTGGCGACGAAGCCATCGAGCCTATCTGTCAAATCCCTACGGGACGCCCAAATGACTAGGTCTTGACCCTAACGCCCCGCGCGAAAGCGCCAGCGCAGCAAAGGCCGCGCCATCAACAATCCGGCAACAAAGCCACCGACATGCGCCCAAATGGCAATATTACCCATGCCGCCGCCCGCCAAGCCAATTAGCAGTTGCAGGCCAATCCATGCCGCCGCCAGCCACAAAGCACGCACAATATGGCCGGGAATGGGGCCAATGGCCGGCGTCTTGCTTTGGCTAAAGATCAAGGCATAGACCGCGATCAGCGACGATATCGAACCGCTGGCGCCGATCATCGGCATCATGTCCATCGGTGATGCCACATATTGCATCAACGCGCCGCCCAACATCCCCGCCAGCAAGATCGCCGCCATCGCTTTGGCCCCCAAGGGTGCCTCCAATTGGCGGCCAAGGAAAATCAGGATCAACATATTAAAGAATAAATGCATCGCCCCGCCATGCAAAAAGGCCGAACTAATGGGCGTCAATATCGCGGGCAGCATCCACAAATCGGGCGGAGCCACGGCCCCAGAAAAACGGGCCGGAATGAAACCAGCGCCGACAATGGCGGCATTATGCAGCCCCGTCAGCACCAGCCCAAAATGCAAAAGGACGCAAGCGGCGGCAAAGCCGCTGATGAGCGGGGCCGTCTGCGTCCTCATGCTTTATCTCTTTCGAAAATCAGATGAATTCAATTTTGGTGACCAAATAATATTTGTCACCCGACGGAACCGTCACTTCGATTTCATCGTCCAGCTTGCGGCTGATCAGCGCACGGCCCAGCGGCGAATTATAGCTGATCCTGCCAGCCTTCGCATCCGCTTCGGCATGACCAACAATCTGATAACGCACAGGCTTTTCATTTTCGTCTTCCAACGTCACCGTGGCTCCGAAAACGATCCGATCCCCCGACAGGGTTGTTGGGTCGATCACCTGTGCGCGCGCCAGCTTGTCTTCCAAGTCGCCAATGGTGGCTTCCACCTGCCCCTGACGTTCTTTGGCCGCGTGATATTCAGCATTTTCGGACAGATCGCCATGCGCGCGTGCTTCTTCGATCGCATCAACGATCAAAGGACGTTCTGCTTTCAAAGCCGCCAATTGCGTCGTCAGCTTTTCATAGCCTTCCGCCAGCATCGGCACTTTTTCAACGCTTGCCATTCTTCACTCGTCCTTCGTGTATACCCTGTTATCCGCGTCCACCGCCGGTCGGCTGCGCCATATGTGCCGGCGATGTCGGGATTATAAGCGAACCTCAATAATAGTCTTGAAGCGGCTTAACTTCAAGAGAGCGAGCGCGAAGGGCACCAATTGCCGCTGCGGCAGCCACGCTGCCCGCCGCTGTGGTGTAATAGGCCAGATCCGCTGTCAGCGCCGAAGCACGGATTGATGCGCTGTCCTGATGGCTCTGCCAACCCTCGGTGGTGTTGAAAATCAACTGGATATCGCCGTCCTTAATCCGGTCAACGATATGAGGACGACCTTCTGCTACCTTGTTGACGCGCTCGACATCCAGCCCCGCCTTGATCAGATAATCGGCGGTGCCGCCCGTGGCGACAACCTTCCAACCCATCGCGAGCAAATCACGTACGGGTTCCACGATGCGCGGTTTGTCGCTGTCCTTCACCGACACGAACAAGCGCCCTTCGGTGGGCAAGCGATCACCCGCACCCAATTGCGCCTTGGCAAAGGCAATATTGAAATTGCTATCAATGCCCATGACTTCGCCGGTCGACTTCATTTCTGGCGACAACACAGGGTCGGTGCCGGGGAAACGCGCAAAGGGGAATACCGCTTCCTTCACCGCCACATGGTCAATGTCACGGTTGATCTTCGGCAGATCCTTCAATTTCTCACCCGCCATCACGCGCGCCGCAATCTTGGCGATGGGCGAGCCGACAGCCTTGGCAACGAAAGGCACGGTACGGCTGGCGCGTGGGTTCACTTCAATCAGGTAAACCTCGCCGTCCTTTACCGCATATTGCACGTTCATCAGGCCGCGAACCTGCAAAGCGCGGGCCAGTGCGTCGGTCTGGCGTTCAATTTCGGCCACAACCTCGGCAGGCAAACTATAGGGCGGGATGGAACAAGCGCTGTCACCCGAGTGGATGCCCGCTTCTTCGATATGCTGCAACACACCAGCCACAACCACATCGTCGCCGTCGCACAAGGCGTCCACGTCCACCTCAATCGCGTCGCGCAAATAACGGTCGATCAACACGGGCGAACTGCCCGAAACCTGCACCGCCGTTTCGATATAATTGTTGAGCTGCGCTTCGTCATCGACGATTTCCATCGCGCGGCCACCCAAAACATAGCTGGGGCGTGTCAGCACCGGATAGCCAATGCGCGCCGCCACCGCGACTGCTTCTTCGCGGCTGCGGGCAATACCATTTTCGGGCTGCTTCAGGCCCAATTTGTTGATCAGCGCCGCGAAACGCTCGCGGTCTTCGGCCAAGTCAATCGCGTCGGGCGACGTGCCGAGGATCGGGATACCAGCGGCTTCCAAATCACTCGCCAATTTCAACGGGGTTTGACCGCCAAATTGCACGATGACACCCGCCAGCGTGCCCTTCGACTGTTCAACAGCCAAAATTTCCAGAACATCTTCGGTGGTCAAGGGTTCGAAATAGAGGCGGTCCGACGTGTCATAGTCGGTCGAAACCGTTTCTGGGTTACAATTGACCATGATGGTTTCATAGCCTGCATCTTCCAGCGCAAAGCAAGCGTGGCAGCAGCAATAGTCAAACTCAATGCCCTGCCCGATACGGTTCGGACCACCGCCCAAAATCACCACCTTTTTGCGCTCGGACGGATTGGCTTCGCATTCCGGCTCACCAAAGGTTGGCGCTTCATAGGTGGAATAAAGATAAGGCGTTTTCGCCGCAAATTCCGCCGCGCAAGTGTCGATGGTCTTGAACACCGGACGCACGCCCAATTTGTGGCGCAAATCGCGGACATCCTTTTCGCTGACAGCGCCCGTCATCGCCTTGATCGCATCGTGCAAAATGCCGCTGCCGCGTGCGGCGGCTCGGTCGGTTCCCGGGCGCAGGTTCGCGGATTGCAGCGCCAAATAGGCCAAACGCTTGTCGGAAAAGCCCATGGCTTTCAAATGGCGCAAACCAGCAGCATCGCGCGGCAGGCCATTTTCCAACACCTCATTTTCAGCGTCGACAATTTCCTTGATCCGCTCAAGGAACCACATGTCATAACCCGCCACGCGGTTGATGTCGGCCAAGGGCAAGCCTTCGCGAATGGCCTGCGCGGTGTTCAGCAAACGGTCCGGCGTACGCTGGGCCAATTCGCTGCGGAGCTGATCATGGCTCGCGCCGACCAAGCGGTCGACAACATTAAAGCCCGACAGGCCGGTTTCCAGACCGCGCAGCGCCTTTTGCATCGATTCATGAATGTTACGGCCAATCGCCATCACTTCGCCCACCGACTTCATCGCGGTGGACAAAGTGGCTTCCGAACCCTTGAATTTTTCAAAGGCAAAGCGCGGGATTTTGGTGACAACATAGTCAATCGTTGGTTCAAACGACGCAGGGGTCACGCCCGTAATGTCGTTGACGATTTCGTCCAGCGTATAACCCACCGCCAGCTTGGCCGCGACCTTGGCAATGGGGAAGCCCGTTGCCTTGGATGCCAGCGCCGACGAACGCGACACGCGCGGGTTCATTTCGATGACGATCAAGCGGCCATCCTTGGGATTCACCGCAAATTGCACGTTGGAACCGCCGGTTTCGACGCCAATTTCACGCAGCACCGCGATGCTGGCGTTACGCATGATCTGATATTCTTTGTCGGTCAGGGTCAGTGCAGGCGCAACAGTGATGCTGTCGCCGGTATGCACGCCCATCGGATCGACATTTTCAATCGAACAGATGATGATGCAATTGTCCTTGCGGTCCCGCACCACTTCCATTTCAAATTCTTTCCAACCCAGCAATGATTCTTCGATCAAGACTTCGTTGGTCGGCGAAGCGGTCAGGCCGCCGCGCACAATATGTTCAAATTCTTCGCGGTTATACGCAATACCGCCGCCCGTGCCGCCCAAGGTGAAGCTAGGACGAATGATCGACGGCAGGCCCGTGCGCTCCAAAACTTCAAAGGCTTCTTCCAATGTGTGCGCCACGCCCGAACGCGCACTTTCCAGCCCAATTTTGTCCATCGCATTGCGGAATTTCAGGCGATCCTCGGCCTTATCAATGGCTTCGGCGTCCGCGCCAATCATTTCCACGCCAAATTTCGCCAAAGTGCCATCCTGCGCCAGCGCCAACGCCGTGTTCAGCGCCGTTTGCCCGCCCATCGTTGGCAACACCGCATCGGGGCGTTCCTTTTCAATGATCTTGGCGACGATTTCCGGCGTGATCGGCTCGACATAGGTCGCATCCGCCAAATCGGGGTCGGTCATGATGGTCGCAGGGTTGCTGTTGACCAGCACGATGCGATAGCCCTCTTCCTTCAGCGCCTTAATCGCCTGAGTGCCGCTATAGTCAAACTCGCACGCCTGACCGATCACGATCGGGCCAGCGCCAATAACGAGGATGGATTGAATGTCGGTTCTTTTCGGCATGAGCGTTTCTTCTTTGGCGATGATCTTGCTGGCGGGGTCCAATGCTGGACCAACAAGATGGGGGCAATGGGGCGTTACGTCGGTCAGGCCGCTGCCCCCATCAAGGGCCAGCGGCCGAAATATCTTAGGCCGTCAGGTCGCTAACAAAGCGTTCAAACAGGTAAAAACTATCCTGCGGACCGGGGCGGGCTTCGGGGTGATATTGCACACTAAATGCCTTTTTGTTGGTAAAGGCTAGGCCGCAATTGCTGCCGTCAAACAAGCTTTTGTGCGTTTCCACCACGCCGCTGGGCAGGGTTGCGGCATCCACCGCAAAGCCGTGGTTCATGCTAGTGATTTCCACCTTGCCATCTTCTGCGCGCTGAACCGGATGGTTCGCCCCGCGATGCCCTTGATGCATTTTGATTGTCTGTGCCCCTGCGGCCAGTGCCAGCAATTGGTGGCCCAAACAAATGCCAAAGATCGGCACGTCTTTATCCAACAAGGCTTGAATGACGGGAACCGCATATTCGCCCGTTGCCGCCGGATCGCCTGGACCATTGGACAAGAAGACGCCCGCCGGTTCCAGCGCCAAAATATCGGCCAAAGGCGTTTTGGCTGGCACCACGGTCACCCGCGCTCCGGCGTCCACCAAGGCGCGGAAAATGCTGTGCTTACCACCGAAATCCATCGCCACCACATGGGGGCGGCCCGCCGCGTCGCTGTCCGCATAGCCTTCGCCCAAGGTCCAGATGCCGCCTGTCCATGTGCCCACATCGTGGCGCGACACGTCTTTGGCCAAATCCGAACCTTCCAGCCCGCTCCAGCCGCGCGCCTTGGCCAGCAATTCGTCCAGATCAAAAATGCCATCGGGGCTGTGGGCAATCACGCCATTGGGCGCGCCCGCATCGCGGATACGGCGGGTCAGGGCGCGGGTATCAATGCCCGAAATGCCGATCAACCCTTGCGCCGTCATCCATTCCGGCAGCGTCTGTTCGCTGCGGAAATTGCTGGGCATGGTTGGCATTTCGCGTGTGATACAGCCAATACCGCCGCGCCGGTCGCGTTCCATATCTTCGCTATTCACACCGACATTGCCGATATGGGGGAAGGTAAAGGTGATGATTTGCCCCGCATAGCTGGGGTCGGTCAGAATTTCCTGATATCCGGTCATCGACGTATTAAAGCAAATTTCGCCAACACCAGCACCAGCAGCGCCAAATCCGACGCCCCACAATATGGTGCCGTCGGCAAGAATAAGAACCGCAGTGGCGCCTTTTGGCGGGGTTGCGGGCGCGGCAGATGGGTTGGCTGGTGCCATTAAGCAATGCTCCGGTTCGGGGGGCTAAACGGCCGATCAGTTATGCCGGAAAAATTTGATTCACAATCTATCGAATTAAAAATTTTCCCGCTAGAAAGATTTTTTCCGAAATTGCAGCGAATAGGGACACGCATGATTCGCGATAACATCAAGGCTGCGCAAATTGCCGCCATGAAAGCCGGCGAAAAGTCTCGGCTGGCCACCATTCGCCTGATGCTGGCCAAAATTCAGGAACGCGACATTGAACTGCGCACCGGCACCGCGCCCGCAGATGATGATGTGCTGGTTACCGACGTTTTGCAAAAAATGGTCAAGCAGCGCCGCGAATCCATCACCATGTATAATGACGGCGGCCGCCCAGAATTGGCGGCGATTGAATCCGCCGAAGTGGTGGTGATCGAAGAATTTCTGCCGACCCAGCTCAGCGAAGCCGAAGCCACAGCCGCCATCAAGGCCATTGTGGACGAAATCGGCGCCACCAGCGTCAAAGATATGGGCCGCGTCATGGCCACCGTCAAAGAACGGCACGGCACGGTTTTGGACATGAGCAAGGCTAGCGGCTGGGTGAAAGCCGCGCTCAGCTAAACCCCATAAAAACAGGCAATAGGGCGGCGATGGGCGGCACAGGCTGCTTTCGTCGCCCTTTTTCGTGGGCCACCTCCGTTGCACCCACCGCGCCCCTTGCTGACCCGCTTTTCTCCTCCCTCGACTTTACCGGCCCGCTGGGGCTAAGAGAGCGATTATGGCGCTGACCCCCCAATGGCTGGACGAATTACGGTCCCGTATCACTTTGTCGTCCTTGGTGGGACGCACGGTCAAGGTGACGCGCGCGGGCCGCGAATATAAGGCTTGCTGCCCCTTCCATCACGAAAAATCGCCCAGCTTCACGATCAATGATGAAAAAGGTTTTTATCACTGCTTTGGCTGCGGCGCGCATGGCGATGCCATCCGCTGGATGACCGAACATCGCGGGCTGGGCTTTATGGACGCGGTCAAGGAATTGGCCGGCGAAGCTGGCATGGACGTCCCTGCCCCCGACCCCCGCGCCGCCAAAAAGGCCGAAGAACAAGCCAGCCTGCGCGATGTCGTACAAGCCGCCGCAGACTGGTTCACCCACCAATTAAATATCGGCAGCGGCACCAGTGCCCGCAATTATCTGGCGCGGCGCGGCATTTCGGAACGCACGGCCCAGGCTTTTGGTTTTGGCCTCGCCCCCGACAATCGCACGGCGCTAAAAGAAGCACTGTCCAAATTCCCCACACCGATGCTGGTCGAAGCGGGAATGCTGATCGCGGTTGACCACAAAGATCCTTATGACCGCTTCCGTGGCCGGCTGATGATCCCCATTCGCGATGCGCGTGGCCGCGTCATTGCCTTTGGTGGGCGCATCTTGGGCGACGGCGAACCCAAATATCTCAACTCCCCCGACACGCCCTTGTTCGACAAGGGCCGCACCTTATTCAATCTGGACAAGGCCAGTCCGGCCTCGCGCCAGACGAACCGCGTGATTGTCGTCGAAGGCTATATGGACGTTATCGCGCTGGCCGAAGCCGGCATTCATGACGCCGTTGCACCGCTCGGCACAGCGCTGACGGAACAGCAAATCACCATGTTGTGGCGCATGGTATCGGTGCCCATCCTATGCTTTGATGGCGATGGTGCGGGGCAAAAGGCCGCGATGCGCGCCGCCATGCGCGCCCTGCCGATGCTGCAACCCGGCCATAGCTTGGCCTTTGCCACCCTGCCCCAAGGCCAAGATCCCGACGATTTGGTCCGTGCCAAGGGCCCCGATGGCCTCAATGCTTTGCTCGGTGAGGCCCAGCCTTTGGTGGACAAACTCTGGTCGCACGAGGTCGCCGCTGGATCATTATCGACGCCCGAGGAACGCGCCGCCCTAAAAGCGCGTTTATTGAGTCATGCCGACACCATCCAAGACCCCGATGTCCGTCACCATTACCGCGAGGCTTTTCGCGCGCGACTCGATGAATATTTCGCCCGCAAACGTCCCGAACGGGCGGCGTCCCAGCCATGGACAGGCGGTAATGCGCGGCGCGGCGGTAAAAAATTCGTCCCCGATCCGCGTTTTCAGCCGCCCGTCCAAGAAACCCACCGCATCAGCCGCGTCGGCATTGCGAACCAATATGCCGCCGCGCTTTTGGCAGGCTTGCTACGGCATCCTGCGGCTTTGCGCCGCAATGAGGACGCCTTATCGCGCCTGTCCATCCCCGATTCTGATGACGCAATCTTGCTTGGCCACATGCTTGACATCGCAAACAGCGAAGAAGGGCTTGATACCGAGCGGTTGCTTGCCATATTGGGGTCAATGAAAGTGTATAATAGGGCAACGACATTGCTTCGGGCCGATGGAATGCGCTTTTCATTCACACGGCCGCTTTGTCCACAAACAGAAACAGAGGGAACGCCAGCACGGGAAACCGCGCTGCGTGATCTCGAAGAATATATCGGCGTGTTGGTTACCCAACCGGAAATTCGCGAAAGGCTGGCGAGGGCCACCGCAGATTTTCAACGCACGATGGACGAGGCAGGCCTAGAGCGACAGCAAAAGCTTCGCGCGATGGACGAAGAATTAACCCGCCGTCTGGCCGCCCTCTCCGAGAATGGCCCGATGTGAAACTCTATTTCGCCCCAAAGGCAGGAATGACGAACGAATGGCAAGCAACACCGAAGCCGACACAGATGCACCGCTGATCGACCTGAATGAAGCGGACGTCAAAAAGCTGATCGCCCGTGGCAAAAAGCGCGGCTATCTGACTTATGACGAACTGAATGAAGCTTTACCTCAGGACCAAATGTCTTCGGAACAAATCGAAGATATTATGTCGGCTATTTCCGATATGGGCATCAACATCGTCGAAAGCGACGAAGATGTCCAAGAAGAAGCCGAACAGGAATCGGGCGGCGATGACGACGCCGATCTGGTCAACACCTCGGGCAGCCTGTCGGCCCCTGCCATTGAAAAGAAAAAAGAAACCGTCGATCGCACGGACGATCCGGTTCGCATGTATCTGCGCGAAATGGGCGCGGTGGAATTGCTGTCGCGCGAAGGCGAAATCGCCATTGCCAAGCGCATCGAAGCTGGTCGCGACACCATGATTTTGGGCCTATGCGAAAGCCCGCTGACGTTTAACGCGATCATCGACTGGTCGAACGCGCTGAACAATGGCGAAATGCAGCTGCGCGAAATCGTCGATTTGGAAGCCATGCTGGTCAAAGACCCGGCTCCCGAAAATATGGAAGACGAAGAAGGCGCAGACGGCGAAATCAGCGAGAAAACCGCTGGCGTCACGTTCAAGGACGATGACGACGATAGCAGCGAAGAGTCCTCCGGCGAAGATGGCGAAGGCAATAGCTCCAAGGGCGAAGGCTTTGAAGAGGAAGAGGAAGATAACACCCTCTCACTCGCCGCGATGGAAGAATTGCTGAAACCCGACGCGCTGGAAAAATTCGCCAACATCACCGCCAGCTTCAAGGCTTTCTCCAAGCTGCAAAACGCCCGTCTTGACGCCTTGTCCAACGGCGGCGAATTTCCTGCGGCGTCCGAAAAGAAATATCACAAGCTGCGCGAAGAATTGACCACGCAGGTCGAAAGCGTGCAATTCCACGGCACCAAGATCGAATTTTTGGTCGACCAGCTTTACAGCTATAACCGCCGCCTCACGGCGCTGGGCGGTCAAATGCTGCGCCTAGCGGAACGCCACAAGGTGCAACGCAAAAGCTTCCTCGATAATTATGTTGGCCGCGAACTCGAAGAAAATTGGCTGGATGCGGTTGGCAAAATCGACAAAAAATGGGCAGCCTTTGCTGAAAATGAAGGCGCCACAGTCGAACGCATCCGCTTGGAAGTAAATGAAATCTCCCAAGCTGCCGGCATGAGCCTGCCGGAATTTCGCCGTGTCGTGAACATGGTGCAAAAGGGCGAACGCGAAGCGCGCATCGCCAAAAAGGAAATGGTCGAAGCCAATCTGCGCCTCGTCATTTCCATCGCCAAAAAATATACCAATCGCGGCCTGCAATTCCTCGACCTGATTCAAGAAGGCAATATCGGCCTGATGAAGGCTGTGGATAAGTTTGAATATCGCCGTGGTTATAAATTCAGCACCTATGCGACATGGTGGATTCGTCAGGCCATCACCCGCTCCATCGCCGATCAGGCGCGCACCATCCGTATTCCGGTGCATATGATCGAGACGATCAACAAGCTGGTGCGCTGCAGCCGTCAATTCCTGCACGAATCGGGCCGCGAACCAACGCCTGAGGAAATGGCAGAACGTCTGTCCATGCCGCTGGAAAAGGTCCGCAAGGTGATGAAAATCGCCAAGGAACCGATCAGCCTCGAAACCCCCATCGGCGACGAAGAAGACAGCCACCTCGGCGACTTCATCGAAGACAAAAACGCCATCATCCCTGTGGATGCCGCCGTTCAGTCGAACCTCAAGGAAACCGTGACCCGCGTTCTCGCCAGCCTGACGCCGCGCGAAGAACGTGTGCTGCGTATGCGCTTTGGTATCGGCATGAACACCGACCATACGCTTGAAGAAGTGGGCCAACAGTTCAGCGTGACCCGCGAACGTATTCGTCAGATCGAGGCCAAGGCGCTGCGCAAGCTGAAGCACCCATCGCGCAGCCGCAAAATGCGCAGCTTCCTCGACCAATAATGAACCCGCCGCTTGGCATCACGCCAAGAAATGGGGCAAAGCTGTTGAAATAACAATATATCGAAAAGCAAAGGGCGTCTGTCGCAACAGGCGCCCTTTTTTCGTCATGAAATATTCATCATCATCGCACTATTGACGCCAGTGTAAACAAACATCATAGGGACCAAATCACGAATCGGGCCCATTATCCAAAAACCAATTGGTGGGAAAATGACCCAATATTCAGCAAATACTTCGCCGCATCCGGCAATATCTCGAAAAAAGCATCCCCAAAAAATAGGGTTTTTCGCGATCTGACGAATTTGGCACGCGCTTTGCTTAATCTGATTTGCATCACCCTTCGGTGACACGAACCAACCCCAGCGGCCGGACGCCGCAGTGATAAGGACAAGCAAGATGGCTCTCCCCGGCAATCTTTTTACACGTGACGACACGCTGTTCGGTATCTGCGAAGGCTTGGGTCAGGATCTTGGCTTCAACCCTTTGTGGTTGCGCCTTGCCTTTCTGCCGGCGCTATTCTTCTTTCCCAAGCTGACCTTTGCCATTTACGCCTTTTTGGGTTTGATCGTCTTTGCCTCGCGCAAGCTATTCCCCGCGCCCAGCACCTCCGCCGAACAAGCAGAGGCCGTACAGCCCAGCCCCCTTCCCGCAGACAGCGACCTGCGGCTGGCGGCCTAAACGCCGACATCATCATAACATCGAAAACGGGCGCTGCCCCGCCACTCCTACAGCAGCGTCCGAATCAGCATAAACCCTTACGGCCAATCATCGGCCGAACCGCTCTGCTCCATCCGCTTTGAGCAAAATTTATTTCCATAATTTTTCGTAACTTAACCAAAATCAGTCATTCCGCCCCAGTGCGGGACACTATTGCGCGAAATTTCATCCACCGCGCCCCCGATCATAAACCTGCTGTTTACGCTCCCATCTTATAAGCCATGAGGAATGAGCCGGACGCGCCATAGGCGCACCATGCGCTCTCAGGGCCGCAAAGAGGAAGCAAAGTTGAGTCACCAGCCCCTAGTTCAGCCATGCGAAGACAGCATATCCGAACGTCTGGACAACGCCGTCGCGCGTCATGGCACAGGGGCGCACGCACATATCCTCAGCGGCTGTATGAATCGCGGTCCCAATGCCATGCGCAATCTGGCCGACGCCGTTCATTTCCTATGTATTCTTCATGGCCGCTTCCCGGCCATTATCGACCATGCAGCCCGCATCAACGCCGAACCCTTGTCCAGCCGCTGGATGACCGAAGCCTCTGAGGCTTTCACCCAAGAACGCCGTTTGTTGCTGCAAATGGCCTCCGCCCTTGGCCCGGTGCCCAGCACCCCTGGCCAAGCCCGATCCGAAGCCGCCGTCAACGCCCAATGCCGCGCACTCGACATGCTGGCCCAATCGGAACGGCGCGGTTGCGCCTTGGGCGCGTCCATCACCTTGATGCTCGAATGGCGGACTATCCGCGTGCTGATGGACCTTAGTGCTGACAAGCTGGACCTGAAACCGGTTGAATGTAGCCTGCCCGATTTGCGCCTGACGGCCCGCACCGCCGAAGAAGCAGCGGCGAACCCCGCCATTGAACGGGCGATGATGTTTGGCGCCGATCAATTGCTGCTCCAGCATCGCAGTTTGTGGGACTTGCTGGCCGTTCGCACCGCCGCGCGCGATGCTAGCGGATATTAAACGCCAAACTTTCTTGTCCGCACGCCCCTTCACGGCAGCATCGCCCACATAGTATCCCTTGTCCTTCGCCAGCGAATGCCGACATGGGCTTGCGCAGGCCAAATCCGCTCGCTATGCCCAAAGTCAAATTGACGTTCACGTTAAGGGAAAGGCGCGCGTTCATGCGGTTTAGTGGAACCAGCAACTATATTGCGACAGAAGATCTCAAGGTCGCGGTCAACGCGGCAACCATGCTGCGCCGCCCTTTGCTCATCAAGGGCGAACCGGGAACTGGCAAAACCGTGCTGGCCGAGGAAATCTCCAAAGCCTTTGACGCCCCGCTGATCACATGGAACATCAAATCCACCACCAAGGCCCAGCAAGGCCTGTATGAATATGATGCGGTGGCCCGCCTACGCGACGGCCAATTGGGCGAAGAGCGCGTCCATGACATCCGCAACTACATCCGCAAAGGCAAATTATGGGAAGCCTTTACCGCCCCCAAATTGCCCGTCCTTTTGATCGACGAAATCGACAAAGCGGACATCGAATTCCCGAACGACTTGCTTCAGGAACTCGACCGTATGGCCTTCCACGTCTATGAAACCGACGAAACCATCACCGCTGCCGAGCGTCCGATTGTCGTCATCACGTCGAACAATGAAAAAGAATTGCCGGACGCCTTTTTGCGCCGCTGCTTTTTCCATTATATCAAATTCCCCGACCGTGACACGATGGCTGAAATCGTCGAAGTGCATTTCCCCGGCATTCAAAAAACCTTAGTCAGCCGTGCGCTCGATATTTTCTATGACGTGCGCGATGTACCGGGCCTCAAGAAAAAGCCGTCGACCAGCGAATTAATTGATTGGCTAAAATTGCTTCTCAACGAAGCTATGCCTTTGGAAATATTGCAAAACCGCGACGTCAGCAAAGCTATTCCGCCGCTGCATGGCGCTTTGCTAAAGAATGAGCAAGACGTCATGCTGTTTGAAAAGCTGGCGTTTATGGCCCGCCGTCAGGGCAATTAAGCCTTGCGACCATCATGGTCCTGCCCCAAGATTTGCGACCGACCAACATAGGTCGGCGCAAATAATAAAGTAAAATAAGTGGGAGTGGGAATATGACAGGATCGGGCCGCCGTGCATCCAGCGCCATTTCAATCAGCGGATGGGCGACCAAAATATCTTTAGGCGGCATGGTTTTGGCCATGACAATGTCCAGCCAAGCGAGCGCCCGGCACAAATTCCTAGAATGCAACACTGTCTCCAATGCCCATATTTTGGCATCAGACGGCACATTTCTGGGAAGCCTCAGCCCCGCATCGCGGCCTGACAGTGTGTTAAACAAGACCGGCCCCTATGGCAGCCGAACAGCGGGCAATGGCCTGTGGAATATCAATGGCCCCTATGGCTCCATCTCATCGGAAAAAAGCCCGATGAACGGTGCTGGCGGACGCCCCGCCTCGGTGGTGAAAGACGGTAAAGAAGTGGGGAAATTGATGCGCGGCAGCCTGCGCACATGGATCGAGGACCCCGCAAAGCTGGTGCAACGCTGCTATGGCTTTCAGCCATAAACAGTCGGGACACCTCCCTTCCACTGCTTCATGAAGTGAATGACAGCTATGTTTTTCGGTTTTCTGGATGAGCTTCGCACCGCTGGCATCCCTGCCAGCCTGAAAGAGCATCTCATGCTGTTAGAAGCGCTGGATCGGGAGGTGATCGACCGCACGCCCGAACAATTTTATTATCTAAGCCGCGCTATCTACGTCAAAGACGAGGGGATGCTCGACCGCTTCGACCAAGTGTTCAACAAAGTCTTCAAAGGCTTGCTGACCGACTATGGCCAAAATCCGGTAGACATCCCCGAAGATTGGCTGAAGGCAGTAGCCGAAAAATTCCTGACCGCCGAAGAAATGGCCAAAATCGAATCCCTTGGTTCATGGGAAGAGATTATGGAAACGTTGAAAAAGCGGCTGGAGGAACAGCAAAAGCGCCACGAAGGCGGCAATAAATGGATTGGCACAGGCGGCACCAGCCCGTTCGGCAACAATGGCTATAATCCCGAAGGGGTGCGCATTGGCGGCGAAAGCAAACATAAGCGCGCCCTAAAAGTATGGGAAAAGCGCGAATTTGCGAATCTCGACAGCACCAAGGAATTGGGCACGCGCAACATCAAAATTGCGCTTCGCCGTTTGCGCAAATTCGCCCGCACAGGCGCGGCGGATGAATTGGACATTGCGGGCACCATCGACGGCACCGCCCGCCAAGGCTGGCTGGACATTAAAATGCGCCCCGAACGGCGCAATGCCGTGAAATTATTGCTATTCTTGGATGTCGGCGGATCAATGGACCCGTTCATCAAGCTGTGCGAAGAATTGTTCAGCGCGGCAACCAGCGAATTTAAAAATCTCGAATTTTTCTATTTCCACAACTGCCCCTATGAAGGCGTGTGGAAAGACAATAAGCGCCGCTGGTCGGAACGCACCCAAATGTGGGACATTCTGCACAAATATGGCCATGATTATAAAGCCGTGTTCATCGGCGACGCCAGCATGAGCCCCTATGAAATCACCCATCCGGGCGGCAGCGTGGAACATTTTAACGAAGAAGCGGGCGCGGTGTGGATGCAGCGCATCACCCATGTCTATCCGGCCGCTGTCTGGCTGAATCCCGTGCCAGAGCCGCATTGGGGTTACACCCAATCCATCAAATTGATCAAACAATTGATGAATGACCGCATGTATCCGCTCACCCTTAGCGGGCTGGATGATGCCATGCGGGAATTGACGCGCAAACATTAAGCGCCGATGGCATAGGCTGAACTGCTTCAGGGAGGCTGGCCATAGGGCTGGCAGCCAATATGCTCGATTTGCCGCTGCTCATCATTTTATGCCTCACCGGCTTTATTAACCTGATCGGTGCGCTGGCCTATGCTGCGCGCATCGCGGGGGTGCGGACGCGGCGTATCGCCATGTCCTTCGCCTTGTTCAATATTTTGGTGCTGTTTTCGCGCACATCCAACAGCTTCCTTGGCCCCTTCCTTGCCAAACGCATCGAGACGCGCATCCATAATGGCAGCGGAGAGGCCCTGTTTTTCGACATGCAATTGGTGCTGGCCGCCGCCAGCATCGCCACCTTGCTCGGCATTTTGCTGGTCCCCACGGGTCAGCGCTTATTCGCCACCGCCATCGGCTGGTATCAAAACCACCGCTCAACCACCAAATTGGCGATCAAGGCCGCCAGCCCTTCTGGCATCAAAGCGGCATGGCGCGCCCTTACCCTGCCCAGCCTCAACAATCTTAGAAATTGGCATATGCCCAAGGGGATTAGCTGGGGCGTGTTGATCGCCAATGCGGCGGCGCAAAGCCTGCTGGCCGTGGGTGTCGTCGCCAGTCTCTATGCGGGCTATCTCGCCCCCGAATTTCGCGTCACCGCATCCCAGCTTTCCGCCGTCATCAACGGTTTTGCAACCATCTTGCTGTTCGCCTTCATCGACCCGCAATTGGGTGTGATGACCGATGACGCGGTGGAAGGCAAAGTAGGCGAGGCTGATTTCCGCCGCGCGGTGACGCTGATCAGCTACAGCCGCCTGATCGGCACGGTGCTAGCCCAGCTCCTCCTCCTCCCCGCCGCCGCCCTCATCGCCTATATCGCAGTTCATGTATGAAAAAGGCGGGGTGTGCGCCCCGCCCTTGTCCATCAATATAGCAGCAGCGGCGCAATTTCGTCGCGCCAGCTTTGCTCATCCGGCGCCGCCCATGCGTCCAAATCGGCGGGCGTCGACGTCCGATCATCCACCCATTCGCGCAATTTGGTCGACCCATTGATCACATCAATCGCCAGCACATCATCGGTATATTCATATTTAAAATCTTTACCGCGCCACAGCACATAGTCGGGATAAAGGCTGCGAATGGCCTTAAATCCCAGCGCCTGCACCCGCCACGGGCGGAAAGCCGCATGGTCATACCATGGACCATCGGCATGAATATGAACCCCGCTATTCAGCTTGCCCATATGTTTGTGGAAGGTCGGTTCAAACCAAATATCACGCAGCTTGCACCCTGCCAGCCATTCGGGCGCAATCCGCTGCATTTCCGCAATGACCGCGCGCGCATCAACATCGGGCGCGCCGAACAATTCCAAAGGCCGCGTCGTGCCGCGCCCTTCACTCAATGTCGCGCCTTCGACCATCACTGTGCCCGCATAGGCGCGCGCCATATTCACATTGGGCGCATTGGGGCTGGGGTTCACCCAAGCGCGGTCCGTGGGCCAGCCAAAGCCCGCACCATCCGGCTGCCACCCTCGCATTTGCACCACATGATAATCCAAATTCAGGCCGAAATGCTGCTGAAACCAGCGGCCCATTTCGCCCATCGTCAGGCCATGCCGCATCACCATCGGCCCCGCGCCGACAAAGCTTTCCCAGCCCGCCTCCAGCCGATTCCCTTCCACCGGACGGCCTGCGGGATTGGGGCGGTCCAACACCCACACCGATTTCCCATGCTGCTCCGCCGCCTGCATCACATAGAGCAGCGTGGTAATGAAGGTATAAATACGGCAGCCCAAATCCTGCAGATCGACCAACAACACGTCGAATGTATCCATCGACGCATCGGTCGGACGGCGCACTTCGCCATAAAGACTGAAGCAAGGAATGCCATAAACCGGATCGGTATAATCCGGCGATTCCATCATATTATCTTGTAAATCGCCGCGCACACCATGCTGCGGGCCAAAGAGCGCGGTGACATTCACCCCCGCCGCGAACAGCGCATCCACGCTATGCGTCAAATCCGCCGTCACGGATGCGGGGTGCGCCAGCAAAGCCACACGCTTGCCTTCTAAGGGGGCGCGCAAAGCCGCATCGGAAATCAGGCGATCAATACCGAAGTGAACTATCATGTCATTGGCCTGCCGCAAGCGTGATCGCAAAGCAATCGGCATGATGGAAATCGGGCTTTTCCGATGGGTGCCGCAGCGCCCAATAGCTTTTCTCGCCGTCCCAATCCTCAATCACCGCCGCTAGTCCCAAGCGTGCCATCGGCTGATCGGGCTTGGCGATTTTTGCGGTAATCAACAGCATATAATCATTGCCCTCGGCGCTGATTTCCGGCGCTGGCACGTCTAAATTCGTCACGCCCTCGCGATATCCACTAAAACGATAGCCCGCCCAATCCCCCGCTGGCGCAAAATTATATTCGGCATAGCTGCCATCGTCAAAGCCCAGAAACGCTTCAAAACAAGTGGTTTTCCACAGCTCATCTTTGCGCTGGGCCGATGGGTGTTCCGGCAATTTCACGTCATCAATTTCGCCCACGACATGATAAGCGATGGTCAGCGCATCGCCGTCATCCGTCACCGTGACCATGATATCCGACAGCCATTCGCAAGGCGTATCAGGATGGGCCCACAAATTCCCTGTCGCGATCACCCTACTCATTTGCTTCACTCCATGCTATGCGCGCCGCCATTATGACTAGCTACACATCTGATCTGCTGCGCGTTCTCGATGAACGCGGCTATATCCACCAGACCACGGACGCGGAAGGCCTAGATGCGCTTGCCGCGAAACAGATTGTGCCAGGATATATTGGCTTTGACGCGACGGCCCCCAGCCTTCACGTCGGCAGCCTCGTCCAGATCATGATGCTCCGCCGTTTGCAGCAAACGGGCCACAAACCGATCGTCCTGATGGGCGGCGGAACCACGCATATTGGCGACCCAACGGGCCGCGACGAAAGCCGCAAGATGCTTTCGCAAGACACCATCGAATCCAACATCCAATCTATTTTCAGTATCTTCAAACAATTTCTTACCTTTGGCGACGGCCCAACCGATGCTGTCATGGTCAACAACCACGACTGGCTGAGCCAATTGGGTTATATCCAATTGCTGCAAGAGGTTGGCACCCATTTCACCATCAACCGTATGCTGACCTTTGATTCGGTAAAATTGCGTCTGGAACGCGAACAGCCGATGACCTTCCTTGAATTCAACTACATGATTCTTCAGGGATATGACTTCCGCTACTTGTCCCAGAAAATGGGCATGCGCCTGCAAATGGGCGGCTCTGACCAATGGGGCAATATCGTCAATGGCATGGAATTGGGCCGGCGTATGGACGGCAGCCAATTATTCGGCTTGACCACCCCATTGCTCACCACCGCCGCTGGCACCAAAATGGGCAAGACGGCATCGGGCGCTATCTGGCTGAATCCCGCCCAATTGCCGGATTATGATTATTGGCAGTTTTGGCGCAATTGCGACGACCGCGATGTTGGCCGCTTCCTGCGTTTGTTCACCGATTTGCCATTGGACGAAATCGCGCGATTGGAATCGCTCGAAGGCGCAGACATTAACGAAGCGAAGAAAATCCTCGCCAACGAAGCCACCAGCCTGTGCCGCGGCACCGAGGCGGCGGCAACAGCCGCAGCAACCGCGCAGCAAACCTTTGAACAAGGCCATATTGGCGGCGACCTGCCGCAAATCAGCGCTGGCGCAGATGGTATCCGCATCCTCGACGCGCTGCGCGATTTGGGTTTTGTGGCCTCCAACAAAGAAGCGCGCCGCAAATTGGACGAAGGTGCCGTCAAGCTGAACGGCGACGTGGTCAAGGATGCGACACTGGTCATCCAACCCGCCGACCAACCGATCACGCTCAGCCTTGGCGCCAAGAAGCACGGTTTAATTAACCGTTAAAGCGAAGCATTTTTGGGGCTAACCAAGCCCTGAAAAATGGCGTAAAAAGCCCCCGCCGTTTAACGAATTGCGGGGGTTTTTCATGCGCAAATCCGACACCAAAACGCCAAATTATATGGGGCTGGATCAGCGCGGCACCAAACGCAGCGATGTCTATTTCCGCCTGTCGTTCGACCTGCCCGACGGCCGCCAAGACATCGCTACCTGTGTTAACATCAGCAATGACGGCTTGCTGGTCCGCTATCCACAGGCCTTTGAACTGGATGACAAATTAATCTTTCGCCTGCCCATTTTGGGTGCGCGCTCTGCCAAGGTGATCTGGTCGATCAGCGGGAAATCTGGCACGCAATTTGACGACCCAATTGACGAAAAAGACTATCTACCTTTGCTGCGCGCCATGGGCGTCAAGGTCGATACGGACTCGGATACACCCAGCGCGTCGTAACGCCGCCTGCATCCCATTTCCCAAGCTCGCCGCGCCGCACCCCTAGCCGCTGCGCAGCAACGGTATCGCCGCATCACGGCGGAACAGATATAGGCAATCGCGCACCGGTCCACCGCGTTTTCCGTCCATCCCGCCATCTTGCTCAACGAACAAGCGCGCATCATCATGGGCGGCGGGCAATAATCGCTGCAATTGTTCCGCGGTCGACAGGCGATAATCGGCATCCCCCGATTGCTTCAGCCCCAGCAATTCTCCGCCGCCGCGCAATTCCAAATCTTTTTCCGCAATCACAAAGCCGTCATTGGTATCGCGCATCAAGGCCAAGCGTTCCCGCGCCGTCTCGCTCAGATTTTGGGAACGCAGTAACAAACAGACGCTTTTCGCTGTTCCGCGCCCCACACGCCCGCGCAATTGGTGCAATTGCGCCAAGCCAAATCGATCCGCATGTTCCACCACCATCAGGCTTGAATTGGGCACATTGACGCCCACTTCAATCACCGTCGTCGCGACCAAAACGCCAATCTCGCCCGCCTCAAAACGCGACATCACCGCGTCTTTTTCCGGCCCTTTCATCTTGCCATGCACCAAGCCGACACGTTCACTGCCCAGCCGCGCCCGCAAATATTCGGCGCGGTCTTCGGCGGCGGTCAAATCCAACTTTTCACTCTCCGCCACCAAGGGGCACACCCAATAGGCTTGCTCACCCTTTTGCAAATGCCGCGCCAGCCCATCCGCCACTTCGTCCAACCGCTCAATGCTGATCACGCGGGTATCCACAGGCGTGCGTCCCGGCGGCATTTCATCCAGCCGCGACACATCCATCTCGCCATGATTGGCCAGCAACAAAGTGCGCGGGATCGGTGTCGCCGTCATCACCAGCAAATGCGGGGGACGCTGGGCCTTGTCCGTCAACATCAACCGCTGGGCCACACCGAAACGATGCTGTTCATCCACCACCACCAAGCTCAGGTCACGATATTGCACCGATTCTTGGAAAATCGCATGGGTGCCCACCAAAATATGAATGCTGCCATCCGCCAAGCCCATCAGCGTCGCTTCGCGGGCTTTGCCTTTGTCGCGGCCCGTCAATATGGCGATATTCACTGGCAACCCCGCCAACATGCTTTGCAGGGACGCCAAATGTTGGCGCGCCAAAATCTCGGTTGGGGCCAGCAAGGCCGCCTGCGTCCCCGCCTCCACCGCCGTCAACATGGCGCGCAAGGCCACCAAAGTTTTGCCACTGCCAACATCACCCTGCAACATGCGCAGCATCGGTGTGTCGCGGGCCATATCGACGCTGATTTCGCGGCCCACCCGTTCCTGTGCCCCCGTCAAACCGAACGGCAATTGCAAAGCCTGCACCAAGCGCCCGTCGCCCATAATCGCGCGGCCACGGCGATTCTTCAGGCTTTGCCGGATCAGCATCAACGCCACTTGGCTGGCGAAAATCTCGTCATAAGCCAGCCGATCCCGCGCCGGTGCATCATGCGGGCTTTGGTGCGCGCGGCCCATCGCGTCATGCCAATTCGGCCATCCATGACCCGCCACCATCGACGGCGTAATCCATTCCTGAAATTCGGGCCGCCGTTCCAAGGCCATCTGCATCAGGCCCGACAGCCGCGCATTGGTCAGCCCCTCGGTCAGCGGATAGACCGCCTCCTGCATCGCAATCGGGGCCGCGCCCTCGCCAATTTCGCTGACATGGTCGGGGTGCACAATTTGCCACATATCGCCAAATTGATCGAGCCGCCCCGACACCCGCCGTTTTTCGCCCAGCGGAAACAATTTTTTCGCCAAGCCCGCCGTGCGCCCAAAATAAACCAACCGCACATGATCGCCCGCCGCATCCACCGCATCGACACCAAAGGGTGCGCGCGGACTGCGGCCTGGCCGATAATCCTGTGCCGTCACCTCGACAATCACCACTTGGCCTGCCTGCCCCTGCTCCAAACAGTCCAGCGGAACGCGGCTAATCAGGCCGGTCGGCAAATGAAACAGCGCGTCCGCCACCGTTTCCAATCCCAATCGCGCAAGGGGCTTGGCCAGTTGCGGGCCAACGCCCTTCAGGTCGGTCAGGGCGGCAAATAAAGGGTTCAAAATTTCGGGTCGCATGATGGCCCGATGTCTAGCGCAAGACCGCGAAAATAACAGCCGCGAAACTTATTGCCGCTTGTGCGTTGATAGTCTCAGCGATCCGACTAAAAGGCCCTGCATGAACGACCGCCTGAAACGCCTGAAATTCCGCGCTTGGCACCGTGGCACCCGCGAGGCCGACTATATGATCGGCGGCTTTTTCGACCGCTATGGTCCGACCTTTGATGAAAATCAGCTCGTCTGGTTCGAAGCGGTTTGCGAAGAAGATGATGTGGACATCATGGCTTGGGCCATGAATGTGGGCGAACCGCCCGAACATTTGAACAACCCCGAAATGATCGCTGCCATGCGCAAATTGGATTATATCCCGCTGCCATGAAGCCTGCCTCCGCCGACCTTTTCGCCCAAATTGGCCGCGCCTCTGCGCCGCTAACCCTTGCGAGAGTGGCGGACGGCTTTTTGCCGTTGCTGCTGGCCGATCTGGCCCGCGCCAGCAGCAAAAGGCTGCTGTATATCGCGACCGACGATGCCGCCATGCAGGCCATCGCCGACGCCGCGCCTTTCTTTGCGCCGGATCTCACCATCCACCGTTTTCCGGCTTGGGACTGCTTGCCCTATGACCGTGCGGGTCCATCCATGCGGATCAGCGCCGACCGGCTGGCGACGCTATCCGCGCTGCAACAACCCGCCAAACGCGGCGAGCTTATCCTCACCACCATCGCCGCCGCCACCCAGCGCACGCTCACGCCCTTCCGCATTCGCCAACTCGCCACCACCTTAGCGGCGGGGCAGCGGATTGACCGCGATGCTTTGGCCGAATTACTGGTCGCCAATGGCTTTAACCGCGTCGACACGGTGGCCGACCAAGGCGAATTTGCGGTGCGCGGCAGCATCGTCGATCTGTTCGCGGCGGGCGAGCAGCATGGCCTGCGCGTTGACTTCTTTGGCGACGAAATTGAATCGATTCGCTGGTTCGACACCGCCGACCAACGCAGCCTTGCGCCCGCCAAGGGCCTGTCGCTGCTGCCCGCCGCCGAAACTTTGCTGGATGAAAATAGCATCAAGCGTTTCCGCAGCCGCTACCGCGACCGTTTCGGTGCCCAAGCCACCGGCGACCCGCTCTATCAAGCCGTCAGCGAGGGTCGCCGCCAAGCGGGCATGGACCATTGGCTGCCGATGTTTGAAGAGAAGCTGGCGACGCTGTTCGATTATTTGGACGCCGACACCCCCGTCCTCCGCAGCCAGCGCAGCGAGGCCACACTCGACAGCCGTTTCGAAGCGATCACAGACTATCACGCCAACCGTGTCGAAGCCGCGCAGGAACAAGCGGGCAGCTATCGCCCTCTCGCGCCCGACGCTCTCTATCTGACGCAGCCCGAATGGAATGACGCGGCCGCCACCCGCCCCATTCATATCGTCACCGCCTTCGACACACCGCCCGCGCCCATGGTCATCGACATGGAAAGCCATAGCGCGCGCGACTTCACGCCCGAACGCGCCGCCGACCTGAACATATATGACATGGTCGCCGACCATCTGTCGGACGAACGCCGCGCGGGACGCCGCACCATCATCGCCAGCTATAGCGCGGGTGCGCGGGACCGTTTATCTGGCCTGCTGCGCGATCATGGCGTCACCAGCCTGCACCCCGCCGATGATTGGCAAAGCGCGCTGGGGCTTGCCTCGGCCGAAGCGGGCGGCGCGACCGCCATGGTCGTCTTGCCACTGGATCATGGCTTTGCCACCGACGCCATCAGCCTGCTGACCGAGCAAGACATATTGGGCGAGCGTTTGGTGCGCCGCCAGAAAAAGCGCAAAAGCGCCGACGCCTTCTTGGCGGAACTTGCCACATTGTCGGTCGGCGATCTCGTCGTCCACCTAGACCATGGCGTGGGCCGCTACGAAGGCCTCACCTCCATCCCCGTAGGCAAAAGCCCGCATGACTGCGTCTTGCTCACCTATCAGGGCGGCGACAAACTCTACGTTCCCGTCGAAAATCTCGACGTCCTGTCCCGCTACGGCGGCGACAGCGAAGGCGTCGGGCTGGACAAGCTAGGCGGCGAAGCATGGCAGCGCCGCAAAGCGCGGATGAAAGAGCGCATCCGCGAGATTGCGGGCGAATTGCTGGCCACGGCTGCCCAGCGCGCGCTGCGCAGCGGCGAAGTCCTGACCGCCGACACCAGCTATCCCGCCTTTGCCGACCGCTTCCCCTATCAAGAAACCGACGATCAAGAACGCGCCATCGGCGATGTGCTGGACGATTTGGCCTCTGGCCGCCCGATGGACCGCCTTGTTTGCGGCGATGTCGGCTTTGGCAAAACGGAGGTCGCGCTGCGCGCCGCCTGCGTCGCGGCCATGGCGGGGCAACAAGTCGCCGTGGTCGTGCCCACCACCTTGCTTGCCCGCCAACATTTCAATAATTTCGTTGAACGATTCAAAGGCTTCCCGATCAATGTCGGCCGCCTATCCCGCCTTGTCCCTGCCTCCGAAGCGCAAAAAACACGCGATGGTTTGGCGGACGGCACGATGGACATCGTCGTTGGAACCCATGCCGTCATCGCCAAATCCGTCGATTTCAAAAATCTCGGCCTCGTAATCGTCGACGAAGAACAACGCTTTGGCGTCGTCCACAAGGAACGGCTAAAACAGCTAAAAACCGACGTCCACGTCCTCACCCTCACCGCCACGCCCATTCCGCGCACGTTGCAAATGGCGATGTCGGGCCTGCGCGAACTCAGCGTCATTCAAACGCCGCCGGTCGACCGTTTGGCCGTGCGCACCTATGTCGCGCCATGGGACGGCGTGGTGATCCGCGAGGCTTTGCTGCGCGAACATGATCGCGGCGGCCAAAGCTTCTTCGTCACCCCGCGTATCAAAGACCTGCCGGATATTGAAGAATTTCTGCGCACCCGCATCCCCGAAATCAAATATGTCGTCGCCCACGGCCAAATGTCACCCACCGAAGTCGAAGAGCGGATGAGCGCCTTTTACGACCGCAAATATGATGTACTGGTATCGACCACCATCGTCGAAAGCGGCCTCGACATCCCCAGCGCCAACACGCTGGTTATCCACAGGGCCGACCGCTTCGGCCTAGCGCAATTATACCAGCTTCGTGGCCGTGTCGGACGCGGCAAAACGCGGGCCTATGCCTATCTCACCACCGCCGAAGGCGGCGCGATGACGGACACCGCCGAAAAGCGTCTGAAATTGCTGGGTGATCTCGACACGCTGGGCGCGGGCTTCCAACTCGCCAGTCACGACCTCGATATTCGCGGCGCTGGCAATTTGGTGGGCGATGAACAATCCGGCCATATCCGCGAAGTCGGCTTTGAACTGTATCAATCCATGCTCGAAGAAGCGATTCTCGTCGCCAAGGCCGAGGGGGCAGGCGTCGCCCCTCCACGCGAAGCCTTGTCGCCAGTCATCACCGTCGATGCGCCAATCCTGATTCCCGACGATTATGTTCCTGACCTGCCGCTGCGCATGGCCCTCTATCGCCGCCTCAATGACGCCGAAGACCGTGCCGGACTGGACGCGTTCGCCGCTGAAATGATCGACCGTTTCGGCCCATTGCCCCAAGAAACGTCGAACCTCATTCAATTGATGGAAATCAAGGCCAACGCCAAACAAGCCGGCATCGCCAAGCTGGACGTTGGCACCAAGGGCGCGCTCATCAGCTTCCACGGCGATCAATTCGCCAACATCCCCGGCCTGATTGCCTATGTCGAACGCCTCAAGGGCCGCGCCAAATTGCGCCCCGATATGAAGCTGTCGATCAGCGGCGACTGGGCTAGCGCGCCAGCGCGCCTGAATGGCGCGTTACAACTGTCCAAAGGTCTAGGAAAGGTGGCGCGGCAGGCGGGATAAGCCCCGCCGCGCGTCATTACGCCGTCTTAATCTTGATGCACCGGAAATCTTGCGTCGCGCGCCCGCGCCTCTGCCACCAAAGCGGGCAGCGCCGCACCCGCCACCGGTTCTGACCACAAAAACCCCTGCCACACGCCAACGCCCAATTCCGCCAAGCGCGCCAATTGGGTATCATTTTCCACCCCTTCGGCAATCACGACCAAGCCCAAGGCCTTGGCCAAATCGGCAATCGCCCGCACCACAATCTGGTCCCGCTTTGTGCCCATAATGGTGCGTGTAAAACCGCTGTCGATTTTCAAATAATCAATGGGCAAGCGCGCCAGCAACGACAGGCTGGAATATCCGGTACCAAAATCATCAATCGCAATGGACGATCCCCCCGCCCGCAACTGCGCCAATTGCGCGGCGGCGCTGGCAGGGTCGCTCAGCATCGCTTGTTCGGTCAATTCCAGCGTCAATCGGCTTTGCGAAACCCCTTCTTCGGCGGCCATGCGCGCCACGCGGCTGGCAAAGTCCAAATCCCCCAAATCCGCAGCGGTAATATTCAGCGACAAACGCAAATCCGCCAGTTCCGCTGGCCATTGCCCCGCCTCGCGCAGCGCCAATCGATGGGCGTGTTTGGTCAATTCCTTGTCCATGCCAGCGGCTCGCGCCGCGGTCACCAACGGTCCTGCGCCCAATGTTCCCAGCTCGGGATGTTCCCAACGGATCAACGCCTCTACGCCGACCATCACGCCGGAAATCATGTCATATTGCGGTTGATAGACTATCCGCACTTCGTCATGTTCCAGCGCCGCTTTCACCGACGCCCCATCGCGGGCGGACGCAGGGCGCGCCAAAATCTCGCACGCGCTGCGCAATTGCGCCTCCACCGACTGGTCCGCCGAAATCATGGCCGTCGCAATACGCATGGTCACGCGGCCATGGGGGTCGCCGACCAATGGTTCGGCCAGCGCCAAATGCAGGGATCGCTCCTGCACAAACAAGGCCCTCTCCGTCATGGGCTTGGATGGCACAATCAAAAATCTTGGCCCATCCAACCGCGCGACATAGCTGCCCGCGCCAAATTCATCACCGGCAAAGGTCTGCAAACGCCATCCGATTTCCTCTAGGATAGCATCACCAGCGGCGGACCCAACGCTGTGGTTAATTCGGGCCAATTCATCGGCCTGCACCAAAATCACGCCGATAAGGGGACTTTGCACCAAAAAATCTTTTGTAATTTTTTCAGCCGCAGCAATCAGCACATCTGTCATCCGATATCATAGCGCCCCGACTAGGCGGGCGTGATCATTGCGCTCATTTCCTTGCGCTTCAATCAAAATTCTCATTCCCTCATGATTAACCAGCAGCAGTCAGACACTGCTCACTTGCTTCCCCTTCAAATGACTGTCAAAATAGCGAAATCAGAGCACGCCCCTTTCCGGTTCGATAAAGCTGGCGTTGCCCCCTTTAGTCGAACGGAACGGCCCTAGGCTGCTCATCCACAGGGGGAAGATAATGCAACGCAATATTGCGCTGGTCGCATCCAATGCACCAGCAGCACTAGAGGCGGAAGCCGAACTGCGACCCATGTATGATTTCGTCGATATGGCCGAGGCTGATCTGGTCATTGCCTTGGGCGGCGATGGGTTTTTGCTGCATGTCTTACACCAGATGCTCGACCGCCGCCGCACCTTGCCCGTCTTTGGGATGAATCGCGGCAGCGTTGGCTTTTTGATGAATGATTTTCGTGCCGAGGCTCTGTTGGAACGCCTTAGCAACGCCAGCCAATATATCATCCACCCGCTCAGCGGCGAAATCACGACCATCGACAATGAACGCCACATCCTGCCTGCCATAAACGAAATCTCTCTGCTGCGCGAAACCCGTCAGGCGGCAAAACTGGAAGTGATGGTTAATGGCAAAACCATGTTGGATGAACTGATTTGCGACGGGCTGTTGGTGTCCACCCCCGCTGGCTCCACCGCTTATAATTTGTCGGCCAACGGCCCCATCTTGCCGTTGGAATCTGCGCTGCTCGCCCTCACGCCGATCAGCCCTTTTCGCCCTCGGCGCTGGCGCGGCGCGATTCTACCCGAAGCCACCAGCTTTCAATTCAACGTCCTTGAGGCCGTCAAACGCCCCGTCAGCGCCGTTGCCGACCAGCGGGAGATTCGCGATATCAAGCATGTCCGCGTCACCGCCGACCGTTCCCGCCCGCTGACCTTGCTGTTCGACCCCGACCATGGGCTGGACGACCGCATCGCAATGGAACAATTTGCTTTTTAGGGCTTGCCAAATCATTTCATTCCCATCATAGGGCCTCTCGTCCGCTACGGCGGATTGCTCCTCGGTAGCTCAGCGGTAGAGCAATCGACTGTTAATCGATTGGTCGCAGGTTCGAATCCTGCCCGGGGAGCCACTTTCCAACATCGCTGAATTGCATCACAGCTTGGACAAGTGGCGACATCTCGCCTTGCCCCTATTGGCCACCCTCATCCTTTGTCCGCGCTGCGTCAATCGCGTTGCAGCATGACCGTCCATCAAGCACGGACATGGTCAATATTTTTATCTTGTTTCACACATTTCTTGCACAAGGCTGTTGCCAAACGCGCCGGATATCAGCATAGGCTTGTCCCACGCCACACGGCGCCTGTTCCTCGGTAGCTCAGCGGTAGAGCAATCGACTGTTAATCGATTGGTCGCAGGTTCGAATCCTGCCCGGGGAGCCACTTACTAGCCCAAATGGCATAGCAAGCGGCCTTTATATAAATCAGATCATATCATTGAAACAGCGCCCCATGCCACAACCGATGGCACCTTGCGCGCACGCGTCCTCCATCAGCGCGATCATGCGCCCAATCCCATCACCAGCATCAAGATCGGCAAGCTCAGCCCCGCACAAATCGTCGATATGGTGATAATGCGCGCCGTCATGCGCAGGGCCCCATCGCCGCCATAGCGGGCGAGCGCCAAACATCCCGCACCCGACGGCACCGCCGCGATTAACAACAAAGTCTGATATATAATGGTCGGCTGCGGCGGCAGCACCCACAACAAGCCCGCCGTCACCACTGGCAAAAGCAGCAACTTCCCAGCGACGCTACGCATGGTTGCGCCCGTCCCGCCAGCCTGCGGCACCGGACGCGCCATGAACAAGCCCACCGCAATCAAGGCGCAAGGCGTGGTCGTGGCCCCGATGGTGATCAGCAACTTATCCACAGGCTGCGGCAAGGGCAGCGCAGCCACCGCCACCAACGCCCCAGCCAGTGCAGCAATCAACAGCGGATTGCGCGACGCCAGCGACACCGCCATTTTCACGCCGTCCATGCGGCTACGCCCCACGCGCGCATTTGGACTGGTCATCACAGCAGACAATGTCCCCAGCGCAAATAAAATGGTGGAATTCAGGGCGATAATCACGGCAGCAGGGGCAAGGCTGGCTGGACCCAGAATCGCCAAACACATCGGCAGCCCAATAAAGGCATGATTGCCATAGGATGCCGCAAAAGCCGCAGCATTGGCTTCACCGCGCCCCTGCCCGCGCCAAGATTCGATGGCGAAATGCACAGTATAAACGATCAAGAAAGCGCCGACGACCACGGTGAACATGACAGGTTCCATCAAATCCCGCGCATCCATGGTCGCCAAAATATGGAATGTCAGCACGGGCAAAGCCAGATTGGCGACAAAGCCATTCAAGACATGATGGGAATCTTGCCCGAACCACTGAACACGGCCACAGGCAAAACCCACCACAATCAGCGCAAAAATGGGGAATAAGGCCCCAAAAATATCCGCCATATCTATTCCTTGCCGCCCATGCGCTGCCAACGACGCGGTCGTTGGTACGCAGCTTTTTTGATCATGCTCGGCTGCTATCTGCTGCGCACGCTGCCTTGCCAAGCCTTTTCCCGCGCTTACAACTGCTCCCATGCGCATGTCACTCAGGGCATGGATGCAGTGGGCCGCAAAAGGGGCCAGAGCCGCCACCGATCAGCGACACAGATCGGCGCCGCAATCCCTAACGGTGCTTGGCTCACGCAGGACAATACAGCGCATTGCGGGCGATATCGCAACGACAGCGCCGCATCCGACCCACCAAGGCGCGCAAAACAAAGATTATGAAAAATAGCGGCATCCAAAGCCGCGATCGCCTCAGCGATAAATTATGCTGCACTGCACAATTTTTGAAATTAGGATATGCAATTCCTGTATATCGCAATGCCCATGCGAACATAAGATTCGCCGGACTAACGCCAATATATTGCCTTAAATGATATGAAATTTAGCGCGCAGCAACCATCGCATAGGTTTGCATCGACACAGCGTGATTTTGCATCGCACGCACACGTACCAAGTCCATATTTTCCGTATCATTCATGATGTTAAGCTGCGCAAGCTTCGTCGCTTCGGCTTGGGCTGGCGTCGATGATTCAGGCAAATTCTGCCCAACAAGCGCACAGGCTGGAACGGCCAGTCCCGCAATTATCAACTTCCACATAGCCCTCTCCTCACCGCATTTCATGCTATTGTTATAGGGTGCAGCATATGCAGCATTTTCAGCGAATGCAAGTGAAAGCCCCCATGACTGCACGCGCTATATCATGCCGGTAAAGGGACTATATTCCCTGCTATTATCAATTTTTTGCTGCACCTTTTGCGCATCATATCCGCTGCACAAAATCACCGCCACATTGCCCAACCGCACGCGGCCAATCTGGCCCATATATGGTGCCAATGTCTCGCGCTCTTAACGCGCGCGCGCTGCCAAATGGGTGATGTCCGTCATCAATTTGCGAAACAAAATAGAGCCCGCCGTGCCCGACGCCTTCAGCGCCTGTTCGCATTCCAACAAGCGCGTCATTAAACGCGCCAGCTTGGGCGCATCCCAAATATGCAATTGCGCGGCTACCGCCTCTCGCTCTTTGAAAAAGACACCGCTGCGCGGCGAACCGACCACGCTGGATGGATGCGCTCCGCCGTCAACATCGGCGCGCAAGCGTACCAGCAACAGCGCCCGAAGCGATAGCGCGCGAATCAAGCGTATTTCCGCCACCCCAATGGCAGCCGCCGTGGCCAGCACATCGGGCAGTGCCTGTACTTTGCCGCCCAAAGCGACGTTGATGTAATCGCTGACATCCTCTTCATGCGACGCCGCGCCCAACAAAGCGATGTCCGCTGGCGTCACCTGCCGCTCCCGCTCTGGCGCAGCATCCAAATAAAGCGCAATCTTCTCAATCTCTTGCCGCATCAACGCTTGGTCGCCCGACACCAAATCGATCAGCAATTGCGCCTCGGCGTTGGAAAAGCGCAAACCCGCTTCGCGTCCGGCATCCATCGCAATGCCCACCAAGGCACGGCGGTCCGGTTGATAGCAAATGGCTGCAACGCCGCAGGACGATGCCTCTACCGCTTTGATAATTTTCGATTTTGCGGTGATGCTGGCACCCAATGCAATCACCGGATTGATGACCTTTTCGGCCTGAAACAACTCCTCCAGCGCGGGCAGAACATCGTCCCCACTGCCGGAAATTTCCAAGCGGATCACGCGCTGCGGCGAAAATAGCGACATGGATGCTGCCTCCACCGCCAATAAGGACGGGTCCGCCGCCAACATCGCCGAACTCAGGTCCAGCCGTTCGGCATCTTGGCCCGCCAAACGCAGCAAATGGCTGGCAATCGCCGCCATGGTCGAATCGTCCGGCCCCGCCACCAACATCAAGCGTGTGTCGGGGTCAAGCCGCTTCAGCCGCTCCAACTCATAGGGCTTAACCGCCTTCATTCGGTCAGCGCCGCTTCATTCCGCGCTGGGCGAACGCCCTGCCGTACGATTGGCGTAAACGGCAATACGGGCGATAATCTGATCTGCCACGCTGGATGCCAAACGTTCTAGAACCGTCGATTCCGCTGCGATGGTCGCAAATTCGCTGCCCACCACGTCAATGCCGCCATCTTGCGCAGCCGTGGCATCCACCAACACTTCGCCATTCGATACATCAACCAGTTGATAGCGCGCGCGCAGCGTCCGCCGTTCGCGCACCACCGCTTCATCGGCCCGCACGCCAAATCCATCAATGCTGTCTTCCAACCGAACATCCAAGCGATAGCGGCTTTGTCCGCCATCCTGCTGGGATGCATGCAATCGGTCGCGCAGCGCATTGCGGACCAGCCAGCCCCGATGCCCCTCAATGGGCGCAACATCAATGCCGGACAGCAAGGCCGCCACCTCTCCCTTGCCGCCATTGGCGTATAAGGGGCGCAAACCACATCCGCTGACCAGCAGCGACGCAGCAATGAAGCAAGGGAGGATCAGCTTTTTCATCAGGCGACAATATTAACCAAGCGGTCGGGAACAACAATCACCTTCTTGGGCGTTGCTCCGGCCAGCATCTCGGCAATTTTCGGACGAGCCAAAGCGGCCGCTTCGACATCCGCCTTGTCCGCGCCCTTGGCCATGGTCATGGTATCACGCAGCTTGCCGCCCAATTGAATGGCAATGGTCACTTCATCATCCACCAACAAAGCCGCATCGACGACGGGCCATGCCGCATGGGCCACCAAATGGGCAGTACGTTGACTGTCCGGCAATTCCGACCATGCTTCTTCGGCCAGATGCGGCATCATGGGCGCCACCAGCAAAATCAGCGTGCGGCAAGCCTCTGCGCGGGTGGCAGATGGTTTGGATTTTTCAATGTCATTGGTCAGCGCATGGACCTTGGCCACCGCCTTATTAAAGCTCAATGCTTCAATATCCATCGCGATGCCAGCAATGGCCTGATGCAGCTTGCGGGCCAGCGCCTTATCCTCTGCGCTATCGCCCAGATTTTGGGTTTCACCAAAGACGCGCCACAAACGCTGCACAAAGCGCCAAGCGCCTTCAATGCCTGCCTCGCTCCATGGCAAGTCGCGTTCCGGCGGGCTATCCGACAGCATGAACCAACGCGCCGCGTCCGCACCATATTGTTCCAAAATATTGTCGGGATCGACGACATTCTTTTTGGATTTCGACATCTTAATGACGCGGCCCACATCCACGCTACTGCCGTCGGCCTTCAATGTCGCGCCATCACCCGTGCGGTCAATGTCCGTCGGTGCAAAGAAGATCGGCGGCAAACCTTCGCCTTGCACACGGCTATAGGTTTCATGCGTGACCATGCCCTGTGTGAACAGGCTCGCAAAGGGTTCTTTGACGTTGATCATGCCCAGACGTTCCAACGCCCGCGTCCAAAAACGCGCATAGAGCAAGTGCAAAATCGCATGTTCAATACCGCCAATATATTGGTCGACCGGCAACCAACGCGCGATCACGTCGGGGTCAAACGGCTTGTCGGCTGGCGCACTGGCGAAGCGCAGGAAATACCAGCTGCTGTCCACAAATGTGTCCAATGTGTCGGTTTCGCGCACAGCCTTGCCGCCGCAGCTTGGGCAATCGACATGCTTCCATGTCGCATGGCGGTCCAGCGGATTTCCAGGGACAGAGAAGTCCACATCTTCTGGCAAAACCACCGGCAATTGGTTGCTTGGAACCGGAACAGTGCCGCAGGCATCACAATGGATGAACGGGATCGGCGTTCCCCAATAACGTTGGCGCGAAACGCCCCAATCGCGCAGACGCCATACGGTGGTGCCTTTGCCCCACCCTTGATGTTCCGCGCGCGCAATCACCGCTGCCTTGGCTTCATCAACGCTCATGCCGTCCAAGAAATGGCTGTTCACCAATTTCCCGCCGCCAACATAGGCCTCGTCGCTCTCATAGACTTGGGCCACATGGTCGCCGTCCGCAATCACGCGGTGCACTGGCAGGCCATATTTGCGCGCCAAATCCAAGTCGCGCTGGTCATGCGCCGGACAGCCAAATACCGCGCCCGTGCCATAATCCATCAGCACATAATTCACGACCCACACGGGCAGGTGCCAATTGGGGTCCAGCGGATGTTCGACGGTCAGGCCGGTATCAAAGCCGCGCTTTTCCGCCGTTTCCAACTGCTCCGCCGATGTGCCCTGACGGCGACAATCTGCAATGAATTCCGCCAATTGCGGTGCATTAGCCGCCAGCTTGGCCGCCAAAGGATGGTCGGGCGAAATCGCTGCAAAGCTGGCGCCGAACAGCGTATCGGGGCGCGTGGTAAACACGTCAAATCCATCGCTGCTGCCCGTCAGCTTGAACGAAAATTGCAGGCCCTTGCTATGGCCAATCCAATTTTCCTGCATCAAACGGACCTTGTCAGGCCATTTGTCCAGCGTGTCCAAACCATGCAGCAATTCTTCGGCAAAATCGGTGATTTTCAAAAACCACTGCGACAGTTTTTTCTTTTCAACCAAGGCGCCCGAACGCCAGCCCCGTCCATCAATAACCTGTTCATTGGCCAGAACCGTCATGTCGATCGGGTCCCAGTTCACAAAGCTTTCTTTGCGATACACCAAGCCCGCTTCGTACAAAGCAAGGAATAACGCCTGTTCCTGACCATAATAGTCCGGCTCACAGGTCGCCAGTTCGCGGTCCCAGTCAAAAGCCAAACCCAAGCGCTTCAGCTGGGCGCGCATCGATGCAATATTGTCGCGCGTCCAACCACCGGGGTGAACGCCCTTTTCCATCGCCGCATTTTCGGCTGGCATCCCAAAGGCATCCCAACCCATGGGGTGCAACACATCATGGCCCGTCATACGCTTGAAACGCGCCAACACGTCGCCCATCGCATAGTTGCGCACATGGCCCATATGGATACGGCCCGATGGATAGGGGAACATTTCCAAAATATAAGCTTTGGGACGGTCATTGTCCGAACGCATGATATCGGGGGTCGCAAAGCTGTTGTCGGCGTCCCATGCGGCCTGCCAGCGCGTATCGGCAGCCAATGCGCTAAAGCGCGTATCGCGGGTCATTTTCCGTTTCCCGTAAATGGTAGAAAAGTCAAAAATTCAATAAAATTGGCGCGAAATGGTTCCCGATCCCGCGCCAAAAAAATCGGGCGGTGATTATCCGCGAATGGCGCTGCGGCGCAGGTCACGCGCGCGGGTCAAAATCACTTCTTCCAGCTTTTGCACAGTGGCCGCCTGCACTGGCGCATCCACCCAAGCGCCGCCCTGCGACACTTGGCGCGATGCCGCGACGCGCAGCGCGTCAGCGCGCAAATCCTGGTCCAAAATCGAAACCGTCACCTTCATCCGTTCGCCGGGGTTCGATGGATTGGCATACCAATCGGTCACGATCACGCCGCCTGCGCTATCGGCTTGGAGCAAGGGCATGAACGACACCGCGTCCAGCGACGCGCGCCACAAATAGCTGTTCACGCCAATGGTGGTCACTTGCGATGCTGCCAGATCGGCGCGGGGACGTTCCTTGCCACCACAAGCCGCAAGACCTGCGCAAGCGACAGCAACCATCGCCAAAGTCGCCGTGCGGCGAACGGCAGAAACGGACAGGTTGGACATGCCTAAGCACCTTTTATCTGGGCGCCGCCACATAATCGGGAAGGCCGCGCAAGCTGGAATGATGTGTGCGTCTGTATCGCCGTTGCGAACACACGGCAAGCACAGCAATGCAAGATCGGCGGATTAGCGTTTATGGGCGTTCGCCTGCCCGCCATCCCCACCACCGCGTCGCGCCGCATTGCCAGCGCTTGACGAAAAACCCAATGGCGTCATCATCTTGCCATCCGCCCTATCCACAGGCGACGCTTCGCAAATGGGCCTAGCCAAGGTCGGGGCTGTGGACAATCGGCAACAGGCCGGAACAATCCCGCACATTCAGGCCTATCTTTTTGTCACGACTCTGGAATTTCTCCATTTCCATGCCTATAGTTCCCATACAGGAAGGACGGATTCGTCAGCAATTTTGTTACAAAAAGCAATTTCTGCCGCCAAATCCCGTCCCGCAACACATGGAGTTGGGCATAATGTCGCGACAATCGCGCCATTTCTTAAAAGCTGGTTTGATCGCGCTTGCCGCGACCACCATTGCTTTGCCCCCTGCTCTGGCATCCTTATCCCGCACGGACCGCATTCGCGACACGCAATTGTCCGAAACCTTGCTCGGCCAATTCACCCCCGCCAGCGGCGACCCGCGCCTGATTGCCCGTTATAATAATATGGCCGCCAATACGCGCAGCCAGTTCAGCTTCACACCGGCCATCACGGATAATGATCGCAAGAACCGCGCTATCACCGTGGTGATTCGCGCCAATGAAGCCAACCCTGCGGCCCGCATGCCAGCGGCGCGCAGCAAGGCCGCTATTGCTATCCAACCCCTCGCTTATGATTTGGGTGCCTCGGTGGGCTTTGACAAATTCGTCACGCCGGCCATTCCACGCGGCACCGACCTAAAGCATCTGCCTCAGGCCCGCGCCCTAGAGGGTGAGCGTCACAAGCCTTCCCGCTTCGCCGCGCAAATGCGCCCCGCCAAAAGCGACCCCGAGGCTGCGCCAGATCGGTGGAGCAGCATCGCCAACGACCAAGCCGTGGACGTTGTCTCCAGCTATCGCTTGACCAAGAATTTGGACGTCACTGCTGGCTATCGCTACAAGAGCGAGGACGCCGTCGAACCATTGACCGATGGCCGCCGCGACAGTCAGGCCGTCTATATCGGCACGGCGTTCCGCTTCTAAACCTTCCGCACTGCTCCCCTATCATCCTCGTTCATTCGCTGGCGAGATGCTTCAGGCAAACTCCTCCACGCTAGCGCAGCGTGGCTTTACGCCTTTTGGCGCGTTTGATGCTACACGCCTGATCCAGTGCATCAATGCCCGCCCATGCGGCGCGCCCATGAAAACTGCCCCGCTTGCGATTCAGCGAGCGGGCCGCCGCCGCACTCATGCCGCCCAGCGCCGCCACCTGCGCCCCGCCAACATCGCGGGCCAAGCGCCGCCACGCCGCATCACCCAAATATGCCGCCCCATCATGTGACCGCGTCGCGTAAAGCGGAGAGATAAAGACAATATCCGCCCCCATTTTGCGCGCCCGCAGCGCTTCACGGCGATTATGCACGGGCATCGACACAAGAAAACCACCGCGCCGCGCCGCGCCAGACGGCGGTGCCATATGGTGCCGCACATGCACGCCATGCGCGCCCCATCGGCGGGCCATGGCCGCCTCGCCCGCCAAAATCACCGTCAATTGGCGCAGACGCGCCACGCGCATCACCCCGCGCATCAAGCGATAGCGCGCACCAACAGGCAAATCATCATGGCGCAGCACCACACCGCTTCCAACCGGCAGGCTGGCCACCACATCCATCAGCCTGTTCTGCAACCGTTCATCGCTAAACAGCCACAAGGGCGGCATAGAGAATTCCGTCTGGGAGAATTCCGTCTGGAGGAAATCTGTCTGGGGGTGGCGCTTCATCATCACCCTTTCTATAGGCCCAGCAACAGCGCACGCAACGCATGCCATGCTTGGCGCATGGCCGCGCGAACAACAGGAATGGATTATGACGCAAGCAGCGGACCAATTGGCCGAGGTTCAACAACAAATCGCCGACGCGAAAATACGTGCCAAGCGCAGCGACGATGTCTGCCTGATCGCCATTTCCAAAACCCAAACCATTGATGTCATCCGCCCGTTAATCGCGGCGGGGCAACGCCATTTCGGGGAAAACCGCGTCCAAGAAGCCGCCGAAAAATGGCCAGCCCTGCGCGGCGAAACGCCGGATATCACGCTCCATTTGGTGGGCCAATTGCAATCGAATAAAGCCGAAGAAGCGGTCGCCCTGTTCGACGCCATCCACAGCGTTGACCGCCCATCATTGATCGAAGCCTTGGGCCGCGCCGTTCAAAAACTGGGCCGCAGCCCGCAAATTTTCCTTCAAGTCAACATCGGCAAGGAAGAACAAAAGGGCGGATGCGCAGCAACCGACATTGCCGACCTGCTGACGCTGTGCCAGCAACATGGGCTGAATGTCCAAGGCCTGATGGCCATTCCGCCCGCCGACATCGAACCCTCGCCCTTCTTTGCGTTGCTGGACGAACTGGCGCATCGCCACAATTTGCCGCTGCGCTCGATGGGTATGAGCAGCGATTATGCCGCCGCTGTCACTTTGGGCGCAACCCATGTGCGCGTGGGCACAGCCTTGTTCGGCGCCCGCGCCTAATTTTACTCCCGCTTATGCTGGCGGTGCGCCCACCCCAATATGGACGGACGCACCACCATGATTGCGACTTGTCACGCCGCCCCTCTCGCCCAATATTGGGCAGCAGAACCACCAACCCCGCCATCGCGGCCCATCGGCCCAATGGGCCAATGCAAGCACAGGAAGGCTGAATCATGAGCAACGCCGACACCAACCGCCCCCTCGACCCGCTGGCCCATCATGTGCTGCGCGAAGGCGGAACCGAACGCGCCTTTACGGGCCGCTATACCGACCACAAGGGCGATGGCACCTATTGCTGCGCGGGCTGCGGCCAGACCTTGTTCGACAGCCGGACCAAATATGACAGCGGTTCCGGCTGGCCTAGCTACACCGCCCCCGCCGACGAAGGCGCGGTGCAAGAACTCACCGACCACAGCCACGGCATGACCCGCACCGAGGTGCGCTGTGCGCGCTGCGACGGCCATTTGGGCCATGTCTTCCCCGACGGTCCGGGGCCAACGGGCCTGCGCTATTGCATCAACAGCGCGGCGCTTGACTTCGCCGATCGCGGCACCGAAGACTGAGGCAGATGGACGCGGCCAAGAACCCGCGCCAAGCAACTGAATTATGACGGCCATATCGCCGCCCCATTGGAATGAAGGATCTTTGGCTTGAGCCATGAACGATCACCCTCGAAACCCTCTTCTTCCGGCAATGGTGGCGGCAGCAATGGCAAATCCGGCGGCGGCGGCCGCAAATCATCACCCGCCAAACCGCGCTGGCGGCATTGGCTAAAGCGGTTGTCTCAATGGGGTCTAGGCTTGGCGATCATTGGCTTGATCGCGGTGGCGACCGCGGTTGGCATCGCCGCCAGCCGTATGCCCAGTTTCGAAGAATTGAAAAATTCGCCCGCTGGCCAGACTATTCGTGTGCGCGCCAGTGACGGCACCGTCTATTTCACCCTTGGCCCCAACTATGGCCGTTGGCTGCCGCTGCGCGAAACACCGCAGGTCATGCAAGACGCCATGGTCGCGGTCGAGGATCGCCGTTTCCGCATCCACCCGGGCGTCGACCCCGTTGGTATGGCGCGCGCCGCGATTGTGGCGGTCCAGCATCGCGGCACGGGCCGCCGTATGCAGGGTGCATCCACTATCACCCAGCAATTGGCCCGCAATATCTTCTTGTCCAACAGCTATACCTTCACCCGCAAAGCGCGCGAAGTCATCCTTGCTATGGCGCTAGAGTGGAAGTTCAGCAAAGACGAGATTCTCGAACTTTATCTCAACAAAGTCTATTTTGGCGGCGGCAGCTATGGCGTCGATGCGGCATCCCGCTTATTCTTTGGCCATAGCGCCACAGATATGACCTTGGGCGAAGCCGCCGTAGTCGCTGGTCTGGTCAAGGCCCCGTCCCATTATTCCCCCACCGCCGACGCGGGCGCGGCCCTGTCGCGCGCCAAGGTGGTGCTGGATGTCATGGTCGATGCGGGCGTCATCAGCCGCGCACAGGCCGACGCCGCCAAACCCGCCGACCTGCAACCCGTCAAGGAAGCGGGCCAAAATAGCGCCCGCTATTTCACCGACTGGGTGCTGCCACAACTGGATATGCTGATCGACGAAGGCAGCAGCGCCATCGACGTTTACACCACGCTTGACCTGTCGCTGCAACGCACCGCGACCGCATCGATACAGGCCAACACGCCCGCCAATGTGCAAGGCGCACTGGTGTCGCTGGACCGCGACGGCGCGGTGCTGGCGATGGTCGGTGGCCGCGACTATGTCACCAGCAATTATAACCGCGCCACACAGGCCTTGCGCCAACCCGGTTCGGCTTGGAAAGTCTTCGTCTATATGGCCGCGCTCGAAGCGGGGTATAAGGTGGAAGATATCGTCAACGACGGCCCCGTGACCATCAATGGCTGGTCGCCGCGCAACTCCTCTGGCCGCTTCTCCGGCGATGTCACGCTTCGCACCGCCTTTGCTTATTCGCTCAACACCGTGGCCGCCAAATTGGGCGACGAAGTGGGCTATAGCGCGGTGGCCAATATGGCTCGCCGCTTTGGCATCACCACGCCCATTAACACCCAACCCTCGATGGTGCTGGGTACATCCGAAGTGCGGGGCATCGACCTCACCGCCGCCTTTGCCGCCATTGCGCGCAAGGGCGTGTCGGTAACGCCTTATGGCATCACCAAAGTGACCAACAGCGACGGCGAAATCCTCTATCAACACGAACCCGACCGTGGCCGTGTCTTGGTGGACCAATGGGTTGCCGCTGGCATCACCGATCTGATGCAAACGGCCGTCAACACCGGCACCGGCCGCGCGGCGCAAATTGGCCGCCCCGTGGCGGGCAAGACGGGCACCACCAGCAGCAACAAAGACGGCTGGTTCTTGGGCTTTTCCAGCGGCATCACCACCGGCGTGTGGATGGGCCGCGACGATGCCAAGGCCGTCGGCGGGCTGCAAGGTGGCCGCGCCCCCGCCAAGGCGTTCAGCGACTATATGCGCGTCGCGGTCGCCAAACGCCCTGTCGAACAATTTGAGACAGAGGTTGTCCTGCCCGAATGGCAACTCGAAGAAGAAGGCGACGGATATTTCGGCGAACCAGGCCAAGATGGTTTGGTCGACGAAAATGGCATGCCGCTGGAACTGCCCGCCGAACCTAATGTCGAGGTGGAAACCTATCCCACCGACGAGCCCATTGTTCTGGACCAAAAATGGATCGAAGAACAAACGGGCCGCCGTGGTGCTGGGTCTGGTGGTGGCAGCGCTGGCGCATCTTCTGGCAATTCAGCGGGCTCTGGCGCTGATGGCAATCGCGGCCAAAATGGTGCCGCTGCATCGCAACCGCGCCCTGCACCGGCCCGCCCGCTGTCCAACGACACGGCCACGCGGATCTATTGATGGATTTTCCCACCCAATATGACCGCTCCTGATATTATTTTCAGGCGCGGCGTTCCGTGGTCAAAATAAAAAACGCGGGCCGCTATGACAGCGCCCGCGTTTTTTGTGCCGCTTGATCCATCAAGCGCTCTTCAACATATCAGATGTCCGGTGAAACGGGCCGCTCCGCCTCCAAATGCTGCACAAGCGGCTGCATTCGTTCATCATATCGCGCCAACACCGGATGTTGGCCCGCGCTCATATAGAAGCTGATCAATTCCCGCCCGTTCCAGCGGTGCAAAGCATAAGCCGGCTCTTCGGCCTGAATCATGGCGCGATGGTCGGGCCGCTCGCTATCCAGCGGTGTAAAATCGGCGGTCACTTGCGGCGCGCTGGATGAACAAATGGCCACGGTGCGTCCACGCCATGATGCCGTTACGCTGCGGTGCAAATGCCCGCAAATCAGTCCGCGCACCTGATCATGCCGTTCCAGAACCGCCGAAAAAAGCTGAACCCACGGTTCCTCTGGGTCCGTGTTCATCCACTCAATGCCGCATTCCACGGGCGGATGGTGCATGACAATATAGGTTGGCTTATCCGGTGCCTCGCCCAACCGTCTATCCAGCCACGCAGCGCGCTGATCACAAAAGGCCCCACCATGGCGGCCCTCCTCCAGCGTATCGACCATCACCAAACGCACATCGCCTAAGTCCTGCACATATTGCACAAAACCATGGCCATCATCATAATCAGGGAAAATTGCATGGAAATTGTCCCGCACATCATGGTTTCCAACCAGCGGAAACCATGGATAGGGGCAATCGCCCAAGGCCGCTTTTAATCGTAAATAACTGTCTTGATCGCCATGATCGGCCAAATCGCCGGTCAACAACAGCAAATCCGGCTGGTTCGGTCCTTCGGCCAAGGCCGCCAACACCGCCACCAATCGCTGTTGATTAAACTCATCCACATTATTTGGGTCAAACCCGATATGCACGTCTGTTATCTGTGCGATCAACATATGCGGCCCCCAATTTCTTTCCGCTCAATTCACGCGCTTCATCCCATCGTCTAACTTGCACCCATGCGGTTGTCCGGCTGACCGATCTCCCGCCACGTTACACGATAAAGCATTTTCGGCGCGATTGGCACGGCGCTAATATATACGGCTTCCTGTCCTGACTTTGTGACGGCGCTCACATCGACATTCCGCCGCATATTTTCTCTGTCCCGATAATTGGCTTTTTTCCGGTCGTCCGCTGGCTGCCACGGCCTCCCCCCATCTTGGTGATATTCATGGCACATCGCGCATGAAGATTTGGTTTCCACCTTCACTTTTTTCAGTGACGCCCCTGTTTCGCCAACATGGCAGGTCCGGCATTGCGCAACGCTCGGCAACAGCAAATCCTGACTTTTTGCGGACTTCGACGCGCTCACATGGCAATCCGCACAAGCGGTTTCCTTGTGCGTGCCATGGTCGAACCAGCCTTTTTCCATAAAGCGTGCTGTCTGCGTCACAGGCTCCACACGCCATCCTTTGCCAGCGGTGGGCGCATAGATGGTGTGGCAGTCATAACAGGCCCCGCCGAGCGAAAAGACCGCCCGCACCGCATCTTCGGCGCGGCTGGGGCGCATTTGGCTTTCGCGGAAATAGATGTTGTAAATCTGCCCCTCGGCATATTGACCGGGCCTGCGTCGTTCAATGCCGCCCAATTGCAAGCCCGCCGACGGCGCGGTGGACCGGTAATAAGCGGTCAAATCGGCCGCTACCTGATCCGGCTTCCCATGGCGCAGCGTGCGCTTCACCCCGCCCACCGTTTCAAAGGTCAGGCTGTGGCACATCGCACAATCGCGCTGCATATTCACGGGCTGCAATCCCACGCCCCCCGCTTCTGGCGTGTGGCAATTGCGGCATTCCAGCTTTTTGCCGAAATCATATTGGCCGCGAAAACTGGCGGCCATGCGGGCCACGCCGCCATTCCCATCCAGATGGACATCATGCGGGAATTTCAATCCATTGATGTCGATGCTTTGGTCGCTCAACACCAAACGCTCCGGCTTCGCGCCCATGGCAGTGCGCGCCAAGGGCCGGAATTCGGGGTGGTCGGTGCCGAAATCGGCGGCGTCCGCCAATGTGGTCGGGTGCCCCGCGCGGCTCAACCGTCCGGCCATGCCATCATGGCAATCGGCACAAAATTTCTGCGGTGTGGCGGGCATCGCTCCCGCGCCTTCATGTTCGGTGTGGCAATCCACACAGCGGCCTTGCGGGCGGTTAAAGCTTTGGGCGATGCGGGCCAAAAACTGGTCCCCCAAACTGCCTTCGCGCCGCGCCGCCAGCAACATCGCGCTGCTGGCGTTTGCATGGGCCTTGCTCATCGCCTTATGTTCGCCGGTATGGCAGCTCACACAAGCCTTGTCCGTCACCGCAACAAAGGCATCGACGTGACAGCTTTGGCAGTCATTTTTCAAACTGGCATGGGCGCTGGACAAAGGCCCACTGCTCCATGTCTTGTCGGCATGAAAGCCCTCTGGCCGTTCATCCACGCCGCGAAATGTTTGCCACGCCCAAATTGGCCCCGCCAAAAAGGCGACCAGCATCAGCGCCGCAAACAGCCATGCGCTGATCCGCTTGCCAGGCAGCAAACCCGCCAAAGAAAAGGCCCGCGCTTCGTCAATATGGCGCGATGCCTCGGACAATTCGTCAATGCGCTCGACCAACAAGATGATCTGCTGATCTTCTTGGCTGATGGTCAGGCGGTGGCTACCAAAACGCAGCTCCGCACCGCCCATGCTGTCAATATCCGCCACGTCCAATGTGCGGCCATTCAGGTCGAATCCCAACCCCTCTTGCGCCACCACGCGCACCATGCGGCCATCATGGCTGCTGATCGTGGCGTGATGCGGGTTCACCGCCAAATCCGTGATGTGAAGGGCATTGGCGCTATCGCGGCCCAGCAAAATCTGGTCGCCGTCCAGGACGCTATCGCGAATAATCTGTTTGCCGCTGCGCGTGGTGGCAATGCGGCGAAGTATGAAGCTCATATGCCCTCCCCGCTTACCAGTAAAAGAACACGCTGATGACATGCGCCGACAGCGCCGCAATCAAAGCAAAGGTCAGCGGCACATGCACATATAACCATATTTCCAGCAGCGCCCGCAGCCGCAAATGTCGCCGTAGCCGCCCTAATGCGGCTTGTTTCTGGCCCAGCAACCCCACGACTTTCTCCACATCTTCGCTGGTCCCGCGGCGCTGCCCCAATTGCGCCAACGCTTCCGCCGTCGCACAGCGTGGATAACGGCCCGACAAGCGCGCCGCCATGCCGCCCGCAAACGGGTTTTCACTCAGCGCCGCCAACACCGGTGCGGCGTCGGCAGGGGCCAAGCCTTGCGCCGTGCCATGCAATTGCCGGTCAAAGGCGCGCAGCGCCTCCAGCATTTGCATCTGGGTCATTTCTTCGCGGTTGGCGGACAGGCTGCGCGGCAACAGCGCGTAAACCGCGATGCCATACATGCCCGACACTATGACCAGCATCATCAGCGCCCATGCCAGCGTGTGGACATTCCAACCCAGTTGAAATCCGCTGTGCCATGTTCCAATCACCGCCAGCGACAATCCCAAATACACATGGGCTGATGTCCATGCCTTTAACGACCAATGATCATCGCTGCGGCGGCGTTTTCGCACGCCCAGCATCGTCAGCCACAAAATCAGCAACGCGCCCATGGTCCCCAGCGTATAGCCATACCAGCTGCCGCCATTGTGACGCGGACTGACATCAATCAGCGCATAAGACGCCATGACCAGCAAGGTCAGCCCGCCCGAAATTTTCGCCCAGCGAAAACCCGCATAGCGCATAAAGCCTTCATGCTTTTGCTCGCGCACACGGCTGTTCTGCGCCGCTTTGTTGCGGCGGCGGGAAAAAAGGCTGGCCATTATCCCTGCCCCCCATCCAAACGGGCAATGGACAAAAATTCTTCGGGTGATACGCGAATGGCGGCCCCTGTCGGGCACGCCCGCACACAGGCTGGCCCGCCCGATATGCCCTTGCACATGTCGCATTTCACCGCGATTTTTTTGGGCTTTTCATCGCCCAATTGCTTTTTCGTCCAACTGGGTGACGGCTCCCCCGGTCCGGGGCCAAAGCCGAATAACAGCCATTGGAACAGGCTGGGCTTTTTCGGCGGCGTCGCCTCCATCCGAATGACGCCATAGGGGCAATTGCGCATACAATTGCCGCAACCAATACAGCCATCCTCCATAAACACTTCGCCGTCCGGCCCACGGTGAATCACATTGGGCGGGCAATCGGCCATACAATGCGGATGTTCACAGTGGCGGCAACTGGTCGGCACATGCAAATGAGCAAAGCTTTTGCCAGCTTCGCGGTCCAATCGCGACAAGCCCTCATGGCTGTCCGCACAGGCTTTTTCGCAATTGTCACAACCAACGCACAGATTTTCGTCAATCAACAAGGCGTCCGTCGCCTCGCCCAGCCCCTCTTTCATAATGAAGCTGGCGGTGTCGCTATACAGGTCCACCGCGCTGCTATAGCTGGCTTTGCGGCTTTCAATAAAGGCGTTCATGCTGGCCCGTTCGGCCATGGCGGCTTCGGTTTCAGCGCGCACATTGGGCCGTGCATCCAGCATTTTACGGAATGTCTCACCGGTCAGCTTGATCACCTCGGACCCGACCGCCGCTTTCACCGTGGCGTTACGCGGCGCACCGCTCAGCACCGACATTTCGCCAAAATAGCTGCCCGCGGGCAAATAGCGTAAAAAGATCGGCTTTCCGCCAATATCCTTTTCGACCACCATCGACCCCGACCGAATGACATATATGTCATCGCCCGTATCGCCTTCGGCCACTACCACTTTCCCCGCCGGAAAACGCATGACCTCGGCTTGTTCCACAACCTCGCTCAAATCTTGAACGGTCAAGCCGCCCTTAAAGATTTGCAGCAATTGCCGCTCCAGCGATATCCGGTTGATCGCCCGCTTGGCCCCCGGCACCGCCGCCATTAATTTCAGCGCCGCCGTGCGCGTCACCTCCACAAAAATGGCATCCACGCCGGCCACAATGGTTGCCCCGCGCTTGCGCCCCGAAATCAGGCCGACTTCGCCGAAAATCGACCCTTGCTCAATGGGAATACGCACATTGGGCGCCACCTCCACTTCGGCAAAGCCATCGGCAATGGCGAACAAAGATGATCCGGGATCACCCTTTTCAAACACCACCTCACCCTTGGCATAAAAGGCCGCGCGGCTGTCCAACATAAATTCGCGCATCTGCAACGGCGATACATCGTGGAAAATACTGATCCGCTGCCGGAAATATTCCAACCACGCGCTGACCGATTTTTTCTGTGGCAGGTCCGCAAAAATCGCGGCCAAATCCTTTTCATCGGCGGGGGTCAGCGCATCATTGCCATTTATAAACTCGGCCACGTCATAGCCTTGGTTCATACAATGTTTGATGAGCGGATAACCCGCCAGCGCCCCAATCACGAAAATGCCGCCAACACTGGTTTCAAAGGTTGGGGATAATTTCGGGAATGCCTCGCGGTCCGGCCCCGTAAATTCAATGCCCATCGATTCCACAAAGGCGCGCGGCGCGACCGACCCCAACCGCGCGACGATCACGTCGCACGGGATACGCTCTTCGCCATCGGGTGTGTCCAGCGTCAACCAGCCAGCCTCGACCTTTTTAGGCTGGGTTTCCGTGCGAACGCGCATCAAACCATTATCAGCAGCATCCATCATATCGGACACATTTTTGGCCTTCGCCCGCGCAAAATCGCGGCTGCGGTTCAATATGGTAACATGATTTTCCAGCGCCTCTTCGGCCACGCCCAGCGCATTTTCAATGCCCGCATCGCCCGATCCGACCACCGTAATATGCTTGTCTTTAAAATCTTCGGGATCGTCCACCTGATAGATGATATGCGGCAGATCATATCCCTCGCAGCGCAAGCGATTGGGGTTGCCCTGTGTGCCAATCGCCAACACAATATGTTCGGCGCGAAATTGGCGGCCATCGGCGGTGGTCAGGGTAAAATCACCCTTTTGCCCGCTAACCCCCGTCACATCGGCCTGATAGGCGACATTCACCCCGCACTGCGCGGCGTCTTCGTCCCAATTGGCCAAAATAACTTCGCGCGCACCCTCGGCAAATCGGCAATCCGACCGCAAATCCAGCCGCTCTGGCGTCGCCAAAACGCGCTTGCCCTTTTGATATTTAAAAATCGTGTCGGACAGATGGTCCGTTTTTTCCAACAAAATATGGCTCATGCCCAGCATGGCCGCCCGCGATGCGGCGCTCAATCCGGCGGGGCCAGAACCAATAATGGCCAATTTCAGCAAATCTGTCACGCTGCCCCCACACGCTGTACATCTGGGCCATCATGCCTATTTTGTGTGACGAACACCGCATCCCGTCCGCCAATATATGGCAGCAGAAACAACTTCATCGGTCGTAAATCATTGCATGCGCGCACAGCAGCATTCCCCCCGATCACCGTCCCCAAACGGCGATCAAACTCTGGTGCGACCCAGTCGTTTTGACCCTCACGCCCTGCTATGCCTCTTTTTGCGCAAATTGGTCAAGGAGGCTCCGCACATGCGGTGCCGCTTTTCACTCCCTATCTGGGCCTAATTGCGGTCGACTTCGGCGCTTCTGGCCGCGCAAGGCTAGAAGGCCCCTACCCGTAAAATTAAAAGGCTAGTTCGCCCTGCGCCTGCGATATGACCTCTTCAAACCGCACCCAGCCTTGCGGGCCTAATTTTTCCAGCGGGCGAAACCGCGTCTTATAGGACATACGCTCCGCCCCTTCGATCCAATAACCCAGATAAACATAGGGAATGGATTCGCGGGCGGCGTGCTGAATATGCTCGGTGATAATGAACGTCCCCAAGCCCACACGGGTTGGATGATGCGCATCAAAAAAGCTGTAAATCATCGACAAACCGTCACCCTGACGGTCGGTCAAACAGCAACCCACCAAGCGTCCGCGCGACCCATCTTCGGTCGGTTCGCGATATTCCATCATCAGGCTGTCGACCGGCGATTGTTCGACCATGTCGGCAAAATCCTGCTCATCCATTTCGGCCATACCCCCCTCGGGGTGACGCAATTGGATATAGGATCGCAGCAAGGCAAATTGCTCTTCGGTCGCCCAAGGGCGGCAAGCCGTCACCACCAAATCGCTATTCCGGCGCAATGTGCGTTTTTGCGATTGGCTGGGCTCATATTCGGCAGCACAGACACGCACCGACACACAAGCCGTGCAGTCCATGCAACTCGGGCGATAGGCAACAGACTGGCTACGCCGAAAGCCGATCCGGCCCAGCGCATCATTTAATTCCACTGCATTTTGCCCCACCAACTCGGTGAACACCTTCCGCTCCGTCCGCCCCTTTAAATAGGGGCACGGCGCCGGACTGGTCACAAAGAAACGAGGAAAACGAAATGTCGCCGTCACGCGAACCGCACCTCCGCTACACAAACCATTTGCAAAACGACTCCGCCGTTTTTCATGAAACTATAAACAGCCTATCATGGCTTCAACTGAGGAATCATCCCACGTCGCAACATTTTACTGCCATTTGTGTCAATATATAACATTAGCCCTTAGATTCGCTATCAATTTCACAGGGAATTGCCCTTCAGCCCCCATCGGCATCATATCCGCTCAATTCTTGACCCGTCAGCGTCGCCACATGCAGGACATTGGTCGACCCAGGTGTGCCAAATGGCACACCCGCCATCATCACCAGTTTCGCCCCAGCACCTGCTACATTGTGGCGCAGCGCCATACGCTTGCCCTTGGCAATCATTCCTTCAAAACTGATGATATCTTTGGTTTGCACCGCGTGCGAGCCCCATAAAATGCCCATGCGGCGCGCCACATCCAAATTCGGCGTCAACATCAACATGGGCGCTCCGGGGCGTTCCCGCGATATGCGCCGCGCCGTCGACCCTGACGCTGTGAAACAAATAATCGCATCCGCCGCAATGGTTTTGGTAATGCTGTTGGCCGCTTCGGACATGGCATCGGCGGTCGTCGCGTCTGGCAAGGTTTGGGTGAAATGCAAACGGCGGAAATATTCAGGGTCCGCCTCAACCGAGCGTGCAATTTTATCCATCATCGCGACGGCCTGCACCGGCCACGCCCCAGCGGCGGTTTCGGCCGATAGCATGATCGCATCGGCCCCATCATAAATGGCGGTCGCCACGTCCGACACTTCAGCGCGGGTCGGCGACGGCGACACAATCATCGACTCCAGCATCTGCGTCGCCACCACCACCGGCTTGCCCATGCGGCGGGCGGTGGCGACAATCCGTTTTTGCAGCGGCGGCACGGCTTCGGGCGGCATTTCCACACCCAAATCCCCGCGCGCCACCATCGCGGCATCCGCCAGTTCCAAAATCTCATCCATCCGCAGCACCGCCGATGGTTTTTCAAATTTTACCAGCAAAGACGCCTTGCCACCAATAATCCGCCGCGCCTCGGCCACATCCTCGGGCCGCTGCACAAAGGACAAAGCAATCCAATCCACATCCTGCTCCAACGCAAAGGACAGATCGCGCAAATCCTTTTCCGTCAATGCCGCCAATGGCACGACGACATCGGGCACATTCACGCCCTTGCGGTCGCTAATCCGCCCGCCGACCTCCACAATCGTCGCAATCTGGGTCGGCGTCACGGCCTGCACGCGCAGCACCAATTTGCCGTCATCCACCAACAATCGCGCCCCCGGCGTCAGCGCCGCAAATAATTCGGGGTGCGGCAAATAGACCCGCTCCGCGTCGCCTGCCGTGACATCACGGTCCAACACAAAGGCCGCGCCCGTCACCAATTCCGCCCAGCCTTCGCGAAAGGCACCGACCCGCAATTTCGGCCCTTGCAGATCCACCAAAATCGTCGTGGGTCGACCCGTTTTGCGTTCCAATTCGCGAATAGCGGCAATGACCTTCGCATGGCCCTCATGGTCGCCATGGCTCATATTCACCCGAAAGGCATCAGCCCCCGCCTGATGCAAAGCAGCAATCATATCGGGGCTAGCACTCGCCGGACCAATGGTCGTCAAAATACGGATATGGCGTTGGCGAGGGGTGAATTTCTGGGGCACTGTCGATCTTTCCGCTTGTTTTTATATTCGGCTGACCCACGCAGGAATGGCGTCAGATTGTGTCAAATGCAACCATCCGCCATAGCTATGCAAGCCTTCCCGCTGCTTTCATGCTTTCTATCTGTTCCCCGCGCGCTTTTCCCCAAGAAAGCATGGCGAAAAGCCCGTCCCCCCGCTAGGTGAAGAGCCAAGGCGATTCCCTCGCCATCCCAATTCATAATCGGAGACCATCATGAGCGACGCCCCCGTATCTGACGACCAACTGCGCCTTTTCATCGAACGTATCGAGCGTTTGGAAGAAGAAAAGAAGGGCATTTCGGACGATATTCGTGACGTCTATCTGGAATCGAAAAGCCAAGGCTATGACCCCAAAATCATGCGCCAGATCGTCCGCCTGCGCAAATTGCCGCCCCATGACCGCAAGGAAATGGAAGCCATCTTGGACATCTATAAAAATGCGCTCGGCATTGATTAACGCCTAAAGGATGGGCACGATATGCGGCGACAAACTGCGCCGCATATCCCCATTTGGCGCATATCAACCGGAGCAACGCCAAATGTTCAGCACCACCACCAACAGCATCGAAGGCCAACCCGTTCAGCAATATTTGGGCCTTGTGACCGGCGAAGTCATCGTCGGCGCGAACATCTTTCGCGACATTTTCGCCAGCATCACCGACATTGTCGGTGGCCGTTCGGGCAAATATGAAAAAGTCTTGGCCCGCGCCCGCCAAGAAGCCATCCAAGAAATGGAAGCCGAAGCCCAGCGTCTGGGCGCAAATGCGGTCATCGGCGTGGATTTGGACTATGAAACATTGGGCCAAGGCGGATCGATGCTGATGGTCGTCGCCACGGGCACCGCCGTAAAGCTGTGACGTGCGGCTTGTGCGATTTGCCAAGTCAGGCTAGGGCCGCGCCTCAATTTCAGCGCAAGCATGGAGGTGGCAATGGCAGGCCATAGCAAATTTAAAAACATCATGCACCGCAAGGGCGCGCAAGATAAAAAGCGCAGCGCCTTGTTCTCGAAGCTCAGCCGTGAAGTCACGGTGGCCGCGAAAATGGGCTTGCCTGACCCAGATGCCAACGCCCGCCTGCGCGCCGCGATTAACGCCGCCAAAGCGCAGTCGGTACCAAAGGACGTGATTCAACGCGCCATTGACAAGGCTTCGGGCAATGACGGTGAAAATTACGAAGAAATCCGCTACGAAGGCTATGGCCCTGGCGGCACCTCGATCATCGTCGAGGCTTTGACCGACAATCGCAACCGCACCGCCACCAATATTCGCACCGCTTTCTCGAAAAATGGTGGCAATTTGGGTACATCGGGCAGCGTCAGCCACGGTTTCGACCGTCTGGGCTTGATCGCCTATCCCGCTTCGGCTGGCGATGCCGACAGCGTCTTCGAAGCAGCATTGGATGCGGGCGCAGACGATGTCGAATCGACGGAAGACGGCCACGAAATCTGGACCAGCGTCGAAAATCTTCACCCCACCGCCAAGGCCCTCGAAGCCAAACTGGGTGAGGCCGAAGGCGTCAAGCTGGCGTGGAAACCCACGATCAAAAGCGAAATCACAGACGTTGCCACCGCGCAAACGCTGTTCAAGCTGATCGACGTGCTCGACGACGATGATGATGTGCAAACCGTTTGGGGCAATTATGAAATCCCCGACGCCATCATGGAACAACTTGGCTAATCGTCAGGAACCACATGCGATGGGCGCGGCCTCTGCTTTTGGCCGCGCCCCCGCATCATCCCCCACTATGATCATCCTCGGCCTCGACCCTTCGCTTACTTCCACCGGATGGGGCATTATCCGCGCCGAGGGCAGCCGCATCAGCCATATCGCCAACGGCCAAATCAAAACCAACGCCCAAACCCCCATGGCCGAACGTCTGGCTTATATCGACACGGTGCTGGCCGCCGTTATCGCGGACTATAATCCCGATGTCGCCGCCATCGAAGAAGTGTTCGTCAACGACAATCCCAAATCCACGCTAAAATTGGCCCATGCGCGCGGCGTCACCATGCTGGGCTGTGCGCGCGGCGGCATCAGCGTCACCGAATATAGCACGCGGCTGGTCAAAAAAGCGATTGTCGGCACAGGCGCTGCCAGCAAAGAACAAGTGCAAGCGATGCTGCGCGTCCTCCTCCCCGGTTCCAAAGTCATCGGCCCCGACGCCGCCGACGCGCTGGCCGTCGCGATCTGCCACGCCAACCACCGAGGGCTTGCTGGCAGGTAAGCCGCGCAAGAAAACGCCACATGATTGGCCGCTAACCCGCGCCGCCAAAATTCGCGCCGCACACCCCGCACCAGCCGTTAGCCTACCCAGCTTTTTCTACATCCCGCACGGCATTGACACGCCCTGCATCCCAAAACATGCTGCGCCTTGGGGAATAGATATTCCCTTTTCGTTCTCACCTCGCTAGGCATGGGACATGATAGCAAAACTGACCGGCACGCTGGATTCCACAAGCGCAGGCTCCGCGATTATCGACGTTGGCGGCGTGGGCTATTTGGTGGAGGCTTCGGCCCGCACCCTCGACGCATTGGGGGCCAAGGGCGACGAGGTCACCGTCCACACCGAATTGCTGGTCGGCGAAGATTTCATGCGCCTGCTCGGCTTCTCCCGCGCCGAAGAACGCGATTGGTTCCGCATGCTCACCGTCGTTCAGGGCGTCGGCACCAAAGTGGCGCTGGCCATCCTCTCCGCGCTGGAACTCAATGAACTCCAGCGCGCTTTGGCCAATGGCGACCATGCCATGATCGCGCGCGCCAATGGCGTCGGCCCCAAGCTGGCCCAGCGCATTTGCAACGAGCTTAAGGACAAAGCCGCTGGCCTTGGCGGCATCGCCGGTACGGGCCCATCCGGCAGCATGAGCAGCAACGCCAAGGGCGGCAGCCCATTTGGCGACGCTCTATCCGCCCTATCCTCCTTGGGCTTCAAACCCGCCGAAGCCTCCACCGCCGTCTCCGCCGCCGCCGAAGAATTGGGCGATAGCGCGACTTTGGATGCGCTGGTCAGACTGGCGCTGAAGAAGGCAGCGAAGTGAGCGAGCTCTTTGCCGGATGCGACCTGAGTTCACATCTCGCAACCCTGAAAAATGGCCTGTACCATTGGCAAACGTTAGCTAGCGGGTGCTTAGCCTTGCTCGCTGCTGGCATTGGCGCTTACTACTTGCGCAAGCAGACTCGAGCATCATTTGTTATCCACATGGACAGCGTAAGGCGCCAGCATAACGCCATCAAAGTTTCCATGATCCCTGTATTGATGCAAATTTTTGAAAAAAATTCATTTGCATTTCAAAGCATCTGTGAACTCTCAGAGGCACATGAACAATGCAACGAAATCAAATTCTCCTCGATAGAAAATGAAATGATCGCATTTGATTTAAATATTGGAGAGAATAGCCTAAAGATTATAAAGGAATTCATCGAAACTATAGATCAAGATAAAGAATTAAAAACCATAAGTGGATTATTAATAAATATAGATCGATTAAATCACTTTTTCAGAATGTCGTTCGCCGGAATAGAAGCTCACTCACCGGAATTTAAAAATTCACACGCCGCACTCTCACTTATACACAGCCTCAAGATCACCGACATCCTGAGAGACATCGCAGAATACTGTGAGGGTCGCGTAGATACGATCTACAAGAGCACAAATCTTTCTAATTCTGGCAGGTATTGGGATATTTTGATCAAAGACTGCACTGACGGGTTCGAGATAGTGAGTCCATCTAGAACCCTTGAGGATGCCACCTTAACTCAACTCAGAAATTTGCGATCCAGAGGATGCTCTCAATGGGAGCCTATTACCCAATGACCGACATCACCACCCCCAACCGCACCCCCGAAGATATCGACGCCGCGCTGCGTCCCAAATCCCTCGGTGAATTTGTCGGCCAAGCCGCTGCGCGCGAAAATCTGCGGATTTTCATTGAGGCGGCTCGGCAACGGCAGGACGCACTCGATCATGTCCTCTTCTTCGGCCCGCCGGGGCTTGGCAAAACTACGTTAGCGCAAATTGTGGCCCGCGAACTCGGCGTTGGCTTTCGCTCCACCAGCGGCCCCGTCATCGCCAAGGCGGGCGACCTCGCCGCCTTGCTGACGAACCTAGAAGACGGCGATGTCCTGTTCATCGACGAAATCCACCGCATGTCCCCCGCCGTCGAAGAAATCCTCTATCCCGCCATGGAAGACCGCGCGCTGGATATTATGATTGGCGAAGGGCCGTCCGCCCGCTCCGTCCGCATCGACCTGCCCAAATTCACTCTTGTCGGCGCAACCACCCGCCAAGGCTTGCTGACCCAGCCCCTGCGCGACCGTTTCGGCATTCCCGTCCGCCTCAATTTCTATACCCACGCCGAATTGGAACTGGTCATCACCCGCGCCGCGCGCTTGCTGAACCTGCCCATTTCACCCGATGGCGCGCTGGAAATCGCCCGCCGCGCGCGCGGCACCCCGCGCATCGCGGGACGCTTGCTGCGCCGTGTCCGCGACTTTGCCACCGTGGCGGGGGCCGATATCGTCAACGCCAATATCGCGGACGGCGCGCTCAATCGGCTAGAGGTAGACGCCTTGGGCCTTGATGCGATGGACCGCCGCTATTTGTCGATGATCGCGGATATTTACGGCGGCGGCCCCGTGGGCGTCGAAACGCTGGCGGCGGGCCTGTCCGAACCGCGTGACACCATCGAAGATGTGATCGAGCCTTATTTGCTGCAAATCGGCCTGATCGCCCGCACGGCGCGGGGCCGCTGCATGAATGCGGCGGCATGGAAACATATGGGCCGCATCCCGCCCAGCCAAATTCAAGACGGGCTGTTCGACGACTAAGGTGCATGGTTAACAACACACATACCCCAAAAACCGCCCCCAAAAACCGCCGCGCGCAAAAATCCCTTCCTATCATCAACCTATCACCCATCTGTCACCGCCCTGTCATCTTGGAGCTGGTGCCAGATGGCGAGCAAAAAAATTGAGGCATTTTACCCGAATAGCGGCCCAACATATCAATAAAGTGGCCCAACAGGGGTTGCGCGCCAAAGCGCACAGGCTATCGAAGACAGTGATGGATAACAGCCCTCCGCCCTTCCAGCCCGGCTATTTCGATGGTGCGACGCACCATTTTCGCGTGCGCGTTTATTTCGAAGACACCGACCTGTCGGGCATCGTCTATCACGCCAATTATATCCGCTATATGGAACGGGCGCGCAGCGACATGCTGCGTCTGGCGGGCATCGACCAACGCGCCGCGATGGAAAGCGGCGAAGGCGCATGGGCGATCACCGACCTTGCCTTAAAATATCGCCTTCCCGCCAAGCTGGACGACGACCTGCTGGTCATCAGCACTGTCGACGCCGTTCGCGGGGCCAGCGTTATCATTTCGCAAAATATTATGCGCGGTCAGCAACTGTTAACGACAGGCCGTGTTACCGCTGCCTTTCTGGCACCCGATGGCCGTCCGCGCCGTCAACCGAAAAACTGGGCAGACCGCTTTACCGCGATCATGAATGGAGAGAATTTCCCTTGCTAGACAATATCTCGCTGGCCGCTGATGCGGCAACCCTGTCCCCCGTCGCGCTGTTTTTGCAGGCGGATTGGGTTGTAAAGGCTGTGATGATCGGCCTGCTTGCGGCGTCCATCTATGTCTGGGTGGTCATACTGTCCAACGGCTCCGCGCTCAGCAAAGCGATGAAGGCATCGGCCAAGTTCGAACAAGATTTCTGGCGCGCAGGGGATATCGACAAATTTTATGAGGCCAATGGCCGCGAAAACCTGCCCAGCGCCAAGGTGCTGGCCGCTGGCATTGGCGAATGGCGCCGCTCGACGGGTGGCCGCCGCGTTGACCGCGACGGCACGCGGGACCGGCTGAACATCGCCATGAACAGCGCGATTGCGATCGAAATCGACCGCCGCGCCGAAAAAATCGGCACGCTGGCCACCATCGGCGCGGTCGCCCCCTTCGTCGGCCTGTTCGGCACGGTTTGGGGGATCATGCGCAGCTTCACCGCCATTGCCGCATCGAACAACAGCTCGCTCGCCGTCGTTGCCCCCGGCATTGCCGAGGCTTTGTTCGCCACCGCCATCGGCCTGTTCGCCGCCATTCCCGCTGTTATCGCCTATAACAGCTTTTCCCAGCGCATTAACCGTTTGGAATCGCGCATGGGCTTGTTCGCCGACGGCCTGCACGCCACCTTCAGCCGCGAGCTTGAGGCTGATCTCTAATGGGCATGACCGGCCCAACATCTGGCGGCCCCTCGCGGCGCGGACGCGGCAGCCGCCGCGCCCCGATGGCCGAAATCAACGTCACGCCCTTTGTGGACGTGATGCTGGTGTTGCTGATCATTTTCATGGTCACCGCCCCGCTCATTTCCTCCGCCGTGCCGATTGACCTGCCCGAAAGCCGCGCCAAGCCCATGGATGCAGAGGAACAAGAACCGCTGCAATTATCGATCAACGCCGACAATAGCGTCTATTTGGGCGAAGATATTGTCGCCGAACAAGATTTGCCCGCCAAACTGGAAGCCATCGCCGCTGCAGAGGCCAAGCAAGACCGCCCCCGCCAGATCATGCTGCGCGCGGACAAAAGCCTTGATTATGGCCGCGTGATGAAAATCATGGGCGAGCTTAACCGCGTCGGCCTGACCCGCATTGCGTTGGTGACGACGGGTTCGGACACCCCATCCAGCGCGTCAAATGCTCCCGCCGCGACCACAGCAAACGACGCAGCCGCCGCCCCTATGGTCACAGACGGTTCAGCTGCGGCGGAATAGGCAATGCAGATGAACGGCCCCAAAGCCTCTCTGGGCAAAAAATTGTCGCCCGCTGGCGCGCCCACTGCCGCGCTTCCGGCTGGGCCGTCGCGCTCAACCTCGGCGGTCGCGGTGGCGGTCATCGCCCATGTGCTGATTATCGGTTTATTGTCGGTGCAATGGACCGCGGGCAAGCGCAGCTTTGAAAATCCGCCGATGGAGGTGGACTTAATCGCTGAAACCGCGCCCAAATCCACCGCGCCGGTGATCACCGAAGACGCCCCGGCGGCCAGACTGGGCGAAGAGGATGAGCGCGACATCCCGGCCCCCGAACCCACACCGACGCCGCCCACACCCACACCGCCCGCTCCGCCGCCGCCGCGCCCCACGCCGCCCGCGCCCGACCCGACACCGCCCAAACGCGCTGCAGTCGAGCGCCCTGCGCCAAAGGCCGTGCCGCGTCCGACACCCAAGTCGCCGCCGCCCGCCGCGACCAAGGCGCCCACACGCCCCAGTCCGGCTCCCAAGGCCACGCCAGCCCCCGCGCCAGCACCCAAAAAGCCCGTAACCAAGGCCCCTACGCCGACGCCCAAGGCTCCGGCAGCCAAGGCGGGTGACAATCCGCGTCCAACGGGCCGTTTGGACGGCATCCTCGATGGCCTGTCCCGCGCCCCCAGCCGCGCCACCCAAAGCAAGGGAGCCCCCGCCGCTGCGACAGCGGCAGAGGTAAAGCGGTCGATCGACGTCGCCATTGACGGCGCGATCTTGCCTTATTGGCGGCGGAATGTGCCATCGGGCGTCGATATCGACAAATTGCGCGTCGTGCTGCGGATCAACCTCAGCCGCGATGGCCGCGTCACCAATATTACACAGCTTGGCGAATTATCCGGCCAAACGGACAGCAATGCTCCACAACAGGCCTTGTTTGTCGAACGCGCGATGCGTTCTATCCGTCAGGCCGCCCCTTTTGATTTGCCCGAAGAATATTATGATCAATGGAGGGTCTGGGAAGTGACCTTCCGTGCGAAAGGAATGTGATGACATATTCACTCAGTCGTAAATTGGCGCTGCTCGCTACGGCCTGCGGGGCCTTTGTCGCCGCCAGCACCGCCAGCGCCCAAAGCGCGGCGCCCGCGGCCGCCCCGACCGACGCCCCCCGCACTGCCGAAGTGGTCGCGGACGTCAGCAATGAACGCACGGTCATTGCGGTTCCCGCTTTTGCTACGCCGTCCGCCCAAGTGGTCGCGGGCCTGCGCACCGATAATTTGGGCCGCCAAATGGCCGATATTATCGCCGCCAATCTGGAACGCAGCGGCCTTTATGCCCCGCTTGGCCCCAGCAGCGTGCGCGGCATCACCATGGATGAAGTCACCGCGCCCCGCTACGCGGACTGGACGGCCCGCAACGCCGACAATGTGGTGCATGGCTTTGTTCGCGCCAGCAGCACGGGCGGCTTGATCGTCGGCTGTTATCTTTATGACACCGTGCTGGGCACCGAATTGGTCCGTCAGGGCTATGAAATTCAGGCAGGCGACTGGCGCCGCGCGGCGCATAAATGCTCCGACGCCATTTATTCGCGCCTGTCAGGCGAAGCGCCCTTCTTTGACAGCCGTGTCGCCTATATCGCGGAAAGCGGCCCCAAGGGGAATCGCATCAAGCGTCTGGCGATCATGGACAGCGATGGTGGAAATCACCGTTTCATCACCAATGGTCAGGCGCTGGCCCTCAGCCCGCGTTTCTCGCCCGACTACAAGAAAATCGTCTATGTCAGCTATTTGAACAACCGCGTGCGCGTGTTCATTTATGACACGGTCACCGAAAAACAAAATCTGGTGACCGAAAGCAGCAACACCACCTTCGCTCCACGCTGGTCGCCCGATGGCCGGAAAATTCTATTTTCCATGGCGGTTGGCGGCAACACCGACATTTATGTCGTTCCCGCCAGCGGCGGCACCCCCACGCGCCTGACCAGCACCCCCGGCATTGATGTCGGCGGCAGCTTCTCCCCCGACGGCAGCAAAATCGTCTTTGAAAGCGACCGCAGCGGAACACAGCAGCTTTATGTGATGAATGCCGATGGCAGCGACCAACGCCGCATCAGCTTTGGCGGTGGCCGCTATGCCACGCCAGAATGGTCGCCGCGCGGTGACTTGGTGGCCTTCACCCGCTTGGGCGGCGGCAATATTCGCGTTGGGGTGATGACCCCATCGGGCGGCGGCGAACGCTTGCTAACCAACAGCTGGCAGGACGAAGCCCCCACATGGTCGCCCAATGGCCGTGTGCTGCAATTCTTCCGCACCTCGGCAGGGCGCGACGGCAAATCCAGTCTGTGGCAGGTTGACTTGACCGGCGTGAACTTGCGCCGCTTGCCAACGCCCCAAGACGGCTCGGATCCTAGCTGGGGTCCTGTTCAACCCTGATGCTTCAGGCCTGATACTTCAGGCGGAAATTTGACTCGCGCACTTTTCCGCCTTTAAATTGTAAAAAAGTTCATCTTTATGCGATAAACTGTGTTTATATTGCGCCAGTTTGATTCTGAGAGGACCCCTAGAATGACCATGAAAAAGTCCACCGTCGCTTTATTGGCCGTCGCGATGCTGACGGTCGGCGCTTGCTCGAAAAAGGCACCTGCCGATCTGCCGCCGCCGCCCGCTGGCACCGACACCGGCAGCTATGACCCCAATGCTGGTCAAAATCAGGTCGTCCCCGGTTCGCAGGCTGACTTTGTGGCCAGCGTTGCGTCAGACCGCATCTTCTTTGGTTTCGACCAATATAATGTCGATGCCGAAGATCAGGCGACCCTGCGCAGCCAAGCCGAATGGTTGCAGCGCAACCCCGCCGTTCGCGTCATCCTCGAAGGCCATGCCGACGAACGCGGCACGCGCGATTATAACATCGCTTTGGGTGAACGCCGTGCCAATGCCGCCAAGAATTTCTTGGTATCGCTGGGCATCAGCGGCTCGCGCATCGACGTGCTGAGCTATGGTAAGGAACGCCCTGCCGCTATTGGTTCGGACGAAAATGCCTATGCCCAAAACCGCCGCGCTGTGACGGTGGTGATCGCTCGCTAATCGCGGCCTATCACCGGAATATCTGGGGAAATAGGGCGGCCGACAACCAGCCGCCCACCCCCAAAAACACCCCAAAGGGGACCCGCTGCGTCATGATCGACGATCCCAGCTGGGTCCCTTTTCTTTTGGCGCGCACCGTTCCAAACAGCACCGTCCCCAACAAGGCCCAAATCAAGCCCGTCACACTGGCCAACAACAGCGCCAGCGGCAGGGCCTGCCACCCCAGCCACGCGCCCAGCGCCGCAAATAATTTGGGGTCACCGCCGCCCATCCCCTCACGAGCGCGCAGCATGTAATAGGCCCAGCGCACGCAAGACAGGCTGAACCCCGCCGCCAGTGCGCCCACCCAGCGCTGGGTCATGTCGGTGCCCATCAAAGGTCCCGCTAACAATAATCCGGCCCCCGCCAAAATGATCGTCAAACGGTCCGGCAACCATTGCATCCGCGCGTCCAGCAAAATCAGCGGCATCAACAGCCAGCCCATCAAGGCCCACACCCACCCCGCCGCGCCGCCCATCATCAGCAACGCCGCCGCGCCAATCGCCCCGCCTGCGGCCTCAACATAGGAATGAAATGGGTCGATCACCTGCCCGCAACAACGGCTTTTGCCGCGCCGCCACAGATGCGACAATAAGGGCACCAAATCATCGACGCGCAGCACTTGTCGGCAATGGTCGCACATCGACCGACCGCCCAGACCCTGCCCGCGCGCCCAGCGCAGCACCAAGGCCGCCGCAAAGCTGCCCCAAATCACGCCCAGCAACGCCGCCAACGCGGCCGAAAACGCCAAGGGCAGCCTGTCCAAAGCCCCAAAATCGATCACAATTGACCCGAGGCGTTCAACAAATACGCATCTCCATGTGGGCGAAATCCCATGGCCGACAGCGCGTTCACCATGGCCGGTTCGGCCACTTGCTTCACCAAAAATCGGGCTTTCCATGCCCCTTTGCCGCTCAGCTCTGCCTCCAACACTTCCATGCCCGACTGGCTGGTCAGCGCTATATGCGCCTGACCGTTCATACAGCGCAGCGTGCCGCTCATCCCCTGCGGCAGGGTCAATCCGCCAATCGGCGCGGTCAGCGCCGCTTGCACTTGGCCCGCCGCCTCGGTGCATTGGCCCAAGCTGTTGAAGCGCACCGCCGCATCGCGCATATCCACATAGGCAATCGTCAGCCCGCCCAAGCGCATCCCCACATCAAAGCGCCCATTCACATCGCGCCAACCCTTGTTCGCTCCCGTGAACAGCACACCGCTCACACCCAAGCCATTGGGGGCCAAGCTGTCCACGCGGCGAAAGGACATGGCAGCTGTTCCGCCCAGCAAGGACGCAGGCGACAGGGCCAGATCAACATTCCCCAAGTCCAGCGGCCCCCATTTGGCCGCCGCCATATGGCCCGACCAAATGCTGCCGCTCACCGCGCGGGCGGTCAGGCCAGCCTTTGCGGCATCGCCCATATCCAGCGCCAAACGCATCGGGAAGCTTGCCACCACCACCGCCAATGCGAATATGGCCGCCCTCGTCCCCGCCCTCATCATGGCCCGTTTGCGCGTGATCATGGCGTCACCCGCCGCAAATCGGCCGTCACACCCAAGGTCCCATCGGTTTGCGGCGTCAGGGTCAGATTATCCAGCACCATGCCCTGCCGCTCCAGCTCCGCCAACCACAGTGTCACGACCTGCGCCTTGGCTTGGCTCATCGCTATACTGACGCCATCCGCGCCGCGTGGCTCATTGCGCGACAAGCTCAGGCCCAATTCGCTGGCCGATTGCGCCAAATATTGGTCCAGCGCCGCGCCATTGCCAATCTCCGCGCTCGCACCCGCTGCACCCGCCGGCCTCGCCAATAATTTGGCCTTGGCGATCACCCGCCCCTCGCGTTCCACCGCCTCTCGGCTCGCGCTTTGCATCTGCTGCGTCCACGTCATCGCAGACCCAATCATCAGCCAGATCAGTATCAGCGCCGCCAAGGCGCCCGCCACCACCAACAGGCGTTGTTCACGCGGCGAACGGCCCGCCCAATAAAGTTTCCATCTGTCCATCATGGCACGGCCCTGATCGTTATATTTGCCATTTGTTGCCCATCACTGCCCGCCATCGGCTGGGCGGTGATACGATAGGCTTTGGCCTGCAACGCCAATAAAACGGGGTTTAAATCCTCAACGCGCGGCGCGCCCAATGTCGCGCTCAACGTGCCGTCCGCTCTGTGCGACAACGTCTTTAAGGACACCGCTGGCGCATCGCCCAAGGCCGCATATAGGGCCGACGCCGGCACCGAAAAGGCCAAGGGCCCGCCGCCGCGCTGCATCAATCGGCGGTCCATCTCCGCCTCCGCGCTGGCGGCATCGGCGGCCTCTATGTTCAGGCTTTGCGCCTTATCCATCACCGCTTGTTCCGCCCGTGCGCGCTCCGATGCCAAGCGCAGCATTTGCACGGTAAATATGGCGATGGTCAGCACCACCAACGCCAGCGCCAACCGCTTGATCCACCACAGCATTGCGCCGTCCCATGATCGGCGCTGTTTCACCGCCCAGCGTCCGCTGCGCAAATCCAGCATCGGCTGCATCGCCGCATTCGCGGCGCAGACATCGCGTTCTGCGTCCGTCATCCAGATGACATCCGCCGCACCATCCCCCGCGCGTAACAACTCATCAATCACCGGATCAGCGGCATAGCCCAAGCTGCGGCTGCGCATGATCTGCTCATCGCCCAAGGCCGCCCCCAGCAACACGCCCTCTGCCGGTTCGGGCCACAAGGCCGCAGCAGGCATAATCGCACGCATATCCTCGCTCGCAATGCCCTGCTCCGCCAACCACGCCAGCCACAGCGCCATCGCGCTATGGGTCGTCACCGCGACCGCAAAGCTTTCGCCCGCACGGCTTGGCAGGCCCGCCACCACATGCTGCTGGTCTGTCGCGCCCAAAATTTGCTGCTGCACATCCAGCCGCCCCGCTGTCGAGGCCTGCGCGGGCGATGCATTGGGAAAGGCACGATAGCGCACGGGCGCATCCCATGCGGGGGCCAACAGCGCATAAGACAAGTCGCGGCTTTGGCCCAATAACTGGTCCCGAACGCTGCGCCAGCCATTGCCCGCGCCGCTCGACACCATCTGCCCATCAGCAATATGCGCCCAATATGGGGCGTCAAGGCGCGGCCAGTCAGGGGCCTGAGCCGCCAGATCAGCGACATTTGGCAGGCCAAGAATCAATATATCCGTCATCTCAGTCCCATTCGCCCCACATGCGCCGGACAATGGCGGCCTTCGCCTGTCCTGCTTGCGGCGCTCCGCCATAAGCGTCGATCAACGCCCGCGCCGCCACCATGCTATCGCCTAACTCCACCATCATCTCCAGCTCCAGCCAACGGCTGGTCATTTGCACCTGCTGCGCCGCATCGGGCGGCGGCACCACGCCCGCCAAGGGGCCAGATTGCCAGAAACGCTGGCTGCTACCATAGCCGCCGCTGGGCCGCGCCGCCAGCGCCGCCCGCACCGCGCCCAGCGAAATATCATCGGGCATCATCATCGCAATCAACGCCGCCTGTTCAGGGCGCAGCGTGTTGACATTGGGCCGCACCGGTTCCGCCACTGGCAACACACAAATCCATGGGGCCATGCGCGCATATAGGGCGGGCGTCACCCCGCGCACCGCGCGCCATTCGCTGGCATCCACCATCAATCGGTTGGCGGGCAAATATCCCTGTTCCATCCCGCGATAGGCAGCATCTTCCGCGCCCAAGGGTGTCGGCGCATCATCGCTATCCAGCCAATCGCCCGTTGCGGCCGCCACTGCCGCCGCTTCATGCTGCCGCACGCCCAATATGGTCATCAGCGCCGTCAATTGCTCGATGCCGCGCGGGCGCTGGCTGAACCGGTCGGGCGTGGTTTCGCTCACCAATCCATTCAGGTTAAAACAATTGGACGCATCATGCAGCTTGGCCGTCCCCGACCCAATGGGCAAAGGCAGCGCAAAGGGGCGGTCCTGCCACCCCGCTTCATTGGTCAATTTATGATGGTCGGCGTCCACCAACGCCTGCACACGGCCCAACGCCAACTGTTCCGCGGCCATCACAAAGGCGCGCCCTTGGTCCACCATCGCCGCGCTGCCCGATATGCGCGTCGCCAGCGTCAATCGGTCCAGCGCCGCCGCCGCAATCACCGCCATTACGGCCACCAACAACAGCACCGATAACAAAGCCGCGCCGCGTTCGCCCTGTTCCACTTCTGGCTGCTGGGGGGTCATGGCCTATCCCCCGCTATTCCGGTCGGCGGCACGACAATCGGCACCGGCCCCAGCGCAAATAACATCCGCAGCGGGGGCGTATTATTTTTCACCAAGGTCAATTCCACCGCGCGCGGCAATTCCGTGCCATCCGCAATCGGCCACATATCATGCCACCCGCCCCGCCCATCGCGGTATCGCAGTGTCGCTTGGGCGATATCGCGGGCAAAAACATCGCCCTTGCCCATCACTGTGCCATCCAGCATCGGCTGAACGGCGCGGGTCCATGTGCCATTTTCCAACGCATAGCGCACGCGCTGCACATCCGGCGCGCTTCGGCCTTCCCAGCCGCCAGCCCCGCCATGCACAAAGGCCATATCCTCCGCGGTGCCCACAAAAGCTGGCACCTCCGCCCCCGCGACATCCCGCGTGCGGCGCGACAGAGCCTGCGCCAAATCCTCGGCCAAAATGGCCCGCAATCGATTGACGCCGCCCATCGACGACAGGCGCTTTTGCACGCTTTCTTGGCTGTTCACACTGCTGCGCAGCAAGGTCACGCCCATGGCCGCAATCGCCGCAAACAGCGCCAACGCCACCAGCATCTCCACCAGCGTAAAACCTTGGTCATTGCCGCGCGCCGTCATCCTGCGGGCCTCACCATCGTCAACACCGCCTGCCCACGGCCCGCCACCGACTCGACCCGCAAATCAATCCGCAGCAAATGGGCATCCGCCGTTCGGGCCACCTGCTGCTGCACCCGATATTGCCGCCCGCCATTTTCCACCACCATCGCGGACACCCCAATGGTCGGCGCAGCAGCATCGCTCGCCAATTCCACGGCGCGATTTTGCGCCACCATGGCGGCCAAACTTTTGTCATCCAAATCCCCCGCTGTCCGCAAGGAAAAGGCATCCAGCCGCACCAAGGTCAACGCCGCCACCGCCAAAATCGACAAAGCCACCAGCATTTCCAACAGGGTAAACCCCTGTTCAGGCGGGCGCACCGCCTTGCCGGATGCGCGCGGCGCCGCTTGCGCTTCACCGCGCACGGCTAATTTCCCCGCTCGCGCCAATATGAATATTCTCCCGCGCGCCCTCAGCATCGGCGGACGCCGTCAGCATCGTCAGGCTTTGCGGCGTCGGGGTGGTGCCCAAGCGGCTGAACAAGATGCGCGTCTGCCCTCCTTCCGAAACGCCCGAAACGCTGCCGTCCGAACGCGCCCCATCCACCACAATCCGAATATCCTGCGGCCAATCATGCTGGGCAAAGGCCCGCCCGTGCAGCATTTGCCATTCGCCCCGCGTCCGCTGCTCAAACCAATATCCCGACGGGCTAATTACCGCCGCCGTGCCGCGCCCTTCCACCACCGCCAAATCCCGCACAGCGGCCAAGCGGACCGCCAAACGATCGGCTTCCTGCCGCATATTTTGGTCTTGGCTGGGCATGGTCAGCACGACCGCTGCCGCCGCCAATCCCATAATCGCCAGCACCACCATCAATTCCACCAAGGTAAAACCCGCCTGCCCCGCCGAAACGGGCCAGTCACTCCGCGCTCCGCTCCCTACATAGGGGGACGCGGCGGGCGCAGGGCGCGCATCAGGGGCCAAGGCTTAACCCTCGGACCTTATGTCGGCATTGTCTTCGCTGCCCCCAGGCGCACCATCCGCGCCCAGGGACAAAATATCAAAAGGCTGTCCATTCATCCCTGGCGACTGATATTGATAGGGGCGCCCCCATGGGTCTTGCGGCAGGCTTTTGACATAACCGCCGCGCCGATAACGTTCCGCCTGCATCAGCGACGGCGGCGCTGTCACCAACGCTTGCAACCCATCGCTGCTGCTAGGATAGGTCAGATTATCCAAACGATATTGCTCCAACGCCGTTTCCAAGGTCGCAATATCCGCCTTGGCCTTGGTCACCATCGCGCGGTCTTGGCTGGGCAGCACATTGATCATCACCACCGTCGCCAGCAAACCGATGATGAAAATCACCACCATCAATTCCGTCAGGGTAAAACCATCCTCCCCCTTGCGCCGCGATTTTGCGCGGCTGGGAATGGGCCGCTCCATGTCCAACATCAAACGCATGAAAAGCTGCATCAACGACATGTTCATAGTCCTGCTAAAGTCTGCAACTGAAGGATTGGCAGCAAAATCGCCAAAATAATCAGGGCCACACAGGACCCCATCAACACGATAATCACCGGTTCCAGCAAGGCCATGCTGGCCGCCGTAAACCGGTCAAATTCGCGTTCCATATAATCGGCGGCGCGTTCCAACATGGTTTCCAACCGCCCCGCGCTTTCCCCGCTGGCCGCCATATAGACCAGCAAGGGCGGAAATATATCGGCATCGCGCATCGCGCTCGACAAGCTGCCGCCCGCGCGCACCTGATCCACCAAGCCATTGGTGGCGCTGGCCAAGGCGGCATTGCTGATGGTCGGCACCGTCAAGCGCAGCCCCTCTACCAATGGCAAGCGGCTGGACACCATGGTCGCCAACGTGCGGGCAAAACGCGCCGCATGCAAATCGCGCAACAAGCGCCCCAGCAACGGCAGCCGCAGCAAGCCCGCATCGACCCGATATTTAAATTCCGGCTGCTTCATCGCTGCCGCAAAACTCGCGCCCCCCGCCATCAGCAGCAGCAAAATCAGCCACCACCAACTGGCGGCAAAGGCCGACAATGTCATGACAGCGCGGGTCAACCACGGCAATTGTTGGCCAACATCGGAAAATTGCTCCACCACGCGGGGCACCACAAAAATCATCAACGCCGCCACCACGCCCATCGCCACCACCGTCAGGACAATGGGATAGGCCAGCGCCGCCAGCAATTTCCCCCGCACCTCGGCTTGGCGTTCCTGCAAATCCGCCAAGCGCGCCAAAATGCTGGTCAAACTGCCCGTGCTTTCCCCCGCCGCCACCATGGCCCGAAATAAGGGCGGGAAGCTGGCGCGTTGACGGCCCATCGCATCGGCCAAGCGCCGCCCTTCCAACAAGCCTTGATGCACATCTTCGATCACGGCGCGAACCCGCGCCCCCTCGCTTTGGCGGGTCAGCGTGCGCAGCGCCTCTTCCAAGGGCGCAACCTCGGCCAATGTGGCCAATTGCCGTGTAAACAGCGCCAATTCTTTGTTGTTCAGCTTGCTGCGCTGCTGCGCCCATAGGGCAGATAATCCGCCCAGCAGCGACGGATTATCCGCGTCCGATATCCGGCGCTCGGCGGACAACCCATTGCCAGCCCCGCCGCTGGTCCGCGCCGCTTCCAATTCAACAATATGATATCGTCGGTCCAGCAATTGCCGGCGCGCTGCCTCTTCGCTGGCGGCCTGCAATTGCCCGCCGCGCTCTTGGCCCGCCTCATCCACCGCCAGATAGCGATATTGTGCCATCAGTCCAAATCCATCTCGCGCCGCGCAATGCGAATGGCTTCTTCGGGCGTGGTCAGCCCCTTGGTCACCATCTGCCGCGCCGAGGACGCCAGCGTTGGCGCTTTCAAAAAGACATGGCGCGATATCATCGCTTCGTCGCCGCCCGCATAAATATAGCGGCGCACCGTCTCATCGACCTTAATCGCTTCATACACGCCAATGCGGCCCTTATATCCGGTCTGGCCACAAGCGCGGCATCCCTTGGCCCGCCAAATGATGGTGCCAATATCCAGCCCCAACACTGCCGCCACGCCATTATCGGCCTGCACCGGTTCGCGGCACTGGTCGCACAAACGGCGCACCAACCGCTGGGCCAGCACGGCGCGCAGCGTGGACGCCAGCAAAAATGGCTCGACCTTTAAATCCTTCAGGCGGGTAATCGCCCCCACCGCATCATTGGTATGCACGGTGCTCAGCACCAAATGCCCCGTCAGCGACGCTTGCACCGCAATATCCGCCGTTTCGCGGTCGCGAATTTCGCCGACCATCACGACATCGGGGTCTTGGCGCAAAATGGCCCGCAATCCGGCGGCGAAATCCAAGCCAACCTTGGCGTTCACTTGGGTCTGACCAATGCCATCCACGGCATATTCCACCGGATCTTCGACGGTCAAAATATTGCGCTCGCCATCATTCAGCTGGCGCAGGGCTGCATATAGCGTAGTCGTCTTGCCGCTGCCTGTCGGCCCCGTGACCAAAATAATCCCATTGGGTTCCGTCAAGGCTTCGCGCAAAATACGGTCGGCTTCGCCGCTCAGGCCCAAAATATCAAAATCAATGCCAGCGGTGTCTTTGTCCAAAATGCGCATCACCACCCGCTCGCCCGCACGGCTGGGCAGCGTCGACACACGCACATCCACCGCTTTTCCGGCCAGCGTCAAGGAAATGCGTCCATCCTGCGGCACCCGCCGCTCGGCAATATCCAGCCGCGCCATCACCTTAATCCGGCTGACCACCACAGGGGCCACATGGGCGGGCATCCGCAAATGTTCGCGCAATACGCCATCCGCGCGCATCCGCACCACCAGCCCGCTTTCATAAGGTTCAATATGAATATCGCTGACGCCCTGCCGCACCGCCTCCGCGATAATCGCGTTAATCAGGCGAATGGCGGGCGCGTCATCGGCGCTGTCCAACAAATCTTCGGCGCTCGGCACGCCGCCAGCAATTAAATCCAGCTCGCCGCCCGTCATCGACCCAGCCACCGACCCCGCCATGGCGCTGGACGCATCCACCGCATAATGGCGCGACAACAACCGATCAAAATCCTCGCTGCTCAGCATATCGACGCGCAAAGGCTGGCTTAGGTGCCGCTTCACCTCAATTAACGCCGCTGGATCGGCATTTTCGCGAAAGCTCGTCAGCCACCCCCCCGCCGCATCGGGCGCAATCACCACCCCATATTGGCGCGCAAAGGCATAAGGTATGTCGACCGGCGACGTGCCCACGGTAATGGGCGTTTCACCAACCGCTTCATCGTGCGGCCCAGCAATGTCGCCGCCCGCTGCCTCCGCCTTCATGCTCATGGCCGCCCATCCGCATCAACCGACGACGGAACATCGACCGGCACAATCACCCCATCCACACGGCGCAGTATGTTTTGCGCAGGGTCAGCAATCACATCGCTTTGCCCCGCCGCGCTCATCACTGGCGGGGTCGCCCCCAAATAATCGCGCACCAAGGCATCAATGGCGGGTTCGCTGTCGGGGTTACGCTCGCGCTGGAAATCGCGAATATAGCCATAGCGCCGCGCCGTCAGCGCCGCATTATCCGCGCGATTGCGCAAAATCGTCGGGCGGATGAACACCATCAAATTGGTCTTGGCGCGGCTGCGGCTGCGCGATTTGAACAATTCGCCGACCAACGGAATATCGCTCAGCAAGGGTATCCGCTCAATCGTGCGGCGTTCATCATCATTCAACAAACCGCCAATGGCAAAAATCTCACCATCATCGACGGTCAGCGTCGTTTCAAAGCTGCGCTTGTTCAAAATCAAATCGCTGCTGCGGCTGTTCACCGGCCCTGCGACGCTGGACACTTCTTGGCGCAGATATAATTTCACCTCGCCCGCCGCATTCACCTGCGGCGTGACTTCCAGCTTAATGCCCACTTCCTCGCGCTGCACGGTGCGAAATGCATTGTCGAAATTGCCGCTCAGCGCCTCTCCGGTGGTGATCGGCACTTCTTGACCGACCAAGAATTTGGCCTGTTGATTGTCCAAGGTCACAATATGCGGCGTGGCCAATAAATTGCTGGTCGTATCCGACTGCACGGCATTGATAATCGCGCCAAATATGGTGTTCTTGCCAATATCGCCCGCAAAACCCGCAAAGCCGCCCGTGGCGCTCATAATCGACGAAGCCGCCGCCTCTTGCAGCCCGCTGCCAAAGCTGGACGAATTTTGCGTCACCACCGTTTGTCCATTGACCGTGGTGGTTTCTTGGCGGCCCAATTTATCGGCGGCATAAGCCCCCGCCAGCGTAAAGATATTGGGCTGCGCATTGCTATAATTGGTCGCGACAAAGGGAATATTCTTGCCCCCCAGCACAAATTGCGCGCCCAAACGCTTGGCGGCATCATCGCCAATTTCCACCACAATGGCTTCCACCAACACTTGTTCGCGCCGCGCATCCAATTGGCGGATCAATTCGCCCAACATGCGCTGCACATCGGGGTTGGCCGCCACAATAATCGCATTGGCCCCTTCATAGCGGGTCACAATCGCAGGTCCCCGCGCCGCAATGCCGCCGCCTGATGCCCCCGTGCTGGCCGCCATCACCGGCGCTGCTGCGGGCTTTACCCCCGCGCTGCTATCGCCGCTGGCCCCTGATGGCGCGGACGCGCTACTGCTGCTTTGCCCCAATAGGCTTTGCAGTGTCGGCAACAAGGTTTCGGCATTGGCATGGCTCAGCCAATAAACCCGCAATTCGGTTCCGGCGGCGGCCCGCCCATCCAAATCCTTGGCCATTTGCACAAAGCGCGCCACCAGCGCCTGATCGCCGCGCAGCGCCACACTGTTGCTGCTGTCGACAGGTACAATCGCCACACCTGCCGATGCACCTTCGGACGCTGCAGGCACCAAGGCCTGCAACGCCGCCGCCACTTCGCGGGCACCAGCATTGGTCAAGGACACGATCTGGCTGGTCGATGTGTCGCGGTCGATGCTGGATGCCAAGGCCCTTATGCGGCGAATATTGTCAGCAAAATCGGCAATTACCAAGCTGTTGGCATTGCGATTGGCGGTCAACGACCCTTGCGCGCTCACCAATGGGCGCAAGGTTTCCACCGCCGATGCCGCCTCAATATGCCTCAGCCGGATGATTTCCGTCACAAATTGATTTTGCGCAGCCCGCGCACTGCCAATGCGGCTGGGCTGGGCGGCCGCCCCGTCCAACGGCTGAATACGATAACTACCGCCTTGCCCCGGCACCGCCACCAATCCATTGGCGCGCAGGGTCGACAGGAAAATTTCAAAATATTCGCTGCGAGACAGGGGCCGGTCCGTCACCACCGACACTTTGCCATTCACACGGCCATCAATCACAAAGGTGCGCCCTGTCACTCGCGCCGCATCCTGAATGAAGGCGCGCACATCGGCATCGCGCACATTCAGCACATATTGCGCCTGAACCGGCACCGCCGCGACCAAGGCCGCCGCCAATAATAATGTTTTTGGTAAACGCATATTCTTCATGACTTTGCGATCAAAATGGCAATGGGAATGAGGCTAGCACCGCGTTCGACTTCCAACGAAATACGCGCCCCTGCGCGCAGCATAGACGACAAGGCCGCCACATCACCGGCCCCTGAAATAGCACGGCCATTGACGCTGCGAATAACATCCCCGGCGCGCAGGCCAGAGGCCTGCATCACCGCGCCATCACCGCCCGCGGCGACATGAACCCCTGTCACTTTGCCGCCTTCGGCGCGGGGGGAAAAGCGCACGCCTTGCTTCAACGCCTCCGCCGTCAACGCCGCACCGGCTCCGCCCGCACCCAATGCAGGCTCGGCTACTGGCGCGGCGGGAACTTGCCCTACGGCTGGCTGGCCGGTGGCAGGCTGGCCTGTCACCGCTTGCTGCACTGCCGCCTCATCCCCGCCTTGGTCCAAAAACAGGCTTTCGCGCACACCGCCGCGTTCCAACACCACATGGTCAAAGGCCACTGCCGCCAATATTGTGCCTGCCGCCACCTCATCGCCGACAGCAAAGCTATTTTGCACGCCATCTTCGCCGGAAATGATGGCCGAACCACCGCCCGTGGCTTCGTTCATACTAATCCCATGCAGCACCAGCGCCATCGACGTCACATTGGCGGCCACGGGGCCATTATTGACGCTGCGAAAAAAGGGGTCAAAGGCCGAAAACAAGCTGGCGCGCTGCGAAAAGGGCAAAATATCTGCGCCCTTGGGTTGCCACGCGCCCAACGGGCTAAGCGGCACCACCAGCGCCCATAGCAAGCGCACCGCCTGCACAATCACCGCCGCTGCCAACAGCGCCACCAGCATATGCGGCCACAGCGCGGCGAGGCGGGGGCGACCTGTCCCAATATCAGCCGACATCCCCCGCCCGCGCTTCCCACGCAATATGACAGGCAAACGCCCTGCTAACCCTGACCACGACCATCGCATAAACTTGAAACCCCCGCGCAACTGACGCACCGAATCGCTTACGCGCCTTCCATGACAATCAATTGACGCGAAGGTTACAGTTTTTTGACACCCAATCGAGTCTCCACACCCGAACAAGCCATTGAAACCGGAGCGATCAGAACTTTAACGACGCACTCAAAGAGAATGTCCGGCCCAATTTATAGCGGTTGAAATAAATGCGATTATTCCCGCTTTCCTGCACCTCTTGATAATCGCGGCCCGTCAAATTGCGGGCTTCAAATTTCAACTCCACCTCGCGGCCACCGACATCAAATCCCTGACGCGCCACGAAATCCAATTGCAATCCGGGCTTTTCGCGCAGGTCCGGCTGACCCGATGGACCACGGCTGGTCACGCGCGGGCTGCTATAGGTCAGCAACAATGTCTGCTGTGACAAGCGGTCCTTATCCTCTAGGCCCAATTGCACATTCACCAAATGGTCCGACTGGCCCGTCAACGGCACGCCGTCGGTGAACAAGTCGCTGGCTGCCACTTCTTGGCCGCCGACCATCGACACATCACCATCCCGAACCGAAATTTTCGACTGGCTAAAGGTATAATTGCCCACCACCACCACGCGGCGGCTGCTCCCTTCCAGATCAAAATATTTCTGCACCTCGGCCTCTACACCAAATAATTTGGCCTTGGGCGCATTGGCAAAGCTGGTGTTGACGGAACTATCGGCAACGCTGGTATAGGCCTCGATGGGATTATCAATCGACTTGAAAAATCCGGCGATGGTAAAGCGTTGTTCGCGCGCAAAATAATATTCATAGCGCAGTTCCGCATTCCACAATTGGCTGTCCACCAAGGACGCGTTACCGCGATACAGCCGGTTGGATTCAGGGTCTTGATAGACTTGCTGCACCAATTCGCGAAATTGCGGGCGGGCAATGGTCTTCGACCCGTTGGCGCGAATTTGCATATCCGGCGCGACTTCCCACGTCACCGTAATGGCGGGCAACCAGTAACTTTTATCAAGGCTGGTCCCCAAGGCCAAATCGCCGCCGCTGTTGAACAAGTCCACCGCCGCAACACGCTGTTTCGCCGTTTCATATCGCACACCAGCGTTCAAATTCACACCGGCCGTCAATTCAGCCTGCACCTGACCATAAGCCGCATGGGTGCGCAGCGCCGCGTCAAAGGCCGCCGTACCTTCCTGCGCCGATGTTTCCAATATGGTGATATTATAGGCCTGAATGCTGGCGTCCGATAACAAATAATCGGGGCGCAATTGCTGCACCGCACGCGGCAAATCATTGGCGCGGTAAATGAAGGATCGGCGCTCGCTATAACGTTTGGTGTCGCTAAACGCATAACCCACAGTAGCGGTTACTCGCGGCAACACTTCATAGCTCAGGTCCACACCGCCCGACCATAATGTCTCGTCCAATTCCGAAAAGGCCAGCGTTGCGTCGCCGCGATTGCCGCCCAAATCATTGACGAACTTTTCGCCCATTGGGTCCACATCGGTCGGCAAATTAGTGCGAACATAGGTAAACCCGCGCTCATAGGGCGCATCCCGCTGCGACTTCGCATATCCGCCGCGCAGGTCCAGCTTCAACCGGTCAAATTGAAATTCGCTGGCAATCTGGCTGTTGAACAATTGGCGGGCATACCAAGCGGTATCCTGCTTCATAATGTCGCGGTCGCTTTGGTTGCGGTCGGTGCCCAGCGCCAATTTGCCTTGCTTCAACGTGTCGCGAATGAACAAGTTCGTCCACCGCACCTTATGCTCGCCCAATTCCAGCCCAAATCCCAACAGGCCATTGACGACAATGCGATTGTCCGTGGTCACGCGTTGATAGCTGGTCTGCGGATCACCCGACAAATCCGCGTTCAGCGATGTTTGCTGCAAGCTGTCGCGCGTACGCCATTTGTTGCTGATGCCAGCGGTGGCAATAATGCCCAACTGACCATCGGCCAGATCAATATTGGTCCCACCCGTCAGCGAAGCCGACCAATTCACGGGAATATGATTATTCTTTTGCAACAAAGTCGTCGGCGTGTTCGACAAGCCCATCAGCATCGCCTGAATGTCAGCGCGGCTAAAATTGGCCCCTTCAATCACCGGATGCCCGCTGTTCAGCGCATCACCAAATAAGCGCGGGATTTTGCGTTCGCCATCATCAAACCCCGTCCAGTCGGTGCTACTACCATAATAGGTATAGCCCAATTCATTGGTGGTTTCTGTGTCCCAACCCAGCCCACCGCTGATCGTCAAAAAGCTTTCCTTGGGCGTGGATTTGGTGGTCAGATTGATCACCCCGCCGCCAAATTCGCCGGGGAAGTTGGCCGAATAGCTTTTCTGAACCATCGTGCTGTCAATGACGTTGGTCGGGAATATATCCAGCGGCACAACGCGCTTCAACGGCTCGGGGCTGGGCAAGGGCGACCCGTTCAGCAGCGCCAGCGAATAACGATCGCCCAAACCGCGCACATAAACATAACCGCCGCCGACAACGGACAATCCGGTTACGCGCTGCAAGCTGCCGGAAATATCCCCGTCCCCCGCCCGCGCAATATCCGCCGATGACAGCAAGGACACCACTTCTGGCGTTGTGCGCACAACATTGGGGGTAAAGCGGCCCGTCACCACAATATCCGCGTTGCGTCCACCCGGAATGGACACATCAACCCCTTGCTCATCGCTCCCCTGCTCATTGCTCGGCTGCTCGTTGGCACCAGCAGCGGTGTCAGCGCCGCTATCGGCGGACCGCGCATCGGACGATGTCAGATTTTCTGCTGCCAGTGTCGCAGGTGCTACCAGCGCCGACGACATCAGCAACAAGGAAGCGAAAAGCGGGCGCGTGTTCATATCTTTATCCCTGATTTCATGAAAGTGGGGACGAAGCACGGCGCTGGATTGTGCCCAGCTGCCACGCGCTTCGTCCCGTCATTATCGCTGCAATTAAACCGGAATGTCGGTGCAAGCGCCGCTGGTGCTGCCAAAGCTGGCGGTCTGGCTGTTACAGGCCCAACCGGCATACCAAGTGTCATTGGCATCCTTCACCGCGCCAATATAATTGGTGACCGTAAAGAAGCTGCCCCATGGCGTCAGGTCAAAGGCTGGGCGGCCCGTTTCCGTTGCCCCATTGACGAACAAGTTTGTCAGCGTCGGCACCAGCGTCGAAATATTGTTCGTGCCCGCTTCAAAGATCGAGCGAATTTCGGCGCTGGTGTTGCCCGTGCTGTTGCGGAACACATCACCGCCGCATTGCATGGCCACCGAATGGAATACCGGCGGACCGGCTTCATCCAGCGCCGGATTGGCTGGGCGCGTGGTGGTCGTGCTGTCGATACGCAGGCAATTGATGCCAGGCGATACAATCACACCATTGGCAAAGCTGTAATCCGCGCCGCCGCGAATACGAATGGCCGCGCCATTGCCCGCCGCATTGTTGCGCTGAATGAAGGTGAAGTTGGCAATTTTCACATTCTGACGCGGCATGGCGTCTTCATTGCCATCCGAATCAATTTCCATCATCGAATCGCCCGACGTGCCATTGAACCGCTGGGCAGCGATCACGAACTGAATATTGCCCTTATACCCAACGTCGGTATCCAACGTATCATCGTCGTTTCCGGTCAGCACCAGATGCTTCATATTCACGCGGCCACCAAATATTTCGATGCCATCGTCCGAGCTATTGTGAACCTGAATATGGTCCATGCGCGTTCCGCTGCCGACGCCCGACGGGGTCAGGCCCTGCAATTCCTTGTCCGCCGACAAAGTATAACCCGAATAGCGGATCTGCACATAAGCCATGGCGCCGCTGTTATCAGCGGGTGTGGCGCCGCCATATAAAGCGCCGCTGGCGCCTTCGGTATCACGCGAACAAGCGGCGGTGCCCGCCTCAGCATTGGGGTTTTGGCAATCGGTGATGGGCGCACGGCCCAGCAACACCACACCGCCCCACATTTGCGAATCGCTGTCGGTGGCTGTGCCTTCCAAATTGGCGCGGCCCGTAAACACAATCGGGCGGCTCGCCGTGCCAACGGCGTTAATCTTATTGCCACGATTCACTGCCAACCATGACGGCCCCGTTTCACCATATAGCAGCACACCCGGCTGAATGGTCAGCGTCACGCCATTTTCACCACTCGTCGGTGTCGCGCCCAAATCACTGCCCACGTCCACGCGGCCATTGATGGCATAGACCACACCCGCCACATCGGTCAGCACCGTGTCCTGCGTAAAGCGAGCGGGCAATTGGCAAACGCGCCATGCGCGATCCTTGGCCTTATCCTCGATCAAACCGCGATCGGTCAGCGTCGCCCCAACCAGCGACGGGCAATTGGCGGCGGGCGTCACCGCGCCCGGGGTTGGCGTTGGTGTGGGCGTCGGGGTCGGCGTTGGCGTGGGGGTCGGCAAAATGATCACGCCTTCCCCAGGCGATGCCACATTATCGGCCCCGCAAGCGGCCAGAATAGAACCGGCCACGCCTGTAAGCATGACCAAACGAATGCGTGCAAAAGCTGACATAGAATCTCCGTGTCCCTTGCCGCCAAGGGCGTGATGAACTGCCGGAGAACAAAACGCACCCTGCCCCCGGTCATCTGCGCCCTAAGGGGATTCGATGACGGTCTGACGCAGCTATGATGACAAATCAGAGACTCTTTTATGTCCACTTGATGACGTAGCATTTTGGCCACAGCCCATCTGCCGCGCGGCGAAAAGCTTGGATGACCCATCCACCGGATACTCGACCGGATGCCCAGACGGCTCCCACACCGACCCAATCGCCGCGCGCTACATTCCTAGGTCTCGAATATTTCTTGAAAAATCGGTTCCAAAGTCCATTTGCCTGCTTGCCTAAGCGATAACCCTTTGCTAATCGCCCGCACCTACCCAGCGTCGAGACAAGCTCTCGGCCCTACATGATGTGCGGTCATGGCGGAATTGGTAGACGCGCAACGTTGAGGTCGTTGTGGCCGAAAGGCCGTGGAAGTTCGAGTCTTCTTGACCGCACCATCATAGTCCATCGGGACCAAGAAAATCACATATATGCTGTAAAACAGTGCCCCAATGGCCGGCTAAACCATGTCGCGCTTTGTGCTTTTCTTTGCGGACATCAACGCAGGCTGCACCCCATCAAAAGTTTCCGACACCGGCCAACCCCTCTCCGCATAAAAAAGGACGGCCTAAAATAGGCCGTCCCTTCTGATTGATAGACGCCAGCGCCTTTAGAATTTGAAATTGGCGCCTGCGCGGAAGGTCCGGCCAACCAAGCCCGGGATATGCCAAGACGCCAGATAATTAGGCTGGGTGGTATAGAAAGTATTCGGGTGAATTGGTGCCTTGGCATTGGTGAAATTGCCGACAATCGCATAGAAACTAAAATCATCGTTCAATTGCACGGTGGCGTTCAAATCCGCATATATAAACCGCCGAATATAGCAGAATTTCGGATCATAGATCGCATCGGCACAGGATGTTCCCAAACTGCCCTGATCGGTCGCGACCGATTTGATTCGGCCGACATAATAGGTTGTCGCTGTCAGCGAGAATCGCCCAATGCTGATGGTATTTTGCCAATTTCCGCGCCATTTGGGCGTACCACCACCCGATGACAAATCCGCTGGACCAACGGTGCCCGCAAATCGCTGAATATCCCCATTATCAAGGTGGCGATTAAATTTCAGCGTAGCCTGCAAATCCAGTCGCGTTTCAAATCGGATATTATCATTGATCGGAACCTGAGCATTGGCGGTGAACTGCAATCCCGTCGTCAGGTCATAGTCCGAGTTCACATAAGGTGCATTAACCACCAGCAAACGCGGCAAGGCGTTTAAGGCAAATGGATCTGCACCATCAATAACGTCGCACGAATAACCCGCACCAATCGCCGCAACCCGCGCGCAACCAGCCGCGGCGGCATCGGCGGCAGATGCAAAGCTCTGACCAGCCACGGAATAATAAGCATTAATCGCCTCACCCGCTAAGGGCCCAGCGGTGATCAGCCCAGACTTTTTGACGTTAAAATAATCGACGGTGAACGTCGCCCAATTCGTCGGCTGGAACACCGCGCCCAGCGTGAAGCTGCGCGACTTTTCGGGTTGAATATCTGGGTTCCCTACGAAACCGCGTCCGACGTTATAATTTGCGAAATAGCTGGGATTGGCAGCATGTGCCGCCGCAAAATCAGGCGCCTTTGTCACTGGATCAAAGCCGACGAAACCAGAAAAGGAGCTGCGGGGATCAATTTCAGCAAAGGTCGGGGCACGAAAACCTTTTGAATATGTGCCGCGTAACGCCAGCTGTTTAATGGGCGAAAATTTGATCCCAAATTTGGGAGAAAAAGCACTAAACCCTTCGGAATAATGGTCATAGCGCCCCGATGCGTTGACCTCCAAACTATCAAGAATTGGCGCATTCACTTCAAAATAAGCGGCCCATACGTCGCGCTCACCAAATGCCTGAGCCGTCGACAGGCCCGGCACATCGCGGTTCGGATTCGCACTGCGATTGGCCAATTTTTCTTTTCGAAATTGACCGCCCACCGCAATTTGAACGTCACCACCCGGCAGGGTGAACAGACTGCGATTAACCGAAGCATCGACGGTAAAAGCGCTGGAGTTGGAAAGCGACGTAATTGGCGGCAGCACCGAATCCCGAACGGCCTGCGAATTCAAAGATGGGTTTACAAAATTATAGGAACCCGTGTTGATCGCCTTCACCAACCCATTGAGATTGGCGAAGCCCGTCTGCGTCAAACTCAGCTCATCACGCGAATATCCAACATCGGCCTTCCAATTCCAAACATCGGCAATCGTCCCATGCAATCCCGCCGTAATACGATATAATTCATTGGTGCGCTCGGAACCGGCCTTGACGTCGCCGAACAGATAATAAAGCCGCGCCGCACCATTGGCCGGATCATTGGCATAGGCTGCCGCATAGGGATTATTGGGGTTCAGTGTGCGACCAGGCGTTGCAGGGTTCGCACAGTCCACACCCGATGGGCAAATCCAGACAGGCAGAACGATACCGGGATTCAGCGTCGACGTGGCGGGTGAACCGCCAAAGGCCTGATTCTGGCGGATCGCGCGGGGAATCAGGGTAATATCAACCTTGTTGTGCGAATAGCTGCCCGCAACATAGCCTTCGATATTCTCGCCCAAACGAATACTCAGCCGCGCGACACCCGCATAGCGTTCCTGCTTGGGCAGAATTTGGATATATTCTCGCGTTAAGTCATGCGCACAGGCCGTACCGCTCAATTGGGCTGTATTTTGCGTGTAGGTTCCAAATGGACAGTCGGCCAATGGAGTCAACGAGTTAAAGATCGCTGGCGTCGTAGCATTTGTAACGCTGCCGGCCAGCGGATTGTTCAAATCTGTCTGCACGACACGGGTTACCACAGCATTTGGCGTCGCCGTGGTCAGAGAGTCGTCCGCACGGTTACTATCTTTCCCACCAATAGCGCGTAAATCCAGTGTGTTAAACGGAAAGCCGCGGGAGTCAGCGGTAATCTTACCATTTTTCTCATATTCGCCGCCGACGTAAATATTAAATCCTTGGCTATCATAATCACCATAGCCCGCCATCATACGAAGGCGATATTTATGCCCATCACCTTTTTCGGTCACACCGGCTTCCGCGCCGCCTTCTATTCCTGAAAATTGCTTGCGTGTGATGATATTCACCACGCCGCCAATGGCATCTGCGCCATATAAAGAGGAAGCACCGTCCTTCAACACTTCAACACGTTCCAGATTCACTTGCGGAATACTGTTCAGATCAACATAGGCGTTGTGACCATCGTCGCTCAAAGGATAATTTGCCGAGCGCAATCCATCCACAAGCACTAGCGTTGATGACACCCCAAGGTTACGCAGCGAAACGGCGGCCCCACCAGCCGAAAAGCCGCTGGTAAAGCCAATACCAATGGAGCCCGCACCATCTGCGGATGCTTGGCGGATGGCATCCGCAATATTGGTTACACCCGCGCGGTCCAAGCTATCCGTGGAAATGACGGTGATCGGAAGGGCGGTTTCTTTATTACTATAGCGCAACAGCGAACCCGTGACGACAATTTCAGCATTGGCCTCGGTCGCCGCATCTCCGCTTTGCGCCATCGCCGGCGCGCCGATAAAAAGCGCGGCAACCGTCAAAAAGCTCGTGCCGCGTAAAGCAGCGATCTCCCTATTGTTCATGATAATTACCCCTTATTAAAAATCAGCATCCATCCTAATTTTACTATAATTTTATTATAAAAATATTTTACGATAAGCGTATGTAGTCACTACATAGACGAGAAAACTCGCATGCAATTTGCTCTATCGATGAAATTTAACATAGGTCCCACAATTTCGTAGGCTGTTCATCTGACAAAAAATATTGTCCCGCTGCAACAACCGGAAATTACTTAGGTAAAAAACGCTCAAAACCGCTGTGAACGATTCGTAAATTTTTCATTTAAATTCAATGATATATCTAAAAAATATTAATCGGCAGGCTGTATTGCTATACCGTTCCCATGCCCTGCCGCAGCGATCAGATCGCCCGCTCGCTGCGCCACGCCTTATATCGCAACGGGCTCACGCGTGCAGAATCTATATTGATGATATCGCCCATGAATCAAATAACGCTGCTCAACAGAAGCCTCGCTACTGCTTTTAACTATTTCAGGCTTTCACATAGGAAGATAGCGCGTCCAATGGCGGACAATGGACAGAAAAGCAGCACAAATAAGTCGCCAGCCGCCCATCCACTTTTCAGCACCCCATAGCGCTCAAATCCGGCACCCTAGGCTTGGAAACAGTTCTATTTCTTGCGATGCGCATCGCGGTGCCTTTATCCTATCCTCTTGCTGGGTACGGAACCAAAGCAAATCGCCGCCTCAACGCTCAACCACCAGCCACCTCCTCCGGTGCAAAAAAGGCCCTCAACTCTTTTTTCAAAATTTTACCATTGGCGTTGCGCGGCAAAGTATCGGTCACAAATTTAATCGCCACGGGCACCTTAAACGCCGCCAGATGCTGCCGCACCCATGCCTGCAACTCGGCTTCATTGGCTATCATATTGGGGGCCAAATGAACCACCGCGGCCGGCTCTTCCCCCAAGGTCCGATGGGGAATGCCGATCACCGCGCAATCTGTCACCGCCGGATGAGCATATAAAATATTCTCCACCTCCGACGAATAAATATTCTCCCCGCCGCGGATCACCATATCCTTCGCGCGGTCGACGATGAACACAAAGCCTTCATCATCTATTCTGGCCAAATCACCCGTCCGAACCCACCCGTTCACAAATGTTTCAGCGCTGGCCTCTGGCTTGTTCCAATATCCCTTCACCACCATGGGTCCGCGCGCCCATAATTCGCCCACCGTTCCGACTGGCAAGACGGTCACACCATCGTCGGCACGAATTTCAATATCCGCCACCGGAACCGCTGGGCCCGCGCTTTGCGGTCGGTTAAAATAATCTTCGGCCGAATGGGACGTCACCGTGGCCATTGTCTCCGTCATTCCCCAGCCATTCCCGGGCAACGCGCCAAATTCCTCATAAATGCGCTTCACCAATTCGGGGGCAGAGGGCGCACCGCCATATCCAATCGCTTCCAGTGACGATAAATCATATTCGCCGCGCGCCGGATGCTCGATCAACTGCCACGCAATGGTCGGAACCCCGCCGGTCACATTCACCTTTTCGCGCTGGATAATCTCCATCGCGGGCACAGTTTCCCATTTCCGCATAAAAATGATGCTGTTCCCCGCTACCAAACTGCCCATCAGTGTCGCGGAACAGGCGGTCACATGGAACATCGGAATAACCAGCAGCACCGTCTTGGGCGTGGACGCTGGCGGCGCTTCCCCGCGACGCAGCGACCCACGTGCTGCGGCAAAGCCGCCCGACAAAATATTGGTCAACAAATTGCGATGCGACCCCAGCGCTCCTTTTGGCCGCCCCGTGGTCCCGCTCGTATAAAAAATCGTCGCCGCATCATCGCTGGCCAAATCAACAGTGGGTCGCGGCTTGTCCGCCAACCCAGCCCAGCGTGAGGGCGGCCCAATAATATCCTCCAGCGCCATGGCACCCTGCGCTAATTGCGCCGCACGGGTTATGATAATCTGCGCCCTGCCGCCAAGATCATCGACATGCGGCTGCATGCGGTCATAACGCTCTGCGTCCATGATAATGATTTTGGCCCCAGAATCTTGGATACCATAAAGCAATTCTCCGCCGGTCCACCAAGCATTCAGCGGCACCGCGATGCCCCCAATGCTGGTGATCGCCATGAATATCACGGGCCATTCTGGCAAATTCCGCATGGCAAAGGCGACACAGTCTCCTTTCTCGACGCCCATGGCCTGCAATGCATGGGCCAACGCCGCCGTGGCCCGCCAATTGGCCTCATAGCTTATGCGCTCATCATCCAACATGGTGAACAAGCGGTCCCCATGTGCGCGCGACAGGTCCAGCAAGATGCCCAGATCATGGGGGGTATTTTTCCATATACGCGTGGAAATGCCGTCTATCGCTATCTGGTCCATTTCAAACTGGCTACCGGCTACCGTCAGCGCCGCCGTCGCGGCGGCCAATGACATTTTTGGCCAACTCGGGTCCAAGGAAATGATAGGCTCGGCACTTGTGTCATTCGCCATGGGCATCTCTCCGATGTGATAGTCACCGCCTTACGTGGGCGATGATTCTGTCATCAAGAAACTCACGCCAAGCCGACCAAAAATCAATCCACCTCTGCCCATGTCTTCATCCGTCGACGCAGTGCCGATATCCCAAGCATTATCCGAGACACAGACCAAAGCATCCCATTTCCAGAAAAAGGGTCTTAAATTTATAAAATATGATAAGATATCAGCATCTTACCGTTATTCACGCGACCCAGCATCCGCAATCGCACGGATATTTTCCAGTACGACACCACCACCCTCCATCCCCCTCACGGCTGCAACCTTAACGGGGATGGAGCGGAAAGGATAAAAATTGCGCCCTCAGCGTGCAGGCGACGTCACCATAAATTCCGTCTCACCGATGCTCCCGTTGAATGCAAATGGCATCGCGACGCCGTCCAGCACGGTGGTGCCGGGGTCTGAACCAATGTCAAATGTCTCATTCCCCGAAAAAATAAAGACAGATAATGCGCCGCTAAACTCCGAAGCAGCAACCTCTTTTCCATCCACCAAAATAACGGCCCGTGCCCGTTCCGGCCCCAAACGGTCAAAGCGCAGGCCAATTTCATGCTTTCCGGTCACAATATTCGGCGCTTCCAGCACCGCCAGCTTTCCGTCCATCGTCCGCACAGCCAAGACGGGAACGCCATCGCGCAGATACAGACCCAGCCCGCCAAATTTTCCACCCATCGCCATCAAGCTACCATGGCCGCGCGTGCCCGCGTCAATCGCCATCCGCATAGCAAAGCTATGGGTGTGAATGGGCGGTGCCAAGGCTTCTGGAACACGGTCTACACGCCCCTGATAGCGATAGAGGCCACCGCTTTGGGTCAATCGGGCCTCAGCCTTTGCGGCCATCAGTCGCTGCGCTGCGCCCGTATTGGTCAACGGGAAAACATTATATTTGCGCGCTTCACGATCAAATAATTTGCGAAGCTCCGCCAGTTTACGCGGATTTTCAGCGGCAACGTCATGCAATTCATTAAAATCGCGCCGCTGATCAAACAATTGCCATCCCTGTTCGGTCAAGGGCGATTGCTTCTTAAAATCCCATGTTTGCAATCGGTGCGGCATGACAGCTTTCCAACCATCCGCCCAAATAGAGCGATTGCCGTACATTTCATAATATTGAACTTTCTTCGCATCCGGCGCTGCGGCTTGGGAAAAGCTGTACGCCAATGACGTACCGCTAACCGGCTGTTGGCGAACACCATTCACAATAGGGGCCAATGTAACCCCAGCCGCCTCCAGCAATGTTGGCATCACGTCGCTAATATGCGCATATTGTTGACGCACCTCACCCCGGGCCCCAATTCCCTTGGGCCATGTGATGATCAGGGGAACGCGAATACCCCCTTCAAAGGATGTTTGCTTATAATAGCGAAACGGGGTGTTTCCCGTCACTGCCCAACCAACCGCATATAGCGGATAGGTGCCTCGGCGGCCCCACTCGGCCAGATGTTCCAAATTTTCATCGGCTGTCGCAAAGCGCCCATTGGCCATCAACTGTTCGCTATAGGTCCCATTCGGCGCGCCTTCCGCGCTGGCACCATTGTCCGACGTCACGACAATGATCGTGTTATCCAATTCGCCCTGTTCTTCCAACGCTTGCAACATACGCCCAAATTCATGGTCCGCATGGGCCAATTGCGCCGCAAAGGCTTCCATGCCGCGTGCATGCAATTTACGCTCATTTGGGGTTAAATCGGCCCAAGCTTTCATCCCTTCGGGACGCGGCGGCAATTCGGCACTAGCTGGAATCAGCCCCATTGCCTTTTGGCGCGCCAAAATCTCTGCGCGGGCGACATCCCATCCGGCGTCAAACCGTCCACGATATCGCTCCAACCAATCGTCGGGTGCATGGTGCGGGGAATGGCTGGCACCCGTTGCCCAATACAGGAAAAATGGGGCACGCTCTGTTCCAGCCGCCGATCGTGCGCGGATCATCGCAATGGCTTGATCGGCCATGTCGCCGCTCAGATGATACGCATCATCTGCGGGAATGGGCGATGGGCTGTGGTCACTCCACAGCAAGGGACTGAAATTATCCGCATCATAGGACAAAAATCCATAAAATCGGTCAAAGCCCTGACCACTGGGCCAATAGGTAAATGGACCTGCTGCCGACGCATCACGTGGTGGTAAATGATCCCATTTTCCGACCGCATAGGTCCGATAGCCTGCCTGCCGCAGATTTTCCGCAATGGTCCCTGCACTGCGCGGCACCAGCGCGTCTTGGCCCGGAAAACCAATGGCCATGGCGGAATGACCACCAATATGCACTTCATGCGAATTGCGCCCCGTCAACAAAGATGCGCGGCTAGCAGAGCAAATAGGGGTCGAGTGATAATTGGCATAACGCAGCCCTTTGGCGGCAACGCGGTCAATATTGGGCGTGTCCACCAACCCACCATAAGCCGACAATTGTCCAAACCCCATATCGTCGATCATCCAGATCAGAATATTGGGGGACCCTTGCCTTGCGGCAGGGCGCACAACTGGGGCTTCGACAGATTCATCGATCGTACGCTTAATCACCGGCTGCGCAGAAAGAACGGTTGAAATTCCAGCCAATCCGGCCGCCAACGCCAGCAACGATCCATGCAACCGGAAATAATTTATCATGATGGCACCTTACAAGTCGCCGCCATAGGTCCCGCGCCCACCACGGACTTGGCAAAAGCGATGGCATCGGGAGCCGCTGCGTTCACGACCCCAGAATGGTCCTTATCTTTATAGATATGGGCTTCCACGGTGTTTCCCAACCCGCACAGGTCATTGACTAAGCTAAGCGTCGTCATCGGCAAGGCCGCCGTATCTTTCGCCCCAATCCCAAAAAACAATGGCATACCCAATGTCATGGATGGAAAGGACCGCAGGTCAACATCGGTATCCCACAGCTTTTTCAACATGCCCGCCTGAAACGTCTTCGATGGGTCCAATTGTCTTGCTACCGCTTCAGACATTAATTCGGGCAAACAGGCGTCGCTAACCCGCGCTTCCAATTCGCGGCCTTTCGGGGTGAAAATCTGGTCCGCAGACAAATCGGGGTGAATACGGGTCAACTCATAGCCGATCATCGTATAAGCACCCGTAACCATCACGTCCGTCGCACTGGATGCCAGCCCAGTCTCAATGGCGTCACGCGATAAATTGGGTGCCCCCGTCGCAATCACGGCGCGCACCGACAAGTCGGGTGTGTAGATGGGCGCATATCCACCCGCCGCAACCACAGCCCCTGCCCCTTGGGATTGCCCTGCCAAAATCACCTTATTGGCCGCCCGATATGACGCTTTTCCCAGCAGCGCACGCGCGCTATCTAACAGGCTATAAGAATGGGCCCGATAATTGGAATAAGGGTGAATGCCAGGCGTCCCTAGGCCTTGATAGTCACTGGCCACCACAAGGAAGCCATTGTCCAACCAGTGCGACAAAAATTGACTGTCACGATCACCACGGGGCCGCGCCGATGGCGCACAAATATCAGCAATGCCGGTTGTGCCATGGGCCCAAGCCAATATGGGCCAGCCGCCTGCTGGGGGATTTCCCTTCGGTACAAAAACTGCCGCTGAAACAGCCACCACGCCCTGATCGGTAATGCCGTTGCGCGCCGTATATAATATGCGCATGGCCTTTGATGCGCTGGTTACCGAATATTCTGGGGGCAAATTTTCTTCGGCAATGATCACCCCAGCATCGCTTGGCAACGCTCCGCGCCAATCATAAAATGCAGACAATCCGCCGTCCCCGACATCACTCCCAGACTGTGCTTTACCCGCAGGCAGAACCTCACCCGCAGCTTGCGCGATCGGTGCGGTGGTCAGCACTAGCATCGCTGCAATATGCAGCGATGCTTTCATCTTTTTCCATATATGCGACATCAGAATTTCACCGATGCTTCCAAATAAACTTCGCGTGGATTGTCAACGAATGCCGACATATCAGCCCAAACGCCCGTTCCGTTCGTCCCCGTACCCGTGCCACCCGCAAATGGAATATCGGAACCGCCTGTCACGACATATTTATTGCCCAAATTGCGCCCAATCAGCGCCAGCGACCAACGCTTATCTGGACCATTCAAGCGCATAGAGGCGTCAAATTTGGCATAAGCACCCTGCACCGCATCGGGACGCAGCGTGTCGGAAAAATTATATTTGGAACTATAGCTCATGTCGCCATTCAGCTCCAACGTCCAACCCGATGCCGACAAGGGCACTTCATAACCTGCGCCAATGCGTCCAGCCCAACGCGGCGCCTTGGGCGGCGTACGCCCGTCATAATTTTGGCTGGTATAAGCGTCAGTTGGTGATGGCCGCAGCAAATCACAGCCTTGTGCCACCGTCTGACCCGCAAAACATTGTCCAATATAATCCTTATATTGGGCATGGTTATAGGCAAGCGCACCGCGCAGGTTGAAATCACCCATGCGCCAGTTGAAATCGCCTTCGATGCCCTTCACCCGCAGCGTACCAGCATTGGCCACCACTTGACCGATGGTCACAGGATCGAAATTCTGCACCTGCAAATCCAGATAGTCGTAAAGATAGGCCGTCGCGTTCAACGACAAGCTGCCTCCCAATAAAATAGCACGTGCACCTGCTTCACCACCGCGCGCCCGTTCTGCACCGAACTGGCCGGCCGGCACACTCGCTCCTGGGGTCATGGATTGCGAAATATTAAATCCGCCGGATTTAAAACCTTCTTTATAAGCACCATAGAATGTCAAATCGCGCGATGGCTTGTAACGCACCGTCACTTGGGGGGAAAAATCACTTTCCCGATACCGATCATCCAAACGCTTATTCCATGGGAACGCAGGCTCAAACTGCGAATGGGCCGGCAAGGATATTTGATAAGAATCGCGCGCTTCATGGCTCCAGCGCGCGCCCGCAGCCACTTCGATCTGATCCGACAGATTGGCCGTCACTTCACCAAAGGCCGACATAGAGTTTCCAGTAAAACCATTGTCGCGTTTAAACGTCGTATAGGTCTTATTGACGGGGTCTATCGCAACGGGGAAGATATAGGCATCGGTGTTAAAAATAAATTTGTTGCTGGACGCAAACAACCCAAACAACACATTCACCGGCCCGTCCCATTTGGACTGGAATCGCAATTCCTCCACCGTCTGACGATAGTCCGCCAATTGAGAGAAGCTGGCCGGATAGGCTTCGCCTGACACATTATTCAAGTCGGTTTGCTTGAACCGATAATAGGATGTGATGGACGTAATATCGAACACATCCGTGTTCAAAGTGGCCGTCAAAATGGCATAACCCGATTTCAGCTTCGAATAGAGATTTCCATCCCGTGCATAGCGATAATCAGCCTGCGCAACTTCCACCGGCAGTGATGAACTGTCCGAACGTCCGTCAATCTTACAATCGGCATTCGGGCTAGGCGGCACACCATTGGCGGTGAACGGCGTGGTGCGCCCATTGGCACATATACGTTCGATCAAATCGGTGGGGCCACCATCTTTCTGATCCGTATAACCTGTTTTCAACTGAAATGTCAGATTGGGCGCGGCGTCCCATTCGATTGTCGCGCGGCCGCTATAGGTGCTGCCACCCCCGCGCTTTTTGCTGTTCCGGTGCCGCTCCATGCCGTTCGGATCCAAATAAGTCGCGTCAGCCGTATTGGTAAACGGCCCTTCGCTGTCCGACAAACGAAATGCCAAACGCGCCCGCACACTGTCCGCTAAAGGACCGGAAATATAGCCTTCACCATATTTCTCTTGGGCTCGAAATCCATAGCCTGCTTTAAAACCAGCCTCAAATGTGTCGGTTGGCCCATTGGTGGAAACAGCTATCAGACCCGCTGTTGCGTTTTTGCCAAAGAACAGCGCCTGCGGCCCCTTCAATACTTCGACCCGCTGCACGTCATATTGGCTGATGCTGATTTCGCGCCCACGGCTCATCGGCATACCATCAACAACAAAGGATACGGACTGGTCGAACCCAGCGCTCAACGCGGTCGAGCCGACACCGCGCAAAAATATGCTCGCCGACGAACCCGATGCAGCCTTACCAGCCACCATGGTCGGAACCAGCGACGCCATGTCGGTAAATTCGGTCACAGCATAATTGTTCAGCGCCGCCGCGCCCAGTGCGGTAATGGCCACAGGGGCGTCAATCAAACGCTCATCCCGGCGGCGCGCCGTCACGATAATTTCGCCCTCGTTGGACGTATTGGCCACCGGATCGGCCGACGATTCCTGTGCGTGAACAGGGGCACCCGCCCCAGCGACAGCGATAATCGAAACGAAACAAGTATAACGAATGGCGCGAAGCGCAGCACGGCGATCCATGACGAGTCCTCTCCTACATGCAGGCCATTATTGGGGGCCTTTGCACGATAACCTATTGCTATTAGATTTAAAGTCAATCAGAAATATAACAACATAAGGTTTTTCAAAATTTTGAAAATAATTTATTATTTTACAATCAGTTAAATTAATCATTCGACCGCCAAAAACCAAATTCCATGTCGAAAATCTGATCGGCACGTCCGTCAATGTGTCAGCGAGCGCCGCCCGCCACTGTAGGATCCGCTCCCACGAAATCCGGAATCGTAGCACAAGGAATCAAGGCCCGAACGCCGCAACGCCGTCGTCGCCAACAAACATACGGCGCCCCAACAAAATATATCAGGCAGACCGCCCAGACCTTCCCCTGCATGCTGTACGCGCCACCCCCTGCGGCCGCACACTCACCGGATGACGGCCTACGCGGTCCGACAAAATCAGCGGGTCACAATAGCAGCCCAAACGGACACCCCCACCATAGGGGAAACGTCGTGAAAACCCGCCCGCGCTCCCTTCGCACAATCAGCGCTTCTCATTGTTTTTGCATCTGCCATCCCTCTCACTCTTGCCAAAACTCTGCATCTGATCTTATCTAATGATAATAGGTTTAAGAAAAATGGGAGAGAGCCGATGATGTCATTCAATTTTCAATCGAAACGTATCTTGGTAACAGGCGGCACCCAAGGTATCGGACTTGGCATTGCCCAAGCTTTCGCAGACGCGGGCGGCGAAGTGCTTATTACCGGTACACGCAGCGACATCGGCCAATATGACGAAGACCTATCCCGCTTCACCTATTTGCGCGCACGGCTTGACCAACCCGCTGATCGCGATGCCCTCATCAGCGCGGCCGGCCCAATTGATATTCTGATCAACAATGCCGGATTATCGCTGTCGGACGAATATGATCTGGAAAATTATCGCACGGTCATTGACGTCAATCTCAACGCCGCAGTCGAACTATGCTATCGCTTTCACCCCATACTTCGGGAACGCGGCGGCACCATCGTCAACATTGGCTCTTGCGCTGCGTTCATCGCGATTGGCTATGCTCCGGCTTATACCGCCAGCAAAACAGGAATGCTGGGTTTCACCCGCGCCATCGCAGACCAATGGGCACGCGATGGAATACGCGTCAACATGGTCGCCCCTGGCTTTATCGAAACTCGTATGACCGCCAATGTCCACACCGATGAACGCAAATCCAGCAATACATTGCGCGCAATACCGGTCAAACGCTTTGGAACCCCCGCAGAGGTAGCAACTGCGGCGCTGTTCCTTGCTTCGCCCCAAGCCTCCTATATCACAGGCCAATCTTTGATTGTCGACGGAGGCCTAGTCCTGCGTTGATCCGCTTAAACCGACTCCTTTTAGGCTGGCCCCCACAGCCTACTACTGCCATAAGCGGCTGAAACAGGGGACGAACTTTTGGCAAGACCATCTAAACCATTGATTTCTCGTAAAAATGCAGCAGAGGCTGCATTGGAAGTCATCGACGAACATGGACTGGAGGAACTCAGCCTCGCCTTGGTCGCCAAGAAATTGGGCGTGCGGCCTCCGTCCCTATATCATCATTTCAAAGATAAATCAGAATTATTACAAGAAGTTGCGCGGATCATGCTGCTCAAAATGCCAGCCGCCAGCGCAACCGATCGGTCGTTCGAAGAAGAGATTATCGCACGCTGTGTGGCAACGCGCCAAACCCTGCTTCAGCATCCCAATGCAGCGCCCTTGATTTTGCGTTACTTCCCGCGTCACTTGCTCTTGGCCGCCTATGACCGCGCCGCGTTCGAAGAACCCTATCCTACGCCCATTCAGATGACGGTAATCGACGCGATCGAAAAATATACCTATGGCGCGGCCCTGTTCGAAGCATCCGCCCGTTCACGTGGAATCCCGCCGATGCCGCGTGTTGACGACGGCAAATATCCGAGCCTCGCCAAAGCGATTGCCGATAACCCCTTTAACGACGAACAATTGTTCGTGGAATCGCTACGCTTATTCCTGATTGGCGTAAGGGAACGTGTGGCAACCGATACGATCGGTTGCCCACTCAACTAGGCTCGGACCGCTGGCGCGGCTGCTATGGGATCTCCCGCCCAAATATTGCGGAACTGACCGTCGGCGCGCCTGGCCCACCGGCCAACAAGCACAGCTTAGCATCGGGCACTGGGTTGGCGGATTCACCCCGCAATTGTTTCACCGCTTCATAAGCTGTGCCTATGCCGTGAATGAAACCCTGCGCAAAATTCCCCCCGCCTGTATTCACAGGCAGCTTGCCGGTGGGGGCAATTAGATTTTCAAACTTCACCACCTCAGCCACATTTTCATAGGTGCAAAAACCATGGTCAATCAGCGATGCTACGCCCTGCGCACTGAAATTTTCATATAGCTGAACGACATCAATATCGGCTGGAGACAAACCCGTTTCGGCATAGAGACGCCTTGCAATGGGCCGAAATCCCGTGGTTGGGTATAATTGCTCGTCGTCATTTTCCAGCAAGTCCCCCCAACCCTTTTCCGCGCCATTGGCGCATCCCAGCAAATAGACAGGCTGCTTGTTCAAATCACGGGCTCGTTCTGCCGACACCATCAAAAATGCGGCGGCCCCGTCATTTTCACGGCTGCAATCGAACAAGCGAAACGGTTCGGCAATCCAGCGCGAATTCCGCATCGCATCCAAATCAAGCGATCTATCATAAGCAACGGCTTCTGGGTTGCGGGCTCCGTGGAAATAGGACGCACGAACCAACTCCTCTGCGGCCTGTTTGGGCACAGCATGATGTTCATACATCCGATTGGCACGAATGGCGCAAATCTGTGCTGGTGCGACCAGACCGGCCGCCAACATATGATCGTTCAAATGGTGCGCCATCACCGCCGCCGACAAGCGGCCACTTGCCCCTTCAACCAAGGCGCGAAATACGATCACAGCGCTAGCCTGCCCAGATAGAATGGCCGAGGCGGCCAAACCAAATGCACCGGCAATACCGCCGCCACCGCCGCCCCAAATGCTGCTGGACCATTTCAATTCTTTAATGCCCAGTGTCGGCATTAAACGAACAGGTTCATTCTTATCGTCGCCATAGGATACAAAGCCGTCAATATCGGCCGTATCCAAGCCCGCTTCGGCACAAGCGATGCGAATGGCCTTGGCCAACACACCTTGCTCCGGCAGCGGGGACGACCCGCGCTTATATTGGCACATGCCAATACCAGCGACAGCGGTGGTACCATATAATGGGTGCATCAACCGCGCCTCCAGATAATTGTGGGAATGTCGCGCTCGCCAACGCGCGTCGCACCGATTTTCCCATATATATTCTCGCCAATCACCGGATCAATTTGGTCCGGATCATCCAAGCGGCCCAGCAAGCGAATGCCACACCCTTCGACCGTCGCGACGATGGAAATGAACGGCAGATCAATATTTTCCGTAAATCCGAAACGATGCCATGTGCGTGTCCACGAAAAAATCGTGCCGCGCATGGCCTGTTCCAGCCATTGGATATTTTCACTGCCACAAGTCCCGCATTGGCTGACAGCGGGCCACAACCAATCCCCGCACGCACATTGCGGCAACACCAAGCGACCTTCGGTCAAGCCGTTCCAATAAGGCGCATCTGCGCCATCATATATCGTCATAATCAGGCTACTTCTGTCCACTCTAGGGGCAAGGTCTCCAGCGCCATCACCGTGCCAATCCGAAACGCATGCTTTTCGCCCGCTACCGCACGAAATGACGGGATACGCTTCACCCATTCCTCTGTTAAAATACGCAATTCTGCTCGTCCAAGGACGTGCCCGACGCACAAATGTGGGCCGGACGAAAAGGTCAGATGCGCTGTTTTCCGGCGGTCCAAATCAAAAATATTGGGCTGGTCAAACTTGGCGGGATCACGGCTACCCAAACATAAAATGTTCAACACCATTTCGCCTTCACGAAATTGGGCGTCACCAATATTGTGATCCGCAATCACCAAGCGAGGCGTGTTCACCACACCATATAATCGCACGGCTTCATCGGTGAAGGCCGGTATCAACGACGGGTCCGCTGCCAATCGCTGCTGAACATCCGGCATCTGTGCCAATTGCTGAAAGGCAAAACCCGTCACATTGGTGACCGTATCCATTCCACCCAGAAACAGCACAAAGCTCATCGCCAGAATTTCATCCTGACCCATTTTCCGGCCATCAATATCGACATGAATGAAATGCGACATCAACTTGTCATCGGGCGCCCGCTTCTTTGCGTCGATCAAACTGGCCATTTCGCCCAGAATCTCGCCGCTCAAACGCGACAGCTCATCGGAATCATTTTGCGCGGCAAAAAACGCCTCCGCCAATGCCCGAAAATCGCTCAACCGCGACAGGTCCATGCCCATTAATTCCATGAACACATTAACCGGAAATTGTTTGGCTAAATCGGCTTGGAAATCGCAAGATCCTTTGTCGGCCACCGCATCGATCAGCTCCGCTGCCCATTCCCGAATGCGGGGCTCCAATGCCCTGATAGCATTTGGTCCGAACATCGGCATCATCGCCTTACGATAAGGCAAATTCTCCGGCGGATCGAGGCTTAGCGGTATGAAAAATGGTGGATTTTCAACGCGCGGAATCTGCATTTCGCGCACAGAAAAATGTTCGGGATCCAGCACGATTTTGCTAATCGTATCAAAGCTTTTGGCGATCCAATGTCCGCCGTTCAAACGCGTCCAAAATATGTCAGGCGCATTCGCCAATGCCAGGGCATAGCTGCCTTGCACATCTTGGTTGATGCGCGGGTCGGCATAAATATCAAAATCGAATATCAAATGGTCGGGAATATGTGCTGGAACCGCAGCCATCACGCTGGGCGATGTCTCTATCGCCGCCGTCATCGGACGCGCTCCAACTGCTGATGGGCATCGGCATAACGTTCCCGAACTGCTGGCTTCGACAATTTCCCCGTCGCCAAACGCGGCAATGGTTCCGCCGAATAAACGACATAGCGGGGGACTTTGTAATTGGACAAATTGGCGTTGCAATGGGCGATCAAGGCCGCAACATCAACTTCCGCAGCGCCATGATATATAATGAACGGAGTCTCCCCAAATTTGGGGTCCGGCGCCGCAATCGCCAAAGCTTCGTCAACGCCATCAAATTCACACACCACGCGTTCAATTTCGGCTGCCGAAATGTTTAACCCGCCTGAAATAATCAAATCTTTCAGCCGGTCTACAAAGGTCAACAAGCCGCGTTCATCCATCGTCCCAATGTCGCCCGACCACAACCATCCGTCCCGAATGGCCTTGGCCGTTTCCTCTTCATTGCGCCAATATCCCGTCATCATACCTGGCGACCGCATCACAATTTCGCCCGCCTCCCCCGGCTCGCATGCGCTGCCATCAGGACGCAGCACACGTACTTCCATAAAAATATTACCCCAGCCGCATTTTTCGGGTTCTTCCATGGCCAGATGCTCGGGCATCATGGTCACATTGCCGCCAACCTCGGTCTGGCCGTATATCTGACGGATGGTGACGCCCTTTGCTTTCCATATATCCAGCAACTGACGGCTGACGCGTGCCCCCCCTGCTGTAGCAAGGCGGATCGCCGATAAATCGGCCTCGCCGAAACCAGGGCAACGGGCGATGGCCTCAAAAAATGTCGGCACAGCCCCGAAGCAGTTGATCTTTTCATCCTGCAACAACTGCAAGATAGCCTCGGGTACAAAGCTCGGCTCCATATACACCGTGCAGCCCTGCGTGGTATAATGGATCAACTGCACAAAGCCGGCTGATGTATTCAACGGTGCCAGACTGATCACCCGCGCTCCGGGGGACGACGATGTTTCTTCCAGCGCCCAACAGGCCGCATAGGCCGTCATGGACCGATTGGTGTACACCACCCCTTTGGGTTTCGCCGTCGACCCACTGGTCGCAATAATGACGACTGGCGCATCTGGCTGGGGGTCGTGCAAGGGCACGAGAACCCCGCCCGTCCGCAATTCTTCCACCTGCGCCATCGAACGCGAAACTAGGCCAGCAGCCTGCACATTGGCCTCAAATTCTGGGGCCGCAAACGTAAAACGCGGCTGCGTCGTCTCGCAAAGCTCGCGAATTTCGCGCGCCGTAAAACGGAAATTGACGGGATTTACGATGCCGCCCGCGCGGATCACCCCCATCACCAGCGCGCAATAGGCCAGACTGTTGGTCGAACATATTGCAACACGGTCACCCGCTTGCAGGCCGTCAGCTTCCAACATAGCGGCGACACGGTCAGACCATGCCTTATACTCGCCATAAGTCAGCCGATCACCACCAAGAATTACCGCCGGCTGGGTGGGACGCATACGCGCCCACCATGCCAATGCGCTGGACAAAGTCTGCGCCATCAATCCCTCTCCATCCGGTCTATCGCCGGTTCATGAATTACAAAAGCGCTTCAATAGCTTCATAGTAACGGACGATATTCGTCTCCAACCCGCAATATATCGCTTCCTCTGGCACACCGGCACTCAGCCCTTGTTGGCTAATTTCCGCAGCCCGAAAATCTTCTCCGCCAAAGACGTTCAAGATCAGCTCATAAGATCGCGCAAAAACCTCTTCGGCCTTTGGCGTCGTCGCCGCTTCCGGCGTCAGCATAAAATATTCCACAATTGTCCGATCCGGCGCACGCGGGACTAGCAACATAACACTGGTGTAATATTGGCTGGTAATCACCACGCAATTTGGAAAAGTCGTATAGGCATGGGTTACCAGCTTATGCACATTGGCGGCTGGATCTTCGTCCAACATTTCAGGAACATATCCGATACGTCCCGAAACCTGACGGATGTTCGTGCCAAACATGTCGACAATATTGGGCGCGTCTTGAAAGCGGTCACCAATGGACGCTGCGTGCAAACGCTGGACATGATAACCTTCCAAAAATGGCTCCAAAACCACTTTCCAATTGGCCTTCAGGTCAAATGTCTTACGGCCATAAACATGTGCATCGGGCAAACCCAGCGCCGTGAAATCCTCGGCGACCTGATCCGACAATTTCGACCAATCGGCTGGGATGTCACGGTTCAACTGCACATAAACAATGCCGCCCCACTCCCGTGCTTCCAACTCCACCAATCCGCGCTTGCTCTTATCCAATCCTTCAAAGGATTCACTGCGCGAAACACCAATTAAACGACCATCAATGCCATAGGTCCAAGCATGATAAGGGCAGGTTACACGGTCCTGCTTGTGAACCGCACAATCTTCCAAAATCTTGGAACCCTTGTGCTGACACGCGTTCACAAACGCTTTGATCGTTCCATCCCGCTTGCGCGACACCAACATCGGAAAGCCATAGCTGTCATTGGCAACGATGCTGCCTGGTTGCAACAAGGCCGACACCGTGACCGGCACCGGATACCGACGGAAAATCTTTTCCTGCTCTTGGTCAAAACGTTCCTGACCGGTGAAAATATTACTGGGCCGTGTCGCACCAAAGGGAACCACAACGGCGTCTTTTTCAGCCGGTATCTTGCGGATCGCTTCGATCTGACTTGGCGTCAGGTCGGCAAGGGTTGTCAGCTTGCGGGCAGGCCGTGAAACTTCTGCAACCTCACTCATATCCCAGATCCTCTCCTTCTTGTTGCAATCAGCCTATTCCACTCTTTACCTAATGACAATAGTTTTTTATGAAGCGATAACGAGAACCAAAAAATGGCCAATTTCTCGGGAGAATTGGATATGAGTTTCGATTATATTATTTGCGGCGCTGGAGCTGCGGGCTGTGTGCTGGCCTATCGCCTGTCCGAAAATCCAAAGCTCAGAATCGCATTGATCGAGGCGGGGCCGCGCGACGGCCACCCGTTTATTACGATGCCCAAAGGGCTAGCCAAAGTCATGCAAGACCCAAAGCATCTATGGGTCCATATGAGCCAACCCGAAGAATCGACGGCTGGCCAGTCCGAAGCATGGGTTCGCGGGCGGGTTTTGGGCGGGTCCTCGTCCATCAATGGTATGATGTATGTACGGGGTCAACCGGCCGATTTCGACGCCATCGCAGAATGCTCTAGCCCGGACTGGAATTGGGCGCATATCGGCGCCGCATATCAGGCCATCGAAAATCACGAAATGGGCGCCGCCCCGACGCGCGGCGATAGCGGGCCACTCAAAATATCCATGCCAACCCAGCGCTTGCCAATCAGCGATGCGCAAATCGCGGCTGGTCAGGCGATGGGCTGGACCAACAAAGCCGACGTCAATGCGCCTGATGATCAAGTCGCTATTGGCTATGCCCCGCGCACCATCTGGAAAGGCAAACGCCAAAGCGCTGCCACAGCATTTTTACGCCCCGCCGAAAAGCGGCCCAATCTTACCATCCTGACCGACGCCACCGTCGATCGCGTGCTTTTTGACGGCCTGCGCGCTATCGGCGTCGAATTGCGGTCCAAGGGACAACGACAGACCGTCCATGCGAAACACGAGGTCATTTTGTGCGGCGGAGCGATGGCTAGTCCCGCCATTCTCGAACGATCTGGTATCGGTGACCAGAATCGTCTGGCCGCCTTGTCTATTCCTGTGGTCCTCCATCACCCACAAGTCGGAGAGGGCCTGATCGAGCATCGCGGCATCATCATGCAATGGGAATTAACCAAAGCCGCTTTGTCACAAAATCGCATTTTTCGCGGGTGGCGTTTACTATGGGCCACGCTGCAATATGTGCTGACGCGCGACGGCCCCATGTCAGCCGCAGCCTATGAAGTGGGCGGATGGTTCAAAACACGTGCTGGCCTTAATCGCCCCGACGCCCAAATGCTCATCGCACCCTTCAGCTTTGACATGGCCACCCAGCGCAGCCAATTGGAACGCCAGCCTGGCATGAATGCCATACTCTATCCGCTGCGCCCGACATCGCGCGGCAGCATTCATATCAGTTCGTCCGATCCTGATACCGCCGCCACCTTCAAGCCCAATTATCGCGCGACCCCAGAGGATCGGGAAACCATGGTAGCCGCGGTACGCATGATGCGCGACTATGTCCGCCAAGCTCCGCTCGCCGACATGATTTCGTCCGAAACCATGCCCGGCGTAGCCTTCCAAAGCGACGCAGAAATCATGGATGCCTATGATCGCTTTGGCACCTGTGGATATCATGCCGTCGGAAGCTGCCGCATGGGCCATGATCCCGAATCTGTGGTGGACCCACAACTAAAAGTTCGTGGTATTCAAGGACTGCGCATTATCGACACATCGATTATGCCGGTCATTCCGTCCGGCAACACCAATGGCCCCACGATGGCGATGGCGTGGCGCGCCGCCGACATTATTTTACGCGACGCACCCACAGAAAAGGTGGATTGATATGGAATGGAAAGACGCTCTTGCCGCACAATTTGATCGCCTTTCAGCAGGCGCGGACATATGGTCCGCTCTGGCCGAAGCAGGCGCATTGGCCTTGCCATTCAGCGAAGCCCATGGGGGACTAGCTCTTTCGCCCAAAAATGGCTTTGCTGTTCTGGAAATATTGGGCCCACGGGCCATCGCCACACCCTATTTGGAATATATTTTGTTGGCGGGCACCCTGCTCGACCGATCCGGCGGTCCGCACGCGGCCCAATGGTTGCCACGTGTAGCGGCAGGCGAAGCTTCTATTGCTTTCGCTTCGCTGGATGACAAAGAGGCCGCCTACGCAGCCCCCGATGCGGCGGGCTGGCGCTTGTCGGGCGGCAAGCTTTTGGCTATTGGCGCGGCCGAAGCAGACGCGGTCATCATCACCGCTCAAATTGATAGCGAAGTTACGGCCTTCCTGATTCCCCGCTCGGCACTAGTGATGCATAGCTATCCGACCATCGATGGGCGACGCGCCGCCGACATATTGTTGGACGACGTCGTCGTTCCAAACGACGCGCGTCTGCCGCTGGATCCCCAAGACATTGACGACATGATCGACCTTGCCACCGCGGCCATTTGTGCCGAAGCCTCGGCCATCATGGTCAAATTGGTCAGCGACACACGGGACTATTGCGTTCAACGCAAACAATTTGATCAGGCGATTTCCAGCTTTCAGGTCATCCAACATCGGCTTGTGGATATGCATATTGCATCACGCCGCGCCGCCGCTGCCGCCGCTCTGGCGGCGGATGCTCTGGACCATGATCCTAAAGATCGGGCCAAAGCCATCAGCGCGGCCAAAGTCACCATCGCGGAGACTGGCCGCTTTGTTGGTCAAAATGCCGTCCAATTACATGGCGGTATGGGAATGACCGAGGAATTGATCATTTCACCATTATTCAAACGCTTAACTGTGATTGAAAGCGAATTTGGTACCCGCGATGACCATCTGGCGCGCTATATGGCGCTCGGCTAAGCGGACCTCCAGCTTTCCATATTGGGCAGCGCGCAAAACGCTAGACCGCCCAATATTTGCCCGAAATCACCCCTGACTTACCAACTTAGCTGCCAAAAAATTAAGGGGCGCACAACAGGCGCCCCCGACATAATAATCCTGTTGACCAGATTAAATCCGCAATTCAGCCTTCGCCAAAATCCCACGCTGAATCTCATTGGTGCCAGCATAAATGGTGCTGGCCCGTTCATTCAGATAGTGCAACGGCGCAATGGCTTGCCATATCTCGCCGCTGCAATAATCGCTGATGTCGTGATGGGGGATTGGGCCGCCGGGCATCGCAACGCCGGGTTGAAATGCCCGCGCCAGCGGGCCCGCTGCGTCCAGTGCCAATTCTGTGACACGCTGCTGCAACTCCGTGCCCAATATCTTCATCATGGACGCATCCGCGCCCGTGGGTGCCCCAGCGGACAGGCGGGATAAAATATCACTTTCCAATCGCGCCAATATATCACAACGAATACGCGCTTCGGCGATATTCATGTCCAATATTGCACGGCTTGGGCCATCAGGCTGCGCCTGAATCTGGCTCGCCAATTCGTCCAATGCGACGGCAATTTCGGGCGCATAGGCACTGCCGCCCCGTTCAAATTCCAACAAATATTTGGCGACCGTCCAACCGTCATCAATCTCGCCCAACACATTGGCCACGGGCACGCGGACGTTGTCGAAAAAAATCTGGTTTTGAATATGTTCACCAGAAGCCATGATAATGGGACGAACTTCGATGCCGGGTGAATGCATATCAATCAACAAAAAGCTGATACCCCGCTGTTTGCGGTCACTTTTCTTGGTCCGCACCAAACAGAAAATCCAATCCGCCACATTGGCATGGGTGGTCCAGATTTTCGTGCCGGTGCATATAAAATCATCGCCGTCACGCACGGCTTTCATCTGCAACGCCGCCAAATCAGACCCCGCACCCGGCTCCGAATATCCCTGACACCAAAAATGCTCGCCGCTCAGCATTTTCGGCAAGAAATATGCTTTCTGCTCCTCTGTCCCAAATCCAATGATCGCAGGACCGCACATTTTAATCCCCATGGGGGACACAGGCGGCGCGCCAGCCCGCACCCGCTCTGCCGCAAAAATATGATGCTGCACGACCGTCCAGTCGCACCCACCATATTCCACCGGCCAAGCTGGTGCCGCCCAACCCTTCGCATGAAGCTTTGCTTGCCACGCCATTTGCGATTCATGATCAGCATAAACACTGGTCATCAACTTGCCGGAACGGCGCAACTCTGGTGTTAGCTCCGCTTCGAAAAAGGCTCGCACCTCATCACGGAAGGCTTCATTTTCAGGGCTAAGCTGCATCACCTTATCCCGCCTTTGGAATGAAAATCGACTTCGGACGGGTAAATTCCAACAGCCCAGCCAAGCCATTTTCTTGCCCAAAGCCCGACTGCTTCGCCCCTGCCAAAGGGGTGAATGGGGTCGATTGCAAATTCTGGTTAATCCAGACTGTCCCCGTGTCCAAACGATGCGCGATGGCTGTTGCTGCCTCAATATCAGCGGACCAGACCGCGCCCGCCAACCCATATTCGGTATCATTGGCCCGTGTGACCACATCATCAACATCAGTAAATTTCAGCAGTGGCAATATCGGTCCAAACGCCTCTTCGACCACCACACGGCTATCTTCGGGCGGGTTATCCACCAGCGTCAATGGGATGAAATACCCTTGTTCCGGCACCGCTCCGCCTTCCAGCAAGGTCAGACCATTGGCCCGCGCATCTTCCAACAACGCCAAAACACGCCGATATTGCGGTTCATTTTGCACAGGACCAAAACGCACACCTTGCTGGGTGCCATCACCCACTGGCAATTGCTGCGCGAGTTGGTGTAATCGGTCCCGCAGCTGATCATAAATATCCGCATGAATATACAAGCGCTTTGTCGCGACACAGACTTGCGCGCTATTATGGAACGCGCCTTCAAACAATTGCTCGGCAATCAGATCTACGTCCACGTCGGGCATGACAATGGCGGCATCATTACCCCCCAATTCCAACGTAATCCGTTTCAAGTCTTTCGCTGCGGTTTCCATCACGCGACGTCCCGTTGCCGTAGACCCCGTAAAGCTAATCTTCGCAAAACCAGGGTGCGCGGTCATCAATGGGCCCAGCGCATCGCCGCCGCTGATGATATTAATCACACCGGCCGGAAATGCCTCGCGGATCAACGCGCCAATCCGCAACGTACATAGCGGGGTAAAGGGCGATGGCTTCAGCACCAATGTATTGCCTGCCATCAATGCCGGTCCGATTTTCCACGACGCTAGTAAAACGGGGAAATTCCATGGCACAATTCCGCACACCACGCCCAAGGGCACATGATGCACCTCAATCCGCCGCTTATCATTATCCTCTGTCACATCAACGGGAATATCTAACATGGTCGTGGCCTTCAGCCACATCGCCGCGCCCAAGATTTCCATCTTGGCACCAGCCAAAGGTCGGCCCTGCTCTGCCACGAACAAAGACGCCAATTCATCCGCATGGGCTTCAATCGCTTCGGCCGCTTTCACCAAACAGGCCTTGCGATCGGCCATCGGGGTATCGCGCCATGCAGGAAAGGCCAGCGTCGCGGCCGCAACCGCCGCATCCAGATCATCCGCCGAGGCATCGGGCGCTAGGGCAAAAAACTCACCAGTCGCCGGATTACGGACTTCTATCGTCGATGCCGCTAAAACCGCCTGCCCACCGATCGTCATCGCATATTGTTCGTTCACACCACTCTCCACCTGATTACAGCCCGCTGCTTGCGGATCGATTGACGGTTGCCGACTCCGTAAACTAATGCCATTAGTTAAAAGCGCAACAGCAAAGATAAATGGAGAGAGTGATGAACGAGATCAAAGGCGGGTGCAATTGCGGCGCGGTGCGCTATCAAATAAACCGCAATCCAATGACGGTGGCCATTTGCCATTGCAGCAACTGCCGGCGCCAATCCGGCAGCGCATTCTCCGTCAACGTCATCATTCCTGCGGCCGCCATGCATATCAGCGGGACCCTCACAACCTACACCGACCATGACACCGACAGCGGCCAGCCCGTCGACCGCCAATTCTGCGCCCAATGCGGATCGCCCATTTGTTCGCTGTCCAGTGCGTCTCCGCAAATAGCGATTATCAAAGCGGGAACGGCTGATGATCCGGCCCGCTTGACGCCCGCCATTCATGTCTGGACATCCACCGCATTGCCATGGGTGAATATTCCTGCGGACCTTCCTCAATTTGCACGCAATCCCCAATGACGACGCCCCACAGCTTCACAGACCGCCCATTAAGCGGCCTATATGTCATCGACCTGATCGACGGCCCATTAGCGTCTGCCACGCGCTATCTGGCGGAACTGGGCGCCCATGTAGCGCGCTTCCGCCCACCCTCAACCGCCGCCGACGACATCGCAGCCAATGCTGGAAAAATCTTTGTATCGACGCCACTTGATCTGGACCATATCAGGCAAGCAGATATCATCGTCGCACCGCCATCCTCTCTGGATATGGCGTTAATGGCCCATGCCAAGCCATCCCTAATTTTGATGGAAATCAGCCCTTTTGGCCAAAATAACAGCCTTAGCGAATGGAAAGCCAGCGATGCCGTGCTCCACGCCTTGTCCGGCGGCCTGTCTCGCTCCGGCATTCGGGGCCGCGCGCCATTGCTCCCCCCCGGCCAACTCGCGTGGCAATGTGCAGCATCCCAAGCCGCTTATGTGATGCTGGCCGCCCATTTCAAAGCCCTGCGCTGCGGAACTGGCGAACATATCGACTATTCCGCGCTAGACGGTGCGATGCAGGCACTCGACCCCGGCTATGGCATTAACGGCAGCGCCACCATGGGTCGCCCAGCTCATCTTTTATCGCGTGATCGCCCAGCGATTGGCACACAATATCCCATATTCGACTGCGCCGATGGTGCGGTTCGCATCTGCCTGCTTGCGCCCCGTCAATGGCAAGGCATGTTTCGCTGGATGGGTGAACCCGCCGCTTTTGCGGCACCGGAATTTGCCAAAATCAGCACCCGTCAGCAATCCACCGAATTGCAATCTTCGCTCGCAACCTTTTTCGCGTCGCGCCGACGTGCCGATCTCGAAACCCAAGGTCAGGCGCACGGTGTTCCAATTTCGGCCATGCTCAGTTTTTCGGAATTTGCAGCCAGCGACCAAATCGCCCAGCGCCAAGCCCTCACCACCCTCACCACGCCAAGCGGCGATCAGGTCATTGTGCCAAACGGCGTCCTAACTATCGACGGTGCCAGAATGGGCCCCGTAAACGCTGCTGCCGCAGCGCTCCCGTCCCCCCATCCCCAGTCCTTGGGTGATGAACAGGTTGAACGGCCCTTTGACGGGCTAAAGGTTCTGGACCTTGGCGTCATCGTCGTCGGAGCAGAAGCAGGACGCATGTTCTCGGATGGCGGCGCCGACGTCATCAAAATCGAAAGCACAGCCTTTCCGGACGGATCACGCCAATCTTATCTGCCCTATGGCTTGTCAGAAAGCTTTGCCGCGGGTCATCGGAACAAGCGCAGCCTTGGCCTCGACCTACGCCACGAAGAAGGTCGCGCGCTCTTTCTCGATCTCGTGCGGCACGCCGATATTCTTCTGTCCAACTTCAAACCGGGCACGATGGACAGTCTAGGCTTGGGACCCGACACGCTCTTGGCCATCAACCCCACCCTGATCATGGCAGACAGTTCCGCTTTTGGTCCGACAGGACCATGGGCAAAACGCCTTGGCTATGGCCCCTTGGTTCGCGCAGCCACCGGTCTGACCATGATGTGGCGCTACCCCGATGCAGCCGACAGCTTCAGCGACGCTGTCACCGTTTATCCCGATCATGTGGCGGGCCGTATCAGCGCATTGGGCGTGACGGCGCTCCTTATTCGCCGTTTGCGAACCCGTCATGGTGGCACCGCCAGCGTTTCACAGGCCGAAGTGATGCTGGCGCAATTTGCTCCGATGGTGATTGATCCCAATATCTATCCAAGCACCGCTTCGCGGGTCTTACCCGCCGCCGGCGACGATGACTGGTGCGTCGTCACCGCACATCCTTCTGATCCTGCGCTCACCAATTTATTGGCGGGCCAGTCGCTGACAGACTGGGTCGCCCAGCACAGCGCCATGGACGCGGCAACACAGCTTCAGGCCGCTGGCATAGCCGCCGCACCGATGCTGCGGGTCTGCGATTTACCCAATTTCACTTACGCCCGCGCACGCGGCTGCTACCGTGTCGATCACCATCCACACCTGATCGGTCCGATATATTCAGAACGCGCCACCGCCCAACATAGCGGCACCAATCCGCCAGATGTCCGCCCCGCACCATTGATGGGTGAACATAGCGAAGACGTCTTGCGCGACTGGCTCCATCTCAGCGAAGACCGAATAACAAAGTTGAAAGACCTCAAGGTCCTACAACCCACGCAGCGGGAAATATTCGAACAGATCGCCAGTTTCACTGCGTCGCATAAGCCATCGCCGCCTTGAATGGCAATCGCATTGGCTTGAGCGTCGGCGCTTAGTGTCAGTGCTTATCTTATGTCGGCGCTCATACTGCCGCCAACACAGCGCAGCACCGCCTGTACCGCACTGGTAACATCAGTGTGACGGCAATGGCGCCCGCAACCTCCAGCGGGTCGCCATTGCCAGCTTGGCCAACACAGTTCGGTCTTCGCTCACACATGCGTCCCTCCCCCGCACACGATGCCCAATTTACATTCTGGCTATATTCTGCTGAACCTTCCTATTCTTGCGTGCGACATTATGCGCTCCCCAGCATCTGATGCGCACAACAAATATTCTGGCATCGGACGAATATGGCGCGCCTGCTCATCATCGAAGACAATCTGCGATTGGCCCACATGATCGCTGACGGCCTAGCCCAGCACGGCCATCGCTGCGATATGGTCCATGATTTAGCGTCCGCCGATGCCGCGCTGGATGCAGGATATTTTGACGCGCTTATCCTCGATCTCGGCCTGCCCGACGGCAATGGACTCGACTGGCTACGCAGCCGCAAAGGGAGCAGCGAACCGCCCGCCCTCATCCTCACCGCGCGCGCCGCGCTGGAGGACCGCATCATGGGGCTAGATGCTGGGGCCGACGATTATCTGGTCAAACCCTTTGCCCTCGACGAACTGGCCGCCCGTCTACGTGCTTTGCTGCGCCGCCCCGGCCCGCGCGCCAGCAACGTCATGCGCGTTGGTTCGATCGCCTATGACATGCAACAACGCACCGCGACCATCGACCAACATCCACTGACGCTCACACGCCGTGAAGCTGACATGCTAGAATTGTTCATGCGCCACGCGGGACAAGTCGTCCGGCGCGAACTCATCGAAGGCACACTCTACAGCTTCGACGATGCCGTCACCCCCAATGCCATAGAGGCCACCGTATCGCGCCTACGCCGAAAATTGGACGATGGCGGCGCGCTGGGCCAGCTTCATACCGTGCGCGGTGTTGGATATTTGCTCAAAGACGCCGCATGAAACCGCCCGAATCCATTTTACGCCGCTTGATGCAAAGTCTGGCGATTGTGTCGGCCATCGGCATGTTTTTGATGCTGGTGTTCATCTGGGTCGAATATCAAATCTCGGTCCTGCATATATTCGACCTCACGCAGCTTCGCCAATCCGCCCATGAACTGCTGGAACATGTGGTCCTCCCCATGATCCTTTTGTCCATTCCCATGGCCTTTGCTGGGCGCTGGGCCATCCGACGCGGCGTGCGCCCGCTGACCGAAGCCGCCGAACATATCAACGCCGCCAGCGACCAACCACGCGGCGTGCGGGTCGACACCTCCACCCTGCCCATCGAAACCGTGCCTTTCGCCGATGCGGTCAATCATTTGCTGGACCGCGTTGACCATGCCGCCGCCATGCACGAAGCCTTTGCCGCCGACATTGCGCATGAATTGCGCACCCCGCTCACTTTGCTTTCCCTCCAACTCAACACGCTGGATGACCCAAAGGCCGCCGCCATGCGCGCCGACATCAACGCCATGCGCCGCCTGATCGACCAGCTGATGCTGCTCGCCCAAATTGACGCGCAAGACGCCGCCTCTATCCCGCCTCGTATCGTCGATTTGGTTGATGTCGCGCGCGATGTCGCGGCCCAAATGGCCCCCGCCGCCTTGGCCGATGACAAAAGGATCGAGCTTTGCGGAGCCCAATCCGGCACCATCTGGGGCCGCCGCGAAGCAGTGGCGGCGGCGCTGCGCAATTTGGTGGAAAATGCCCTGCGCGTTACGCCATCGGGCAAGGCCGTGGTCATTTATGCCGACGCAGCAGCCGAACTGGCGGTGCGCGACACCGGCCCCGGCCTGACCCAAGCCCGCTATGATATGCTGTCCAAACGCCTGCGCCGCTGCGACCATGCCAGCCGCGACGGCGCGGGTCTGGGCCTGTCCATCGTGTCCCGCATCATGGCCTCGCATGGTGGGCGGGTGGCGGCCGATGCGGATATCCGCGAACTGCGCCTGATCTTTCATAAAAAATAGCGCCCGTCAGGCGTCTGTCAGGCAACATCGATAGCAGGCCCTCATGACACAAAAAAAATGGCTTATGGCCGCCATTTTCGGCGCGCTGGCTCTCGCTCTTGCATGGTGGTTCAAACCGGCTGCCCAGCCGGCAAACGACTCCGCTAAACCGCAGCATAGCCCGCAAAGCGCCGCCTCTGAGCAGTCCGCTGAACCGTCAGAAATCCCCCTCAGCGCCCAGCAAGTCCAATCGCTCGGCCTGCAATTCGCTGCCGCCACCGCCGCCGATATGGTGCCCATCGCCACTCTGCCCGCGCTCATCGCCCCGCCGCCCAACGCCCGTGTGGCGGTGGCCGCCCAATTGCCCGGCATCGTCACCCGCATTTTTGTGACAGAGGGGGATATGGTCAAAGCGGGCCAAATTCTGGCCAGCGTTTCCAGCCGCGATCTGGTGTCGCTGGGCGCCGAATTGTCGCGCGCCCGCGCCCGCCTGTCGGTGGCCGAAGCCAATGCCAAGCGCATCAAGCAGCTCAGCAACGAAGGCATCATCGCCCCCGCCCGCGCCGACGAAGCCGACGCCGCGCTGCGCGAAGCCCAAGTCAATGTGCAGGAAAACGCCCGTCTGATGGGTATGACCGGCGGTGCATCTGGTGCTGGCGGTTATGCCCTCACCGCGCCCATTTCGGGCCGGATCAGCCATCTCGCCGTGGAAACGGGCAAAGCCATTAACCCCGACGCCGCCCCCTTTGTCATCGACGGCGCTGGCCCGCTTCAGGCCGTCGCCCAGCTTCCCGAACGGCTGATCGACAGCGTCCATGCCGGAATGCGCGTCGCCATCGCGCCCGATGTCATCGGCGAAGTCATGGCCGTGAACCGCTCGCTCGACGCCGAAACGCGCAGCGCCACCCTCACCGCCCGCTTGCCCGCCGCCGCCGCGCTGCGCGCTGGCCAATCGCTCAGCCTCGCCGTCATGGGCCCCGCTCCGGCTGACGCGCTGTCGGTGCCCGCCACCGCCATCATCCGCATGGGCGACCAGCATATGGTCTTTGTAAAAAGCAATGGCGGCGTCACCCCGCGCATCGTCACCATCGCCGATGGTGGCCGCAGCCCCAGCGACACCCGCACCATCTTGTCGGGCCTGAAAGCAGGCGAGCAAGTGGCCATTTCTTCCGTCAGCGAGCTGAAATCGCTCAGCCGCGCAGACTAAGGCACCCCCATCATGCTGCGCTCGCTTGTCGCTTGGTCCCTATCCTATCGCTTGCTCATCTTGGCTTTGGCCGCGATTCTGGCGGGCGTCGGCACCTATGCCTTTCTAAAATTGCCGGTCGATGCCTATCCCGACATCGCCCCCACCCAAGTTAAAATCATCCTCAAGGCCCCCGGCATGACGCCCGAGGAAGTCGAAGCCCGCGTCATCACCCCCATTGAAATGGAAATGCTGGGCATTCCGCGTCAGCAAAATCTGCGGTCCATGGCCAAATATGCCATTGCCGACATCACTATTGATTTTGACGACGGCACCGACATTTATTGGGCGCGCCAGCAAGTGGCCGAACGTCTGTCCGGCGTCATGGGCGACATGCCCAGCGCCGTAAACGGCGGCCTTGCGCCCATTTCCACGCCGCTGTCGGAACTGTTCATGTTCACCATCGAAGGCCCCTTGTCGCTCGAGGACAAGCGCAGCCTGATGGACTGGACCATTCGTCCCGCGCTGCGCACCGTCGCCGGCGTGGCGGATGTCAATGTGCTGGGCGGCTATGCCCGCGCCTTCGAAGTCCGCCCCGACCCTGTCGCCCTTGCTGCGGCGGGTCTGACCATATCCGACCTGCAAACCGCCATCCATGCGGGCAACCGCAACGACGGCGCAGGCCGCCTGACCGAGGGCGAAGGCGCGCTCATCGTCCGCGCGGTCGGCGCGGTCAAAAGCGTGGAAGATCTGCAAGAACAGGTCATCCGCTCGTCTGGCTCGCGCGTCGTGCGTCTGGGCGATGTCGCCGATGTCACCATCGGCAGCATCACCCGCTATGGGGCCGTCACCCGCGACGGCAAGGGCGAGGCCGTCCAAGGTCTGGTCATCGCCCTGCGCGGGGCCGACGCCCGCTTAGTCGTCGAAGGCGTCAAAGAACGGCTGGACAGCCTGCAATCCAGCCTGCCCGCTGGCACCAGCATTGACGTTTTTTATGACCGCTCCGACCTCATTTCCCGCGCGGTGGGCACGGTGGAAAGCGCCTTGCTCGAAGCGACGATCTTGGTCGTCATCCTGCTCATCATCTTTCTGGCCGACTGGCGCGCCGCTGCCATCGTCGCCATCGTCCTGCCGCTCTCGGCGCTCATCACCTTCATCACCATGCGCTCGGTGGGCCTGACCGCCAATCTTATGAGCCTTGGCGGCCTTGCCATCGCCATTGGTATCTTGGTGGACGGCGCGGTGGTGGTTGTCGAAAATATTGTCGAACGGCTGCGCCATGTCGACGACAAGGACCACCGCCCCCGCCTCAATCATATTTTCCGCGCTACCAGCGACGTCATCGTCCCTGTTTCGGCGGGCATATTAATCATCGCCTTGGTGTTCCTGCCGCTCCTCACCCTCGAAGGGCTCGAGGGCAAGCTGTTCGCCCCCGTCGCCCTCACCATCATCATCGCTTTGCTGGCCTCGCTGGTCATCGCGCTGACCTTGGTTCCGGTTCTGGCATCCTTGGGCCTGAAATCAGGCCATCATGCCGAACCATGGATCATGCGCCAATTGATGCCGCGCTACCGCCATTTGCTGGCGGGTGCGTTCGCCCGCAAAAAATTGGTCTATGGCTGCGCCGCAGGCGGCCTCGCCATTGCCGTCATCGCTTATGGTGCGGTGGGAAAAACCTTCATGCCGACGATGGACGAAGGTTCGGTGGTCATGCAAACGGCTAAATTGCCCAGCGTCAGCTTGGACCATAGCGTCAAAATGGATCTAGCTGCCCAGCGTGCTATCCTCAAAAATGTCCCCGAGGTCACCTCTGTCATCACCCGCGTCGGCACCGACGAAATCGGCCTTGACCCGATGGGCCTTGGCGAAGCCGATGCTTTCGTCACGCTCAAGCCCCGCGAAGAATGGCGCGGAACCAAAGACGATATTGTCGAATCCATGCGCAGCGCCATGCATCAATTGCCGGGCGCCGAGGCCAGCTTTACCCAGCCCATCGAAATGCGTGTGTCCGAAATGCTGACCGGCGCACGCGGTGATTTGGCGATTAAAATCTTCGGCCCAGATCTGGCCACATTGTCCACCCTCGCCGCCGACATTCAAACCACGCTCAGCGGCATCTCCGGCGCATCCGAAGTGATGACCATGGCCAATGACACCGTCGATTATCTCGAAGTCGACATCGACCGCCTAGCCGCTGGCCGCGCGGGCATGCCCATCGACGCCCTGCAAGACGCCATGCGCGCCAAACTCGAAGGCTTGGACGCTGGCATGGTCGCCGAAGGACAGCGCCGTACCCCCATTTTGATCAAGGGTGACGACAGCCTGCGCAGCGACCCAGACCGTTTCTCTGATCTGATGCTGCGCACCGCCGACGGCAATTTGGCCCGCGTCAGCGACCTCGCCCGCGTCTCGCGTGTCGAAGGGCCGGTGCGCGTCGACCATGAAAATGGCACCCGCTATGCGTTGGTTCAGGCCTTTGTATCGGGCCGCGACCTTGTCGGCTATGTCGACGAAGCCAAAGCCGCCGTCGCCCGCGACGTGCCCTTGCCTGCGGGCTACAGCTTGGTTTGGGGCGGCCAATTTGAAAACCAACAACGCGCATCCCAGCGCCTGATGCTGGTCATTCCGGCGGCCTTGCTGCTGATCTTCTTGGTCTTGTTCGCCACCCTGCGTTCGCTACGCGCCTCAACGCTCATCTTGGTCAACATTCCCTTTGCTATGGTTGGCGGTATTTTATCGTTGTCGCTGTCGGGACAATATCTCTCCGTCCCCGCGTCGGTCGGCTTTATCGCCTTGCTGGGCATTGCGGTGCTGAATGGCCTCGTGCTGATCTCCTGCTTCCGCCAGTTGCGGGACGAGGGCTATTCCATGGCCGACACCGTGCGCCTTGGCGCGGAACGCCGCCTGCGTCCCGTCCTCATGACCGCCAGCATCGCGGCTTTCGGTCTGGTGCCGCTGCTCTTTGCCTCTGGCCCCGGTTCGGAAATTCAGCGCCCCTTAGCCATTGTGGTGATCGGCGGCTTGGTGACATCCACGCTTCTCACCCTCATCCTGCTGCCCATCCTCTATGAACGCTTTGGCGAAAGCAGCTCGTCGCAAGCAGACGGCACCACCGATGCAGCCCCCAACAAGGATGCCCAGCATGTCTGATGTCCTCCTCACCCTCTATTGCGCTGCTGCGGACGGCGAATTGATCGCCGACCATATCGGCGAAGCGCAACAAACCATGGTCCATCTGCGCAACGAGCAAGTGTTTGGCCGCGACTTCGCCGACGCCAGCCCATCCGAACGGGTCATGGGCCAATTGCGCCGCTGCGCGCTCGAAGTGATTGTGCCGCACGATGCCATTGCCCCCTTGGTGGCCAGCATCAACGCCTTGGGCCGCGCCGCGCCCGTGCGCTGGCACACCGTCCCCATTTTGTCCGCAGGACGTTTGTCATGATTTTCCCTACCCCCATCCGTCAGGCGGCCTCCGCCCTGCTAGCCCTCACCAGCCTATCCGCGCTCACCGCCCCCGCGCTGGCCCAAATATCATCGGCTCCGCTGCCCAACGCAGCCGCGCTTTCACCCAGCGACGCCCAACGCCCCGACCTGCCGCCCAATGAACTGGTCGCACAGGCGCTCGACCAACATCCGGCTGTTCTGGCCGCCGAAGCCCGCTTTAACGCCGCTCAATCCCAAGGCGAGATGCTGCGTGTCGGCCCCCATGAAACAGAGGTTGCGGCCAGCATCTCGCGCCGCGACATCCAGCTCGAGGGACAATATCAAGATTTCGACCTCAGCGTCTCCCGCCCGTTCCGCCTGCCCGGCAAAGCCGCGCTCGACCGCCGCGCTGGCACCCTCACCGTCGATGTCGCACGCAGCCAGTGGGCCGCGGTCCGCCACCAAGCGGCGTTGATGCTGGGCGAATTATGGACAGAATGGCTCACCGCCCATGCCTTGACCACGTCCGACGCCGACGTTGTCGCCGGTCTGGAACGCGCATCGGGCGCAGTTCAGCGCCGCATCACCCTGCGCGACGCCGCCGCCTTGGACGGCGACCAAGCCTCCGCCGCCCTTGCGCTGGCCCGCGGTATCTTGTCCGAATCGCAGGCCCGCACCATTGCTGCCCGTGCCAATCTGGCCGCTCATTTCCCGTCGCTGCTGCTGCCCATCACCCCGCCGCCGCTGGGCCGTCCCCACGCCGCCAGCGATACACTCGACACGCTGCATCAACGCAGCCTGTCGGTCAGCCATGACGTCGCCATCGCCCGCAACGAAGCCGACCGCTTATCCGTGCTGGCCGACCGCGCCCGCGCCGACCGCATCGCCGACCCCAGCTTTGGCCTGCGCCTGTTCAGCGAACGCAGCGGTATGGAAAAGGGGGCGGGCATCACCGCCTCCATCCCCTTGGGTGGCCGCTACCGCAAACGCGCCAGTGACGAAGCCGCCGCACAGGCCCGCGCCGCTGGTTTTGCACTCTCCGCCGCCCAGCGCAGCACACAGGCCAATGCCAGCGCCAGCCTCACCAACGCACGCGCATCTTTGTTGGTCTGGGAAAAAATGGCCGAAGCCGCCACCCACAGCGCCAAATTATTTGAACGCACCGCGCGCGGCTATGCTTTGGGCGCCATCGACATGGCCGACACCCTCTATACCCAGCGCCAATATCAAGAATCGCAGCGCAGCGAAATCAACGCGCGCGGCGCGGCGATCAAGGCGCTGCTAAAATTGGAAATCGACGCCCACCAAATTTGGGCACCCCCTGCCAGCCCCCCAGCCGCCGCAGCGCCCTAATCACGCCCCGCACGCCTTGCCCCAGCCCACCCAAAATGCTTGGCATCGCGGCCAACTGCCCCTATGGGTCGCCGCGAACAGACAGGATATTGTCTGAATATTGATCGCGCCGGTGCCCTTCGGGGCTTAAAAGGGAAGGCGGTGCGGATGCCTCGGCATCCCAATCCGCAGCTGTCCCTGCAACTGTAAGCGGCGAGCTAGATGCAAAGGTTTGGGCATTTTTCGGCTCAGACAGCCACTGGTATCGGGCCCGTCACGGCCCCACTGGGAAGGCTCTGCATCAAGCCTTGACCCGCGAGCCAGGAGACCTGCCAGCGTCTGGTCGCTCTTGCTTTGGCTCAGGGATTGGTCAGGGCACGGTTCACCCGTCTGAGCGACGAACTTTGCGGCTGGGGCCGCATCGCTGCGTGGTGACGGGCCTCTTTTTGCGCCAGCCTGTCATCCTGCACCGACCGTTCGTTCGCCTGCGGGCCTATCCCGCAATCGTTCCACGGCACGCCCCCGTCCACCGTCTTCTGGGTGCAAAATGGGTGATATGTGACCAATCAATTCTCGCGTATTTTGCTGGCGAGCGCGGCTGTCCTTCCAATCTTTGCCTTTTCGGCCCCTGCCGCCGCCATGGATGATGACCAATGGGCCGACACCATCATCGTCAGCGCCTCGCGCAGCGATGACGGCATTTCCACCGCCACTTTGGGCGCATCCGCCACCGCCCTATCCGCCCAAGAGCTTTCCGACCGTCAAACCGTCATCGTCAGCGATATTTTGCGCGACGTCCCCGGCATATCGGTCAATCGCACCGGCGGCATTGGCGGCAAAACACAGGTCCGTATTCGCGGAGCCGAAGGCAATCATACATTGATGCTGATCGACGGTATCGAAGCCTCCAGCCCCTATGACGGCGAATATGATTTCAACATGCTGACCGCCGATCTCGGCGCGCGCCTCGAGGTTTTGCGCGGCGAACAAAGCGCCCTTTATGGCTCCGACGCCATCGGCGGCGTGATCAGCTATATCAGCCCATCGGGCCGCGACTTGCCCGGTTTTGCCGCGCGCGTCGAAGGCGGATCATATGGCACCGTCAATGGCGCGGTTCAGGGCGGCGGCGTGGCGGGTGACTTCGACTATATGGTCGGCGGTTCCTATGCCAGCACCGACGGCTATGTTGTCGCGCCCAACGGCTCGCGCAAAATCGGTTCCAAAATTTCGTCGCTGAACGGCAAATTCGGCTATGAACTCGGCCAAGTCAAATTGCGCGCCATCACGCGCTACAGCTATGCCGATGCCGAAATGAATGATCAAGATTATGTCATCACCGGCGATGCCATCGACGCTGGCGGTTCTTATACCAACAGCATCTTCAGCGCGCTCATCGGTGCAAATCTTCAAAGCGATGATGGCCGCTGGACCACCGACCTCAGCGCCCAAATGCTCAACGCCCGCCGCCGCAGCTTCGACGATAACGCCGCCGAAATTTCCGGCAGCACCGGAAAGCGTCGCAAAATATCGCTCGTCTCCACGCTGAAATTGGGCGACGAGAATCTGTCGCACAGCATCACCGGCGCGGTCGATTATAAGCATGAAGAATATCACGGAACTGCCACCTATTTTGTCGGCGACAACCCATTTCGCGACAATGACAATGTCGGTCTGGTCGGCCAATATCAACTGACCATCGCCGACCGTATCGGCTTTGGTGCGTCCGTGCGCCATGATTTTAACGAACGTTTCCGCGACGCCACCACATGGCGCGTGCAATCCAGCGTGCGGTTCGACACGGGAACCCGCCTCCATGCCGCAGCAGGCACCGGCATCAAGGCCCCAATTTTCACCGAATTGTTCGGCTTCACCCCCAACAGCGGCTTTGTCGGCAATCCCAATTTAAAACCCGAACGCTCCTTGGGCTGGGAAGTTGGCGTCGAACAAGGCTTTTGGAACGGCAATGCGCGCATCGACGTAACTTATTTCAACGCCCAACTGCGCGACAAGATCATCGCTTCCTTCAGCCCCGATTACAGCTCCTCGACGTCCATCAACGTCCCCGGCAAATCGCCGCATGAGGGCGTCGAAGTGTCGGCCAATCTGCGCCTGCCATCGGGCTTCCACTTTGACGCATCCTACACCTATTTGGATGCCCAAACCGAAGTTGGCGTGCGTCTGGTCCGCCGTCCGAAACATATCGCCAGCGCCAATTTGGGCTGGCGTTCGCCCGATGACCGTTTCGGCGTCAATCTGACGGCGCGCCACAATGGCGACGGCCTCGACAATAATTTCGCCACCTATGCGGTCGAAACCCTCCAAGCCTTCACCCTCGTTAATTTGGGGGCAGAGCTTCAGATCATGCCCAGCATGACCCTCTATGGCCGCATCGAAAATCTGTTCGATGTCGATTACCGCGAAAATGTCGGCTTCCTGTCGGCTGGTCGCGGGGCCTATGGCGGCGTGCGTCTGCGCTTCTAATGACCCATCCCTCTCTTCCCCAACGGTCCAGCCCTCCTCGCACCATCTTATTGTTGCTGCTCGGCTTGTTGGCCATTGGGGCAGCGGGGGCCTCCTTGCTTTTTGGTCCCGTTAGCTTGGCCCCCGCGCGCATCATGGCGGCGCTCATGGGCCAAGGCGACCCCATTGCCACCATCATCCTTTGGGACCTGCGCTTACCGCGCACGCTATTGGGGTTGATGGTGGGCGGCATCTTGGGCTTGGCGGGCGCAGCGCTTCAGGGCTATTTGCGCAACCCCTTGGCCGAACCATCGGTGCTGGGCACATCCAATGCTGCGGCCTTGGGCGCGGTGGCGGCGCTCTATTTCGGCCTCAGCGAAATTCACCCCGCGATTCTGCCTTTATTGGCCATCACCACCGCGCTGCTATCCCTCATCCTGTTGGTGTTTTTGGATGGCAAATCCAACTCAGCTCTGTCGCTCATCTTGGGCGGCATCGCTGTCGGCACCTTGGCCGGCGCGGCGATCAGCCTGTCGCTTAACCTTTCCGACAATCCCTTTGCCGCCATGGAAATTATGACATGGCTGATGGGCAGTTTGGAAAACCGCTCCTACGACCATATTTTCATCGCCGCCCCCTGCGTACTGATCGGCATGGTGCTGATCTTGTGGGACCGCAAAGCCCTAGACGCCCTCACCTTGGGCGAAGATGGCGCGGCCAGCCTTGGCATCAACCTCGCCCGCACCCGCCTGCGCCTGCTTATCGGCACGGCCATTGGCGTGGGCGGCGCGGTCGCTGTGTCGGGCACCATTGCCTTTGTCGGCCTGATCGTCCCCCATCTCATCCGCCCGTTCACCGACCAAAGCCCCTCAGCCATTCTCGTGCCATCGGCCATTGGCGGCGCCGTGCTGCTGACCTTGGCCGATATTTCCGTGCGCATCATACCCACCAGCAATGAATTGAAATTAGGCGTCGTCACCGCCTTTTTGGGTGTGCCCATCTTCCTCGCCCACCTCATTCGTCAACGCGGGATGTGGCAATGAAAAGGCAGTGGCCATGATCCGCTTTTCCAACCTATCGGTCCAGCAAAGCCGCACTCCCATCTTGGCGGGCGTCAGCGGTCACATCCCCCGCGCCCAGCTTACGGGCATCATTGGTCCGAATGGCGCGGGAAAATCCACCCTCGCCCGCGCCCTGCTCGGCCTCTTGCCATCCAGCGGCGACATTGCCATCAACAACCAACCGCTTGGCACCTTCACCCGCCCCGCGCTGGCCAAAACCATCGCCTATCTTCCCCAAGGCCAGATGCTCCACTGGCCGCTGTCGGTCGAACGCTTAATATCCTTGGGCCGCCTACCGCACCTTGGCCCCTTGTCCCGCATTCAGCCCAGCGATCAACAAGCCATTATATGGGCAATGGAGCAAACCGGCACGCTGCCGCTTCGGAGCCGCTGCGCGACCGCCTTATCCGGCGGCGAACGCGCCCGCGTGCTGCTGGCCCGCGCCTTGGCCTGCCAATCCCCCATGCTGATTGCCGACGAACCCTTGGCCAGCCTCGACCCTGGCTATCAACTCGATGTCATCGCGCTGCTAAAATCCCAAAGTGAACAAGGCATGACCATCGCCTGCGTCCTGCACGACCTTGGGATGGCGCTACGCTATTGCGATCATCTGATTTTGCTGGTGGACGGAAAAATCTTGTCCCACGGCAGCAGCGAACAAGTGTTAACGTCTGCAAACCTTGCTGCTGCATTTGGCATCGATGCCGATATCGACCATCACGCCAAAACCCTATCTATTAACGGCAGAACCCTATCAGAGCCGACGCAATAGACGGAATAAAACGCCGACTAAACCTCGGTCGTCGTCAATCTGGCGCTCGGCGCTGCGGTATCGGCAACGCTCGTCTTCTTCATGCGAAACATCGCCGCATCATGGGACGGGCCGTCCGCCATCATGCCGTTACCATCCGGCATCTCAAAGGCCGCCCAATTCGCTATCGAACGGTCGCGCCCTTGCCGCTTGGCGTGGTATAATAATTCATCCGCCCGTTCGAAAAACCAGCCAATGTCCACGCCATCTTGTGCATCCGCGACCATATCGACCATCCCCATGCTGGCCGTCACCCGCTTCTTAATTTGCGGAATGCTCTCTCTAATCATTTCCTCAATATTTTTCCGCCGACGCTCTGCTTGGGCATGGGCATCTTTGCCGCGCAGCAACATCACAAATTCCTCGCCCCCCATGCGAAACACGTCGACGCGCGCGTTGGGGCGAAGCGCCTCCGCCGTGGCCTGCAACGCACGGTCCCCCATGGCATGACCATAGCTGTCGTTAATCGCCTTAAAATGATCCAAATCCAGCACCGCTAACGTCGTAAACCCATGGGCGAACAGCGTTTCCGCGCGTTTCTCAAACCCACGGCGGTTAAACAATCCCGTCAATGCATCCCGCTCGGCCAGCCCCTCTAAAATCTCGGCTTCGGTGCGGGCACGATCTCGCTGATCTTTCAAGGACATGAAACGATCCGCCACGCCCATGGCGGTGCACATCACCTCAAACACACAGCCAATATAGAATAATAACATCGCATCATTACTCTCCAGCGCGGGCACCAATCCTGTCACCAACCGAATGATACCGACCACCAGCATCGGTGCCCACCCCACGATTTGGAACATCACCGCGCGGCTTCCACGGCTCCATGCGTCGATCAACACCGCAATAAAGATCATCAGTATCGGCATGAACGCCGCCGTATAAATGGTCGATTGTACGGGCCGCGCGACATAGGGAAATAGCGCATGAAACAGGCTCAAACTCATCGCCGACACCGCGCACCAGATCAACGCGCGGCGCAATTTTGGGTGTAAACGCCCCGGCTCTATAAAGCCATGGGTGAACATGCACCCCGCCGCAACGCTGCCCCCAAATAACAGCGTCTGCATCCAACTCAGCGTCATCACCGGAATCTCCAGCCACCACATGGACAGACCAGACGACACCAGCACCGTCAGCATCAAACTGATGACCAACGCGCTGTGCCAGACAACAAAATTTTCACGCAAAACACGGTAAAAGGCCGCATTAAAAACCAGCGGCATCGCCAGCATGCCGCACAGCGCAGCCAAAAACAGCAACATCGGCGTCTGGCCGCTATCGTCCCACGCCGTCAAATGCGCCCCATCCAAAACCATCCGGTGGCTGACCCGATCAAATGCCGCAATGAAATATCGGCTCTGATCGCGTACATCCGTCACAGGGATGCGCAATTGACTATCGGCACTGCTATTCAGCCACTGCGACGGCGGAATACTAGTGCTGCGCTCTGCTCCATCTTGATCAATGACCAGAAAATCTATGCCATCCAGCGCCGCGCGGCGGGTCACAAAATAGCGTGGGATTTGCGCCCCCGCGACATCAAAGCGCAGGAAAATCCGCTCGCCATCCAAAACATAGGGCTTACCGCTACAATCCCACCGCTCGGCGGCCCGCGCTACGGCAGATAGGCTCTCCTTCAACCCGCCGCTTGCCCAGCAATGACTATAAACCACATCCGGTGCCACCGGTTCCTGCGCACGCACGGATCCGATACTGGGTATTATATGCCCCAGCCCAAAGCATATGCCGACAACCAGCAACGCCATACGAACAAGATGGAAACCCCCTCCAAACATCATCCGTTTTTACTTCATACTCCTTAGGGCGGCGTTAATTTCTGGCCTATATTGCGCCATAAATTCTGAACGCCCAACCGATACACATCGCTATAAAACGATGCCTATATCTAGCATTATATATTTAATCAGCTTGTCCTGTTCGAAAATAAACCCATGCCGCCCACAACCAGCCAAGGATCAACAAAGTGCCGCCAATCGGGGTAATCGCCCCCAACCAACGCGGCGCACCAATGGCCATGAGATACAGCGTCACAGAAAAAATCGCCGCGCCCACCAACAAGGTCACCGCCGCGCCGCGTGCCCGCGCCATCACCACCAAGGCGGCCACCGCATGAATCATCTGATAGACGCCGCCTGTTTGCAGCCACTCGGCCTGCTGCGGTCCCGCCGCCCCATGCGCGCCAAATGCGCCCGCCGCCACCGCCAGCGCAGCAGATAGCGCCGCAAAAAATCCAATCATCATTAGTCTCCATCCCAACAGCATCAGACAGGCTATATTACGGCATCACCGACACATCACTCAGCAATCACCACATCCATCCCCGCCTTCACGCGGTCCAGCGCGATAAAGCTATGATAGCTTTCAATATCAACATTCTCGCCAAATAAACGCCGCGTCAGGCTTTCATAAGCGCGCATATCGCTCGCAACGATCACCAACACAAAGCTCAGCCCGCCCGTGACATAATAGCATTGCTGAACCTCTGGCGTCGCGTTGAACAGGGCCTTGGCCGCATCGACCGTCGCAATTTGCTCATTCATCAAGCGCACTTGCACAATCGACGTAATCGTCAGCCCGACTGCATCAGGGTTTACCACCGCCACATTGCGGGCGATCACCCCTTCATCTTCCAGCATGGCAATTCGCCGCTGCACCGACGCCGCCGACAGATTCACCTGCTCGCCAATATTGCGCTGCGGTTTCTTATTGTCGCGCTGAAGAATCCGCAAAATCGCACGGTCAAAACGATCGAGGGCCGGAAATGAGCGAAAAATCGATTTCTTTACCATATCCCGAGTTTTTGTTGCATTTTTTGCGATAATCAAGAGCGCACGCTTCACTATTGTAATGATATGTCCCGCGCTATCAAATTTTTGAGGATTTTTTGCGTGGCCGTCCAAAAAAACATCATGTGGGGCATTTTGTGCGGCGCTGGGGCTGGCGCGCTCTGGGGTCTGGTATTTCTCACACCCGAAATGGCTAGCAGCTTCGGCCCGTTGGAACTGACCATAGGGCGTTATATTTTCTATGGCCTCATTGCCGCCATCCTCATCGCTCCGCGTGCCGCTACGCTCTTTTCCTTGCTGGGCAAAAAAGAATGGATCGGCCTCATCAGCCTCGCGCTGGCGGGTAATATTTTCTATTATCTGTTCATCGTCAACGCCGTCCAAATGGGCGGTATTGCCATGACATCGCTGATTGTCGGCTTGGTTCCAGTTGCTGTATCCATTGTCGGCAGCCGTGAAAGCGGCGCGGTCCCGCTGGCGCGTCTGATGCCGTCCATCTTGCTCTGCATCGCCAGCGCCATCGCCATTGGCTGGGACGCGTTCGACGCCCTACTCAGTGCCAAAAACCTCACCCCCCTCATCGGCATGATGTGCGCGGTTGGCGGCCTGATATCTTGGACGATCTATGCCGTTCATAATCGCAAATGGCTGGCGCATATGCACGCCATCTCTGCTTATGACTGGAATTTGCTGTTGGGCCTCGTCACAGGCGCGCTCAGCTTGCTTCTGCTTCCCTTTGTCTTTGCTTTTGTCGACCTCAGCCACAGTCAAACGGAATGGCTCAACTTCCTTCTCGCCAGCGCGATGGTCGCTCTCTTGGCGTCGGTGGCGGGCAATGCGCTGTGGAACCAAAGCACCCGCCTGCTGCCCTTTACCTTGGTCGGCCAAATGGTGTTGTTTGAAACACTCTTTGCCCTGCTTTATGCTTTTGCATGGGAAAGCCGCGGCCCAAGCGTCAACGAAGCGCTCGCTTTTGCTTTTGTGGTGGCCAGCGTCATCACCTGCATCTCTGCCCACCGTCAACCAGCCACCGCATCACCAGCACTCAGCCACTAATTACCCTTTCCCCACGGCGCATCGCGGACCATCAATCCGCGATGCGCAACTTCATCCGCCAGCGGTCACCAAAACACACCTCTGCCCTTTGTCCCGCTTTGATGGGGTGCACACCGGTGATCGCGCCGCTGGAAATCCATGTCCCTGCACGCACGGTCCGCCCATGTTCACGCAGCCAGCGCAGCAAAAATGCCGCTGCGCCAAATGGACCATCCAACATCTGCCCTGCTGTGGACGCCCCCACCCGCTCGCCGTCAATCCAGCTTTCGACCGCCATGTCCAACAAATCTGTATTTCGCCAGTCTGGCACGCGCGGTCCCAGTAACAAGGCTTTGTGATTGCCAAAATCCGACGCTGTCACCGCCGGCCCATGCCGTCCAATGTCGGGAAAGGGCGACCCCGCAATTTCGACACCCACACGCACATCATCAATCACCGCCTGCACGCTGTCCTTGCCATAATCCCTATCATTCAGGTCCCCCACCTCGCCCAGACGCAGCATGAACTCTGCCTCCACCGCGCCAAATCCTTGCGGGAAAACCGACATGACCGCCGCCTCATCACCCAAAATCATGATATTTTCCGCAAAGACGGGCCCCACAAAACGGTCCGCCCCCATGGATGCTTGCCAGTCCGGTGCAATCCGGCCCAACTTCCAGCCCGCAGCCGGCCGCCCATCCAGCATCATCGCCGCATCCTGAATATCATAGGCCGCTTCCATCGTGGTCGGCATCTTACCGGGATAAACGGCCAAACTGGCACCGTCCCGACGCGCCGTTACAAAGGCTCGCGCAATTTCCTGTGCATCTGTCGTCACCACCAATACCCCAATTCATTTTCCAACTGCATCGCGAAATCAAACGGTTAAGATTCGCTCCGCATTGTCCTATCGCGCCACGTCGGCGTCATGCTCCACTGGGTAACCAGCGCGCCAATTCCTTGGCGTCATGCCGTCCTGTCGCCCGCGTCCATTTACCAATCAAAATGGACCTATCTTCGCTTTGCTTCATACCCAAGCTTAACGGATTACCGATCACATTCTTCACCAAGCCAAAGGGTGTTTCATACCCCCACCACCAACAAAGGCAGGCTTATGGAGGATAGGATGGATCAGACATTGCGCAAATTTATGGCAGCAGCAACGCTCATCGCGGCAAGCACCGCCGTTCCCGCCGCAGCCCAGATCACTGGCACCATCGAAGCAAAATTGGTGCTAACATCAACCTGCACCATCAATACGGCGGTTTTCACCGGCACGGCGCCGCACCCAACGGCAACCTATAGCGCGTTGGATTTCGGCACCACCACCACCGCTTTCACGCAAATCGATGGCTCAACCTCGCTCAGCTACACTTGTTCCGAAGGCTCTGCGCCCAAAATCACCCTCAGCGGTGGGTCCAACCCCAACGCAACCGATCGCCGTATGCGGCTGGGCGCGACAAGCCATTATGTCAGCTATAAACTTTATTCAGACAGCAGCCGCACCGTCGATATTCCGCTGGACGGCGAACTAGCTTTGTCCGGCAATAATACCGCCACAACGTTGACCATTTACGGGCGCGCCTTGGGTGCAAGCGGCCTTAGCGTTGGCACCTACACCGATCTCGTAACCGTTACCCTCACGCTCTGACCGGGCCACTTGCACCACAAGACAGGATCAAATGGCCGCAGACAGAACCGCACCGTCCTCATCCACAGGAATCATCCTGTCTTTGCTGGGCTTTGTCTGTCTCTGCGGCCTAACGTCCGTCCAAACATCGGCCCAATCCATCCCCATTGCTGATTTTGACGTCAACGCCTCCGTCGCGCTGGGGTGCTGGGTGAATGGGACGGGCCAAAGCGGGGCAGTGGGCCGTATCGCTCTGTTGGATTTTGGCAGCACCCCTGCCTCGGTGGGGGGCACACGCACAACATCGACCCAAGAAACCCAAAGCTTGTCAATGCGCTGCACCCCCAACACCAAGCTGATCATACGCTTGAACGAAGGGCGTAATGCCAGCGCATCCAGCCGCCGCCTTCGGCGCGGCACCTCTGGTAATATGATGGACTATCGCTTGTGTCATGACGCTGCCTGCGCGCTTCCTCTTGCCCTGATGGACGAACAGACGCGAACATTATCCATCGCCGACGCGGCCAATGTTCGGCTGGTCTATTATGCACAGGTCGACGTGCCCAATCATCTGCCGCCTGGCCTCTATACCGACGACATCATGGTGACACTGTCATGGTGATCCACCACGCATCCTCCGCCCTAATGTCCATCATATCTTGGCCCCAAGGACGCTTCATGCCCCGCTGTTCCCGCATATTCATGGTCGCTGCGGCCTTCGCCCTTCCCGCGCTGGCCCCCGCTTATGGCCAATCGGGCGGTTCGCTCCTGATTTGGCCGCTCAATCCAACCATCAAAGCCCAAGAAAATGCCGCCGCATTATGGTTGGAAAATCCCAGCGAGCAGCCGATCACCATGCAAATTCAGAGCTTTTCTTGGGCGCAGTATGATGGCGAGGATGTCTATGCCCCGCAACATGAGGTCATCGCCACCCCCACTCTCGTCACCTTGGCTCCAAAGTCCAGACAGCTTGTCCGGATCACCCGCCTTGGCCCACCGCCCAGTCAGGCGGAACGCGCCTATCGGCTGATCGTCGACGAAGTACCGGTGGAACGCAAGCTGGACACCGACCAGCAACTGGTAACCGGCATTCAATTTCGGATGCGCTATTCGCTTCCCCTCTTCACCTATGGCGCGGGAATGCTCCCGCCATCCGAAGCCCATATCGCGGGGGGAGATAATAAAAGGACGGACAGCAAAAACAGCAGCAAAGGGCAATATCCCACAGCCGACCTGCATTGGCATTTGGTCCAAGATGGTAAACAGCGCGTTATAGAAATCGAAAATCGTGGCAACGGCCACGCCCGCCTCACCAGCGCCAAAATTACCGGTCCCCATGGGGACATAGAATTGGCCAGCGGCCTGATGGGCTATGTTCTGGCGGGCAGCCGCCTACATTATCCTTTGCCTGACGCGTTGCAAAATGGCGATGGGCTGTTCCAACTCGTCGCCTCGGTGAACGCCGCCGACGCCGCACCATTGCCCAAAGCCAGCCCATAAGCGGCCACAGTTGATGCACGGCGGCACAACTATTCCTGATATGGATCGGCGCGCAGGCCAGCCTTTGCCGCACCCTCCGGCCGCCAGCCTTGCCGCACGATGGCTCGCTTCATCGGTGCTGACCTGCCTCGCCCTGCCGCTCATCAACAGCCCCGCCGCCGCGACCACGTCGGCCAATGACGACAACAGCAACGCCGCGACCGCCCTTTCATCCCTCAGCTATGGCCAATTGCCCAGCGCGCCGCCGCTGCGCTCATCAATCTCCAGCACGAATAAGGGTAATGGTGCGGACGGCCTGCTATTCCTAGAACTCATCCTCAATGGTCGGCGCACCGGCCAAATCATCCCCGTCTATCTGGAACAAGATAGCGTCCGCCTCCGGCCTCAAGATTTGCAACAGCAAGGCGTCGACCTTCACGTCAACGGCGATCATCTGTTGCTCGGCGATATTCCCGATGCGCGCTTTGAATATCATGTCGCGGATCAAAGCTTGTCGATCGACTTGCCCACCCATCTTTTGCCGTCTCAAAATATCGGCCCCAAACGCCGCCGATTGGACATCACGCCCGCCGACACCGCATTCCTGCTCAACTATGACGCCTTTATTTCGACGGGCTTTGACAACAGCCCAGCACAAATATCTGTCTTTCTCGAACAACGTATCGCCGCCCAATTCGGCAGCCTTTCAACTTCAGGTTTTTGGCGCAATGGGCCGCATGGCGGCTATAAACGCTATGACACCAGCTTTCGCACGTCCCATGCCGACAGCTCCACCACATGGGAATTTGGCGATTTTATTACCCGCAGCTTGGCCGATGCCTCTGCCGTGCGGCTTGGCGGCGTCCAGATATCGCGCGATTTTTCCGTGCGTCCGGACATCATCACCTACCCCCTGCCCCGCTTCGCTGGCCGCGCCGCCCTTCCCTCGACGGTCGAACTGCTCATCGACGGACGCAGCGTCACCAACACCCAAGTTGATCCGGGGCAATTTCTGCTCGACACCCTGCCCTTCAGCAGCGGCGCGGGCGAAGCCCAGTTGGTCGTCACCGACATGCACGGCCAAGCCACCACCACCAGCCTGCCCTTCTATATATCCAGCAATTTGCTGGCATCCGGCCTCACGGATTTTGCGATTTCCGCTGGCTTCTTCCGCCAAGATTACGCCCGAAAAAACTTCTCCTATGGCGATTTCGCCGCCAGCGCCTCGCTGCGCCACGGCATTAGCGACAATATGACGGGCGAATTGCGCGCCGAAACCAGCGACAATTTCTGGCTGATCGGGGGCGGCCTTCAAAGCCGCCTTGCCACCTTGGGCGTCCTATCCGCCAGCGGCAGCTACAGCCAACATCGTGGCCAAAACGGTCATGCCCTCACCATCGGCTATGATTATCAAGCAGGGCGCTTTTCCATGGCGCTGCGCCATATGCGCCAAAGCCGCTTTTTCGTCGATCTGGGCAAACTCGATCTCTTGAACGAACCCTCCGCCCGCCGCCACAGCCTCGCCAGCGTCAATCTATCCATGGGCCGTTACGGCAGCATGGGCCTCAACTATGTGGAATATCAACAGCAAGGCCAAGACAGCAACCGCTATGCCAATCTCCACTGGTCCGTTCCGGTCGGTTCGCGTTGGCAGATATATGCACAGGCTGGTCGCGATTTTTCCCCGCGCGGTTGGAATGCCAGCGTGGCCGCCACCTTGTCGCTCGGTCCGCAAGTCGGCAGCATCACCGCTGGCGTCACCGACCAAAGCCGGGGCGAACGCAGCTACCGCGCCGACTATAGCCGCGCCTTGCCCACCGACGGCGGCTTTGGCTGGAATGTCGGGGCCAATATCTCCGACGATGGCCGAAAAAACTGGCGCGGCGACGTCCAGCTTCGCACACAAGCCGCGCAATTTCGTGTCGGCGGCTTCGGCTATATGGGCCACCAAGGCCGCAACCAACACAGCTTATGGGCTGGAGTCAGCGGCGGCATGGTCTTGATCGACGGCTTTTTCGTTGCCGCCAATCAATTGCCCAGCAGCTTCGCCTTGGTCAGCACCAATGGCTATGCCGATATCCCCGTCCGCTATGAACATCAGCTCATCGGGCGCACCAATCAAAACGGCCATTTGTTCCTTCCGGCCGTAACCCCATGGTATGCCGCCAAAATCGCTATCGACCCCTTGGACCTTCCTGCCAATGTCAGCGTAGCGCAAGTTGAACAAAGCCTTGCTATCGCCAGCGGGCGCGGCGCGCATGTGCGTTTCAACATCCGCCCGCTGCAACCCGCCCTTGCCAGCATTCGTGGTCCCGACGGGCAATTTATCGCGGCTGGTTCACCCGTCTATATCGGCCAAAATATCGTCACCTATATCGGCTGGGACGGCCTGCTCTATCTCGAAGATAGCGCAGCCGCGCCCGACGCCCGCATCCTCATTATCCCCGACAACAGCGCCAAATGCACCGTCACCCTGCCGCTGCACCAACTCACGCCAGACCAGTGGATGATCGGAGAGCTTCCATGCCTACCCGCAGTTTAAAACCTCTTTATCTGGCGTTTTTCACTTGGCTGGGCCTCTTTTCGGCCCCCGCTTTGGCTTGCACCATTTCGGCCTCGCCGCCCGTTACTGAATTGGGCACGCACAGCAGTTTCGCCATCGCAGGCGGCAACATTTCGTCCAGCAGCACCGCCACGGGCATCCGCTGCGTCACGCTGTTGGAAGTGGTATCGAACAGCTATCTTGCCTTGAAATTCGAAGGGTCCATACCGCCCCTCAAAAACACCGCCAATACGGACACCATTCCGCTGACCATATCATGGACCGCAGGCGGGCCGGCGCTCAGCGCCGAAGTGATGCACGACGAACATAGCACCACCATCTTGGGCCTACTCAAGGCGTCTGGGGGTTACATCACCCTTCACTACCGCACCCAAGCCGCTACATCGATCCGCGCTGGGGTCTATGAATCCACCCTCCGCATGCGTTGGTATTATTCCATGTGCCTCGTCGGTGTCGGCAGTCTATGCGTGCCCGAAAATTCCACCGGCCTGAAACGAAGTGGGTGTCTATTGGGCATTTGCCTCGGCGCGCTCACCGACTGGGGCTCCGGCGAACTCGTCACCGTCAAACTCCGTATGGTCGTCGAACGCGACTGCACAATTTCCGCCCCAACCGTGAACTTCGGCACCCGTCCCTTGCCCGATACATTTGACACCATTTCCCAAAGCGCCACCGTGCGGTGCAGCATTGGCGACGCCTATGCCGTGGCGCTGGACGATGGCAAAAATGCCAGCGGCACCACCCGCCGTATGAGCAATGGCACGTCTTTTCTGGAATATGATATTTTCAAGGGCACATCCGGCACCAACCGCTGGGGCTCGACCCCCACCGAACGACGCTCCAGCACCTCGGCCGATGTAGCCCCCAATGTCCATGACGGTGTCGCCACCCAAAGCTATCATTACCGCGCCCAAATTCGCCCCGCCCAAGCCCCTGTTCCCGCTGGCGCCTATAAAGACACGCTGCGCCTCAGCGTCATTTTCTAGGCCCTGCCATGATCACAGCCCAGCGCACGCTGGCCTTCACGCAACCTCTCGGCCCGCCATTCGTCTTTATGATCATGATATAGGGGCCCTACTTCTATCATGTTTGCTATCGACCTTTCTACCGAGACAGGCGCTATCCGCCTGTCGATCTTCATCACCTTGCTGGTGTCTGGCCTCGGAATCATCTTTGGCATTGTGTCCGGCAGCTATGCCATTTTGTTCGACGGCGTCTATTCCCTCGTCGACGCCGCAATGACCCTCTTGTCGCTGCTCGTCGTCAACCTCATCGCACTGACGGCCCTTCCCCAGCACCGCGATCATATTTTGCAGCAACGCTTTTCCATGGGCCTGTGGCATTTGGAACCGGTTGTCATCGGCCTCAACAGCGCGATGCTGATGATGGTCTCTGTCTATGCGCTGTTCAACGCCATCCTCAGCCTGATGAGCGGCGGGCGCAATTTGGTCTTTGGTTGGGCTTTGGCCTATGCGGTCTTTGGCCTCATCGCTTGCTTTACCGCCGCATGGCTGGGGCGGCGCGCCAACCGAACCATCAAATCCCAATTTCTGGCTATGGACGTGCGGGCATGGATCATGTCGGGCTGTATCACCGCCGCTTTGCTGGTCGCCTTTCTCATCGGCTTGGCCGTTCAAGGCAGTGCTTATGAATATATCACGCCTTATATCGACCCTGCGGTTTTGGCCGTTGTCTGTATTTTTCTCATCCCCATGCCCATCCCCGCTATTCGGCAAGCGATATCCGATCTGATGCTCGTCACGCCCACCGACCTCAAAGCCGAAGTCGACGAAGCCGCCGCCGCCTTCATCGCCAAATATGGTTTTCTCGACTGGCGGGCCTATGTGTCACGCATGGGCCGTTCCAAACAGATTGAACTGCATATCATCGTTCCCCCGGACGCGCCGCCTCGCTCCATCCCAGAATGGGATAGGCTGCGCGACGAACTCAGCGCCGTAATCGGCGACGCCAATCCCGACCGTTGGATGACCGTGCTGTTCACCAGCGACTTGGCATGGGCGGAATAGTTCACCCCCCATATTCACCCCCGATCATTGGTGTATAGGCACAAGCGATACCTTCGCCCAATAGCTTCGTCATGCCAAAACAGGGGACCTCATGAAATCTATCCTTGCCTCATCGCTTCTTTTGACCAGCCTGTTCGCGATCAGCCATCCTGCGCTTGCCCATGATCCGACACCAGCCAAGCCTGCAAGCGCCCCTGCCGTCCCCACCAAAACCCCGCAATGGCAAGACGCCAAAATCGACCTTGCGGCGTTTAACAGGGATTTGATCCACGGCCCATTAACGGCGGATATCGTCCTCTATGTCCCCACCAACTTCGATGCCAAATTCAATAAAGTCTCGCTGCCGCTGATGCTCGACAGCCTGCGCCACGCCAAAGCGATTTTCCGCGCGGCCGACGTGCAATTGCGCCTCAAGGCCGTCCGCATCGGCGCAATTGACCCGCGTCATCTGCAAATCAACGCCAACCCTTATCCCACAATCCCCGACACCGAATATATCAACAGCTATCAAACGTCCCAACGCCACCCCACCCCGCTCAGCGACTTGGCGCACGAAGCCTTTGACACCATCATCGAACCAGACACAGACAATCCCCGCACCATCTATCTGATCGCGCTGCAAGACGTGTTCATGCCCTTCATCGACCCTGTGGACGAACGCAATTGGACGATCAAAATGGTCCGCACCGGCGGCCTCAGCTTCCCCAGCTACAGCTATGGCACCACCATCCCCAACCGCCTGCGCGGCGTCATGACGATCACCAACCTATCCACGCCCAATCGCTTGGAACGCACGGTGGCGCATGAATTGGGCCACAAGCTCATCAACGTCAGCCATGAATATCGCACCACCGACCCCGCGCACGAGGTCCGCGCCGAAGGCGGGCTGATGCTTTATGGCAATGGAACCGACATTGAATCGGGCCCAGCTGGCCGTTTCCACAAAGAACGCCTCCACGCCTCACCCTATCTTTATCGCATCAATGCGCAGGGCCAAAAAATATGGAATGCCGATTACCAAGACGGCGGCCATTATTATGACCCCATTTATGGACAGCATGTCGTGCACTTCTCCGGCGCGCCCAGCCGCAACCCCGATTGGTAAATGCCTACAAAAAAGGCGCCGTTTCCACACGGCGCCTTTGCTTGTCCCCATCACCGCGTCAAAACGGGCCGATAGGGGAAGATATTAATAATTTCCCGGCGGGTCACTGGCCGGAAAGCTTTCATCAATCGTCTTATCCACCGCATTCCAACGCTGGGATGTGCCGTCCGAATGGCCATATGGCCCCACGGTGGCGCTATGATCGGTGACTTCCAACGGGCGGTGCTGCTTCTTGGACCAATAAGCATAAGCACCCAGCGCCGTCGCTGCACCCAAAATAGGGGTTAATCGCATGGCTTGTCTCCTTTGGATTATGGTGATGAAACGCCCCATCACCGCCAAAGGCTGCTCGGCCCACCCGATGTTTCCCGCGCTTCAACGCCTGCACATCCCGCGCGCCTTTTCTTGCGCCCCGATGGCCCGCCAAGCGCCGCCGTTCAGACCGTCCATTCGGCCGGGTTTTCCTCCATCCCAATCAGCGCCAAACCATAAGCAATCGACGTCAGCTCGTCGCCCATCGCCAAACGGTCCGCGCCAAAACGCCGTGCAAACATCGCCGATATTGCGGGAATCAACGACGACCCACCAGTCAAGAACACACGGTCAATCTGGTGTGCCTCCACCCCAGCTTTCGCCAAAGCCTTTTCCATCACCGCTTCAATGCGCTGCAAATCTGCGGCAATCCATTCCTCAAACTCTCGCCGCGTCACCCGCGCCGAAATATCCACACCGCCGCCCGCAAAGCGAAACTCCGCTTCATCCTCGCTCGACAAAGCGCGCTTCACCTTGCCAATCGCATCATATAGCGGAAACCCCTGCTCATGCTCGATCAAGGCAATCATCACGGCCAGCTTTTCCGGCTCCACCGCATCGCGCATCATCTTGCGCAGCCCGTCCAAGGTTTTGCGGTTCCGCATCATCGCCAGCTTGGACCAATTGCCAAAGTCCGCAAAATATCCGCCCGGAATTTCCAACAGCTTTTCAAAGCTGCGATAGGCACTGCCCTTGCCCAACAGGGGCAAAACCAATCGGTCCATCAAACGAAAGTCAAATTGATCCCCCGCAATGCCAATGCCAGCCGATGCCAGCGGTTGACACCGTTTCTTCGCCCCGCGCTCGGCAATTTTCACCACCGAAAAGTCCGTCGTACCGCCACCAAAATCGCCCACCAACACGGTCGATTCATGGTCAATCTGCCGCGCATAACTCAGCGCCGCCCCCAATGGCTCGAACACATAATGTAGCTCAGTGCCAAAATCGGCGAACATCCGGTCATAACGCTCCCGCGCCAGCGCCGCATCGGCCCGCGCGCCCGCATATTCCACGGGCCGCCCAACAATCACGCGCGGCGGCCTATTCTTCAGCCCATTGCCCGCATGATGCACCAGCCGTTCCAGAAACATCTGGCCCATATCCTCGAACCGCAACGCATTGTTATAAATGTTGGCGCGCTCAAACAGCGGGCTGGCCGCCACGCTTTTGAACGATTGCACAAAGCGGCTATCCAGCGGCGCTTCCAAATATTCCGCAATCGCCCACGGCCCCGCATCATAAGCCATGCCGCGCCGCGCACTGGGTTCTTCCCAAAAACATAGCGCGGAACGAAATACCGATGTTTCTCCATCCGGCGCGCGCAGCGGCACCAATTGCGCACCCTCGGGCGAATCCGCCCAAGCCACCACGCTGTTGGTCGTTCCAAAATCCACGCCCAGCGCCGAACCGCTGCTACTGCTCATCATCAATCTTTCTGGAATATCACCGCAAAATGGGGCGCGCCTATTGCACAGCATGGCTGGGGAAACAAGCAATCCACACCTACCAGTGCCGCCGGTGCCGCCCCCAAAACCGGCTAACGCCTGGTCCCTTCTTCCGAATGGCCGCATGAAAGCGCATTTCAAAACCATCTCGACAAAAGGCGAAAAATACGAACTATGATAACAAATAAGAATTTATCGATAAAATGCGTAACAACTTAGCCGAGAAACAGCCCATATGACACAAAAGCTCACACCACCATCCGAATTTCAGACCATCGGCCTGCCGCCTGCCGATCAAATCGGCTTTGTGGTGCGCGATCTCGACACCGCCATTGCGCGTTACGATCCGCTCTTCGGCCCTTTCCGCAAAATCGACGTCGGCGATTATCAATGCTCCTATCGCGGCCAGCCCCCGTCGTCCTACAAAGCCAATTTCGCCTTCGGACAAATAGGCGATATCGAAATTGAATTGATCGAATGGATTTCAGGCGACACCCCGCACCGCGATTTTCTGGAACAGGGTCAGGAAGGCATGCATCATTTGCGCTTCCGCGTGGCGCCCGTCGAACATTGGATCGAAAAATTGGCAACGCTCGGCTATCGCACCGCTTGGTATAACCGCGCCGCGCCCGATCTGGCCTTCGCCTATCTGGACCGCGAAGGCGACCCGCTCACCATCGAATTGCTGGAAGCAAATTTTAACCCCGGCGCCGCCGACGATTAAGCTTCGCCCGTCCCGCCAATCGGACAGGCGCGGTTTTCTGCCGCGCCCAGCCCAACATGGCCGCGTATAAACTCTTGGCTTATGGCATCGCCCGCCACGCCAATTCGGCAAATTCGCACAGCAAGGGCCGCGTGTCGCGTGGGTCGATAATATCCTCCACCCCAAATTTTTCGGCAGTGCGGAACGGCGACCGCACACGGTTCAGCCGCGCCCGTATCGCTTGCAAATGGGCGGCGGGATCGTCTGCGGCTTCCAACTCGCTTTTATAGGCCACCTCGACCCCGCCTTCGATCGGCAGGCTCCCCCAATCGCCCGACGGCCATGCAAAACGATATTGAAACCGCTCGGCGTTCGACATCGCACTGCCCGCAATGCCATAAGCGCGGCGGATAACCACCGACGCCAGCGGCACTTTGGCGCGGTAAATGGCGTTCATCGCCTGCACTCCATAACGGATCGTCCCCGCCCGTTCGGCTTCCCCGCCAATCATAAATCCGGGATTGTCCACCAAATGCACAATCGGCAAATGGAACTGATCCGCCAATTTCACAAAACGCTCGGCCTTCTCGCTGGTCTTGGCGTCCCACGACCCGCCCAAAAAGCTCGGGTCGCTGGCCAGCACCGCCACCGGATATCCGTCCAGCCGCGCAAAGGCGGTAATCGCCGCCCGCCCCCACCGCGCCCCCATTTCAAACAGGCTGCCTTGGTCGACCACGCTCGCCAAAATGCGCCGCATCGCATACACCTGCTTGGGGTCGCGCGGCACAGCGGACAACAGCGATTCATCGCGGCGGTTCACATAATCACGGCTGTGTTTTCGCTCCGCCCGCCCATATATGGACGACGGCAAATAGGATAAAAATTGACGCGCGCGGGCCATCGCTTCGGCCTCGCTTGCCACTTCGTCATCCACCACGCCATTGCGCGTATGCACGTCCACGCCGCCCAATTCCTCGCGGTCCAGCGTGTCACCAATCGCCGCCGCCACGGCGGGCCCGGCCGCGAACAGTTGCGACAGGCCGCGCACCATCACGCTATAATGGCTGGCCACCACCCGCGCCGCGCCCAATCCGGCCGTCGGCCCCAATGCCAAAGCCACCACCGGCACTTCGTCCAAATTTTGGATAATCTGATCCCATCCGGGCACGGCGGGAATATAGGTATAGCCCATATCCTCTAGGGTCTTCACAGACCCCCCGCCGCCCGTCCCATCAATCATGCGGATCAGCGGCAGCCGATATTCATGGGCCATCGCCTCGCACTGAATGAATTTGCGGTGCAGCGCGGCATCCGCCGCCCCGCCGCGCACCGTAAAATCATCGGCGGAAGCCACCACCGGCCTACCATCGATATTGGCGCGCCCAAATATAAAATTGCTGGCCGCCAAATCTTCCAATGCTCCGGCCGCGCCATAGCGGCCGCGCCCCGCAATTTTCCCAATCTCGCGAAAACTATGGGCATCGACCAAGGCCGCTATCCGCGCGCGCGCATCCATTTTCCCGCGCCCATGTTGCCGCGCCACCTTTTCGGCGCCGCCCATCTTCTCGGCCATGGCACGGCGCAGAGCCAATTCTTCGACCTCTTTTTCCCAGCTCATGATTTTTTCCCATCATTTTGCCCGATGCTATCTTACGTTTACGGAAACGTCATGCAATAATCGCCTAAACTCAAGAATGAGGGAGAGGGAGAATATGACCAACATCAGCCTTCAAGGTCGCACCGCTTTGGTCACGGGTGCTTCACGCGGCATCGGTCGCGGCATTGCGCTGGCTTTGGCCGAAGCGGGCGCGGATGTGGCCGTCAATTACAGCCGCGACGCCGACGCCGCGGATGAAACCGTCGCCGCCATCACGGCCATGGGCCGCCGCGCCAAGGCGTATCAAGCCAATGTCACCGACGAAGCCGCCTGCGCCGCTATGGTCGCCGCCATCGCCAATGACCTTGGCTCGCTCTCAATCCTCATCAACAATGCGGGCGTCGCATCGCGCGGACAAGCTGTGGCCGATACGGATACGGGCGAAGTCGAAAAATTGCTGGCCATTCATGCCGCTGGGCCGCATCGCCTTTCCCGCCTCGCTCTGCCGCAATTGCGCCAGCATGATCGCAGCGACATCATTGTCATTTCCAGCGTCGCCACCCTCAGCCACGGCCCCAATGGCGCGCCCTATAATATGGCCAAAGGGGCGGGCGAAGCCTTGGCCCTCACCCTCGCCAAAGAAGAAGTCGGGCACGGCGTGCGCGTCAACATCGTCGCGCCATCGCTGACGGTCAGCGACATGGGCTCGCGCCTGTCCCGCGCCATTACCGGCCAAGATGACATCCACCATCTCGACGCGAAATTCCCCTTTGGCCGCGTCTCTTTGCCCTCGGATGTCGCCGCCGCCGTCCTATGGCTCGTCAGCGACGCCAACCCCTATTGCTCTGGCCAAAAATTAAACATCGACGGCGCGGGCATGGCATCCTTCCGCTAAGTCATTATCCATTGCGGCGGCGGAGGCCTCTCCGCCGCTTTCTCCCTGTTATGCGATCCTCGCTCACGCCGTGTCCCATCACGCTGGCGCTGGTCATTCACCCGGCGGGTGCGCAGCCAACCAAGCATCGGTTCCTGCACGGCTTTGACTTTGCAAAAACTGCCCGTTTTTCAAGCATGATACCAACAAGCGATCGCCCCGATCCAAAAATCCCGCAAAGCGCGATTCCACACAGGGCAAATCACTATCCAGTTCGACCACCCACAATCCGTCCTGCACCGATTGCGCGCCAACAGATTTCAAATCTTTCCACAACGGTTCATAATCATGCGTGCCGCCTTCGTTTAAAATATCATAAGACACCATATAAACCGGCATACGCTCCTCCCTCCGATTGAACCAAGGCACCGCCCGATGCGGGGCTGATCATGGGGAGAGTGTGGCGCTTCGGCACGAACTGCCGATATTGTTATCATCATCTATGTTAGCTCGGATTTACCAGAAAACAACCGCCTCTGCTCGCTCCTGCTTCCTCCCCAAATAGCGCATGAAACAACCGTCATCGCCTCCCTTCATTGCCAGCTTGCCAGCGCCCAAAACCGCCCCGAAATTTCCCGCGCCACCGCCTCCCACTTCGGCTACAGCCACGCCACCATGTATGCTGATTCGACCTCGCCGCTAAAACCCGTCCTCATCGCTTGCGCTGGCATCGCGCTTTATTCGACGATGGATGTGTTGATGAAGGGGCTGTCGATCAGCATGGGGGCCTATAATGCCGTCATCTGGCGCACCACGGCGGGAACGGTGCTATGCGGCATCGCTTATGCCGCCATGCGCCCGACATGGCCCAATCGCGCCACTATGGTCATCCATTTCGTGCGATCCATTTTCGTTGCCGCCATGGCCTTTTTCTTTTTCTGGGGTCTCGCTCGCCTTCCGATGGCAGAGGCGATTTCCCTCGCTTTCATCGCACCATTGCTCGCCATCTTCATGGCCGCCATATTTTTGGGCGAGGCGGTCGATCGTCGCTCCATCATCGCCGCGCTCATGGGCTTTGCGGGGGTCGTCGTCATTGTCATTGGCAAATTGGGCGCCAGCAAGCACGCACCAGATGCGCTGCTGGCCGTTGCCGCGGTTTCCATCTCCGCGCTTTGCTATGCGGCCAATCTTATTTTGGCCCGCAAGCAAGCAAAAATGGCTGGTCCCTTGGAAATCGCCTTTTATCAAAATGTCTTTGTGACGCTGATCTTGGGCTTGGCCGCGCCATGGTTTTTGGTGGTTCCCAGTCTTTCCGATGCGATACCCATCGTCAGCGCTGCCGCCATGGCTGTCTTATCGCTGATGCTGCTCACATGGGCCTATGCCCGCGCTCAAACCCAGATTTTGGTCACCACCGAATATACGGGTTTTTTATGGGCGATGTTCTATGGCTGGGTTTTCTTCCAAGAAAGCGTCACCCTCTCAACGCTCATCGGCGCGGGATTGATCGTCACAGCCTGTCTTTATGTCACCCGCCCCGCCAAGGCCGCAGCACAACCTGTTACCGCCTGATCCACCGTGATAGGCTGACCCACAAATGCGGCGTATCGCCTGCGCATCAGCCATAAACCCGGCCCATCATCACACCGCCGCGCGGCGCAACCGGTCCATAATGGCCGCCCCCAAACCTTGTTCGGGAATGGTGGCCACGGCAATGCGCATTTTGGGGCTGGCCGCGCCCGCATGCAGCGCATCAAATAATCGCGCCGCCGCCTCGGTCAAATCGCCGCGCTCGCTCAGCGAAAATTCGCCCTGCACATCCCCAAAACCAATGCCAAATTCCTCCGCCGCAAAATCACGCGCATCCAAGCGCACGGGTTTCCCGGGCGCATAATGGCTGGCCAACATACCAGGGGCCACAATCTCCGCCCCCGACACGCCCCGCACGGGCAAGGCGGACACCTGCTCCAAGGCCTCCGCCGTAATCGGTCCAGGCCGCAGCAGTTCGATCGCACCGTCCACCACGCGAATGATGGTCGATTCCACGCCCGCACTGCACGGGCCATCATCCAGCACCATAGCAATCCGGCCATCCAAACTCGCCATCACATGGCTCGCCCGCGTGGGGCTCACCTTGCCGCTCGCATTGGCACTGGGTGCCGCCAATGGCCGCCCACTGGCCGCCAATAAGGCCTGCATAGCGCGGTGCTGCGGCACCCGAATGGCGATGCTATCCAATCCGGCGGTCGCAATGCTGGCCACAGGGCAATCGGGTGTTTTGGCAACCACCATTGTCAACGGACCGGGCCAGAAATGCTCGGCCAGCGCCTGTTCCGCTTCGCCAAACATCCCCAATGTCTCCGCCACCGCAATATTGGGTACATGCACGATCAACGGATTGAAATCAGGTCGCCCCTTCGCGGCATAGATACGCGCCACCGCCTCCGCATTGGTGGCGTCCGCCGCCAATCCGTAAACCGTTTCCGTCGCCACCGCGACGGGTTGCCCCGCCGCAATCAACGCCGCCGCCATGCTCAGGCTCGGCGCATCCAGCGGGCGCGATATCGTTTCCATATGTTCGTTCATTTGATCCTCGGCATCACCGCGCTATAACTTAGGCAAAAATATGATTCACCCCCAAACGTCGGAACACATATGACATATACACCGCCAACGACCGAACAATTGTTCGTTCTCAATCACATCGCAAACGTCTCTGCTATGGCAGACCATGAACGCTTCGCCGACGCCACGCCTGATATGGTCGAAGCCATTGTCACCGGCATCGGTGAATTTGCTGCCGATGTGTACGCCCCCTTGAACCGCGTTGGCGACGTCCACAACCCCCAATGGAATAATGGCAAAGTCACCATGCCGGCGGGCTTCAAAGAAGCCTATGCGCAATTTGTCGAGGCTGGCTGGGGCAGCATTGACGGCCCCACCGAATATGGCGGCCAAGGCCTGCCCTTCACCCTCGCGGGCGTGGTCACCGAAGCATTGGGCACCGCCAATATGGGCTTCACCCTCTGCCCCATATTGTCGGCTGGCGCGATCCACGCCCTGATGGCCTATGGCAGCGAAGAGCAACGCCAGACCTATTTGCCCAAGATAGTATCGGGCGAATGGAATGGCACGATGAACCTGACCGAACCCAGCGCAGGCAGCGATGTCGGCGCTCTGCGTTCGACGGCAGAAAAAGTCACCGAAGGCCCCAATGCTGGTCTCTACAAGATCAAGGGTCAAAAAATCTTCATCACCTTTGGCGAGCATGACCTCACCGACAATATCATCCATCTGGTATTGGCCCGCACCCCCGACGCGCCCGAGGGCACGCGCGGCATTTCGCTCTTCCTCGTCCCCAAATATCGTTTGGACGCCGACGGCAAGCCGACGATCAGCAATGGCGTCCACTGTGCCAGCATCGAACATAAAATGGGCATTCACTCCTCCCCCACCGCCGTCATGGTGTATGGCGAAGACGAAGATTGCCTTGGCGAATTGATCGGCGCGGAAATGGGCGGCATCCGCGCCATGTTCGTAATGATGAACAACGCCCGCCTAATGGTCGGCTGCCAAGGCGTCCAAATCGCCGAACGCGCTCTGCAACAAGCCCAACGCTATGCCGCGGAACGGGTGCAATCCTCCTTGGCCGGCTCCGCCGACCGCACCCCCGTCACCATCGACCATCACCCCGACGTGCGCCGCATGTTGTGGCGTATGCGTTCGCAAACCGAGGCTGCGCGCGCCCTCATCTATTATGCTACCGCACAAACCGACTTCGGCCATTTGGGCGACGAAGATGCCGCTGCCCGCGCCGAGGTTCTGATCCCACTCGCCAAAGCCCATGCAACCGACATCGGCTGCGAAGTCGCCAGCTTGGGCATTCAGGTGCATGGCGGCATGGGCTTTATCGAAGAAACCGGCGCGGCCCAGCATTATCGTGATGCGCGCATTGCTCCCATCTATGAAGGCACCAATGGCATCCAAGCTGCAGACCTTGTCGGCCGCAAATTGGGCCTCGCTGGCGGCGCGGCCGTCCGCAGCCTGATCGACGATATCGCCCGCGATGCCAAGGACCATCCGGCCTTGGCCCATCTCGCGGAAAGCTGCCGTCATGTCACCGACTATATGATGGGTGCGTCCACGCCGGATCGTCTGGCTGGCAGCTACCCCTATCTCACCATGCTCTCCACCGCGACCTGCGGCTGGTTGCTGCTTAAACAGCGCCGCGCGGCCCAAGCGGAACTGGCCGCCGGAACTGGCGATTCGGCCTTTTTGAACGCCAAAATCGGCTCGACGAATTTCTACCTCGATCAAATCGTCCCAGCCGCCGAAGGCCATTATGCCGCCGCCGTCGCAGGCGACGCGGCGCTCCCCGCCATCCCAGCAATTGCTTAATACAGCCCAGACATCATTATATTTCACCCAAAATATTGAAATATAATGATTTATAAATAAGGCCGCCCATCATCCCATGGGCGGCATTTTTACATCCGCCTGAACCTCGCCGCCGCGCCCACTGCGCCGTCCCAAATTGAAACAGGTTTCATGATGGAAAATGACAGCCTTAACGAGATGCTAACGATCACAGCCTAGCACCAGCCATATTGCTGGAGGCAGATGTGCAAAAAAGCCGTAAAAGAATTGCGATTGGGTGGCGCAGCTATGTGCTGTCGCTCATCATAGCGATTCTGGTTGGCGCCTCCGCCCTCCTCGAACCGATCGACAGCTTCATCGAACTGACCACCGGCAAATTTGCATGGCGTTCCGTTTCCGGCGAAACCATCGCCATTACGGTCGACGACGAAACTCTCCGCCGCTTGGACCGCACGGAATTAACGCTCGAAGAGCATAGCCGTATCTTAGACGCGGCCCGCCACGCTGGCCTTGAACGTATCTTTGTCGACTTTCAGTATAATCGGTTTGAAAAAAATCCCAATTTCCCCCAGCTTGTTTCCAGCGTTGATGCTTGGGACGACAGAATCGCACTCAGCGTCGAAGCCAACACAGTCGTTCCGGGCGAAAATCGTCTCGAAGGCATTAATTGGCCGTCTGAAAAATTCAGCAAGCGTGCCATAAGAGCATGTGTTTGCTGGGAATATATGTTCTGGCAGGTATGGGAAGTACCTTATGCCGTTGACGCGGGAACGCGGGTCATACCCACTTTTTCTTCACTCATTGCGCGACTCCCCCTACAATCCCCAAGCCAATATCCGGTGGACTATTCCTACCTCCCCAGCAGCATTGTCAAAATCAACGCGATCGACTTACTAGAAGGGAAATTTGCATCAAATGCACTGCGTGGAAAAGACGCCGTTTTCGGCTTCTATACTAGCAACTCCAGCGACCAGCATTATTTCCCAGGCCATGGTCGGACGCCTGGCGCGGACATCCATATCATGGCTGGCGAAACGCTCAAACGCGGCAATCCGATACAACTTTACTGGATGCCTTCATTTCTTCTCGTCGTGGCGGTAACCTTAGCACTTTTCCTACGCAAAAAAACGCGTCGCTTTTTAATCATCGCAGCATGCATCGGTGCGGCCTTGATCATAACCAAATTTTTACTGCTCCAAATTTTGGTGCATATCAAAATTGCCCCTAGCCTTGTTTTGCTTGCGACCTTCTCAATTCAGATGATTCTGGTTCGCCGGAAATGGGCCGCCCAACAGCATAATCCGATCTCAGGTCTCCCCAACTTTAATGCCCTACGCCAAAATGATTCCTTTGGGCAGCGGAGTATCGTCGCCGCCAAAATCGTGAATTTCGATGAGATCACGACCTATTTATCATCCGATTATGGCCAACGCCTCATCGAACAAATCGCGCGCCGCCTGCAAATTGGTTCGGCGGATACAAGCTTATATCATGACGCGGACGGAAGCTTTGCGTGGCTCAGTCCGATTCAAAAAACCACCGAGATCGAGGCGCAATTGGCTGGCCTAGCAGCCCTCTTTCACACGCCGATCATCATTGATGACCGCCGGATTGACGTGAATATCGCCTTCGGCATCAATGATGAAACCGAAGGCTCAAACAGCCAGCGCCTCGCCGCGGCGCGCGGCGCGGTCGACCGAGCAGTACGCAACCGCAATTTGTTTGAACGCCACACCAGCAGCCAAGACGATGATGCTGCATGGAAATTATCATTCCAATCCCAACTAAAAGACGCGCTTAGCAATGGTGACTTTTGGGTTGCCTTCCAGCCGCAATTCGACATGGCCAGCGGCCAGATGGTTGGGGTCGAGGCCTTGGCGCGCTGGACTCATCCCTCGCGCGGCCCCATCCCACCCGACCAGTTTATCGTCCAAGCCGAAAAAAGTCAGGACATCTACCGGCTCACGCTGTTCGTCATGAAACGGTCCATTCAATGCGGGGCCCAATTGCATGCAGCGGGGCATCCGCTGGCGGTATCTGTCAACCTATCGGCTGCGCTATTGGACCAAGCTGATCTTGCCGCAACAATTGTGACAATGCTGGACGATCACAGCTTCCCCGCAAGCAAATTAACCATCGAAATTACAGAAACCGCACAATTTGAAGACAGCCGCCAAGCGATGCAAACTTTGGCGACCTTGCGCCAATATGGCATCCGCTTGTCCATTGACGATTATGGCACGGGCCAGTCCAACCTCGAATATTTCACGCGCATCGAAGCCGACGAGATTAAGATCGACAAAAGCTTCGTCAAAACAATGCGCGACTCGCAACGGAATTTCGAAATTGTGAAATCCACCATCGAGTTGGCGCACCGGTTGGGCGCGGTCGCGGTCGCCGAAGGCATTGAGGATCAGGAAACTCTGACCTTGCTCCGCAATCTAGGCTGCGATGTAGCTCAGGGCTATCACCTTGGTAAGCCTCAACTCTTCTTTGAAATCATGGCTTCTTTGGACAGTCTCCACCCGCCTCTATCCGCATAGTGCCAATTTGATACCATTTTTCGGAATCTGTCTCGATTCTGGTTAATTGAAATGGTAAACGCTCCGTTAACTGTTCTGGCCTTGTACCTATCCAGAACAGCATAATAGGAGAAGGCACATGGCATTTTGGAGATGGCTCGGTCTCGGCTTCGGCACCGGCAACGGCAGCAGCCACGCATAAGCGTCGCTCAACCGATCAAAATGAAGGGTCTCAGCGTCATGCTGGGACCCTTTTCCATATGCCCAGCAAGAAGCGACCGGCACAGTGCTGGCCCCTAGCCACCCCAGCCACATGGTCTCATCCCATTTCGCTCTTTTCTAACCTCGTCCACCGCGTCGCGGCTCGATTGCAAATCATGCATTGCCGATTTCTTTGCGCCCAACGGACGTAAATTATGGGTCAAAATGGCGCACCTCTTGCGTCCACATCCTCCGTTCACCGCCGCACAGGCGGGTTATGCTTCCCAATGCGCTTCATTGATAATTTTTTCCCCACCACAGGCGGCCAGCGATCTTCCGCAGAAAGCCTTGCCTTTGCCGTCAAAACCGGCTCTTGGGGGCGATGACATGAATCGAAACTTCGACGAACCGAGGATAGTCAACAGCATTTAACGGCTTGAACTTTCCCCCGCGCATGGCACTATAGGTGGTAGGCGGGACAACATCGACACCCCAATAATTAGTGTTCGGACCAAAATAGGGAATTCGCATTCTTTGCGTCGCAAGGGATTTCGAAGCACCTATCACGCGTCCAAAACACAGCCATTTGGGATGTGGATAAGAATTGCTGGGGCACTGCCCAAAAGCTATGATCTTCACGAACATGCGCGCCTTTGGCGCTGCATCAACAGGGGCCATCCAAATGGACTTTCGCGCGACGGAACGAACAGATATGAACGAAGGTGCAACCACAGATTATAGCTCATCGGACGCCATGTCTGCTGGCGTTGCTGCCACCCTCGCTGCTGCCGCGACGTCCAGCTTGAACGATCAGGGCCAGCCCACCGTCCACGCGCGCCGCTTCGACATCAAGGTGGACCGCAGCCGTGACGATCTGCTCACCGATTTCGGCAAAGAAACGCTCGAGGACCGCTACCTCCTGCCCGGCGAATCCTACCAAGATCTGTTCGCCCGCGTCGCCGACGCTTATGCCGACGACCAAGATCATGCCCAGCGCCTCTATGACTATATCTCGCGCCTGTGGTTCATGCCCGCCACTCCCGTCCTGTCCAACGGCGGCACGGGTCGCGGCCTGCCCATCAGCTGCTATTTAAACTCGGTGGACGACAGCCTGAACGGAATCGTCAACACATGGGTCGAAAATGTCTGGCTCGCGTCGCGCGGCGGTGGCATCGGCACCTATTGGGGCCATGTGCGCGGCATTGGCGAACCCGTTGGCCTTAATGGCAAAACCAGCGGCATCATCCCCTTCGTCCGCGTGATGGACAGCCTGACCTTGGCCATTTCCCAAGGCTCGCTGCGCCGTGGTTCGGCGGCTTGCTATCTCGACATTTCGCACCCCGAAATCGAAGAATTTCTCGAAATCCGTAACACCACGGGCGACTTCAACCGCAAGGCGCTGAACCTGCACCATGGCGTCCTCGTCAGCGACGCCTTCATGCAGGCCGTCCATAATGACGAGCAATGGGACCTCACCTCGCCCAAGGACGGCTCGGTCCGCGCCACCGTGCACGCCCGTTCGCTGTTCCAAAAGCTAGTGGAAACCCGCCTCCGCACGGGCGAGCCTTATATCGTCTTCTCCGACACCGTGAACCGCGCCATGCCCAAGCATCACCGCGACCTCGGCCTCAAGGTTTCGACCTCCAACCTGTGCAGCGAAATCACCCTGCCCACGGGCCGCGACCATCTGGGCGAAGACCGCACCGCTGTTTGCTGCCTTTCCTCGCTGAACCTTGAAACATGGGATCAGTGGAATGGCGACAAGCTGTTCATCGAAGACGTCATGCGCATGCTCGACAATGTCCTTCAGGATTATATCGACCGCGCCCCGCCCGAAATGGCCCGCGCCAAATATTCCGCCAGCCGCGAACGGTCCGTCGGTCTGGGCGTCATGGGTTTCCACAGCTTCCTTCAAGCACGCAGTCTGTCCTTCGAAGGCGCCATGGCCAAGTCTTGGAACCTCAAAATCTTCAAGCATATCCGCGCCCAAGTCGACCAAGCCTCAATGCTGCTCGCCAATGAACGCGGCCCCTGCCCTGATGCTGCCGACCAAGGCGTGATGGAACGCTTCAGCTGCAAAATGGCGATTGCGCCCACCGCGTCCATCTCGATCATCTGCGGCGGCACCAGCGCCTGCATCGAACCTATTCCGGCCAATATCTACACCCACAAAACCCTGTCGGGCAGCTTTGCCGTCAAGAATCCCTATCTGGAATCCTTGCTGATCAACAAAGCGAAAAACAGCGACGCCGTTTGGAACACCATCCTTGAAAAGGGCGGCAGCGTCCAACATCTCGACTTCCTGACGGTGGACGAAAAAGACACGTTCAAGACCAGCTTTGAAATCGACCAACGCTGGCTGCTCGAACTGGCTGCGGACCGCACGCCCTTCATCGATCAGGCGCAATCGCTCAACCTGTTCATCCCCGCCGATGTGGAAAAATGGGACCTGCTGATGCTCCACTACCGCGCATGGGAATTGGGCATTAAGTCGCTCTATTATCTGCGTTCCAAGTCGGTCCAACGCGCTGGCTTTGCCGGCGGCGTAGAGGCGGATAACACCATCGACGCCCCCAAATTCGAAATCGGTGAAAGCACCGATTATGATGAATGCTTGGCCTGCCAATAAGCCTCTTTTCGGCCAAAGCGCGTCTTTGGCCAAAATATGATAAGATGCGGTTCTGATCACCGGTCAAACCGCATCACCCCATATGTTTCAGCGCGCTATGCGCCCATAGAAAGTCCGCCCCATGCCTCTTCTTCATGCCAGCAAGGTCTACAAGCCTTTCGAATATCCATGGGCTTATGAATTTTGGAAACGTCAGCAACAATTGCACTGGCTTCCCGAAGAAGTGCCCTTGGGCGAGGATTGCCGCGATTGGGCACAAAAGCTGTCCGACCATGAACGCAATTTGCTGACGCAAATCTTCCGCTTCTTCACGCAAGCCGATGTGGAAGTGCAAGATTGCTACCATGAAAAATATGGCCGCGTGTTCAAGCCGACCGAAATCAAAATGATGCTGACCGCGTTCAGCAACATGGAAACCGTGCATATCGCGGCTTACAGCCATTTGCTCGACACCATCGGCATGCCAGAATCCGAATATTCCGCCTTCATGCAATATAAGGAAATGAAGGATAAGCATGATTATCTGAATACCTTCGGCGTCGATAGCGATGAAGATATTGCCAAAACCTTGGCGATGTTCGGGGCCTTCACCGAAGGTCTGCAACTTTTCGCCAGCTTCGCCATGCTGATGAACTTCCCGCGCTTCAACAAGATGAAGGGCATGGGCCAGATCGTCTCTTGGTCGGTGCGCGACGAAACTTTGCACTGCGAAGGCATCATCCGCCTGTTCCACACTTTCGTCAAAGAACGCGATTGCTTCACCCAATCGGTGAAGGACGACATCATGGACATGTGCCAAAAAACCGTCCGCATCGAAGACGCCTTCATCGATCTGGTGTTCGAAATGGGTCCAGTCCCCGGCATGACGCCCAAGGACATCAAGAAATATGTCCGCTACATCGCTGACTGGCGCCTGGGCCAATTGGGCCTGAAACCCATTTACATGATCGACGAGCATCCGCTGCCATGGCTGACCCCGCTCTTGAACGGCGTCGAACATGCCAACTTCTTCGAAACCCGTGCGACAGAATATAGCAAGGCCGCGACGCGCGGCGACTGGAACACCGTCTGGTCCAGCTTCGACAGCCGTAAAAACGCCAAGGCTGGCGATGCTCCCGCCGTCATCGACGAAAATGCCGGCAGCGACGATATGTTCGCCAACGCGGGCATCGCAGCGGAATAAACGTAAAATAACAGCGGCGCTTGGTTGTCCAATCTGGCATAACCGCTTTCGACATCACATCAGGGTGGGGCCATGCGCCCCGCCCTTCCTGTATAAAAAGGCAAAATCCCATGGCTGAAAAAGAAAAAGCCGTTCTCCCGATCCTCAATCAAGCACAGCGCGCAACACTTGAGGGCGTTTCCAACCGCCGTGCCCAACTGCCCAGCGACACGACCCGCGACGAACTCGCCGAACTCGGCCTTGTCGTCAAACAAGGTGCAAAATGGGCGCTGACCCCAAAAGGCAAGAAAGTCCTCTCCTTGTCGTCCAGCAAGCGCAATCTCGGCGGCTTCCGCCCCTAACGCCTACGGCCCAACAACAAAACCGCAACAAGCAAGGCTGGATGGCAACATCCAGCCTTGCTTGTTGCCATGGGCCTAAACGGGGCAGAATCAGCCTCTCTTGTCACAGCCACCCGTCCTTTGCGCCGCACCCGCAAGACAAGGCGATACAAATAAATTGCCGCGCCATCCGCCGATCAGTGTCTTTCCGGCAACCACCACCCACATCAGCCCAAGTGCAAGGGCCAATATCGTGCCGACAATGTCGAACATGGAAAAACGCACGGCCGCCCCAAGGTTAAAGGTGGCGCTAGCAAAGACGCCCAGCGGAAATGTGTATCCCCACCAGCCAAGATTAAAAGAAATCCCCGCGCGCCAATACCGCCATGTGATCAGGGACGCGAGGGCCAGCCACCACAGCCCAAATCCCCACAAAAGCAGGCCCGCCATCACGCCCAGCCCCTGCGCAACAAAGCCCACATCCGCCAAGCCATAAGCAGCCAATATGGCGGGGGCATCCCGGCCCAATAACAACATAGCCAAGGCCCCCGTACCAATGGGGCCAAGCGCCAGCCAACTCGATGCCGCCATGCTTTCATGCGGCAATTTATGCAGCGCCATGCGCAAAATCAGCAGCGCCAAAATACTAAAGGCAACAGGGACAGAATAAGCCCACAAAATATAGGACGTCACCAGCACAGCAAATTGTGCGCCGCTATCGCCAAGCTGCGGTGCCAACATTCCGCCGCTCGCGGCGGCCACTTCGGCCGCGACCACCGGCAGCAGCCATATGGCCGTCATCCCATCAAGCGAATGCTCATGCCGCGTGAACATCAAATAGGGAATGCAGACGCCACATGCCAGCGCCATCGCCACATCTATCCACCACAGCATATGCGCCACTGACACCATAGCATCGCCAACGCGCGCGACACCAAAAAAGATGCATCCATTGATAATCGTCGCAAGGCCCATCGGTATCGTACCGATAAACATCGATACGCTATTATGGCCGAAAATACGCCGCGCTTCATGGCCATAGAATATCCAACGCGCTGCATAGAGCGCGGTGAACAGCATGAACAAGCCGATGTTCACATACCACAGCCCCTCACCCACAGGGGTCAAAGCACCGCCAATCTTCGGAATCATGGGCAAAACAAGGGCCAAAATCCCTGTCCCCATGGTGACGGCAAACCAATTGGGCGTAAACTGGCGGATCATCTCGCGCGGATGATCAAGGCGGCTCAGCGGACGAGCGCCGTTCAATATCAGCTTTAGATCCGCGACCATCATGCAAACTCCTTCATCAATGCGATCAACGCATCGGCGGCGCGTGTGCGATATCGCTCCTTGTGCCGTAACGCTTCAAAGGGGCGGCTCGGCATCGACAAGGGTAATTTATATACATGCCCACCCGCCAACGCTCTACGCACCACCAATTCGGACAGAACAGCAACCCCTGCCCCTGCCTCAACGGCCGAGCAAACGGCCTCATTGGACGGCAATGTCATGGCGATGGTCAACGCATCGGGGTCAATCCCACGATGACGCAGCACCTCCTCAAAACTCGATCGCGTTCCCGATCCCTTTTCCCGCACGATCCAATTCGCACGGCGGAGCCACTCATCATCCACCGGCTCTTCGGCTTGACCCGACAATAATAGCATATGGTCCTCGCCAATTTTCCAATGCGCCAGTGCGGGATGATCGATCATGCCCTCTACAAAGCCTAGCTCGGCTCGGCCATCCAACACACGGGCTGCGGCCCCTTCGCTATTGTCGATAGCCAGCTCGACGCAAATGGCCGGATGGCGATGGCGGAATTGGGCAAGGCGCGCCGGCAACCAATAGCTAGCGATGGTCTGACTGGCGACCAGACGCAACGTACCGCGCTGCAACCCATGATATTCGGCCAGCGACCGTTCCGCTATGGCCGCGCGCCCAAGCACGGCGCGGGCTTCCTCCAAAAACATGTGGCCCGCCCACGTCAATGCAATGCCGCGCCCTACACGGTGGAACAGCGGAACATCATGCCGTCCCTCCAGCGCCGCTATGGCGGCGCTGGCCGCCGATTGGGTAATACCCAATGCTTCTGCGGCCCGCGTCATATGTTCACGCTCAGCGACAGCAACAAAGATGCGCAATTGTTCCAAGGTCATGATGGTCTCCTGCCACCCATATTAGGGACCAGCAATCAATCACACAAATCCATTGATTTTATCATTTCAATCAGAAAAAATGATCATTCCAGATAGATTGAGGGAACGCTCACTGTGGCTGCTCCCGTCATATCTCCTCGAATTTCGCCATCGCACGAAAAACCAGCTTCGGCTGAACAGGCGGGAAGCAAAAATAATAGGCTCTTACTTGGCCCATGCGACCAACGCGGCCCCACGCCCATCGGCAAAACATATCCCCCTCGCCTAATCCCCCTAGGCAAACCGGCCGACCCGTCACGGCCCGTCTGCAATATCCTCTTTCCTATATTATCCGGCCATGCTCCAACGCCGCCATGTCTCTGTCAGCGAACTCTCCGCATCACCCTCGCCCGCCGCGCTGCAATTCTTTTCGCCGCCATCGGCTCTTCGCGCGGATGCTATCGTAAACTTCCGCAACTTCCGATCCTATTTCATCGTAAAATCAGCGGGATAGAAAATTCCCTATTCTTGCCATTTCCATTTCCCAACCCACAAAAAATGGCGATCTTCTTTGCGTCCAAGGGAAGAAAGCACAAAGAAGATCGCCACAGGCTAGACACGGATTTTTGCGCTATTCGGCGCCGTCCAAAAATTGCGCTACCTCCGCACCATTCACATTCAAATGCACCGTCTCATCCTCGACCGACGCGATAATATTCATGGGCAAATAATGATGCTGATCGTCCAGACTATCCGCCCGCGTCAGCTTCATTCGCTCACCATCCACATGATCCACAGTTCCAATGGGCGTCCCGTCCGACCCCATCACTTGCTGATGGGCCCGCACGGCAAATGGGTTCAGATCTTCCATGACCATCTCCTTCCAAATGGCGGATAAAGACGCAGCCCACGCATAAATCCTCGCAAACCAGCCTGCTCCTTACCGGCTCAGAACGCGTCATATTTTACAAAGGATGCAAGCACATAAGGCCAATCGTGCGAAAGCAGCGCCCACTGGAATCGCCAGCAAACTGACGCAAAATGGTCAATTTTTTGTCATGAAAAAATCATCAAATTTTGATCGGGATCAAAGAATGCCACCGCGCCATGCGCCATTATCATGGCACCACCAATCAGGAGGCAATCATGTCGAATCCCTTGATGCAAGCACCCGTGATTTTGTTCGTCGCTATGGTCGCTGTTTTCGCTCTCATTCTCGGTCCCGTGGCCGTCGCGGACATGATCCGCAACAGCAAGTCACACTGACCAGCCAAACCAAGCCGCGGCCAACAAAGCCCGTCATTTCATCCGGCCTGTGCGACATTCATCCGGAACATTGCGCAGGCGCGGATAGCCCACGCCGACTGCTGGAATTGACTATCCATCGGCCAACCGCGCCGTGCATACATTGTTCAACGCCCGCCTCAGCCAGCCGAACCCAATATTTTGCGATCGATCACCCGCATGAAAACCTCTGGCTCCTGCGCGCCGGGCACCATCATGCGTCCATTCAGAATGAAGGCTGGCACGCCATTTACCCCATTGTCCCGCCAATGTGCCTGCTCCGCCCTCACCACATCGGCATAATCATCCGATTCCAAAATGCGCCGCGCCTTGTCCTTGTTCAAGCCTGCATCACCTGCCGCCTCGACCAATATCATTTTGTCGTTTACGTCTTTTTCTTCGGAAAAATGGGCGCGAAACAGCGCCATTTTCAGCGCGGTCTGGTGGTGCCGTACATCCCCCAAACGGGCATCATCCACAGCCTCGGCCCAACTCAGCAACCGATGTGCGTCGAAACTATTGCGCATCCGGAAATCACGGCCCCAGTGAAACGCAAATCCCAAACCCTGCGCCGTCTCTGCTATATTCTGACGATTTCCTGCGCTCTGTTCCGGTGTCACCCCATAACGCTGGGCCAAATATTCTGCGGCATTCACCCCATCGGCGGGCATGTCTGGATTGAGTTCGAACGGACGCCAGCGAATCTCAAAATCAATCACACCGCGATAATGTTTGATGACATGCTGAAATTTCAACCATCCAATCAAGCACCATGGACACATAACGTCGGACACCACATCGACCCGCAAGGCCACTGGCTGTTTCCGTTCCATCATCACCAAATCCTTTGTTGAACGCGTTTACTCAACGCGGCGGCTGATGTTCCGTAACGGGAAACTCTTCCACCAATTCGCGGGATATATTGGCATGATCGGGCACCCCCGCGCCCGTTTTTTTGGGCGCACGAGACAAAATCCACCATCCACCAGCCATCAGCACCAAGCTTAGCGCCTCAATCATCATGGCCTGCACAATGCCATTATTGACGAAATCGCCCATGCTGGCACCAATCAGACGCCCAACCAACGCCGTGCCGAACAATGCGGCGGGAACCAACAACGCCTTGGTCCATGCCGGTATCACCGCACCCAATAAAGCCCCACCGGCCGCGACCAGAAAAAATGCCGAGAAATCCGCCCGCATCGTATTGGCAGCCGCAGCATCAATTCGAATAGCAAAATTATCGGCATAGACGCCGGGGTCCATCAACCCGCGCAGCCCCAAAAATAGAAATGCAGCCGCCCATAATATGATCGCACCGCGCAGCACCAATGTTGTCATATCACCTCTCCCAACCTTTATGGACAGGCTAGGCGCATGACAGAAAAGTGCAATCAGTCTTGTAAATGGGCGGCGAAAGTTTCGTCGATCCAGCCCCCGCCCAGAACACGACTTTCGTCTTCGGCATCATATAAGACCGCTGCCTGTCCCGGTGCCACGCCAAATTCTGGGTTGGCGAAAGTCAGCCTATCACCATCCACCCTTGCCGGAACCGGCTTGGCCATGCTGCGAACCTTAGCCATAACATCACGCTGGCTTAGGTCCGCCAGCCAGTTCATCTCGCTCAAACGCGCGGCGGACACCGCCAAAGCGCGGCGGGGGCCAACAATCACCTGCTTATTCGGCGCATCAAGGGCGACGACATATAGGGGTTCCGGTTGCCCACCAATATCAATGCCGCGCCGTTGCCCCACCGTATAATGGATCAGCCCCTTATGTGCACCCAGCACCTGACCATCGATATGGACAATCTCCCCCTGATCGTCGGCATCGGGGCGCAACTTTCGGACCAAAGACGCATAATCACCGTCGGGAACAAAACAAATATCCTGACTGTCCGGCTTCGCGGCCACGCCCAGTCCCAATTCCTTGGCGATCTGACGAACCACCGGCTTTTCCAAGCCGCCTAATGGAAAGCGCAGAAAATCCAATTGCTCCATAGTGGTCGCAAACAGGAAATAGCTTTGGTCACGAGCGGGGTCAATTGCGCGGTGCAACTGCGGACCATCCGGCCCCATCATCCGGCGCACATAATGGCCCGTCGCCAAACAATCCGCGCCCAATTCGCGGGCCAGTTGAAACAGGTCGGTAAATTTGACGCCCATATTACACCGCACACAAGGAATTGGCGTCCGTCCTGCCAAATATTCATCGGCAAATTGATCGACGACTGTATCGCGAAAACGGCTTTCATGGTCATAGACATGATGGGCGAAACCTAAACGATCAGCAACCGCACGGGCATCGCGAATATCCTGTCCGGCACAACATGCACCCACGCGCTTTGCTTTCGCCCCATGCTCATACAGCTGCAGCGTGACACCAATAACTTCAGCGCCAGAGCGCGCTGCCAGCGCGGCTACTACACTGCTATCCACCCCTCCTGACATCGCCACCACGATGCGGCGGTCCTTCAAGGGTTCGGCCAGCTGAAAATCAGCGCCATAAAGCGAGTCAGTCGAAATTTGCGATATTGCCATGATGCTGCCCATCTAGGGGATTCGATCGAAAAATTCCAGTTCCCCTATTTCTAAGGCCACCCAGCGGACAATTTGTTGCGACCCTTGGGCCATCAGCCATGGCCGCATACCGCGTAACCGCGTAAGACGACATCGAATTTCCGGCAGCAAACAGCCACTTCATGCCATGTGCGGCGGATCACAGCATCGGCGAGCTTATGCGTTCACACTCAGGATATCCTTGGAGATATATATTTTTTCTTACATGGCCATGACGGACGAAACTGAAGCTTCAGCTCCATTCGCCGCATAACAAGCACAAAGTGACGGCGCCGTTAAAATGATTTTAACCATAAGGCTTCAGTCAATCTTGAAAGGCTTTCCGTTACGCCAGTCACACGGAATATAAACGCGCTGCTAAACTGATGGATGAGACATGATAGAGAACCAAAGCATCAGACCCGCTCAGGTTATCGGCCCACTTGGGGAACCTTTGACCTTGGACACATTGCCGCCGCCCACCACCACGCGGTGGGTCGTCCGCCGAAAGGCAGAGGTGGTAGCGGCCGTCAATGGCGGCTTGTTAACCGTGGACGAGGTCTGTGAGCGCTATAGCCTGACCCTCGAAGAATTTGCGAGCTGGCAGCGGTCGATTGATCGTAGCGGAATGCCAGGACTGCGGGTCACGCGCATCCAGCATTATCGCGATGTCTATGAACGCCAGCAGCGTTTTTAACTGTTTCTAACTATAGTTTCGTGCGGTCATGACCGGCATTAAAATACAGGGTGCTTCGGCACCCTATTTTTATATCTGGGACAATAAAATTGCAAAATCCTTCCAACTAATTTCGCAGCGGATGCAACCCAATTTTAGGCACGGTGTTTACCAAACTGTAACAAGGGAGTTATTCTGTTATGCGTAAAATTGTTGTCACCCTCGCCGCTGTTTCGACGCTGGCGCTTGGCGCATGTCAAAGCAAGGAAGCTGATCGCGTTGAAGACAAAGCGGAAGCCCAGTCGGACATGTTGGAAGCGCAAGCCGACACCATGCCAACCGGTGCCGCCAGTGACGCTGTGGAATCCAAAGCTGATGCCGTGAAAGCAGCTGGCGAGGCAAAAGCCGATGCCATTGATAATGGTACAGTTCCTCCCCCTGCTGCGACCCGCTAAGGTCGTACTAAGGCCGTAGACGACAGGTTTGTTGGTTGGCAGGTTCCTTTTCTCCCGCCTTTCAACAAGGCGCCGAGCGCATGCGCTCGGCGCCTTTTCCTTTGCCCTCACGACGGACACTTCAGGAATCTTAATTAAACGCTTCAAGCTGCTCCAACACCAACCGAACACCGGGAACGCCCTCCTCGCGCAATGCGTGAAGCGCCGTGTCCACATCCAATATATAATCCGATACACCAATGCTGCTGATACGGTGAATGGCACCCATCGATTTCACCAACGACAAGGCCGCGCGGTTCTCGCTGAGGATATAAACGTCCAAACTGGTGATGCCCGCCGCCTGACAATCGAAGAGCAAGGCTGCCGTTAACATGCGCGCAACGCCTTGACCGTGGAACGCGTCGACCACGGTGACGGAATATTCCGCCGCACGGCCACCCGATTTATGGCGAACGGAATGCACGGCCCCAATCGCTGTTTCTACCTCGCAATCGGCGCAAATCGCCCCCCATGCGATATGGTCCACGCCGTCGACATCCACCAACCGTTCGACAACGGCATCTGGCACCATGGGGGCGGGTGAGAAGAAGCGCAAATATCGCGAATTGGCGGAAAGACTAGCGATTCCAGCCCGTAACAATTCGGCATCATCGGGCCGAATGGTGCGCAAAATAACATCGCGTCCGTCATTCATTTTGGAATGAATGATCAGCTCGTCGACAGGCCCCTTACCCTCTCTCACTCTGCCATCTCCCTATTCGGAATAGCGGAGAGGTCAGAATAAGCAGATGGTTTAGAAAGACCAGTGGTTTCAAGAAAAATGAGGCGGCACCAAAGAGATGCCGCCGCCATTATTAATTGTCGTCGCCCATACGCAGCGCGGCGATAAAGGCTTCTTGTGGGATGTTCACATTGCCATATTCGCGCATCCGCTTTTTGCCTTCCTTCTGCTTTTCCAGAAGTTTCTTCTTACGGCTGGCGTCACCGCCGTAGCATTTTGCGGTCACGTCCTTGCGCAGCGCGGCGATGGTTTCGCGGGCAATCACCTTGCCGCCAATGGCCGCTTGGATGGGGATTTTGAACATGTGGCGCGGGATCAGATCCTTGAGGCGTTCGCACATGCCGCGGCCACGCGTTTCCGCGCTGCCACGGTGGACGATCATCGACAAGGCATCGACCGGTTCGTTGTTCACCAACACGCTCATCTTGACCAAGTCGCCCGGACGGTGGCCGATTTGGTGATAGTCAAAGCTGGCATAGCCACGGCTGATGCTTTTCAGACGGTCATAAAAATCGAACACCACTTCGTTGAGCGGCAATTCATAAGTGATTTGCGCACGGCCACCAACATAGGTCAGATTTTTCTGAATACCGCGCCGGTCTTGGCACAGCTTCAAGATCGGGCCGAGATAATCGTCGGGCACATAAATCATCGCTTCGATCCAAGGTTCTTGGATTTCGTCGATGCGGTTGACGTCGGGCATATCCGCCGGATTGTGAAGCTCGATATCCTTGGCCGCTTCATTCTTGGTATGACTGAGCTTCATCTTGTAAACCACCGAGGGAGCGGTGGTGATAAGGTCTAGATCATATTCGCGGCTGAGGCGTTCTTGAATGATTTCAAGGTGAAGCAGCCCCAAAAAGCCGCAGCGAAAGCCAAAGCCCAATGCCGCCGAGCTTTCCATTTCGAAGCTGAACGACGCGTCGTTTAAACGCAATTTCTGGATGGATTCGCGCAGCTTTTCAAAATCATTGGCGTCCGTTGGGAACATGCCGCAGAACACAACGGGCTGAACTTCCTTAAATCCTTCCAGCGCCTTGGCCGCAGGCTTTTTCGCATCGGTCACGGTGTCACCAACGCGGGCCTGAGCCACATCCTTGATTTGCGCGGTGATGAAGCCGATTTCGCCCGGCCCCAGTTCGGACAGGTCGTGACGTTTTGGCGTGAAGCAGCCGACACGGTCGATCAAATGGGTGGTGCCTGCCTGCATGAACTTGATCTGCTGGCCCTTTTTCAACACGCCGTCCATGACGCGGACCAAGATGACCACACCCAAATAGGGGTCATACCAGCTATCCACCAGCATGGCGACGAGGGGGGCCGTTGCGTCACCCTTTGGCGATGGGATGAATTTGACGACCGCTTCCAGCGTTTCTTTGATACCAATACCAGATTTAGCGCTGGCAAGAACCGCGTCATCGGTGGGCAGACCGATAATATCCTCAATTTCTGCCTTCACCTTGTCTACATCGGCGGCAGGCAGGTCGATCTTGTTGATGATCGGCACGATTTCATGGTCATGCTCGATGGATTGATAGACGTTGGCCAGCGTCTGTGCTTCCACGCCTTGTGCCGCGTCGACCACCAACAGCGCGCCTTCGCAAGCCGCCAAGCTGCGCGATACTTCATAGGCGAAGTCGACGTGGCCGGGTGTGTCCATCAAGTTTAACTGATAGGTTTCACCATCATCCGCCTTATAAGCCAAGCGCACGGTTTGCGCCTTGATGGTGATGCCGCGTTCTTTCTCGATGTCCATATTATCGAGGACCTGAGAAGACATTTCGCGTTCGGTCAGACCGCCGGTGAATTGAATCAGGCGGTCAGCGAGCGTCGATTTGCCATGGTCAATATGGGCAATGATCGAGAAGTTGCGAATGTGCGAAAGCGGTGTCGTCATGGGGTGCCGTTAGCAGGGCTGAGAGCCAATGTCAGCAGGGGAAACGCAGGGCCAAAAAGCCGGTCGAGGGTCAGCGCTTTGCCCCTTGGTGCGGCGGAAATTCTACCGAGGTCCAAAATGGAAGTTTCCAAAGTTTACGGTCTCTTCGCGCGAGGAGTGCTGGGCCATGATGGACCAGCACCACAAGCGATCAAGGATAAGGGAGGCAGGAATAATAGGAAAGCGCATAAAATAGATGATATTTTAGACAGATAGCGGCGTCACGAAAGGCGGCCGGATTCATCGGGATGCACGATCCACAGGCTGAGGCCGTGGGGCAAATCGGTGGGGGCCGCCGATGTTGCATGGCGCACCGCGTCAGCGCGAGCGCGGTGGAGGATGGCGGGCGGGATGGCAGGGCTGTGGAAAATATGGTCCGCCTCCCCCATCAAACGGGCGGAGCGCAGCGTGAGGTCATCGGGGTCAAGGCTGGTCAGCCTGATCAACTTTAGCTGCGTGAGATCGGATAGCCGCGTGAAATCCGGCTGGGCGTCGGCGTGCAGCCAATCGGACACATGATCCGCCGCTTGCGGGCGGAGCGGGTCGAGCGGGCCATTGGCGGCCAAGGCCGCGTCAATGGCGCGGCGGCGGGCGGCGGCATCGGGCCAGCGCGCCTTGATGGCGGCGCGGGCAGCAAAGAGCGCAGAAGCAAGGTCGCCCAGACGCGGGGGCAAAAGGGCTTCGATACGTTGGCGGACCGCCTTGGCAAGACCCGCCGAAGCCCCTGCGGTGCCAACCGCGATGGTGACGGGCGCACGGTCGATGATGGCGGGGGTCGTAAAGTCGCAAAGCTGGGGACGGTCAACGACATTCACCAACAAGCCCCGCGTCCGCAATTGCTGAGCCGCATCGGCGGCCTGTGCATCGTCGTCCAGCGCAACAAAGGCGATGGTGACGCCCGATTGCCATTGATGAACCACCGAAGCGCCAGCACGCGTCACAAGACGGGCCTTGGCGTCCGCCGCATCCCCCTGCCCAATGATTAGGACGGTGCGGCCTTGGAGGTTCAGGAAGATAGGAAATTGCTGCATGCTAGCAGCCTAGCCCAGCATAGACGGCGTGAGAATCAAAAATGCCGCACCGACGGGATGGTCGATGCGGCATTTTATATTTTTGGGTTGCTTAGGCCTTAGTCGATCCAGTCCGGCACGCGTTCCGCGGCCATGATGGTGCCCGCCGAAATGCGATCAGCGACGCTGACATATTTGTCGCCATCAACCAATATTTCGGGCACCAGATCGCGGCTGTTATAGGTGGACGCCATGGTCGCGCCATAAGCGCCAGCTGTGCGGAACACCGCGAGGTCGCCCGATTCCACCTTGTCGATATGGCGGTCCTTGGCGAAGGTATCGCCCGTTTCGCAGACGGGGCCGACAATCCATGCGTCGAACTTTTCACCCGTCGGTTTCACGGCCACAAAGTCGTGGAACGCGTCATACAGCGCAGGGCGGGCCAGATCGTTCATCGCCGCATCGACGATCACAAATGGGTTTTTCGCGCCCGGCTTGACCCACAATACCTCAGTGAGCAGCACGCCGGTATTACCAGCAATGACGCGGCCCGGTTCGAACATCAAGGTGACGTTCCAATCCTTGGTGACGCGAGCGACCATCGCGCCATATTCGGCGGGCGATGGGGGATTATCGTCGGGGTGATAGGGCACGCCCAGACCGCCACCCAAATCGACATGGGTGATGTCATGGCCCGCCGCCCGCAGGTCTGCGATCAAAATCGCGACCCGTTCAAAGGCCGCTTCGAGGGGCGCAAGACTGGTGAGCTGGCTGCCGATGTGCAGCGCCACACCGCGCAGGTTCATGCCGTCAAGCTTGGCGAGGCGGCCAAAGATTTCAGGGGCCACGTCAATGCCAACGCCGAACTTATTCTCGGCCTTGCCGGTGCTGATTTTGGCGTGGGTGCCAGCGTCAACGTCGGGGTTGACGCGCAGCACGGCGGGGGCGCGAAGGCCCATGCTATGGGCGATTTCGGCCAGCGCAATGCCTTCGGGTTCATGTTCAATGTTGAACTGGCCGATGCCGCGTTCCAAGCCTTGGCGCAGCTCCGAACGCTTTTTGCCGACGCCGGAAAAGACGATGTCTTCGGCGGCTATGCCAGCGGCCAAGGCGCGTTCCATTTCACCGCCCGACACCACGTCCGCGCCATAGCCTTGGCGCGCCAAAACGCGCAGGACGCCAAGGTTCGGGTTGCATTTGATGGCAAATGCGATGTGCTTGTTGGGGATGTCCTTGAGGCCGTCACGAAACACTTGGGCGTGGCGTTCCAAGGTTTGGCGGGAATAGACATAAACGGGCGTGCCGACTTCTTCGGCAATACGGGTCAGCGGAATATCTTCGGCGTGGAGAACGCCGTCACGAAAGTGAAAATGGTCCATGTGGACTGTCCTATCAAATGGGCCGCAGGAAGAGGTGGGCACCCGCTATCTTATGTTTTTCAGCGGGATGCCTTGGGCCTTATCCTTGGGGCGGAAGATCAAAATCATCGGGTTCGCGGCGCTGCGACCGTTTGAGAATTTCGTCGCCGCGTGCAGGCTGGGCCTGAACATCGGGCGTCGTCAACTCCTCCGTGGTCGGGGCGCGAAGCGCGCCAACGGGGACGGGCTGTGGGGCCTCCCCCGCCGGTGGTTTGAGATCCGCTTTCTGGCCGCATGCCGTCAAAGACAGAGCCGTAAAGCCCCCCAATATCCCCGTCATGATCAGCCGATAGCGTGACATAGTTTTAATCCTGTTGTGCGGCCCGTGCGGCTGCAATGGCTTCCCTTACGCGGATTGGCGCGGTTCCGCCATAGCTGGCGCGGCTGGCGACCGATGCTTCCACGGTCAGCGAGGCCAAAACTTGCGCCGTGACGGCGGGATGGATGGCGACCGCTTCGGCTTCCGGCAAGGCAGAGAGTTCCACGCCCAATTGCTCGGCCCGTTTCACGCAGCTGCCCACCACATGATGGGCATCGCGGAAGGGCAAATTCGCTTCCTTGACCAGCCAGTCGGCCAGATCGGTCGCGGTGCTATAGCCGGTGGCGGCGAGCGCGCGCATGCGGTCGAGGCGGAAGGTTAGCGTTTCGATCATGCCGGTCATCGCGGCGAGCGACAGCGCCAGCGCATCAAAAGCTTCGAAGACGGTGGCCTTATCGTCTTGCAAATCCTTGGAATAGGTCAGCGGCAAGCCCTTGACGACCACCGCAAGGCGTTGGAATGCGCCCAGCAACATGCCCGCTCGGCCACGCACCAATTCGGCGGCGTCAGGGTTGCGCTTTTGCGGCATGATCGACGAACCCGTGGACCATGCGTCAGGCAGGCTGATGAAACCAAAGGGTTGGCTGGCCCAGATGACAATTTCTTCGGCGAGGCGCGACAGGTGAATCGCCGCGATGCTGGCCGAGGCGCAGAATTCGAGGGCGAAGTCACGGTCCGATACCGCGTCGATGCTGTTGGCCATTGGGCGGTCAAAACCCAAAGCCTTGGCCGTGGCGTGGCGGTCCAAGGGGAAGCTGGTTCCCGCCAAGGCGGCGCTGCCCAAGGGGTTTTCGTTCAAACGCACGCGGGCATCGCGAAAGCGGCTGCGGTCGCGGGCGAACATTTCGACATAGGCCAGCAGATGATGGCCGAGTGTGATCGGCTGGGCGACCTGAAGATGGGTGAAGCCGGGCATGATGCTGTCGGCATGTTCTTCGGCGCGGTCCAGCAGCGCCTTTTGCATGGCGGCCAAACCCGCGTCGATGCGGTCGGTCGCGGTGCGGACCCACAAGCGGAAGTCGGTGGCGACTTGGTCGTTGCGCGAACGCGCCGTGTGCAGCCGACCCGCAGCTTCACCGATGATGTCGCGCAGGCGCGATTCGGTGGTCATGTGAATATCTTCGAGCGAGAGATCCACGGGGACGCCGTTGGCGGCATATTCTTCGGCGATTTGCGCGAGGCCCGCGTCAATTTTTTGCGCGTCGCCTTGGGTCAAAATCCCCTGCGCGCCGAGCATCGCGGCATGGGCGCGGCTGGCGGCTATATCTTCTTCCCACAATCGTTTATCAATCGGGATCGAAGCGTTAATTTCTTGCATGATGGCCGCAGGACCGCCACCAAAGCGTCCACCCCACATGCTGTTGCTATTCGGAGACGTCGTCATTCGCCGCTATCCACATTCCATTGTCATCACAGCCCTGATGTTGATCGGGGCAAGTCTTGCAGGCTGCGATAGGGAAAAGCAGGCGGACGAGCAAGCGTTGGAGCAAACAACAAAATCTTCGCCCAGCATGGGGTCCGATGGGCAAGGCTTTGCTTATGTCGTGCAGCGCGGCTTTCAGGGGCAGGATGCACCCGATACGGCCTTTGCCGACAGCGAAGGAAAGCCCGTTCGCTTGACCGATTTTCGCGGCAAGCCCGTGTTGGTGAATTTATGGGCGACGTGGTGCGCGCCTTGTGTCGCGGAAATGCCCGCGCTGGACAAATTGGCCACGGCGGCGGGGGCCAAGCGGCATGTCATCACCGTATCGCAAGATTTGCAGGGCAGCAAAATCGTCACGCCGTGGATGGAAAAAGCCGGATTAACCGCCCTGCCCGCCTATGTTGACCCCGAAAACCGCCTGATGGACAAATATAACAGCGCCCTGCCCACCACCATTTATTATGACGCCAAGGGCAAGGAAGTATGGCGCGTTATTGGAGCGATGGATTGGATGGGCGAAGAAGCGGCGGCGCTGTTGAACGAGGCTAAATAAAGTCGCTTTCGGCTGAATGGCACGGGCGGCGTATCACAGCCTAAGGTCTATCGAAGAAAGCCTTTGCAGTAATTGCCACGGGCATAATAATCGAAGATCACGCCGCTGCGGGCGTGAAAGTCGATGGTGCAGGTGTAGTTGCGCGTGGCGACGACGCCGCCATGGGCATTAATCCCCTGTTGCACGGTATGGAATCTATAGGTCAGCACGTCATAACGGCCCTGACCATCTGCCGCCATATGAGCAGATTCGGGCGCACCCCATTGGCGCTGGAGATTGTCGCTAGAGCCATTGATCCATGTTTCCAGCGAATCGACCGCATAAGCGGTGCGGCGATTGCGCCGCTGGCCTTCCTCTAAGGTTTGCGCCGCTTGATTTTGCGTCGCTTTCAATTGCTCACCCGTTTGGGCCAAACCACGGCCCAATTCTGCCCATTCCTCCGCCGTCATGGTGCGGCTATGTGGTGGTTTGACGCCGTCCGTCCATAATTTTTCCCAAAAGAAGTTGCTGATGATCGGTCCGGTATCGCCCAAAATGAGAAAACCATTTTCGTGCAGGCTTTCTGGTGTCGCGAAAATACCGCCTGGGGCGATGTCTTGACCCTGTGTTGGTATTGGCGTCCGCTTATGCCATGCTTTCTTGGCGTTTTTGGCTTGTTGCGCGTGTATCGCCTTGCGTTCCGCCCCAAAAGCACAGGCGAATTTCAGCACTTGATGCTCGCCAAAAGAGCGGGGGGCCTGCAAAGGCATATTCGGCACCTGTTCGACGCGCTTGTGCCGCCACAGCAATTGCGAGGTGATGGTTTCCATCATCCCCGTATCGCAGTTCACGCTATAAAGTTGGGCAACGCGATCTGGTTTGTCCGCCGATTCATAGATGATGCTGGCGCGGGCCATATAGGCGTTGGGCTTCATCGGGTCAGAATGAATGAAATCACTGTCCACCACATAGGCTTCGCGGTTCGGCTTGTCCCCGACCTGCGCGACGAGCCAATAGGTTTCGGCATGGGCCGACACCGGAGCAAGCAAGCCCAAGCCCAAAATGACTATGGTGATTTTCTTCATCTGTTTTCCTGACCCTAGGCCTTGCGCAAGCGAGCTAAGCCAAGGGATAAGGTGTCGAAATTCAGTATATCCTTCTGTGCCGGTCGTCACTATTTGTATAAATTATATGAAAACAACAAATTGACCCGCACAAAATAGGGCTGCGTGGTTCAGCCAATATTTTTGCTTTCGTCCGCAATATGCTGACCCAGTTGCCGGACGGCATGGCCCAAAACCCCTATTTCGTCCGACGAGCGGGAACCGGCGAAGAAGCTGAGCGATAGGGAAAAAAGCGGTGCGGCTTGCGGCACCACCGCCGCGATGGAGGCTATGCCGACATGGGCATAGCCATTGTCAATCGCAAAGCCTTCGGTTTCACTGCTGCGGATTTGACCCAGATATTCCGAGAAGCTGAGGGCGCGTTGCCAGCGCACCGCCCCGAACAGGCGTTGGATTTCGGCCTGCGGCAAATTTTGCGCCGCCAATGTAGCGCGGCCAACCGACCCGCTGCCCAAGGGTTGGCGTTGATGATTGGCCAAGCGGATGACCATGGCCGCGTTGCTTTCGGCATGGGCGACCAGTTGCAGCCTTTCTTTGGGGGCGACTTGCCACAGGCCAACCGTCACCTCATGTTGGATGGCGAAGCGGGCGATGAGCGGGCGGGCGCGTTCGATGATGTGACGGGCCTCGCTGTCATGGAACAGGCCGGATGCCGCCCAAGGTCCCGAAAGGCGATATTTTTTGCCCGGATCATCGCGAACCACCGCCCCTTCGGCCAGCAAGGTGCGCAGAAGGTTGAAACAAGTAGAGGGCCCAAGGCCGACCAAGCGCGCGGTTTCCGATAGGGTGAGCGGCTGCGTGTCGCCGAGCAGGCGCAGAATGGCGAAAGCCTGAGTGACGGAACGAACTTCGCTGGCCATGAAACCCTCGCTTGTCTTTTCACAATTGTGAAAATAGTTTCCTGAATATTGAATTATCTTGTGCCACTGCCTAATCCTCGTTCCAAGAGCAAGGGAGATTTTCATGGCCGGAATTTTGGCGGGCAAGGTTGTTGCCATCACGGGAGCAGGTCGCGGCGTGGGGCGCGAGATTGCCTTATTATGCGCCCGTGAAGGGGCCAGCGTGGTCGTCAATGATTTGGGCACATCGGGCGAAGGCGAAGGGGTGGACCTGTCGCCGGCGCAAGAAACGGTGAATGATATTCGGGCCGCAGGCGGCAAAGCCGTCGCCAATGGCGCAAGTGTGGCAGACCCTAAGGGCGCCGCCAGCATCATCGAAGATGCTGTGCAAAATTTTGGCCGCATTGATGCGGTGGTGAACAATGCCGGCATTTTGCGCGACCGCATTTGGCATAAAATGAGCCATGAAGATTGGAACGCCGTCATCGACGTGCATTTGAACGGCTGTTTCAATGTGTCGAAAGCGGCCACCCCCTATTTCAAAGATCAGGGCAGCGGCAGCTTCATACATTTCACATCGACCAGCGGCTTGATCGGCAATTTTGGGCAGGCCAATTATTCGGCGGCAAAACTCGGCATTGTTGGCCTGTCGCAAAGCATAGCGCTGGATATGGCCCGCGCGGGTGTGCGGTCCAATTGCATCGCGCCCTTTGCATGGAGCCGGATGACCGCCAGCATTCCCGCCACCACCCCCGCCGAAATCGAGCGGGTCGAGCGGATGAAGAGCATGAGCGCCGATAAAATCGCGCCTTTGGTGGTGTTTTTGGCCAGCGATGCGGCGGCGGAAGTGACCAATCAAATTTTTTCCGTTCGCAAAAATGAAATCGCGCTATTTTCCAAGCCGCGCCCCATTCGTTCGATGCAGAAAAATGAAGGCTGGACGCCGCAGAGCATTGCGGATGAACTATTGCCCGCCTTCCGCCCCAGCTTTGCGGACCCCGCCGAGCGTTCGGGTGATGTCTTTGGATATGACCCAATTTAAGGAACCGCCCCGATGTATTCCATGCTGAACGGCTTGTCGGTGATCGAGGCGTCATCCTTTGTCGCCTCGCCCACTGCGGGTCTTTATATGGCGCAAATGGGCGCGGAGGTGATCCGCGTCGACCAAATTGGCGGCGGGCCGGATTATCGGCGCTGGCCAGTGACCGACAAGAATGACAGCCTATATTGGGAAAATTTGAACCGCGCGAAAAAGTCGGTTGCGCTGGATTTGGGGCGACCCGAAGGGCGGGAGTTGTTGCAGGCCTTGGTGCGCGAAACAGGGCAGTTTATTACCAATTTTCCGGTGAACGGTTTTCTGAGCCATGAAGAATTGGCGAAAGGCCGCAAGGATTTGGTGACGGCGCGCGTCATGGGCTGGGCCGATGGGTCCCCCGCTTTGGATTATACGGTCAATAATGCCGTCGGTTATCCGATGATGACCGGCGCGGGACCGGAGCCGGTGAATCATGTGCTGCCCGCATGGGATTTTTTAAGCGGGGCCTATGCCGCCTTTGCCCTGATGGCCGCCATTCAGCGCCGCAGCCAAACCGGCGAAGGCGCGGAGATCCGCATTCCCTTGTCAGATGTCGCGATTGGCAGTGTGGCCAATTTGGGCGGCATTGCGGAAATTTTATATAGCGGCGAAAATCGCCCGCGCCTTGGCAATGCCGTTTATGGGCTGTTTGGCCGCGATTTCCTGACCCGCGACGGGCAGCGGATGATGATTGTGGTCGTCACCCCGCGCCAATGGGCCAATTTGCTGGATGCCCTGCAATTAACCAGCGCGGTCGCCGCGATTGAGGCAGAGCGCGGCGTGAACTTCGCCAAAGATGACGGCTTGCGCTTCACCCACCGCGATGCGCTCTATCCCCTGTTTGAACAGGCCATTGGCGCGCGCGATATGGCTGATTTGGTGCCCGCCTTTGATGCAGGCGGCATTGTTCACAGCCCCTATCGCACCATGAAAGATGCGGTGCATGACCCGAAATTGGTGGCGGACAACCCGATTTTTGGCGCGGCAGAGAATCCCAGCGGATTCGAATATCCGGCAGCGGGCAGCTTTGGCAGCGTGCCGCAAATGGAACGGCAAGCACCCCGCCCTGCCCCGCGCAATGGGCAGCATAGCGAAGAGATTTTGAGCCAGCGTTTGAAGCTGAGTTCCAGAGAATTGGGCCGTCTGATCGACACGGGAGTCGTCGGCACCGGCCATAAGGGAGAAAAATCATGACATCACGTCGCGCGGCCATTGTCGCACCCATCCGCACTGCCGTTGGCAAATTTGGTGGCAGCCTATCGTCCATGACCGCTGGGGATTTGGGTGCGGTAATTTTGAAGGCGCTGATGGAACGCACCAAAATTGACCCGTCGCGGGTGGACGATGTGGTGTTTTCGCAAGGCTATGGCAATGGCGAAGCCCCTTGTATTGGCCATTGGTCATGGCTGGCGGCAGGATTGCCGCTGGAGGTTCCGGGATATCAGCTTGATCGGCGCTGCGGCTCTGGTTTGCAGGCCATCGTGAATGCCGCGATGATGGTGCAAACGGGTGTGTCGGACGTGGTGGTCGCAGGCGGCGTGGAAAGCATGTCGAATGTCGAACATTATAGCACCGATATTCGCAAAGGCGTGCGGGCGGGCAATTTGACGCTGCACGACCGGTTGACGCGCGGGCGCGTGATGTCGCAGCCGGTCGAGCGGTTTGGCGTGATTTCGGGGATGATCGAGACCGCCGAAAATCTGGCCAAAGATTATGGCATCAGCCGTGAGGCCTGCGATGCTTATGCCGTGCGTAGCCACCAAAATGCCGCCGCGGCTTGGGCCAAGGGGTTGTTTGCCGACGAACTGGTGCCGGTGGCCGTGCCGCAGCGCAAGGGCGATCCCATCATCTTTGACCATGACGAGGGATATCGCGCCGACGCGACGATGGAATCGCTAAGCAAGCTGCGTCCATTGGAAGGCGGCGTGGTGACGGCGGGCAATGCCAGCCAGCAAAATGACGCGGCAGCGGCTTGTTTGGTGGTGGCGGAAGATAAGCTGGAAGAATTGGGGCTGGAACCCATTGCTTATTTCCATAGCTGGGCCGCGGCAGGATGTGACCCAAGCCGGATGGGCATTGGCCCTGTGCCAGCCGTCGAGCGTTTGTTTGCGCGCAGTGGCCTTGGTTGGAATGATATTGATCTGGTCGAGCTTAACGAAGCTTTTGCGCCGCAGGTGCTGGCTTGTTTGAAGGGTTTTGGCTGGAGCGAGAATGACAGCCGGTTGGACATGCTGAATGTCAACGGCAGCGGCATTTCGCTGGGCCACCCCATTGGCGCAACCGGTGGCCGCATTTTGGCGAATTTGACCCGCGAATTGCAGCGTCGCGGCGGGAAATATGGATTGGAAACCATGTGCATTGGCGGCGGCCAAGGCATTGCAGCGGTGTTTGAAGCAGCATGACCCCCGATTATTCTGACATTCGCGAAGAAGTCGCCAAACTATGTGCGGCTTTTCCTGGGCCATATTGGCAAGAGAAGGATAAAGCGCGCGCCTATCCCACCGAGTTTGTCACGGCGCTTGGCGAAGCGGGCTATTTGGCGGCGCTGATCCCCGAAGAATATGGCGGCGCGGGTTTGCCCTTGTCGGCGGCGGCGGCGATTTTGGAGGAGATTCAACGCCAAGGCTGCAATGGCGGGGCGGTTCATGCGCAAATGTATGTGATGGGCACGGTGCTGCGGCACGGTAGCGCAGAGCAAAAGGCGCGTTATTTGCCGCGTGTGGCAACGGGCGAATTGCGCTTGCAAGCCTTTGGCGTGACTGAACCCACCAGTGGGACGGATACGCTGAGTTTGAAGACCGTCGCGGTCAAGGACGGGGATGATTATGTCATCAACGGGCAAAAGCTGTGGATCAGTCGCAGCGAACATAGCGATTTAATGATTCTGCTGGCCCGCACCACCCCGCGTGACCAAGCTGCCAGCCGGACCGATGGTTTGTCCGTATTTATCGTCGATATGAAAGAGGCGCTGGCGGCGGGATCGCTGACCATCCGTCCGATTGATACCATGATGAATCATGCGACGACCGAGCTGTTTTTCGACAATATGCGCGTGCCCGCCGCCAATTTGATTGGCGAGGAAGGCAAGGGTTTTCGTTACATCTTGTCGGGGATGAATGCTGAGCGATTATTGATTGCGGCGGAATGTATTGGCGATGCCAAATTCTTTATCGAACGTGCCAGCAATTATGCCAAAGAACGGGTGCTATTTGGGCGGCCCATTGGGCAGAACCAAGGGGTGCAATTCCCGATTGCTCGGGCTTATGCGCAGATGAAGGCTGCCGAATTGATGGTGCATGACGGAATCGCCAAATATGAGGCGGGCGAAAATGTCGGCGCGGAAGCCAATATGGCGAAAATGCTGGCCGCTGAGGCGAGCTGGGCGGCTGGGGAAGCGGCGATCCAGACCCATGGTGGCTTTGGCTTTGCGGCGGAATATGACATTGAGCGCAAATTCCGTGAGACACGATTATATCAAGTTGCGCCCATCAGCACGAACATGATCCTATCCTTTGTGGCGGAGCATGTGTTGGGGATGCCGCGAAGTTATTAAGACGGATATTCGCATATTGAAGGGCGCGCCGTGATGGACGCGCCCTTTTTTTTTATGCCTGCCGGACGCGGGGGTCAGGAATGGCGGATGAAATCCTTGATCGCGGCGGCCGTGTCTTTGGGTGCTTCGATCATGGGCAAGTGGCCGATATCGTCGAGGATGACGGCTTGGGCGTGGGGGATTCCCGCCTGAAGCGCGGCGACGCTGCTGACGTCGATGACACGGTCTTGGCGGCCCCAGATGATGAGTGTTGGCGCGCGGACCTGATGCAGGCGGTCATTGAGCGGGCCGTCGCGCATTTCGCGGGCGATGATCCAGAAAATATCGTTGAGTTGGTCGCGGTAGGCCAGCGCATCGGCGTGGAAGGCGGGTTTCAGCGGCGCGGGAATGCGCGGGGGTTTGTGCATCACAAAGGATAGGAAACGATCGCTGTCGCTAAGATCCGTCATGGTGAGCGGATTATAGGTTTCGTCCGCAGCAAGGCTTTGAAGTTCGCTGTCGACAGCGCCCAGCACACCCGCGCTGTCGAGCAGAATGAGGCTGGACAATTCGTCGGGGAATTCCATCGCATAGCGAAGCGCAATCCAGCCGCCCATGCTGTTGCCCGCCAAATGGGGGCGCTTCAGGCCCATCGCCTTGACGAAGGCGTGAAAACGGCGGGTCTGGCTGTCATTATCAAAGCCCATATCGCTGCGCCGTTCATTTTGCCCGAAACCGGGAAGGTCGGGGATGATGATGTGAAAATCTTGTTTCAACTCAGGGGCCAGCATCGCCCAATTATCCTTTTCCCCCGAAAAGCCGTGGATCAGGATGAGCACGGGTTTGCTGAAATTCCCGCCTTCGAGATAGGGCCAGACCCGCCCTTCGACGGTGATGCTTTTTTGGACCAGCCCGCCGCGCCGCCGCAGCGAACGGCGGGTGAATTCCATGATTTTTTCTGGAAAAAATAACACCATCGCCATCAGCAACAGCACGGCCAGCAGCAAGATGATCAGGATGAATTTGAACATATCGGCCCCTCCCCCCAATTATATTTTACAGCATATCAGCGGTTTTGGACGGCAGATGCGCGTCAAACCAATGGATGAGATCGGCCACCACCTCTGCCCGTTCGGGTTCATTATATATTTCGTGATAGAGGCCGTCATAGATTTGAAGCTGTTTATCCACAGACGCCAGCGCGGTGAAAAAGCGCTGAGAGCCTTGCGGCGCGGTTAAGTGGTCAGCGCCGCCATGTTGGATAAAAAGCGGCAAGTGAATTTTGCTAGCATCGCGGTGTGCGGCGTCCATTTCGCGCAACATTTCCGCCGCCAGCCGTGCGCTCATCCGGCCGCGATAGACCAAAGGGTCGGCGCGGTAGCGGGCGACCAAATCGGGATCGCGGCTGATGCTGCCGCTGTCGAGCGCCATCACCCCCAGATGCGGGGCGATGCGGGACAAAAGGCGGCCCAGTAATTTGGTGAGTGGACGGGGGCCGCCACCCGCTTGGAGGGCCGGGCCAGACAGCGCGGCGGCGACGAAATATTGTTGGTGAGAGGCCAAGAAGCGCGCTGCGATCAGCCCGCCCATGCTGTGCCCCAACAGCAGCAAAGGCATGTCGGGCCATTCGCGCTGAACGCAGGCCAGCAAGGCCGACATGCCGTCCAGATAGACCTGAAAATGTGGGATATAGCCCGGCACGCCGTCCGATTGACCGTGGCCCATATGGTCGATGGCATAAAGGCCAAGACCAACCTGATTCAGCCGCTGTGCCACATCGGCGTAGCGGCCACCATGTTCGGCATAGCCATGGGCCAACAGCACAATCGCCCGTGGGCGCGTGGCAGGCAGCCAGCGATGGATATGTAAGACCGAACCAGCCGCCATGCTGGTTTCTGGCAAAATGAGGTCGTCGCCAGCCCGATCACTTATTGCGATGTCCGCCATATGCAGTTCCCCATCCCTGAACGGTCATGCGGTGTTGATGTCCCATGCCCCAAGCGTTGCTGGGGCTGGGCGTCCACTTCGCCAACCATGGGGGCTATGCTGGCAGTTATGGGGGCGACAATCAACCGCCGAGGGATGCGGCCTGCTGGGCCAAAGCCGTGATGGCTTCGGGATTCATATCACCGCTGGGCACAACCCAACTGCCGCCGACACAAAGCACTTGGTCAAGCGCCAGCCATTCGGCGGCATTGCTGGCGGAGATGCCCCCCGTGGGGCAGAATTTCACGCTGCCGAACGGCCCGCACAGTGCCTTGAGCGCGGGGACGCCGCCGCTGGTGGCGGCGGGGAAGAATTTGAAGGCATCAAGGCCCATGTCCATGCCGCGCATAATATCGCCCGCATTGGCGACGCCGGGCAAAAATGGCAGGCCGCTGGATATGGCGGCGCGGCCCAAATGATCGGTTAAACCGGGGGAGACGATAAATTCGGCCCCCGCCTCTGCGGCTTGGTCGAGCATCAGCGGGTTGAGCACCGTGCCCGCGCCGACAATCGCGCCGTCGACCGATTTCATAGCGCGGATGGCGTCCAAGGCAGCGGGGGTCCGCATGGTTACCTCTAGCACCCGAAGGCCGCCCGCGATCAGCGCCTGTGCCATGGGAATAGCGTCATCGACATTTTGCACGACAAGCACCGGAATGACCGGCGCGATGCGCATGATCGCTTGGATAGCGGTGCTGGTCATAGGCTGGTCCCTTATTGTTCCGATAATTGTTAAATGGTGAGTTCCATCGCCGCCAGCATGGCGGACCCGCCCCGTTCGGCGTCGTCAGCAAGCAAGCGGTAATGGTTGAACAATTCGCGGCCCATGCCCAGCGCGGGGGGCGGCGCGTTGGCGGCGGTGCGCGCGGACCAGATATCCGCATCCACCAAGGCGGTAACACTGCCGCTTTTGGCGCAGATGCGCACCCAGTCACCGTCTTGTAAAAAGGCCAAGGGGCCACCCACCCCATCACGGTCCGGCAAGGCTTCAGGCGACAAATGAATGGCGGCGGGGACTTTGCCGCTGGCCCCCGACATGCGGCCATCGGTGAGCAAGGCCACGCGAAAGCCGCGATCTTGCAGCACGCCCAAGGGGGTGGTGAGCTTGTGCAGTTCGGGCATTCCATTGGCACGGGGACCTTGGAAGCGCATGACAACGACGACATCTTGGTCCAGCTCGCCTGCCTGGAAGGCGGCCAGCACATCATCTTGGTTGTGGAAAATGCGGCATGGCGCTTCGATCGTCCAGCGATCTTCGGTCACCGCGCTGGTTTTCATGATGGCGCGGCCCAAATTGCCGGTCAGCAGGCGCATGCCCCCATCCGGTGAGAAAGGCTGATCGGCGGGGCGCAACATGCTGTCGTCGCGGGTTATGGCGGCGGCGGATTGCCATGTCAGCTGATCATCAACCAGCATCGGTTCGCTGGCATAGTCCGCCATGCTGCCATGGACGGTGAGGATATCGCCGTGCAACAAGCCATGATCCAGCAAGCTTCGCACCACAAAGCCAATACCGCCCGCTGCATGAAAGTGATTCACATCGCCCGACCCATTGGGATAGACACGGGCCAGCAAGGGGACGACATGGCTGAGGTCGGCGAAATCCTGCCAATCGACATATATGCCGGCCGCCCGCGCAATGGCGGGAATATGGATGGCGTGATTGGTCGACCCGCCCGTGGCCAGCAAGCCGATGATCGCGTTGACGATCGCCTTTTCATCGACGCAGCGTGACAAGGGGCGGTAATCATCGCCGTCCCACCCAATTTCGGTCAGGCGGTGGGTGGCGGCGCGGGTTAGTTCTTGGCGCAATTTGGTGCCCGGATTGACGAAGGCGCTGGCCGCGACGTGCAGGCCCATCAGCTCCATCATCATCTGGTTGCTGTTGGCGGTGCCGTAAAAGGTGCAGGTGCCCGCGCCATGATAGCTGGCGGATTCCGCCTCGAGCAATTCACTGCGGCCCACCTTGCCCTCGGCATAAAGCTGGCGGACGCGCTGTTTTTCTTTGTTGGCGAGGCCGGATGGCATGGGACCGGCGGGGACGAATATTTGCGGCAAATGACCAAAGCGCAAACCGCCGATGAGCAAGCCGGGGACGATTTTGTCGCAAATACCAAGGTGCAGCACCCCTTCGAACATCGCATGGCTGAGTGCGATGGCCGTGCCTTGGGCGATATTGTCTCGGCTGAAAAGGCTAAGGTCCATGCCCGCTTGACCTTGGGTGACGCCGTCGCACATGGCGGGTACGCCGCCCGCGACTTGGGCTGTCGCGCCGCGTTCGCGGGCGAAGATTTTAATCTGTTCGGGATAACGGCCATAGGGTTGGTGAGCCGACAACATGTCGTTGAACGCGGTGACAATGCCGATATTCATCGCCGATTGGGCGCGGATGGTTGGTTTATCACTGCCCGATGCGGCAAAGGCGTGGGCCAAATTACCGCAGGACAAATTACCGCGATTGGTGCCAGCATCCCGTTGACGCGCCATCAGGTCCAGATAAGCGGCGCGGCTTTTCAGGCTTTTTTGGATGATGCGGTCTGTCACCTTGGCGACGATGGGATGCAGAAAGGTCATGTCAGTCACTCGCTATTTCATCATGCCAACTGGCGCCGTCCCGTTCGATGAGGGCGATGGCGCTGGACGGGCCCCATGTGCCAGCCGTGTAATTTTGCGGGGCTTGGCCGGTTTCCGCCCATGCCGCGCGAATGGCATCAATCCAATGCCACTGGGCCTCCACCTCATCACGGCGGACAAACAGGGTTTGGTCGCCCTCGATAAAGTCGAGCAGCAGGCGTTCATAGGCAATGCGGCGGCGGTCGCTGTTTTGCAGCGATACGTCCAGCGTCACTTCGCGCAATTTCAGACCCGCGCGATCGAGGCCGGGCTGTTTGGACATCAGCTTGACCTGAATATTTTCTTCGGGTTGCAGGTTGATAATCATTTTATTGGCATCCACCCCGCCGACGCCCACGGGGGCGAAGATATTGTGCGGGACGGGTTTGAACTGGATGATCACTTCGCTGCGCCGCACGGGCATGCGTTTGCCGGTGCGCAGATAAAATGGCACATTTTTCCAGCGCCAATTGTCGATATGGGCCTTGATCGCGACAAAGGTTTCGGTGTTGCTATTTTCGCCCAATTCCTCGGCATAGCCCGCGACTGCGGCGCCGTTGACCGCGCCATGGCTATATTGGCCTTTCACGCTGTGGGCCTTGATATCGGCGGGGGTCAGTTTGCGCAAGGAGCGCAGCAATTTGACCTTTTCATCGCGCACAGCGGTGGAATTGACACTGGCGGGCGGTTCCATCGCGATGATGGCCAGCAATTGCAGCATATGATTTTGCACCATATCGCGCAGCGCGCCGACGCCGTCATAATAGGACACCCGCCCTTCGAGGCCCACAGTTTCGGCCACGGTGATTTGCACATGGTCGATGGCCTGTGCGTTCCACAAGGGTTCGAACATCATATTGGCAAAGCGCAGCGCCAACAGATTTTGCACCGTTTCCTTGCCCAGATAATGGTCGATGCGGAACACGCGGTCTTCGGCAAAGGCGCTGGCGACGTCGGCATTGACCTGAAGCGAGGAGGCCAGATCATGGCCAATTGGTTTTTCCATCGCGATGCGGCATTCGGCGCAGGCAATATTGGCCGATGCCAAGCCGCGCGCGATGGGGCCGAACATGGATGGCGGGGTGGACAGATAGGCCCCAATCGAGTGGTTCATCCGCGCGCCCAATTGCTGGGCCAGTTCGTCATAGCCGGTGCCAGCCGCAGCATCGACGGCGCAATATTCTATGCGAGCCAAAAATTGGTCGACCACCGCCGTATCGAGGCGGTCATCGGGTAAATGTTCGGCCAAGGCGGCGCGCAGTTGATCGTGGAATTCGGCAATATTTAGGGCAGAGCGGCCAGAACCGATGATGGTCAGCCCGTCGGCCAACAGACCATCCGCGTGCAGATTGAAGAGCGACGGAAACAACATACGCCGCGCCAGATCGCCTGTCGCACCGAACAATACCAAAGTTTCAACCTTAACGCTCAACCTTTGTCCCCTTTGGGCCTTATGAATTGCCGTGGATCAGCCAGCAGGTGAATGCAAACCGCATACGTAAGCACCCGTTTTGGTAGCGCTCTAGCCAATCTCGTGGAAAGGGCTTAGCATTCTTGTGATGCAGGACCTAGATCAGCCTTATGATGCCGTGCCTTATGACCTGATTGTCATTGGCGGCGGTGTGAATGGCGCGGGGGTGGCCCGCGATGCGGCGGGGCGCGGGGCGCGGGTTTTGTTGCTGGAACAACATGATTTGGCCAGCGGTACATCGTCGGCGTCGACGAAATTGATTCACGGCGGCCTGCGCTATTTGGAACATTATGAATTTTCGCTGGTCCGCGAGGCGTTGCAGGAACGCGAGATATTATGGGGCATTGCGCCGCATATTATCGAACCGATGCGTTTCATTTTGCCGCACCGTGCGGGTCTGCGGCCGCGATGGCTGCTGCGAGCGGGGCTGTTTTTATACGACCATATTGGCGGCCGAAAGAAATGGCCGGCGACGCGGTCCGTCAAGCTGCGCCGCCATTTGGCGGGGTCGGTACTGAAAAAACAATATGTTCACGGCTTTGAATATAGCGACGGCTGGGTGGATGATGCCCGTTTGGTGGTGCTGAACGCCCGCGATGCCGCGCGCCATGGCGCCCGTATTCGTCCGCGCACCGAGGCGCAGCGGATGAATGTGGTGGATGGGCTGTGGCAGGTGGAGGCTAGCGATGATCGGGGCCGTCATTTCCTGTTTAAGGGGCGCAGCATCATCAATGCCGCGGGGCCAGCGGTGTTGGAAATCTTGCACCGTGCCCATGCCGCGCCCGACCATAAAATGCGCTTGGTGCGCGGGTCGCACATTGTCGTGCCCGCGCTGTTCGATCATCCTTATGCTTATTTTTTCCAGTTGCCGGATGAACGGATATTTTTCGCCATCCCCTATCAAGGGAAATATACGCTGATCGGCACCACCGATGCCGACCATGATGGCGGCTTGGACGATGTTCATGCCAGCGCCGAGGAAATCGCTTATTTGTGCGAAGGCGCGAACCAATATTTCCAGCAGCAGATTAGGCCCGAAGATGTGATTTGGTCCTATAGCGGGGTGCGGCCCTTGATTGACGATGGGTCGGGCAAGCCAGAGGCGGCGACACGCGGATATCGTATCGATACCGATATGTCCAAGGGTCCGCCTTTGCTGACCATTTATGGGGGAAAAATCACCAGTTACCGCCATGTTGCGCAAGATGCGGTGGACAAATTGGCCCATCATTTGGACCATCTGCCCAAGAAACATTGGACCGCCAAAGCCAGCCTGCCGGGCGGGGATTTTCGGGCGGGGCAGATCGATCAATTAATCGCGGAATATGGGCGGCGCTATCCTTTCCTGCCCCCCGACACGTTGCGGCGTATCACCAAAGCCTATGGCAGTGATGCCCGCAATTGGTTGGGGCGCGCGCAAAGCTGGGATGATTTGGGCGGCGATATTGCCCATGGATTTAGCATGGCTGAATTGCGCTGGTTGCGGGAAGAGGAATGGGCGGTCAGCGTCGATGATATCTTGTGGCGGCGAACGAAATTGGGCCTATGCTTTGATGCAGAGGATAAAAAGAAGCTGGCGGATATTTTGGTCCAAGGCTGACGATCAGAAAAAAAGGCGCGCATATGAACAAGGCAGGAAAAATCGCACTGGCAGCGGCGTTGATATTGGCTGTGGGCGTGGGCGGGGTGGCGCTGCACACCGCAACCCAAGATGTCGCGCCGCTGACCCAAGGGGCCAAGGCCCCCGATTTCACCCTGACCGCCGCCAAGGCGGGGCAGGAATTTCCTTTCACCTTGCACGAGGCGCTGAAACAAGGGCCGGTGGTGCTGTATTTCTTTCCCGCCGCCTTTACGCCCGGCTGCACGATTGAGGCCAATTTATTTGCCGAAGCCAGCGATGAATTTGCCGCCCTTGGCGCGCAAGTGGTGGGTGTGACGGCGGGCAATATTGACCGTGTGGCGGAATTTTCGCGTAGCGAATGCCGCGATAAATTTGCCGTCGCCGCCGACGCGGGGGCCAAGGTGGCCGCCAAATATGATGCGACCTATCAAGTGGTGGGCAAAGATATGCTGTCCAGCCGGACCAGCTTTGTCATCGCGCCGGACGGCCAGATTTTGTTGAGCCACACCGACCGCAAACCGCAAAGCCACATCAGCGCGACGATGGCGGCGGTGAAGGCGTGGAAAGCCACGCAAAGCTGAACATGGTAAAGCGAACGCGGCTGAGCATTTGCGCGAAAAAGCGGCGCTATGCGGATGAAATAGCGGCGTTGGATGCCGTGAATAAGGCCAGTGTGGTGCTGCGGCATTATCGCTGTGATCGGTGCGGGCTGTTTCATTTGACGGGGCGGACGAAGGGGAAGTTTGCTCCAACTTAAACGAGCAATTAGCAAGCCTACTATTAAATATTAATTCGATCAGGGGGATAAATGGTCAGTGAGCAAACGTCGCGTTTTGAACGCTATATCGAAGAAATCAGCGAAGATATCACAGAGACAGTTAAATCGATGGGATGCCAGCCAATTCTTTTTATCGGTTCAGGCTTACCTCGACGTTACATGAATGCACCAAGTTGGGATGAACTACTGCAGTATCTAGCTGGAGAATGCCCAAAAATCGATAAGGGCCTTGGTTTTTACAGACAATCATTAAAAACTCCAATGAAAATCGCAGAGGAGTTTGCTCGACTGTATCAGGAATGGGCTTGGAACGAAGGGCGTGATCAATTTCCCGATGCTCTATTCGCCGATAACGTTGATGCCCAAGCATATCTTAAATTCAAAATTTCTCAATACCTTGAATATCTTACCCCAAAAAGTCTTTTAGATCTCGGCGGCTCCGACTACAAAGTAGAACTAGAATCTTTGTGCAAAATAAAACCGCACGCACTAATAACCACTAACTATGATCGAATGCTCGAACTAGTTTTTCCCGACCATGAACCTATCATCGGGCAGCATATACTTAGGGGTCAGCAATTATCGGTCGGCGAGATTTACAAAATACACGGGTCTGTCGAGGATGTAGGGAGCATTTTATTCACTCAAACTGATTACGATCAGTTTTCTAAGAAAAAGAAATTTTTGAGCGCAAAATTATTAACTTTTTTCAACGAGCACCCGCTTTTATTTATCGGATACAGAGCCGAGGATCCGAATATCAAATCAATTCTTTCCGATATTGACGAAGCACTTCCCATAAAAGGCGGTGTAATTCCAAACGTATACATTCTCGAATGGAATCCTGAAATTGACTCAGATAGCAACCCACCGAGAGAAAAAGTTATATCAACCGACGAAGACAAGAGCATTAGAGTAAAATTAATTGAAGCATCTAGCTTTGAGTGGGTTTTCGAAGCCTTTGCTGCAAATCCTGTATTAAACGATGTGAACCCACGCGTTCTCCGCGCTCTAATTGCAAGATCTTATTCCTTAATTCGACACGACATTCCAAATATGACAATCGAAGCTGATTTCAAAATGCTCGATCAAGCGGTAGAAAACTCTGATAGCTTTGCAAAACTATTCGGTATTGCCAATATAAGTGACTACAGCGCAGCGTCTGCCCAATACCCTTACAGCGCAACACAATTAACAACTCACCTTGGAGGAACCGGACATCATCTCGCTGTCACGCTAATAAAAAAAATCAAAGAAGAAACAGGAATAGATTTGAAAGAAAACGACAACAGATATCACAGATCAGAAAAGATAAACAAATCATCTTTCCATAAATATTCTAACGAGATGTTAGATCTATTAAAGTCAATTCATTCGGGACAACAATACACTCTAAACATGGATTGACAGTCCAAGAACTCAAAATTGCTGCGCTGACAATATTAATGGCAACGCAGCAACTCTAATTATTCAGCCGGTTCCAATTCCGCTTCTACCGCAGCATCCACGGGTTGGCGGATCAGATAGTCGAAGGCCGACAGGGCGGCTTTGGCGCCTTCGCCCATGGCGATGACGATTTGTTTGTAGGGCACGGTCGTGCAGTCGCCTGCGCCGAAGATGCCGGGGATGTTGGTTTCGCCGCGTGCATCGACTTCAATCTCGCCGCGGTTGGACAGGGCGACGCTGCCCGATAACCATTCGGTGTTGGGAACCAAGCCGATCTGAACGAAGATGCCTTCGAGGTCGATCTTGTGGTCGGTGTCCGTGGTGCGGTCTTTGTAGACAAGAGCCGTGACCTTATCACCGTCGCCCTGAACTTCGGTGGTCAGTGCCGATTTGATGATCTTCACATTGGCCAAGCTTTCCAGCTTGCGGACCAACACGGCGTCGGCGCGCAGCTGGCTGTCAAACTCGATCAAGGTCACATGACCGACGATGCCCGCCAAGTCGATAGCCGCTTCGACGCCCGAGTTGCCGCCGCCGATCACAGCCACGCGCTTGCCCTTGAAGAGCGGACCATCACAGTGTGGGCAATAAGCCACGCCCTTGTTGCGATATTCGTCTTCGCCAGGGACGCCCATTTGACGCCAGCGGGCACCCGTTGACAAGATGATCGTGCGGGCCTTGAGCGATGCGCCATTTTCGAGGCGCACTTCGTGTAGGCCGCCTGGTTGGGCAGCGGGGATCAAAGCTTCGGCGCGCTGAAGGTTCATCACGTCGACGTCATAGTCGCCAACATGCTGTTCCAATTGCGAGACCAGCTTTGGACCTTCGGTGTGCGGAACCGAGATGAAGTTTTCGATGGCCATGGTGTCGAGCACCTGACCGCCGAAGCGTTCGGCGGCGATGCCGGTGCGAATGCCTTTGCGCGCCGTGTAAATGGCGGCAGCTGCGCCAGCAGGGCCGCCGCCGACGACGAGAACGTCAAAAGCATCCTTGGCGGCGATCTTTTCAGCGGCCTTGGCAGAGGCGCCAGTGTCGATCTTGGCGAGGATTTGTTCCAGTTCCATCCGGCCTTGGCCGAAATTTTCGCCGTTCAGATAGATGGTTGGGACGGCCATGATCTTGCGGGCATCCACCTCTGTTTGGAACAGCGCGCCGTCGATGGCGGTGTGCGTGATGCGGGGGTTGACCACGGACATCAGATTGAGCGCCTGCACAATGTCGGGGCAATTTTGGCACGACAGCGAGAAATAGGTTTCAAAGTGGAAATCGCCGTCCAAATTGCGAACTTGATCCAGCACTTCGGCCGATACCTTGGGTGGGTGGCCGCCAACTTGGATCAGCGCCAGCACCAGCGAGGTGAATTCATGGCCCAAGGGGATACCAGCAAAGTCCACGCCGATGGTGGTGCCAACGCGCTGGATACGAAAGCTGGGCTTGCGGGCGTTATCGTCTGTGCGGCGGACGGTGACTTTGTCCGACACATCGGCGATGTCGTTCAGCAGGCCTTCCAACTCGGTTGATTTGGGGCTGCTGTCCAAAGATGCGAGCAGTTCGATGGGCTCGCGGATATTAACGAGAACAGCTTTGAGCTGTGCTTTCATCGATGCTTCAAGCATGGGAGAGGCTCCTGATCATTATATTATAGGGAGTGGAGGGGAGAAAGGCTGTAGGTGGCCGTGGCCGACTTTGCGCCGTGCCTATGGCGGATATTATATTTTTGGGGTGGCACCGGAGCCAAGGCTCCGGTGCGAAAAGTGCATGGGGGAGCGGCAGCTCCGACCCGATAGATAAAGGGGTGCAGTCCCCTCAAAATCAAATGCCTTGCGGCTATTAGATCTTGCCGACGAGGTCGAGCGAAGGAGCGAGGGTTTCTGCGCCTTCTTCCCACTTTGCAGGGCAAACTTCACCGGGGTGCGATACCCAATATTGCAGAGCCTTGATCTTGCGCAGCAATTCAGCAGCGTTACGGCCCACGCCTTCTGGGGTGATTTCGAGCAGTTGGATTTCACCCTGAGGGTCCAGAACGAAGGTGCCACGGTCAGCAAGGCCAACGCCCGGACGCAGCACTTCGAAATTGTTCGAGATGCTGTGGTTTTGGTCGCCAACCATATAATAGTTGATCTTGCCAATCGCTGGCGAGGTGTCGTGCCAAGCCTTGTGGCAGAAGTGCGTGTCGGTCGAAACCGAGTAAACTTCTACGTCCATACCCTGAAGGGTTGGGTAGATGTCGGCCAGATCTTCGAGTTCGGTGGGGCACACGAAGGTGAAGTCAGCAGGATAGAAGAAGAAGACCGACCATTTGCCCTTCACGTCGGCATCGGTGATGTCAACAAACTTGCCGTCCTTATAGGCGGTGGCGCTGAATGGCTTAATGGTCGTGTTCAGAACAGACATGGAGAGCTCCAGTTGGTTATCGAGAAAGCAATCTCTAGGCGGTTTTGCGGCGATCTGGAAATTGATTAACCGCATCGGCGTGATCGAAATTATCGATCAAAGCCAAGAAGTATGTTAGGTTTTATAAATGTTTTTCAAGATGGCAGGGCCAGAGAAAGGCTAAGGCTGGGGAGATTTTACCCCGTAAATCCAAAAGGCTGACCAAGAACGTCCGCTATCCCATAGCAGCAGAAGCATTTTCTGCGGTGCCATGTCGGCCCGTTCCGCCAAGTAGATGGCAGCCGCACAAGATCAGCATCGGCCAATGGAATGGTCGGCAGCCTATGTCAGGCGTTCAAAATACCCGCGAATAATTGGCGGTAGCGGCGCAAATATTCTTCGCGATCCTCAACCATGCAGGTGAGACCGTCCGATTCCATGACGGTGCGCAGCACGCCAACGCCCATCAATATGGCGAGCAGCATATTGGCGCGCCATTCCCCCGCGTCATCACCCAAGGCCGCAATCATCGGTTGCAACACGTCTTCGTTGACGCGCTGACGGATAATTTTCCCTGCTTTTGGTGAAGAAGCGGAACGCAACATCATCACAAACATTTCCATACGATGATTGCGATCGTCCACATCCCCTTCGGTAACCAGCTGCGTCAAATATTCGACCAGATTTCCGTCATGATTGGCGGGGTCAAATTCGGGGCTGTCCTCGGGCCACAACACCTCGCTGAACAGCCCTTCTTTTCCGCCGAAATAGCGGCTGATCAACGCCACATCCACGCCCGCGTCGCCCGCAATGTCGCGCAGGCCAACACTGTCATAGCTTTCACGCAAAAAACGCAGATGCGCGGCGCGCAAAATGGCTGCGCGCGTAGCGGCCGCGTCACGTCGCTTTGCGCGCGGATTACTGGCTGTAGTCGTTACCATGTCAACACCTTAGCATACTCAGCGAATAAATCAACAGTTGTTGACTTGGATTTTCTTTTTCGGTAGTCGCTCAACAAATAGGACGTAAAAATGCGCCCATTTCGCCACGTCGTTAGACAGAAGAGAAAAGACACATTTATGCTCAAGCGCCGCCCCCTAGCGCCTATGCTATTGCTTCCGTTGCTGTTAGCCGCATGCTCCGGTAGCGGAGAACAGCAAGGACCGCCCAGTTTGCCGGTTACGGTATCCGCGCCAATGGTGAAGGATATCACCGAGTGGGATAATTTTGTTGGCCGGTTCGAAGCTGTGAACAGTGTGGAAGTGCGGCCCCGTGCATCCGGCTATTTAACGCAGGCCCATTTTGCCGAGGGTCAATATGTGACCAAGGGCCAATTGCTATTCACCATTGACGCGCGGCCAACCCAAGCTGTGCTGGATCAGGCAAGAGCGCAAGTCGCACGGGCCGAGGCCGCTTTGGTGAATGCCCGCACCGAATTGGCGCGGTCTGAGAATCTGGCGAAATCCGATGCCGCAAGCCAAGAAGAAGTCGAACAGCGCCGTGCGGCCTATCGTGCTGCACAGGCCGATCTGGCGGCAACACAGGCATCGGTTCGCGCAGCGCAGCTAAATGTTGGATTTACACGCGTAACCGCCCCTATTTCCGGACGCGTATCGCAGCGTCTGGTGGATGCTGGCAACGCCGTGGCCGCCGATCAAACCGTGCTGACCACCATCGTGTCGACCAATCCCATTCATTTCAGCTTCCAAGGGTCAGAAGCCAGCCTGTTAAACTATGAACGGCGGGGCGACAAATTAATGGGTGCCCCCGTTCGCATCCGCTTGCAAGGCGATGATGATTATCGTCATACTGGTAAAATTGACTTTATCGACAATGCGTTGACCAGCGGATCGGGCACCATCACCGTGCGCGCCGTTGTGCAAAACCCCGGTGGGAAGCTGATGCCCGGCCTGTTTGGCCAGTTGCAATTGGCCGCAGCGCCCGCAGCGCCGCAGATCGTCGTACCAGAAACCGCCATTGTGACCGATGCAGCGCGCCGTTTGGTATATGTGGTCGGCAAAGACGGCGTAGTTCAACCGCGCCCCGTGGAACTGGGCATTTTGGTTGACGGTCTGCGCGTCATTCGATCGGGATTAGACGCCAAGGAACAGGTCGTGATCAATGGCTTGCAACGCGTGCGCCCCGGCCAAAAAACCGAGGTTCAGCAAGGGAAATTCGACGATCAGGGCCGTGTGATCGACCCGAAAAAGCCGGCGGCCGCCCCCGCCAATGCTGGGGCGAGCGCGCCTGCCGCAAAACCGGCCGCTGAAGCCGCACCCGCGAAGGGGGCCGCCCAGTGAATTTCAGCCGCTTCTTTGTCGACCGGCCCATATTCGCGGCCGTGATCGCCATTTTCATCACATTGGTGGGGATATTTTCCTATCCCCAACTGCCCTTGTCGCAATATCCAGACATTGCGCCGCCCACCATTGGGATTACCGCATCATACCCAGGGGCGTCGTCGGAAACCATCGCCGAAACCGTTGCCGCCACGTTGGAACAAGAAATCAACGGCGTGGAAAATATGCTGTATCTGCAAAGCTCGTCCACTCAAGGACTAGCGCAGATTACCGTCACCTTTAACCCCGGCACCGATTTGGACGCCGCGCAGGTGTTGGTGCAAAACCGCGTCGCTTTGGCGGAACCGCGCCTGCCCGAACAGGTTCGGCAAATCGGTGTGCAGGTCAACAAGCAAGAAACGGGGTTCCTGTTGCTGGTCGCCTTGACCGCCAAAGAAGGGACGCTGGATACCGATTATATCGGCAACTATGCCAACTCTACCTTGCGCGACCGTTTTCTGCGGCTGGAAGGCGTGGGGAATGTGCAAGTCTTTGGCGGCGGTTATTATTCCATGCGCATATGGATTGACCCCGACAAGGCGGCTGCCCGCAATCTGACATCCACCGAGATCATCGCTGGCCTGCAATCCCAAAACGTACAGGTGGCGGGTGGTAGTGTGGGGGCCCCGCCATATGGTAGCGGCAATCCCGCCTTTGAATTGCCCGTACAGGTTCCCGGTCGTTTGGTAACGCCCGAAGAATTTGAAAATGTGGTCATTAAATCTGATCCGGCGTCAGGCGCGATCACCCGTTTGAAAGACGTGGCCCGCGTGGAATTGGGCAGCCAAGATTATAGCGTTCGCGGAACCTTTGATGGTGACCCTGGGGTTGCCATGGCGATTATTCAGCAACCCGGTGCCAATTCCTTGGCCGCCGCCAATCTGGTGCTGAAAGAAATCGAAGCCGCGTCCAAGGAATTCCCCGAAGGCATGACCTATTCTATTCCGTTTAACCCAACGGAATATGTGCAAGCATCGGTTAGCGCCGTGCAATCGTCTTTATTAGAGGCGGTGGTGCTGGTGATCATCGTCATCATGGTGTTCTTGCAAACATGGCGCGCCGCCATCATTCCGATTTTGGCCATTCCGGTGGCCTTGGTTGGGACCTTTGCGGTTCAGTTGATGCTGGGATATTCCATCAACTCTTTGTCGCTGTTCGCGCTGGTTTTGGCCGTGGGGATTGTCGTCGACGACGCCATTGTGGTCGTCGAGGCGGTGGAGAAGCATATCAGCGAGGGCCTGAGCCCCCGCGAAGCTGCGCACCGGACGATGAACGAAGTATCGGGTGCCTTGATTGCCATTGGTTTGGTGTTGGTGGCCGTGTTTGTGCCAACCGCCTTCATGCCCGGCATTCCTGGCATTTTCTATCAGCAATTCGCTGTGACCATTGCCGCAGCGACCGTCTTTTCCACCATCACATCCTTGACCTTGTCGCCTGCTTTGGCAGCCTTGCTGTTGAAGCCACATGCCGAAAATCATGCCCCGCCCAAAAACCGCATAGCCGCTTTGTTTCGCGCGGGGGCCGACAAATTCAACCATGGGTTCGACAAGCTGTCCGATCGATATGGACGCACAACCGCCATTTTGGTTCGCAAAACCAGCATGATGTTGCTGATCTATGCCTTGTTATTGGGCTTTACGGGTTGGCGTCTGGTGGCAACCCCGACCGGCTTTATTCCGGATCAGGACCAAGGCGTGCTGATTGGCGTGGTGCAATTGCCCGCCGGTGCATCGCTGGACCGCACCAGTGAAACATTGAAGCGGGCCCGCGAGGTTTTAAGCGCGCAAGAGGGCGTCGAAAGCATCGCGATGATTGCTGGTCTGGATGGCGCAAGCTTTTCCAGCGCATCAAATAGCGGCACCATCTTCATGCGTTTAAAAGATTGGAGTGAACGTGGTTCGGGCATGAGCGCTGCCGAACTGTCGCAGAAATTGTCAAAGGCGATGGCTGTCGCCTTGCCAGAGACTCAGGCCTTTGTGATTGCACCGCCTTCGGTGCAGGGATTGGGCAATGGCAATGGTTTCAACATGATGATTCAGGCCCGCCAAGGCCAAAGCTATCGTGAGTTGGAACAGGTTAGCCGCGCCATGATGGGTGCCGCCGCACAGGATAAGCAAGTGCAGCAGGTGTTCACCATGTTTAACACGGGAAGCCCACGTATCTTTGCCGAGGTGGACCGTGACAAAGCCCAAATTTTGGGTGTGAACCCCAGCCAAGTCTATTCGACCTTGGGGACCTATTTGGCGTCCACCTATGTCAACGACTTTAACTATCTGGGCCGCACCTTCCGCGTGACAGCGCAAGCCGAACCGTCGGCCCGTGCATCGATCGAGGATGTGGGCCGCCTGCAAGTGCGTTCGTCCACGGGGCAGATGGTCCCCCTATCGTCGGTTGCGACCTTTACCAACGACAGCGGACCGACCCGCGTGGTGCGTTACAATATGTACCCTGCCGTCGACCTTCAGGGTCAGGCTGGCCCAGGTGTTTCGTCGGGTGCGGCCTTGGGCGTGATGGAAAATATGGCGGACCGCGTTTTGCCCGATGGATATTCTTATGAATGGACGGGGCTGGCCTATCAAGAAAAGGCCGCAGGCAGCAGCTCAGCCATTATTTTCGTTCTGGCTGTGGTGTTCGTCTTCTTGGTGCTGGCCGCGCAATATGAATCGCTGCCTTTGCCATTGGCGGTCATCCTGATTGTGCCCATGTGTTTGCTGGCCGCCATTTTGGGCGTCAATCTGCGCGGGATGGATAATAATATCCTGACGCAGGTGGGTCTGGTGGTGCTGATCGCCTTGGCCGCGAAAAACGCAATTTTGATCGTCGAATTTGCGAAACAGGCCGAAGAAGAAGGCATGTCAGCCATGGACGCAGCGGTTCGTGCGGCCCGTGTGCGTCTGCGTCCGATTTTGATGACCAGCTTTGCCTTCCTCTTTGGCGTGCTGCCCCTGGCCGTGGCGACTGGCCCTGGTCAGGAAATGCGCCAAGCATTGGGCACGGCGGTGAGCTTTGGGATGTTTGGTGTGACCGTCTTTGGTCTGATCTTTACACCAGCCTTCTATGTCATGTGCCGCACATTGGGCCGCAAAACGCAGATTTGGTTTAAGCGTGGCCGGAATAAACGAGCTGGCGACCCGTCAGCGGAGGTGAAATAATGTTTCGCAACCTGATGATCGCATCAAGCATGTTGGCTTTGTCCGCATGTGCGGTGGAGCCGAAATATGTTTCGCCCACGCCCAATGCACCATCGCAGACCAGCTTTTTGGAGGCGGGCAAATCGCCCGTCTTCAATGGACAGCAACCCGTGGGCAAATGGTGGAGCCTGTTTGCCGACCCGCAATTGGATGCATTGATCGAAGAAGCCCTAGCCGCCAACACCGATTTGCGCGTCGCCGCCGCCAATTTGGCACAGGCACGTGCGGTATTGCGGGAAAGCCGTGCCGGACGCCTTCCCTCCACTGGGATCAACGCCAGTGGTGGCTATAGCCGTCAGGCCGGAACCGCGATGGGCACACCCGCTTTTGAAACAGAAAATTACGATATCGGGCTGGATGTTGGCTATCAACTGGACCTGTTCGGCCGTGTGGGCAGCGCCATTCGTGCAAGCCGCGCCGATGCCGATGCGGTGCAAGCCGCGTTTGACCTGACGCGGATTAGCGTGGCGGCGGAAACGGCCCGTGCTTATACCGACCTATGTTCCTTTAACCGCCAAATTGCGGTGGCAGAGGAAACATTGGCATTGCAGCAACGGACCTTTGATCTGACCAACCGTTTGTTTGAAGGCGGGCGTGTGACGCGCCTGCAAACCGGACAAGCGGGGGCCTTGCTGGAACAGACGCGGTCCACCATTCCGCAATTAAACGCCCAGCGTTCCGCCGCGCTTTACCGTTTGGCGACGCTGACCGGCAAGCCGCCCGCAGAGGCCCCGCAGCAGGCCTTGGCGTGTCAAGCTGTGCCCCAGTTGCAGCAAGCGATTCCAGTGGGTGACGGGGCCAGCCTGCTGGCCCGCCGCCCCGACATTCGCCGCGCCGAACGGCAATTGGCCGCCGCCGCCGCGCGGGTGAATGTGGCCACCGCTGATCTATACCCCAGCATCAGTCTGGGTGGCAGCATCGGCAGCACGGCGCAGAAAATTGGGAATATCGGTTCGTCCGACAGCTTTCGCTTTTCTTTGGGGCCGCTGATTAGCTGGAGCTTCCCCAATATTGCGGTGGCAAAGGCGCGGATTGCCCAAGCCGAAGCGGGCGCGGATGCCGCCTTGGCGACATTTGACGGTACATGGCTGTTGGCGTTGCAAGAAACCGAAAGCGCGCTGGCCCGCTATGCGGGGGAATTGGACCGTTTGTCGGCCCTGAACGCCGCAGAACGGGAAGCGGGTGAAGCCGCCCGTATTGCGCGCCTGCGCTATGAAGCAGGGCGCGAAAATTTCCAGATTGTGCTGGATGCCGAACGGTCCTTGGCGCAAATTCGGGCCACGGTGGCCGCCGCCGAACAGCAACGTGCGACCTATTTGATCAGCCTGTTTCTGGCCCTTGGTGGCGGGTGGCAAGATGATGCGGCCTGACATGGCGCAACGAAGCTGACATAAAAAGGCCCGCTGGACAGCATATCCAGCGGGCCTTTTTATGGGACGTCAACGGCTGCGCTTATTGACCGCCCGCCGCGATAAATTGGGCGATGCGGTCTTCCAGAACCGGCAACGGAACCGAACCCAATGCCAAAATCACATCGTGAAAGCGGCGTTGGTCAAATTTCGCACCCAAGGCGGTTTCGGCGTCTTGGCGTAAGCGGCGAATGGTCATTTCGCCCAGCTTATAGGCCAAGGCTTGGCCCGGCCAACTGATATAGCGGTCCACCTCGGTCTCTACCTCATGCCGAGATAGGGCCGTATGGTCCGCCAAATAGGCAATCGCCTGATCCCGCGTCCAGCCATGGTGATGAATACCCGTGTCGATCACCAAACGCGCGGCGCGCCACATTTCATAACTTTGACGGCCAAAATGTTCATAGGGCGTGCGGTAAATGCCCATGCCAATACCCAGCCATTCGGTGTAAAGGCCCCACCCTTCCCCAAAGCCTGAAAAATAACTGGTCCGGCGGAGCATCGGGCCATCGTCGCGCTCCTCGGCCAAGGCGGCTTGTAGGCTGTGGCCCGGCGAGCATTCGTGCAACGTCAGGGCGGGGATATTATAGAGAGGGCGGCTGGGCAAATTATGGGTGTTCATCCAGCAGGCCTCCAGCCCGCCGCGCCCCGCTGTATAAAAGGGCGCCAGCGCATCGGCCACTGGCAGGATAGTGAAACGGCGGCGCGGTAACAGGCCGATGGTTTCGCCAAGTTTTCCATCCACGCGCTTGGCGACATAGGCGGAGATCATCAGCAACTCTTCGCCAGTCTTGGCGGTAAATTGCGGGTCGGTACGAAGGAAGGTGAGAAATTCGTCAAAGGTGCCCTTGAAGCCGCTGTCCTTCATCGTTTGGTGCATGTCCGCATTGATGCGGGCCACCTCTGCCAATCCGATTTTGTGGATTTGCTCGGCGCTGAGGTCGAGGGTCGTATATTCCTTGATCTGCGCGGCATAATAGGCCGCACCATCGGGCAAATTCTGAACGGAAATGCTGGTGCGGGTGCGCGGCAGATAGGTTTTTTGATAAAAGTTCAGCAGCTTGGCATAGGCGGGAATAACCGATTGGCGAATGACCTGTTCTGCCTGCGCACGTAGGTCCGCTTGTTGGTCGGCGGGAATCGTCGATGGCATGGCGCGAAAGGGTGCATAAAAAGCGTTGCTTTGCGCATCATCGGTCACAAAAGCGGAAATGCTTTGGTCCCGTCCCATCAGGCTGATGCGCGGTACGCTGAACCCGCGCGCAAGGCCGGAACGCATATGGACCATTTGCTGGTCAAAATAGCGCGGTATATCGCGCATCCGCCCCAGATAGCGGCGGTAGTCGTCGGGCGTTAACAGACCCCCGCTGCTGTCCAAATAGGTCCAGAAATTGCTGTCGCTGTTCAGCGGCATTTCCCAGCTTTTGAAACGGGCATTGGCCAAATCGGCGTCCAGCAAAGTGCGCAGCACCGAAGCATTGATGCGGTTTTCGGGGCTGAGTACCGCAGCATCAATGGCGTTCAAGGCGCGAAGGCTGGCTTGCCAATGGGCGATCCGCTGTTTCTGGGCCGGACCATCGATATTGGGCAGACGATCTGCGGCGCCCCATGTGCCGTCCGCAGCGCGAACAGCCCCGCTATCCGCCATTTTCCAATCATATTCTGCGGCCATAAGCGCCAGCAATTGCGTATCAGCCGCCGAGACAGTTTCTGGTGCAACCACAAGTCCATTGGACGATTCAGACGATTCATTGGGGCTGTGGATGGGGGGGCTGTGGACGGGGGGGCTGTGGGCGGGCTGAGCCGCCGGATTTGCACCGTCCGATGCCATCGCTCCGCCCGTGGGAAGGCCAAGGGAAACAAGGGCCGCGAGCGCTATCAGGCTTGATCCCAATCGGAAAAAAGTCGGCTCAATTCGGCCAGACGCAAAAATAGTCATGTACATCGCCCCCATTTCCGATCATCAATAATTATATCTGGCAACAACTATCACATCAAATAATTTGATGCACTTGGATGGTGAGCAAGCGGTTGTCTAGCCGCTGCGGGATAAAAAATTACGAATTAAGGGGTCAAGCATTGTTGATGCAGAGGGATAGGCGCAAGTCGGGGTTACCATTGGGAGAAAGGATCAAATCACGGCGCAAAGCGTTGGGGTTGACGCTTCAACAATTGGCCGACCTGTCGGGCCTGTCAGCCCCCTTTATATCCCAGGCGGAACGGGATTTGACGACCCCGTCCTTGGTATCTTTGTTGGCGCTGGCCAAAGCCTTGGATGTCGACATTGATCATTTCATGGTGATCCCCGACAATGGCGAGATTGTTCACCGCGCGGCCGCGCCGACATTGATCGAAGTGGATTCCCCCGTTGTCTATCATGACCTGTCATCACGGATAGAAAATCGGCAGTTGGACGTGTTGTTGATGCGCATTCCGCCCGGCCATGTGTTTCCGATCGACCAGCGCAACGGCGAGGATGTGCTATATTTGGTCGAAGGGCAATTATGGGCCAGCGCAGGTCAGACTGAAACGGTGCTGATGGCGGGCGATTCCATGCATTTTGACAGCCGTCTGCCCCATAGTGCGCGCAATGATGGCGACACCGACGCGGTGCTATTATATGTCGGAACACCGAGCGAATTTAGCCGTAAAGCCCGATAAGGATAGAGCGCGGCAAGGAAATTGCGCCTTGCGGTGCGAGCTAGCTTTGCGCCTTTTGATATTTACCCACCAAAAATCGGCGTCCTGAAACCCAGCATCAGGACGCCGCGCGGTTGGCGATGAGCAATCGCCGCGCCATGAACACGCCGCGCAGATGAAGGTAGGACAAATAAAGCCATGATGAAAAAATGATCATGTTCAGCAAGAACATAGCCCAGATGTCGCCGCCCAGATGATGATTATTGGCGCTGTTGGTCAGGGTGAAACAGGTGAGGACCAAAATGGTGTTCAAAATTCCGGCCGCAATGCCATAAATTTGGCAGGACAAGATGCCGGATGCCCGCCGTCCCCGTTCCTGATCCAAGATTTTTTCGATGATGCGGGTGACGACATAATAATAAGCGACAAATTCAAATACCGGTATGATGATCAGATAGGTGATGGCGATATCTGCTGACTTGCCGTCATAATTTTTGATTTTGATCAGGTCGATGATCGGCAAGATGTAAAAAAGAAATTTGCACAGCGTCCACAGGATATAAAAATATACAATGACATCCTGAAATAGCACAGAGTCTTGCAGGCTGCCGATCATCGGCGCATTGGGATTCATAGCGATATGCCCTTTATTTCGCAGCCAAAATGGGCGCGCTTCGTTCGGCATGTATCCACGAATATTGGGACGTCATGGTCACGACCGGACGAAAATCGACCAATTTTTGATCATCAATCAAGGATCCGGTGGACTCATCCAAAACATAATGCCGCTGGCCTAGCCGCACGACGAGCACCGCATGGCCGGTACGAAACGCCAGATCATAGCCGACAGTCAGAAACATCTGGTCCGCAGCGATGCCAAGACGCAACAACAAAGCCCGTTTCAAAATCGCAACATCTTCGCAGTCCCCCGCCATATGGCGCAGCGTTTCATTGGGCGTGGCCCAATAATCTTCTGTTCCATATAGATCGCGGTCCTCGCGGTAGCGAATTTGTTCGAACACAGCTTGCTGCACCATTTGCAGCCGTTGCAGATCATTGGTCGCGCGTTGGGCCTGCATCAAGATCGGCAAGGCCGCTTCGTGCGTGACGGGTTGGGCCGCCCGCGCCCATTTGGCATTATAGGGTGTGTTTTTGATGCGAACACCCGACGTCCCAAACAGATCGGGCACGCGATTGGGATATTCCGATGTCAAAGCAAAGCAGCTGCCAATCGCAATCAAAATGACGGCCAACAAAGCCGCCAAGGGATTTACGCCATCAATCCAGTCGATTAACCGATGCATCTGATAAGATAAAAGATCCGACAGACGCGGGGGCGTATCGCCTGTGACAGGGCGTGCGATTTGCAGAGCGGTTGGCTGTGGCCGAGAAGTGAATCGGGGGATATGGGTCACGCAGCGTCTCTACCGTTCCGAAACAATTTTTGTTATAGCATATAGCTATAGCGACGATCGGCTGCATGGATTTGATACAAAAATCAACTTCGCAGTGATTTTTGCACTATATTTATAGTGGTTAACAATTTGATACTGTGAATCAATGGGGTCGGCGGCATCCACCCCGCACCGCCGCCCCATCAACCAAAGCTATGGCGTTAAATGCCGTCTAGTCCCTTGCTGACCAGCACATTCACCGACACACGGCGATTTTGCGCCTTGCCTTCATGGGTGTCATTGCTGGCTTGTGGGTCCGCCGATGCCATGCCAGTGGGGGTCAACATCCGATAGGGCTTCCAACCACAGGCTTGCTGCAAGTAGTTCACGACACGCGATGCGCGCTTTTCGCTGAGTGTTTGGTTGAAGTCTGCGTCGCCGGTGCTGTCGGTATAGCCAACGACCAATAACAAGGCATTGTCAATGCCATCGGCGGTCGTAGCGGTAGCGCATAATTCTTGCTGCGCATTGGGTGACAGATTCGATTTACCAGTGTCAAAATAGACGCTGGTCGTGCTTTTGATATTATATTTGTCGATGTCGCCCATGCGGCCACGCAGAGCCTCGGTCGCAGCAGCTTGTTCTTCAAAGCGCTGGTTGGTGCCGCTGCGGATCATCGACGCAACTTTCAGATCCTTGTTCGCCAAACGGATTTCATCCGCCACCAGCGCACCGCCCCCCTGTAGCGTTTCAATGGTAACGGGCAGACCATTTAACAAGGCGTCCGCGGCCAATTTGTTGGAACCAACGCCCAAGAACCCGCCCTTGCCGCGAATTTTCGTGGTGTCGGTTACCGCCACCAAAATATTCTGGCCATCTTCGCTGGTAACTTGAATCTGATTGCCGCTGCGTGCCGAGATAATCCCCTTTACCTCTGGCCCCTTGGTCATGGATGCTGGATCGATGGTTTGGGTGCCATAAACGGTCGTCATGACGTCACTATCGGGTGCACTGCCCTGTTGCGCCCATAGGGGAGCCGAAGATGCGCCGAACGCAGCCATGGCCAGCGCCATAGAGGCGCTTTTTGAGGTGAAATTTTTCGCGCGCATAGCGCTTCTCCTTCCAATTCGGCCAATGAAGGCCGCTTGTTCCAAATGTCGGTCTGAAAGCTTTGCGATGATCGCAATCTGGCTGTCAGTTCCCCCCGCAGTTTGGCGCTGCCGAAACAGGCCGCCGAAGCAGCTTATTTACGTCACAGACGCTGCCTGTTCAGCCAAAGCTTTCTGCAAGATGAACAGCATAGACAAACCCCGTTCATCAACCGCCGGACGGAGCAGGTCTTGCGGTGAACCGAGGTAAATTCATTTTTCCCGTTGCCATTTCTTCTGTAATATTATTACGTTAAGCGCATGAAATAAGCGAAACTGATTTCACTCTGTCGATCCGCCGGGATCCGATTACCAACGGATAAACATCAAATATTGAACCATTATTTCATTTAGAAATCGAATTGATGGCAATAGAACCGCCGTCAGCCCTCCCCGTCCCGTTGCATAGAAAGTCTAACACGGCATAGTCGGGGGCTTGTTGGCTTTCAGACTGATTCCCCACATGCTTTCCATCAGCTGTTGACCCGACCTTTTAAAAAAGGAGCTGCGCTTGCGCGCTTGCTAGGGCGAAATTTACGTTCAATATTGGACGATGGGTGGATTGCTGCCATTCTATGCTGATGATGCGCCCGGAAACCCTCGCTCCGCTCGAAAGGACACCCTATGTCGCGCCTTCATACGCATTCGGAAACCCACAGCGTGGACCGCGTTGGATGGCTACGCGCGGCGGTTTTGGGTGCCAATGACGGGATTGTTTCCACGGCCAGCCTGATCGTCGGCGTAGCCGCAGCCGCCACATCACAAGCCGACATCTTAATTGCCGGCGGGGCCGGTTTGGTGGCGGGGGCGATGTCGATGGCCGCCGGCGAATATGTCTCCGTCAGTTCGCAAGCCGATTCCGAGCGAGCCGACCTAGAGCGCGAAAAATCCGAATTGGCGGCGCAGCCAGAGTTTGAGCTGGCGGAATTGGCCCATATCTATGTCGCGCGGGGCGTAAAGCCCGACTTAGCCCGTGAGGTTGCCGCCCAATTAATGGCCCATGACGCTTTGGGTGCCCATGCCCGCGACGAACTGGGCATTTCCGAGGCGATGTCGGCCCGACCGCTTCAGGCGGCAGCGACCTCTGCCGCGACATTTTCTGTAGGGGCAGCGGTGCCGCTTTTGACCGCTATCATGGTGCCGCAGGAACAGATTCTAGGCGGCGTGGCGGCTGCTTCGCTGGTGTCGCTGGCCCTGCTGGGCGGCGTGGCGGCGAAAGCGGGACGCGCCAAAATAGGACGAGCGACCCTGCGCGTAACATTTTGGGGGGCCTTCGCCATGGGCCTGACGGCGGCCATTGGCAGCTTGTTCGGCACGGCCGTGTGATCTGCTGAGGTCCGCGCTGCAACGATAAGGTGCCGCGCAGGCGGCGCAATCGAGGTTGAAAAGCCAAATGGCGACCCCGGCAGGATTCGAACCTGCGACCACTCGCTTAGAAGGCGAGTGCTCTATCCAGCTGAGCTACGGGGCCGCGATGTCGTGGCTAGATGCGCCAGACAGTTGCTCGCTAGCGCCATAAGGGCGGGGATGGCAAGTCAAACCCACCATTGCCTGTTCCAAAAAGCGGGTTAAGCATGGGCCTATGTCTAGCCACAGCCAATTCCCGAACCCAGCAGAGGGCCAGTCGGCAGCCGATCAGCCTGTTGCCATTTCCGCGTCAGCCATTGGACAGCTGCGTTATTATGATTTTGTGATGGCGGCATTTGTGACCATCTTGCTGTTGTCCAACATCATTGGCGCGTCAAAGCCCAGCTATATCCCCCTGCCCGATGGCAGCCAATGGGCCTTTGGCGCGGGCGTGCTATTCTTTCCCATCGGTTATATTTTGGGCGACGTGCTGACCGAGGTTTATGGCTATGCCCGTGCGCGGCGGGTGATTTGGACGGGCTTTGCGGCCTTGTTGTTCATGGCCTTCATGGCGTGGGTCGTGGTGTCCCTGCCCCCTGCGGCGGGGTGGCCGGGGCAAGAAAGCTATGAATTTGTGTTCGGCAATAGCTGGCGCATTGTTGCGGCGTCGATGACTGCTTTTTGGGCTGGGGAATTTGCCAATAGCTATGTGTTGGCCCGCATGAAAATATGGACCAAAGGCAAGCATTTATGGGCGCGCACCATTGGTAGCACCATCGTTGGTCAAGGCTTGGACAGCCTATTATTCTATCCGCTGGCCTTTTATGGCTTGGCTGGGTGGCCACCCGAACAATTGTGGCAAGTCATCGTGTCGCAATGGCTGATCAAATCGGGTTGGGAGGCCTTGCTGACGCCCTTTACTTATTGGGCGGTGCATGTGCTGAAACGGCGCGAGGGCATTGATGTTTATGATGAAGGGACGAATTTCTCGCCCTTTCAGGCGAAGCTATGAGGTATAGCGCGGCTATTGTACGCGCCGAAGGTTGTGCGGCATGGCGATGATGACGATCGCCCTGCTGAGCGCCCATAGTTTTGGCGATGTCAAAAACATCCTTGTGGCGTTTTTGGGTTTTCAGCGCGATGCTTTGCACATTCATTTTGGGTTGCTGATCTTTTTCGCGGCATGGGTGATGCTGCGCGGGCGGCGCGGCGCATGGGCCGCCTTGGGGTTGGTGGTCGCCATCGCGCTGGGCGCGGAGATTTGGGATCATATTTACGAACTCAGCATCCGCAAAGCCTGTGACTGGCCCGATCATCTGTCCGACCTGTTCAACACCTGTGTCTGGCCGATTATTTTGACGCTGGCCGATGATTGGCACCGGCGCAGGACGCCGCAGCTTGGCACAGATGATGCCGATATAACGGAATCGCCTTCTTCTTAAGGATCTGACTTCCTAAGGAGATGCCTTCCCAAGGGCTTGGGCCATAAGAACAGGCCCCGCGCATGGTCGCGCAGGGCCTGTTCATAAACCATCGCTGGTAGAGCCTGTTTAGGCCAAGACGCGCAGGGCCGCTTCGAACAAGCGCAGACCGTCCGTGCCGCCATGCGCCACGTCAATCGCCCGTTCGGGGTGCGGCATCATGCCCAGCACATTGCCAGCCTCGTTGAGCACGCCCGCGATGTTGCGCGCCGAACCATTGACGGTTTCGGCATAGCGGAACGCCACGCGGCCCTCGCCTTCGATACGGTCGAGCGTATCGCTGTCAGCAAAGAAATTGCCATCATGGTGGGCGACGGGGATATTCAGCGTTTCGCCCGCTTGATAGGCCGAGGTGAATAGCGAACGATCATTTTCGACCGTCAAGCCCACCGTCCGGCAAATGAAGTTCAGTCCGGCGTTGCGCATCAACGCGCCGGGCAGCAATTGTGCCTCCGTCAGGACCTGAAAGCCGTTGCACACGCCCAGAACCGGCACACCGCGCGCCGCAGCAGCGGTCACGGCCTGAAGGATGGGGGAGCGAGCCGCCATTGCGCCGGAACGCAGATAGTCACCATAAGAGAAACCACCAGGCAGCGCGATAAAGTCAACACCATCCGGCAAGTCCGTGTCGCGGTGCCAAACCATGGACGGGGCGCGGCCCGTAACCTGTTCCAACGCCACGGCCATATCGCGGTCGCAATTGGAGCCGGGGAATACAATGACAGCGGTTTTCATGGACACTCTCCCTTTCAGGGACGTTCGATGCGATAATTTTCGATCACGGTGTTGGCCAGCAACTTGGCGCACATCGCATCCAGATCAGCATCCGATATAGTGTCGGCGACGTCCAGTTCAATGAAGCGACCTGCGCGCACGTCCGATACACCTTCGAAACCCAGACCTTCCAACGCATGGTGGATAGCCTTGCCTTGGGGATCGAGAACACCCGGCTTGAGCGTCACATAGACATTCACTTTCATGGGGGCGGTGCCTTTTCATTAGGGGGGCGGGATATATGGCGCGCCTATGCCCGCGAATCAGATGACGGGCAAGGGGCAAGCGCCAAAAGCGCCGAAATATGCCGTGCAAATTGCATCCGATAAAAATGCGAGCCATTCGCAAATTTCTTGTTGCGAATATTTCGCACTAGCCGTAACAGAGGGTTATTGAGAAGGATTCGCACATGGTTGTTTGTGTCTGCAACGCAATTAAAGAACGTGACTTGCGCGACGTGGCGCGAAGTGGCGGCTTGCGGTGTGCAAAGGCAGCTTATGCGCAAATGGGTCGCAAACCCAAATGTGGTCAGTGCCTGCCATTCGCTCGCAATATCATCAGCGAGCTGGACGCAGAGGGTTAATTTCCCTTAGTTTTCCGCCATTTTTGAACTGGATTGATTCGGCAAGAGCGCCTATAAAGGCGCCACGATAAACACCAGTTACAAGATGGAAAACGACCATGAAGGGCGACGCCAAAGTCATCGAGTTTTTGAACGAGGCACTCAAGAATGAGCTGACCGCGATCAACCAATATTGGCTGCATTATCGCTTGCTCGACAATTGGGGCGTGACGCGCTTGGCCGCCTTTGAGCGCGAAGAATCCATTGACGAAATGAAACATGCCGACCGTTTGGCCGACCGCATTTTGTTTTTGGGCGGCCTGCCCAACTTCCAATTGCTGGGCCGTTTGCGCGTAGGCGAAACGGTGGAGGAAATTCTTCACGCCGACTTGGCGATTGAGAATGAAGCGATTCCCCTGCTGCGCGATGCCATAGAATATTCGGAAAGCGTCCGCGATTATGGCAGCCGCGATTTATTTGCCGATATTTTGCGCAGCGAAGAACATCATGTCGACGAGCTGGAAAAGCAGTTTGAGATGATTCAGCGCATGGGTCTGGAAAATTACATCCAACTGCAATCGCGCCCCGTCGCGGAATAAACAGCCAATATTGGTGACAGCAAAGGGTGCCCCCATGGCGGGTGGCACCCTTTTTTATGTGCGCGATACAGACCATATCCTGTCACCGCCCAGCCATGTCAGCGGTAAGGCCCCCTAGCCCCGATAATATCAGCCGGTTATTTGCCAGCGGCTTTCCAAGCAACAATATAGCTAAAGGGGAGCAAAATTACAGGCAAAAACAGCAGAAAAAATACCGTAATTCCATTGATATCATTTGGATCTTGCGATGCGCCTGCAAAATGGATGAGCCAAATAGCATAGGCTATCAAAGCGAAGGGAAGCGCCCCGCCGCCAATCAGGAACGGCAGCAATTTCATGCGCCCCCGCCCCAACCTCCCAAGCGCGATGGTGAACGGCCAAGCCGAACCGACCAACAGCAATATGCAAGATATGAGGAATAAAATGCTGATCATGTGCCGTGCCCCGTGCATCCCATGAAACATGCTAGGCGGTGTCGCCAGTCATGATCAATGGCGCAGATAAGCGATGCGCTTCCATCCTGCCTATTGGCAGAACAAGAAAGCCTCGACCTACCCTGTCGGACCAAACGGACAAGCCAGACCAAATAAAATTTAATGGGCCAGCGATGTCGAAAATAGGTTCATCACAATGACCCCGGACACGATCAGCCCCATCCCGATCATCGTCGCGACATCCAGCTTTTGGCCCTGAAACAGCCAAGCAATGCCAGAGATTAACACGATACCGAGCCCCGACCATATGGCATAGGCTATGCCCGTTGGGATGGTCCGCAAAGTTAGGGAAAGGCAATAAAAAGCCACGCCATATCCGATGACGGTAACCAAACTGGGGACGAGCTTGGTAAATCCATTGCTTTCCTTCATGAAACTTGTCGCAATAACTTCCGAAACGATAGCGATAGCGAGATAGAGATAATTCACGTCGCGCTCCATTATGGGCAGGAAACGCATATGGGAACCATGATGCGCCGCCTGAGAGAAACAGGTTGACGCCGCGGCGGAGAAGAACCCTCAGTGGGGCGCAGGAGATACCAGCCTGCTACTCTATTCTCGGCAGATCGCGCATAAACCGATTGAACTGGCGTGTCACGTGCAGAGCGCGGGCGTGACGGCAGTGATATGGCGGCGGGCTGTTCCCGACAGATCCCCATCGCGAAAATCGCGGGAACGGCCATGGTTGAGCCATTTCTAGGACGGCGCGCGGAATCGCAGATGGATGAGCGGATAAGCCCTTCCCTGCCCGTCCAATTCTGAACGGCCAATCGGTTCAAACCCCAAATGTTCGTAAAATCCCATTGCCGCGATATTCTGCTCATTCACATCGACCGTCAGGTCGGGATGATCGGCGACCGCTTGAACGACAAACGCTTTGCCAATGCCTTGGCCGTGACAGTCTGGATGGATAAAAAGCGCTTCTAAATGCCCGCCGTGCAGGAACATAAAGCCCTGCGGCCTATCGCGATCATCCACCGCAAGTTGCAAGCTGATGGTCGGGAAAAAAGCCAAAAGCTCCTCTTCGATAGCTAGCCTGTCGACCGGCGAGAGGAAGTCATGCGTGGCGTCAACCGCGCTGCGCCAGACGTGCATGATCTGAGGGAAATCTGCGGCGGTCGATGTTCTAAATTTACCCATGATCATGCTTAGCCAAGCGACGCATGGGATTTCAAGCGGGTATTTGAAATAGCAAAATTTGCGGGATGATATGGCAGCGGGGGTGAAAGGGACAGCATATATCCACGGTTTTCTGCCGATCGTAAAATAATTTGTGAGGTGGAGCATTTTTCATTTGAGTTTGAGAGTCATTCTCATTAGCAAGATGAGGCAGTCCCCTCCTGCCGGTCATCAAATTGATGACCGGCATCTTTTTCCCCCTGATGGAATCGGATGAAGGGAATGCTTTGGTCGGCAATGAAAGCTGCTGCCCGACCCGCCGCCGTAGCCAGATGATGCGAGAAAGAGGCGATATGGAAAGCAAGACATTAACCAACCTGCTGAGTGCCCAGCCCCTTGTTCGCGACCTCAACCCATTGGCCGCGCAGACCGTCGTGGCGCTGCGTTATGCCATTTTGTGCCGCAAGACGGGGCATGACCCTGTACCGCAATTGGCCCGCCGCTGGGGCAACCCGATGGCGGCCCGCCGCTTGTCGGTGTTGATCGAGGCGATTGGCCATATTTGGCCCGACCCCTTTGCCATTGCCCCGCCTTGCTGTTCGCGGGTGAGCTTTGATGAGGCGCTGTTCGCGGCGATGGTCAGCGCGACCTTCTTTGGCGATCGGTTCAGCTTTGATCAGATGAGCGCCGAAATGCTGAACGGTGACGAACGCGATATGTTGTTCGCTTGTATCCAAAATTTCCTGCGCATTGCGCCGCCGCATTTCCACTAAGCACTATGGTGCGCAGCCTGCGCCCGTAACACGAGCATCGGCCGAGATTTTGGGGGACGGGACCAAGCCAGCCGCCTGCCCCCATTTGCCCATTTATTTTGCCGCAGCCGCAGGTTGATATTTGTCGCTGACCGCTTTGATCACCACAGCCTTGTCATCCAGAAAATAGCGCTGGGCAAGGCGCTGGATGTCGGCGGGGGTGGTTTTCAGCAATTCGGCTTCGGCCTTGTTGATGCGGTCCAAGCGTTCGGGCTTGCTGGATGCGATGCTGACATAGCCCAGCCAATAATTATTTTCGCGCCGCGCCTTGGCGCTGGCTTCCATCAACGGTTTACGGGCGCGGTCCAGCAGATCTTCGTCGATGGGCTGTTCGCGCAATTCCTTGGCAATGGCAAAGATGGCGGCTTTGGTCGGTTCAATTTGACTGGCATCGACATTGCTAGCGACGCTGATGCGGCCAAAATTGGGATAGATGCTCGACAGGCTGACCCCCGCACTGGGGCTGTAGCTTTCGCCCAATTTCTCGCGAATCTCCTCCAGCAGTTTCAGGGACAGCACCCGTCCGAGCAGTTGCAACTGCTGCGATTCAGCCAGATCGCTATCGTCGCGGGCGGGCCAATGGACGCGCACATCGGCTTGGTCGGCGGGGCCTTTGTGGATCAGCGTTTTTTCGCCAAAGTCGGTGGTGAAAGCAATGTCGCGCGCCGATGTGCGCGGGTCGAATTGCGCGCGGCGCTTGGGCAAGGCACCAAAGCTGTCGGCAATCGCCTTGATTGCGGCGGCTTCGTCAACATCGCCGACAATGCCGATTTCCACCGCGCCATGTTGCAGATTGTCCGCGATGACGGGAGCTAGACTTTTCCAGTCCAACGACATCATTTTTTCAAGGCTGGGGGTCAGCATGCGCGGGTCTTGGCCCGTCAAAATCGCGTCTTGATCGCGGCCAATGACAGCGGCAGGTGTAGCGTCCATCGCGGCATATTGTTGTGGGAAGACGCGGCGCATCATCGCCAACCCATCGGCGCGGTAACCGGGGTGGAGCAGATAGGCGGCCATGACCTTGGCTTGCAGTGCCAAGTCTTGCGGCGTGGTCGTCGCGGTGCCGCCGAAACTGTCGGCAGACATGCCAAAAGCGGGGCTGATGGTGCGGCCCGCAAAGATGCTGCGCAGATCGTCAAAGCTGTGTGCTTGCAGCCCGCCAATCGCCAAAGACGCAGCCAAAGCCACACGGGTCGGGTCGTCGCGGGTGGCCATGAGGGTGCCGCCATCGACGCGCATCGAAATGGCGACGCGGTCCTTTTGGAATTCCGTTTGTTTAATGTTCAGCATGACGCCATTGGCAAAGCGGATGCGGCGAATGCCAAGGTCGGCCACCCGTTCATCATGCACAATTTTACCGGCCTTGCCGATTTTGTCATAAGCGAAGGTCGGCACCGCTTTATTTTCGGCGGCGATGACAGGCACCGCTTTGGAGGCTTGGTAAGCGGCCAACACCGCCGCCTCTTCGCCCGCAATCGCCTGTTTGGAGGTGATGCGGATCAGCGGTTCACCCAAGCCTTGCATTTGGGCGCGCAGTGCGTCGGTGACGCTGCGGGCGGTAATCTGAGGCTCTAGCCGTTCCAACAGGGCCAGCGATTGTTCGGGATGGGCGAACACATGCTCATTTTGCACGGCGGAGATCAAGGCATCGGCCAAAGACTGGCTGCGCCTTGTGCTAGCATTGGCCACGGCGTTGCGCAGCGCGGTGCGTTGATTGGCGAGTTGTTCCTGAACCTCTGCCTCTGTCACATCAAATTGCGCGATGCGGCGTTGTTCTTGTTCCAGCAAAGCCAGCGCGGCCTGCCATTCCCCTTCGCGCGCGGCGGCAGCGAGGGAGAATTGGGTGAAGCGTTTCCAACCGCTGCTTTCGCCGATGCTGCCGCCCAAAATCGCCGCGTCTTCGCCCGCCGCCACTTTGGCGAAGCGGCGCGAGATGATGTTTTGGCCGATATTTTCCAAGACCAAGCGGCTGCGCTTGGCGATGCTGTCGGCCTCGTTGCGGTAGGGGCGCAGATAGTTGATCGACACCACATCCTGAATGGCGGGGTCGACAAAAATATCGGCGGCCAAGGGACGTTTAAAATCCAGCGAACCCAAATCAGGATCGGGCGCGCCCTTGCCAGCGGGTTTCCAGTCGGCAAAGCGGGCCTTGATCTTGGTCTCCATGGCCGCAGCATCCATATCGCCGACCACAATTAAGGTGGTGCGTTCGGGGCGGTAATAATCAGTGTAAAAATCGCGCAGGCGCTGGGCGGGGGCGTTACGAATGACCGCTTCGGTGCCGATGGGCATCCGGTCAACCAAAGTCATGCCATGATATAGAAAGCCAAATTGCTCCACCAAATTGCGCAGGGCATAAGTGTCGCGCGCGCGGCGTTCGGACAGGATGATACCGCGTTCACGGTTGACGGCATCGGGCGCAATGGTCAGTTCGCTGGCGGTTTCGCGCATCAGCATCAGGCCGGTGTCGATCAGATCGTCCGTGCCTTGGGGCAGATCCAGCTTAAATTCTGTGGCGTCAAAGCCGGTCGAAGCGTTGGTGTCCGCGCCAAAGGCTAAACCCTTGCGTTCCAACAGCTTGATCATTTCACCTTCTGGAATAGATTTGCTGCCGTTGAAGGCCATATGTTCCAAGAAATGCGCGAGGCCGCGTTGGTCCTCCGCCTCGGCCAGACTGCCGATGTTGACATGCATCCGCAGGGAAATATTATTTTTCGGCGTGTCGTTTTTCAAAATGGCATATTTCATGCCGTTGGGCATTACACCGAACAAAACAGCCGGGTCGGCGACCACATCGCTGTTGGCGAATTTCCAAGCGCGCGCGGCGTCGCTTTGCGGATTGACGGGCTGTTGGGCGCTATTGTCAGCCGATGCGGCGCGGAGCGGCGGGGAAATGGTGACGGCCAGCAAGGCAAAGGGCGAAAGCGCCAGCGACAGGCGGCGGAAATAAATAGCTTTCATAGGCCGAAAGTGGACGCTTGCCTGCATCAGGTCAAGCAGCGATTACGGCGCGCCAAGCGATGGAAAACAAGGCTTAAAATACAATAAGGGACGGATGGCATCACCGCCACCCGTCCCTTATTTTTGCTGCATCGTGCGCCGCAAGGGCGGCTTGCTTAGCTTTTCTTTTTGCGGTGGCTATCCAGATCAAGGATCGCGGTTTCTTCATTTTCGGGCATCAAGCCCAAACGGCGCGCCACTTCTTGATAGGCTTCGACTTCACCGCCCAAATCGCGGCGGAAACGGTCCTTGTCCATCTTTTCGCCGGTGGCCATATCCCACAGGCGGCAACCATCGGGGCTGATTTCGTCGGCCAAGATGATGCGGCTGAAATCGCCATCATAATGACGGCCAAATTCCAGCTTAAAGTCCACCAGACGAATGCCAACAGCAGCGAACATGCCGCTCATGAAGTCATTGATACGGATGGCCATGTCTTGGATGTCATGCAGTTCTTCCTGCGTGCACCAGTTGAAGCAGGCGATATGTTCTTCGGCGACCAAGGGGTCACCCAAGGCGTCATCCTTATAGCAATATTCGATCAAGGTGCGGGGCAATTGCGTGCCCTCTTCGACGCCCAGACGCTTGGTCAGAGATCCAGCTGCGACGTTGCGCACCACCACTTCGATGGGAACAATTTCCACCTGACGGATCAATTGTTCGCGCATGTTCAAACGGCGAATGAAATGATGGGGAACGCCGATGTTGCCGAGCATGGTAAACACATGTTCGGAAATACGGTTATTCAGCACGCCCTTGCCGTTGATGGTGCCACGTTTTTGTGCGTTGAACGCAGTGGCATCGTCCTTGAAATATTGAATGAGCGTGCCGGGTTCGGGACCCTCATACAGGATCTTGGCTTTGCCTTCATAAATCTGGCGGCGACGGGCCATGGGCGCAATCTTTCTGTCGAACCAAAATATAAGCCCCGTCATAGCGACTCAACGACGAGATGCGATGACGGGGCGACGTCGCTGTCCCATAGCGATAAAGCGGTCCCACGTCATCATCCGTTAAACGCACAAGTGCCGGCGAGCATAAAAAAGCTGATGCACATGGCCCTGCGCGCACCATCATGGCCGGCTAAATCCATGAATTTCTGTCTGTTGATTGGGACCAAGGACCGGAAAAAGGGTTTATATTTGCGCAGAATCCCCCTCTCGGCTTGCTTCCGTTGCATTCCGTTGCAAAAAGCAATGCAACAAGATGGGAGAGAGATATGAGTTTCGAGCAGATTCGCCTCGATAAGCAAGACGGCATCGCGATTTTAACATTGCATCGCCCTGATAATATGAATGCTTTTACCGGCCAGATGATGGCCGAAATCATCGCCGCGCTGGACGAATGCGATGCCGATGATGCCGTGCGGGCGGTGGTATTTACCGGTTCGGGCGACCGTGCTTATTGCGCTGGCGCGGATTTGGGCAGCGGCGCGGAAACATTTAATTATGATAGTCGCACCGACAAGCAGGAACTTCTGCCCGATGGCACACCCGCCAGCCCTGTGGCGGATGACGGCACCATTGATTGGACCCACCCGCTGATCCGCGATGGCGGTGGCCGTGTGTCGATGCGAATTTTCGAATCGAAAAAACCCGTATTGGGCGCGATCAATGGCGCAGCGGTGGGCATTGGCGTGACGATGACCCTGCCAATGGATGCCCGCTTGGCCAGCACCAACGCCCGTTTCGGATTTGTGTTCGCACGGCGCGGCATTGTGCCCGAAGCGGCATCAAGCTGGTTCCTGCCCCGCTTGATTGGCATTACCAATGCGGTGGACCTATGCTATTCCGGCCGCTTGATTGGCGCGGAAGAAGCGTTGGAAAAAGGATTGGTGCAATCGCTGCACGAACCCGGAACTTTGGTGGACGCCGCCATCGCTAAGGCCCGCGAAATGACGCAGCATAGCGCGCCTGTTTCCATCGCCCTGACCCGTCATATGATGTGGCGGATGTTGGGTGCGCCGCACCCCATGAGCGCACACCGCTGGGACAGCCGTGTGATTTTTTCGCGTGGGCGCAGCCCCGATGCGGCCGAAGGGGTGATGAGCTTTTTGGAAAAGCGGGAACCGAATTTCCAAGCCAGTGTCGCCGCCGACTATCCTTATTTCGCGGAATTTGAGGATATGCCGCCTTATTAAAGGGCCGTTTATTGAACAATCCGATTCTAGGGGACGGCAGGGGCAATCTGCCGTCCCTTTTTTATGGGCCCCGGTTAATCGCTGGTGCCGATCAGGGGCAACGCTTTCAGTCGAAAAGACAATATCCCGCCTGACGTGCCAGTTCAGCGAAATCTATCGCGATCTATGCTGCAAACCGCCCTAAGGCCGCTCGCAACGGGGCTTTCATCGCAGATGCAAAGCATGATAGGGCGTGGCTATGACTGTAAAGCCTGTTTCCCAATCGCCGCTTCCCAATGCCGATGATTTGATCGCCGAAATGGGACATAAGGCCCGTGCTGCCGCCAAAATATTGGCGATGACGCCAACCGCCAAGAAAGCCGCTGCCTTGATGGCCGCCGCCGCCAAGCTGCGCGAACAGGCCCCACAAATCTTGGCCGCCAACGCGCTAGATATGGACGCGGGCAAGGCCAATGGCCTGACCAGCGCCTTGCTCGATCGGCTGCGGCTGGATGACGTTCGGCTGGAAGGCATTGCCGACGCGGTCGAAGCGGTGGCAAAATTGGATGACCCTGTTGGCGCTGTCATCGACGAAGCGGTACGCCCCAATGGCCTGCATTTGCGCCGCGTCCGTGTGCCTGTCGGCGTTATTGGCATTATTTACGAAAGCCGCCCCAATGTGACCGCCGATGCCGCTGTCTTGGGCGTGATGTCGGGCAATGCCGTGATTTTGCGCGGCGGCAGCGAAGCGGTGAATAGCAACCGCGCCATTGAGGCCGCCTTGGCAGCGGGCATCAGCGAAGCAGGCTTGCCTGCGGCGGCGGTGCAGTTAATCCCTGATCAAGACCGCGCCTTGGTAGGCGCATTGCTGCGGGCGCAAGGCGTGATTGATATGATCATTCCGCGCGGCGGCAAGGGGCTGGTGAAGCGCGTGCAAGACGAAGCGCGGGTGCCAGTCTTGGCGCATCTGGACGGCATTTGTCACAGCTATATCGACGGTGATGCCGACGCCGAAAAAGCCATCGCCTTGGTGGTGAACGCCAAAATGCGCCGCACGGGCATTTGCGGTTCCACGGAAACCATTTTGATCGACCGCGCCTTTGGCCCCAAAAAAGATGTGGTCAACGCTTTGATGACTGCTGGCTGCGAAGTGCGCGGTGACAAGGATATGGTGGCGATCAGCCCCCATGTGACGCCCGCCGATGCCAATGATTGGGATAGCGAATATCTGGACGCCATTGTTTCCATCGCCGTCGTCGACGGGGTGGACGGCGCACTGGCGCATATTGACCGGCACAGCAGCCGCCATACCGATGCGATTATCACCGAAAATGCCGACCATGCCGCGCGTTTCTTGAATGAAGTGGACAGCGCCATTGTCATGCACAATGCATCGACCCAATTTGCCGATGGCGGCGAATTTGGTTTGGGCGCGGAAATTGGCATTGCGACGGGCCGATTGCATGCACGGGGTCCGGTGGCGTTGGAAGGGCTGACCACCTATAAGTGGCAGGTACGCGGCACGGGCCAATTGCGTCCGTGATCTTGACGGCTGACCAGCCATGATCACCACCGGATTGCTGGGCGGAAGCTTTAATCCTGCCCATGGCGGCCACCGCGCCATCAGCCTGAACGCCATGAAGGCCTTGGGCTTGGACGAGCTATGGTGGTTGGTGTCCCCCGGCAATCCATTAAAGACGGCGGCGGGAATGGCCCCTCTGCACATACGCGCCGCGTCAGCGCAGGACCAAAGCCGACGGTCGCCCATAAAGGCGACCACTATCGAACAGACATTGGGCACCCGTTACACGGTTGATACCTTGGCCGCCTTGCAGCGACGATATCCGAATCGTCGTTTCATCTGGATCATGGGCGCAGATAATTTGCAGCAATTGCCGCAATGGCGGGAATGGCGCAGAATCGCCCATTTGATGCCGATTGCGATTATTGCGCGACCAAGCTATAATGGCCGAACCCACGCCGCACAGGCGATGGGCTGGCTGCGGCCTTATGTCCGTTCCGCTGACCAGAAATTGCATTGGACGAATTGGAGAACCCCTGCCCTCGTGTTCCTGCGTTTTTCGCCCGATGCGCGATCCGCAACCACATTACGGCAGGCAGACCCCCGCTGGTTCGAACACTATGCTCGGCGCGTTATCCGCGATCCGGTTACGCATCGATTGCTCGGCCTAGGCAAAAGGAAAGGTAAAGCTTGACAGCCGCCAGTAAGGATGCCGCGCCCGGCGCCGCTCCTCTGAATGACAGCGTGGAAGCCCTTCACGCATTGATCCTCCACCAATTGGATGAGGATCAGGCACAGGAAACCATTTCCATCCCGCTTGCCGGAAAGAGCAACATTGCCGATTATATGATAATCGCAAGTGGCCGTTCGACGCGCCATGTGTCTGCGATTGCCGACAAATTGGCCCAGCGGATTAAGCAAGAAACAGGTCAGCCTGTTCGTGTCGAAGGACTGCCCAACGCCGATTGGGTTTTGATCGACGCAGGCGATGTGATTGTCCACCTGTTCCGTCCCGAAGTTCGCAGCTTTTACAATCTGGAACGCATGTGGTCCTTTGGCGATGCACCGCCGCCGCCGGCTACGCCTGCGATGTCGCCATACGCAAATTGACGCATCTGGCCTGAACAGGCTAGTGACCCATATCAGACGCACCCTCTTGCTGGGGGTGCGGGCTGGTTGACCCGTCCATGGGCGGGCCAGCAGCAAGATGATGATAGATGTGGGTTGATGGATGGATGATAGAATTTGGCGGTGTTTAGCCCCAAAATATTCCCTCCATCCGCCGCATAGAGCGGGGCGACATGTTGTTACACATCATTGCACGCGGACGTATTGGCCGAGGACCAGAAGCCGAACTGGTCGACCGATATATGAAGCGCGTGACATGGGCGCATAAAATCACCGAACTGCCCGATACGGGCGGGCGAATGCCCGCGCCCGTTGACCAAGGCCGCACCATCTTGCTGGACGAGGGCGGCGAACAAATGTCCTCGCTGGAATTTGCCCGATTGCTGGAAAAATGGCGCGACAGCGGGGTGCGGGAAACGCGCTTTTGCCTGGGCGCAGCCGATGGATTCACCCCAGCCGAGCGCGAGGGGGCCGACAAAATCATCGCCTTTGGCCGTGCGACATGGCCGCATTTGATGGCGCGGGCGATGTTGGCCGAACAATTGTGGCGGGCCACCAGCATCGTTGCCGGCCACCCCTATCACCGCGAAGGGCGTCAGTGAAACCGGCGCGCCCTGCCCCGAAAAAAGCCATTTGGATTGCCCTTGGGGCGGCGGCCTTGACGGGTGCAATTGGGGGCGGCGTGCATATGTGGCGCAGCAACGCCAACAGCAGCGGCGCAGAAATTTTCAACCCTGATCAATTGGCGGGGCAAGAACGGCGCGATTTGCTGGCCGCGCAAAAACAATCCGCCGAAGCCATAGCGCGCAGCAAAAGCTTGGAAGAGGAAGCCGCCAAGGCGCAGGACCAAGCCGAAAAGCTGAAGATTCAGGCGATGGCCGTGGCAGCGCGCATTCAATCCGCCGAGGCGGATATTCAGGCCGCCCAAATCAAGCTGACCGATATCAACCGCAATTTAACGGTTCAACAAGACAAGCTGGCCCGCCAGCAAAAGCCGCTGATGGAATTAACGGCGCTGTTGCAGCAATTAAGCCGCCGCCCGCCGGTGACGGTGCTGGCCCAGCCTGGGTCGCTGGACGAACTGGTCCATGCCCGCGCGGTGATTGAAGCGATCACCCCCGTCGTCGAAGAAAAATCCGTGTCGATGCGCCGCGAATTGGCGGCGCTGCGCGGGATTTTGCAACAGCAAAACACCGAGATAGTGGCGCTGGAAACGGCGCAGACGAAACGCACTGAACAACGGGCTGTGCTGACCAAATTGGAACAGCAAGGCCGCAGCCGCGCCCGCCAATTAGCCAGCACGGCGCGGATGGAGGCGGACCGCGCCTTGGGGCTGGGGGAACGGGCGCGCGACATCAGCGCGCTGATGTCGGCATTGGAAGATGACAGCAAGACACGCCAAGCCTTGGCAGAGCTGGCCGGTCCCCCGCCCCGCCCCGCCCATGTTGATGCCCCCGTCACCGCCACCCCGCCGCCGCCCAGCGGGCGCGCACCCGCCAAAGGGGCCTATCGCTTGCCCGTGGTGGGCCGCGTGCTGACGGGCTTTGGCGAAGTGGATGACAGCGGCGTTCGGTCGCGCGGTATCAAGATGATGGCGGGACAAGGGGCGCAGTTGGTGGCCCCTGCGGATGGGCGCGTCAGCTATGCTGGCGAATATCGCGGATATGGAAAAATTGTCATTTTGGACCATGGCGACGGGTGGATTTCGATGGTCGCGGGGATGATCGCCCTGTCGGTTGCGGTGGGCGACACGCTGGACGCGGGCGCGCCGCTGGGCCGTGCGGGGGCGCAGGGCGATAGCATTTTGGTGGAATTGCGCCGAGGCGGCAAACCTGTCGATATTATGGCCTTGATTAGTTGAACATCCGCGCCTGCACAGCAAAGAGCATCGCTGACGCGCGCAATTGCGTTGGAGCTTGGCAAACAGGGCCTTATAGTGAGTTCAGCAGCCGCGCGCTGTGATGACGGAAAGATTGGCATGACTGATTCGATGAAGACCCCTTCGGCCCCCCGCCGCCGCTTTGCTTATTGGCAGGCCGCCGCCGCGTTTAGCACGCTGGCACTGGTGCCATTGGCAACGGGCGCCATGGCCAAGGTGGATGCATCGACCACCGCCGAATTCAAACGCTTCATGAATATTTTTCTGGAAGTGAAAAATAATTATGTCGAACCCGTCGCCGACGACAAGCTGATTGAAGGCGCGATTAACGGCATGTTGGCGGCGCTGGACCCGCATAGCGGATATTTGGACGAGCGCGGATTTGCCACATTGCGCACCCAGACGGACGGCGAATATGGCGGCTTGGGCCTGTCGGTGACGCAAGAAGACGGCGTGGTGAAAGTGATCGCGCCAACCGCCGACACCCCTGCCGACCGTGCGGGTATTAAAGCGGGCGATTATATTACGCACATCAACAAAGTGTTGGTATTCGGCATGTCGCTGGACGAAGCGGTCGAGCAAATGCGCGGCCGCCCCGGCACCACCGTGGCGATTACCGTAGTGCGCGAAGGCCAGCAAAAACCGCTGGAAATGACGCTGACCCGCGAAATTATTGATGTGAAGCCAGTAAAATGGGAAGTGCAAAATGACGTCGGCATTCTGACGATCACATCCTTTTCCGCCAATGCCACCCGCGATTTGGAAGCGGCGATGGCGTCGGTCGAAAAGTCGATGGGCAAGAAACCACGCGGCTGGATTTTGGATTTGCGGTCCAACCCCGGCGGTTTGTTGGACGAAGCCGTGGGCGTCAGCGACATTTTCTTGGAAAAAGGCGAAATTGTTTCCCAGCGCGGTCGCCGCAAGAGCGACATTGAACGCTATTTCGCCCAGCCCGGTGATGTAGCCCAAGGTGCGCCGGTGATTGTGTTGATTGACGCCGGCTCGGCGTCGGCATCCGAAATTGTGGCGGGCGCGCTGCAAGACCAGCACCGCGCCGTGGTGATGGGCGAGCGCAGCTTTGGCAAGGGGTCGGTTCAGACCGTCTTGCCGCTGAGCGAAACGACGGCGCTGCGCCTGACCACCGCCCGTTATTACACGCCGTCGGGACGCAGCGTGCAAGAAGGCGGGATTGAACCTGATTTGCGCGTGCCGCAATTGTCGGACCCCGATTATGCGTCGCGGCCCCAGTTCCGCGAAAGCGACCTGCGCCGCCACCTGATTAACGAAGCGAAAATTGATAACAGCGTTTTGGAAAAGGATAGCAAGCCCGACCCGCGCTTTACCGCCACCGCCGCCGAATTAAAGGCCAAGGGGGTTGACGATTATCAGATGCATTATGCGTTGCAGACGATTGGCCGCATCAGCCCACAAAGCATGGCCGCGCAAGTGGCCAAGCGCCCTGCGGCGCGCGGCCAATAAGCGGGGGTGAAGGATATGAACCTGCGGACCGCGCCGACCGTCAACAGCATGATTTTCTGGGCTTTATTGGTGCCTTGCGCGCTGTATGGCAGCGCCCTGATTGCGCAATATGGCTTTGGCCTGCATCCGTGCGAGATGTGCTATTGGCAGCGTTGGCCCCACCAAGCGGCCATTGTGCTGGGCCTGCTGGCCTTGCTGTTGCGCGCGAACGTGACGGCGGCGCGCTTGCTGGTGCTGCTGGCCGGTGTAGCGGTGATCATCAGCGGGCTGATCGGCCTGTTTCACTGGGGCGTCGAGCAAGGATTTTGGGAAGGGCTGACCAGTTGCAGCACGGGGGCCAGCGGGCCGATTTCGCTGACCGACATTATGGCGGCGCCGGTCATTCGCTGTGATGTACCGCAATGGAAATTTTTTGGCATTTCCATGGCCGCAATGAACATGATCGGGTCCATCGTGGGCGGGCTGATCATCTTGCGCTTGTGGAAAAATGGGGGCACATCTGCATCATGAGCCAGTCACCCCATAGCAGCAGAAACAAGGCCCTTGCCGACAATCCATTTGCTGGCAAGACCAGCAAGGACATTGCGTCGATGATCCGCGTGGACCATGCGGGCGAATTTGGCGCGACCCGTATTTATGCGGGCCAACTGGCCGTGATGGGCGACCGTCACCCCATGGGCCGCGATATTGCGCATATGGCCGAACAAGAAGAACGGCATTTGCGCTTTTTCAACGAGATTTTACCGCGACGCGGGGTGCGTCCCACGGCGTTGCAGCCATTTTGGAATGTGGCGGGCTTTGCGCTGGGCGCAGTGACAGCGGCGATGGGGCCGCGCGTGGCCATGGCTTGTACAGCGGCGGTGGAAACCGAAATCGACCGTCACTATCAAGAACAATTGGAAGCCTTGGGGGATAGCGACCCCGAATTAAGTCAAGCCGTGGCGGAATTTCGGGCCGAAGAGCTGGAGCATCGCGACGCTGCCATTGCGGCTGGCGCGGAAAGTGCGCCCGCCTATCCGTTGCTGAGCATGGCGATCAGAGCTGGGTGCCGCGCCGCCATTGCTATTTCGAAGCGCGTCTAAAGACGCAAAAAAGGCACGACGTTCACGCCGGATGCAGCAATGCAGCGCCACAAGATTGATGATATGGTGCCGACAAATTTGACATATATGAAGTGCCCAACATCAGGGCGATGTGCCGGAAACAGTGTAAAGGATAGGATAGCATGAACCGCCTGCCCCTGAACGCCTTGGCTTTCATCCCTTTGGCCATGATGGGCGGATTATTTGCGCCTGCCGCGATGGCCCAACAGGAAAAGGTCAATCAAGTCATTGTGTATGGCAATGACCAGTGCAAACCCAGCAGCGATGACGAAATTGTGGTGTGTAACCGCTTGCCCGAAGGCGATCGTTACCGCGTGCCGCAAATTTTCCGTGGCGGCGACCCGCTGGACCCCCGCAACGAAGCGTGGATGAACCGCGTGGTAGCGGTGGAACGCATTGGCCGTTTCGGCACCGATAGCTGTTCACCGGTTGGCCTTGGTGGCTTTACCGGATGCACCCAAGCCTTGGTTGCGGGTGCCCGCGCCGAAGAGGTCGCATCCAGCAAGACAGATTGGCTGGCGATGATCCGCGAAGAGCGGGAAAAACGCGTGGCCGGATTCGACCAAGCGGCCCAAGAAGTCGAAAATGCCGTGCAAGCCGAAGAGCGGGCGATGGAAGAACGCCGCCGCGCCGCCGCCGAATTGGAAGCGCAAGGCAATGGGGTTCGCTTGCCCGCGGATGCCAGCGACTCGGGACCAGACGCACCGCTTCCAACCGTGCCGCCGCGCCAAAAATAAGGCTCAAAATGATGGGTGCGGTAGAATTTGGTCCGCACCCATTGCAAAATATGATGCGCCATCTGGAAAAATAGCCGAAATAAGCGCCACTTTCTGGGGCCTTTCCATTTGCAACAGCGCACAAATGGATGAAATTTCCCCAATAAAGACAGCTCATTAGAAGGGGCCTGCCGCAGGCATAAGGCAGTTAGTCCCCAATATGAGCGAAAGCGGGGTTAAATGTTAACCTTTGCCTGCCAGCGTGGCTTGACTCAGGACGAAAATGGCGGAAATCCTGTGCATATGGGTACGCCGAGACGGAGGCGGGGTAATGGCTTCGACATTTGAACAGGGGGTTTGGCGGCGCTGCTCGGCACGCGTTCCTGCTGCGCGCAGCCTTGGCAAACGGATGAGCATTCATGCCGCCCTGTCCTTGATTGCCTTTTCCATCTGGGAAATCTGGCTGGTGTCTTTGGCGCTGGATCGCGGCTATTCCGCCGCCTTATGGATTGTCGCTTTGTTGATGGTTGCCGCCCTTGCCGTGCCCATCACCTTGATGATGGATCGCCGCTGGGACAATTATAGCCGTCAGGCGCTGGCAAGTTCTGGCTTGCACGACCGGTTCCGCCGTGACGTGCGCTTGTTATGGGCGGGTGCCTTTTGCGTTCCCTTTTTATGGTTGGCGCCCATGACCTTTGCCGGTGATGCCATTGCGGCTATGCTGCATTGAGATGCTGCATTGAGCCGATAAAATATAGGCCGATACGCCATATAATTTCACGGGCTGATGGCCCTGTGTTCCGATCATTCAACGCCAGATGCGAATTTTCAACCGTCATTTTATGATTGTTTTTGACGCGTCTGCTTGCGGCGTCTAGGGCAAAGTCATGCTGAAAGTTTCGGAAGCCCTCGATCGCGCTCGGCTGCTTTGTGATGCCGCCACCAAGGCTGGCGCAGATGCTGCAGACGCCCTTTATTATTGCAACGCCTCTACATCCGTTTCCATGCGGCTGGGCGCGTTGGAAGATGTCGAGCGGTCGGAAACCCAAGATATCAGCCTGCGGGTTTTTGTGGGCCAACGCAGCGCCAGCGTGTCCACCGCCGATATGGACGCGGGCGAATTGCAAAAGCTGGTCGAACGCTGTGTCGCCATGGCCAGCCAAGCCCCCGAAGACCCCTATAGCGGCTTGGCCCCCGAAGAGATGCTGTTTCACGGGGAAGCCCCCGATCTGGAACTGGACGACGACAGCGAAGCGAACCCCAGCGCGCTGCGCGAGGCCGCCTTGGCCGCCGAAGACGCCGCCCGTGCCGTTGACGGTGTGACCAACAGCGAAGGTGGCAGCGCCAGCCACAGCCGCACGCGCTTCGCGCTGGTGACCAGCCACGGCTTTGAAGGGGGATATGGTAGCAGCGGACATAGCCTGTCGGCCAGCGTGATTGCGGGTGAAGGCGCGAATATGCAGCGCGATTATGGCTGGCATAGCGCCCATCATTTGACCGACTTGGAAAGCGCCGAGATGATTGGCCGCCGCGCGGGCGACCGAGCCGTGGCACGGCTGAACCCCGGAAAAGCGCCCGTTGGCAAATTGCCCATTTTGTTCGATCCACGCGTTTCCAGTACCATTATCGGCCATATTTTGGGCGCGATGGCGGGACCAGCCGTAGCGCGGGGCACCAGTTTCTTGCTGGGCAAAGAAGATCAAAAGCTGTTTGACAGCAGCTTGCTCATCCGGGACGAACCGCACCGCTTGCGCGGCCTGCGCAGCCGCGCCTTTGACGGCGAAGGCCTGCCCACCGATGCGCGGGACATTGTGCAGGGCGGAAGGATTACGGGTTGGCTGATGGACACCGCATCAGCCAAGCAATTGGGCCAAAAGCCAACGGGTCATGCCAGCCGCGGCGGCGGGTCGTCGGGCGTGATGGCCAGCAATGTGCATCTGGCCGCCGGCAGCATCAGCCGCGCCGATATGATTGCCGACATCGCCAGCGGCGTGATTGTGACCGAATTGATCGGCCAAGGCGTGAACCCCGTGACGGGCGATTATAGCCGAGGAGCGTCGGGTTTCTTGATTCAGGATGGCGAAGTGGTGGGCGCGGTTGCCGAATTTACCATTGCGGGCAATTTGCTGGACATGTTCGCCGCCATCACCCCCGCCGACGATCTGAGCTTTCGCCAAGCCACCAATGCGCCGACGCTGCGAATTGACGGCATGACCGTCGCCAGCAGTTAAAAGGGCGGCATGACGGACATCAACTTAGAAGCCGTCATCGCCGCAACGCGAGAAGTTGGCGATATGGCCATGGCCCGATGGCGGGGCGAAGGCCGCGCCGTGACCGTATGGGACAAATCGCCGGATAACCCCGTCAGCGACGTCGACTTGGCCGTAGATGAACGGTTGAAGGCGGTGTTGGGCGCCATGATGCCCGAGGCTGGCTGGCTGTCCGAAGAAACGGCGGACAATAAAGAAAGATTGCAGCATCGCCATATGTGGTGCGTGGACCCCATTGATGGAACACGCGATTTCATTCGGGGCCGCGCCGGATGGGCAGTGTCCGTGGCGCTGGTGACCGATGGCCTGCCCCGCCTTGGGGTGTTATATGCGCCCGCCCGCGATGAATTATATATTGCCGTGGATGGCAAAGGCGCAACGCTGAACGATATGCCGCTGATCGCCAGCCAACGGGTTGAATTTTCAGGTTCGCGCGTGCCATCAGATGCCTTGGGCAAAATCGATTCCGATCTGGTGATGGTTGAAAAACCGAACAGCATTGCGTTGCGTATGGCCATGGTAGCCGATGGCCGCGCCGATCTGGTCGCCACCTTGCGCTGGGGCTTTGAATGGGATGTCGCCGCATCCGCGCTGATTGCCATCGAAGCAGGCGCCCGCGTGACCGATGCCTTTGGTGATGCACTCCAGTTCAACACGGCGCGGGCCCAAGCCTTTGGCGTCATTGCCTCGGCCCCCCAAATTCATGCTGCCGCCGTGAAACGATTGCATGATCGGGCGGTCGCTGGTAAAAACCGAACCGCATCGGGGACATAAGCGGCGCGATGAACTGAACGGTTGGCGACGCCCCTTATTCTTTGCGGTATCACTGCCGCAACGGCCGTGAAAACCCCTTGCTTTGCTTGACAATTGAAGCGACTCACCTTAACGACCATCCGTTCCGATGTGATGACCGGACGACAGCAGGCCCAGCGCGCTGTTGTGGTCCGTTTTTTGCGTTGGAATTCAGACGCTTTGAGATAGGGCCTCCTTGCCAGAGGATCCTGTGGAGCAGGAGAAAGATTCACATGGCACGTATTGCGGGCGTTAACTTGCCCACCAACAAGCGCGTAATCATCGCGCTCACCTACATCCACGGCATCGGCGCGAAAACCGCTGTCGATATCGCCAACAAGCTGAACATCGACCACACGCGTCGTGTTAATGAGCTGTCGGACGCCGAAATTCTGCAAATCCGCGAAACGCTGGATGCTGATCACACCGTAGAAGGTGACCTGCGTCGCCAAACCGCGATGAACATCAAGCGTTTGATGGACCTCGCATGCTACCGTGGCCTGCGTCACCGTAAGGGCCTGCCCGTTCGCGGTCAGCGCACCCACACGAACGCTCGCACCCGCAAGGGCAAGGCGAAGCCGATCGCAGGTAAGAAGAAATAAGATTGGCGCGTCTGCTGTCTGGCAGACCCCCTTATTTTTTCGCCGATATGTTGGACCTACAACGCGTCGGTTTGCTTCAGAATTTAGGTAGGATTATAAAATGGCTCGTGAACCACAGCGCCTTCGTCGGCGCGAACGCAAAAATATTTCGTCGGGTGTGGCCCACGTCAACGCGACCTTCAACAACACCATGATCACCATCACCGATGCACAGGGCAACGCCATTTCCTGGTCGAGCGCTGGCATGATGGGCTTTAAGGGCAGCCGCAAGTCGACCCCTTATGCTGCTCAGGTTTGTGCTGAAGACGCTGGCAAGAAGGCCGCCGAACATGGCGTCCGTACGCTGGAAGTTGAAGTAAAGGGTCCTGGCGCTGGTCGTGAATCGGCTCTGCGCGCTCTGCAAGCGGTTGGCTTCCACATCACGTCGATCCGTGACGTGACGCCGATCCCGCACAATGGTGTCCGCCCGGCCAAGCGCCGCCGCGTCTGATATCCCAACGAAGCGGCGGTGTTTTTAAACACTGCCGCTGCGTCGCATAACTTACCGCAGGACTGGCAGCGCATGTGCCGCTGGTCCCGCCCAACGCAAAGGGAAGTCTATGACTGTCAATATCCGGAACTGGCAGGAATTGAAGAAGCCCAGCAATCTGGAAATTAAGGCCGGCAGCGACGGCAAGCGGAAGGCGACCTTTGTTGCTGAACCGCTCGAGCGCGGTTTCGGCTTGACGCTTGGTAACGCGCTGCGCCGCGTTCTCTTGTCGTCGCTTCAGGGTGCGGCTGTTACTTCGATCAAAATCGAGAATGTCCTCCACGAATTCTCTAGCCTTGCCGGCGTCCGGGAAGATGTCACCGACATCATTCTGAACGTGAAGCAGATCGCCCTGAAAATGGAAGGCGAAGGTCAAAAGCGCCTTCAACTGTCCGCGACGGGCCCCGCCACTGTTAAGGCTGGCGACATCATGGTGTCGGGCGACACCCAAGTGATGAACCCCAACCATGTCATTTGCCACCTGGATGATGGTGCAACGTTGAACATGGAACTGACCGCCGACACCGGCAAAGGTTATGTTCCGGCAGCGGCCAACCGTCCGGTGGATGCGCCAATTGGCCTGATTCCGATTGATGCGCTGTTCTCGCCTGTTCGTCAGGTCGCCTATAAGGTGGAAAATGCGCGTATTGGTCAAGAGCTTGACTATGACAAGCTGAACCTGACCATCGAAACCGACGGCACGGTCACTCCGGAAGACGCCGTGGCTTATGCAGCGCGCATTTTGCAAGACCAGTTGCAAGTGTTCGTCCACTTCGAAGACGCGATGAGCGACAGCGGCCTGATCGGCGTTGCAGCCCCATCGCAGTCGAGCGAAGAATCGGATGCAAACCAGCTCAACCGCTATCTGCTGAAGAAGGTGGACGAGTTGGAATTGTCGGTCCGCAGCGCAAACTGCCTGAAGAACGACAATATCATCTATATCGGCGATCTGGTTCAAAAGACCGAAGCCGAAATGCTGCGCACGCCGAACTTTGGCCGCAAGTCCTTGAACGAAATCAAGGAAGTCTTGTCGTCCATGGGTCTGCGTTTGGGCATGGACATCCCCGGTTGGCCGCCCGAAAATATCGAGGAAATGGCCAAGAAGCTGGAACAAGAGCTGCTGGGTTAATCAAATTTGGCACCCTGATTTTTCGTCAGGGTGCCGATTTGGCGTTCGGCGCACGCTGTTAGCCAACAACGGGAAATTGGCGTTCGGCGGAAGCCGTTAGCCAAGGACGGGATTGGATGCGGCGGAAGCCGATATCCAACAACGGGAATTTGGCTCCCCCGCAAGTGGGCCAGGTCTGGGCTACCTAAAACGGGCCCTTAACAAACAAAGGAATGGATTATGCGTCATAAAGTTGGCGGTCGTAAGCTTCAGCGCACCAGTGCACATCGTACCGCGATGTTCCGCAACATGTCGGCTTCGCTCATCAAGCATGAGCAAATCACGACGACTGTTGCAAAAGCAAAAGAACTCCGTCCCTATGTTGAAAAGCTGATCACGCTCGCAAAGCGTGGTGGTCTTGCAAACCGTCGTCTGGCGCAAAGCCGCCTGATGGACGATGCACAGTTGAAGAAACTGTTCGACGTTCTGGCCGAACGTTACAAGGATCGCAACGGCGGTTACACCCGCATCATCAAGGCTGGCATCCGTGCATCGGACGCTGCGCCAATCGCGATCATTGAATTCGTTGACCGTGACGTTGCTGCCAAGGGTCAGGACTCCGGTCCGGTTCTGGGCGACGAAGCCGACGCAGCATAATTGTTGCGAACGCTACGGATATAGAAAGGCCCTGCGGTAACGCGGGGCCTTTTTTTTATGCGCGCCCACATAGTGGTGCGAAGTAAATGCACCGATGAAAGCGGCACAGCCAGAATTGCTGTCACAATGCGTATCAATCCCAAAAGACGGCGCGCACGTTTGGCGGCATAATTCCTCCTTTATGGTCGGGGAGGAAGCCATGGGACAGCCCAGCATGGTTCACAGCATATATAGCGCAGGACGGCCCCATTGGGGACATAGCATAGCTCATAAGCCGATGATGCGGGCCATGTTGTGGTGCTTGGCCGGTTTCGCTGCACTTTGGGCGGGCTTGGCCCATGCCGCGCCGCCAACCAGCGGAACCTATATGTTGGAAGGCGGCAGCTATGTCATCACGGTGCAGATGGACGGCGGCAATCTGATGGTCGAAGAACCCAATAAAACCAGCCCTTATGCTCCGCAAAATGACGGCAGTTTTCACTTTTTCAATCCCAATACCAACACCAACTATGGCATTCGCAAAATTGATGATCGGACCATCGAAGCATTTAAGCCGGGAACCAGCCAGCCCTCATCCCGCCTTGTGTTGATCAGCACAGCCCTTCCCAGCGCCGAGGATATTTCCAGCAGCGAAAGCGAGAAATGGGAGAATATCGCCAATGATTATATGGAACGCAGCCAAAATGACCCCGCCAATGTCCAAAGCTGGATCGCCTGCGGCGGCGTGGCGTTGAAGCGCAGCATTTCCACCAAAGCGGATGCCGATGCTTATGCCCAGCAAATGGCGGCAATGCTGCGCCAAATGTCGGCCATATCATCGCCGTGTCCCGAAGTATTTTCTTTCTAGGGCATATAGCAGAAACCTAGCGGCCTAGGGTCAGGCCCCCAAGGTCAGAACCCTAGTCGTCGTTCATAGCCCGTGCCACTTTGTTCGTCGAAGGTGGTTGGCGCGGCGCCGCCAGCTTGTTACGGTTGCAACCATTGTCTTTCCCAAAAAAGGGGCATCCATGCGCCGCTCTCTTGTGCTTTCTGCCATTCCTCTTATCGCTTTGACCATGACCAGCAACATCCCCGCCTCCGCCCGCCCCGCTGCGCCCAATAGCCGCGCGGCGACACCGGTTCCCGCTTATCCCGCCACCGCGCGAGGGGATGTGGTCGACAGCCAATTTGGCGTCGATGTTGCGGACCCCTATCGCTGGTTAGAAGATGATGTGCGGGTGAACCCCAAAGTGGCAGAATGGGTTGGCGCGCAAAATGCCGTGACCGATGCCTATTTAGCGACCCTGCCTGGCCGCGCGATTTTGAAGCAGCGCATGACCCAGCTTTATGATTATGAGCGTTATGGCCTGCCGCAAAAGGCGGGGCAGCGTTATTTTTACAGTCGCAATGACGGGTTACAGCCGCAATCCGTGCTTTATGTGCGCGACGGTTTGCAGGGCGAGGGCCGTGTGTTGATTGACCCCAATCCTTGGGCGAAAGATGGCGCAACGGCGCTGGCCGAATGGACCCCGTCCGAGGATGGCAAATATCTGCTCTATGCGGTGCAGGATGGCGGCAGCGATTGGCGGACCGTCAAGGTGAAGGATGTGGCGACGGGGCAGGATATGCCGGATACCATCCAATGGGTGAAATTTTCGGCGCTTAGCTGGGCCAAGGATGGCAGCGGATTTTATTATAGCCGCTTTCCAGAGCCAGACGCCAAGGGCGCGTTTCAGGATTTGAACCGTGACCAGTCGGTCTATTTCCACCGCTTGGGCACAGCGCAGAACGCCGATATATTGGTGCATAGCACGCCAGAAGACCCAGAACTCAACAACACCGCCCATGTGACGGATGATGGGAAATATCTGCTCGCTTATGCCAGCAAGGGCACGGATGCGCGCTATAATGTATGGGCTTATCCGATTACGGCGACCGGCGTTGGCAAAGCCATACCGCTGTTCAGCGATTTTGCGCATAGCTGGTCCTATGTCGCCAATGAAGGCACGGGCTTTATCTTTCAAACCAACAAGGATGCGCCGCGCGAACGCTTGGTGTCGCTGGACATCGCCAAGCCCAGCGCCTTGGCAGAAATTGTCCCACAGCGTGACGCCACTTTGGCGGGGGCCAGCCGCGTGGGGGACCGTTTGATCCTTAGCTATATGCAAGATGCCAAGTCCAAGGTGGAAATGGTGTCGCTGGACGGCAAGCCAGCCGGAGAGGTGATGCTGTCGGGTATTGGGTCAGCAGCGGGCTTTGGTGGCAGCCCCAAGGATAGCGAAAGCTTTTACGCCTTTTACAGCTTTGCGCGCCCTGCAACCATTTATCGGTTCGACAGCAAGACCGGCAAAAGCGAGGTTTTTGTTGAACCCAAGCTGGCGTTCAACCCCGATGATTATAGCGTCGAGCAACGCTTTTTCGCATCCAAAGATGGCACCAAAGTGCCGATGTTTGTGGTGATGAAAAAGGGTGTGGACCGCGCCAAAGGGTCGCCAACCCTGATGTATGGCTATGGCGGGTTTAACGTGTCGTTGACGCCGACATTCTCGCCGACATGGTTGTCGTGGATGGAACAAGGCGGCGTGTTGGCGATGGTCAATCTGCGCGGCGGCGGCGAATATGGTAAGGCTTGGCATGATGAAGGCCGTTTGCGGAACAAGCAAAATGTGTTCGACGATTTCATTGGTGCGGGCGAAGCCTTGATCGCCAGCGGAACCACCGGACGCGGGCAATTGGCGATTGAGGGCGGATCGAACGGCGGCTTGCTGGTGGCGGCGGTGACCAACCAGCGGCCCGATTTATTCGCAGCCGCCCTGCCCGCCGTGGGCGTGATGGACATGCTGCGTTTCCACAAATTCACCGCAGGCCGTTATTGGATTGACGATTATGGTAACCCCGAAGCCGACGGTGACTTTCAATATCTGCGCGCCTATTCCCCCTATCATAATGTGCGCAGCGGTGTGGATTATCCGGCCATTTTGGTAACCACGGCGGACACCGATGACCGTGTGGTGCCGGGTCACAGCTTCAAATATGTCGCGGCGTTGCAGCAGGCGCAAATTGGCGACAAGCCGCATCTGATCCGCATTGAAACGCGGGCGGGCCATGGGTCGGGCAAGCCCGTGGACAAGATTATTGCAGAGGCGTCGGATAAATATGCCTTTGCCGCACATTTCACGGGCCTGACCTTGTCCGCGCAGGAGCAATAATTCCATGTCGTGGGATTTTTCCAATATCAGAGCCGATCCAGCCACGCTGTGGAGCGAAATGAGCGATGGGGCCGCCGCTTTGGTGGACGGCGAAAGCGACGCCATTGCCAATATGGCCAATATTTCGGCCCTAATTTGGCAGGTGATGCCCGATCTGAACTGGGCGGGCTTTTACCGCTTTGATGGCCGCGAATTGGTGTTGGGACCGTTTCAGGGCAAGGCCGCTTGTATCCGTATCGCGCTGGACAAAGGCGTGTGCGGGGCCGCCGCGCGCACGCGCGAAAGCCAGCGCGTTGAGGATGTCCACGCCTTTCCAGGGCATATCGCCTGCGACGCCGCCAGCCGCAGCGAATTGGTGGTACCGATTGTCCATGATGGACGCTTGATTGGCGTGCTGGACTTGGACAGCCCCGTGCCCGCACGCTTTACCCCAGCGGACCAAGCGGGCGCCGAGGCGATGACCGCCCGTCTGGCCCCAGCCTTGGCCGGATAAGCGGCGCTGATACGCCTATGAAATAAAGCAAGGCCCTGCATATGTCGGCGGGGCCTTGCTTTATGAACGGGAGATAAGCGGGCAATTCAGCAACTTGTCACCCGAATCATCCTAGACCATCAGGCATAGGGCACGCATCAGCGTCGCTTCGATCTAGGAGATGGCATATGGCCAAATTGTTCAATATCCCTGCGCCAAAGGCCGCTATTAGTGCAGCCTTGATCGCCAGCATGGCCATAAGCGCAGCCCCAGCCGCCGCACAAAGCCGCGATTATAACCGCGACCGTGACGGCATCAGTGCCGGTGAAGTGATTGCCGGTGTCGTCGTCTTGGGCGGATTGGCCGCGATTTTGTCCAGCGGGAATGACCGTGACGACCGTTATCGCGACAATCGTTACAATAATGACGCCCGTTACGGCTATGGCTATGATTATCGCCGCCATGGTGACAGCCGCGCCGCCGTCAACCAATGTGCCCGCGCCGTGGAACGCGATTCCCGCCGCTATGGCCGCACGCAGGTGACGCAAATCACCAGCATCGACCGCAAGCGCGATGGATATCGCCTGAAGGGTGAAGTCGTGGCGGATCTGGGCCGTGATCGCGGTTCCTATGGCCGCGACCCCTATAATCGGGGCCGTTACGCCAGCGACCGTTATGATCGGGGCCGCTTCACCTGCGAAGTGAAATATGGCCGCGTTCAGGACGTGAAGATTTCGGGTCTGAAACGCCGTTAAGCCCAGTTCTGAGGGATTGAATCAAAAAGGGCGCTGGCGGACATCATCCCCAGCGCCCTTTTGCATATGCCCGCAAAACATCCGGCCGAATTGGAAAATCAGGCGACTTCGAGTTCGGCAGGTTGGCCATTTTCGTCCAGATCGCGCAGCACATAGCCACGCCCCCAAACAGTTTCGATGTAATTTTCGCCATGGCAGGCCAGCGCCAATTTCTTGCGCAGCTTGCAGATGAACACGTCGATGATCTTAAGTTCCGGCTCGTCCATGCCGCCATAAAGATGGTTCAGGAACATTTCCTTGGTAAGCGTGGTGGATTTGCGCAGGCTGAGCAGTTCCAGCATTTGATATTCTTTGCCCGTCAAATGAACGCGAACACCGTCAACCTCGACCGTTTTGCTGTCCAGATTCACGGCGAGCTTGCCAGTGCGGATCACGCTTTGGCTGTGGCCCTTGGACCGGCGGACAACGGCATGGATGCGGGCGACCAATTCGTCGCGGTGGAACGGCTTGGTGACATAATCATCCGCGCCGAAACCAAAGCTGCGAACCTTGGTGTCCATTTCGGAAATGCCCGACAATACCAAAACCGGTGTTTGCACCTTCGCGGTGCGCAATTTCTTGAGCACGTCATAGCCGTGCATATCGGGCAAATTCAGATCCAGCAAAATGATGTCATAATCATAGAGCTTGCCCAGATCGAGGCCTTCCTCGCCCAGATCAGTGGAATAGACCACAAATCCTTCGCTGGTCAGCATCGTATCGATGGCTTTGGCGGTTGTTGGTTCGTCCTCGATCAGCAAAACACGCATTGGGCACCCCTTGCTATTAACAATTGTCTATCGACACTTGGGCCAAAACTCATCGCGCTGGCCCACCCCCTGTGCGTCGATGACAATCTATTAACCAAGAAAGGGATGAAAGAAAAAGGTTAATATTAACTTAATCCGACGCTTTTCTGCGTTTTTTCATTAAAGCAGCTCTGTTTCAACCTTTGTTCCAGAAAGTCTGCCAGCGCCCTGACCCGCATGGGGCGTAGGCGCGATGGCGGCGACAGCAAGTGCAGGAAATTTTGCGGCAACTGCCAATCGGTTAACACCGGCACCAATCGGCCATCCGCCAATTCTTGGGCGATGATAAATTCGGGCAACAAAGCCGCCCCCTCCCCCGCCAACAGCATCGGAACGGCGACATCGCCATTATTCGCAAACAAGGGTCCGGTGGCCGTAATCGAGGCTTCTTCGCTGCCCCGCGCGAATCGCATCGTGTGGCTGCGGCCCCGATGGCCATAACCAAATAAACGATGGGCAGAGAGGTCCAGCGGATGACTGATTTTCGGCCTATGCGCCAAATAAGCGGGGCTGGCGACCACATGCATGGGGATGGGCCCAATGATGCGGGCTAGCAAGCTGCTGTCCGTCAGCGGCGATATGCGCAGCGCCAGATCAAATCCGTCGGCGACCAAATCATGCCGTTCATCGCTGAGCGTCAAATCCACGCTGATGGCGGGATGTTGCCCCATAAATTCCGCCAAAGCTTGGCCCAAGACCCGAATGCCAAAGCTCATGGGTGCGGCCATGCGAATGGAGCCGGCCAGATCGGCACGGTCGCCCAAGGCCGCTTCGGTTGCAGAGGTGGCGGCGGCCACCATGGCCCGCGCATCGTCCAACAAAGTCAGGCCGGCCGTGGACAGCGTGACCGAACGGGATGATCGATGGAACAAGGTAATGCCCAAGCTCGTTTCCAATCGCGTGACAGCCTTGGACACCGTGGCCTTGGACAGGCCAAGATGCTGGGCCGCCGCCGTAAAACCGCCGCCGTCCGCCACCGCCACGAAACAAGCCCAGCCTTCATAATCGGGTAGCTTCATGAATCAGTACCTATTTGGAAACAATGAGTTTCAATATTGGCTATTTAAGAAACGATTACAATGTCTATCTTGGCATCAACACATCCGGACAACAACATAGGCGCACGGTGCACGGCATGATGGTTGGCCCATCCCCGAAAGACATCCTGCGGCACGAAAGGATAGGTCCATGATCGACATTCGCAAATTCGGCACATTGGGTCATGCCAATCATGGTTGGCTGGACGCCCATCATCATTTTTCCTTTGCTGATTATTATGACGATGATCGCGTCCATTGGGGTGCGCTGCGCGTCTGGAATGACGACCGCATTGCCGCCCAAAATGGCTTTCCACCCCATCCCCACCGCGACATGGAAATCATTACCTATGTGCGCAGCGGCGCGATTACCCACCGCGATTCCATGGGCAATATGGGCCGGACGGCCGCCGGTGATGTTCAGGTGATGAGCGCGGGATCCGGCGTGACCCACAGTGAGTATAATCTGGAAGATGAAGACACCACCCTGTTTCAAATCTGGATTATTCCCGATGCACGCGGCGGCAACCCCGGCTGGGGCCAACGCGAATTCCCCAAGGCCGATCGGTCGGGGCAATTTGTGACGGTGGCCAGCGGCATGGACGGCGACGACGCCCTGCCTATTCGCGCCAATGCCCGTGTGGCGGCGGCAACGGTGCAGGCTGGCGACAGTGTGTCCTATGATCTGGCCGATGGCCGTCACGGATATTTGGTATCCGCCAAGGGCCGTGTTCGGGTGAATGGTCATGATGTCGACGCCCGCGACGGGGTCGCCATGCGCGATATCGGCACCATCACGGTCGAGGCCGTGGAGGATGCAGAACTGGTATTGGTGGACAGCCTGTAACCTGTGCTGTCCCCCTTGGGCCGCCGCCCATCCCCCTCTCCCTTGGCAGCGGCCCACCCCTTCCTTTTTTGATTTTTACACGGAGATGATGATGAGCAAGATTTTGGTGCTTTATTACAGCAGCTATGGCCATATCGAGCAAATGGCAGAGGCTGTGGCCGAAGGCGTACGGGCGTCGGGTGCAGAGGTGGATATTCGCCGCGTACCAGAAACCGCACCTGCTGAAGTCTGTGCTGCTGCGGGGTTTAAGACCGACACCGCCCATCCCGTGATCGGCAGTCCAGCAGAATTGGCGCAATATGACGGCATCATCATTGGCACGCCGACCCGCTTTGGCCGCATGTCGAGCCAAATGGCCGCATATTGGGATACCGCAGGCGGCGTGTGGGCACAGGGTTTGCTGGGCGGAAAAGTGGGCGCGGCCTTTACGTCGACCGCAACACAGCATGGCGGCCAAGAAACCACCTTGTTCAGCGTCATCACCCAAATGCTGCATTTCGGCATGACCGTGGTGGGTCTGGATTATGGCTATACCGCCCAGATGGGCAATGACGAAATCGTCGGCGGTGCGCCTTATGGGGCCACCACCATCGCCAATGGCGACGGCAGCCGCCAACCCAGCGCGATTGACTTGGGCGGCGCGCGCTATTTGGGTGAACGCGTCGGACGCACGGCCAACAAATTGACGGCGTAAATCCCTTGGCGGATCGGCTCCCTTGTCGTGGGAGCTGATCCGCACCCCATGGAAGGACCATATCATGCGATTGCCCAGCCTCTTTATCTCTCACGGTTCGCCGATGATGGCCTTGGAGCCGAGTGCAGCGCGCGATTATTTATCGACGCTGGGCGCTGATTTGCCGCGCCCAGCGGCGATATTGGTTGTTTCAGCCCATCATGATGCGGATTGGACGGGCGGACGGGCCAGCATTACCGCCAGCCCAGCTCCGCCAACCGTGCATGATTTCGGCAATTTCCCCCAAGCTTTGTTTGACATGCGCTATCCCGCATCTGGCAACCCAGAACTGGCGCTGCATGTACAAAGCCTGTTGGCGGCGCATGGGCTGGATATTGATGCCGACCCCAAACGCGGCTTGGACCATGGCGCATGGGTGCCCTTGTCCTTAATATATCCCGACGCCGACATTCCCGTGGTACAATTGTCCATTCATAGCAGTGCCCCGCCCGAATGGCATTATGCACTGGGTCAGGCGCTGGCCCCGCTGCGCGAGGATGGCGTATTGATTATCGGGTCGGGCAGCATGACGCATAATTTGCGCGCTATTTTTGGCGCAAATTTGGGCATTGATGCGCCTGCGCCCCATTGGGTGAGCGAATTTACCGAATGGGCGGCGCAAAAAGTGGCGGAGGACGCCGTCGACGACCTGCTTCATATCGTCGAGCGCGCCCCTTATGGCCATGAAAACCACCCGACGATGGACCATATTTTGCCGCTGCATGTGGCAATGGGGGCTGGCAGCATGGGCGGCGCGCTGCATGGCAAGCGCCTGCATCACAGCACCACTTATGGCATGTTGGCGATGGATGTTTACGCCTTTGGCATGACGGATTGATCCGTCACCGCAATCTTGCAACCATCGGGCCAATTTGGCGCACATCATTCCCCGTGCCACATGGGGCTGTGCGCCATTGGCCTTTGGCCCGCTTTCGCTTATAGGCGGCCCATGCTTTTATCCGACCATGTTCTTTTCCTTGATGGGGAAGCCCTTGTGATCGACAAGCCGTCTGGCTTGCCGGTTGATCCGCCGCGCGACGGCAGCCTTAGTTTGGAAAATCATCTGGACAGCCTGCGTTTTGGTTTTGTCCGTTGGCCGCTGGCGGTGCACCGTCTGGACCGCGACACATCCGGTTGCTTGTTGCTGGCCCGCAACCCCAAGGCCCATGGCCGCTTTACCCGCGCCTTTGAGGACCGATTGGTCAAGAAACAATATTTGGCGGTGCTGGACGGCGTAGTCGACGGCGATAGCGGCACCATCGACTTGCCACTGGCCAAGGTTTCGACCGCCGAAGACGGCTGGCGGATGGTGGGCGATGCGGCGCAGGAATTGCTCGGCAAGGCGGCGATTTCGCATTGGGAAAAGCTGGCCGTGCTGGATGGCCGCACCTTGCTGCGCTTTCGTCCCGAAACCGGCCGCACGCACCAATTGCGCGTTCATGCCCTAGAGGGGCTGGGCTTTGCGCTGGTGGGCGACCCTGTTTATGGCAGCGGCAATAAGAAAACGCGCACCATGTTGCACGCCGAACGCATTGAAGTGGCGCGCGACAACAAACCCGCGATTGTCGCCGAAGCCCCCTTCCCCGACGCCTTTGTCAAGCTGGGTTTCTCGGCTCCCGAAGGCGCGGCGCCAACCCGTGGCTGATATTCCAGAAAGCGCGATTTCTGAGCGCTTTCTGGCGGGCACCGGCCCCGGCGGGCAAAATGTCAACAAAGTCGCCACCGCCTGTCAATTGCGGGTCGATGTCTTTGCGCTGCGCCTGCCGCCCGATGCCTATCGCCGATTAAAAGAACTGGCGGGCAGCCGGATGACCAATGACGGCGAATTATTGTTCATTGCGCGGCGATATCGCACCCAAGAACAAAATCGGGCCGATGCGCGCCAACGCGTGTCGGACTTGATTGACGAGGCGATGAAACGCCCCGAACGGCGCATCAAGACCAAGCCCAGCAAAGCCGCCAAGGCCCGCCGCGTCGATGGCAAAAAAGCCCGCAGCACGGTGAAGGCCGGACGCGGGCGGGTTCAGATGGACTGAAGGGACCAAGGCCCCGTGCATCTATATCATCTGGACTGTGATGCCGCCGCCATTGCGCGGGCGTTTCGCGCCGATGCGGGCGATGACCCGTGGAGCGGCGGGCATATATCGCCGCTGAACCCCGCGCCCGTGGTGGTGTCCAATGGCCGCGTGGGCGGGCGGCGCACCGTCAAACCACGCCTATGGGGCGTGCCACCGCCGCCATCGGGAACCAGCCCGATTACCAGCGTGCGCAACCTCAAAAGCCCCTTTTGGATTGGCACCTTGCGCCATGCGGAACTGCGCTGCTTGGTGCCGGCCACCAGCTTTGCGATATGGTCGGCGCGCACGGGGGATAATCGCCAATATCGGGTGCGGGTGGATGGGCCGCCACTGTTCGCCTTTGCCGCCATTATGCGGCAAACCGAAGATTGGCCGAGCTTTGCCATTTTGCATACCGAACCCAATCGCTTGCTGCGTGCGCACCGCGATGCGCCCATGCCAGTGATTATTGCACCGGATGATTATGACCAATGGTTAAGCGGGGAATGGCGCGACACCCAGAAGCTGGTGCAGCCATGGCCCGCCCAATATATGCTGGTCGAATAAACCTTATGGCGACCAGCGCAGCGCCAGCGGACATTTAGCGGCGCAGCGCATAGCAAGGTCATGCATTACAAGCGGTACACCATCGTCAGGCTTTCATCTGGGATGGGATGAGCATAAGAAGGTGGCGCATAAGGGGCAAAGTGCACCGGCAGGGCCACAGGGGAAGAAGGTCGGATGAGCGAATCACAATCCTTGGGTGAGGATGGCGGAACCATGGGGCCGGACGCCAAGGGCGGGACGACGCCCGACATGGTGGAAAAGCGCCGTGCACCGCGCCGCGCCATTAAGGCCCATGCACGGTTTCGTGAAACAGGGGCGAGCGCCTTTGAAGTCGAACTGAGCGATTTATCAATGCTGGGTTTTTGCATGGCGACCTTCGGCCGACCAGCGGTTGGGACGCATATTTGGGTGCAATTACCGGGGCTTCGGTCGATGGAGGCGATAATCCGCCGGTCCAATGGCAATGACCATGGCTGTGAATTTATCCAGCCTTTGCACCCATCTGTATCCGATTATCTGATCCGCGAATGGGGCCAATAAGGGCGTTCAATTTTCCACCCCGATCAGGCCCATAGCGATAAGATCAGCGGGACATTATTCCTGCTCCAACTCCATAATTGCTTGCCATTCCTCGGGCTTAATTTTGCCCACCGACAGGCGCATATATTTGATTAAATCCATGTCTTGGAAGCGCGGATCGGCCTTGAATTCGGCCAAGCTGATGGGGCGTTTCAAGGGACGCACGGGTTCGACGCGCACGACCACCCACGGCGAACCTTCTTCGGCGGTGGGGTCGGGAAAGGCTTCTTCGGTGATTTTCATAATAGCAACAGCCTCTCGGCCGATATTGCTGTGATAGAAAATCACTTCGTCGCCGACCTTCATCGCCTTCATATTCAGCTTGGCGCTGTGGTTCCGGACACCGTCCCAAATCCCGCTGCCGTCCTTGACCAGATCATCCCAGCCGTAAACGTCGGGTTCGGATTTCATCAACCAATATTGCTTGCTCATGCCCCTTGCTTAGCCCAGCGTGGCGTGGCGGGAAACCGCCTTTTTGGGCCATGATATTTTCCCTTTCATCAGGCCGCGAAGGAGGGTAAATATGTACTTATATATATCGACACCCATGCCCAAGGCTGTGCCGTGCCGATTCTCCCCAAGGATGAAAACCGGATTTCCCCACCCATGACAGCTTCTGTTCCCATTATTTCGATGGCGCTGCCCACCGAAAAATTTGCGCATGATTTTGGCGCGTCTTTTGAACGCTTTGGTTTCGCGATGATCAGCGACCATGGCATTGATCCCGATTTAATCGACCGCGCATGGGCGATGGCCAAAGCCTTTTTCGCGCTGAGCGAAGAAGAAAAGCGCGCCTATCACCTGACCGGATTGGGCGGTGCGCGGGGCTATACGCCCTTTGGCACCGAAATTGCCAAGGGCGCAAAAGAAGTCGACCTGAAGGAATTTTGGCATGTGGGCCGCGACCTGCCCGCAGGTCACCGCTTGGCCGCGCAGCAGCCCAATAATGTGTGGCCCAGCGAAGTGCCGGAATTCCGCGCGACATTTGATGCCTTATTCGCAGAATTTGACCGCGTCGGCGGCCAATTATTGTCGGCCATTGCCCGCTATTTGGGCCTGTCGCCCGAATATTTTGACGACAGTATTTTGGACGGCAATAGCGTGATGCGCTTGCTGCATTATCCCCCCGTCGCTGGCCCCGCCAAGGGCATTCGCGCCGAAGCGCATGAAGATATTAACACCATCACTTTGTTGCTGGGCGCCGAAGAAGCGGGTCTGGAAATCCTCGATAAGGATGGCAGTTGGTTGCCCGTCGCCCCGCCGGCTGGCGCGCTCGCGGTCAATGTTGGTGATATGCTGCAGCGCCTGACCAACAATCGCTTGCCATCCACCACCCACCGCGTTGCCAACCCAGATGCGGGGCGCGCCAGTGTCGCCCGTTATTCCATGCCATTTTTCCTGCATTTCCGGTCGGACTTTCCGATAGAAACGCTGGAAAATTGCATCGATGCCGACCATCCGAACCACTATCCCGACACGATTTTGGCGGATGAATATTTACAGCAGCGCCTGCGCGAAATTGGCCTGAAGAAATAAGCCAATCGGCAATGGACAAATAAAAAGCCTCGCTGGGATAACCCGCGAGGCTTTTTTGATGGTCCATATCGATCAAGACTGGCGGATTATTCCGGCCGGCCTTTCCAATAATCATAAGCAAGCGCTTGTTGGCTGCGAATGAAGTCTCCGGCCTCGCGGCCTTCCCATGGTCCCAGATAATCGCGCAGAACCACCGGATTAGCGGTCCACCAACCTTGGCCCGGCAGCTTGTCTTCGGCTCGCACGACCAGCACGGCCAATTCGGGTTGATCATCCGCCACGCATTGGCGATCAACCTCTGCCAATGTTTGGCATAAGGCGCGCATTTTCGGGCGCGTGAAGCGATAGCCCAATTGTTTCAGCATATCCGCATAGGTGATATAGCGGCCCTGACGCGCCACGTCGGTCAATATTTGGCGCTGCAACGCCGCGTCGGACAGCGGGCTGGTAGCAGGAGTGTCGGTTTTATCAGTCATTTTGCGCCTGTAACATAGCTGGGCCAGATTGGCTTGACCCAAAATAGAAAAGCCGCGCCAGCCCATTGCCAGCGCGGCTTTTTAAAATATCGGTGCCGACGATCAGCCGACGAACGCGCGTTCAATCACAAAGTCGCCCGGCGCAGCATTGCTGCCTTCTTTGAAACCAATGGATTCAAAATAGGCCGACAAATCTTTGATCAAGGCCATGCTGCCGCACATCATGATACGGTCGGTAGCAGGGTCGAATTTGGGTTCACCCTCAATCGGATGCTGGAACAAACGTCCGTCCTCGATCAATGTATTGATGCGGCCCGTGGTGTGGAATTCCTCCCGCGTGACGGTGGGGATATAGTGGAATTTGGCGCGCGCGTCGTCTTCGAGCAACGGGTCACCTTCCAATTGGCTGGCCAATAATTCATCATAGGCCAAGTCGCTGACGCGGCGCACACAATGAACGATCGTCACTTGATCGAACATATTATAGACGTCCGGATCGCGTGCCAGACTGAGGAACGGGGCGAGGCCCGTGCCCGTCGACAGCATGAACAAACGCTTGCCCGGCAACAAAGCGTCGGTCACCAAGGTTCCGGTCGGCTTGCGGCCCAGATAGACTTGATCGCCGGGCTGAATATTTTGCAAACGCGAGGTCAGCGGGCCGTCCTCGACCTTGATCGACAGAAATTCCAGTTCGTCCGCATAAGCAGGGCTGGCGACCGAATAAGCGCGCAGCAAGGGGCGGCCATTATCACCCTGAAGACCGATCATCACAAATTCACCCGACCGGAATCGGAACGATGCGGGGCGCGAAATGGTGAAGCTGAACAGAAATTCGTTCCAGTGATGGACGCTTAATACCGTTTCAACAGACAGGGCGGTGGTGGGTTCCAAAGTGGCTGCAACAGCGACATTATCGCTCATCATATATGTTCCTGATGTTTCCAAACGGATGAAATTTCGACATAAAACGGCTTTTCCGTTCAAAAACTGCGACACGCCAGCATAGGCACCAGCCATCATCAACATGATGTGCCATAGGAAGTGCCACAGCCCGCGTTATCGCAGACAATGAATCGGCCTGCCGTGCACCTGTCACATGCGCGGCGAAACATTATGCGCCCCTATAGGTCGTTGCGAGTCATTTGCAAAGCTTGTCCGTCATGGGAAAATCCCTGACCGGAACAGCTTTGCAAGCAACAGCAAGCGCAACATAAGAGCGCGTGGGGACGAATTGCCCCAGCCAGCCCCGCCATGCAACGCATGTTTTTCTAAAATGCGGCGTAGAAAGACTGTCAACGATGTAAATTAGGCGCGCACGGCGTCGAAGCGCATTTTTCACGGGATACGGCTTTGCCTTGATCGCCAAGCCTTGCTATCGCCTGACCACAATGGCGACACCGACCGACGATAACCCTACACCGAATCCCGATGATTACATCGACACCGCTTTCGGCAGTGCGCTGTCGCAGCGTTATTTGGTCTATGCGCTATCCACCATTACCGCGCGGTCCTTGCCGGATTTGCGCGATGGGTTGAAACCCGTGCACCGCCGCTTGTTGTGGGCGATGCGCGCCATGCGACTCGACCCCAGCCAAGGCTATAAAAAATCGGCCCGCGTCGTGGGCGACGTGATTGGCCGTTTCCACCCGCATGGCGACACCGCCGTTTATGACGCCATGGTGCGATTGGCGCAGGATTTTTCCCTGCGTTACCCCTTGGTCGACGGGCAAGGCAATTTCGGCAATATCGACGGGGATAATGCCGCCGCTTATCGTTATACCGAAGCGCGCCTGACCCGTGTTGCCATTGATTTAATGTCCGGCCTTGATGAAGGCACGGTGGATTTTAAGCCGACCTATAATGGTGAGGATCATGAACCGGAAATCATGCCCGGTCTGTTCCCCAATTTATTGGCCAATGGTGCCAGCGGCATTGCGGTGGGCATGGCGACCAACATTCCCCCGCACAATGCGGCGGAGGTGATCGGCGCGGCCTTGGTGTTGATTGACAACCCCGATGCCAGCTTGGTCGACCTGCTGGTTCATGTTCAAGGGCCTGATTTCCCAACCGGCGGCATTTTACCCGACGGTCCCGAAACCATTGTTCATGCCTATGAAACCGGACGCGGTAGCTTTCGTGTGCGCGCCCGTTTCTCCACGGGCCGGCAAGAGGATGGAAGCTGGGAAGAAACAGGCCTAGAGAAACAGGCTGGCGGCGTGTGGCAATTGGTCATCAGCGAAATCCCCTATGGCGTAGCCAAGGGCAAGCTGATTGAACAAATCGCCCAGTTAATTGCCGACAAGAAATTGCCGATCCTCGAAGATGTCCGCGACGAAAGCGCGGAGGATCTCCGCATTGTGCTGGTCCCCAAAAGCCGCAATGTCGACCCCGACATTTTGAAGGACAGCCTGTATCGATTGACCGATTTGGAAAATCGTTTTGCGCTGAACCTGAACGTATTAGACGCCACGCGCACGCCCAAAGTGATGGGCCTGCACCAATTGCTGAGCGAATGGTTGGCGCATCAAATCATCGTGCTGGTGCGCCGCGCCGAACATCGCATTGCGAAAATCGATGACCGATTGGAATTGGTCGCCGGTTATCTGATCGCCTTTTTAAATTTGGACCGTGTGATCGAAATCATCCGCTATGAGGATGAGCCCAAGGCGACCATGATCGCGGAATTTGAGCTGACCGACCGTCAGGCCGAAGCCATTTTGAACATGCGCCTGCGTTCCTTGCGCAAGCTGGAAGAGATGGAGCTGAAGCGCGAGCAGGACGAGTTGGCGGCCGAACGCGACGAATTGGCCAAGCTGATCGAAAGCCCGGCCCGCCAGCGCACGCGATTGAAACGTGACCTGACGGCATTGCGCAAAGTTTATGGCCTCGACACCTTACTCGGCGCGCGCCGCACCACCTTGATCGAAGCCGCCCCGACGCGCGAGATTCCGCTGGACGCGATGATCGAGAAAGAACCGCTGACGGTGATTTTGTCGAAACGCGGCTGGATTCGCGCCCAGCGCGGCCATGTTGCGCCCGAACAATGGTCGGAATTTAAGTTTAAAGAAGGCGATGAGCTGGCCTTTGCGGTGCACGCCCAGACCACCGACAAATTGCTGATCGCGGCCAGTGACGGACGCTTTTACACCATTGGCGGCGACAAATTGCCCGGCGGGCGCGGTTTTGGCGAACCGCTGCGTGTGATGGTCGATATTGATAGCGACGCCAAAATTGTCGCGCTGACGCCCGCGGTGGCCGATGGCCGCTTGTTGCTGGCATCGTCCAGCGGCCATGGCTTTGTTGCGCAAATGCAGGATGTGATTGCTGAAACCCGCAAAGGCCGCAATGTCGTCAATCTGAAAGCCAAATCGCAATTGCTGGTCGCGCGGGTGATCGCCGATGTGCATGACAGCATTGCCGTGATTGGCGAGAATCGCAAATTGGTGGTGTTCCCGCTGGCCGAGGTGCCTGTGATGACACGCGGCCAAGGCGTGATGCTGCAACGTTACCGCGATGGCGGTTTGTCGGACATCATCACCTTTACCTTTACCGATGGCTTAAGCTGGCCGATGGGCGGCGATACGGGGCGGATTCGTACGGAAACCGACGTTAAACCGTGGCGCGTGGCGCGCGGGGCGTCGGGCCGAATGCCGCCAACGGGCTTTCCACGCAACAATCGTTTCGCATAGGTTGCAATATTTCTGGGGCCGTAAATAGCTTGTTTACTTCCATGCGCTTAGGCCTGTTGCAATGGTAATGCCAACCACCGCCCTTTTGGCCGCTGACGCCGAAAAAGCATCCGTTTGTGCGGATAATTTCGCGTCGCTGGGTTGGATTAACGCCTTGCCCATTGCGGCGGCCCTGATTCGTCCCTCAACAGGTGGGCATTTTCGCCTTCATGCCTGCAATGCCGCTTTTGCGGAGTTGGCGATCAGCCCCGCTGGCATTGATGCCCCCGTCGAACTGGCCCGCGCCGTGGCCGATTCCACCGAAGCCAAAGATGGGCATGCGTCTTTTTCCTGTGTTTTTCATCGCGGCGATACCGCGATTGAAATGCAAGGCCATATTCAAGCCTTGGGAACCGACATTTCCGCCGAGGGTCTGTCGCTGTTAACGCTGATCGACCGTACACAAGAATTGCGGACCGAACGCAATTTGCGGTTGGAATTGATCACGGACCCGTTAACCGGCCTGCCCAACCGCACAGGATTTTCCGCCAAATTGGACGAGCGTCGGCGGTTGGATGTCGAACAAGCGCACGCCATTTTGCTGATCGACCTTAGTCGGTTTAGCCGCATCAACGAACATATTGGTCCTTTGGCGGGGGATGAATTGGTCATCGCCGTCGCCCGCCGTTTGCAAAATCATTTGCGCGGCGACTATGTGGTGGCCCGAACCGGCGGCGATGAATTCGGCATTTCCTTTCCCATCGCGTCATCCCAAGCGGATGTTTTGTCATTCGCGGGGCGCGTGCAAAGCTGTTTTGCCGATCCCTTTCGTATCGGCCATTTAAGCGTCAGCATTGATTGCGCTATTGGCGGGGCGATTTGTGCCACATGGCGCGGTGAGCCCGATCATTTCCCCAATCATGCCGATGATATTCGCCACGCCCAAATCGCGTTGAAACGCGCCAAGCGCAGCGGCCAGATTGAAATCTACAAGCCCGAAACAGCGCATTTGTCCCACAACCGGTTCAGCATGGAAACCGCGCTGCGCGATGCGATAGAGGCGGATCGGCTGTCGCTGGTCTTTCAACCGCTCATCAGCCTGTCGACGGGCGCGGTGGCGGGGTTTGAAGCCTTGGCCCGCTGGCATGACAATGGAATGCCCATCTCGCCCAGCGAATTTATTCCGGTAGCCGAAGACAGTGGGTTAATCGTGCCACTGGGCCAATGGGCCATTGATAAAGCGGTCAGCATCATGGCCGAATGGGACGCCGCCCAAGGCGCGAGCGTCGATTGCTATTTCTCGGTCAACGTGTCGCCCATTCAATTGCTACGCGATGATATTGTGCGCGTAACGCATGATGCGCTGGACAAATATCAGGTCAGCGGCAAACGCTTGATGATCGAATTGACCGAAAGCGCGGTGGTTGGCGACCCTGACCATGCGTTGCAGGTTTTAAGCGCGCTAAAGGCGCTGCACGTGCGGATCGCGATGGACGATTTTGGCACGGGATATTCCAATTTGGCCTATCTGCAACGTCTGCCCATTGATGTGTTGAAAATTGACCGTAGCTTTGTCGACCAAATGGAACATGACCGCGAACAAGTGGCCATTGTGCGCACCATCCAAAGCTTGGCCGAAGCATTGAATTTGCAGACCACCGCCGAGGGCGTGGAAACCTTGGACCAAGCGCGTTTATTGTCGGCGCTGGGGTATAATTTTGCCCAAGGCTATCATTTCGCGCGTCCCATGGAAGGGAATGACGCGTTGGAATATTGGCGAAAATCGTTGATTAAGCCGGTATTTTAAGCCGCGTCACGCCAGCGATTATTGACCGGCCACGCATGCATCCAGCAATTGCAGCACGCGGCTTTGGTCCGGAAAATCTTCGCTGATCCACCGCGCTTCGACCGCTTTTAGCAATTGTGCCACCTGTGGTCCGCGCGCCAGACCGCGCGCCACAATTTCCCCACCCTTTAACGGTAATTCCGGCGGCAACCAGCCTGTCAGCGCCTGAGCATCGGCGACAGCGGCGGCCGCATCGCTGCGCAGCAAGGCACTGTCCCATGCGGCATCCATACCGATATGATAGGCCAAGCGGCGAATGGCGGACGATGCATCGGCGCGATGGTTGGCCAGCAGCCGCAAATGGCCGCGTTGCCGTTTGGACAGGCGCAGGCGGCTGGCGACTTGTTCAGCGGCGGCGTCATCGGCGGGCAGCAACGCCGCCAGACGGCGTAGCGCGGTAAAGCCACGGGGAGCATCGGTACCGTCCCCCTGCTCCGCCACGGCCTGTTCGTTGTTCAGCAATTGGCCGAGTGTCGCCAGCGCCGAATCCAGCGACTCGATTTCGGGCAATAACACGCCGAAAATGTCGTCCTTCGCCATATGACCGACGATGCGGCGTGGGTCGGGCAAGGACAGGATTTTCAGCAGTTCGTCGCAGATCCGCTCCCGTGACAAGCTTTTTAACGATTGACGCGCCGCAACCACCGCCGCATGGCTGGCAGGGTCGAGCGTGTCGCCAAAGCGCGCGGCGAAGCGGTAAAAGCGCAAAATGCGCAAATTATCTTCGGCGATACGGGTGGCGGCGTCGCCGATGAAGATGACGCGTCCGGCGTCCAAATCGGCCAGACCGCCAAAATAGTCGAAAATTTCGCCGCTGACGGGATTGGCATAAAGCGCGTTGATCGTGAAATCGCGCCGTGCGGCATCGTCACGCCAATCACTAGCATAAGCAATGGTCGCGCGGCGGCCATCGGTTTCAACATCATGGCGCAGCGTGGTAATTTCATAGCTGGTGCCCGATGCCACCGCCGTTACCGTGCCATGGTCGATGCCCGTCGGAATGACTTTAATATCCGCTGCTTGCAATTTTTCCATGGTCTGATGGGGCAGCCATGTCGTCGCAATATCCACGTCGGTCACATGGTGACCCAGCAAAGTGTCGCGCACGGCGCCGCCGACCACGCGCATATGATCAGTGCCCAAGGCCGCCAAAATACGCGCCAAACCAGCGTCATGGCGCCAAGCGGCGTCCGGCAAAATCGTGCTGGTCATATCAGCGATACCAGCCGCTGGGCAAGCGCCGCGCCAATTTGACAATGATATCCGCTGTTACGCCCCAAATCCGCCGTCCTTGCCAAAACATTTCATAATAACGGCGGTCCATGCCGTTCCAATTCACATGATGTTCGTCGTAATTGTCAGGATTGAACAAAATGTCGAGCGGCACTTCAAACCATGCTTCCACCTCATCGGGATTGGGGTCAAATGGCAGGTCCGGCGGGATAACCCCCAACACCGGCGTGATATGATAACCGCTGCCCGACCGATAAGGGTGGGTCGGCCCCGCCACCCACACATCGCGGCGGTGAAGGCCAATTTCCTCCTCTGCTTCGCGCAGGGCGGCGTCGACGCTGTCACGGTCGGTCGGGTCGATTTTACCGCCCGGAAAGGCCACTTGTCCCGCATGCGAGCGCAGCCATTGGGGGCGCTGGGTGAGGATGACGCCGGGGTCTTTGCGGTCGGTCAAGGCGATGAGGACGGCGGCATCGCGCAGCCGTTGTCCTCGAAACAAATGCGCTTCGTCCATGCCATCATCGGGCAATAAATTGTCCAGCGCCTCGCGCAATTTATCGGACAGCATCAAGCACCGCCCAACGAAAAAGCCGCGCCATTGGACCAGATGCTGGGCGCGTCTTGCCTATCCGGCGCGTCTGCAGCATCGGCCAGCGCCATGTCGATCAGTTCATAATAAATCGCGCGGTCCAGCCGTGCCGACAAGCCATTGCCCAGCGGGCCGCGCACATGCAGGCGCGGGTCGGGGACATCGGTGTCAGGGCCAAAGCTCAGCGGATGATCTGCCCCTGCCATAACCAATTCGTCGGTGTTCAGACGAAAAACCAGTTTTCGCGTCTTGCCCTGCCCCTCACTTTTCAGTTCGACCGCACGAAAGGGCAGGTCGTGAACGATGATCGATTGCCGTTCCGCTGGTGTCACCAAGGCATAGCTGCCGTCCGCTTCCCGCCGCAAAATGGTGGAAAAAAGCTGGACCATCGCGGGGCGCTTAATCTCCCCCCCTTCGTGGAACCATCGGCCATCGGCCATGATTTCCATATGGCTGTCGCCGCTGCGTTCGGGGTGCCATTGGTCAACCGGCGGCAAAGACCGCGCCGCCAGCATTTCAGCGGCCTGTTGCAGGCTGAGCGACGAAAAATCGCGCGAAAGCACGGGCGTTTTACGTTCCACAGAAAAGTCATTGGCCATAGACAAAGACATAGGCCGTTCGCGACGCCGTGCAAGGGGCTGCGGCCAATCTGGACCCATCAGGCAGCGGGAAGTAAGCCCCCCGCGTCCCTCGGGTGAATCAGGCGCTTGGCGCGCGGCGCGGGCCGATCATGCCCGCCGTGCGGGGCAGATTATGGCCGTTCACCGCCAAGCCCAGCAAGCGGCGCTGTTCAAAAGGACCGGGCAAGTCCCATGCGCCCGTGGCGTCGGCATCGAAACCCCAAAAGCGGCCATAATATTCGGGATCGCCAATCATCATCAGCGCACCGTCGGCGAACTGGCGGGCAGATTCGACCATTTTGTCCATCAAGGCGCGGCCATGGCCGCCGCGTTGAATATCGGGACGCACCGCAACAGGGCCGACCATGACCAAGGGTGTGGCGACATTGTCCGCGCCAAAATGCGCGACGGGCCAGCATTGAATAACCCCAATCAGGCCATCATCACCCTGTAAAGCAAAGCTTAATTCATTAACCGGCGTCAGGCCTTGGCGGATGCGATAGGCGGTTCTTCCAAAACGATCTGGCCCAAAGGCAGCGTCCAGCAAATCTTCAACCGATTGCGGATCCACACTCATTAAGGGAAGTAACTCGACCAACACCAAACCTTTCGCTAATGCGGCGGCGCTTTAGGGTCGATATTGTCAGATGCAAAGCTGAATATGCGTCCCATATCATAGGAATATGTCGTGACCGATAGTTTGTGGCTGGAAGTGGACGGTTTGATCGTCCAAGTTTTGACCGGAATTTATTCAGAAGAAACTCATTTGCCGCAGCCGCTGCGCATCACCGTGCGCGCGAAATTGGACATGGCGGAACATTATGACCCCGCGACTCCGCTGAGCGCGTCGAAAAATTATATGGACCTGAAATTCGCCGCCACCGATGGCATCCCCAAGGATGTACATTTCGTGCTGATTGAAAGTGTGGCCGATCATATTATGACCAGCCTGTTCTTGCAGGACGAAAAGGTGCAGGAAATTGAGGTCAAGATCGTCAAACTGGCGATCGCCGAAAAGGATGAGGAAATCGGCATCACCATGCGGCGGTCCAGAAAATGAGCGAAGCGCCGCTTGCGCTGGTGACGGGGGGCCTGCACCGCGTAGGCGCGGCGATTGCTGCGCGTTTGGTCCGCGAAGGCTATGCGCTGGCCATTCATCAGCGCAGCCGAGTCGCCGCCGATGACATATTGGTGCGCGCCCTGCGGGAAACCGGCGCGGCCTGCCAATGCTTTGTCGCCGATTTGGTCAATAGCGACGATGTGGCAGGCTTAATTCCCGCCATTATCGCGCATTTTGGCCGTGCGCCCGATGTGTTGGTGAACAATGCATCGCTATTTATCGAGGGACAATGGCCCGACCTGTCAGCCGCCAGTCTGACGGAGACGATGCAGGTCAATCATCATGCGCCGGTGCTACTGGCCCAAGCGATGGTCGCCGCCCACCAAGGGCCGCGCCGCCCCGCCATTGTGAATATTTTGGACCAGCGCGTCGCCAATCCGGTGCCCGATCAACTGGCCTATAGCCTGTCGAAACAAGCCTTGTGGCAAGCGACCACCACGCTGGCGGTGGCCTTTGGCGATAAAGCGCGGGTCAATGGCGTGGCCCCTGGCCTGACCTTGCCCACGGAAGATTATAGCGAAGCGCAAATGGCGCGATTGGCCCAATTAATGCCGCTGCGCGCCCTGCCGACGCCCGAACAAATTGCCGATGCGGTGGCATGGCTGGCGGGCGCAGAAGCGGTGACGGGACAGACCATCTTTGTCGATGGCGGCGCGCATTTGGCCGCCTTTGACCGCGATTTTGTAAATTTGGCGCGGGATTGAGACTAGCGGCGGGAATCAGTGCCTCGCCGCCGATCATCATGTCGCTTAGTAAATATGCACGGCCTTGGGGACCAAATAGCCGTCCAGCCCCTCTGGCCCGCTTTCGCTGCCAAAGCCCGATTCCTTGATACCGCCAAAGGGCATGTCATGCGCTGAAATGGCAAAGGCGTTGATGCCGACCATGCCGCTTTCGATGGCGTCGGCCACGCGGTTGATGCGGCGGCCATTTTCCGTGAAGGCAAAGGCAGCCAGACCAAAGGGCACGCGATTGGCTTGTTCCAACGCTTCATCCTCTGTGCCAAAGGGGCGGATGAGCGCCAAGGGGCCAAAGGGTTCGGTGGTCATCACATCCGCGTCCAAGGGCACATCGGCAATGGCCGTGGGGCGGAAGAAATAGCCATCGCCCGTCGCGTCGCCGCCCGCGATGATGCGGCCACCCTTGGCGGTGGCATCGGCGATCAATTTTTCAATGGCGGGGATACGGCGGCTGTTGGCCAGCGGGCCCATTTGGGTGGCGGCGTCCAGACCATCGCCGATTTGCACCTTGGCGGTGCGCTGTGCAAAGCCTTGGACGAAGGCGTCATAAATGCCGTCTTGGACATAAAAGCGCGTGGGCGACACACAAACTTGGCCTGCGTTGCGGAATTTCTGGGCCACTACCTTGTCCAATGTGGCGTCCAAATCGCAATCGTCGAAAATCAGCACAGGGGCGTGACCGCCGAGTTCCATGGTGATGCGCTGCACATTGTCGGCGGCCAATTTCATCAAATGCTTGCCGACCGCCGTTGAGCCAGTGAAGCTGACTTTGCGGATCGTGCTGCTGGCCAGCAAATGGCGGCTGATCATGTCCGGATCGCCATACACCAACTGCACCACATCGCCCGAAATGCCGGCATCGACGATGCAGCGCATGATGGCGCTGGTGCAGCCGGGGGTTTCTTCGGGGGGTTTGGAAATAACCACACAGCCCGCCGCCAAAGCGGGGGCAATTTTCTTGGCCATCAGATTGACCGGAAAATTCCATGGTGAAAAGGCCGCGACGGGACCGACAGGCTGTTTCAGCACCATGGCGCGCTGACCCGTGGGGCGTTGCACCACACGGCCTTCGATGCGTTGGCCTTGCTCGGCAAAATAATCGAACAAAGCGGCGGCGGATAACACCTCGCCCCGCGCTTCGCCAAAGGGCTTGCCTTGTTCCAACGTCAGCAGCGTGGCGATATGATCAGCGCGTTGGCGGATATTGTCCGCCACCTTGTGCATCAAGGCGGCGCGTTCCTGCGGTGTTTTGGCGCGCCATAGGGGCCAACCCCGCTTGGCTGCGGCCAAGGCTTCGTCCAAATCCGCCGCCGTGGCGCTAGGCACATCCGCGATGGTTGCCGCCGTCGCCGGATTATAGACAGGCCGCGCATCCCGCCCCTCTGTCCCCCGCCATTCCCCTGCAATAAACAGTTGAAGGTCGGCGTCATAGGTGGCGGTCATGGCATATCCTTTCGGGGTAATTCTCCCCTAGATATAATCAGTTTCAGCTGTAATTAAAGCTGATGCTGATGCGTTCTTGTTTCCCCATATTGGGCATCACCTCGTGCCGCAGCCAGCTTTCCCACAAAAAGACGCTGCCGACCGCCGGTTCGGCATAGACAAAGGGCAGCAGATGTTCGGGAGCATCATCATCACGGCCCGGTGCGTTCATCAGCATCGGCAAACGCGGGTCTTCCAGTTTTAACGCGCCGCTGCCGTCTGGCACGCTGACGTAAAATGTGCCCGACACCACGCTATGCGGGTGAATATGGCCGCTGTGCATACCGCCCGGTTTCAAAATATTCACCCACAGGCTGTCCATGCGCAGGGGCTTGCCAAGATCGAAATGGCTGGCGGCGGCGAATTTCTTGACCTCTTTGTCCAGCAGGCGCTTCAAATCCGCAAAGGCAGGATCGCGCGCGGGCAAATCGCCCAAGGACGCATAACTGGTATAGCCGCGATAGCCATGGTCACGGCTCCAGCGGCGGCCCGCGCTATCTTCTTGGGCGAACAGGCGGCAGCTTTCTTCCAATTCCTCGAGCAGTTGGGGCGAGCCAATGCTGGCTTCGTAAAATTGGGTGGCGAATAAAGATCGAACAGGCATAGTGGGCGCAAAGCATAGCAATGCCAAAGAAGCAAGGGAGACGAGGATGCCAAATTTCGAATTGGTCACGGACGGGCTGCGCTTTCCAGAAGCGCCAGTCGTGATGAACGACGGCAGCGTGATTGTCACAGAGATTGAAGCTGGCCGCATCACCCGCTGCTTCCCCGATGGCAGCAAGCAAGTGGTCGCGACCCCCGGCGGCGGTCCCAATGGCTTGGCGATTGGGCCGGATGGCAAGCTATATTGTTGTAATAATGGCGGGTTTGAATGGAACCGGAGCAATGGCATGCTGGCCCCGCATGGCATTTCCAAAGATTATGATGGCGGTCGCATTGAACGCATAGATTTGGAAACCGGCGCGGTGGAGATTTTATATCAAAGCGGCGATCAAGGCGTGGTGCTGCGCGGACCGAATGACATTGTCTTTGATGACCAAGGCGGTTTTTGGTTCACCGACCATGGTAAGGCGGATTACACCACCCGCTGTCACGACATTGTCGGCATATTTTACGCCAAAGCCGATGGCAGTTTTATCGAGGAAGTGATTTTCCCGTCGCAAAACCCCAATGGCATTGGCTTGTCGCCCGACGGCAAGACGCTATATGCCGCTGAAACCTATACCTGCCGCTTGATGAAATTTAACGTCACGGCGCCCGGCAAGGTGGATGATGCCGCTGGCCCAGGGGGTGCGGGGATTCCGCTATATCGTCCCGCCGGATATAAATTTTTCGACAGTCTGGGCATGGAAGCCAATGGCAATATTGCCGTGGCGACGATTGGCGAATGCGGCATCAGCGTGATCTCCCCGACCGGCGAATTGGTCGAATTTGTCGCGACCGATGATATTTTCACCACCAATATCGCCTTTGGCGGGGCGGATGGGCGCGATGCCTATATCACTTTATCCGGCACAGGGCGGTTGGTGAAATGCCGATGGGAACGCGCCGGATTGACGCTGCATTATAACGCCTGACCCCTGAAATTCTCTTTGCATATGGCGCGGGCGGTTCCTGCGCCATGTGCGGCGCGCAGCAGTGCCATATGCCCTGCCCCTATCCACAAAGGACCCCATGAATTCATGACGATTAGCACGGTAATTTTCGATTTTGGCGGCGTGATTACGTCATCGCCATTTGAAGCATTTAACCACTTGGAGGAAGAGCGCGGCCTGCCCCGTGATTTTGTGCGGCGGGTCAATAGCATCAACCCCGACAATAATGCTTGGGCGCAATTTGAACGGGCGGAAATTGACGCCGCGACCTTTGATGGCTTGTTCCGCGCCGAGGCCCAAGATTTGGGCCATGATTTGGAAGGCGAAGCGGTGCTAGCGGTGTTGGCGGGTGCGGTGCGTCCGGCGATGGTCGCGGCGCTCGATCAGTTGCGAGATGCGGGATATCGGCTGGGCTGCATCACCAACAATGTGCCCAGCGGCAAAGGTGCAGGCATGGCCCGCAGCGATCATGCCGCTGCTGAAATCAGCGCGATTATGGCGCGCTTCGACCATGTGATTGAATCAAGCAAAGTGGGCGTACGCAAACCGGACCCCCGAATTTATCAAATGATGTGCGACGCCTTGGGTGTGGTAGCCAACGAATGCGTCTATCTGGATGATTTGGGCGTCAACTGTAAGCCCGCAGCCATGCTGGGGATGCAGGCGATTAAAGTGACCAGCGGCGAACAGGCCTTGCGGGATTTGTCGGCCCATGTCTCGGATGGGGTTTTGCCAGCCTAAACCCATGAACGAAGCGGAGAGCCGTGGTCCATGCGCCGCAGTCCAGCGGGCGCAATATGGCGCAGATGGAGGATATTCAATCACCCAAACAGCCAAAAGGCGCATGGACAGCCAATGTCCATGCGCCTTTTGCAATGGATACAGATCGCCTGATTACACTTGGAAAGCGTGGCTCATTTGATCTTGGTCATCATTGGCCGCCAGATAATGGAAGGCGCTAGACGATCCATCGTCGCTCATGGCGTCAAAGCTGCTTGAATCGGACGTCATCGAGAAGCCCATCACAGGGGCGGGCGTCGTCGGATCCGTCACATGGGTTGTCACCGTCAATGTGGCGCTTGACGTCTCACCATTTGGCAATTTGATGCTATATGCAAAGCTGTCGCTAAATGGTTCGTTTTGGTGCGGTAGTCCGCTGTTAGGGGTATAGGTATAATCCCCCGACGCATTCAGCAGCAGCTTGCCATAGGTGCCCGTCAATTCCACCGGCGTTGTACCGATTGTTACCGGCCCCAGCGGGCCTGCACCGTCGGGATCGACCAGAATATGTGCGAATGGGCTGCCCACTTCATCATTGTCGAAAATATTGCCCTTGGCCGCTGTCACGCCATCCGGCGTATATTCATTCAGCTTGGTGAATGTTTCCACACTGTTCAACAAAATGTCAGAACCGACCCCGACCAAGACCGTCGAACTGACCTCGACCGTATAATTGCCCGCCGGTAATTTCGACCCGATGACCACCGAAGCACCAGAGAAGCCGAGCAGCGGCAGATCGATCAAGGCAAGGCCAGTTTGCTTGAAGATCACGGCACCACCGCTGTCCTTGACGGTGATCGACAAAGTCTGGCCGACCGTCAACGCCCCGACAACCTTGGCGTCCAACCGGAAATCACCGGTTTGATTGGCTGCGACGGTGATGCCATAGCTTTCTTTCACCGTGTAACCCAGGGACACCAAAGGAAAGTCCAATTTTTCGACATTGGTACGGGTGACGGGGGCTGCAACAACATTGGCAAAATTGGCAAACGCAATGCCAGTGTCATTCGCCGCAACTGGAACGGCGGTGATTTCGGGCACATTGACTTTGATCGACAGAACCGCTGTTTCTGTTTCGCCACTGGCGACATCGAACAATGTATAGGTAAAGCTGTCCGTCAGGCCATTATTGGCGATATTGCCGTTTGGCGTATAGCTGTAGCTGCCATCCGCCTTGATGGTCAGCACGCCATAATCGCCCTCAATCTGCGTGCCCAATGGCCCGGCCGCCACGGCCTTGGACGTGCCGTCATGAGCGATGGAAGATATGCCCGTGCTGCCCATGACAACGTCCGTCTGGCCGCCATCGCTGGCGTCGGCAATCACGTTTCCGGTCACCGCGATACCCGCAAAGCTGGGATCTTGGGTATAATCCAAAATGTCGCCATCCAGTACCATATTCCCAAGAAGGCCAACACCGACGGCCCCTTGATAGACGACAAAAGCCCGATATTGGCCGGGACCGAAATCAGCCGTTACGCCTGCTGATCCGGATAGCAAGTTTAACTGTAGCAGCGAATAGTTTCCGCCCCCCTCAACCGCTTGCCATTTGCCATCGACGAATTGCTGAACCACGATGCCATAATCCGCAATAATGCCTACTGTCAGTAAAGCATTATAGGCAAAGTCGGCTTCGAATGACGTGCCCGGTTGGACCGTAAATTCAATGGCGTCTGTTCCCAACAAATTGGTCGGTCCATTCAGCAGATCATTCGTCAGCCCCAACAGATTCACCAACACAGCATAGCCCTGTGATTGACTAGTGAAATCTGTCGTTACCGGAACAATGTCGATGACCGCTTCGGCGCTGTTGTCATAAGCGATCAGCAAATCTGGCGCCACCACCGTTGCAGGCGGGGACGAACCAAGCAAATCTGTTTGCACCACATCCAATATTTGCCCGTCCATTTGAGGCGGCATGAGCGTGATCACAAATTGGCCGTCGGGTTGCACAGCACCCGTGCCAATGGTCGTTGCGACGCCGCCCATCATGACGGTAACCGTGACCGTTGCGCCGAACGAGCCAAGGCCTGTCAGCGTGCCTCCATCCGCGCTGACTTCCAAATCCTGTACGGCACCTGGTCCTGGCAAGTCATCCGCATCAACAGTCGCAGGCAGCGAGTCATTACCCGCAGCGTCTCGCAATTTGACTGTCAGTGTTTCCCCGGCCACCTGAGCAGGGGAGATAGCGATATTGAACGTGCGATCTGCACCGACCGTTCCGGTACCTAGAAGCGCGTTATTAGCCCCACGCACAAAAACCGTAGCGCCGATTTCCCCTTCGCCGGTAACAAACAACCCGTCATCGGACACGTCCAGATTCTCGGCGGGCAATGGTGGAATACCATCGGCACCCGACACATCCGCCGCATCCGACACGTTGGCTGCGTCATCGGTCAAATAGACCTTCAGCGGCTCTTCTGCGTTTTGAGCGGGCGACAATGTGACCGAAAAGCTTCCATCGGGGTTCACCTTGCCCGTGCCAACAAGCGCATTGCCGGGATATGTATAAACCGCGACATCGGCACCAGCTTCGCCGGTCCCTGTTAATATTTCACCCCCTGGCAAAACGAGCAAATCTTCGGCGGGGGCTGGAGGGGTTAGATCAGGGCTGGCCTCAGATGCAGGTAAGGAGGCGTTTCCAGACGCATCGGTCAAGATCACTTCAAGGATGAGACCCGCTTTTTGTGGCGGGGTCAATGTGACGCTGAACGTCCCATCTTCCAACACCGTGCCTGTGCCAATCGACGTTGTCGTGCCTTGAACCCGAACGGTCACGGCAGCCCCCACCTCGCCTTCGCCTGTCATGGTAGCCCCGTCATCGATGACCGCCAAATTGGTTGCGGGATCAGGCGCGACCCGATCGAAGCTGACCAGTGGAGCGTCCACAGAGTCATTGCCGGCAGCATCGGTCAAAATAACCGACAGCGTGGCACCGCTATTTTGGATGGGTGCCAATGTGACAGTGAAGGTTCCATCGGGATTGACGATGCCAGTGCCAATGATCGTGGGACTTCCGGCAACCCGCACCGTAACCTCGGCGCCAGCTTCCCCCCTGCCCGTCAAAGTGACACCGCTGGTGGTGATAGCCAAGTTGGTCGCGGGATCGGGCCCAATTTCATCGGGGGTTTGGACCGATGCTGGGCCGGAATCATTCAAAGCCGCATCGGTTAAAATCACATTGAGCGATTCCCCATCATTTTGGGCCGGAGACAAAGTAATTTCAAATGTACCGTCATCTTCTACCGTGCCAGTGCCAACCTGAACGGGATTTCCGGGAACATAAACATTCACCGTCGCGCCCGGTTCGCCCGTACCCGTCAGCATGGTACCGCCAGCCGCCACAACCAAATCTTCCGCAGGTGCAGGGCCAATTTCATCGGGGGTGGCCACGGTCGCAGGATCCGAATGGTTGCCAGTCGGATCGGTCAGGATCACGGTCAATGACCCACCATCATTTTGCGGTGGAACCAAATCAACAACGAAGTTTCCGTCATCGTCGACCGTTCCGGTGCCGACAGGGGTCGGATTACCGGGAACATAGACATTCACCGTCGCGCCCGGCTCGCCCGTACCGCTGATTGTTTCACCACCATCAGCCACCGTCAAATCATCGGCTGGCGAAGGACCAACTTCGTCAGGCGTAGCGATGGTCGCTGGCAGGGAATCATTGCCCGCCGCATCGGCCAACACCACGGTCAGCAAGCCGCCATCCTTTTGCGGCGGCGTCAAGGTTATGGTGAAATTGCCGTCAGCGCCCACCACGCCCGTACCGACAGGGGCGGTGACACCTGGGGCATAGACTTTCACGCTCGCGCCAATCTCGCCCTTACCGGTCAAGGTGGCACCGCCCGCGGGAACGGCCAAATCCGTGGCCGCATTCGGTGGAACGCCATCTGCGCCCAGCGTATTGGCCACAGGCGAACGATTGCCTGCAGCGTCGGTTAAAAAGACGTCGAGGGGCTGGGATGCATTTTGAACCGGACTGAGGGTTATGGTGAAATTGCCATTGGAGCCGACCACGCCGGTTCCAATTTGCGTGGTCGTACCCGCCGCAAAGACGGTGACGGTGGCCCCAGCCTCGCCCTTACCGGTCATGCTGGCACCGCCACGGGCGACCAACAAGTTGGTGGCAGCCGCAGGCGGCGTTGTGTCAGGCGTTCCGCCATTACCGCCACCGTTGCCGCCGCCATTGCCATTGCCATTTCCGTCGCCGCCACCGCCGCCACCGGCCGCCGCCGCAACAGCGCCCACGGCGCCAATGCCGCCAACGATGGGCAGCACATTTCCAAGGCCGCCGCCCGCAACAGCGGCCAGCGCCGACGGTTCGGTCAGTTGGTCCCAATTGGCGAGTTCATAATAATTTGGCCCAAGGTCAGGCCGAGCCAGCCACATTTCGCCGCCCGGTTCCTGAACTACCAAATTATGGACGCTGCCCGCCTCGTTCGGCGTAAAATAATTGGGGATGGTAACGGTTTCACCATTGGCCAATTTGAGGACCAGATTATTGTCGACCCGTTCCATAGCAAGGATGTCGGACCGCAGCATTTGAACGCGGATGATCGATGGGGCATCCAATTTGATGCTATCCAGAGCAGTTGTCGCCGCGTTGCCGCCCGATTTTGCAAAAATTTCCACGTTCATATCTGTGCTCCACCCTTTTATGCGGTGCAGAGGCGGGACGAACAGGTCCGACGCTCATCCTCCTGCCAAGCAAGAGGCATCCTCAGATGAGGACAACACCAGTCGATTTGAGGGTGAATATCCGCAGAGTAGATGAGATATGGACAGTATGTTATTATTCCATAATCGGAATATTCATCAAATCGGATGATGATTATTAAACATAGCAACCATATCGAGCATTAAATTCCGCTGTTCAAATTTAGCCTTATTCATAATGACGCTTTGTTATCATGACCACCTAGCTGAACAGCCGCAAAGGCACCGGAAACGACGGTCCAGCACCCAGAAACATCCGATTATCAGCAAAATAAAAACGTCTACCACGGATGACGTCCCATCGCGGAGCATAGAAGCAATGGTTAAATTTTATGCCGCCCCATCATTCACATGAACCAACTGATAATGAATGGACCAACAAATCTGGTTAATAAAAGGGTTGGAATTCCGTCCATATTGTGACGCGCCATTTCCGCTGGAAATGGACCGAGAGTTTCCCCCACACAGAAATCGCGGCGAAAGCGCATGGCAAAGGCGCTGGCCCTGATCGAGAAGGCCAAGCGTGATCGTAATAAAAGTGGGGAGAGAGTCTTGCACCGGAATGGCTGGGGCGGCAGGATTCGAACCTGCGCATGGCGGCATCAAAAGCCGCTGCCTTACCGCTTGGCGACGCCCCAATGTTCCGGTGCGAGGGGGTCTATAACGCCTCCTTTTCAATTGGCAAGCGGCGTTATGACATTATTTTGATATTAGCGCATTTTATAGCGCCAAAACCCACTGATGATCGTCCGCAACGCGGCCGCGCTGGATACCGACCAGCTTTTCCTTTAACATTTGCGTTACTTGACCTGGGCCGCCCGCACCAATGGTAAACTGGTGGTCGCCGCGGCTGACCTTGCCAACGGGCGTCACCACAGCGGCGGTGCCACAAGCAAAGCTTTCGGTTAAGCGGCCGCTTTCGGCATCGGCTTGCCATTGGTCGATCGCATAAGCTTCTTCGCGGACCGTCAAACCGGCTTCGCGGGCCAAAGTGATAATGGCGTTGCGCGTGATGCCAGGCAAAATCGTGCCGCTGAGTGGCGGTGTGACCAAGCTGCCGTCATCAAAGACGAAGAACATGTTCATGCCGCCCAATTCTTCGATCCAGCGCCCTTCAACGGCGTCCAGAAACACCACTTGGTCGTGGCCTTGTGCGATGGCTTCTTGTTGGGCGATCAGGCTGGAGGCATAGTTGCCGCCGCATTTCGCCGCGCCTGTGCCGCCGCGTGCCGCGCGCGTATAGTCTTCGGACACCCACAAAGACACCGCTGGCGCGCCCGATTTGAAATAATTGCCCACAGGCGATGCGATGACCAGAAAATGATATTCGCTGGCGGGTTTTACGCCCAAAAACACTTCGCTGGCATACATGAAGGGGCGCAGATACAGCGCGCCGCCCTCCACATTAGGGAACCAGTCTTTGTCCACTTCGACCAAGGCTTTGCAGGCCTCGACGAACAATTCTTCGGGGATTTCCGCCATCGCCATGCGGCGCGCGCTGGCGTTAAAACGCTGGGCATTCGCATGGGGGCGGAACATCGCCATCTGGCCATCGTCGGTCCGATAAGCCTTGAGGCCTTCGAAAATTTCCTGAGCATAATGCAAGACGGCGGTCGCCGGATCCAGCATCAAGGGGCCACGCGGCATGACTTGGGCGTCGTACCAACCCTGCCCCTCTTTATATCGAATCGATACCATATGGTCGGTGAACACCCGTCCAAATGCGGGGTCCGCGATCGCCACCGCTCGCACATCGTCCGCCGTTGGATTGGGATGGGGCAGATGGGTGAACGCAAGTGATGACATGACTCTGGACCTGTAAATAATAATGGAAAATTCACTCACCTATTGCCAAAGCCGAGCGCGCGGCGCAACGGTAGTCGCCATGAACGAGGAAAATTTTCTTCCAAAAGTTCCGGCGGCATCTGCACTTTTCTTGCGCGAGCAAGAAGTGCGTCGGGGAATCGAATTTCTATTTTTCGCCCATGGTGCGCTGTGGCGGACCATTGACGCCCGCTTGGCGGAGCATGATTTGGGCCGCGCCCATTATCGCACCTTATATTTTGTCGCTCGCAAACCCGGTCTGTCTATCGCCGAATTGCTGGGATATTTGGGGATTACCAAACAATCGCTGGGCCGCGTGGTGAAAGAATTAGAGGCCCGTGACTATTTGGTGACGCGGGCCGGCAATCGGGATCGGCGGCAAAAGGAATTGCGCCTGACAGAGAGCGGCAAAAGCATTGAGGCCCATTTGTTTGAAGCGATGCGCGATGCGATGAGCCGCGCCTATAGCCACGCAGGACAACAAGCGGTCACCGGCTTTTGGCAAGTGAGCGAAGCGTTGGTCCCCGCATGGGAACGCCCGCGCATGATCGCGCTGGGGCAATCCAAATAGCGGCATCAAGATGAGGGGTCGAATATATCGCACGCTAAGGCTGCGAACGGGTGACGCCATGAAAGGGTGATGCCCGATCACAGCATCCGCCGCACCCAAATGCAAAAAAGCGGCAAAACCATCTGGCCTTGCCGCTTTTTACTGTATCACAGCCCATTGCTGGGCGCGTGGATGGTTCAGGCCGCGCCGCGCGCGATATCTGCCAGTTCGCGTCCACGGTCGCGCGCGGCGCGCAAAACATTGGTCAGCAAAGCGGCCAATTGGCCATCGCTGTCCAGCACATCGAGCCCCGCCTGTGTGGTGCCGCCTTGGCTGGCGACCTGCGAAATTAAGGTGCCCGGTTTTTCACCGCTGTCGTCCAACAATGCCGAAGCCCCCGCAAAGGTGGCATTGGCAAAGCGCAGAGCATCCGCCGATGGCAGGCCCAAACGTTCCCCCGCTGCGGCATAGGATTCGATGAAGCGGAAAACAAAAGCAGGACCGCTGCCCGTAAAGGCCGTGATCAGGTCCATGCTGCTGTCATCGTTGAGGCTAATCACATCGCCCAATGTTTCCATCAGGGCGGTGACGGTGGCTTGGTCCGCATTGCCCATGCTAGCCAGCGCCGTGACCCCTGCGCCGATACGCGCCGCCAAATTGGGCAGCACACGCACAATCGCGCGGGTGGTGGGAAAACGATCCGCCAGATCGGTTAGCGAAACGCCCGCCAGAATCGACAGCAAATGCGTTTGATCGCTGACATGCGGGGCTAGTTCCGCCGCGACATCGCCCAATTGCTGGGGCTTCATGCCCAGCATGATCCAATCTGCAGTTTCGCCCGCAGCATTCCATTCGGCCAATGTCTTGTAATGGGCGATTTGCTCGCGCGGCGCGGCAATCGGGTCCACCACAACCGCGCGGTCGGCGGCCAATCCAGCCGCCAACCAACGATCCAGCATCGCACCGGCCATATTGCCGCATCCAACCAGCAAAATGCGGCCAGAAAAACCATTTAACATCACTTATACCCCGACAATCATGATTAGCGGCAGCTGGATTCCGGACCAGAAATCAGGTCCAGACAGCGGCCATCGACTTTATCTGCATCGACCTTGACGCCGATCAAGGATGCCAATGTTGGCATGATGTCCACCGTCATCACCGCATTGGGCTGTTCAAAGGCGGCCAGATTTTTGCGCCAGAACAAGATTGGTACGCGGCGATCATAATCCCAGACCGAACCATGGGTGGCGACATAGCCGATACCGGGTTCAGCAATCGGTGTGATACGGGGTTTCAGCGCAATGATGAAATCGCCCGACCGATCTGGGTGGTAGGATGCGCGCAGCTTGTCCATCAAGGTCCACACATCGGCGGGGCGCTTGGAAATGGCGTGTTTTTGCAGTTCCTCGGCGGTTACCACGGCTTCAACCTGCGGGTGGGCCCGCAAGACGGGCAGGACTTCAGCCAACACAGCCTTGCGCTGGGCCGCCGTCAGCGATTTGTTCAGATAATAATCGCCGCCTTCGCCAATCAGCACAGGTTGTGGCAATTTCAGCTTTTCCGCGACCTGACGGCCCAGCACGTCAGCGTCCAAACTATGGTCGACACGGGCGGCTTCGGGCCAAGCATTTTGGCGGTTGCGTTCGGGCAGGTCGTGGCCGCCATGATCGGCCGTCAAGGCAACGACATAATCGATGCCAGTGGCGTCCATCTTGGCAAAGAAAGCCCCCATTTCACGGTCCAGACCGTTCATTTGCAGGCACATTTCGGCGCCCTCTGTGCCGGTGCCATGGCCGACATAATCGGTCGCGGACAGGCCGATAATCAACAAGTCGGTGGTGTCGCCTTCGCCCATTTTGCGGGTAGCGCGCAGGGCTGCTGCCGCCGCTAGAACCGATCCGTCGGCTTCGGGCGAGGCCAAGAAACGGCGGAAATCGCCGCCGTCGCGGGCCATGCGGCCTGTGCCAACCGATTGGCCATTATCCAACCCAATCGCAATATCTTGCGCCGCGCAATCGGCGGGCAAGGTCATGCCGCTACGCGGGCTGGCGATGGCCGCCGCAATGGCATTGCTGGCTTGCTGCGCGGTGGGCGACAAAGCCACACTGGGATAGGATGTCAGGCCGCCCGGCACCAACCAATAGGTTTCGTCCGCCTTGCGTCCGCCCATCATGATGGCGCTGCGATCCTTGCCGGATACCGACACCACCTGCGCCGCAGGATTGGCGTCTTTCATATAGTCACCCAAGGTGGGGACCAACAAATGCTTGATCGACGGTGAATATTTTCCGCTGCGCGACGAGCTGCCCGCAACGCTTTCATCCTCGGCGCAATAGATACGCTTGTCTTCGCGGCTGGCCGACAGGTCGAAATAATTATTGGCAACAATGCCGGTGTGGGCGGGATGATTGCCCGTCAAAATCGTGCTGTGCCCCGGGCAGGTTTCGGTGGCGCCATGCGCCTGATATCCTGATGGGAACACCACGCCCGATGCCATGCGGGCCATACCGTCGGTAAAGCTGCCCCGATATTCCGAGAAAATATCTGCCGAAAACTGATCCACCGCAATCATGATCACCAATTTGGGCGGTGGTGTTTGCCCGTTCATCTTGGTGGGAACTGGCATGTTGGTCGGCGCCGGGGCTGCAACCAATTGGGAGGCCGCCGCTTTGGGGGCGGACGGTGTCGCCGTGCCCTGTGCTATGGCGATACCCACACCACCCAGACTGGCGCCGCCAAGAATGGCAAGCGTCGCCACAGCGAGCAATGGATGTTTCAGCTTCACAGACAGATTCTCCTATATTGATCGCAAACGCGGGCTTTCCCTTGGTCAAAACCCCCTATATGGCATGATTTGATCCGTCAGTCGCCAATAGGAAAGCCATGATTCTTCCCATTATTCGTGGGTTCGAAAAGGCAGCGCTTGCGCTGGTGGCGCTTTGCGCCCTTCTGATCGCGGCTGCAACCCCTGCCGTGGCCAAGCCAAACAACATTCACGCCGAATTGTTGTTGGAAACACCCAATCCGCGCGCGGGTGGTGGCACGATGGCCGCCATCAAAATGACACCCGAGGCGGGGTGGCACGGCTATTGGCTGAACGGCGGCGATGCTGGTTTTGGCATGAATATCGAATGGAATCTGCCGGACGGGGTGATTGTCGGACCGGTGCAATATCCGGTACCCGAAGCCTTGATTTTGTTCGGCATGATGAACCATGTCTATGAACATCCTTATGCTTTGTTAACCGAGGTTCGGGTGGCGGATAACGTCCCTGCCGGAAGTGATTTGACGTTCAGCGGCATCGCCAATTGGCTGGCCTGCACCGACAAAATATGCGTGCCCGAACGCGCCGTTATCTCTGCCACCATGACGGTGGGCGATGGTCATATCGCGCCCAAAATGCAGGACCAATTTGACCTGTGGCGCGCCGCCCTGCCTCGCCCATTAAGCAGCAGCGGCCTGTGGGAACGCAGCGGCGACACATTGCGCCTGTCCATTCCGTTGCCGCATGATGTGGTGATCAGCAACCCGCATCTGTTCATCGCCAGCGACGGTATCGCCGATTATGCCGCCCCCCAAAGCTTTAGCCGCAATGGCGAGCAGATTATCGTCGAATGGAAAGCCAAGGGCCACGGTGCATTGGACGAGGGCCGTACCCATATCGATGGCTTGCTGAAGATTTCCGAAGGACGGGGATTTTCCTTAAGTTTCGCCAAGGGTAAGGTGCCCGAAGCAGGGACGCCCATTTCCACCAAGCAATCAGACGCCAAGCTGGGCCTGTTCTGGGCCGCGATGGCGGGTGCCTTGCTGGGCGGGCTGATTTTGAACCTGATGCCCTGTGTTTTCCCGATCCTGAGCCTGAAAGCCTTGTCTTTGGCGCGCAGCGGCGGCGATGGGCGCGCTGCCCGCCACGAAGCCTTGGCCTATACGGCGGGCGCGGTGGCCACCGCATTGTTGCTGGGCGGTATATTGCTGGCTTTGCGCGCCAGCGGCGAACAAGTGGGCTGGGCGTTTCAGTTGCAGCATCCGTTCAGCGTGTTGATCTTGTTGCTATTGGCCGTTGCGATCACCGCGAATTTGGCGGGCCTGTTCAACCTGCCCAGCTTTGGCGGCGGCGATGCCTTGACCCGTCAAGGCGGGGTCGCGGGTGGTTTTTGGACCGGCGCATTGGCAGCCTTTGTCGCCACGCCTTGCAGCGGACCGTTGCTGGGCGCGGCGCTGGGCGCGACCTTGGCCCTGCCCGCATGGGCGGCTTTGCCGATTTTCGGCGCGCTGGGATCGGGGCTGGCCTTGCCATTTTTGGCTATCGCCTTTGTTCCGGCGCTGCGCCGTAAAATGCCCAAGCCCGGTCCGTGGATGGACCGGTTCCGCAAGATCATGGCCGTGCCCATGGCCTTGACCGTCGCCGCGCTGGTCTGGCTGCTGTGGCGGCAAACAGGCGGTATTAATGGCATGGGCCGCAGCTTGTGGATGCCGATCATCGCGGTTGCCGCCATGGTAGCCGCGCTGTGGCAATGGGAGGCAAAGCAGCAGGGGCGCAGGGCCGTCAGCGGCAGCATCGCCGCGCTGTTGGCGCTGGTCAGCATGGGCGCATTGGCGCTGTCTTATGCGCCGCTAGATGCAGCGCAGCGGCCACAAAGCGGCGACGGGCGCGCCTATAGCGAAGCGGCCTTGGCCGAGGCACGGGCCAGCGGACATGCCGTTTTCTTGTATTTCACCGCTGATTGGTGCCTGAGCTGCAAAGCCAATGAGGCCGCCGCGATCAACCGCGCCGCCGTTCAGCAGGCGATGAAACAGGCCGATGTCGAAATATTGATGGCGGACTGGACCAATGGCGATGCGGAGATTACCCGCAAGCTGGCCGAATTGGGCCGGAACAGTGTGCCGCTCTATTTATGGTACCCACCCAAAGCCAAAGAGCCAGAGATTTTGCCCCAAATTTTAACCCCGTCGATGCTGTTGGAACGCGCCAAATTGGCCCATGCCGCCAAGGGACAGAAATAATGGCGAAACAGCGCGCCGACCAATTGTTGGTGGATCGCGGTCTGGCGGAAAGCCGCACCCGCGCCCAAGCCCTGATTTTGGCGGGGCTGGTCTATCTGGGCGACCGCAAGATTGAAAAAGCAGGACAAAGCATCGCAGATGACCAACCGTTGATCGTCAAAGGGCGCGACCACCCGTGGGTGTCGCGCGGCGGCATTAAGTTGGACCATGCGCTGAAGGATTTGGGATGGGACATCAGCGGCATGGTCGCCATTGATGTTGGCAGTTCAACCGGCGGTTTTACCGATGTCATGCTGTCACGCGGTGCGGCACGGGTTTATGCGGTGGACAGCGGGACCAACCAATTGGCGTGGAAATTGCGCCAAGACGAGCGTGTGATTGTGCATGAACAAACCAGCGCGCGTATTTTGACCCATGATCATATTCCAGAACCCGTCGACCTGATCGTCTGTGACGCCAGTTTCATATCGCTGACCAAAGTCTTGCCCGTGCCCATGTCCTTTGCGCGGGACGGCGCCCGCATGGTCGCCTTGATCAAGCCGCAATTCGAAGCCGAACGGCATGAAGTTGGCAAAAAAGGCGTGGTGCGCGACAGCGCGGTGCATGATCGTATCTGCAGCGAAATCCGTGACTGGCTGACGGCGCAACATTGGGTGGTCGAGCATTTGGTCGCCAGCCCGATCACCGGCCCAGAAGGCAATGTCGAATTTCTGATTTGCGCGCAAAAGCCGTTGCCTTGACCCCAACCAGCTTTGTCTGCACATTCCCGATGATCGGCAGTTAATCGTCACTGGGCCAAAGGACATATTTGATGGGCCAATATTCCGCATCCCACCACCCGCGCCAAGTTCGGCAATCCATGTGGCGTATCGCCGCCATCACGATACCGGCCATCGTTATCATCGGCAGTTTGCTGGGATATTTGTCGAACAGCGGCTATAGCAATATTTGGTTTAATGCGCTGGATTTGCCCGACATCACCCCACCCGGCTGGGTTTTTGGCACCATATGGCCGCTGCTTTATGTGATGATGGGCTTGTCGCTGGCGATGATATTAAGCGCCCGCCATGCGCGGGGTCGTGGCTTTGCGTTGATCCTCTTCTTTGTGCAGTTAGCCGCGAATTTTGCATGGTCGCCTGTTTTTTTTGGCGCGCATCAGGTGACATTGGCCCTGTATCTGATCATTTTCATTTTGATGGTCAGCATCGCCACCACCTTTGCCTTTGCCCGCATTCGCAAGGCGGCGGCTTGGCTGTTGGTGCCTTATATGGTGTGGCTATGTTTCGCCGCGATCCTCAATTATCAGATCGACCGACAAAATCCTGATGCAGAAAGACTTGTGCCCAGCGCTTCGACATCCCAAATGGGGTGAATGCAAGGGAAGCCTTCGGCGCAAAGGAAGAATATATGCAAAGCGACAACCGCATTTTTGACGATCTGGCCAAAGTCGTGAACGGCATTGCCGGCACGGTGGCTGGTGCAGGCCGCGAAGCGGAAGCAGCCCTGCGTGAACGCACCAAGGAATGGATTGGCACCTTGGATTTTGTGACTCGCGAAGAATTTAACGCCGTCAAGGAATTGGCCGCCAACGCCCGCGCCGAGGCCGACGCCCTAAAAGCGCGTCTGGACAAGCTGGAAGGCATCAGCGCTGGCGCCGCACCATCCACAGCGGATGCGCCCACCGACTGACGACTGGGTGGGACGTTTATCGGCTGAATTGGCCTGATCCGCGGCCCCGCCGCCACGGGAACGCAAAGGGAAAAAACCTTTACCCCAACCCGATCCCATATTCCCAAAGGCACGGAAGAGCGAGGCTTCGCTTCTTCCGTGCCTTTTGCTATAGGGCCAGCATGAGCGACACATTGTATGACGACGACGACCAAGATGCAGCGCCAATGGAAATGCTGGCGCAGTATTTCGCTGCCCATGACTGGCCCCATGACATGGTCAGCGAAGAAGAAATTGTCGCCACGGCCCAAGGAAGCTGGACCAGCTATGAATTGCGGGCTGTCTGGCGACCAGAAGACGGGGTGATTCAATTATTGGCCTTTCCCGATATACGGGTGGTCGATGACAAACGCGCTGCGGCCTATGAAGCCTTGGCCATGATCAACGAACAATTGTGGCTGGGCCATTTTGAACTTTGGTCATCCAGCGGCACCATATTGTTTCGCCACGGCATGTTGCTGGGCGCGGATAGCGGATTGTCGTTGGAACTGGCGGAAACGATGATCGAAAGCGCCATTGATGAATGCGAACGCTTTTATCCCGTGTTCCAATTTGTGCTGTGGGGTGGGAAATCGCCCACCGAGGCGCTGGCCGCTTCATTGATCGAGACACGGGGCGAGGCCTAGGCTCGCCCGCCTTTCGGCCAGAATTTATGGGCGCTGTGCGACTTGCCGTTGATAGGTGGTAAGGCCAGCGCCCAAATGATTATCCCCCACCATCACGCCGTCCCCGCTGCCGTCCACCAGGAAAATGGCCTGACCGGCCGTACCCGCCGCAAAAGCAGCCTGATTGTCTTTGACCACCAAGCCGCGTGTCGGGTGGCGGCGTTCATCCAGCGCCACCGCGATCAATACCGCAGCGCTGGCGATGCTGCGGTGCAAGCGAAATTCATTGTATTGAATGCGCCCCACCCCGCCAAAAGGCATAGCGAAAAGCGGCGGCGCGGGATGGGCCTGTGCTGGAAAATCCGCATCAGACCGCACGGCCTGTTCGTCCATTTGGTCTTCGAACAGATTATCTTCCATATCCACTTGCAGCGCGCGCACCGCCACAGGGGCATCCGCAAAATGGCTGGTGGTCATCCGGAATTTGGCGATGGGACCAATATCCACGCCCGCAACGCAGGTCTGATCAGTGGGGCAGGACGGCATCGGGGCAAGCGCGCCCAATTGCGAAAAGCTGGACTGGCTGATGGTCAATTGGGTGTCGGTCCCAGCAACATGATGGCCCAATAACGCGGCATCGCTGCTGCGAAACAGGCTGTTGACGATGCTGAGCGTGCCGCCGTCCCATGACAAGGCGCTGATCCGGCCTGATATATTATCCGTAGGGCTGCGATAGCCTTGGAAAATCACGCCATCAATCCGCGCAGCTTCACCGCGCAGCACCAAGCCGGCTTTATGGTCGCACAGGATCTGTTCAAAAATCGCACCGCCCGCCTGCGCGGCGACATAGCTGATGCGGCCCGCCGCCTGCACCGCGCATTGTTGATAGAGGCCATTGGCGATGCGAATCGTGCCGCGCGCCGCACCAATGGCGTCGACCGCCTGTTGCAATTGGTCAAAGCCTTGGCCGCTTTCGACGATGACAAAGGCTTTGGTGGTATTATTTTTGCCCTGCGCGGCAGCGCTATTTTTGCCTTGCGCGGCAGCGCTATTTTTGCCTTGCGCGGCGGCGCTATTTTTGCCTTGCGCGGCGGCAGGGGCGGGGGAGAGGAACGCACCAGCCAAATATAGCCCGCACAGCATCCATAGCCTGTTCCTCATCCTCACTCCCCCTGCCCTTTGGGCCGTCAGCCCGTCAGCGGATCAGCCAATCAGTCGAGATTGGGGCGCAGCCAGCGGGTGGCTGTTTCCAAATCGACGCCGCGGCGGACCGCATATTCGGCCAGTTGATCTGGCCCAACCCGCGCCACGCCAAAATAGCTGGCATCCGGATGGCCGAAATAAAAGCCCGAAACAGCCGAGGTTGGCAACATGGCAAAGCTTTCGGTCAGCACCGCGCCGGATGTATTGGCGGCGTCCACCAAGTCGAACAAAATGCTTTTCAAACTATGTTCGGGGCAAGCCGGATAGCCTGGCGCGGGACGAATGCCGCGATATTCTTCGCGAATAATCGCCTGCGGCGTCAATTGTTCTTCGGCGGAATATCCCCACAAGGTCGTGCGAACATGGGCATGGAGACGTTCGGCCATTGCCTCGGCAAAACGATCCGCCAAGGCTTTCAGCAAAATGTCGTTATAATCATCATGGTTCGCCTTGAAACGGGCCAGATGGTCGTCAATGCCATGAATCGCCACCGAAAATCCGCCGATCCAGTCGCCATTGGGGCTGATGAAATCGGTCAGGCACATATTGGCACGGCCTTCGCGCTTGGCGATTTGTTGGCGCAGGAAAGGCAAACGCACGCCCGCCGCCTTGCCTTCGCCGTCCAATATCACATCATCGCCGTCGCGGTGGCAGGGCCATAGCGCCGCGACGCCCTTGGCGGTCAGCCATTTTTCGTTGACGATTTGGTCCAGCATGGCACGCGCATCAGCATAGAGGCTGGTCGCGCTTTCCCCGACCACTTCGTCGGTCAAAATCGCAGGAAAATTGCCAGCCAATTCCCATGAGCGGAAGAAAGGCGTCCAGTCGAACCATTCGACCAGATCGGCCAAATCCCAATCGGGGAAGACATGTTGGCCCGGTTGCAGCGGGGCAGCGGGCTTTTGCGCTTCGTCCAGTACAAAGCCATTGGCGCGAGCGGCTTCGATGGAAATTAGCTCGCTTTGGCCGCGATTGGCGCGGGCAACGCGGATTTCGTCATATTCTTCCTTGAAGGACGCCACATAAGCCTCGCGGCCTGTGTCGGACACCAAGGAGGTCGCCACGCCCACGGCGCGGCTGGCGTCCAGCGTGTGAATGACGGGGCCGTCATAGGCGGGGTCAATGCGCAGCGCGGTATGCACTTTGCTGGTCGTTGCGCCGCCGATCATCAACGGCAGCTTCATACCGGCGCGCTGCATTTCTTCGGCCACGGTGACCATTTCGTCCAGCGACGGCGTAATCAGGCCCGACAGGCCCACAATGTCGGCATCTTCCTTGATCGCCGCTTCGAGGATGGTCGACCATGGCACCATCACGCCCAAGTCCACCACGTCAAAACCATTGCACTGCATCACCACGCCGACGATATTTTTGCCAATATCATGCACATCGCCCTTGACGGTGGCGATCACCATCTTGCCCTTGCCCTTGGCACCCGGTTCTTTTTCTTCTTCGATGAAGGGCAATAAATGGGCCACGGCTTTTTTCATCACGCGGGCCGATTTCACCACTTGGGGCAGGAACATTTTGCCCGAGCCGAACAGGTCGCCGACGACATTCATGCCGTCCATCAACGGGCCTTCGATCACTTCGATAGGGCGGGCCATTTCAAGGCGCATTTCTTCGGTATCGGCCACGACATAGACATCAATGCCCTTGACCAGCGCATGTTCCAGGCGCTTGGCAACCGGCCAACTCCGCCATTCTTCGGCGGCTTTTTCTTGGGCGGCATCCTTGCCCTTATAACGTTCGGCCAAGTTGATCAGCCGTTCGGTGGGGCTCAGCTCTTCGCCCTCCACCTTGCGGTTCAGGATCACATCCTCAACAGCGGTGCGCAATTCGGGGTCGATTTGGTCGTAAATGTCCAATTGCCCCGCATTGACGATCGACATGTCGAGGCCAGCGGGAATGGCATAATAAAGGAACACGCTGTGCATCGCACGGCGCACCGTTTCATTGCCGCGAAAGCTGAACGACAGGTTCGACAAGCCGCCCGAGAAATGAACATGCGGGCAGCGAGCGCGGATTTCGCGCACGGCTTCGATGAAATCGACGCCATAATTGTCATGTTCCTCAATGCCCGTCGCAACCGCGAAAACGTTGGGGTCAAAGATGATGTCTTCGGGCGGGAAGCCAATGCCAACCAGCAGCTTATAAGCCCGTTCGCAAATTTCGACCTTGCGGTCCTTGGTGTCGGCTTGGCCCTGTTCGTCAAAGGCCATCACCACCACAGCAGCGCCATAGTTCATGCATTTGCGGGCATGGTCCAGAAAGGCTTCCTCGCCTTCCTTCATGCTGATGCTATTGACGATGGGCTTGCCGGGAACGCATTTCAGGCCCGCTTCGATGACCGACCATTTGGAACTGTCGATCATCATCGGAACCCGCGCAATATCCGGTTCAGCGGCGATCAATTTCAAGAAAGTCGTCATCGCTTCTTCGGAATCCAGCAAGCCTTCATCCATATTGATGTCGACAATTTGCGCGCCATTTTCCACCTGTTGGCGGGCCACTTCGACGGCGGCGGTATAATCGCCCGCCAAGATCAGCCGTTTGAAAGCGGCGGACCCCGTGACGTTGGTGCGTTCGCCGATATTCACGAAGCTGGAGGAATTGAAAGCAGTCATCTTGTCTTTCCGCAAATATTGTTCAGACGGCCACGGGGCGCGCGAGAATATAATCGTCATACAGGCGCGGACCCACTTGGAACTGGCGGGATCCAATTTGGGTGAAGCCTTGTTTTTTATAAAAAGCGAGGGCGCGGCTATTGCCGTGGTAAACGCCCAGCAACAGGCGCTGATAACCCGCCGCAGCCCCTAATGCGGCGTCCATCAACCGAGCGCCCATGCCCAGCCCATGAAAGCGCGACAGGCTGTAGATGCGCTTTAATTCCAGATCACCGACCTGCGCGGCCGCCAAATCGGGTTGGCTGACCAGCGCATAGCCCAAGGGCGCGCCGCCTGTGGTGGCTTCGATCAACCATGCGCGGGCACCATTTTCCAGCAACGCACGATAGGCATCGCTTTGATGATGACGAGCGCAATGACCCACAATCGCGTCGCCATCGATAACACCGGCAAAGCTTTCGAGAAATGTTGCCGCGCCAACCAGCGCGAGGGCGGCGGCATCCTCTACCCCCGCTTCGCGCATGGTCCAGCCTGTCCCTGCCGTCATGGCTCAGGCCGCCATGATGAAGGGTTCAAGCCCTGCAAGGCGCGTGCGCACGGGAACATCGGGGATGGGCCGACCTTTTAGGCCGTCCACCGCCTTGGCCATCGCCGCAATGTGAGCGGGCGTCGACCCGCAACAACCACCCAAAATATTCACCTGCCCAGCCGCGGCCCATTCCTGAACAAAAGCAGCGGTAGTTGGTGGCAATTCGTCATATTCGCCCAATTCATTGGGCAAGCCAGCGTTGGGATAGACCATCACCAACGTATCCGCGATTTCGCTGAGCAGCTTGACATGCGGGCGCAATTGCTGCGCGCCGAACGAACAGTTCAGCCCGATGGTCAGCGGTTTGGCGTGGCGCACCGCGCACCAAAATGCCTCGACCGTATGGCCCGACAGGTTGCGGCCCGACAGGTCGGTCAGCGTCATCGAAATCATCAGCGGCAAATCGCGGCCCAATTGTTCTTGGGCTTCCAAAGTGGCGCTGATCCCCGCTTTGGCGTTGAGCGTGTCAAAAATGGTTTCGATCAAGATGAAATCCGCCCCGCCCTCGGCCAGCGCGATCACTTGTTCCAGATAGACATTTTTCAAATGGTCAAAATCAATTTCGCGATAGCCTGGATTGTTGACGTCCGGCGACAGCGACAAGGTTTTGTTGGTCGGCCCGACCGCCCCCGCCACAAAGCGGCGGCGGCCATCTTGGGCGGTGAAACGGTCGGCGGCTTCGCGGCCAAGGCGGGCGCTTTCATGGTTGATCTGTTTGACCAAATGTTCCGCGCCATAATCGGCTTGGCTGATGATGTTGGCGCTGAAAGTATTGGTGGAAATAATATCCGAACCGGCCGCGAAATAATCATTGCTGATCGCGGTCACCACATCGGGGCGCGTCAGGGCAAGAATGTCATTATTGCCCTTTTGATCGTGGCTCAGGCCCAGATCGCCCCCATAATCAGCCTCGACCAATTTGCGCAATTGGATCTGGGTGCCCCAACCGCCGTCGGTCAACAAGACGCGGTCTTTGGCGGCGGTAAGCAAGGCTTGGCGGGCGGACAGAACAGAAGTGCTGCTCATGCGGCTTTCTCCGTGTGGGTGGCCGATTGTGGGCGCAGACCCAGCAAGTGGCAAATGGCATAGCTGAGTTCGGCGCGGTTCAACGTATAGAAATGGAAATCCCGTACGCCGCCCGCATAAAGCTTGCGGCACATTTCCGCCGCGATGGTCGCCGCGACCAATTGGCGCGAGCCGGGCAGGTCATCCAGACCATCGAACAATTGCACCATCCATGCCGGAATATCCGTGCCGCACATATCGGCCATGCGGCGTGTTTGCGACACATTGGATACGGGCAAGATACCGGGCAAAATAGGGGCGCTTATCCCCGCCGCTGCGGCCGCGTCGCGGAAGCGCAAAAAGGTGTCCGGCGAAAAGAAGAATTGCGTGATCGCACGGGTCGCGCCCGCATCAATCTTGCGCTTCAAATTGTCGATATCGGCCTGCACATTGATGCTGTCGGGGTGCATTTCTGGATAGGCGGCGACCGAAATATCGAAAGGCGCAATTTTCTTTAGGCCTGCCACCAGATCAAGCGCATTTTCATAACCATTGGGATGCGGGCGATAGGGCGCACCGGCTGGCATATCACCGCGCAGGGCGACAATATGGCGCACGCCAGCATCCCAATAAGCCTGTGCCACCGCGTCAATTTCATCGCGGGTCGCATCGACGCAGGTCAAATGCGCGGCAGCAGGGACTTGGCTTTCGGCGGCAATGCGGGCGACGGTGTTGTGCGTGCGTTCGCGCGTCGTGCCGCCCGCGCCATAGGTCACCGACACAAAATTGGGTTGCAACGGCTCCAACGTGCGGAATGTTTCCCACAGCACCGCTTCCATCTTTTCCGTTTTGGGCGGAAAAAATTCAAAGCTGACGCCTATATCCCCCGCCAAACCGGCGAACAACGGGCTGTCCGCCGCCAAGCGCGCTTCGGCGGCGCTGTCCAAAATTTTGCTCATTTTTATCATCCCTCATCAACGCAGCGCTGGCCCAGCCACAGCTTGACGCTGAGCGTGCCCCCATCCAGCGTTTCAATCTTTTCAAGCTGCAACCCCGCAGCTTCGAACCATTGATTCATTTGTGTATCGGAAAAGCCCAAGCGCGCATGGGCCGCCACGCTGCGCAATTCTTCGTCATCATGCGGCGCGAAATCGACGATCAGCACATGGCCACCCGCCCGCAACACCCGCGCCGTTTCTGCGATCACCCGTTCTGGTTCATGGGCGAAATGCAGCACCTGATGCATGACCACCATATCCACCACGCCGTCCGCCAAGGGCAGCGACAGAAAATCCCCCTGCACCAAATCAATGGGCAGATTTTGGGCGGTCAATTTCGTGCGCGCGATGCGCAGCATTTCTGGGCTGCGGTCCAGCGCGGTAATATGGTCGGCGGCCTGCCCCAAAATTTCCGCCATGCGTCCCGTGCCGGTGCCAATGTCCAGCAAATGGCCAATGGCGCGGCCCTGCATCATGGCCAAGATCGCGGCTTCTACGTCGCTTTCTGCAACATAGCGCGACCTTATGGCGTCCCATTCCTCGGCATGTTCAGCAAAATAGCGTTCCGCCGCCACTTCGCGGTCGGCGCGAACAGCGGTTAATCGGGCGGCGTCCTGCGCAATTTGCGCGGCCTCCTGTGCCATATAGGGCCATTGGTGAATGGTCGACACCAAGGCCGCCACCGGACCCGTGCGCGGCACACGCAGAAACACCCAGCTTCCCTCGCGGTGGCGTTCAATGACGCCCGCTTCGGCCAAAATGCGAACATGACGTGACACGCGCGGTTGGCTTTGATCCAGCACCACCGCCAATTCGCCAATCGCCAATTCCATTTCACGCAGCAACGACACCACACGCAAACGCGTGGGGTCAGCAAGGGCGCGGAAAATGTCGATCAGCTCGGCCATGAAGGCGCACATAAAGAATTCTTTATATGAGGTCAATCACTGGCTGCATGGGGCGTCCCCGCCCATCTTGCTTCGCGATGAACCGATGCTGATAAACGGGCCTCTTTGCCGCCGACAATGGGAATATTGCGACGAACGGAGCGGCGAGCCATCAGATCACCATTGCAGGACAAAATCTGCGCCAGTAAATATAAAGGCTGATTGGCGGGTTCACGGCCTGAATTGTTCAGCCGGAATTTTGTCCGATCGGTTACATCAAGAGGGGTATACCCATATGAAGAAGTCGATCACGCTGTCGCTCGTCCTTGCCGCTTCGCTCGGCCTTGCTGCTTGCTCGAAGCCAGCAGAAGAAACCGCCACTGTCGACACCTCGACGGAATCGGTTGAAGGTGCTGCTGACAGCGCGCTGGACGCTGCTGCTTCGGCTGCTGACACCGCTGCTGTTGCTGCAACCGACGCTGCTGCTGCTGCGACGGACGCGGCGGCTGCTGGCGCTGCTGTTGCAACCGACAAGGCTGCTGAAGCTGCCGGTGCTGCTCAAGAAGCTGCCGACGCTGCAAAGGCTGCTGTTGACGCTGCTAAGAAATAAGCCGCGTTCAGCCATTGGCTGATACATAGAGGGCCGCCTGCGAAAGCAGCGGCCCTTTTTTGCGCCCAGCCTGCATGTGGTGGGCAGCCTTATGGGCCGAAAATCTGCGCAAACGCGCTGACCCGCCTATCAAAGCAGGACAATCTTACCAATCATCATGCAACGAATTTGGCGCTCAAAAGTTCTCACCCCACTTGCCGCTGATCGGATGCGGCAACAGGAAAAGGGAAAATTCTATGCGTAAATTGCTGATCGCATCCTTGGCCGTTGCCACCTTGGGCATGGCCGCTTGTTCGGAAAAAAGCCAACAAGCCACGGAAAATGCGGGCGATGCTATTGCTGAAGATGCCGCAACCGCTGGTGACGCCATTGCGCGTGACGCCGCTGTGGCCGGCGACAAGATCGAAGCTGGCGCAAACAAAGCCGCTGACGCAACCGCAAATGCGGCTCGCGATGCTGGCAATGCCATTGAAGGCACAGTCAACGCCGCTGGCGACGCCGTGAACAAGGCTGGTGACAAAATCAAAACTGAAACTGAAAAAGCCAAAGCCAACGACTAATCCCGATGGCGGCGATGGGTGAAAAGCCCATGGCTTGACGAAGGGCCGCATTCCGATGGGAAGGCGGCCCTTTATCTTGTCAACAGCGCCAACGGGACGGGCGCAGACTCAGCGGCAGTTCGTCACCCGAACATGATATAATTTCGACCAATTTTTGCCGGTCACAAATAAACGCTGCCCCTGATCGTCCCACGCAATGCCGTTCAGCACCATGTCATGGCCCACCGCGCCCGATTTTTCACGTAGCCCTGAAAAATTCACCACTTGGTCAATCGCACCATCGGCGGGGTTTAGGCGGATGATCGCGTCGCTCATCCACACATTGGCCCATATTTTGCCCTGGATGGTTTCCAATTCATTGATCATCGCAATGGGGCGACCGCCCAGCTTCACGGTAACACGGCGCTGTTCCGCCATGGTCGCGGGGTCAAAGAAACGCAGCGTCGATGTGCCATCGCTCAGCGCCATTTCAGGGCCGACCATGGTGATGCCCCACCCCTCGCCTTCATAGCGGAACTGGCCCAGCGGCTTGAGATCCTTGAGTCGCCAGCGATAGCCAACACCGCTGCGCCATGTGACACCGATGATCTGATCGCCCCAGCGCGTAATCCCTTCGCCGAAATGATCGTCTGAGAGGGGCTGGGTTTTCAGGGCCTTGCCGCTGGACAATTGCACGCGCGACAGGCGCGACTGGCCATATTGCCCCGTGCCTTCATATAAATGGCCGTCATGCCAGAATAGGCCTTGGGTGAAGGCGCTGCTGTCATGGGGATATTCGGCCACCACCTCATAACCGCATTGCTGGACCGGTGGCGGCGCAGCGGTGGATGCGGCGACAGATGCAGGCAGCGGGGCCGATGCGGGCGTAGCGGCCAAAGCGCCGCCGACCGGCGAGCCAGCCGCAGAGCCAAAATCATCGCCCAGCGCTGGGGCATGAAAACCAGGGGCGACCATTGCCGCGGCGAAAAAGGCAAAATGAAACAAAATCACACCCCCACGCTAGAAACACCGGCCATCGCTGACAATCCGCAAATTGCCCTTATATGCGGGCGCATTGCACGTCCCGCATCATGATCAGGCCAGACGCGGGGATGATCTGGGGCCGCCTTCATCCCAAAGCGCCCCTGAACCGCGCATGAAAAAAGGGGGCCGGAGCAATGCCCTGACCCCCAAATTCCAACAAGAGCTGGGTGGTGGACTTAGAAGTCCATGCCGCCCATGCCGCCCATGCCGCCGCCCATTGGAGGCATAGCAGGCTTGTCTTCTGGCAGTTCCGAAATGGCCGCTTCGGTGGTAATCAGCAGACCCGATACCGATGCAGCATTTTCCAGAGCGGTGCGAACAACCTTGGTCGGGTCGATCACGCCAGCAGCCTTGAGGTTTTCATAGGTGTCGGTCGAAGCATTAAAGCCTTGATCGACATTGCCTTCACGCAGCAAGTTACCAGCAACCACAGCGCCGTCAAAGCCAGCGTTAGCAGCGATTTGACGCAGCGGGGTTTCGATAGCCTTACGAACGATATCGATACCGCGCGTTTGGTCGTCGTTGGCGCCCTTCAGGCCTTCCAGAGCCTTGGTTGCGTACAGAAGAGCCGTGCCGCCGCCAGGGACGATGCCTTCTTCGACGGCTGCGCGGGTTGCGTGCAGAGCGTCGTCAACGCGGTCCTTGCGTTCTTTCACTTCAACTTCGGTCGCGCCGCCAACCTTGATCACGGCTACGCCGCCAGCCAGCTTGGCAAGACGTTCTTGCAGCTTTTCACGGTCATAATCGCTGGTGGTGGTGTCGATCTGCGAGCGGATCTGTTCCACGCGGCCCTTGATGGCGTCAGCAGCACCGGCGCCGTCGACGATAACGGTGTTATCCTTGTCGATGGTGACGCGCTTGGCTTGGCCGAGCATGTTCAGGGTTACGGTTTCCAGCTTGATGCCCAGATCTTCGCTGATCATTTCGCCCTGCGTCAGGATAGCGATATCCTGCAGCATCGCCTTGCGGCGGTCGCCGAAACCAGGGGCCTTCACAGCAGCAACCTTCAGGCCGCCGCGCAGACGGTTCACAACCAAGGTTGCGAGCGCTTCGCCTTCGATGTCTTCTGCGATGATCAGCAGCGGACGACCCGACTGAACCACAGCTTCGAGGATCGGCAGCATCGACTGCAGGTTCGACAGCTTCTTTTCGTGGATCAGAATATAAGGATCGGCCAGTTCAACCGTCATTTTTTCTGGGTTGGTGATGAAGTAAGGCGACAAATAGCCACGGTCGAACTGCATGCCCTCAACAACGTCGAGTTCAAATTCCAGACCCTTGGCTTCTTCGACGGTGATCACACCTTCTTTGCCAACCTTTTCCATGGCTTCGGCGATCTTTTCGCCGACTTCCTTGTCGCCATTGGCCGAGATAATGCCAACTTGAGCGATTTCGGCCGAGCCGGAAACTGGGGTCGAACGACCTTTCAGATCTTCAACAACCTTGCCAACAGCAAGGTCGATACCGCGCTTCAGGTCCATGGGGTTCATGCCAGCAGCAACCGACTTCATGCCTTCGCGAACGATGGCTTGTGCCAATACGGTTGCGGTGGTGGTGCCGTCGCCAGCCTTGTCGTTCGCCTTCGAAGCCACTTCGCGCAGCATCTGTGCGCCCATATTTTCGAACTTGTCCTTCAGTTCGATTTCCTTGGCAACCGAAACACCGTCCTTGGTGATGCGCGGTGCGCCAAAGCTTTTGTCGATGACAACGTTACGGCCTTTGGGGCCCAGCGTAACCTTTACAGCGTCTGCAAGCGTATCAACGCCCTTCAAAATGCGTTCGCGGGCGTCACGGCCGAATTTTACGTCCTTAGCAGCCATTGGGATGTTCCTTCAAAAATATCAGAAATAACGGAAAAGGAATGACTTAGGCGATGATGCCCAGAATGTCCGATTCCTTCATGATGAGCAGATCTTCACCATCGACCTTCACTTCGGTACCCGACCATTTGCCGAACAAAATGCGGTCGCCAGCCTTCACGTCGAGGGGAATGCGGTCGCCGTCTTCGTCACGGGCGCCTTCGCCAACAGCGACTATTTCGCCTTCGCTGGGCTTTTCTTTTGCCGAATCAGGAATAATGATGCCGCCAGCGGTCTTTTCATTGGCTTCGATACGGCGAACCAGCACGCGGTCGTGCAACGGACGAAATTTCATGGATGTCCCTCCAGAAACAATAAAATGACATTTAGCACTCACTGCAAAGGAGTGCTAACAGACGGGGATATGGGCGGCGCTTTTGATCGCTTCAAGGATGATAGCGAAAAAAATTTGCATATTTTTGACGCCGCCCATCAGCCGCGCTGAAAGCCAAGCGTCAAGCCTTTGGTAACAACCCAAAAGCGGCACGAAAATGCCAACGCGCCATCAGCAAAATGGCCGCGACCAACAAGCCGACCGCCAAACCAATCCACACACCGACACCGGCATAGTCGGTCCAGAAACCCAGATAGATGGACGTACCATAGCCCGCGGCCCAATATCCAAACATCGCGATGAACATGGGCGTGCGCGTATCTTGCAGGCCGCGCAAGGCCCCTGCGGCGACTGCTTGCGCGCCATCGGCGAGTTGAAAGGCCGCCGCGATCACAAGGAATTGCAAGGCAAAGCCAACCAGCGCGGCATTTTGCGGTGCGTCAACATCCACATAGATGGACAACACCAATTTGGGTGCAAACCACATGATCGAACAGGTCAGCACCATGAAGCCCACGCCCAGCAAAAAGGCCGAGCGGGCCGCCAAGGCAATCCCCAAATGATCCTTGGCGCCATAAGCCAGTCCCACCCGAATCGTGGCCGCTTGCGCCACACCAAATGGGATTTGAAAGGCCAGCGACGCGACTTGCAGCGCAATCGTATGTCCTGCCAATTCGCTTTCGCCAATGCGCCCCATCAAAAAGGCCGCGCCCGTGAACAGCCCTGCTTCGGCCAAAATGGTCAGCGCGATGGGCAGGCCGATGCGGATCATATCGCGAAAACGCTGCCATTCCGCGCGCCAGAAATTCCCGAAAATGTGGAAACGGCGGAAGCGGCGGTCGGTTTGAATGACGATGATATAGGCGAACATCATCACAAAGCTGGTGATCACGCTGGACACGGCCGAGCCATAGAGTCCCAGTTCCGGCATTCCCAAATTGCCGAACACCAAAGTCCAATTCCCCAACGCATTCACGAACAACGCCAAAAAGGTGATCATCGTGGCAATGGTCGGACGGCCCAATGTCGCGACGAACACCCTTAGCACCGCCGATGCGATCATCGGAAATGTCGCCCACATCAAGATGCGCAGGAACGAACCCGCACGTTCTGCGGTGGCGGGGGGCTGGCCCGTTGCCAACATGACATCCTTGCCCATCCAGCAAATGGCCATGAACAAACAAGACAGAAGAAATGACAGCCACAAAGCCATACGCATGGTGCGCCGCACTTCGCGTACCGCATGGCTGCGCTTGCCCAGTTCCGCAGCCATTAACGGCGCGGCGGCCCCCACCAAGCCGCTGCCACTCCATACCAACAGGCCAAATATCGCGACCGACAAAGACGCCGCCGCCAAGGCCGCATCGCCCAAGCGCGCTACGAAAATCACGTCGATGGCGTGCACCATCATTTGCAGCAAATTGGCCGCGGCCAAAGGCAGGGCCAAATGGAACATCGATCGAAATTCGCGGCCAAAATTGGTCGTTGCAGGGGTCGTCACTGCGGATGTCGGTGTGAAGGAAGTTTGAGAAGCGGTCATAGATGCTTGGCGATAGGGCTTTACACGCAGAGCATCAACCATTGTACAGCCATGGTCATGGCATGAAGTGTCGATCTTTGCACCGCTGGTGCCCCAAAGCCACGCGCCCCATGTCCCCACATGATCCGCCTACCACCCCCGTCGCCATGCTATCGCGCCGATCCAAGCCATGGCGGCATGTGTACGCTCAGCTTCTGGTGCCGCCTCAGGGGCCGGCGAACCAATGTACGCCCATTTCCCAAGCAAAGAGCAGGAAGGTCAGCGTCAACCCCACCACAAATAAACGATAGGCATAAGCCAAATAGCGGTATTTGCGCCGCGCCAGCACCACGCCATTTTGATAGGTATCGCGCAGCATGGTTTCGTAAAAATCCTCCTCGCTGCGCAGACGTTGTTTCACGGCGTCAATATAATCCCCCTCGCTCATATGGGCGAATTGGCCGAAAAACAGGATATTGGCGGACGGGCCGCTGACCGGACCCGTACCGATGCGGGGCAAAACCGCTGAAATGGCCAGCAACGCCGATAAGAAAGAAAAGGTCGCCAGCACCGCCAATGGCATCGACAAGAGACCCGCGCTGCTGCGGGCTTGGCCAATGGCCAAGGTGAACACCACAAAGGTCGCGCCCATCAAAATGGATGCCTTTTGATCGGCCATTTGGGACAATTGCATGGTCAATTGTTGATTGGTTCGCACCAAATGCACCGCATTGGGGGGAAAGGATATAGCGGGTTTTTGGGCAATATGCTCAGTAGATTCGGCGGCTGCGGCAACTGCGCTTAAAGTCTCTATGGTCATCGGCCCCTCCCGCCCCATTGGGCATAGCTGTTCATCGCATAGACCGCCTGTTGGCGTGACCATCTTCGTGCCAGCGCCATGGGGTTCGCCCCATGGGTGACAGGCTGCGCGCCCCTTTTGTGATGCAAAGGTGACATCTTATGCGGATATGAACAAGATACTGCCCTCTTATCGCCTCAATCACTTGCCAAGCCGCCGATCACACGTCATTTCCGCACCAAATTTCCAAGACGGGACCCGATGATATGAGCACCCCACTCAACCAGAAAATTTACGACCTGATCGAACCCTTTAACAAAAAGGGCGTCGAGCTGGGCGACAACACAAGCTTTGCTGGCGATCTGGAATGGGACAGCCTGACCGTGATGGATTTCGTCGCCGAAGTCGAAGATAGTTTCGACATCATCATCACGATGAACATGCAGGCGGAAATTGAAACCGTGGGCCAATTGGTGGCAGCGGTCGAAAAATTGCAGGCCTGACACCGCGCCGATCGCAGGACGCCGCTTGGTGTCCCTGCATCGGGGCCTATGGATCAAATTCGGTTGAACCACCGACCCTGGTCCACCCCGCACCGCGCATGGCTTGCTTTTTTCCCATAAGATATTCCATGCTGCCCGCTGGACAGCATAAGAAGGCTAAATATGACTGACCTTTTTTCCAAATTCGACCCCTTGATCGAACAACGCCGCGCTTTGCTGGATACCGGCGTGACGGACCCGTTCAGCTTGGTGATGGAAAAAGTTCTGTCGCCCACCACCGCCATTTGTAATGGGCGCGAGACGATCTTGCTTGGCACCTATAATTATATGGGGATGACGTTTGACGAAGACGTTATCAAAGCGGGCCAAGATGCGCTGCGCGATTTTGGCGCTGGCACCACTGGCAGCCGCGTGCTGAACGGCACCTATCAGGGCCATAAAGAAGTCGAAGAGGCCTTGAAAGAATTTTACGCCATGGATCATGCCATGGTGTTTTCGACCGGATATCAAGCCAATCTGGGCATCATTTCGACCATTGCTGGCAAGGGTGACTATGTCATATTGGATATCGACAGCCATGCCAGCATCTATGATGGCTGCAAAATGGGCGACGCCGAAATTGTCGCCTTTCGCCACAATGACATCGAAGCCTTGGAAAAGCGGCTGAAGCGCCTGCCCGCCGATGCGGGCAAGCTGGTGGTACTAGAAGGCGTCTATTCGATGCTGGGCGACATTGCGCCGTTGGACAAGATGGTCAAGCTTGCCAAGCAATATGGCGCGATGGTGCTGGTCGACGAAGCGCATAGCATGGGCTTCATTGGCGAACATGGGCGCGGCGTGGCCGAAGCCCAAGGCGTGCTGGATGATGTGGATTTCGTCATTGGCACGTTTAGCAAGAGCGTAGGCACGGTTGGCGGTTTCTGCGTGTCCAACCACCCCAAATTTGAAATCATGCGGCTGGTATGCCGTCCTTATGTCTTCACCGCATCATTGCCGCCCAGCGTGGTCGCCACCGCCGCGACCAGCATCCGCAAATTAATGCATGGCAGCAACAAGCGCGCGCATTTGTGGGAAAATAGCAAGACGCTGCATAAGGGTTTGACCGACGCTGGTTTTGAACTGGGCACCAAAGAAGCCCATTCCGCAATCATCGCGGTGATCATGCCAGACTTGGAACGCGGCGCGATGATGTGGGAAGCTTTGTTGGAAGAAGGGCTTTATGTGAATTTGGCCCGCCCGCCCGCAACCCCTGCCGGTATGACCTTGCTGCGCTGTTCGCTGTGCGCCGAACATAGCAGCGATCAGGTTGGTGAAATTTTGGCGCGCTTTACCCGCGCAGGAAAGCGTGTCGGCATTATTGCTTGATGCCATCACGGACCCAAATGGCGGTACGGCGCGCCCCAATACACGGGATAATCGATATATTGAAAAAGGGGCTGTCCATCGGCCCCTTTTTGACATTGGTGCAGCACGGCTTTCCCTTCGATCTATTTTAACCTAGGTTGCGGGCGATGTTCATCCATGAACAATATTTGGAACAGGAAAACCGGCGGGAAAAAAACCGTTTTTGGTTAACCGTTGGCCTTGCCGCCATTTTGGTCGGCATTGTCGTGGCTCTGGTGATGTTGCTGGTGCGCGCCAACAGCAATTATCAAGAAAGTTTGGCGTCTCAGGCAAAAAGTCTGGAAGTCATCACCGAAATTCGCGCTCTGGATGCCTCTATATCCCGCGCCGAAGCCGCATTGGGCCGCTTTGCGGTGGGTCTGGAAAATGAAGACGGCTTGATTTTCGACCAGCAATGGCGGCGAGGCCGCGCCTATTTGAATGAAATTCAGCGGGATTTGCGGGACAACCCGCAGCAATTGACCCGCGTAGAGGAATTGCGCCGCGAACTGGATAAACGGGAAAAATTCCTGTTCGATGTCGCCTTGAGCGCCAATTACAACCAGACTTTGGCGGCCATTTCCAAATATCATGCCGCTGGTTTGGACGACAGCTTGCTGCGGATCGACCGCCTGATCAACCAGATCATTGTGGCGGAACGACGCGAACTGCGCACACGCAGCACCCACACAGAGGCGGACCGCGCCAGCTTGAACCGCGCCATGTGGATGTTTTCTCTCATTGGTGCGGCCATTGCGGTGGTGGCGATTGCGGCCGTTTTCTCGTTAATCCGCGCCAATGGGGAACGGCGCATCGCCAAAATGGAACAATGGGCCGAAAGCGAACGCGCCAGCGAATTGGAAGAGGCGGTCTATAGCCGTACCTTGGAACTGGCCGAAGCCAATAGCGCGCTGCGCAAGGAAATGCAGGAACGCGAAACCGCCGAAGAACGGCTGCGCCAATCCCAAAAGATGGAGGCGGTGGGCCAATTAACCGGCGGCATTGCGCATGATTTCAACAATATGCTGGCGGTGGTGATCGGCGGTCTGGAATTGGCGCAGCGCTGGTTAACCAAAGACCCCGCCAAGGCCGAACGCCAATTGGACAATGCGATGGACGGCGTGAACCGTGCCGCCGACTTGACCCGCCGCTTATTGGCCTTTGCCCGCGCCGAACCCGCGCGTCCACAGCATACAGACGTCGATAGCTGTATCGCCGCCTTTGCGCCCTTGATGGAGCGCACCATTGGCGAAGGCATTGCCTTGACCTTGGACCTACAAGCCATGGGTGCCCATGTCGTGCTGGATCGACATCAATTTGAAAATGCGCTGTTAAACATGGCCGTGAACGGGCGCGATGCCATGCAGGGGTCAGGCGTGCTAACCATCCGCACCGTGCTGGATCAACAAGAAAATGCGGCATCCTTGGCCATTCAAATTATCGATAATGGCTGCGGGATGAGCGAAGATGTGTTGCAACGCATTTTCGACCCATTTTTCACCACCAAGCCGAGCGGCCAAGGCACGGGTTTGGGGATGAGCCAAGTGTTCGCCTTTTGCCGGCAAACCGGCGGTGAAGTGCGCGTGGAATCCAGCGTTGGCGAAGGCACCAGCATTGCGATGATTTTGCCGCTGGCCCAAAATATGGCCAATGAAGACGGTTTGGACGATGACGCGCAAAAGGCATCCGCCACCCAAGTGCGGGCATCGCCCACACAATTTAAACTCTTGTTGGTCGAAGATGATACGCGCGTGCTGGCCGCGACCCTAGCGTCTTTGCAGGAATTGGGGCATTTTGTTGTCCCCTGTTCCGACCCGATGGATGCCGAAGCTATGGTCGAAAGAGACGGTCCATTTGACCTGATCATCACGGACATGCTGATGCCCGGCATGACCGGCGCGGAATTGGCCAATCGGGTGCAGCAGCGCTGGCCCCACCAGCGGATATTGTTCGTCACAGGCTATGCGGGGGATGCCAGCGGATTTGAAACCGTGGACCGCGACCATGTGCTGCGTAAACCCTTTACTCTGGCCGAACTGGATCAGGCGGTCCGCAGCCATCTTGCCCATTTTGCGGCCTAAGCGCGGTCCCACAAGCTGGAGCCGGCGGAACCACGGGGAGCCCAAGCGCAAAAATTAGCGCACAGCCCCACTACGCAGCAATTTCGGTACCAAGGTTACCGCCGCCAGCAAGGGCCATCGACGCTGCCATGGCTTCAATTCAATTTGCGTTCCAGCGTGGCGGTTAATTTTCCATGCCAGATATTCGATACCGCCCGCATAGGTAAAGCTGGCCTTGGCGAGCCTTAACATGCTGAGCAGTTTGCCTTCCAGACGGCGGCGCGACCAACCACCAGAGACGGCATCGGCAGGCATTTCCGCCGCTGCTGCCGCCCCAAAGGCCTGATAACGTTCAGGGTCGGCGTCCACCACGGACGCGCCGCGACTTTTGCGTTCCGCCCGCAATTCGACCGAATAGGTTAGCGAAAAAGCGCGGCGCCACCAATCCAGCATATCTTCGCCCTGTTGGCGTCCCGCCGCCGCCAGCAGGCTGGGAGCAGCGCGCGCTACGGCATGTTCGGCGTTGGTGCGCGCGGTGGCATCCACCGCCCATACCAGCCGCGAAGGCTGCGCAAAACGGGCCCATACCGACACGTTGCGGGTTTCGCTGCCGTTCAGGCGGTGAAAATCAGCCTCGCTCAGAACGGCATATTTGGCCATTAATCCATTATGTTGAAATGGAAAAACATTGGGCGGGATCAGCCGGTTGGCCAGCGCCATCCAGCCCTTGTCATAAGCGTCGCCATAATCCGACATGATCAGATAAAAATCGAGCATCAAACCATCGAGGTTCGACTCGCGCAGGCAACTGCCGTAAAACATAACGGCCCGCGCACTGCCCCGATATTGGGCCGCAAGCGCCCCTGCCATATCGCGAACGCGTGGATCCACAGGCTGGGACAATTCAGCCTGAACCAGTGGCAATAAGCGTGGCGGGCTGCTCAAGCCACCAGCGTCGGCGTTATCCGCCACCGCTTAGGCCGCCAGACGCAAGAACGGCACCGGTGCCGTCGACGTCAGGATAATGGGTTTGCCATGCGGTGCTTCGAAAAATTCGCCGTCCAAGATCACGCTGGATCGTTCACCCTCGATGCGGATTTCATCGCCTTGTTGGAAATGCACGCCTTCGAGATGATGCTTGCCCAAGGTGCCGCGCCATGTGGCACCCAGCATCCGGAACAAAGCCCCCGCGCTCCGATCAACCGCCAGCAATTTCATGCGGCCGTCGGTGCCATAAACTTCGCTGGTGCGAATGGACAGCAACAGCTTTTCCAACGTGGTGACAATCAACAGGGAAAATTTGCCCTGCAATTGCCCTTGGCGGATCAACGACACCGTCAGCGGTTCTGGCTGGGGCGGCAAACGGCCACCACCAACGCCAAAAATGATCGAGATTAAGCCCAGAAGTGCGGCCAGAAAATGCGACAAACCATTGGGCAGTCCCAGCGGGTAAATGCGGTTGCGGCAATAAAGCATGACGTCCGCCAAATAGGCCCCGCCCAAAAACATACCCAGCACCGGACGGCCACCATCGCGGTCGAGCGCGATCAATTCGCGCTCGATGACATGATTTTCCAAATCACCGCTGTTCACCAATTCCACCACACGTTCCAGCGCATGAATGGGATCGCCTTCTGCGCCCAAATCCAGGGCGATTAAATTGGTTTTTCCATTGGGCAAAACGGCGACCGGCGGCGTTTTTCCACCAAAATGGTCGCCGCAATATAATTCGGTCAACGCAGCCTGAACCGTTCCGTCGCCGCCATTGATCACCACCACGCGCGGTTTCACCATCGCAATCGTGCGAATGGCTTTTTCAATCTGTCCCACATCCTCCACCTCATAGTGAAAGACGTCCGGATGCGCGGCGCAATACTCGCGCACCTGCGGCAATAAGGACCGATTGCCCGTAGACCGTGGATTGGACAAAAGGGCGACAGAGGCCATGGATTAATTCACCGGCTGAAAAGAAAGACCGCGAACATAATTCAGGGTCACAGGAAGATGTTTGGTGGTCGACCCCACCGCAAAACTGACCTGATTGAGGCGCGGTTTGCGTTTGGAAATAAAATCCATCAGTTTCATGTCGGGATTGCCCGACAGGCCGCCGCCATCGCTGCGATCCGACTTGCCATTGCCGTTCAAATCATGGCGCACCGACACAACATAATTTCCAGGCGTTTTCACCGGCAGGCAGACCTTGGTCGATCCGGCGCGTGATACAGGAACGTCAATCCGTTCCAGCCATTTGCGTTTTTCCAGATAATCATTGTCCGCACGATAGAGCTGCACACGCACCGTGCCAGTGCGCGCTTTGAAACCGCTGACATCCACCAAAATAGCAGATTCATTATTTTCACAGGCAGCAACAGCGTTCGCGGCATGGGCGATATTCGGCTGTGCCATGGCCATTACGGCACCTGCCGCAACGATCCCTGTGAAAAACATATTTTTCAACATGACCAATATACCTCCAGAGGCTATAGCCATTCCGGCATCGGGGCCGAAATGGGATCAATCCCCATGAATCGGTATATCGGAACCATTTGCGGCCAAATCATGGTGATGGGACGACGAAAGATTGTTTAAAATACCAGCCATCGACCGCTATATCGCGCGGCTTATCTTTTTCCCGATGTTGGGCACGCTCGCTTTGGCGGCGATGCTGCTCGTTTTGGAAAAAATGCTGCGGCTGTTTGACTTTGTCGCCACCGAAGGCGGTCCGGTCAGCGTGGTTTGGCGGATGCTCGCCAATTTGATTCCCGAATATTTGTCGCTCGCCATTCCCATTGGCTTGATGCTGGGCATTTTGCTGGCTTTTCGCAAATTGGCGACCAGCAGCGAATTAGACGTTTTAAAAGGCGTGGGGATGAGCTTTGGCCGCTTGATGCGGATGCCTTTCGCCTTTGCCATTGCCTTGGCGGCGCTGAATCTGGCGATTGTCGGCTTTATTCAGCCGGTCGCACGCTATGCCTATGAAGGGTTGCAATTTGAACTGCGGTCCGGTGCGCTGGGTGCGTCGATCAAGGTTGGCGAATTCACCAAAATGGGCGACCGCATGACCTTGCGGGTCGAAGAAAGCTTTGACGACGGCCGCCGTTTGCAGGGCATTTTTGTGCGCGCGGTCAACAAAGATGGCCAAACTGTGTCCGCCACGGCGGCGGGCGGTCAATTTATGGCGACGGACGATCCGGACACCATCATCTTGCGGTTGAAAAATGGCGTTTTGGTGCATGAATCGCCGAAATTTAGCGTGCCCCGCGTCCTGAGCTTTGACAATCACGACCTGCCCATTCCGCTGCCCAAGATTGAGGCGTTTCGCACGCGCGGCGGGGCCGACCGTGAAATGACCATTCCAGAATTATATGTGGCGGGCAAAAACCAAGCGGAAGCCCCCGAAACAAGGCTGGAAACACGGTCCAATTTCCATTTCCGGATCGTCGAAGTCGCGTCGATGTTCATTATTCCGTTCATCGCCATTGCGCTGGCCATTCCGCCCAAACGATCCACGTCATCGCTGGGCATTTTCATTTCCATCGTGCTGTTGGTCACACAGCATAAAATCAACCAATATGCCGAGGATCTGGGCGCACGCGGATCGGTCGACCCGATTTTGGCGCTGTGGGTTCCGTTTTTCCTCTTCGCCGCGCTGGGGATATGGATGTATTATCAAGTCGCGCATGTGCCTGGCGGGCAACCCATTGGTGTCTTGGAACGTCTGGCCAGTAAAGCGGGTGGGCAAATCCGCCGTCTTTTGACCCTGTTCCAACGGGGGCCGCAGTCATAATGCCAAGCATGAAATTTTTTCCGTCCCGCACCATGGCGCTGTATGTCGGGCGTTTGTTCCTGACGCGCAGCTTTGCGATCTTGTTCGCCTTGGTGCTGATTTTACAAACACTGGACTTGCTGGGCACCAGCGGGAAAATTTTGGCCGTGGCGGGCAATACGGACAATGATGTCTGGCGCTATGTCGGGCTGCGGATTCCGCAGTTGATCGAGACCTTTCTACCATTTTCGGTGCTTCTCGGGACCATTTTGACGCTGGCGACGCTGAACCAAAATAGCGAAGTGGTCGCTATGAAGGGTGCGGGCATGTCCGCGCACCAAGTGCTCGCCCCGCTTTTCCTGTCCGCTCTGTTGGTCGCGGGCATCAGCTTTGCGTTTAACGAGCGCATTGTCGTGCGCAGCAATGCCACCTTGTCGGCGTGGACCAAGGCCCAATTTGCCAAATTACCGCCCGATACAGGCATCAGAAACAACGTCTGGGTGCGGGCTGGCGATGATTTGATCAAGGCCGACACCGTGTCCAAATCGGGGCAACAAGTGGTGCTGACCGGCGTACAAGTGTTCGAGCGCGAAGACGGCGTCCTGGCCTATATGGTGTCAGCAGATCGCGCCGTGTCAGTGGCGGACGGTTGGCAATTGCAAAATGCCCAGCGTTTCGACCGCAAGGCTGGCACGATGACGGAATTGGGCGATATTGTGGCGGGCAAAGGCGTGGCACCCGATCAATTCACCTTGTCAAATGTCGACCCAGACGCCCTACCCTTTATGGAATTGCGCAGCGCGATCACCGAATTAAAGCAAGCAGGCCGGCCCGTCGCATCCTTAGAAGCTGTGCTGTGGCACAAGATTTCGGGTCCTTTGTCATCCATATTGATGCCTTTATTGGGCGCGGTGGCCGCCTTTGGTCTGGCGCGATCCGGCAAGCTATATGTCCGCGCTATTTTGGGGATGGTGCTGGGCTTTGCCTATTTCGTGGCGGATAATTTCGCCTTGGCGATGGGGGATTTGGGAGCCTATCCACCCCTGCTAGCAGCATGGGGGCCATTTTTGCTCTTCTTCTTGATTGGCGAAATGATCTTGATCCGCACCGAAGAATAAGCCGGATATTTCCGCAGATGATAAAAGGGCCGCTCTGAAGGAACAGAGCGGCCCTTTTTGTTCGCGAACATGGCGGGTTTAGCGGGCCGCTGCCCCCTTGGCCGATCCGGCCACCAACTGGACCACCAATTTGGGCAGCCCGCCATAATTGGCCGCATGATATTGGGAATCGGCGGGCAAGGCGGCCTTCAGACGGCGATGCGCCTCGGCCAAATTATGATAGGGCACACCCGGCAGCAAATGGTGCAAAGCATGGTAGCGCAGGCCAACCGGTGCCCATAATTCCGGCAGCAAGCCGGGGGGCGGCACGTTGACACTGTCGAGGAACTGGCCAGTCACGGTCAGCACTGCCCCGTCATTTTCCCACAAATGGGCCACCAAAGTGCGGATTTGGTTCAGCACAAAACTGGCCGACGCAATGACGCCAAAAATGACCAAAGCGCGCAGCGGAACCCAACCGAACACGCCAGCCGCGATGATCAGCGTCGCCCAAATCCATGCGCCGCCTTCTTGCCATGCCCATTGACGGCGAAATTCGCCTTCGGGGGCTTTGCGGCGAAATTCGGGGTTGATGATCAAGCCGCTATATTTCTCCACCACCATTTTGCGGAACGGCGGGATCAGAAAGCTGAGCGGAGTGATGACTGCATAGCGCAGCAAAAAGGCAAAAGGTGCCAAGGCCGCCGCTACCGTGAACAGCGGCACAGACCACCATTTCATCAGGGCCAGTGGCAGATATTCGGGGTCATCCACCGTGCCATATTTGGTGCGGTTGTGATGCAGGCTGTGGATGCCTTCATACAAGAAAGACGGGATCAACATCGGCACACCGATCAGCGCGTTCCACGCCAGCCGGAAACCGGGCAGCGCGTTTTTGCGAATATGCGTCAGTTCGTGAATGAAGCTGCCCGCGCGGTAAAGCGCCAACACAGCCACGACGCCCGCCACCAGCATCCATATAGTGGTAGGAGCTAAAATCGCGCCCGCAACCGCCGCATAGCCAATGACCGTGGAGGCCAAAAAATCTGTCCAATAGATGCGCGGATTGGGCGTGACCAAGTCCCGCGTCAATTCCGACGCCGCGCGGATCATTGCCATATCATCGGCAATGGCGCTTTTGGCGATCTTTGTCCGAGCAGCATCAGACGATGCTGGTGATCGTTCGACAAGAGGTTCCGTGATATTCATGAACGGCTTTCACCATAAATTCGTGGCAGCAAAATGGCCGAAAGCGGGTCGCCACTGCGCCAACTTTGCCCTAATGCTCGTGGCCAGATATAAGCAATCTTGTGCAGGAAACCAGCTATGGCGGCGCCCAATATAGTTCCCATCACCATTCATCCGGTGCAATCCCAATCCGAAAAATGTGAATTTGTTGATTTGGTCTATCGCCTGAACCGCGACGATCCTTGTTGGGTGCCGCCCCTGCGCGGGGAAGCGTTGGACCTGTTAACCCCCGGAAAAAACCCATGGTTCGGCCATGGCCGTGCGCAATATTTTCTGGCGCGGCGCGGCGGCAAGGCCGTGGGGCGCATATCGGCGCATATCGATACGCTGGCGCTGCAACAGCCCGCGGCGCAGGGCATGGGGCCAGACACCGGCAATTTCGGCCTGTTTGAAGCAGAGGATGAAGCGGTCGCCAACGCCCTGTTCGACGCCGCCGAGCAATGGCTGCGCGATCAAGGTATGACCCGCGTATTGGGGCCGTTGTCGCTGTCCATCTGGGACGAGCCGGGTTTGCTCATTCAAGGCTTTGACAACAGCCCAACGGTGATGCTGGGCCATAATCGCCGCGAATATCAGGGGTGGATTGAACGTGCGGGCTTTCGCCCCGTCAAACAAATGTTCAACTATGGCGTACCCATCACTGACGGATTCCCACCCATCGTCCAGCGCATTGTGTCAGCAGGCGAAAAGAACAGCCGTATCCGCATCCGCCGCGTAGTGAAGGCCAATTTCGACGCCGAAGCGCATATCATCTTGAATATTTTGAACGACGCATGGGCTGACAATTGGGGCTTTGTTCCCCTGAGCGATGATGAAATCGCCCATGTCGGCAAAAAGTTAGAACCGCTGGTGTTTGAAGATTTGATCCGCATCGCAGAGGTCGACGGCGAACCTGTCGCTTTCATGATTGTGCTGCCCAATATGAATGAAAAGCTGATCCACATGGGTGGATCGCTGTTCCCGTTCAATTGGGCCAAATTGCTGTGGTGGCTGCGCAAGCCCAAGTCACGGGTGCTGCGTGTGCCGTTGATGGGTGTGGTGCAGAGACTGCAAAACAGCCGTATGGCCAGCACTTTGGCGTTCATGATGATCGAATATATCCGCCAAGACGGCATCACCAAATTTGGCGCGCAGGAAGGGGATATTGGCTGGGTGCTGGATGATAACCAAGGCATGAACGCCGTGGCGGACGCGATTGAGGCCAAGGTCAACCGTGTATATCAAATGTATGACAAACCGCTGATCTGACGCAGCTTAGCCTTGGCATGAGGCTATGATGGCATGAAATCAAAAGGGGCGGCTTCCCTGTCGGAACCGCCCCTTTTTGATGCCAGAAATAAGGCTGGAACTAGGGGCGGCGTCCTCCGCCCCCAAGCCATGGTTAGGCGGAAATTTCGGCCCACACGGGCGTGTGATCGCTGGCCTTTTCCCGCCCGCGATAGTCGCGATCCACTTGAGCGTCGATCAAACGGTCCGCCACCGATGGGCTGAGCAGCAGATGGTCGATGCGGAAACCATGGTCACGTTGCCAGCCACCGGCTTGATAATCCCAAAATGTCCACACGCCGCCAGCGGGATGGCGGCTGCGGATGGCATCGGTCCAGCCGTCGCCCAGCAAGCGGAAATAAGCGTCGCGCGATTCGGGTTGGCGCAGCGCGTCGTCCAGCATCGCGGTCGGACTCCAAATATCATCCGCATGGGGGATAACATTATAATCGCCTGCCAAAATGGTTGGGATTTCTTGGGCCAGTAATTGCTGTGCCCGGCCGCGCAGGCGCTTCATCCAGCGCAATTTATAGTCAAATTTCGGGCCGGGTTGCGGGTTGCCATTGGGCAGATAGATGGACGCCACGCGCAGGCCAAAAACATCGGCCTCCAAATAGCGGCTCTGCTCATCCTCTGGTTCATCGGCCAGACCACGCTGAACCTCAACGGGCTGGGTGCCTTTGGCCAGGATGGCCACGCCGTTGAACCCCTTTTGCCCATGATAAAGAAAGCCATAGCCCGCTGCCTCAATCTCTTTGGTGGGCATGGTTTCATCGCTGGATTTTAATTCCTGACAGCAGACAACATCGGGCTGCGTTTCCTCCAGCCATTCGATCAGGCGGGGCATACGCGCTTTGATGCCATTGATATTGAAGGTCGCGATTTTCAGGGACACAGGAAATTTCCAACACATAAGGAAGAAGCGACGCGGGTGATGCCCACGCTATGTTGGTCTTGATTAGGATATGCAGCGTGCCGCGACAAGGCCGCACGGTTTGGCTTCGCGCTAGGCGAAGCGCGACCGATCAGCCAGTATGGGGCGTTTAGACCGAAAAGCTGGACCCACAGCCACAACCGCTGGCGGCCATAGGGTTTTCCACTTTGAACGCCGAACCGCCCAAATTATCGACGAAATCGACGATGCAACCGCGCAGCAAATCGATGCTGATGCTGTCCACCACCAATTTCACGCCATCTGTTTCGGTAACAATATCATCGGCGTCGATGCTTTCGGCCAAGCCGAAGCGATAGGAAAAGCCCGAACAACCGCCGCCATCAACCGACAAGCGCAGCGCAGCGTCCGTATCCCCCTTGCGCTGGGCAATCCAACGTACACGCGCAGCAGCGGCGGGCGACAAGGTGATGGGCGATTCCAGATCAAGAGCGGTGTCAGACATGCCCCTAAGATAGGTCATCGGGGCCAAATAAAAAGGCCCAAAAAATGAAAAGCCAGAAATGAAAAGCCGGAAATGAAAAAAGCGCCGCGATCAAATCGCTGCGCTTTTTTCAATCGATCATCGATGGATCGGTAACTTAATCTTCGGGTCCGCCGCGAGCGACCTTTTTCCCGCTAAGCGCAGCCATGGCCATTTGATCGGCCTGCACAAATGGCATCGGATTCACCGGAGCGCCTTCGATGCGGACTTCATAATGCAAATGGTTTCCGGTCGAACGGCCCGTCGAGCCCACATAACCGATGATATCGCCTTGCTTGACGCGTTGGCCCGGCGAAACCGTATAGCGGGTCATATGACCATAGCGGGTTTCAATGCTGTTGCCGTGGTTGATATCCACATAATTGCCATAGCCGCCCAACCATTGTGCACGGCCAACAATGCCATCAGCGGTGGCATAAATGGCGGTGCCACGGGGCGCTGGAATGTCGATGCCATTGTGGCGTGCGGCGCGGCCCGTAATCGGGTGAACGCGCATACCATAGGATGATGACAAGGACATGCGTTCGATGGGACGCAGCGATGGAACCGCTACCCCCATGGAGGCGCTGAGGCCGGTGTCCATATGCTTCCATGCGTTAAACGCAGCCAGCGCGCCCTGATCATTCGCCGCAGGCGGAAGATTGTGGGTGATGCTTTCGTCATCCGGTTCGTCCGGAACGACGATGGCGGCTGCGCTAGCGGCGGAAGCGTGGGCCATAGGGGCCGATGCCAATGACATCAGACCCGCCAGAATGAGTGCCCCATAATGCAACTTTTGTGCGACCAAAGTGTTTACCACCTGATGACCCCGCGTCCTTACCATCTGTTCATCTCTTTACTGGCGCCCTGTAACTGGGCGGCTAGGCTGAAGTGATGTCACGGACAGCGGTTGTTGATATTAAAGGACCCCACCCCAAAAATGACTGGTCCCGAACTCGAGTTGGGTTGTGCGGGGGCAATGCCGATCAGGCAATAAGAGCGTAGAAATCTTGCGTTAAACCGGCGCGGCGGCGCGCTGAGTCGTTGAACGGTGGTTTCAACTCGCCCCGAAATCGTTGTTTTACGATGTTTTGCCATGATTCTATGGCTGGGATTCGCCGTTCATCGCACATCCATTGGAACCAGATTGTGCCCGCGCTCACATGCCGAATTTCATCGGTATAGATTCGGGTTAACAGGCGCGCCGTAACGCTGTCGCCCACCGCCTCAAACCGTTCGATGGTGGCGGGTGTAACGTCTAATCCTCGCGCCTCTAGCACCATCGGCACAATGGCCAGACGCGCCAAGGCATCATCGCTGGTGTGGGCCGCCGAATCCCACAATCCGGCATGGGCGGGCAAGGCGCCATAATGGCTGCCAAGGCTGTGAAGGCGGCGGTTCAAAATGGCGAAATGCATGGCTTCGTCGGCCAGCACGGCCACCCAATCATCGCAAAATTGGCGCGGGAATTCCGACCCAAATCGGCCAATTAAATCGGCGGCCAAGTCAATCGCCACAAATTCAATATGTGCCAGCGCATGAATCAAGGCGATACGCCCATGCTCAGACCCCAATTTGCGCCGTTTCATGCGGCCTGGGGGCTGTAATATGGGTTGGTCTGGCCATGCGGGCTGATCGGGCATGGCGCAGGGAAATGCATGGGCCAAGCTGCCCCGCCGCCAGCCGCGCGCCAAGGCCCGCGCACGGCGGCGTTTTTCGTCGGGGTCGGCGGCGGATAGCACCGCCAAAGCCGCCTCCCCCACCGTCGACAGCAGCTTGCCGTCCACCATCATGGGCGCGGCGACCGTCATATTATTCTGCATATTGGGTCAGACTTGATTCAGAGCGTCTGGGCCGCTTCTAACACCGCATCGGCATGGCCTTTGACGCGGACCTTGCGCCATTCGCGGACCAAATTACCGGCGGCGTCGAACAAAAATGTCGACCGCTCGATGCCCATATAGGTTTTGCCGTAATTCTTTTTTTCCACCCATGTTCCAAAGGCTTCGCACACGCTGCCGTCTTCATCGCTGGCCAGACGGACGGTCAGTCCATATTTGTCGCGAAACTTGCAAAGCTTGGTGACGGGGTCGCGCGAAATGGCGATGACTTGCGCGCCCAATTTGGCGAATTCATCGGCCAGCGCGGTGAAATCCTGTGCCTCCGTCGTGCAGCCGGGTGTGTCCGCCTTGGGATAGAAATAGATGATGGCTGGCGCGCCGGACAGGCTGGACAGGTTCAATGCCGCGCCATCAGCGTCGGTCACAGTCACGGCGGGAATTGGGTTCCCAATGGCAAGCGCGGTCATATCAACTCCTGAAATTCGAGAATCGGGTCGTCGAATGGCGATGGGATCAGCTTTTCTGCCCGATTTTGGCTAATCAGCCCTTAGCCGAACGAACCGCTGACCACCACCGCGAAACGACTTGCCGCGCGTCGTCATGTGCCAGCAGCAATTGCGGCCAGCCCGGCTCCCCGCACGCGGCGGCCACCATTTGGCGGGCGGCAGGGGTTGGTTCCGCCCCTTCGTCGGCGGTCAGGCGCAGCATCACCAACATGCGGGCCAATAATCCATGGGCGGCCACCACATCATCGGGGGCCAGATTTTTGCTGTTCAAACAGCGCAGCGCCGCCGCAATATTGGGGGTGTGGCATTCGAGCGTGGTCAATTGCTGGACATGCATGGCAAATTCCAAATCCACCAAGCCGCCCTTGCCGCCCTTAATATCCAACGCGCCCTTAGGGGGTTTGTGCCCCGCCATTTTCACCCGCATATCCGCCGCGTCGCGGCGCAATTTTTCGGGGTCACGTGGTGCGCTGAGCAAGTCGTGGATGATCTGTTCCACCGCCGCGCGGGCCGCAGCAGAGCCATAGACCGCGCGGGCACGCAGCAAGGCCATATGTTCCCATGTCCATGCCTCTTCGCGTTGATAACGCTCGAAGCTATCGAGGCTGACGACCAATGGCCCCTGCGCCCCTTGGGGCCGCAAACGTGTGTCGACATCATATAATTTGCCCGCCGCCGTGGGAACGGACATGGCCGCTGTCACCCGCTGGGCTAAGCGATTGTAATAGGTGGTCGCGCCCAAAGGACGCGGCCCATCAGATTCCGCCAAATGATCGCCCGTAAACAGATAGATGACGTCCAAATCCGACGCATGAGTCAGCGCGCGTCCGCCAAAGCGGCCCAGCGCCAAAACCAGCAATTCACTGTCTGGAACACGGCCATGGGCGGCGACAAATTCGGCGATGGTCGCGTCGGCCAGCACGTGCAAAGCCGCCTCGGCCAAGGCGGCATAGCCGCCTGCAATGTCCATCGGGTCGGTCGCGCCCGCGATCAATTGCGCGCCATAGGCAAAACGCCGTTCCCCCACCCAGTCGCGCACACGGTCCAGCAAGCGCTCATAATCCAAGCGTTTCAACATCGGCCCCCATTCGGCCAGCAATTCGTCATAGCTGGCGGGGGCGGCAAAGGCGCGTTGGTCAATCAATCCTTCGATCAACTCCACCCGCGTGGACAGGGCATCCGCCAAAGTCGGGGCCAGCGATAGGATGCGCGTTGCGATGCGCGCCAAGGCCGGCTGCGCGGCCAACAGATGAAAGAAATTAATCGCGCTGGGCAGGCCCGCCACCAATTTGTCGAAGCGGCGCAGAGTGGCGTCGGGGTCGGGGCTGGCCCCCAACGCCTTGATCACCGCGGGCAACATGGTTTCCAGCGCGTCGATGGCCGCAGGGCTGCGCAGCGCCCGTGCCTTGCCAGCGCGCCAATCCGCAATGATGCGGGCGGCAAATTCCGGCGGGTCAAACCCAGCTTCGGTCAATCGCTGGGCCAGATCTTCGCTGTCACGCGGCATGCCGGCACTGCTGCCTTGCTCGGCCATCAATTGATCATAAATCTGGCCAACATCCTGCACGATCGGGTCAAGCAAGGCCAGCAGGTCGGCCCCGCTGTCCAGCCCATCGAGGCGCGCCACCACGTCCAGCGCATCGGCTTGTTGGGGCAGCAGATGGGTTTGCTGGTCATCGATCATTTGCAAGCGATGTTCGATGCGGCGCAGCACGGCATAATGATCGCACAGGCGCGCCGCAATGGCCGGGTCGGCGCGGCCAGCCTGCGCCAAAGCGCCCAGCGCATCGACGGTGGCGGGCAAACGCAGGCTGAGGTCGCGCCCGCCATAGATAAGTTGATGAACCTGTGTGAAAAATTCAATTTCCCTGATGCCGCCGCGCCCGCGTTTCAAATCATAACCCGCGCCAAAGGCCTGACCTTGGGCATAATGGTCGCGGATACGGTCGCTCATCGCGCCAATTTCTTTGAGCTGGCGAAAATCCAAGCTGCGCCGCCAGATAAAAGGTTGGATGGCCTGCATAAAGCGCTCGCCAACCAACTTGTCCCCCGCCGAAGCGCGGGACCGAATAAATGCCGCTTGTTCCCACGGCAAAGCATGGGATTCATAATAGGATATCGCGGCATTTTCGGTCAGCACAATTGGCGTGACTTCGGGGTTGGGGCGCAGGCGCAGGTCCATGCGCAGCACATGGCCGTCCGCCGTGCGCGCCGACAAAATCTCCATCATCCGGCGGCCAATACGCACCGCGGCTTCGCTGGGGTCGTCGCGCGAACGACGCGGCATGGTTTCGGGATCAAAAATAAGAATCGGGTCGATATCGGACGAATAATTCAGTTCATAACTGCCCAATTTGCCCAGCGCGATCACCGCCAAGCCCGCAGGTTCGGCATCCGGCACCCGTTCTGCAAAGGCGGCTTTTATAGCTGCGTCACAGGCTTGATCGGCGAAAATGGACAGCAAGCGCGTCGTCGTGCCGACATCATGTTCGCACGACAAATCGCCCAGCGCCAGCAACAAGGCCATTTGGCCGCGCCAACGCCGCATTCCGCGCATGACGTCTTCGTCCGGTTGCAAGGGCATTATCGCGGCCAAGGCGGCGTCGGTGCCTTGTTGTAAAAATCGTTCGACATCGGGTGCATAAAGCTGGGCCAGCCGGTGCAAAAACGGCGCATGGACAAAAATGCGGTCCACCGCGCTTTGGCGCGCAGCGGGCGTGGCTGGGGATGACGCCAATGCCTGGGTTGGCGAGGCCCGATGGCTGGAGGATGGCAGGGGAGCGGCGGAATATGTGGACGCGGTCATGCGAAAACTATCGCGTGCGATGCGCCGGATGACAAGATGCGGGGCATAAGAAAAAGGGCTGCCCACATGCCGTGGAGCAGCCCGTTCATATCGATAAATTTACCGAGCCATTTGGCCCGTTCCATCCGCGATCAAGCGGGAATGGTTGCCGGATTAAAGAATAGCACCTGCCCAATCGTCGCCCGCAAGGTGGCGGGTTGATAAGGCTTGGTCAGCAAAAAGGCCGGTTCTGGGCGGTCCCCCGTCAGCAGGCGTTCGGGGAAGGCGGTAATGAAGATCACCGGCACGTCCAATTCGGTCAAAATTTCCTGCACCGCTTCGATGCCGCTGCTATTGTCCGCCAATTGAATGTCGGCCAGCACCAGTGATGGACGGTGTCGCTTGGCTTCATCGACCGCTTCGGCATGGGTCGTTGCCACAGCCACCACATCATGACCCAAATCCCGCACGATCATTTCGATATCCATCGCAATGATCGGCTCATCTTCGATAATCAAAATACGAGCACGGGTTTGGCGGTCGATTTCGGCCGTGGCGTCGTTCAGCAAGATTTGGACATCCGCAATATCGCATTCAATAATGGCGGCGATGTCCGTTTCAGAAAAGCCCTCAAGCGCAGCCAGCAACAGCGCTTGGCGCGCCAAGGACGGCAATTGACGTAGCCGCGCGTCCGCAATGGCCTCTGCTGTGTCGGCCTGCGTCGAACTCGCGAAATCCGATATCATCGATTCGTGCAATTGCGTCACCTGACGGTGCAACAATCGATATAATTGCGTGCGAATATCCGACTGATCGGCGATTTGTGTGGGATCAGCAACCAGCTGTTCCAACATCTTCGAAACCAATAAGTCGCCCTGATCTTGGCCACCAGAAATCGCCCGGCCATAACGACGCAAATAAGGCAAATGCGGCGCAATAGCTTGACCTAACGACATAAATATTCTCCAACCCGTATCAACCGACCCAACAATCATCGACTTTTCGAGAGTAAGTTACAAATTTAATTCATACACATGCATAAATTTACATATTAAGGGAACGATGCAATTAAAAAAAGGTTTCCCCTTGCAGGTAGAGCGGCATTGCGCTTTGTCTGAACGATTGTTAGCAACATAACCATGAATAGCGGATCTGATATCTATGCCGCCTGAAACAAGGCCGAAGGCACCGCCTCTTTCGCCAGGCGACGCAGAACGTTCCCCTTCCGCACGGAAGGTTTTGGACGTGAATTCAGCACTTCGTAAAGCCTATGACAGCGCTGTTGACGAACTTATTCCGCCATCGATGCTGGAACTGCTCGAAAAGCTCAACTGAGCCGCGCGCCCGTTACCTCCTATATTGGGGCATCAAAAGACACAGCCGCTGGCGCAAGGCGCACCATATTCCGCACGCCGAATGGCACGAAATTTCAGGTGACTTGCTGGCCAAATTTTTTGGCTGGCGCACGCATGAAATTTAGCCCCGCCAATAGCCGTGCGTCATTTCCCACCCTTATAACGGGCATCAAAATCGCGCTGGAACGCAGCAAATTGCCCATCGGCAATGGCGTCCCGCATAGCTTGCATCAAATCCTGATAGAAATGCAGATTATGCTGAGTCATCAGCATCGCGCCCAGCATTTCGCCCGCCCGCACCAAATGATGCAAATAGGCGCGCGACCATGTTTGGCAAACGGGGCATCCGCAAGCCGGATCCAGCGGGCCTTGATCTTCGTTATATTTGGCGTTGCGAATGTTGATCGGGCCATTCCATGTGAAGGCTTGGCCATTGCGGCCCGAACGGGTGGGCAGCACACAGTCGAACATATCCACGCCGCGCGCCACGGCGCCAACCAAATCGTCAGGCTTGCCGACGCCCATCAAATAACGCGGCTTGTCTTGCGGCAATTGCTGGGGCGCATAATCGAGCACGCCAAACATGGCTTCCTGCCCCTCACCCACCGCTAGGCCGCCGATGGCATAGCCATCAAAGCCAATGTCGATCAGCGCATCGGCGCTGCGCTGGCGCAATTTTTGGTCCAGCGAGCCTTGTTGAATGCCGAACAAAGCGGCCTTGGCGGCATGATCTTCGCCCGCATCAAAGGCATCGCGACTGCGCTTGGCCCAGCGCATCGACCGATCCATGCTGGCCTCGGCGCGCTTGGCATCCACGCCATTGGGCGGGCATTCGTCAAAGCACATCACAATGTCGGTGCCCAGCAACCGCTGAATTTCCATCGAGCGTTCGGGCGACAGCATGTGGCGCGAGCCATCCAAATGGCTTTTGAAGGTGACACCCTCTTCGCTTTGTTTGGTCAGCGCCGACAGGCTCATGACCTGATAGCCACCACTGTCGGTCAGGATCGGGCGGTCCCAGCCCATGAATTTGTGCAAACCGCCCAGCCGCGCCATGCGTTCAGCAGTCGGACGCAGCATCAGATGGTAAGTGTTGCCCAGCAAAATATCCGCGCCCGTTGCGCGCACTTCGGCGGGGCGCATTCCCTTGACCGTCGCAGCGGTACCAACGGGCATGAAAGCAGGCGTGCGAATATCGCCGCGCTGCATGTGAATCACGCCAGTACGCGCCGCGCCATCGGTGGCGTTAATCGAGAATGCGAATCTTTCAGTCATGGCGGCGGCCTATGCGCGCAAAGCCCGAAAAAGTCGAGACTTTGGCACATGGTGCGCTGGGCCTGTTTCAGGCCGCCCCTGTACCCGCTGGCAGCAACAGGCTGCTGTCGCCATAGCTGTAGAAGCGATAATCGTCGGAAATCGCATGGGCATAGATGGCCTGCATTGTGTCCAAGCCCATCAAGGCCGACACCAGCATGAACAGCGTGGATTTGGGCAAGTGGAAATTGGTCATCAGGCCGTCAATCGCGCGAAAGCTATAGCCGGGGGTGATGAAAATGCTGGTGTCGCCTTCAAATGGCATAATCACCTTGTCTTCGCGCGCCGCGCTTTCCAACAAACGCAGGCTGGTGGTGCCCACCGCAATCACGCGGCCGCCATTGGCACGCACGTCATTCAGGCGCTGGGCAGTGGCTTCGTCGATGCGGCCCCATTCGGCATGCATCACATGGTCTTCGGTATCATCCGCCTTGACCGGCAAGAAGGTGCCAGCCCCGACATGCAGGGTCAGCGTCTCGCTTTTGATGCCAGCGGCTTGCAGCGCGCTGATCAGGTCCGGCGTAAAATGCAGCGCCGCTGTGGGGGCCGCGACCGCGCCATCTTCGCGGGCGAACATGGTTTGATAATCGCTACGGTCTTGGTCGTCGGTGGGGCGCTTACCCGCAATATAGGGCGGCAGCGGCATGGTGCCCGCACGTTCGAGCAACAATTCGACGGGTTCGTCGCCATGAAAAAATAAAATGAAGCTGCCATCGGCCAGACGTTCTTCGGCAGAGGCGATCACGCCTTGGCCAAAATCAACGTCTTCGCCGACGCGCAACTTCTTGGCGTTGCGAATGAACGCCTGCCAACGGCGCAAATCGATGCGTTTGTGCAAGGTCGCGCCAATCTTGGCCCCTGCGGCAGCAGGGTCGCTGGCGTCGCGGCCAGCACGGCGGCCTTCGAGTTGGGCGGGAATGACGCGGGTGTCATTGAACACCAAACAATCGCCCGCGCGCAGCAGGCTGGGCAAGTCGCGCACGATATGATCGGCCATATCCCTGCCATGCGCCACCAACATACGGGCGGAATCGCGGGGGCTGGCGGGGCGCAGGGCAATATTTTGCGGCGGCAAATCGAAATCAAAAGCGTCTACGCGCATGAGTATCTTCTAACAATTTGTAACAATCAGGATATAGCCCGCCGTCCCCCAAGACAGACCCCCAAGATAAACCCGACGATCGCCGCACCATGGCGGCGAATCGGATTAGCGGCGAATCGGGGCGTTCAGTTCGTCCGCGCTAATAGCCGCAGCAGGCGCGGTAGGGGCCGCATCTTCGACCAGCAATGCGGGCGCGGGCGGCGGCAGATTGTCCGCCGCCACAGATACCTGAACCATTTTCGACATCACCGCTGGCGGTTCGCCGCGTTGGATGGCGTCAACATATTGCATACCCGACACCACCCGGCCGAACACCGTATAGCGGCGGTCCAACGAGAAACGCGGTTGCAGCATGATGAAGAATTGGCTGTTCGCGCTATCTTCGCTTTGGGCGCGGGCCATTGACAAAGTGCCGCGCAAATGCGGCATTTCGTTAAATTCCGCCTTCAGGTCTGGCAGGTCGGACCCGCCTTGGCCCGTGGCCGTCGGATCACCCGTTTGGGCCATAAAGCCTTCGATAACGCGGTGAAACTTCACACCATTGTAAAAGCCATTACGTGCCAGCAGTTTGACCCGTTCGACATGATGGGGCGCAATGGAGGGATAGAGCTGGATCACCACCCGGCCACCGGTCGACAGGTCCAAATTCAGCATATATTCGGGCACGCCCATAAATTCGCTGGTGTCCATCACCGGCTTTTCCGCCTTGGCGGGGGCGTCCGCGGGAACCGGAGCGGGCGTGTCTTGTGCCACAGCCGGCAGCGCCAGACCAAAGGCCATCGCCATCACAACCAAGCTTCGGTGCGGAATTTTCATGCGGAAATGGCCTTCATGTTCAAATCTCGGTTAGCCGATTAGCGTTTTTTTTATGAACGCTCAATGATCGGCATCATATTGGGGAAAGCAACTTAGGGTCGCCCGCCCTTCCTATGACTTGGTATCGCCTTGGCGCATGCCGCGTTCCTCAATGCGCTCCACCACCGCTTCGCGCACCGATGGGCTGACGAATTTGCGGATGTCGCCGCCAAAAATGGCAATTTCCTTGACCAAGCGCGATGCAATGGGTTGCAATCCAACATCCGCCATCAAAAACACGGTTTCGATATTGTCGTTCAGTTGCTGGTTCATGCCCGCCATTTGATATTCATATTCAAAGTCGGCCACGGCGCGCAAACCGCGCACAATCACCCGCGCGCCTTCGCGCTGGGCAAAGTCCATCAACAGGCTGTTGAAGCCGACAACCCGAATATTGCCATCGATCTGCGCCACTTCGCGGCGGACCATGTCGATGCGTTCGTCATCGCCGAACATAGGCGATTTGCTGATATTGGTGGTCACGCCAATCACCAATTCGTCCACCAATTTGGCGCCGCGCCTGATGATGTCCATATGACCCAAGGTGATCGGGTCAAAAGTCCCTGGATAAACGCCAATACGCATCAATGATCCCTTTCCACCACATAGTGCGCCAAGGCGCGCAGCAACGTGGCTTCCTCTCCAAATTCGTTCAATTGCGCGATGGCATGGTCCACTAGCCGGTGCGCCTCGGCACGGGCCGGTTCCAGCCCCATCAATGTCACAAAGGTTTCTTTGCCAGCCGCCGCATCTTTGTGCAGCGCCTTGCCGGCCAAGGCCTCATCCCCTTCGATATCCAAAATATCGTCGGCAATTTGAAAGGCCAAACCAATGTTGCGGGCATATTGCACTAAGGGCGCGCGATCAGCCGCCGATATTCCTGCCAAAATGCCGCCTGCTTCGGCGGAAAAGCGAATCAAAGCGCCTGTTTTCAATTCTTGCAAATTGGTGACGATCGGCAGAGTGAAACCGCCCTTTTCAGCCTCGAGGTCCATCATTTGGCCCCCAGCCATCCCCTCTGGCCCCGATGCCACCGCCAACGCCCGCACCAATTCGATACGCACAGAGGCGTCGGGATGGGTTTCGCTGTCCACCAACCATTCAAAGGCCAAAGCATGCAGGCTGTCACCCGCCAGCACCGCCGTTGCTTCGTCAAAGGCACGGTGCACGGTGGGGCGGCCACGGCGCATGTCATCATCGTCCATGCAAGGCATGTCATCATGAATCAGCGAATAGACATGGATAGCCTCAACCGCCGCACCGACGTGCAGGGCATGGCGCGGGTCGACACCATATAAATCGGCGGATGCACGCACCAGCAAAGGCCGTAAACGCTTGCCCCCCGCCAATGCCGCATGGCGCATGGCATCATAAAGGCGGCGGCGCGGATCATGGGGCACGACCAATTGCCGTTCCAGCAGATCATCAATGTCCCGCGCAATATCTTGTTGCGCGCGATGCAATATCGCGGCGCCGGTTGGCTGCACAGACTGTGCTTGCTGGCTGGCCATATCAGCTTTCGCCAAAGGCTTTGGTGCCTGTGGGGCGACCATCGCTACCCAGACTGACTTGTTCAATTCGCGCCTGCGCCGCCGTTAGGCGCGATTCGCAATGCTGGCGCAAGGCGTGGCCGCGCTCATAGAGGGTGACCGATTCTTCCAGACCCACATCCCCGCTTTCCAGCCGGCGGACGATATTTTCCAATTCACCCATCGCCGCTTCAAAGGAAAGCGACGCAATATCTGTTCCGGCAGAAGGGGCCGTTCCCGATGCAGGCGTGGTGGCAGGTGTTGCATTATCCGTCATCCCTATGCTTTGGCCCGACTTCGGCCTGCTGGTCAAGCTTGACGTGGTCCCCAACGGCCCTAGCATGGCTTACTATGTTCATCGGTCACTATGCCCCTGCCTTTTTGGCTGCGGCCCGTCCGCAATCCGCAGCGCTGGGAAGCTTGTTTGTCGCGGCGCAATTGACCGACATCGCCTTTGCAACTTTGGTTTTAACTGGCACCGAAAAAATGCGGGTTGTGCCGGGGTTTACGGCGTTGAACGATTTTGACCTTTATGACATGCCCTATAGCCACAGTTTAATGGGCACGATTTTGTTCGGTGTCATATTTGGCCTGTTGGTCATGGTGGGAACGGGCCGGAAAAAAGCGGGTGTTGGCGCGGGTTTGGTGGTGGTGTCGCACTGGTTTTTGGATTGGCTGACCCACAAACCCGATCTGACATTATTCGGCGCGCCGCCCAAATGGGGACTAGGCCTGTGGGATATACCAATATTGGCAATTCCGTTGGAACTGGGGTTGGTGGCAGCGGCGATCGCCTATTTTGTTCACCAGCGCGGGGCCGAGCTTTATCGGGGGCGGATGATCATCTTGGCGGCCGTTTTGTTGTTGGCGCAATTGATCGACTGGTTGGGCGACAAGCCTGACGTCCATGGCGCGGCTGCGCCCGCGCTGATGCTGGTGACTTATGCGGTGCTGATTCTGTTGGCGATTTGGGCCAGTGCGCATCCCAAAAAATATCCACAAATATAGCATAGGCGGACGACGCCCTATGCGCCTGCAAAAACTAAGCCGTAAATTGCTGAGGCAATTTATATAGTTAAGGATATTACTGAATTTGCAACAATGCTTAGGCTTTTTGCAATTGAAGCCAAGCGCCCGCACCCCCATTTTGCACTGCACAATAAAAGTAAAAACAGCACGATAATCTGCGAATATTGAGGACCCTGAAGGCAAGTTTTGTTCACAAAATGGAAACTTGCACGATGAAAAAGATTCTTCTTCCTGCACTAGCTTTGGCAGTGCTGGCTCCATCTGTCGTTGTCGCCGAAGCCGCACCCCAGCGTTTTACCCATGAGGGCAAATCCTATAGCTATACCGTCGAAGATCGTGGTGATTACCGCGTCATTCGCGGTGTCGAAGAAAATAACCGCAAATTGTTCCACCTTCGGGTGGGCGAATCACATGTTCGCGGCACCATGGGCGGACGTCCCGTCAGCTTTCCGCTTGATCAGGTAAAACCCTTGGTTGCGGACAGCCAGAGCAAGGCCGCAAACCGCGTTGCCACGCTGTAAAAAGCGGTTTGGACCCGATGCTTTGTTAAAAAGCATCAAAATAGGCCCCAATTTGGTCAAAAGATCATCTTGGGGTCTGTTCCTTCTGCGCGCACGGGGCTAAAGGCGCGCGTATGACACAGCCCAGCCCCGCCATTTCGCCCGAAATTGTCGCCGACCACGGGTTATCACCCGATGAGTATGAGCGCATCCTGTCTGCCCTTGGCCGCGAACCGAATCTTGTCGAACTCGGTATCTTCTCGGTCATGTGGTCGGAGCATTGCAGCTATAAAAGCTCGCGCATTCACTTGAAGAAGCTGCCGACCGAGGCTCCTTGGGTGATTTGCGGCCCTGGCGAAAATGCGGGCGTGATCGACATTGGCGAAGGCCCTGACGGCAAGAAATTGGCCGCCATTTTCAAGATGGAAAGCCACAACCACCCCAGCTATATCGAACCTTATCAAGGCGCTGCTACGGGTGTTGGCGGCATTTTGCGCGACGTATTCACCATGGGCGCGCGCCCTGTGGCCAACCTCAACGCCTTGCGTTTTGGCCGCCCCGAACATCCCAAAATGCGCCACCTAATCTCTGGCGTTGTGCGCGGTATCGGCGGCTATGGTAACTGCGTTGGCGTGCCGACCGTTGGCGGCGAAGTGAATTTCCACAAAGCCTATGACGGCAATATCCTTGTGAATGCGATGTGCGTTGGCGTCGCCGAACAAGATAAAATTTTCTATTCCGCCGCCAGCGGTGTGGGCAACCCCATTGTTTATGTGGGCTCCAAGACGGGCCGTGACGGTATCCATGGCGCGACCATGGCGTCCGCAGACTTTGGCGAAGACGCCGAGGAAAAGCGCCCCACCGTGCAGGTTGGTGACCCCTTCACCGAAAAGCTGCTGATCGAAGCGTGCCTTGAGCTGATGGCTTCAGACGCTATCGTTGCCATTCAAGACATGGGCGCGGCTGGCCTGACCAGTTCGTCGGTGGAAATGGCGTCGAAGGGCGGCGTTGGTATTCATCTGACGATGGACGATGTGCCGCAGCGCGAAACCGGCATGACCACCTATGAAATGATGCTCTCGGAAAGCCAAGAGCGCATGTTGATGGTGCTGAAGCCCGGCAAGGAAGATTTCGCAAAGGCCATCTTTGAAAAGTGGGAACTCGACTTTGCTGTGATCGGCACGGTCACCGACACCGGCCGCATGGTGCTGGAGCATAAGGGCGAGATTGTTTGCGACATTCCGCTTGGCCCCTTGGCTGACGATGCGCCGCAATATGACCGCCCGCATGTCGCTACCCCTACCCCTGCGCCGCTGGAAAATGTTCCGGAAACCACTGATGTTGCGGCCGACCTGCTGCACCTGATGGGCACGCCGGACATCGCGTCGCGCCGCTGGATTTACGAGCAATATGACAGCCAAGTGGGCGGTGACACGGTGCAAATCGGCGGCGACGCTGCTTTGGTTCGCATCCATGGCACCAACCGTGCTTTGGCGATGAGCACCGATTGCACCCCGCGCTATTGCTATGCGGACCCTTATGAAGGCGGCAAGCAGGCTGTGGCGGAAACATGGCGCAACATCACCGCTGTTGGCGCAACGCCGCTGGCGATCACCAACTGCTTGAACTTCGCCAACCCACAGCGCCCTGAAATCATGGGCCAAATTGTCGGCTGCCTCGACGGTATGGGCGATGCTTGCCGTGCGCTGGATTATCCCATCGTTTCGGGCAACGTCAGCCTGTATAATGAATCCAAGGCCACCGGCGGCGGCAGTGCCATTTTGCCGACCCCTGCCATTGGCGGCGTGGGCGTGATGGACAACCTCAGCAAGGCCGTGGGGATTGGCTTCAAGCGCACGGGCGACATCGTTCTGGCCGTGGGTGAGCGCGCTGGCCATTTGGGTCAATCGGTTTGGCTGCGCGAAGTGCATGGCCGCGAAGAAGGCGCACCGCCGCCCGTGGACCTGAAGGCAGAGAAGCGCACGGGTGATTTCATCCGCCAAGCCATTAATGCAGGTTGGATTACGGCTTGCCACGACGTGTCGGATGGCGGCTTGGCCGTGACCATCGCGGAAATGGCGTTGAAGTCGGACATCGGTGTACTGATCAGCGAAGAACAACCTTTTGGCGTCGCCGAAAGCTTCTTTGGCGAAGATCAGGGCCTGTATGTGGTCACCGTGTGCGACACATGCTTGGCAGACTTTTTGGATGCGGCTGGCAAGGCCGACGTCGCCGTTGACCCTGTCGGCCGCACCATCAAGGACCGTATCGTCTTTGAATTGGCCGACAGCGACCATCAGGTGACGCTGGATGCCTTGCGCGGCGCTCATGAAGGCTTTTTACCGACGTTGATGAACGGCGATAAATAAAGCCTTTCATGTGAACGCTTTGCGACATTTATATATGCTGCCAGTCCTTGCGGGATTGGCAGCATTTTTTTCGCCCATATCCCCAGCCAGCGCAGCGGAAGCAGCAAGCGCGGCGGAAAGCTCGCCCCCCAGCGCGCCCTATATCGTCACATCCCCCACGCCTTTGCCTGTCCATGCCAAGGGACCTCGTATTTTCTTGGGCGGGAGCATCGATATGGGGCGCGCCGCCAATTGGCAGGCGGAATTGCCGCGCCAACTGGCCGATCTGGAGGTGGAGTGGTTGAACCCGCGCCGCGCCGACTGGAACCCCGCATGGAAGGCGGAAGCAAGCGAGCCAGAATTTCGCCGCCAAGTGGAATGGGAACTGGCCGCGCTGGAAGCGTCCGATATCATCATCCTATATTTTGCGGCAGGCTCGCAAAGCCCGATCAGCCTGTTGGAATTGGGCCTTCATGCGCGCAGTGGGACAGTGATCGTGTTGGCCCCCGACGGTTTTTGGCGCAAAGGCAATATCGACATCACCGCTGAACATTATGGGATTGAGCAGGTAGCCGATATGCCAGCCTTGGCCGCAGCCATTCGCCGCCGTGCAGCATTATTGGCCCAAACCCGTGACACGTCTGAGACAGGCAACGCACAGCAACCATAAACGCCAGTAATGACACAAAAAAGGGCCGCATGACGCGGCCCCGTTCTGATGATCACAGCCTGTTAAATCAGGCTGCTTCGCGCAGCGGAACCGCCGCAGCGCTGCTCTTTTCCACCAATGACTTTGCGCCATTTTCACCCAGCAAGTCATAGGGATCGACGCCATCAGCGCGCATCATTTCATGACATTGCTGATAATAATGCGGAACCTTAATGCCCATCCGCGCCCGTGCTTCCTCCAAATTTTCGGCCAATAGGGCGTCAATATTTTGGAAACCAATGGCTTGGGCGGCCTTGCCATTGCGCTGTCCTTCGCGGACGGCCGCATAGATGGGATATTTTGCGGCGCGTGGGTTTTTGCGAATTTCCCGCGCACCCGCCCATGCAATGAATAAGGTGCCCCAACTGGGGGTTTGGCTGTAGGAAAAGGCCAGCACACATTGTTCGCCCAAGGCGTCGCGGCCATATCCGGTCAAAATATGATGCAAGTCGTGGGTGTCGCGCATCCGTTGCCCGAATAATTCGACCTGATCGTCAAATTGATGCTGCTTACCCGTAACCTTGTATTGTTCGTCGACCAAGCCTTGGGCGGTCAGCCCTTCGCGTTCCATAAAGTCGACATAGACGCGGCCCACGCTGCCGTCTGGCAGTTGTTTCAACGCGGCATGATCGTCGAGCATGGCTGGCAAATAAGTGCGTTCGGCCAGCAATTTGCGCCCTTCTTCGGTCGCAAAAAATTGTGCAGCCGTCTGACCAAAGCGGCGATCCCGCAAGGCTTCCAAAATATGGAAAACCTGCGATGTATCTTCTTTGTCAGCGATCAGTTGGCGGAAATGCTTCCACGCCTTCAAGGGGCGCATGCCGCGCGTTTCACGATCGGGGTGAAAAAGAGGAATATCAGTCATCACGAATCATCCAATGCCTGTGAAGCGATAAGCCCAAGATGATTATTACTGACACATATGTCAATACTATTGTCATTCATGTTATTAACCGCCGCTGGGCGGGCGACTTGGGGCGGACGGGTGATGGGACAGGGGAATGACAGCATGACGGCCGCTTTCAGCGCTTCCTCCCGTATTGCGACGCTTGATTTCATTCGCGGGGCGGCGGTGCTGGCCATTTTGGCGGTGAATATCTTCTCCTTCGCTTTGCCAGATGCCGCAACCTTTACGCCCTTTTGGCGCGGTGATGCGGGGCGCGAAGAAGCGGCCTATATCGTCAATTATATGGTGGCGGATGGCAAATTTCGCGGCCTGTTCACCCTGTTATTCGGGGCCAGTATGGCGATGATTATGGACCGTGCGCGCGCAAATGGCTTGTCCGCCGCCCAAATTCATTTGGACCGCATGATCTGGTTGGGAGTCATCGGTGCATTGCATATGCTGTTCTTGTGGCACGGCGATATTTTGCTGACTTATGCCGCGGCGGGGGCGGCGCTAACATGGATTTCACCCCATGCATCGGCGCGGCGTTTGCTGGCGCTGGGCGTGATATTGCTGATCGGCGGCGCGATCATGCTGGGCGGCATGAGCCTGTTTTCCAGTCCGCATATGGCAGCCCATATCCCCTATTTGCGGGACCATGCCGCCATGATGATGGAAATGATCACCCAGCATGATACCGAAATGCGGGCCCTACAACAGAGCATCAACTTCGATTTATCGCTATATTTGGGGCCTTATGCCGATTTGCTGGCTTATCGCATGACATTGTTGCTGGGCTATCCCGTATCCTTTGCGATGTCAGCGCTGGAAACGATTCCGTTGATGCTGATCGGCATGGCCCTGTATCGCAGCGGCTTTCTAACGGGGCAGCACAGCCACCGCGCCTATGCCCATATCATCGCGCTCTGCTTGCCCGCTGGCATGATTTTGACGGGCATCAGCCTTTGGCCTGTAATCGCCAGCGGATATGACCCGCTGGTCAGTTTGGCGGCGCTGATCAGCTTTTCGGTTCCAGGGCGTTTGTTGCTGATCTTGGCTTATGCCGCGCTGTTGATTTTGATACTGCGCCATTGGCCGACCCATACGATGACCCAGCGCATCTGCGCGGCGGGGCGCATGGCGCTGAGCAATTATTTGGCCACCAGCCTGATGATGACCAGCATCTTTTATGGCTATGGCCTTGGCCTTTATGGGCAGCTGGAACGGTGGTCGCTCTATGGCTTTGTTGCGCTGGGCTGCGCGGCTATGCTCGCTTGCTCCCAGCCTTGGCTGGCGCATTTTCATTATGGGCCACTGGAATGGGTGTGGCGCAGCTTGGCGCGGGGCGAAGCGCAGCCATTTCGCCGTCGATAATCCGCGCTAGGGAATAATCGGCGCTAGGGCCTGCCCCTAGGGGCGTTGAACCAGCCAGCCGCCGTCATAGGGGGAAATGTCCCAGCCTTGTTCGCGGGCCAAGGCGTTGAATTCGCGTTCAGCTTGCGGGTCGTCGGCCAAAATATGGACCAAGGACGCGCCCCGCATGGCGCGGGACAGACGCAGCACTGGCCATGGACAGCGCATCGCGCGCGCATCCACCACCACGGCGTCTGTCACCTTAGGCCGCCTTATTCATCATAAGGGTTTTTGCTGTTACGGAAGTTCATCCGCATGGGCACGCCTTGGAAGCCCAATTCTTTGCGCATACCATTCGACAAATAGCGGTGATAGCTGGCGGGCAATTCGTCCGTCCGCGTGCCGAACACCACGAACGTCGGCGGGCGGGTTCGCGCCTGTGTGATATAGCGCAGCTTGATGCGGCGGCCACCGGGCGCGGGCGGCGGGTTGTTTGCCACAGCCGCTTCAAACCAACGGTTAAGTTGGCCGGTCGGAACGCGGCTGGTCCAAATCTTGCGCTGTTCAAAGGCCACGCGGATCAGCGTGTCGATGCCCTTGCCCGTCGCACCGGACACGGACAGCAAAGGCACACCCTTAATTTGCGACAGGCCGTCTTCCAAGGCCCCGCGTACGCCGTTGAACAGCGAGGATGGATCCTCGGCAATGTCCCATTTGTTGAGCGCGATGATCAAGGCGCGCCCTTCTTCGAGCACCTTGTCGGCGATGCGCAAATCTTGGGCCTCAAGACCCTTGGTCGCGTCGAGCAGCAGCACCACCACCTCGGCAAAGTCGACGGCGTGCAGCGCGTCGGCCACCGACAGTTTTTCCAGCTTGTCCTGAACCTTGGCGCGCTTGCGCATTCCGGCGGTGTCGAACAATTGGATTTCATGGCTTTCGCCATTATTTTCCCATGTCCATTCCACGCGAATGCTGTCGCGGGTAATGCCGGCTTCGGGGCCAGTGATCAGGCGATCTTCGCCGATAATCCGGTTGATCAGCGTCGATTTGCCCGCATTCGGACGCCCCACAATGGCGAGTTTCATCGGGCCGCGTGGGCCTTCATCTTCTTCGTCCATCGCGAGGGCCAAGGCCTCCCGCTCGGCGTCTTCCATGGCTTTGGCTTCCATGAACGGATCGACGATCGGGGCAAGGGCTTGGAACAATTCCACCATGCCGCCGCCATGTTCGGCGCTGAGCGCGATGGGTTCGCCAAAACCCAAGCTATAAGCTTCCATGACGCCATTTTCGCCCTGGCGGCCTTCGGCTTTGTTACAGCATAGGATGATCGGCGTGTCTTCGCTGCGCAGCCAGCGCGCAATTTCTTCGTCCAAAGGCGTCACGCCGTCGCGCGCATCGACCATGAACAAAGCGGCGTCTGCACCGCGCACAGCCTTTTCGGTTTGCACGCGCATACGGCCTGGCAAGGTCGCGGCGTCATAATCTTCGAAACCAGCGGTATCGACGATCAGAAATTCCAAGCCCAAAAGTTTGCCGTCGCCTTCGCGTCGGTCGCGCGTTACGCCCGGCTGGTCATCGACCAACGCAAGGCGCTTGCCGACCAGACGGTTAAACAGAGTCGATTTGCCAACATTGGGCCGACCAACGATTGCGATCGTTGCGGGTCGCGCCATGATCTTCTTATCCTAAAAGTGAAGCGAGGCCAAAACGGCCCCGCTTGAAAATGATTGCGGCTTAACGCCACGCCGTAATACGCCCATTATCCTCGAGGATATAGAGCATATTATTGGCAACCACTGGGGATTGCGAAATTGCGGATTTAAACTCGGTGGTGGCCAAGGTCGATCCATCAGTTGGCGAAAATTCTACCAACTGCCCTTCGCTGTTCACCGCAATCAAACGGCCACCAGCCAAAATCGGACCAGTCCAGCGAATGGGATCTTTTTTCTTTTTGTCCGTTTCTACCCGGAAACGCGCCAATTGTTGCAACCAACGCACCTTGCCGCTGCCGCGTCCAACCGCCATCAATTTGGCATCGTCGGTCATCGCATAGACCCAGTCACCCACCACATAAGGGGTGGAAATACCGGCAATGCTGATTTCCCAAATGCGCTGGCCGGACAAGAGGTCATAGCTGGCCATACGGCCACCCTGACCCAGAGCGAAGACGCGGCCACGATCGACAACCGGATCGGCGTCGACGTCCGTCAGCGTCGATACCGACAATGCCATCGAAGTGCGGGCCAAGGCATCTTCCCACAAATCACGGCCATTTTCATAGCGATAGGCTTGCACTTCGCCAGACGAAAAACCCGCGACAATCGTCGATTGTCCGGCCGCTGGCGACGCCGCACCAAACACGCTGCCCGCTTCGGATGAAGCCGTGGCTTGCCACAACACCGCGCCGTCATTGGCGTTTAACGAGAAAATCTGATTGTCTTGGCTGATCACATAAACCGAGCCATAGGCCACCGTAGGCGCACCGCGCAGCAAGCCGCCGGGCTTGCTTTTCCAAATCACGCTGCCGTCCGCAGCGTTGATCGCGGCGACATCGCCCGCGCCGCTGCTGGCATAGACAATATTGCCTTCTGCACCGACGCCGCCGCCGAACAAAATATTGCGATATTGCGTATTGCTGGTGCCGATATTGGCGCTCCACAAACGCTGGCCGGTGTCGGCGCTGAACGCCGAAACCACGGCATCGGTGCCCATCACGAACAGGCGATTGTCCAAAATGACGGGCGATGATGCCAGACGGTGCGTCTTGCTGTTGCCCGCGATTTGCGCCGTCCAAATCTGGCTGCGCGATGCGGCCAGCGCCGGATGGCCTGGAGTTTTCGATGCATTACCGCCCGATTGCGCCCATGACGCATTGGTCATGGGTTCCGGCAGAATGACAGGAATCGCTTCCTGTGTCGGGTCCACCTTGATGCTATTGTCATTGGACAGGATCGACACGCGCTTGCCAACGGTGGGCGTGCGCGGACCGCCATTACCCTTAATCGCGCCGCAACCAGCGAGCGGAAGGGCCAGCACAGCGGCCATCAATGCAAAACGACGAAATGCCATATCAGTTTGAACTTTCTGTCTTGGTCGCATCGCCAGCATTTTGTGCGGCTGCCGCTTTTTGGTCCGCACCGTCCACGACGGCATCCACACCCAACATCCCCGCCATTTGCACGGCGCGGGATTTCAATGATGGTGCCAGATCAGGCGTTTTTACAATCTGGCCGAATAAGGCCCCAGCTTTGTCCATCTGGCCCAATTGGTAGTGCGCAATGGCGGTCAGCTCCGCCGCGCTGGCGAACCATGCCGATTGCGGATCTTTGGCCGACACGATGGGCGTCAGGCGCGCAATCACCGCTTCGGGTTTCAGCGTATCCAGTTCCAGCGCGGTTTGACGGATCAGCGCCAGATCGCGTAGGCCGCCGTCCACTTTCGTGTCGCTGGCGACCGCGGCCAACATAGCCGCCGCTTCTTTATTTTTGCCAGAACGGGCCAAGATATTGGCCTGTTCAATGCGCGCCGCCGAACGATAGGCTGGGCCAGCGTCGGCAGAAATAGCCTTTAATTGCTTGTCGGCTTCGGCCAATTGACCCGCGCCAACCTTGTCAATAGCGGCGCTAAATTGTTCCGCTTGCAGCCCGCGCGCCTCTGTTTGGCGGTGTTGCCAAAATAAATATCCGCCAAAGGCCAGCAAAGCCGCGACAAGCGCAAGCGCAAGCCAGCGACCATAACGGTTCATAAAGGCCATCATTTCGTCCTTGCGGACAGCCTCGTCGACTTCCTGCAACAGGGCCGCATCATTCGTCGGGCTCAGGGCCAATCAAACCTCCATCATATTCGGTCGCGATATTCGGTCGCGCGGTATGCCGGCGCATACCCATGTTGCGCAAGCTGTAGCGGCCATGCAAGCTGCGCTCAAGCGTTTCGAAAGACCGCTTTCGCCCAGCCGCATGGCGCACCATGATCAGCCTTTATAAATTTGATCCTGTGTGGGGAATGAACGGTCCCGCACATCGTCGGCATATTGCTTGGCCGCCGCGCTATATTGCGTTGCCAAATCGCCATAGCGTTTCACAAATTTGGGCACGCGGTCGAACATGCCCAGCATGTCGTCGGACACCAAAACCTGACCATCACACTGCGCCGATGCGCCAATTCCAATGGTGGGGCAGGAAATTTTTCTTGTGATTTCAATGGCGATGCTTTCCAGCACCCCTTCGATCACCACGGCAAAGGCGCCCGCTTCGGAAATCGCGATGGCATCGTCCACAATGGTGCGGGCTTCTTCGTCGCTTTTGCCGCGAACCCCATAGCCGCCCAAAATATTCACGGCTTGGGGCGTCAGGCCGACATGGCCCATCACGGGGATGCCGCGATGGGTCAAAAATTCGATGGTCGGGGCAATAACACGGCCACCTTCCAATTTCACCGCCGCAGCGCCCGTTTCCTTTAGCAAGCGGGCCGCGTTGTTAAACGCTTGTTCTGGGCTGGCTTCATAGCTGCCGAACGGCATATCCACGACCACAGCGGCGTGATAGCTACCGCGTACAACAGCGGCACCATGCAAGGCCATCATTTCCATGGTGACAGCCACGGTGTGGGGCAAACCATAGATGACCTGTGCCAGCGAATCACCCACCAGCAACATATCGCAATGCGGGTCCAGCAACTGGGCCTGACGCACCGTATAGGCGGTCAGCATCACCAGCGGTTCACCGCCTTTGCGTTGGCGAATACGGGGCACCGTGAGGCGCTTCATCGGCTGCGGCGTCGGGTTCGCACGGCTGGTCGATGTGTCGAGCGTTAGCGTTTTAGGCAATGTAGACATGGTCGCGCTTTCTAGCGAAAGGATGCTATGGGCGCTATATTTATCACCACTGTCCGTGGATTGCACCAAAACTGCTGTTTTTGCGTGATTTCAGCGGATCTTATCCCGCGAACGGACCAATTCTGGGACATTGTCGGTAAAAATTCCGTCCACGCCAGCGGCCAAAAACTGGGCAATCTCTGTTCCCACATCGCCGTGCGAGGCGGGGTCATCGCCTTGTCGCAGGCTGGGCGGCAGAAAGATATTCTCGCGCCGGATAGTCCATGGATGCACGTGCAGCCCCGCCCGATGGGCCTGCGCCACCAAGGGTGTCGGCGCGGACAACATGCCGTCGACGACCGGCAGAACCAGGGATTTTTCCGGTCCCAAACCCGTCGCATAGCGGGCAACGTCCCGCAGACCATCGGGCGTCAACATATCCGCATAGCGAAGGTCGGGACGATCCGCAGGGCCGCCATCCGCCGACACCAATTGGATCAGCGGCAAATCGGATTTGGCGCGAATCGCCTGTAAATTTCCGACTTCAAAGCTTTGGATGAACACGGGCGCGTCGCTGCCCTGATAACCAAATTGCGCTAGCAGACCCAGCAGCGGAGTCTCGTGCGGCAAATTTATGCTGGCAAAATAGCTGGGATGTTTGGTTTCGGGATAGACACCGATGGGCCGCATTCCACCTTGCTGGGCGCGGGCTTGGTTCACGCTGGCCAGCCAGATTAATATTTCTTCAAATGTCGGGACGAGGAACTCCCCGTCCCGCGCTGTGCCGCGCAGGGCGGGCAAGCGTTCGCGGGCGCGCAAACGGCGAAGCTCCGCCAGCGTGAAATCCTCGGTGAACCAGCCATCATAGCTTTGCCCATCAATGATTTTAATCGTTTTCCGGTCGGCAAATTCGGGGTGGTCGGCGACATTGGTGGTCGAACCAATCTCATTCTCATGCCGCGCCACCAACACGCCGTCTTTGGTCAGCACCAAGTCCGGTTCGATGAAATCCGCCCCCTGTTCCACCGCCAATTGATAGGCCGCCATCGTATGTTCGGGCCGTTCCCCCGATGCCCCGCGATGGGCAATAATAATCGGCGGCCCCCCATGAAGCGGTGCTGGGGGAATAGGGGCAGGTTCCATGCCCCGTGTTTCAGGCAGCGTCATGATCATCACCACCATGATCAGTGCGGACAATCGGGACCAGCATGTCATTCATTCCCCCATTTGATGGATTTGTAAATTCGGTGCTATCCGGCGAAACGGGCCTGATAATCATCGGCTTTGAAACCAACGCTCAGGCTTCCATTCGCATCAAGCACTGGGCGTTTGATCATGGCGGGCTGATCCAGCATCAAGGCCTTGGCCTTGCTCGCGTCCAGATCAGCCTTTTGATCATCTGGCAATTTGCGAAATGTCGTGCCCGCCTTGTTCAGCAATTTTTCCCAGCCCAACTCGTCAATCCAGCGCCCCAGCAGGTCGGCATCCAGACCATTTTTGCGAAAATCATGAAATTGATGCGCGATACCGGCATCATCCAGCCAACGACGCGCCTTTTTGACGGTATCGCAATTGGGAATTCCATAAAGAATCACAGACATGTTTTTCCATTTCACCTATTGGCCAATCCACCCGATGGTGGTGACAATTTCACGACATTGACGGAATAGGCCGTGCGAGCCATGTTGGGAACCGCCACCATAGATTTTGGCGAACATGATGACCATATGGGGAGGATGTTGCCCAGCATTTTAAAATTATCAATCAGGGCAACAATAAATCCCATGCGTGCGATTTCGCTGTGCATCGGGTAACAAAGACATAATATTCACGCCCGCGCATTGCCTAGTACAGGCATAACCGCCATGGAAATGTTCGATTCGAAACGCAAAGTAGAAGATGGATGATGACGCAAAATTGGCAACCGAATAGCTGGCGCAACTTCGAGGCTCGCCAGTTGCCAAATTATACGGACGCAGCGGCGCTGGCCAAAGCAGAGCATGAACTGTCGGCTTATCCGCCGCTGGTCTTTGCTGGCGAAGCCCGCGATCTGACGCAGGAACTGGCCCGCGTAGCCGAAGGCAAAGCCTTTTTGCTGCAAGGCGGCGACTGCGCCGAAAGCTTTGCGGAATTTCATCCGAACAATATTCGCGATACCTTCCGTGTGCTGTTGCAAATGGCGGTGGTGCTGACCTTCGCATCGAAAATGCCGGTGGTGAAGCTGGGCCGTATGGCGGGCCAATTCGCCAAGCCGCGTTCGGCGGATATGGAAGATGTGGGCGGCGTGGAACTGCCCAGCTATCGCGGTGATATCATTAACGATATCGCGTTTGAAGCTGGTGGCCGCGCGCCCGATCCACAGCGCATGGTCAAGGCCTATAGCCAAGCAGCCGCGACGCTGAACCTGCTGCGCGCCTTTGCAGGCGGTGGTTATGCGAACCTGCATCAGGTTCATGCATGGACCCATGATTTCATGGACCGCAGCCCATGGGCCGCAAAATATCAGGAAACCGCCAGCCGTATTTCCGAAGCTTTGGCCTTTATGGAAGCGTGCGGAATTACGCCGGAAACGGTCCCCCAGATCAAGGGCACCAGCTTCTATACCAGCCACGAAGCCTTGTTGCTGCCGTATGAAGAGGCCCTGACCCGTCAGGACAGCTTGACTGGCGGTTGGTATGACACATCGGCGCACATGTTGTGGGTTGGCGACCGCACCCGCTTTGAAGGGTCGGCGCATATCGAATATTTGCGCGGCATCGGCAATCCGGTGGGCATGAAATGTGGTCCTTCGCTGGAACCCGACGCTTTGCTGCGTTTGCTCGACACGCTGAACCCCAATCATATCGCTGGTCGCATGACGCTGATTACCCGCTATGGCCATGACAAGATTGAAGCGCATCTGCCAAAGCTGGTGCGCGCCGTGAAGGAATCGGGCCATCCGGTTGTGTGGTCTTGTGACCCGATGCACGGCAATGTCATCAAGACGGACAATGGGTATAAGACCCGCCCGTTTGAACGCATTTTGTCCGAAGTGCGCGGCTTCTTTGCGGTACACCGCGCCGAAGGGACGCATGGCGGCGGCATCCATATCGAGATGACGGGCCAAAATGTGACCGAATGCACGGGCGGCGCGATGGACGTGACGCAAATGGACTTGGCCGACCGTTACCACACGCATTGCGACCCGCGTTTAAACGCAGGTCAGTCGTTGGAATTGGCTTTCTTGTTGGCAGAAATGCTCAACCAAGAAATGACCGATCGCGCCCGCGACGCGGCCTAAGCGATCAGGAAACCATAAAAAAGGGGCGCTTTCCTATTGGGAAGCGCCCCTTTTTTATGGCATGATGGCAATCATGGCTTGGCGGGCGCCGCGCCCCCAGCGTCATCGCCCGTCCATTGACCGCGATCAGCAAAGGCGCGGACCAACGCGACGTGCAAATCCCCATCCTCTGCCGCCCCGCCCAGCGGCACGGCGTCGCTAAATTCATCGGTCGCGCGGTGATAATCGCTACCCAAAAATTTTTCCAACAATGCCATATCGCTAAAGCTGCCACCGACCATCAAGGCGGGGATATTTTTTGCCGTAAAAGCCCATCCATCTTGGCGGCGAATAAAGGCGTCGGCCTCGCCATCCTTATCCATTTTGCGGCCCATGCTGGCGGCGATGCTGGCGATTTTCGCATCATAAGCGGGGCGTCCGCGTCCAATCACCGCCACAGGGCTTCCCCGCTTGGCGATGGCGACGGTGTCCAGATTCAGCGCGGCGGTGATATTGCCACGTGGCATTGGCGCATGATCGACAAAATAAGTGGCCCCCAGCAAGCCCTGTTCCTCGGCAGTGGTGGCCAGAAAATAAATGTCGCGGTCGGATTGCGGCCCCTGCCCCAGCCGCTTGGCCACGGCATTCATGACCGCAAGGCCGCTGGCGTTATCGACCGCACCGTTGCAGATTTTATCTTGTTTATCATCGGGCTGGCATATACCCAAATGATCCCAATGGCCCATCACAACCACTGATTTTCCGTCAGAATTGCGGCCCGCCAAATGGCCGATAATATTGTGACTGGCATAGCGGCGCACATCAGCCGAGGCCGCGATTTGCACGGTAATGGGCAAAGACTCGATCCAGAAATTGGCGGCACTGGCGGCGTCCCGCACCGACGAACCCTTACGCCCCATTTTCCCCATTAATTCATCAAAGCCGCGCAAAGAGACCATCGCATCAAAGGGCACATCCACCCTGCCATCATCCAACTGGGTGAAGGGCGCGGGGTAAGCAGCGCGCAAATGCAGCCACGGCATCGACATATCGGCCACCACAATCACCGCCGCCGCCCCTGCTTTGGCCAGCATTTCGCGCCGCAGGCGAAGGGAGGGCGCATCGGTCAGAAACGGCGCATCGCCGCCCAAGATCATCACCACCTTGCCCGCGACATCGCCCGTCACTTTGCCTGTGCCATCCACCCCATATCCGGTGAAAATCAGCGGGGCATTGGCGATGGCGACCTGCGCGGTGCGGGCGCGCAGCGCGATATCTTGATCGGGCAAGACCAGCTTGTGATCCCCAATCTGAAACGCAAGGCTGGCGTCCAATTGGTGGGTTTCCACCAAGGGCACGGGTTGCAACCACGGCGTTGCACTGCCTGTTAGGGGTTTTAACCCTGCCGCCGCCCATGTCCCCACAATATGGGCAATGGTGCGCATTTCCCCAGCCGTTCCGGGTGCGCGGCCTTCGAACGCATCGCTGGCCATGATGCGGATATCCGCCGCCAATTCCGCCTCGCTAATCGGCGCATCCGCCGCAGCAGCGGGAAGCGACCATGCCAAAACAGCCAGCAACATAGGCGAACAGAAGATGGGAGACAGGGCGTTTTTCATGACAGGATGCATGGCATGACCGCCCCGCCCCATCAAGCCGATAGCGTGGACATATGGCGCATGGCGTGCGTTAGGCGCGGCCCGCTCGTTCCAGCAAGGCCCGCGCCGCCGCGACATGCATATCCTCAATCATCCGACCCTCATGGCGCTGTGCGCCGCCCGTGGCCGCCGCGACCAAAGCCTGTGCCGCCGCAATATCGCGCTCGCTGGGGGAGAAAATGGCGTTGCATGGGTCGACTTGGCTGGGGTGAATCAAGGTCTTGCCATCAAAGCCCAGTCTATGCCCCTCGACGGCTTCGGCGGCGAAACCATCACCGTCATCAATGGCGTTATAAACGCCATCAAAGCAGAAAATTTGGCCCGCACGGGCGGCCAGCACGATCATTTGAATCGACAGCGCCATCGCCCCGCGATCCATCGCGTCGGGCAATTTCAATTCATAAGACAGATCATTGAGCCCCGCGATCAGGCCCGCAACATGGGCATCGGCGGCAATGCTTTGGGCGTTAAAAACGCCGGTTGGTGTTTCGATCATCGCGAAAATGGGAAAGGGCACCGCGTCCAGCGCCCGCACATCTTGCGGGCTGTCGACCTTGGGCAGGACCACCGCGTCCAGCGTCAATCCCGCCAAAGCGGCCAGATCGTCGGCCTGTGCGCCGTGGCCGGTGGCATTGACCCGCACGGCGACTTTCTTGTCGCCAAAGCCCGCTTCAACGGCGGCCCGCATCGCGGAGCGCGCCTCTGCTTTGCGGTCGGCGGGGACGGCGTCTTCCAGATCAATGATCACCAGATCGGCGGACAGAGCCTTGGCCTTTTCCAGCGCGCGGGCGTTGGAACCGGGGACATAAAGCAAGGAGCGAGGAGCAAAGCCAATATCGTTCATCATTCCCATCTGGCAAAGCTGCGGATTTAGCGCAATAAGGAAGCGATGATTTCATTTGGGGGAGGATGCCGTCCATGCTGTTCGCGCTGATCTTGGTGGGCTTTGCCATCATTTTCCTGATTTGGGCACTGACCCCTGTGCGGCAGGGCTATAGCTATACCATCGAGCGGTTCGGGCGTTTTACGCACACAGCCCAGCCCGGCCTGAATTTCATTGTGCCCATCTTTGATCGTGTTGGCCGCAAAGTGAATATGATGGAACAAGTGCTGGATATTCCCGGCCAAGAAATCATCACCAAAGACAATGCGATGGTTGCCGTTGACGGCGTGGTCTTCTTTCAAGTGCTGGACGCAGGCAAAGCGGCATATGAGGTCAGCGACCTGTATCTGTCGATCATGAACCTGACGACCACCAATTTGCGCACCGTCATGGGCAGCATGGATTTGGATGAAACGCTGTCCAAGCGCGACGAGATTAACGCGCGCCTGTTGCATGTCGTCGATGATGCGACCAGCCCATGGGGTATTAAAATTACCCGTGTGGAAATTAAGGATATTCGCCCACCCGCCGATATCAGCAACGCCATGGCCCGCCAGATGAAGGCCGAGCGCGAGAAACGCGCCGCGATTTTGGAGGCAGAGGGCCTGCGTGCATCGGAAATTTTGCGCGCTGAGGGCGAGAAGCAAGGCCAGATTTTGCAAGCCGAGGGCCGGCGCGAAGCCGCCTTTCGCGACGCCGAAGCCCGCGAACGCGAAGCCGAGGCTGAAGCCAAGGCGACGCAAATGGTGTCCGACGCCATTGCCAATGGCAATGCGCAAGCGATCAACTATTTTATCGCGCAAAAATATGTCGATGCGGTCAGCCAATTTGCGACCAGCCCCAATGCCAAAACCATCCTATTCCCCGTAGAGGCAACACAATTGATTGGCACTTTGGGCGGCATCGGCGAATTGGCCAAAGACGCTTTGTCGAGCAAAGCCCATGATGGTTTGCCCAGCAAGGACCGCCCATGATGGACGGCCTGGGCCAAATCGAACCGCATTGGGCGTGGCTGTCGCTGGGTGTATTGCTGGTGGCGCTGGAGATTTTGGCGCCGGGCTATTTCCTCGTCTGGCTGGGCTTGGCCGCCGTCGCCACGGGGGTGGCCGCATGGCTGCTAGATATCAGCATCCCCTTGCAACTGGGGCTGTTCGCGGTGCTGGCCTTTGCCGTGCTATATTGGGCGCGGCGTTGGTTGGCGAAAAACCCCATCACCTCTGCCGATCCGTTGATGAATCAGCGCACCGGCCGTTTGGTGGGGGATGTCGTGACCTTGGTCCAAGCGATTGAAAATGGCCGTGGCCGCGCCCGCGTGGGTGACAGCGTATGGACCGTGCGCGGCGATGACGCGCCAGAAGGAGCCAAGGTGCGGATTATCGGCGCGGATGGCAATGTCTTGCTGGTCGAACGGATAGGCTGAACGGCGTGGCTATCAGCCGCCATGGGGTCGGCTGACGATATCCAGCAGCTTGTCGACATAGAGGCAATCACCAATACGCCGAAAACCCAGCTTTTCAGCGACGCGCAGCGACGCACCATGGGCGGGTTCGATAATGGCCCGAACCTCGCTGGACAGATGTTGATCGCTCCACGCCAGCGCCGCGACCATGGCTTCGGTGGCATAGCCTTGGCCCCAATATTCGGGAGCAATCGCCCAGCCAGCCTCGGGATACCCCTCTAGCTCCGGGATATCGCGGGCGAAATAGGACAGGCCGCCGCCCCCCAGCAACCGGTCGCTGGCGCGGTCTGCAAACACCCAATAGCCATAGCCCATGACCGGCCACAGCCCCGCCGCGCTCAGGAATTTTCCCCAGATGACCTCTGGGACTTGGGGTTCGCCGCCAATATAATGGGTGACCCGTGGGTCGCCCCACATGGCCAATTGGGCCGCTTTGTCTGACAAACGCTGTTCGCGCAGGCGAATACGCGAACGGTCGGTTTCTAAAGGGGGCGCGCGAAAAATCATCAGCCTAGAGTAATGACGCGCGCCGCCAGCGCAACCAGATTAGGCCCCCGAAGCAGCGGTTGCAGGTTGCGGCATGACCGCCGCCGCATAATCGCTTTCATATTTGCCGATCAAATGGCGGTCGTCATGGTTCCACGGGTGAAAACCCGGCAGGAAATAGGACAGCCACGGCAGGAAACTACGCCGCAATATGCCGGGGTTGCCCAGAAAATAACGCGCGATGCCCATATTGACGCGCCAGCCCGTCAGCCCGTCTTGTTTCAACAGCTTTTTCATACCGGAAATACGTTCCGGCCAGAATTTGGCGGTGATCACCAGCATCATCAGGCTCTTCATGCGCCAGCGGCGAAAGCGGCTCCACTCTTTGGTGGCATGCAGCCATGTGTCATAGGCGACACCCTTATGCTCAATTTCCTCCATCGCGTGCCAGCGCCACATATTGGCCCATTCCGACTCGGCACCGTCATACATGGTGGGGTGTTTCAGAATCACGGCTGCCATAATGGCGGTATAATGTTCCAGCGCGATGGTGGCGGCCAGATTGACGATTTGGGGGCGTTGTTTGATCAGCGCCATGATTTCATCGACGCGCGCATCCAGTTCGGAGACATCATATCCCGATTCCACAACGCGGCGGTTGAACACCACATGCTCGCGGCTGTGGATCACCTCTTGCTGAGTAAAGGCCCTGATTTCGCGGGCCAATTTCTCGTCTACACCGTCGCGGTGGGCTTTGACCGCTTCGATAAACATGGCTTCACCCTTGGGAAAGGTGATGGATAAAGCGGTGTGAAAAGCTGTGGCGATTGGGTCATTGTTCAGCCACCAGCGCCCCTGCCCCAAATCGCGACCAAAGCGCCAATCGCGCGGCGTGATGGACAAATCGGACGGAGTAGGCGATTGGGCATGACTAGACATTTTATTCCTCACCACGGATGAGAGGCTGAATTCACCATTCAACCTGTGCGGCGATCATATTTAGGAAATACTTACACTCGTGTCAATTATTAGAAAGCGCCTAAGCCCAGAAGAAAGCCGTTCCATCGCACTGGAGGCGGCGCGCTTGATTCTGATCGAGTTCGGACCGCAGGCCGTGACCTTGAAAGCAGTGGGCGCGCGCATTGATCGCACCCATGCCAATTTGCTGCATCATTTCGGTAGCGCCGCTGGCTTGCAATCGGCGTTGGCGGCCTATTTAGCGGAAACCGTTTGCACGACCATTCGCGAAAAAATGGCGTCCACACCGACGGGCGAACGCAATACCCGCGAAATTGTCGATTTGGCCTTTGACGCGTTCGACCAAGGCGGCGCCGGCGCGCTGGCGGCATGGATGCTGAACAGCGGCAATGAAAATGCGCTCGACCCTGTGATCGCAGCGATTCACAAGCTGATCGACAGCCTGTGCCCCAGCCCCGATGAAATTCGTTTGCTGCGCGAAGATACTTTGGCACTGATGTTGATGGCGCTGGGCGATGCTCAAGTGGGGGGACAAATGGCGACGGCGCTGGGCTTGCCCCGCGATACCGCCCGCAGTCTGGCGACGGAGCTGCTGACCAACCGCATCACCAATTTTGTGACCGAGCAACATCAGAAAATCGGCGAATAAAGCGGACCAAATCGGGCGGAGCCAGAAGCCCAAATTGGGCTGGGCCGGTATCCCAAATAGGCCTTAGCCGGAATCAAGGTGCATTATTTTGACTTTGGCTCTATGGGGCCATTATGCATTTCCTAGATCAGGCAAAGATTTTCGTTAAATCTGGCGACGGCGGCCCCGGCGCGGTAAGCTTTCGGCGCGAAAAATATATTGAATATGGCGGCCCAGACGGCGGCAATGGTGGCAAGGGCGGCGATGTTATTTTCGAAGCCGTTGCCGGCCTGAACACGCTGATCGACTTTCGCTATACCCAGCATTTCAAAGCCAAGCGCGGCACCCCCGGTTCGGGCCGTGATCGCACGGGCGCGGGCGGACCCGATTTGGTCATCCCATTGCCTGTGGGCACCCAAATTTTGGCCGACGACGAGGAACGCAGCGTGTTGGTCGATCTGACCAAAGTGGGCGAGCGGGTGACATTCCTGCGCGGCGGCGACGGTGGGCGCGGCAATGCCAGTTATAAAACATCGACAAACCGCGCACCGCGCCAACATGGCCCCGGTTGGCCGGGCGAGGAAATGTGGGTTTGGCTGCGTTTGAAATTGCTGGCGGATGCGGGCTTGGTCGGCCTGCCCAATGCAGGCAAATCGACCTTTATCAACGCCGTCACCAATGCAGGTTCCAAGGTTGGTCATTATGCCTTCACCACCACGCGCCCACAATTGGGCGTGGTCAGCCACAAGGGCAATGAATTTGTCGTGGCCGACATCCCCGGCTTGATCGAAGGCGCAGCAGATGGCGCAGGGATTGGCGACCGTTTTCTGGGCCATATTGAACGCTGCCGTGTGCTGCTGCATTTGGTCGACGCAAATGACGAGGATGTGGCGACCAGCTATCGCATCGTGCGCGACGAACTGGAAGCCTATGGCGGCGGCTTGGAAGACAAGCCGGTGATTGTCGCGCTGAACAAGATCGATACATTGGACGATGAATTGATCGCTGCGTTGTCCGCTGAATTGGAAGCCGAAGCGGGGGTTCCCGTTCTGGCCTTGTCGGGTGCCAGCGGCGCGGGGATTCAGCCATTGCTGGACAAAATGCTCGAAGCCATTGGCCCCAAGCCCACGGATGGCCGTTTTGAATTTGATGAAGGCGAAGATGCCGATGGCCAGACCAAGGATTGGTCGCCTATCTAAGCATGGCGGAAACGCCTACATATTAAGGCCTCAGAGAGAGGGGAAGCATGAACCGCGGGAACAATATCGGCGGTTGAGGATATGTTTATCCTATGATGATGCTGTCCCCTTTCGCCCTGCCCCATATTCTGGTGCGCCCTATTCCGGCGTTTCTTGGGCTGCCCTCGTCCTGCTGGGCTGGCACGGCCATCGCGCTAGCGGGGCTGGTTCTGGCCCCCGCCGCCGTAGCCCAACAGAGATATGGGCCACCCCCCGAATCGACGCCCGAACCAGTGGCGGCGCAAAGCCCTGCGGACATTGACAAAATATCGGATGCCGAAACGGGCCGCAAAGCATCGCGCACCCGTGTATTTTTGGGCCCGCAATTCGGCCCTGCTTTTCCCAGCGCGGATCGCGGGCGCATTGGCCCCTTTGTCGATTATAGCCGCGCACGCGGCGGCGAGTTTTTTCCGTTCGAAGCCCCCGATGAAAGCTTTGGGTTCAATATCTATGAGAAAAAGGGCACGGCCTTTGGCTTGGCCGCCAATTTGCAGGGGCGGCGCAAAGCATCGGATACGGACGGATTCTTGCCCAGCGTCAAACGGTCCGTGGAATTGGGCGTTGGCGCGCAAACATGGATGACCCCCGACATTCGCCTGCGCGCCGAGGCACGAAAGGCCATTTCGGGCCATCAAGCATGGGTCGGCAATATTAGCGCCGATTATGTCCGCCAGCATGGCGACGATTGGCTATGGTCCATCGGACCGCGCATCACCTTGGCCGATGGAAAATTTCACCGCACCTATTATGGTGTCCGCGCGGTGGATGCAGCGCCCGCCAGCCCCCTGTCCCCCTATCGCCCCAAGGGCGGGGTGCATTCGCTGGGGTTGGCGGCATCGGCGCAAGTTCAATTGACCGAGCAATGGGGCCTTGCAGGCTATGCGAAATATGAACGCTTGGTGGGCGATGCAGCATCTTCGCCCGTGACGCGGGAATATGGGTCGCGCAACCAGCCCAGCATCGGTTTGGCCGTCAGTTATAGTTTCAACAGCATTCGTCAGCGATGATGACGGTATAGCATTGGCGGCGGCGATGATGCGCGCTATCGCCGCACCATGTTATTTCCGGCTTCATCCTGTTCGCGGCTGATCGTCAAAATCGGATCTGCTCTGCTTGTTGACCCTGATGGCGCGGTGCGCCGCGATTGGCTGCGTGATATTGCGGCCGATATTGCGGCCCGCATCGCGGCGGGGCAGCAAGTGGCCGTGGTGTCATCGGGCGCGATTGCGCTGGGCGCACGGCGCTTGGGATTGTCCAAGGGTGGCCGCGCCAGCTTGGAAGACGCACAGGCCGCCGCTGCCACCGGACAAATTTTGCTGTCGCAAACATGGGCAGAGGTGCTGGCCGAACAGGGATTAACAGCGGCGCAGATTTTGGTGACGCTGGATGATCTGGAACATCGGCGGCGCTATTTGAACGCGGCGGCGACGTTGGACCGCTTATTATCCTTGGGTGTTGTACCGATCATCAACGAAAATGACACGGTGGCGACCGAGGAAATTCGCTTTGGCGACAATGACCGCTTGGCCGCCCGCATTGCACAGGCGGCGGGCGCCCATGCGGTGCTGCTGTTGTCCGACATCGACGGCCTGTATGACCGCAACCCTGCCCACCCCGACGCTGTGCATATTCCGCGTATCGAGAAAATCGACGCCGCTATCGAAGCGATGGCCGACGGCGGTTCGGCGTCTGGAATGGGGTCCGGCGGCATGATTTCCAAAATATCTGCGGCGCGCATCGCCAATGCGGCGGGCGCGCATTTGGCCATATCGTCGGGCCGCACCGCCCGCCCCTTGGGCGATGCCGACTCCCGCCACAGCATTTTTGTGGCGGAAAAAGGCGCAAGTGCCCGCAAAGCATGGCTGGCTGGCCGCTTGACCGCCAAAGGCAAAATCATGGTCGATGCGGGGGCCCAGCAAGCCCTGACCAAAGGGGCGAGTTTGCTGGCGGCTGGTGTCAGCGCCGTCGAAGGGGATTTTGCACGTGGTGATGTGGTGCATGTCATCGCCCCCGATGGCCGAATCATTGCGCGGGGTTTGGTGGAATATCCCGCCCATGATGCGGGTTTGATTGTCGGGCTGGGCCGCGATGCACAAGAACAAGCCTTGGGATATGCGCCGCGCGCTACCATGATTCACCGTGATCATTTGGTCTTGCTGGGATGACGCCTGCCTTGGCCCCTACCCCTGTTTTGGCCCTGACGGGTGCCACCGGTTTCGTGGGCAGCGCGGCTCTGGACCAAGCCTTGGCGGCGGGCTGGCACGTCCGCGCCCTGACCCGCCGCCCCCAAGCCGCGCGGGACGGCGTCACATGGGTGTCCGGCGCGCTGGATGCCCCTGCTTCCTTGGCGCAGTTGGTCGACGGCGCGGACGTGGTGCTGCATATTGCGGGGGTGGTGTCTGCCCCTGATCTGGCGGGGTTTCAGGCTGGCAATATCGACGCCGTGCAAAATATGCTGACGGCCACGCAGCAGGCCAATATCCGCCGTTTCATTCATATTTCATCGCTGTCGGCCCGCGAGCCCGCGCTCAGCCAATATGGCTGGTCCAAGGCGCAGAGCGAGGATTTGGTCAAGGCCAGCGCGTTGGACTGGACGATCATTCGCCCCCCCGCCGTGTTCGGCCCGCGCGACACAGAAATGCTGGATCTGTTCCGCATGGCCCAGCGCGGATTGCAATTGCTGCCGCCGCCAGGGCGTATGTCGGGCATTTTCGTGACGGATTTGGCGCGCTTGCTGGTGACATTGGCGGATGACAGACACGGCCTGTCCGCTGGGGCCGTTTACGAACCCGATGATGGGCGGAGCCATGGCTGGACGCACCGCGAATTTGCCGATGCCATTGCCGATGCGGTGGGCAAAAAAATATGGCTGCGCCTGACGTCCAACGCCTTTTTGCTGAACAATGTCGCCCGATTGGACATGTTGTTTCGCGGGAAAAAGGCCAAGCTGACGCGCGACCGCGCCGCCTATATCGCGCACCCCGATTGGGTCGTCAGCAATCATGCCCGCCCGCCCGCATCGCTGTGGCAGGCGCAAACCGACACAAATAGTGCCTTGCGCCAAACAGCATCATGGTATCGCGCTGAAAAATGGATGTGAATCACGCCCTGCGGCGTGACGCGGCACCTTTAAGCCGCAATGGGTTCAGCCCGCCATCGCTTGATTGCCAAGCCGTGCGCATCGGCTTAATTAATGACTATGTCTGAACCCAGCACCCCAATGGCCGAAGATGGCCGTCCGCCGTGGCGTATTCCGGTTGCGGCCCATGCCGCGCCCGACAGTATCTCTACCTATGCCCCGCGCCCAACCAGCTTTCCACGCAAAGTGTGGGGCGTGTTGGTGGGGATTAAGGACGGCTTGGCCCTCTTGTTCCTGCTGTTGTTTTTCTTGGTCATTTTTGCGGCGCTGACCGTGCGGCCAACAGCGGCGGTGTCGGCCAGCAGCGGGGCTTTGCTGGTCAAATTAAATGGCACCATCACCGAACAATTGACCGAACCCGACCCTATGGCCGCCCTGTCGGGCAGCACCGCCCCCGTTGAATTTCGTACGCGCGACGTCGTGCAAGCCTTGCGCAGCGCAGCGGATGATTCGCGCATTACGTCGGTCGTGCTGGACTTGGATCAATTCCAAGGCGGCGGTCAGGTGTCTTTGTCAGAAATCGGCACAGCTCTGGACGTAGTGCGGGCCAAAAAACCGGTGCTGGCCTTTGCCACCGCTTATTCGGCAGACAGTTACCAATTGGCCGCCCATGCCAGCGAAATTTGGGCGGACCCCAATGGCGGCGTGATGGTGGCCGGCCCCGGTGGGTCGAGCCTATATTATAAAGGTTTGTTGGACCGGTTGGGCGTTACCGCCAATATTTACCGCGTCGGCACCTTTAAAAGCGCCGTAGAGCCGTTTTTGCGGTCCGACCAATCACCCGAGGCCAAGCAAGCCAATCAGGCCTATGCCGACACACTGTGGCAAAATTGGAAACAGCAGGTCAGCAAGGCGCGGCCCAAGGCCCAAATTGATGACTTCACCCAAAATATGGCCGATGCCGTGGTCGCGGCCAAGGGCGATGTCGCAAAGGCATCGCTGAACGCCGCCTTGGTAGACAAGCTGGGCGGGCGCATTGCCTTTGGCCAGCATGTCGCCAAAATCAGCGGGTCACAGCGCAAAGGACGGGCGGGGGATTTCCAAGCCATTTCCTTGGCCAATTGGGTCAGCGCCAATCCGGTCGCGAACAGCGGCAGCGCGATTGCGGTGATCCCCGTCGTCGGCACGATTGTGGACGGCGTTGCCAACCCCGGCAGCGCGGGCGGCGCGACCATTTCCAAATATATTTTGGACGCCGTAGAGGATGATAGCGTCAAGGCCTTGGTCTTGCGCGTCGATTCCCCCGGTGGTTCGGTGCTGGCATCCGAGGATATCCGCCAAGCTTTGTTGGCCGCCAAAGCCAAGAAGCTGCCTGTGGTGGTGTCGATGGCCAATTTAGCCGCGTCCGGCGGTTATTGGATTTCGACGCCCGCCGACCATATTGTGGCCGACCCATCGACCATCACTGGGTCCATTGGCGTTTTTGGGATTTTGCCCAGCTTTGAAAAGACCTTAGCCAAAATTGGCGTGACCAGCGACGGTGTCGCCACCACGCCCATGTCCGGCCAGCCCGACTTGATTGGCGGCACCAATGGCGAGTTTAACCGCACCATGCAGGCGGGTGTGGAACATGTTTATGGCCAGTTTACGGGTCTGGTCGCCCAAAGCCGCAAACAACCGATTGAGCGTATCGAGCAAATTGCCGAAGGGCGCGTTTGGGCAGGGTCCACCGCCAAACAATTGGGCTTGGTCGACGAACTGGGCGGGTTGGACCGTGCCTTGGCCATCGCCGCGCGCATGGCCAAGCAGAACAGCTATCACGCCAAATATTTCGAGAAGACACCGTCGACATTTTCGGTCGTACTGGCCAGCTTGTTGCAAAAAGACGAGGATGCCGAACAGCAGTTGCGCCGTGATTTATTCGGTTTGGCCAGCGCGCAGCAAAGCCTGTTGCAGCAACGCCTGTTCAGCGATCTGAAATTGTTGACCAGCACAGGGTCGGTGCAGGCCATGTGTCTGGAATGCCGTTCCTATCAACCCAGCCCTGTGGTGAGCGGATCAGCGGCGGCGGGACAAAATTGGCTCCTGCGTCTGATGATGCAGGTGAATTGATACCGCCTTCATGGCGCTGGACTTTAAAAAGGGGGCCGGAGAAACACCGGCCCCCTTTTTTTTGCGCAGCAAATATGTCCGTAGGAAATATGCGCCCTATCCGTCCTGCGCATCGTCATGATGGCTGGTGTATACCGGCAGCCCCAAATGCCAGCGAATGGCCGCCCCGCGCAGGAGAAAACCTGCCGAGGCCCCGACCACCGCCGCAATCGCAGTGCCCGTCCCCAGCGCCAACAACAACAAAAACAGCGCCGATGCCAGCGCCGCCGCCGTCACATAAATTTCAGGCCGCATGATGATGGACGGTTGCCCCGCCAACACATCGCGCGTGATGCCGCCGACACAGCCGGTAATCACGCCCATCAGCAAGGCCGGTGCGGGCGGCACACCCCATGCGGTGGCCTTGGCCGTGCCAAATACCGCATAGGCCGCCAAGCCGATGGCATCGGCCCATTCTAGCAATTGCCCTTCCCACCATTTTTCAGGGGTCAGCCACACCAAAAACGCGATGGCGATACAGATGGCCGAGATGGCGCCATCTTGAATCCAGAACACGGGCGCGCCGATCAACAGGTCGCGCACGCTGCCCCCACCAACGCCCGTCAACAGCGCAAAAAAGCCTGCGGTGACCAAGGTTTGGCGCATCCGCACGGCCATCAAGGCACCCGTCAAAGCAAAAATGCTGATTCCCGCCAAATCTAGTAAACGGATGATCAGATCATTGTCGATGTCGGGCATGATGGTCCTGTGGGGTCAGTCGGACGGTCCGCTGGGGACCGTCCACTGTTTGGGGTTAGGGCTTTGGCTGGGGATTCGGCTGGGCGGGCTTTACACCGCCAATGATCGACAAGACAATCGCTGAAACCCCTGCCTTGATCGACGGTTCAGCCGATGGAGCAAAGAAAGGCGAGTGATTGGTGGGCACAGGCTCCCCCTTTGCCTTCAGGCTTTGCAAGACTGCCGGATCATATCCGCCAATGGCGAAAAATACCGATGGCACGCCCGCGTTGACAAATTCGCTATAATCCTCGCTGCCCGACGCAGGCGGCATGGCGGCAGGGGCAAATTGGGCCATTGGGCCGAACAAGGGCTGAAGCACGCGGTGCGCGCTTTCGGCCATGCTGGCATCATTCACCAAGACCGCCGTGCCGCCCAAATAGCGTACGGTCGGTTCCGGCGCTTTGCCCATTTGCGCGGCGGCCAAGGCGGTGCGCTTGGCCCCTTCGTTCAGCAGGGTCCGCACGTCCTTGTCATGGGCGCGGATATTCACCTTTACCTCGGCTTGGTCGGGAATGATGTTGGCGGCGCTGCCAGCCTGAAACGCCCCGATGGTAACCACACCAAAGGCCTGTGGGTCTTTTTCCCGGCTGATCACGGTCTGAACATCGGTGACATAGCGGGCCGCGATGGGGATGGGGTCAATCGTGGCCGATGGCATCGACCCGTGGCCGCCGCGCCCGTGGAAGGTCACATTATAGCTGTCCGACGATGCCATAACGGCCCCCGCCTTGCTGACTATCACGCCCGCCGGCAAGGGGCTGACATGCGCGGCAAAGCCGAAATCGGGTTTGGGAAAACGGGTTAACAAACCATCTTCCAGCATCGCCTTGGCCCCGTTCAGCGTTTCTTCGGCTGGTTGGCCAATCAGCACCAAGGTGCCCTGCCAATCCGCCTTCATCGCGGACAAGGCACGCGCCATGCCGATCAACCATGTGACGTGAATATCATGGCCGCAGGCGTGCATCACCGGCACGTCGCGGCCTTCAAATTGGCCACGGGCTTTGCTGGACCAAGCAAGGCCAGTTTTTTCTTCCATCGGCAGGCCGTCCATATCCGCCCGCACAAAAATGGTGGGACCATCGCCATTTTTCATGACGCCGACCACACCCGTTCCGCCGACCTTTTCGGTGACCGTGAAACCCGATTTTTTCAATTCCTTGGTTAGAATTGCGGCGGTGCGCACTTCTTGCATACCCAATTCCGGATGGGCGTGAAGGTCGCGGTAAATCACATCAAGCGAAGGATATTCGCGCTGTAGAAGCGCATCCAGCCGCGCTTTGGCGGCGGTCATTTTGGTTTGGTCTACGACGTTGCTTGGGTTGGACGCAGCACTTTGCATCATCAGCGCCGTAGCGCCTGCCATATGATGGGCAGCGGGTGCGGTATCCGAAGACACCGCAGCCGATGAGGGAGAGGATAGGACTGTCCATGCGCCGATAAAGGCCAGGAGCGAAGCCCCTTTCCATGAAATGTGCTTCGCCGTCATATTCTCTCCCCGTTAAATCATTAGATGTGGATCGGCTTTCCAGTCACCGCCATGGCGGCTTCCTTAATCGCTTCACTATGCGTCGGATGCGCATGGCAGGTGTAGGCGATATCTTCGCTGGTTGCACCAAATTCCATCGCTTGCGCCGCTTGGCCGATCATCGTGCCAGCAACGGTGGCAATGGCCCAGACGCCAAGCACACGGTCGGTTTCTGCGTCGGCAATAACCTTCACAAAACCATCGGGTTCGTGGTTGGTCTTGGCACGGCTGTTGGCCATCATCGGGAATTTGCCGACCTTGATCGCGCCGCGTTCTTTCGCCGCTTCTTCGGTCAAACCAACGCCAGCGATTTCGGGATAGGTGTAAACAACCGACGGAATCACATCGTGATTCACAATGCCGGTCAGGCCCGCGATATTTTCAGCGCAGGCGATGCCTTCGTCTTCGGCCTTGTGCGCCAGCATGGGACCAGGGACAACGTCACCAATGGCCCAAATGCCATGAACAGCCGTGCTGAAGTCATGATCGGTTTCGATCTGGCCGCGCTGGTTGGTGGTCAGACCCGCCTTGTCGAGGCCCAGACCATCGGTGTTGGGCTTGCGGCCAATGGCCACGAGCACAACATCCGCTTCCAGCGTCGAAGCTTCGCCGCCCGCAGCGGGTTCGAGGGTGAGAACAGCCTTGCCGTCCTTCACTTCTGCGCCGGTAACCTTGGTCGAAAGCTTGAACTCGACGCCCTGCTTCTTGAAGATTTTGTTCGCTTCCTTGCGAACATCACCGTCCATGCCAGGCAGGATTTGGTCGAGATACTCAACCACGGTCACCTTGGCACCCAAGCGGCGCCATACGCTGCCCAGTTCCAGACCGATCACGCCGCCGCCGATAACCACCAGATGGTCAGGAACCTTGGCCAATTCCAAAGCGCCGGTGCTGTCGACGATGATGCCAGCTTCATTGTCAACGTCTACGCCGGGAAGCGGGGTAACGGACGAGCCGGTGGCGATCAGGATGTTCTTGGCGCGGTAGGTTTTGCCGTCCACGGTGACGCTGTTCTTGTCAGAGAAAGTCGCATAGCCCTTCAGCCATTCAACTTTGTTCTTCTTGAACAGATATTCGATACCGGCGGTCAGACCCTTGACCGAATCAAGGCGTTGGCCCTGCATCGCGTCGAGGTCGAGTTCTGGGGTAACCTTAATGCCCATCGATGCCATGGTGCCATTTTTGGCGGCTTCGAAATATTCCGAAGCGTGCAGCAATGCCTTGGACGGGATGCAACCCACGTTAAGGCAGGTGCCGCCCAAGGTCGCACGACCTTCGACACACGCCGTCTTCAGGCCCAATTGTGCGCCGCGAATGGCCGCAACATAACCGCCAGGGCCAGCACCGATGACGAGCAGATCATAATCAAAATCAGACATGTCTTATTCCTTTGCCCGAAAAGGGCGATGCCCCCAGCGCCAGCGGCGTGGGGGCAAAATGCTTAGAGGTCGATCAACAGCCGGGCTGGGTCTTCGATGGCTTCCTTGATCATTTTCAAGAAGGTCACGGCTTCGCGGCCATCGATGATGCGGTGGTCATAGCTGAGCGCCAGATACATCATTGGGCGGATCACGATTTGACCGTTACGCACGACCGGACGGTCTTCGATACGGTGCAAGCCCAAAACAGCCGACTGCGGAGGGTTGATGATCGGGGTCGACATCAGACCGCCGAATACACCGCCATTCGAGATGGTGAAGGTACCGCCGGTCATGTCCGCCATAGTCAGCGTGCCTTCCTTGGCGCGCTTGCCAAGGTCACCAATCGTCTTTTCGATTTCAGCGAAGCTCATGCTTTCCGCGTTACGGATCACCGGAACAACCAGACCAGCCGGCGCGCTGACCGCAACCGATACGTCGAAATAGTCGTGATAAACGATTTCGTCGCCGTCGATGCGAGCGTTTACAGCAGGAATGGTCTTTGCAGCCAAAGCCGCCGCCTTGGTGAAGAAGCTCATGAAGCCGAGGCGAACTCCATGCTTCTTTTCAAAAGCATCCTTGAAGCGCGAACGCGACGACATCACTTCCGACATGTCCACGTCGTTGAACGTGGTCAGCATCGCAGCATTTTCTTGAGCCGACTTCAGACGCTTTGCGATGGTTTGGCGCATACGCGTCATCTTCACGCGTTCTTCGTTGCGCGACGGGCCAGACGACACAGTGGTGGTCGCCGCAGCAGCCGGAGCCGCAGCCGTGATGGCCGGGGCCGAAGCCGCCGCAGCCAGCACATCTTCCTTGGTCAGGCGGCCATCTTTGCCCGTGCCCTTAATCTTGCTGGGATCCAGACCATGTTCCAGCACCAAGCGGCGAACCGCTGGCGACAGAGTGGTTACGCCTTCGCCAGCTTCCTCGCTAGTGGCAGCAGCCGGAGCGGCAGCAGCAGCAGGGGCCGCTGCAGGAGCCGCAGCAGCAGGAGCGGCAGCAGCAGCGCCGCCAGCCTCGACGATGGCGATCACCGCGCCAACGGCGACGGTATCACCAACCGAGACGACTTGCTGACCCATCACACCAGCAACGGGCGACGGCACTTCGACGGCAACCTTATCGGTTTCCAAGCTAGCAATGGGTTCATCAAGAGCCACCGCTTCGCCTGGCTTTTTCAGCCATTCACCAACGGTTGCTTCGGTAACACTTTCACCCAAAACGGGGACTTTAACTTCGGTGCTCATTTTGCAGTTCCTTGCGGGATCAAGCTTTATTCTGGGTACGACGGATTTCAGCGCGAACACTCAGGCCCAGCGCATCAGCAATTAACGCGCCCTGCTCTGTTTTGTGGCGGCTCATCAAACCGGTGGCTGGCGATGCCGAGGCAGCGCGGCCCGCATAACGCGGACGCATGCCTTGATGGCCAGCGGCGGTCAGTGCGTTTTCGATCAGTTCCTCAACAAAGAACCATGCGCCATTGTTGCGCGGTTCTTCTTGGGCCCACACCACTTCTTCCAGATTAGACATACGGGCCAAACGCACGGCCAGCGGGTCACCTGGGAAGGGGTATAGCTGTTCGATACGAATGATCGTCGTATCCTTCAGTTCGGCGGCGTCGCGGGCTTCCATCAGATCATAGCCGACCTTGCCCGAACAGAGCACAACGCGTTTCACATCCGCATCGGCGGGTGCGATACGGTCCGACATGATGCGGCGGAAATGCGCATCGCCGATGAAGTCGCTACGCTGGGAAACAGCCGATTTGTGGCGAAGCAGCGATTTTGGCGTCATGATAACCAAAGGCTTGCGGAATGGACGCAGCATCTGGCGGCGCAGGACGTGGAAATAGTTCGACGGGGTCGAAATATTGCACACCTGAATATTGTCGCCAGCGCAGAGTTGCAGGAAGCGTTCCAAGCGTGCCGAGCTATGCTCTGGGCCTTGGCCTTCATAGCCATGTGGCAACAGCATCACGAGGCCGTTGGCACGCAGCCACTTGGATTCGCCCGATGCGATGAACTGATCGATCATGATCTGCGCACCATTGGCGAAGTCGCCAAATTGGGCTTCCCACAAAACAAGGCTCTTTGGATCGGCCATGGCATAGCCATATTCGAACCCAAGCACGCCATATTCCGACAATGGGCTGTCGAGAATTTCAAAGCGGCCATGCGGAACCTTGGTCAGCGGAACCAAACGCTCTTCGGTCTTTTGGTCAATCCAGACAGCGTGACGCTGGCTGAACGTGCCACGTCCGACGTCTTGGCCCGACAGGCGCACCTGATAACCCTCGCTCAGCAAGGTACCAAAAGCGGCGCTTTCTGCGGTTGCCCAGTCAAAGACGTCATTATTGTCTTTGTCTGCAAACATCGCGGCGCGGGCATCGATCACGCGGCGCAACGTTTTATGCGCTTCGAAATCATCGGGAATGGTCGTGGTGGTACGGCCAATCGAGTCGAACAGCTTGTCCGAAACGCCCGTCGCAATGTTGCGGCGCGCATTTTCGGGGTCAGCAGGGGCATGAAGACCGGACCAGCGACCAGCGAACCAGTCTGCCTTATTGGCTTTATAGGTCTTGGCGGCTTCAAACTCGTCTTCGAGGCGCGCAACAAATTCCGCACGGCGGGCATCGGCCCAGCCTGCTTCGACTACGCCGTCTTTTTCCAGCTTGGCCGTGAACAGCGCCGAAACCGGCGCATGCTTACGGATGCGGTCATACATTAACGGCTGGGTAAAGCCGGGTTCATCGCCTTCATTATGGCCGAAGCGGCGATAGCACCACATGTCGATCACAACATCGCGCTTGAAATGCTGGCGGAAGTCGATCGCCAATTTGCAAGCAAAGGTTACGGCTTCGGGATCGTCGCCATTGACGTGCAAAATGGGGGCTTGAACGCCCTTTGCCACGTCCGACGGATAGGGCGATGAGCGCGCAAATTGCGGGCTGGTCGTGAAACCGATCTGGTTGTTGATGATGAAGTGCAAGCAACCGCCGGTGTTATACCCACGAATACCCGAAAAGCCGAGGCATTCCCAAACAATGCCTTGCCCAGCAAAGGCCGCGTCACCGTGGATCAGCACAGGCAAGACCTGCGAATGGTCGGTCAGATCGTCACGCACCACTTGCTGCGCACGGGCTTTACCCAGCACAACAGGGTTCACCGCTTCCAAGTGGGAAGGGTTGGGAACCAAGGACATGTGAACATTATTGCCGTCAAATTCACGGTCGGTCGACGTACCAAGGTGATATTTCACGTCGCCCGAACCGCCGATATCGTCGGGGTTTGACGAACCGCCAGCGAATTCGTGGAAGATCACCTTATAAGGTTTGGCCATCACATTGGCGAGCATGTTCAGGCGGCCACGGTGGGCCATGCCATAGATGATTTCCTTCACGCCATACGCGCCGCCATATTTGATAATGGCTTCCATGGCTGGAATCATGCTTTCGCCGCCATCCAAGCCGAAACGCTTGGTGCCGACATATTTACGCGCGAGGAATTTTTCATATTCCTCTGCTTCGATCACCTTGTTCAGGATGGCTTTTTTGCCCTCAACTGAAAAGTCGATGCTCTTGTCCGCGCCTTCCATGCGCTCTTGCAAGAACTGACGTTCTTCAACGTCGGTGATATACATATATTCAAGGCCGACTGGACCGCAATAATTGGCCTTCAAAATGGAGACCAATTCGCGAATCGTGGTCTTTTCCAGACCCAACAAGCCGCCCAAATAAATGGGACGGTCCTGATCCGTGCCCTTAAAGCCATGATATTCTGGCGTCAGGTCGATGGGCAGTTGACGTTGGTGAATTCCCAGCGGGTCGAGATCCGCCGCCAAATGGCCACGCACACGATAGTTGCGGATCAACGTCATAGCGCTAATAGCATCCGAAGCAGCTTGCTCCAGCTCCGCACCAGACAAGGCCTTACCCGATTTGGCAGCACTGGCTTTTACCGCCACTTGCATTTGCTGCGGGTCCAAGGCAGCCGTCAGGTCATCCGTGTCCAGCGGCGGCCAATTGCTTGGCGCCCAGCTTGGTCCGGCCTGTGGCTCATCCAAATCAAAGCTCTGAGATTCGAGGTTCATCTTCTGCTCGCTCGGCCCCTGCCGACGGCAGGGACATTTCCTGGGGGTGCGTCGAAACGCGGGTTTGGGATCAATTTCATCCGACCATCAAAAAACTGATCATATAAGGCCTGACAGGGCGCATTTGATCCATTTTTTTGATCTTTAATGATCGTATTTCTTCATCAGATCAGAAAATCAAATCACGGGCGGGTATCCCTGCCGCCCTCTTTGGCTCTTCCCATCTGTTCATAGGCTGAACGGGGGTCCATTCAGCCTATGATCTAATCCTATCAGCCCGTTGATGCAGGATTGGCGCGCCAACCCTGCATCACTAGCACTTAGAGATTCTTCAGAACGTCCACCAAGGTGGTGCCGAGTTCCGAAGGGCTAGCCGATACGCGGATGCCAGCGGCTTCCATCGCAGCAATTTTGCTTTCTGCGTCGCCCTTGCCGCCCGATACGATCGCACCGGCGTGGCCCATGCGGCGGCCCGGAGGCGCCGTGCGGCCTGCGATAAAGCCAGCCATTGGCTTTTTACGGCCACGCTTTGCTTCGTCGATCAGGAATTGCGCGGCTTGTTCTTCGGCGTCGCCGCCGATTTCACCGATCATGATGATCGACTTGGTTTCATCGTCCGCCAAGAAGAGTTCCAGAACGTCGATGAAGTTGGTGCCGTTCACGGGGTCGCCGCCGATGCCAACAGCCGTCGTCTGACCAAGGCCAGCGTTCGACGTTTGGAACACCGCTTCATAGGTCAGCGTGCCCGAACGCGAAACCACGCCGACGCTGCCCTTCTTGAAGATGCTGCCGGGCATGATGCCGATTTTGCATTCGCCGGGCGTCAGCACGCCGGGGCAGTTCGGGCCGATCAGGCGCGACTTGGAACCCGACAGCGAACGCTTCACGCGAACCATGTCTTGAACAGGAATGCCTTCGGTGATCGCAACGATCAGTTCGATTTCGGCGTCAATCGCTTCCAAAATCGAGTCCGCTGCGAACGGAGGCGGAACATAAATCACCGATGCGGTGGCGCCGGTGGTTGCCTTGGCTTCGGCAACGGTGTCGAACATCGGCAGGCCGATGTGCGAAGTGCCACCCTTGCCAGGCGTCACGCCGCCGACCATTTGCGTGCCATAAGCCAGCGCCTGTTCGGTGTGGAACGTGCCGGTTGCACCGGTCATTCCCTGGGTGATCACCTTGGTATTCTTATCGATAAGAATAGACATAAAATTATAAGCTCCCTGGGGAATTTAGGTGCTCCCCCGTTGCACCCGAAAGCTGTTCGTCGCCCGACATCAACAGACATCGGGCGACGACTTAGAGATTAAGCAAGGCTGGGTTCCAAGGCCTTGCAAGCAACCAACAATTCCTTGACGGCGTCAACGCTGACTTGGAAGTTGGACTTTTCTTCATCGCCCAAAGCGATTTCCACGACTTCTTCTACGCCGTTCGCGCCCAATACCGCTGGAACGCCAACATACAGGCCGTCCAGACCATATTTGCCATCAACAAAGACAGCAGCAGGCATGATGCGCTTTTGGTCACGCAAATAGGCTTCGGCCATAGCGATAGCGCTGGTGGCGGGAGCATAATAAGCCGAACCGGTCTTCAGCAGGCCAACAATTTCGCCGCCGCCCGAACGGGTGCGCTGAACGATCGCGTCAATGGCTTCCTTCGACGACTTGCCCATAGCAACCAGATCATTAACGGGAATACCCGAAACCGTGGTGTAGTTGGTGACGGGAACCATGGTGTCGCCGTGACCGCCCAAGACGAATGCGTTCACATCCTTTACCGAAACGCCAAATTCCCATGCAAGGAAGGTAGCGAAACGTGCCGAGTCGAGCACGCCAGCCATGCCGACAACCTTGTTGGCGGGCAGACCGGAGAATTCGCGCAGCGCCCAAACCATCGCGTCGAGCGGGTTGGTGATGCAGATAACAAAGGCGTTGGGGGCATAGGTTTTAATGCCTTCGCCAACCGACTTCATCACCGACAGGTTGATGCCGAGCAGGTCATCACGGCTCATGCCCGGCTTGCGGGGAACGCCAGCGGTGACGATGACGACGTCGGCGTCAGCGATGTCAGCATAATCATTGGTGCCCTTGATGTTGGCGTCAAAGCCTTCAACCGGACCGCATTGTGCGAGATCGAGAGCCTTACCCTGCGGCATGCCTTCGGCGATATCGAACAGAATAATGTCACCAAGTTCAGCCTTGGCGGCGAGGTGCGCAAGCGTACCCCCGATCATTCCGGCTCCGATCAAAGCAATTTTCTTGCGTCCCATGGCGCGCGGCACTCCCTTCTGGCAAGCCCGGCTTTAATTTACAGAGCGATAAGGGCACGGGCCATAGCCCCATATCACTCCCAAAAGACTGCCAGCGCCCTACGCTGATTCCCCTGCTGAAACAACAGGCAAAAATCGAGGGGAAGAAGTTTCGTTGATAACAGTTCGCAATATCAATAAAAGCATTGTTACGACCGAAGAAGCAAATCATCCAATATGCAAAAAGCAAAAACACAAGGAAGAATCAAAAGCGTTCAAACACTCCATCATAGTGGATCCGGAAACAGGACATAAACCCAACATATCCACTTGAGATAAATTGTAAAGCTTAGAAAATATCTTTAGTTATAAAGCGATATTTCATGAAATTGTTGCGATATTGGCGAATAAAATTCACAAAAATCCAAATCAACAGACAAAAAACGGACAAATTTCGGCGCCCCCAGCGCGCCCATGAAGCCATCAACGCAAAAGACGAGAAAAAAGTTTTGCACCAACCCTGCCATCAGCAGCCCAACGACATCGAATCTCATGCGTCACCCCGCACCAACGCTGACATGCAGAAAATGACCCAAGACCGGTCATGAGAGCTAGACTTGCTTTAAGAAGGCGTCGCCTTCCATCTTACCGCGTGATGTGCATTCCGCTTGGCTGACACGACCAGCGCGTACAGCCGTTCACGATCGCTGAAACTGCCAAATGAGGAAAAGAAGGTGCAAGTATGTAACCTGCACCTTATTATGCCTAAACCTAGGCTACCAACGTAATTTTAAAGACCGGAAGCCCATAACCGCACCTCCAAACGCCTCTGCTCCAACGTCGCCATTATCCAAGTGAAAATCTGGAATGCGCGTCAACCACGCTTGTATCGAAACCAAAATCTCACGCTTGGCGAGGTGCGAACCTATGCAACGGTGCGGACCGACCCCGAAAGTTACATGATTATTTACTTTACGATTCAGATCAATTTCCATCGCATTTTCAAATATTTTATTGTCGCGATTGGCTACGGTGTTCGGCAGAATAACACGATCATTTCGTTTGAACTGAATCCCACGAAACTCGCAGTCCTTCGTCACCCGTCGATATAAATTCGATACGGCATTAATGCGCATCAATTCTTCTAATGCAATCAGCGAGGCTTGTTGATCATCCATTTTTGAGATGAAATGCTGGCGAGCCCTTGGGTTCGTCGCAAGATATCGCCAGATATACGTCATGGTATTTGTCACAGTATCGAGGCCCGCAACAAAAAGTAAGAAACCGCAATTTAAAATGTCATCCCATTTATGTTGCTGGCCGTTCTCATCGCGCCCTTGTACAATCGTCGACGCAATGTCTGTTCCTGGGTTCGCATTTTTTTCGCGGAAAAGTTGATCAAGCACCGCGTATATATCGGTCACATTTTGAGCCCGGACCGCTGGATCAACACTCCGGAAAAATGTGTTGGCGAGCGCAAGAAACTCCGGCAGTCGTTCAGCGCCTAGTCCGAAAAGCTCTAAAAATGTCGCTGTCGGGAAAAGTTCGGCATAATCACGAACAAAATCGCAGTGGTTCTTGGCTTCGAATGTGTCGATCAAATGATTAGCCCGCGCGTGCAATCCCTCAGTCATGCGTCGTACGGCCAAAGGCGTAAACATAGGGGAAAGCAACAGACGAAAAACTTTATTATCCGGTGGATCAATCCCTTGCGGCTGCATTATTGGAAATGGCTCAATCGGAGGAATCGGCGTTTGATATGTCGAAAATAATTCGTGGTTACGATATCCTTCCACCACATCCGCGTAATTGAGGAACACCCAATGCCCACCATTGTGGGGCGTGTAAAAAATAGGCGGGACCCCTTGCTTGACCAAATTGTGCCAAATTTCCGTGGGGTCCGTGCAACCCGCTGGGATGTCGAAAAAGTCGAAATCGACAATATGATCGCTTGGCACATGATCGGGAGGTGAAGGCTGCCACAACAAGGTCATTGAGCATTTCCTTTCACAAGACGCAGAGCCCCTTCGGGACAATTTCGAACCGTCAATCGCACTTTCTCGATGAGGTCATCTGGGATTTCATCGACTTGAACGACAACCTTTCCTTCAATGGGATCGGTTGAAAAAACTTCTGGGCATAGATCTTCGCATCGCGCATGACCTTGGCAAATATCCAGATTAGCAATCACTCTCATTTTGTTGTCACTCCCAAAATATGGATTGGGACTAACAGATTGGGTATAGAGTCTTCACCCGCACGCTGATAACAATATGCGACATAATGAACAAATTGCGATTGAGTTCTAGGTGACACAACATCAAGAGGAAATAATACGGCACGTGTCTACGCGGTCCGGAACCTTGGAGCTCATCGAATGGCATTGGCCAGACATTGTTGAGTTTGAAGAGGTGGCCACCCATCTGATGCTAGAGCAATCATTGCCGCCTTACTCAACGGATTCCAATGCAGAATTCCCCCATATTGCACCTGGCCAACGATGCTTCATGGGGACGATGTTTATCCGCTACCCAGGTGTTACGATATCTGGCCGAGGAGAAGGCGTACGCAGTCGTGTTCTCCGGGTAACGTTCGAGCCCAAATTAGCCAATAATATAACCAACGGCCTGAGCGAACTGCCATTACCCGTTCTTCAGTCTCTCTTGGATATTCGCAGCGAAATATTGCGCAATTTATTGCGGCTAGCCCACCTCGAATTAAACCGGTTCGATCCACCTTCTACCTTGGCGATTAATGCCTATCTTCAGCTTATTGGTCTTGAAACCCAACGGGTCATTGCAGAGGAGCATAATAATCTGGCGACAGGCCGGCTGGCTCCTTGGCAGCTACGACGGATCAAGCAATATTTGCGAGAAGTGTCGCCGCGACCGACTATAGAAGAGCTTGCGAAGATATGCGGTATTAGCTCGCGCCATCTTCAGCGGCAGTTTTCCAGTGTTTCGGGAAAATCTATTTCCAAATATGTGGAAGATTTCTGGGTTGAACGCGCTTGGCAATTGTTGATACATTCGGCACACCCTATCAAAACCATCGCTTCCGATTGCGGTTTTGACCATGCGAACAGCTTCACACGCGCATTTTCTCGTGCAACCGGCATCGCACCGCATGTGCTCCGTCAACGAGCAGCACAAAAAATATCAACTGGTTGATAATATTATGAAAATATCGACCTATAGTCTGCATTTACGCGTCCAAGTGACGCCTGATCATCAAAATTTGGTCAATTCAATCTATTGCATATGGTCGTTTCCAACCCCTCCACAGCGACCGAACAAGCAAGCACTTGGTCGGCAATCCGTCTGCTGTCATAGCGCGTAACGAATGGCCTCCTCTGGCTAATGTGTCTGCGGCCCACCCGCTTGCTCGGCGACTTACCCCTGATCTTCTGATGGGCCATGGCCCAAGGCCAGATAATCGTCGGATTGCATTTCGGCCAAGCGGCTGGCGGTGCGTTCAAATTCAAAGGCTCCGTCGCCCGCGACATAAAGGTCGTCCGGTTCCGCCGCTGCGCTGGCCAGCAATTTGACCTTATATTCATAGAGCGCGTCGACAAGCGTAACAAAACGTGCCGCTTCGTTGCGATTTTCTGGTCCCATGCGCGGAATGCCGACGATGATGACGGTGTGAAATTGGCGCGCCACGGCCAGATAGTCGGTTGCGCCGCGCGCTTCGGAACATAGGCGTTTGAACGAAAAGACGCCGACGCCCTTTAACGCCTTAGGCACATGCAACAGGCGGCCACCGCCCACATCCAGTTCCAGCGAGGGCACATGGGCGCGGTCGGCGGGCGAAAAGTCGGTGAGGCGGAAAAAGGCCGCCGACAATTGCTCGGTGGCGGTGTCATCCGACGGCACAAACCAGCGCCGCCCATCCCCCAAGCGGTGACGGCGGTAATCGGTGGGTCCGTTGAGGCTGAGGACATCCAGCCTTTGCTCGATCAGCGCGATAAAGGGCAGGAAATGCTCGCGGTTCAGGCCGTCTTTATACAAATCACCGGGCGGGCGGTTGGATGTGGCGACCACGCACACGCCTTGGTCGATCAACGCCGTGAACAGGCGCGACAAGATCATGGCGTCTGCGCTGTTGTTGACCACCATTTCGTCAAAGGCCAACACTGCAAGGTCCGCCACCAAATCCGCCGCCACTTGGGGAATGGGATCGCCCTTTTCCTGTTTGCGCACTTCGCGCATCCGGTCGTGGACATCCAGCATGAAGGCGTGGAAATGGACGCGCTTTTTCCGGCTGATGTTCAGCGAATCGTAAAATAGGTCCATGACCATCGACTTGCCGCGTCCTACCGCGCCCCACACATAGACGCCGCGCGGGGTTTCGGGCTTGCCCTTGAGCAGGCGGCTGAAAAACCCACCGCTGCTGGTAGTTTCCAATTCCGATTGCAGCCGGTCCAAACGCTGGGCGGCGGCACGCTGTTCGACATCGGGCTTTAACTCGCCCGACGCCACCAACCGATCATATTCTTCCAACAGACGCATTATCGCTTCTCGTTAATCTTTCTGACGGTGCCATTGAACGATGCCACAATATGATCGTCCGCAGCGCCTTGCACGACCAGACCCCGCAAGAAGATCAGTCGTCCGGTTTCGCGTACCATTTCCACCATGGCGTCCATATGTTCGCCCACACGGCCCGCGCCAACAAATTGGCTGGACAAGTCCAGCGTCACACTTTGCGCACCATCAATAGAGCCCAAAGCGCGCATCGACCCAAATAGCGCCACATCCATCAAGGCCAAAATCACCGCGCCATGAACATTATCGCCCAAATTGCTGTGCTTATGCTGGGTCTGCATCCGCACGCGGGCGCGGGGACGGCCATCGGGTGTCGGTTCTTCGACGCGCACCATCAGGGGCTGAATGAAATTGTTGAACCGCGTTTCATCGCGCAAATTCCAAGCAATCCAACCATCGCCCAAATCTTGGTGATCGAAATAATCCGACGAGAAAGCGGCTCCTTGTGGGTAGCTGGAAACACTTGTCATCCTATTATCCCCTAAACGATCAACGGTCCCGCCAGCACATGGAAAATCCAGCGCCTGCGAGACCGTATGATGGGGCAGGCGGGACATTGCCCGCCGCCAAAAAATCAGCTTGTCTTTCTGATTCGACAATCGATCAGATGTGACGTTCCGCTTCCATCTTCTTGATTTCGGCAATGGCGCGGGCGGGGCTGAGGCCCTTGGGGCACGCATTGGCGCAGTTCATGATGGTGTGGCAGCGATACAGACGGAAGGGATCTTCCAATTCGTCCAGACGCTCGCCGGTATATTCGTCGCGGCTGTCAGCCAGCCAGCGATAGGCTTGCAGCAAAATGGCTGGGCCAAGGAATTTGTCGCTGTTCCACCAATAGCTGGGGCAGCTGGTCGAGCAGCAAGCGCACAAAATACATTCGTACAGGCCGTCCAGCTTTTCGCGTTCGGCGGGCGATTGCAGGCGTTCTTTGCCGCTGGGGGTCGTTGTCTTGGTCTTCAACCAAGGTTCAATCGACGCATATTGCGCATAGAAGTGCGTGAAATCAGGCACCAAATCCTTGATCACGTCCATCGCGGGCAGCGGGGTGATGGTGACATCGCCCTTCAGCTCGTCGATATGGGTCGTGCAGGCCAGACCATTTTTGCCGTTCATATTCATCGAACAGCTGCCGCAAATGCCTTCGCGGCACGAACGGCGGAAGGTCAGACCCGAATCCTGTTCGCTCTTCATCTTGATCAGAGCGTCCAGCACCATGGGGCCGCAATTATCGCGATCAATTTCGAACGTATCGAAGCGCGGGTTTTCACCGCTGTCCGGATCGTAGCGATATACTTTGAACGTCTTCACGTTCGTCGCACCCTCGGCCTTGTGGACCTTACCCGTCTTTTGCGGGCGGCTATTTTTGGGCAGACGAAATTCAGCCATGACAATCGGGCTCCATCTATGCAGTCGCGGCGTGACTAGACCCGATTACCCCATAGAACAAGAGGGGGCAGTGCCAAAAATCCTATCAAGCCCGCAGTTTCTTTGCGAAAGATTTGCGATAAGGCCGTTATCGGACCATTTGAAAAAGCGGTTCGAACTTTCCCGCGAAATAGATTAGAGCGCAGCCATGTCGTCCGACCCTGCCCTTCAGCCCATCACCAGCCGCCATGTTGCCAAAGGGCTGGGAACCACCCTTTTGGCCCGAACTGGGGCGGTGGTAGAGATTGTGGCCCAACCCCTTTATGTCGTCATGTTTGGCCTGACGGGGTTTGGATTTTACGCCGTATTGTGGGCGGCCATCAACATATTACAAAATATTTTCGATATGGGCATGACCAATGCCTTGCAGCGCACGGTTCCGCAAAGCGCTTCGCGGATAGAGGCTGTGGCCGCGCTGCGAACGGCTATTTTGTGCGGGGTCACGCCCTGTCTGATGGCGTCGGTCGCAATCTATATTTATGCGGACCAACTGGCCCATATTTTCAACGTGGCCGCCGAGCATCAAAGCATTTTGGTCCCGTCGATCCGAATATTTGTCTGGGCGTTGCCATTATGGGCTTTTATCGAAATTATGACCGCTGCGATGCGCGCCCAAATGGTGTTTGGCGCGGAAATTCGGTTGCGAATCATATGGGAACAAATTTTGCGGCTGGTTTTCGCCGCGATCTTATATGCCGCCGGCTATGGGCTTACGGGTTTGCTCTATGCCCATTTGCTGTCGCTGTCCGTCACCGCCTTGCTGTCCATTCGATTGACCGCCCGCTATTATGACTTGGCCGATATTTTTCGCGCGCCATGGGGCAGCGACATCAGCCGCAACAGTGTGCAAGCTGGCTTATCGGTGTTGCCGACCAATATTATCAGCCGAATCTTTACCGACGCCCCGATGCTGATTTTAAATTTCGCCCTGCCCGGTGCATCCGGTGCGATGGCGGCGGGGCTGTTCACCATTTCGCGCAAGTTATCCAGCGTCGTTCAATTGGTCCGAACCGCTTTTTCCTATGTCATGGCCCCCTTGGCATCCTCCGCCGAGAAGCGAGACCGTGCGCAAGTGACGGAAATTTATGCCTATGCAACCCGCTTCATCGTGGCTGTTGCGCTGCCCCTATCTTTGGTTCTGGCGGCAGGAAGCGGGCCTTTATTGTCGCTGTTTGGACCAGATGCCCAAATGGCCAAAGCCGCGCTGATCATCCTGCTTATGGCCCGTGCAATTGAGGCGATGATGGGTATATCCAGCCCCGTTTTACAGGTTATTGCCGCCTATCGCCATCAATTGACCGCCAGTATTATCGGCATTTTATCAGCCATTGGCGCAGGATTTTTAGCGACACCCTATATGCCGCCGCTGACCGCCGTTACATTGGCGATGGCGGTTGGGCTGATTATATCCGCCGCCATCCCCATGATTCAACTGGCGTGGATTGAACGGCTGCACCCCTTTGATCACCGCTTTCCATCCGTCTTGTGGCGAACATTGGGGCTGAGCGCGATTTGCTGCGGCGCCGCCACTTTGTTCAGCCAGTTACCAGACTTTCTTTCCATCCCCCTGATTGTCATCAGCGCTGTGGCCAGCATCTGGGCGTCTTTGCGTTTTGCATTGCCCATCGAAGACCGCGCATCGCTGGGCAAATTGGGTCGAACCTTGCGATTAATTCCATGACCCCAACCGCCGCCCCCGTTGCCTTTTACGATCTGGATCGCACCATATTGGGCACCCCCACTTTTACCCTATTTCTGTTTTGGGCAGCGTGGAGCGACAAGCCGTGGCGGCTGTTCTTGGTGCCGATATGGCTTTTGCTGGCACTGGGTTATGGGTTGAAGCTTTATGACCGCAGCCGGTTTAAACCCGCCGCCATCCGAATTTTTTTGGGACGCGACATGTCGCAGGCCCGCATGGCCCGCTTGGCCCAAAAATTTGCCGCATGGCGCGTGGCAACAGATGTTCAACCGGGTGCCAAAGCCGCCATCGCGCGCGATCGGGCCGAGGGGTATCGGTTGATTATGGCAACCGCTGCCCCCGAATTTTACGCCCGCGAAATTGGCAGGGTCTTGGCGTTCGATGATGTTATCGCATCAAAGCATCAGCGCACGGCCGATGGCGATTGGAGCCCCATATTGGACGGCGAAAATTGCTATGGCCCCGAAAAGGCGCGGCAGGCACAAAAATGGCTTGATCAACAATCGGGCCGTCCGGCGCATATCCGTGCTTATTCCGACCACCCCAGCGACGCAGGTCTGTTTGCTTTGGCGGACGAAGCCGTGCTGGTGGGCCATCACGACAAGCTGGCCAATTTGGCCCAGCAGCATGGCTGGCATTTCCAAGATTTTCGCCGCACCGCCTGACCAACGCGCAGCGCAGATCAGCGGTCATGCGCCCTTGTTCAGCCCGCGCGCTGGGCCAAAATCTGTTCGATCAGGCGAATATCATCGGGCTTGTCGGCGTCGATACAGGCCTCGGGCGCGGACATGGGGACCAATTGGGCCTGCACACCAAAGCGCGCGCCCGCGCGTTTGATGCCTTGCTGGGCGGTAAACAGGCGCAGCAAAGCGCCGATCATCAAGAAGGGGCCAAAGGCCGCGATGATTTTGCGGCCCTTTTTCCGGTCGCGCTCAATGCCGCTCCAAAACGACAGCAAAGGTTGCACCTTGGGGCCATGCAGCCAGAATAAATTGGCACCCGACCACCAGCCCGCCCGAAATTTCAGCCATGTGCGCCGCGATTCGGGATAAGCCGCCAACAGATTTTTGCGTTCCACCATGCCCACGGCAACGTCGCTGTTCGCGGCCCCCGCGACAAATTCCGCGACCATTTGCGGGGTCAGCAACACATGATCCGCCGTGGTGACCAGCACGGGTTCGTCCCGATCCGCCAAGGCAGCCGCCAAGGATGTACTGATACCTTGGCCCGACACGGCGAATATCACATCGGTCACGCTGCTGATGCTGGGGTCTGCTGCCAAGCTAGCGGTGTCTTGCGCCAAAATGGTGATGCTGCCGATATGCGGCGATGCCCGCAGGGCGCGCAGAACATGCGCTAGCATCGGTACGCCCGCGATGGGCAACAACGCCTTGGTTGATGCGCCGCTGGGGTTTAACTGCGGGTTTTGCAGCAATGGGTCGGGGCCGGGGCGGCTGCCCGCCAGCACCAAGGCGGATATGCGTTTTTCGGTCATTCTAGCCTGTCCTGCCATTTTCATTGTCTGGCTGCGGCGCGGTGACGGCGTGCAGAAATTCCGCCGCATCATGCAAGACCCGACCATCGCCCCGAAAAGGCTGTGCCAGCGCCATAACGATAGCGCGGTGGCCCATATTGGCAAAGCCAGCAAATATGGCCGGAGCGCCAATATTCGTCAGCGCATCGGCCAAGGCCCGGCTGTTGCGGGGGCGCACCACATCATCATCCAGCCCGCTGGCCAACCAAAATGGCGGCGCATCGGGCCGCACAAAGCCAATCGGCTGGGTGTTGCTGGCGGGCCTTATGCGGCCCATGGCGATATCGGCAGAGCCACCCTTTTCCATCGGCAGAAAATCATATGGTCCGGCTAAGCCCGCCACCCCGCGCACATAAGCGGCATCGCTGCCAGCACGGCGCAGCCATTGTGGGTCCAGCGCCAGCATGGCGGCATTATAAGCCCCTGCCGAATGGCCCATCAACGCGATCCGCCCTGCATCGCCGCCATAGGATTCAATATGGCGGCGCACCCATGCAAAAGCCGCCGCGCCATCTTCGATGAAATCGGGCCAATGCGCCTTGGGGGCCAAGCGCACATCCGGCACCACGGTTAAAAACCCCTGCCGCGCCAAAGCACGGGCGACAAAACCATATTCGGCGCGTTCGCCGCTGCTCCATCCGCCACCATAAAAAAAGATAACGACGGGCAAAGGCCCCGACACGCCAACAGGTGCCCAAATATCCAATTGCTGGCGCGGGCCGCGCCCATAGGGCTGTCCATCGGCCAACATTTGGACATCATCCGCGCCGCCCAGCAGGCGGTCGGCAAAGTTCAGGGATTTGGGGCCGCTTAACTTGGCGACTTTTGCGCCGCCGCCAAAGGCCAGCACCAAGATCACCGCTAAGATCAATAGCTTGATTAACAAGGTCGTCCTTTGCGCTGGCTGTGCATCGCCCTGCCCTAGCTTTGTGGCGGGTGTTTCACAAGCAAGCATGAAAAGGCCCTCGTCGCCCTTGTCCGCCCCGTGCCACCAAATCGCTTGTCGCGCGTCTTAGGAACATGACCTATTTATTCCACCGCCCCATCATGGTCTGCAACGCCCAAAGCGGCAGCCATGACCCTGAAATGGAAACGCAATTGGGCGAAATATTGCGCGCAGCAGGCCGCCCCTTTGTGCACAGCATCCATTTGCCAGATGATGATGTGCCCAGCCGCGACATGCTGGAGGCGCATGAGGCGGATTTGCTGGTCATTTGGACGGGCGATGGCAGCATTCGCGCCGCCGCCCAGAAAATTGACGGGTGGGACGGGGCGATTTTGCCATTGCCCGGCGGGACGCTGAATTTGCTGTCCAAAAAGCTGCATGGCGACCGCGACCCCGCCGATATTTTGCGCGATGTCGTGAGCGATCATGCGATGCGGCGATCCATCCCCATCTTGCGAGGAAGCGCTCATTCGCTCGCGGACGCAAGTTCAGGCCCAAGTTCCGGCGAGGGAGACGATTCGATTGCCTTGATTACCATTTTGGCTGGTCCCGCCACCCGCTGGGCGGAGGTGCGGGAAACCCTGCGCCAAGATGGCATTATCAGCGCCACCCGCAGCGCGCCAGACGCGGTGAACGCCATGCTGAACGCGCCGGGTGTGCGCGTCACCGGCCATGCAGGCGAGCATAGCGCCGTCATCCTGACGCCCTTGCCCAATGGCATTGATGCACATGGCATATTGGCGGAAGGCGCGATGGATTTGCTGCGCCATGGTCTGGCGTGGCTGGGCGGTGATTTTCGTGATGGCCCCAGCCAGTTCATCACCAAAGCAGCCGAGCTTTGCTTGGAAAGCGACCGCCCGATCAGTATCGAATTTGACGGCGAGTTGACCGAACATCCATCGCCGCTGTTCGTCCGACTGGGGCATAGCGCGACGGATTTTCTGAGCACGCGATGATCCGCCTGTTCCACATCAGCGACCTGCATTTCGGCCTAGAGGATCGACACGCCTTGGATTGGTTCACCGCCTGCATCGCCGAAGATCGGCCCGACGCGGTGATGATTACGGGCGATTTGACGATGCGCGCCCGTTCGCGCGAATTTGCAGCGGCTTGCGCGTGGATTGAGGGGCTGAATGTGCCCGTGACGGTTGAGGTCGGCAATCATGACCTGTCCTATTTCAATCCGATTGAACGCTTTTTATGGCCCTATCGCCGGATCAAGCGCATCAAAAAATTGCTGGAGCGCAAGCTGGAATTGGAAGGCGTGGCGATTGTTCCGCTGAAAACCACCGCGCGGGCGCAGTGGCGGCTAGATTGGTCGAAAGGATGGGTCACACAGCCCGCTTTGGACAAATGTTTGGGCGCGATTGATGCTTTGCCGCCCGACAAATTGGTGCTGGTCACTGCCCATCATCCGTTGGTCGAAGCAGGCCGCCATGGGCGTTCGCTGACGCGCGGCGGGCGCAGCGCCCTGACAGAGTTGGCGGTGCGCAACGTCGGCGCGGTGCTGAGCGGCCATGTCCATGATGCCTTTGACCTAGAGGAACCAACGGCAGCGGGTCCCATTCGGATGATTGGCGCGGGCACGCTGAGCCAGCGGGTGCGCTCCACCCCGCCCAGCTTTAATGACCTTCGCATATTGGGGCGGCACATCCATGTGCAGGTCCGCAATTTGGCCAATATTCCAACGCGCGATATGCAAATCGACGATGTTCCGCCCGATGCCCTGCCGCCCCGTTCCCCCGAACACCCCATCGCCCCGATTGCCGCTGTGCCGTCCACGGACCCGCCTGTTCATTGACGACGATGATTTCGATTGACCAATGATAATTCCTCATTAGTTTTAAAAGAAAACTGGATGGGTGAGATGCTGACAAAAGGTGATGATTTCCCGCTGCATCAAAGCAGCGAGCCAATGGCTTTTGCCGGTGGCGATCGTAATTTTTACGACCGCTATTTCTTCAATGGTTATAGCCCCGACGGCCGTATATTTTTTGCGGCGGCCATGGGATTTTACCCACAATTGAGCATAGTGGACGCCAGTTTTTGCGTCATCCTAGACGGGGTTCAGCATAATTTGCGCGCCAGCCGCCGGTCCGACGGTGACCGACTGGACCTGTTCGTTGGTCCCATTGCGATCAGTGTCGACATTCCGTTGGAAAAATTAACGCTGATCATCAGCCCCAATGACGGACCATTGGCCGCCCATTTGACCTTTGCGGCGCGGCACAGCCCGATTGAAGAACCGCGCTTCATCCGCCGCAACGGCACGCGCTTGTTCATGGATTATACGCGCATGACGCAAAATGGGCATTGGACCGGCTGGTTCCGTGTCGATGGCCAGCGAGTGGAATTGAGTGCCAATTGGGGCGGCACCCGCGACCGCAGTTGGGGCATCCGGCCCGTCGGTGCAGCAGAAAGTCAGCCGCCGCCGCAGGGAAATTTCAGCCAATTTTTCTGGTTGTGGACACCGTGCAGCTTTGCCGACGCATCGCTGTTTTTTCACACCAATGACGATGATATGGGCATACCGTGGAACCGCCGCGCGGTGCTGTGCCGCGATGATGGTACGGAGCAGCATTTCGATGCGCCGCGCTTTGAAATCGACTGGGAAAAAGGCACCCGCCGCGCCGCTGGATTAAGCGCTGATTTGGGCCATGGGCATCATATAACCCTGCGCCCCAAAGGCCCTGTTTTCGCCATGAGCGGGCTGGGATATACTCACCCCATATGGGGGCATGGGCTGGACCATGGGCCAGATCTGGACATCGCCTATGACCAACTGACCGAGGCGGAACGTGGGCCAAGCAACCCGCTGGCGATGCATATTCAGCAATTGGTGCAGGCCGTCTGGACCAGCCCCAATGGCAGCGCCGAAGGGATTGGGATTGCCGAACAATTGTTCGTCGGCCCGCATCAACCCACGGGCCTGACTGGCCTGCTTGACCCCGTTGCCTGAGGGGATGGATATGAACTTTCCGACACAGATTGATCAAATCAGCGTCCCGTGGTTGGAACAAGTGATGGGCGCCAGCAGCGGCGCGCTCAGGGCTATATCCGCCAAGGCGATTGGAACGGGCCAGATGTGCGATAGCTTCCGGCTGTCATTGGATTGGACCGACGGCGCAAGCGACAAGCCGCAGACCATCGTCGTGAAATGCCCCAGCCAAGACCCCGCCAGTCGCCATGTGGCGGGGTTGACCGGAACCTATGTCAAAGAAGTGGGCTGGTATCGCGATTTGGCCGCCGCCAGCGGGGTCGCTGCGCCCACATGCTATTTCGCGGACATTGATGCCAATGACGTGGACTTTATTTTGCTGTTGTCGGATTTGGCACCGGCGGTTCAGGGCGACCAGCTACGCGGGTTATCGCTGGATGGATTGCGTCCATCCATTGACGCCGCCGCCGCCCTGCACGCCATGATGTGGGGCAGCCCGAAATTGGCGGACTATCCGTGGCTACAGCGCGACACCAAGGAAATGGTGCGGATGTTATTCCCCCAAGCCTTTGAAGGGTTTCGTCAACGCTATGCCGAACGTCTGTCGCCCGATGTGCTGGCGATTGGCGCGGGCTTGGTGGACCATTTGGACGCATTTTTGGCGCGCGAAGCCATGGTGCCGACCTTGGTTCATGGCGACCTGCGGATCGACAATATTTTGTTCCTGCCAGACGGTTCGCAAAGCTGGCTGGTCGACTGGCAAACCTTGGCACAGGGCAGCGGGGCCAGCGATTTGGCCTATTTGATCGGCACCAGCATTGCCGACAAAGATGAACGGGCAGCGGCGGATCGTCCGGCCTTTGATCATTGGATGGCTGCGCTGCGCGGGAATGGCGTTGCGGCGGATGAGGATAGCTTGTGGAAGGAATATCGGGTCGGCGCCCTGAGCGGCTATTTCATGGCGGTATTTGCGTCGATGAATGTCGTGCGAACCGAGCGCGGTGATGAAATGTTCGCGGTAATGGCCGAGCGCCCGGCCCATCAGGCCATCGCGCTCGGCAGTCTGGAACTGGTTGCAAAGGGGGGATGAACCTGCGTTCCAGACAGGGGGGGCTCGGACTAGCCGATGGACAGCGGCATGGCAGTCCATCGGCCCATAAGAATTGGTAGCAACGCATCGGCTGGGGGAGCGATTGTCATCAACCCCGTTCCCCCGCTGGCCCATTTGCGGCAACAGGCCTTGGAAGACTTCAATATCTTAGGCCGATAGCTGTGGGGCCGCGGAAACGGCTTGGATGATGGCACCGCAAAAATCGGCCAAATCGTCGGGGCAACGGCTCGTGATGATATTGCCGTCCACCACAACGGACGCGTCAACAAATTCCGCGCCGCTATTCTTCACATCGGTGGCGATGGAACTGAAACTGGTGACGCGGCGATCTTTGGTCAGGCCAGCTTCGATCAGCAAAGACGGGGCGTGGCAAATGGCCGCAATGGGTTTATTGGCCTTGGCAAAATCCTGAATCAAAGAAATGCTGTTGGCATCGGTGCGCAGAACATCGGGATTCAACTGGCCGCCGGGTAAGACCAAGGCGTCATAATCAGCAGCAGACGCATTGGCGATTGTCAGGTCGGCAGCGACTTCTTCGCCCCAATCCCCATCGTCCCAGCCATAAATTTCACCGCCTTCAAGCGAGGCCAGATACACATCGGCCCCTTCTTCGGTCAGTCGTTCGTGCGGCACGGACAATTCGGATTGCTCGAACCCGTCCGTAGCGATGATCAATATTTTGCGGCCCGACAATGGGGAAGAATTGGCCATTGAGAATGATGTCCTGTACAAAATTACATATCTATGAAGGACGCCCTAGTCGGACAGTTGTTGCCAAGCAACCAGTGCTTCACCTCGACAAATTTCACTTTCCATCAAGCCTAATTATTATCGTTTTTTCTTCACAGTTTATCAGATGGAAAAATCGTTATTTCAATTTTTGCAACAGCAAGAAAGCTATACGCTATAATTGATAATTTTTGGGATAAATATAATATTTACACTGAAATTCAGTAAGATAACTGTTCAAACGAAGACATTCTTCATCGCACACCAACCATCGCAGAAATACGCATATTGGTCGCCAGTCCGTAATTTGGGTTAACCACAAAGCGCGTCCACCCATATATTTCTGGGGCAACAAAAAAGGCGGCCCGTTTCCGGACCGCCGCTTTTTTGTATAAGGCCAATGGCCGAATGATTAACGCTTCGAGAACTGGAAGCTACGACGTGCCTTGGCACGGCCATATTTTTTACGTTCTACAGTACGGCTATCGCGCGTCAGGAAGCCAGCCGACTTCACAACGCTGCGCAGAGCTGGTTCAAAGCGCGTCAATGCCTGAGCAATGCCATGCTTTACAGCGCCGGCCTGACCCGACAGACCGCCGCCCTTTACAGTGGCGACAACGTCATATTGGTCAATGCGGTCGGCCACGCCGAACGGCTGGTTGATCACCAGACGCAGGGTTGCACGTGCGAAATATACTTCTTGGTCACGGCCGTTGACAATGATTTTGCCGGTGCCGGGCTTGACCCATACGCGTGCAATGGCGTCCTTGCGGCGACCCGTTGCATAAGCGCGGCCTTGCTTGTCGACCTGCTTTTCACGCAGAGGAGCCGCAGGTGCTTCGACAGCGGCGACTTCTACAGCGCCAGCCAGATCCTTGAGATCGTTGATGTCAGCCATTATGCGCCCACCTTATTCTTGCGGTTCAACGAAGCGATGTCGATCACTTCGGGGTTTTGACCGGCATGCGGATGCTCGGTACCAGCGAAGATGCGCAGGTTACGCATTTGCTGACGACCCAAAGGACCACGTGGAATCATGCGTTCCACAGCCTTTTCCAGAACGCGCTCAGGGAAACGGCCTTCCAATACCTTGGCGGGGCTGGTTTCCTTGATGCCACCAGCATAGCCGGTGTGCTTGTAATAGCGCTTGTCTTGCAGCTTCTTGCCGGTGAACGCCACTTTTTCCGCGTTGATGATGATGACATTGTCACCGCAATCAACGTGCGGGGTAAAGCTTGGCTTGTTCTTGCCGCGCAGGATGTTGGCGATGATCGTTGCAACGCGGCCTACAACCAGACCTTCCGCGTCGATCAACACCCATTTCTTTTCGACCGTTGCGGCATTTGCCGATTTGGTCGTCTTGGTCAGCGCCTTCATGGCACGCTCCTTGAAGAGATGGATCGGTGCACAGCATATGCCAGCGCCCCGAAAAATAACCGCGCCGCCAAACCCATGACAGGAAAAGCGGCGCTTTCAACGCGGCCAATGCCGCTATGTCGGTAAAAAGTCAAGCGATCTGCGGTTTTGCTGACGGGTAATATAATACCGTCCGAATTTCCAAACCCACGCTTTTGCGTAAAATCGCCGGAGAAGCCGCCTGATATTTACGGATTATTGCGGGCGCCTTCACGATTCAGGCTGGCCGCCAGCAAGGCTACCAGAATCGCTCCGACAAATTGGTGCAAAACCGCAATCCACATCGACATGCCGCTGACCACCGTGACGATTCCCAGCATCACTTGCACCGAAATGACGGTCAACAATCCATGCGACAAAGCGGTGCTGCCCAACCGGCGCAAGCGCAGCGCAAGCACGACCACCACAGCGGCCGCCACCCATGCCCACCAACGGTGCAGGAAGTGCAGCAAAAATGGGTCATTGGTCATCGCCATCCATGCCCCGCCTGTCCAATCAATGCCTTGCGGCACAAAATGATCGTTCATCAGTGGCCATGTATTGGCAACATATCCAGCATTCAGGCCCGCCACCCAAGCGCCCAGCAGCAATTGCACCGTCACCACCACAAAGGTCAGGATGCCAAAGCCCGTCAACCGTGCTGGCCGCGCATCAGATTTTTTGGCCAAAGCCTGTAGGTCCCGCGCGGTCCAGACCAGTCCGGCCAACAGGAAAAGCGCGGTCAGCAAATGGGTCGCCAAACGATAATGGCTGACATCCGTGCGATATTCCAAACCGGATGTGACCATCCACCAGCCAATCGCCCCTTGAAAGCCAACCAAGGCCGTCAGGGCAAAAATGCGCAAGCTATAGCCAGCCGGAATGGCCCGCTTCCATGCGAAATAAGCGAAAGGCAGAATCATCGCACCGCCAATGATGCGGCCCAAAATGCGGTGAAACCATTCCCAAAAGAAGATCATTTTGAACGCGTCGAGCGACATGCCCAAATTCACTTCCTTATATTCCGGAATTTGTTTGTATTTTTCAAACTCTGCCATCCAATCCCCTTCGTTCAAGGGGGGGAGAATACCGGATACAGGTCGCCATTCCGTGATCGACAAGCCCGATTCCGTCAGGCGGGTAATGCCGCCAACCGCGACGACGATGACCACAAGTAAGGCAACAGACCACAGCCAATTGGCGATGGCTGCCGGACGGTGGCGGGGCGATATTTGCACAAATTGGGACTGGCTCATGCCTGTGCTATTGCCCCTTCGTTGGCGATAGGCAAGGGACCTTATGTCCTAGCCATGGCCATGCCGCAAAACCGGCTAAGGACAGGCAAGCTTCCATCAGCGTGCGCCCGCGCCTAAGGCAGAGGCCATAAAAGCCAAGAAGCGGTTATCCGTTATAACCCTTGGAATTGCGCAAAGCCTGCCTTATTTCCAAGCTATAGCGCCCATAGGGCATGATGGAAGCAAATGATATGACCCAAGAAACAGCCATTTTTGCCGGAGGATGTTTTTGGTGCACCGAAGCGGTGTTCCAATCATTGGACGGTGTCACGACCATCGAGAGTGGCTATATTGGCGGGACGACCGAAAACCCCACCTACAAGCAAGTGTGCACCGGCGATACAGGCCATGCCGAAGCGATTCGTATCACCTATGACCCTGATGTCATCGGCTATGATGATCTGGCAGATGTGTTTTTTGCGACACACGACCCAACCCAATTGAACCGACAAGGCAATGATATTGGAACCCAATATCGTAGTGCCATTTTTCCGCTGAACGAAGCGCAACATTTGGCAGCCCAAGGCGCCATCACCCGTGCCGCAGGCGATTGGCCCAGCCCGATTGTGACCAGCATCGAACCGCTATCACCTTGGTATCCCGCAGAAGATTATCATCAACGCTATTGGGATAACGACGGCCAAAGCAACCCATATTGCATGGCGGTCATTCCGCCCAAGCTGGCAAAATTGCGCAAAAAATTTACCCACCACTTAACCAACAACTGACGAAAATGGATGACACCCCAGTCCCAAGCATATGGGGACTGGGCCGGACAACAATTGACTTTTCCATCCTCGGAACTAGCGAAATATGAAGTTAAGACTTCGGTAAAGATTTGACGCTGTCATCTTTATGGCGAGGAAGCATGATTTTGCAGGTCATCTGCACAAATAAGGGGTGGTTAAGGGGTGCTTGCCGAGATCATTTTAGCGGCGGTATCCGTGTCATCGGCAGCCCTGCCTTATGACGAGCCATATGATGCGCCCCATGCGCTTCATGCCGCCAGCACCGTGCAAGATGGTGGAGCGACCACCAACCGGGCGGCGGACCGTTTGATCGGCGGCATTTTAAGCTATGTTCGCTGGCCCGACCTACGCCCCCTAGCCAGTCGAAAAATTTGCGTCGTCGGCGTACCAAAATTATCCAGCAACCTACGCCCGCTGCTGCCTGGCAATGTCGCGATGCATATATCCTATCGCGACGCACGCGATGTCATTCAGACGGATGGCTGCGATGCGCTGTTTCTGGGCAGCATTCCGGTTGCGGATCGGCAAAAGCTGATTGGCTGGGTGCGTGGACGGCCCGTTCTGACGCTGACGGACACCGACCCGTCCTGCTCCGGCGGGGCCATGTTTTGCTTGGTTGAGCGCCAACATGGCCCGACCTTCTTGGTCAATTTAGATGCCATTGCCCGTGGGCCCCTGCGCGTTGACCCCCGCGTGCTCCGCATCGGAAAGGATGGCTTACCATGATCCCATCCTTTTTCCTGATGTCGCGTCCGCGCTTGACCTTGCATGGAATTTTGGCCCGCTATCATTTTGGGGTCACTTTGCTGGCGGTCACATTGGCATGGATCGCGATTTTATTGGCCGGCATGACGGCCTTGAAAAGCTATGCCCACCAAAATCTGGATATGGCGGCCCAATTGGCATCCTATGGCGTCGAGCCTGGCCTTGTCTTCAATGACCAAGCGGCCATACAAGAAGCCATCGATCCGCTTATCCGAAAAGACGGCATTGCGCGCATTCGCGTATTAAACAGCTTGGGCAATCCGTTGCTCGACAGACGGTCCACTACGACCGACCCTGCGCCCTTTATGACCCAGATGCTGCTGCCCACTGCAGTCCATGCCCCTATTTTCCATAATGGATTGGAATTGGGCGGTGTTCAGGTTTGGGGGGACAGCAGCGCAGTGATGCGCTTTGCGAAATTGGGCCTGCTGACCGGATTGGCGTGTCTGGCGCTGACCATAGTGGGGTCCATGGCATTGGCGCGGCGCATCGACCGCGATTTGGTACAACCCCTCAGTGATATGGCGCTGTTGGCCCATGATGTGCGCTTGCACCGCCATTTCGAAAAGCGAGTGCAGCCAGTTGGCGTCGCCGAATTGGACCGGCTGGGCGGTGATATCAACGCCTTGCTGGAAGAGTTGCAGGGCTGGCAAATCGGCATGGAGCATGAACGGGCGCAATTGGCGCACCAAGCCATGCACGACCCCCTGACCACCCTGCCCAATCGGACGGCATTTGACGAACATTTGCGCCAACGTATTGCAATGGCGCAAACAGCGGGTGGCCAGCATGCGTCCTTTGCGCTGATTTTCATTGATGCGGATAATTTCAAGCAAGCGAATGACCAATATGGCCATGCGATGGGCGATCATGTGTTAATTGAGCTGTCGCGCCGCATCCATGATGCCACCAAAGATCAGGATTTTGCCGCGCGTTTGGGCGGCGATGAATTTGTTATCATCTTGGACAAGCTGGATTCCGATTTTTCGGTCGATCAATTTAGCGCTCAGCTCAAAACATCCGTTGGTCGCCCCATCCCCCTGCCGGGTAAAGGCTTATATGATGCGACGATCAGCGTCGGCTTTGCTTTTTACCCTGCCGATGGGACCAGCGCGTCCGACCTGCTGACCGCCGCGGATGCGGCCATGTATGCTGATAAATTTAGCCGGAAAATTTGATAGGAAGCTTTGCTGTGATTGAGAAACTCCGCTCTGCCGCCCGTTTATGCTTGCTGATGCTGGTCGGTTCCGCCTTGGCAGCGTGCCAATCTGTTCCGCCACACACGGGCTTTACGGCGGAGCAGATCAAAGTATTGCAAGACGAAGGCTTTGCTCAGGTCGACGACAATTGGCACCTCACCCTGCCCAGTCGCTTGCTGTTTCCGTCCGATCAAAGCGAATTATCCGCTGAAAAATTGGAAGATATTGCGCAATTGGCGCGCAACTTGGCCCGCGTCGACATTCATAATATTGTGGTAGAGGGACATACGGATTCCACCGCGTCCGATGAATATAATCTGCGGCTGTCGCACGCCCGCGCCAAAACTGTGGCGGTACCCTTGGCCGCCAATGGCATCCCCTTGTCGCCAGAAAAAATCATTGGCCGCGGTGAGGCATTTCCGATTTCCAGCAATGATACCCCCGAAGGGCGTCAGGACAATCGGCGGGTCGTTTTAATCGTCAGTCCCGATTGATAAGATTCTATTATCAAGCGAAAATATGTTCCTGCGGGGCAGCATTCATCTGGGTTTAACGCCCATAGGGATAGGGGCTGAATCGCTTGCACTATGATTAAACGGTCCCGATAATGTCTGATATGAAACCCATAAGAAAAGCTGTCTTCCCCGTTGCGGGCCTTGGCACTCGTTTTTTGCCCGCCACCAAGGCTATTCCCAAAGAAATGCTGCCGGTGGTCGACAGGCCCTTGATTCAATATGCCGTCGACGAAGCGCGCGAGGCTGGAATCGAGCAAATGATCTTTGTGACGGGCCGCGGCAAAAGCGCGATCGAAGATCATTTCGATATCGCCTTTGAGCTGGAAAAAACCATGTCCGAACGCGGCAAGGATTTGTCCGTATTGGAACCGACACGCTTGGGTCCAGGCAATTGCGCCTATGTCCGCCAGCAAGAACCCATGGGTTTGGGCCATGCCATTTGGTGCGCGCGCGACATAGTGGGCGATGAACCTTTTGCGATTTTCCTGCCCGATGAATTTATGCACGGATCGCCCGGTTGCATGAAGCAAATGGTCGATGCCTATCACAAGGTGGGCGGCAATATGATTTCGGTGCTGGAAGTCCCCCAGCATCAGGTGTCATCCTATGGCGTAATTGCACCCGGCCAGCGGGACGGCATGTTAACCGAGGTCAAGGGATTGGTTGAAAAACCAAAAGTCGAAGATGCGCCGTCCAATTTGATCATATCGGGCCGCTATATTTTGCAACCCGAGGTGATGCGTGTGCTGGAACGGCAGGGCAAAGGCGCGGGCGGTGAAATTCAATTGACCGACGCCATGGCCACCATGATCGGCGACCAACCCTTTCATGCCGTCACCTTTGATGGGGCACGTTATGATTGCGGGTCCAAGGCCGGTTATATTCAGGCCAATTTGGCGGTGGCGCTAGCGCGGCCCGATATGGCGGATGAGGTTCGCGCCTTCGCCATCAATCTGCTGAAATAAGACCCGATGGGCCTATCAGGGCGCGGCGCGATGGCAGCGCCCTGATATCCATAATGTTTAGTTGTTCGGTGCGGCGGGCGCATTAATGGCGCGGTACAAAAAGCCGCCGACCAAGGCCCCAAATATGGGCGCGACCCAGAAAATCCACAATTGTTGCAGCGCCAATCCGCCCACGATGATCGCAGGTCCCGTACTGCGCGCAGGGTTTACCGACGTGTTGGTGACGGGAATAGATATTAAGTGAATCAGCGTCAGCGCCAGACCAATGGCGATGGGGGCAAAGCCCGCAGGAGCACGGCCGTCCGTAGCGCCCATGATGATCCACAGGAAAAAGCCGGTCAGCAAGACTTCGGCCATGATGCCCGCGCCCATGTTATATCCGCCCGGTGAACCAGCGCCCACGCCATTGGCGGCCAGACCGTTGACGACCAGATCATAGCTGGCGGTGCCACTGGCGATCGTATAAAGCGCCGCCGCCGCCACGATGCCACCCAAGGTTTGCGCAATAATATAGAGCGGAATGTCCCGCGCCGCGAAACGTCCACCGGCCCACAGGCCCAAAGTCACCGCCGGATTCAAGTGGCACCCCGAAATATGCCCAATCGCAAAGGCCATGGTGAGCACCGTCAGGCCAAAGGCCAGCGCCACGCCCAGCAAGCCAATGCCGACCTCTGGAAAAGCGGCGGCCAAAACCGCGCTGCCACATCCGCCAAAAACCAGCCAGAATGTGCCGATAAACTCAGCCAACCCTTTTTGCATATTTGTCATATGTTCCTCCTCCACAAAGAGACAGGCGCTGCATGGGCCTATGCCGCCCCTATATTTGGCAAAGCACCATGTTTCGCGCGCCGTGCCAACGCCTATTTTCCGGTCGCTATGTTTTGGGCCAGCATCCGCAATTTGCGCGGGTCCGCGCTCGGTGATAGGATTGGCAACTAGCGGTCCAATAGAAAAGGCGCAACATCATGATTTTAGCACGAAAAAAGATGGTCGCCGCTATGGTGCTATTTTCACTTTGTGGCTGCGTCAGCACGGCCAAAACGGTCGTAACCGCCCCCTTTAAAGCGACAGGAAAAATTGTCGATTGGTCCACAACCAGTCAGGAAGAAGCCGACCGCAATCGTGGACGCGCCATCCGCGAGCGTGACGAACGGCTGGAAAAATTGAACAAGCAACGCGCAAAAGCGGAACGCAAATGCCGCCAAGGCCAGCCAAGCCAATGCCAGCGCGCCGAAATATTGTCGCACGAAATGGATGCGTTGCTGGCGCAAACAATCTGACATCCTCGCATTGGACCCTGCCTATTTGGTCCAGACGGTCATATGATGCGCCGTCTAGCGAATGCGCCGCCCCGTCCATATCACCCGCCCGACCAAATGCACCGCCGTTAAAGGCAAATCGTCCCAGCTTCGATAATGGCTGTTATCACTGATCACCGCGATACGGCCTTGACCTGGGGCGCGGGTGACTCGCTTTACCATCAAGGCGTCGTCCATCCGCAGCACATAGATACCATCACGCAGGCGCTTCCCCTCGACGCTGCCGTCCACCAAGATATCGTCGCCATCATTCAATGTCGGGGCCATGCTGTCCCCCTCCACCCGAATGATCGACAAAGCGCGGGCGTCCGCACCAATATCGCGTAGCCAACGTGGGTCAAAGGCCACCGCGCTATGCACCGCTTCGCCGTCGACGCTGGCCCCCGCCCCCGCCGACGCACCAATCGCCAATTTGGGCACAAAAACCATGGCATCCCGCCCACTACCTTGCATGAAGGACGGATTCTGCACCACTTTGGTGAGAGGCGCACCCAATAGGGATTCCGAAACGCCCAAAAATGCCGCCAAACGCGCGCGATCATTTTCCGCCAGCCGGCGCGGGGTGCCGCGTTTGATATATTGTTGGATATAGGCAGGGTTACGGTCGATGACCGCCGATAACCGAGCATAGTCCACACCCTGATCGCGGCACAATCTGTCCAACATCGCGCGTGGGTCATCGTTGAAATCGCTCACCAGCCTATCCTTCCTATTTCGTCCATAATGATGTGTTTTTTCCTAGACAAGTAGGAAATCGCTCAGCAGATAGGATTTACCCTATAAGGGAACAAAGCATAAACTTAGCGCAGTGGAGGGCCAAATGTCACATCAAATCTTACCGATAGTGGAGCGATTTTTACGGGAATCGGACATACCCCCCAGTGTCTTTGGCCGCGAAGCGGTGAAAGACCCACGCTTGGTGAGCGATTTGCGGGCGGGGCGCGAAGTGGGTTCCAAATTGCGCCAGCGAGTCGCGGATTATATCGACGCATGGCGCGCGCAGAAAACAGCGGGGACGACCGCCCTCATTGGCGACAGGCGCACCATTGCGGGGCGCTTGCGGGCAGAGGCTGTCCAGTCTTCGGCAAAGGCGTCATCCGTGCCGCGCGCCGATCAGGGGCAACGTCCATGATGCGCGGGTCGCCCGCACGGCCCCTGCGCCCGCGCTGTCCCCATGGTCGTTTGTCGCGCTTGCTAGGAAAATTCTTACCGCCCGATTTGCATATTGCGGCATCAAGCCTGCGCCCATGGGCCAGCGCCAATTTTGTGGGGGCGCGGCACCATTTTACCTTGAACTGGGTCGATACCGACCCGCACGCGATCAGCCCCGATCACAATCCAAAACGCAATCGACAAAACGCCATGGTAGCGCGGCTGGAAAGCCAGTTAGCGTTGATCGAATGGCCTTTATATCAGCATATTGTCGCCGATATCAGCGCCCAACCGGCGCCCGATCAGGATGCCATTTTGCTGGAGATTTTGACCGTCGAAGAATGACTAGCCAACGGCGCGCAGATTCATGCGCTGCAAGGTGCCCAGCGCCGCCTCCAACGCCAGATCCACCTGATGATCGGCGACGGTCATGGGCGCTGGGTCGGGAGCCGGCATAGGAGCGGCTTGTGCCATCACAGGCGCAATCGGGCGGCGGCGGCGGGCCAAGCGCGCCTCCAGACGAGCGACCAGCGCGCTGAGGCTGACGTCATCAGCGGCAGGCGCAGCGGGTCCATCTTGGTGGACAGATTGCAACCATGGGTCAGCCTCCCCGCCCTGCGCAGCTGGATTTTGCGCTGGCGGTTCGGGTTGCTCTGGTTGCTCTGGGGCTTGCTTTTCCTCGCTTGCGCGGTGCTGATGGGCATTGTCTGCCAGACGATCATCAGAAACCAGTGCCTCCCCCCCGATATGCTCTGCCGACAAAGCGGCGGCACGCGCGCTAGAATCGCGGGGTGTATCTGTATCGGGCGCGTCCATGACGTCAGGGTCGGCTGCATCATGGGTCCGCACACCATCCAATCCACCAGCGGGCAATTCTCGTTCGGCGCTGATCGGCGCGCGCGGCGAATCATCGGGGTGTCGGTCCCAACGGTTGCGCGGGGTTGGGACATCGGCGTTCGGATGCGGCGTTTCGCTGGGTTCCTCGGCCGCATCAGGCCCAGTCTCGGCGCTACCTTGATCCGCGATCATGTCGTCCAGCAGCCTTTGATCGACAATCGACAAGGCCCATATGCTTTTGGCGTCGGCATGGGACACCAAAAGCAAACGCGGCCGTCCGCGCGGAAGGAGAAGCATCACAAGGGTCAGCAGCAAAAAGACGATAAGCGCCGCCGCCCCGCCCATCCACGCCCGCGCCGACAGGCTGGCTGGCATGGTGAACAAGGGATGCAATCGATCAAGGTAAAGCTGCCACGCTGTGCTGGCCAACCAAGTTTCAGGCAGATAGAAAAAGGTCACAAAAACCAAAAAGGCCGCGCACCAGGGCAGAAAAGCCGCACGCCGAAACGCCGTCCATAGCGAAGGCGCGCGGGGTCGCCTCCGCTGGACCTGCCGTTTACCCGTCATGGCTTTGCCCCCAAATATCAAACCCCATCTGTCTTGGTTATAGTCTTTGTTTTAACGTTTGTTTTGGCCGCGCTTGATCGTGTCAAAACCCCGCCCCGATTCTTGGATATATTCCTTAGTGGCTTCCTAGCTAGCATCAGACGGTAAACAGCTTCGTAACATATCAGATGATCATGTAAAATTGCACCTGCAATGACGCATCATAGGGCATATGATGTGGCCATTCCTTTAAAATTTTGAAAATAACGGTCACCAAAGGCAACGCTTTTGGCTGTGAAACGCTGTTGCTCTTCGTATATCGTCCGCGCAACATGGTGGACGATATTTGTCTGCAGCGCAGACATGTTTTGCCGATATGACCCCAAGTGAAGAGGCTTCCTTGACCAACGCCAGCACCGCCGCCAGCACCATCGTCCCAATCATGCCCAAAGCACGGATTGATGCCGCCACCCAATTTCATTTCTGGTGGGACAGCAGTTGGCAATGGGCCGACGACAATTGGTTGAAAATCGCCATCGCGCTGGGTGCAGGGTTGCTGATCTATGGCCTGCTCAGCCTGATTTTAAATTTTGCCCTGAAGCGCGCCGAAAAGGTTCAGGGCGAATATGCCATCACTGACATTGTGTCGCGGGTCATTCGCAAAACCAAAACCTTCATTCTGGCGATGCTATCCATCCGTTTGGTCGCGGGCTATGCCGAACCGCCCACGGTGGTGATGAACATCATCCATTTTATATTCACCGTAGCCGTGGTGTTACAGGTCGCCATTTGGGCGCGGGAAATTATTTTGGGCCTGATCCATCGCCGCGCGGTGGATGGACAAAATGAAACGCTGTCCAACGCCATGGGCATCATTCGCATGTTGATCAGCGTCGCGCTGTTCGGCATCGCGGCGATTGTCATTTTGGACAATATGGGCGTCAATGTGACCGGCCTGATTGCCGGTATGGGCATCGGCGGCATTGCCATTGGTTTGGCAGCACAGGGCATTTTTTCCGACCTATTCGCGTCTTTGTCGATTATTTTTGATCGCCCCTTTCGCGTTGGCGAAACCATTAAATATGACCAAAGCACCGCAACGGTCGAAAAAATTGGCATGAAAAGCACGCGGTTACGGTCGATCAATGGCGAATTATTGGTGGTGTCCAACACCAATTTGCTGGCCAAGGAAATCACCAACTTCGCCAATTTGGCGCGTCGCCGCGTGAGCTTTATGATCGGGCTGATTTATCAGACATCACCGGAGCAGTTGCGCGCTTTCCCAGCCTTGCTGGAAAAGCAAGTCCGAGATGCGGGACATGAATTTATTCGGGCCAGCTTTGTTACATTCAGCCCATCTAGTTTGGACTTTGATTTATTATTCGACGTGTATAGCGAGGATTTTGACGTGGTGACCGCAGCGCGAACCGATATTGCCGTCCGCGTCTATGAAGCCATGACGCAGCAGGGCTATCAATTTGCTTATCCCACCCAGACAACGTTTACCGCCGCGCCGGATGGCACCATGGTAATGCCTTATGCTGATTCTGCGCGCGTTCACCCGACCTCAGCAAGCAAGCCCATATGACATCACCCCTTTGACGCTACGGCGCTCGTCACCAGAAACAGAGAATTAACCTGCCCCTTGTCTTTCGGCGAGCGCTTCGCCTAGAAATCGCTCAACGAAAGAATGGGAGAGAATATATGTCCACCGTGACCGCCGAAGAACTGCAAAGCTATGTTGGAAAGTCGATGGGATCGTCGGAATGGATCCTTGTTGACCAAGCCATGATCAATATATTTGCTGACGCCACCGGTGACCATCAGTTCATCCATGTGGACGAAGAAAAAGCGAAACAGACGCCCTTTGGTGGCACCATTGCCCATGGCTTTTTGACGCTGTCGCTGATGCCCTTGATGATGGCCAAGGCCGATTACCCGCGTCCCGCTGGCGTGAAAATGGGCGTCAACTATGGCATGAACAAAGTGCGCTTTTTGGCCCCCGTCCGTTCGGGCAAAAAGGTGCGCGGCCATATCAAGTTGCTGGAACTGGACGAAAAGCGTCCCGGACAGTGGCAACAAACCGTTGAAATTTCGGTTGAAATCGAAGGCGAGGAAAAGCCCGCTTTGATGGCCGAATGGATCACGCAATATTTTGTTTGATTGCGGGGCCGGATATTCTCCGGCCCATTAAACGCCCGCCTCCCCAGAAAAGTCCAATGTCATTTTTCATAGAGGATTATTGCCATGCGTGACGCCGTCATCGTTTCTACCGCTCGGACCCCGCTGACCAAAGCGGGACGCGGCGCGTTTAACAACACCACCGTCCCAACCTTGGGGGCCTATTCGGTCAAAGCCGCTGTCGAGCGCGCTGGCCTTGCAGGCGGCGAAATTGACGATGTGCTGATTGGCGCTGCCGTGCAGCAAGGATCGGCAGGGGGCAATGTGGGCCGCTTGATCGCTCTGCGGGCCGGCTTGCCTGTCACGGTGCCAGCGATGTCCATTGACCGCCAATGTTCGTCCGGTTTGATGACCATTGCGACGGCTGCCAAGCAGATCATCATCGACCGCCAAGATATATGCGTGGCGGGCGGCGTAGAAAGCATTTCCAAAGTGTCGGGCAGCGGCAAGCTGTTCGTCGAGCCCGACCAAGAATTGCTGGCGATGCACAAAGACGTGTATATGCCCATGATCGGCACCGCTGAAGTCGTGGCGAAACGCTATCACATCAGCCGCGAAGCACAGGATGAATATAGCCTGCAATCGCAGCAACGCACCGCCGCCGCACAGGCCGCCGGCAAGTTCGACGATGAAATCATCGCCTGCAACGCTAATATGGCGGTGGTGAATAAAGAAACCAAGGAAGTGACCTTCCGCGACGTAGTGGCCGACCGCGACGACTGCAATCGCCCCGACACAACCTTGGAAGGACTGGCCAGCCTGCGCCCCGTCATGGGCGAAGGACATAGCATCACGGCGGGCAATGCCAGCCAATTGTCAGATGGTTCGTCTGCCATGGTGTTGATGGAAGCCAAAATCGCGGAACAACGGGGCCTCAATCCGCTAGGCCGCTATGTCGGCATGGCCGTTGCAGGCACCGAGCCCGATGAAATGGGCATTGGACCGGTCTATGCCATCCCCAAGCTGCTGGAACGCTTCAACCTCAAGATGGACGATATCGGCCTGTGGGAATTGAACGAAGCTTTTGCGGTGCAAGTGCTCTATTGCCGTGACAAGCTGGGCATTCCCGATGATCGTTTGAACGTCAGTGGTGGGTCCATCTCCATCGGCCATCCCTTTGGCATGACGGGTGCGCGCTGCGTCGGTCATGCGCTGATCGAAGGGCGGCGGCGCGGCGTGAAATATGCCGTTGTCACCATGTGCGTGGGCGGCGGCCAAGGCGCGGCGGGATTGTTCGAGGTTTTCTGACAAGAGAACATCCATTTTGACACGGAAAATCAGGGTCGATCCACATCTGGATCGACCCTTTTTCTTCGCGATTTCGGCTGATTGCCCACGGCAGTTCAACTGACCGGATGCTGGGTGCATATTATCGCACATGGACCAAATTATCGGCAACGCATCGCGGCGCGGCGCGTGTTCCTAGCACCCTATTATATTACCCAGAGCAGGAGAAGCTTGATGAGCGACGATATCCGCGAATCTCTGTGGAAAGAGTTGGATAAAAGCTCGTTCCTCATGGTGAAATTGGACAGTTCCCACGACCATGCCATTCCCATGACCGCGCAATTAGACCCAGACAATCACGGTTATTTTTACATGTTCCACAACCGCAAAGGCCGCTTGGCCAAGGGCGGACGGGCCATGGCGCAATTCGCGGCCAAAGGGCATGAGTTATTCGCCTGCATTTCCGGCACATTAAGCGATTCCACCACCCCCGAATTGGTCGATGCCTATTGGTCCCGCGCCGTCGAGGCTTGGTATGACGGCGGCAAGACCGACCCCGATTTACAGTTGCTGCGTTTTGATTTGGACGATGCGGAAATTTGGACCGCCGATGCTGGCATCAACGGCCTGCTCAAGCTGATGACCGGTCAACATATCAAAAATGGCGATTTAGGCGATCACGCCCAAGTGAAACTATAACCCTTTTCGCTAAGGCGCGCGGAGGTTGGTTCCCGCCCCGCACCTTGGCCAAACTTTTGGCGCCAGTGGCATCGCGTGCCATCCGAGCATCGCGTGACATGGCGCCAATTTTTTACCGGTGAAAAGCATCGGTCATTCTCAAGCCAACCGCCGAGCGAAGCATAAGACCGCTTATAGGGGCTTGGAACCCGCTGATTTGCCGCTATGAACCCATTATGCGCGACAAATCATTGGCAGAGCATATTGGCGAAATGGGGCATCAATGGGCGCGGCAAGCCCATGCGGCATGGTTTGCGGCGCGGGACCCACAGGTTCCCTTGCTGGCACGGTGGCTGGCCGTAGCCGTAGCCGCTTATGCTTTGTCACCCATCGATTTAATTCCAGATTTCATCCCGATTTTGGGCTGGATCGACGACCTGATCATCGTTCCCATTGGACTGTGGACGGTGCGCCGGCTGATCCCGCCGGCTATATGGGCGGCATGCTGCGCGCGGGCCGATGCCGCGATGCAGCGCCCATCCAGTCGCGCGGGAATGATGATGGTCCTTGGCATTTGGGCGGCGGCGCTATTTTTACTCTATTGGGCGGTGCGCACATCGCCGTCCCACTAAGCTCGTCCCCACTAAGCTCGTCTGGGCCTATACCGTCCATTCATGCCGCCACGGGGATCAAGCCCTTGCTGGCACAAATTATCCGCCGTTCTGCCGAATCCACGCCTCGACGATCGGGGCGATATTGTCCCGCCACTTTCGGCCATTGAAAATGCCATAATGGCCGACGCCGTCGATCAACTGATATTGTTTCTTATCATCCGGCAAATTGGGCGTCAGGGCCAAGGCCGCCTTGGTTTGACCCACGCCGCTGATATCATCGCGTTCGCCCTCAATGGCCAAAATAGCCACATCATTAATGGCGCGCAAATCAACCGGCTTGCCGCGATGCAACAGTTCACCCTTTGGCAGCAAATGCCGTTGGAACACCGCATCCACCGTTTGCAGGTAAAATTCCTCCGTCATGTCGCAGACCGAGCGATATTCATCATAAAATTCTTTGGTTTTATCCGCGCTTTCGCCGTCGCCTTCCACCAGATGCTTAAACATGTCCCAATGGCTCATCATATGATTGCCAAGGTTCATCGACATGAAACCCGCCAGTTGTAAAAAGCCCGGATATACGCGCCGCCCCGCGCCATTATAATAGCCGGGAACGGTGGCGATCACATTTTCCTGAAACCAAGCAAAGGGCCGATTGGTGGCATGATCATTGACGGCAGTTGGCGCCTCACGCGTATCAATGGGGCCCCCCATCATTGTCAAGCTACGGGGCCGTGCGGGGTGTTTTTGGGCCGACATAATCGCCGCCGCTGCAAAGCTGGGGACCGACGGCTGACAAACCGCCAGCATATGCGCCCCTTCACCTATATGGGCCATCCAATCGATCAGATAATCAATATAATCATCCAGATCGAACAGCCCATCGGCCATCGGAACATTGCGGGCGTCCCGCCAGTCGGTAATCCACACATCATGGCTGGGCAGCATCCGTTCGACAGTGCCGCGCAGCAATGTGGCATAATGGCCCGACATCGGCGCGACAATCAACAGCTTAGGCTTGCCGACCGCGCCATCATGGATGAAATGCTTCAATTGTCCAAAGGGACGGCGGGCTTCAATCTTTTCCGTGACGGGCAGAGTTTTGCCATCCACCACAACGGTGTCCAAACCAAATTCCGGCTTGCCACGCGGTGCCGCGGCATGAGCAAATACTTCCAAGGCCGAACGAAACATCGGACTCGCGCCAAAATAACCAAAAGGATTGGCGGGATGGTTGACCAACTGCGCCCCCGCCTGCGCCAAAGCACTCGCTCCGGCTAGCCAATTCTTTTGGAATTCATACGCATGATACAACATCGGGCAAGTTCCTGAGGGCAATTGGTCGGCAATCTGCGTCGCCTGTCCCTTCGCAATTTAAGGAAAATATCTCATTGTGCAATGCAGCATTCTTTATTTCCGCGTTAAAATGCTGTGGATACGCCGTTGAGCGCGGCCCCACGCGCTGCTAGGGCACAGGATAATGTCTGAATCCGATCAACCATCCACCGCAAGCGAGCGTCCGGCGGCCCGCAGTTTGAACAGCCTGAAAATGGTCTGGTCCTATGCGTCGCGCTACCCCATGCAATTGTTGATCGCGGCGGTGGCCTTGTCGGTGGCTGCGCTCTCTACACTGGCTATTCCGTGGCAATTCAAACAGATGGTGGACAGCGGCTTTATTGCCGGTGGCGGCGATGTGTCCCCGCATTTCCGCCTATTCTATGTCATTGTCGCGATCATGGCATTGGCGACGGCGACGCGCTTTTACTTTGTCAGTTGGCTGGGCGAACGCACGGTCGCCGATATACGGCAGGCCGTTCAGAAAAATCTGCTCACGCTCGCGCCAGGCTTTTTCGAGGAAAATCGCCCGTCCGAAATCGCATCGCGCATGACCGCCGATACCGCAGTTATCGAACAAATCGTCGGTTCGACCGTTTCCATCGCTCTGCGCAATCTGGTTATGGGTATCGGCGGGACGATCTATTTGTTCACCCTGTCCCCAAAGCTCACGGCAGGAATTTTGATCGGCATTCCCATCATCGTGATGCCCATCGTGCTGATGGGCCGTCACCTGCAAAATGTCTCCCGCGTCAGCCAAGACCGCGTCGCCGATATTGGCGCGACCGTTGCCGAACAATTGGGCGCGATGAAGATTGTTCAGGTTTTCGGCCAACAAACCCGCGAGGCCGATCGTTTTTCCTCCGCCGTTGAAAGCAATTTCACCACAGCCAAACGCCGCATCCGCTTGCGCGCCATTATGACGGCGCTGGTCATCGGATTGCTATTTTCATCAATCACCACTTTGCTGTGGTATGGCGCAATTGGGGTGGCCGAAGGCAGCATCACCGGCGGCACCATCGCGGCATTTGTGCTGACGGGCGGGTTGGTTGCAGGCGCATTTGGTGCCTTAACCGAAGTCTATGGTGATTTACTGCGGGCCGCTGGTGCCGCCGAACGGCTGAACGAACTGCTTGTGGAACGCAGTTCCATCACCGCGCCGGTCCGTCCCATTGCTCTGCCTTCACCGCCCGTCGGCGAATTGGAATTTCGCCACGTTCATTTCCGCTATCCGACACGGCCCGACGCCCCCGCGCTGCATGATTTTTCATTGCGCATCGCGCCGCGCGAAACGGTGGCAATCGTCGGCCCATCTGGCGCAGGAAAATCCACCCTGTTTCAACTCGCCGCGCGCTTCTATGATCCGCAGGACGGCGCAGTGCTCCTTGACGGTGTGGCCCTCCCCAGCGCGGACCCAGCCGAAGTTCGTTCCCGTATCGCCATGGTGCCGCAAGAAACGATCATCTTTGCTGCCACGGCGCGCGACAATCTGCGCTATGGCCATTGGGACGCCACCGACGATCAGCTCTGGTTCGCCGCCCGCGCCGCCAATGCCGAGGAATTCCTACGCAGCCTGCCCCACGGTCTCGACACCCAAATGGGCGAAGGCGGTGCACGTTTGTCCGGTGGCCAGCGTCAGCGCATCGCCATAGCGCGCGCCCTGATACGACCTGCCCCCCTGCTTTTGCTCGACGAAGCGACATCCGCGCTGGACGCGGAGTCTGAACGGTTGGTGCAAAATGCTGTCGAAAATTTGATGCAAAGCCGCACGACCATCGTGATCGCTCACCGCTTGGCCACCGTGCGCGCCGCCGATCGCATCATCGTGATGGACCAAGGCCGCATTGTAGAGGAAGGCCGCCATGATGATCTGGTCGCCGCTGACGGCCTCTATGCACGCCTCGCCAAGCTGCAATTTCAGGATTGATATAAACGACTCAACTGAGGGACGATTCCGTTCCCCCACGGGGGCTGCAATTTCGCCGTAGCACGCCACGCCCCCTCATTCAGCGATCGTCCAGAAATATACAGGGGAAATCAGCCCGCCGAGAATGCCTAGCTTGGCTACGCATATCATCGCGCATATCCGCGCTATATCACTACGGCATTGATACCCGCCAGAATCGACACAGTCCCTTTGCGGCGGCGCGGCCTTACGCCTACGCGCCGCCCAAAGACGGACAGACTTGCGTGCGCCGCGCACTATTACACGCAAAACTCACTCTATCTACCGCTGGCACTATTGAATCCAATATCTAGCACCCACTGACGCACGAAAAAGGGCGGTGCCGTGCGGCACCGCCCTTCTCATCTTCCAATCCCAGTGGGATCGGAAATATCTTACATGCCCGAGTTCGGACCGTAGGTGATTTCCACGCGACGGTTCTGATCGTTGCGAACGCCATCGGCGGTTGCAACGGCAGGACGCGATTCACCAAATGCCTGAGCCGAGATCGAGCCTTCGCCGATACCACGAGCCGACAGATAGCTGCGGACCGAAGCGTTACGGCGTTCCGACAGACCGACGTTGTAACGTGCGTTACCCGAACGGTCGGCGTGGCCTGCCAGCATAACCTGCGTACCCGTGCAACCACGGTTGTAGGCGCTGATGGCGTTGTCCAGCGTCGAAGCTGCTTCTGGCGTGATGCTCGAGGCATCCCAATCGAAGTAAACGATGTACGGGCCAGGTGCGCACTCAACAACCGGCGGCGGAGGCGGCGGAGGAGGAGGCGGAGGAGGCGGAGGCGGCGGCGGGGGCGGAGGAGGAGGCGGAGGAGCCGCTTCTTCGCCACCGAAGTTGAAGGTCAGGCTAGCCAGAACCGAGTGCGAACGGAAACGAGTCGAAATCACGTCACCTTCGGTGCCAACATAGTCAAGTTTGCTTGCGTTGAAGAAGCGATACTTCAGGCCAGCGTCAACATTCTTGCTAAGCGGTGCACGGATACCGGCCAGAGCTTGCCATGCAAAGCCCGTGTCCGAATCGTCGACCAAGCGTGCCAGACCAGGCTGACCACCCTTGAGCGAAACGCGAGCAACACCGGCACCACCGCCGATGAAGCCTTGCAGGCCATCGTCAGGACCGAAGTCCAACAGACCGTTGACCATGAAGCTCAGCGCGCTGTTTTTGCCGCTCAGGTCAAAAGTATTGCCGAGCTGCGTGCCTTCTTTCAGCTTCGCTTGACGATAGCCGACTTCGACTTCTGCGCGGAAACCGCCGAAATCATAACCGACGTTACCATCAACGTCCCAGCCAGTTTTGTGGTCCAAAACGCCGGTATATTGGTCGTCGTCCAACTGAGTGATATCAAGATCTTGATCTTCGACGATCATGACACCACCGCTAACACCAACATACCATTGGTTGTCGCGTGCCACAGCGGGCGACGCAAGGGCAGTGGAGGCCAACGCCACTGCGACGGCAAGCTTCCTCATAATAGGTTCCCCTTTCAATTGAGATTTACCTCTCGACAGACGTCTACCCCCGCCTTTGGTTCCGCGCAACCCAACAAATCGCGCAGATGTTGCGAAAAAGCCGCACATATAACACCATTATCGGTGCTATTACGTCATTTTCACCATACCGTGACCTTGAAGCAACTGTAACAAAGCGGCCAACACCGATCTAGCTTCCGTATCGACCGTCGTTCCACCGTCTGGGCCCAAAATCTCAGGGGGTGACTGCCAGTCCAACCCATCGAAACGCACTATTGTTCCGTCTTCTACGCTGCGCATCTGCATATTTCTTTTCGGTGCGACAAATCGCCAGCCGCCATCGGTCCATATCGCTAGTTGGCCTGCCATATTGGCCCAGCTATCTAGTGGACTTTGCCCAATAATCCAGCACTGACCACTTTGCGCTACCGTTGGCGGGTCATTGCGAGGAGCCCCCTCGACGACCCCAGCCAACAACGCGTCAATCAGAACCAATGCTTCATTATGCGTCACTTCTTTTTGCGCCTGTGCGCTCACCATCAAGGGCAAGCCCAGATTCGGTGTCTGCGCCATGATTTCGCCTCTCCTTTCGGTCCTGCTGCACCATTTGTTTTGCCTATTTTATGGCAATGGAATAACCAGCGGAGGCGACATGGCAAAATCGCCAATTTGGTGAATTTCGGCGACTGACCCGATCGCCATCCTCGCTCGATCTTCCGCTGATATGACCCATTCCGCCTTGTCGCTTTCCCAAGGGCCCAGTTCTGCGACCGTTGGAATCACCTGAATCCGCCACCGCTCCATCGATTCGCCCAGCGGTACATCCACCTCGTCGCGCCACCCCAAGTTTACGCGACTCCGCCGCACCCATTTCAATTGCAAGTGGCCATCGCTTGCGACTCGCACCTGTCCATGCACAGGCGACAAAGGCCGCACCGCCACCATGCTGCTGGGCACAGCAACACGAGTCATGTCATTGTCATTTCGCTCCGCCCATTCCACGACCGAGCCACCGCCGCTTGCCAATTGCGCCAGACTATCTGGCAACGACATCACTCCATCTTCGTCTAATAATAAGAAGGGCGTCCCCACATCATGCGCCTGTGTCACTATTTGTCCGCCCCGCGCCCGCAGCAAATGGGACAAACGCCAAATCCGCCCTTCGCTTTCCGGCGCATTTTCCAGCACTGCCGACCCAAATTGAATCAATTCATCACCCAGCATCGCCCTATTGGCCCCAGCCAATAATTGGACGTCATCCACCGATGTCAGGCTCATTCCTTCATGCGCCAATTGCACACGCAAGCTGGTAATATCGTCGATCAAATGCGGCGTACCCACCGCCCCTGCCTCAACCAGCGCGCCCATAGCCGCCGCCCCGCGCAGCGTCCCCAACATGACGGGCGGCGCGTCAACGGACGCCACAAACCAGCAATCCACCCCTCGCCACCCAGCTTCACTACCAGCCGCCGCCATAATGATATGCGGCGTGTTGCGGGTGACGCCATCTATATTGGGCATGTCAAACAATCGAACCATGCCTTGCGCCGCTGGCCATTCCGGCGCGGGTATCGCCGCTCCGCCGTCGGCTCCATAAAAGGGCGGCGGCACCCGCTGATGCCGCGCCAATTCCAACGTCACCGTATCTTCACGAAAGACGCGCCCCGAAACCCGCCATTGGCTCCCGTCCTGCAAGCGAATCAGCATCCCCACGCCCAGCGCCAGCGCCGCCAAGTCGCCCTGCCACTGCACCAATTCGCGCCCATCACTCACCGCCGCCGCCAACCAAGCCGCCAAGGCTCGCGCCGAACTGGCCGGAAGCACGGCGGGCACATCAATCATTTGCTCGCTATAGCCGCCACCTGCCACGGCGCTCATTTGCTGCCCGGTCTGATAATCCCGCTCCGGCTCATAATGGCGTACGCGGATCGTCGCTGGCAAAGCCGACAAGGGTCGCCGCACACGCTCCGCAACATCCGCAGGCTCGGCACGCCGCCCATGACGCTCAAATTGCCCCATCTCCGCCGCCGCGCCCGACAAATGGGGCGGTGCCAAACGCCAATCCCCATTCCCACTAATCAAAGAAATCCGGTCAATCTCCATCAACGGCGCCAAAGCGTCGCGCACACGCCCGCCCATCGCCGCATATCCTTGAATCGGCCATTGCCCGACACAACGCCCAGCTTCGTTCAACAAATCATTGCCAATCACCCCGCTGTCCACGGCGCTGGCATCGGCTTCCACCTCAAATGTCAGCGACGGAATACGATTGCCAAAGGCCCCCAATTCCAGCCCTTCAAACACCACATAGGCCATGCCGCGAAAGCCGCTCGCCGCCCCCGCCCCCACTGCCGAGGCAATCAGCGGATCAGGCATTTGGTCTTCGCTACCCAAATAGCTGCGAAACACGCAGCGCTCCCGAAAACGGCCATCGCTGGTGCGCAGCAAATTGCCGTCCGCCCAAATGCGCTTCACCGCCCGTATCCGCCGCGACGACAAAGCCACCGCCAATGATGTGGAGTAGCTATAGGTTGTAACAGACGGCCGATTCTTGCCGCCCCCGCTGCGGTTTCGATGCTCGATCAAATCGGTCGCCCAAATGACGCTTCCAGCCACCCGCATCGTCCCATATAGTCGCGGAATTTGCTGGCCATAGGTGGACATCTGCACCTTCAGGTCCGCCAATCTTGGTCCCTCACGGCCCTTGGGCCGGAAAATGATGGCATCCACTTGCTGGCCAATCACGGCGCCAATCGCGGCCCCCACGGGTCCGCCAACCACGCCGCCCACCACGGTCAGAACCAATGTCGCCATGTTCCACCCCTTTACCTATAGAATATTGTCATCATGGCGTTTTGCGCGCCTCGGGCCCCGCGCCCGCCCCAGACGCCGCGCTCAGCTTTACCTGCGCTATTCTGTCAGCGCGCCGTCCGGCACCCGCCATACCGCCGCCTCGGCCCAATCGGCGTCCCAAGGCGCCTCTACCACGCGCCCCAATCCAGCATGGGCGTGAATGACGCTTGCCATCCCGCCCAAACCCAAATGGCATTGCCCCGCCCCAAGGCCGCACAACAGCACATCGCCAATACGCCTGTCGGTCTGGCCGATCTCGCCCACCCACACCAAGCCTGACTGCTCCAGCGCCGCCGCAATTCTCAGCCCCCGCCACCCCCGCAGCGGATAACCAATCGGCGCACGCAACGGTATCTGCGCCGCCGCATAAGCCGCCCAAATCAGCCCCACACAATCCAGCCCCCGCGCCGCATCACGGCCCTGCGGACGAAAGCGCACGCCCAACATCGCCCGCGCCGCCGCAAAGGCCTGTTCTCCGTGCACCGCCCAGCCGATCTCGCACCCATCATCCACCGGGATAACGGGTCAGCAAATCGTTGCCGGGCAAATGCGCCTCACCACGAAAGTTCACCGCATTGCCAAAGGTCGTACGGCATGAGGACAATTGCTTGTCACACCCCTCAATCAACCGCACCCGCGCAGGCAGTTCCAACCCCAGCGGCGGCACCAGCGACAAATGCAGCACGGCGGCACTGCTATGCTGCGCGACCGGACTGCTCACACCGCAATTGGCCCCGTCCAGCCACAAACATTCGCCATAGAGCATCCGCCCTGCCGTTATCCCGACATCCAGCGTCACCATCTGATCGGTCGCGGCGATGATTTTACGATAATGAGTACGCGGGGCCAAATTCACACGGCATGCTCGATCCCCCAGCACTGCACGGCAAGACGGCGATGTCGCAGGGCAAACCGGCCCATCCAAATGCCGCATCACCCCTTGTAATTCCGCCGCAAATCGGCTGCCTCGCCGCTCAATGCCGCCCAATATCCCCTCGGCCATCAAAATCGGCGCAGCCTCCGCGTCGGTCCAATCCGTCACGAACAATTGCATCCGCGCACCATCCCAGCGCCCCGCGTCCAAGTCCCGCTCCATAATGGCGTCGCTAGCAATGGCCCCTTCCAAGTCCATCGTCGCCGCATCCAAATGGTCATGGCTCTCCAACGCCGAAGGCCGCATCCCTGGTGCCGCGCGGTAATTCAGCCCACCCCACAGCAAATCTTGGTCATGCGACGTCAGCCCAATCACCACCCCATCGCGGCGCGACAAACGCCAACACCAGGCCATGGTGACCAAATCCTCCCGCAACCAAGGCGGCGCACTGCTCAGCCCCATGGCGCACGCACCTCCATCAGCGGCACCGACGCCAATTCCCCCGCCCGATGGGTCGCATGGCTGACCTCCAGTCGGTCGTCTGCAAATCGCACTGGCACATCAAATAAATATCCCGCGCGCACCACCGCCCCCATGGCGGGCGCAGAACCCAGCGTCACCGCCCCCTCGCTATCCAGCGTAAATTGGCTCTGCTCTGCCCCGTTCACCGACACGCGCACGCTCCCCGCGACCGGCAAAGCTATGGACCGTGTCTGCACGGCCGCCCCGCTGCCATATCGTTTCACCAACGGAAATCTCAGCCGCGCTCCATCGCCCGTGCCAATCCATTGGTCGGCTGCACTAGGCGTGCCGCCATCCGCCGCCGAACTATGGTCCAATGGATCACGAAAACGAAACGCCCGCGCCGCGCCGCGCCGCGCCCGAAAAAAATCGGTCAACAAACGCACATCATCCTCCGACCTAATCCCCGGCCCAGCATCATATCGCATGCGCGCATCGGCCCATTCGCTGGACCGCTGCTCATGCCCCGACGGCGCATCCACAATCTGGGTCGAAAACTCCGTCACCACCATGGCCTCGCGCCCAATGGCCAAGGGAAAATCCACTGCATCAAAGGCCTGCACCTCATCCTCCCCATTAAAGACGATAAATCCGTCCCGCAATATTTGCGGCAACGCCCAATAAAATGTCCGCGCCACACCTGCCGCCCGCGCATCCGCTTCGGCTTTGGCGATCATCGCCCACTGCGCTTTGTCGGCGGCATTCAGCACAAATCCCGACAAATAATGCTGCTCCGCCACCGGATAGCCCAGCCGCGCCACCACCGCTGCGCGCGCTCCCGCGGTTTCAGCCCCGCGGCCCGCGGTCACCCAATCATAATCTTCCAACTGCAAGATGTCGAAGGCGGGCGACGCCCACCCCAGCGGCACATTCGCCCGCCGCACCTCCGGCGTCAGCGGGTCCAAAACCGTCGGCAAAAACACCAGCAACAGGCTGGTCAAACCCGCCGACCCCGCCGCATCCCGCGCTGCCTCCACCAAATCAGCGGTCGACGCCGCCAATATCGCACCCAAAGCATCCAGCATCGCCGTCTGCGCCGCATTCAACGGCACACGCACATCCGCAATCTCGGTCTGCGCCGCGCCCAACATCGCGCTGGTCGCCGCATCATATCCGCAAATCCGCCCGCCAGCGGCAATCCACCACCAAGGCTCGCCCACTTGAAATTTCAGCGGCATCCCCGCTTCCACGCCCAGCGCGACAAATTCCCGCGCGGCCTGCTGCAACCACGCCATCGCGTCATCATGGGCGGGGGATAATAAGGTCGACGGCGGGTCCCACCCCGTCAGCGCCGCACTGCCATCATGCGCCCGCTGCTTCCAATCTTCGGGGCAATAAGCGTTCAACAATTCATAGGACAGCGACCAAATCAGCCCCAATCCCATCGCCTGACACCGCCCCGCTAGGTCGCGGTGCCATGCCCTACAAGGGGTGTTCAGCACAGTCCCGCTCGCGCCCGCCAACAAGGCCCCATCACTGGGGAATAAGCGCATATAGTGGCTCATCCCCACATAATGAATCACATCGCCGCGATATCCCAAGGCCCATATCTGGCGCAGCACGCGCTCTGGCGTCATATGATAAACATCATCATATCCGTTGGACATGCCTGCCTGATGCTCGGGCAACATCACATCGCCCACCCGCAACACCGCACCCGACCCCGTGCATTCCAACTCGCTCATCTCGGCCCAGCCTTCCAGCGGCGCCTCCAACAATCCTGCCGACCCATCATAGCTTGGGGCGACCAGTGAAATGAACATGCGGTCAATATCCCCCGCCCACACAGGGTCGGCCTCACTCGGCAACATAAACCCGCCCGCCAGCGCGTTAAAATCCAGCGTCACCACCGCGTCGCTGCCGCTGCCCACGGCATAATTCCACAAGCGCACATACCAACTGCGCGGCTGCCCAGCTTGGTCCCGCCCGCTGATCGTTAACGTCGGCCCATATACCGCATTCAGCGGCGCAAAGCCCCCCGACCGCCAGCGAAAACGCACACGCAAATTGCGGTAATCCCGCTTGGTTTCATAGGACAGCAACGGGTGGTCCCAGCGATCTTCGCTCTCCCAAATCAAGCCGATCAAATTGCTATGATCATAAATCACCCCGTCCACACGCAGGCTATGCGCCCCTTGCGTGACAATCGACGCCGTCACCGGCCGTGGAAAATCGACGGTCCAATATCGCGGGTCAAATCGGTGCATCCATCCTTGATGCTGGTGGCTTTCCTGTTTCGCCAGCGCCCACCCCATCAATCCTCTCCCTGCATCATCGCGCGCCGCACCGCCCGCGCAATCTGGCGGCCGCTTTGCATCATCCGCTGCGGGTCTTGCCCACCCGCCCCATGCAGATTGATGGTGATCGCCACAGGCCGCGCCCCGCCGCCTATCGGCTCAATCCGGCCGCTACTGGTCGGCACAAAATATTCCGGCCCGCGCTCTCCCACCAGATAGGCCCGCCCACCGCTCACTGGCCCGCCCGTCGCTCGGCCTGGGCTGCCCGCCAAGCTCATCACCGCCGCCTGCGCCAAACTCACCAAGCCATTATTGCCGCCACCAGATTTCCCGCCGCCCAATATCGCCCCAATACCCGCCTGTATCGCGCTACGGGCAATTTCGGCCATCACGCTCAGCGCCACCCGTTTCAAATCTTCAAAACCCATCTTCCCTTGCGAAATGGCCCGCACCAAGGCCCGCTCAATGGCGCGGAGCGCGCTCATCTCCTGCCGGATCGCACCCGTTTGGCTGCGAAAACCGGTCCAAATGTCGTCCAGATCATCCATCGGGAAACCTCTCCATCATCGCCGCCAATTGCCCAGCATCGCATCCGCCGCCCGCCTCAATGCGGCCCATAGGCTCCATCCAACCCGCCAGAACCGCCGCCGTATCCTCAGGCGTCGCGCGCCAAAACTCATCGGGCCGCCACCCACACAGACGCGCCATCACCCCCAGCAATTTCCGCGCCGCTGGCCCAAAACGACCCGTTTCCGACTCCGTCCTGCCACCGGTCGTCATGACGTCACCGCCCTTGCAAAATTTGTCCGAAAATCTGGCGCATCACCGGCATCATCTGCCCCAGCCCCGCATCCAGCATCATCTGCCCTAGCATTTCACGGGTCAGCTCGGCGGGCCGCTCGTCCACGCAATGCCAAATCAAGGCCAGCATCTCGCTCAATCCCAAGGCACCATCCGCCGCGCGGTCGACCAACGCAAATAATGGCCCAACATCCGCTTCCGCCGCCACCAAGGCCGCGAAACTGGGCCGCACCACAAAGGCCCGCTCGCCCAGCACCAACGCCGCCTCACCGCGCATCCCATTGGCAGCGCTCTGCGGTGTCCTGCTTTCGGGGGCCCCGCTCACAGGCTCACCACCACGCCGCTTGATTCCAAATTCAGCGTGTAATTGCGCTCACCATTATAATCGCCAGCATAATCCAATCGGGTGATCAAGAAGCGCCCTTCCAGCACCTCGCCACCCTCAAAGGTCAGCCGGAAATCATCCAAAGTCCCAGCCAGCGCATGGGTCCGCAGCCTGACCTCCGCCGCCGATCCGGTAAAAATCCCCGCCGCGCTCACCGACACCGAACGCACGCCCGCGCCCGACAATAATTCGCGCCAACCACCGCTATCCTTGTTGGTGACGTTCACCGCCTCCCCATTCACGGACATTTGCGTCGTGCGCAAACCCGCAACCGTTTGATAGCCTATCGGATTTTCGCCATTTCCGATTTTCAGCAGAAATGCGCTCCCTTTTTCCACCGCCATTCGCTACGCTCCTCGCCTCAAATGAATAAAGATGGGGAGAATATGGATGCTTACGACCGCCGTTTTGCTCGTCGCTTTGCTTCAAGCACCAACCACCGCCGTCGACACCAGCCGCACGGCTTTCACGGAATGTCTGCGCAAGGAATTGCGCACATCGTTACAAGCCAAGGTCACACCTGATGATTTCGCTGCTGGCCTTGCCAGCAAATGCGAAAAACCGCGTGAGGCTTTCCGCGCTGCCGTCATCGCTGCCGACCGCGCCAGCGGCGACAAGCTCGACGCCGCCACCCAAGATGCCGACGCCCAAGTCGCCGACTATCACCAAAGCTTTTCCGAGAAATATAAGGATTACAGCGACACCAATTCGCTCCCCAGCGATTGACGCGCTCCTAATCCCCTAAGCGACCCGCCGAAAACAACGACAGCGCAGCGCCAACTGCTGCTGCCAATGCCCATCGGCCTTTTCGCTCCACCGACTCCGCACGATGTGGCTGGAAACAATCTGCCAGCCCATCACCTCGGCGCGTATATCCGCCAAGGCCGCCTCCATCGCAGCGCCACCGCCGGTGGCTTGGCCCTGCGCCGCCACCAAATATAGCGTCACCACCACCTCGCGACCTTCGCGCTCCTTGGTGCCCCACGCACGCCCCTCTGCCGCGTCAATCCGAACATAGGGCATATGCATTCGCGGCGCATAAGCATCATACACCTGATGCACCAACGCCATCACCGCGCTATTCCCCCGCAATATATTGGCCACATGCTGGCGCACCGCCTGCTCTGCACTGCTCATCGCTGGGCTCCGGCAAATCTCGGCGCCGCCCCCAATGTCATTCGCCGCCATGGCTGCCACAAGGCCACTACCGACGCTGGCGGCATCCCGCCCAGCGACGGCACATCGCGGGTCTCATATAAATGCTGCACCATACGGATCATACCGTGCCGCAGCCCTTCCGGCACCTCGGCCGGATCCGCCGCCATTCCCGCCCGATAATCAACCCGCGCCGCGCGCCGTCCATATCGCCCGTCGACGCGCAGTTGCACCCCGCCGTCACGATCCGTGACAATGTGAAATTCATGGGGCGGCAAATCCAAATCCGCTTCGCCATCCGCCACCAAGGCCACGCCGTCCACCGCCACCACAGGCCGTCCAGGCAGCACCAGCGTGCGGCTATATTCCGCAAACACCCCGCGCCACGCGGCACCGCGCACCATCACCCATTGCCCAATAAAGGCTTCACATATTTGCGCCGCCACCGCGATCAAACGGATCAACAGCAAATCCTCCGCCTCCCCGCTCAAGCGCAACCAAGCCCGCATATCCTCCAGACTCACCGGCAATCCGGCATCCAGCGCCGCCCCAGCGCCATCGGCTTCCTCACTCATCCCGCCGTCCTTTCCCGCCTCGCCTCTCGCCCATGGCAAAACGGGGGCCTCATCCGCCCCCGTTTTGCCATCACCCCTCAGTCTTCAAATTTTCTGACCATCAACTCGCAGCAAATTTCATCAACTTAATGGCATTGCTATCGACCACGCCGCCGCCCACACGCTTGGTCGCGTAAAAATGAACATAGGGCTTATTGCTGAACGGATCGCGCAAGATGCGGGTTTCCCCCCGATCCGCGATCAAATAACCGGAACGGAAATTACCAAAAGCAATCGACAGGCTGTTGGCAGCAACCGCCGGCATATCCTCGGCTTCCACCACCGGATAACCCAGCAACGTCGCGGCCTGCCCCTCCACCAATCCGGGCTGCCAAATAAACTGCCCATCACTGGTCTTAAATTTGCGAATACGCGCCAATGTATCGCTATTCATCACCCAGCACGCCCCTTGGCGATAGGGGGGACGCAGCGCATGAACCAATTCAATCAACTTATCCTCGGGGCTGGAACTGGCAAAACCACCCGCCGCGCCGCTAATCACAAATTGCAACTCGCCAAAGGTCCGCGCCGCATCCGCCAGCGCCGACACGCCATAGGTTAAAAACCCTTTGGGCTTGTTGGTGCCATTGCCGTTCACAAAGGCCGCACCTTCCGCCACCGCAAATTCACGGCCAATTTCCTCGGCCAACCAATGTTCAATATTGAACATGGCATCATCCAGCATCAACTGCGTCGCCGCCGGATTGGCATATAGCTCACCAAAAGATGGAATAATCTCGGCAAAGTCCCGTGTTGCCGTCTCCGGCCGCGCCCCTGCTTCGCCGACCCAGCTCGCCCCCGTCGCACCATGGGCCAGCAATTTGCGATATCCGCTGCTGCCCGTCTGCACCACCTGCGAAATGGCGCGAATGGGCGACAAGCTCCGCAGCGTGGCGGCAATTTCGCCGTCAATCTCGCGCGGCACGGCATAGCCGCCATCACCGCCCGTCACGGCCTCCAACGCCTTCATCTCCACGCCGCTTTCCACACCGCGCCGCAAATAACGCTCGACAAATTGGCTGCGCACCGCGCCCCCCGCTTGCACCGACTTCGCGCCGTCCAGCGGCAAACGCGACGCCGCCACCGCCTGCGCATCGACCTGTATTTTCAGCGATGCGACCGTCTGCTTCAATTCCTCCACCGCATCCGCGGCCGCCACGGCATCAAATGCTTGCTCCAACATATCGGCTTTCACTTCCATCGCACCTGTCATCGTCCCGTCACTCCTCGTTGAAATCCACTGCAATCACACGCGCCAAGGGCTGCATCGGCTGGGCCACCAAACTCACCTCAGCCAAATCCAACGTCATCAGCTCCCTCGGTCCCGCGCCGCCGCCCCGCGCCGCCGTCACCCGATATCCAAAGCTCAGCCCGCTCAGCGCCCCGCGCTTCACCATCGCGGCGGCGGCGGGGTGGGTCACACATCCCACCACCCGCAAACCGCGCTGATCTTCTTCCAATTTTTCAATAAAACCGATGCTGTGCTGGCTCCGGTGCTGCCACAGCAGGGGGACTTTTCCGGCGCGCTTCAAACTGTCCGCAAAGGCCCCGCGCCGCACGACATCCCCGCCTCGGTCCACATGGTCGAACACCGACGCATATCCCGCAAAGCGCACCGCCGCAGTCGCAACCCCAGCCCCCGCAGCCCCCTTCACCGCAGCAACCCCGGCAAGCCCAATTTCACCGCCAAGCCCACCACCAGCACCGCCAAGGCCCCGCGCACCGTCCATTCCACGGCGGCGGTCCATGCGCTGCGCTTGGCATCCCGCCACGCCTCCAACAATTGGCGCAAATCGCCAATATCCTCGCGCGCTGCTTCATCCGCCAAGCCCAGCCGCGCCAACGCCCGCCGCGCTCCCAATTCGCTCGCTTCCTCAATCATCGCGCGCAAACCCGCCTGCTGCACAGGCGCGACATCGCCCGCCAGCGCCACCAATTGCGCCAGCGTCTCTTGCTCATCCATCATGCTATCCTCTCGCTTATCGCCGCCGCGCGCCTACCCGCAGCGCGCGCTGCTCAACGCACCGCTCAACCCCCGCGCACATCCAACCCCAACAGCACCTTTTTCTCCTCGGCGCTCAACCAGTCCGCCGCCGACACTTCGCGCCACAAGGCCATGCGATCCCCCGCCAAGGCTGGCACTTGGTCCAAATCAACCCGCAACGTCATCGCCCCCAACGTCGGCGACAATCCTTCGGCAATGGCGTTCAAAATCTTGGTCGCCAGCGGCAACACCGTCAGCCGCCACAAAGCACGGTTGGCCTCGCGATAATTGGCATAGGTCGCATCCCCCGGCAGTCCCAGCAACATCGGCGGCACGCCAAAGGCCATGGCAATTTCCCGCGCCGCGCTATGCTTTAATTCCAGAAAATCCATGTCAGCGGGCGACAGGCTCAGCGGCTGCCATTTCAACCCGCCCTCCAACAACAAGGGCCGCCCCGCATTATGCCCGCCCGCAAAACTCTCGGCCAATTCCTCGCGCAATCGCTCAATCTGGTCCGCCGCCAACGGCAATCCCTTGTCGCCGGGGTCATGCACCAGCGCTCCCGACGGCCGCGCCGCATTATCCAACAACGCTTTATTCCAGCGCGCCGCTGCATTATGCGCCGCAATCGCGCCCCTCGCGGCCCCCAAACATCCCGCACCATAATGGTCATCCAACGGATGAAATCCGCGTATATGAATCACCGCCGTGCGCCCCGCACCATCCAGCGCGGGCAAAATCGCCGCCTGTCCGCCAGCTTTATATCGATAGGCCTCGGGCCAGCCCTGCCCATCGGCCTCCACGCTCACACGGTCGGGACGCAGTGCAAATAATTCCGCTGGCTCGCCGCTAGCATCCGGCAAAATCTGCACATAAGCATTGCCATGCAGCATCACATGCGCCGCCAGCGTCTCCAACAACCCCTGCCCCGCACTGGTCGCCCCAATCAGCCCCGCCGCACGGTCCTGACAACAAGTCAGCGGCGCGGCCCCCACCGCTTCCGCCACCAAGCGCACCGATCGCTGCACAATGGCATTTTCCAAATATCCCTCGCGCACCTCGCCATCCCAGCTCAAAGCAGCAGGCGCCGCCCACCCGCCATAGACACGCGACAAAGCAGGCCGTGCAGCATGCTGCACGGCCTTCCGGCCAAACCAGTTCATCTTATTTCTCCAGATTATCGCCCTATTGGGTTATGCGCTCACACCCGCCGCACCATCGGCTCTCGCCCACCGCTCACCGCGCCCAGCAACTCCGCCAGCGCCCATACACAGGCATCCGCGCGGTCTGGCGATCGCCCGGGCCCCGCATATCCGCCGCCGACCTGCAATCCGCATAATTCATCTTCCAGCCGCGCAAAGCGCCCAACATGCACCACCTGCCCCCGCTCATAGGCCAAGGCTACCGGTTCCGCCCGACGCGCCTTACCCACAACGGCCCGCGCCGCGACCATCGGTAAGGTGACATCTGCTTGGGCCAGCACCGCCAACACCATCTCGCCGCCCATATTGCTTTCCGCCACAATCCGGTCCGCGCCCCAACGCGCCGCCGCGCTCGCCACTGCTTGCGCCCAGATCATCGGGGCCGCTTTCTCCACACTGGCATCTTCCAGCACCGCCAATTTGCCATCCCGCAGCAAGGCCGCCACCACAATCCCGCACGCGTCCCCTGTGCTGGTCGCGGGCGGGTCCACGCCGATCACCACGCGCACCGGCTTATCAACATCCGCCACGCGCACCCCGTCCAGCCGCTCCCGCGTCCACAAAGCCCCTTCAACATCCTCCAGCATCTCACCGGCCAATTCCTGCCGCCCCGTCCGCGTTCCGGCATAAAGCCGCTCCATCGTCGCCAGCCACGGCGCGGACAAATTATGCCGATTGGCCTCGGTCGCCCCCCGCGTCACCGCCACGCCGTCTTCGGCCATCAACCGCCGCACCAACGCCACCGCGCGCGGCGTCGTCGTCGCCACCACACGCGGCCTTGCGCCAATGCGCATGGTCAGCATCAAATTATCCCAAGCCGCTTCCGCCTGCGGCCATTTGGCAATTTCGTCGCACCACGCCGCCTCATGCTCCGGCCCGCGCAGCCCCTCCGGCTCGGCGGCGGAATAAAGCGTCGCCACCGCGCCATTCGGCCAAGTCACGCGCCGCAAACTACTCTCATAGCTTGGCCGCATGGCAGGGCCAGCAATCGCCAACAATCCGCTCTCGCCTTCCACCATCACCTGCCGCGCTTCGTTCAATGACGCGCCCACCAAGGCAATTCGTCCGCTCGGGCGCGTCTCTGCAAAATCGCGCACCCACTCCGCACCCGTCCGCGTCTTGCCAAATCCGCGCCCCGCCAACAGCAACCACACATGCCAATCACCCTCCGGCGGCACCTGATCTGCCCGCCGCCAACAGGCCCAGTTCGCCAAATATTCTGCCGCTTCCGCCTCATTCAGTCGCGCCAGCCATGCCTCCAGCGCCTCCGGCGTCTCCTTCGCCCAATCGCTGACATGCATCATAGGGCGTCATCCCAGCCCAAGCCGCTCGGCTCCGCCGCATCCTCACCCGCCTGATCCGCGACGCTCAACACGCCATCCCCCACGCTGTCACCCAAGCTGCCCATCCCATGGTCGGACGATATGCCACCCAAAGCACCGCTTGGTCGCGCACCCAAATCGCCAGAAAGGTCGCCCATCAAATCGTCGCACGCCCCCTCACCCGCGCCGCTGCCTAGCGCCTGCTCGGCCCCATCAACACGCGCCCGAGCCTGCACATTACGCAGCTTCTCCGCCAAACGCTGCCGCGCTTGCCCAGACGGTGCAGCCACGCCCGCCGCCACATCATGCCGCCACGCTCCATGATCGGCGCCCCGCCCCGTTCGTCTTCCAATCCCCCGCACCGCCGCACGGTGCGCCGCCAACAAGGCCAACCCCAGCCGATATTTCTGCGCCCGCGCCTTCAACGTCGCGTCCTTCACCAGTGCCGAAGGCTGAACCAAAGCATCCGCCAACAACTCCGCCTCCAACCGCACAAAGCCCTCGCACAAGGCATCGTGCCACTGGGCCGCAAAATCCGCATTGCGCCGCCGCTCGCGATAAAAGCTATTGCTCGGCAACCCGGCCGCCCGCGCCGACGCCGTAATGTTCGACGATTCCGCCAACGCATCTAGAAAAGCGACCATCTGCCGTTTGTTGGGCCGCGAACTCACCTTGGCCGTCCCGCGTCCCGCCGCGCTGCGGCGCCCTACAACGCCCCGACGCACCGCCACCCTATCACCAACCACGCCAGCCCCATGTCTCTGGCTCGCGTCCGCCCCAGTTGGCGGCGTATCACATTTCAGTCCCGCCGAACCCACCATCCCCCTTGCACCGGCCTTTCGTTCTACGCCCATCGCCGCTGCGCTCCCCAAATAAAAAGGGCCGAAACGCGTTGCCGCGTCGGCCCTAGACACAATTTTCGATGTTGTTTTCTATCTGCCACAACAGCGTGACGATGTCAATCAATTTTTACCTATATGGTTATTTTTTGCAATATGAATTCACCATATACGCTACATTGCTTTGCTCAGACAGATTCACAGGCCATTGAATTTCATACGTAACTTTAAACCCGTCATGATCGGACAATCGCGGCCCACTCGGCCCACCATCAAACATCGCTTCTACCCTGATCGGCCGGATATCCATCTTTTGCCCATCAGAAAAAAACTGCAAATCCTGCGTATCCATCCACGGCTCGTCACCATCCCATGACATCGCCACATCACACCGATCCGGTTCGGAAATACAATATCCATGTACCAAATTCAGCGGATGATATTGGGAAAACCCCTCCCACCGCGATTCAGAATGGCGCATATTAAAATCGCCGCCAAAAATCAGCGCAATATCATCATCGCTCGTATCCGCGATAAAAGCCGACGCCATTTCCACTTGGCGCTGATGCGCTTCCAAATTGCGCTTTTCCGGTACCTTTGATGCACCGCGCGCATTCATATGACTATTATAAAAATCTACTGGCAACGGCACCCCAGGGAAATAGACACGGGCCATCATCACGCCCTTGTTCGCCAAACAATCAAAACCCGCACAGGCTTTGCGGCCAAAGGCTTCGCGGTCACGCTCAATAATCGGATATCGGCTGGCAATCGACAATCCGCTGCCCAGCACCCGCAACCCAATTTCGCCCTTCAACGGCTTCGACTTGCCCGACAATTTGCGCTCCGGCCCATCCTCTGGCGAACTCACACGGCGCGGCCCCGGCGCAATCGCACCATATCCGCTCGCCGCCACGGCTTTTTTGGCCGATGCGCTGAACATTTCCTGAAACAAAACAATATCCGGCGCATTGCCTTGCGCATTCATCGCGGCCAGACGCGCCCCGATTTCCTGCAAATATGGCTTACGCCCACCGCGCGCCGGCCATGGCAGGCCTTCCAAATTATAAGTCAGCACCGAAAATTGCGCACTTTGGGTCGTGCCATCCGCGCTCGTCGCAATCTCCAGCGGCGGCGCGTCCACACAGGCCATGGTGCGCAGCGGCGGCTTCCCGCCGCATCCCGCCAACAGGCCCAATAGTCCCACGCTGAATGCGCCAATCACCACCCGTTTTTGCTGGTATATCATCTTGGCCATGCGGGTCCCGCTAATCCTCATCCCCCACCGCAACGCAGGCACTATCTCATGCCATTCGCTGCGGCAGTATTGCGTTGCCAAATCTAATGCTCGGCCGACTCCTTATGTTCCGTCTCTTCATCTTCGCCGCGCGCCCGCGCGTGCAAATCAGCCCATAACGCGCCGGTCCCCGCCTCTTGGGCCTGATTAATATATTGCGATGCGACCAACCAACCTTTGATCGGGCGCAAGCACAATAAGCAAGGTACCAACATCACGGGAAATGAGACAAAAATATGCACCCACCATGGCGGGTTAATCGCGACTTCAAACCAAACAATCAAAAATAACAAAGGAAATGCGACAAAGCATAAAGAGAAAAAGGCCGGACCGTCATCAGGCGCAGCAAAATCATAATCTAGCCCGCATTCCTCGCATGTTTCCGCCACTTTCAACCAGTGGCTGAACATTCGGCCCTTGTGGCATCGCGGACAAACGCCTCGCCATCCCGTATCAAAAACCCAATTCCAGCGATCGCGTCCCTTCAGTTCGGTTGCCATCATATTCGTCCCAAGACTCCAATCCCATCCCTACCCCATCATTCCATAGGGCGCGTCCAACAAGTTGCAATCAAGAACGAACCAATATCCAGCCCTAGGACAAAAGGTCCCAAACCGACATCAACCATGTCGTCCCAATACATTCCCTGACATTTCGATACGGATTGCGTCTTGCTTTCCGTCCGCAGCCATGAAACATCTCGTTGCGGGGGAGAGGAAGCGAAGCAAATGCAAAAAAAGCGCATCGATATCAGCGACTATCGTCGCCAAAACCATCATTCCACTCATAAACGCCGCTCATGACTTTCGTCTCACGCCTCGTGTGGATCGCGATTTTGCTCGGGACCCTCGCGGCGGCTTCAGCGAATTATTATTTCAGCCAAGCCAATGAAGCAGAACAGGTGGATCGCCTATCCGCCTTGGTCTCCAGCCGCCTCAATGACCAGCTGACCATCCTCGAAGGGGTCAGCGCGCTTTACCTAACCCATAAATTGCTCAGCAAAACTGACAATAACGCTCTCAGCGACAGCTATATTCGCGAATATTTGGCGAAAATACACACCCATGCGCAGTCCACGGGTATTCAAGGCATCGGCATTATCACCGCGACTACGCCCGAAAATCAGGCATCACGTCTGGCCAGCATCCGCGCCAATTACGGACCTGACGCCCATATTTGGCCCAGCCCCATCGCCAATCTCGCTTACCCGATCACTTTTATCGAACCCTATGACATGGCCAACAGCCGCGCTCTGGGATTTGACATGTATAGCGAAGCTATTCGCCGCCGTGCCATTCAACGTGCATGGACCAGCGGCAACGCATCGGCATCCAACATTGTCTCGCTCGTTCAAACCCAAAACGCGAAAAACCCGCAACCAGGCTTTCTGCTCTTCATTCCCGTGCGCGATAGCACCGCCACGCCGACTTCCCGCTCTGGCCGCAACGGTAATCCATCATCGCCATCATTCCCCAAAAAGCCGGTGGAAGCCTTTGTTTATGCGCCGATACTGGTTCATGATCTCATCTCTGCCATGCTCGCCCCATCCCTTTCCGGCATTGCGGGCGTTCGTGTTTATGCTGGCACCGATGACAAGGCGCCGCTTATCTATGAACGCGGCCATATGACATGGGGCTCCCATCATACCACGATCCGCATTGCGGACCGCGAATGGAAAATGGTGGTTTCCTATCAGGAAAAATTCAATCGCTATGGCCGCCCAATCATCATCTTCATATTCGGCACAGCGATTGCGCTGCTGTTCACGCGCCTAAACAAAGGCCAACGCCGCCGTATCGACGCCTACCGCGCGCTTGCCGAGGAAAAGGCCCGCCATGCCGAGGATCGGGAATTGATCATCGGCGAAATGGCGCATCGCCTGAAAAATGCTTTCGCCCGCATTGGTGCCTTGGCGCGGATCACCATTCGCGAAAGCGCCAATCTGGCAGAATTTGAAACCCGCTTCGACGGGCGGCTACGCGCTTTGGCCGACACAAAACAAATGATGATTGTCGGCGGCGTGGCCTCATTCGACCTCGCTCACCTCATTCACCGTGAAATGGAATTGGCCGGTGTCGCAGCCCATGCGAGTGATGAAATTTCCGGTCCCCCCATTCATTTGGGCGACGAAGGCGCCCAAGCCATTGCCCTGATTATTCACGAGCTTGTCACCAACAGCATCAAATATGGCGCGCTGTCGGGAACCGGACATTTGGCCATCCACTGGACGCTTGAAAACCGTCAAATCCAACTTTCGTGGATCGAAAGCAACCTCGCCTCGACGCCCAATTTGGATCATGAAAGCTTCGGCACCCACTTCATTCGCTCGCTCATCCAGCGCCAATTGCGCGGCGATTGGCAGCGCAGCACCCAAGAACGCAGGCTGAATGTCATCATCACATGGCCAGATAATGTGGAAACCACCGCCTAAATATTCTGAACCCCGCCCATCGATTGACAAGCCTTTGGTTCAGCGCAACAGACAGCCGACCAAAGGAAATTTGCGTGTCCAATCGACCATTACGCCCCACCAGTTTTGATGTCGCCGAAAAGGCTGGGGTATCCCAATCCACCGTGTCCCGTGCGCTGCGCGGCAATTCCGGCGTCAACGCCGAAACCCGCGCCCGCGTGTCTGCTGCCGCGCGCGAACTTGGCTATGTGGTGGACCGTCACGCCTCATCCTTGCGCTTAAAAAGCAGCGAAACCATCGCGCTCGTCACCATCTGCCGCCCGGGCGAAGACCGCAGCGCTATCAACCCTTTCTATTTTGCGCTGCTCGGCAGCATCGCCGCCGCCACCTCCGCGCGCGGTTTTAATCTGCTGGTCTCCTTTCAAGAAAGCGCCGCCAATTTCCGCGCCGATTTTGTTGCCTCCGGCCTTGCCGATGCCATGATCGTCATTGGCACCGCCACCAATCACGCTGCGTGGGATTATTTCGCACAGGCCCAAGCTTCCGGCCTCGATTTTGTTTGCTGGGGCAGCCCGGGCGCGCCCTTTCACTGGCTGCGCAGCGACAACCGCTCCGGCGGGGCTCTGGCGGCGCAACATTTTCTCTCTCTTCGTCGGCGCCATTGCGCCTTCATCGGCCCGTCGGTGGGCATCTCGCGCCAATTTGATGAACGGCGCGATGGCTATGTCGCCGCCCTCGCAGCGCAGGGTTTCACCAGCGTCACCGTCGATCCGCCCGCCAACACTGATCGCTACGCCCAAGGAATCGCTGCCGCCCGCACGCTGCTCAGCCAACATCCGGAAACCGATGCCATTTTCGTCAGCAGCGACATGTTGGCACTAGGCGTACTCCAAGGCGTCAAGGAAATGGGCCGCCGCGTCCCCGCTGATGTCGCCATTATCGGCTTCGATGGTATCCGCGCTGGCACCTTGGCCGAACCCCCGCTCACCACCCTTGAACCCGACCTCGACGCTGCGGGCGAAGCATTGGTCGCCATGGCGCTCGAAGACCAAGCCCATATGCGCGGCCGCAGCCGCGTTCCGGTGCAATTGCTTCTACGCGGCACCGCCTGACGCATGGATAGCTCTTTTGCTCAGACAGCAAAATTCTATCAATTGGCCAAAGATTTCCCAGCCACGTCCACCGCAGAAATCCCAGAATATTTTCGTCCATACTGATCGAAACCAACGATCTGGGGCCAAATCCCGCTGTTTTCCAATGAAAGTTCGGCGCAACCCTTTGTCCCCTCCACCTATCCCCCCTTGCTTTTTCGCTGTTCCAGCGTAAGGCACGGCCCGACATAAACCTGCGCGCGCGACTCCCGCACCCCTCTCCCTTTTGGGTGGCGGCGGTCATTCCCCGCCGCGCCAACATGGGGACTGCTGCTCTATGACCACCACCGGCCAAGACACGCTCGGTACCCGCTCAACGCTCGACGTTGGCGGCAAGACTTACGCTTATTATTCGCTCGAAAAGGCGGCGGCCAAGCTGGGCGACGTATCGCGCCTACCTTTCTCGATGAAAGTGCTGCTGGAAAATCTGCTGCGCTTCGAAGACGGCGGCTTCACCGTTTCGACGGATGACGTACAGGCTTTGGTTGATTGGCAGAAAAACCCAATTTCCAACCGCGAAATCCAATATCGCCCTGCCCGCGTTCTGCTCCAAGACTTCACTGGCGTTCCTTGCGTTGTTGACTTGGCCGCCATGCGCGACGCCATTGCCACGCTGGGCGGCGACACCACCAAGATCAACCCACTGGTCCCCGTTCACCTCGTGATCGACCACTCGGTGATGGTTGACGAGTTTGGCCACCCCAAGGCGTTCGAACAAAATGTCGAAATCGAATATTATCGTAACGGCGAACGTTATGATTTCTTGAAGTGGGGCAGCAAGAGCCTTGATAACTTCAAGGCCGTTCCTCCCGGCACCGGCATCTGCCACCAAGTGAATTTGGAACATATCGCCCAAGCCATTTGGTCCAGCCAAGACGCCAACGGCGAAACTGTTGCTTATCCTGACACCTGCGTCGGGACCGACAGCCACACCACCATGGTCAACGGCCTTGGCGTATTGGGCTGGGGCGTTGGCGGTATCGAAGCAGAGGCAGCTATGCTCGGCCAGCCTGTCTCGATGCTCATCCCCGAAGTGGTCGGTTTCAAGCTGACCGGCGAACTGAAGGAAGGCGTCACCGCGACCGACCTCGTTCTGACCTGCACCGCCATGCTGCGCGAAAAAGGCGTGGTTGGCCGCTTCGTCGAATATTTCGGTCCCGGCCTTGCTTCGCTGTCGCTGGCTGACCGCGCAACGCTCGCCAATATGGCACCGGAATATGGCGCAACCTGCGGCTTCTTCGGCATCGACGACAAGACGCTGGACTATATGCGTCTGACAGGCCGCTCAGAAGAAAATCTGGCGCTGGTCGAAGCCTATGCCAAGGCCCAAGGCCTGTGGATCGATCCGACCGCAGCCGACCCCATCTTCACCTCGACGCTGGAACTGGACCTTGGTTCGGTTGTTCCTTCGCTCGCTGGTCCCAAGCGTCCGCAAGACCGCGTTTCGCTTCCGCAAGTTGACGATGTCTTCAACGCCGACCTCGCCAACACCTATAAAAAGGTGCAAACCCGCGTTGCCGTAGAAGGCGAAGACTTTGACATTGGCGACGGCGACGTCACCATTGCCGCGATCACCAGCTGCACCAACACCTCGAACCCCAGCGTATTGGTTGCTGCCGGTCTGGTCGCCAAAAAGGCGGACGCCCTCGGCCTCAAGCCCAAGCCATGGGTCAAGACCTCGCTGGCCCCCGGTTCACAGGTTGTCACCGACTATCTGGTGAAAGCTGGCTTGCAACAGCACCTCGACAATATCGGCTTCAACCTGGTTGGTTATGGCTGCACCACCTGCATCGGTAACTCGGGTCCGCTCGCTGAACCGATCAGCAAGGCGATCAACGAAAACGGCCTCGTCGCCGCTGCCGTGATCTCGGGCAACCGCAACTTCGAAGGCCGCGTATCGCCGGACGTTCGCGCAAACTTCCTCGCATCGCCGCCGCTGGTGGTCGCTTATGCATTGAAGGGCACCGTGATCGAAGACTTCACGACCACCCCAATCGGTCAAGACCAGTCGGGCAATGACGTCTTCCTCAAGGACATCTGGCCAACCAACCAAGAAGTTGCCGACACGATGAACGCTGCTATCGACCGCGACATGTTCGTGGCCCGTTATGCCCAAGTCTATAAGGGCGACGAGCATTGGCAAAAGATCAACGTCGAAGGCTCGAACACCTATCAGTGGCGCGCTGGTTCGACCTATGTCGCCAACCCGCCATATTTCGAAGGCATGTCGATGACGCCGGCTCCTGTCACCGACATCATCAGCGCAAAGCCGCTGGCGATCCTCGGCGACTCGATCACCACCGACCACATCTCGCCTGCTGGCAGCATCAAGGCTGACTCGCCTGCTGGTCAGTGGCTGATGGAACATCAAGTTCCGAAGTCGGACTTCAACAGCTATGGCGCCCGCCGTGGCCACCACGAAGTCATGATGCGCGGCACCTTCGCCAACATCCGCATCAAGAATGAAATGGTCCCCGGCATCGAAGGCGGCATGTCGCGTTACGGCGCCGACATCATGCCCATCTACGATGCTGCCATGCGTCACAAAGCCGATGGCACGCCGCTGGTGGTCATCGCTGGCAAGGAATATGGCACCGGCTCGTCGCGTGACTGGGCTGCCAAGGGTACCAACCTGCTCGGCGTTCGCGCTGTGATCGTCGAAAGCTTCGAACGTATCCACCGTTCGAACCTCGTCGGCATGGGCGTTCTGCCGCTGCAATTCTTGGACGGCCAAAGCCGCGAAACCCTCGGCCTCACCGGCGACGACAGCTTCACCATCACCGGTGTTGCCGACCTCAAGCCGCGCCAGACCGTGACGGTTCAAGTAACCCGCGCCGACGGCTCGACCTTCAGCTTCGACACGCTGTGCCGCATCGACACCGCCAACGAAGTCGAATATTATATGAATGGCGGCATTCTGCATTACGTTCTGCGTAAGCTGGCTGCTTAAGTCACAAAGGTTCGGCGGGCCTCGGCTCGCCCCCAACAAAAAGGGCCGCGCTGGCATCCAGTGCGGCCTTTTTGCTGCCCAGCAGAAATCCCCCTTCCCCTGCGCGCCCGACTGCGTCACACAGGCGCGCAACATCCTGCATCAGGGGGAAATATATGGGCCGCCGCCTCGCCAATCGCACCGTCAACCCCATCGGCCTCGGCGTGATGTCCCTCAGCGGAGCCTATGGCAACGTCCCCGACCGCACAGATGCCGTCCGCCTGCTCAACACAGCGTTGGACTTGGGCTATAACCACCTCGACACGGCGTCCCTGTACGGCCTCGGCCATAACGAAAGCCTGATCGCCTCTGCCATCGGCCACCGCCGCGACGAATTTTTCTTGGCCTCCAAATGCGGCATGAAGCGTAGCCCCGAAGGGCGTGTGATCGACGGCAGCCCCGCCAATATCCGCCAAACCCTCGACGAAAGCCTCCAGCGGCTCGGCGTCGATCATATCGACCTTTATTACCTCCACCGCCTCGACCCCAATGTCCCCATCGAAGAATCCGCAGGCGCATTGGGTGAATTGGTTCGCGAAGGCAAAATTGGCGCGATCGGCCTCAGCGAAATCTCCGCCGCCACCCTGCGACTCGCCCACGCCGAACATCCCATCGCCGCCGTGCAAAATGAATATAGCCTCACCAGCCGCAACTGCGAATTGGGCATATTGGAAACCACCAAGGCATTGGGCATCGCCCTTGTCGCCTTCTCGCCCGTCGGGCGCGGCTGGCTGGCCGACGCCGTCCACCATGCCGATTATCAGCAAGGCGACCTGCGCTCCCTTTTCCCGCGCTTCACCAGCGATGCCTTGCGCGCCAACACTGTCCTGCTCACGACATTCCGCGACCTAGCCGCCGAACACAGCCTCACGCCCGCACAGCTCAGCCTCGCATGGCTGCTATCTCAGGGCGATCATATCCATGCCATCCCCGGCACATCGTCCATTCCGCATCTCCACGAAAATTTCGCCGCGCCACGCACTGCGCTTTCCACAGATCTGCTGGCCAAACTCAACGCGCATTTTCCGCCCAACATCCTCAGCGGTACGCGCTACCCACCCCATATGCAGATCGACATCGACACCGAAGAATTCGCCTAATCCGCCATCTGGCCCCAATCGACGGCCCAAACCGCGATACACCGGCAAAAATCAACAAAAAATAACCGACACGCCAAGATGCGTCCGGTTTCCTGTGCCTTTACGGCTTGATCGTCAATGTCAGAAGATATGGTGGGCGATGACAGGCTCGAACTGCCGACATCCTCGGTGTAAACGAGGCGCTCTACCAACTGAGCTAATCGCCCCCAGTGGCTGTGGGGCTGCATTTACGTTATTTTTCAGACAGGTCAACAAATTTCTGAAAAATTTTTAGCGCCCCGCACAATCACCGAACATCTCTACGGCGCAAGGCCGCACGACAAAGCCAAACTGCCCGCTCACCATGCCTCGTCCGGCCAGCGCCCGTCCCCATTCATGTCAACATTCTGGTGTGATCCAGAACAGTTGCAATCTTTATATGATCAAATTTTTAAACATCTAAATATTTTTTCAAAAATTCATCATTATCAATATAGATTTTAATTTATTGCCACAGTCAAATTTTTTGACCGAAAAAAAATCATCATGTTAAATATATATTAACAAAATTCACACATTCCCAATGTGATTTTCATCACAGCGCGCAAATTCACAAAAGAATAGCGACAAACCACAAAAGTTCACGCCCAACACCTAAATGTTAGGAACAGACATGAAAAAAATCGGCAATATCGCATCCATTTCCGCCTTCGCATTGGCAGCGATGATCCCGCAAGTGGCACTCAGCCAAACTGACCCTTTAGATGAGCAGCGCATAACCGACCTCGAAACCATCGTAGGTGATCCATCGGGCGGCCTCGTAAAAGACGTAACTGACCTGCAAGGCGACGTAACTGCTCTGGAAGGCACCGTAGGCGATGCAAGCGGCGGCCTCGTAAAAGACGTAACTGACCTACAAGGCGACGTAACCGCTCTGGAAGGCACCGTAGGCGATGCAAGCGGCGGCCTCGTAAAAGACGTAACTGACCTGCAAGGCGACGTAACTGCTCTGGAAGGCACCGTAGGCGATGCAAGCGGCGGCCTCGTAAAAGACGTAACTGACCTGCAAGGCGACGTAACTGCTCTGGAAGGCACCGTAGGCGATGCAAGCGGCGGCCTCGTTAAGGACGTGACCGATCTCCGCAGCGACGTCAACACCATCAGCGGCGACGTCAGCACGCTTCGCACGGACACCGATACTCTGCGCACCGACGTCGGCAACCTTGTGGCACATGACGCCGTCCAAGACGGCCTGATCGGCGGTCTGCGCACCGACGTCAACACCATCAGCGGCGATGTCGGCGTTCTGCGCGGCGACGTAAATACCCTGCGCACGGACACCGACACTCTGCGCGTTGACGTCGGCAACCTTGTCGCAAAAGACATCGCTCAAGACGCCCGTATGGACGGCATCGACAACACGGTCGAATCCTTGGGCAATTCGGCTGCAAACGCCCTCGGCGGCGGCGCCACCTACAATGTTGCCGACGGCACCATCTCGGCACCCACCTATAATATCCAAGGCAGTGCTTACAACAGTGTCGGCACGGCGCTGGACGCCATCAACACCACGTTGAACCAGCATGGAACGCGTCTCGACAATTTGGACACCAAGGTCGTCAATCTGCAACAACAGCAAGACCTGCAAAACCGTCAAGCCAATGGCGGCATCGCAGCAGCCATGGCATTGGGCGGCGCGATGATCGTTCCAGACAGCACCGTGTCGGTGAACTTCAACATCGCAACCTATCGCGGTGAACAAGGCTTCGCTGGCAACCTGACCTTCCGCGCTTCGGAACGCGTCTATTTCAACGGCGGCGTTGTTGGTTCGACCGTGCGCGGTTCGACCGGTGGCCGCGTTGGCGTTGCCTTCGGCTTCTAATCATCATACCCCCCGAAAAAGGGCGGCGGAGCACCAGCTTTGCCGCCCTTTTCATTTGCCTTTCCCTCATCCCCAACTTGTCATTCGGCCAGCGCCTCAAAATAGCGCTCCATCGCGGAATAGGCCTGATCAGACATCGCAATAAAAATGCGCCGCCCGTCGCGCTCATCGGCCTCACGCAGAAATAATCCTGCATCAGTCAAGGTCTTAATCCAACGCAGCGCCGTCGTCGCCGGAACCGCCGACGCAATACACAGGCTGGACACCGACACCACCTGCCGCTCCAATCGAGCCGCAAACAAATCCAACAACATATCCCACGCCGGATCAGCGAATAAATCCGCTGGGAAGAACCGCTCCCGCGTGCGGCGTTGCCGAATCAATCGGCGCACGCGCTTGGCCCAATCGCGGTCCCGCGCGGCATCATCTCCGCCCATGCTCCGCCCCATTGCATAAAAGGATCGGGACTGCGCCCGCACGCCGTCCCGCCGACCATCCGACCCGCCATGCTCCGGCCAGCCATAATCCAATGGACGGGGCGCAGCATCCCCCGCCAATTGCCCCAACAAACGTGATATGCGCGCCACCTCGTCCTGCAACCGATCAATCCGGTCCATCGCTTCATCCCGCGCGGCATCACGCACCGCCATGTGCCGCACAGGCTGCGCGGCAATCAAGGCCATGCGGCGGTCCACCGCTTCGGGTTGCACCAACCATTGCACCGCGATGTCGTCTGGCACGCGTCCCATATGGCTATCCAGCACGGTTAAATCCGCCTCGCAGATCAACGGGCAATTGCGCGCCGCGACCATCGCATATAATTGGGTATAGCGCCCTGCGGTCACATCGCTTCGCGCAACCAACCACACCATATCCAGCCGCACCATCTGCTCGATACGCTCAGCCGCCATATCCAATGGCACGTCGCCAACAATCCGCACATCCTCGGCGTCGCTTACACCCGCCAAGCTCCCATTGGCACCGACGACCAAGACCGTCGCGGCACCGGCCCGCATGATATCCCCCGCCAGATCAGGCCCACGGCCATCCATCGTCACCGCTCGCCCACCCGCCTGCGTGTCCGATAACAGGTTTTTTTGCTCTTGCTCCGCCACAATATCGTCTCCCCCCAACACAGACTGCACTCTGATGCATCCCCCCGTCCACTACATCCGCGATCCCACCCCATTTGCAGCCACATCGGATGGAATTTTGCCAATCCCACCCAAACCGCTCCATTCGGCACAATAAACCGCACCAAAATGGATGAACTTCGCCCCGCCCACCCCTTTTCCCATGCATTTTGGCGTCACATTGCCCAGCCAGCCCCCTCCACCGCCACCAATTTCACACCAAATCCTGTCCACACTGGTCCGCGCGCGATTTTCAGGCTAGGGGGGTGATGATGAACGGCCTGATTCCCGTAATGATCGGTGGTGCCTTGGGCGCTGGCTGCCGATATATGATCGGTCAGGCTGCGGCACGTCATACCCTATCTGCTTTTCCTTGGGCCACATTGGGCATCAATATCATCGGCAGTTTTCTGATGGGCCTTGTCATCGCATGGTTCGCACGCGGCGAAATGTCGGACCATGCGCGCTTGTTTTTGGCAGTGGGGCTACTTGGCGGTTTCACCACTTTTTCTAGTTTTAGTATGGAATTTTGGATGCTTTTTGAACGCGGTCAGTCCGTCCAGGCGGCCGGTTATGTGCTGGCTTCAACCCTTGGGGCCATTGCGGCCTGCGGCCTTGCTCTCACCCTCATTCGGCAGGTGGCACCATGACCAACCAAAATCCCAACCCCGCCCAAGACAGTGCCGTCATCGACGCCGATGACGACGGCATCCGCGTCGACCGCTGGTTCAAGCGTCACCGCCCCGGCACGCCCCACGCCCTGATCGCGCGCTGGTCGCGCTCGGGCGACTTGCGGCTGGACGGGCAAAAGGTGGACGTGTCCGACCGCGTCGAAACCGGCCAAACTCTGTCCATGCCCATTCCGCCCACCCAGCCGCAGGACCCACGCCCCCAACGCGCGCGCCCGTTGACCCCTGCCGAGGTCGAAACGGCCACCTCCATGGTCATCCACAGCGATGCCAGCGCCCTTGTCCTCAACAAACTCCCCGGTCTCGCCACCCAAGGCGGCACCCGCACCGAAAGCCATGTCGACGGCCTGCTCGGCGCGCTTCAGGGCAACAGCTCGGTCCGTCCCAAGCTGGTCCACCGCCTCGACAAAGACACGTCGGGCGCGCTGCTCATCGCCCGCTCTGCCCGCGCCGCTGGCTTTTTCGCCAAAAGCTTTGCCAACCGCACCGCCCGCAAAACCTATTGGGCGATTGTCGTCGGCGTGCCCGACATTGCGCAAGGCGAAATCAACCTGTCCTTGGCCAAACAACCGGGCAGCGGCGGCGAAAAAATGCATGTGGATGAAAATGGCCAAGTCGCCCGCACCCGCTACCGCGTCATCGAACGGGCGGGCAACAGCTGCGCTTGGGTCGAATTGCAACCACTAACGGGCCGCACCCACCAGTTGCGCGTCCATATGGCGGCCATTGGTCACCCGATTGTCGGCGACGGCAAATATGGCGGCAAATCGGCCTTTTTAACCGGCTCGATCAGCCGCAAATTGCACCTGCACAGCCGCCGCCTGCGTGTCGATCACCCCGATGGCGGCGCGCTGGATATTTCGGCTGAACCACCCGAGCATTTCGCCGCCAGCCTTGAATCCTTGGGCTTCGACCGCCTGCTCGCCAGCGCCCTCGAAGAAGACGCACCGCGTCCCGACTTCAAGGACATTGAAAAGAAACAAGCCAAGGCCCACGCCAAGCAAATCCGCAAAGCCCGTCGCGGCGAACGTCGCGGCCGCGCCGATGGCGGTGCCAGCCCCACCCGCAGCGCCAGCCGTGGTCCCACCAAAGGCAAAGGCTCACCCAAACCCAGCAAGCCCGCTGCCAAAGCCGCAGCGAAGCCCACAACACGCGGTGCAGCCCGCCCAGCTGGCAAACCCGCTGGCGGCAAGCCCAGCCCAACCAAAGCCCCCACCCGCCGCGCACCCGCAGCGGGCCGTCCCTCAACACCACGTGGCCGCAGCTAAGCGGCCACAGCCTTCCCTGCTCGCATAAGGTCCACAGCGTCATGCACCCCAGCCCCGAATTTCGCGCAAAGCCGCCCGAACTGGCCGAATATTTTGTGCGCGAAATCGGGTTTGCTGCGCTGTTTGCAACAACGCCCGATGGTCCCCGCGTCGCCCACACCCCCATTTTTCTGAACGATGCGGGCACCCATATTCGCTTCCATCTGGCACGCGGCAATGCCTTGTCGCGCTACCTTGTCGGCCTGCCAAGCATCGCCGTCATCCAAGGGCCAGACGCCTATGTCAGCGCCCAAGATTATGTCAGCACCAATCAGGTCGGGACATGGAATTATGTCGCCATCGAACTGGAAGGCACACCGACCCGCCTTGATGATGACGGCCTGCATACCTTCCTAACTGATCTCGCCGCCGTCCAAGACGCGCGCGCTGGCTATGCCCAGCCATGGTCCCGCGACCAAATGGACCCCGTCACCTATAACCGGCTGTTTTCAGCCATTTATGGCTTTGAAATGCGGATCATCGCGTGGCGGCCCACCTTCAAATTATCGCAAAATAGAAGCGATGCCGACCATGGTGCCGTCGCCGCTGCCTTGGACCAACGCGGCCATAGCGCCATCGCCCAGCTTATGCGCCACCTCCCATCCCTCAGGGCATCGACATGACCGAACAAACCCCGCCATCCGTCCCCATACCCGCTCCCGTCCCTGACAAGCTGGCGCGCCTGCGCTTCTTCGTCATCGGCTTGTTCCGTCTGATCGGCGGCTTGCTGGTCTTGGCGGGTTTCGCGGTCATCTCCGGCGGCCTTGCCATCACTGGCACCGACCAAGACCGCGTCATCGGCGTCATTTTGGTGCTGTTCGGCGTGTTTGAATTTGCCATCATGCCCTTGATTTTGGCGCGCCGCTGGCGCACCCCGCGCGCCTGATGAAAAAATTCTGGAAAATCGCCGCCGTCACCACCAGCGATGACGGCCACAGCATCACCTTGGATGGCCGCCCGCTGCGCACGCCGGCCCGCAACATCCTGTTGGTTGAAAATGCCGATCTCGCCGGCGCCATCGCGGCGGAATGGGACGCGCAAGGCGATGACATCGCCCCCGCCTCCATGCCGATGACCGGCCTCGCCAACGCCAGCATCGACCTTGCTAGCCCCAATCCGGCCGAATTTGCGGCCCCCATCGCCGAATATGCGGTCAGCGACCTGCTCTGCTACCGCGACGCGCGCGACCCAATCCTCCAAGCCGAGCAAGCGGCGGCATGGAACCCGATTCTCAATTGGGCAGAGGGTCATTACGGCGTCGAATTTGCCATCACCCAAGGCGTTCTGCCGGTCGACCAACCGCCCGCCACCATCGCCGCGTTGCAAGCCGCCGTCATGGCCCTATCCGCGCCGCAACTCGTCGCCTTGGCCCCGCTCACCACCATCAGCGGCTCGCTGGTCACCGCCCTTGCGGTCATCCACCAAGCCTTTGATGGCGAAGCCTTGTGGACCGCCGTCGCTCTCGACGACCTCTATCAGGAAAAACGCTGGGGCGAAGACGCCGAAGCCACCAAGATGCTGCAACAACGCCGCACAGACTGGCACAACGCCGTCCGCTTCCTCGATTTTACGCGCGGCTAATCACGCCGCCACTTTTCAAAATCGTCACCGATTCCAAAATGGCGAGCCGTCCGCACGGCTCGTCATTTTCACATTTCCTATCCGCCAACGGCTAGCTATAGCTTAATCCGTAAAATTTGGACGCCGCTTTTGCATATGCGCCATCACCGCTTCCATCTGGTTCGGCGTGCGAATAACCTTCACCTGCTCATCGCTTTCGGCCTGCAATACCTCGGCATCGCTGGCATGGGCCAACATATTGCACAAACGCTTGGCCCCGCGAATGGCATGGGGGTTTTTATCAGCGATCACCCGCGCCAATTCCATCGCCTTGGCCAGCGGGTCATCGGACACATGGGTGGCAAAGCCCAGTTCTTTTGCTTCCACCCCGCTCATTTCGCGATTGGTGTAAATCGCCTCGCGCAGCACATCATCGGCCACTTGTGTGCGCCACAGCGCCATACCCGCAACATCCGGCACCAAACCCCAGCGCATTTCCATGATCGCCAGCCGCGTTTCGGGGTGGATAATCCGAATATCGGCCGCCGCCATAATCTGGCTACCCGCCCCAAAGGCCACGCCATGCACCGCCGCAATCACCGGAACGGGCAGTTCCCGCCACCCCCATGCTGCATATTGCGCATTATTGCTGATACCGCGCGTCCGCTCCGCCAAGCTGCCGCCCGCACTGCTGCCCCCTGGTGTGCGCTCATCGCCAAGGCTCGACAAATCCAGCCCCGCACAAAAGGCGCGGCCTTCGCCCGACAGCACCACCACGCGCAACCCTTGGCGGGCCTTTAAATCGTCAATCGCCTCGGCAATGCCCGCCCACATAGCGGCATCCAACGCATTCATCTTGTCGGTGCGAACAAAGCGGACGTCCGCAATGCCGCCGTCCAACATGGTTATGGAAACCCGATCCTTCATGCCGTGCCCTTTTCGCGCATCAATGCGGCCTCAACCAATGGCATTTGGTCATTGCCAAAATACATATCATTCCCGTCCACAAAAATGGTCGGCGATCCATATCCCCCGCGCGCGATCACCTCTTCGGTGTTGGCGCGCAGCCTTGCTTTCATATCATCCTGACCCGACGCGGCCTTGATCGCCGCCCCGTCCAACCCAACGCTATTTGCTTCGCGCGCCATCACATCGGGATCATCCAGATTTTCCTGCCGCCCGAAATAGGCGTCAAAAGCCGCCCCAGCAAAAGCCTCCAGCGCCGCCTGATCATCCTCCAACGCACAGCAAAAGCGCATCGCCGCTACGCTTTTGGCGGGGTGATATTTTGATGGAAAATGCATGGCCACGCCCGCCAAAGCGGCCCAATCATCCAATATTTTCCAGCTATGCTGCAATTTGCGATTATCGCTCTGCTCACGCGCGGCATAAACGGCGGGGTTCACCGCATTGAAAACCCCGCCCACCAGAATGGGCCGCCAACGTATCGCCGCACCGGTTCGCTGCCGCACGGCCTTCACATTGTGAAAGGCCAAACAGGTCCATGGCGACGACAGGTCAAAGAAAAACTCAACCCGATCCGCTGCACGATCAGCCATTATTCTTGGCTTTCGCTTGCTCCCAATATTGGTCGCGCAACAAGCGCTTATACAGCTTGCCCGTGTCATGACGCGGCAAAGCTTCCATAAAATCAATCCGGCGCGGAATCTTCACGCCCGACAATTTCTCGCGGGCATAAGCATTTAATTCCTCGCGGAATTCTTCGCTCACATCCGCCATATTGGCCGGCTGAATCACCGCAATCACTTCCTCGCCCCATTCTTCATGCGGCCCACCGACCACGGCGACATCCGCCACCTTGGGGTGCGTCACCAGATGATTTTCAATTTCCTGCGGATAAATATTCACACCGCCCGAAATGATCATAAAGCTTTTGCGGTCAGTCAAATATAGAAACCCATCGGCATCCAATTTGCCGACATCGCCCAGCGTCGTCCAACCCTTGCTGTTCCGGCTGGCTTTGGTTTTCTCTGGGTCGTCATGATATTCGAAGCTGCCTTCGCCCTCGAAATATACACCGCCCTCTTCGCCAACAGCCAATTCCGTTTCATTATCCTCGCCCAAGATATGCACCGTGCCCGAAACGGCGCGCCCAACCGTGCCAGGATGGGCCAACCAATCGGCGCTGCTGGCAAAGGTCATGCCATTGCCTTCGGACCCCGCATAATATTCAAATAACACCGGCCCCCACCAATCAATCATCGCCTGTTTGACGGGAATCGAGATTGGTGCAGCCGCATGAATGGCGACCTTCATCGACGACAGGTCATATTTTTGGCGCACATCGGCTGGCAATTTCAGCATCCGCACAAAATGCGTGGGCACAAATTGCCCGCTATTGCAGCGATATTTTTCAATCGCGGCCAAGGCACCTTCATCGTCAAATTTCTTCATCAGCACCACGGTGCCGCCCAATTTCTGCACCGTCATCGACCAACGCAGCGGGGCTGCGTGATACAGCGGGGCTGGCGACAAATAGATGCTATTCTCGTTAATCCCGAACGCCATATTGGCCAACATCACCAAGGTGTTGGTTCCTTCAATCGACGGATCTTCGGGCAATGGCACGCGAACGCCCTTGGGCCGCCCCGTTGTCCCTGACGAATAGAGCATATCCACACCAGCCCGTTCATCGGCAATCGGGGTCGCAGGCATTTTGGCCAGCTCCGCCTCAATCGTCGGCCAGCCGTCAATCTCTCCGCCAATCGAATAACGCTCAATCTGCGTCGTCAGCGCCAGCGCGGCATTCTTCAAACTCGCCGACACAATCAGCATTTTTGCGCCGCTGTTGGACAGGATATAATCCGTTTCATCCTGCGTCAGCCGCGACGAAATACACACATAGCGCAAGCCGCTGCGCTGCGCGCCCCAAGTCAGGCCATAATAATGCGGCGTATTTTCGCACATAAAGGCGACCACATCTTCATGCTTCAAACCATGGGCACGAAATAATTGCGCCGCCCGATTGGACGCGGCATCCAATTCTCCAAAGCTGACAGTCTCGCCAGTTTCCGCCACGATAACAGCAGGTTTATTAGGATTATTCCGCGCATGGACGCTGGGATGCATAACGATCCTCTCCGGTTGGATAAATTTATCTTGCTATAATTTAGCTTGCTATAATCAGTAGCAAGCTGAAACTTTTGGTCAAGCGAGGAGGCAAATCTCCCGCGCCACCCTCATGTCAGTGACAGGTTTTGGGAGACATTTCGGAATGAGCAGTCAGGAACTTCTGGGTCAGGATTTTGCGGATTTACCAGCATTGGTGCGGTATCACGCCATCGAGCGCCCCGACGCCATCGCAGCGGCCGATCCCGACACGCGCCTTACATGGGCCCAGCTTGACCGGCTGATCGACCGAATCGCTGCCCGCCTTCAGGCCGATAATTTCCAACCATCAGACCGCACCGCCATTGCGGGCCTTAACTCCGTCCAGCAAATCGCCGTCATTTTGGCGACACTGCGCGCGGGCGGTGTCGCGGGCCTGATAACCAACAGCGCCACTGGCGAACAAATGTCCGCGATGATCGCCGACACCGGCGCGCGCCATCTGTTCTTGGACGCCGCCGCCGCCGCCAGCCTCGCTGGCCACCCCATTGCCGCCAACGACCTCATATCGATGGACGACAGTGCCGCTGGCACCCCGCTCTCCACATGGATGCTCCCTGACGGCAGCCAACCCATCCCTATCACCATTCAACCCAATGATGGTTTCAACATCATCTATTCGTCCGGCACCACCGGCACGCCCAAGGGCATCATCCACAGCCACGCCATGCGCTGGCAACATATTCAGCGCGGCGTTCCGGCCTATGGCCCCCATGCCGTCACCATCCTCTCCACCCCGCTCTATTCCAACACCACCATGGCCAGTTTCCTGCCCACGCTGGGCAGCGGCGGTCAGGTGGTGCTTATGAAGAAATTCGACGCGCGCGGCTTTTTGGAACTGGCCAGCCGCGAACGCGCCACCAACACCATGCTCGTCCCCGTGCAATATCGCCGCATCATGGCACTGGATGATTTCGATCAATATGATCTGTCATCCTTCATCATGAAATATTGCACCTCCGCCCCCTTCGCGGCGGCGCTCAAGCAAGATGTGCTCAATCGCTGGCCCGGCGGCTTGGTCGAAATTTACGGCATGACCGAAGGCGGTGCGTCCTTCATCCTCGAAGCGCATAAATATCCCCACAAACTCCACACCGTTGGCCAACCCGCCCCCGGCCATATCGCCAAAGTGATTGACGAAGACGGCCATGAACTCCCCCAAGGGGAAATTGGCGAAATCGTCGGGCGCAGCAACACGATGATGACCGGCTATAACAACCGGCCCGACGCGACCAAGGCCATGCATTGGCATGATGCTCAGGGGAATTTATATTATCGTCATGGTGACATTGGCCGCATCGACGAAGATGGTTTCTTAACCCTGATGGACCGCGCCAAGGATATGATCATTTCCGGCGGTTTCAATATCTACCCCAGCGATATCGAAGCCCTGCTGACCGCCGACCCCCGCGTGGTCGAAGCGGCGGTCGTCGGCGTCCCCAGCGACGAATGGGGCGAAACCCCCGTCGCCTTTGTGGTGCTGCATGACCAAGCACAGGCCGAATCCATCAAGGCAGATATCAACGCCAAGCTCGGTAAAACACAGCGCCTCAGCGCCATTCAATCCATGGCCGAATTGCCGCGCAGCCCGATCGGCAAAATTTTGAAACGCGAGTTGCGCGACCAATATCAACCCGCCTAGCCGCAACATAAGGCACAGGCCCATCGGCGGCTGGCCTCGCGCTAGCCGCCGCTAAAATACCGCCCAAATTCTGGCGCGCCTTATTGCGTTGGCCCAAATCCCGCATGGCACAGCGCCGCCTTGGCGCTTTCGGCCCGCGCCGCGCCTTGCCCATGCACCCACGCCCATGGCAGGCCCCGCCGCTCCAATTCCATGGTCGCCACGTCCATAAAGCGCGCCCGCGCTTGGCTGGTGCCAAACATTCGCGTGCCATCATCCTGCCACGGCAAATCCAACGCTGGCACCAAATAAAAATCGGCCACATCGCCCCACGCGTCAATTTCGGGCAATCGTACGCCAAATAACATCACCGCCCATGCCTGTGTCATCAACGGGTCAGTATCCGATAAAATCACCTTCGCGCCTTCCGCCCGCGCTGCCTTTGTCGCCGCCACATGCCCGTCAAAAATGGCACGCAAATCATCGAGGCTCAGTTCCGTGCCATGTCGCTCACAATAAATGCGCCCATATTCCTCGACAATCACCGCGCCCAAATAATCCGCGATCACCGGTGCCAAAGTCGATTTTCCGGTACTTTCCGCGCCGTGCAAACAAATGTTCAAGGTCATGCTGTCACCAGCTCAGTCCGCCCCGCTGCCCTACGCCACTGCACCGCCCCGCGCACCGCAATGATCAGCAAAATCAAATATACCCCGCCCGTCACATACAGGTCGCGGCTGGCATAAAGCGGCACCGCCACCAGATCCACCGCCACCCACAACCACCAGCTTTCGACGCGCCGCCGTGCCATCAACCATTGCGCCGCCACGCTCATCACCAACACCGCGCCGTCAATATAGGGCACCGCCGCATCGGTGAAATGGGCCATCGCGCTGCTCCACGCCAGCCACAGCCCGACCATCGCCGCCGCCCATCCGGCCCGCGCCGCACCGCCCATCCACCCCACGGGTATGGCCTGATTTTCGGCGTCCACCCTAGGCCCAGCGCCGCCTTTCGCCGCCTGACGCCAATTCCACAGGCCATAGAGGTTCAGCGCGATGAAAATCAGTTGCAACGCCGCATCGCTATATAGGCGGGCCTCATAAAAAATGATCAGATACAGGCTCACCGCTGCCAGTGCGAAAGCATAATTCCACAAGCTGCGCTGCGCCGCCAACCACACATTGATCAACAACAATGCCGCTGCGACCCATTCCAACGGACTCATAAATCGGTCGCCCGCGTCCACAATCCATCGCGGCTAATCCGCCGCTGCGGTGGCCGTCGCAGCACCGACCATCCGGCTTTGGCGATCCAACCCAGCTTTGCCATCTTGGTCGTCGACGCACGGTGGTCCCATGCGCCTTGCCCACGCCGACGCACTTCGCGGGCAATATCGCCATAAATTCCGGCCGCCGCCAACACAGCCCAGCGCGAGCGCGGCGGCAATTTTCGCGCGCCCCAACGGGCCGACGCCTCATATTCCTCGGCCATCTCGGCCAACCATTTGCCCATCACCGCCAAACGCGGGCGAAAGGCTGGATGCATATGCTGTCCGGGCGGAATATCCATTTCGACCAACCATTCAACCGGCAAATAACAGCGGTCCGCTGCCGCATCCTCGGCGACATCCCGCGCAATATTGGCCAATTGAAACGCCAAGCCCAAATCACTGGCACGGTCCAACGTTCGTTGGTCGTCTGGGTCAATGCCCATCACCAACGCCATCGCCACGCCCACCGCGCCCGCGACATGATAGCAATATTTCAGCATATCCTGCTCGCTGCGAGGCCGCCATTCTGCGGCATCCAGCGCGAAACCATCGATAATATCGTCTATAATATGGCGCGGTATATCCACGTCATTCAGCAACAAGCCCAGCGCATCAAAGGCTGGCTCGCCCGTCACCTCGCCCCGATACACCGCATCGGTCAGCGCGCGGATCTGCACCACCGCTGCCGCCGCATCATGGCCTTGGCTCATGGTACCGCCATGATCCTGCCCATCGGTCATATCATCAGCGGCGCGGCACCATGCATAAAGCAACCACACCCGATCGCGGGTTTCAGCATCGAATAATTGGCTCGCCAACGCAAAGCTCTTGCTGCCCCGCGCAATAGAATCTTGGGCAAAGCGGTGCAGCATGGCCGCGTCATAGGTGGCCGCCACTCGTGCGGCCTCATGCTTTGCTCCCACGCTCCCCGTCACCTTTGCCGCCCCTATCTATCTTAAGCCTATATTAGGCCGCGCCCAAAATCATAAATCATCGGCTTTCATCGCAAAAATCGGCGTATGCGGAACATAAGCTTCCATTTTGTCGATCAAGCCTTCAATCCCAGCATCCACCACCATGATGCTCGCATGGGCTGGCCGAATAAAGCCAACATCAATCATATGCTGATTAAAGGCGATCAAATCATTGTAAAATCCGGCGGCATTCAACAGGCCAACGGGTTTACGATGATATCCCAATTGCGCCCAGCTAATCGCTTCCCACAATTCGTCCATCGTGCCCACACCGCCCGGAATGGTGACAAAACCATCCGACAAGTCGGTGAACATTTTTTTGCGTTCGTGCATCCCGCTCACTTGGTGCAATTCGCTGCAACCACGATGCGCCACTTCGGTACCAACCAAGGCATCGGGAATCACCCCAATGACTTCGCCGCCCGCATCCAGGGCCGCGTCGGCGACAGCGCCCATCAAACCGGTGCGCCCACCGCCATAGACCACGCCAATACCCCGCTGGGCCAGCGTGCGTCCCACCAACTGGGCCGTTTCCACATAAATTGGGTCTTCAGGGGTGGCAGAGCCGCAATAAACGGCAATTCGTTTCAACGTCATATATCCATCATCACTTCAATTCGGGACCAAAAACGATGCTAAGCATCGACGGTTCCCGATCACAGGCAATATCGCCGCCCCTCCCTGTCGCGATGAGCAGTGCGGTAATATCTTCTCGTCCATCTGTCCAACCGCTTCATTGCGCCAACATCAACGCCGCTGTCGCCTTGGCGCTCCCCACCACCCCCGGAATTCCTGCCCCCGGATGCGTCCCCGCCCCCACAAAATAAAGATTCCGGACAAGATCATCGCGGTTGTGCGTGCGAAAATAGGCCGACTGCCACAACAAAGGCTCAAGGCTAAACGCACTGCCCAAGTGCGCGCTCAAGTCCCGCCCAAAATCGGCGGGTGTATAATGGAATCTTGTCTTAATCCGGCTACGCAAATCGGGGGCCACGCGCCGCTCCACCTCTTCCAAAATGCTGTCGGCAAATTGTCGACCAAAATCCCCGTCCCAATCGACATTGGCTTTGCCCAAATGCGCGACCGGTGCCAGCGCATAAAATGTCGAATGCCCCTCCGGTGCCACGCTCTTATCCGTCGCACTGGGATGATGTAGATAGAGCGAGAAATCCTCCGGCACCCGCCCATTGTTATAAATATCGGCCAGCAGGCCTTGATAGCGCGGGCCAAAAATAATGCTGTGATGCGCAATATCGGGATATTCCCCCTCCACCCCAAAATGCACCACAAATAAGGACGGCGACCATCGCTTCTTCGCCAGCGCTTTGGCACGGCTCGCGCCCCGCGCATGGCCGCTCAGCAAATCCTTATAACTATGCATGACATCTGCGTTGCAGGCGATTTGGTCGGCATGGCCTGTCCAACCCGACACCGACCGCACCCCCACCGCGCGGTCGCCTTCGGTCAAAATTTGGCTCACCGCATCGCCCAGCCGGATTGTCCCACCCAGCCGTTCAAACAAGGCCATCATGCCACTCACCAGCGCATTGGTCCCGCCCCGCGCAAACCAAACGCCGCCGTCTTTTTCAATCGTATGAATCAGCGCATAAATGCTGCTGGTGGTCATCGGATTGCCGCCCACCAACAAGGTATGGAACGACAAAGCCTGCCGCAGCCGCTCATCCTTCACATAGCTCGCCACCACGCCATAAACACTGCGCCACGCCTGATATTTCATCAAAGACGGCGCCGCCTTTATCATGGACGAAAAATCCAAAAACGCCGCCGACCCCAGCTTTACATAGCCTTCTTCATAAACGCCGCGCGAATAGTCCAAAAACCGTTCATATCCCGCCACATCATCGGGGTTCAGCTTGGCAATTTCCGCCCGCAGTTCCGCTTCATCATTGCCATAATCAAATTGTGACCCATCCGGCCAATTCAACCGATAAAATGGCGACACCGGAATCAAATCCACGTCCGTCGATATGCTCTGCCCGCTCAGCGCCCATAATTCATCCAAACATGGCGGATCGGTCACCACCGTCGGCCCCGCATCAAAGGTGAAACCATCTTTCACCCAATGATAACCGCGCCCGCCCGCCTTATCGCGGGCCTCGATAATCGTCGTCGCCACACCAGCCGATTGCAGCCTAATGGCCAGTGCCAATCCGCCAAAGCCCGCCCCAATCACAATCGCAGATTTTGGCGCTTTGTTCGTCATATCCATCGGAAATCCTTAATGGTAGAAATGGCGCGCCCAATTGGCACAGGCGGCTTCCCAATCAAAATGCGCAGCCGATCCCTGATCGTCGACGCCCCCGCATAAAATCGCGCCACCAACTGCGGCGACAATCGGTAAAATCGCTGAAAAATTACATAACGCTGGTCCGGCTGGGCCGCGCGAAACAACATGGTCGACAACAAGCGATAATAGGCTTGCCGCCCCCAATGCGCCTTCGCCCGTGCCCGCATCTGTACGCCAAGGCTCGGCCCGCCATTGTCGGCCCGCTCGATCATGTCCGGCAAAGCCAAAGCCTCCGCCACCGCAAAAGGCAAAGAATAACCGGTGGTTGCATGAAACATCCCGCCGCGCACCCCAATGCGCGCCACATCATCCGCCTCAGGCCACAGCGCGTCAAAATCCCCCGCCATCACCACCGGCAACACGCCCGTTTCGGTCCGCGCGATCTCGCGCACCGACCACCCCTTGGCGCTGGCATAATCCGCAATGCGCGCGCTAACCGCCATCACATCCAAGCCCGCGTCATCGCTATAATAGGTATCCTCCACAAACACCGTCTCATCATCAAAAGGCAGGCAGTAAACAAAGCGATATCCATCCACCTGCGCCACCGTCACATCCATCACGGTCGGCGCGGTCATGCCGTGCCCGCCCTCAATGGTCAGCGCCTGCCCGACAAATTTCTGCCAGCCGCAATCCAGCCTATCCAACGGCCCAAATCCCCGCGCATCCACCACATGCCGCGCCGTCAAGCGGCTGTCATCCTCCAGCACCACCGCCTGCGCGCTCAGCTCGCGCGCGCCTTGCGCCACCAAGCCGTCATCGCCCAGCGCCGCCAACACCGCCGCACTCAAACTTTCCCCACTCATGCTATTATAGGCCATGTCGATATGGCGTTGATAAGCGGGAAAGCGCACATCATAGCTGTCCCAGCGATAATCGGTCAGCGGCTGCACCAAGGCGCGCCCAGCGTCCGAAATATCCCCATCAAAAAATGACCAAATATGATTGCCGCCTATGGCCATCGGCTCAATCAAGCGCACATCCCAATTTGGCCGCTGCTGCCGCAGGACCAGCGCCGCCAATCCGCCCGCCAATCCGCCGCCCACAATGGCAATGTCACATGTCGCATTTATTTGGCCACTCATTCCCAAAGCCTAGCGGCCCCGCTGCATTGGCGCTATCGCTGTTTCATGGACGCGCTTCTTTTCTCGGTTATCGGCATGAGCATGATCGTCGCGCTACGCTATCTCATCACCAGCGGCGGCTTCGCCTTCGCCACCCGCATCCGCTTCCCTGGCCTTTATTCTCAGCAAACCCAGCAAATCCGCCGCGAAATCCTCTGGAGCCTCGCCAGCGCGCTCATCTATGCTGCGCCCGCAGGCGTCGTCGCATGGGGCTGGCAACATCATGGCTGGACCCAGATTTACACCGATATCCACGCCATGCCGCTCTGGTATCTCCCCATCAGCTTAGCCACCTATCTCGCCATCCACGACACATGGTTCTACTGGACGCACCGCTGGATGCATGCGCCCAAAATCTTCAAAATCTTCCATGCCGTCCATCACGACAGCCGCCCGCCCACCGCATGGGCCGCGATGAGCTTCCATTGGACAGAGGCGCTAACCGGCGCTTTCGTCATCCCCGCCTTGGTGTTCTTCATCCCCATTCACGTCGGGGTGCTCGGCCTCGTCCTCACCATTATGACGGTGATGGGCGTTGGCAATCATATGGGCTGGGAGATGTTCCCCCGCTGGCTCGTTCATGGTCCAGCAGGGCGCTGGCTGATAACAGCCACACACCATCAAAAACATCACACCGCTTACCGAGGAAATTATGGCCTATATTTTCGTTTCTGGGACAAGATATGCGGCACTGATCTCGGCCTTGGCGATTTCAGCCATACCCACCGCTATCAACGCGGCGGACAGCAATAGTCCGGCCTCTAATCACGTCATCACCATCCAAATCGACAATTTGCGCAGCCAGCGTGGGCAAATCCTCGTCTGCCTCACCAGCAACGCCCGCGCTTTTCCCGATTGCAGCAAAGACGCTAACTCCGTCCGCATGGCCGTCCGCGCCGCCGATGCCCAACATTTCACCGCCACGGCCCCGCGCGCGGGCAATTACGCCATCGCGGTGGTGCATGACGAAAACAGCAATAATAAAATGGATAAAGCCATTTTCTTGCCCAAAGAAGGTTTTGGCTTTTCGCGCAACCCCACCATCACGACGGGCCCACCACGATTCACAGCCGCCAGCTTCGCCGTCAATGGTCCGCAAAGCCAACGCATCAAAATGCGCTACATGCTCTAATCAGCAGCCGAACCAACTGGCAAAGCAACGGCACAGCGCGCTATTCGGACATGCGATACGCCTTGGCACAATCAATGGCAGCCGCCAGCGCGCGGCGCGCCTGCGGGCTATTTTTCCAACATGTCGCGCCCAATTGCGCTGACACCATGGCACATATGGCATCGCCATCTTGATCAGCCAGCGTCGCCAAATCCGCGATACCAAGGCCTTCCAACCGCGCGATCACCGTCGGCCCAACACCCTTTACCGCCAGTAGCGCAGCGCGTTCTTTATCATCAAATTGGCTCACACCCACCTCCTCACGCCCTGACCATAGCGCCACGCTCAAGGACCTTAACGCAGCGAAGCATCCCCGCCAACAGGCGCCAGCGCGGTTTCCCCACTCCCCGTTGATCAATTCCTACGGCCCACACGCCTCTTCGCGTCCCGAAATAAAATTCCATCTTCCCGCCCGCGCCGCAACACCATAGAAAGCCTGTTGTGACCGTCTTTTTTCAACGCCTCGCTCATCATGTGGACCGCCGTCCGCATCTTGTTGCCCTGATTCTCGGCCTGATCTCGGCCACCGGTTTTGCACCACTGCATATCTGGCCGCTCAGTCTGGCGACCTTCGCCGCATGGATGTTGCTGGTCCTTCGCGCGCCCCAATGGCGCCGTGCAGCCTCGCTTGGCTGGGCCTTTGGCGTCGGCCATTTTCTGCTGGGCCTCAATTGGATCGCCACAGCTTTCACCTATCAAGCCGCCATGCCCGCATGGCTCGGTTGGTTGGCGGTGTTGCTGCTCGCACTATATCTGGCGGTCTACCCCGCCCTCGCCGCGCTGGGCGGCTGGCTGATCGCTGGCCCTGCCAACACCAAAGTTCGCCTCCTCACCCTGCCCGCCCTCTTGGGCTTCGCGGGTGCATGGACCATCAGCGAATGGCTCCGAAGCTGGGTTTTCACCGGCTTTGCATGGAACCCCCTCAGCGCCATCACCGTCCCTTATGCCGCCGCCCCCGCCCGCTTCCTCGGCACCTATGGCACCAGCGCCTTGGTCATATTTGCTGCGGGGGCGCTGATCTGGCTCGCCGCCCGCCGCTACAAAGCCGCCGCGATCACGGCGGCCCTTCTCGCCCTCATCACCGGCGGCGCCTTGATCACCCAAGGCATGGAATCCGCCGATGCGGCGATTCGCAAAAAAGGCGGCGCGACCACCCCGCTCGTTACATTGGTCCAACCCAATATTGGTCAAGCCGACAAATGGGAAGGCGATCATGCCGCCGCCAATTTCGGCAAATTGGCCCGCCTCACGCCGCCCAAGCCCACCACCCCCTTCGCTGCCGCCACCGACAATCCCCCTCGCCTCATTTTATGGCCAGAGGCCGCAATTCCCGATTATCTCGAACGCGGCTATCCAGATTATTTCTATGACCGCTCGCCCGATGACGCACGCCAACGCCTCACCGCGCTAATGAATCCCCATGACGTCATGCTGCTGGGTGCGCTAAAATTGGAATTTGACCAACATGGTCAGGCCGTCGGTGCCCGCAATTCCGTCATGACATTGCACGACGATGGCACCCTCGGCCCCCGCTATGACAAAGCCCATCTGGTGCCTTATGGCGAATATCTACCCATGCGTCCGCTCCTGTCCCTGCTCGGCCTATCCCGCCTTGCGCCGGGCGACCTCGACTTTTGGGCAGGCCCCGGTGCCCGCACCATCGACATCGCGAACTTTGCCAAAATCGGCCTGCAAATTTGCTATGAAATCATCTTCTCCGGCCAAGTCACCGACCCTGACCACCGCCCAGAATTTATCTTCAACCCCAGCAATGATGCATGGTTTGGTGCATGGGGTCCGCCCCAACATTTGGCCCAAGCCCGTCTGCGCGCCATCGAAGAAGGCCTACCGGTTCTGCGCTCCACCCCCACGGGCATCAGCGCGATCATCGATGCCAGCGGTCATATCCTCCACGCCGTCCCCATGCACCGCGCCGGACGCATCGACGCGCATGTCCCGCCCGCCTATGCCCCCACGCTCTTTGCACGCATGGGCAACATCCTCCCCCTGCTTTGGGCCAGCCTGTTGATCATCGCTGCCATTGCAATTCGCTTCCGTCGGCGGTAGTTACAAGATATAAACTATTCTTTATATCCCTACCCGTCGCTCGTTTCGTTCAGTAAAGGTTCCCATGCGCAATAGCTTTCTTTTCACCTCCGAAAGCGTATCCGAAGGCCATCCGGACAAGGTTGCGGATCAAATTTCGGACAGCATCGTCGATCTTTTCTTGGCAAAAGACCCCGAAGCCCGCGTCGCTTGCGAAACCATGACCACCACCCAATTGGTCGTGCTGGCGGGCGAAATCCGCTGCAAGGGCATTTTTGAAAATGGCGAATGGGCGGCCGGTGCGCTCGAAGAAATCGAAGCCACGGTCCGCAACACCGTGCGCGAAATCGGCTATGAACAATCGGGCTTCCACTGGCAAAGCTTCAAGTTCGAAAATAACCTCCACGCTCAATCCGCCCATATCGCCCAAGGCGTCGATGAAACAGCGGACAAGGACGAAGGCGCGGGCGATCAAGGCATTATGTTCGGCTATGCATCGGACGAAACGCCCGATTTCATGCCCGCCACCTTGGATTACAGCCACAAGATTCTGGAACGCATGGCCGTGGACCGCAAGGCTGGCATCGCTCCCTTCTTGGAACCCGACGCCAAAAGTCAGGTGACGCTGCGCTACGCCAATGAACGCCCTGTCGAAGCGACGGCGATTGTTGTGTCCACCCAGCACGCCCCAGGCTATTATTGGCATAATGGCGAGGGGGACGAGGCTCTCTACACCCAGCTTCGCCAATATGTGCTCAGCGTCATTGCCGATGTTCTGCCGTCGGAATTGCTGACAGCCAACACCGTCTATCACATCAACCCCACGGGCCGTTTTGAAATTGGCGGGCCAGACGGCGACGCAGGCCTCACGGGCCGCAAGATCATTGTCGACACCTATGGCGGCGCATCGCCCCATGGCGGCGGCGCGTTCAGCGGCAAAGACCCCACCAAGGTGGACCGCTCGGCGGCCTATATCACCCGCTATCTGGCGAAAAATATCGTCGCGGCGGGCTTGGCGCGCCGCTGCACCATCCAGCTCAGCTATGCCATTGGCGTGGCCGAACCCTTGTCGGTCTATGTCGACCTGCACGGCACGGCCCAAAATGGCGCCAGCGAAGCCGCACTGGAACAATTGCTGCCCCAATTGGTGCGCCTGACCCCCAAGGGCATCCGCACCCATTTGGGCCTCAACAAACCCATCTACAAACAAACCGCCGCTTATGGTCACTTTGGCCGCACAGCCTTGGGCGAATCCTTCCCATGGGAACGCACCGACCTGACCGAGCAACTGCAAGCCGCCTTTTCGGTCTAAAATTCGGCCAATTTTGGCGTCATTCACCGAATAAGGGCATGGGGGCGCTTGCCGCCCCCGCCCGCTGACGCTAACGCGCATCGCCATGAGCGCATTAAAATCCGGCGACCCGACCACCCTCAACCGTCTTTATGGCCGTGCCAAGGGCAAAGCCCTGCGCGCTGGCCAGCAAGATTTGATCGAAACCCTGCTGCCGCAAATCAGCGTGCCCGCAGACGGTCCGGTCACGGCCCTATCCTTGTTCGGCGAAGACCGCCCCCTTCATTTTGAAATCGGCTTTGGCGGCGGCGAGCATATGGCAGGCCGCGCCGACATGCTGCCCAATCATGGCTTCATCGGCGCAGAACCGTTCATCAACGGCGTCGCCCAAGCCTTGGTCCACGCCTCGGGCGATCATGGGCAAAACCCACCGCTGCCCAACATCCGCATCCATCACGGCGATGCCCTCGAGGTGCTGCAACGCATCCCCGACGGCGAGCTTAGCTTCGCCTATCTGCTGCACCCCGACCCATGGCCCAAGGCCCGTCATGCCAAGCGCCGCATGATGAACGACGGCCCCGTCGATCTGATCGCCTCAAAAATCAAACCGGGCGGCGAATTTCGCTTTGGCACCGATCACCCCATTTATGTGGCCCACGCCCTGATGGTCATGCGCCGCCACCGCCATCAGTTTGAATGGCTGGTGGACGATTGCGAAACCTTCCAAAAGCGCCCCGCTGGCTGGCCCGAAACCCGCTACGAAGCCAAGGCCCGCCGCTTGGGCCACGAAGTCTGGTACTTCCGCTTCCGCCGTAAAGCCGACGCGTAAATCTCTCTCCATTTCCGCCGCCCATGGGCTTCACACGCCATAGGGCGGCGGAACTGCGCCCCAAGGGCCCTTGCGCCGCTCGCGCATTCATGGTGCAATCTCATTGTCTTATCTGGACAAAGGAGCCCCCTCATGACCTATAGCGTCCACAGCACCGCGACCATCCCCACCGCATCAGCGCAAAAATATATCGATCAGCTCGCCAAACATTGGGGGCATAAATGCGAAGTTGCACAGGCCGATGGCGTCACCAGCGTGACCTTCCCCTTCGCCGCCGTTGCGATGCGCGCCTTTGACGACCATCTGCAAGTCGATGTCAGCACCGCTACGCACGAACATCTGACCAAAAGCAAAGAGGTGTTCATGGCCCATATCGACCGCTTCGCATTCCGCGAGGCCCCACTTGCCGCCACATGGCAAGATAAGGCCGACTAAGGCCCAGCCCTATCGGACAGCCGTCGTTTCACCTGACAGCGGCAGCGTGATTCGCCCAGCGATTCGGCACGAAAGCGAGTCACGCTCTCCGCCCAGCCAACCCCAATCTGCGCAAAAATCAGGCGGTAGATATGAAAAAAGCGCCGAGGCCATTGGCTTCGCGCTTTGGTCCGCATTTGCGAAAAATATCATGTGGAAAATCTGGAGCGGGCGAAGGGATTCGAACCCTCGACCCCAACCTTGGCAAGGTTGTGCTCTACCCCTGAGCTACGCCCGCTCTGGCGGATGCGGCCATCTGGCCGTATCGGGTAATCGGCGCTATAACAGAACCGATGCGATCAGCAAGAAGTTTCGTTACAATTCTGTAACTTATTTCTCACCAAATCTAAAATCTGGAGCGGGCGAAGGGATTCGAACCCTCGACCCCAACCTTGGCAAGGTTGTGCTCTACCCCTGAGCTACGCCCGCTTCCTGGCAGATGACACGCTATGGCGTCATCGGGTGAGCGGCCCACTAACAGTGCTACAGATAAGCGGCAAGCACAAAATGCATTTTTCTTTTCAATTTTTTCAAGGCTTGGCATTCTCCAACTTATTCCCACATAGGCAAATGAAGATAAGGCCCGCATAATCGCGCCAAGCCTGAGATGGAAAATAAAGGAGCATATCGCCGTGGCAACCTTGGGCCTGAACCCTGCTGAAAAAGAAGCCGTTGAGGCCTTCCGCCGTGATGTCGTCGAACCATCGATGTCCCAGCTTGTCATTCTGGACTTCTGGGCCGAATGGTGCGGCCCGTGCAAACAGCTTGGCCCTGTCTTGGACAAGGTCGCTGCGGATTATGCCGACAAGGGCGTCGTACTGGTCAAGGTCGATGTCGACGCCAATGGCTTTATCGCCAGCCAATTTCAGGTGCAATCCATCCCGACCGTCTATGCCATTTTCCAAGGCCAACCGGTAGCGAACCTCACCAACGCGCGCACCGAAAGCCAGCTCAAGCAAATGCTCGACCAGATTTTGGCCCAACTGCCCATCGAAAGCGCCGCTTCAGCCCGCGCGATCGAAGTGGCACCGCTCATCGAAATGGGCGAATCGGCCTTGGCGGAAAATGACTTCCCCCGCGCCGTTGGCATTTTCGGGCAAATCCTCGAAGCCGACCTCGCCTCGGACAATCCCGCCGTCCACAGCGGCCTGATCCGCGCCCTTGTGGGTGCAGGCGAAACCGAAGCCGCCGCACAGGCGCTCGCAGACGTCCCGCAGGACCTCCTGACCGCCCCAGCCATTGCTCAGGCCCGTAGCGCGGTCGAACTGGCCTCCAGCGCCCCAGAAAGCAGCGAATTGGCCGGTCTCGAATCCGCGCTCGCCGCCAACCCCGCCGACCATCAAGCCCGCTTCGATCTGGCCACCGCCCAAATTGGCGCAGGCCAGCGCGACGCCGCCGCCGACAATCTGCTGCATATCATTCAGCAAGACCGCGAATGGCAGGACGGCGCCGCCCGCACCAAATTGCTCGCCCTGTTCGAAGCCGTGGGCTTAGAGGACGCATGGGTATCCGCCCAGCGCCGCCGCCTGTCCTTGATCTTATTCGGTTAAATCCATAGGCAGGTCGGATGACAGATACAGCGCCTTCCCCCATTCAACGCATTGCGGTTTTCCCGCTCAGCGGCGCTGTGCTGTTCCCCGGCCTGCAATTGCCCCTGCATATTTTTGAACCACGCTATCGTGCGATGGTCCAAGACGTGCTGATCAGGGATCGCCAGATCGGCATGATTCAACCCCGCCCCAACGCTGCGGGCGCATCTGCCGAACATCCCCCGCTTTATGACATCGGCTGCCTTGGCCGCATCACGGATGTTGAGGCGCTCGAGGATGGCCGTTTCAACATTGTGCTTGAAGGTGTGTCGCGCTTTCGCGTGCTGCGCGAATTGGAAACCTCCACGCTATTCCGACAAGTCGAGGCCCAACTCGACCCCACCGACCGCCCCGATGACATATTGGCCAGCATCGAACGCGCCAGCTTGGAACGCGAAGCCCGCCGCTTTGCCGAACGCCAAGGCTATATGGTCGATTGGGACGCCGTCACCCGTCTGGACGATGAAATGCTGGTCAATGGCATCGCCCAAGTCGCGCCCTTCGACGCTGCGTCCAAACAAGCCATGCTCGAAAGCCAGACGATCAGCGATCGCTGCGAATTGCTGGTCCAGTTGATGCAATTTTTCAGCCGCATCGACAATCCAGACAATAACCCCACGCTGCAATAAGAGCCCGCAGCCCGCGCGTCATAAATGACGCACCAAGCGCCGTTATTGCGCCACGGCTAATCCCCGCTACACTCGTGGGATAAGTGAGGTTGGGGGAAGGCCTGTGCAACCAAAAATCCATGGCTCCTGCCTATGCGGGCAAATCCGCTTCCGCATCGACGGGAAATTTGGACCCGTCGGCCAATGCCATTGCTCGAAATGCCGAAAATTGTCGGGCACCGATGGCAACGCCGTCTTCCACACCAAAAAATCCAGCTTCCACTGGCTCAGCGGCGAAGAACAGATTCGCACCTACCACCCGCCAGACCAGCCAATATGGTCGTCCAGCTTCTGCAACACCTGCGGCAGCCCCGTTCCCAACGCCGATTCATCGGGCGATATTTACTATGTTCCAGCGGGGCTGCTCGACGACGACCCCGGCTTTCGCGGCTATGCGGCGCACATCTTTGTCGCGTCCAAGGCCCCATGGGTATGCATCACGGACAGCGCCCCGCAATATCCATCGGGCATCCCTGCCCAACCAGCCAAAGCGTAACGGCTCAGGGCAGCCGCCCTATATCTCCTGACCCGCCAGCAATTTCGGCAAAGCGCCCGATTCCCCGCGCGCTTCCTGCATGAAAAATTGCTTCAACATCGGCACCCGCTGCACCGCGCCCATCCCAAAACGGCGCACTCGCGACGCCATCTCTCCAGGAACGCCGAACAAGCGTGTCAGACCATCGGTGGCTAGGCTCACCATCATATTGTCCAACCCGCGCCACCGTTGATAACGTTCCAGCATCGCCGCATCGCCCAAATCCAAGCCCAAACGCGCGCCGTCTACCAACACTTCTGCCAGCGCCGCCGCATCCCGCAAACCCAAGTTCAAGCCTTGGCCCGCAATGGGGTGAATGCCATGCGCCGAATCGCCGACCAACACGACACGTTCACCAACAATGCGCGCGCAATGGTGGAAACCCAGCGGATAGGTCATACGCGGCGCGGCCAATTCCATATGGCCCAATATACCGCCCGCCCGCTTTTCCAATTCCGCCGTGAAACCACGATCGCCCAATTTGGCAAAGCCTGCGCCGTCTTTCTCCGACACCGTCCACACAAAGGCGGAACGATGCCGCCCTTGTTCATCATCGACCAACGGCAATAAAGCAAAGGGCCCAGCGGCATAAAAAATCTCATGCGCCACTTCGCGGTGCGGCACATCATGGACCACCGCGCCAATCATCGCATGATGATGATAAGACCAATGGGCCATGGTAAAACCCTCGGCATCCCGTGTGGGCGACCGCCGACCTTCGGCCACCACCAATAACGGCGCGCGCAATTCGCGGCCATCGGCGAGCACCAAGGTCACGCCATGCTGGTCTTTCTTCTGCGCCGTCACTTTGACGGGCATATTCAGGCTGATGAGCGGCTCGGCTTTCACCGCATCCGCCAAAGCAAGGCGCAATTGGCGGTTTTCCACCATTGTGCCCAGCGCATCCGATTCCGGCGCCGTGACAAAATCAATTTGCCCGGGCTTGCCGCCATCGCTCACCTTAATGGCGTGAATGGCGCAGCCGTGCGGCTCTAGCCGCTCTGCAATGCCCAGCACGCCAAACATGCGCCACACCGCACTGGCAATGGCCGATGCACGGCCATCAAAGCCGGGCGCAATGGTCGCCACAGGGTCGGCGGGATCAACGATTTGGGACGACAATCCATGACGAGCCAAAGCCAAAGCCAACACTTGGCCCACCAGCCCACCACCGGAAATCAGAACGTCACTGCGCAGCACTTCAGTCATAGCTCATGCCCTACTCTGCCCGCGCGCAATTGAAAAGCATGGGATGCAAGCCACCCGATATCATCTTCTTTTTGCATTACCGCCTTTGCGGGTGCGATCTTCTTTTGCATAACCGGCTCTGCGGGCGCGGCTGTGCTTGACGCCCCGTCCGGCCTCGGTGCATACCTAGGCCATTCAATATACAGGGACCAAAATCAGCATGGCCAGCCGCAAGCCCGTCGCCCAAAAGGCCGATTGGCGCATCGTTTTTCGTCAAAGCATCACGCGCAGCTTGGTGATTGGCGCCGCTGCGGCGCTGGCTTTGTTCACTTTGTTCCTGACCCTATCCCTGCTCACCTATGACAGCACGGACGCCGCGCTTAACACCGCCGCCAATGGCCATCCCAATAATTGGATGGGCAGCAGCGGCGCTTGGGCCGCCTCCTTCTTGCTGTTCATCGGCGGCCTTGGCAGCATCATGCTCCTACCAATGCTGGGCCTGATGGCATGGCGCCTATGGTCCCAAAAGGCCCAGACCGGCTGGAAACGCCAATGGGTCATCATGTTCATCGCCATTTTGTGCATGGGCATGGGTCTGCATCTGTGGACGGCCGACAGCGCCTCCAGCTTTGCGGCGGGGTCGGGCGGCATTTTGGCCTTGGTGCTGGGCAATGCGATCATGCCATTGTTCCAACTCATCAGCGATCCGACATCCGCTATCTTGCGCTTTGCCGCCATTTTCCTGCTCATCGGCATGGGCCTTTATCTGGGCTACCGCGCGCTTCATCTTGAAAAAGGCTGGGCGTCTGGGCTGCGCATGGCGCTGCCCCAATTCGGCTTGGACGGTCATGACGCAGACGACGACAGCGGGACAGAGCGCAGCCCCAAAAGCATGGCCTTCGTCGATCATAATGACGACGAAGCCCCGCGGCTTTCCGACCGCATCGTCAAACCGCGCCCCCGCGCCGAACCCGTCGACCGCGCGCCGCCCGAAATCGCCGTCCCCGCCGAACGCAGCGCCCCCGTCCCTGTGGCCAGCGCCCCGAAACCGCAAAGCGAGCTATTCACCAACTACCAGCTTCCGGGCCTCGACTTGCTCACCCCCGCCCCTGCGGGCAGCGGCAATCAAATCGACAAAGCCGCGCTGGAACGCAACGCCCGCTTGCTGGAATCGGTCCTCGAAGATTTTCAGGTCAAGGGCGTCATCACCGCCGTTCGGCCCGGCCCCGTCGTCACCATGTATGAATTGGAACCCGCCCCCGGCACCAAGGCCAGCCGCGTTTCCAATTTGGCCGATGATATCGCCCGCAACATGTCGGCGCTGTCGGCCCGCATCGCGCCCATTCCGGGCCGCACCGTCATCGGCATCGAACTGCCGAACGCCAACCGCGAATCCGTGGTCTTCCACGAAATGATCGCCAGCGCCATATTCCAAGAACAAACCGGCACCTTGCCGATTATTTTGGGCAAAAATATCTTTGGCGATCCCGTCATCGCCGACCTTGCGCCCATGCCGCATTTGCTCATCGCGGGTACGACCGGCTCTGGTAAGTCCGTCGGCCTCAACGCCATGATTCTCTCGCTCTTGTTCCGCATGGGGCCAGATCAGGTCAAAATGATCATGATCGACCCGAAAATGCTGGAACTTAGCGTCTATGATGACATCCCCCATCTCCTGGCTCCGGTGGTCACCGAACCCAAAAAGGCCGTCCGCGCCCTGAAATGGGCGGTCGAACAGATGGAGGATCGCTACCGCATGATGTCGTCTTTGTCGGTCCGCAATTTGGCGGGCTATAATGACAAGGTCCGCGCTGCGCTGGCCAAGGGAAAATCCTTGGGCCGCCGCGTCCAAACCGGCTATGACCCTGACACGGGCCAACCCGTCTACGAAGAAGAAACGCTGGACTATCAACCCCTGCCGCAAATTGTCGTCATTGTCGACGAATTGGCCGACCTTATGATGACGGCGGGCAAAGAGGTGGAATTTCTCATCCAGCGCCTCGCGCAAAAGGCGCGCGCAGCGGGCATCCACCTGATTTTGGCCACCCAGCGCCCATCGGTCGACGTCATCACCGGCGTCATCAAGGCCAATTTGCCGACCCGCATCAGCTTCCATGTGACCTCCAAAATCGACAGCCGCACCATTTTGGGCGAAGCGGGGGCCGAACAATTGCTGGGCAAGGGCGACATGCTCTATGTGCCGGGCGGCAAGCAGCTCACCCGTATCCACGGGCCCTTCATGTCCGATGACGAAGTGCGCGGCGTGGCCGACCATTGGCGCGCACAGGGCCGCCCCGACTATATCGAAAGCGTCACCGAAGAACCCGAAGACGGCGGCTTCGCCCTCGAAGGCGCACCGACGGGCGGCGATAGCGCCGAAGACCGCATGTATGCCAAAGCATGCCAATTGGTCGCCGAAAGCCAGAAAGCCTCAACCAGTTGGATTCAGCGCCAATTACGCATCGGCTATAACAGCGCCGCCCGATTGATCGAAAAAATGGAAGAGGACGGCCTGATCAGCCCGCCCAACCATGTGGGCCGCCGCGATGTGCTGGTCGACAAATATGGTCAAATCCCCTGATCCGCCCAAACGCCCTGCCCAATCAGGCCCGCGCTGCAACCCACTGGCCCGCCATCAGTTGAACCTTTCCTAACATCGGGGTTCAGCGCGGGTTCAAGGCCCAGCGGGCATGCATTGGCCCCAACACCGATATGGCACCGCTGGCCCCAGCGGCGACTGGCCCGAACGATAAAGGATCCAAGGTCCATGACAGAAAGTTTCTCCGCCAAATTCCTAACCCGTGCAGCGGCGTTGGCGCTCCTTCCCCTTGGCGCAGCCGCCTTAACAACGGCTCTGCCGACCGCCGCCATGGCCCAAGCAAATGACGCCGCCGCCAACACGCTGGCCTCGGTGCAACAACATTTGAAACTGACCAACAGCATGACGGCCGATTTCACCCAAACCGACCGCAACGGCCAACGCCTGACCGGCCAATTGACACTGAAACGCCCCGGTAAAATCCGCTTTCAATATCAAAAGGGCGTATCGCTCTTGATCGTCGGCGATGGCAATTCGCTGACCATGATCGATTATGACGTCAAGCAAGTGCAACGCTGGCCCGTGAAAAATTCGCCGCTCGCCGCGCTGCTCGACCCAGAACGCGATCTGGCCCGCTATGCCCGCGTGGTCGACACCGGCAGCCGCGACGTCGTCAGTGTCGAGGTCAAGGACCCCAAGCGCCCCGAATATGGCACCATAACCATGGTCTTCACCCGCGACGCGGCCGCCCCTGCTGGCCTGCGCCTGCGCGGCTGGGTCGCGCTGGACAGCCAGAATAACCGCACGCGAATCGACCTAACAAACGCGCAATTTAATGTGCCGGTGGCCGATTCCGCCTTCCGCTGGACGGACCCTCGCCCGCGCGCACGGGGCCGCTAATCAGGCGGCTCCCCCCCATCCGTTCACCCAATATGGGCCTGCATATCCTTATGGGTGCAGGCCCTTTTTTTGGCCCCAAAAACCTATTCTTGTCGCCCAACGGCCCACGAGCGTCGACGAACAGCAACCAGACAGCATCATGTTCAGCTTGGCGTAATATTTCTTCTGCTACTTCCATCATCAGAAGGCATCAACACGCCGCCGGACACGGGTTTCCCCCTGTTGCCCAATCCGGTGAAGCGGATGTCTTCTTTTCAAGAGCGTGACGAACGCAGTCCTTGAACCCCCGTTCCATCGCCCCTGGGACGGGGGTTTAGTGTATCTGGGCCGCCCACCACCTTTCGATCATTTTTCCGATTCTATCCGCGCAGATTCGTTGCACGGATCCCTTTGCCCCGATACAGGCATATCATGACCAGCATCTCCATCGCCTCGTGGAACATCAACAGCGTCCGCGCCCGTATCGCCATCGTGGAAAAATTCTTGTCCGAAGAACAGCCGGACATTTTGTGCCTGCAAGAAACCAAGGTCGAATGCCGCACTTTCCCGTTCGATATGTTCCACAAGCTGGGCTATACGCATATCGTCACCCACGGCCAAAAGATGCACCATGGCGTGGCCACCATCAGCAAAATCCCGCTAACCGACGTCCGCAAATATGACTGGCAAGCCAATGGCGAAGCACGCCACATCGGTGTCACTCTGCCAACCGGCCAACGCCTCGATAATGTCTATATTCCCGCAGGCGGCGACATCCCCGACCGTGATCAAAATCCCAAATTCGGGCAAAAGCTCGACTTTCTGGAACGCATGACCACATGGTCGCGCGAATTGGACGCGTCGCATATCATCACGGGCGACTTTAACATCGCCCCCCTCCCCGAAGATGTGTGGAGCCACAAGGCCCTGCTCAACGTCGTCAGCCACACCCCGATAGAGGTAGAGGCGCTGGCCCATCTTCAGGCCGCCGCCAATTGGGTGGACCTTGGCCGCCACTTCATTCCGGCCCCATCGCCGCTGTTCACATGGTGGAGCTACCGCGCCAAGGATTGGGCCGCCTCCAACCGTGGCCGCCGCCTCGACCATATGTGGGTCACACCCGACCTCTTGCCAAATGCCAAGTCGCACCGCATCGTGCAGCCCGCCCGAAGCTGGGAAAAGCCATCGGACCATATCCCGCTGATCACGGAGTTTGATTTTTGATTCATCATGGTGCCCGCCGTGCGGCTCGCTCATTGGACGCGCTGCGGCGCGGCTGGCCTGTGCGCATCACGGCGGCCGGTGGTCCGGCGCTCGATCTGCTCGCCATTGAATCCAGCGATGATCTCTCTTTGGCCGATTTCAGCGCCGATGCGCCCGATATTTTGCTGTCCGGCGAACGCGCCGTCACGCTGAAACTGACCAACCAGCGCGCCGCCGCCAACCCCGGCCCCGTCCGCATCTGCGCCCCCGCATCCAGCCACGCCGCCGCCTTTGCGATTGCCGACCCCGCCTTGGACTTGGCGCACCCCATGAAGGGCCCGTTCACCAGCGCGCCGACCGGCAATGACCCCGCCGCCGCCGCCGCCATGACCTTGGCCCGCCACGCGGGCCTGCTGCCCGCTTTTTTCGTCCGCACCGCAAGCGATGATGCCGCCGAAACAGCCGAAACCCAGTGTGACGCCGACGACATCGCTGCCCTGCTCGACAGTCGCCGCCTCGCCATCGCCGCCCGCGCCCGCCTGCCCGTCTCGGCCAGCGAACAGGCCGAAATTGTCGCTTTCCGTACGCCCGAAGAAGCCTCAGACCATGTCGCCCTCATCATCGGCCAGCGCGATGCCACGCCGCCGGTCGTGCGCTTGCACAGCGAATGCCTGACCGGCGATGTGCTGGGCAGCTTGAAATGCGACTGCGGCCCGCAACTGCACGCCGCGCTGCACGCCATGGCCGATGCACCATGGGGCGTACTGCTCTATCTTCGCCAAGAAGGACGCGGCATCGGCCTCGTCAACAAATTGCGTGCTTACGCCCTCCAAGACCAAGGCTATGATACGGTCGACGCCAATCTGCGCCTCGGCTTTCCTGTCGAAGCACGGGACTTCAGCATCGCAGGCCAAATGCTCGAACGGCTGAATATTCGCGAAATCCGCCTGATGACCAACAACCCCGAAAAGGTCGCCCGCATCGAAAAAGAAGGGGTCACGGTGCTGGAACGCATCCCCCTCGCCCTGCCGACCAACAAATATAATGAACAATATCTGGCGACCAAGCGCGACAAAACCGGCCACCAGCTCTGATCGGACACGCCTAAAAATGCATAAAAAAAGGGGGCCAACAGCCCCCTTTTCCTTAACCCTATGGCGCGCACTCAATGCACAAAACGCGCTACCACATCGCGGTAACTGCGGCTCACCTTCACCTGCGCGCCGCTGCCCAGCACCAAGAAGCATTCGCCATTGGTGTGCGGCTTCACTTGCTTGACTTGGCTCAGATTGACGATGGTCGAACGATGGACGCGCTGGAAATTGCGCGGGTCCAGCCTTTTTTCCAAATCTTTCATCGTTTCACGCAAAATCAAGCTGTTATCAGCGGTATAGATGCACATATAATCACCCGCCGCGTCAATCCGCTCAATGCTATCGACATCGACACGGAAAATCTGGCCGCGATCCTTAATGTTGATCATCTTTTCATAGCGATCCGCCGCCGGTGCTTCGGCGGGGCTTTCGCTATCATATTCTTCCACCGCTTCCGGCGCCACTTCGGCCAGCACCGTCTTCAACCGGTCTGCCTCCGCCGCGCCGCGCTTTTCGTTCAAACGCTGACGCACACGGTCCAAAGCATCGGCCAAGCGTTCCGGCTCCACCGGCTTCACCAAATAATCCACCGCCTGCGCTTCAAAAGCACGGATGGCATGGTCGGAATAGGCGGTCACAAACACCACCAAGGGCGGTTCCACCTCCATCAATCCTTGAATCACGGAAAAGCCATCAAATCCGGGCATCTGAATATCCAGAAACACCAAATCGGGCTTGTGCGTCTTAATTTTGCGAATCGCCTCGCGGCCATTCAGCGCCGTGTCGACCACTTCGACATCCGGATGCGCCTCAAGCCGCAATTGCAGGCCTTGGGTCGCCAATTTTTCATCATCCACCAGGATGGTTCTAATGGTCATGTGCCTTCGGTTCCCATTCTTGGCTGTCCATCGGGTTGAAACGGAAATTCGATCGTCACGGTAAATCCGCCTTCATCCCCCGTCTGGGCGTCAAACCGGTGTTGTTCACCATAAGCCTGCGCCAGTCGGTCTTTGATATTGGTTAAACCCACACCCGTCGATTCCGTTGCAAAGCCTGTCGTGGGGTCGCTGGCATCCCCTGACAATGGCCCCCCCGTGTCCGAAACGCTAATCCGAACCGTTTGACCGATAAGCTGTGCGCTAATGTTAATCTCGGCCCCATCCTCTTGCGGCGTGACCGCATATTTAATGGCATTTTCGACCAAGGGTTGCAGCAACAAAGACGGCAAACGCGCCCGCGCCGCCGCCGGATCAATGTGAAACTCGGGCCGCAACCGGTCTTCAAACCGCATCTTTTCAATATCCAGATATAGTTTCAGCGTCTCAATCTCTTGCGCCAGCGTCACTTGCGCCGTCGGCTCATTCGCCAAAGTATAACGCAAAAAGGCCGACAGGCGCGACAGCATCGCATTCGCCGGTTCCGTCTGCTTCAACAAAACCAGCGTCGATATGCTGTTCAGCGTGTTGAACAGAAAATGCGGGTTTAATTGGTATCGCAGCATCGCCAGTTGCGCCGACGCGGCTTGGGCTTCCAATCGTAGCACGCGGTCGTTTTGCTCTTCGAGCTGCAAGAAATAATTGATCGCGAAATACAGCGCCGACCATGCCCCCAGCGTCGTCGCATCAATATATAAGGCGCCCAGCAACAATCCCGTAAAGCCCGCCTCGCTGGCCGGATTTTGAATCTGCGCCACCCATGCGTCAATAAAGGCCCATAACGCCGTCGCCAGCGCCGCCAAAACCAAACTGCCGCTCCACATGAAAATCGGGCGGCGGTGAATCAGCGACCGGTAACAAACCGACAAAATCAGCGTCAGCGAAAATCCGGTAATCGCGGAAATAATCTGGGGAATTAAAAAGGACATCGGCTGGCCATTGGCCAAGCCCGACAAACCGCGCAGCCCAAACCACGCACCCCAGCCCATAATCTGAAGCCGCCAAAAAGCGCGGACCTTATTGTCAAAAAATGGTCCTGGGGACGCCAATTCAAAAAAAGTCATGGGGCGACGCAATCCTGCCGTTCAACCAAAAATCAAGCGCGGCCACATATAGAATGGGCCGCTATCATCACAATATGCGCCCGTCGCGCGCCCTATCATGCCCCGTCATTCGCGCCTGTTTTCGCGCGCGCTTGCCCCAATGGCTGCAATTCGGACCGATGTTTCCAGACCAAATCACCGGGGCCCAGCGCCCGCGCATCATGCGCCAAGATGGTTACCGCACCGATGGGCTGCTCATCCCGAATATCGACCAGCACGGGCGTCGAGGGCACACCCGCCCCCCATTTTTCGCCCCATTGGCGCAGCGCGACCATCGCGGGCAGCAAATCAATGCCCTTCGCGGTCAGTTCATAGCGCACCTTGCGGCGATCCTCGGCCATCACTTCGCGCATCATAATGCCATGCTCGACCAGCCGCGACAGCCGGTTGGACAAAATGTTGCGCGCAATGCTCAACTCTTGCTGAAATTCCTCAAAATGCTTCACGCCATTAAAGGCAGCGCGCAAAATCATGAAAGACCACCGCTCCCCCATGGCTTCCAAAGCCATAGGCAAGGCGCATCCCCCCAGATCCAGATCATTCAGTGCTTCGCGTAAAATCGTCATAAGTTCCCACAATAGTGCAAGCAACGAAATGCGCCAAATGTTTATGTCGTTCCACAGCCATTCCTGCTGACATGATCCCAGGCCGCGTTCCATCACGTTCGCTTGCGCTCTCAACACCGCCCTTTCACCATCAGCTCAGCGTCATCCAATATCGGATATGTCCCGAAATCATCCGCGCCGCGCGCCCTCACATGCAGTTACAAAAGCATGGGTTTTTGCATTTTTCGCATTGCAATTACCGCCCCAAACACGACATTGGGTGTAATGCTTAGACAATATCAACTTGTGGAACGCGTGCGCGCCTATGACCCCGATGCAGACGAGGGTCTGCTGAACCGCGCCTATGTCTTTACCGTTCAAAAACATGGCAGCCAAAAACGCGCCTCTGGTGACCCTTATTTCAGCCACCCTGTCGAGGTGGCGGGCATTCTCACCGAATTGCATTTGGATGTGGAAACCATTGTCACCGCCTTGCTGCACGACACACTCGAAGACACGCTGACCACGCACGAAGAAATCGAGCGCCTTTTCGGCAGCGATGTCGCCCGCCTTGTCGACGGCGTGACCAAATTGTCCAAGATTGAGGCGCAGACAGAAAATGAACGCGCCGCCGAAAATCTGCGCAAATTTCTGCTCGCCATGTCCGACGACATACGCGTGTTGTTGGTCAAATTGGCCGACCGTTTGCACAATATGCGGACGCTGCACTTCATTTCCAAACCGGAAAAGCGCCGCCGCATCGCCCGCGAAACCATGGATATTTACGCGCCACTTGCCGAACGCATCGGCATGTATGAATTTATGCGCGAAATGCAGCTTTTGGCGTTCCGCGAATTGGAACCCGAAGCCTATGCGACCATCACCGGCCGCCTTGAAAAATTGACCAGCGGCGGCAAAGCCAAAATCGCCGCCATCAGTCAGGAATTAAAAGAATTGCTGGCCGCCCAAGGCATAGACGCCGAAATTTCGGGCCGCGAAAAACACCCTTATTCGATCTGGCGCAAAATGCAGGAACGCCACGTCAGCTTCGACCAAGTCACCGACATCATTGCCTTTCGCGCCATCACGTCGAACACCGCGCAATGCTATGCCGCCTTGGGCGTCATCCACCAAAAATGGAAAATGGTGCCGGGCCGCTTCAAAGATTATATTTCTACGCCCAAGCGCAACGGCTATAAATCGCTGCACACCACCATCATGCACCAGCAAAATATGCGCATCGAGATTCAGATTCGCAGCGAAGAAATGCACCAATTGTCCGAATATGGGCTGGCGGCGCATTGGGCCTATAAACAGGGCGGCGCTCAGCCCGATGGCCAAGCAGGCTGGATCCGCGATTTGCTCGAAATTTTGGAAACCTCCAGCGATCCCGACGAATTGCTCGAAAATACACGCATGGCCATGTATCAGGACCGCATCTTTGCCTTCACCCCAAAGGGCAGCCTGCACCAACTTCCCAAGGGCGCGACGCCCGTGGACTTTGCCTATGCCGTCCACACCGACCTTGGCGACCGCACCGTCGGGTCCAAGGTCAATGGCCGTCTGGTCCCCCTACGTACCGCGCTGGCCAATGGCGACACCGTCGAAATTTTGGTGTCGGACAAACAAACACCCCAGCCCGCATGGCTTGGCTTTGCCGTCACTGCCAAGGCACGCGCCGCTATCCGCCGCCATGTCCGCAGCAAGGAAAAAATCGAACTGGCGGCTCTGGGCCGCAAATTATACGAAGAATTGACCGCCCGCCTGCCCAACCGCGTCGGCGACAAAGCCCGCACGGCGGCGCTGACCCGCCTGAAAATGGACAGCGATAGCGCGCTCTATATCGCGCTAGCGCGCCGTCAATTGTCGGACAATGCCGTCCTCGAAGCCTTGGTCCCCGGCGTCACCTCGGATGTCAAATTCAAGGCGCACAACCACCCCCATGGCGTCTTGTCGATCGAGGGGCTGACCCCTGGCGTGGCTTATCATCTGGCGAAATGCTGCCACCCTGTGCCGGGCGACCGCATCGTCGGCCTGTCGCGCCCCAACGAAGGCATCACCGTCCATGTCATTGACTGTGAAAGTCTGGCGGACGGCGGCGAAGCAGAATGGATTGACCTGCGCTGGCAAGAAGACAGCGGCGGCGGCAGCGCCCGCCTGATCATTGTCGTTCATAACGAGCCGGGCACTTTGGCAGAAATGTCGGGCATCTTGGCCGCCAATGGGGCCAATATCACCAATTTGCGCCTCTCCAACCGAGAGGGGGATTTCCACACCTATGACATTGTGGTCGAGGTCAGCAATCTTCAGCATGTGATGCGCATCATCTCGGCGCTCCGCGCCTCCGACGCGGTGGCACAGGCGGAACGCCTCTAACCCCGCCCATCCTGCACCCCATCAAAAAGGCCCCCGCATCCATCGTGCGGGGGCCTCTTCATTTGTCTATATCAACGGCCAACCCATCACATGCGGAGCGGTGGCCGCCATGCGCTCATATCCACCTCATCGCGCACCTTATACACCAGCCCCTTGCTGTTCAGGAACAGCTTCTCCATCTCTGGCCGCGTAAAGGGCCGCGATCCAAGCCGCCCGAACACCGCCATTTGGCCACCCGTTTCATCCACCGCGCGGTCACGGTCCAACCCCTTGGACAGCGACAAAGCGGGCTTTGGCGTGCGCGCCCACGCAATTTGTTCAGGGCGAGGACGGGGTGAGAAACCATATAGGCCGGGGTGGTCCGGACTGGTCAATTGCAAGATTTTCATGCCGTTGCGCCCATCCGCCACATAGGCGAACAGCGATGCATTGGTGGATGCCACAATCACATCCTCGGCATCATTCAACGTCCCGTTGGCATCAAAGCGTTCCACGAGCTTCGGCGCAGCAGGCCGCGTCACATCGACAATCGCCAAACCGTCCTGCTTGGCCGCCACATATAAATAAGTGCGCGCCACATACATCTTGCGCGCATCCGCCATGGCTACCGTGCCCGACGGCACCGCAATCGGTGTGCGCAAATTGGTAACATCAAACAGCTTCACACCCTCAGCGTCGCTCACCCACAACATGCGGAATTGCACGGCGCTTGCCCGCGCATCCTGCATTGGAATTTGCGCCGTCAAAACAGGCTTCAACGGATCGGTTAAATCCACCACCGCCAAGCCGGCATCGGTGGTGATATAGGCTATGCTCCCCGCCAAACTCACATGACGCGCCCCAGCCAAAGCCCCGCCTTCATTCCACGTCAGCGCACGGCGCAAGTCATTGTTGCGGAATTCGCCGTCAGCAAATGTGTCGATATCCACCAAAATCAGCCCCTCTACGCTGTCCGTAATCACGGCATAGCGGTAAATGGGGTGCATCACCTGCTCCAGATTTTCGGGGAAGTTGGCGACGATATTCTCGTTGCGCGTCACGCTGATCGGCTGCGTCGTCGCCAGCGCCATACAGGTGGCATTACGCGACTTCACATGACTTTTCTGGCCCAGCGGCGAAAATGGCGCCCGCGTAATCCGCTCCGAAAAGCCCTTATTGCCAACGCTGGCAATATCATAAACGCGAAAGCCCCCCTTGCCCTCGGCGACAAACATATATTCGCCGCGCTGCTGCAAACAGCTCACCGTGCCGCTGGCTCCTTGGACAATATTGGCAAATTCTTCCAAAGCCTTGGTTTCGCCGCTGCCCTTTTTATCAAAGGTCTTGCCGCGCACCCAATTCTTCAATTCCATGCCATTTTGCTCGCGGTGCATCCGCCAATAGTCGGGATAGGAATAGCGGTGCAAATAGCTGCCAATCACCGCCTGCGGCTCATCCCATTCGGTCACACGCGTCGCCTGAAAACCACCATCGTGACCCGACCAGACATTTAATCCGACAAAGTTGACGAAATTGGTCCCCAGCAACAGCAATTGCGACATGATGGCATTATTGTCATCCGCCGCGCTCAGGTGGCAATCGCTGCACTGCTTCGTCTCATCCTTGCGGACAGTGTGCGGGAAATGCGGCGCGAAGGCTTGGCTGCTATAACCCGCCGACGAAATCGGCGGCTGCTGAATATAAATACGTTCGCGGTTAATATTGGTGGACGATAGCACCAGCGCGGATGTCGAACGCACGGGCGCGATAATGCCGCGCTCTTCGCCATTTGCGCCCGCTTCGCCGGGCTTGGTCAATTGGTGACGGCCCAGTTGGAACATCTCATCCCGCGCCACTTGCGGGTTATAGGTCGCAAAATTGCGCGTCTCTTCGCCCTCAAAATGGTGCATGGACGTTTTCCAATTCGCCTCAATCGGCAAATGGCAACCACCGCAACTCGTCGTCCAGCTCAGGTGGCAGGTAAAGCAAGCCAGCTTATCCTCGCCATGCGCGCGGTCCTCCTTGGCCACAGCAGGGCCAAAGGCAAAGCGCCCATCCTCACTGCCGCTCTTGGACATCAGCTTGGCCCGCGCCGCCTTGGGGTTAAACTCTGGCCCCTCGGTCACCGCCAATTTCACAAGGCTGACGCGCCATTCCAGCTTGGGGTCGACAATCGAGCGCTGAATCAGCCCCGTCACCTGCGCCTTATCATCATAGATAAACTCGAAACGACGACGCCCATCGGGGTTGCGCAGCAACGCCAAATTCGTCCCCTGCGGGCGCGCCGCAACATTGCTGGTCAGTAAATTGGGGAAAGCATCGGCGGTGCCATGGCAATCCTTACAGCCAATCTCCACCGCATTAGCCACTTCGCCCTGAATATAACCATTGCCATGGCTGTCCTGCGCAAAGTGGCAATCGGCGCATTGCATGCCCTTTTCGGCGTGAATATCCATCATATGCACGGTCTTGCCGGGGTTCAGGCCGGGCGGCACAAATTTGCCTTCCTTGCCATCCGGCGTCGCGGTCGACAGGCACAAATCGCGCTCTTGCGGGTCCGTATAGGCCGAACAGCTTTTGCGCCATTTCTCGGGGTCCTTGGGGTCCACAATATGGGCGGTATCACTGCCATAGGTGGACATATTGCCATCTTTGGTCAGCAAATTTCCTTCGCGGTCGCGTTTGAAAATCCCACGGAAATTCCACCCATGGCCGTGATAATCGGCAAATTGCGTGTCTTTGTTGCTGGCATTGACATCATAGACGTTGCGCAAAAATTCCACATCGCCCCACAGACCGCGCGTCGCCGCGCCTTCGGGGTTGCGCTCCAGCACCGCATGGGCTTCGGCGGCGGTGGGGTAACGCTGTTTCTTATAAATCCGCTCATAATCGGCGTCCGACATCCCCTCAGGGCGCGGCGCGCTATTTTCCGGTCCGGGCCACAGTTGCGAGGCGTCCGATTCATAATCCCACATCGTATAGCCAAGGAAGCTGTTCAAGAAGATGTTCGGTTGATGCATGTGACAGGTCATGCACTGCGACGTTGGAATGGCGCGCGTAAAGGCATGGCTGATCGGATGCCCCGATTCCTTGCGCGTCTGCCTATTGACGCCCGCTGGCCCCACCAAGCCGCCATGACCGGATGCTTTGCCGCCATGATCCGCCATCTTACCCGCAATCGTCGGGTCGATCGTCGCCGTTTCCCCGTCCCGCCCATATTGGGCATAGGTCAGGCTGTGGCGCGGTTCGCGGTCATTTGCATAGACCACATGGCACCCCGAACAACCGGAATGGCGATAATCACCAGGCTGGTCATTCGTCCCCATAAACCACATCAGCGGGTCATTCAGGCGGGTCTTGTGAATATTCAGCACCGGAATCGACACGCGCAAACCTGTGCCCGCCCCGCGATTGCTCTGCTTCAAGTCGGGCCGACCCGGCTCTTCCAACCGCTGAATCGAACCCGTCGGGTTGGGCAAGCCAATTTCGGGGAATTGCGTGTTAATATTGCGCCCGCCCCGTTCAAACACACGGAATACGTCACCAGGCGGAATCACACTCCAGCGCGGCAGCGGATATAGCCGCGCCAACGCCCCCTTTTTGCGTTCCTGATCGGTCAAAATCTTGGACGAAGGGAAATCAGGCGCACAGGCCTTTTTATATTCCTCCCGCGCCAGCGTCGATGACGGTGACAAGATACAGGCTGGCTTGCCGTCACGCGTATAAGCCTCACCGAACACATAGGCCTTAAATGGCACAATCCCATTATTATAAGCCGCGCCGCCCCACAGCATGGCCGATGTGCTCATCATGCTGCGCTCGGTCGCCTCAATCGTGTCCAAATGGCACGACCCACACGCCTCGCGCGCCACACGATAATCGCTGGGGTTCACAAATCGGATAAATTCCGGCGCTTCCTTGTTCAGCAAGGTATAGCTGCGCTCGGGGTTGGCCGATGTCCCATGCCATGCGGCGGGATAGGTTGGCTGCGGGTGGGCGACCTTCATCGCGGCCACATTGGCCTCATGCTCATAACCCAGCTCTGGCTTCCCAAAGGCGGCGGGCGAAACGCTGTCCCCGCCATGGCAATCGACACAGCCAAGGCGCACCGCGGGCGACACATGCATGCTCGGCTGATCGGTTTTAACATGGCAGCTATAACAACCGGCCGATTTTTGTTCGACCTCCGCCACACTCTGTTCCTTGGGCGCGGGCGGCGTGAAGCGATACACCACCTTCACCGGCTTTTCCCCGCCAGCCGCCATGGCCATGGGCGCATGGAAAAACGCCGCCATTATCGCCAACAGGAAAAGGGAAATCAGCCTGTGCATCATCAATAACTCAAAATCACATTGGCAAGAATGGACACATAGGCCGGACGCCGCTGCTCATTCTCAAACAAAGCTTTAAACCCATCGCCGGGCAGCAAGACCGCCCCGCTCAAACGGCCCACCAAATTTTGCGTCGCCTTGGGCCGCCAGATGGTGGCCACAGACAGATCATATCCAATATCGGTGGGAATATGCCCTTGCATCCGCAGCACCTTCAGCGCCGACGTGCTATCAAACCATAAATGGTTAAAATTGGTGCTCAGGCGGAATTGCGGCGTCAGGTCGAAATCCCCGCCCAATCCGGCAAAGATCGTACCGGGATTGTTAAAATTGCTCTGCCCTTCTTCTTTGGACGAGCGCAGCGAATTGAGCAGACCATTGCGCCCGCTCAAGCTAATCACGCGCCCACCGCCCGCAAAGGGTATGGTCTGCCGTATCCAGTAACTGGTATCCGCCCCGCCAAAGATCGGGTTTTCAAAAATCGCGTCAAAGCCATTTTCGCGATCATCATAGGGGTCGCGGTCACCGCTGGCGTACATGCCGGACAAGCGAAACCGCATCCAATCCACATCATAGCTGGCTTCGGCCGCCGCAAAGCCCGCGCGAATTTGGGCGGGCTTGCTGGTAAAGAAATTGTTCCGATTTTCGCCCAGCGCCGCATAAAAACTGGCCGTCAGGTTGATCCGCCCAATCCGCCCATCCGCGCTATAGCCCAGATAGACCACATCATATTCCCGCCCGCGCAAATCGCCAATCACCGCGGGGCGCACAGGAAAACCATTATGGTCAATCTGCACGTCATTCTTCTCGCGGTTCATATTATAGGTCACGCTGACCTGACTGGTCATCCCGACAAAGGGGAAATCCTGCCGATAAATATTGCCGGTAAAGATAAAATCCTTGCGCGGCGTCTGGGTAATATCATTCAGCCCGCTGTTGGTGTCTTTCTCCAACCGCCAAAAAGCCGCCAAATTATATTGCACACGGTTATTGTCGCGATTGCCAAACAAGCGCAGGCCCAATTGGCTGTCGTTAAACAAAAATCCGCGAAAATCACTTTGGAACGGCTGAATACCCAAACGCACCGAATAAAAATCATATCGGTCCGACGTATTGCCCAAATGCTTGTCGATAAAGGCTTCCTGAACGCCCAAAAAGGCGTCGGTGCGGCGGCTGGGGCGGCTGGGCCGCACATCCAACACCCGCCGCTCCGCCACATCGACATAATTCACATTATACGCCAGCGTCAGTCGATATTCGATATCGGGCGGTTTAAAGGCTGTGCTGCCTTTAATCAGGGCAAATCCCGCAATCAGGCTTTGCGACAATAATAAACTGCTATTGCGCCCAAAGACATCGTTGCTGCCAGGCCGCTCGCTGGTTTGTATGCCCACCGGAATCGGGAAAGTGCGCGGTTCCACCACGCTGTCCGACACCAAATTGGCGACGAAAAACCAATCATCCCCCTTGATCGGCAGCCATTTCACCTTGTCGCGGTTGATCGGCCGGTCGCCCTTCAACGTATTTTGGTGATAGGGGTCGAACCAGCGCTCCTTCACCACGCCCAGCGTCTCAATCAAGCGCCAGCGATCCGGCACCGGCAATTGATCTTCAATGCCAGCAAAATGCTCTGGCGGCGGCGGACGCAGCGCGCCGATATTATCCTGTGTCAAGGCTTCGGGGCGCAGCGGCACAAATCCGGGCCGACGACGCCCCTCCAAAATCTCGATCAAATAGGGATCGGTGATATTGTCGCGCCAATTTTCCGGCGGCGGGGGCGGGGTCAGCTTATCCAACACATCATCATGCCGCGCCCATTTGCCTTCCGGCTGGCCAATCGGCGGAATCACTATCCCATCGGGCAACACATCCGGCGGCACAGGGCTACCGTCCGCCTGCACCGCCGCCTCATCCAGATCAACTGGCTCTGGCGCAGCAACCCCAGATTGCGCTGCAAGGCTGGCAATGATCGGTAACAGACTGATACCCCCCATGCTCATGCCCTACAGCCCCTGACAGACATTTTGCTGGGACGACCCAACAAAGGGGTTAAACGGACACACCGCATAGCGCAGCCGCACACCCGCCCCGACCTGAACCAGTATATTGTCAGACCGCTTATTCGTGCTGGCATTGCCAATACCGCCCACCTTGGCCCCGCCATTATGCGCGCCCAAAAAGCTGATCATATCATCCTGATCAATGCCGTCACCCGACACGCCAATGGCCCCAACCAAGATATTCCCCCGATACAGCGGCACGCTCCCCGGAAAGATTTGCAAGCCATTTTGCAGCGGATTTTGCCCCACCGCGACATCCGGCAAGGCCGTGCAGCGCGCGGGCGTATCAGGCCCCGCGCCCGTCACAAACGCCACATGCTGCGCCAAATTGCCGATAATCAAGGCCGACTGCAAACCGGTGGAAAAGGGGTTAAATTGCCCAATAGGCCGCGACAAAGGCCCGTGCGGGCGGCCCACTTCGCCGTCCGGAAAATAAGGCCGCGCCAAATTGCCAATCGCCCGCGCCGTAAAGGCCGTGCCGCCGCCCAGCGCCGACATATCGTTCAAGAAGGTCCGCGTCGCCCCGACAAAGGCCCGCACATCGGCGCTCGGGTCGCCCAACAAATCATTGCCCGCGCGCACACTGGACATCAGCGCCGCCGTCCGCGCCTTTTGCAAGCTAACATCCGCGCCAAACAAAGGCGCATCGGGGGACCGCACCAGTCCCAGCACGCTGCCATGGCTGTCGACCACGCTAATCGTCACCTCGGCGCGGCTATCCAGCGGGCGGCGAATTTGCGCCCGCGCACGGCTCATCACGCCATAGGCTTCTTCCAACACCGCTTGCACTTCCGCCATGCTCAGCGGTGTCGGAACGCTAGCTCCGTCCGTGCCCGCACGCATCGGAAAACGGTTCGCGCCCGCCCCATTGCTCAGCACATAAGCGCCGCTGATCCCAAATTCGCTGCTGGTCGCGGCTCGCACGCCCGACGCTTCGCTGCCATAAATCGCGCCGCCCATAATCGCGCCATTGCTATAGCCGGTGACCACCACCAAATTGCCGACCACGCCGTTAAGGCTGGCAAAATTACCGCCATTGGTCCGCACACCCGCAAAGCTAGCGTCGGAATAGCGCAGCGTGGTGCCGTCAATCGCAATACGGTCGGCCTGCACCGCGGTGGGCGCTTCAAACCCGCGCGTCGCGGCCAGCGCGATAAATTCCTCATCGTCGCTGTCCACGTCCAAAACATTGGCATCGCTGCCATAATCGCCGTCCGCCATCACGCCAATGCCGCCGACAACCACGCCATTTTTATACAGCGGAAAACCGCCTGCATCCGCCGACAGGCCCAGCGGCGAACGCTTCGGTCCCACCAAAGCCGCGCTGCCTATGGCCCCAAATCTTGTGTTCAAATCGCTGCACGGCAATTGGCTGAACTGCACGCCAAACAACGGCCCGCTTTCCAAGCCCGCCGTCGTCGGCGCAGGCGGAAAATGTTCCTGCACAATCATGCTGGCCGTGCGGGTGGAAAAGGCATTGCCGCTGCTCGACAAATAAGCCCCCGTAATCGCCTTCGCAATCGCCCCCGCTTCGGCGGGAAAGCTGACATTTTGCACGTCCATATTCTGGCCATTGGGCGCGGGCGACGCGGTGGCATCGGCGCGGGCGCCCGTCATCCGGAACACCGCCAACACATTGCCGACACGGTCGGTCACCGCAATGACGCTCGGCAGATTGCGGGCATTGGCTTCCGATATGGCCCCTGCCAAAATCTTTTCCACATCCGCGCTACTCAGCGCTTCGGCGGCGGGCGGCGTATAGACAGGTGTGGTCGGCGTAATCGGCGGAGTTATGGGCGGCGCGGTCGATGTGCCGTCGCCATCACCGCCCCCGCACGACGCCAATATCAAAGACGCAATCACCGCCCCCGCCGCCGACCGAAAGACCGAACACCGAAAGGCCGAAGATCGAACGGTCGAAGGTCGAACGGTCGAAGGTCGATATGTCGTGCGCATCACTCGCATTCCTACTTTAAGGCCGCAATGGCGCGCACCGCCCGCTCAAATACCGTCTGAAACTCGGCGGGTTTATAACTGTTGGGCTCTTTCACCGCGCCATAAGCGCGGTCAATATCGGCGCGTATCCCTGCCGCTGCGCCAATGGTAATCTGGCCCGAACTCACCATACTGCTCAGCAAGGTATCCACGCCCATCACAGCCTGCTGCGATCCGGCATAATCGGTAAAGCGCGCCGTCATCGCCCTGCTGGCAATGGCATCCACCAACACAAAGGCATCGGTGCTGGAAAAGCTTTTCGCTGCAAAGGCGGCTTTTAATTTCGCCACCGTCTGCCCCAATGCCAGCGCCGCTTGATTGGCCGCCGCACGGTCCACCGCCATCGCGCGGTGAAACTCTGCCGTGCGCGCCGCCAATTCGCTGGCCAGCGCCGGCGACGCCAAACGCGCAGCCGCGGCCAACATAATCAGATTTTCATCATTATAGGGCGCATAGCCTTCGGGCAAATTGCGCCCCACATTGTCCACGCCCGTCCGCACCGGCTGCGCTTGGTCAAAAATGCGGCGGTGGCAGCTGTGGCAATCCAGAAAATAAAATTCGGGGAACATACCGTCCTGCCCGCGCTTGGACCGGAACAAATCTAGGCTGCGCTCCAGCACCGTCGCTTGGCCAACCGCCCACATTTGCACATGGTCCGTGCGCGCGCCCGCTGCGCCAAATTTGCGCCAGCCATAATCCGCATCTTCTTGGTGATGCGCCTGCAATTGGCTGAACAAATCCAGCTCAAAGCCAATACGCGGGTGACCCGCCGCCATCATGCGATGGTTCACAAATTGCCCATCCTTGGCCGAACCAAAATGGCAATCGGCACACACGCCCGCGCGCACCACAGGGTCTTCCAATTTCCGCAGGCCCGCTTGCAAATTGGCCATATGCTTGGCGCGCATTTCCGCGCCCACGCTCGGCGCGTTCAACACGCCTGCATAATGGCTGGCAATCCAGCCGCCTGCCGGACCATGGCAGCTTTCGCATCCCACACCATCATCCAAGCGCACCGCGCCATTGGCGCTGGCCCCATTGGTGACATGGCAGCCCAAACACATCGGCGCAGAGGCCGCATCGGCCAGCCCCAAATTGCGGGCAATAAAGCGGCTGCGATTATTGTTCAGCACCGCCCAAGCGCGGCTGTGCGCGCCGCTGGGCGAACTGGGCTCTTGCCAAATTTTCAGCTCATCTTGGCGCACCACATTGCCATCGCCGTCCATGCGGCTGTGACAGGTTGACCCCGCGCAAGATGCAACCCCCGTATAAGACCCTTGATTTTCACTTGCCGATCGCGCGGGGGCCGCCCAGAAAAATCCGAACCCAATCAGGCTCAACATCGCAACCGTCAAAAAGCCTATAAGCTTTTGACCGCCTGCATTGCGCCACTGGCCCATGGCCATTTTCATGATACGGATCCCCCCTACAGGCCTACAGGCCCAACGCTCTATCCCAAATATCGCGGCCCAAGCCCCTAACCGCCCCTGACCACTCGTGATAAATCGGTCAATATCCAGCCATGTTCATGGCAAAATTCCCAGAAGCTGTCTGCACATTTCCGCAAATCTTGTGGTTTTTCCTGTAATCCACATCACAATCCGAATATTTTTCTTATGCTTACCAAATTTGGCGATCCTGACATATCTTCTGATCTGCCTGTTGCAAAGCTATCGCCAATCGCGACCGTTGATCTCTGCCTTTTTGCTTGTCAAAAAGCGCGCGACCATAAAAAAGAAAGTATGCCTGCCATGGGTGCCATGTCCACAACCAACAAAACCATATTGGCGGCCTCCGCCTTGCTGCTGTGCGGCGCTGTTGGCTATACCCTATGGCAGGAACAAGGCGGTGCCAGCACCCCTTCCGCCATGCTATCGACCGATGCTGGCGGCGATGTCATTGCCGCGCTGGAACAGCAAATTCGCGACAATCCCGACAATGCCGAAACATGGTCCGCGCTGGCCAATGCGCGCTTCGACCAAGGGCAGTTTTCTGCCGCCGCAGAAAGCTATCAAAAGGCCACCAGCCTGTCACCGCGAAGCGCCGGTCTATGGTCCGCCTATGGCGAGTCTTTGTTAATGGCAAGCGAACGCGACCCCATGCCCGCTGCGGCGGCGGCCGCTTTTGAAAAAGCGATCACGCTTGACCCCAAGGAACCGCGCGCCCGCTATTTCATGGCGGTGAAAAAAGACCTGTCGGGCGACCATCAAGGCGCAATCAACGATTGGTTCGCCCTGCTGGCCGACACCCCCGCTGGCGCGCCATGGGAAGCGGACCTGCGCCGTACCATCGAACAAGTCGGCGCCATTCATAAAATCGATGTCGCCCCGCGCCTTGCGGCCACCAAGGCCCCCGCTGCGCCGCCGCTTTCCGCCCAAGACATGCCCGTCGCCGCCCGCGCCATTCCCGGCCCAACCCGCGCGGACATGGAGGCCGCGTCCCAGCTTCCCAAGGGCCAACAAGACGCCATGATCGACGGCATGATCGCCAGTTTGGAATCCAAAATCGCCGCCAATCCGCAAAATGTCGATCAATGGATCATGCTAATGCGCAGCCGCATGACCTTGGGCGAAACCAATAAAGCCGCCAAGGCTTTGCAGGACGCGGTCGCCGCCAACCCTGCCGCCGCTGCCCGCCTTCGCGCGCAGGCCAAATTATTGGCGGTCCCTGGCGCTTAAGCCGCCAACCCCAAGCGCCATACCCCAAATAACATAGCCCAAAAGTAAAAGGGTGCATGCCGCAATGGACATGCACCCTTTTCCCACTCGGCGCAAAGGGGGGGGATATTGGCCGAGCGGGCATTCATGCGGGGGATGTGAAACTGGCCTCATTCTGGCGGAATGAACCGGAACCCGTCACGCAGCCCCTTTTCGCACGAAAATAATATCGTCTGACCAGCCGCCTCAGCTCGCCATCAAAGCCGCGTTACCGCCCGCCGCCGTCACGTCGGTGCTGATGGTTTTTTCTTCGGCAAAGCGATGCAAATAGCGCGGGCCACCTGCCTTGGGTCCGGTGCCCGACAGGCCCCGTCCACCAAAGGGTTGCGATCCGACAACCGCACCAATTTGGTTGCGATTGACATAGATGTTGCCGACTTCGGCATGGGCCGCAATATGCGCCGCCACACTGTCGATGCGCGTATGCACACCCAAGGTCAGCCCATATCCCGATGTGTTAATTTGGTCGATCAGCGCATCCAATTCGCCGCCCTTCCATGTCACCACATGCAGCACAGGGCCAAAGATTTCGCGCTTCAAATCGGTCACATCATCCAAGCGAATGATCACCGGGGCAACAAAGCTGCCACCCGCCACATCGCCCATGCGCGTGGCCTCGGCCATCACGCGGCCAGCCTTGCGCGCTTCGGCAATATAATCGGCTATGTTGGCGCGGGCTTCTTCGTCAATAATCGGGCCAACATCCGTCGCCAAATCGGCGGGGTTGCCAATGTTCAGCTCGGCCATTGCGCCCGCAATCATGGCGGTCATGCCCTCTGCCACATCTTCTTGCACACATAATAAACGCAGCGCCGAACAACGCTGACCCGCCGACTGAAACGCCGACGCCACCGCATCGCGCGCCACTTGTTCGGGCAAGGCGGTGCTGTCCACGATCATCGCATTGGCGCCGCCGGTTTCGGCGATCAACGTCGCAATCGCGCCGTCACGGCCCGCCAAGCTACGGTTAATCATCTTGGCCACTTCAGTCGAACCCGTGAAGGCCACGCCGATAATCGCCTCACTGCCGGTCAAGGCCGCGCCGACCGTCTCACCCCGTCCGGGCAGATAGTGCAAAACCTCTGCCGGAACACCGGCTTCCAACAATAATTGTACCGCAAAATAGGCAACAAGCGGGGTCTGCTCTGCGGGCTTGGCCAATACGGCATTACCCGCTGCCAAAGCGGCCGAAACCTGTCCCAAGAAAATCGCCAGTGGGAAATTCCACGGGCTGATACAGGTAAACAGGCCCTTGCCTTCCAGCAACAACTCGTTGCGCTCACCCGTTGGCCCTGGCAACTGCACGGGGTCGGTAAATTCAGCGCGGGCCTGCGCAGCATAATAGCGCAGGAAATCTACCGCTTCGCGCAATTCAGCAATGGCATCGACCAAAGTCTTGCCCGCTTCATCCATGCACAGGCCCAAGAACAAGGCATCACGTTCTTCCAGCAGGTCTGCGGCGCGTTCCAAACGCTCGGCGCGATAGGCACCGCCCGCCAAACTCCACGCCCCTTGCGCCGCCTTGGCGGCGGCAATGGCTTCGGCGACAATCGCCTGATCGGCTTCAATCACGCTGCCCATCGCAGCCCCCGTTGCGGGGTTCAGCACCGGCTCACTGGGTCCACTGCGCACTTGGCCACCCACCAAAGGCGCGGCTACCGGCATTTTCGGACGGGCAGCATCAATCGCTGCCATCAACTTCTCGGACACTCCCGGTTCCCCCACATCATATCCACGCGAATTTTTGCGTGTCGGATCAAATAATTCTAAACCATTGGCGATTTTGCGCGGCTGGGACGCCTGCGTGCGCGGGTCCACCGCCAAATCTTCTGCCGTGACATCGGGGTCGGAAAATTGGTGAACAAAGCTGCTGTTCGCTCCATTTTCCAACAAGCGGCGGACCAGATATGCCAGCAAATCACGGTGCGTCCCAACGGGCGCATAAACCCGCACAGGGCGCGGCGGCGGATAGAGCGCCAGCACCGCATCATGCGCGCCCTCGCCCATGCCGTGCAGGCGCTGCAATTCATAATCCGCGTCCGCGAATAATTCGGTCACAAAGGCCAGCGTCATCGCATTGTGGCTGGCAAAAGCCGGGAAAATGCAGCCCTGATATCCGCGCAGCAGTTGCGCACAGCGCATATAATTCAAGTCGGTGTGCAATTTTTGCGTGAACACGGGAAAATCGCCCATGCCCATCGTCTGCGCCCGCTTAATTTCGGTATCCCAATAAGCGCCCTTCACCAAACGCATCGCCAGCTTGACGCCGCGCGCCTGCGCTTTGGCCGCCAACCATTCGATCACGGCAGGTGCGCGCTTCATATAGGCTTGAATCACAATGCCCAAACCGGTCCAGCCATCGGCCACGCCCGCATCCACCAACGCGCCATAGACGTCCATATGGGGTTCCAGACGGTCGCTTTCTTCGGCGTCGATCATCAACGGAATGTTCACCGCCCGCGCGGCCATGCACAATTCAATCACGCGGGGTACCAATTCGCCCATCACACGGTCGGCCTGCCAATATTCATAACGCGGGTGCAGTGCCGACAGCTTAATCGAAATGCCATGGTTGGCATAAGGATCACCAGACTTGGCATCGCGGCCAATGCGCTGAATGGCGTCGGCATAGCTGCGATAATAACGCTCCGCATCCTCGGCAGTGCGGGCAGCTTCGCCCAGCATGTCGAAACTGGCCAGCTCGGTCGTCACCTTGTCGGCGCGCTTTACGGCCGCATCAATGCTTTCGCCCATCACAAATTGCTGACCCAGCATCCGCATCGCCATCATCGCGGCCTGACGGATCACGGGTTCACCCGAACGACGAACCATCGCTTTCAACAGATTCAGCGGATTGGCTTTGCTGCCCATCGAATCCAGCATCAAGGTCGCCGACCCCAACGCCAAACCGCGCGACGACAGGGCGACCACCAACGGGCTATCGCCGCTATCCCCCTCGGCCCACTGACGTCCTGCAATTTTGTCACGGATCAAGGCATTGGCGGTCCCGCTATCTGGCACGCGCAGCAACGCTTCGGCCAAGCACATCAACACCACGCCTTCTTCGGTGGACAGGCGGTAACGGTTCATCAATTGCGCAACCAGCGTTTCCCGGTCGCCTTCGGCCTTGGCGCGGCGGATGATCTGTAAACCACGGTGCGACACCGCGTCCACCGTGGCGGGGGATGACGCCAAAATGGACCGCAAATTGGCCACAACCGCCTCTTCACTCGTGCGCGCCAATATGTTCAGCGGCATACGGTCCTGGGCGAGTGCGGACATAAAAAATCTTTCTAAAAAATCATCTTACGTGACATTAAACGTGCAACCTTTCTACCAGAGCGTCAAAAAGCATTCTGCCTTTATTTATGCCATAAACATAGTATATCGACCATAATTGTGATAAAATTTAGGCTAATTTCATGAAAAATACGCCCATCAAAGTGAAAGCGTCCAAATACAGCCTTCCCAGCGGACATAGCAGCGCGCTGACAAGCCCGCTCTCCGGCGCATTTTCGGGCCCACAAGGCACCTCCAGCCCTCATGTTGTTGATTTGGATGAGTTTGACCGCAAGATTCTCGCGGTCCTACGCGCCGATGGCCGCGTCACCATCACCGATTTGGCCGATGCGGTCGGCCTTTCCAAAACGCCGTGTCAACAACGCCTCCGCCGCTTGCAACAAAGCGGTGTCATCGTGGCCTTTCGCGCGATTATCGACCCTGCCAAATTGGGCCTCGACCATGTCGCCTTTGCCGAAGTCAAATTATCCGACACCCGCGAAGAAGCTTTGACTCAGTTCAACGCCGCCGTCCGCCAAATCCCCGAGGTGGAGGAATGTCATATGATCGCCAGCAGCTTTGACTATCTGCTCAAGGTCCGCACCGTGGACATCCGTCGATACCGCATCATCTTGGGTGAAAAAATATCCGCCCTGCCGCATGTCGCCAGCACATCCACCTATGTTGCCATGGAAACGGTGCGGGAATCCGCCCGCTAAACCCCCGAAAAACAAAAGTTGCAAAAATCGCCACCCACTCGTTATAGCGCCCAATAATTACGCAAAATCATAATATGGGTTATAAAGAGGATAGCGTTGCGATGAATGATGCGCATATTTTACCGAATGTTACTCAAAATATGGTCGATGAACAGGATCTGAGCGGCCCAACGCCAGATCATGTCCGGTCAACTTTCCATCGCTACGCAAAATTATTTACCGCCGCTGACGCCAAAGCCATTGCGGACCTATACAGCCCAGACGCCATTGTGCGCGATCCCGTCACCGCGCCCGCTGTCACGGGCCGCCAAGACATAGAAAAATGGTATCAAGCCTGTTTTGATGCCGCCGGCCCTATGGATATGACCGTTGCCGAAGATGTGCGGGTGGCAGGCCGCTATGGCGCCGCCAGTTTTACGGTATTCGCCGGCGCAGAAACGACAGCTTTCCGCAGTGACACGCTCGATGTTATGGTGTTCGATGACGACGGCCTCATCACCTCCATGACCGCATATTGGGGGCCAACCAACATTCATATGCTCGAAAAGGCTTAATTTACCCATCATAAGGCGGCGCGAATAGGGGCCGCGCAGGCCACGCCCCGCCGCCTGCTGGCATTCCCGCCCCAGCGCGCCTATCATCCCATCATGCTCCATATTTTGATCGACGCCGATGCCTGCCCCGTCAAAGACGAAATATATAAAGTCGCATGGCGTTATCATGTCCCCGTGCTTCTGGTCAGCAACAGCGCCATCCGCATCCCCGATCACCCCCTCATTTCCCGCAAAATCGTGAACGACAGTTTCGACGCTGCCGATGATTATATTGTCGCCCATGTCGCCGACCATGCGGCGGATAAACATATCGTCATCACCGCCGACATTTTATTGGCCGACCGCTGCCTCAAATCCGGCGCAGCCGCCGTCATCGCGCCCAATGGCAAGCCCTTCACTCCCGACAGCATCGGCAACGCCGTGGCGGTTCGCGCCATCATGGCAGACCTGCGCGCTGGCGCAGTGGGCGACGCCATCGGCGGCCCGCCGCCCTTCTCCAAGGCCGACCGCTCCCGCTTTCTGTCCGCGCTCGACCAACATATTGTGCGCCTCTCCCGCTAGGCGGGCGGTCCCGCGATCCGTTTCCCCATGCTCACGCGCGGCTCCACAGCATAGCCCAGCCGCGCATAAAAGGCCGTGACAGCTTCATTCCCGTCACGGATTTGCAGATTAATCTTGCGGCATCCCAACATCACCAACTGCGCCTCTGCTGCGCGCACCAGCCTCGTTCCCACGCCGCTCCGCTGCACATCAGGGTCCACCGCAACCGAATATAGCCACCCACGATGCCCGTCATATCCGGCCATCACCGTGCCGACCACACGCTCTCTATCGACAGCCACCAAAAACAAGTCCGGCTGCATGCGCATCTTTTCGGGCACCGCAAACTCAGCGCGGTTATGTGGCGGATCATCCGGAAACACCCGCCGCCACAAACGGTCGACCCCCGCAAAATATAAGTCGCGATACGCCCCAATCTCTATCATTTGCCCCTCCCCTTTGCCATCCTCTCCTCCGACACTCCGCTTAACCACAGCGCAGCGCGCCACAGCGCCACGCCAGTTTCAAGCAACAAATATCATGATCGCCGAGTTGTTCAGAAATGGAAAGCCATGCCCCTTCATGTCAGGATATGCACCATGACAATCCGCCTTGAAACATCGGCTGACGATGACGCCATTTCGGCGCTCACCACCGCCGCCTTCGCCAACGCCCCGCACAGCAGCGGGACCGAAGCCGCAATCATCACCCGCCTGCGGTCGGATGGTGACCTCACCTTGTCCCTGCTCACCGAGCAATCGGGCGAAATCATCGGCCACGCCGCTTTCTCGCCCATCCATATCACCCATATTGCGCAAGATGGGCTTGCCTCGTTCCCCGCCTCGCCCCCCGCTCCGTCCCCTACCTCGCCCGACACCCCCTACACTTCGCATTGGTTCGGCCTTGGCCCCATCTCCGTCCATCCCGATTTTCAAAATCAAGGCGTTGGCAGCGCCCTCATTCACCACGGGCTGGACCAATTGCGGGCGCGCGGGGCCCAAGGCTGTGTCGTGCTGGGCAATCCAGATTATTACACCCGCTTCGGCTTTCGCGCTGTCCCCACCCTCGTCTATCCCGGCCCGCCGCCCGAATATTTCATGGTGCTCGCCCTAACCGACGCCCCCTTACCCCAAGGCCGCGTCATCTATGCGCCCGCCTTTGGCCCATAGCGCGCGCGTCATTTTCCTATTATAAATCTTCACATTAATAATAATGTCGATTATTTTTACGGAAACAACTCTCCCGCGCATCTAACGAAGAAGCTTGCATAAAGCAGGCCCAAATAGGGGAGAGGGACATGCGTTATCGCGATTTGCGGGGCGTCTTGGCGTCATCAGTGGCTATCATGGCTGTGGCCATCGCCACGCCTGCCATGGCACAAATCCGCAGCTTTGATATTCCGGCACAATCGGCCGCCACCGGCATACCGGCCTTGGCCAAACAAGCCGACATCCAATTACTGGTCAGCGCTGGCGCCGTCACCGGCAAAAAAATCCGCGCCATTCGCGGGCAAATGACCGTCGACGAAGCCATCCGCCGCGCCGTGAGCGACGCAGACCTGCAAATCATCAACAGCGATGGCCGCACCTACACATTGGCCCCGCGCAATCGCAAACGCCCAACGTCAGCGTTGGAAGCCCCCACAGCACAAGCGGCCCAATCCCAAACCGCCCCGCAATATGACGAAATCATCGTGACCGCGCAAAAGAAAGAGGAGCGCATACAGGACGTTCCCATTGCGATGACAGCCTTGTCCGCGAAAGCATTGGATGAGTATAAAATTGAGGGTGGCTCGGAATTGCTGCGAGCGATCCCTAACGTTAACTTTTCAAAAAGTAATTTCTCAATGTATAATTTCTCGATCCGTGGGATCGGGACTAAGGCTATTTCGGCGTCGAGTGATCCAGCCGTCGCTATTAATTTTAACAACACCCCACTCATTCGTAACCGCCTATTTGAGGCGGAATTTTTCGACATGGAACGCATCGAAGTTTTACGTGGCCCGCAGGGTACCTTATATGGGCGAAACGCGACGGGCGGCGTGGTAAATCTGATACCGGCTCAACCCACAGCTGATTTTGCAGGCGAAGTGAAAGGCGAAATCGGTAGCTACGAGACACGCCGCTTGAGCGGAATGTTGAATGTGCCACTAGCTGACACACTCGGGCTGCGCGTTTCGGGCGCATGGACTAAGCGAGATGGCTTCGATTACAACACATTTACGCAAAAACGGACCAATGGGCGGGATTTATACTCCACACGTGCGATTTTGCGGTGGGAACCGTCTGACAGATTAAGTGTCAATGCTATTTGGCAACATTTTGAGGAAGATGATGACCGTTTACGCACGGGAAAACAACTCTGCACCCGCGATCCGGGGCCGGATCGCGTCGGAAATGTTGCCGTAACAGACCCTTGGCTGCGAGGAGGAATGAGCCAAGGGTGTCTGCCGAAGTCACTATATGATGATGCAGCCTATGGCGCGCCCAACGCTTATAGTTACGCCTTTTTATATGTGGGGGGAAACATTGCATGGGGCAGACTGCCGGGACCCGCAGGCGGGACTCGCCCAGGCCCTATCGTGGCCTCGACGGATGGGACCGACCCCTATGAAGGAATAGTTCAATCAAAAAATTTGCGGGAAATTAGCAGCGGCTATGATCCGATTTTTCGCGCGAATAATGATTTTTTCCAGTTGAACTTAGATTTTAATGTCACCGACAATGTAAAGATCATCTCACAAACGGGATATGCATCGGACAAATTTTATAGCACCCAAGATTATAACCGTTACAATCCGTTAAAGCCGATGTTCAACGATAGTCGGGGATTAGTAAATAGCAGGAATGTTCCATTTGATCCGCCAGGGGAGCCTGGAAAATTTCCAGGCGCAACACCAAACGGAATATTTTGCGATCCACAATTAGGATGCCGCGATCGTATGATCGGTGCGGATTTGATGACTTCCGATAATAGACAATGGACTCAGGAATTACGAGTTCAATCCGATTTCAGCAGTAACTTTAATTTCAATATCGGATTGAACTATATAGATTTTAAAACACAAGATAATTATTATGTATTCAATAATATGTTTACACTAATAGCTGATTGGTATTACAGTGCCAATTTCGCACAACCAACAACGCGACCTTGTGAACTAGGATTTGAAGGTCGCGAGTGTATTTACATTGATCCCAACCCGATTTCCAACCTCAACAACATGGGACACAATTACTTTCTAAGCCAGAATGGCGTCAGAACAAAGTCGACCGGAATTTTTGGGGAAATCTATTATGATATTTCTAAAGATGTAAAATTGACTTTGGGTGCCCGATATACGTCCGACGATAAACTATCGAGTCAAGTTCCAACCGAACTTTTATTGGGGGGCGGTAATAAAGTATTTCTACCGGACGGCACAGCAGTTGAACCTGGCGGCGTAACTGGTGGCACTACGAACAGTGGCTACAATCCGCTTCCATCAATTCAGCAAAATTGGAACGCCTTTAGCGGACGAGCCGTAGTCGACTGGCGACCCACATTGTCGTTTACGAATGATACGTTAATTTATTTTTCGGCGTCGCGTGGATATAAGGGCGGAGGAACCAATCCGCCGCGCGTAAACTTCAACCCCAAGGTTGTACAATATTTAGATTTGGCCAAAGAATTTGAACCAGAGTATTTGACGGCTCTGGAAATCGGAACAAAGAATACTTTTCCCAATGGCGTCACTTTAAATGCCAACGCCTTCTTTTACGATTATAAAAATTATCAAATTTCGCAAATCACAGAACGTATCGCATTCAATGAGAATTTTGATGCCATAAGCTGGGGACTAGAATTGGAAGCCGCATGGCGACCATCTCGGCACTTTAAACTGGATAGCAATATCGGCTACCTGCGCACGCGGATCAAAAATGGCGAACAATCCATCGACGTGCTGAACCGAACACAAGGCAACCCAGAATGGATGGTGCTGCGGCCCTGGCTGCAAGTTCCGTCCAATTGCGTCGCACCAACGGCATTGGTTGAAAAGATTCTCGGATCATTTCTGCCGGACCGCAGCTTCCTGTCAGCGCTGTGCCCTGGGGCACAAAGATTGGGAACATTTGACGCCGCCGGATTGGCAGCGGATGGCATCCAAGGTGTCCGCGACCTCAGTCTAATATATGGTTTTACCTATAACCCTTTACGGCCTTATGATCCGGAAACTGTTGGGTTAAACATTGCAAATGGGGGAAGCGGCGCGCCAAATGGCGGCAGAGGGTTTTATGCACCACTGGGCGGGAACGAATTACCAAACTCCCCGCGCGTAACATTCAATATAGGTGCCGAATATTCTCTATTTATGGACAATGATCGGTGGAAGGCAACCTTCCGAGCTGACTACTACAGACAATCAAAAAGCTTTGCGCGTGTTTATAACACCGAGATAGATCGTTTAAAAGCTTGGGATAACGTTAATTTATCATTTTACCTCGAGAGCCTAGAAGACGATCTAACGTTCAATATTTATGTCAAAAATCTTTTTGATAAGGCACCTATTACCGACGCATTTTTCAATAGCGATGACATAGGAATGCCAGCAAATGTATTCACACTTGATCCGAGAATTATAGGATTTAGCGTAAAGAAAAATTTCTAAGTATTATCCCTTATATTTTTTATAAAAATAACTTTTTAAAGTATAAATGCTCAATATTGAGTATTTAGGAGGGAAGAATGAAAAATATTATTTTATCCGCAATGGCAACAGCATCATTGCTAGCAAGCCCATCTGTGATGGCATCCGAAGCATATATTACTGCAACAGGCGGACTTCCATATAGTTTCACAGGTACTTTTGATGTATTTAAAGGTATAAATATTGTTGGATGCAACGTTGTTTTAACGGTCACGGGTCCAGATGGAACCGGCGATGGCAAACATGCCGCCACTCCCCCTCGCGCCTCTCACGTAGACATCGCAAGCATTGGGTCGTCAAATGTTACCCTTAGCTTCAGCGGTGGCACTCCTGCAGCATGCGCGGCCGGCGTACAATATGTTGGTTTTAGCTCGGTAAGCTATACCCCTACAGCCTACAACAATGGGGTTTTGACATTTCACAATCTCAATTTGAATACCCCGCTCACGCCAAATGGCTGCTACGGCGACCTTCCCTTGACGTGGGACGGCGTCAAGCTTTCAGCATCTGGTACACTGCCTGATCGGGCGAACCCAGGTGTTGGACCGGATTGCCACTTTACGGGCGACCTTTACGCAGATGACACAAGCACCTTGTTTTCGGTGTCAGGTGACTTTGATCACTAATAAAGCGTAGGGATACACGCTGGGCACATATTTGTCCGGCGTGTATTCTACTTAAATTATCAACCAACACAAACTCGCATAACCAATCAATAAATTTTGATCATCACACAAATACTCAATCTATAATTTTTCTTAGATATGCGGATCAATTGCCATTTTTCAGCTTATATGCTTGGCACTCATCATCGAAATGAAACGGAGAAACAATCACCTCGATCTAGGGATGGATTGCCTCCAACGAAACCCGTTATGAATCCCCTCATTTTTGCTCTATAGCGCCTGCAGGCGAGGCGAATTTCATTCGTCTATATGGCGAAATATAGGGACATTTTGATGTTTAAGCATTTCGGTGGATCGATGCTGTTCACCTTGGTCGCGCTGACGCTGGGCGGCTGGTATGGCTGGGAACTGACCGGCTCCGTCAACGGGGCGCTGGGTATTTTGTGGATTTGCGCGGTGCTCGCCGTGCTGGAAGTATCTTTGTCGTTCGACAATGCAGCGGTCAACGCGTCAATCTTGAAAGATATGGACCCCGTCTGGCAGCATCGCTTCCTGACATGGGGTATTGCCATTGCCGTTTTCGGTATGCGCATCGTCTTCCCATTGGTCATCGTGATGATCGCCGCCAGCCTCGGCCCAATCGAAGCGGTCAAACTGGCGATCAACGAGCCCTCGAAATATGAAGCCATTTTGAACGACGCGCATATTGGCCTGATGGGCTTTGGCGGGGCATTTCTTGGCATGGTCGGCATGAAATATTTCTTTGATTCCGACAAAGAAGTGAACTGGATCGGCGTCATCGAACGTCCTTTGGCCAAAGTCGGCAGCATTGACGCTGTCTCCATCGGCGTCATGTTGCTGTTCACCTATTTGACCTCGACCATGTTGTCGGATCCCGATGCACTGACCTTCATTGTCGCGGCCATCGCTGGCCTGCTGACCTTCATCGTCGTCCAAATTGTGAACCATATCCTCGAAGCCCCCACCCCCACGACGGGCCAAGTGGCCAAGGCCGGTTTCGGTGCTTTCCTCTATCTCGAAGTGTTGGACGCCAGCTTCTCCTTCGATGGCGTCATCGGCGCCTTCGCCCTCAGCAACAATTTGTTCGTCATCGCCATCGGCCTAGGCATCGGCGCGATGTTCGTGCGTTCCATGACCATCTTCTTGGTCAACAAGGGCACGATGAGCGAATATCGCTATCTGGAACATGGCGCATTTTACGCCATTTTGGCGTTGGCGGCGATCATGTATGTCAACACCTTCCAACATATCCCCGAAGTGGTCACGGGCCTGATCGGCGCAACCTTAATCGGTATCGCCTTTTGGTCCTCGGTGCGCTGGAACCGCGCCAACCCCAACCGCGACGCGCATAGCGCCGACGCATAAGCGACCCTGATACAGCGCCAATTCCGGCGTCCTAGGCGATCATCAAGGCGTGATCTGGGCATAAGTTCAGATCACGCCTTTTTTCATGCCCCAAGGCCATGCGGTGAATCCACGCAAAAGCTGGCCCGAGCTGGTAAAATCAGGCATATTCACCGCAACAGCGTCACGGAAGCGACCCGCCGCTTGGATGACATCTCAAGCGCGCTCAGCCGCCCCGTACCATGATATGACCAAGAAAAACGCCTCTCCCGTCTGCTATGCCGCAGATGCTGACGATGCCTATATGGGCTACGCCCCGCGCAGCGAGCTGATCGCCGCCCTCAACATCCTGCTTGAGGCAGAACGTGCGGGTGCAAAAGTGGCATTGGCCAGCGCCAATCCGCCAACGGGCAGGAACGACCCAATCCACCCTGCCTATCGCCCGCTCATGCTCTCGGTCCGCGATGATGAAGCCCGCTGGTGCACCATGCTGACGCGCCAAATCCGCCGCCTGGGCGGCGCGCCATCGGCGCGAACCGGCGAATTTTACGGCAAGGCCATGGCGATCATCGACCCGCTCGACCGATTGACCTTCCTCAATCGCGGGCAAGCATGGGTGGTGCGGACCCTTGAAGACTTGCTCCGCCGCGTGCGTGATGACGATCTGCACACAGATCTACGCGCCATGCTCGACAGTCACCGCGAGAATATCGACCATGCTGACGCATTTTTATCTACCGCCCGCACGGCAAACTCATCCCCCGCACATCCAGATCCATAAACAGCATGAGGAAAGGCAGGTCTGTGGGCCAAATCCAAATCAAACGCATTTATGATACGCCGCAGCCAGACGATGGCTTTCGAATTTTGGTCGACCGCCTGTGGCCCAGAGGGGTGAGCAAAGACGCAGCCCATTTGGATCTGTGGATGAAAAACATCACACCCAGCCCCGAATTGCGGAAATGGTTTTGCCACGACCCAGCCTTATTTGCAGAATTTCGCACACACTATCGCGCGGAATTATCGGCCAACACCAATGCCGTGGCGCAGATCATCAACCTCGCACAACATCATGATATTACGCTATTATATGCGGCCAAAGACCCAAAAATAAATCACGCGGTCATCTTGGCCGAATATTTGCAAGAACAAGAGCAAGAACAACAGTCCCAGACACAAAGCATCGGTATCAGCCCGCTTTCCTCGGCTTAATCCGCTTCGGTGCTCAGGCCCAATTCCGGAATACCCACAGAACGGCGGCCACTAAAGTCGCTGCGCAGCACAATCACGCCCTGCTTTTCCATATATTCCACCAATCGCCGAATCCGCCCTGGTGAGCGTGTGCCATAAGCCATGCCCAGCGCGTCATCATCGGGACAAGATTCGCCCTCCATCGCCGCACGGGCAATCAGCAGGAACGGCGCCAACATATCATCCGGCAAACGCGACGCCGCCGTTAGCGCATCTTGCCAACGCTCGCTGGTGGGGTCGAAAACACCCGCCTTGGCAATGGCAAAACGGCGACGAAAGGCCGCCATATCCAACGGTACGCGGCGCAATTTCTGCATCCGGCACCGCACCGAAAAATCTTGATATAAAAACCCTTCGGGGTGAAACGCCGCATCTGGGTCCGCCAGCATATCTTTCAGGGCCGACGTAATCACTTCCTCGATCAAAATCGGGTCCGGCTCCGGTTCGCTATTCAAATCGCCCAAGGCAAATTGTCCGGGCGGCGTCGGATCCTCTTCATCCTGATTGGCCTGCCCCGCAATGCGTTGCAGCAATTCGCTCGCCGCCATGGGCCGCGCTTCGGGCGCAGGGCGCGCAGGCGGCTCCGCACTTTCCAGCTCCGCGAACAACATCGTGCGCAAATCCTGCGGTTCGGCGGTCGGCAGCGGCATCAAACCATGGGTTCCCGTGCGCGACGTCGTCTGCGTCGCGCCAATTTTTACCGCGACGGGCCGGCGCGCGATCGCTGGCCCCAGCCCCAGAAAATGCCCCCGCTCCAAATCGCGAATCTGCTCGGCCTGTCGGCGTTCCATCCCCAACAAGTCCGCCGCGCGGGCCATGTCGATGTCCAAAAACGTCCGGCCCATCAGGAAATTGCTGGCCTCTGCCGCCACATTCTTGGCCAATTTCGCCAAACGCTGGGTCGCAATCACCCCCGCCAAGCCGCGCTTACGCCCACGGCACATCAAATTGGTCATGGCTGACAGGCTGGCACGGCGCACCGTATCCGCCACATCGCCCGACGCGCTGGGCGCAAACATTTGCGCTTCGTCCACCACCACCAAAGCGGGATACCAATGGGCACGCGGCGCATCAAATAATGCATTCAGAAACAAAGCCGCACAGGTCATCTGCGCTTCAATTTCCAATGTCTCCAGCGTCAGCACCACCGACGCGCGATGTTCGCGCACGCGCGCCGCCATGGCGGCAATTTCCCGTTCATTATAATCATCGCCATTCACAACAACATGGCCATATTTATCGGCCAGCGTGACAAAATCCCCTTCGGGATCAATAATCACCTGCTGAACCACCCCCGCCGATTCTTCCAGCAACCGGCGCAACAGATGCGACTTTCCCGACCCCGAATTGCCCTGCACCAGCAGGCGGGTCGCCAAAAGTTCCTGCACGTCAATCAGCGCAGGCGCGCCCAGATTGTCTGTTCCAATTTCAATGCTGTTGCTCACACCGATGCTCCTATCGGTTGCGCCGCACATTGACAACCGACCCTGATACGTGGCGTTAGGGCAGAGTGAATTTTGATGATCAACTCTTTCGCTATTTTGGCACTCCCGATCTGGGCGCCATCACCCTCGACGCCTTGGCCGCAGGGACCGAACGCATGCGCGTTGACTTCGGCCTAGAGGAAAATAAGGAACGGCGTTTTGCGCTCTGGACACTCCTCTACACCTTGGGTGCCGCCCCCGACCTAGACATCGCCTTCGACAATGAAACCGACCGCGATTTGGCCCGCGATGTCATGGATATATTGGCGGCCAGCACAGAATAATCCGTTTTATTCAGCAAGGATAATGATAACCCGCACCGCCCTTGCCTGCGCTCGCGACGCTATCAACAAGGGTTGTAGCGCACAGCGCAGCGGGTCCGCCTGAAAAGCATCAAAACAGGCTGCATCCGAAAATTCCAACAGATGATATTCGGCCTGCCCATCCCCCGACCCCAATCGCCGCAGCAGCCGCCCACCATGCGATGGAAGCAAGGCCAACATTTGGCCTTCATAGCGCTGAAATGCCACGAAATCCGTATCGGAAGGTCAATTTGCACAAATATCAGCATGGATGAAATGGGTTATCCTCCACCACCAGACCCTAACCCCTAGCGCTTAGCGCCATCATCATATTGAACCGCCGCTCCGCCGCCGCCCCGTCCAATCATCCTACCCCAAACGCACATTGTATCGGCCATGTCGATCAATGCGCGGACAAAATAATACGATCGCCGCGCACATCCACTTTGGCATGGACAATCGCCGCAACCGCGCGGGCAAAGGCTTGCGGCTCATTGGTGCGAAACCTCCCAATCATTTTTTCTTCGCCCAAGGCCGTGTCCGAAATTTCGATTTTCACTTGATTATATCGGTTAAATTGCTCGGCGGCATAGGCCACGCTATCGCCGTCAAAAATCAACTGTCCATCGCGCCAACTCAACGCCCGCTCAACCGGTTCGCCGCTGCTGCTGACCGCCGCGACCGCTGCCCCATGTTGCGCCAGCACCGCCTGCGCCCCCGCCACGACACGTTTTCTGCTGGCCTTTTGCCCGACACGCCACACATCCACCACGCCCTCGGTCACACGCACATCCACATGATCGCCCAGCTTGTGTACAGAAAAGGCCGTCCCCACGGCTTGCACGCGCACATCGCCAGCCTCCACGACAAAGGGGCGCTCCGCATCTTTGGCGACCTGAAACCACACCTCTCCGCGCTCCAACCGCACATGCCGCTGTTCGGGTTTCAAGGCGACCTCGACCTTGCTGTCCGTGTTCACCGCGGCCAAGCTGCCGTCCGCCAAGGGTACGCGGCGAATTTCGCCCATCACCGTTTCAATCTGCTGTACGGGCGGCGCGCTGACATAGGGTGTCACCACCAAAGCCAATGCCGCAGCCACCGCTGCAGCCGCGCCGCCCCGCCACCAACGCTGACGCGCAGTGGCCCCCCCCCACTTCGTCTCCTCATCCCCAAGGCTATGCGCATCCCCGATGGTCTGCATGGCTGCGTCCCCAACCATCAAGCCTTGCGTGTCATGTTCTGCCTGTTCCGGAAAAGCGACTTCATCGCCGCGCTCGCCAGCGCCCTCCGCAACGCCCTCCCCATCGCACGCATCATCCAGCTCAGCGGCGCGATCGATCAAGCGCCAGCATGCCTCCGCGCGCAACAAAGCCCCCTTGCGGCGTTCATCACCATCCGCCCACGCCTGCATATCGGCGCGCAAGCCCTCGCTTTCGCCTTCGCGGTCCAGCCGCGCAACCCATTGGGCCGCTTCCTCAGCGATCATGGTGGCGGTTGTTCGCATTCTCAAACCCTTGTCCTGTGGTGAACCGACGCTCCGCCGAGCGCTCCCCCTCCGCAATGCCTTGCAAAATCAACTTCAAGCCTTTGGCGATGTCATTTTCCACAATATGCTCTTCCACCCCCAATCGCATCGCCACCTCTTTTTGCGACAGGCCATCAATTTTGCGCAGACGCATAATCTGGCTACAACGCGGGGGCAGCTTGTCGATCAAGCGGCGCACACGGTCCAATTCGCTGCGCCCCGCCACAATACGTTCGGGCGAGGGCTCATCCCCCACCGCCTCGTAATTTCCCAATTCGGCCATCGTATCAATGCGCACAATGCGCGCCCGCCTTATCCGCATCAGCAAGATATTCCGAGCCGTGGTAAAGAAATAAGCGCGCCCGCTACGAATATGTGACACATCCCGCAACGCCGCGATTTGCGCATAGCATTGCTGAACAACATCCTCCAACGCATCGGCATCAAGACTCCGCCGCAACCACGCGCGCACCACGGGCTCGTGGGGAAGTATTTCCTTCCCCACCCAATCCATGATGATGGCCTGATGCTGATCGGACAAAGCCTTGTCCACTGCCCCCCCCAATTTTATTGTTCCATCACCAAGATGCACGGGGACGCATGATCCGTAAATATTCTTAAATTATTTTCAAAATATTCTCATAGGACATCATTAATGCTGCTATATTATTATTTCTGATGCCAAAAAGGGCCATACCATGTCCAAATCCGCGCTGACCATCCTCGGCCTTATTGCCCTAGCGCCGCTCGCTGGCTGCACAAAAGACGCTCCCCCGACGCCCAGCGTCGGCTTGGCCAATCCCGCCTCACTCTATTGCGCGGAACAAGGCGGAACGATCACCATTCGCAACGAAGACGGCGGGCAAGTGGGCTATTGTCGGCTGCCCAATGGCACCGTGATCGAAGAATGGGCGCATTATCGAGCCGCGCATCCAGCGCCGCGCGACTAATTCATCCGCCGGCTTCCGTCTTCTCCACGCCAGCCCTTATATTCCGCCATCCGCGACCGGATATCCAGCACCCTCAATGGCGACGGACAAGGCTGCAACACAGGCCGCCAGCACCGCCGCATCCGTCGAACGAACAACAAAATTCGCCCCCGTTCGGCCGTCACGAAAAAAGGGATAGCTGCCGATTGATACGCCGTCATGCGCCCGCTCTGCGGCGCGCAGCACATCGGCAATCTCACTTTCGGGGGCCCAAGCGCCAATGCTGTGCGACAAGACCGGATCGCCGCCTTCCAGCGTACCGGTCAGCGCATCCAACATACCCGCCGTGATGTGCGGCACGCCCGCCATCACAAAAATAGCGCCAATCCGTATCCCTGGCGCACCCGACATATGGTTGGGAATCAACTCTCCGCCATCCGGCACCCGCGCCATGCGCAATCGCGCTTCGGTCAATGCACCGCCCCGCTTGCTATAATAGCCCTCCAACATCGCCCGCGCTTCAGGGTGGATCACCACCCCGACACCCAAGGCTTTGGCCACGGCATCCACGGTAATATCATCATGGGTGGGACCAATACCGCCGGTGGTGAAAACATAGTCATAACGCGTGCGCAGCGCATTCAGCGCGTCCACGATTTCATCCTCAACATCCGGCACGATGCGCACTTCGCGCAGCCGAATACCTTGCACATTCAACCAAGTGGCAATTTGGGCAACATTGGCATCTTGTGTCCGACCCGACAATATTTCGTCGCCAATGATCAGGACAGATGCCGTCCAAATCCGCTTACCGCTTTCCCCGTTGCTCATGCCCACTCCGCTTCGTCAAACACCGCCATATTCGCTCTGATATGCCAGCATCACTGGCCCCGCACACCCCATAAAGAGTGGCGCAAGAAAAAAGCCCGATGATAGTTCATCGGGCTTCCTCCATTCATTCTATCCTCATGCGCCTAGTCATGGGCCTTATTCGCGGCTGCCCAGCAAATTGAGCAGGAATGTGAACATGTTCACAAAGTCCAGATACAGGGTCAACGCGCCCATAACCACGGCCTTGCCCACGAAATCCGTGCCATGCACATAGAAATAGGTGCTCTTGATCTTCTGCGTGTCATAAGCGGTCAAACCAGCGAACAACAACACACCGACCACGCTAATCACCAGCGACATCACGCTCGATTGCAAGAACATGTTAATCAGCATAGCGACCAAAATGCCGACCACACCCATGATCAAGAAGGTACCGAAACCCGACAAATCCTTCTTGGTGGTATAGCCGTACAGGCTCAGGCCCAAAAAGGCCGCCGTGGTGGCAAAGAAGGTCGTCGCGATCGACGCACCCGTAAAGGCCATGAAGATCGTCGACATCGACAGACCCATCACCGCCGCATAAACCCAGAAAATCGCCTGAGCCGCAGGGGTCGACAGCTTGTTAATGCCAAAGCTCAAGACCATCACAAATGCCAACGGGGCCAAAGCCACAACCCACATCAAGGGGCTGCCAACCATCGACGCCGTGAAACCCGATTGGTGGGCCAGCATCGCGACGACACCCGTCAGCAACACGCCCGAACCCATGTAATTATAGACCGACAGCATATATGAGCGCAGGCCGGCATCCACCGCCTGATCCGCCGCATGTGCGCTGCCAGGGAAGCCGGACGCCGCCATGTTGGGGTCGTTCCAGTTAGCCATTGTCTTATCTCCATCACCGATCAGATCATACCGACCGTCCGTGCAATATCATGCTTTCGCCGCTCAGATTCAAGTCAAACCGCACACAAACCATCGCAAAGGGATGAAAAACGCCATATCTGCGCCCGTTTTGTGGCTGCTTTTATACTAGCCTATTGGGCCATGACGGGTCATCATGACCCCATGTCGTGCCACCGCTTGTTCGTCGCCCTGCGCCCGCCGCCACCTATACGGACGATTCTGTTGGCGATGATGCAAGGCGTCGCGGGTCTGCGCTGGCAGGTCGATGACCAATTGCACATCACGCTGCGCTTCATCGGCGAAGTGGATCGCCATCAAGCCGAAGATATTGCCGCCATATTGGGCCATCTCCATGCCCCGGCCCTTGATCTGCGCCTCAGCGGTGTTGGCCAATTTGAAAAATCAGGGCGTCCGCACACGCTTTGGGCTGGCGTCGCGCCCGCCGCGCCCGTTGCAGCGCTCCACCGCAAAATCAACCAATTGCTTGCGCAAGTCGGCATAGCGCCGGAAACCCGCGCCTTTCTACCCCATCTGACCTTGGCCCGCGCCAATCGCAGCGCGGGTCCCCTCGCGCCCTATCTGTCCACCCATGCGGCCTTCAGCACGCCGGCCTTTCGCTGCAAGCATGTGATTTTATACGAAAGCGAGATGGGCCATGGCGGGTCCCGCTATCACCCCGTCACCCGCTATGCGCTCACTCCGCCGTCCCAATCCGCCAACACCGCCGCTCCCGCCTAGACGCTATCATCGCTCTAGCACCGCGCCGCATATATTTTGCGGCGCGGCATTCTGGATCCTATCCCAAGCGGCGAATCAATCCCCGCGATAATGGCGCACCAAGGCATCCGCCACGGCGGACACATCCCCCCATGTTTCAGCAAATCCGTCCTCGTCGCCATAATAAGGATCGGTCACGCTGCTACGCTGGCTATGCTCCACCCAATCCAGCATCAATTGCAATTTTGCTGTCGCAGCATCCGGCATAATCTGTTCCGCATCGACCATATTCTGGGCGTCTGCTGCCAAAATCAGGTCGAAATCATAAAAATCTTGGGCGGACAATTGCCGCCCCCGCAACATCGAAATATCCGCGCCGCGCCGCGCCATCTCCGCTTGCGCGCGCGGATCGGGTGCGCGGCCAATATGCCAGTCCGATGTCCCTGCAGAATCCAGATGAGCATCCACACCCGCTGCCGCAAAAGCCGCCCGCGCCGCGCCCTCTGCCATTGGGGAACGGCAAATATTCCCCAAGCATAAAAATAAAATTGCAGGTTTATTCACTGACATGGGGTCTTTTCCTCATCCTAATATTCCGGAATATGCCACAACAGCCTATGCTCGATTTTCTCTATTTTCCCCGCAGGATACGGTTGCATGGCGGCTCATCTCTGCTAGCCCTAGCCTATAAAAATAAAATTTGGGAGGATCGGCCCTATGGCTCATCACGACAAGGCTGACGCCGCACAGAGCAGCGCAGCAGCGACGCCCGCGCCTATCCACGCGTCCGGTGTCCTCGACCATGAATCGGCGGCGCTGACCAAGGCCAGTCCTTATGCATGGTACGCTCTCTCCATTCTCTTTCTCATTTATGTGCTAAACTTCATTGATCGCCAGATCATCACCATCCTCGCGCCCGACCTGAAACGCGACCTAGGCCTGACCGACGCCGATATCGGCTTCCTCTACGGCACAGCTTTCGCGGTATTCTATGCCCTTTTTGGCATTCCGCTGGGCCGCTTGGCGGACAATTGGCACCGCGTTCGCCTGCTCACCATCGGCCTTACCCTCTGGTCTGCCATGACAGCGCTGTCTGGTTTTGCTCGTTCGGGCATGCATTTGGGGCTGGCCCGTATGGGCGTCGGCATTGGCGAAGCGACCGCCTCTCCATCCGCTTATTCCCTCATCAGCGACATGTTCCCCAAACATATGCGCGGAACCGCGCTCTCTATCTATTCTGCGGGTCTCTATTTCGGCGGCGGCATTTCGCTCATGATCGGCGGGTTCATCGTCGAAGGCTGGAACCGCTCCTATCCCGCTGGCGGCCCCTTGGGCCTTGTCGGCTGGCAAGCCGCCTTTCTGGCCGTCGGCATCCCCGGCCTTCTCCTTGCGCTATTGGTCGCAACCCTGCGCGAACCCGTGCGGGGTCTGATTGACGGTATGCCCAGCCCGCCGTCCCCCACCCCGTTCAAGGGCTTTCTCGAAGAATTATTCGCCATCATTCCGCCCTTCACCTTTTTGGCGGCGGCACGGCGCGGACCGCGCGCCGCGCTCATCAATTTGGCCTTTGCGGCCTTTGCTGCTGCTATCGCTTATCTCTTGATCATCATCACCGCATCGCCCCTCCAATGGATCTGCGTGGCATTTGGCTATTATGCGGTTTTCTCATGGGCCACCTCCTTGCGCGCCCGCGACATGCCAACGTTCAAACTGATTTGGGGCAGCCGCGCCTTCATTGCGGTGGTCCTCAGCTATGCTGCTGTGGCCTTCATCAACTATGCCTTCGCCGCCTTCGCCGCCGTATACGCCCAAGAAATTTTGGGCCAAAGCGCGTCAACGGTCGGCCTGTGGATTGGCGGGGCCTCGGCAGTCAGCGGCTTTTTGGGGGTCATTTTGGGTGGCCGCATGTCGGACATCCTCATGCGCCGCAATGCTGCGGGGCGCATTATCGTCATTGCCTTTGGCCTGATTGCACCGCTGCCCTTGGCCATTTTGGCCTTCACCCTCACGCCCGCAGATGGGGGCAATATCCTGCTAAAATTCACCCTTTACTCATCGCTGGCGGGCCTCTTGTCCAGCAGCGCCTTGGGGGCCGCAGCCGCGACCACACAGGAATTGGTGCTGCCCCGTATGCGCGGCACCGCCACCGCAACCTTCTTCATCGGAACGACGCTCATTGGTCTGGCGCTCGGCCCTTATGCGGCAGGCCACATCTCGGCAACGACCGGCAGCCTATCGACCGGCGTGCTGTCCACTTTGGCAGCTGTTCCTATTGGTCTCATCGCCCTTGCCATTGCCTATCGCACCGTTCCGTCCGCCATTTCCGGCCTCATGGCCCGCGCCCAAGCCGCTGGCGAACCCATAGAGGGGCTGGGGTAAGTCTCGGTCTCGGTCTCGGTCTCGGTCTCGGTCTCGGTCTCGGTCTCGGCGGGACTAGACCGGCTTCCGCCCAACCGAACAACCACAAAAAAGGCCACCTCCATCCAGAGGCGGCCTTTTTTTTATGCTCCCACGCACCGCAATCACCAACCCAGCTTCGCGCTGGGAACCATGGCGCGGCTCATGGGGCTTAACCGCGTGTAATCACGCCGCAGGCCACGCGTGCACCGCTGTTACCAGCAGGGTCGCTGCGATAATCATCGGGCCCAGCATGGATCACAAAGGCCGCGCCATCCGCGTCAATCAACGCACCATCGCCGTCCAAGCGTGTGCCCACCAAATTTACCGTGGCACGTCCGATTTCACCGCTATCGATGACCAGATTTGGCAAATCGCCATGGTGCGCCCCTTGCGGATTGTCCCGACCATGTTGCTTGGACGTGGGGTTCCAATGCCCGCCCGCGCTGGCAAAATCTGGCCCCGCACATTGTCCAACGCTGTGCACATGCATGCCATATTGACCGGGCGCAAAGCCGCGTGCGACGACTTCCAAGCGCAGGCCAGATGATGTGCGATAAATATCCACGCGGCCGCGATCTGCACCGCGCGCATCCACCAAATGGGCGGAGGCATCCGATGGCGGGGACGTCACCACATCAGGCTTATCCGCACCGGTGGTGCAACCAGCCGTCACCAGCATCGCCCCGGCCAATGCCGCCGCGCCCCAAATCTTCTGCCCTTGGAATTTTGCCATCTCACCCACTCCTTTTGATATCAGCGCCCGCCATATCCGCTTGGCGCCTTGCTCCCATCCCTGACATCATGCGCTCAGGCCGCAGAAGTTCCAATGGCAATATATTGAAACCCGTGGCGGGTGACTTCTTCGGGGCGATAGATGTTGCGCAAATCGACCAAAATCCGCTGTTTCACGCTCTGCGCCAAACGTCCAAAATCCAGCGCACGAAACGCATCCCACTCCGTCACAATCGCCACCACATCGGCCCCTTCGGCGGCCGCATAGACGCTATCGGCCATCTCAACCTGCGGCATCATTGGGGCCGCAATCTCCATGCCTTCGGGATCATAGGCCACCACCTTTGCGCCCGCATCCAACAAAGTTTGGACAATCGCCAAGGCAGGGGAATCGCGCATATCATCGGTATTGGGCTTAAAGGTCAGACCCAATATCGCCACGCGTTTGCCCCGCGCATCATCGCCCAAAGCATGCACAATCTTCCGCCCCATCGACCGCTTGCGCAGGTCATTGGCCTGCACGGTCGCTTCGACAATCCGCAACGGCACATCATGGTCCTGCGCTGTTTTCATCAAGGCCAGCGTATCCTTGGGGAAACAGCTACCGCCATATCCGGGACCCGCATTCAGGAATTTCTTCCCAATCCGATTGTCCAAACCAATGCCCCGCGCGACGTCCTGAACATCGGCCCCCACCGCTTCACACAGATCGGCGATTTCGTTGATAAAGGTAATCTTGGTCGCCAAAAATGCATTGGCGGCATATTTAATCATCTCGGCGGTGCGGCGGCGCGTCGCCAATACTGGCGCTTCGTTCAAGAATAAGGGACGATAAATTTCGCGCAGAACCTTTTCTGCTCGCTCATCCTCAACACCAATGACGATACGGTCAGGGCGCTTAAAATCGCCAATCGCCGCGCCTTCACGCAAAAATTCGGGGTTGCTGCCGACACTATGGGTCAAGCCATGACCCTTTTCGTTCAAAATTCGCTCGACCTCGTCGCCAGTTCCGACTGGCACGGTCGATTTGGTCACCACCACCGCCTCATGGTCCAGCGCACCGGCCAATTCCTCGGCCACCGCATAAACATAAGATAGGTCTGCATGGCCATCACCGCGGCGCGACGGTGTTCCTACCGCAATGAACACCGCATCGACCCCATCCAGCGCCGATGCCAATTCGGTGGTGAAGCGCAAGCGCCCTGCGGACACATTGCTTGCGACCAATTCGTCCAAACCAGGCTCATAGATCGGAATTTTACCAGCATGCAGGGCATCGATTTTGCTGCTGTCTTTGTCCACGCAAATGACGTCATGTCCAAAATCAGAAAAGCAAGCGCCGGATACCAAGCCCACATAGCCTGTGCCGATCATGGCGATTTTCATGGAATTTCCTTTAATTTCTTGTCTGGTCGGCACGCAGGTCATCCCCACAACAACGCCACAATCTGTCTGCGTCTTACTGTGGTTCGTCCCAAAGGAAAAGGGCCGCGAATTTCTTCGCGGCCCCCAACCTTACGCTTTCGTCTGATTATGAATCAGAAAACGCGTGCATATTGTTCGTTACCAACAAAACCCAGTTTGCCGACGCCGCTGCGCTTCACGACGGCCAACACATTGTCGACAACCAAATAGCGCGCATAGGGGTCAGGCTGAATTTGCAGCTCTGGCTCCACGGGCAGCGCCTTCGTCTGCTCCAGGAACACAGAAAGCTGTGCAAGGTCAACCGGTGTGCCGTTCCAGGTAATGGTACCAGCGGAATCGATCATCACCTTATTCTTCACCGGATCAACATTGCTTGCAGCATTGTCGCTCGGCACAGGAAGGTCGATCTTCACAGCGTGAGTTTGAACGGGAATGGTGATAATGAACATGATGAGCAGCACGAGCATGACGTCGATCAACGGCGTCGTGTTCATATCCATCATCGGTTCATTATCGTCCCGAGGTCCAGCGGCCATGGCCATAGGATAATTCCTTCGTTGCTAAAGCCAGGCCGCGCTTAAATGCGGCCCAGCGTGGCCGAACCAGCTTCCGGCTGCGAAATAAAGCCGATCTTCTGGAAACCAGCGAATTGCATGGTGTAGATCACACCACCAATGCACTGATATGGCGTATTGATGTCACCACGGATGTGAACTTCAGGGAAGTTTTCTTCCGTAATATTTTCAACACCGCCAATATCCTCGATCAGCTTTTCCAGCTTCTTCTGGCCGCGGTCCAACAGCTGCGACGAATCTACCGGAGCCGTGCCCCAATAGACATCACATGCTCCACCCGTTGTGCCACCACGAATCGACAGCAGCACGTTTTCCGGCTTCGTCGTCGTCGGCTCATAAGCGACCTCAGGCAGTTCTACTTCAATCGTTTCCAACGCCACGGGAACCGTGATGAGGAAGATGATGAGCAGAACCAGCATGACGTCCACGAGGGGAGTCGTGTTGATATCGGACATTGGGGCATCTTCGCCCTTATCCCCTACACTCATACCCATAGGATTAGCATCCTGTCACAAAATTACATTCTAATACCAAAGTCGATGAAATCTATTTTCATATATTCTTCTGCTTTGGCTCGGAAATTGTCCCTGCCGCACCGGCGGCAGGGATTTTTCCCAAAGGCGATTAAGCCTTCTTCGGAGCAGCAGCCGGAGCAGCCTTAGCAGCCGATACAGGCTTCACTTGGCCGTTCGACATGATGTGACCCAGAACGTCATTCGCAAAGGTCGACAGGTTGCGAGCGATCGACTTGTTACGACCCTGCAGCCAGTTAAAGGCGAGAACGGCAGGAACAGCCACGATCAGACCAACAGCGGTCATGATCAACGCTTCACCCACAGGACCAGCAACGGTGTCGATCGAAGCTTGACCCGATGCACCGATCTTCACGAGAGCGCGAAGAATACCGATAACCGTACCGAACAGACCCACGAAAGGAGCGGTCGAACCAACGGTTGCCAAGAAGGACAGGCCGCCATTCAGCTTCGAGTTGATGTGGCTTTGCGAACGTTCCAGCGTACCATGCATCCAATCATGTGCTTCCACAGGATCGGTCAGCTTGTTGTGCTGTTCATTTGCGAGCAGGCCGTCTTCTACAACTTGACGATAGGCGCTGTTCTTTTCCAGCTTTGCTGCGCCTTCGGCCAGCGTTGCTGCGCGCCAGAAGCTGGCGTCAACTTCACGGCCTTGCTTCATGACCTTGCCTTGTTCGATCAGCTTGGTGAACAAAATGTACAAGGTACCGATAAACATGATCATCAGAACGATGAAGGTCAGCTGGCCTACAATACCACCGTCGCACAGCGCGGGGATCATACCATAGGGGTTCGAGCCTTCTTCTTTAACGCACAACGCTGCGGGCATCAAAGACAGACCGCCGCCATGGGAATCAGCGGCCGCGGCACTCGCGATCAGATTAAACATACTGGTTCTTCCCTCTAACTGAATTCTTTAAAATTTGGATTGTCATTCGCTTTTTTTAGGATCGGCGACCCACCGCTTTATTGCGGGATCTGCCAGCGAATACGGTTTGAATATGTGCCACCCGTTGGGTTGCCATCACGGTCTTTACCGGCATTAAAGCGACCACGACGCGTGATCAGCTTACATGTTTCGGCGTCCAAATCGTCATGACCGCTCGACGACGTAATATCACAAGAAGTGATACGGCCATCAGCACCATAGGTTACGCGAAAGCCAGTGGTGCCTTCACGGCCATCACGCATAGCGCGCGCCGGATAGTCATCATTGGTTGCCCAGCGACCAGGGTTCCCGCGCGGGGTACCAGCCTGGCTTTGATCGGGCGTGGGTGGCGGCGTAACAACCGGCGGTGCCGGTGGCACATAAACCGGCGGCGGAGCCACAGGTGGGGGAGTTGGAACCGACTGAACGACGTTCGTCGATACCGGCGGCGGAATCGGCGACGGCGGAGTAACCACTGGCGGCGGCGGCGGCAGATCATTCTCTGGCGGCGGCGGCGGCGGCTCGTCCGGCGGCGGCGGTTCGTTTACATCCACCACATCCAATTTTTCAGCGATCTTCTTAACGACACTAATGTTCAAACCATTCACCAGGCCATAGCCCAATGTGACTGTGAACAGGCCGACTAAGACGATCGAAACGACCCTACTTTTAGGGTCTGTCGTATCACCATAAGCCATTCAGGGACGACGCTCCTTGCTAGATCATCCTGACACCAATTCGTTCCAACGGGCGCGGCCATGACATGCTCGGATATGTCCGATGCTTCCCAGCACACCCGAAGGTGTAGCGCCTGACTTTCATAAAATCCGGTCAAGTGCTTCAACCTAACGTCCTATCGCGCTGGCACACAGTTCGCAAACCCTTTATCAAGGGTTAATGTGGATGATCCCATTATCAAACACCCCTACCGGCCATTTGGCTCCATTCATGACAAAACAATGACAGAAAGAGACATTTTCATGCGCCCCCGCCTTTCTCTCACCATGGCCGCACTTGCCCTAGGAATGACTGGAATCCCATGCATTTCTTTGGCCCAAACTCCCGCATCAATCGGTCAGACCGCCAGTGCTTACACCTATGTTGATTTGGCCGACCTCGCCAGCGCTGCGCCCATAAATATTCATGGCGCCATCCGTTCAGCCAAGCAAATTCAGGCAGAACAGGCACCAGGCCTCGCCGCAGGCCATGCTCGATTTCTCGTAGAAGTGGATATTATCAGCCTGATTCGCGCCGTTGGACCCATGGCTCCAAGGGTTCAATATCTGGTCGATTTGCCCCTCACAGAGGCTGGCCGCGCACCGAAACTCAAGCGCAAACAGCCCGTCCTACTTTTCGCTCATCCTGTCGCAGGTGCACGTGCTGGAACTTTCAGCACCAACAATATTCGACTGGCCGCGCCCGATGCTCAGCTTAATTGGGACCCCGCCACCGAATCACTGTTGCGCAGCATTTTGGCTGAATTGGTTGCCCCCGAATCACCGCCCGCGATCACTGGAATCGCCAATGGCTTCCATGTTGCCGGAACGCTGCCGGGCGAAGGCGAAACGCAATTATTTCTGGACACCGCAACGGGCGAGCCTGTCTCGCTCACCATCCTCACCGCCGCCGATGGGTCGCGCCGCTGGAGCGCCGCATTTGGCGAAGTCGTCGACGCCACCAAAGCCGTGCCAGAACGCGGCACGCTGAGTTGGTATCGCCTTGCTTGCGGATTGCCCCGTCAATTGCCGATGGGCAAACTTGCGGGCACAGCGCCAGATGATCGCCGCAAAGCCGCGATCGATTACGCCTTGGTGCTGCGGGATGTTGGCCCCTGCAACCGCACGCGCAAAGCCCCCCCTGCCATTTAATCCGCCTGAGAATAATCCGCCTGATAAATGGCATCCGGTCGGATCAGAATCATAGCATAAGATAAAAAGCGCCGTCGACCACGGCGCTTTTTATCTAGCTAAAGCCAATAAAGCCAAAGCATCACCCCCAAAAGCCGCCCTAAGCTTGTGTCCCCCGCAAAAAGCGATAGGGCGCATGGGACGGCGGCTTTTGCCGCCATAATGATTCACACATGCCTTGCATCTTTGCGGGTATATTTCACGGAGACGATCATGCCGACGACCCCAAATCACAACGCTCAACGCCCAGCTTTGCGTGTGGCGCTGGCGGGAATTGGTGTGGTTGGCGGCGGCGTCATTCGATTGCTGGAAACCAACCGCGACCTGATTACCCGCCGTGCAGGGCGTCCGGTTGAAATCGTCGCCCTGTCCGCCCGCGACCGCAACAAAGATCGCGGCATCGACCTCAGCGGCTATCGCTGGGTGGATGATATGGCCGAATTGGCGGAAATGGACGATGTCGATGTCGTCGTCGAAGTGATTGGCGGCTCCGAAGGTCCGGCCCTGTCTCTCGCCCGCCGCACTTTGGCCACCGGCAAGGCACTGGTCACCGCCAATAAAGCGATGATCGCGCATCATGGTGTCGATTTGGCCCGCATTGCCGAAGAAAAAGACACGCCGCTAAAATATGAAGCCGCCGTTGCTGGCGGCGTGCCCGTCATTAAGGCCATCCGCGAAGGCGCATCGGCCAATGAAATCACGCGGGTCTATGGCATTTTGAACGGCACCTGCAATTATATCCTGACCCTGATGGAACGCGAAGGCGCCGGTTTTGACGACGCGCTGGCCGCCGCACAGGCCAAAGGCTATGCCGAAGCCGACCCCACATTCGACGTCGAGGGCATCGACACGGCCCACAAGCTGGCGATTCTGGCATCGCTTTGCTTTGGCACCAAGCTGGACATCGCATCCGTCGCCACCAACGGCATCCGCCATTTGATCGCCGACGACATCCGCGAAGCCGAAGCTTTGGGCCACCGTGTCCGCCTGCTCGGCATGGCCGATCGCGACGCCAGCGGTGCTCTTTATCAACGGGTCCAGCCTTGCTTGGTCCCCGCCGATCACCCGCTGGCCTATGTCCCGGGCGCGCTCAACGCGGTGGTAGCCGAAGGCAATTTCGTTGGCCGCCTGTTCTTCGAAGGCGCGGGCGCGGGCGAAGGCCCCACCGCATCGGCGATTGTCGCCGACATCATCGACATTGCCCGCGACGAATATGGCCCCGCTTTCGCCATGCCGGTTAACGCCTTGGACCAAGCGCCTATCGCCGATGCCGGTGCCCGTGTTGGCAAACATTATGTCCGCTTGGTCGTCCAAGACCGTATCGGGGTGTTGGCCGAAATCGCCACCGCCATGCGCGACGCCGGTGTTTCCATCGAAAGCTTCATTCAACGCGGCAATGGTTCGGACCAAGGGGTCGTCATTGTGCTGGTCACCCACGAAGGGCCCGCCAGCCATATTGAACAGGCGTTGGACGCGTTGAACCGGTCGGACTTCACCATGGCACCCACCATTTTGATGCCCATTTTGGATCTCTAATCCCGTCCTTCTCTGGCCGCCGCCTTCCCAGCGGCGCAAAAAGAGGCGCTATCCGACTCGGATCAGCGCCTCTTTTGCTTGGCGCGCCGCGCCTTCCTGTCAAAAGGCCTCACCCCGCCAACCAACGGAAATAAAATCGGCCTCCGTCCAAATGATCAACCATATGGGCCGCGATAAACCATATTCATGGCGCAACAATGGTCGACAAAATCGCATTGCATACCTATGGCGCGGCAGACGGCTGACACAGCCCTTGGGCCGAAATGGCCACCAAATGCTTGAATGACGAATGGAGACAATCGGATGACCGACAGCAGCAGTAATCTCGACCGCGTGCTCGTGCTGGAAATGGTGCGCGTAACCGAGGCGGCGGCCATTGCCGCAGCCAAGCTGATCGGTCGCGGCGATGAAAAAGCCGCCGACGCCGCAGCCGTTGAAGCGATGCGCACCGCTTTCAATACCTTATATATGGACGGCACCGTCGTCATCGGCGAAGGCGAACGCGACGAAGCGCCTATGCTCTATATTGGTGAAAAGGTCGGCAGCGCCCCCGGAAAAGGCCCGAAAATCGACATCGCGCTCGATCCACTCGAAGGCACGACGATCACGGCCAAGGCTGGCCCCAACGCGCTGGCCGTTCTCGCCATCGCCGAAGAAGGCTGCCTCTTAAACGCGCCGGACGTTTATATGGACAAAATCGCCGTCGGCCCCGGCTATTCGCCGAACATCGTCAATTTTGACAATACAGTCCGCGAAAATGTCGAAGCCGTCGCCCGTGAAAAGGGCGTTAGCCCACAAGACATCATCGTCTGCGTCCTCGACCGTCCCCGCCACGAAGCGATTATCAGCGAATTGCGCGCCCTTGGCTGCGGCGTTGCCTTGATTCCCGACGGCGACGTAGCGGGTGTCATTGCCACCACCAATCCCGACACGAATGTCGACATTTATATGGGCAGCGGCGGCGCACCCGAAGGCGTTTTGGCCGCAGCCGCGCTGCGCTGCGTGGGTGGCCAGTTCAAGGGCCGCTTGTTGTTCCGCAACGACGACGAACGCCAACGCGCCTATAAATGGGGCATCGAAGATTTGAACCGCGTCTATGACCTTGAAGACCTCGCCAAGGGCGACGTGATCTTCGCCGCAACCGGCGTGACCGACGGCAGCTTGCTGCGCGGCGTCAAAACCCGCCGTGGCGGCACGCTGACCACCGAAAGCGTGGTGATGCGCGCCTCGTCGGGCACCGTGCGCTGGGTCAAGGGCGAACACCGCATCTAATTGCCGAAAATCATTTAAAAAACGCCGCGCGTGAATGGCACGCGCGGCGTTTTTTATTCCAGCTCGTGAAGCGTCAAAATATCCCCTGCCGCACCGCCTCCGCCATAGCGGCCCCCATTTCCAACGCCTCGGCTAAACGATCCGCTGGCACGCTCTTATCCGCCAAAATCTGCTCGGGCGTCTGCGCCGCCAGATTCACGATCATGGGCTCCACCACACGGCGCAGCCGCCAGCCCGTCAATATGCGGTCCAGTTGCCGCACCGCTCCGGTTCCATCCGACCCAGCCGCCATGATGCTAGAATAAGCGCGGCCCTCTATCTGGCCCAAACAGGGATAATAAAGCCTGTCGAGCATCTCTTTCATGGCGCCCGACAAAGCGCCCAAATTCTCCGGTCCCACAAAAATATAAGCCGCCGCCGCCAACATCTCCGCCGCCTGCACGCGATCGGCGGCGCGCAGCATGGCCGCGCCGCCCGCGCCTTCTGCCGCCGCCTGCGCCAGCGCAGCGCTCGCGCCCGTGCGGCTGTGCCAAATGATCAACACGCTGGGTTCAACACTGTTCATTGTCACAACTTGCCAAGCCCCACCCCAAGGCGCAATCTCTCTGGCAACTAAAGGGGAGAGAAATATGCGCACCACCATCGCCGCCGTGATGGCACTCAGCCTATCGACCACCGCTGTCCTAGCCGCCGCCAGCGCGCAGGACGCCTTTGCACAAGATCGGGCCAGCCCAGCCACCAAAGCCCTTAACGCCCAATTGGCCCAGCGTCTGCCACTGGATGATGACCGCGATTTCATCGCCGCCAGTCGCGGAAAGATCGCCGAAATCCCTGACGCTCTGATCATCGACCCCAAAGGCCGCACCGTCTGGGATCGCCGCCCTTATGCCTTTCTCAACCAGCCCCAAGCCCCCGACACCGTCAACCCATCTTTATGGCGTCAAGCCCGCCTCAACGCCGTTCACGGCCTGTTCGAAGTTGTGCCAGGAAAAATCTGGCAAATACGCGGTTATGATATTTCGGTGATGACGATCATCAAAGGCGAAACTGGCTGGATTATCGTCGACCCGCTGACCACCGAAGAAGCCGCCGCCGCCAGTTGGAAATTATTCCAAGATCATGTCGGCTCCAAAATCGGCTCCCGCCCGATCAGCGCCATCATCTTCAGCCACAGCCACTCCGATCATTTCGGCGGCGTCGGCGGCATCGTCACGCCAGCGCAGGTGCAGCAACAAAAAATCCGTATCATCGCCCCCCACGGCTTTTCTGCCGAGGCAACATCGGAAAATGTCCTCGCCGGTCCGGCGATGGGCCGCCGCGCCATCTATATGTTTGGCGCCGCCCTCGCCCCCGGTGTCACCGGCCAAGTCGACACCGGCCTTGGCCCCAAAATATCCGCCGGCACCATCGGCTATATGGAACCCACCGAAACCGTCAAACCCAATGGCGAAACCCTCCGTATCGACGGTTTGGACTTTGACTTTCTCGACGCCGCCGGCACCGAAGCCCCATCGGAATTTGTTTTTTATATTCCGGCCTATAAAGCCCTGCACACCACCGAAGTCGTCACCCGCACCTTGCACAATGTCCTGACCCTGCGCGGGGCGCTGGTGCGCGATGCGCTGCATTGGTCCAAAGTCATCGACGCGACCCTGATGAAATGGGGCGGCAAGGCCGAAGTGGCGATGGCGTCCCATCACTGGCCAACGTGGGGCCAGTCCGAAATTTCCCAGTGGCTGACCGACCAACGCAACGCCTATCGCTATGTCCATGATCGCACGCTGTATCACGCCAATCGGGGCGCAACCTTGCACGAACTGGCCGATCAAACCCCCGAAGGGCCTATGCAAGCCCGCGAATTTTCCACCCGCGATTATTATGGTACCCTCAACCATGATATGAAGGCCGTTTATCAACGCTATTTCGGCTGGTGGGACGGCAATCCCGCCAATTTCAATCCCCTTCCCCCCGAATCCAGCGCGCCCAAATATGTCGCCTTGGCGGGCGGCCCCGACAAATTGCTGGCGGCGGGCCAAGCCGCGCTCGATGCAGGCGATTACCGCTGGGCGGCGGAACTGCTGAACAAACTCACCTTTGCCCAGCCGGATAACCAAGCCGCCCGCAACGCGCTGGCCTCGGCCTATGATCAATTGGGTTATCAGGCGGAATCCGGCGCATGGCGGAACTATTATCTGTCCGGCGCGGCCACATTGCGCCGCCAACAACCGGCCATCAGCGGCAGCGCCAACGGCCAAAGCCGCAGCTTCATCGCCGCCGTTCCCACCGCCATGTTCTTCGACTCGCTTGCCACCCGTTTTGATACGGTCAATGGCGCGAAATTGCGCGGAACCTTCCAATTCAACCTGCCCGACACAGGTGAACATATCGCCGTCACGGTGGCCGACGGTGTCGAATTCCCGCGCTATGGCCACAGCGACGCCGCCCCCACCACGACCATCACCCTCAACCGTGCGGTGCTTGATGATATCATGCTGGGTCAGGCCAAATTCCCCGACCTTATCGCTTCGGGGGCGATCAGCATTTCGGGCGAACGTGCGGCCTTTTTGTCATGGTTTGCACTGCATCCCGCCCAATCCGCGCCGTTCAACATCGTCTTGCCATAGGGTGGTGGCCCTACGCCGCCACAACGCTATAGTCGGGGGATGATCCTTGATCCCACCTCATCCCCCGACATCAGCACCACAGTCGCAGGCACCATAAACGCGGACACCCCCGCCGATTCCGCTCCGCTCACCCCCATCGAACCGCGCTATATCTGGGTCTTGCGCACCCAAATGGCGATCCCGCTGTTCCTCTTGGTGCTGCTATGCGGGGTGGCGGAATATGCCTTGCTGCCCCGCCACATTCTGCATCCCCTGCTCCCCATGTTCACCCTGACCGGCATCGCGCTCGCCGCCAAAATCTTGCTCGTCTGGCACCTGCCCAACCGCCGCCTCGTCCATATCGCTTATCATATGGGGCCGGACCATCTGCGCATCACGCGCGGCTATTTGTTCCGCGTCGACACGCTGATTCCCCTCGCGCGGGTTCAGCATATCGATGTGCGCCAAGGCCCCCTCGAACGCTTCCTCGGCCTCGCCAGCCTGACCATCAACACCTCTGGCATGATGAACCAAGCCGTCACCCTTCCGGGCCTCAGCGCCCAAGACGCCGATGTGATGCGCGCCGCCATCCACCGCCGCATCCAGTCCGGTCTGGAATGGCCCCAGCCAGCATGACTTCAATTAGCCCGCTCCCCACCCCCGCGCCGCCCCTTCTCTGGCAGCGTCAACATATCAGCGCGCTATTGTTCGGCCTGTTCGATCTGGTGAAGAACCTCACCCAGCTTATCCCCGCCATCGCGGCGCTGGGCCTCAGCGGCCATGCCCGTTACATCCCATGGGCCATCGCCGCTTACGCGCTGCTGCACATCCTTCGCGTCCTCTTGCGCTGGGCCACCACCCTTTATGCGGTTCAGCCGGACGCCCTGTTCGCCCGCCACGGCTTATTGTCCCGCCACCAACGCCACATCGGTTTTGACCAGATTCAAGACATTAGCATCGAACAAAATATCATCTCCCGCATGTTCGGCGTCGCCAAGCTCAGCGTCGAAACGGGCGCAGGCGGCGGCGAAGATGATCTCGGCCTCAACGCCATCACCATGCCCAAAGCCATGGCCCTGCGCGCCGCGCTACACCAACATCGCGCCGCCACCCCAACCGAAACCCATACCGACACCCAACACAGCGCCGCGTCCACCGCCCCCACAGACACCCCAGACGCCCCGCACAGCCTCTACACCCTATCCCGTCACCATTTGATGCTATCCGGCCTGCTCAGCCCATCCTTGGGCCTCCTCGCGGCTCTGGCCGCCCTGCTGGGCGCAGCAGAGCGTATCCAGCCCTTTGGCTATGATATTTCCGACCCCCGCACATGGGCGCGCCTCACGGCCGACGCAGGCTTTGGCGATTGGCTGCGCATGGCCCCCATCACCATCGCTTTATGGCTCGCCCTCATCTTGGGGTTGCTGATGCTGCTCACTGGCACCCTTTCCACCATTTTTCGCGATTGGGATTACCGCCTGACCAGCGACGAACGGGCGCTCCGCCGCACACGCGGCCTCACCACCCGCACCGATGTCGTGATCACCATTGACCGCATCCAAAGCGCCACCATCCGCGCCTCATGGCTAAAACATCAGCTCGGCTGGCACGAATTGCATTTGCGCAGCCTTGCGCAGGATATCGGCGGCACAGCCGATGGCGGCGGCCATCAAGCTCTCCCCTTCGCCCGCTCCGACACCGTCGATCATGTGCTGGGCCACATCCACCTCTGCCCGCCTTGGCCGGATGTTATATGGCAGCGCAGCCATATCGCCTCGGCCCTGCCCGCCTGCGCCTTCGCGCTACTGCTGATGCTGGCGGGCGCGGCGCTGTTTCCGGCGCACACGCCTTATGGCGCGGCGCTCCTCGCGACAGGCTTGGCCATCGCTATCCTCGCCGTCCTATCCGCCCAGCGGCGGCAGCATGGCGTCACAGGGTCTTGGCTGCTCATTCGGCGCGGGCTATTCGCGCCGTCCATCACCATCATTCCCTTTGCCTCTGTCCAAAGCATCACGATTTCCGACACCAGCCTCAGCCGCTACTGGGGCCTTGCCACTTTGGCACTCGGTATTCCCGGCTCCAGCCGCTATGCTGATGACATCATCCCTGCCATATCGCGCAGCCATGCCATGGCCCTGCGCGCCAAGATTTTGAATCAGGACCCAAGTTTATGAATGAAAATGTGCTGGGCATCACCCACAGCCTGTCGGGTCAAGCATGGAATTGGCGGCGCAGCAGCGCCGATATGGCATCCGAAAATCTGGCCCCCGATGATCTGATCACCCAATTGCTGCTGGCCCGCGGCGTCGCCCGCGACGATCTTGATCGCCAACGCGCTCCCGCCCTGCGCAGCTTCATGCCCAACCCCTCTATCTTCCGCGACATGGACAGCGCCGCCGAACGCATCGCAAACGCCATCGAAGCGGGCGAAGCCATCACCATTTTCGGCGATTATGACGTCGATGGTGCGACCTCCGCCGCTCTGCTCGTGCGCCTGCTGCGCAGCCTTGATGTTCCAGCTTCTGCCTATATCCCTGACCGTTTGATGGAAGGCTATGGCCCCTCCGGCCCCGCCTTGGTCAAAATTGGCGAAGCGGGATCGCGCCTGATCGTCACCGTCGATTGCGGGGCCCAAGCCTTTGACGCCATCGACCAAGCCAATGCGGCGGGCATCGAGGTGATCATTGTCGACCATCATCAATGCGCCACAACGCTGCCCGCCGCCTTTGCGGTGGTCAACCCCAACCGCCTCGACGAAGATGCCGAGGCCGCCTCCCACGGCAATTTGGCGGCTGTCGGCGTGGCCTTCCTCTTGGGCGCGGCAATTTTGCGGACGCTTCGCGGGCGCGGCCATTTCGCCAACCGCCCCGAACCCGTCTTAATGGACCTGCTCGACCTCGTCGCCTTGGGCACGGTCGCCGATGTCGCCCGCCTCACGGGCTTTAACCGCGCGCTGGTCACCCAAGGGCTGAAAATCATGGCACGGCGCGGCAATATCGGCCTGTCCGCCCTGATGGACGCTGCCCGCCTCACCAAGCCGCCGACCGCCAGCGACATGGGCTTTGCATTGGGCCCACGCATCAATGCGGGCGGACGTGTCGGAAAATCCGACCTTGGCGTGCGTCTGCTCACCACCAACGACCCCGATGAAGCGGCCGAAATTTCCCAAGAACTCAACCGCCTCAACGAAGAACGGCGCGCCATCGAAGCGGGCGTCCTCGACGAAGCGATGACCGCCAGCGCCGCCACCGCCAACGCCCCCGTGGCGCTGGTGTCCGGCCAAGGCTGGCACCCCGGCGTCATCGGCATCGTCGCAGGCCGCCTCAAAGAAAAATTAAAACGCCCCGCCATCGTCATCGCGGTGGACGAAGACGGCATCGGCAAAGGCTCTGGCCGCTCGATTAACGGGGTCGATTTGGGGGCGGCCATTTTGGCGGCCAAGGAAATGGGTTTGCTGGTGGCAGGCGGCGGTCACGCCATGGCGGCGGGATTGACGGTGCAAGCCGACAAGATCGACGCCTTGGGTGCCTTTTTTAACGAGCGCTTGGCCGGTGATGTCGAACGCGCCAACCAAGGCCGCGCATTGTTAATCGACGCCGTCCTCGCTCCGCGCGGCATCAGCCCGACATGGTGCGACGCCATCGAAAGCGCTGGCCCTTATGGCGCGGGCTGGCCCGCCCCGCGTGTCATCACCGGCCCTGTCCGCATTGTCGAATCGGGCATCGTCGGCACCGATCATCTCCGCCTCATCGTCTCCGGCGAAGATGGTGCGCGCTTCAAAGCCATCGCCTTTCGCGCCGCCGAAACGGAAATGGGCCAAATCCTACTCTCCACACGCGGGAATCGCCGCTTGTGGCTGGCGGGCCGCGCCAAGCGCGACGATTGGGGAAATCGCCCCACCGCCGAACTCCATCTCGAGGATGCGGCATGGGCAGATTAATGTTATTTTTCAAAAAAAATGCCACTTTCCTCAATCCTCTACTTGACCATATGCCCAAGGCTGTTTAGAGGCCCGCTTCACCGAACAGACGGCCCCTTCGTCTAGCGGTCTAGGACGTCGCCCTTTCACGGCGAAAACACGGGTTCGAGTCCCGTAGGGGTCACCACGGCACGCATTTTCTGATGCGTCGGGATGAGAATCCCAAGCTTCTCCATATATTATGGCGCAGCAAACAGATGGCCCCTTCGTCTAGCGGTCTAGGACGTCGCCCTTTCACGGCGAAAACACGGGTTCGAGTCCCGTAGGGGTCACCATAATCCGCCGAATGTCTCAGAAATGGGCAAGAACAGCGGATTTCAGACATTTAGACGTGCCCACTGGTCACAATTCTGTGATACAAAGAGGCATGGAAAAGATGGCTGACATGCAACGGCTGCTGAAGCGCGGCGACACCTACCACTATCACCGGCGCGTGCCGCTCCACCTTGTCGATACAGTCGGCAAGAAATTCATTCGGCTTGCGCTGGGCACTGACAGTCCCAAGGAAGCCCGCCGTCGCCGCACCCTGGAGGACGCTCGCGCCGATGCGATGTTCCGCGATGCGGAAAAAGGCATCAAGCCCGGCAGTGGTCGCGTTGGCGTGTCGCTAGACGCCCTCACCGGCTATGTCCGGGAGACTGTCGAGGAGATGGACCGCAAGGCGTCCGAACGGTTGGCGCTAGCGCCACCCGTCGACAAACAGAAGCTGGCCGACATGGTGCAGGACGCTGAAATCCAGCTCGGCATCCTGACCGACCCCGGCGACCCTCGGCAAGACGAACTTGTGTCGCGGGCGACCGACCGCATCGCCCACGCCAACGGCGCGGACCTCACCGACGACGCGCTGGTCGCTCAATTCGCCGAAGTCGTGCGACGGGGCCTGGTGGAAGTCACCCGGCGTCACATAGGGCGACTTACGAACACGAACGGCAGCGCGTTCCACGACGCCGCATTTGATCCTGCCGCGCAGACCGCCACCCCCGCGAGCGTGGCCGCGCTCGACACTGACATTGTGGACGGGTGGGCGGCCGAGCGCAAACCTTCGCAGAAGTCGATAGACAGTCACCGGAGCGAAGCTCGTAAGTTCGTCGCCCATACCGGCATTAAGGGAGTGGGAGCGATGACGCGAGCGGACGTGTTGACCTACAAGGCGTCGATGATCGCGGATGGCCAGAGCCCCGCTAACATCAAGACCCGGCTGGCTCGCCTCAGCACCGTGCTGGGCTGGGCCGCCGAGAACGGCCACCTCGCCGCAAACCCTGCCAAGGGCATCACGATCAAGGTGCCGAAGAAATCCAAGGATAAGCGCCAGCCCTTCGGTCCCGACGACCTCAACGCGATCTTCGCCGGTCCCGTTCATGCGGATGGCGAACGGCCTCTGCGTGGACGCGGGGAAGCCGCCTATTGGCTGCCTTTGCTCGCACTGTTCAGCGGCGCACGCCTAGAGGAAATGGCCCAGCTTCGCGCCGAGGACGTGGCTCGGCACAGCTATGTCGATGGTGATGGCCAGACACGGCATGGCTGGTTCATCAAGATTTTTGAAGTTGACGGCGAGCATGGCACCACGGTCAAGACCGTGGACAGCGAACGCCTTGTGCCCGTGCATCCCGTGCTGGAGACGCTGGGCTTCATCACGTTCGTGAAGGCTCAGCAGGACGCTGGACATGTTCGCCTGTTCCACCTGCTGAAGCCCGGAGCCTATGGACGGCTGGGCAACAAATGGGGCGAATGGTGGTCGGGCTACATGCGCAGCACCATCGGCATCACCGACAAGCGGATCGTATTCCATAGCTTCCGCCACACGTTCAAGGACATGGCTCGCCACTGCGGCCTGCCCGAAGGTGTGACGCGCCAGATTATGGGTCACAGCGGCGAGGACGTCGCCGACGATTACGGCAACGGCTACTCCTTGTTCCAACTCGTCGAGGGCATGGCGAAGGTGAAGGCCGTGGGTGTGACGCTACCCGCGCCGCCTGCCGGTTAGCCGATTGCTGACTTCGTCGGTAACGAAGATTTATCCGATCCCGCTGTAATCCGTTGTACCTGCATTGGTATCAGCACTGAAAAGAGAAAACCCCCGCCTTGCCGGGCGAGGGCTTTCAGGAGCGCCGAGACGACGCTGATCGACACCAGCATTTCTACGTCCGGCTCTCCTTCGATGCAACTCGATAGGAGCAAACCGATGTCCAAGATGAACCCATTCCTGCCCGAGGCAAAGGCCAAGGCCGCACTCGCGGCTGAGATGGCCAAGGGCAAGACGAAGGCGAAGGGCGCGAAGGTGCCCGACAAGAAGGCCGAGGCGTTCGCAAAATCTGCCGAGAAGGCGGCACAGGCCAATGCGCTATGGGAGCGTCCCAACCTGCTTGCAATGTGTCGGAAGCTGGCGGGCACTGACATGGCCGCTGGCATCCTTCTCCATCACATCCTGTATGTCTGGCGTAATCGCGACTATAAGCTGCAACGGAAACTTCCTGGCTGGCCCTGCGATCAGTGGCTGGCACACAGCAGGGATGGGTGGGCTGTCGCATCGGGGCTGTCACCAGCCGAGATGGCGAAGCGCGCCCTGCCGAGGCTCAAGCAATACTGCGGCGAGTTCCTCATGATCCGGGCGATGGGGCATGGTCCCGCTAAGATGCTGTGGATCAGCGTGGATGAGATCGCCTTGCAGGAGCACGTCTCTGGGTCGGCTGCCATGCCCTGGGACATGTTCCATGCGGCGCTCAACGGCGTCGGTCCCGGTCACGAAAAGCAGCCCGCGAACGCTTACGCGAAGATGTGAGGCGGTCGGTCTTCGACTTGACGCGGAAGCTGTGAAATGCAGTTCTGGCAACGATTATTAAAACAGCCCGAACGGGCACGGTTAAATACCTTCGGTATTGTAGAGAACGGTATTAAGAGAAATGTTTCCTATTATCTTACGATAATAGGGCGGAGGCGGTCGCTGACGCTCCCGCTACGCATGTCCTCCGAACCCTGTTCGGACACCCTCTCCCGAGAGGGAATAGATTACCCAAGCCCCAAACGTATCCATTTGGGTATTATTGGGCAGGGCCTCCTTTCTCGGTCTCGTGACGCTCTCGGTGAACGGAGGATCGTTGCCTGTGCAGATTGCAATTAATTGCAATCTGCTATCCGTTAGGACCGGGACGATAGGTTCGGGCGTATCAACGCGGTCGAGGAAAAGTGCGACGCTCCGGCTCACGACGACACTCAGCTCGATCGTCAAGGTGCGATATCCGTTCGCCCCGCTGACCATATCCCCTTGCCTGGCTGCGTCTTTCACATAGTCATCTGGTCCCAATCACGACAAAGGTTTCACAGATGGAAGGGATCAACAAGACCGCAGCCGAGGTGCCTCAGGACCTCATCGACCAGAGCAGGTCACGCCTCCTCGAAACAGCCCGCTTCTTGCGAAACGTCCGAGATGACAATCCCGACGAGTTTCGATCGGCCGCGAGACAACTGAAGATCGGCCTGCGCAAAGCGTATCATTTGGCTCAGATCGACGAGGCGCTCAGCGACATGGATATTTCCGCCGAACGGGCGCAGCGCCTGGGCTGGACCAAGCTCTCGCTTCTCGCGGCATATGGCAAAACCGAAACGATCGACGAACTGCTCGACGTGGCGGAGGGCTGCACCGCGCATGAGCTAAAGATGCACATTCGCGAAGGCGGGTTCGACCCCGAAGGTCGTACTGTCGTCCTGCACTTCAACAAGGAGCAATATGTGCTGCTCGAACAGGCTCTGCGCGCCAAGGGAGCCGAGCCACATTCCAGGGGGCTTCTGAAGAAGGAGGCGGCGCTCATGAGATTGATCTCCGAGAGCTTGACAGGCTCAGCCCCTGCACCAAAGCCGAGTACGGGGACAGACTGATCGTGGACCAGGTGCCTTATCCTGCCTGTGCCGGGATCGGGACATCGCCCTCCTTGTATTCGGCGACGATCCAGACGAGGCTTTGCAGGTCGATATTGTCGCGTGGGTCCAGATCAGCCACCTCCCGCGCTGTCTGCGCCATGAGATCACGGAGGCTGGCATATACGGCAGGATCAAGTGCCGGGCTGTAATCATGCACGAAGGGATGGCCCACCCGCTCGGCAAACTCCTGCGTCACCATCGGCTTCAGGAACATGTGATCCTCGGGCCGCCACAAGAATGGCAGATATGTCACCGCCGTCCACTTCGCGACGTCATGCTTGCCCAGCAGTCCGGCCATGGTTGCCAGAGCGGCGTCGATCTCCCCGATTGTAAAGCGCGCTGCGGCCTGAACGAAGACGTCCGCATCGGGGCCTCGCAGCAGCGGCTCCAGACGGGTCTTCTCGAAGGGCGATAGCAGGTTTGTGCCGCGATAGACGGACAGAACAGCTTCCCCCAGGTCGCTGCCGGTCAACGCTCGCTCCAGCGGCGCAGTGTCATCGAGCTTGGCCTTGGCCTTCAGCTTGTAATTGCGTTCAGCTTCCTCGAAGGCCGGAGAGCGGAAACCGTCCGGGAAGAACTGCCGAAATCGGGATCGCGCACCGTCGAAACCGAAATAGGCATCGCTGGTTCGCCCTGCGGCGGCGCGCAGGTCCGTCCAGAGCTGGACGGGATCGTCACCGTCGATCCGGCTCAACTGCTTGCCGCCCGAGATTACCAGACCGACAAAGCCTTTGCCGGTATCGACGAGCCGCAACGTGTTTTTGCCGATCACGTCATTCCGAATGGTTTTCATACCCCTCCCTCATTTGTAATTTGCGACGCGGTGGCGCGCACCTTGTCTGCCAGGTCCGTGATCGGCACCGGCCTGCTAAATCTGCTGATCGTGCTCAGGGCTGCTTGCTTCACGTCCGGCAGGTCGCGGGTGGCGACGACATAGAACTGCCACTGCCACGGGTCGCGATGATCGGCGTGGTCGGCATAAATGCCATGATGCGCGAATATGTAGATATGGGCTGGACGCCCCACTTGGGCGATCCACTCGGTTCCACCCTGCCAGTGGCCCGTGCGCATCGCGACATCGAAGATGGGCTTGCTCGGCTTGACGGTGGACCACGATTGCATCGCTGCTGATTGTTTGACCTCCAGCCGGAGGCCGTCAGGCCGCTCGAAGTCCCATCCGGCGTAATCGGCGCTGCACCAACTCCATTCTGGCTCCAGGGCAAGAGCGATGATCGCCTCGGCCACGTGCCCCCGCAGAACATTCGTGACTAACGGCTTCCCGAATGCGACCTGCGAAACCTTGGCGATCACGTCGCCGATCCCGAACGCCGGTTCCCCGGACTGCTGTGATGTCGTACTGATCCTGCCCCTCCGTCGCCCCGGTCTTCCTGTGGGGCGACGGCCGAAGCCGGATGTTGGAAACCTGATCGCTAGAACAGGCGCATGCGCCTTTACCGGCAGAACCGGCTGGACATGCGCGCATGCCACCCGGCCTCCGAAATCGGCGACCGAGGTCTAGCGATTGGGGTTTCCACGCCCCGCTCCCCGGCTTTCACGGAGAGCGAGCCGGTAATAGCGAAGCTCATCGAAGATAGGAAGGTATCGAGCGCAGCAGGGACGCGAGCGAGGCCAGATGCAGCAGCGGCTCGGCTGCTGAAAAATACATTAAGTAATTGATAATGTTATCTTATTTATAGATATAGCCATAAGATGATCCTTGTTCAGAAAGGATCAAGATGATTAATGTTCTAACCTTGGGTCATTCCTCCATCGGCTGGGACGAGTTCTATTGCGCTCTCGACCAGTTCAACGTCGGTTGTATTATCGACGTGCGGTCATCGCCCCGATCGCGCTGGCGACACTTCTTCAAACCTGAATTGCGGGTGCGGCTGAACAGGGTTGGCGTGAGCTACGTCCACCTGGGCCATGCTCTGGGCGGGATACCCACGAACGGCCCAACCGATTATTCGACGCGACGCGGCACCGCCGCCTTCGCCACCGCGATCGAGACCGTTCTGGGGATCGCTGCCCGATGCACGCCCGCCATCCTGTGTGCAGAGCGCGACGCACTGCAATGTCATCGCTTCTCGCTGATCGCCCGTCACCTCCACAACCTGCCCGATGTCCGGGTCGCGCACATTCGCCACGACGGCACGCTGGAGAGCCACGAAGAGGCCGAAGCCCGCCTGATGACCCTGCACAAGCTGACCGCCGATCTGCTCACGGATCACAACGAGCGGCTAGCGGAAGCCTATGTCCGGCAGGAGCGCAAATTCGGCTGAAATCCGAAATCGTTAGCTCCCCATTTTGTGCATGGCGACTTTGGAATAGCCTTTTGAAATCACGGGACGAATTGAGATATGCAAAAACCAATAATTGTCGAAAATGAGAGTGACGAGATTTATGCAATTAATTGCAAACCTATCACTCCCATGGGCTGGCACCCTCAACCCGTAGAGCCGTTTTCAGAGCCGGTTCACCGCTTACTATCCTCTTCCTTATCGACAGGCACCCAGCGCGGCTACGCGGCTGATCTGGCTCATTTTCGGGCATCTGGCAGGGACATCCCCTGTCCACCGCGCGCCCTGGCAGAATATCTGGCCGATCTGGCCGAAACCCATGCCGTCGCCACGATCCAGCGCCGGCTGGCAGCCATCGCAAAGGCACATCGCGCCCTTGGGTATGATGATCCGTGCAAGACCGAAATTGTGAAGGCGACGATGAGCGGGATCAGGCGGACGAAGGGTATGGCCCAGCGCGAGGCGCAGGCGCTGCAACGCGACGACCTGTTCGCGGTGCTGGAACGCATGGATGACTGGGCGCTCCCCGAGAGGCTCGTCCTCATCAAGCCAGAAGATTTTGCATAGCAGGATGAGTATCGGATCGCGGTCGGAGCTAGGGGAACCATGAACGTCGAGAATGTCGGGCTGACAATCCAGACGGGACCGACTGCCTCCGTCTTTGAGGCAATGCCTGATCCGATCTTCCTGAAGGTCGGAAAGCTGGGCGAACTTGTGACCCTGCATCGCTTCGCGGAAGCAGAGTGATTATCTGGGCGTCTGCGATGACAGCGTGTCACGCAGTCGACGTTTGCATCTTGTAACGCAACACGATACAGTGCGTCATGATAATCGGATTTCGGCACAAGGGACTTGAAGCCTTTTATCGCACTGGCACGACAAAGGGCGTTCAGGCTTCCCATGTGAAGAAGCTCCGCAACATCCTTGGCCTGCTCGATGTCGCGGCAGGGCCGGAGGACATGAACCTGCCGTCCTTCAAGCTGCACCCGCTGAAGGGCGACCTGAAAGGGCATTGGTCGATTTGGGTCAACGGCAACTGGCGTGTCACCTTCCGCTTTGTCGGCACCGATGCCGAGCTTGTCGATTATCAGGATTACCATTGAGGCAATGACGATGATGCACAATCCTCCCCACCCCGGCGAACTGCTCCGCGATGAGGTCATTGCGGAACTGGGCCTGTCCGTCACCGAAGCCGCTAACCGCCTCGCTATGTCGCGGGTTGCCCTGTCGCGTGTGCTGAACGGCAAGGCCGCGATCAGCCCCGATCTGGCCGTGCGGCTTGAGCAGGCAGGCGCAAGCACTGCTAGGGCGTGGCTTGCCATGCAGGCGAATTACGATCTCTGGTGCGCTCAGCAGCACAAGCAGCCGCCCGTGCGTCGATTGCAGGATGCAGCCTGACAGGTCAGGTCTAAGCTCCGATAACCTTCACTTATCAGAGCCTACAAACGGGCTGTGCAGCCACTCCGGCATCGTGCAATTAATTGCAAATACATTTTCTCATGTCTTTGTGTCGCCAATAATCGTCGGCGCTGCTATCGGATCATCAGGTGAACAAAGTTCGCGGCTCAGGGAGGAGCCGCGTTTCTGGGGGATTAATGCCAATACTGACGCAAGCTGAGCTTGAACGCCATCTATGGGGCGCGGCAGACATATTACGCGGCACCGTAGATGCCGGGGATTACAAGCAATATATCTTCGGCCTGCTGTTCTACAAACGCTTGTGCGACGTGTGGGACGAGGAGTTCGAGACGCTGCTGGCCGAGACCGGCGACCGCGAGGAAGCCGCTGATCCTGACGAGCACCGCTTCCACATCCCGAAGGAGCACCGCTGGGACGCTGTGCGCCAGCACGCCACGCAGATTGGTCAGCGGTTGAACAATGCGCTGGCGGCCATTGAAGATGCCAACCTGCGGCTGCGCGGCGTGTTCGGCGATGTGGACTTCGCCAACCAGGATCGCTTCTCCGACGCTCTGCTGGAAAAACTGCTGTCGCACTTCGAGAAGCACCGGCTGCGTAATGCCGATGTGCCAGCCGATATGCTGGGCGATGCCTATCTCTACCTCATCAAGATGTTCGCGGAAGGCGCGGGCAAGAAGGGCGGCGAGTTTTACACGCCGCGCCAGATCGTCCGCCTTATGGTCGAGATACTCGATCCGCGCCCCGGCATGTCGATCTACGATCCTACCTGCGGTTCTGGCGGCATGTTGCTGGAGGCGGTGCAGTATCTGAAGGACCGGGGCGAGGATGCACGCACCCTGTCGCTCCATGGGCAGGAGAAGAACTTCGCCACTTGGGGCATCGCCGAGATCAACCTGTTCCTGCACAACGTCGATGACGCCTTCATCGCCAAGGGCGACACGATCCTGTCCCCCAAGCGATACGACCCCAAGGCCCGCGAGTTCGTGGAAGGCATCGGGGCCTATGACCGGGTGCTGGCCAACCCGCCGTTCAGCGAAAAGGTGTGGGGCTACGATGTCTGGCAGAACGGCGATCCGTTCGGGCGCGATACCTATGGCTGCCCGCCCAAGGGCTATGGCGATCTGGCGTTCGTCCAGCACATGCTCGCCAGCCTGAAGGACGACGGGATGCTGGCCGTGGTCGTGCCGCACGGCGTCCTGTTCCGTGGCGGGGCCGAGGGGCGGATCAGGCAGGCCATGCTGGATGTCGATGTGATCGAGGCGGTCTTGGGTCTTGCCCCTAACCTGTTCTACGGCGCGGGCATCCCTGCCGCCGTGCTAGTATGCCGCAAGGCCAAGCCTGCCGAGCGGCGGGGCAAGGTGCTGATCGTCAACGGCGATGCCACCTACCAGCCGGGCAAGGCGCAGAACTTCCTGACCCACGATCATGTCCGCACGCTGGCCGATGCGGTCCATGCCTTCGCCGATATCGAGAAGCTGGCCCGCGTTGTGCCGGTCGAGGAGATCGCCGCCAATGGCCATAACCTCAACATCAGCCGCTATGTGCAGACCGGTGCGGATGCCGAGACGGTCGATGTCGCGGCGGAGGTCGCCAAGCTGCAAGACCTGATCGCCAAGCGTAACGATGCGGAAGCCGTGATGTTCGGGCATCTTAAGAGGCTTGGCTATGTCGGGTGAGGTGTTGGCAGCCTGTAATCCATCCTTACAAGTTGAGCAGATGTCCGGTCCGCCACGCGAATGGGCGCAGCTAACGCTCGGTGACATCCTCACCCTCGAATATGGGCGTTCGCTGCCTGACAAGTCACGCCGACCCGGTGCAGTGCCAGTTTATGGGTCGAATGGTGTGGTAGGCTGGCACGACGAAGCCCTTGTGCCCAAAGGCGGTATCATCATTGGCCGAAAAGGAACGGCAGGCTCGGTAACGGTATCGTCCGATGCTTTCTGGCCCATCGACACAACCTATTTCGTGAAGCCACGCCAAACAGTCGATTGGGACTGGTTGGCAGCCACCCTTCATCATGCCCGGTTGAATGAGTTGAACGAGGCAACCGGGGTGCCGGGTCTCAATCGTGACAAAGCATATCTCCAGCCCATCCTTCTCCCATCCCTCGACGAGCAGCGGCGGATCGCCGAGGTGCTGCGGTCGGTGGATGAGGCGATTGCGGCGAACCGGGACACGCTCGATCAGGTTGCGCGTGCGCGTGCGGCCATTCTCCACGCGGCTTTCGAGGAAACGCCGTGGGAAGTGGTGCAACTTGGTGAATTAGGAAGTTGGCAGAGCGGTGGCACTCCGTCCAAGGACGATGAAGCCAAGTGGGGCGGTGATGTTCCTTGGGTGTGTCCACGGGATATGAAAACTCCGGTAATCAGGCAAACGCACTCGACACTCACGCCACTGGCTCTTGGTGGAAGCTGCAAGCTGGTCCCGAGGGGAACCCTGATGATCGTGGTTCGCGGCATGATATTGGCGAAAGCTATTCCGACAGCAACGATAGCCATGGATGCTACGTTCAATCAGGACATGAAGGCGTTTCGGCCAAATGGCCGTGCGTTGCCGAAGTTCGTGCAGCTATGCTTACAGCATCAAGAGCAGCAGCTTTTGCGCGTGGTGAATACGGCTACGCATGGAACGAAGAAACTCGACACCGACACGCTGCTATCAGTGTCAGTGCCGCTCCCCGATTTGGAAACACAGCAGGGAATTGCCGATGCGGTATCCGATCTGGACTTCGCCTTGGTCATGTATGGTGAGGAGCACATTCGATTGAGCACAGTGAAACAGGCCATCATGTCCGACCTGCTCTCCGGTCGCGTGCGAGTGCCCGCATGAGGCTAGGACAGGGAGCTATCGCCAGCTTGGGCGACATTGCTTTTGCCACTAGCATGAACAGCAGTAGCTTGATCGGCTTCTTCAACTCATTCGGTCTGAACGAGAAAGTCGTCCACGTACTCGGCAGCAAGCGACAGTTCGCAGTTGACGCGTGGAGAAAGCTCAGTGGATCGGATCAATTGCCGGAAGCTATTAACCAGATACTGAGCCCACACTATTTTCCCAATCCCGAGGAGCGCAGTCGGCAGGTCCAGCAGCTTCAACGATGTTTGAAACTGGACGGGTATGATATCACCGACGACGGCTACCGAGTGTATATCGCAGCACGTTCAGGCTCCGCTGCCACCTCTGTCCTTGAGCATTTGAAGGCACACGGTCAGCGGCTCAACCACGAAAACGTCCTGTCGCGTATTCGCATTATCGACAGGGAGGCAGAGGTAAGCCCCGCCGACGCAATCGGTTCAGCGAAAGAACTGATCGAAGCCGTCTGCAAGGACATCATCGAACGGTCCGGGCGAACCTTCGATCGCAAGGCTAGTCCCGCCGCACTTGTGAAGGAAGCCCTGAAGGTGCTCAACCTCGCACCCGAGGATATTCCAGAACGGTCTCGTGGTGTAGATGCCGTCAGAGCCACCTTAAACTCGCTCGCCAATATCGCGCATCAGATGGATGAACTGCGGGGCCTGTATGGCTCCGGTCACGGCAAGCCAAGTTCCTCGCGTGGTTTGCTTCCTCGCCATGCACGACTTGCGGTCGGTTCAGCAGGCAGCCTGTGCCTGTTCCTCATCGAAACCTTCGAGGCCCAATCGACGGGAACAACGGAATGAGCGAATACCGCCTCGCCGAGAAGCCCGCGCTCGATGCGCTGGCGGCGTTGGGCTGGCAGGTGCTATCACCGGCGCAGGCTCTGACGATGCGGGACGAGGAAAACCGCGTCATCCTGAAGCCCGTGCTGATCGACGCGCTGCGCGAGTTGAACGGCATCGGCACGGAGGATGCCGAGGCGATCTACAATGATCTGTCTACGCTGTCCGACAACGAGGAGTGGCAGCGCAAGCTGCGCGGCGGCTATTCCCGCCGCCTGTCGGGTGAGAACCGCGACAGCCCGATTGCGCTGATCGACTTCAAAAGCCCCGGTCGCAACAGCTTCCACGTCACCAGCCAGTTCCGTGTCGCCGCCCAGCGCCCCCGCATCCCGGACGTGGTATTGTTCGTCAACGGTATCCCGTTGGTGGTGATCGAGGCCAAGTCCCCGCTGAAGGGCACCGCGACCGCCGGAGAAGCCTTCGAGCAGATCAAGCAATATGAGCGGGACATTCCCCGGCTGTTCTACCCCAATGCGTTCAACCTCGTCACCGATGGCATGGCGACCCTCTACGGTGCGACCGGCGCACCTTCACAGTTCTATGCCCCGTGGCCCGACGCATGGCCCCGGCACCGCGACGAGTTCGGCGACGATCTTGCCGAAGACCTGTGGTGCCTGTGCGAGCCGTCCCGCCTGCTGGACCTGCTCGCCCATTTCATCGTATTCGAGACCGACCCGGAGACGGGCCGGAAGATCAAGAAGGTCTGCCGCTATCAGCAGTTCCGCGCCGTCAACAAGGCGGTGGCGCGGGTGGCGGCGGGCGAACACCGCAAGGGTCTGATCTGGCACACGCAGGGTTCGGGCAAGAGCCTGACCATGGTATTCCTCGCCCTCAAGCTCAAAACCCACCTGACGCTCGACGCGCCCAGCCTCGCCAACCCCAATATCCTCGTGCTGACCGACCGGATCGACCTCGACGACCAGATCAGCAAAACCTTCGTCGCCTGCGGCCTGCCTAACCCGACGCAGTGCGGATCGGTCGCGACGCTGCGTGAGGCGGTGAACCGGGGCGGCAACGGGCAGATATTGCTCTCCACCATCTTCAAGTTCGCCGGATCGAAGGAGCCGATCCCGAACTCCGCGAACTGGATCGTGCTGGTCGATGAGTGCCACCGCACGCAGGAAAAGGATTTGGGCGCGTTCCTGCAAGCTACGCTGCCCGATGCCCATTTCTACGGCTTCACCGGCACCCCGATCAAATCGACCGATAAGGACACCTACGCCCGGTTCAGCGTGGCGGGCGAAGGCTATCTGGACAAATACGGGATCGACGACGCCGTGCGCGATGGGGCGACCGTGCCGATCCTCTACGAAGGCCGCAAAGCCGATTGGGCGATCAACGAGGCCGAGATCGACATCTTGTTCGACCGCTGGTTCGTGGACCTGCCCGATGACAAGCGCGAGGAACTGAAACGCAAAGGCCTGACCCTCGCCACGATCGCCAAGCACCCGCAACGTATCAGCCTGATCGCGCTCGACATCTGGGAGCATTTCAAGGCCGTCTGCCAGCCAGACGGGTTCAAGGCCCAGATCGTTGCCGTGGATCGGGAAGCGGTGATCCTCTACCGCGCCGCGCTCTCTGCCGTGATCGCCGCCGATCTGGAACGCGGCGGCATGGAAGCAGGCGAAGCACAGGCCAAGGCCGACGCCATGATCGCCTGCGTCTATTCAAAATCGCAGGAGGACAACAAGCCGAGCGAGAACCCGGAGGTTGCCGCGCTGCGCGCCGGGTTGGAGGCGCATTACCTCGACGATAGCGCCGAGAAGGACGTGAAGAAGCGGTTCAAGGTGTTCGGCCAAGACCCGCAGTTTCTGATCGTATGCGACAAGCTGCTGACCGGGTTCGATGCTCCACTTGAGCATGTAATGTATCTCGACAAGCCGCTGAAGGAGCACAATCTCCTTCAAGCCATCGCCCGGACCAACCGCACCTGCACCATCAAGCTGCCGGACGGCGGCGAGATCGCCAAGCCCAATGGGCGGATCGTCGATTACATCGGCGTCACCAGCCATCTCGACGAGGCGTTGCAGTCCTATCGCTCCGAGGATGTCGAAAACGCGATGCGCGACATCGCCATCCTGCGCAACGATCTCAAGGAAGCGCACGCCCGTTACCGCGCCCAGAAGCGCGCCGTGGGGCTGGAGGGTATGGACGAGAAGTCCGCCGCCTATGCCGCCGCCAAGCTGGCAGCCGGGGGGCAGGAGGATGACTGGTTCGACCTCCAGCGTCTGACCCGGACGTTCATAAAGGTCTATGCTGATCTGTCGCCCGATCCCGCGATCCTCGACTTCACCGCCGAGGTGAAGTGGGCCTCCGCCTTCCTGCGGCTGGCGACACAGGCGATCAGCAAGGACGAGAGCCTCGATCACAAGAGCTATTCCGCCAAGATCAGGGAGATGCTGGAAACCCACGTCCACGTCACCGGCCTGTCCACCACCATCCGCCTGCGCAATATCACCGATCCGAACTTCGCCGATGACTTCGCCACCGAGGGCAAGGCCGAGCCGGAGTTGCAGGAGGCGTTCGTGCGCAAGTCCGCCGAGCTTCGCCGGACCACCCGCGAACTGGTGGACAAGAACCCGGCGCAATATGGCCGCTTCTCCGAACGGGTGCTGGAGATCATCCGCCGCTTCGAGGAGGGGCAGCTTGCCGCCGCCGATGGTCTGCACGAGTTCGAGGGGCTGACCGGCGACATCGAGGCCGAACAGGGCGCACACGCCGAACTGGGCATGGATGAGAATGCCTTCTCGATCCTGCGCGTCATCGAAGCTATCGTGCCCGATACCGGTCATGCGACCTTGCAGGACGCGGCCATCGCCATCGGCGCGATCTATGCCGATGCCGCCGTGACCCAGCCCGCCTTCGCGCACATGGAGGCATACCTTCGATCCCTGCGCCAGCAGGTCCGACGTATCTTGACCGACCACGCCATTGGCGAGACCAAGACCATTCGCGAGAAGGTCGAGGAGTTCGCCGTCCATGCCTATGGGAGCGGGGCCTGATGCCAACGCTTCAGATAGGCCGGAAGGAAATCCCCTACGAGCTTCGCCGGTCGGCGACGGCATCGCAGCGCCGCATCACCATCACGCCCGGCCATGTCGAAGTGCTGGCGCTGACCCGCGACAATGACGACGACATCGCCGGGTTCCTTGAGCGCAAACGCCAGTGGGTATTCGATACCGTGCGCGAGATGGAGCGGATCACCGCCAGCCGCCACGCCGTGCCCCGGTTCATCACCGGATCGAAGATACCCTATCGGGGCCGTAACATGCCGCTCACCGTACGCCGCACTGACGCTGAGCGCATCGCGATCACCTATCGCAATGGGTTCATCGTTGATCTGCCGCACTGGGCCAGAGACGATGCCGATCACCTCGTCGCCAGCGAACTCAAGCTCTGGCTGAAGCAGCGTGCCCGGCGCGACGTGCAGGAGATCGCCGCCGACTATGGCAAGCGGTTCGGCCTCGTGCCCAGGTCGATCCGCACGACCGACCTTGCCCATGGCTGGGGATCATGTGGACCGGAGGGTAATATCCTCATCCACTGGCACCTCATATTCGCCCCCAGGAAGGTGCTGGAATATGTTGTGTTGCACGAACTGGCGCACCTTAGACACCGCTCGCACAATGCACCATTTTGGAAGTTTTTGAAAAGCATAGCGGCAGATTGCGATGTGCCGAAGAGGTGGCTTGAGACCGAGGGCGTCAGTCTGACGTCTGACTGGCTCGCCCCTTATGGAACCGCCGTATGACAACACTTTGTCCCTACTGCTTCTCGGACAAGTCCTTGCGACGTCGGTTGCAAGAAATACGCCCCAATTATCCTCGAACCGAGAAATGTGATCACCATCCTAATCGGAGTGGCATTCCGATAGAGGCCATCAGCCCGCTCATCGACGCGGTCATTTCACCATATTACCACTTCGGCGAGAGCAACTCCTATTCGGGTCAGGAAGGCGAAAGTCTGGAAGACATCATCTGCGATTTGACCGGCGCAGAAACCGACGACATCGTACGGGACTTGATAGACCAGCTTGTCGAAGACGATCCTGCTGACCCAAGAGATGGCGATGAGCCCTTTTATCAAGAAGACCAACTCTACGTTCGTCATGACAGCCTGTATAATCCTCACAGCGAAGCGTGGGAAAAATTCAAATCTGAGATCACGTACAATCAGCGATTTTTCAGTGACCTTGCTCGCGGCCGGCTTCAGCAGATTTTTCACGACATTCACTTTCAGAAAGATCGCGCTGGCAAGCCGGTGGTGTACAAACTTTCGGCTGACGATCAGATTTCGATATTTCGTGCCCGACAGGTCAATAACCAAAGCGAGCGCGAGAAGATTATTGCGTCGCCTGCGAGCAAACTTGGCAGTCCCCCAAAACGTAGCCGGTCGGCCGGACGAATGAACGCCGCCGGAGTTGCTGCTTTTTACGGCGCATTTGACCTCGAAACCTGCATTGCAGAGATTAGGCCAGCGGTTGGCGCAACGATAGTTGGGGCTGCTTTTGAACTGATCAGACCAGTCGTGGTTCTTGACCTCACGCGCTTTGCCAATCCCATTCAGGTTCGCAGTCGATTTTCACCCGTGTATGAGGCTCGCAGTCTGCAATGGGGCTTCATGCAGAGTTTCGTGTTTGAGATCAGCAAGCCAATCTTACCTGATGACGTGATCTTGGATTATATTCCGTCGCAAGCAGTTTCGGAGTTCATTCATAAGGTTCTTCAGGTGAAGGTCGATGGTCAGCTGTGCACTGTCGATGCGGTCATATTCCCTTCAGCCCAACATCCAGAAGGAAAAAACATTGTTCTCTTTGGCGATGCCGCGCTTGTTAGCGGATCGCCTTCAGCCGACGACCCCCAGAGTTTTGAGTTAGTCGACGACGAGACGGAATTGTGGGACGATTGGAAATGGGAAGACCCCGATCCCGCCCTCGCGGTCAAGACTGACAGTGTTTTGGTTCGCCGCGTGAATAGCGTCAGTTTTTCACATCACGAGATTATTTACGACGCCGGTGGCCACGATGACGATTTTTGAGAACACTGTAACGCTGGACGTCTTCCGGACCCTTGCCTAGCTGTATCGAGAAGTCCCCCGCCGCAATTCATATTACGAGTGGAAATGGGCAACAGTCCTGTGATACAAACCAGCCACCAGACATGTCTAAGTAACTGAAATCTGGTGGCTCTGAGGGATGCATTTACCCCTCCCGTAGGGGTCACCATCTTCAAACATCAAGAAAAAGCGCAGCGCCCCGCGCAAAACTTTCGCGCCCGCAAAGCTAGCCTTGGCGCTCCTGATGGCGCTGAAACGCAATACACCGAAACGCAATACACCCTCTTCATCCGTGACCGGGGACCACGCGAACAAGCTCCACAATCACCATCACGCCGCTATCGCGCAGCCCCCCGCCTCATCGCCATCACCCGAGCTTAATCCCGCATCCCGCCAGCAAATCCGCCGCCTGCGCCATGGAAAAGGTCGCGCCGCGAAATATCCGCAAATCCGCCACCGCTACGCCGCCCAAATCAGCCTCGCGCAAATCTGCGCCATCAAACAAGGCCCGCTCCAACCGCGCCTCCCGCAGGCTGCACCCCACCAAGGTCGCCCCGCGAAAATCACATTTGCTCAGGTCCGCCTGCGAAAAATCGACGCGCAGCAATTTGGCCTTGCGAAAACTTTGACCCGTCAGCGTGGCACCCACCAACAACACTTCTTCAAACGACCAGCCCAGCCCCCGACCATCGGTTAAATTGGCCCCCGTCAACTTGCACCCCTCAAAGCGCAAATTGGCGACATAGCTATGACGAAAATCAGCATTGTTACAGTCGGTTAATCGAAATATCGCCCCACCCAAATCACAACGTGTCCAAGACGCAAAGGCAGCGCGGCACGACAGAAACCGCGCCCCTTCCAACCGTGACGAGGCGAAATTGGTGCGGCGCAAATTACAGCGTTCAAAGGTCCAGTCCATCAAGTCCAGATCGGACAAGTCCGCCTCTTCCAAATCACAATCCCGCAGCACTTGCGGCGTCCCCAGCAAGGCCATGACGTCATCACGGCCCAATAGGCGGGCCTCAATCGCTTGCGATTCAAAAAAATCCTGTTGCATAGGACCCCTTATGCCCTTTTACCGGAACAGATCGAACAGATTTCTGTTCAGGGATGGACAATCGGCCATCCGCCCCGCTAACCGGCGGCCATGGCTATTACTGCAACGATTATGAACACCGTCACCGGTCAACCGCTCCAAAAGATGAGCTTCAACCGAATGCCCAAACCATGGGCCAGCTTCACCCTCGCCGACGGCCAAATGGTCACGGCAGAACGTATTGACGTGGGCAAACCCGCACCGGGCAAATTCGCTGCTCCCATCAGCATTTGGGTCACATTGAAACCCAAGGATCAATAACATCATGAAAACAACAGCCGCTGCGCCATGGGCGCAGCGGCTGTTATTCTTTATCATGCATCCCAATCTTTGGCCCCATTGGCCCAGTGCCACCCATGCCGTACCATGCCATGCAACGAGCATATGGCATCAACCTGCCCCAGCAGCACCAACGCCCTAGGCAGCCCGCCCAACGAGGATCAGGCCAAGCGGCGGAAGATCAGCTCGCGCGGGGCGGACGTCCAACGGGCTTGCGGCGCGCAGGGCTGGACTTGCCCTTCCCACCCAAGCCAATTTCCTTGGCCAAGGCACGGCGGCGTTCCGCATAATTGGGCGCAACCATCGGATAATCCTTGGGCAGGCCCCACTTCGTCCGATATTCATCAGGCGTCATACCATAATGGGTCATCAAGTAACGGCGCAGCATGGTCAGCTTCTTACCGTCCTCTAAACAAACAATATGGTCCGGCTTCACCGATGAGCGGATCGACACAGCCGGTTCCTGCTTCACTTCTTCGACGACCTCTTTGCCCAGTGCAGACAAAGCATCGTGGACGGAACGGATCACCACCGGAATATCACTCATTGCAACATTATTATGACTCACATGCGCAGCAACGATATCCGCGGTCAGCGTCACCAGCAAATTTTCATCTTCCATTACCGTTTTCCTCTAAGGAAGGCACCTACAAACAAGGACCTGCATGTTGCAGACAATGCATATGGACTGCTTATAGTTCCCTAGCCGCGCATTTTTACCAATGCTCTGATGCCTCAGAAGAAAAACCCATGCAAAATCGACAGAGAATCTTTCAACAATCCCATTAAATGAAATAATTCCAAAACTTCATTTAATAGCAATGTTAAACTCTATTCATTTTGCGAGTCAACCGATCACCCTATCAAAATATAACAATATAATTCGCATGTCCGATAACAAGAAAATAGGATATTTTGGTCAAAAACCCCTCCACCTGCCTCATCCCCAAGCGCCAACGAGTATCAATAATATTCGCTATTCTTGATGAACCAATAAACCTATCCGGCTTCATTTTCCGGATAAACACAGCCAAAAGCATCCATTAGTGATCATCAATATCGGAATTTCGCGCCCGCACCTCGCTATATGATCAACATTTATCATATTTTCCCAGATCACATTCGCGCCTACACTGTGATTTTCTTGGACCTATTGCGGTCATTTGCAAATGTCGCAAAATACAGAACTTGCACCCATCCCTTGGCGGTGTCCGCAGATCCCACGCCCACGCCCGCCAGCAACCCAATTCTTGCTGCGACCACCCACTCAAACGGCTTTTGCCGCGCCCATCCAATCAGGCCGCACCGCCAACTCCGACCAGCAGCCGCGTTACATTGGTCATGACGGCCCATTCCGCCTGCCGCACGCTCACAATCTGCTGCATTTTCCAACATAAAATCTCGGCGGCTTCCTCGCTCAACTCGTCCACCTCAAGGCTGATGTGCAACGCCTCCCCCACTTTTACCGCCGACACATAGCGGGGCACGCGATATCGCTGCGCAAATAAGCCCAAAATACGCAGCATCACTTGCGGGTCCGCGCTGGCCTTGGCGGCAAAGGAAATGGGCGGCGACATCATGCCGCCTCCCGTTGAGGCAGCCTCGCGCCCGTTGGCGCCTCCCCCTGCACTTTGCGGCTTTGCTCGGTTCGGCGCTGCTCTGCCATGGCCTGTTCTGCCATAGCGTCCGCGACATCCACTGGTAGCATATCGCCAGCCTTTGCTTGCTCCAAAATCCGGCTCACGCGCGGGCCAATTTGCGCCACACGTGCCGCAACATCCGCTTGGGTTTCCCCCAAATATTCGCCCGCCACACTAATCACGCCCCCCGCATTGGCGACATAATCGGGCACATATACAATTCCGCTGTCGTGCATCGCTTGCGCGGCATCTCTGGTGGCCAAGGGGTTATTCGCCGCGCCGCACACCAGCCGCGCCTTCATCTGATCAACGGCCATCATCGTCAGCCCGCCACCCAGCGCACAAGGAACCAAAATATCAACTTCCTCGGCCATGATATTTTCCGCTGGCACAACCCGCGCCTTGAGAATGGCCGCCAACCGATCGCGCCGCCCCGGCGCACGATCGGCAATCACCAATTGCGCCCCAGCATCCGCCAAGCGGCGGCACAATTCGCCGCCCACTTTGCCAGTCCCTTGAACCCCCACACGCATCCCGCGCAAATCCGCACCAAATACGGCCTCGGCCCCCGCAACAATGGATGCAAAGACCCCATCAGCGGTCCACGGCGATGGGTCTCCGCCTGCCATATCCTCTGCGGCGCTCCGCCGCATCGGCAGCCCCGCCACATATTTTGTGCGGCGCGCGACATCTTCCATGTCGCTCCCATCGGTGCCCGCATCCTGCGCCGTGACATATTGCCCGCGCAAATCATTCACCGCCTGCCCAAAGGCCGCAAATAAAGCGGACCGATCAAAAGGCTGGCTGGGCAAACGCAGCACGGCTTTGCCGCCGCCCACCGGCAACCCCGCCAAGGCATTTTTATAGCTCATGCTGGCGGCCAAGCCGCTGGCATCAGTCAGCATGTCTGCCACATCCATATAATCCCACAGGCGGCAGCCCCCCATCGCAGGCCGACCGATTGCCGAGTGAATCACAATCACCCCGTTCAAGCCTACAGACTTATCCTCCAACCGGATCGTTTCTGCTGCGGGCGCCTGCCCATAGTGCCGAACTAACATTGCCTCAAATCTCCTCAGCCGCGCTTATGCCAGCGCGCGTCAGGCAAAACTTCGTTCCTTTCTTGCGGTTTTTGCGATTCTTGGGAATATTACACCCGATATTTAGAAGACTGAGAATAAAATGACCGAACTGGACGAATTTGAAAAAAAGATTCTTCGCGAACTTCAACGCGACGCCAGCCTGACCACGGCAGAACTCGCCGACCGTGTCGGCCTATCCCCATCCCCCTGCTGGCGGCGGATTGACCGCCTACAGCGCGATGGTTTTATCAAGCGCCGCGTCGCGCTGGTCGACCGCCGCGCCATTGGCCTGAACGCTCACCTCTTTGCTCAAATCAAACTCAACGCCCATGGCCGCGCCAATCTGGACGAATTTAGCAAAGCCATCCATGCCTTCCCCGAAGTCTTGGAAGCCTATGTCTTGATCGGCGGAATGGACTTCATGCTTCGTATCGTCGCCAAAGATATCGACGCTTATGAACGCTTCTTTTTTGACCGCCTCAGCAAATTGGACGGCATCCAAGAAATTCAATCCACTATCGCGCTATCCGAAATTAAAAGCACAACAGAATTGCCGGTGAACTGAACAGCCATGCTCAATTTCATTTGCTTCTTGCCCAACTATTGGCCTTAACCCCAATATGGCAAAAACGGCTTCCACACGATCTGCCCCGACACGGTCCAAAAAATCTCAGGCCGACCGCAGCAGCGAGTCCGAATTTCGACTCCTCTCAGCCGCAGCCCAAATATTGGTGGAAGAAGGCTATAGCGCCCTGACCTTTGACCGTGTTGGCGAAGTGTCGGGTTTTTCGCGCGGCCTCGCCAGCCAAAAATTCGGATCCAAAGACGGGCTGGTTCTGGCCGTTGTCGCATTTCTCAACGACCATATCGACGCCAGCAAAGCGCCAGATATGCATCAGGCCGCCAACCCACTCGAAGAGATTATGTGCTATATACGCTTCTTCTTTGGCCGAATGATTGATGACAAGCTGGCCTTGTCCTATTTTGTGCTGCTAGCGGCGACGATTGCGAATAAATCGGCGATCCACCCAGCCTTTATCGACGCGCATGAACGTGTCAGAATCACGCTGCGCGACATGATCACCCGCGGCCAAGCCTGCGGCGTCATTCATCCCGCCATCAACCCCGACACCGCCGCTTTATCCATTGGGGCCTTTCAATTGGGCGTGGCGACTCAGCGCCTGCTTGATCCGCAATTTGACGTGCAACCTATTTGCGACATGGCCTTACCCAGCATCCGTGCCAATCTTGCCACTGGTCAAACGGCAACCGCATAAATTCAAATAATATCCATAACATAACAGATCAAAACCGACAGCGCGCTACCAATTTCACAATCAATTGACACTTGTTGGACGTCCATATAGTTATCTTCCCACAACAAATATAATATATCTGGGAGGATGAATTGAAAGGTTTCAACACCACAGCTGCGCGCAAATTTTCGCTACTTTTACTCTCCAGCGTCGCACTCACGGCCAGCCCTGCCATTGCTCAAGATAGCAGCAGCCGTACTTCCGCCAGCGCCGACGGCCTCGACGAAATTTTGGTCACCGCCCAGCGCCGGGAACAGCGATTGCAAGATGTGCCCGTCGCAATCACAGCGGCCAGCGCGGAAACATTGGCCGAAGCCCGTGTGGAAAATATCGCCAATATTTCCAATATTTCGCCCAGCATCCAATTTCGCGCCTCCAACATCTCATCGTCCAGCGCCAATGTCGTCATTCGCGGCCTCGGCACCACGGGCAACAGCCGCACCTTCGAAGGCGGCGTCGGCATTTTCATCGACGGCGTTTACCGCACCCGCGCCGCCTCGGCGTTGCAAAATTTCCTCGATGTCGGCTCGCTTCAGGTGCTGCGCGGCCCCCAAGGCACATTGTTCGGCAAAAACACCTCGGCTGGCGCGGTGTTGGTCGAAACCACCCGCCCCAATACGGCCGAGGTTCAGGGCAATGTAGAACTGGGCTATGGCAATTATGGCGCCCTAGATGCCAAGGGCGCGGTCAATGTGCCCATCAACGACGTCGCGGCGCTGCGCCTCTCCGCCATGTATAGCGAAGACGAAGGCTTTTTGCGCGACCCCAACACCGACCGCCGCCACAACCAACTCAAGGCGCAAGCCTATAAAGCGCAATTGCTGATTGAACCCAGCTCTGATTTTTCCATGCGCCTGATCGCCGATTATTCCAAATCCAAGGGCGATTGCTGCTATGCGACCAGCGACTATATCGACGGCCCAACCCAGCCGCTCGTCGATGCGCTGACCGCCGCGCGCGGCCTCAGCTTGCCATCCAAAAAGCGCAACGACTTTCAACAAGTCCTCAGCGCCCCGTCGCGTCAACATATCGAAGATTATGGCATGACCCTGCACGTCAATGCCAATTTGGGCAGCGGAACGTTGAAATCGGTCACAGCCTTGCGCGAATTTAACCTGCACCAAGACCGCGCCGACGCCGATTTTTCCGGTGCCGATATTTTCGAACTGGACGAAAGCTTCAAAAGCCAATTTTTCTCCCAAGAACTCACTTATAATGGCGAAATACCGTCAATTAGCGCCGATTATGTCTTGGGCCTTTTCTATTCCGACGAAAAATTAAACATGACCCGCGACCTTTATTGGATGTCCCAAGGTCAGGCCTATATCGACGCTATTTTAAATGCTTCTACGGGCGCTCCGGCGGGCACCGCTTATGCCGCCCCCGGCCGCTGGGCTGGCGAAACGATGGGCGGAAACGCCACCTCTTACGCCGCCTTCGCGCATCTGAATGTCGATGTGACGGATCAACTCAGCCTGATCGGCGGCCTGCGCTATTCCATCGAGAAAAAGAAAGGCCAATTCGCCAACAGCTTCTATCGTCCGGAACTGAATGACGCCTTCCGCCTGCTCGGCGTGCAACCTGGCCCGACCTACCAAGCCTCCACCACCGACAAGGCCCTGTCCGGCACCGCTGGCCTCCAATACCGCCCCAGCGACGGCGCCATGGTCTATCTGACCTATAATCGCGGCTTCAAGGCTGGCGGCGTCAACATTGATGCCAATGGCGCGGGCACCCGTGCCAATAATCCGGTCGAAACCGTGGGCGGCGTGCCGCTCGACCCCCGCTTCAAGCCGGAAACCGTCAATTCGGTCGAATTGGGTGCCAAATTTGATTATTGGGACCGCCGCGCACGCACCAATATCGCCCTGTTCTATAACGATATTTCGGACCTTCAGGTCGCGCAATTTGTCGGCCTGCAATTCACTGTTCTCAACAGCCCATCCGCCAAAAGCTATGGCGCAGAATTTGAATCGCTGTTCGAAATCACCCCATCGCTGACCTTGGGCCTCGACGGTATTTGGCTGCCCCACGCCCGCTATGGCAAGGACGCCAACCTTGACCCTGCCTTGTCGGGCCAACGCTTCCGCTATGCCTCAAAATTTTCGGGCAATGCCAGCATCAGCCTCGACCAACCGCTGACCAGCGACCTGAATCTGACGGGCCGTGTGCAATATCAATATAGCTCCAGTCAGTTTATCAATACCGCATCCACCGCGCGGCGCGGCGCCATCGGCCTCGTCAACGGCAATATCGGCATCAAATCGGCTGGCGGCGGCTGGCAAATCGAAGGCTGGGTGCAAAACGCGTTCAACAAAGATTATGTCGCTTTGTCATTCAACACCCCCATTCAGACGGGCGATGAAAACGCCTATATGGGCACGCCGCGCACCTATGGCATCAGCTTGCGCGGCTCCTTCTAACACCACCTCTACCCATTCAGCGCAGCGCTGGTCCACTTGTGGGGCCAGCGTTTTGCGTTTGGCTTCATATTTCCATTGGCATTGACACCCCTTGACCCTTGGCCTTCCCGCACAGATGATGGTCACAACTGCCAATATCATGGGCCCACGGCCCAACCACGAAAGATAGAAACATGACCATTGAACGCATTATCGACAAACGCAGCCACGATCTTGGCGGCGGCTTTGTTGTTGGCCGTGTCCTGCCTTTTCATGCGCGCCGCATGGTTGGCCCCTATATTTTCTTCGACCATCTCGGCCCGCTGGAACTGGCCCCCGGCATCCCACGCGACCTTGACGTGCGCCCGCATCCGCACATCGGCCTGTCCACCGTCACCTATCTGTACGAAGGCCAAATTACCCACCGCGACTCGCTGGGCTATGAACAGGAAATCCAACCCGGCGCGGTCAATTGGATGGTCAGCGGCAGCGGCATCACCCACAGCGAACGTCTGGAATATGCCCGCCAAAATGGCGCGAACATGCACGGCATCCAAGCATGGGTCGCCCTGCCCGACGAAGCCGAAGAAACTGACCCCAGCTTCCGCCACCATGCAGGGGACGACCTGCCGTCATGGGATCAAGACGGCGTCAAAGGCCGCCTGATCGCTGGCGCGGCCAATGGTCAAAAATCCTCCGTGCTGGTCCACTCACCGCAATTTTATCAACATTGGGACATGCAGGCTGGCGCTCGCTATCACGTCACCAATGAATATCCCGAACGCGCCGTCTATTGCGCGGCCGGCGAAATTGACGTCGACGGCACCATCCTAGGCGCAGGCCAAATGGCGGTTCTGAACACAGGCGTCGGCGGCAATGTCACCGCACGCCAACCCTCGCAAGTCATGGCGCTGGGCGGCGACCCCATCGGCCAACGCTATATGCTGTGGAATTTCGTCTCCTCCAGCAAAGATCGTCTGGAACAAGCTAAGGAAGATTGGAAAGCGGGTCGCATGAAATTGCCCGACGCCGACCATGACGAGTTTATCCCTTTCCCCGAAACCCGCAAAATCGACTAATCTCGGGCTCGGGCGGCGCATTTTCGTGCCGCCCACCATTCACGCAGCCGACAATGCCTCCTGCGCCGCCGCATCAAATGACGCGCGCGCCGCCGCCAATTCTTCCACATTGCCGCGTGTCCAATCGCAAATCACGCTCGCCGCCCCCAAAAAGGATCGGCCCAAATCGGTCAGCGCATATTCGACCTTGGGCGGCGTGGATGGCCATACAAAGCGATCCACCATCCCATAACGCTCCAACTCGCGCAATTTTTGGGTCAACATCTTCTGGCTAATCGGTGCCATATTCCGCCGCAATTCGGAAAAACGCTGGGTGCGCTCAGCCAATTGATAAACCAGCAAAAGTGTCCATTTATTGCCGACCAAATCCATGATTTCCAAGGTCAGCTTTGGATAGACATCTTGCAACATACGGTCCTCCCACAGGTCATTTGGCACCATCAGCGCACAATGGTTTCCATTTGGATACCTTCTATCCAAAATGTGCCTAGTTGCCAATAGATACCGCGTAAATTATCAACTATCCTATTACGAATATAGTGATCGGGAGAAGAGATATGATAGATTTTGCGGGAAAGATCGCACTGGTAACAGGCGGCGGTGCGGGTATTGGGCTTGCGACCTGCGAAGCCTTTGCCAAGGCCGGGGCGACGGTGGTCGCCATTGAAAATGACGCCGAACGCGCAGCGCAGGCACGCCGTATTTTGGGCGAACCGCATCTCATCATCGACGGCGATGTGACCCAACAAGCGGATGTTGACAGCTTGGCTGCCGAAATTGATCAACGCTTTGGCGGGCTGGACATTCTGGTCAATAATGTTGGCGACTTCTTGAACATTGTAAAACGTTTCGAAGACCATAGCGACGAAGACATCGACCGCCTTTACGCCGTCAACATGCGCCAACTCTTTTCGGTCACCCGCGCCATGATCCCCCTGCTGCGCAAAAAAGGCGCAGGGACCAGCATCATCAGCGTCTCGTCGATCGAGGCTTTTCGCGGCATCCCCATCAACTGCGTCTATTCCACCTTCAAAACGGGCATCACCGGCTTCACCAAAAGCTTGGCCTTGGATTTGGCGCCCGAGGGTATCCGCGTCAATCTGATCGCGCCGGAAACCACCGAAACCGCCCAAGTCCCGATCAGCCACGTCATCAAGCCCGATCATCAAGATGATGTGAAACAATGGATCCCCTTGGGCCGCTTCGGCGCGCCAGACGATATGGCCAACGCCATATTGTTCCTCGCCAGCCCCATGGCGTCTTGGATTACGGGTACCGCGATCAACATCGACGGCGGCGCTTTGGCGGCATCGGGTTGGTATCGCACCGCCGAAGACAAATGGACCAACACGCCGGTCATCCCCACCCACGGCTTGCTGTTCTAATCAGCCCGCACGCCCTGCCGCCATTTCACGGGATGACTTGATATGACCCCTGATGATTATATTGCGCTTCGCCAAACCGCCGAAATTTATGCGCGCGGGGCGGACCGCCGCTGCAAGGATGATTGGATAGCGGTTCTCACCGACGATGTCGAAATCTCTGGCCCCGGATTTTCCATCAAAGGGCTGGAGCAAAATCTCGGCTCGCTGGATTATCTAGGCCAGCTTTACACGGCCACCCGCCACCTCATCCACAACCAAACCGCCACGATCAACGGCGATACGGCGGTGGGTGAAACTTATTGCACCGCCGAACATCGCTTTGCATCGGGCGCGGGCGACATGCTGCGCTGCTGGGCCATTCGCTACCAAGATGAATGGCGGCGCGAAGATGGACAGGGGGGTGGGCGATGGAAAATCGCACGGCGCACCCTGCTGCTCGATTGGGAAGAAATCCGTCCCATCCACCATGAATCCATTTCTTAGGGTCAGAACCCAAAATCTTTAGCTTTGAAAGAGATATATTATGAAAATTCTTGTCGTTGGCGGCACCGGCGCCTTGGGAGGTCACGCTGCCCTCCATCTGGCCAGCAAAGGCCATGACGTCACCATTGGCGGCCGCAACCCCGCCAATCCCGCCACCCCTATGGCGAAACTCCCCTTCCTTCAGGGCGACTATATCGCTGGCGATTATACGCCAGACCGTCTCGCTGGCTTTGACTGGGTGGTCTTCGCGGCAGGCAATGACCCGCGCCACGTTCCCGCTGACGCCGATTTCTTTGATTTCCTCTACCAAGCCAATCATGTCGCCGTGCCCGCCTTTTTCGCCGCCTGCCGCGAAGCGGGCGTCAAGCGCGCCATTCAATTGGGCAGCTATTATCACCAAGCCAGCCCCGAGCTGATCGCGGATAATCGCTATATCCAATCGCGCAAAGCGGCGTGCGAAGGCGCCCGCGCAGAGGCCAGCGAAAGCTTTGACGTCATCAGCGTCAATGCGCCCTTCATGGTCGGCACGGTCGCAGGCCTGCCCAGCATGATTTTCGAACCCTATGTGCAATGGGCCAGCGGCAAATTGCCCATCGACGCCTTTGGCCCAACCGGCGGCACCAACTTCATGTCCTTCCAATCCCTTTCCGAAGCGATTGAAGGCGCGCTGGAACGCGGCGAACCCAATGCCGCTTATTTGGTGGGCGACGAAAATCTGACCTTCACCGAATATTTCCAGCTTTATTTTGATGCGGCTGGCCAAGAAATTACGGTCGAAGAACGGGACGCCGAACACCCCCTGCTGCCCGATATCGCCATCCCCCAAGGGCGCGGCAATTGGGTGCGCGTCAACCCCGACGACGCGCAAGTCGCACTGCTCGGCTATCGCCGCAACGACATCCGCCCAGCGGTGCAAGAAATCATCGCCCAATTCGGCTAAAAACAACAAAAAAGGCAGCGATCACGGCTTTGTGATCGCTGCCTTTTTTGGACAATGGTTCGGGATATTACCGCACCATCACACCATATAGGACCCGCCGTTTACGGTCAGCACGCTGCCCGTCGCATAGCTCGCTTGGTCCGACGCCAGAAACGCAACCGCTGCCGCCACTTCATCCGGACGCGCCATACGGCCCAGCGGAATGGCGCTTTCCATGGCCGCGACCATCGTATCGGGCACATCGCGCATAATCGGCGTGTTGGTCGGTCCCGGATGCACTGCATTCACCCGAATCCCGCGCGATGCCAGCTCACGCGACAGGCCGCGTGTCAAACCGACGATACCAGCCTTGCTCGTCACATAATGCATCGGGCCTTCACCCGACGCCGCCGATGTCGACGCAATGTTCACAATGCTGCCGCCTTGGTTTTCTGCGGCCATCAAGCGCACCGCCGCGCGGCTGCAAAAGAAAGCACCATCCAAATTGACGCCAATCACCTTGTGCCATCCGGCATCCGACATGTGAATCAACTGATCGCCATGGGCGGTTGGCGTTTCACCGCGTGCAATCTGCGCTGCGCGCTCCGCCTGTCCGGCATACATTTGGTCGCTGCCATCATCAGGCCCACGGCCCGTGCCCGCATTATTGACCAGAATATCGACCCCGCCAAAGGCCCCGGCAATCTGCGCAAACACCGCATCAACCGATGCGCTGTTCGACACATCACAGCCAAAGCCCAGATGCTCGTCGCCGCTCAGCGCAGCCTTGGCCGCCGCTTCGTCCATATCCAGCACCGCCACGCGTGCGCCATCGGCTGCCAATCGTTCTGCAATCGCTTTCCCGATTCCCTGCGCACCGCCCGTAACAACCGCGCGCTTTCCTACCAACGGGCCGCTCATGACGGCATGTACAATTGTTGGGCCTTGCCGCCATCAACGGGCAACGCAACACCAGTGATATAGCTTGAATCGTCCGATGCCAGGAACAGAATCGCTTGGGCCAATTCGCTTGGCAAACCGCTGCGCTCCATCGGGATTGCGGCCGTCGTCGCCTTGGCGGCTTCGGGCGCATATTCATGGAATTGCAGCGTTGCGGGCGTCGCAACCTGTCCAGGAACAATGCTGTTGACGCGCACGCCATGCGGCGCCCCTTCAATTGCCGCGCAGGCAGAGAAGTGAATCAGCGCGGCCTTTGATGCCGAATAGCTCGGCATACCGGGCATGGCGCGAATGCCGCACGCCGACGAAATATTGACAATCGAACCGCGTCCCGCTGGCACCATCAGCTTCATCGCTTCGCGTGTTCCCACGAAAACCGCTTCGGCGTTCACCGCAAAATCGCTCCGCCACTCGTCAATCGTCAAATCAACCAAGGCTTTATAGGTCGCAGCCATCGCATTGTTGATCAACACGTCCAGCCGGCCATGGCGCTTCGCCACATCTTGAATCAGGGCCTCATAGGCTGCCAAATCGGACACATCCAATTGATGCGCTTCTACCGAACCACCGGCCGCCGCAATCGCCGCGCGGGTTTCTTCCAACTTTTCAGGCCGGCGCGCCGCGATGACAACATGGCCACCTTCCGCCGCAATCAGCTCCGCCGTGGCACGGCCAATCCCCTCGCTTGCGCCAGTGATCAGCACAATCTTATCGCGCATTCTGGTCATCCAACTCTCCTGCAAATTGCTAGTGTTGAACAGCACGATACATATTTTGCGTATTAAATTGCAAGTTATTACGCAAAAAAGGAAAACCCGCTGCAAATTAGGCGCATCAGGGGAAATGACGGAGGCCGAGCCACCCTCTAATGTGCCGATACACGGACGCGACATAGATGATGTCAGCTAAGCTTTCAGCATAATTAGAAAAATTTCATTGCCAAATTTTCAATCAAATTTGTAGACAATGACAAAGACTGGGACCGGACAACCTGACCAGATAATTCTAGTCCAGGATCATATTCTCCATGTCTCGTTCGTCAAAATTCGGCGGCGCATCCCGCGCGTCGCTTGTCCTCGCCTGCCTCATCTATCATTCCGCCGTTTCGGCGGCAGAATTGGCCGACAATGCGGCTGCTGATGGCTCTGCCGAAGAAGAAATTGTCATCCAAGGAATTCGCGGCGGGCTCGATCGCGCTTTAAACGTCAAACGCTCCGCCGACTCCGTCGTAGACGCCATCAGCGCCGAGGATGTCGGCCAATATCCTGACGTTAATATCGCAGAATCGATCCAGCGCATCAGCGGTGTTCAAATCAATCGCGTGCGCGGTGAAGGACGCAGCGTGAATATTCGCGGTCTACCCGCCAATTTCACCCAGACCACGCTTAACGGTCGCATTCTACCCAATGCTAGCGGAGATTCTGCGGGCAGCCGCACCTTCGATTTTTCGATTTTGCCGCCGGAATTTGTCAGAACCTTATCCGTTTACAAATCTCCCACGGCGGACCTGCAAGAAGGTGGTCTCGCCGGCACAGTCGATATACGCACCCCCCGCCCGCTCGATATTGGCAAGCGCGTGATCAGCGGTTCAGCGCAAGCGCAATATGAAACCAATAGTGGGAAAAGCTCTCCTCGAATTTCCGGTTTTTATTCCGATAGCTTTGCCGATAACCGGCTCGGCCTTTCGCTGGGTCTTTCCTACACGCGCCGCCAACCGCAAACCCAAAACGCCTCAATGGGCTTCACCACGGCCAAAGAAGGAAGCGGCGTCGCCCCCGCCGATCTCAATGGTGATGGAACGATTGACCGTGATTTAACGGTCCGCTTTCCGAACCAGATCAACTATTATCAATATGATGAAGATAATCAGCGCCTCAGCGGCATGGCGTCACTGCAATATCAAGCGACAAACAATCTGACGCTTTCGCTCGACGGCTTTTATTCCCGTCTGAAAGTCGAAGCCGTCACCAATGAATTTCTGCAAATCTTCGCCAATGCGCGCAATGTGGTGAGCGCGCGTACAGAGCTGCTGGACGGATTACCAACGGTCACACAGTTGCGCGTGACAGATTTGGACATGCGCGGCGGCGGTCGGTTTGAAGACCGCGTCAGCAAGACCTATTCGCTCGTCGGCGGTCTCCAATATGAACATGACGGCTGGGAAGGAAGCTTGGAAGCCTCCTATGCCTCTTCCAAACAGCATCTCGATAATCTGAACATTGCGGATATCGCGGTGGGCGAAGCGGAATTCATCACCCAGCCCGGCTCGTCCTTATGGACCATGCTGTATCACAATGGCTTTGATACCGCGCGCCTCGATCCCAACAGCTATCGCGTCGCGAGCCTCAACGGCGCTTTCAATCGGGATAGTTCAGACCGGTTGTGGGATGTGAAGGGCGATATCAGCCGCGAATTCTCCGACCAAGGCCTGACCCGTTTCCATTTGGGTGTTCATTATAGCGATCGCAAAATCTTTCAAAACAACCGTGCGCTCAATATTTCCGCCGCCAAAGTGTCAGAACTTTACGGCGGTCTCCCTGCTGGGCCTACCCCCGGTTCCTATAGCGCCGCTCCCTTCATGCAGCTTATCACCGCGGGCAAAGGCAGCTTCTTGGGAAGCTACACGGGCGACGCTCTGTTCGCGGGATCATGGTTGGCCTCCGACACCCGCAGCTTCATCGCGAATCTGACGGACGAACAACTGATTGCGGCGGGCAATTACACCAATGATGCCACCGGCATCACCGATGTCGCCGAAAAGACATTTTCAGCCTATACGCGCGGCGATTTTTCCTTTGGATCCTTATCAGGGAATTTGGGGTTCCGTGTCGCCCATACCAAACAAAGCAGTGTTGGGGTCAGTCCTGATTTAACGGCGATTACCGTGGAACCCGATGCAGGCAATGTAACCCGTGTCCCAGCATCAGCACCCATCACCGTCGTCCGCGAATATTGGGATTTTCTGCCAAGCTTGAATGTGAAATGGCAAGCATCGGATGATCTGGTGCTGCGGTTCGCCGCGTCGCGTACGATGACCAGACCAAATTTGAATCAGATTTCGCCCACCACCACAGCCAATGGCACAGCGCGCAGCATCACGCGCAACAACCCATATTTGGAACCTTTCCGTGCCAATAATTTGGATGCCACGGTGGAATGGTATTTCAACAAAGATGGTCTGCTGGGCGGCTCCTTTTTCTACAAAGATCTTAAATCTCTCATTCGCACCGAAACGACAACACAGGCCCTGCCGGTGACCTATATTTATTCCAATGGAGACAGCGTCCGCAGCGAATTGAATTTCACGGTGAACCAGTTGGTGAATGGATCAGGCGTGACGGTAAAAGGCTTTGAACTTTATTATCAGCACGCTTTTCGCTTCCTACCGGCTCCCTTTGATGGGCTAGGCGCCGTCGCAAATTACACCTTCATCGACAATAGTGACCCGACCCAGCTTACGGCGGCCTCGCGCAACAATTTCAACCTCACCGGCTATTATGAAAAAGGCCCCATAGGTGCCCGGCTTTCCTACAGCTGGCGCAGCGGTTTTCTATCAACCGCCGCCGTCGCACCCAGCCTCAGCCAATATACCAACGCCTATGGAACATTGGACGGCAGCATCAACGTCAAGCTGTCGGACCGTGTCTCGATCCTCTTAGAGGCCGTGAATATCTTGGATACGGACGAAAGCGTCCGTTTCACCAATGGTTTGCCGCAAGCCTATTTGGATGCAGGACGCCGCGTCTTCGCGGGCGCACGCTTTGCCCTATGACCCAAGGCAATACCCTCGGCAGGCGCCAATTTTTGGCAGCAGGTGCAGCAACGGCTGCATTTGCTCCCCTCGCCACCAGCTTGGCCGCGCTACGCGGCAATGATCGCCCCAATATCATCTTGATCTTACTCGATGATATGGGGATCGGCGATACCAAGGCCTATAATCCTTGGTCCGCCATTCCAACCCCCTATCTTGATCGCCTCGCCCGCGAAGGCATGCGTTTTACGGATATGCACAGCTCTTCGGCGGTCTGCACGCCCAGCCGTTACAGCGTGCTGACGGGCCGTTACTGCTGGCGCTCACGCTTGAAATCTGGCGTCCTCGACGGGCATGGAACGAACTTGATTGAAATCGGACGGCTCACTTTGCCCGCGCTCTTACAGCAAGCCGGATATAAAACCGGCGGGGTCGGCAAATGGCATTTGGGCCTCGGTGATGGGGACAAAACCGATTATAGCAAACCCCTTCGTCCCGGTCCGCGCGATCATGGCTTTGATTATTATTTCGGCATTCCAGCCTCACTGGATTTCCCGCCCTATTTATATTTCGAAAATGACCATGTCATCGAGGCGCCAACCGCCCACACCGAGGGGCGGAACGACCCACGCGGCGTTTTCTGGCGGGCAGGTCCCATCGCCCCCCATTTTGAGATGGAGCAAGTTGTCCCAACACTGACGAACAAAGCGGTGGAATTCATCAACCAAGCCGATGGAAACCAGCCTTATTTCTTATATTTCCCAATGCCATCGCCCCACACGCCGTGGCTGCCACTCCCCGAATATCAGGGCAAATCCGGCGCGGGCGATTATGGCGATTATGTCGTTCAGACAGACGATATGATTGGACGATTGCTCGATGCAGTGGATCGCTCTGGCCAAAGAGACAAAACGATCTTCATTGTCACCAGTGACAATGGCGCGGATTGGAAAGAGGAAGATGATGCGCGCTTCGCCCACCGTGCCAACGCCCATTGGCGGGGCAAGAAAGCGGACGCATGGGAAGCAGGACATCGCGTGCCCTTTCTCATCCGCTGGCCCCGCCATATCCGAGAAAATAGCGTCAGCACAGAAACGGCGTCGCTAACCGACTTGATGGCGACCATTGCCGCCGCGCTCAATCTGCCGCTGCCCGACGATGCCGCAGAGGATAGTTTCAATCTTCTGCCGACCTTGCATGGCCAGCAAAGCGGTTCGATACGACCTCATATCGTCGACCACAGCCTCACCGGAATGTTCACAATCCGCGAAGGAGATTGGAAGCTCATTCAAGGGCTGGGCTCTGGCGGGTTCACCGCCCCCCGAACGATGGTGCCAGCCGAAAGCGGCCCGCAAGGCCAGCTTTACAATCTGGCGGATGACCCCCGCGAAGAACATAATCTCTATCTGCTCCGCCCCGACATCGTCACACGCTTATCAACGATACTGACAGATATTCAGCTCAGCGGCCGAAGCCGTCCGCGCAAAGGCTAACCCCATGGCAATATCCATCCCAGCAACGGCGTTACAAAAGCCATCGTCTGACGATATGATCTTCATCCCAGCCGGCGAATTTTGGATGGGCTCCGATCATCATTATCCCGAAGAAGCCCCAGCACGCCCTGTCCAAGTCGAAAGCTTCTGGATAGACGCAGCGCCGGTCACCAATGCGCAATTTGCGCGCTTTGTGGCGGAAACGGGCCATATCAGCTTTGCCGAAATCGCGCCGGACCCACGTGACTATCCGGGCATGGACCCAAGCCTTGCCCATCCAGGGTCCATCGTCTTCATCCCTCCAGATAAGCCGCTCCACCAACTCAGCGGACCCCATTGGTGGCATTTTATTATCGGGGCCGATTGGCGTCATCCCCGCGGCCCGAATAGCAGCATCGAAGGGCTAGACACCCACCCCGTCGTTCATATCGCTTATGCCGACGCGCTAGCCTATGCGGCATGGGCCAATAAGGATCTGCCGACCGAAGCGGAATGGGAAAAGGCCGCTCGCGGCGGTTTGGACCGCGCGCCTTACGCATGGGGGAATGAGCTTTTTCCAAACGGCCAGCGCATGGCCAACATATGGGAAGGCCATTTTCCACACTATAATCTCTCGCCCCATGGCTGGGACCGTAGCTCGCCAGTCGGCAGCTATCCCGCCAACGGCTACGGTCTTTTCGACATGATCGGTAACGTCTGGGAATGGACGACAAGCAGCGACACCCCACAAGGCGAAGGGGGTTGCTGCTCAAGACGGCCGCCTGCCCATCACGGGGGTCCACAAGAAAAAATCTTAAAAGGGGGCTCCCACATGTGCGCTCCCGAATATTGCCAACGCTATCGCCCAGCCGCCCGCTGGTTGCAGCCCACCGATACGACAACCGGCCATGTCGGCTTTCGCTGCATCCGCCGTCTCGCTTCCTAAATTTCCAATCACCGAAAGAAGATTATTATATGCTCCTATGGAAAAATTCATTGCGGGGCGTCGCCTCCGCTACGCTCCTCGCCGCAACAGCCTTAACGCCGGCCTCGGCCAAGGACGCCCCATCGCCGCGCCCCAATATTGTGCTGATTGTGCTGGATGACGTTGGCTTCGCAGAACTGGGCTCTTATGGCTCTGAAATCAGGACGCCGCATATGGACAGTCTGGCGCGAAATGGGCTGCGCTATAATCGCTTTGACAGCAAAGCGATCTGCTCATCAACCCGCGCAGCCTTGCTGACCGGCCGGAATCCACAAAGCGTTGGCATGCTAGATTTGGCATCAAGCGCCGAAGCAGCAGACCCCACCGCCAGCGATGCCGACAGAGGAGAGCTGCCCCGAAATATCGACACCGTTGCCGAACGGTTACGGGGCATTGGCTACACCAGCTGGGCCGTTGGCAAATGGCATCTCGCGCCGCGCTATGACGAAACACAAGGCAAAGCCTCTTGGCCCTTGCAGCGCGGCTTCGATCATTTCTACGGCTTTTTAAGCGGCTGGACCGATCAATATAAGCCCAAACTCGTGCGCGATAATGATCCGATCCCCGTGCCCGACAAACCCGACTATATATTAACCCCTGACCTCATCGATCAGGCCATCAGCGCCTTTGACCCCAACGCCATGGCGCAAGATAAAAAGCCGCGCTTCGTCTATTTGGCACTCGGAACGGCCCATGCCCCAATTCAAGCACCAAAATCCTATATCGACGCTTATCAGGGCCAATATGCCGCCGGTTGGGACGCGATAAGAGAATCTCGTTTCCAACGTCAAAAACAACTAGGGGTCATCCCCGCCAACAGCGTGTTGAACGAACGCAATAGCGGCGATCGCGCTTGGTCCGACCTGAATGAACAGGAAAAACAGGTGTTTGCGCGCTTCATGGAAAGCTATGCAGGCTTCATCACCCAAGCCGATGATGAAATTGGCCGCCTGATTCAACATTTGAAGAGCATCGGACAATATGAAAACACCTTGTTCATCCTGTTGTCCGACAATGGGGCCGCACCCGAACCAGGGCAAAATGGCGGGTTTTGGCACCCCTATGATCCGCGCACCCCTGTGTCAGAAATGGCGGCTAACCTCGACAAGCTCGGCGGTCCTGAAACACAGTCTCTCTATCAACGGCCTTGGGCCATGGCGGGCGTCGCCCCCTTCCGTCGCTATAAATTATGGCCCTATGCTGGGGGCGTGCGCACGCCGCTCATCATATCATGGCCCAAGGAAATCCGCGACAAAGGCGCTGTCCGCAGCCAATATGTCGATGCCGTCGACATCGGCGCAACCCTCCTAGATGCCGCTGGAACAGCCTATCAATCAACGATTAATGGCGTGGCACAAGTGCCCATCGCGGGACAATCCGTTCGCGCAACCTTCACCTCCGCCCATGCAGGCGGACGAAAGGTGCAGTTTTTCGCTCTGCGCGGAAACAGATCGATCACCGCAGGTGATTGGAAAGCCGTCGCAATTCACAATTATGGGACGGATTTCGAACTGGACCGTTGGTCACTATTCAATGTGAAGGAAGATTTTTCAGAAAGTCGGGACTTAGCAGCAGAATATCCATTGAAACTCAAAGAGTTGCAAACACTCTGGTGGTCAGAAGCGCGCAGATATAGCAACCCTCCCCTATCCGAACCCAGTCCTCGTATCCAGTCCATGCGCCAATATGCCGATGAGGCAGAGCAAGACGGAAACTAATCGCCAAAACCCCTCATAAACGCCTGAACGCTTGCTCCCCCATCTTCGGATGAGAGCAAGCGTTATGGATCAAGTCCTGTCACCAACACCAACGGCGCCGCCATGGCCGCAGCACTAGAAGCCTCACGGCGATGGACGAATGACCCACCAACTCTCGCATGGTCTTAGGCAACAATCTCAGCCTCCTTGCAAAACGCGCATGACGTGAAATCCAAGGTAAGCACGAGCAAGAGCAAGAGCACCAGCCACACTCAGATCATTATATGGCATGAAAGATTGGATGCCCCGTGAGGATTCGAACCTCAATAGACGGAATCAGAATCCGTAGTCTTACCATTAGACGACGGGGCAATCGCGGCTGCCACTAAACCCTTGCTTTTGGCGGGTCAAGGGGCGTTCTTCATTTCCCCCTTCACCCCGCACCGTCCAAGACGTTGTGATCACACCCAAAATAGCACAGGGCGCGAAGCCTCATCCATCACCGCAGCACCGCTGGCGTTTCCTCTGCCCGCTGCTGTGCCCGCTGCGCCGCCGCCGCATAAGCCTCCACAGCCTTCAACACACGCATCATATTGCCGCTGGCAATTTTGCGCATGTCCTCGGCGCTATAGCCGCGCTTCGCCAACTCGGTGAACAACGTGGGATATCCGCGCACATCTTCCATATGCTGGGGGCCGCTATCCATGCCATCATAATCCCCGCCCAGCCCAATATGGTCGACGCCAATGCTGCGCTTAATATGGTCGATATGGTCCGCCACCTTGGCGGCATCGGTCAACGGCGTCGGATTGGCCGCATCCCACGCCTTTAACTCCGCCTCCACTCGGTCGGGGGCATAAACATATTGCGCTTTCAAGCTGGCCACCACGCCCGCCCGTTTCAAATCATGGGCGCGCACCTCGCTGTCCAAAAAGCTGGGCAGGAACACCACCATGATAATCCCGCCATTGGCCTTCACCATCGGCAACACATCATCGGGCACATTGCGTGGATGGTCATTCACCGCCCGCACGCCGCTATGGCTGAACATGACCGGAGCCTTTGCCTCCGCCAGCGCATCTCTCATCGTGTCCGCGCTCACATGGCTCAGGTCGACAATCATGCCGATACGGTTCATTTCCCGCACCACTTGCCGTCCAAAATCCGTCAAGCCGCCATGCACGGGCACATCCGTCGCGCTATCCGCCCAAGGCGTATTTTTCCCATGCGTCAGGGTCATATAGCGCACGCCCATGCCATACATTTCGCGCAGCACCGCCAACGACGACCCGATGCTCTGACCGCCCTCAATCCCCAGCATACCAGCGATCTTGCCCGCCTTCATCTGGGCTTCCACCTCGCGGCTATCGCGCGCCAAGCCCAAATCTTTGGGATATTTCGCAATCAGCCGCTTCATGACGTCAATTTGTTCAATCGTCTGCTGCACGCTAATTTGTTCATTGCTGTTGGACGGCACATAGACCGACCAAAATTGCGCCCCCACACGCCCTTCGCGCAGTCGCTTCAAGTCGCTGTGCATCATCCCTTCGCCCGCATCGTGGCGCTGGCTGGTATCGCGAAAATCAAAATCGCCAATCACATTGCCCACCCGCGCCCGCAGCGCCCAAGGCACATCATTATGCCCATCAAATACGGGGCTTTTCGTCAGCACCTCTTGCGCCATTTTCTCGTGCGACGACGCTGCTTGCCCAGCCCCGCTTTGCCCAGCCCCCGTCTGCCCAGAAACTGTTCCAGCCGAACCCAACATCAAAGCGAGCGCCGACCCAGCGGCAAAGAGCGAGTGCATGTTCATCCCCCCACGCTAAATCCCTCGCGTCCAAAAATCGACCATCAATTCCGCCCCACCCCAAAAAGCATCTCGCTCACTTTCCCGCTTGACGTTAACGAAAACGTCAATCACCTTTCCGATATGACAGCTTTTGACGATTGGCGCGCCCGTTCGCCCTATTATGACGAGAGCCACGACGCCCTCGCCGCCTCCATCCGCAAATTTGTGGAACGTGAAATCGCGCCCCACATCGACCAATGGGAAAAGGATGGCGAACTGCCGCGCGATCTCCACAAAAAAGCCGCCGAAGCGGGCATTCTCGGCCTCCGCTACCCGTCAGAATATGGCGGCCATGACGATGACGGCTTCGATATCTTCCACAGCCTGATCGTCACCGAAGAACTCGCCGCCGTCGGCGCAGGCGGCCTCGGTGCTTCCCTCATGACCCACGGCATCGGCCTGCCCCCCATCCTCGCGCTGGGTAGCGAAGAACTCAAACAACGCATCGCGCCCCCCGTGCTGGCGGGCGACAAAATCATCGCGCTCGGCATCACCGAAGCAGGCGGCGGCAGCGACGTCGCCAACATCCGCACCACCGCGCGGCGAGAGGGCGATCATTATATTGTCAACGGCGATAAAATGTTCATCACCAGCGCCATGCGCGCCGACTATCTCACCTGCGCCGTCCGCACGGGCGGCGCGGGCGCAGGCGGCATCTCCCTCCTCCTCATCGACATGAGCAGCGAAGGCGTGGAACGCCAAAGGCTCGACAAAATGGGCTGGCGCTGCTCCGACACAGCGGCGATCTATTTCAGCGATGTGCGCGTTCCGGCGGAAAATCTCATCGGTCCCGAAAATGGCGGCTTCATCGGAATTGTCCGTAATTTCAACGGAGAGCGCCTCGGCATGGCCATGGGCTGCTGCGCCTACGCCCGCGTCGCCATGGCAGAGGCCGCCGCATGGGCGCAAAACCGCCAAACCTTCGGCAAACCGCTCGTCCAGCACCAAAGCATCCGCATCAAACTCGCCGACATGGAACGCCAAATCGAGGCCACCCAAGCATGGGTAGACCTGTGCGCATGGCAAGTGCGCGAAGGCAAAGACCGCCCCGCCGACTTCGCCATGCTCAAAGTCCAAGCCACGCGCATGCTAGAACATGTCGCCCGCGAAGCCGCCCAAATCCTCGGCGGAGCCAGCTACCTAACCGGCAGCAAAGTCGAACGCATCTACCGAGAAGTCCGCGTCAATGCCATCGGCGGCGGCAGCGAAGAAATCATGCTGGACTTGGCGGGGAGGCAGTTGTTTGGGGGAGGACGGTGATTTGAAGCCACCGCCTAAAACAAAAAATAGGGCTTATGAGTGAGCAGCATATCATAAAATATGATTTCGACTGCTCAGTCCGGAAAAGCCCTGTCATAGTTATCAATGCTCGTTGGAGAAGCTGGGGTCGCCTCGTCGGCAACCAATTGCGGCCAGTCCCGCTGCAAATACTCCACACCGAGTGCATAAGCATAATTTTTATGCATAAATTTGGCTAACTTATCATAATCCACTTTAACCATTTGCGGACCAAATGCATACGCTGCAACTTGATAAGGCGGGAAAAGTATTTCTACTCCCGATTCTGCAAATATAAAGTTACAAAAATCACTCCAGCTCGATGTTCCAGAAACCACCCAATCCTCATCCAGCACCGGCTCGTTAGAAGTGACAACACCTCCTTCGTCATCTAGCTCAATAAAGCGGTCATTCTCATACATTAATTGATGACGTGCATCTTCCTGCAGCACTTTGAACGCGCTATCGGTGTCTGCGAAAATTTGATCCAAGGATTTAACCTGTGTCATCGGACTGAGCGTAAAAGAGAAAGTTTTGAAGTGTTGATTAGGATGCATCGCGCCCGCACCCATCGTGGAAACGGAATACGTAATGGAAATCATCCTCTCGTGCACGACAGGTGCATTACACCAAGCTTCCCATGTATTAGTACGACGATACGGGTCTTGGCCAAATGAGTAAAAATCACTTTCCTGAGAAAACTTCACCTCTCGCTCTGACATCGCGGCATCCACGGCCCACCCGCGTATTACGTCAGAAATCTCGTTTGCCTGTGGGAACTGATCCGAGAAAAAACGTGGTATCTGATAGGCAGTTTCATAACCGAGAAGTCCTTCCCATTTGTCCCGATACCACGTCATATTCCAGCGTAGTTTGGCATCGCCTTGAAGTTTCGCATTTTCGAGACCCAATCTGTCGAGTTGAGTTGATATAGCGAGTGACAACTGCTTGCGCGGGTCATCCGACCCGATGCCAATAACTTGAATAGCTTCCAACTGCGTGGGGATAAGCACATCATCCAACATTACGGGGATAACGTAAATGTCGTCGTGGAGCCTCGCCTGTGACTGATCCAAGGCGATTGCAATCTCACGCTGAACATACCCTCGCTTTGTCACCGAATTTTGAGACAGAAAAATTACTATTATCGCCGACTTCCGCAATGCTCTCTTTATTTCAAAATCCCAATTCTGACCTGCAACCAATTTTTCCTTATCAAGCCATGGATCTAACCCGTCCCCTACAAGAAAGGCATAATACTCATGGACACGATCGTAATCACCAGACGCGTACGAAAGAAAAATAATCGCAGATTCTTCGCTCACAGCCACCCCCCAATCAAATCGACCAATAAACTTTAATTCAAAACCCTATCAAAATCATAAAAAAACGCCCTCTTTGTTTTAAAGTCACATGAGACTTCCCATTCCCCCAATCCCACGCCACACTCCCCCGCACCATGACCAACACCCACACCTCATGGCCGCAAGAGGCCGAAGCCATTCTCCCCGCCCTCGTGGACCTGCGCCGCGCCATTCACCGCGAGCCGGAACTCGGCCTCCAAAACCCCAAAACCCGCGATAAAATCCGCGACGCCCTTGCTGGCCTGCCGCTGGAATTTCGCGAAGGCCCCAGCACCTCCGGCCTCATCGCCATCTTGCGCGGCGGCGGAGCGGACGGCGGCAACACCCGCACCGTGCTACTTCGCGGAGACACAGACGCCCTCCCCCTCACCGAAGAAACCGGCCTCGATTTTTCTTCTGAACACAGCGGCATGATGCACGCCTGCGGGCACGACACCCATGTCGCCATGCTCGTCGGCGCGGCCAAATTGCTCTGCGCCAACCACGACCGCCTGACCGGAACCGTCCTCTTCATGTTCCAACCGGGCGAGGAAGGCCATCATGGCGCGCGCTTCATGCTCGACGACGGCCTCCTAAATCCACTCCCCGACGCCGCCTTCGCGCTGCACATCATGCCCAACGCCCCGCACGGCGTCTTCGCCAGCAAAGCAGGCCCCCTGCTAGCCTCCTCCGACCAGTTAAAAATCACCGTCAAAGGCGCAGGCGGCCACGCCTCCATGCCGCAAGACGCGCTAGACCCCATCCCCGTCGCCTGCGCCATCGTCACCGCGCTACAAACCTTGGTCACCCGCCGCGTCAGCGTGTTCGACCCCGCCGTCATCACCATCGCCAAAATCGCGGCAGGCACGACCTATAATATCATCCCCGAAACGGCGGAAATGCTCGGCACCATCCGCACCTTGTCGCCCGAACGCCGCGCCATGATCTCCCGCGAACTGCACCAACTCGCACCCGCAATTGCACAGGCCCATGGCTGCACCGCCACCGTAGAGATTGAGGAAGGCTTCCCCGTCACCATCTGCGACAGCCGCGCGGTCGATTTCGGCCAACGCATCGTCGAAGACCTCTATGGCGAAGCCGCGTGGATCACCATGAACAACCCCGTGATGGGCGCGGAAGATTTCTCTTATGTCCTCGAAAAAGTCCCCGGTGCCATGTTCTGGCTGGGCGTCAGCGAACAGGGCAGCGATTGGCGGCAATGCTGCGGCCTACACAGCAACCATATGGTGCTAGATGAAAAACCCATGGCCCGCGGAGCCGCCCTCCACGCCGCCTTGGCCGAACGCTTCTTGCGCGATGGCTTTACCGGATAATCTTCGCTAAAGGCGCGCTATGATAAACCTCATCGGCGCGCTTTTTTCCGGCTTCCTCATCGGCGTCCTCGCCCGCTTCTTCTATCCGGGCGAAGTCCCCATGACATGGCCCGCCACCATCCTACTCGGCATCTGCGGCAGCCTCCTATCCGGCTTCATCATCAGCCGAGGCCGCACCGACTTCCACCGCGCCGGCTGCCTCGCCTCCATCCTCGGCGCCGCCGCCCTCATCTTCGTCGTCCGCTCCATCACCTAAGCATCGGGAACAGCGCAAGGACTGCTCATGCTCAATTGTCGCGGCGCTCCAACCAAGCATTATAATGATGCTGTACCGGATCGCCGCTGCACCCGCCTGCGCGCCGCGCATGGCACACGGCGGCATCCATATCCTTGGCGTCACCACATTGGACCTGACCAAATCCACTGGGCAAATCCGCCAACCGGTCCTGATAGGTCAAAATATGATTGTAAGAGCTGGCATAGCGAGCCAATTCCGCTGGTTCATCAATGCTATACATCGGAATAGATCGTCGCAGCAAAGCATAGCTGCCATTAACACTGCCTTCTGGCGTGTGAAAAGCAATCCCACAGCTTTTCAGATCGCTTCTGATCTCATCATAAATCTCAGCCAAGGCCGCACCGCGTGACCAATTATGCTGAAAAAAAGCATTGGCCAGCGCGGCAGATCCGCCCATCCACAAAAACAACATGGTGACCGTCGTCAATGCCAAACGCTGTCGCGGCACCTGCCGCAACATATCCGCACTGCCCAGCCCCGCCAGCACCACCAGCAAGCCCGCACCCGCCATGATGAAGCGGAATTCCTTGTGCCCAATCAAGCTGTGACACAAAATATGAACGACGGCGATCCAGAATAAAATCGGATAATGTCGGGCCCCCTTGCGCGCCAAGATCAGGATGGCGGGGAACAGCAAAAACCAATGCAGCCCCATCATACCCAAATATTCGGTCACTGGCGACACGCCATAGCTGTCGGCCCGCCCCTCGATCACATTCACACGGACCGCCTCGACCATCCAGCGAAAGGGCATATTGCCCATCGCCAAATTCACTGCGGCATCCACCCCCAGCGCCGCCAATCCGCCCAGCACCATCGGCGTCCACAACGCACGCCATTCCGTCCGCGCCGCCCATATGGTCAGGATTAATATCATCGGGGCATATTGAATTCGTACGGCAAAGCACAGCCCCAGCAAGAAACCCGCCACCTGATAGGCCCGAAAATTTGGGGTATAGCGCCGCGCTATCAACAACCAAACCGCGCCCATGAACAAAGAAAAGCCCAGCGGTTCGGACAGGGTACGCGGCGCAAAATAAATCAGCTCAAACCAAACCGCTGCGACAACACCAGCCATGAGGCCATGCAAGCGCGACAGACGCAGGCCCAATTGCGTGGCACATCCCACCACGGTCAGGGATAAAGCCGCCATCAGCAAACGCGGAAGGAACAAATTCAAGGCGCTATCCGGTGCCAACCACCAGCCCAGCGCCATAGGCAAGGACAAAAATTGTGGTAACAACCAGCTTCTGATGCCGTCGCGAAAATCCCATGTCTGAATCCATGGCCCTTCGACCAACGACCAAGCCGGTTCTAAATATTGCCAAATTTCGTCATACCAGCCGATCATGAAGGGGACAGCCGCCACCGCCCGCAAAATCGCCGCCAGCGCCATTATGCCCCAAAAAATCTGACGCTCGCTAATTCCCCCCCAGCGCTCGTTCAAGGAACCAACACCGTATCCCGCGCATCGGCCAGCAAGTCCGGATAATCCAGCGTATAATGCAAGCCACGGCTTTCCTTGCGCTCCAACGCCGAACGCACGATCAAATCCGCACATTGCAACAAGTTGCGCAGCTCGATCAAATCGGTCGTCACGCGGAAATGGCCGTAATAATCGCCCACTTCATCCGTCAGCATTTTGATGCGGTGCTGAGCGCGTTCCAGCCGCTTGGTCGACCGCACAATGCCGACATAATTCCACATAAATCGGCGAATTTCCGTCCAATTTTGCTTAATCACCACCTCTTCATCGCTGTCCGTCACCCGGCTTTCATCCCATGGCCGAATGGCGGGCGGCGGCGGCAAATCGGCCCAATTGGCGATAATATCCCGCGCGGCGGCCTCGCCGAACACAAAACATTCCAGCAAGCTGTTCGACGCCAAGCGGTTCGCGCCGTGCAACCCGCTTTCAGTGCATTCCCCCGCGGCATAAAGTGCGGGCAAATCCGTGCGCCCGTTCAAATCAATCAAAATCCCGCCGCACGTATAATGCTGCGCGGGCACCACCGGAATCGGCTGCTGGGTCATATCAATGCCCAAGCTCATCAGCTTCTCATAGATGTTCGGGAAATGGCCCTTCACAAATTCCGGATCTTGGTGGCTAATATCCAAATGCACAAAATCTAGGCCGAAGCGTTTGATCTGATCATCATTGGCCCGCGCCACAATATCGCGCGGAGCCAACTCCAACCGCTCATCATAATCGGGCATATAGCGATATCCCGTCACGGGATGGCGCAAGATGCCGCCTTCGCCGCGCACCGCCTCGGTAATCAGGAAGTTTTTCACGTCCAAATTATACAAGCAGGTCGGGTGGAACTGCATCATTTCCATATTGGAAACCCGCGCACCGGCGCGCCAAGCCATCGCAATGCCATCGCCGGTCGCCCCGCGCGGCGCGGTGGAAAATTGATAAACACGCCCCGCCCCGCCGCTAGCCAAAATGGTCGCACGGCCCACATGCGCCCGCACTTTGCCGCTCGCCTCGTCCAGCGCATAAACGCCCCAAACATGGCCCGACCCAGAATAGCGTTCCTCATGCCGTCCGGTAATCAAATCAATACAGGCTTGGCCGGGCATCAACGTGATATTCGGATGCGCCTCGGCTGTTTTCAGCAGCGCTTCTTGCACGGCCCAGCCCGTGGCGTCGTCCACATGCACAATGCGGCGGTGGCTGTGCCCACCCTCGCGCGTCAAATGCAATGCGCCTTTTTCGCTATTAAACGGCACGCCCATTTTCACCAGACGGTCAATCGCCTCTGGTGCATTTTCAATAACAAATTCCACGGTTTCGCGCCGGTTCAGCCCCGCACCCGCCACCATCGTATCGTCAATATGATTGTCAAAAGTATCGCCCGCATCCAGCACAGCCGCAATACCGCCCTGCGCCCAAGCCGTGGACCCGCCGGTTAAATTCCCCTTGGCCAACACCAGCACGCGGCAATGGTCGGCCAAAGCGATGGCAGCGGTTAATCCTGCCGCGCCTGACCCCACAATGATGACGTCATGAACCTCAGTATCCGACATAGCAAAACCTTCTCAACGCTGCCGAACCATGCCGTGGCAGCGCGGCCTTTTGGCCGTCCTATCCCTTATGCATGCCCAACTTCTTATGCACGCCCAAACCTCTTAAGAACGGGCAGCCCGCGTTAAATTCAAAAACACATCTTCCAAATCCGCCTCGCGGGTGGACACATCAACAATCCCCAACCCCAGCGCGCCCACCGCCGCCAACACATCGCCCGCATTGGCGCGGTCTTTATTATAACTAATGGCCAGCATCCGCTCCCCTTCCCGCTCGACTTTATCAAAGGCAGGGTGGCTGGGCAGCACGGTGACATCTTGATCCAGCGTCACGACGACAATTTTTTCCCGCGCCATATCCACCAATTCGCGGGTCGGCTTATTCGCAATCAGCTTGCCTTGGTTGATAATCGCAATGCGGTCGCACAATTGCTCGGCTTCTTCCAAATAATGGGTGGTCAGCACGACGGTGACACCGCGATCATTCAAGCTGACAACATATTCCCATAATTGCTGGCGCAGCTCGATATCCACGCCAGCTGTTGGTTCATCCAACACAATGATCGGCGGCGAATGGACCATCGCTTTGGCCACCAACAACCGCCGCTTCATACCGCCCGACAGGGTGCGAGCATAAGCGTCGCGCTTATCCGCCAAATGCACCGCCGCCAGCAACTCGTCTGACATGCGCTGATTCTTGGGCACGCCATAAAAGCCCGCCTGATTCTCCAACGTCTCAAAGGGCGTGAAAAATGGGTCAAAGACGATTTCCTGCGGCACAATACCAATGCTATTTTTGGCATTGCGCGGATTCTCGTCGATATCGAATCCCCAAATGCTGGCGCGCCCGCTGCTTTTGTTCACCAGCCCCGCCAAAATATTGATCAGGGTGGATTTCCCAGCACCATTGGGGCCGAGCAGCCCAAAAATCTGCCCGCGCGGAACATCAAAACTCACATGATCAAGGGCCTGTTTCCCACCTTTATACAGTTTGGAAACTCCCTCGATGCGGATTGCAGCATCAGTCATATTCATTCCATAGCCCTGCTTGACCCATCATCGCCAGATGAAAAAGCAGCGCCGCGCTTTCCCATGGCATCACGCATCGGATTGCGAAGCCTATCGCGCCTTGCTATGGGCGCGGTTATGACCAGCAACAGCGCACCCCAGCCCGAAACCATCCGCACCACCAAAAGCCGTATCGCTTGTGACGGTACGGGCGACGGCTTGGCCAATGCCGCGCTCGGCCATCCACGCGTCTGGTTGGAAATTGACCCCGACCAAGGCTATGCGGATTGCGGCTATTGCGACCGCCGCTTCATCTTGGCGGGCGGCGTGGCCGATCAGGCCTAAACAAGCCTCACCCTTTGGTTTTTCCTAATCAAGGCGCGGTTCGTCCCGCGCCTTTTTGCTGTCCGGCACATTGGCGCGGCCCATCCGCCTCTTTCCGTCTGGCTCGCTTGCGCCTATATCCGCACCATGACCCAATTTTCCGATCCCCGTAATTTTCTCTACCGCGCCGATGCACTGGACCCAGATCTCGCGCAAAAGCTGGCCAAAGAAGCGCTCGCCCGCGCCGATGACGGGGAAATTTATCTGCAATATCGCGCCACCGAAAGCTTTGGCTTCGATGATGGCCGATTGAAAACCGCCGATTATTCTACCGATGCGGGCTTTGGCCTGCGCGCCGTATCTGGCGAAATGACCGGCTTTGCTCACGCCAGCGACATCAGCGCCCCCGCCATTCGCCGCGCCGCCGAAACGCTGGCCCTGCTCGACCCTGCCAAGGGCGCCCACGCCGCCCCGCCCCAGCACACCAACCAACGCCTCTATGACGAAGCCAATCCGCTCGACCTCGTCCCCTTCGCGAAAAAAGCGGCGCTGTGCCAAGAAATCGACGCCGCCGCCCGCGCCCGCGATCCGCGTATTAAACAAGTATCGGTCGCCTTGGCGGGTAGTTGGTCCGTCGTCGAAATCGTCCGCGCGGATGGTTTCTTGGCCACCGACATCCGCCCCCTCGTGCGCCTCAATGTCTCCATCGTGGTCGAAGAAAATGGCCGCCGCGAGTCCGGCTATTTCGGCCTTGGTGGCCGCTATATGTACGACCATCTGTTCGAACCCGAACAATGGAACCGCGCCATTGACGAAGCGCTTGCACAGGCCCTCACCAATCTTCGTGCCGTCGATGCCCCTGCTGGCGAAATGACCGTGCTGCTCGGCCCAGGCTGGCCCGGCGTGCTGCTGCACGAAGCGGTCGGCCACGGCCTTGAAGGCGACTTTAACCGCAAGGGCACCAGTGCCTTTTCTGGCCGCATCGGCCAGCGCGTCGCTGCCGAAGGCGTCACCGTGGTCGATGATGGCAGCCTCGGCAGCCCCATCGGCGGTGGCCGTCGCGGCTCGCTCAGCATCGACGACGAAGGCACGCCAACCGGCGAAACCGTGCTGATCGAAGACGGCATTTTGAAATGCTATATGCAGGACCGCCTCAACGCCCGCCTGATGGGCGTGGAACCCACGGGCAATGGCCGCCGCGAAAGCTTCGCCCACGCCCCCATGCCCCGCATGACCAACACCTTTATGCGCGGCGGGAATGATGATCCGGCTGAACTATTGTCGCGTGTCAAAAACGGCATCTTCGCCAAAAGCTTCGGCGGCGGACAAGTCGACATTGTGTCGGGCAAATTCGTCTTCAGCTGCACCGAAGCCTATAAAATTGAAAATGGCAAAATCGGCGATCCCATCAAGGGCGCGACCCTGATCGGCGACGGACCCAGCGTGCTGACCAAGGTCATGGGCATCGGCAATGATATGGCGATTGACGAGGGGATCGGCGTCTGCGGCAAGGGCGGACAAAGCGTTCCTGCGGGCGTCGGCCAGCCCACTTTGCTGGTCGCGGGCCTCACGGTTGGTGGCACGGCTTGATTTTGGTTGGCCTCATCCTCAAATAAACTGTTGCCATAATATAACGCAGTCCTGTTGTTCCTGAACGAAATGTAAATATTCAGCTAAGCTTTCGTTCACAGGACTCCGTTATACTAGTGTCAACAGAACAAGATGGAAGGAGTTGTTCAACATGTTCCGTTCCGTAACAATGGCGCTATGCGGTGCCGCAATGCTCGCTGCTGTTCCCATGACAGCGACCGCCGCTCCCAAACAGACGCCCGAACAAAAGCTGGAAAAAATCCTCGAAGGCCGGGTGGCGGGTGAACCGACGAACTGTATTTCGATGAACAGCGTCACCAACACCCAGATCATCGACAAAACCGCCATCGTTTATCATGCGGGCCGCACCATCTGGGTCAATCGACCCACCTCTGGCGCCAGCAGCTTGAATGACAGCGATACCATGGTCACCAAGACAGTCGGCAGCCAGCTTTGCAGCATCGACACAGTGCAACTTGTTGATCCGGGTACGCGTTCTTGGCGTGGGTTCGTCAGCCTTGGCGAATTTGTCCCTTACCGCAAAGCAGAGTGATAAAGGCTAGCCGATGATGTTGAGCGATTATGATGATGATAATGATCAAGATACGGACGTAAATCCCCTGCCGCCGCCCAATGATTGGGCGCAGCAATTATTGGATTTTTGGTTCCGCGATCATAATCGCTCCCATTGGTTTGGCGGCGGCCCCGCCTTTGACGACGAACTGGCCGCGCTGGCCGCTTCATGGTGGCCAGCCTTGCGCAGCCTGCCCGCTCAATCCTTTTTGACCGACCCTGACACAGCCTTGGCAGCGATTATTTTGTTCGACCAACTGCCCCGCAACCTGTTTCGGGGCAGCGCCCAGGCCTTTGCCAGCGACGAACTCGCCGTCGCCATTGCGCGCGGCGTCACCGACCATGGCTGGGACCAGTCATGGGACAAGGACCGCCGACTCTTTGCCTATCTGCCGTTCGAACATAGCGAAGATATGGACGATCAGCGGGAATCCCTGCGCCTCGTCGCGCAATTGGACGATCCCGAGCTGTTCGAATTCGCGCAAAAACATTTCGACATTGTCGAAAAATTTGGCCGCTTCCCCCACCGCAACCAAGCGCTGGGCCGCAAAAGCCGCCCTGACGAAGCCGCCGCCATTGAAATGGGCAAAAACTGGTAACAATGGTGGCCTATGTTCCGGCTACCCCATGTGGCTGGACGCCGGTCCAGCCCGCATCCCCATCCCCATGCCGCTCCGCACGCCGCATACATGCCCAATAACGCCCCAATGAAATATTATTTGCTTACATTCCAATATTATAAAAAACGTCTCCAAAAATTTCCGCCCACCGCCACGACCGCCATCTTGAAACTACGCCCCCCGCCACCATCTTCTATTTGTCAGACGCAGCGAGTGCATTGGTTCTCCCCTCCCCCATCGCCTCCTATCTGCGTCTGACCCTTCCCCCCATTCTCCACTGGCCGCTTTCGACAAACGACAAGACACCCTCTATGCCAGATTTTTCGACATTGCCGACCACGCCCACCCTCAAAGTCGCCAGCTATAATATGCGCAAGGGCATTGGCCTCGACCGCCGCCGCGATCCCGCGCGGGTGCTTGGCGTCTTGAACGAAATCAGCGCCGATATTGTCGCTCTCCAAGAAGCAGACCGCCGCTTTGGTACCCGCGCCAGCGCCATCCCCACCGAAATGTTGGCCAGCGACAGCGACTATGTCCCCGTCTCGCTCGACAATCGCCCCCTCAGCCTTGGCTGGCACGGCAACGCTCTGCTGGTCCGTAGGGGCGTCGAGGTTGAGGAAAGCCATATGCTGCGCATCCCAACGCTGGAACCGCGCGGCGCCGTGGCAGCCACACTCAACCTATTCGGCACCCGCGTGCGGGTTGTGGGCATGCATCTCGACATTTCGGGTATTCGCCGCCGCCACCAAGCCCGCGCCATTTTGGCGCATCTCGACGCTGGCGAAGATCTGCCGACCATTTTGATGGGCGACATGAACGAATGGCGTCCCATGGCGGGCTGCCTCAATGATTTCTCCACCCAGCACCCCGTGGTGGACACCGGCCAAAGCTTTCCCTCACGCCGCCCCTTGGCGCGCCTCGACCGCATCTTTGCCTCGCCCAGCCTCACCGCGCTGGACAGCGGTGTGCATCACAGCCCCTTGGCCGCCCGCGCGTCGGACCATCTCCCCATCTGGGCGACCTTCCGCGCCGAATAAGGGCGGCGCATCGCCCAACATCCACCACCGCGCCCATCCCAAATCCACCGCGCCCTCCAACGTTGCGGTGCCCAAAGCGATATCTGCCTAATTTTTAGGCATAGCGCCCGAATGGCTGCCCTATTTTCAACCGCAGCACGGCACGCTTTGTCCAAATTTCCATAAAATTCGGTGTTTCCTCGCCCCTCCCGTCAATTGGCACGGCCATTGCACTGCGTCCTCCACAGCATGCCACGGGATGCGACAAAAGAAGGGGATCATATGAAGCTGATCATAGCCATCATTAAACCGTTCAAGCTCGACGAAGCGCGCGAAGCGGTCACCGCATTGGGCATCGCCGGTATGACGGTCAGCGAAGTCAAAGGCTTTGGCCGACAAAAAGGCCAGACCGAAATTTATCGCGGCGCCGAATATGCCACCAACATGGTCCCCAAGGTCAAAATCGAACTGGTCTGCGACGATAATTTGGCCCCCCGCATCGTGGAGGCCCTGCAACATAGCGCCAACACCGGCTCCATCGGGGATGGGAAAATCTTTGTCCTTGATGTGGCGCAGGCGGTGCGGATCCGCACCGGCGAAACCGATGATGCAGCACTTTAACAGCGAAAGGGGGAACATATGACGATATCCACATCATTGGCTAAAGCGCGGGGGGCGCGGGACGTCCTCGGCCTCATGCCGTCCAGCCTGTCCATCCCTGCTCGCCTGTCTGGCGGCATCGCCGCCACCGTGCTCGGCCTGTTCGCAGCATCCCCATCATGGGCGCAAGAGCAAGTGGCCGAAGCCTTGGCCGCCGAACAACCCGTTTTGAACAGCGGCGACACGGCTTGGATGCTCACCTCCACCCTGTTGGTCCTGCTCATGATCATTCCGGGCCTTGCCCTGTTTTACGGCGGACTCGTCCGCTCGAAAAACATGCTTTCGGTTCTCACCCACACGCTGGCCGTCACCTGTGTCGCCATGCTCATCTGGGTCTGCTGGGGCTATTCGCTGGCATTCAGCGGCGAAGGCGCTTTCATCGGCAATCTCGACAAAGCCTTTCTGGCGGGCGTCACGCCGGACAGCCTCTCCGGCACTATTCCCGAATATGTGTTCATCAGCTTCCAAATGACCTTCGCCGCCATCACCGGCGCGCTAATCGTCGGGTCGCTGGCCGAACGGATCAAATTCACCAGCCTGATGATCTTCACCGTCATCTGGCTCACCATCGTCTATTTCCCCATGGCCCATATGGTCTGGTCGGCTGGCGGCGTATTTTTTGAAATGGGCGCCCTCGACTTTGCTGGCGGCACCGTGGTTCACATCAACGCCGGTATTTCGGGCTTGGTTGGCTGCCTCATCCTTGGCAAGCGTATTGGCTATCTCAAAGAAGCTCTGCCGCCGCACTCGCTCGTCATGACCCTGATCGGCACCGGTTTGCTGTGGGTGGGTTGGTTTGGCTTTAACGCCGGCTCGGCGCTGGGTGCCAATGGCACAGCGGGCCTCGCCATGCTCAACACGCTGGTTGCCACGGCTGCAGGCGGCATCGCATGGCTCGTCGCAGAAAAAGCCAGCGGGCATAAATCCAGCCTGCTCGGTGGCTGCTCCGGTGTCATCGCGGGCCTTGTTGCCATCACCCCTGCGGCGGCCAATGCTGGCCCATTTGGTGCTATCCTTCTGGGTGCGATCGCGTCGGTCATCGCCTTTTGGTTCGTCACCTCGCTCAAGGCCAAATTGGGCTTTGACGACACCGCCGATGTTTTCGGCATCCACGGCGTAGCCGGCATCATCGGCTCGCTTGGTGTGGCGATCACTTACGCCCCTGCATTCGGCGGCCCTGGCGATGCCGACTATGCCATCGCGTCCCAGCTTGGCACCCAATTGCTCGCAACCGGCGTTGCCATCGCATGGGCCGCCATCGGCTCGGCCATCGCCTTCAGCATCGCCAAAGCGGTCAACGGACTGCGTGTCAGCGAAGACGTCGAACGCGAAGGGCTCGACCTCGGCGAACATGGCGAGCGTGCCTACAACCACTAAGCATGGCGGGGCCGGCATCGGTCGAAGCGAACCGGCCCCAACCATGGCTTCATGAGACAAAAATTGGGGCAGGCCGAATCAAATTCCAGATTTGGCTCCCCCCTCCACAGGTTCCTCCTGCGAACCACTGGGCCGGTGTTCTCACCGGCCCCTTTTTATGCTCGGCAAAGCCCTGAAATTGCTGCGCAACAAAGGCGCAAAAACGCAAAATCACGAAGATGCAAATTCCCTCTTTTCAAGCTCAGATTAATGTGTCATTCATTGTTCAACAAGTTTCAGGAGGGGAGAGCCTGAAAGGCTGGGTCGGAACGAAAGTTCCGACCCTCTTTTTTTGCCTTATGCCTTTTACGCCCTGCAATATCTGGCAAAAACAGGCGCTTTTCCGCGCCTCTCCATCCCCACCTTCCGCCACGCCGCATCCTCATTCTTGGGCCTAATCCGCCGCTTCATTCGACCTTCGCCCATCGACGAATCTTGCTCATCGCCTGCCAGTTCTCTGTTTTTCGATGGCGTGCAACCGCGCATAAAAAAGCGGCGCGGCCATGGCGAACCTTGGCCGCGCAGACTTAAAAATTTTACCAAAAATTGATGCGCCTCGCCGCGCACCATTTTATACTTTTTACGCTAGGGCAGCCTTCACAAAATCCGCCGCCCGCTCGCCAATCATGATGCTGGGGGCATTGGTATTGCCCGACACCAAACGCGGCATGATGCTGGCATCCGCCACCCACAATCCATCCACGCCATTCACCTTCAATGTCGGGTCGACCACCGCGTCGGCATCACTGCCCATGCGGCATGTTCCCACGGGGTGATAAACGGTATCGGCTCTGTCACGGATCATCGCATCCAGGGCCGCATCATTGTCATAATCCACCACATGCCGGTCCACCCCCGCAAAATCCGCCAAGGGCGACACGGCGCGAATCCGCTCAATCAAGCGAACACCGGCACGCAGCACAGCCATATCGCGGTCATCATCCAGAAAATTGGGATCAATCAATGGCGCTACGGCGGCATCAGCCGACGCCAAGCGCACCGTGCCACGGCTTTCGGGCCGCAAAACACAGGCATGAACCGAAAAACCATGGCCCTTCAACTTGGTGCGCCCATGATCTTCCAACATGGCGGGCACAAAATGAAATTGCACATCTGGCGCGGGCGCATCGGCATGGGATTTCCAAAACCCACCCGATTCCGCAAAGGGCGTGGTCATAATGCCGGTGCGCTTCAAGCGATGCTGCAACACCGCCCCCGCCATCCGCAACGTTCCCGCCAAGCTGCTGCCAAAAAACCCGTTCCACGGGCTTTCATAGCTGGACACATAATCAATATGGTCCTGCAAATCGCTACCCACCGCAGCACGGTCCACCTGTACGCTCACGCCATGCTGCGCCAAATGCTCGGCAGGCCCAATGCCCGACAGCATCAATATTTGCGGGCTGTTAAACGCCCCCGCCGCCAACACCACAGCGCCGCTGGCCCGCACCTGTTCCTGCTGACCGCCCCGGCGAATCTGCACCCCCACGGCGCGCCCATTTTCAATGATGATTTTTTCAACCAACGCATCGGTGCGAATGTCGAAATTCCCCTTGCCGCGTAGCGGCTCCACATAAGCCCGCGCTGCCGACCAGCGTTCACCGGCCTTTTGCGTCACCTGAAACAGGCCAAATCCGCTATTGTCCGGCTTGTTAAAATCGTCCGTCAACTGCAACTGCAACTGCGCTGCCGCCTCCACAAAGGCGCGGCTGCCCGCATTGGGCCACCGCTGGTCCATGACATTCAGCGGCCCATCCGCGCCATGCCATTCATTGCCGCCGCGCTCATTGCCCTCTGACCGCTTAAAATAGGGCAAAACATCCGCATAGCTCCACCCATGCGCGCCCAATTCAGCCCAATGGTCATAATCATATTGATGCCCGCGAATATAGATCATGGCGTTAATCGCGCTCGACCCGCCCAGCCCGCGCCCGCGCGGCTGATATCCCACACGGCCATTCAGCCCCTTTTGCGGCACCGTTTCGTAACGATAATTGGATGCATCGGGAATGAAGGGCATGAAACCGGGCGTTTTCACGCGAAAATTATCATTGCTACCGCCCGCTTCAATCAAACAGACGCGGCGGCGACCATCCTCCGCCAAACGCCCTGCGGCCGCGCTGCCACCGCTGCCCCCACCAATGACGATCACGTCAAATTGATCCACCCACTCTCTCCCGACCATTAGATTTTATTTCGATACTAACCCTATTGTCATTAGCGTGACTGGCAAGCAGAAAAACCGCGGCACAATGCAATTGATGACAGGTCCCGACGCCTTGCTCTGCACCGCCATCCCCCGCACCTCTCGACGGCCCGCCGCTATGACGTCGCAGCGCCCGCCCTGTCACGCGCCCCCTCGGCACCCTGCTCCACCACTGCTCCATCATGCGCCCCGTCACGCGTCGCACCCTGACGCGCCCGCGCCTGTATCATCGCGCTGGTGGCACGGCTGCCATCATGGCTCCAACCCGGCTCTTTCCATATATAGCCCAGCTTGTGCCGCCATGGCGCGGCCCACACATCTTGCGCTATCCCCACCCATTCATGCACCGCCGCCCACAACAGGTGAAAACTCCCCAACTGCCGCACCAATCCATATCGCACAGGGTCATCCGCACGCTCTGGCACAAAGGTGCCAAACATCCGGTCCCACACAATGAATACGCCCGCATAATTGCTGTCCAAATAGCGGGGGTTGACGCCATGATGCACACGGTGGTGCGACGGCGTATTCATCACCGCCTCAAACCAGCTCGGCATTTTCCCGATCATCTCGGTATGAATCCAAAATTGGTAAATCAGGTTCAGCGCCCCGCAAAACAGCACCATTTCCACCGGAAAAATCAGAAATAACGGCAAGCGGAACAGGAAGGACAGGCTGACAAACCCTGTCCATGTTTGCCGCAGCGCGGTGGACAAATTATAATGTTGGCTGCTGTGATGAATGACATGCGACGCCCAAAACCAGCGCACACGGTGCGCGCTGCGGTGAAAGGCATAATAAGCCAAATCATCCAGCACAAAACAGGCGATCCACGCCCACCAATAGGTGCGAAAATCCAGCCCAATATCCAATAATCGAAATTGCGCGGCCCACATCGCCATCGCCAGCACAGCCGCGCCCGTCATCGCACCGGCCACTTGGCTGCCCACCCCCAGCATCAACGAAACCCATGTATCGCGCGCTTCATATCGTTCAGGGTGCCGCCGCGCCGCGACCAATATCTCCGCCAACAACAAAGCGATAAACGCCGGAATGGCGTATAAAATGGGGTCAACCAAGCGCATGTCCATCACCGCGCCGCCCTGCATCCATTGGGAATCAACCGCCGCCGTCGCCGTCGCAGCAGCCGCCGCGCCGGTCCGCCATCAAGCGGCCCGCTCGCCCTCGCTCTCTCCCTCAACCTCCACACTGTCCGCAGCATCGGCCTCAATCCGCCTCCAGCGACCCTTGCTCGGCACCAAATCGCGCATCCTCGCGGCCCAAACGCTGGCTTGCTTGCCCAATTGCAACGCCACAGGCCCAAAGCGCCGCTCCGGCACGGTCAGGATCAGAAAGTTTTTATCCAGCCTGATGGTGACACGGCTGTCAATAGCACGCGCCGCAAAATGATTGCCATGGGCGCGGATCACCATCATCCGCCGCTCGCCATTGCGCACCAGCGCGGAATATCCCGCACGGTCCCGCGCCACATCCACGCCGCCAAAGCCCGCCTCAGCCTCTTCGGCCAAGCGCAGCGCATGGGCTTCGTCCGCGATGCGCGGTTCCAGCCCCAATTTCAATTTCTTAACCAGCCATGCAATGCCGCTGACCGCCGCCAGTGACACCCCCGCCTGCACCAGCACCCCCATCATTTCGGCCCCGCAAGTGCCTCCATCATCGGATATAGACCGGACAGATCATATCCCCCCTTGGACGCCGCATTGGCGATGCCGTCCAAATCATCCCCCGCCCGCGCACGGGCCAGCGCCCATAAATGCGTTGATCGCGTCCCCGACCGGCAATAGCCCAGCACCGGCCCCGTCGCGCTGGCGAACAGCTTGTCAAAAGCATCCAATTGCGCGTGGCTAAAGCCGCTATGGCTAATCGGCACCGCGGCATAAGCCATGCCCACAGCGGCACAAGCCGCCGCCATAGCATCGCCTTGCGGCGCACTCGGCTCTTCGCCATCGGGCCGATTGTTGATAATCAAAGCAAAGCCTTGGTCCTTGGCCGCAGCCACATCATCCAAGCCAATCTGCGGCGCCACGCTATACGCGTCGGTCAAAGAACGAAATTCACTCATGCACTGAGATTAGACCTCGCGAGGATAGCACGCAAGCAAGAAGGCAAATCTAAGACGCATACCGACACCTCTTCCCTGCGAATGTTCCCCAACACTCAATTTAAATGAAAATATATAATAATATTACATCAACAAACCAATGCACATCCCCGCCAAAATTCGTATACATCCTCACAATTCCAAAAAGTAAGAAGACCGAGGGAGCCAGCGGGGGATGGAATTGCTACAAAATATAATAGATAGTCCGCTAGATTCCGGTGATGCCAAGCCTTCAAAAGGCTTGCCTATACCGTCTGACCGTTCGACGATTATACGCTTGATCGAAGCAGCAGCATTGATGCTCTTCCTCGAACTAGCGCTCATTCGTTGGCTCGGGTCAAATGTAGTACATCTATCGTATTTCTCTAATTTTGTTCTGCTAGGTTCGTTTCTCGGTATCGGTGCTGGTTTCTTAATCAGCCGAAAAAGCTGGTCAATTTGGCCCATCTCTTTACCACTTCTAACCATTTTAGTTGGCGGCATCCTCACCTTTCCTGTGTCAATCGAGCGTGCTGGCGATGATATTATTTATTTCACATCCCTCAAAGTTAGCGGCCCTCCCACATGGGTGGTCCTACCACTCGTTTTCACCCTCACAGCGGTCGTCCTAGCTGGCCCAGCGGAGTTGGTCGGCCGCTGCTTCGCAAAATTACCCCCCCTGACCGCCTATCGTTACGATCTCGTCGGCTCGTTGCTGGGTATTGTTGGCTTCACCGCTCTCAGTTTCTTGCAGGCCCCATCTATCGTCTGGGGCATCATCGCAGTCGTAATCTTCACGATCTTATCGGACGTGAAACGAAGAATCGTCTCGATGGCGTGGGGCGCAGCACTGGTGCTCATGCTAGGGATGGAGACGTTCACCCCAGGAGTAAGCTGGTCACCATATTACAAAATCACCACCTCAGCCGCCGAAGACGCCGGCTACAAGCTGACCCGAATTGATGCCAATGGTGTGCCACATCAACTCATGGCCCCCGCCCAGTGGAAAATGGAGCAGGGAGAACATATCTATGAAGCGCCTTATTTGCGCTTGCCCACGAACAAGCTCCAAGATGTCCTTATTATTGGGGCGGGATCAGGATCGGACGTCGCCATTGCCTTACGCAAAGGCGCGCAGAATATTGATGCCGTCGACATTGACCCTAGAATTATGGAAATTGGCGCCCAGTTTAATGTCGATCAACCCTATTCAGATCCACGGGTTCGACGCCACGTAAATGATGGACGTGCCTTTTTGGAAAGCACGGACAAAAAATATGATTTAATCCTTTTCGCGCTACCGGACTCTCTTACTCTTGTCAGTGGCGCATCCCAGATACGGCTTGAATCTTTTCTGTTCACTGAAGAAGCTATGGCTTCCGTTCGCCGACGGCTAAAGCCGCATGGCGCCTTCGCTATGTATAATTATTACCGCGAAAATTGGCTCATTGATCGCTTGGCAAGAACGACATCTAGCGCCTTTGGGCACATGCCTTGCCTCGACACTTTTGCTGGCGCTCAGGCGGTCATCAGCATTGCCGTCGATGCTAATGATCAAAATTGTTCTTCAGTTCCGACACATTCCACGGGCATCCGTGTCCCTCCCGCGAATGACAATGCGCCATTCCTCTATTTTCGTGGTGACACCTTCCCGCCTTTTTACACAATCACGCTGGTTTCCATCCTTACCCTAACCTTTTTGACGGTGCGCTTATTAGGCGGCCCAATCAGCCATATGCGCCCATATTGGGATTTGTTTTTCATGGGCGCAGCGTTTCTGCTGCTCGAAACAAAAAATGTTGCAACATTCGCTCTGCTATTTGGTACAACTTGGCTAGTAAATGCGTTGGTCTTCGGCGGCGTATTGCTAATCGTATTGGCGGCGGTGGAAACCACACGCCGTTTTCGCACGCCATCTCTACCCGTCATATTCTCAGCCATCATCGCATCTTTACTTCTAGCATGGCTAATCAGACCAGAATGGCTATTGCCACTTCCTTTCCTTCCGCGCCTGATCGCCGCGACGTTACTCGCTTTCCTGCCAATCTATCTGGCTAACATAGCCTTCGCCAAACGCTTCGAAAACGCTGGGGATTCACGTTCGGCTTTTGCAATCAATTTGATGGGAACAATCGTCGGTGGATGCCTCGAATATTCAGCCCTTTTAACCGGATATAATAATCTTCTCCTGTTAACAGGCTTGCTATATTTGATTGCCTTTATCCTTGTCCCCAAGGCGCACGGACGAGCGATTTAGGATCACCGCTCTTGGCGGTGTCTGCTCCTTGCCACCGCCAAGACACTCCCCTCAACCCGCCGCAATAACCGCCAAAAACTCCTCCCCCCAAGCTTCCAGCTTCTTCGCCCCCACCCCAGGAATGCGCGCCATCTCGTGCAATGTCGATGGCCGTTCATTGGCCATCGCGCGCAACGCCGCATCATGGAAAATCACATAAGGCGGCACACCCGCCTCCGCCGCCAATTCGCGCCGCCGCGCCCGCAGCGCGTCAAACAATGGATCGCCCACAGGGTTCGCGGCCGATGCCGTCCACCCCTCGCGCTTGGTGCGGCGCAGCGGCGGCTCCGCCATTAGCACCGGCTTCTCGCCCTTCAATATGGGCCGCGCCGCCGTGCCCAACATCAACCCGCCATGCTCGGTCGTCGCCAGCGCATCCCGCGCCACAAGGCTGCGCACCAGCGGCTTGATCATCCGCGCTTCATAGCTGCCAACAATGCCGAACACCGACAATTTATCATGCCCGCGCGCCGTCACCCGCTCGTCCGCCTTGCCCAACAACACTTGCTCAATATGCCCCGCGCCATAGCTCTGGCCGGTACGATACACCGCCGACAACAGCTTTTGCGCCAACACACTGGCGTCAATCTGGCGCGGCGGCTCCAAACAAATGTCGCAATTGCCGCACGTGTCGGCGGGCTGCTCGCCAAAATGCCGCAGCAACAAAGCGCGCCGACATTCCACCGTCTCCACCAACGCCGCCAGCGCCTCCAACCGCGCCCGCTCACTGGCGATACGCGCTTCGGGCAATTCTGCCAGCCGCATCCGCGCCCGCGCAAAATCCTCCGCGCCCCACAGCATCAGCGCCTCCGCAGGGTCGCCATCACGCCCCCCGCGCCCCGTTTCTTGATAATAGCCTTCAATGCTTTTCGGCAGCCCCGCATGGGCCACAAAGCGCACATCCGGTTTATCAATCCCCATGCCAAAGGCGACGGTGGCGGTCACAATGCCATCTTCGCTGGCGACAAATTCGCTCTGCACCCGCGCCCGCACCTCGGGCGACAAGCCTGCATGATAGGCCGCGACCTTGCGCCCCGTCATCTCTGCCAATTGCACCGCCAGCTTTTCCGCTCCCGTGCGCGTCGGCGTATAAACAATCCCCGCCCCGGGGTTTTCCTCGATAAACTCCTTTAATTGCCGCGCCATCCCCACCCGCGGACGAATGGCATAACGAATATTGGCGCGATCAAAGCCCGCCAATATCAACCCATCCGGCTCTATCCCCAACTGCCGCAAAATATCATCGCGGGTATGCCGATCCGCCGTCGCGGTCAGCGCCAAGCGCGGCACATCGCCAAAATGATCCAGCAAAGGCCGCAGCAAGCGGTAATCAGGCCGAAAATCATGCCCCCATTCAGACACACAATGCGCCTCATCAATGGCAAATAACGCGGGCGGATTGCTTTCCAACAATCCCCGAAAACTATCCCCCGTCGCCCGCTCCGGCGCGACATATAGCAAATCCAGCGCGCCATCGCGGTACGCCTGCCGCGTCTCGGCCTGATCCATATCGGCGCTGGTCAGGCTCGCCGCCCGTATCCCCGCCGCCCGCGCCCCGCGCAACTGGTCGTGCATCAACGCAATCAGCGGCGACACTACAATCACACAGCCGTTGAGCGCCACGGCAGGCAGCTGATAAGTCAGCGATTTCCCTGCCCCCGTCGGCATCACCGCCAGCGTGTTCTGCCCTGCCATCACACGGCCCACCACCTCCGCCTGACGCCCGCGAAAAGCATCATAACCAAAGGTGGATTTTAACAGCGGCAGCAAAGCATCAGCAGACATGCAACGGCTCATAGGGGGGATGCCCGCCCAGCGAAAGGCGCTTAATCCGTCCCTTCTTCCTTCTCCGCCTGTTGCCGCGCCCACATGTCGGCATAAAGGCCCTGCATCGCCAACAATTGCTCATGCGTGCCCGTTTCCGCCACGCGGCCCTTTTCCAGCACGATAATCCGGTCGGCATGGGTCACGGTCGACAAGCGGTGGGCAATCACCAAGGTCGTGCGCCGCTGGCTAATCCGCTCTAGCGTGTCCTGAATCGCCGCTTCCGTGCGGCTATCCAGCGCGCTGGTCGCCTCGTCTAAAATCAGCACCGGCGGATTCTTCAACAAGGTTCGCGCAATCGCCACCCGCTGCTTTTCCCCGCCCGACAGCTTCAGCCCACGTTCCCCCACCTGCGTTTCATAACCTGCCGGCAAACCTTCAATAAAGCCATCAATCGCCGCGCCCTTGGCCGCTTCCACCACCTCGGTCGCTTCCGCGCCCTCGCGGCCATAGGCGATATTATATCCAATGCTGTCGTTAAACAGCACCGTATCCTGCGGCACGATACCAATCGCCCCGCGCAAACTGCTCTGCGTCACAGCGCGAATATCCTGCCCATCAATCAAGATGCGCCCGCCCGTCGGGTCATAAAAACGGAACAACAAGCGTGCGATGGTCGACTTGCCCGCCCCCGACGGCCCCACAATCGCCAATGTCTGCCCCGCCTCCACCGCAAAGCTCACGCCGTCCAATATGGTGCGGTCCTTATCATAACCAAAGCGGACATTTTCGAACGTCACGCTGCCGCCCGCCACCCGCAAAGCCGCCGCGCCGGTCATATCCTGAATCTCGGGCTTGCTATCAATCAGGCGGAACATCGCCTCCATATCAATCACGCCTTGGCGGATCATCCGATACACCATGCCCAGCATGTCCAGCGGGCGGAACAATTGCGCCAACAAGGTGTTAACCAGCACTACATCGCCCGTCTGAAACTGCCCTTTCGACCAGCCCCACACGGTATATCCCATCGCCGCCGCCATCGCGCCATTGGTAATCAGGCTCTGCCCAATATTCAGCCACGCCAGACTATTTTCGCTCTTGATCGCGGCGCGTGCATAACGGTCCGCCACATCGCGGTAACGGGCGGCTTCCCGCTCCTCCGCGCTAAAATATTTGACGGTTTCATAATTCAGCAAAGAGTCCACGCTCCGCCCCACGGTCAGCGTGTCCAGATCATTCATCTGCATCCGCAGCGCGTTGCGCCAATCGGTGATTTTCCGCGTAAAGATGATATAGATAATCACCATCAGCGCGGTCATGCTGGCCAGCCCAAAGCTGAACTTCATCCAGAAAATAATCAGCACCGCTGCCAATTCAATAATCGTCGGCGCGATGTTGAACAGCAGGAAATAGAGCATCGTATCAATGCTTTTGGTCCCGCGCTCAATCACCTTGGTCACTTCGCCGGTGCGCCGCGCCAAATGGAACCGCAGGCTCAGGCTATGCAAATGGGTAAAGGTCTGCACCGCCAGTTCGCGGGTCGCGTCCTGCCCCACCCGCTCAAACACCACATTGCGCAAATTGTCGAACAACACACCAAAGAAGCGCGCACTGGCATAAGCGACCACCAAGCCAATGGTCAGCGCCACACCCGCTTCCATCCCCGGCACCATGCGGTCAATCGCGGCGCCATAAACAAAGCCCATGCTCAACTGCACCGCCTTGGACAGCAGCACAATCAAGCCCGCGCCAACAATCCGCAGCTTATGCTCGCGCTGCCCAGCGGGCCATAAATAGGGTAAAAAGCGGCGCAGCGTCGGCCACAAAGCAGGCTCTTTCCCGCCCATGGCCGAACTATGATGATCGGGTGGCATGGGGCAGGCTCCTTCGCTGAACAGAAATTCGTTATATGTTATAAAATAGGCGGCTCAACCTGTCGGTCCGCCGCCTATCGCTCTATGGCATGTGCCTACATGGGCTCGTTATTCTCAGGCGCAAGGCCCCAAGCCCAAATAGCCTACCGTCATATGTCCTACCAGAAAATGCGGCCAACCTATGGCTGGGCCGCCGGTTTAATCGCGCTTGGGAACAGTAAAGGTGCCGGTCACACGGCCACCCGTCCCGCCCTGCACCGCATTGCCATCTGGCCCACGCCCTGCGCCCTTGCCGTCCACGGTCGCACGGCCGCTGTTCAGGTCAATCACCAAACGGCCACCGTTCAGATTATTACCCTGCTGGCGCAATTGCACATTGCCGACCATGGTGATCAGCTTGCGGTCCAAATCATAAATGGCAACATTGCCGCGCGCTTGTTCCGCGCCCTTGGTAACCGTCACGCCGCCAGTCGCATCCAAGCGGTTCACCGACGTCCCGCCTTCGCGGCTATAGGCCACGGTCATTCGCGGTGCGCGCACGGTCAACCCAGCTTGCTCCACCACAACATTGCCCGCCAACACCACGCGGTCGGCGCGGTCCTGCACTTCAATGCTGCTTGCGGCAAAATCGACGGGGGCGTTGCTATTATGATTGGCCAGTGCCTGTGCGTGGGCGCTATCGCCCATGCCATTGGCCAATATCGCGACGCTTGCCACGCCAAATCCCACCAAGCCCAAGGCCATGCTGCGCTTCGCGGCGCGGTGGCTCACGGCTGTGCCATTCTCGGCCCCACGCGGCGTCATCTTGCGGTTCATTTCAACACTCCTTGGTTGATCCGCAGCCGTGCGTTACCGGTCAGCTTGATCGTTCGTGCATCCAAATCGGCTTGCACTTCATTGGCGGAAAAACGCCCCACGTTCAACTGACCCTGAACACCACCGCGCCCAGCCATGCTGCGATTCTTCATATCAATGGCGACATTGGTCACGTCGATAATATAGCCCTCATTGGTGCGCAGCTGCACCAAGCCGGGCACCTCGACCTGCTCATTTTCCATATTATAGGCCCCGCTCTTGGCGGCCAAAGTCGCTGGACCGGTATCCAATTTGATCGCGGCCGACAAATCCTGCAACCGCACCACCGGTTCCGCCGAACTTTTCTGCACCGCGCTCCCCGCGATCAAGGCAAAGGGCTGACCCTTATTATCCTGCCCGCGATATTCGGCGCGGCTCACCTTCATCCGCTCCTTCGCCACCTCTACCTTATCCTTGGCCAGCAAAAAGCTAATCTCGCTGCGCTGGGTAAAGGGAGAAAACAGCAGAATCGCTGCAATCACGCCAATCAGCACCGGCAAAATCAGACGCAAAGACGCAATCAGCCGATCATATCCCGATCCGCTTCTCGCCATATTCTTGCGCTGTTGCCTCTGCCTCTCGGCGCGTTCCGACACAGTCTATTCCCTCAGCTATGGGCGAAAATATCTGTTTCCGGCCACCCTGCCAAATCCAGTGCCGCACGGGTCGGCAAAAAATCAAAACAAGCTTGGGCCAACTCCATACGGCCTTCCCGCACCAAACGCTCGTCCAATACGGCCTTCATGGCGTGCAAGAATCGCACGTCACTCGCGGCATAATCCTTTTGGGCGTCGGTCAGTTCCGCCGCACCCCAATAGCTGGACTGTTGCTGTTTGGACACATCTTGGCCCAATAATTCGCGGACCAATTCTTTCAACCCATGACGGTCCGTATAGGTTCGCACCAAGCGCGACGCGATTTTGGTGCAATAGACAGGGGCCGTCACCACGCCAAAGGCTTGCTGCATCGCCGCAATATCGAATCGGCCAAAATGGAACAGCTTCAATCGGGCAGGGTCGATCAAAATGGCCTTCAGCACCGGCGCATCAAATCGGCTATTCGGGCCGAAACGCACCAAATGCTCGTCCCCTTTTCCGTCGCTAATCTGCACAACGCACAGGCGATCGCGCAGCGGGTTCAGGCCCATCGTCTCGGTATCGATGGCCACAGGCCCGTCGGCAAGCACGCCTTCAGGCAGATCTTCTTCGTGGAAATATACGCTCATAGCCGATTGTCTTAGGGCAAGCCGACGCGCTGCTCAATGCTTCGCTGCGACAAATTCGGATATGATAGAAAACAGCCGCAGCCCCCTCGCTATGCCCTGCGACGAAGCGTGATTTATCCCTTGCTCAGCGGATGCATTTTCTATTCGCGTAACGCGGAGTAATAGTTTATATATTGTTTCCTTAGTGGCGTGGGCGAGTCCGCGTCCATGGCGAACTGCGTCTCCCGTCCGGCGCATATCGCCGGTCGAGTGGGGTGTGGACGTGCTGAAAGCGAATATTAGCCAATGAGTTTCAACAAAGATCGCCGTGGTCACCGTGGACGCCGCGGGCGCGATGATTTTGGTGGTGGTTTCGAAGGTGGTTTCGAACCTGCACCTTATGGCGGTGACAGCTATGGCGGTGGCCGTGGCGGTTTCGGCGGCGATGACCGTGGGGGCCGTGGCGGCTTCGGCGGCGGCGACCGTTTCGGCGGCGGCGGCGGCGGTGATCGCGGCGGCTTCGGCGGCGGCAATCGCGGCGGCGGCTTCGGCGGCGGTGATCGTGGCGGCTTCGGCGGCGGTCGTGGCGGCGGCATGCCCGCACAGGTTGTTGGTGAAGGCACCGGCACCGTAAAATTCTTCAACGCTGGCAAGGGCTTCGGCTTTGTTGCTCGCGATGACGGCGGCGAAGACGTATTCGTGCACATCAGCGCAGTCGAACAAATCGGCCTGACCGGTCTGGCTTCGGGTCAACCGCTGGGCTTCACCTTGGTGGAACGCAATGGCAAAATTTCGGCCATCGATCTCAAGATCGAAGGCGAACCCATGCCGGTCGAAGAATTCGCACCGCGCCGCGACGATCGCGGCCCGCGTGACGACGCCCCTCGCGGCGCACGTGGTCGCCGTCAACTGACCGGCGAACGCACTTCGGGTACCGTGAAATTCTTCAACGCGACCAAGGGCTTCGGCTTCATCGCACGCGATGACAACCAAGCAGACGCCTTCGTGCACATCAGCGCCGTTCAACGCGCTGGCATGACCGGCCTCGAAGAAGGCGACCGCGTCGCTTTCGATATCGAAGTCGATGATCGCGGCAAATTTGCTGCCGTCAACATCGAAGCTTCGGCTGACTAATCAGCCCAATAGGGCTTAAAAGATGGGGCCGCTTAGCGGCTCCATTTTTTTTACGCTTTATTTCCAGCCTCTTTCCAGCAACGCACCCCCATGGCGCTGGACTGCTAAATATCGATCATTTCGATCATTTCGACCATTTTCAGATGATAAAAAAGGGCGACCGGAAAACCCGTCGCCCTTTTTTATCATGGTTCCACCCGCACGGGGTCGCCTATCAGATCCGCGATGCGCGATTCCGCTTGATCACCCAAACTGGCAAGGCCGTGGCCATCATGCTGCGGTGGCTTCCAAAAACCAGATACGCTGCTCGGCTTCATCCACCCAGCCATCGACCAGACCGCTGGTCGCAATATCACCCTGCGCTTCCGCCGCCGCCTTGGCGACTCGCAGCTGCTCAACCAAAACACGGTTATCGGCAGCCAAATTGCGCACCATAGCCTCAGCGGTCACATTGGCGGCATCATCATCTTTAATCGTCTGACGGCGGGCAATATCGCCAATGGAACGCAGCGTCGCCGCGCTATTTTTGCGGACCCGTTCCGCGATCAAGTCGGTGCTGGCCATAATCTGCAAGGCCTGCTCATCGAACAACAAGTGCAAATCCCGAAAACGCGGGCCCGATACATGCCAATGATAGTTTTTGGTCTTCAAAAACAAGGCATAGCTATCCGCCAACACCGCATTCAGCGCATCCACCACCGAATATTCATTCTTGCCTTCATCATGGGCCATGTAAAATTCCTTTCCGCTCAATACCCTAATCTGACGCGCACCGCGCCGCAGGGCAAGCACAACCGCTCTTATGGCGGTCGTCGTGGTTAGACTGCTAATATAAGACCATTATTCCAATATGGCCCGTCATAAGCCTACATCACACAGATCGAAAAAATCGATCAAAACCATAATTACCCTGCAATGTTCGCATCAAACAAAGATGTTACGACCCAATATTTGGACCAAAGGCCGCAAGGCTTGCAAGCGAACAGGCCAGACCCGCCGCGCTCACTTTTCCGCCATCGCGGAATCATCAGGGTCCGTTCCGCTACACACCCAATCGCACCGCAACCAACGCCAACCAATGGTCAGCATGGCGATCACAGACCCCAAAATCTGGACTTGCTGCAGCATCAACCATGGCATCCAAATAAGCCAAGGCTACGCCCCTTCCCTCATTTGGCCCCAATTGCCGGATCATCTGCTGCGCCAAACAGGCCAGCAAAGCCAATCCCTGCTCCCCCGCTATGCGGTGCAAGTGCCCCGCCTCGGCCCGAATCTGCCGATGATTCATCCGCACCAAACGCGCCCGTAGCCGGCGAATCGGCTCGGCCATCCCGTGCCGGAACCCCAATTCTCCGCGCGGCGCGGCATAATGATCGACACAAGGCACAGGCATAGACCACCTCCTAATACCGCGCCAGATTCAGCGCGGGCACCAAAAGACTGACGGAAATTTATGAAATATCGCTTACATTCTCAGGCCCAAAAGCCCCAATATCCGCCAGAGCGGACATATTTCACGGCCGTTGATGGGCCCGCGCAATATGCTTCGACACATACATATCCCGATCGGCCTCTGCCAAAATGCTAACCCCGCTCTCCCCGCCGCGCAGCATCGCCACACCATAGCAGGCCGACAGACCAATAGCCTGTCCCTCAAACATCGCGGGCAAATCAGCCAAGGCCGCCTCAATGCATCGCACCCGCGCCCGCGCATCCTCTCGGTCCGCGCTCGCCAACAACAAACCAAATTCATCGCCGCCAATGCGTGCGGCCATATCCCCCGTCCCCAATTGGGCTTCCACCCGCGCCGCCACTTCGACCAACGCAAAATCCCCGGCTGCATGACCATAACGGTCATTAATGGCCTTCAACTGGTTCATATCCATAAACACCACGGCCCCACGTTCTTCGTGCGGCTGCAGCTTAACCAATTGTTTTTTAATGCAGGATAAAAAATGACGCCGATTGTACAGCGGCGTCAACGTATCGCGCTGCGCCACTCGTTCCAATTCCACCATGGCGGCGCGCAGCGCTCCATTTTCCTGTTGCAACTGTGAACATAGCTGACGTAGCGCAGCCAGTTCCTGCAACACCCCCGCCTCCCCTAATGCGGCCTCATCCAAAATCGCTGGTTCCTGCATCATCAATATGTCGTTCGGGGCACCCGCCTCCTGCTGGCTCATCGGGATGGCCGCCGCAGGCGCAGCATTTTGCTCGCCTCCCGCTCGCCTTTCCATGTCCAGCGTCACGCCGCCCATCACATCTTGCCCCCCAGCTGCCTAATGACACCCCTTATGCCATTACCACCCCACTTCCTAGCAAGGGGTAAATTAACCCATTTGCGGTTCATTTTGGCTGTATTTTATCCAACCACTTCCCAACATTGCCCGCGCGCCCACGAATCGCTAGGGGGGGACGATCATCACCGGCGGTGTGAATCGTCAGATCATCAGGGGTACAGGTCAATATGCAAGCCAACGCACCGCTCGTCGGCGTCATCATGGGCAGCCAATCCGATATGCCGACCATGGAGCATGCGGTTCAGATTCTCGAACTATTTGGCATTCCCCATGAAGTGCGCATTGTTTCTGCTCACCGCACCCCCGACCGCTTGGTCGAATATGCCAAAACGGCGGCGGATCGCGGCCTAAAAACCATCATCGCAGGCGCAGGCGGCGCGGCCCATCTCCCCGGCATGGTGGCGTCCATGACACGGCTTCCGGTGCTGGGCGTACCGGTACAAACCTCGACCCTCAGCGGTGTCGACAGCCTCTATTCCATTGTGCAAATGCCCGGCGGCGTCCCCGTCGCCACCTTTGCGATTGGCAAAGCCGGCGCGAAAAACGCTGGCCTCTTCGCCGCCGCCATGTTGGCCAATGAAAATCCCGCTATTGCTGACCATCTCAACGCATGGCGCAGCGCGCAAAGCGACAGCGTCGCCGTCATCCCCACCCGCGCTGCAATCGAAGGCTGAACATCATGCTCCCTGCCGGATCGACCATCGGAATTTTGGGCGGCGGCCAATTGGGCCGCATGTTGGCGATCCCCGCCGCGCAATTGGGCTATCAAATCCATATTTATGCTCCCGACGCCGAATCGGTGGCGGCCCATGTCGCGGCCCATCACACCCGCGCCGCATGGGACGATGAACAACGCCTCGCGGGCTTCGCCTCCAAATGCGACGTCGTCACGCTGGAATTTGAAAATGTTCCCGTCGACACCATCCGTTTCCTGTCCGGCCATGTCGCGGTTCACCCCGGTGCCCGCGCCTTGGAAATCGCGCAAGACCGTTTGGCCGAAAAACATTTCGTCGCCGACATGGGGGGCCGTACGGCTCCCTTCGCCGCCGTCCCCAACCGCGCCGCGCTGGACGAAGCGATTGCCCAAATCGGCACCCCCGCCATCCTCAAGACCAACCGCATGGGCTATGATGGCAAGGGCCAGTTCCGCCTACAATCGCCCGATGATGCCGACGCCGCATGGGCCGCCATTGGCAAACAATCCGCCATTCTCGAAGGCTTTGTATCTTTCGATCATGAATTTAGCGTCATCATGGTGCGCGGCCAAGACGGCGAAATGCGCTTCTGGGACAGCAGCCTGAATGTCCACCAAGACGGCATCCTCGCGACCTCCACCCTGCCGCCGCCCGCCATTGTCATCGACCAACAACCCGCCGCCCGCGCCATGATGGCCGAAGTGGCCGAGGGTCTGGATTATGTCGGCGTGCTAACCGGCGAATTTTTCGCCACATCCAGCGGTCCCATATTCAACGAAATGGCCCCCCGCGTGCACAACAGCGGCCATTGGACCATCGAAGGGGCGCGCACCAGCCAGTTTGAAAACCATATCCGCGCCATTGCCGGCTTGCCGCTGGGCGACACCAGCGTGCCGATTCTGCCCGTGCGGATGAACAATCTGATTGGTGATCAAATATACGCCATCCCCGAACTTTTGGAAAAGTCCGTTGCTCATGTTCACCATTATGGCAAAAGCCAAGTGCGCGATGGTCGCAAGCTGGGGCATGTCACATGGGTCGGCGATGATCAGGGCGCTGACTGATACAGCGATAATACATAATTCTTCCTTGGGGGATGCCATATGAACCGACCGGATATCACGCTGATTTTGGCCCGTGCTGACAATGGTGTGATTGGCGCGCATGGCAAAATGCCGTGGCATCTGCCGGCTGATTTGCGCCGGTTCAAACAATTGACGATGAATCGCCCCATGATCATGGGGCGCAAAACCTTCGACAGCCTGCCCGCAGTGCTCGAAGGGCGGCGGCATATTGTCCTGACTCATAATCTGGATTGGGAAGACGAAGGGGCCGAACCCGTCCACAGCGTCGAACAAGCGTTAAAAAGCGCCAACAGCCCGCATGTCATGGTCATTGGCGGAGCAGAAGTTTACCAACTCTTCCTGCCACTCGCGACCCGCATCGAACTGACCGAAGTGCATTTGTCGCCCCAAGGCGACGCCAGCATCGCTTACCCCGACCCTGCCATGTGGCGCGAAAGCGCGCGCGTTTCTCACCCCGCCGACGGCCCCCGTCCGGCCTTTGATTTTGTCACCTTCACGCGGCAGGGCTAATGCAATCAGCACCCCCTTATTTCCTGCCATTGGAAAGTTCGGCCCCATGATTCGCCTCGACGGGCATCTCCCCATCCCCGATGATCTGCGCGGTGCGGTCATCGCTCTTGGCAATTTTGACGGCGTGCACGGCGGCCATCAAGCGGTGATCGGGCGCGCCGTGCGCCACGCCCGCGACGAAGGGCGTCCGGCCATTGTCGCCACCTTCGACCCGCACCCCGTCCGCCATTTCAAACCCGATGCGGAACCTTTCCGCCTCACCAGCTTGGATCAACGCCAAGATTATCTGGCCGCTTTGGGCGCAGACGCTATGCTCGTCCTGCCCTTTGACGCGCAATTGGCCGCCACCAGCGCCGAAGATTTCATCACCCAATTGCTGCTCGCCCGCTATGGCGCGGCAGGCGTTGTCACGGGCGCAGATTTTGTCTTCGGTCGGGGCCGCAGCGGCGATGTCGTCACCCTTGCGGACCATGCCCGCCGCCACGGCTTCTTCACCGAAATGGTTGCCCCTGTGGACGATAGTGACGAAGTGATCTCCTCCAGCCGCATCCGCGACGCTTTGCGCGCGGGCGACTGCGCCACCGCCGCCCGCTTGCTCACCCGCCCCTTCACGGTGCGCGGCACCGTCCAACATGGTGATAAAAATGGCCGAAAACTGGGCTTCCCCACCGCCAATGTCGATATGGGCAATTATGTGCGCCCGCTTTACGGCATTTACGCCATCACAGGCCGCCTCGCTGATGGGCGTGTCCTAAAAGGCGCAGCCAATATCGGCATCCGCCCCAGCTTTGACCCACCCAAGGAATTGCTAGAACCGCATTTCTTTGATCTCGCCGAAGATTTATACGGCCAAAGCGTGGACGTCGAATTCCGCCACTTCCTGCGCGGCGAGGCCAAATTTGACTCCATGGACGCGCTGATCGACCAAATCGCCGCCGATTGCGATCAAGCCCGCAGCTTACTGGCGTCACTTTAAACCAAAAACCGATCTTTTGGCGCATCCCATGCTTGGTTCGGGCGCAAAACTGCGTTAAGCGCGCAGCATGACCGACACTGCGCCCGACTATCGCGATACTGTTTTCCTTCCCAAGACGGACTTCCCTATGAAGGCCGGATTGCCCGCGAAGGAACCCAAAATTTTGGCCAAATGGGCCGAGCAAGATCTGGAAAAGCAGATCCGTGCCGCCCGCGCAGGCCGCCGCCAATTCATTCTGCATGATGGTCCGCCCTATGCGAATGGCGATATGCATATCGGCCACGCGCTGAACCACATCCTCAAGGATATGGTCATCCGCACCCAAACGCTCAAGGGCAAGGACGCGCCTTATGTCCCCGGTTGGGACTGCCACGGCCTCCCCATCGAGTGGAAAGTCGAAGAACTTTACCGCAAGAAAAAGAAGAATAAGGACGAAGTCCCCGTCGAGGAATTCCGCGCCGAATGCCGCGCCTATGCGCGCGGTTGGGTCGACACCCAGCGCGAACAATTAAAACGCCTCGGCATCGGCGGTGATTGGGAAAATCCCTATCTCACCATGGATTTCGCCGCCGAATCCACCATCGTCGCAGAACTGCTCAAGTTCGCCGAAAACAACATGCTCTATCGCGGTGCCAAGCCCGTGATGTGGTCGCCAGTTGAAAAAACGGCGCTGGCCGAAGCCGAAGTCGAATATGAAAATATCACGTCCACCCAAATCGACGTAGCCTTCGAAATCACGCAAAGCGCCGTCGCGGAACTCGTCGGCGCTTATGCCGTTATCTGGACCACCACCCCGTGGACCATCCCCGTCAACCAAGCCTTGGCTTATGGCCCAGATGTCGACTACGCTTGCATTCGTCTGGCGGAGCAAAGCAACTCGCCACTGCCAGCCTCACTACAGAATAAGCAATTCATTGTAGCGGAAGCGCTGGCAGGCGACTTCGTGACGCGCCTTACCAAGGCATATGCCGCTAAGGAACAAGTCACCAACGCGAAGATCGGATTCGAAGTCGTTGCGACCTTCAAAGGCGCAGACCTCGCTGGCACCATCGCCCGCCACCCAATGCACGCGCTGGGCGATTTCTACGCCCGCCCGCGTCCGCTGCTGGCTGGCGATTTCGTCACCACCGACAGCGGCACCGGCCTTGTCCACATGGCCCCCGATCACGGCGAAGATGACTTCGACCTATGCAAAGCCAATGGCATCGAACCGCAATTTGCGGTGATGAACGATGGCCGCTACCGCGACGATTGGCTGTGGCTCGGCGCCCATGACGAGCGCCGCATGTCGGTCATCAACCCGAAATTCAACGCGCCTGACGGCCCGATTTGCTCGGACCTCACCGCAACCGGCGCGCTGCTCGCGGCCTCCGCCGACTATGCCCACAGCTATCCGCACAGCTGGCGCTCCAAGGCCAAGGTTATCTTCCGCTGCACCCCGCAATGGTTTGTGCCGATGGACAAGGTGATGACGCACATCTCCCCCAAGGATCGCTTCGAGCGCCGCTGGGAAGGCGAAGGCGGTGCGCTCAACCCCGCCGAAGAAAATCTGTGCGACGCGCCCACCTTGCGCCAAGCCGCCCTGCAAGCCATTGCCGAAACGCGCTTCGTCCCAGAAAAAGGCCGCAACCGCATCGGCTCAATGGTCGAAGGCCGCCCAGACTGGGTATTGTCGCGCCAACGCGCATGGGGTGTGCCCATCACCCTGTTCGTGGACCGCAAAACCGGCCAATATCTGAACGACCCCGCCGTTAACGCCCGCATCATTACGGCGGTGGCGCAGCAAGGCGTGGACGCATGGTCCGACGAACGCGCCCAAGAATATCTCGGCGATCAATATGACATCGCGGACTATGAACGCATCGTCGACATTCTCGATGTCTGGTTCGACAGCGGCTCAACCCATGCCTTCGTGCTGGAAAGCGGCCGTTGGCCCGCCCTTGTCCGCCGCGATGGAAGCAGCCACGTCGCCGACCTCTATCTCGAAGGCAGCGACCAGCATCGCGGCTGGTTCCAAAGCTCGCTCCTCGAAAGCTGCGGCACGCGCGGCCAAGCGCCCTATAAAGCCGTGCTCACCCACGGCTTCACCATGGACGCCAAGGGCTTTAAAATGTCCAAGTCGCTGGGCAACACGATCAGCCCCATCGACCTGATGCGCGATTATGGCGCGGACATTTTGCGCCTCTGGGCGCTCAGCGTCGACTTCACCGAAGACCACCGCATCGGCAAGGAAATCCTCGCTGGCGTCGCCGATCAATATCGTAAGCTGCGCAACACCTTCCGCTATTTGCTCGGCGCACTCGACGGCTTCAGCGAAGAAGAACGCATCACCGATGTCGCGGCCATGCCGGAACTCGAGCGCTATATGCTCGGCCTGCTGGCCGATCTGGACAAGAAATTGTCCAAGGCCGTCGATGATTATGACTTCAACAGCTACACGCGCCTTTTGGCCGATTTCTGCAACGAAGATCTGTCCGCCTTCTATTTCGACATCCGCAAAGACGTGCTCTATTGCGACCTCGGCCCCGCCGCGCCGCTGGGCACCGACACCCGCCGCGCTTACCGCACGGTTTTGGACACCATGTTCCAAGCCCTTGTCCGCTATGCCGCACCGGTTCTGGTCTTTACGGCAGAAGAAGTGTGGGGCACCCGTTACCCCGAAGCGACCAGCGTTCACCTGCTGGAATGGCCCGAAATCACCGCCGCAGCGGACACCGCTCTGGCCGAAAAATGGACCATGGTGCGCGAACAACGCGTCAGCGTCACCAACGCCATCGAACCCTTCCGCCGCGAAAAAACCATTCGCTCTAGCCTCGAAGCCGAAATCACCATTCCCAACCCCGCGCTCGATGTGGCGGCGTTGGAAGAGGTGTTCATCGTTTCCGTGGCCCGCGAAGGCGATGAACTCGCCGTCACCCGCACCGAAAACCATAAATGTGGCCGCTGCTGGCGTCACCTTCCCGAAGTGGAAAGTGATGGCGACTTGTGCAATCGCTGCGACACTGTATTAAAAACCGCATGAGCAACGCCGCCCCATCCACTTTCCGCACGGGCTTGGCCTTTGCGCTTTTGGCCTTCGTGCTGGACCAGCTGACGAAATGGATCATCATTTCGCCTTTGGCTTTGGAACAGCGCGGATTCATCGAAATATTGCCGATCTTCAACCTCACATGGGCTGAAAACTGCGGCATTTCCTTGTCGATGTTCGCCAATTGCACCGACACCACCCGCTGGACTTTGGTCGGCGTCACTGGCCTTGTCGCCGCCGCCGTCGCCTATTGGATGACCAAGGAAGAGAAGAAAGGCGACGTCATCGCTTTGTCCCTCATCCTCGGCGGGGCGCTCGGCAATATCATCGACCGCGTCCGCTTTGGCTATGTCGTGGACTTTGCCGATTTGCACTTTGGGGCTTTCCGTCCCTTCATGATCTTCAATATCGCCGATGCCTGTATTTCCATCGGCGTGGTTTTGCTGGTTGCGCGCGCGATCTTTTTGGGCGAAAAAAAGCCCACAGACGCCAAGCCGCTTGGCCAATGACCAAATTTCTCAATGGGGCGTATCAGGAGTTTTCCCGTGAAGCGTAACACAGCCATTCTCTCCGCCTCTTTATTGGCCCTCAGTCTGTCCGCTTGCGGATCGAACAATTTGTTCAACCGCGACCGTCCCGACGAATTCGCCGTGTCGCGTCAAGCCCCGCTGATCGTGCCGCCCGAATATGCGCTGACCCCGCCCGCCCTCGGTGCCGCCCGCCCTGCTGGCGAAAGCACGGCGGAACAAACATTGCGCACCCTGTTCGGCGGCGCCGCCCCGCGCAGCGCAACGGAAAATGCCATCATCGGCAGCGCCGACGGCGAGCGCGCCGACCCCGGCATCCGCAGCAATGTCGGCAGCCCCAGCACACAAGTGGTCGACAAGGGCCGCACGGTGCGCGACATATTGGCCGCCCCCCAAGGCGATGGCCGCGAAGCCCGCACCGCTATTCCAGGCGCCTAATCAGACCGCCTGATTTCACTTTTCCAACAAAAAGGCCCGCCATCACCGGCGGGCCTTTTTGTTGCTACATGGCTATTCCATCATCCAATCCGTCCGCCCCCTTGCTCCAGCACGGGACACTCAGGCGTCAGGAATTAGGCCCTCAGGCGTTGGACCTCAAGCATTTGACAATGCGTCGGTAACTTCGGCCAAATTGCCCTGCACCACCACATAATGGCCTTTTTCAAAATTCACGGCGCTGGCATCTTCGCCGCCGCGATAGCGGCGCACATAATTTACGCGGTCCGCGTTAATCGCCACATATTCCCCGTCGATCGTCTTAAACTCGACATAACCGTTCATCACGCCTCTCTCTCATTCCGCTTTGCGCGTCTTTTTTGCGACCATTTTTCCTAGGCTGACGCGCGTCAGCCCAATTGCCAAGCTTTGATTTGCCAAATCGTGCAGACGCCCTAGGCCGAATCCGCCACCCCCGCGCTATTGTGACGCAGCGCGGTCAGCACCGTCTCAACAATATGCGGCGCATTCAGGCGGGCCGCATCATATTGCGCCTGCGGGCTATCATGGTCTTGAAACAGGTCGGGCAAGCGCATGGTGCGCAGCTTCAATCCCGCATCAATCAAGCCCAAATCGCTGGCCATGGTCAGCACATGCGCCCCCATGCCGCCAATCGCGCCTTCCTCGACGGTCACACAGACTTCGTGATTGGCCAAGGCTTTGCGGATCAAATCTTCATCCAGCGGCTTGGCAAAGCGCAAATCGATCACCGTCGTCGACAGGCCGCGCGCTTCCAAATCCTCTGCCGCCTTCAGTGCCTCCGCCAAGCGCGTGCCCAGCGACAAGATCGCCACGGTCTTGCCCTGCTTCACCGTGCGGCCTTTGCCGATTTCCAGCTTGATCGGCACATCCGGCAATTCCAAGCCAATGCCGCCACCGCGCGGATAGCGAAAGGCAATCGGCCCATCATCATATTGCGCGGCGGTATAGGTCATATGCACCAATTCTGCCTCGTCAGCGGCGGCCATCACCACCATATTGGGCAAAGTCGCCAAATAGGTGATGTCAAATGTCCCCGCATGGGTCGACCCATCCGCGCCGACCAAACCGGCACGGTCAATCGCAAAGCGCACGGGCAGATTCTGAATCGCCACATCATGCACCACTTGGTCATAAGCGCGCTGCAAAAATGTCGAATAAATAGCGGCAAAGGGCCGCAGCCCTTCGGCGGCCAATCCAGCGGCAAAGGTCACGGCATGTTGCTCGGCAATGCCAACGTCAAATGTCCGGTCTGGGTGCGCCTTGGCAAAACGGTCGACGCCTGTTCCCGACGGCATGGCGGCGGTAATCGCCACAATGCGCGGGTCGCTATCGGCCAATTTCGCCAGCGTATCCCCAAAAACATTCTGATAAGCGGGTGGTCCCGGCGGCGATTTCTGCTGCTCGCCCGTCACCACGTCGAATTTTTGCACACCATGATATTTGTCGGCTGCCGCCTCGGCGGGGGCATAGCCCTTGCCCTTGCGCGTTACGGCATGAATCAACACCGGTCCATGGTCGCTGTCGCGCACATTTTCCAACACCGGAATCAGATGGTCCAAATTATGACCATCAATCGGGCCGATATAATAAAAGCCCAATTCCTCGAACAATGTGCCGCCCATCGCCATGCCGCGCGCATATTCATCGGTCTTGCGCGCCGCCACTTGCAGCGGTTCGGGCAGGCGCTTGGCAAATTTCTTGGCGGCTTCGCGCAGTCCAATAAAGGGCCGTGACGACACCAGCCGCGCCAAATAAGCCGATAATCCGCCCACCGGCGGCGCAATCGACATATCATTGTCGTTCAAAATGACGATCAAACGATTTCCGGCAGCCTTGGCATTGTTCATGGCTTCATAGGCCATGCCCGCCGACATGCTGCCATCGCCAATCACCGCAATGCCGCGCCCGTTTTTGCCCTGCAATTTATTCGCCACGGCAAAGCCCAACGCCGCGCTAATCGAGGTGCTGCTGTGGGCTGCGCCAAAGGGGTCATATTCGCTCTCAGACCGCTTGGTAAAACCGCTCAAACCGCCGCCTTGGCGCAGGGTGCGAATACGGTCCCGCCGTCCGGTCAGGATTTTGTGCGGATAGCATTGATGCCCAACGTCCCACACCAATTTATCGTCGGGGGTGTTGAAAACATAATGAATCGCGGTGGTCAATTCGACCACACCCAAACCAGATCCCAAATGGCCGCCCGTGGTTCCCACCGCCGAAATCATTTCGGCGCGCAGTTCATCGGCCAATTGGCGAAGCTGTTCGGGTTTCAATTTGCGGAGGTCAGCAGGGACATCCACCGTGTCCAGCAGCGGCGTATGCGGGCGTTCAGTCATGCGGCGGTCTTAATCCCAAGCATTCAATAAGTCGAACAGAAACCGTGGTCGCTTTCTGCCCTTTCACACTCAATGCCTGATATCACCTTCCAGTTGCCAACAACCGTCTTTGGCGCGAAAAATCAACGTCCCCCCAGCGCTGATTTTCTCAAACGCATAACCCATGCCTTCATCCTCCTCCGGCGTATCGACAAAGCGCCCCCACACCCAATTCACCGTGCGGCGGCTGGGCACGCTCTCATCCACCGTAAAATCCACCGGCACCAAATCTTTGTGGGTGCCAAAATGTCCGCGCATCGTATCAACCGATGGCCGCGTATAAAATTGCGTATCCATGGGCCGCAGCGGAAAAGATGCCAGGTCCAAATATCGCTCCAACCGCACGGGACGCGGCGTCCGGTCATCAATGGACGCAAAGGAAATCACCGCCGCGCTATAGCGTTGCTGCACGACATCATCGGCAGAAAAGCTAAACAAAAAGGTGGAAAAATCACCATGGCGGCACGCCGCGGCGGCATCTTCCAAAAACGCCCCAGCGCCATCCCCGCCGCCCTTTTCCTGCGCCTGAACCGCCAGCGGCACCGTCCACGCGGCCAGTCCCGCCACCATCAACGCGCCCAACACGCCTGCTTTGCGGATCACCCTGCCCATTTCTACTCCCACCTCCTCTACGCCTCCGGTCGCCCGTCCGCATTTTGTTCCGCTTCCGGCCGCTCCGCGTGCATATGTTCCACATCCAACTGGGCCTGAGCCATTTTCGCCGTCTGCGTATATAGCGCGCGCACCATCATATCTGTGAACACCAGCACAATCCCGAACGCGCCAGTCATAATGGCCACCGCCGCTGCCGGAACGCGGCCAAAATCGCTCATCCACCCTTGTTTGGCCCCCAAGGCGATTACCACCGTCACCACCATCAGCGCATATCCAGCCAACCGCCATGCTTTCGTCATATCGACCACTCTCATTCTACCGCTGCGCTTATGCTTACCGCCTTGTCCATGAAAGCAAATGCCCCGCCCCGCAAGCCGCTGTTCTGGGTCAGGCCCTAGACAAGCCCCATCTCTTGGACCTATAGCCCATCCCACATACCCCGGGGAGCATGGCGTGCAATCGTCTGCTGAGAGCGGAATATCCCGCGACCCGTTGAACCTGATCCCGGTAATGCGGGCGGAGGGAGGGACGGCTACCGGCGCACCTATATCCACCGGAACCCCGTATTCTCACTCCGATAATGAAAGCGGAGAAGAATATGACCAAAGCTTCCACTATCGGCGTCACCACAGGCCCCATTCGCGGCAGCCGTAAAATCCACGTCGAAACGCCCAGCGGCCTGCGCGTCGCCATGCGCGAAATTCACCAAGCCCCCTCCTCCGGTGAACCACCCATCCGCGTCTATGACAGCAGCGGCCCCTATACCGACGCGGCCACCACCATCGACATTGCGGCAGGCCTGCCCGAACTGCGCCGCGACTGGATTCGCGCGCGCGGCGACGTCGAAGAAGTCGCCCAGCGCGAAGTCCGCCCCGAGGATAACGGCCAACTCGGCCCTGATCGGTCGGCTGGCGTCCCTCCCTTTCCCAACGTCCGCAAACAGGTGCTGCGCGCCAAGCCAGGCCACAACGTCAGCCAAATGCATTATGCCCGCCAAGGCATCATCACTCCCGAAATGGAATATGTCGCCACCCGCGAAAATCTGGGCCGCGAACGTCTGGCCGAATATATCCGCGACGGCCAAGATTGGGGCGCTTCCATCCCCGACTATGTCACCCCCGAATTTGTCCGCGACGAAGTGGCCCGTGGCCGCGCCATCATCCCGAACAACATCAACCACCCCGAATCCGAACCCATGGCGATTGGCCGCAATTTCCTCGTGAAAATCAACGCCAACATCGGCAACAGCGCGGTCGCATCCGATGTGGCGAGCGAAGTCGACAAGCTCGTTTGGTCCATCCGCTGGGGCGCCGACACGGTCATGGACCTGTCCACGGGCCGCAACATCCACGACACGCGCGAGTGGATCATCCGCAACTCCCCCGTCCCCATCGGCACCGTCCCCATCTATCAGGCGCTCGAAAAAGTCGGCGGCATCGCCGAGGAGCTGACATGGGAAATCTTCCGCGACACCCTCATTGAACAAGCCGAACAAGGCGTCGACTATTTCACCATCCACGCCGGCGTCCGCCTGCCCTATATCCCGCTGGCCGCCAACCGCGTCACGGGCATAGTCAGTCGCGGCGGCAGCATCATGGCCAAATGGTGCCTCGCCCATCACCGCGAAAGCTTCCTCTACGAACGCTTCGACGAAATCACCGAAATCATGAAGGCCTATGACATCGCTTACTCCTTGGGCGATGGCCTACGCCCCGGCTCCATCGCCGACGCCAATGACGAAGCCCAATTCGCCGAACTCTACACTTTGGGCGAACTCACCAAGCGCGCATGGGCGGAGGACGTGCAGGTGATGATCGAAGGCCCCGGCCACGTCCCCATGCACAAGATCAAAGAAAATATGGACAAACAATTGGCGGCGTGCGGCGAAGCCCCCTTCTACACCTTGGGGCCCCTCACCACCGACATTGCCCCCGGCTATGACCATATCACCAGCGGCATCGGCGCCGCGATGATCGGCTGGTACGGCACCGCCATGCTCTGCTACGTCACGCCCAAGGAACATCTCGGCCTGCCCGACCGCGACGACGTCAAAGTCGGCGTTGTCACCTACAAACTCGCCGCCCATGCCGCAGACCTTGCCAAAGGCCACCCCGCCGCCAAAGTCCGCGACGATGCTTTATCCAAGGCCCGCTTCGAATTTCGCTGGCGCGACCAATTCAACCTCTCGCTCGATCCTGACACGGCGGAAAATTACCACGACCAAACCCTGCCCGCAGAAGGGGCCAAAACCGCGCATTTCTGCTCCATGTGCGGCCCCAAATTCTGCTCGATGAAAATCAGTCAGGAAGTGAGAGATTTCGCTGCCAAGCAAAACCAACCCGCCACTGCCTTCATCGCGGCAGAAGCCAAGTCCGAAACCGAAGCACAAGCCGAAGCCGGAATGGCCGAAATGTCCAAAATCTTCAAAGCCACGGGCAGCGAACTCTATATGGGCGCCGACGGCAGGGAACATGACTAACCCTCATCCCTAACCCCAAATCAGTTCACCGCAGGCAACCCCTTCTTTTTTCCGCGCCTGCGGTGCGGGCTGATCCAGCGACCCCTCGCCAGATCAGCCCACCATCCCCGCCCATACAGGGCAGCACATACCCTTCTCACCACCGCGCCTTTGCGCCATAAGGCGCGCATGACCATCTCGCTCATCTCGCTGATCGACAGCGCCCACGCCCGCTACACCGAATATTTCGCCGATGCCGTCACCCGCGCCAAATCGGAAAACCCCGATGTCGTCAGCGAATTCCTCATCCCCCTCAGCGACGACAGCATCCCCTTCCCCTACCGCCACTTCCGCGCCGACCTGATGGGCGAAGACGAAGACGACAACACCCGCGCCGTCGAACTATGGCAAGACCCCCCCAGCGAAGAAGACGACCCCCACGCCCGCGCCTATGCCTTCAACCTCGGCACAGTCAGGGTGGAAGTCCACCCCTTCACATGGTGCGCCGCGCAAATCACCTTCGACCACGCCCTCAGCGACGAAAGCCTCATCGCCGACTATCTCGAAGAATGGATGGACCCTCAAGATCGCGCCTATGACAATGGCGAGCCCTTCGCCTTCGCCATCCACTCCGCCACCCAAATCCAGCAAAGCAGCCCCGAAAGCGAAGCCGACCCCGAAACCGCCACAGGCCGCTCCACCGACCTCTACGCCGCCGAAGAATGGGACGAAGACGACACCCCCCCGCGCCTCTCCACCCTCACCCTAGACCTAGGCACCGCCCCCGCCGAAGCCCTCCTAGACTTGATCGAACGCCTGACCCACGACGGAGCGACAGAAATTCTGATCCGCAGCAACTTCCGTGAAGGGGATGATGAGGAGTAAAATCCTCAAGAACGACCTATAATGCCATGTAAATAGATTATTACGTATTGTAATATAGGAAACGTAAAACGATCCAAGCTGAAATTATCCAAATCTAAGGAAAATTACGCAGCACTATACTTGAAAAAAAGTACCCTCAGACCGATATATATTTACGGCAGAAGACACCAAGGGGTTCCCCTTCAGTAAAGCCTCCGCCTCCTGAAATCACTGGCCCAACGCGGCTACGTCGCGCTGAGTCAGGGCCTCGGCCACTTGGCTAATTACGACTATCCGGAAACGGATAATGATCGTTCCAATGATGAAGGGAAGTGTGAAATGCCTTGTGTTATCCAAGAAACCCGCGAGGCAGGGGATTTTATTTGTGAGGGGCCAGCTCCGAGGCGGCCTGAAAGCTCGGCGGTTTTCGCCGCGCAGCCACACGAAACCGGCGCAAAAGGAATCGCAAGTGATTATTTTCACTCGGCTCTTGCATTTGTAGCCGCAATCGTGCTATTGTTAGGTGGGACAATTTGCGCAAATTTCGCGCTAGGAGTCATTGAGAACTCTGCCCAACGCGGCTACGTCGCGCTGAGTCAGGGCCTCGGCCACTTGGCTAATTACGACTATCCGGAAACGGATAATGATCGTTCCGCACTAAGCTCCGCCAGCTTGGGATAATTCAGGTTAAGTTGGCGAGCACAAATGAATAACGCACGACATCGGGCCTTTGAAGTATCCAAACTCAGAAGCATCTGGGCGAAGCGCCGCACCAACCTCGTAAAAAGCTGCTCCGGCATCGACCGGATATCAGGCACTCAATTCGAAGCCAATCTCCCTCATTCTCTAGGCGAGATTCGCAATCGAGCGTTATCAAATTACCGCCCGTCAGGACTGCTTGCGATTCCAGTCCCAAAACCGTCAGGCGGCAATCGGATCATTTGTGTTCCGACAATTTCTGACCGACTCATTCAATTCGCCGTTCAACACGAGATTTTAGAAACTGTAAAAAAGAACGGACTTCTAAATGCCGTCAGTTACGGCATCGTCCCAAATGAAGATCGCACAGTTCAAGACGCTCGAAAAATGGCTATAAAAATGCGGACCGCCTCTGGCTGGGCCTACAAGTGCGACATCGTGAAATTCTTCGACAACGTTCCGCGAGAGCACCTTAAGGGCGCTATAAAGCGCACGGTTCGTCTACCGTCGCTATATCCCGTTATCGCCCAAATCATCGACACCGAGATAAGCAGCGGCATCGGCCCCGACTGGGAAAACATCGTCGCAAGTAACGGCATTAACCGCGGCATCGGCATCAGACAAGGAATGCCCCTCTCCCCCTTACTCGCCTCCATACTCTTGAAGGATTTAGACTGCGCAATCATGAAGCGCGGAACCAAAGCCATACGCTATGTCGACGACATAATAGCCTTTTTTGACACCGAGAAAGAGTGTCGCGACTTCGACAGCTTCATCAGTGAAGAACTTGAAAAAATCAGCCTCTCAATAGGTTTGATAGGTGACAAAAACTCCAAGACATCGATATGCCCACCAACGAAAGAAATTGAATTTCTAGGAATGGAACTTCGGCCTCATAAAAGCTCTTACGAATTATTCATTCCAAGCAAATTAAGTGATAAAATAGGCAAAAAAATATTCAATTCTACAGATATAAAATCGATAAAATCAAACATGACGCCTTTAAAAGAGATCATTAATAAATTGGACAACCTTAAGAAAGGCTACATCTCTGCGTACGCTGGCGCGCAGAACATGGATAGGTTCGTGCAACACATCGAGGATCAAAGTACAATTGCATTAACAAATACGGTTGAGCAGATTTTAGGCATCAACACTCACGAATTAAACAAGATGCAACGCGTATTCCTAGGTATTACCTACCCCGACCGAGCACAAAAAAAACACACGTCGCACTCTCGTAAGAAGCGCTAACACTCTTTCCTACATTCCCCCGCCATGCTTCATAATCATCCATGGCAAAACAAATCAAAACTTCACCCAAGGGCGCGAACGGCAAAGCTACCGCGCTCACCCCTGTCCGCTTGCGCGCGCGCCACGATGGCTGGACGCCGGAACGCCAAGTCGCCTTCCTCGAATCTTTGGCCGAAACCGGCTGTGTCCAACAATCCGCCGCCCATGTCGGCCTGTCCCATACCTCGGCCTATAATCTGCGCCGCCGTCCCGAAGCCCAAGCCTTCCGCCTCGCATGGGACGCCGCGCTTGATTTCGCCGTGCGCCGCTTGGCCGATGCCGCCCTATCCCGCGCTATTCACGGCGTTGCCGAACCCATTTTCTATCGCGGGCAGCAAGTGGGCGAACGGCGCCTCTTTGACGAACGCCTAACCCAATTCATCCTGCGCACCCGCGACCCCGCCCGCTTTGGCAAATGGCGCGAAGACCGCGAAGCCGTGCAACATTTCGACGGCCCCGCCCTCATCCTCAACCGCATGGCCAATCTCGCCGCCGATGCGGCTTATGATGGCGAAGATCGCGGCACCCCCGCCCCGCCAAACCCGCACATGCTCGCCGCCGCCCTCACCCAATCGGGCCTCGCCGCGCACAGCCCCGCCGCCAACCAACCCCACACCCCCCAAGCCTACACCGCCCCATCCCCAGCCGAACAAACAGGCCGCGACTTTATCAACCACCCCATCAGCACCCGCCCCGCCTAAAGCCCATCACCCCCCCACAAAATACCCACCTCCCCAAACGCTCCCCGCGCGGCAGACCGTAAACTTCGGCAACTTCCAAATTCAATGTCCCGCTAACCCCTGAAAATAGCGCGCCTTTTTCCACCCAAGGGAACTCCCAATTTTCTGAGCAGTTATCTCCTTGATGCCCAGCCGCCCATCGCGGCCTAACGCGGCCCAAAACCGGCCAAAACTGGAACATCATGACAGGAGAGCAAAAATGACCAGCCTCAAAAGCGTCGCAAAACTCACCCCCCTCATCCTCGCCAGCGTGGCCCTATCCGGCTGTGAAAGCGGCCTCGGCGGGCTCTACAACGACAATGGCCGCTATGATCGCGGCGGCGGCTATTATGCCGACGACCATTACCGCGACGGCGACTATCGCGAACGCCGCTTGGGCGATAATGACGAAATCTACCGTGGCCGCGATGGCCGATATTATTGCAAACGCTCGGACGGCACGACCGGCCTCATCGTCGGCGGCCTCGCAGGCGGCGTCCTCGGCAATGTCATCGCCCCAGGCGGATCGAAAACCTTGGGCAGCCTGATCGGAGCCGTCGGCGGTGCCGTCGCGGGCCGCGCCATTGAAAAGGGCAGCGATGGCCGCAACAACGTCCGCTGCCGCTAATCCCCACGCGAAAAACCGAAATATTGGACCAAAATCACCGGTCCTATTTGGGCAATCCCCCTCGGACGGGCGCTCGGCCACCAACAGGGCGCATAATCTGGCCTAAAATTAGGCCCCAATATCAAGATCTAAACGGGGTGATGCACGATCAAACGTCCATCACCCCTTTTCATTAAATTAAGAACATAATAAGAACATCCGAAACACGTCATCACAGCCCATGACGAAAGAAGGATGCCCATGCCCGCGCGCTACACCTACAATCTGGCCCTCTCGCTGCCCTCCCCCGACAGCCGCCGCCTCACCGCCGCTTTGCGCGCGAAAATCCAATCCCCCCGCCAAATTCCGGCCGCTCAAACCACTGATTTTCCAGAAATCTTCTATGCGCTCAACATCGGAGAACTGGCCCAATCCGACCTTCCCCACCCCTTCCTGCGCCAACGCCTCACCGCCGCCTTGCCCGAAATGCTACCGCCCGCCTTCGCGCTCCAACAAACCCGCATCACCGCCATCAACCAAGCCGCCGCGCTATCGCACCCCACCCCGCAAAGCCTACGCGATATCAATCACTTCATCGCCGCGCTCACCCCGCACCTCGCCGCCCAAAATCTCACCGTCACGCCCATCCGGCCCCATATTCCCCTGCCCATGCCCGCCAACGCCAAAACCGCCATCCCGCAACATTTTGGCTGGACAGCGGAACATCTCATTTTGTCGGAATTTGATCAGTTCACCGGCCTGACGCGCGCGGTCAAATCATGGCCCCTCCCGCCCCCAATCCAAGGCAGCCTGCCCTTTCCCATCGCCGCCTAATATCGGGCGGCACGTCCTTTAGGCCGCCACAAACCGGAGATGACAGGCCCGCTCATCCGTCCGCTTCCACGCCTTTTCATGAAAGAAAAACGCCACCGCATTACAAATAGGCTCAATCACCGCGATCCCGCCCGCGACCACCAAAGACCCCGTCAGCGCATAAGCCACGCTAAACCCAATTATCAGGTGCAAGATCAGATAGGTAAGGGTTTTGGTCAAATCGCGTGACATCATTCAGACTCCGATAGGTCGAAGCCCCTTATTAAGAACCATTCGCAATATGGTCGAACGAAAGTTGTCGATCACTCTCATCGACCCATCCGTCATCCACCATATAAGGCAATTGCCAATCAATCGCTGATCGTCCGTTTTTAACCAAAAAATCATTAGCTTGGCTAAAGGGCTTGCTGCCGAAAAATCCGTGATAGGCCGACAAGGGTGATGGATGCGGCCCCCGCAAAATCAAATGCGGCCCTCCCTCGGCCAATATTTTGATTTTATCCGCTTTTTTCTGGGCATGGCTGCCCCACAAAATAAAGACTTTGGGCGTAGCATCCGCCGCGACCGCTGTCACCACCGCGTCCGTAAAGGCTTCCCACCCCCACCCTTTGTGCGAAGCCGGTTTGCCAGCCTCGACCGTCAGCACATTGTTCAACAGCAACACGCCCTGTTCGGCCCAATGCTGCAAATATCCATGCCGCACCGGCACAGCGCCCACATCATCCGCCAATTCTTTGTAAATATTCTTCAGGCTCGGCGGAACCCGCACCCCCGGCCGCACCGAAAAGCACAAACCATGGGCCTGACCCGCCCCATGATAAGGGTCCTGCCCCAAAATCACCACGCGCACATCCTGCGGCGCTGTCGCCTCCAGCGCCGCAAACCACTGGTCTTGCGGCGGATAGACCGTCTCACCCGCCGCCTGCGCACCCAAAACCCGCGCCACAACGCTGTCCAAGTCGCGGGCATCATAATATGGTGCCAAAACCGACACCCAATTCGTTGGAAGCAAAGCCTTCATCATCCACCCCTTCCAACAGACCCACCGAAAATTGTCCAGCACCCTTGTTCGTCATCCAAGCGAAAGCTAGGGAGGAGCTTAAATTCAACCGCCGCATAAAGGGATGCGCATGACAATTTCGGTCGGGGACGCTTTGACGACGCTGGAAGAGGTGGTGCACAGCCGCATGGCGGACGCCAATAAAACAGACAGCTATGTCGCCAGCCTTGCCGCCAAAGGGCGCAAGAAAATCGCGGAAAAGGTCGGCGAAGAAGCAGTCGAAACCATTATCGCAGCCTTGACGGAAGACGACAAAGCCTTGGTCGGCGAAGCCAGCGATCTGGTCTTTCACCTCACGATTTTAATGGCCGATCGCGGTCTTTCATGGGCAGATATCGCCGCCGAACTGACCCGCCGACACGGAACATCCGGCATCGCCGAAAAAGCCGCGCGCCAATCCTGACAGCATAAGGATTCACTCATGCCAATCGATGCCACCCAAGCTTATGACGACAACAATATTTTCGCGCGCATTTTGCGTGGGGATTTGCCGTCCAACCCCGTCTACGACGACGAATATGCTTTTGCCTTTCATGACATAAATCCGCAGGCACCATTGCATATTCTGGTCATTCCCAAGGGGCGCTATGTGAGCTGGGATGATTTCTCCGCCAAAGCAAATGACGCAGAAATTGCGGGTTTCATCCGCGCCGTTGGCCATGTCGCGCGCGAAAATAATCTCGTCGAACCGGGCTATCGTTTGCTGGCCAATATTGGCCAGCACGGCGGACAAGAAGTGCCGCACCTGCATGTTCACCTGTTTGGCGGTCAATTCATGGGCCCCATGCTGGCCCGCGCCTAAACCAAGCGCGACGCCACCATGTCGGCAGGAACGGACATCTCCGTTCGTGCCGCGAACATGCGCCGACAAGACATAAGCGCGCAGATTTGCACTCACAAACGCCACAAATGGCATGTCTCCGCCTGTCAAATAAGCGTCATCATGCGCCGAATTGCCGTTGCGCTAACGAACGGATCGACTAGGTTGTCCGCCACAACCAGGCCTAACCCCAAGGCCTGTAAAAGGGGGAATGTGAATGATTTTTGGTCGAGTCAAATCTCTCGACGCTATCTTGGCAACAGCCGAGAAAAAGTCGCTGCACCGAACGCTCGGTGCTTTCCAGCTAACCATGCTGGGCATCGGTGCTATTATCGGCACCGGTATTTTCGTTTTAACATCCGAAGCCGCACAAAAAGCTGGCCCTGGCATGTTGTGGAGCTTTGTGATCGCAGGGCTCGTCTGTGTGGTCGCAGCACTTTGCTATTCGGAACTCGCTTCAATGGTTCCGGTTTCGGGCAGTGCCTATACCTATACCTATGCTGTAATGGGCGAATTACTTGCATGGACCGTGGGCTGGGCGCTGATATTGGAATATGCGGTCGCGGCATCAGCCGTGTCCGTTGGGTGGTCCGGATATTTCATCGGATTAATGGCGACGGCTGGCGTTAACATTCCCATGGAAATAACGGTCGGCCCTTATGGTGGCGGTATCGTCAACCTGCCTGCCATGTTCATCGCTTTATTGATAACCGGCCTGCTGATGATCGGTACTACCGAAAGCGCGCGGGTGAATGCCGTACTCGTCGTCATCAAAGTCGCGGCGCTCAGCTTGTTCGTTTTTTTGACCATCCCGATGATCAAAGGCCAAAATTTTGAACCGTTCATGCCCAATGGCTGGTTTGGGCAGGTTGCGGGGCTTGGCGCTGTTGGGGCGGCCGCCTCAATCTTCTTTGCCTATGTCGGTTTTGACGCCGTCTCCACCGCAGCCGAAGAAACCAAAAACCCCCAGCGCAATGTCCCCATTGGCTTGATCGCCTCACTGGGTGTCTGCACCATCTTCTATCTGTTGGTAGCAGCGGGCGCCATTGGCACCTTGGGCGCACAACCCGTTACGGGCTTGAACGGCGAAATCTTGTCGCCAGGCTCCACTGCGATGGCACAACGATGCGCATCGTTGCTGGCCGTGGGACAGGAACCGCTTGTCTGCTCGCGCGAAGCCTTGGCCCACGTCTTGCGTGAAATCGGCCATCCTGCCATTGGCAACACCATTGGCTTGGCGGCATTTTTGGCGCTGCCATCGGTCATTTTGATCATGTTGTTCGGCCAGACCCGCATTTTCTTTGTGATGGCCCGCGACGGCTTACTGCCCGAGAAATTAGCCAGCATTCACCCAAAGTGGAAAACGCCGCATATTGTGACGATGATTACGGGTGCCGCGGTGGCTGTTTTCGCGGCCTTTTTGCCCGTGGGAAAATTGGCTGATATTTCCAATTCGGGAACGCTCTTCGCCTTTTTCATGGTGGCAATTGCGGTGTTAATGCTGCGCGTCAAAGACCCGCACCGCGTACGCCCCTTCCGCACGCCTTTTGTTTGGGTCATCGCGCCTTTGGCGATCATCGGCACCTTTGGTCTCTATTTGAACCTGCCGACCGATGCGAAATTGGTCCTGCCTGTTTGGGGCGGGATTGGTCTGATTTTCTACTTCCTTTATGGCTATCGCAAAAGCCATGTTGGGCGTGGAATCGTCGACGCACAGGACGACGAAATCGTCGCAAGCTAAAAATAAAGGGGGCCTGCGGGCCCCCTTCTTTTTCATTAACCTGTCCCCATCCCTATGGGGCCTATCTTATGGGGCTTGGGGCGTTTTTGGAGCCGTTCTGGGCCTTGTAAACAACTTCCCCCGCTCCGCCCAGAACACCAGCACCAAACATGTGATACCACAACCCAAGAAAGCCAGCGCCAACGGCAAGCTTGTTCCGTCAAACTGCTGTCCAATCAGCGCCCCTGTAACCGCCGACAACAGGCCCTTTGCAAAATTCTGATAAGATGATGCGACACCGGCAATATGTCCGAAATCTTCCATAGCAATCGAACCAAAATTACCGCCGATAAAGCCGATCAACCCGATATTGATCATCATCAAAATGGTGAATACGGTCAACGTTTCTTCACCACTCAGCGTCGCTACCAATTGAATCAGACTGGTGACAATGAACGCAAATACGGCGGTCTGCGATACACGCCGCGCGCCAAAACGCTCGACGATGGCGGCGTTGGAAAAATTGGCTATGGCGACACCGCTAGCCACGCACGCAAAAATAATGGGAAACATATCTTTGGCGTGAAAAAGCTCAGAAATAATCTGCTCGCTGCTGTTCACATAGCCAAAGAGCGCCCCCTGCATGGTCCCAGACGCAATCATATATCCTGCCGCACGGCGGTGGCGCGTCACCTGCGCCCATCCGCTCCACAGCGTTTTCCATTCCAAAGAACGCCGATCTTCCCTCGCCAATGTTTCTGGCAAACGACGTAGCCACAAAATCATCAGCACAGCCATCACGGCCAACACAATGAAAATCGCGCGCCATCCGGCCACGGCCGCAACCGCGGCGCCCAATGTCGGGGCCAGCACAGGAACGATCATAAATACCATGAAAACCAGCGACAAGCGCTTGGCCATAGCATCACCAGAGAATAGATCGCGAATGACCGCAACGCACACCACGCCCAAGGACGCCGATATCACCCCATGTCCGAAACGAAGCGCCAACAATGTCGAAAAATCGGTCGACAGGCCGCTACCAATAGCAAACAACACATAGGCCACCAATGTCGGGATCAACACCGGCCGCCGACCAAAGCGATCAGCCAATGGCCCGTACAGCAAAGATCCCGCCCCAACGCCCAGCAGATATATCGAAATAATATATTGCCGATGATTGGCTTGTGAGACGTGCAAAGCTTCGGATATCGCCGGCAGGGCGGGAAGCATCGCATCAATAGCCAAGGCATTTAGCGCCATGACCATTGCCATCATAAACACCAATTCCCTTGGTCCGGGCATAGGCACATGTTTTTGAGGCGATTGTTTGGAGGATTCGAAACTGTGGTGCATAGCCCGATGCTATGGTCCCCAAGCGGCCATTAAGAAACCCCCGATCGAGATAGGCCTGCCCGCTGTTGGCACCCAAAGGGCAGAAGATTAATTCAAACATCTGAAAACAAATAAAAAGCCGGACCAAATCGGCCCGGCTTAAATGAAATATTTATCCCGCTATGGTCCTTAATCCGCGCGGGCGGGGTGCCTCAGGCCTGACGTGTGCCTGTCATCGCCATGGAGCCAAAAGCGCCAGCCTTGATCGTGCCGGTCAAATTATCACCGTCAACCGTGGCTTCGCATTCCAGCGTCATCGGCATAGGAACCTTCATATTCATGGTCCAAGTCAGCTTATTTCCATCAACCTTGCCATTTTCGACGTCCATCGCGCCCATGGCGCCAGCATTTTGTCCAGTGAAGCTGTCGCCATCAACCTGAACGGAGAAAACCGATTTCTGATCACCCATGGGCGACTTGGTAACGCAATCATAATTGCCTGCAACACTGGCCATAGACCCTCTCCTTATTAAACATGATGTCAATTAACAATGACAGGCTTTTGTCAGGAATCAAGACCGTCACGTCCTCCCGCTATTAAAATTGCGCCCCCTCGTTTATTCACCCAGACATAGCGCCATCCGTGGCTTTCCATTCCGCCTTGTAGCGGTCGAATATCGTGGGGATTTTCTATGCACTATCAACATATTTTGAAGGCCGGTGGCATTGCCTTGGCAATGGCCCTTGCTGGGACATCCCCGGTTTCGGCCCAATATGTGGTTGGGTCCGGCGTCGCGCCCACCCAAAGGGATAACAGCGCCGAACGCCCGATCGGTTTTTCCGCCATCGCACCCGAAAATGGCACTTTGGTCATCATCACCCCCAGCGCCGACCTGCCATCGCTATCGGGCGTCAACCTGTCTGCAACCGATCGCGCCGCCATCCAGCGCGCCATATCGGACGCGCGTTTTACCGGCGCACAGTCCAGCAGCTTGGCGCTGCGCGGCATTGGGCCATATGGGCAAATTTTGCTAATTGGTCTGGGAACGGGCCGCGCAAAATTGGACTGGCAATTGGCGGGCGGCGCGGCGGCTAACGCCCTAGCCAATGACCCGCTTTCCATCGCGATTGCCGGCAGCACGGATGAAAATGCCAGCATCGACATCGCCGCCGGCTTTGGCTTGGGGCAATATCGTTTTGATCGTTATCGCACCGACCTAACACAGCCAGCCCCCACCGCCCCCGTCACCATCATTGGCCCGAACAGTACATCAGCCAAAGCCATATTTGACGTGCGCAGCATGGCACTGATCGACGGTGCGCGCTTGGCCCGCAACCTGTCCAATGAACCAGCCAATGTCATTTACCCCGAAAGCTTTGCCGCCCGCACGCGCGAAGCCTTTGCCGGCATAGCGGGTGTCACCATCGAAGTGTTGGACGAAGCCGCCATGCGCAAATTGGGCATGGGCGCGCTGGTCGGCGTTGGCCAAGGAAGCCCACGTGGGTCACGGCTCATTGCGGTGCGCTATCGCGGGCAAGGCTCGCCGGCTGCGCCCCTCGCACTGGTCGGCAAAGGCATCACTTTTGACAGCGGCGGCCTGTCGCTAAAACCCAGCAATGGCATGACTAGCATGAAGGGCGATACCGCTGGTGCAGCATCGGTGATGGGGGCGGCCCTCTCGCTCGCCAAATCACGCGCGCCTGTCCACATTGTAGCGGTGGCAGCGCTGGCCGAAAATATGCCCAGCGGCAATGCCCAGCGCCCCAGCGACGTGGTGCGCACTTTGTCGGGCAAAACCATCGAAATGACCAACGCCGACGCCGAAGGCCGTTTGGTGTTGGCGGACGCCAATGAATATGTCGCCCGCCACTATCAGCCCCGCACCATTATCAATATCGCCACGCTGACCGGCGCTGTCGTATCCGCGGTGGGCAATCAATATGCAGGCCTGTTTGCGCGATCAGACGCCACCGCCGACCAATTGGTCAACGCTGGTAAAATATCGGGTGAAAAGCTGTGGCGCCTACCGCTCGACAAGGCCTACGCGGATTATTTGCGTTCCGATGTGGCGGACATAGGCAATTCATCCGCATCGGGCGGCCCCGGCGCAACCTTGGGTGCGCTGTTCATCGATCATTTCGTCGATGCCAATATCGACTGGGCGCATCTGGACATTGCGGGGGTATTCCGCAGCGATAAAGCCGGCCCACTAACCCCCAAGGGCATGACCGGCTATGGCGTCCGCTTGCTGGACCAATTTTCCCGCGACGCGAAATAACCCCTGATTTCTGTCACTTCGTCGGCGGCTAAACCAAGCGTTCAGCCGCCGCGAATTTTCTTATGACACGGGTCTTGTGTTGCGTAATGGCAACACCATCTCTTTTGTAACGTAAAGGGATGTGCCTGTATGAACCTCGATAAATTCACTGATCGCGCCAAAGGCTTTTTGCAATCGGCGCAAACAATTGCGATCCGCATGAATCATCAGCGGATTAGTCCGGAACATATCGCCAAGGCTTTGCTAGAAGACAGCGAGGGCATGGCCGCCCGCCTGATCCAAGCCGCAGGGGGCGATGCGCCGCGCGCCATCAGCGGTATCGACGCCTTGCTCGCCAAGGTTCCCGCTGTTTCGGGTTCGGGCGCCCAGTCCACGCCAGGCCTCGACAATGATGCGGTGCGTTTGCTCGATCAGGCCGAGCAAGTGGCCGCGCGGGCGGGCGATGGTTTTGTCACGGTCGAGCGTTTGTTGCTGGCCATGGTGCTGGCCCCGACATCCGCCGTTGGCAAAGCCTTTGCGGATGCGGGCCTGAACGCGGATGCCCTCAACCAAGCCATCAATCAACTGCGCGGCGGCCGCACCGCCGACAGCGCTGGCGCCGAAGACAGCTATGAAGCGCTCACCAAATATGCCCGCGACCTGACCGAGGTCGCGCACAGCGGCAAGCTGGACCCCGTCATTGGCCGCGACGAAGAAATCCGCCGCACCGTCCAAATTCTGGCCCGCCGCACCAAAAACAACCCTGTGCTGATCGGCGAACCCGGCGTCGGTAAAACCGCCATCGCCGAAGGGTTGGCCCTGCGCATCGCCAATGGCGACGTGCCTGACAGCCTGAAAGGCCGCCGCTTATTGTCACTCGACATGGGCGCGCTGATTGCCGGTGCAAAATATCGCGGCGAATTTGAAGAACGCTTAAAAAGCGTACTCGACGAAGTGAAAAGCGCCGAGGGTGACATTATTTTGTTCATCGACGAAATGCACACATTGGTCGGCGCGGGTAAAGGCGACGGCGCCATGGATGCATCCAACCTGCTCAAGCCCGCTTTGGCGCGCGGCGAACTGCATTGCATCGGCGCGACCACGCTGGATGAATATCGCAAATATGTGGAAAAAGACCCCGCGCTGCAACGCCGGTTCCAGCCGGTGTTTGTCGGCGAGCCTACGGTCGAGGACAGTATTTCCATCCTGCGCGGCCTCAAAGAAAAATATGAACTCCACCACGGCGTCCGCATCACGGACGGCGCGATTGTCGCCGCCGCGACTTTGTCCAACCGCTATATTTCGGATCGCTTCCTGCCCGACAAAGCGATCGATTTGATGGACGAAGCCGCCAGCCGCATCCGTATGGAAGTGGAATCCAAACCCGAAGCCATCGAAAACCTCGATCGCCGTATCATCCAAATGAAGATCGAAGAATCGGCGCTGGGCAAAGAAAGCGATGAAGCGTCGAAAGACCGACTGAAAAATTTGCAAAGCGAATTGGCCAATCTGGAACAACAGTCCGCAGAACTGACCCAGAAATGGCAGGCCGAGAAAGACAAAATCAACGCCGAAGCCAAAATTAAGGAACAGCTGGATAGTGCTCGTATTGCGCTGGACCAAGCGCAGCGCAGCGGCGACCTCGCCAAGGCGGGCGAGCTTAGCTATGGCACCATTCCGACGCTGGAACGCCAACTAGCCGACGCCCAAGCGGTTTCCGCCAACGCCATGCTACGCGAAGAAGTCACGGCCGACGATATCGCCGCTGTGGTCAGCAAATGGACCGGCATTCCCGTCGACCGCATGTTGGCGGGCGAGCGCGAAAAACTGCTGCAAATGGAAAGCCATCTCGCCAAGCGTGTCATCGGCCAAGACGAGGCCGTGCGCGCCGTCTCGACCGCCGTGCGCCGTGCGCGGGCGGGCTTGCAAGACCCCAACCGTCCGCTGGGCAGCTTCCTGTTCCTAGGCCCCACGGGTGTCGGCAAAACCGAGCTAACCAAGGCGCTGGCGCGTTTCTTGTTCGACGATGACGACGCCATGGTCCGCATCGACATGTCGGAATTTATGGAAAAGCACAGCGTGTCCCGTTTGGTCGGCGCACCTCCGGGCTATGTTGGCTATGACGAAGGCGGGGTCTTGACCGAAGCCGTACGCCGCCGTCCCTATCAGGTGGTGCTGTTCGACGAAGTCGAAAAAGCGCATAGCGATGTGTTCAACATCCTGTTGCAAGTGCTGGACGATGGCCGCTTAACCGATGGTCAAGGCCGCACGGTGGACTTCACCAACACGCTCATCATCCTAACCTCCAACTTGGGCAGCAACGCCATCGCGGCTTTGCCAGACGATGCCGATGTATCACAGGCTGAACCCGCGGTGATGGAGGTTGTGCGCGCGCACTTCCGTCCAGAATTCCTGAACCGTCTGGACGAAATCGTGCTATTCAACCGCTTGGCGCAACAACATATGGCCGGCATTGTCGACATCCAACTTGCTCGCGTCCAGCGCCTGCTGAACGATCGCAAGATCATATTGGACGTCACAGATGCAGCACGCGCATGGCTTGGCCGCGTCGGCTACGACCCCGTCTACGGCGCCCGCCCGCTGAAACGTGCAGTGCAACGCTATGTCCAAGACCCCCTGGCCGACCTCATCCTACGCGGAGACGCGCTTGATGGCAGCACCGTCAAGGTCGACGAAGGCGATGGAGAGTTGAAGCTATCCCAGTCCTAATTTATAAATCTGCATCTATTAAAAAAAGGGGCGGTAGAATTACCGCCCCTTTCCTATTCTCGTTTCATGTCTCAAGCTTAGAATTTAACGCTTGCTCCAATACGGAACCTCCGCCCGAGCAACGCCGAGTTATAAGTAATCGAGTTTGCAAGCGGGTATGGCGGCTTAACGTCAAACAGGTTCATGACCGTAGCTCGGATCGTGAAACGATCGTTGACTTCCTGCGACAAACCAAGGTCGAATTCATAGAAATCGTCGACTTTGCTGATGCTCTGCGCGTCAGGAGCGGCCTCATTATTATATTTCGCGCCTGACATGAAACGACCGGTAAACGCGATTCCAGTACCGTTCATATCATAAGTTAAAGTAGCCAACGCTTCATGCTTGGAATAGCCGATTTCTCCGTCGAACGTATCGACCACATTGTTGAGCACGCGCTCATACTTATCCATGTAGAAATAGCGACCAAGGAAACCCAACGTACCAGAGCCGACGTTCATAGAGTAACGCAGCGAGGCCTGCAATCCAGCGAACCGAAACTCCGCCGCATTGAGGTAGCTGGTTAACGCGTCAACAATCTGGAAGGTCACAGGATCGCGTTCAAACCGAGAACAGTTTTCAGTATTCGGGTAATCACTGCTATCATAACACGATGCCATGATATCATCCAATGAAGCATCAATGATCGCGTCGGATATCTTGATATTTACCCAGTCAGCTGTGAGCACAAGACGAGGTGCAAATGTCGGCTCCAACACAAAGCCCGCAGTCCAAGACTTCGATTTTTCTCCGGTCAGGTTCATGTTTCCAGACGAACGGATCATTTGAGACGCATCAGCGATCGTCGACTCAAAACCTACGGGAATTCCTTCGGCCGCGCAGTTCGCAGCGCGCGCCGCTGGGTTTGTACCATCAGCAATAAAGTCGGCGTCACAGGGATCGTCAGCAAACGAAAACACAGATACTTCCGGCAGGAAGAGTTCAGTCACGGACGGTTGACGAACTGATCGTGTGTAGCTTCCCCGAACAGTCAATCCTGCAATCGGTGCAACTCGGCCTCCCACCGACCAGATCGTATTGGAACCTGAGCGGCTATTATCAATATAGCGCACAGAACCGTCAACTTCGGCCAAGTGAATGAAACCATTATCACTTGGCTGGATAATAGGCACAAAAATTTCGCCGAAAAATTCACTTGTACGGAATCGACCTGTTACTGGCGTAATCGCAACCGATCGACCGAGGCCGAGTTGCAGAAATCCATCTGGGGTAAAGCTTTGCTTTTCGGTACGGCGCTCATAACCAATGTTGAATGCTACTGGGTTCGCACCCAAGTTAAACAACTCTCCACCGACGTTCGCGTTCAATACGGTTTGGGTATTTGCAGATTCTGCAACAGTCATAGCTGTCACATAATCAATCGCGCGCTGATCGGGAGCGCCCTGCCCAAAAAGATTGAGCGGTACGCAACTTCCGGCTGGGTTAATCGAACCGGTGCCAGTCACATTCAGCGAACTCGCAGGGTCCACAGTTATACGACAAACCGGATCGCCGCTGACTGGGTCGGCGATCACATCCACAGCGTTCAGGAAGTTTTGATGGACCAACGACGTCTGATAGCTTGTCGATTTCGAGCGCCCCCATGCATATGAGACGTTCCAATTAAATGCACGATCACCCACATCGAAATCACCGCGGAGTCCAGTTACAGCGCGAAACAAGTCCATTTCCGAGCGCGCGGGATTTGTTCCGAGCAAATCCGTGTGCGCCCGTTGAAGATAGAATCGAGTATCATCGTTAACCCCGTCACCATCAGTATCAAAATTAGGACCATCAGCGCCGAGATTTTCGGGACGTAGAATGATGTCTCGAGCTTGGTTGTTGAGGAACGGGTTACTCACCAACATGCCAAGACCGACACTTTTCTCGCTGAACAAGGCTGAATTGTAAACTGGTTGGTTAGCCAATTCACGTGCTTTCACATGAGCATAATTCGCCTCGACGAACAGTGTTACGCGATCATTAACGTCATAATGTCCTAGCGCAAATGTTGTGAAGCGTTCTGTGTCTGACAATATTTGCGACACGTCATTGAGGTTAAATCCGTCACCACCCTCAGCATTCACAACTCCGCCTGTCGCGCTTCCAAGATCAAAGGCGACAAGATTACCGCTCCGGTCGAAACGGACAACATCCCCATCGGCGTTGGTGAAGCCACCGAAGCGCGGAACCCCGCCAATACCTTCACTCTCAAAAGTAGGCGCACCTCCAGCCGTAATGGCTGCAATACGGCGACCTTGATATAAGACTTGGCGGAATGGCGACGCTGCGGCGGAACGACGCGAATCAAAGAATAAACCTTGCCGCACACGATCACGGCTGTTGGCCATAATCCCGTCTGACTTATTATATTCTAGGTTGATCGCAAAATTCCCTCGATCTTCAGAAAAATTACTGCCGAGTGTCAGGCTTCCTGATACATTCGCTAAGTCGCCGCGCCCAGATAGCCCGTATGAAGCAGTTGCCTCGACGCCCTCAAAATTATCCTTCAGAATCAGGTTCACCGTTCCGGCGATAGCATCTGATCCATAGGTCGTAGCGCCCTTGACAGCGAGCACGTCAACGCGGTCAATCAGTGATACGGGTATGACGTTAAGATCGACCTGAAGCCCAGCTTCAGCGCCGCCAAAATTTGATGCAGTGTTGGATGAAATAAACCGACGTCCGTTCACCAATGTTAGTGTGCGTTGGGACCCGATACCAAACAGGTTCGCAAAATTCTGCCCCAAAGTGAATTCAGACTGGTCCCCAGCACCATTCACGGGAATGCCAAATCCAGGAATCTGTTCCAACATGTCGGCAACGTTGACCACAGCTCGACGTTTTAGTTCTTCCGATCCCACCGTTGCGATTAACGGCGCAGCCCCTTCTACCTCGGGACGGGCAATACGCGATCCGGTAACAACAATGGTGCTGGCGTCGTCAGCGTCGGTTGTCATCGACCCGCCGCTTTGCGCCCAAGCGGGTGTAGAAATCAGTGCTATACCCAATACAACTGGCGCAGAGCCAATCTTCAGCTTGGATAAGTATGTCCCGTTCATATTATTGCCCCTGTTTCATAAATGGATATGAAATCTGAACACCAAATGCGTAAATTTCCCGCAAAAGGTTCGATGGGGCTAAAAATGTAGTCTTGTTCATCTCGCGTAAAGGAAATTCACCAAAATAGTGGATTTTTGCCACGCGATTGTGCCCGAAATGCAACAAATATCGAATGAAATTACATCAATGACTATCTGAAAAAATAAAAATAAACAAATATTTTCATATATTTACTTAAAGCATGATGTTTATACTATAATATATATTAATATAATAATAACAACTTGTTACTCACAATTAAAGATCGCACAAAAAAAGGGCGGCATCGCTGCCGCCCTTCCGCAATTTTTTCACTATTCTCGTTGAGAATTAGAACTTCAACGAAGCACCGACATAGAAACGGCGACCGAACGGATCGTAAACGTCCGCTGCGGTTTCGGTACCCGTAATGCCTACCGTGAACGGCGTTCCTGGCAGGAATGGTGGCTTGCTGTTGAACAGATTGTCCACACCAGCATAGAGGCCGAAGTTCTTTTCTTCACCAATGTCTACGCGGGCTTGGATGTCGTGATACCAGCGATCACCAACCTTGTTCATTTCGTCCAGCGTCAGCTTGTCGCCGCCCACCTTCTGGCTTCCAACAAAGTCCAGATCACCAATCGCCTTGCTCAGGTAATTCACCTGCCAGCTAAAGGTGAAAGGCCCCTTCAGGTAGGACGCACGAGCCGAAGCACGGTGTTCCGACTGGCCAACCGTGCCCGCATAATCGCGCGCCGCAGCCGCAGGGTTTTCCTGAACGGTGTAGTCGATCAAATAGGTGTAGTTACCCGACAGTTCCAGACGGTCATCGCTCAGGATGCCCAGCGGGGTCGAATAGCGCACGCCAACGTCAATGCCGCTGGTGGTCAGCTTGGCAACGTTAATCAACTGGGCGTCAACACGGGTCACACGGCCCGTATTTGCGTCACGATAGACATTGTCACAAAATGCCGCATCGCCTTGCAACAGGCACTGCTTAATGGCTTCATTGCGTGCAACGATGTTGATTGCATCGTCCACCTTGATGTTGAAATAATCAACGGTCAGGCTGAAGTTCGGGATTTGAACCGGCTGAATAACTGCACCAACCGTTAAGGTCTTCGCCGTTTCTTCGCGCAGGTTGGGGTTGCCGCCAACAAAGCCATTGATGCCCTGTTGATCCGCCAGCGTGTAGGTGAACTCACCGCCACCCGCAATCGCCGCAGCAATAGCAGGGATCGCACGACAAGCAGCATCCGCTACGCCGTTGCTGGTGAGAGTGACACCTTGGCAGGGGTCATTAACCGAAGCGAAGGTTTCCGAAGGCGCCGATGCGAATTCCGAAATGTTCGGCGCACGGTTCGCAACCGAATAGGTCGAACGGAAGTTCAAGCCGCGAACTGGCGACCAGTCACCATTCACGCTCCACGACAAGACGCCGCCAACGCTTTGTTGGCTGTAATCCGAATAACGGACCGCACCACCAATCGACAGATTTTCTGCGAATTTCGTGTCACGCAGCAGTGGAACATTGACTTCGCCGAACACTTCCCAAACGCTGAACTTGCCGATGGTGTCGGGGATCATATTACCCGAGTTACCACCCGTGTTCGTCAGAATGTCGAGATCTTCGACGCTCTTTTCCTTGCGATATTCTGCGCCCAATACCAAGCCAACATCACCAGCAGGCAAGGCGAATGGCGTACCCGAAATGATACCAGACAGCACATGCTGCGATTGCTTGATCAAGGTCGACTTGGGAACAACAGCCTGCACATAGGCCGATGCTTCGGGGCTGGCGGTGCCATAACCAAAGATGTTGATGGGCGCACAGCCTTCGGCACGAGCCGCTTCGCTGCGGCAGACAATGTTGCCATTGCCGTCAACAATCGAGTCCAAAGCATTACGATAACGGTTGTTATCGATATCTTCGCTGGCCGTGTAGTCACGCAGCGAGCCATAAACATAGCTAGCTTCGAACTGCCACTTGTCGCTGATGTCACCCTTCAGGCCAGCAGCAACACGCCAGGTGTCACGGCTTGCGGTGTTCGAACGGTCGAATACCTCATTCTGGCGACGACGGAAGCCCAAGGACGTGATTTGGTTATCCGGATTGGCTGCGTTATGTGCCAAAATCTGATCGAGCACCGACTGTGGAAGATAAGCATTGGTGATCGGAATACCAACGGTCTTGGTGCCGTAAATATCATCGGTTTGCAGCGCCGATGCTTCCATAGCCGAGCTCGACTTGGTCTTGGCATAGGTCACTTCGGTGAAGGCCTTGATGCTGTCCGTCACTTCATAGTTCAGGATCGTGCTGGCCAAATAACGCTCCACTGGCACCGAAATACGGCGCACAGAGTTACGGTTGTACCCTTCGCCGAAGCCGTCGATCACATTATTGTTGCGATCAAAGGAGAAGGTACCTTCGTCAAAAATAGACTCGACCGCGTCACCCGCACTGTCCATGGCCGTAAAATTGCCTTGGGGCGAGAAAATCGAATAGGCATCTGGACCGCAAATGTCGTAATAACAGTCTTGCGACGAAATCGCCCGCTTGCGCGACAGCAAGCCCGTATCCTTATCATAAGAGAAGTTCGCGATGATCGAACCACGGTCATCTGCACCCCAGCTGGTACCAGCCGTGATGCTGCCGAAATAACGGGGGTTGTCGCCCTTTTCGGTCAAATTATACTGACCACGAACACGAATACCTTCGAAGCGATCCTTCATGATGAAGTTCACAACACCGGCGACCGCGTCCGAACCATAGATGGACGAAGCACCGCCCGTGGTCACGTCGATACGTTCGATGAAATCGGTCGGGATATTGTTGATATCAACCGCCGAAGTACCACCGATACCAGCAATGAAACGGCGGCCGTTCACCAGCACCAGCGTACGACTGTTGCCAAGGTTACGCAGGTCAACCGTTGCGACGCCATTCGCGCCGGTCAGGAAGTTCGAGTTGGTCCGGCTGTTGCCAACGCCGACTTGCGGCATTTCTTTCAGAACGTCCTGAACGTTGACCGAAGCGTCACGTTCCAGCGACTTATTGTCGATCATTGCGACCGGTACAACCGAATCCAGATCGGGGCGTGCGATGCGCGAACCCGTAACGACGATAGCTTCACTAACTTCGCTAGCACCCGCGTCATTTTGGGCGAATGCTGGAACCGAAACCAGCGCCGCACCCATCACAACTGGAGCAACGCCCAGTTTCAATTTTGAAAATTGGTTAAATTTCACTGTCTAACCCTTGCCATATATAGCGTTTGAGAACGGTGCCGGACGCGCAGCACACGCCCTTACGACTCCGAATGGCAACGGCATGGAAGGCTGTTCATTTATAGTAAAGGATAGACCTTATAATAATCATATATTTAGACAGAAATGTGACATTATGATCACACTCATTGTCGGATTAGATCATCGTTTCGTAAGAAACAAGATGCCCACATGAAATTTTCTTACAAAGATCATTTTATCCTCCTTCAAATTTTTTCACGGGCAAATCAAACCTCGAAATCCATCGCGAACGCATGAATCATCGTGCCGATTTCCATAAAAAATCAGTGCTTCCCTGATCGCACACCAGCGTCCTTCAGGGCAGCAGATTCGCTTTTTAGGGCGAATGTCGGTCAGGAAAATGTATAGAAAATGGGCTGATATCGCTTCCGCACACCCGCCTAAGCGCCCCCAGATACTCTGCGTTCGACAAAATCTCCGGGGTTCAGCCTCTGTCCCCGCCAGCTGACCCCCCAATGCATATGCGGCCCTGTCGCCCGTCCGGTGGCACCAACTGTCCCCAACCGCTGCCCCTGATGCACAATATCGCCCCGTTTCACATCCAAGCGTTGGCAGTGTAAAAATCCACTACTCAGACCCATGCCATGGGAAATAATCAACAAATTCCCTTCAAGTGTGAAGGGACTGGCGGCTGCCAACACTACCACCCCATCGGCGGGTGCCACAAAGGGCGTTCCCGCAGCAACAGCAACATCTGTGCCACTATGATAGCTTCCCGCTACCCCTTGATAGATGCGCTGCGCACCGAAAAATCCCGAAAAGCGACCTGTGACAGGCCATTGGAATATTTGCCGCCAACCATCTGACACGACCTCCTGCGCCCGCGCCTCTTGAATTTGGGCCAGTTCTGCCGGTCGCCGCCGTGTAAACTCTGCGCTGCTGGCGGCGGCCCCGCGCATCGGCGCGTTGACATGCTCAATCCGCCACTTTCCAGCAGAGACCGGCATGGCAAGCTGATGCTCCCGTCCGTCTTTCATTCGCACTGTCAGCTTCATCATGCTGGGTGCATCGCGGTCAAAGGCCATCAAAAACTGCCCGTCGTCCGCAACCGATATAGCAATGTCCCCCAACCATAAGGCTGCAACCGATGCTGGGCGATAGCCTTGCACAACGCCGCCTTGCTGCGCCGTCCCGCGCCATCGAAAATCCTCCAGTTTTGGCAAAGGTGCAACCACGCGGCTGCTCAGCTTTGCGGCATCCGTTGCCATAGCAGTCGGACCCTGACGTGCGGCCGCCGCCAGCGGCATCATGCTCAGCATGGCCAATAAGGGCCATCCGACCCAAGTCGCCATTACTCGCCTGTCATGACACTGCTCGCTCATGCTGATCATCCTATGTCCGTGCTGCCCTGATGCCTCGCCAAGGAACGGGACCATTCCCCTAAAATAATTCGCCTTGCGGCGTTGAGGAGTCAGCCTTGCCCGCCCTCTTTGCGGATTGGCCCTTGGTTCGTGGTTCTGCAATGCTGCGATCGTCATGGATCGCTGGCGCCGCGCCAAGACTCGACACGCGGACATCGCCGTCTGCGAATTGCAATTGCAAATGCCCCGCCGCCACGGCCGCTGCCGCGCTGCTGACGACATGTCCTTGACTGTCCCTTACCATCGCATAGCCACGCGATAAAAGAGCGCGCGGGTCCAGCGAATCAAGCAACCGCTGTAACCCCGCCAAACGCGCCTTTTGCTGGTCCCAATGGCGCGTCAATATCATGGGACGCAGCGCCGCTGCCCGCACCGCAAAACGTTCACGCACATGTTGCATCCGTTGATGCTGCGCCTGCCCCAAGCGCTGGCCCAGCGATTCCAATCGCAACGCTTGCCGTGCATAAAGCGCATCGTGCCGCGGCATTTGACGCGCCAAGCCCGTCAAGCGCTCGCTTTGACGATCGAGCCGCAATCGCGCTGCCCCTTGCAGCCTTTCGCCCAATTCATCCAATCTTTGTTGCTGCGGCGCATAAAGCATATCGCGGCGCGGCAAATGGCGCACCAACGCAGCCAATCTCTCTTGCCCCAAGGCATGATAGCGGCCAGCCGCGCCGACCAATCGCGCATTTGCATTGGCCAATTGCGCCAATAATTCGCTGCGCACGGGAACCGCCATCTCGGCTGCGGCGGTGGGGGTCGGGGCACGCCAATCTGCTGCAAAATCCGCCAAGGTCACGTCGGTTTCATGCCCCACGGCGCTGATCGTCGGAATACGGCAATCTGCAATTGCCCGCACCACCACTTCTTCGTTAAACGCCCACAAATCTTCGATCGATCCGCCGCCGCGCGCCACAATCAGCAAATCCGGTCGCCGCACCGGACCATCGCCGTCCAAAGCGTCGAAACCCTGAATCGCCCGTGCAATTTGGTTCGCCGCCCCTTCCCCCTGCACCAACACCGGCCAAACAATGACATGGGTGGGGCAGCGATCGGCCAAACGATGCAAAATATCCCGAATCACCGCGCCCGTCGGTGACGTCACGACGCCAATGCTTTGCGGCAGAAAGGGGCGCTGGTCATATTTGCGGTCGCGATCGAACAGCCCCTCGGCCCCCAATCGGGCCTTCAGCTTTTCAAACAACAGCATCAACGCGCCTTCGCCCGCTATTTCCATGCTGTCGACGACCAGCTGATATTTGGACCGCCCCGGATAAGTGGTCAGCTTGCCCGTGGCGATCACCTCCAGCCCATCTTCAGGCCGAAAGGCGATTCGCGCCGCCTGTCCCTTCCACATCACCATATCAATCAGGGCGTTGTCGTCTTTTAACGCCGCATAAAAATGGCCCGATGCGGCGCGTTTTGCGCCAGAAAGCTCACCGCGCACCCGCACACGGGCAAATCCATCTTCCACTGTTCGCTTGATTGCCGACGACAATTGGCTGACAGACATGGCGGGTGCATTGTCGCCGGGCTTTCCCTCAGCTAACAGCCGCGCGGCGGTGTCGCTGTCGGATGCCGGATCGGAAAAAGGGACTGACATGAATATCCTGCTTATCGGCTCGGGTGGGCGTGAACATGCGCTGAGCTGGCAATTGGCACAATCACCCAGTTGCACCAAGCTTTATGCGGCCCCCGGCAATCCGGGAATCGAATCCCATGCAGAACTGGTGGCCATTGGGTCTGACGATATCGACGCTATCTTGTCCTTTGTGCAAGCCCATAGCATTGATTTTGTTGTCGTCGGCCCCGAAGCCCCCTTGGTTGCTGGCCTTGGCGACAAGCTGCGCGCTTTGGCTGTGCCGGTGTTTGGCCCCAGCGCTGCGGCGGCGCAGCTTGAAGGGTCCAAGGGCTTTACCAAAGATCTGTGCGCCCGCGCAAACATCCCCACCGCTGGCTATGTACGCTGCGCCAGCAAAGACGCGGCGCTGGCGGCCTTGGCCAATTTCACCATCCCTGTGGTCATCAAGGCGGACGGTCTGGCCGCTGGCAAAGGCGTGATTATCGCCGAAAACCGCGACGATGCCGAAGCTGCCGTGGAAGATATGTTCAGCGGGGCCTTTGGCGGCGCTGGCGCGGAAGTGGTGATCGAAGAATTTATGACCGGCGAAGAAGCCAGCTTCTTTGCGCTGTGCGATGGCACCAATGTCATGCCCTTTGGCAGCGCCCAAGACCATAAGCGCGTCGGCGATGGCGACACGGGCCCCAACACCGGCGGTATGGGCGCCTATAGCCCCGCCCCCGTGCTGACCGCGGAACTGGAAGCGGAAGTGATGGACAAAATCATCCGTCCAACCGCCGCCGCCATGGCCGCCGATGGCATGCCCTATGTCGGCGTGTTTTTCGCGGGCCTGATGCTGACCGATCAAGGTCCCAAGCTGATCGAATATAATTGCCGCTTTGGCGACCCCGAATGCCAAGTGCTGATGATGCGCTATCGCGGCGATTTGGCCGCCCTGTTATTTGCCGCCTCCACCGGCAAACTGGATCAGGCCGAAGCACCACATTTTGCAGGCGGCTATGCCTTGACGGTCGTGATGGCAGCCAATGGCTATCCCGCCACCCCCGAAAAGGGCGGCGTGATCCGCAACATCGCCGACGCCGAAAGCGGCGGTGTACGCGTCTTCCACGCTGGCACAGCCCGCACGGACAACAGCATAGTGGCCACCGGCGGACGCGTCTTGAACGTCACCGCAAATGGTGTCAGCGTCACCGAGGCTCAGGCCCGCGCTTATGCCGCCGTGGACAAAATCGACTTCCCCACGGGTTTCTGCCGCCGCGACATTGGCTGGCGCGAAGTGGCCCGCGAAGCAGAATAAATTGCCTGCCACGGCATGATGTTGGCCCAAGCCGCACCATGCCGTGGTTCGCCAAGCAGGAGATAAGCCATGATCTGGCTGCAAGAAAATTGGGTGATCGCCGCCATTGTTGCCGTGATTGCCATCATCATCATCGCAATGCTGCTCCGCCGCCCCAAGGTGGACGTGACGGACATTGCCGATGACATTGACACCAAGGCCGCCGCCAAGGCCGCGCCCAAGCCCAAACCGCTGGAACCCGTAAAGCCCGACATTGTCGCGGCCGAACCAGCGCGGTTCAAACCGCTGGAAACACCGCAAGCCGCACCCGCAGCGGCCCCAATTGATGACACCATTGCGCCTGAAGTCCCCGCCTCCATGCCGGACAGCGCTCAGGCATCGGCAGCAACCATAGGCGCTAGCGCCGAAAACAACACCGCGCAAAGCGGCGACAATTTGCGCCTGATGAAGGGTCTCGGCCCCAAATTGGCCACCTTGCTCAACAGCATGGGCATCACCCGTTTTGACCAAATTGCGGCGTGGACGGATGCTGATATCGCCCGCATCGACCCGCAATTGGGCAGCTTCCAAGGCCGCATCGTCCGCGACAATTGGGTCGACCAAGCCCGCTATCTTGCGGCCCGCGACAAAGCGGGCTTTGAAGCCAAATATGGTGCGTTGGGCGGCGATATTTAATCCACCCCATTTCACACAAGCCCAACAAAAACGGCGCTTTCCATATGGGAAGCGCCGTTTTTGTTGGGTCCATTGGGTCAAGCGTGGCGGGTCAATCGCTGCTGCTTTTGTCTTTGTCGTCCACCAAACTGACCAATAATTTGTCAATTTTTCGGCCGTCCAAATCCACCACTTCGAAGCGCCAACCGCTATCGATAAAGCTCTCTCCCTCAGCGGGTAGATGCTTCAACATGGCCAACACATGGCCTGCTGCCGTGGCGTAATCGCGGTCATCATCCAAGTCGATACCCAAACGCTCGGCCATCTGGTCGGCGGGCATCGAACCCGCGATCAAGAAGGAACCATCCTCGCGTTCCGTGACAAAGGGCTCGCTGCCAATATCCATGTCCGAGGCAAATTCACCCGCTATGGCTGACAGCATATCGGCGGGCGTCACCAGTCCTTCAAAATGACCATATTCGTCATGAACCAGCAACATCGGAACCTCGGCAGCGCGCAAGCCTTCCAACGCATCCATGGCATCCATCTGGTCGTGAATCATCTTCACTGGACGCATCAAACGCTCAAGATCCCATGCCTCCCCCTTGAAAAAGGCCGAGGCAATATCGCGGGCCTGCACAATGCCAACAATGTCATCCACCGAACCGCGCGCCACAGGCAAGCGGCTGTGCGGGGTTTCCAGCAATTTCGCACGGATGGCGACGGGGTCCAGCGACAAATCCACCCAATCCACGTCCTTGCGCGGCGTCATCACTTCGCGGACGGGCCGGTCCGCCAAGCGAACGACACCCGAAATAATCGCCCGCTCATTTTCCTCAATCACGCCGGACTTGCTGGCTTCGGCCACAATCAAATGCAATTCCTCGGCCGTGACGCGGTCCTCAGATTCGCGGTTTAGCCCCAGTAACCGGAACACCACGCTGCTGCTGGTATCCAGCAGCCACACCAAGGGCGCGGCGATGCGCGACAAATAGAACATAAAGGGCGCAACCACCGTCGCCACCCGTTCGGGTTCCCGCAGGGCAAATTGTTTCGGCACCAATTCACCAGCAATCAATGATGCATAGGTGGTCAGCGCAATGACGATCATGAATCCGGCGGACTGCGCTGTACGCTCTTCCATTCCCGTCCATACGGCCAAACGCTCGCCGACTGGGCCGCCCAAGCTAGCACCTGAATAAGCACCAGCAACAATGCCGATTAACGTGATGCCCACTTGGACAGTGGACAAAAATCTTCCGGGGTCTGCGGCCAATTTACGCGCAATGGCTGCGCCGCGCGATCCGCGCTTTTCTGCGGTTTGCAAGCGCGAGTCTCGGGACGAGACTATCGCTAGCTCCGACATGGCAAATACGCCGTTTAGCAGGACGAGGAATATGATAATTGCCACGTCCGACCATGGAAAAGGGGTCATTGGGCGTTCAAACGGCGTGTTTGCGCCCTGCCCCTGTCAGCTTCGGTCATGCGCAAATATAAAGCAGGAAAAAAGATTCTTTTCAATGGGCCTGAAAAGATCATCAAATTTGCACCTGCTCAGCATCGGTTCAGTCAAATTCTGGAACCAGATGACGCAACATCTGTTATCGGCACAGACCAAAAGACAGATGAACCGACTATAATAGAATTTGATCGTTAAAAGAGGGAATGTTCGGATGAACTATCACAGCATCAAAATCGCCGCATTGGCCAGCATCGCCGCCATTACCATCAGCGGCTGCGTCACCGATCCTGAAACTGGGAAAAAGACCATCTCCAATTCCGCCATTGGCGGCATCATTGGCGTAGGCGGCGGCTATTTGCTGGGCGACCTGATCGGCGGACGCAATGACCGCACCGAAAAGATTTTGGGCGCTGGCATTGGCGCGATCGCGGGTGCAGGCATTGGTCATTATATGGACCAACAGGAAAAGAAGCTGCGCGAGCGCACCGCTGGCACCGGCATTGATGTCGAACGCCAAGGCGACCAATTGGTCCTGAACATGCCCGGCGACGTTACTTTTGATTTCGACAGCGCCGTCGTCAAAGGCGAATTTCGCAGCACGCTGGACAATGTGGCCGCCACTTTGGTGGAATTCCCGAACACCTATATCGACGTTTACGGCCATACCGACAGCAAAGGCAGCGACAGCTACAACCAAGGCTTGTCGGAACGCCGCGCGTCGGCCGTCGCTGACTATGTTTCGGGCCGCGGCGTGCAGCGCGCCCGCGTTGCCACCGTTGGCTATGGCAAAACCCAGTTGAAATGTGTGCCCGAAGTCAGCGCCGCCGATTTCCAATGCAACCGCCGCGTTGAAATCCGCATTTCGCCCGTCACACAGTCGGACGTTGCCGCTGTTAACTAAGGGCGTCCGCTCGACAGCATATCAAAAAGGGCGCGGCCATAACGGCCGCGCCCTTTTTACTTCGTAATTTCTGCCAAACATGGTCCATCACCCCATGACAGGGAAGCTGGCTTTCAACCCATCAATCACAAATTGCGCCGCCAGCGCGGCCAGCAAAACGCCCAACAAACGCGTGATAATCGCCTCACCCTTGTGACCGATCAACCGCATAATCGGTCCGGCTGCCAGCAATGCGCCCAGCGTCAACAGCAACACCAATAGCAAAGCACCAAAGATCACCAAGGCGCGGTCCATGCCATTATTCTGGGAAACCAACAGCATGACTGACGCAATCGACCCTGGCCCCGCCAGCATCGGCATCGCCATGGGAAAGACGGACACATCGTCCACCTCTTCCGCTTCCAATATTTTCTCGGCCCGCTGTTCGCGACGTTCAGTGCGCTTTTCGAACACCATGTCGATCGCGATGATGAACAGCATGATACCGCCCGCAATCCGGAAACTGTCCAGATCAATGTGCAAGAAGCTGAGCAATGCTTCGCCAAACATGGCAAAGAAAACCAGAATCGCACCCGCGATCAAAATCGCGCGATAGGCCATGGATCGGCGCTGGTCTGTGCTGGCCTGCGATGTCAGGCTGGCATAAATGGGCGCGCAACCGGGCGGGTCGATGACCACAAATAAGGTCACAAAAGCCGAAATAAACAGATCAATCATTGCTGCACCAATTCTGCCGTCGGCCCAAATACGGTCGCCATCACTTTTCCATTCCACAAGGCGACACGCAGGTCATATCGGCCATCCGCCATACTGTGCGTTGACCAGGACAAACTGCCATCCGCCGACCAATTTTCTGTGGACGCCCCTTGCTCCTGTGGGACTTTGGCCGCTTTGGGTTGGCAAACAGCCTGCTGCGTGCGGACCATAGCCACATCGTCGCCGTCATCGCCGCCATCCCCCGCATTTGGGGTTGGCGAAGACGCTGCCGCACTGCGCTGGTGCAAGCGCCATTTCAACCGCCCCTTCTCGTCCCGCGTCCATAGCGACAGATAGGAACCAGACGCATCCCCGCTTATCCAGCGTCCCTGCGTCACCGCCATATTGCCATCACAGCTGACGACCACCGCGTGCGGCGACAGGCGAAAGCTTGGCTGCCCGCCCTTGCTCCAGTCACGCGCCATCAAGGGGGCCTCGCGGCTATCCGCAGGCATGATTTGCGCCTGTGCCTCGCCATATTCGCGCACGGCTGCGGCCACGCCTTTGTCCTGCGCCATGCGGCCAAAGCCGATATCCGCCGCGATAAAGGCGCTGGGATTTGGTGCCAAGGGCCGATGCCGCCGATCCTGCCCATGCAGCGGTGCCGCGCCACCAATCAGGGCCGGCACCAACAACCATGTGCAGAAACGAAGCTTGTGCATCAAAACCCCTTTGGTCCGACCAACCCCGCGCGGCGATAGGCCGCGACCAATGTATTGCGCAGCAAACAAGCGATGGTCATCGGACCCACGCCGCCTGGCACAGGCGTCACCGCCCCCGCCACTTCGGCGACACCGATATAATCCACGTCCCCAACCAAACGCCCTTTGGACTCGCCATCCCGTGGGGCCAGTCGGTTGATGCCAACGTCAATCACCACCGCGCCCGGCTTGATCCATTCCTTCTTGACCATTTCGGCGCGGCCAACGGCGGCCACCACAATATCGGCGGCACGCACTTTTTCGGGCAAATCGCGCGTGCGGCTGTGCGCCATGGTCACGGTGCAGTTTGCCCCCAGCAACAATTGTCCCATCGGCTTGCCCACCAAGATCGAACGGCCAACCACAATCGCTTCTTTACCGGACAAATCGCCGAGTTGGTCTTGCAACAACAACAAGCAGCCATAAGGCGTGCAAGGCACCAACCCGTCCAGCCCCAAGGCCAAACGCCCCGCGCTGACCGGCGTCAAACCGTCCACATCCTTGTCAGGATTAATCGTCGACACGGCGGCTTGTTCATCCAAATGCGCGGGCAGCGGCAATTGCAGCAAAATGCCGTCCACAGTGTCATCCGCATTTAACCGTTCCAACAACTGTTCGACATCGGCCTGCGCCGCATCGGCCGGCAAGCGATATTCGAAACTTGCCATGCCCGCAGCGACCGTGGCCTTGCCCTTGGACCCCACATAGACCGCGCTGGCTGGGTCATCCCCCACCAAAACAACCGCCAATCCAGGTGCGCGGCCCACCGCAGACTGAAACGCAGGAACAGCCTCGGCAATGCGGGCGCGAAGCCCAGCAGCAAAGGCTTTTCCATCGATCACGGCGGCATTTTGTGGGGTGGTCATTACGCAAGTCCGTTAGAGTAAGCAAAGCGGGCCAAATATGACAATATCGGGCCTTGAATGATGATGATCAGAATCAACACCAGCATTGGCGTCAAATCCAACCCGCCGAAATCCGGCATAAAGCGACGGAACGGACGATAAAGCGGCTCGGTGATGCGGTCCAGCACCGTCCAGATTTGCGAAACAATTTCGCTGTGCGTGTTGATGACGTTAAACGCGAACAACCACGACATAATCGCCTGTGCGACGATGAACCACCAAAGGACCGTCAACAATATGTCGACGATCTGGATGAGCATAAGAAGCAAAACCTATCTCCGTACAACCGAGAGTGGAGCTTATCTTAGCGGTGAATCAGCGTTCCTGCACCCCGTGCTGTGAAAATTTCCAACAGCATCGCATGGGGAATGCGGCCATCCAAAATCACCGCCGCTTCGACACCGTTGTTAACGGCATCGATACAAGTATCCACCTTGGGAATCATACCGCCTGTAATCGTTTCGTCCGCCTTCAGCGCAGCGATCAAATTCTGGTCCAAATCCGTCAGCAAATTGCGGTCTTTGTCCAAAACTCCGGCTACATCGGTCAGCAAAAAGAAACGCTTCGCGCCCAACGCGCCAGCAATCGCGCCCGCCATTGTGTCGGCATTGATATTATAAGTCGCCCCATCCACGCCCAAGGCGACGGGCGCCACGATGGGGATGAAATTATTGCTGGCCAGATTGCGCAAAATCGTCGCATCCACCGACACTGGTTCGCCAACAAAGCCCAAATCGACATGACGTTCGATGCCGCTATTGGGGTCTGCTTCGGTCCGCTGAACCTTTTGGGCGGTGACCAAATTGGCGTCCTTGCCCGAAATACCCACCGCGCGGCCACCAAGACCGGAAATCCAACTGACGATTTCCTTGTTAATTTTGCCTGCCAAGACCATTTCCGCAATCTCGGCGGTGGCGGCATCGGTGACGCGCAAGCCGCCCACAAAGGTCGACTCAATCCCCAATTGCTTCAACATGCGGCCAATTTGCGGGCCGCCGCCATGCACGACCACCGGATTGATGCCGACAGCCTTCAGCAACACCACATCTTCGGCGAAATCACGCTGTGCTTCGGGGTCACCCATCGCGTGACCACCATATTTGATCACAAAGGTTTCACCTGCATAGCGCTGCAAATAAGGCAAGGCCTCTACCAATGTTTCCGCTTTCGCGAGGAGATCAGCCATTTTCGACGGGTCCTGTGTCTGGTTCATGCGACCTTCTTTGTATCAAGATGACGGCCAAGCGCGACAAAGCCAGTAATGACAAATGGAATTACCACAATAGATAACAGAATTTTTGCAATCATTTGGCCGCCCATCAACCCGCCAATGGGGAAGACGCCGTAAAAAGCAACGGTCACGAACAAAATTGTATCGACAATCTGGCTCAGCGCGCTGGCAATCGCGCCGCCAACTGCCAACCCCACGGCACCAGCGCCCTTAATCGCGCGCAATTTGCTGAAAATCGTCACGTTCAAAAATTGCGACGTCCCATAAGCAATAATGCCAGCGGCCATCAACCGGGGACTTTGCCCCAGCACCATTTCAAACGCCGCCAACCGCTCAGGGTCCATTTTTGATGCGGCGGGCAGCGCCAACACCAACGATGTAAAGGCAATGGACATCACCAGCGGGACAAAGCCCCACAACACCAACTTATTGGCCGTGCTTTGTCCATGAATTTCGGCAACCGCACTCGACAATGTCACCAAAATCAGAAACGAGAAGATCCCAGCTTCCACCGCCAGCGACCCACCCAAGGCCACTTGTTTGTTGCCCAGCACCCCAGCCAGCACGACCATCCCACCATAGATGATCGAAAACATGAATAGCGAGGGGGTCAGCGTGCGCGGCAGCGCCGTCGAAACATTGTCAGTCATCGAAGCCCGATAGTCCCTTTTATGCTGTGTGAAAAGACGGGTGCAGAATGTGCATGTCAATTTGCATGGGGCGGGGTCGTGGCCACAATATTTTCAAAGGACAGCAGGGACCGTCGATTTCGCGTGATTGAAATAAAAGAACTCGCTATAGAAAATTGTTTTTCATTTGCTTTCAGCATCCATTTCATCGCCTTTTCCTTGCCAACCACGCTTGTCTGGTTAGAGAGACGCGATTCACATTCGCGGGGAAGCCCATACCCATGGAACGCCTTATAGGCTTGCTTGGCATCGTCACATTGCTGGCTATTGCCCTATTATTTTCTTCAAATCGTCGCTGGATCCGTCTGCGCATTGTTGTCCCTGCCTTTTTGATGCAGGCTGGCTTTGCGTTGCTGGTGGTGGGAACGCCATGGGGCCGCGCCTTGATTCAAGGCATGTCCAACGGCGTGTCCAACCTGCTAGGCTATGCGAAGGCGGGGACGGACTTTATTTTTGGGCCGCTGGCTGGTCCAGAAATGGGCGGGAACAGCTTCGCTATCGCCGCCCTGCCCGTCATCATCTTCTTTGCTTCGCTTATTTCCGTGCTCTATTATTTGGGCGTGATGCAATTCATCATCAAATGGGTTGGCGGCGCAATTCAGAAATTGACCGGCATCACCAAGGTAGAAAGCCTCGGCGCCGCTGCCAATATCTTTGTTGGGCAAAGCGAATCACCGCTGGTTGTTCGCCCCTATTTGGCCAGCCTAACGCCGCCACAGCTATTCACCCTTATGACGGTCGGCATGGCCGGTGTTGCGGGCACGATTTTGGGTGCTTATGCCAGCATGATTGGCGCGCAATTGCTGCCCTATCTGCTCGCTGCTAGCTTTATGTCGGCTCCTGGCGGCATTTTAATGGCCAAAATCATGATGCCAGACGACCCCAAGGATTTGGGCGCGGAACCGATCATCATGCCAGACGCCACCCATGACGAAGAAAAGCCCGCCAATATCATTATGGCCGCTGCTCAAGGGGCGCAAACGGGCGTCAAATTGGCCGTCGCGGTTGGCGCGATGGTGCTAGCTTTTGTTGCCTTGGTGGCTTTGGCCAATGGCTTGCTGGCTGGTGCAGGCAGCATGATTGGGTTCAACGATCTCAGCTTCCAATCGATCATTGGGTCGATTTTTGCCCCGATCATGTGGCTGATGGGCGTGCCATGGGCAGAAAGCGGCGCAGTCGGCGGCCTTTTCGGCACCAAGGTGGTGCTGAACGAATTTGTCGCCTTTATTGATTTGGGCAAGATTCAGGGCGATTTATCCGCCTCATCCATTGCGATCGCAACTTTTGCCCTGTGCGGCTTTGCGAATTTCTCGTCGATCGCCATCCAAATGGCGGTGACGGGCAGCCTTGCGCCCAATCAGCGCCCGATCATTGCGAAACTGGGCCTGAAAGCCTTGCTAGCTGGCAGCCTGTCCAACCTCATGTCGGCGGCCTTGGCGGGCTTGATGCTGGGTTTGGTCTGAACCGCATCATATCACAAATTCTGTCTTGCGGCCCCCTTATGGGGCCGCAGATACGTCCAAGTGCCAATCAGGGCCGCGCTGGCGCTTTACAGCCGCGCTCCAAACCAACGCCTTTCAGAAAACCACGCCGCACTGTTCCAGCATAGACCGCTTCGGCATAGCGTCGTCGTTCCGCATTTGCGCCCGTCACTTCGCCAATCAAGCTACGAAATGGAATAATCGAGCCGGCAAAGCTACTGGCAACGCGCCCGACGGTCGCCCCACGCTTTTGATCCCGTGTTTTCTCTATGCGCTCATGCACATCTGGCCCCAAGACGGCGTTTAGTTCCTCCACCTCTTGGATGATATTCGCACAGCGTGTCATGCCATCCATAGAATATGGGTCGTCTTGAATCGCCAATAATTTTTCGGGTACTTCGCGTCCGTCAAATGGCTCGGTAACTTTGTTCACGCTATTCTCAACAGTGGAGTTTTCCGGTGAGCCCGACTGAGCGGACGCGGTTCCAACCCCACAAACCATGGCGGCGGCCAAGGACCATATTTTGATATTGGGCATGATGCGTTCCTTTGCCTTGTGCATTTGCTCGCTCTTGTCTCGCGCCCCCAGTTCCCGCCCGATACCCGCAACATAGAAACAGGCCGCCCCCTTTTGCAAGAGCGCGGCCCGTTCAACCCATTCACGATCACCCTGTCGGGTGAATTTTTTACCGTGTCGGAACCGGTGTTTCGCCCGTCCAATCATAAAAGCCACGGCCCGCTTTCTTGCCGACCCAGCCCGCCTCGACATATTTGACCAGCAATGGTGCCGGACGGAACTTGGGATCACCCGTGCCACTTTGCAGGACGCGCAAAATTTCCAAGCAAGTATCCAGACCAATAAAGTCCGCCAAGGTCAGAGGGCCCATCGGGTGGTTCAGACCCAAACGCGCGCCTGTATCAATATCCGCGACATTCGCCACACCTTCACCCAGCGCAAAAATCGCTTCGTTAATCAGCGGCATCAGCACACGATTAACGATGAATCCCGGCGCATCATTGGCGTGAACAATTTCCTTGCCCAATCCGCGCCCATAAGCCTCAACCTTCGCCAATGTGTCATCGCTGGTCGCCAAGCCGCGAATCAATTCAATCAATCCCATGACAGGCACGGGGTTAAAGAAATGCACGCCAATGAAGCGGGCGGGGTCATGCGATGCTTGCGCCAAGCGCGTGATCGGAATCGAACTGGTGTTGGTCGCCAAAATGGCCGTATCCGACAAATGCGGCGCAAGGCTGGCAAAAATCGCGCGCTTAATTTCTTCGCGCTCCGTAGCCGCTTCAATGACCAAATCTGCGGGAGCAAATTCGCTGTGATCAGCCACCGGTTGAATGCGCCCCAACAATGCATCAGCATCGGCCTGCGTCATTTTTTCTTTGCTAACCAACCGCGCCAACGCTTTTGCGATGCCCGCTTTGCCCGCTTCGGCACGGGCCTGATCAACATCGCCCAGCAACACATCATGTCCAGCCGCTGCTGAAACCTGTGCAATGCCTGCGCCCATTTGGCCGGCCCCAATGACACCTACGATCATATGCTTCCTTTCAATCTTTACCACAGCAGGCCGCAAGCAGATGTGCCGAATAATGATATCCCATCATCGGCCTATCTATCTGACCTTCAATATCATTCCATCAGCGCGTTGCGCCCGGTTTCCACAAAATGTCGCTCAATCCGCCGCCATTTAAATGGCGCGTCATCACAAATAGATGGTCGGATAAGCGGTTAATATAAGACAAGGCTATGGGGTTCAGCGTCCGATCCGTTCCAGCTGCCACGGCTGCCCGTTCCGCACGGCGCGAAATAGCGCGGGCCAAATGCAAATGGGCGGCCGCTGGCGTGCCACCCGGCAAAATAAAGCTGTTGAGCGGCTGCAGGTCGGCATTCATGGCGTCAATTTCTTGTTCCAACCGCTCCACCTGCGACGCGGTGACGCGCAGCGCCATCGGCTGGGGTTCAAACCCATGCTCCGCATCTGGGGGCGTCGCCAAATCGGCCCCCAAGTCGAATAATTCATTTTGAATGCGGGCCAGCATCTGCGCTGCGTCACTGCCCGCGTCCAGCGCCAACAAGGCCATGCCAATCGCGCTATTGGTTTCATCCACATCACCAATTGCCGCCATCAGGGCGTCACTTTTGGAAATACGGCTACCATCCACCAATCCAGTGGTCCCCTTGTCGCCGGTGCGGGTATAAATTTTATTCAACTTGACCATCGCCGGCCCCTATTTCCCTATCATTCGCTATAGTGGCGCGGTGACACCAGCCATATTGCGCCGCAATCCACGGTCATCGCCATCCAACCGCACAGCAGCGAGTAGCATAGCTGGTCGCTATGCCGTTATCACATGCCGTGAAATCCCATCAAAATCAGCTTAATTTCCTGCCGCCAACAAACCAATCACGACCAACAGCATGATGGTGATGGCCTGCCATTTAATGCGCGCGAACATCATCTGATTTTGCATTTTCAGATTGTCGCTTGCCGTTCCATTTTCCGCCGCTTGGTGCCCACGCGAAAAATAATATAGGCCGCGTCCCAGACTGAACAGCACCAGTCCGGCCGCCGCAACCACCAACAGAATGAGCAAAATTTCCATAACCCCTCCTTACGCCTTCTGAAATGAATATCCAGTAGGCAGCTTATGTTGACGCAATTGATCAGCCAAGCGGCGGCCATCATGCCCTGCTTGCCGCCATGTTTCCAGCGCCGCTGCCTGATTTCGCTTTGCCAAGCGCCGTCCATCTGGACCACAAATCAACAAATGATGATGATAGATGGGCGTCGGCCAACCCAGCAGCGCCTGCAACAAGCGGTGAACATCCGTCGATTGGCGCAAATCCGCCCCGCGTATCACATGGGTCACGCCCATCACGGCGTCATCCACGCTGCTCGCCAGATGATAGCTAGCGGGCGCATCTTTGCGGGCCAGCACAATGTCACCATGGGTCTGCGGCTCTGCGCGCTGCGGCCCTTTCCCAGCCATATTCCCGTCCCCCGCTTCTTCCCATATCAGGCCTTGGGAGAAATGGGCTGCCACCCATAACATGGCTTTGGCCATGTCCAAACGCCAGCAATGGGCTTCGGATGCACAGCGGCGCTGCTGCTCGGAACGGCTCAGGTCGCGGCATGTACCGGGATAGATTATGCCGGATGGCCCATGCGGCGCCGACAAGCTGGCTGTAATATCCGCCCGTGTACAAAAACAAGGATAGAGCAAATCTTTGGCGCGTAATTCGTCCAAAGCCGCTTGATAATGCGCAAGATGGGCCGACTGAAAAATGGGAGCATCATCCCAATCCAACCCCATCCAACGCAAAACATCCAGCGCAGCGTCAACATATTGCGGACGTGACCGGCTGCCATCAATATCATCAATGCGGATCAAAAATCGCCCGCTTGCACCGCGCGCAGCTTCATGCCCCTCCACCGCGCAATAGGCATGGCCCAGATGCAAAGGTCCGGTCGGGCTAGGGGCAAAGCGTGTGACCATCAATGCCATAAAAAATAATTCATCCGCAATTTTCCCCTATCCCTTTGATCGGGAATTCAATAGCATATCAAAACTTGACGTGCTTTTGCATTTTATCATGTAATAATCATGTCATGCGGGGATGGCAGTGACACGCAATCCCAAGCGACAAAGGGCCCGAACACAAAAGGGGGCTGCGTAACGAAGCCATGTACCATCCTGATCTTGCTCGCCATCCGGACAATTGTCCGGCATTAGTGTTAAATGCGGACTATACGCCGCTCAGCTACTACCCACTCAGCCTATGGCCTTGGCAAACGGCCATAAAAGCGGTGTTTCTGGACCGTGTCACCATTGTCGAAAATTACGAACGGGAAATCCACTCCCCCACCCGTTCCATGGCCTTACCCAGTGTCATCGCGCTACGACAATATGTAAAACCATCCCAATATCCCGCTTTCACGCGGTTCAACCTGTTCCTGCGCGACAAATTCAGTTGCCAATATTGCGGGTCAGGGCACGAGCTCACCTTTGACCATGTCACCCCGCGCCGCTTGGGCGGTGTCACCAGTTGGGAAAATGTATCCACGGCTTGTTCGCCCTGCAATTTGAAAAAGGGTGGCCGCACGCCCGAACAGGCGCATATGCCACTCTATCAAAAACCATGGCGCCCTACCAACTGGCAATTGCAAGACAATGGCCGCGCTTTCCCACCGAACTATCTGCACGAAAGCTGGATTGACTGGCTCTATTGGGACGTCGAGCTGGAGGGTTGAACCGAAGCATCGCCCCGCACCCTGCTTGGGTGGCAAAGCAAAACAGGCGGAAAAAAACCGCCTGCTCGTTTTTCGCCTATATGTTTTGACCCCATTTTTGACGATAGGATCGACCGGAAATTCCGGTGCAACGTCAATGTCAGGCCCTGATGTCAGGCGTCGATGCTGCTTTTCAAATCTCCATGCACCAAACCGCCGTCCACCGCGATGGTTTCACCAACGACATAATTGCCCGCGTTGGACGCCAGATAAATGGCCGCGCCGGCCATATCTTCGGGCGTACCAATACGGCGGGTCGGTATGCCCTTGGCAACCGCGTCGCCATGGTCTCGCGCCGCTTTGTTCATGTCCGATTGGAATGCCCCCGGTGCAATGGCGGTGACAATGATATTGTCGCTCACCAACCGTGCTGCCAACCGCTTAGTCAGATATAAGATTCCCGCCTTGGATGCGTGATAGCTATAGGTTTCCCACGGGTTCAGACGCATACCGTCAATCGAACCAATGTTGATGACCTTGGCGGGCTGATCTGCACTGCCACCCGCTTTCAGCAAACCATGCAACGCCTGAGTCAGGAAAAATGGCCCCTTCACATTGACGTCCATCACCTTGTCCCATCCCGATTCCGGAAATGTTTCAAATGGCTCGCCCCACGCCGCACCGGCATTATTGACCAAAATATCCAACCGTTCTTCGCGCTCCGCCAGATCGGCGGCCAAGGAACGGCATTCCTCGACGCTGGACACATCCGCTGGAATGCCAATCACTTTTCCCGGATAACGCCGGTCGAAATCCGCCACCGCTTCGGCAATTTGTTCGACTTTGCGCGCCGAAATATAAACCCGCGCACATCCGGCCGCCAAATATCCTTCAACGATCATCTTACCGATGCCGCGAGAACCGCCTGTGACCAACGCAATGCGTCCATCAAGACCAAAAAGTTTCTGCAAGTCCATGTTCATATCCCTCAATAGCCGTTCAGACGGGCCACGCGGTCGGTGTGATAATGTATATCACCCATATATTCAGACAAGGCGCGGTCGCGCTTCATAAACAGACCGATATCAAATTCATCGGTCATGCCGATACCACCATGCATTTGCACGCCTTCGCGCACCGCCAAATTGGCTGCTCGTCCGGCCTTGGCCTTGGCGACCGAGACATAGAGCGTAGCATCCTCGCTGCCCTCGTCCAGCAATTGTTGGGCCTTCATGACCGTGGCCCGCGCCACTTCCAATTCACCATATAAATGCGCAGCACGGTGTTGCAGGGCCTGAAACTCGCCAATCAAGCGGCCAAATTGCTTGCGTTCTTTCAGATAACCGATGGTCATATCCATCGCACCTTGGCCAACACCCAGCAATTCCGCCGATGCCCCTGTGCGCGTTGCGGCCAACATGGCATCCAGCACGGCCTGCCCACCGCCTACATCGCCAACCACCGCATCGGCGTTCAATTCCACGCCGTCAAAGCGCATATGGCTGGCCAGGCTGCTGTCCACCAACAATCGTGGATCGCTGCTCACGCCCTTCGCTTCGCGCGGAACCGCAAATAGGGTCAATCCATCAGCGCTGTTCGCCGACACCAGCAATATATCGGCCACATGACCATGGACGACAAAGCTTTTCTGTCCATCCAAGCGAAAGCCATTACCGCTGCGCACGGCGGTTGTGGCCACACGATCTGGCCGGTGACGCGCTTGTTCATCAATGGCCAGCGCCGCAATGGCTTGCCCCGCCGCGATCGCTGGCAACCAGCGCGCAGCCTGAACCCCGCCGCCCTTTGTGAGCGCTGTTACGCCGCCGACGCTGGTGGTTAAGAATGGCGATGGCGTCAGGTTGCGGCCAATTTCTTCCAGCACAATGCCAGCTTCCATATGGCCCATGCCCAAACCACCCTGATCCTCGGGCACCAACATGCCGGGCAGGCCCATATCGACAAATTCCGCCCATAGTTCGCGCGAGAAACCGGTTTCATCCCGCCGATCCCGCAATTGCCGCAAATGCGCGACAGGGGCTTTTTCGGCTACAAATGGGCTGATGCTGTCCTTTAACATCGCCTGATCTTCATTGTGATAGAGAGGCATATCTTGACCCTTCTCTGGTCCCTGACCTATTATCTTTGATGAATATTTCGCGGAAGTCGCAGGGCGTTACGCCCCGGGCAAATCCAATATGCGTTTGGCAATGACGTTCAACATCACCTCGCTGGTGCCGCCTTCGATGCTGTTCGCCTTGGTGCGCAGCCAAGCCCGCGGACGCGCGCCTTCGCGGCTTTCATCGCTTTCCCATTCCAAGGCTGCGCTACCACCAGCGGACATCAACAGCTCGTACCGCCGCTTGTTCAGTTCTGTGCCGACATATTTCATCATATTGGAACTGGCAGGATGGGCGCGGCCCGTTTTCCACATATCCATAAAGCGTTCACCCATCGCCCGATAGGCAAAGACATCGACGTCAAAGGCCGCGATTTCGGCGCGCAAAACGGGGTCATCCAACTCGCCCGCATCATTGGCGCCGACACTTTTCAGCATCGCCGCACCCAAGCTGCGCATATCGCCGCCAGCTCCGCCGCCCGAGATCATCTCGCGCTCATGGCCCAGCAAATATTTGGCAACGTCCCAGCCCCTGTTCACTTCACCAATAAATTGGGTCTTGGGAACTACGACATCATCAAAGAAGGTTTCACAAAATGGGCTGTTGCCGCTGATCAACAAGATCGGCTTGGTCGTGACGCCAGCGCTTTCCATATCAAAGAGCATGAAAGTAATGCCCTGATATTTATTGCTCTTGTCGGTGCGCACCAGACAGAAAATCCAGTCGGCTTGGTCGGCATAGCTGGTCCAGATTTTGCTGCCATTAACGACCCAATGGTCGCCCTTGTCTTCGCCAAAGGTTTGCAAGCTGACCAAATCGCTGCCCGCGCCCGGCTCGCTATAACCTTGGCACCAGCGGATTTCGCCGCGCGCAATTTGCGTCAGATAATGTTTCTTTTGGTCCTCGGTGCCAAATTGCAACAGCGCCGGACCCAGCATCCATATACCAAAGCTTTGCAGCGGCGGCCGCGCCGAAATGCGCGCCATTTCCTGCTTGAAAATCTTGGTCTGTTCGGGCGTTAACCCTGCTCCGCCATAAGCGACGGGCCAATCAGGAACCGTATAGCCTTTGGCCACACAGCGATCGAGCCACATTTTTTGGGCGTCATTCTTAAAAACAAATTTGCGGCCACCCCAACACACATCGTCATCGCCCGTGACCGGTTGGCGCATCTCGGCTGGACAATTTTCGTCCAGCCATTGCCGCACTTCGGCGCGAAAAGCGTCCAATTGGCTCATCATCCTTGCTCCCTTATCTCTGTCGCCAAGCTAGAGCGCGAAGCAGAGTTTACGCAAGCGTCAACTTCACTCATTTCGGGCATTTTCACATTCCGTTACGGCAACGTAACGTCAAATTTGTCGGCGTTGACGCCCCCTCTTTGTGCCGTAAACTCCTGCCAAAATAAGAAATGGGAGAGCGATATGCGATTCGCTGATCGGGTGGCGGTTGTAACAGGCGCAGCATCAGGCATTGGCCGTGCGTCAGCCTTAAAATTGGCGGCCGAAGGGGCGCATGTCTTTGCTAGCGACATTGATGAAGAAGGCGGTCAGGCCCTTGCCGCCAGCAGCAATGGCAAGATCGACTTCATCCGATGCGATGTCACCAACAGCGCGGATATCGAAGCATTAATGAATGCGGTGGCCCAGCAAGCGGGCGGTATCGACATTTTGTTTAACAATGCCGCAGCAGGCGGCGACCGTGCACCCATCGACGAAATCAGCCCCGAGGGATGGGACCAAAGCATGTCTTTGATCCTGAAATCCGTCGCCATGGGTATCCGCTATGGTGCACCCCATATGAAAAATCGCCCAACCACCAAAAATGGCGGCGCAGCGATCATCAACACCGCCAGCGTGGCCGCGCTGGGTGCGGGATATTCGCCCACCGCTTATGCCGTGGCCAAGGCAGGCGTCCTACACCTCACCAAAGTCGCGGCGACCGATCTTGCGCGATATGGCATCCGCGTGAACGCCATTTGCCCCGGTTTTATCAACACCAATATTTTCACATCATCCTTGGAACTGCCCAACGAAATGCGCGAACAGGCGAATGCCATGATCGCCAGCGCCAGCGCACAGGCCCAACCTGTGGCGCGCGGCGGTGCGCCCGAGGATATCGCCAATGCTGTCGCCTATTTGGCCAGCGAAGAATCCAGCTTTATGACGGGCACGCACATGCTGGTGGATGGCGGCCTCACCATCGGTCAACGCCATGCATGGGACCCCAATAGCCCAGGCATGTTTGATGCCCTAGCAACGATGGAAGCGCCTGCCGGCGGCGCATTATGACCGCGGCGACAGAGCGGCTGCCGCTCAGCTTAAAATCGGCCCACGGCCTTGGCGCCGTGGCCATGGGGGTGAAGGAAACAGGTCTTACCACCTTCTTCATGCTCTATTATAATCAAGTCTTGGGATATGATCCGCGCGTCATATCCCTTGTCTTGATCATAGCAATGTTCGCCGATGCCGTGGCCGACCCCATGATTGGCCGATTGTCGGATGCCACAAAAAGCCGTTGGGGACGCCGCCTCCCATGGCTTTATGCCGCCGCTTTACCCATGGCGATCAGTTGGACATTCCTATGGCTGGATCGCGGGGCACAATCGCAATCCGTTTTCTGGTTGGCGATCAACGTCATTGCGGTCCGCCTGTTCGTCAGCGCCTGTGAAATCCCGTCCGTTTCGCTGGTCGCAGAGCTGACGCAGGATTATGATGAACGCACGGCTTTGACACGCTTTCGCTTTCTCTATGGCTGGACGGCTGGCCTGATCACCACCACATTGGCCTATGGCTATTTTCTGTCATCCGACGTGCCCGGTGAAAATGGCCTGTTAAACGCCGCTGGCTATGAAAGCTTTGGCTGGTTTGGCGCGGGTGTTATCCTCATTTCAACCATCGTATCAGCATGGGGACAGCATAAACGCGTCGTGGCCTTGCCTGCCCGTCCCATGCCGCGCGAACAACATAGTGTTCTGACCGATTTGCGCCGTGCCTTTCGCAATCCATCCTTTCGCGCCTTGGCGATTGGCGCGCTATTTGTGGTCGCGGCCTATGCCACATCCATTGCGGCGATCAATTATATGATGCTCTATGTCTGGCAATTGACCGACCAACAAATGACCTTTTATCCCTTGGGATTAGGGGTCGCGGTGCTGGCGGCTTTTTTGCTGGTCCAACCCATGCATCATCGCTTCGGGAAACGGGACACAGCCATTGTGGCCGCCCTTTTTTCGGCAGGGCTAAACTTTCTAACCTATGCGGCCCGCAATTTTGGCTTTTGGCCGGAATTGGGCAGCAATATATCGGCTATATTGCTGCTCGCCTGTGTCACCGTCGCCTTATTTGGTCAGGTTCTCACCACCGTTTCCTCATCATCCATGATCGCCGAGGTCGTGGAAGACCATGAAGCCACCCACGATGAACGGCGCGAAGGGCTGTTTTATTCCAGCTATTTTATGATTCAAAAATTTGGCTCCGCGCTGGGTATTTTTCTGGTCGGCCAGCTGATCGTCTTTGCCGGATTGGACGGGCAAATTACCCCGGAAAACCTGCCAAACGGCGTCGCCTTAAGCATGAGCTGGGCCTATGTGGTCACCATCTCCTCGCTCACCGTCGCTATGGCCTTGGCGCTGCGCCATTACAGCATTGATCGCGCCAGTCATGAAGCCCGTTTGGCCTTGCTGGCCACACGCCGTGCTTCCGAAACCGTGCCCAATATCACGGATTGATCACACACAGCCCTGCTTCCTTTTTGCACCCCATGATATTTATCCATCATGGGGGCTTGGCAAGCAGGGTCACATTGGTTCAAAGTTTACGCAAACGTAAAGGGAAAGGAAAAGCAGATGGATTTTGATCTGACCGAACGGCAGAGTTACTGGCGGGACCGCGTGCGGAATTTTATCGACCAAAAAATCCGTCCTAATATTTCCACCTATATTGAACAAGATGCGGCCGGTGAGCGCTGGAAAGTCATCCCGATCATCGAGGAATTAAAGGCCGAAGCCAAAGCGGCAGGCATTTGGAACCTCTTCATGCCGCCGCGCAGCAATGCCCATCATCATGTCGAAGACAGCTTTGAATTCGAAGGCCCTGGCCTGACCAATTTGGAATATGCCTTGTGCGCCGAAGAAATGGGCCGCGTGGGCATCAGCAGCGAAATCTTCAACTGCTCCGCCCCCGACACCGGAAATATGGAAGTGTTCCACCGCTACGGCACCTTGGAACAAAAGGAAAAATGGCTGCGCCCGATCATGAACGGGGAAATTCGCTCGGCCTTTCTGATGACGGAACCACAGGTCGCATCGTCGGACGCCACCAACATCGAAACCCGCATTGAACGCGATGGTGACGATTATGTCATCAATGGCCGCAAATGGTGGTCGTCGGGCTTGGGCGATCCGCGCTGCAAAGTGGCCATCGTCATGGGCAAAACCGATTTCGAGGCCAATCGCCACCAACAACAATCGATGGTCTTGGTTCCGATGGACGCCCCCGGCATCACCGTCATCCGCCATTTGCCGGTCTTTGGCTATGACGACGCCCCCCACGGCCATATGGAAGTGGAATTGAAGGACGTTCGCGTCAGCGCCAAGGACGCGATGCTGCTGGGTGAAGGTCGTGGATTTGAGATCGCCCAAGGGCGCCTCGGCCCAGGCCGTATCCACCACTGCATGCGCACTATTGGCGTGGCCGAAGAAGCCTTGGAAAAAATGTGCCGCCGCCTGCAATCCCGCGTCGCCTTTGGCAAGCCCATCGCGCGCCACAGCGTGTGGGAAGAACGCATCGCCCGCGCCCGTATCGACATTGATATGACGCGCCTGCTGTGCCTCAAGGCCGCCGACATGATGGACAAGGTCGGCAATAAATCAGCAGCGGCGGAAATTGCGATGATCAAGGTTCAGGCCCCCAATATGGCGCTGAAAATCATTGATGACGCCATTCAAGCCCATGGCGGCGGCGGCGTGTCGGATGACTATGGTCTGGCCAGCGCCTACGCCCATCAGCGAACATTACGCTTGGCCGATGGTCCGGACGAAGTGCACGCCCGCTCAATCGCCCGTATCGAACTCGCCAAACATTCGGACAATGCCCGCGAAGCAGGTTTTTCGTCTGGTGACATTGGTGTGTCACGCTAAGGAATTGGGGGGGCATATCATGATGCTCCCCCAATATCGTCGAAATCATCATAAAAATGTCCCGCATGGAACGACGATTTTTTTTAGCGCCAGACCAACCGATCAACATGCCTGTCATGACACCCCCAAGGAGAGGATCACCCCATGACCAAAGCAGCCATCTTATTTGAAGCCGGTAAACCGCTGCAAATCGAAGACATCATCGTCGACAATCCTGGGCCGCATGAAGTGCGCATTCGCACGGCGGCCTGCGGCCTGTGCCACAGCGATCTGCATTTCATCGAAGGCACATACCCCCACGCGCTGCCCGCCATTCCGGGCCACGAAGCGGCCGGCATAGTCGAAGCGGTGGGCAGCGAAGTCACCACCGTCAAGGTCGGCGACGCAGTTGTCACCTGCCTCAGTGCTTTTTGTGGGCATTGCGAATTTTGCGTGTCTGGGCGCATGTCCTTGTGCCTTGGCGGCGACACCCGCCGCCCCGCCGGTGCCAAGCCCCGCATCACCCTGACCGACGGCACCCCCGTCAACCAGATGCTAAACCTCAGCGCCTTTTCCGAAGTGCTGCTGGTCCATGAACATGCCTGCGTCGCCATCGACCCCGAAATGCCGCTGGACCGTGCCGCCATCATCGGCTGCGCCGTCACCACGGGGGCAGGCACTATCTTTAACGCTTGCAAAGTCACCCCTGGCGAAACCGTCGCGGTGGTCGGATGCGGCGGGGTGGGGCTTGCCACCATTAACGCCGCAAAAATTGCGGGCGCAGGCCGCATTATCGCCGCCGACCCCATGCCCGAAAAACGCGAACTCGCGATGAAATTGGGGGCCACCGATGTGGTGGATGCCTTTGCCGACGACGCCGCAAAACAAATTGTCGAACTCAGCAAGGGCGGCGTCGATCACGCCATCGAAGCCGTAGGGCGTCCTGCCTCGGCCAAATTGGCGGTGCAATCGCTGCGGCGCGGGGGAACCGCGACCATATTGGGCATGATGCCATTGAACGAACAAGTCGGACTCGGCGCCATGGACCTATTGTCGGGCAAGAAATTGCAAGGCGCGATCATGGGCGGCAACCGCTTCCCCGTAGATATTCCCCGTCTGGTCGATTTTTATCTTCGCGGTTTGCTGGATCTCGACACCATCGTCGCGGAAACAATCCGCTTGGACCAAGTGAATGAAGGCTATGAATCCATGAAGAAAGGCGATGCTGCACGTTCTGTCATCGTATTTAATCCATGAGCGCGGTATCCAATGCGCAGGATGTTTTTTCCGGCACCATCGCCCCAACGGGCAGCGATGTGTTGGATGAAACCAAGCTGACAGCGTGGATGGAAGAACATGTCGAGGGGTTCCAAGGCCCCTTAACCCAAAGCAAATTTGCGGGGGGGCAATCCAACCCCACCTATAAAATCAGCGCGCCATCGGGCAATTATGTGCTGCGCCGCAAACCCTTTGGTCCCCTACTGCCATCGGCCCACGCCGTGGACCGCGAATATAAAGTCCAAGCTGGGCTATATCGGGCAGGATTTCCCATCGCGCGCCAATTCGGCCTGTGCACCGACAATGACGTGCTAGGCAGTTGGTTTTATGTTATGCAAATGGTCGATGGTCACACCATTTGGGACGGTGCGATGCCGGGTGCCACGCCCGACCATCGCCGCGCCACCTATAACGCGATGATCGACACTTTGGCCGCGCTGCATAATGTCGATGTCGATGCAGCAGGCCTGTCGGATTATGGCAAACCCGGCAATTATTTTGGCCGTCAGGTGGAACGTTGGACCAAGCAATATCGCCTGTCCGAAACCGAAGTGATGCCGGAAATGGAGCAGCTCCTCACATGGTTGCCCGCCACCTTGCCTACGCAAGATCGCACCAGCATTGTGCATGGCGATTACCGAATCGACAATATGATCTGGTCCCATGATCGTCCCGAAATATTGGCCGTTTTGGACTGGGAACTCAGCACATTGGGTGATCCATTGGCCGATTTTGCTTATGTTGCCATGGCATGGGTCACCGAAAATGGCGGGCGCAGCGGCGTGATGGATGTGGACCGTGCTGCGCTGGGCATTCCCGAACTGGACGAAATGGTGGCCCGCTACTGCGAAAAAACGGACCGCGACGGCCTGCCGGACCTCAACTGGTATCTGGCGTTTAACTTCTTCCGTCTCGCCGCCATCATGCAGGGTATTAAAAAGCGCGTGATTGATGGCACCGCCAATTCGGCCCACGCCCAAGATATGTCGGACAAAGTCCGCCCCCTGGCGCAGCGCGCCATGGATTTTGCCCGAAAGGCTGATGCGTGACCTTGTTCGACATGACCGGCGATGTCGCGCTGATCACCGGATCATCGCGCGGCATTGGCAAGGCCACGGCGCAGGCTATGGCCGCCCAAGGGGCCAAGGTCGTCATATCCAGCCGCAAAGCCGAGGCATGTGACGCAACTGCGGCCGAGATGAACGACCAATTTGGCGAGGGCACGGCCATTGCCGTGCCCGCCAATATTTCGTCCAAGGATGAATTGCAGGCACTGGTCGATGCCGCCCGCGCGGCCTTTGGCAAAATCACCGTGCTGGTCTGCAACGCCGCATCCAACCCTTATTATGGCCCCAATCTTGGCATTTCGGACGATCAGTTCCGCAAGATTTTAGACAATAATATCCTGTCCAACCATTGGCTGATTTCGATGGTCGCCCCAGAAATGATGGAACGCGGCAGCGGCGCGATCACCATCATATCGTCAATTGGCGGGCTGAAAGGTTCGCCCATCATCGGGGCTTATTGTGTGTCCAAGGCCGCCGATATGCAGCTTGCCCGCAATTATGCGGTGGAACTGGGCCCGCGCGGCGTGCGCGTCAATTGCATTGCGCCTGGCCTGATCGGCACCGACATGGCCCGCGCTTTGTGGGAAAACCCCGACACGCTCAAAATTTCGACGGCCAACGCCTGTTTAAAACGCATTGGGGAACCGCATGAAATTGCGGGCGCCGCGGTATTTTTGTCCAGCAAGGCTGGGGCCTTTACCACCGGCCAAACCATCGTCTGCGACGGCGGGTCCACCATATCAGGGGGTGCATAATGGGTGCATTACAAAGCAAAATCGCGATCATAACGGGGACGGGCAGCGGCATTGGCCGCGCCAGTGCTATCCGCTTTGCAGCCGAAGGCGCCCGTCTGATTTTGGGCGACAAAAGCAGCGCCGTTCATGACACCGCCGCCGCCATCCGCGATGCAGGCGGCGAGGCACAGGCTTTTGAAATGGACGCTGGCTTGGAATCCGACGTCATCGCCTTAGTCCAAGACGCGATCAGCCATTTTGGCGGGCTGGATATCGCCTTTGCCAATGCTGGCATCATTGGCGATATGGGCGGCATTTTTGACTTTGACCCCCATAAATGGGCCGAAACCCTGCGCGTCAATTTGATCGGTCCTGCCTTGATGGTCAAACATGCGGGCAAAGCCTTAGTCGATCAGGGACGCGGCGGCGCGATGTTAATGACCGCTAGCGTAGCCGGCCTCAACAGCGGGGCTGGACCTGGTGCCTATTCCGCATCCAAAGCGGGGGTCATCAATCTGGCTAAAACGGCCGCCCAGCAATTGGTGGGCAGCGGTGTTCGCGTCAATGCCATCTGCCCCGGCCTGACGGAAACCGGTATGACCAAGCCGACCTTTGATTATGCCCGCGAAAAGGGTGTGACTCAGAAATTGGGGCAATTAAATCCACTGAAACGCGCTGCCCAGCCAGACGAACTTGCCAATGTCGCCTTGTTTCTGGTCAGCGAACAGGCCAGCTATGTCAATGGTCAAGCGATTGCGGTGGACGGCGGGCTCAGCGCCTCGCACCCCGTCACGCGGCAATTGCTGGGCCAGACATCGCATTAACCCAAGCTCGCACGAAAAGGACCACCCCCGATGGCACAAGGTTTCTCCCAAACGCGACTGGACCGCATCCCCGCTTTTCTGCAAGAAAAATATTTGGACAGCGGACGCCTGCCCCATGCCGCTATCCAAGTGTCGCGGCGCGGCAAGCTGGTGCTGGACAGCCAGTTGGGCGAAGCGCGCCCCGGCACCCCCCTGCCATCCGATGCCATTTACCGCATCGCCAGCATGACCAAGCCCATCACATCGGTGGTGTTCATGATGCTGGTCGAAGAAGGCAAGGTCGCGCTGGACGACCTGCTGATCAAATTTTGCCCAGAATTTGAAAAAACGGGAGTCTTTGTGGCGGGCGGTGGAAACATGCCCTTTGTCACCCGCACCGTACAGCAACATATCCGCATGCGCGATCTGCTGACCCACCGTGCGGGCCTGTCCTATAGCTTTCAAGAACGGCATCCCGTCGACGCCGCCTATCGCAAAACGAAGATTGATGATTTCGCATCCAATCAGACAATGGACGAATTTATTGCCAATCTGGCGCAAATTCCCTTGCTGTTTAACCCCGGCGATCATTGGAATTATTCGGTGGCAACCGATGTTTTGGGCGCGGTGATCGAACGTATCGAAGCCAAGCCCTTTGCCACCGTGCTGCAAGAACGATTATTTGATCCCTTGGGCATGAAGGACACGGGCTTCCACATCGCGCCCGACCAGCAACACCGCCTGACCGACGCCTATGCCTTTCACCCGCGCGACAAAATGGTCAGCTTTGACAGCGGCGACGCCAGCCGCTGGGCCAAAAACCGCAATTTCCACAGCGGCGGCGGCGGGTTGTTGTCGACCATGGCCGATTATCATCGTTTCTGCCTGATGCTGCTGGGCGGCGGCACATGGGATGGTCAACATTATTTGGGCCGCAAAAGCTTGGAATTGATGGCGCTCAACCATTTGCCCGGTGGCGGTGATTTAACCGAGCATAGCGTGGGCGCGTTTTCCGAGGATGATAATGCCGGTATCGGCTTTGGCCTTGGCTTTGCGACCACCATCGCCCCAGCCCGCGCGGGCGTGCCATCATCGGTGGGCGATTTTTATTGGGGCGGCATGTTCAGCACAGGGTTTTTTGTCGACCCTGCCGAGGACATCGCCATGGTTTTCATGACACAGCTCATGCCGTCCAGCACCTATCCTGTGCGGCGCGAAATCAAGACAATGATTTACGCCGCACTTCACGACTAAAATTGGGAGCCTTTTAGAATGTCTGAAGAAACACCGAACAGCGTTCGTCTAGAAAAACATGGCAATGTCGCCGTGGTTATCGTCAACAACCCACCCGTCAACGCGCTGAGCTGGCACGTGCGCCAAGGGTTGGAAGATCAATTCGCCGCAGCTTTGGCGGACGACAGCGTCGAAGCCATTGTGCTGCGCTGCGATGGGTCAACCTTTATCGCCGGCGCCGACATCAGCGAATTTGGCAAGCCACCACGCGGCCCTGATTTCAACGCCGTGCTCAATTCCATCGAAAATGCGACCAAGCCTGTCATCGCCGCCATTCACGGCACCGCGCTGGGCGGCGGTTTGGAAACCGCGCTGGTTTGCCATTATCGTATCGCCGTTCCTTCGGCCTTGCTGGGCGTGCCCGAAGTCAAGCTGGGCCTGCTGCCCGGTGCAGGCGGAACCCAGCGTCTGCCCCGCGTTGTCGGCGTAGAAGCCGCCGCCACCATGACATCCTTGGGCGAACCCGTGCCCGCCGCCAAGGCCAAGGACATGGGTCTGGTCGACGCTTTGGCTGGTGCCGACAGTCTGGCCGAAGACGCCATTGCTTTTGCCCGCGACCGCATAGCCGATGGCCCACGCCCCACCCGCGCGCGCGAAGTGGTTGGCGACATCAGCATTATCGAAAAGCTGAAAACCCAAAATGCCAAGCGTTGGAAGGGATTTGACGCGCCCTATGCCAACCTTGCCTGTGTCGAAGCCGCCACGCGCCTGCCCTTCGACGAGGGTCTGGCCTTTGAACGCACCGAATTTGGCAAGCTGATGTTCGGTACCCAATCGGCAGCCCAGCGTCATATGTTCTTCGCCGAACGTCAGGCCGCGAAAATCGACGGCCTGCCCAAGGACACCAAGCTGCGCGACATTAAAAAGGTCGGCATTATTGGTGCTGGCACCATGGGCGGCGGGATCATGATGAACTTCCTGCAAAAGGGCTTCGCCTGCACCATCGTTGAAACCCAGCAAGAGGCCTTGGATCGCGGCCTTGCCGTGGTCCGTAAAAATTATGAAGCCTCAGCGGCCAAAGGCCGTTTCAAGCCCGAACAGGTCGAACAGATGATGGGCCTGATTACGCCGTCGTTGATCATGGCGGATCTGGCCGATTGCGACCTGATTATCGAAGCCGTCTATGAAAATATGGACGTCAAGAAGGACATCTTCACCAAATTGGACGGCATCGCCAAGCAAGGCGCGATTTTGGCCACCAACACCAGCTATTTGGACGTCAACGAAATCGCCGCTGTGACCAGCCGTCCCCAAGATGTGGTCGGCATGCACTTCTTCTCGCCCGCCAATGTCATGAAGCTGCTCGAAGTTGTGCGCGGCGACAAGACGGCGCTGGATGTGCTGGCAACCGCCATGGGCATTGGCAAGAAGATCGGCAAAGTCGCCGTTGTCGCGGGCGTCTGCCACGGTTTTATCGGCAACCGCATGCTCGCCCCGCGCCAGTTGGAGGCACAAAAGCTGCTGCTCGAGGGGGCAACACCGGCGCAGGTGGACAAGGTCCACACCGATTTTGGTATGCCCATGGGTCCGTTCCAAATGGCCGATCTGGCCGGCACTGACATTGGTTGGCACCGCGACCCCAATCGCATCGAATCCATCCGCGACGCTTTGTGCGCCGAGGGTCGCTGGGGTCAGAAAAAGCAGGCTGGCTTTTATGATTATGACGACAAACGCCAAGCAAGCGAAAGCCCCCGTGTTGCCGAATTGATCGAACAATTTCGCAAACAAGCGGGCATTGAAAAGCGGGACATCAGCGACCAAGAAATTGTCGAACGCACGCTCTATCCGATGGTCAACGAAGGTGCGCTGATCTTGGACGAAGGCAAAGCCCAGCGCGCATCCGACATCGATGTCGTATGGGTCTATGGCTATGGCTGGCCCGTCTATCGCGGCGGCCCCATGTTCTGGGCTGGGCTGGAAGGCACCGACAAAATCGTCGACGGCCTCAGCAAACATGGTTTCAGCATCGCCCCATTGCTGAAAAATCGCGCCGACAGCAAATCGGGATTCTAAATCATTAGGCGTCCGGTCCGCCGGACGCCTAAGCCAAAAAAGGCCGCCAATCCTTCGCGGGATTGTCGGCCTTTTTTTTAAAAAAAACTTGATCCGGCGCGCAGCGTTACAGCGTTTGGATAATCGCCGAAAAATCGCGGTTCTGCTGGTCTGCCGCGACAAATTCTTCATATAATTCGCGGGCGCGGCTGCCCATCGGCACCGCTGCTCCTGCCAATTCCGCAGCCTCCATCGCCAAACGCAAATCCTTCAACATCAAGCTGGCCGCAAAGCCGCCCTGATAATCCCGATCCGCAGGCGACACAGGGCCAACGCCGGGCAATGGGCAATAGCTGGTCAGCGCCCAATTCTGTCCCGATGACACGCTAGCAATGTCGTAAAAGCGCTGGGGATCTAGCCCTAATTTTTGCGCCATCGCCATGGTTTCGCAGGTCGCCACCATCGACGCGCCCAGCAGCATATTGTTACATATTTTCGCCGCTTGACCCGCACCCGCTGCGCCCGCGTGAATCACCGCCTTGCCCATGGCGTTCAGCACTGCTTCGGCGCGTTCGAACGCGCGGTCTTCGCCGCCAACCATGAAGGTCAGTGTGCCCGCTTCTGCCGCCGCAATGCCGCCGGAAACCGGCGCATCCACCGCCTCTAAGCCCGCCGCAAGGGCCGCCTCAATATTGCTACGCGCGGTCGCAACATCAATGGTCGAACAATCAATCAACAAGGTCGACGGGGCGGCATGGGGAAAAATTGCATCGCGGTACACCGCCGCCACATGCTGGCCCGCTGGCAACATCGTCACCACCGCCACGGCGCCCACCACGGCATCCGCAGCCGACAAAGCACGCGTGCACCCCGCCGCTTCGGCGCGCGCCAGCGCCGCTTCATTCAGGTCAAAAGCCTGAACCTGATGGCCCGCACGCACCAAATTGGCCGCCATGCCGCCGCCCATGTTTCCCAAACCGATAAAAGCGATTTTCATATATTCTCCCATGGATAGTCGCGGCGTACGCGGTGGTTGGGGCCGCCGATGCTATGTCGCGCCGTGCGGCCCAAATATTGGGTCCGCTTAGCGGCCCTTCCAAACGCCTTCGCGCTTTTCAATAAAGGCAGCCATGCCTTCGGCCTTGTCTTCGGTGGCCGTCAAAATCTGGAACAAGCGACGTTCAAACAACAAGCCCTGATCCAACGTGGTTTCAAAGGCGGCGTTGACCATTTCCTTGTTCACCATGGCGGCCATCGGCGGCATCGCAGCAATGGTTGCGGCGGTTTTCAACGCTTCGTCCAACAAGCTGTCATGCGGCACAATGCGCGCCACCAAGCCCGAACGCTCGGCTTCCACCGCGTCCATCATGCGGCCCGTCAGGCACATTTCCATCGCCTTGGCCTTGCCAACCGCACGTGTCAGACGCTGCGATCCGCCCATCCCGGGGGCCACGCCCAGCTTCACTTCGGGCTGGCCGAACTTGGCCTTTTCTGATGCAATGATGAAATCCGCCATCATCGCCAATTCGCACCCGCCGCCCAGCGCAAAACCGTTCACGGCGGCGATCCAAGGCTTGCGCACAGCCTTCACAAAATGGCTGGTCCATTTCGAGAAAAAGTCCTGCAAGAAGAAATCAGACGCAGGCTTTTCGGCCATTTCCTTAATGTCCGCGCCCGCCGCAAAGGCCTTTTCGCCCGAACCCGTCAACACGGCGCAGCGTTGGCTGTCATCCGCCTCAAACGCCGCAAAGGCCGCGATCAAATCGTCCAACACCTTGCTGTTCAGGGCGTTAAGCGCCTGCGGACGGTTCAAAGTCACCAGTGTCACAGCGCCGCGTTGTTCGACGATGATGGTTTCATAGGTCATTCGATTTTCTCCAAATTCCTTACAGCCCGCGACGCCAATCGGCCCCATCCCAGCTTCGCTTGTCCCAAAGCACTAAATGGTCCCGATGAACAGCCTTCAAGCCGCTTCGTTCACGCCAGCGGTGTCCAACGTTCCTGTTCCGGCAATGGCGCGAAAATGGCATCAATCCACGCGTCGCTCACGGCCTCGGCTGTCGGCGGATTCCATTTCGGGCTATGGTCTTTGTCGATGATCAAGGCGCGGACGCCTTCCAAAAAGTCATGCATCGTCACGACCCGCGCACCAATGGCATATTCCTGCACCATTTGGCTCGCAAAGTCCGCCATCTGCGCACCCTCGGCCAATTGGCGCAGCGTGACCTTGCAGGTTTGCGGCGATTTGGTCAGCAATATATCCAATTGCTGGGCGGCCCATGCACCGTCATCGGCGCGCAGCGCGGCAAGAATATCCTCCAGCCGATCGCTAGCAAACAAGCTGTTTATAAGCGGCAAATCACCCAAAATCTCCGCTGGCGGCGGCACCACCGATGCATCCGCCAAAATCTGATCGATCCGCGCAGCATCTGCCACCAAGGCCGCCTTGACGTCAGCCAAGCTCTCGGCAGGCAGATAATGGGTCGCCAAACCCAGCGCCGCACATTCTGCGCCGTTAATCCGCGCGCCCGTCAGCGCCAAAAACACCCCCATGCGCCCTTCAAGGCGCGGGAGGAACCAACCGCCGCCCACATCAGGGAATAAGCCAATGCCAGATTCCGGCATAGCAAAGCGGGTATTTTCCGTCGCCACCCGATATTTTGCGGGCAAAGAAATGCCCACGCCGCCACCCATGGTGATACCGTCTATGAAGGCGATGATCGGCTTGGGATAAGTGAACAGCAAATGGTTCAAGCGATATTCGGTGTGGAAAAATTGGCGGGCTTCCTCGCCGCCCTTAGCCCCGCTTTCGGCCAACATGCGAATATCGCCGCCCGCACAAAAACCGCGTCCCTCGGCATGGTCGATGATGACGGCTGAAATCGCATCATCGGCCTGCCAATCCAACAAGGCCTTGGTCATCGCTTCGCACATCGGCAAGTTCAGCGCATGGATCGCCTTGGGGCGATTCAGCGAAATCCGGCCAACCCCGCCTTCGACAGAAATTAAAACATCATCGCTCATCACCGCAGCAAGTCCCTTCCCACAATCATCCGCATCACCTGATTGGTGCCTTCCAAAATGGAATGCACGCGCAAATCGCGCCAGAAACGCTCGATCGGATAATCTTTCAAATAACCATAGCCACCGAATAATTGCAGCGCGTCATTGACAATCTTCGACCCATTGTCCGTCGCCAAACGCTTGGCCATGGCCGAAAAACGGGTCTTGTCGGGTGCGCCCGCCGTGACTTTGGCCGCCGCCAAATAGAGCAGGGCCCGCGATGCTTCCAAATCTGTGGCCATGTCCGCCAACATGAATTGGGTGTTTTGAAAATCGGCAATGGCTTGGCCAAATTGCTGGCGATCTTTGGTATAAGCCACGGCTTCATCCAAACAGCGCTGCGCACCGCCCAGCGAACAAGCGCCAATGTTCAGCCGCCCGCCGTCCAATCCCGCCATGGCAAAACGAAAACCATCGCCCTCTGCGCCCACACGGTTTTCTACCGGAACCTTCACATTATCAAATATCAGTTGCGCGGTGGGCGACGCGTTCCAACCCAGCTTGCGTTCCTTGGCGCCAAAGCTGACACCGTCCGTCTCTTTATCGATCACCAAACAGCTAATGCCTTTGGCGCCATTGTCGCCCGTGCGAACCATGGTGACATAAACGTCATTCACGCCCGCGCCGGAAATAAACTGCTTGGTGCCATTAACGATATAATGGTCCCCCTCACGCCGAGCCGTGGTTTTCAGGGCTGCTGCATCCGACCCCGAACCCGGTTCGGTCAGGCAATAGCTGGCCATTTTATCCATCGTCACCAAGTCGGGCAGATAGCGGGCCTTCAGATCCGCGTCGGCAAAACTGTCGATCATCCAACTGGCCATATTGTGAATCGATAAAAAGGCGCTGGTGGCCGGACAGCCATAGGACATGGCCTCCATGATCAATGCCGCTTCCAACCGACTCAGACCAATACCGCCCGATTCTTCACCCACATAAATGGCTGCAAAACCCAAGTCGGCCGCAGATTTAATGACATCGCGCGGAAAATGGCTCTTTTCGTCCCATTCCGCCGCAAAAGGCGTAATCGCATCTGCCGTAAATCGACGGGCCATCTCCTGAATGGCCAATTGGTCCTCGGTCAGTTGGAATTGATCCGTCATGCATCCCTCTCTCTATGCCGCAGGGGCGATATTATCCGCAGCTAATCTGACCAATAATCATATTGTCGTCATAGCTGATGTTCACCCGGTCTGTCCGCAGGTCCATCGTCCAAGCGGACCGTGGCGGACCCCAGCGCAAATTGCGGGCACCCGTGGCTTTTAACACCTCGGGGCCTGTCGCGTCGGTCACTTTCTGGCCCACCAAATGCTGAACATTATCCGCGACACATTTCATTTCCAGCGGGGCCGCGCCCGTATCAATGCTGCCGTCCGTGGCGGCACAGGCCGCCAGCGGGAAACTGGCCATCAAAGCGATCAAAGATTTACCGTACATCATCGTCTCCGTTTCTGTTGCCTATCGTCAACCATAATAGGTCACGAAGCCAATTGGTTTCACCCTTGATCAGCGGTCCATTTTATCCCCGATCCATGTTAGCCCATGGTCGGAATGACAAAGGCATTTGTGCCGTCCAACGACCCGTCGGGCCAGCGTGCCGTCACGGTCTTCACCTTGGTCCAGAATTTGACGCCTTCCATGCCGTGCTGGTTGGTGTCGCCAAAGGCCGACCGCTTCCACCCACCAAATGTGTGATAGGCCACTGGCACGGGAATCGGCACGTTAATGCCCACCATGCCGACGTTCACCCGCGCCGCAAATTCCCGTGCGGCATGACCGTTGCGGGTAAAAATCGCCACGCCATTGCCATATTGATGCTTGCTGGGCAGCGCGAGCGCGGTTTCAAAATCAGGGGCGCGCACGATTTGCAGCACGGGCCCAAAGATTTCTTCCTTATAGCTTTCCATGTCTGGCGTCACATGGTCGAACAAGGTAGGTCCGACAAAGAAACCCTTTTCATGGCCTTGCAGGGTGAATCCGCGGCCATCGACCACCAATTCCGCGCCTTCTTCAGCGCATTTGCTGATCCAGCCTTCGACCTTTTCCTTATGGGCCTGTGTCACCACCGGACCATAATGGGCATCGGCATCCGTCGATACGCCCACGCGCAGCGCCTCAATGGCAGGAATTAATTTGGCGCGCAGACGCTCGGCAGTATCATCGCCCACGGGCACCACGACTGGCAAAGCCATGCAGCGTTCGCCCGCAGAACCAAAGGCCGCGCCTGTCAAATCATTGACGACTTGATCCAAATCCGCGTCGGGCATGACGATACCGTGGTTTTTCGCGCCGCCCATGGCCTGCACGCGCTTGCCAGCCGCCACGCCGCGTTCATAGACATAATGTGCGATGTCCGACGATCCAACAAAGCTGACCGCCCCAATATCGGGATGGTCCAAAATGGCATCAACCATTTCCTTGTCACCATGCAGCACTTGGAAAATGCCTTCGGGCATACCGGCTTCTAGGAACAATTCCCCCAAACGCACGGGAACCGATGGGTCGCGGTCGCTAGGTTTCAAAATAAATGCATTGCCCACCGATGTCGCCACGCCGCCCATCCACAGCGGAATCATCGCGGGAAAGTTAAACGGCGTGATCCCCGCCCCAATGCCGATCGGTTGACGCATCGAATAAACATCAATGCCGGGGCCGGCACCTTGGGTATATTCGCCCTTCAAGACATGCGGCAGGCCACAGCAAAATTCGATCACTTCCAAGCCGCGCTGAATATCGCCCTTGCTGTCGGCAATCACCTTGCCATGTTCGGCAGACAGCATTTCGGCCAGCGCCTGCATATTGGCTTCGACCAACCGCTTAAATTCAAACATAACCCGCGCACGGCGCTGGGGATTGGTGGCGGCCCATGCTGGCTGCGCCGCCTTGGCGGCAGCAACAGCGCGGTCCAGCACAGCGCGGTCGCCTAAGGCAACGCGGGCCTGCACACCGCCATTATTCGGGTCCAAAATATCGCTAAAACGGCCCGCCGTCGTGGCCGCACCGCCAGCCATCATATGGTCAATCTGTCGCATGGAGGTCATCCTCTCCTCATATCGGTCGGCGCTGTGCACCCTTCCCAGCCATGCTCCATCACATGAGTTTTTATCGCAACAGATAGACTTGCAGATCAAAACTGCATATTTGCAGCATATGAATTGGGACAGGCTGCAATATTTCTTGACCGTGGCACAGCACGGCACATTGGCACGGGCGGCCCAAGCCCTGAAGGTCGACGCCACCACCGTCAGCCGCCAAATTAGCGCCTTGGAAAATCAATTGGGCGAACGCCTGTTTGAACGCTCACCCGCGGGGTTCCTCTTATCCTCGGCAGGCCGCGACCTGATGCCCCATGCCGAAGCCATGGCCAGCGCTGCGGCGCGCATTGATCTGGACACTCCCCAAAATCGGGGCAGCAATATTAGCGGTCAATTGCGGGTCAGCCTGTCGGAAGGCTTTGGCAGCCACTTTGTGGCCAGCCGCCTGCATGATTTTCTACATGCCCATCCGGCCCTAGAAGTTGATCTGGTCGCCTCCAGCGGCTTTCTTAACCCATCACGGCGCGAGGCGGATTTGGCGATTTTGCTCGCACAGCCCCGCAAAGGCCCACTGATCACCCGCCGCATCGCCAATTATCAACTGGCTCTTTATGCCCCGACGTCCCGCCCCGACTGGCATAGCTGGTCCAGCGACACGCGCATCAGCACCAGCGGCATCCCGATTGTCGGCTATATTCCGGACATTCTCTATGCCCCCGAACTGGATTATCTCGAAGAAATCGAACCCGGCCTAAAGGCCACAGCGCGGTCATCGTCCATCATCGCACAAAGCCATATGATTGCATCGGGTGCGGGCATCGGGGTTTTGCCCTGTTTTTTGGCCGCCGATCATCCCGATTTGCACCCGATCTGGCCGGACAAACGCCTGCAACGCAGCTTTTGGCTGACGCTGCATCAAGATCTGGTTCACCAACCGCGGGTGCGCGCCTTCATCGACTGGATTGAAAATCAAATATGGCAAGGCCGCCACCTGCTTAATCCTTCGCCAAATTGACCGTTCGTCGAAAGAATTTACACTTTCATTCACTATTTTGTCGCAAATTGTCGCAACAGCGACAAAGCGCTTGCGACTTATTCGCAATCCGTTGAATAAGTGACAAAACCATGCGCCGCAGCCTGAGAAAATATAGAGATTGTTGATGTCAGCGAAACTTTCGCGGCCCCTGATCGGGGCGCTCAGTGCCATATTCCTGCTGACAACAGCATGTTCTAGCGGTGACGATAAATCACGCCCTGATCGCGGCGCGCCAGAGGTTGGCTTTGTCACGGTGACCCAGCAATCGGTTCCCATCACCGCCGAATTGGGTGGCCGCACCATCGCCTTTGAAACCAGCGAAGTGCGCCCCCAAGTAACGGGCCTGATCCGCAAACGCCTGTTCACCGAAGGGGCAATGGTGCGCGCGGGACAACCCTTATATCAAATTGACGCCAGCCTGTACCAAGCCAGCGTCAAACAAGCCGAGGCCAATCTGGCCAGCGCCCAAGCGCGCGCCCGCGCCTCCGATGAAAAAACGCGGCGCCTGAAACCCTTGGCGGACATGCAAGCTGTCGCCGAACAAGATTATACCGACGCCGTCGCCGATGCTGGCATCGCCCGCGCCGCAGTGGCGCAAAGTAGCGCGGCCTTGGAAACGGCACGCATCAATTTGCGCTTCGCATCCATCACCGCGCCGATCAGCGGCCGCATCGGCCGGTCTATCGCCACCCCCGGCGCTTTGGTCAGCGCCAGCCAAGCCGACCCGCTGGCCGTCATCCAGCAACTGGACCCGATTTATGTCGATATCCAGCAAAGCAGCGCCGAACTCACCCGCTTGCGTCAGGCCTTGGCCAAGGGCGGCGTAACCGCAGGCGATGCCAGCGTCCGCCTAAAGCTTGAGGATGGCAGCCTATATGGCGCCACCGGCAAGGTGCAATTTTCCGAAGTCACGGTGAATGAAAACACCGGAACGGTCGCCATTCGCGCGCGCTTCCCCAACCCCAATGGGCTGTTGTTACCCGGCATGTTCGTCACGGCCATTTTCGATCAGGCTGTGACGCCCAATGCCATTTTGGTGCCCCAACAAGCGGTTCTGCGCGATTTTGACGGCAGCGCCTATGTTATGCTGGTTGGCAAGGACCAAAAGGCCGAACGCCGCAAGGTCAGCACCGACCGCACGGTCACTGGGAATTGGGTGATCAGCGATGGCTTGAAACCGGGTGATAAAGTGATCACCCAGGGTTTGAACAATTTGAAACATGACATGCCCATTCGGCCCGTGCCCGCCAGCACGGTCCCGCAAATTGGCCCTGCACCCAAAAGTCCTGCCGCGAAATCATCCGCCGCCCAATCTCCGACCAAGGGCGGCTGATCCCCATGTCGCGGATTTTCATTGAACGCCCCATTTTTGCATGGGTTTTGGCCATCATCGTCATGCTGGGCGGCCTTGGCGCCCTGCGCGGATTGGCGGTCGAACAATATCCCGACATTGCGCCAACACAGGTCAATATCCGCACCAATTATCCCGGCGCATCCGCCGAGGCGATTGAAAATAGCGTGACCCAAATTTTGGAGCAACAACTGACCGGTCTTGATGGCCTGCTCTATTTCAGTTCGCAATCCACTTCGCGCGGACAGGCCAGCGTGACCGCCACCTTTGCCAAGGGAACCGACCCTGATATCGCACAGGTTCAGGTTCAAAATGCCATTCAATCGTCCATTTCGCGCCTGCCACAACAAGTGCAAGCCCAAGGCGTTCGGGTCAGCAAATCCAGCGCGTCGCCGCTGATGATGGTCAATGTGTATGACAACACAAACACACGGTCTAATTATGACGTATCCGATTATTTGACGACCAATATTCAAGATGTCATCAGCCGAATCGAGGGCGTGGGTGAAGTTGTCATATTCGGTTCATCCCATGCGATGCGAATCTGGCTGAATCCCCAACGCCTTGCGGCCATGCGCCTGATGCCGTCTGACGTTATTTCCGCGATCAGCGCGCAAAATAGCGAAATCGCGGCTGGCGAGGTTGGCGGCTTGCCTGCCCCCAAGGGACAGTTGCTCAATGCATCGGTCACAGCCCAGTCGCGCCTGCAAACGCCCGAAGAATTTGAAAATATCGTCCTGAAAACCGAACAAGATGGCGCCACGGTGCGCGTGAAGGACGTCGCGCGGGTCGAGATTGGCGCGGAAAGCTATGGCGGTTCTGGCCAGATGAATGGCCACCCTGCCGCTGGCATGATGATTTTCCCCGCCCCCGGTGCCGATGCTTTGAAAACGGCCGACCGTGTCAAAGCCCGTGTCGAGGAATTGGCAAAGGATTTTCCGGACGGCCTCAGCTTCACCTATGTGAATGACAGCAGCGACTTCATCAAATTATCGGTCAGCGAGGTCGTCAAAGCCTTGATCGAGGCCATCGTCTTGGTGGTCATCGTCATGTTCGTCTTTTTGCAAAGCTGGCGCGCGACGCTGATTCCCACGATTGCCGTTCCCGTCGTGTTGCTCGGCACCTTTGGCATATTTTACCTGATGGGTTTCAGCATCAATACGCTGACCTTATTTGGTTTGGTGCTGGCAATCGGCCTGTTGGTCGACGACGCGATTGTTGTCGTGGAAAATGTTGAGCGTTTGCTGGCGGAAAATCCGGAAATGACCCCGCGCGAAGCGACATTTCGGTCGATGAAGGAATTGCAAAATGCGCTGATCGCCATTGGTCTGGTGCTATCTGCCGTGTTCCTGCCCATGGCCTTTTTTGGCGGCTCGACAGGCGTCATTTATCAACAATTTGCTGTCACCATCATTGCCGCGATGGGCCTGTCGGTTCTGGTTGCGCTGGTTCTCAGCCCCGCTCTCACATCATCCTTGCTGCGCAATCACCACCAGCAGCATGACGATGGCCCCAGCCGCTTTCCTGCGCTGCAACAACGACTGGAACGTGCAAAACTATGGTTCAACACGGGTTTTGATCGCACCAGCAACCGCTATGCCCAGAGCGTGGCCAAGGTGGTGAACAAGAAATGGCATTATCTGGGGCTATATGGCCTGTTATTGGTCGCGCTGATCTTTTTATTCCTGCGTTTGCCAAGCGGTTTTCTGCCCAACGAAGACCAAGGCAATGTCGCGGTACAATTTCGTATGCCCGCTGGCACCACGCAGGAACGCACCATCGAAGTGCGCGAGCAAGTACGGAAATATTTTGCTGACAATGAAGCCGATAATATCCGCACCTTGTTCCTGATTGCGGGCGGCGGCGGCGGCGGCGTCACGGGTCAAAATACCGGCCAAGGTTTTATGAACTTGGTCAAATGGGACGATCGTAAAGGCGCCGATAATAGCGCAGAGGCGATTGCTGGCCGCGCAAACCAAGCCCTGTCTGCCATTCGCGATGCACAGGTTTTCGTACTGGTGCCCGGCGCCATTCGCGGTCTGGGTGATACATCCGGATTTTCCATGCATCTGCAAAATCGTAGCGGCCTGTCACGCACCGAATTTGCCGCCGCACGGGACCAGTTGGTTGCCGCCGCCAGCGCCAATCCCAAATTGGCAACGGTACGGCTGACGGATTTGCCTGATGTCGCATCGCTGAAAATCAATATCGATACCCAGCGGCTGTCAGCTTATGGCCTGAGCAGCGCCGATGTGAACAACACTTTGTCCACCGCATGGGGCGGCCGCTATGTCAACGACTTCATCGACAAAGGCCGTGTCAAACGTGTCTATGTGCAAGGTGATGCGGCCTATCGCTCCAAGCCAGAAGATTTGGCACAATGGTATGTCCGCGCGCCCAGTGGCAATATGGCACCATTTAATGCCTTTGCGACGATTGACTGGTCCACCACGCCCGCCAGCACCTCGCGCTTTGGCGGTGTGCCAGCCTATCAAATCTCCGGCCAGCCAGCACCCGGCGTCAGCTCCGGTGAAGCCATGGCGGAAATGGAAAAACTGGCGGCTGAAATTGCGGGCACCAGCGTGGCATGGTCCGGTTCGTCATTCGAGGAGCGTATTTCCTCCGGCCAAGCCCCCCTGCTCTATGCGCTGTCCTTGCTCGTCGTTTTTCTGTGCCTTGCCGCTTTATATGAAAGCTGGTCGATTCCTTTTGCCGTCATGCTGATCATTCCGCTGGGCCTGTTGGGGGCGGTATTGGCGGTGTCCCTGCGCGGATTGGAAAATGACGTTTATCTGCAAATTGGCTTGCTCACCACCATGGGACTCGCCGCGAAAAACGCCATTTTGATGATCGAATTTGCGGAACAAGAAGAACGCAAGGGCAAAAGCGTTTTAGAATCAGTGTTGATTGCGGCCCGTATTCGCCTGCGCCCAATTTTGATGACCAGCTTTGCGTTTATTTTTGGCGTCCTTCCCTTGGCCTTGGCCAGTGGAGCGGGTGCCAATAGCCGCATCGCCATCGGTACGTCGGTGATCGGCGGCATGTTGGCGGCGACCTTGTTGGCCATTTTCTTCATTCCGCTGTTCTTTGTGTTGGTGCGCCGCGGGGTTCGCGACGGCATCGCGGCCATCAAGGCGCGCACAGGGCACAACCCTTCCCAAGAACAGGGTCAGGAGAATCCGGCATGACGCAGCGTCCCCGCCTTCACAGCCATACGGCCCTGCGTTTGGCGCCCCTGATGCTGGTTCCTTTCTTGCTAGCGGGCTGTTCGCTGGCGCCCAAAACCATATTGTCAGCGCCGCCCGTCCCGCAAAGCTGGCCAATCGGTGACGCCGCCTTGATGGAAAGCGAAGCCGCGCTGCCGATGGTCAGCTATCGCGACATCTTCACCGATGCGCAGCTGCAACATTTGATCGAGCAAGCTTTGCAAGAAAATCGCGATCTGCGGGTCGCTTATGCCAATGTCAGCGCCGCCCGCGCACAGGCCCGTTCCAGCCGCGCCGATATCTTTCCCGATATCGGCCTGAGCGGCAGCGCCAACCGCACCGGACAATCCGGTGTGGCGGATCGATCCAGCTATGCCCTGCGCGGCGGCGTAACCGGCTTTGAACTCGACCTCTTTGGCCGCTTGTCCAACGCTGCTGCGGCGGACCGCAATGCCGCCTTGGCAACCGAGGCGGCATCACGCACGGTGCGTCTGGCCCTGATCGCCGAACTGGCCAGTGCATGGGCCAGCTATGGCGCCAATCGCGATTTGCTGACCATCGCCGAAGACACCGCCAAAAATGCCCGCGAAAGCGTGCGCCTGACCAAGGCGCGACTAGACGGCGGCATCGCCCCACGCACCGACCTGCGACAGGCCGAACAAATATTGGCCACCGCCGAGGACAGTATCGCCCAGCAAACCGCCCTCTTGGCACAGGATGAGAATCTCATTCGGCTATTGATCGGACAAGATGTCGATCGCGCCTTGCTGCCCGCTAGCCTCGCACAGGCATCCGCCGGAATCGGTGCACCGCCTGCTGGTACCCGCAGCGAGATTTTGCTGCGCCGACCCGACGTGATACAAGCCGAATATGATTTGCGGGCCGCCAACGCCAATATTGGCGTCGCCCGCGCGCGCTTATTTCCGTCCATTTCCCTCACCGGCTTGCTGGGTTTGGCCAGCGATGCGCTGTCCGGCCTGTTCAACGGCGATGCATGGAATTGGTCCGCTGGTGCCAATGTCGCTGCGCCCATCTTTAACTTTGGTGGACGAAAAGCTGATGTGGCTGCCACACAGGCGCGCCGCGATGCAGCGCTGGCCCGTTATGAAGGCAGCATCCAAACCGCATTTCGCGAAGTGGCGGACGCATTGGCTGTGCAAGCCACCATCGCAGAACGCCTGCGTGCCGCCCGCAACGACAGCGATGCCGCACTTGACACCGCGCGGCTCAGCGAAGCGCGCTATCGCGGCGGGATCGACAGTTTTCTGGCCAGCCTTGTAGCCCAGCGCAGCCTTTACACCGCACGGCGGGGCGAGATTCAGACGCAATATCTACACGCCCAAACGCGGATTAATTTATTCCGTGCTTTGGGCGGGGACAGTGCGGCGCAAGGGCCTATTTCCGCACCCTAGCGACCGATAAAATGCGGCAAACCATGCACTCCGCACGGTGCATATTTTCCCAAATTTAGAATCAAAAAAGGCATCCCAATTTCAAGGGATGCCTTTTTTGTTAATCGCCTTGCGATGGTGCGTCTATTAACGCAGCAAGCTCAGCACGCCTTGTTGGCTTTGGTTGGCTTGTGCCAACATCGCCGTCGATGCCTGCGACAAGATCGATGCCGCAGCAAGCTTGGTCGATTCAGCCGAGAAGTCCGCATCTTCAATACGCGATTTGCTGTCCTGCAAATTGGTGACGCTGGACGTCAGATTGTCGATCGCGGCTTCAAGTCGGTTCTGCTGTGCACCAATATTGGCGCGCTGGCTGGCAACCGTATCAATGGCCGTATCCAATGCGGTCAGCGCAGCGGACGCACCAGCTTCGGTCGATACATCCAGCGTAGCGACTGCAAGCGATGTCGCATCCATAAAGTCGATTTCCAGATCCACCGTTTCACCACTTTTGAGACCCGTTTGGATCGCCAAAGTAACCGAGGTAGCTGGTGTCGGTGCAGGTGCGGGCGGCGGAGTTGCTGGCGCTGGAGCGGACAACAAACTTGTTCCGTTGAAATTGGTACGACCCGAAATATCGCCGATCTGACTGATCAACGCCTCGACTTCGACCTGAATCGCGTCCCTGTCAGTCGTGCTGTTGGTGCCGGTGGCGGCTTGCATCGCCAGTTCCCGCATACGCACCAAGATGTTCGAAATATTGCCCATCGCGCTTTCCGCCGTTTGGGCGGCCGAAATACCGTCATTGGCGTTGCGGATTGCTTGGGTCATACCGCGTGCATTTGCATCCATGCGGGTCGCAATCGCCAGACCAGCGGCGTCGTCCTTGGCGCTGTTGATGCGCTTACCGCTGGACAGACGTTCCATTGCGGTAGCCTGCATTTTGCCAGCAATACGCGAATTATTCTGAGCGCGCAGGGCGCTGACGTTCGTATTGATTACAGTCATGATCTTCCCTTCCAACCATCCAATCCCCCAACGCCGATTTTTGCGGCATATTGGCGGTGATGAATTCGGTAACGGCAGAAGCGAAGCAAGTTTAAATTAAAATATACTGAGATTTTTATAATTAAATAATATCATTATATTTCAATATCCTGTTTCATGATGTGATGCGTCTCTTCGTCCCTCTAGATTATCGATCACGGCAGTTAGTATCACACAGCAAAGCCATTTGGGCGCGCCAGACACAAAAAAGCGCTCCGCTTGGTTGCGAAGCGCTTTTTCATTCCGCTTGGCGGACGCATATTATGAAACCGCCAGCAAATATCGAATTAGGTCATGACCGTTTCGACAAATTCTTAACGCAGCAGGCTCAGCACGCCCTGCTGGCTTTGGTTCGCCTGTGCCAGCATCGCGGTCGATGCTTGCGACAAGATCGACGCGGCGGCCAATTTGGTCGATTCTGCCGAGAAATCAGCGTCTTCGATGCGCGATTTCGACGCCTGCAAATTGGTGACGTTCGACGTCAAATTGTCGATCGATGCTTCCAAGCGATTTTGCTGCGCACCAATATTGGCGCGTTGCGACGCCACTGTATTAATGGCCTTGTCCAGCACCGCCAAAGCATCAGAAGCGCCGCCAGCCGCCGTGAAATCAATGTCCGCAACGCCCAACGATGTCGCGTCCATATTGGCGATTTGCAGCTTAACCACATCACCGCTGTTGGTTCCGGTCTGAATTTCAATTTCCGTGCCCAGAACCTGATCAACCGGCGGCGTTGCCCCAGCATCCGCAGCCACCAATTCGGTGGTACCGCCCGACAGCAATTTCTTGCCGTTAAAGCCTGTGCGATCAGAAATGTCGCCAATTTGTTCAATCAACGCAGCAACTTCCACCTGAATCGCCGCCACGTCGGTATCACCATTGGTGCCGTTGGCGGCTTGCATCGCCAGTTCGCGCATACGCACCAGAATCGACGACACATTGCCCATCGCGCTTTCGGCGGTTTGCGATGCCGAAATACCGTCATTGGCGTTGCGAATGGCCTGCGTCATACCGCGCGCATTGGCATCCATGCGGGTCGCAATGGCCAAACCAGCGGCATCATCCTTGGCGCTGTTGATGCGCTTACCGCTCGACAGGCGTTCCATCGCCATCGTTTGCATGTTCGACGCAACGCGCGAGTTATTTTGGGCACGAAGGGCGCTAACATTGGTATTGATTACGGTCACGATCTTCCTTTCGACCCTTCCCTGTCCCCTGCTTTTCAGGGGTGCTGCCGAGAAGTGTTATCGTCGCTAACGGCAGGCTTGACCGAAGTTTAAGCATTTAAAATAAAATATTTTTATATAAATATACTTTTACAAATTCCGCACATGAAACAGTTTACGATACCGACCGCGCGAATTCACCGCCCCCCTCATCAACGACATTATCAATCTCAATTCACTAAACTTATACTATGATATAGAACATCCACCGGACTTAACTCCCAACTCATAAGAAAATTACATTAAATCAATTTATTACAATATAAATTCATGATGACACACTTCAGATTGGCGGGTCATCACATCACCAACGACCGGTTAACTCTATCTTCGCTACTGCGGTTCAAAAATCTGTCACCAACGGCGCATGACGCATCGGCAGTCCCTATAAAAATCCGTCAAAAGTTCGACACCCGCCCAGCCCAGCGCTGAAAACATCAGAAATCCAGCGCCTTTTCAAAACTGGCACGCTGTTTGCTTTAATCATTCATAACGGCGCACAGCATTTCCAATATTGTGCGCAAGCGGATGGATGAGACTTTATGAGCACGATTGATCAGAGCCGGCTTTTGCAAATGCGCAGCACGATTCTCAATCAGAACGAAGCATTGCAACGCGCCGCTGGCCGGGGCCCGCTGGCATCCGGCGGCATCGACCCATCACAATCCCAAAATGCCGTGCCCGATTTCGGCGCAGCCATTCACAATGCGTTGCAACAGGTCAATGAACAACAAAGCCGTTCGAGTTCAGCCAGTGAAGCTTATGAACGCGGCGATACGCACGACATTGTCAGCGTGATGATCGAGCGCCAAAAAGCATCATTGGGTTTTGAAACCACGTTGCAAGTCCGCAACAAATTGCTGTCCGCTTATCGCGACATCATGAATATGCCGGTGTAATCCATGGCCGAAGCAAACGCCCTCGCCCCCATCGATATGATGAATCAACCCGTTCCCAATACGGCGACCCGTCCTGCCAGTGGGGCGACCGAGTTGTTCGGTGGCCGTCTGGAACCCCTGCGTCAATTCACCCAGCAACCCGCGCTTCAACGCGCTTTGCCCGCCATTGCGACCACGGCTGCCGTCGGCATCGCCGCCATGGCCTACTTCCTGACCCAATCCGCCCCGCAAACCCAATTATATGCGGGCATGGCGGACGCCGACAAAGCGGCTGTGGCCGACGCCCTGACTGCATCGGGCATTCCCCACACCATCGACAGTGGCAGCGGCGCCCTGACCGTTGACGCTGACAAAGTGCATCAAGCCCGCATGGCGCTGGCCAGCCAAGGCCTGCCAAAGGCGCAGCCCACGGGCGACAGCATGATTTCATCGCTGCCCATGGGGTCCAGCCGCGCGGTCGAAGGCGAAACGCTGCGCGGGGCACGCGAAGCCGATCTGTCCCGCACCATCGAAGCGATTGACGCCGTGCAGAGCGCCCGCGTGCATATTGCGTCAGCGGAACCCAGCCTGTTTGTGCGCGAAGACAAGCCCGCCACCGCTTCGGTCATGCTGACCCTGCTGAACGGCCGCACGTTGACCGATGGTCAGGTGCAAGCCATTCGCTTTCTGGTCGCATCGTCCGTGCCCGGCATGAACGCGGAACAAGTGTCGGTGATCGACCAACGCGGCGCTTTGCTGTCCGACACCGCCACATCCAGCGACATGAAGGCGTTTCAATTGCAAACGCAGATGGAGGACCGTTTCCGCCGTGCGCTCGACACTTTGCTGCGCCCCATGTTGGGTGTCGGCAATTTCTCGGTCGAAGTGCATGCCGATGTGGACATGTCCGAAAGCCAAGCGACCCGCGAAAGCTTCCCCGAAAATGACCGCGCCCTGACCCGCGAACAAATCAACCGTTCGGTCAGCGGCACCACCGCGCCCGCCGTCGGCATCCCCGGCGCACTGTCCAACGAAGCGCCCCAAGCCACGCAATTGCAAGCCGAACGCGCCGATGGCACCGCCGCAGCGACGGCAGGCGCAGCGGGCGGTGCTGGCACGCAAAGCAATGAAAATTCGACCCGCGCGTTCGAAGTGGGCCGCGAAGTTTCGGTCACCCACAATCCCCAAGGCCGTCTGCGCCGTGTGTCGGTGGCCGTCGCCCTGAACCAAGGCCAAAAGGCCCTGACGCCCGCCGACCTCGCCAAAATTGATGCCTTGGTCAAAGGTGCCGTTGGCTTTGATGCGGCGCGCGGCGACGTGGTGGCGATCAACCAACGCCCCTTCATCCAGATCGAAGAACCAAAGGTTGAATTTTACGAACAGCCTTGGTTCGCGCCTTTGGCCAAGCAAGGCTTTGCCGTGCTGGTCGCCCTGCTCGCTTTCTTCTTTATCGGTCGCCCAATGATGCGCGCCGCCAAACAGCGCAAGATCGACGCCGCCAAGGCGCAGGTCGCGCTGGAAGCCCAATTGATGGCCGCCATTGAACCACCCGCCGAAATCATTCCCGAACGGCGCAACCATGAAATCACCCTCGATATGATCGAAGCCGCCCCCAGCTATGAAGATCGCGCCAATTTGGTGCGGGCCTTTGTCAGCCAAGATAGCGAACGCGCAGCCTTGGTCGTTCGCCAATTGATGCAAGGTAGCTCCAATGCCTGATTTCAATATGATGCAAGGCAATGAGGAAGGCTTGAACGGCGCGGCGCCAGCCATTGACGGGCCAGCCGCCGCGGCAATTTTGCTGATGCTGCTGGACGAAAGCGAAGCGGCGACCATCCTGAAACATTTGGACCCTGAAGAAGTGCGCCAATTGGCCAAGGGCATGTTTAACGCCGCCAACGCCAGCGAAGTAGAAATTGAACAAGCGCTGGAAAGCTTTGTCAGCCGCAGCCGTAACATCAGCGCGCTGGCAGTAGGGGCCGACACGCGCATTCGCACCGTCATTCATCAGGCGGTCGGCAATGTGCGCGCCGACAATATTCTGGCCTCAATCGCCCCGCAGCGCAGCGCCGCGTCCTTGGAAATGCTGCGCTGGATGGATGTCGAGGCGATCAGTGGCCTGCTGGCTGGCGAACATCCCCAAGTCGGCGCATTGATCCTGTCGGTTTTGGTGCCCGATGTCGCCGCCGCCGCGGTCGAAACGCTGGACGAGTTATTGCAGGCCGATCTGGTGTTGCGCGCCGCTCAGCTAACCTCCGTCCCCGCTGCGGCTATCGAAGATTTGGAAGCCGTATTGGCCAATGCCAATGCCGATGGGCAGCGGGTTGCGAAACAAAATATTGGCGGTCCCAGCGACGTCGCCAAGATCATGAAGAAAATGCCGAAATCGCTGTCGGAGCGCACCATCCGCGCGCTGAAAAAGCAGAATAAGGTGCTGGCCCAGATTATCGAAGAAGAAATGTTCATCTTTGAAAATCTGCGCGATCTGGATGCCAAGAGCCTTGGCACCGTTTTGCGCAGCGTAGACGCCGCCCAATTGGCGGTGGCCTTGAAGGGGGCCGACCGGTCGATGGCCGATCTGTGCTTGGCCACCATGTCGATGCGCGCCGCCGACACCATCCGCGACGAAATGGCCGAAATGACGATGGTCAAGCGCGCCGACGTCGAAGAAGCACAAAAATCCATCATGCAGATTGTCCGCGAAATGGCGGCATCCGGCGAAATCATGGTCGCTGGCGCGGGGGAAGAATATGTCTGAGTTCATTCGCTCGCAAAATTTCAAACCGGTCGCCTTGGCCGACGCGATGGCCCAGAATAATGGCTTTCGTCCCTATTTGTTCGCCGCGCCGTCCGCGCCGGAAAGCGATATACTGGTTCACGAACATGCGGCCCCTGTGCCCGCACCCTCCGCCGTCCCCATCGACCAAGATGACGATCCCTTTGCGCGCGGCCTTGCCGAAGGGCAGCGGATTGCCGAAACGGCGCATCAGATGGAACGCACGCAATTGCTGAATCTGATCGCGTCAACCAAGGCTTTGCAGGACGAACCCAGCGAGGAATTGGCGCAGTTGATCGCGGAAACCGTCGAACGTCTGGTGCATCAAATTGTCGAAGCCGCACCCATCGACGCGGAGTGGCTGAAAAATCAGGCCGAAATCGCCGCCGCCATGGTCGCCGAGGCTGACAAAGCCCGCACTTTGTGGGTAAACCCCGCCGACGCGGCGCTGCTCTATGACGCCGAGCTGAAACTGCCGGTGGAATCCGACCCCGCTATGATGCGCGGCACCGTCCGTATCGAAACATCGGCGGGCTGGATTGAGCATGGCCGTGCTGTCTATCTGGATGAATTGCGTTCGGCCTTGGGCAAAGAGGCCATGCCAACATGACCCGCCGCATGGCCCTGTCTGCCCAGCAATTGCTGAACGGCGTTGACCTTTCCAAAGCATCCCCGCGCCGCATTGGCACCTTGGTCGCGCACGAAGGGATCATGCTGGAAGTGTCGGGCTTTCCCCAGCCATTGGGCAGCAATGTTCGCATCAAATCGGCCAATGGCGATTATGTAAACGGCGAAGTGGTGGGTTTTCGCGGACACCGCAGCTTGGTTCTGCCATTTGACACCAACCAACCTTTGGTCACGGGCGCGCCCGTCGAACCTCATGGTGCCAGCAGCATGGTTCCATGTGGCAAGGCCTTGCTGGGCCGGATTATCGACGCCCAAGGCAATCCCTTGGACGGTCGCCCCAGCATCAAATCCCAATTTCAATGGCCGCTGGCTGGCCGCAAAGTCAATCCGCTGCGCCGTGGGCGTGTGACCAAGCCCATGAATATGGGCGTGCGCGCCATCAACGGCTTGCTAACCGTTGGCGAAGGCCAGCGTGTCGCGATCATCGCTGGCTCCGGCGTTGGTAAATCGGTGCTGATGGGCCAAATGATTGCTGGGACCGATGCCGATGTCATTGTCGTTGGCCTGATTGGCGAACGGAGCCGCGAAGTCAGCGACTTTGTGGAAACCAAATTGCCGCCTGATGTGCGCAAAAAATCGGTCGTGGTCGCCGTTCCGGCCGATCACCCGCCCTTGCTGCGCCTGCGCGCCGCCATGCGCGCCACTGCTATTGCCGAAGCCTTTCGCGATGAGGGCAAAAAAGTGCTGCTGTTGATCGACAGCCTGACCCGCGTCGCCCATGCTCAGCGTGAAATTGGCCTGACCTTGGGCGAACCGCCCACCATGAAAGGTTATCCGCCGTCGGTCTTTGCGCTGATTCCATCTTTGTGTGAACGCGCTGGTATTGACCGCGAAACCGGCGGATCGATTACCGCCCTTTATACCGTTCTGGCCGATGGCGGCGATATCGACGACCCGGTCGTCGACAGCGCCCGCGCCATTGTCGACGGCCATATTATTTTGTCCCGCACCTTGGCCGAACAGGGCGTTTACCCTGCCATTGATGTCGCCAAATCGCTGTCGCGTACCATGGCCGATAGCATTGACGCGGACCATGCAGCCGCCGCTGCCCGTTTCCGCCAGCTTTGGTCGATTTACGAAGAAAATCGCGATTTGATGCTGATGGGGGCCTATGTCGCCGGAACTGATCCGGTGCTGGATATGGCCATTGCCCACCGCGCATCACAATTGGCTTTTGTATCACAACCCGCCGGAGCGCAGGTTGATTTCCAAGCGTCTCGTCAAGCTTTGATTGAAGGATATTCCGCATGAACGCCGCCACTGCACGCCGCAAACGGATTATTCGCGTGCGTTCTGTTGAACATCAATTGGCCGAAGCCAATCTGGCCCGTGCCAATGGCGAATTGGCGAATCTGGTGGAATTATCCCAGCGGTTGGAAAATTTGCGGGCAGATCTGGCGATGGCCAAGGGCATTATTGCGGGCCGCGCCATGAACAGCATGGGCGAATTGGCCATGCGTCTGGACATGGCCAAAGAAAGCTTGGTCACGCCGATGCAACATGCCAGCAGCCGCCGCGACCAAATGAATCAATTGGCCCAGCGCGCTATGATGAAAGAAGAATCGGCTCAGCGCCTCTATGATCGCACCCGCAAAGCGGAAGAAGTCGAAATGGAACGCCGCCGTGACGCCAACCGTCCCCACCGCCGCGGCGCGATGAGCCTGCGCTTGATGAAGGGGGGTGTCGAATGATGGGCGCACTTCCATCCTTTGCGCAAATGCAGCCCCCCGCCAATGGCCTTGCCGGATCACCGCTCGGCACCATCGGGGGTGAACAGGCCGACCTGTTGGGCTTTGGCGCGCTCTTGTCCCAAAGCGCCCCAAATGCTGCCGCCAGCAGTGGCAGCGCCGAGCAAGGCGCTGGCCATTTTCAGGACGTAAACGTCATCTTGCAGCTGCTGCGCTCGTCACAATCCGACATGGATACACCCCTCGCCGCCAATAACGGCCAAGCACCGACCGCCGCGTTGCCCGCCCATGGCGACGCAGCGGCTCCACTGGCGGCGCTGCCTTTTGACCTCAGCCAGATTGGCCAAGCCACCACGCAAGATTTGCTGGATATGGCCGCCCAATTGGCCGAACAAATCGCCGCGCCCGCGCCGACAACAAGCGAATATATAATAGTCTCGCAAAATGCCGCCGCCCTCTTGTCCGCCAAGCTGCCGCAGAGCGCCACCGACACATCAAGCGACGCGCCAACCGACGTCAGCCCATTGGCCGACCCTGCCGAGCCAAGCGACCATGCCAGCACACAGGCCCGCCAACAGGCTGAGGCGCTGGATATATTGCTGTCGCTTAGCAGCGCAGCGCCCACCGGCACGTCTGCCGCGCCCATCATCGCAGCATCGCTGGCGGCGGCTGGAAACAGCATCGCGCCCACAGCGTCGACCCCAGCCACCGACGCGCATATCGCCGCGCTCGACCAACCAAGCGGCAGCAGCGTCAACGTGGCGGACATGCTGATGGCCCCAGCCACCACCCAATCGCGCAAGCCTGTTGGTCAAAGCACCGCTCCATCGACGCTAGCACAAGCCGAACAACGCAGCGCCGCTGACCCCACCATGGCGGCGCCCAGCGCCTTGCTGCGCGGCATGACGTCATCGGCGTCCCCCCTTGCCATGCCCAGCTTGGCAGCATCGACGGCGGTGCCCGCCACCGATTTGGGGGCCGCCATGTCGGTCATGATCACCACCGGCACCGTCAACGCCAGCCCCGTCTCAGCCGCGAGCGCCCCCGAAGCGGCGCAAGCCGTGCCCGAACATTGGCTGGACATGCACGGCGACGATGCGTGGATCGAGCAATTGGCCAAAGATATTGCCGCCACCAAATCCGCGACCGGCGATATTAGTTTCCGCTTAATGCCGCGCCATTTGGGCCGTTTAGATGTGTCAATGATGCAAAGCGAACAAGGCGTATCGGTGCATATGGACACGCAACATGAACAGACCGCCGCCATTGTGACGGCGGCCCAAAGCCGTCTGGTCGATGAATTGCGCCAACAAGGCGTGCGGGTTGCGGGGGCGGACGTCACCCACACGCCGCAAGATATGACACGGCAAAACAACAATGGCCAAGGTCGCAGTAGCCAAAACGAACTTCACCATTTAATTGAAACGGCATCAGAGCGCTTGCCGGACACCGACAGCGATGACAAAGGCACCGCCGACCGTCATGGTCGCTTTGCCTGATCAGGAGCCGATAGATGAGCAAGGACACCACCACTGAACCCGAGAAAAAGGGCGGATTGAAGAAAATCTTGCTGATTTCTGTGGCTGTTATCGTACTGATTGGTGCGGGTGCAGGTGCTGGCGTTTATTTCGGTGCCCTCAGCGCTAGCGAAAAGCGGCCAGAGGATAATTTTCCCAAATTGGTGGTACGGGGCAAAGAAGCCCCAGTGCCAGCCGCCAATGGCAAAGAAGATGAAACGCCGCCAAAGGTGGGAACCGTTTCCGTGCCCAACGACCAATTCAAGGTCGATCCGCGCAAATATGAAATCACTTATTATGCGATCCCCGACCCCTTCACCACCAATTTGGCGGACGGGTCCGGCTTTCTGCAAATCGGCATCAGCCTGTCGACCTTTTATGATGGCAAGGTGATCAACAATATCAAACGTCAGGCCGTGCCCATCCGTTCGGTGGTCTTGATGGTGCTGGCCGAACAAGATCCAGCGCTATTGTCGACATCACAAGGCAAGCAGCAATTGCAACGCCAATTGACCAACGCCATCAACGATGTGCTGCGGGAAAAAGAAGGCTTTGGTGGTATCGACAATGTCTATTTCACCAGCATGGTGATTCAATGACATCGGCGCGGGGCAAAGCGGCGAAAGCCGCGCCACAAAGTGACGCCCCGTCGCCGCTATTGCTGCGCCAAAAAGAAGCGACGCATCATTTTCCGGCGCTGGACGCCACTGCCAATCAATTTTCCCGCAGCCTGCGCGACCTGATCCGCGCCTTGGGCGCGCCGACCATCCAGGTCGAACGCAGCAACAGCGTGCAAATGAGCTTTACCGAATGGCTGGGCGGCATCTCCCCAGCCATATATTGGCGCTTTCATGTCCCCGCCCTCAAAGGCCCATTATTGATTGCAGGTTCGCGCAAATTGGTGCTGCAACTGGTCGATATTTTTTACGGCGGCAAAGGCACATTGGTTGGCGACCGCGAAGAATTAACCGACGCCGAGGAACGCTTTGCCGCCCGACTTGGCCGTGACATGGCCCTGCAATTGGCCAGCGCATGGCGCGACAAACTGCATTTGGAACCCGTGCTCGACATTGTCAGCATGGATGGCGGAAAATTGACACCCGCGCGCGGCGGTGACGATGTGGTGGTGCAACAATTTACCATCAAAGGCGCGCCCTTTGATGGGCTTAGCATTTTGTGCGCCTATCCCTTGGCCGCGATGCGCGGCATTGCCGCCGCCGAATTGATCGTCGAACCTGATGTTCCCGACCATCATGACCCCATTTGGAAATCCACCTTGCACAAGGCGGTGCAAAATGTGCATTTGCCCGTGCGGTCGGTCTTGGCCCGCAGCGACATTCCGTTGGTGAAATTAATGGCGCTTGAGGTTGGGGATATCATTCCGTTAACCATACCCCGCTATGTTCCGGTAACGGTATCCGGCCTGCGCTTTGCATCCGGTACCATTGGCGAATCCAATGGCAATGCCGCAATTATGATCGAGCATATCGAAGAAGGACCGGACCATGAGTGATATGAGCGAAGCCGACGCTGCGCCCGCCCGCGAACGCCGCGATACCCGCAATATTTCTGCCACCCCCAATTTTGATCTATTGGCTGGCGTGTCGCTGCGTGTGTCGGTCGAGGTTGGGTCCACCACCATGCCACTGTCCGAATTGCTGTCGATCAGCGAAGGCAGCGTCATTGAATTGGACCGCGCCGCCACGGAATTGCTGGACATATACGCCAATGGTACCTTGATCGCCAAGGGCGAGATTGTCAGTGTTGATGGCCGCTATGGCATTAAGGTGGCCGAATTGGTGGCCCCTGAACGCGGCTGGGCAGGCGTCGAGCGGAGGGGCTGATGCTCGAATATATTCTTCGTCTGCTGATCATGCTGCCGGTCGTCGGGGCCATGGCATGGGGCAGCTTATGGTTGTGGAAAAAGGCGCAAATTGGCTTGCCCATGGGCCACCAACGCGCAGGCCGCGCCATGACCATGATTGACGTCATGCCGCTGGGGCCGGGGTCCAAGCTGGCGGTTGTCGAATTTGGCGGCAAACAGATTATGATCGCCATTTCCCGTGCGGGCATCACCCGCTTGGCGGACAATGGCCCAGATCGCGCTGGCCGCGATGATCATTACAACCCATCCATGCCGCAGCCCCCTTATGCCGAGCGGATTTACACCGATCAGGGCGATGGCGACTTTCATGTCGGCTGACCGCCACCGCCCGATGGCAACGGCGGCACGCTTTGGCCTGCTCCTCGCGGTTGTAGGCGCGCTGTGCTTCGGCGCGGGTGACGCCATGGCCCAAACGGCCGAGGGTTTGAACCGCGCGGTCGCCGAAATCGGCGGCGATGGTCGCCCGCTCAGCCTGTCGTTGCAAATTTTGCTGCTGATGAGCCTGCTAACGGTGTTGCCGTCGCTGCTGCTGATGATGACCAGTTTCACGCGCATCATCATTGTGCTGTCGATCCTGCGCCACGCGCTGGGCTTGCAACAAACCCCGCCCAATCAGGTGTTGGTCGGACTCAGCCTCTTTTTATCGCTGTTCATCATGCAACCGGTGCTTAGCGAAGTGAATCGTGTGGCCATCGAACCTTATGGCCAAGAACAAATTGATATTGGCGAAGCGGTGGTGCGTTCTGGTGACGCTGTCCATGGTTTCATGATGGCCCAGACCCGCAAGTCTGATTTGATGATGTTCGCCAAAATCGCCAAGGCCCCCACTTATGCGCGGCCTCAAGATGTGCCCTTTACCATTTTGCTGCCCGCTTTTGTGACCAGCGAATTGAAAACGGCGTTCCAAATTGGTTTCTTAATCTTTCTGCCCTTTCTGGTGATCGATTTGATCGTCGCCTCCGCGCTGATGTCGCTGGGTATGATGATGCTATCGCCGATGATCATATCTATGCCGTTCAAATTATTGCTATTTGTTCTGGTTGATGGCTGGGCACTGACGATGGGATCGCTCGCTTCCTCCTTTGTGGGGGTCTAGCGGATGGAGGCCGATTATTTCATTGGCGTGGCGCAACAAAGCCTGTGGGTGCTGGCCTTGGCCGCCGCCCCCTTGCTGCTACCCATTCTGGCCATTGGTGTGTTGCTGGGCATGGTGCAGGCGGCCACATCGATCAACGAACAGACGCTGACCTTCATTCCCAAATTGATCGTGGCCGCCATCTGTCTGGCCATTTTCGGCGGCAGCATTTTGGTGCTGCTTACCGACTTCACCAAGGAAATTTTTGCTCAAATTCCGGCGCTGGTCCGCTGATCGGCCGCCGGACGAGCATCAGGGCATGAACCCCGCCGACATCCCCAATATCGAGGCCATGCTGCAATTGTGGATGGTGTCGATGATCCGGCCCGGTGCCGCCTTTTTGGCGGCGCCTGTTTTTGGTGCATCTAATGTGCCCGTTCAATTGCGTCTGGTCATTGCCTTGGCGGTCGGCCTGCCGGCGGTCAGCGCATCCGGCATGGCTTTGCCGCCAGACGGCTTGGTCTCCGTACCCGGTTTTCTCTATATCTCCAGCGAAGTGCTGATCGGCCTGACCATCGGCTTTGTCCTGCAAATGGGTTTGGCGGCGGCCTTGATCGGCGGCGAAGTGATCAGCAACGCCATGGGTTTGGGCTTTGCCGCCATGGCCGACCCAATGAGCGGCCAAATGAGCAGCGCCATCGGGCAATTTTTGTCGATGCTGGCTACCGCCCTCTTTTTGGCGGCGGACGGGCATTTGTTGCTGGCCGACATCCTTGTCCAAAGCTATGTCGCGCTGCCACCAGGCGGTGGATTTCTGTCGCTCAATGCCATTGGCAGCGTGATTGAATTTGGCAGCCTGATGTTCGCTGCAGGCCTGACCATCGCCCTGCCCGTCGGATTTGTGCTGATATTGGTGCAGATCATCATGGGCGTCATTGGCCGATCGGCGCCCGCGCTGAATCTGTTCGCCGTGGGCATTCCCGCCACCTTGCTGGCGGGCCTGATCTTGCTGGGCATCGGCACCCCCGCCATGGCCGAAGCGATTGGCCGTATTTTGTCCGACGCGCTCGATTTGGCGCGTAGCATCGCGGCAAAGGGCTGACGCCATGGCAGGACAAGGCGACAAAGACCAAAAAACCGAAAAGCCTACCCCAAAAAAGCTGCAAGACAGCAAGAAAGAGGGGGATGTGCTGATGTCCCGCGAATTGGCCACCGCCTTGATGATGCTGGCGGCCGCGGGCTGGCTCATCGCCGCAGGCGGCTGGTTCGTGCAATCCGCCAGCGAATTGGTGCGGCGCGGTCTGACCCTGAATGCCGCCGATGTCGGCGATTTCGACCCCGCACAGGCCTTGCTGCGCAATGGTGTGGATATTTTATTGCCGCTCGCCAGCTTGTTCGCGCTGGCGCTGTTGGCCGCCATTGCTGGCCCTGCCATGTTGGGGTCCTTTGGATGGCGCGGGAAATCGCTGCAATTCAAGGGAAATCGCATTAACCCAATGAGCGGGCTGAAACGCATGTTCGGCATGAACGGCGTGATTGAATTGATCAAAGCCTTGGCCAAGGTCGCGCTGTTGGGCGTCATTGGCTATATCATCATCGCGCAAAATCTGCCCGCGATTATGGCCTTGGCGGGTTCCGACTTGGTCGGAGCCATTGGCCTAGCGGGCAAGAAAATCGGTCTGGCGGTGCTGACCATGACCGGCGGCTTGGTCGTCATCGCGCTGATCGACGTTCCGGCCCAATGGTTTCAGCGCAACAAGCGCTTGATGATGAGCAAACAAGATATTCGCGACGAAATGAAGCAAAGCGAAGGCTCGCCAGAATTAAAGCAGGCCCAGCGCCAACGCCGTCACGACCTATTGTCCAACTCCGCCCGCCAAGCCGTGACCGAGGCCACGGTGATTTTGACCAACCCCACTCATTTCTCCGTCGCGCTGCGCTATCGCCCGGGCGTGGATGCCGCCCCTGTGGTGGTGGCACGCGGGCGCGGCGATGTGGCCTTGGCCATTCGCGAACTGGCCCGCGATGCTGCCGTGCCCATGTTGGAATATCCGCAGCTAACCCGCGCCATTTATTTCACCTCGCGGGCCGGACATATGATTGCCGAGGAATTATTTGTCGCGGTCGCCACTGTCTTGGCCTTTGTGTTCCAATTGGAACAAGCCATGGCCGAAGGGCGCAGCCAACCCATGGTCGATGTCCCCCCAACCCACCATTATGACCCCGAGGGTCAAAAACAGACCAGCGCGTAATTTCTTGGGAAAATCCGCTTAATCTTCGCATGTCCGCGCCGTTAACAAGGCAAAGGAATTTGCCATGGTCAGCTCTATTGTGAACAGTTTGGGCTTGGGGTCGGGAATCGACACCAAGCAATTGGTCAATGATCTGGCTGCAGCGTCCCGCGAGCCCAAGGTCGAACGCATCACCACGCTGGCCGCGCAAAATACATCGAAAATCAGCGCATTGGCACAAGCCCGTGCAGATTTGGACGGCTTTGCTGACTCGCTCGAACTGATGGTGTCCGACGGAACCCTGCGCAGCAAAGCCACCTCCTCGGACGAAAATATCATGTCCGTCACCGCCCGCGCGGGCATGTCGGCGGACAGTTTCAACGCCACCGTCATCGTCAATCAGTTGGCCCGCGCCCAGACCAGCGTTTCCGCCGTTGTCGCGGACCGCACCGCCGCGATCGGCCAAGGCACCATGACCTTGGCGGTGGGGGACAAAAATTTCACCATCACCATCGGATCGACCAATGACAGTCTGAACGGCTTGGTCGACGCCATCAACAAAAGCGGCAGCGGCGTGACAGCGTCCTTGGTCAGCGACGAAGGTGGCCAGCGATTGGTCCTGAAGGGGGCGACCGGCACCGCCAATGCCTTTACCCTGACCCCTGATGCAGGCGCAGACGCCAATTTAACCAATTTTTCTTATGGCAATGGCGGTGCGATGACGCTGGGCCAAAGCGCGGCCAACGCCGAATTTACCGTCGACGGTATCGCCTTCAGCCGTGCATCCAATATTGTCGATGATGTCTTGTCCGGCCTGTCGATCAGCTTGAAGAAAACATCCGGCGGCCAGCCCGTCGAAATTGGTGCCAGCCGCCCCTTGGACATTATTCGTCAAACCGTTGGCGACTTTGTCAGCGTCTATAACCAATTGAAAAAAAGCCTGACAGAGGCTGGCAAGCTCAGCGGCCTTGGCACCTCGATGCGCCAATTGGAATCCGAACTGACGGGCATGGTCAACACGCTGTTGACCAGTCATCCTAGCATCAACACGCTGGCATCCATCGGCATTAGCACCAGCAAAGAAGGACTGTTGGTTCTGGACCAAGCCAAGCTGGACGCCGCCTTGGCCAAGGATGCCGGCGCGGTTGAGGCGATTTTCAACCCCCGCCGCGACGGCACACACAGCATCGCGACCGACCCCGGCATCGCTGGCGTGCTCGACGCCCTGCGCGACAAGGCTGTCGCATCGGACGGCGTGCTGGACCGTGTGAACAAATCGCTGGAAAGCCGCCAGAAATCGCTGGTTGAGCAGTTGGAAAAGGTCGAAATCCGCGAAGAAGCTTATCGCGCGCGTTTGGAAAAACAATATAGCGGTCTGGACGCCAAATTGGCGGCCTATAAGGCCACGCAATCCTATCTCGAACAACAGATCGAGATTTGGAACAACCAGTATAAAAGCTAAGAGACGCTATCGTGGTCGCAACTGCCTCTACCCTTCGCGCAGCGGGAACCTATCGCCGCATGCAACAGGAAAGCCGCGCTGCCGGAGCCGATCCGCTAGAGCTGGTTTCCATGCTGTATGACGAGCTGGAATTATCGCTGGGCGTTATGTCGTCGATGATCCGGCAGGGTCAACGCGTATCCGCAACCGAACCGGCCACACGCGCTCGCACCATTTTAATCGGCCTGGACGCCAATCTGGACCATCAAGCTGGTGGAGAGGTGGCAGAGGCCTTGTCCCGCGTATACCGCAGTATGCGCCGCAAATTGGACGATGCCGTGCGCCTGAACAATGACGATATGGTGCATGAATTGCTGGACGGCGTGAATAGCGTCAGCAGTGCATGGCGGCAGTTGCGGGAACAGGCGCAATAAAAACGCCAGCAACGCAACAACTCAGCAAATGATCCTAGTCATCGCGAAAAGCGGCTTAGGCAGCCTGTAACTGAACGCCATATTTGCGCATTTTTTCGATCAAGGTCGTGCGCTTCAGCGTCAACAGACGTGCAGCTTCGGAAATAATGCCATCGGCCAAATCCAACGCGACGTGAATCTGTTCCAATTCAATGGTTTCAATTTCCCGTTTCAGGTCAATCGGGCGGCCATGAGCTGGCTTTTTGGCCATCGCATTGCTGTTGTCCGCCGCATCATCTTGGTGTTCCTGCGACAAATGATGCATCACCAAATCGCTGTCGTCACCCGCCATCAGCGCGTCCTGATCGGCGGTCATCATGGCGATCAGATCGTCCGCGGCCTTGAAAATCGCGTCAGCCGCATCTGATTCGGCGTCGCCAAGATCAGGCATGGGCGCAGCAATAGGCTCAGCCGCAGGGGCCAACATCGCCGCAAAGGAAAAGGGCGCGAGCGCGGCCGTCGGATTGATCAACACCCTGACCTCTGCCGCCGTCAGCCTTTCGCCGCCATGCAGCACGCTGGCGCGTTCCACAAAATTCCGCAATTCGCGCACATTACCAGGCCAGCTATGCTGCATCAGTACTTGCATGGCGCTGTCATCAAAGCGGCAATGATCTTCGGCTGGCAGGCTGGATTGGAAGTGGCGGATCAGCATCGGAAGATCTTCCGTGCGGCTAGCCAGACCGGGAACCTGCACGACAACGACGCCCAAGCGGAAGAACAGATCTTCGCGAAAACGGCCATCGGCAATGGCATCATCCAAATTTTGGTGAGTGGCGGAAATGACACGAACATCGACGGGGCGCATTTCGCTGCTTCCGACACGAACGATGGTGCGATCTTCCAACACGCGCAGCAGCTTTACCTGCATTTCAAAACGCATATCGCCAATTTCGTCCAGAAAAATGCTGCCGCCTTCGCTGGCTTCAAAATGGCCAATGCGGCGTGCCGTGGCACCCGTAAAGGCCCCCTTTTCATGGCCGAACAATTCCGATTCAATCAGCTCGCTGGGGATAGCGCCGCAGTTAATAGCGGAAAACGGCTGTTTCGAACGGGCACCCAAATTGTGAATGGCACGCGCCACCAATTCCTTGCCACTGCCCGATGGGCCGCAAATCAAAACCGACGCCTTGGAACGCGCAACACGCTGAATCATTCCGCGCAAATGCTGCGCAGCAAGGCTGTTACCGATAATCTCGGACGCGCCTAGCTGATCCACCCTGTTATGCCCCATGCTCATCGCTATACTCCTCGCGTCTCCCCAGACGCGTTTGCTGATGGGGCGATATTTAACGAAATTAGTAAATAAACATTTATCAGCGGGCGGCAGGTGCCTCCAGACAGGTCCAAATCGACGCATAATCGTCCATTTTTGGTTATAAATATATTTAAATACCGGTAATGAATTCCGGACTGTTGATCCTGAACCGGTCCAGATTATCCGGCCAAGCCAAGCCTCACAGCGATTGAGAATCGGCGGCGGGGCGATTCGCTCCCTAGGTCCGCCAACCCAAAGTGATGGAGATTCGGCGGTTGCGCGGGTCCAATGGCGCATTCATCACATAGGGTTCGCGGTCCGCGACCCCTTCAATCCGCGAGAAGCGATTGCCCGCAACGCCCCGAAACTCCAGATAGTTACGAGAAACTTCCGCCCGCTCTACGGACAAGCGCCAATTGTTGGTGCCCGATGCCGCCGACCAAGGCGCGGCGTCCGTATGGCCCCGCACAGACAGGCGATTGGGCACATCCTGAAGCGCCCCAGCAATTTCGGTCAGCAAATGCGACCCTTGGGGCGTTAGCTGGCCTGTTCCCATCGCAAACATCGAAAAATCGCTGTCGTCCACCACATCAATGCGCATGCCTTCGGTGGTTTCGGAAAAACGGATATTTTTTGCCAAGCGCTTCAAATCACCACGCTTTTGGATGCGTTGTAAAATGGATTTCGCATCTTCGCGAAACTTCTCGACCTCTTTTTGGCGGCTCACCAACTCTGCTGGCCCGCCGCGGGCATCGCGCGGAATCGTCAGCGACTTGGAACCCGTCTGTCCCTGACGGTGCGGATAATCATCCACCGATACAATGGAATCACCGTTAAACAGGCTATCTGCTCCGGCGGTTTCCTGTTTGGACTGGACCAATGTTGGCGCAAAATAATCCGCCAGCGCCTTGCGTTGCTTTTCCGTTGTCGCGCCCAGCAGCCACATCAACAGAAAAAACGCCATCATCGCGGTCACAAAGTCGGCATAAGCCACTTTCCACGCCCCGCCATGATGGCCGGCATGGGCTTGCTCAATCACCTTTTTAACGATGATCGGACGGGGCGGAAGATTGGGACGCGCGGCCATTTATCGGGCTCGCATGCCGTCAAACACTTCGGCAAAGCTGGGTTGCAGATCATGCGCCACGCCCGAACGAGCCGCCTCGATCACCAAGGGCTGTGGGTGGCCATGCAGGGATGCGATAATCAGTTGCTTGACCGTTTGATAAATGGCCGCATCACTTTCGATCACGCTGCGAGCACGCGTCGCGAACGGCCCAACAAAACCATAAGCCAGCAATACACCCAAAAAGGTTCCGACCAAGGCAGATCCAATCATGCCGCCCAAAACTTCGGGTGGCTTATCAATAGACCCCATGGTTTTCACCACGCCCAGCACCGCCGCAACAATACCCAAGGCGGGCAAAGCGTCGGCCAGATTTTGCAACCCCTCGGCGGGCTTCATGGCATGATGATGATGATTTTTCAGCGCATTATCCATCACATCTTCGACAGCATGCGGGTCTAGTGTGCCAGACGACACCACCACCAAACGCAACGTATCGCAGATCAGGTGAATCAGCGTTTCGTCATCCAACAACTTTGGATATTGTTGGAATATTGTCGAATTTTTGGGATCTTCGATATGCGGTTCGACCGCTACGGGGCCATCCGTGCGCAACATTTTCATCAAAGAGGACACCAGCAAAATGCAGCTGAGATAATCATCTTTATTATATTTGGGCCCCTTGAACACTTTGCCCACGCCGCCGGCCAAGGACTTCAGTTCCGCCCCGCTGTTGCCGATGATCAAAGCGCCAATCGCCGCACCGCCAATAATCAGCATTTCATGCGGCAAAGCGTGCATGACAGGGCCAAGGTTGCCACCCGTTAGCGCAAAGCCCCCGAATACCAGCACCAAAAGCACAACAATGCCGATAACGGGAAACATGCGCTATTTTCTCCTATTGGCTATCAACCCGTTCAGAAAGGGCCCTTATCAACTTAACGGCAGGCCCTGCGAAATGTTGAGCGGATTAGGATAAAATATCGAACAACGTCCGACGATTAATTTGGGCAAAAGTCGCCTGTGCCGCGCTCAGGGTTAAATCCTGCGCTTTTAACAAAGAGATTGCCTCCGCCAGATCGGTATCCTCCAATCCGGATCGTTCATCTTTTACCGAAATCGCCCGCAAATCGAGGCTTTCTGCGATACGGTCCAAACGCCCAGCGGCCAAGCCGATACCGGCATGTTGGTCGGCGACATGGCCGATCATATTCATCACCACATCGCGGTCTGTGCCCATGCCCGCTTCATTGCCCGTCGCAATATTATTGGCCACATCGCGAAGGCTGGCCGACAGGCTGACACCATTGATGGCAAAAACATCGCCCGCCGCTGGCAAGGGTGCAAAAGCAATATCGGTATCGAAGCGCATCACATGCGGTATGGCTGAAAATAGCGGCTCGCCATTGGACCCGCGGCTGGCGGTTAAATTGTCAATTTCGTCCGCAATGGATTGAATCTCGGCAGAAATGGTTTGGCGCGAACTAGCGTCCATTGTGCCGTTGACCGCCGTCATCGACAGATCATTCACCCGCTGCAACAGCGCCGAAACCGATTTCATGACGGACTCGCCCTGCGATACCATTCCGCTGGCGGTGGTCAGATTCAATTGCCAGTTGCTCATGCTGCTTTGCGCGGCGTTGATGGTCGAAATGCGGCGCGATGCCACCGGATCATCCGACATACGTTGCAGGCGCTTGCTGCTGCTGATCTGAATTTGCGTTTTTTCAATATCCGACGCCAACCGCTGTTGGCGCGAAATTTCGCGGGTCATGCGATTCCCAACAGCGTTGATCATCTTAGGCGTCCTTTACAGCGAACTGAGCAGCGTTTGCATGGTTTCGCGGGCGACCTGAATGGTCCGCGCCGCGGCGGAATAAGCTTGTTGGAAACGCAGCAATTCTGCGGCTTCTTGGTCCAGATTGACTTCGCTCACCTCGCCCCGCGCCGCTGCGGCGCCTTCATAGCGCGTATAGGCCGCTGCATCCTGCGCCCGCGCAGCCGCCGTGCTTTGGGCTTGCGCCGCCAAATGGGCGGACCATTGCGATTCCGGTGCGTCAGCGCCGCGTGCACCGCCCAGCGCCAGCATATTGCCGTTGCTGCTGGTGGCGTCAGCGGCGGCGACTTGGGCCGCAGTCAAGCTAACCGCCGTCAATGTCGCGGCGCTGGTGCCTTGAAACAAAGCCACACCCGCATTGCCATTGGCATCCAGCCCCGATTGATGGGCCGTGTTGAGCACGCCTGCAAATTCCATGGCTTTGTCGTCCAGCGCGGCGCGCTGATCGGACACATGGCTTGCGACCTCCGCAAAGCCTGCCAAACTGCCTTTGCTGGTGGCAAAAGGCACCGCGCCGTCAATGCTGTAACTGATCAAGCCGGTGGCAGAGACATTGGCGCTCAATTCCGCGCGATAGCCCGCCCCCAACAGCAATTCCCCGCTGTCGGATGCCCGAACCGTGGCCACACCGCGATCGTCCAACGAGACAGAGATACCGCCCTTGGCGGCCAATTCGTCCAGCAACTGATCACGGCGATCCATCAGGCTCGCTTGATTGGTCGAACCAGCACGCGCTTTGCGCAGGCCGTTGTTAATATCTTCCAGTGCCGCCAAATCGGTGTTGAACTGGGCCACTTCGCCATTGGCCGAATCGGTTACGCCTTGGGCGACATCGGCCAATTGTGTAGCGGCGGACCGGAAACCCGTCGCCACTTCGTCGACGGCCTGCAAAAATTGGGCGCGCAGCGTCGGATTATTTGGGTCCGCCGTCAACAAATCGGCCGAGGTATAAACTTTGGTCAGGCTGGTGGCGATATTATTGCTGTCGTTGCTCAGGGCATTTTCGACGCGGTTCATCCATTGCAGGCGCACACCCGTGCGACTCGCATCGCCAGACGACAAGCGCGAATCTTCGACCAGCCATGTATCCACGGCGCGGGCAATGCCGGTGACCTCTGCCCCGCCAGGGCTGATCGCCGCGCGGTACAGCACCGATGCGCCAGCGCCCTGCAACTCTGCCATTTGCAGGGTGCGGCGCGCATATCCGGGCGTTTGGGCATTGGCGACATTGTCAGCAACCGTCGCAAGCGCACGGCCATAAACGCGCAAGCCACTAGCCCCAATGGAAAGAAGATCGCTCATCCAGCAATGCTTTCATCAGAATTATTTGTGGTTTTTCCATCATTTACAGCACTATTGCCGTTCATGACGCCGCCCCCATATCCGCGCAATTGCCGTTCGACCATATCTGCGATGCCAAATTGCCTCATATTCGACATAGCATCCGCCGTGCGGGCATCCGCCATTTCACGAAAATTATCCGTTGCGCTGGATCCAAAAATATCCTCGCTCAACTTGGCTTTACGCATAGAGCCCAAAAGTTGACGTAATATTATCGCTTCAAAAGATTCCGCAACTTTGCGGATATCGTCACTTTCCGGCTTCTCATTCGCCGCCCCAGCCTGCGCCGCTGCGTTCATCGCCTGCCCCTTATCCGTCGGGGCCTGCGCCGCCATCGGTACAAAGGGGGCACGCCCCGCTTGGCGTGCCGCCATCGGCAAAGACGACAAAGAGGGCAGAGACATGGTCATATAATCACTAGCTCCGCTGTCAAAGCACCGGCCTGACTCAACGCCTCCAAAATGGCGACCAGATCGCCTGGGGGAACGCCCAATTGGTTAATGCTATCAACAAGATCAGCCAATGATGCATTGGGTTGCATCACAAAAGCGGGTCGATATTCTTCTTCGACACTGATTTCGCTCGACTGTTCAACGGTCGTCCGGCCTTGGCTGAAGGGCGCAGGCTGGGACACCATCGGCGATTCCTTGATCGATACGCTCAGCTTGCCGTGGGTCACCGCAGCCGTACCAACGCGCACCGCGCCATTGATCACCACCGTGCCCGTGCGGGCATTGACAATGACCTTGGCGGACGGGTCCGACCGTTGGACGGTCAAATTCTCGATCATCGAAATCTGGCGTACACGGTCGTCACCCGAACCGCCCGTGCGGATGGCGATGCTCGCCCCGTCGATCATATTCGCCATGCCGCCGCCATAGGCGCCGTTAATGGCGTCCGTCACGCGCTTGGCATTGGTGGCGTCAAATTGATGGAGGTTGAAAATCAACTGGTCGCCTTGCGTCAGGCCGGTATCAACCGACCGTTCTACCGTCGCGCCATTGGCGATCCGGCCGCTGGACGGCACATTGATGGTCACCTTGGACCCATCAGCGGCGTTCACGCCCAGACCGCCGACGACCAAATTGCCCTGCACCATCGCGTAAATATTACCATCCACGCCATAAAGCGGTGCCAAGACCAATGTGCCGCCCCGCAAGGATTTCGCTTTGCCGATGGCCGAAACGGTGACGTCAAGACGCTGACCGGGTTTGGCAAAGGCAGGCAGTTCAGCGGTAATCATCACGGCGGCCGCATTTTTCAGCGCCGGATTCACCCCTGGCGGCAAAGTCAGGCCAAAACGCGACACCGCGCCCTTCATACCGATGGTGCTAAATTCCAGACTGTCATCGCCTGTGCCAGCCAGACCGACCACAATGCCATAACCCGTCAATTGGTTGGCCCGCAGCCCCTGAAATTGGCCCATATCCTTGATGCGCTGGGCCGATGCCGTGCCGGAATAACCCAGCCCCGCCACCAACAGCACCAATATTGCAAAGACAGAAGAAAGTCTGGTCATGGTATAAAAACCTTTTCCCACCATCCTAAAAAGGGCTGATCATCGAGAAGAAGCGGCCCAGCCACCCTTGGCGGCTGGCGCGGGCAATCTCGCCCTTGCCGACATAACGAATATTCGCATCTGCCACGCGGGTGGACAAAATCCGGTTATCGGGGCTGATATCCATCGCCCGCACAATGCCCGAAAATTGCACATGCTCGTCCCCGCGATTGAGGGTCAGCATTTTCTCACCGCGCACCAGCATCGTCCCGTTGGGATAAACCTGTGCCACGGTCACGCTAATCTCGCCGTTCAGCTGGTTCGATTGCGCCGCCGCACCCTTGCCTTGGAATTGCTGGTCCCCGCTCATGCCAATATCGCTGGGTTTGAACAGATTCAGTGGCCCCGTGCTGGGCGGCGTCAAGCCAATCGACCCACCGCGCTGGGTGGACGCGCTGTTGCTTTTGCTGGCCATGGTGCGTTCGACCAATTGGATAGTCAGCACATCACCCACTTGTCCGGCCAGTCCGCCCGATGTCAGCGGGGTATAGCCCCCCTGAAAAATCGAACCATTGGCCGGCAAGCTATGGTTGATCACCGGCGCGCTTGCCGCATAGGGGTTAACCTGTTCCTTCTTGCTTTTGGCCGCCGCAGGAACCGCCATGCCGCCACATAGCAGCACAGCAGACCCGCAGGTCAAAGCCCAGAAGGTGGGTGAATTAGAGCGATTGTGCCGCATTGCGCATCATTTCGTCGGTGGCTTGGATCATCTTGCTGTTGACCTCATAGGCCCGCTGGGTTTCGATCATGTCGACCAATTCCTCGACGACATTGACGTTCGACCCTTCCAGCATTCCGCCGCGCAGCGAGCCACGCCCTTCGGTGCCAGCCACGCCGACAATCGGTGCGCCCGATGCTGCGGTTTCCACCAGCATATTGTCGCCAATCGACTGCAATCCGGCCGAATTGGCAAAACGGGCGATTTCAATCTGGCCCAATTCCACCACTTCGGCTTGGCCGGGCACGGTGGCGGACACCATGCCGTCTGCGCCAATGGAAATACCCGTTGCCCCTTCTGGCACCTGAATTTGGGGCACCAAGGGTTTGCCATCGCTGGTCACAATCGTGCCATCGGCGGCCATGGAGAAATTGCCTGCGCGGGTATAACCGGTGCGGCCGTCGGGCATAGTGACTTGGAAATAGCCTGACCCTTCGATTGCCATGTCCAGCGAATTTCCAGTGACATTCAAGCCGCCCTGCGTATCAATGCGCGCGGTTCCCGCCAGTGACACGCCGGTCCCAAGGTTCAAACCAATGGCATAACGATTGTCCGCGCTGCTGGGCGCGCCAGCGGCGGTCATCGTTTGATAGGCCAAGGTTTCAAAACTGGCGCGGTCGCGCTTGAAACCCGTAGTGTTCACGTTGGCCAAATTGTTGGCGATGACCTGCATCCGGAAGCTTTGGGCATCCAGACCGGTTCGTGCGACGTGCAAAGCGCCAAAGCTCATGACTATTCACTCCTATCGGGGAAGCTGCATCAAATTGGTGGTCGCGCTGTCCATGTCGCGCGCGTTGCTGATGAGTTCCAACTGATTATCCCAGCTTTTGCTGGCTTCGATCATCTCCACCAGCGCGCTGGTCGCGCTGACATTCGACCCTTCGAGCGAGCGATTGATCAATCGCGCTTCGGGATCATCGGGCAAGGCACCGCCGCCGCGCACGCGAAACAAATTGTCCAAACCTTTGACGATATTGGACCCTGCGGGCGTCACCAAACGCAGGCGATCCGCCTCAATCGGGTTTTCACGGTCGCCGCCAATCGGCACCATCCACACTCGGCCTTCGCGGTCGATGCTGACACTGTCGGCTGGTGGAACCACCAGCGGGCCTTGCATCCCCATCACCGGATGTCCGTCACCCGTGGTGAGCAATCCGGTGGCAGTTTGGTGCAAATCCCCGCGCCGCGTATAGCTTTCTTCGCCATTGGGCGCTTGCACCACCAGCATCGCATCGCCTTCCATGGCGATATCCAAATCGCGGCCCGTGGCTGATACCGTGCCGCTGCGCATATCGGCGCCGATCACTTCTTCGGACCCCATGGCGCGCGTGGTGGCGCCGGGGCCCTTCATCCAAATGGTCTGCATTTCGGCCAGATCACCCCGAAAACCCGGCGTCTGGGCATTGGCCAGATTATGGGCCGTGGCGGTCTGGCGCGACATGCTGCCGCGCATTCCGGAAAGGCTGGTATAGATTAAACGGTCCATGACATCAGTCCTGTTGCGCGGCGTCCATCAGCGCCTATCAGCGCATATTCATGATGGTTTGCGTCAATTGCGATGCGCCTTCGATGGCCTTGGCATTGGCCTGAAAATTGCGCTGCGCCGCAATCAACAGTACCAATTCTTCGGTGATATCGACGTTGGAACGCTCCAATGCGCCAGAACGGATGGAACCCATCGAACCAGCACCGGCACCATCAATAATCGGCTGACCACTGTCACCCGTCGATTGCCAATGCGCATTGCCAACCGGACGCAGTCCTTCAACGGATGGGAAATTGGCCATGGCGACCTTGCCCAACATTTGATCACTGCCATCGGCAAAGGTTGCGGTAACCAAACCGTCGACACCGATCGATACGTTGATCAAGGCGGCAGTGGGGTCCAGCGGCGATGCGGTTGGCAGCACGAAATCGGTGGCCCCCGCCAAAGTCCGGTCGGTGACATCGCCATTGGCGTCCACCGGCAGCAATTGCAGACGCGAACCCGTGGTATCCACCACATGGCCATCGGCGGTGGGTGCGAATGTCCCGTTGCGGGTATAGCTGACGCCTTCGGTCGGGGGCGGGCTTTTGACGATGAACATACCTTCGCCAACAATCGCCATATCCAATGTCTTGGCGCTGGTTTCATAGCTGCCATTGGTGAATTGCTGCACAATGCCGTTCAGGCGCTGTCCTTGACCGGCCACGGTTTTCGACGACTGGGTTGGCGACGATGCAAAAATATCACCAAATTGCGCCGTGCTGCGCTTAAAGCCGGTCGAGCTGGCGTTGGCGATATTGTTGGAAATGACCGACATGTCGGTCTGCGCGCCCTTAAGGCCCGACAAAGATGTGTAAAACGACATGCTCTTATCCTTCCTGCGTGGGTGGGGTCAGGCCGGAATTACCGCCCTTAATATCTTGAAGAAGCTGGTTCTGCGCCGCCAATTGCTCGGAAATTTTGGTCAGCACAGTGTTGGTTTCGCTGATTCCGGCCAAGCTCGAAAATTGCGCCATTTGCGCGACCATTTCTTGGTTATTGACGGGGTTAAACGGATCTTGCTGTTGCAACTGCGCCGTCATCAACCGCAGAAAATCATTTTGATCCAACTGCTTGTCTTTGGTGAAAATTCCGTTGCTCGCATTGCCATATTGGGCCTGAATATTGCTGACGGTCATGATTATTGCCCCATCCTGAGGGTTTCGTTGATCAGTCCTTTTGCTGTTTCCAGCACCTGAACATTATTTTGATAATGGCGCGCCGTTTCGACCATTTCGACCAGTTCGGCGGCGCTATCCACGGCGGCTTCCCACACATTGCCTTCGCCATCCGCCAGCGGATGATTGGGGTCGTGGCGCTTGGTGGGTTCCAGTTTCGATGTGGTAATGCGGTCCACCCCCACGGTGGCGCGGCCCGCATCGTCCATCACCGTACGGAACACCGGCTTCATAGCGCGGAAGGCTCCGCGCTCGCTGCCCGATACGGTGCCGACATTGGCCAAATTGGACGCCGTGGTGTTCAGCCGAACCAAATTGGCCGACATGGCACGCCCGCTGATATCAAAGACAGAGAAAGGACCGGTCATCATGGTCATTCTCCCTTCAACGCGCGAGTCAGCGTGTTGATACGTCCCGTCAAAAAGGACAGGCTAGACCGATAAGCCAGCGCATTTTCCGCATAGGCCGTCTGTTCGGTGGAAAGTTCCACCGTATTGCCATCCAGCGAGTCCTGAACCGGAATGCGATATTTCACCGCATCCTGAACCGAACGACCATCGCGGGCCATGTCCAGCGCTTGTGAAAAATCAATGTCCCGCGCTTTGTAATTGGGGGTCGCGGCATTGGCGATGTTGGACGCAAGCATCGTCATGCGTTGGCTACGCAATTGTAGCGCCGCTGCGTGCACACCAAATAGCTTTTCTGACGCCATCATCCTAATCCTTCTCACACGGGATCACCGCACTTTTGCATCGTTGCAGAAGATCAGGAACAGATATGCAACGGCTGTGCCAAATTCATATAAAGATGGATTTTCCGTGCCATAGACATCGAAGCATCGGCCATTCCATCGGTGCGATGCCTACCAACCAGCGCACCCGTCAAAAATCCGACAAGCCGATCCTGATCACGAAAGGAAGGCCAATGATACGCGGCCAAGTCGGCACAATTCCGTATGTCCCGCTACACTGGCATGGTTTCTGCATGGCCAAGGATCAGCAAAAGCGACGCTGGCGACGCACCCATGCGCCCTGCCGTTCCCCGCGCAAGGCAGCGCGAGGATGATCGGCTGACGCCATGACGGGCGCGAAGCATGTAGAAGGACAAGATGATGCATATGCACCGGTCAACCGATCCCATGGGCCCCACCGCCCCATATGCGCAGCTTGGCCGGAACGATATAGGATATCCTGCGCCTGTTGATGGCTCCAAGCCGCACCAAAGGCGCGTTCGATATGTGGCGGCGTTACAATATATGATGTCGGCCATAACGGCCATGGGCACGATCGCGGCGGCACCTTCGGCGGCCATGGCCGCTGCGGCTGGTCCTGCCGTGCAGGACTGGGCCGCTGTCGACGCCCAAACCCAGAATATCGCTGGCGCATTGGGGCGGACCGCCGCGCCAATTGATCGCCGGATAAAATTGGCCCGATGCCCCGAACAAGTGGCGATCACCGCCATGGACAGCAACAGTCTGGCCGTACGCTGTACATCCTTGGGCTGGCGTCTGCGCGTTGCCATGCGCAGCAACCAAGCCCATGCTGCCCAAGATGACGTGCAAGCCAATTTCTTTGGAACAAATGATAGCGCGGCCAAACGCACCCCTGCGGCCCCGGCCATGATTCGGCGCGGCGATGTCGTGCGCATCAGCATCGACACGCCCAATTATTCGGTCAGCTATCCCGCGACCGCCACACAAGATGGGCGCTTGGGCGAAGCTATTTCTTTGCGCGGAGCAGACCCAAAAAACCCAATTTTGGCGGTCGTGACCGGACCTGGTCGCGCCACAATCAGCCGATAGGCACCATTTTCAATCCTTTATTCACAAAAATAACCGTTTCTTATCAAGAAGAAATGGGTCATCCTCAGCGCCGATCCATTTTATTTTCATAATTTGTCAATTTTTTTGGCCTTCGGGCTTAATCGGACATTTTCACGGCCGTTAACACCCATCAGATATGGCGTCACTTTTCTGACGTCTGGTGGTGGAGACGCTTATGTCGGGTGACAATCGGATAGGGACAAATGCCGTCAGCGGCATCGCTCGTGCCCATGCCGCACGCCGCATGTCTGACAATGGCAACACGCCCATCGCCGCTCCATCCGTGGCCGCTTCAGCCTATGACAGTGCGCCTGTCGCCAGCCTGATCAGCACCGCGCGTGCCATTGCGGATCAAGGTCCGCCGGTGGATCTGGACCGTATCGCATCGCTGAAATCCGCTATTGCCGGCGGCAGCTATCGCGCCGACGCCAAGCAAATCGCATCATCGATGATGACCTTCTTCGGAAGGAATGGTTGATGCACCCTGCACTGGACCATGTCAGCGAGCAGTTGGACCATTTGGTCCATGCGTTGGACGGCCACCATGCTGGTGCGATTATTTCGGCCACGGAAAATCTAGCCGCTGCCGTGGTGTTGCTAGACGACGCCTATATCCCCGCCGATCAGGCCGAGGAAGCAGGCTTGTTGATTGGGGCAACGCTGGAAAAAATGGATGCCGCCGCCATTCGCATCAACATGCTCAAGGCATGGACGCGTCAGAGGATTGACAGAAACCACCAAATTCGCGGCATTCACCAACGCGGCATGGCATTAAGCTACTAACAAACCCCATATCTTCATGGTTTTCATCAACATGGCATGATGATTGCATAATGGTTCCTAGACACGATCCGTCTCTTTGGAACCAAGGTCATGAATACAGTCTATCGTCCCATATCTGCCCCGCAACCGGCCACGCCGGTCGCCCAAGCCGTGCAAAATGCGTCGGCCCGCACCGGCATTGATTTTGGGTATTTGATGGATGTTGCGCGGGTCGAAAGCAATTTTGACCCTGACGCCAAGGCGGCCACCTCCTCCGCACGGGGACTGTTTCAATTTACCAATCAAACATGGCTGTCCACGCTGGACCAACATGGCGCGAACCATGGCCTCGGTTGGGCTTCCAATGCCATCAGCCGCGACAGCAACGGGCGCTTTTCTGTGCGCGATGCCGGACTGCGCGATCAAATATTGGCGATGCGCGATGACCCAGCCGTGGCGTCCAGCATGGCAGCGGCGCTGACCGCCGACAATCGCGCTTATTTGGAACCCCGTATTGGCCGCCCTGCAGAATCGGTGGATTTATATTTGGCCCATTTTCTGGGCAGCGGCGGCGCCGTCAATTTTCTGTCGGCCATGAAGGCCGACCCCAATCAACCAGGTGCCCCCCTGTTGCCCGAAGCCGCTGACGCCAACCAGTCGATCTTTTATGCGCAAGGCGGACGGATGCGCAGCCTGATGGAAATTCGGGAATTATTCCGCGCCAAATTGGACAATGGGCCTGACGCCAGCCCGTCCGCAGGCCCGATGCCCCCCCATTATGGCAGCGGGATGCTAGGCGCGCCCGTATCCCCACCGTTGGGCTGGGAAATTTCGTCGTCCGCCACCACCCAATCGGGCGGTGACAATCCGGGCCGCCCACCTTTGCAAATGATGGAAATTCAGCCGATGCCCAAGAAATTATCGATGGGCTTTGCCGCTGACGCCTATCGCCGCCTTGCCTCGCTGTCGGGAGGGCGCGCATGAACGCTTTCAATTTGAACGCAATGGGCCGCATAGCGAGCGCATCAGCACTGCCTGTTGCCATGCTGGTGGTCGTGGCGCTGATGGTGGTGCCGGTAACACCGCTTATTTTGGATATCAGCTTTATCGTCAATATCATGGTCAGCCTGCTGATCTTGATGGTCGCCTTGCAAGCATCCAAACCACTCGATTTCTCGGCCTTTCCAACGGTGTTGCTGCTGGCTACCTTGTTTCGTTTGGCGCTGAACGTCGCCTCGACCCGCGTGGTGTTGGTGTCGGGCCACGAAGGAACGCACGCGGCCGGCCAAGTGATCGAAGCCTTTGGTCAGGTGCTGATCGGCGGCGATTATGTCGTCGGTCTGTTCGTCTTTTTCGTATTGATGATCATTAACTTGGTGGTGATCACCAAAGGCGCAGGCCGCGTGTCCGAAGTATCGGCACGTTTCACGCTAGACGCCTTGCCCGGCAAGCAAATGGCCATTGATGCCGATTTAAACGCTGGCCTTGTCACGCCCGACGAAGCGAAAGCCCGCCGCCAAGAAGTCGCGACCGAAGCCGATTTCTATGGCTCGATGGACGGTGCATCAAAATTCGTCAAAGGCGATGCGGTTGCCGGTCTGCTGATCTTGTTCGTCAACATCATTGGCGGCTTGATATTGGGCGTGTTCAGCCACGGCCTCAGCTTTTCAGAAGCAGGATCGGTTTATGTCACGCTGGCCATTGGCGATGCCTTGGTCGCGCAGATTCCAGCGCTATTGCTGTCCATTGCGGCCGCCGCCATTGTCACGCGCGTCACATCACCTTTTGACCTAAGCGGCCAGATTGGTAGCCAATTTTCCGCGCCCCACATCTGGTTCGCGGTCAGCGGTATTTTGGCGATGTTGGGGATGATCCCCGCTATGCCGCAAATGCTGTTCCTGCCTGCTGCGGCCATTTGCTTTGCCGTGGGTTGGCAGCGCCGCCGAATGAAGGAATTGGCCGAAGACGTGCCGCCACCAGCCGAACCCGCGCCCGACCCGCATCATATTGCATGGTCAGACGTCACCGCCACCAGCCCCTGCATGTTGGAAATTGGCTATGCGCTGGTGCCCTTGGTGGACGAACGGCGTGGCTCGCCCTTGATGACACGGATCACCGGTATTCGTCGCCAATTGTCGCGCGAATTGGGCTTTGTTATTCCAGCGGTCAAGGTGGTGGATGATCTGTCTTTGCCGGGCAACGCCTATCGCATTTCCGTGGCGGGCGTCATTGTAGGCGAAGATGAAGTATTCCCCAATGAAATGCTGGCATTGGACAGCGGGGACTTGCTGCATACGGTCCAAGGCCGTCCATGCAAAGACCCCACCTTTGGCTTGGATGCCCTGTGGATACCCAAGACGTCGCAAAATGACGCTATTGCAGCGGGCTATACGGTTGTTGACCCGTCCACCGTCATGGCAACCCATTTGAACAACAGCATCATTGGCGCGGCGTCGGAACTATTTGGTATCGACGATGCGCAGGCCCTGATCGACACACTGAAGGCGCATTACCCGCAATTGGCCCAGAATCTAGCTCCGCAGGGCTATCCTTTGCCGCGCATCGCCGCTTTGTGCCGCGCTTTGCTGGTCGAACGCGTTCCGCTGCGCGATTTCCGCAAAATTGCCGAAGCAATGGTCGGCTTGATTGGCCAACAGCTAACCGACGCCGATCTAGTCGAATCCGTGCGCCAGCGCATTGGTGCCTTAATCATTCAAACCATTGTGCCCAGCCGGATGCCCTTGCCCGTCGTGACCTTTACGCCGGATATCGAAGTGCTGCTGAACCAAGCGGTGCGCGCCAATCCGGGGGCCGAATGGCCGTTTGAACATGGCATGTCGATGAAGATCGTCGAACAAATTGGCGAAGCCGTCGAACCGCTTTTGCTATCCACCCGCAGCTTTGCATTGGTCGCATCCCCCATTTGCCGGTCGGCTCTGTCGCGCTTGGTGCGAGCAACCTTCCCGGACGTTGCGGTGATTTCTTATCTTGAGATTCCGGCCAATAAACAAACCGAAATTGTTGCCACCATCGGTGCCGAGGTTCCGCGCCTCGGCCATGATTCGGACCAATATATGGAGGGTCAGCTGCCATGAGGGCCGACACCGCCGAACAGTTGAAACAGATGCGGGCCGCACAATCCTATGCCGCCGCCGACAGCGCGGATGCCCTGATCGCCGAATATAGCCCGCTGGTCCGCAAAATTGCGTGGCAGGTCTATTCCAAAGTGTCGCGCACCCATGATTTGGATGATCTGATTCAAACGGGGCTGATCGCGCTGATCGAAGCCAAGCGCCAATATCAGGATCGCGGCTATGCCTTTTCCACCTATGCCACCACCCGCATTCGGGGCGCGATGATCGACCAATTGCGGCGCGATGCCGATGTGGGCCGTTCTGCCATGGCCGCAAATCGCCGGATACAGGGCACCCGTGCAAAGTTGGAGCAACAATTGATGCGCGGCCCGACCAGCCGCGAAATGGCAGAAGCGATGAATATGTCCGCCGAAGCCTTTTTTGACTATGAACAAAATGCCCAGCAAGGCCGCTCCACCAGCTTGGATGAGCTGATGGAGTTTGATCATTTCATGGTCGCCGATGAGAATGAAGGTGGCTTTGCCGCCATTGAAGACGCAGATATGAAGCAAGCCTTGATCAAGGCGATTGTGCAATTGCCGGAACGCGAGCAATTGGTGCTTCAGCTTTATTTCACCGAGGACCTCAACTTGCAGGAAATTGGAATGGCGATGGACGTCAGCGCGGCGCGCATCTGTCAAATTAAGCGCAGCGCCATGGCAACAATCGAAAAACTGATGTTAGAAATGACGGAATTGGATTGACGGCGCGTCAACAAATGCGGGCTGCATAGGCGCAGTTCCATCATGTCCTGAAATGACGCGCTGTCGTTCGCCTCGGCGGAAGGCCGCAATCCTCCGCTTACGTCCGGCATTCCTTTCCAATGAGCCAACAAAGGCCTGCGCGGATTAGGCGCAAGGCAGGCCGCAGAAACGCGCCGCTCGTTTATATCCTACCGATCATGCGCGCATTCTGCCCCCATGCAGCGTCGCTTTTTTCGAAAAAACTAACCATTTTCTGACGCCCAGTTTCGGTCATGCGGACCAAAGTGCGCCGGCGATCGCGATGATCGAGATAACGCAGCACCAACGATGCCTTTTCCATCGCAGCAATCATGCGCAGCCCAGACGACAGCGGTACCGCTGCACCGGTGGCAAGGTCGCTGGCGCTCAATTCGCGTCCGCTACGTTCCGCCAACATCAAGTCCAGCATCATATCCCAACAAGGACCGCTCATGTCCAATTCGGTAAAATGAGCCTTTCGCAATTTCTGAATTTGAATGCTGTACATCAGATGATGAACCAGCGGATTGGGTCGATGAGACTGCAATTGTTCCATAGCTTCCCCATGTATTTCATTCACGCCGACCTCATCGCCGCGACTAGCGAGAAGTTGGTGAATTTGATCGACACGGGATTTAAGCTCGGCAATCTCTTTATTTGAAAACTGCTGCATATCCGTACCCCCTAAGCAGCCAAAATTGCATAGACGAAGCTCGGGCCTTTATTATCTGCAAATCTATCCTGTCACCGGTGAAATCACTTCACTCTATCCGCGCGATATAAGTGAAATAATGACATTAAATTGCGATCAATATCAATGGCCATTCTTCAAATACATAATTTTGGTTTACAACATCAATTCAGCAATATTAAACACATAAAAACAATGTGATATTTACTATAATCTAAAACAACCGATACACGCGGCACCTATAAGCAAGGATATCCAACACTTTCTTAACTGCGAAAAGCAGCCCCCTCCTCACTCAACCCGTCGCGGTGACAGCATGCCACCCACTCATCATGTCGCCAGTGTTTGCAGCAGAAAATATAGGATTGCGACAGCACCGGTCCCTAGCAAGGTAATCAGGACCAGCCACAGCATCCATATTTTCGGCCCCATCACTGGCTCCCCCCCCTGCAGCGGCGCAGGAGTAGAGGAGTCTGTTGAACTTTCCTCATCCTGATGGCTGGAAACGGACGGAACCACTGTATCGGCTGAACGAAGAGCAACATCTGCAAATGCAACCACATCGGCTAGATTATCCGGTTGATATCTCAATGATTGATATGGGGTAACATTCTGAAATACACCGTGAGAAGCCAGTAACTGGGCCGCATCCACTCGGCTGCTGACGCCCAATATCTTCAAGGCTCGGCGCATCCGCTGATCGACAGTATGGGGAGAAACCCCCATGATCCGCGCGATTTCCTTAGACCCTTTATGGTCATAGACAAGGCGCAGGGTTTCCACCTGTTCGCTGGTTAATCGGTCCAGTTTATGCTGCGCTAGTTCAGTCATGTCATATAACATAATATAGTTTGCTATGCGGTCAAACCTCGCACAACTGTGCTTGCCAAATTGGCTGTAATATCGCCGCTATCCCTATCACAACTTCATAGTGATGGGGGTGATTCAACCATGATGGATCTAATATTAAGCCAAGCTGGCGATGATAGTCATATTCCCGCACGGTCCGCGCGACAATTTCGCCCCGAACGGACGATAAATATGCAAGCGACAGGGGCGCCGTGGTAATCCCCAAGCCCGCTGCCACCATACGGACGCAGCGATCATCGCTGGCACTGCGCAGCGAAAAGCGCGGCCGCACACCGCGCTGGGAAAAGAATCGGCTGGTCGCGTCCAAAAGCTCACAAGATCGGCGCGCGATCATAATTTCTGCGGCCAGCTCCTCGGCAATCAGTTCATCCTGACCAGCCATTGCATGATCTTTGGGCAGCAACATCAGATAAGGTTCGTCCAACAAGGGTAAAATATTGGGGCCTTTCTCGCTGTCGCGCAGCAAGGTCAGGATCATATTGGCCCGCCCGCTTTTTAATGCGGCCCGCAGTTCGGTATCGCTGCCCTCAATCAACTCTATTTCAAACTGTGCCGATAAAAGCTGAATCAGGCGTTGCAGGTGATCATCAGAAACAGATCGTAGGACCCCCAATTTCAATTCGGGCCAATCATGCTGTGGTCCCGCGCCAAAGGAATCAGCCGCGCGAAAGCCGCGTTCCAATTCCCGCGCAATGGGCAAGAATCGACCGCCCGCCTCGGTTAGGCGCAATTGTCGCCGTTCGCGCAGGAACAAGATGGTCGACAGCAAGCGTTCCAATTCCGCCACGCCCGTCGACAAGGTCGGCTGAGTCACGCGCAGGCGCATGGCGGCCTGTGTAAAACTGCCCGCATCGACGACAGCCAAAAATTGGCGAATATGAGAACGTTTTATCATAAAAAAAACCTATGCCAACATCATGGCAAATTCAATTTTTCATTATTCGCCTCCTCTGTCAGATTATCGGCCAGACTTGGGGTGAGAGCGGACATTGTCCCGCGCTCCAAAAGAAATTTGGAAGAGGTTTATCATGCGCGCGACACCGGATTTTGATTTCAACCTTGGGGAAACGGCGGACATGATCCGCGATAGCGCCGGAAGTTTTGCCGATGATAAAATCGCACCGCTGGCCGACCGTGCAGACCGCGACGACTGGTTCCCCCGCGACGAACTATGGACCGCCATGGGCGAATTGGGCCTGCACGGCATCACCGTCGAGGAAGAATGGGGTGGATTGGGCCTTGGCTATTTAGAACATGTGATCGCGGTCGAAGAAGTCAGCCGCGTGTCAGGCGCCATTGGCCTGAGTTATGGCGCGCACAGCAATTTATGCGTCAACCAAATCCGCCGCTGGGGCAATGAGGCGCAAAAGGCCAAATATCTGCCCAAGCTGATCAGCGGCGAACATGTCGGCAGCTTGGCGATGTCCGAAGCCAGCGCGGGCAGCGATGTCGTCTCGATGAAGCTGAAGGCCGAGCGTAAGGGCGACGGCTATGTGCTGAATGGCACCAAATTTTGGATCACCAACGCCAGCCATGCCGATACGTTGGTGGTTTACGCCAAAACCAGCCCCGAAGCTGGATCGCGCGGCATCACGGCCTTTTTGATCGAGAAAGATATGGCGGGTTTCGCCATTGGTCAGAAAATTGACAAGGTCGGAATGCGGGGCAGCCCCACGGCGGAATTGGTGTTTACCGACTGCTATGTGCCCGCCGAACAGATTATGGGACCGGAAAATGGCGGCGTTGGCGTGCTGATGTCGGGCCTTGATTATGAACGCGTCGTGCTGGCGGGTCTGCAATTGGGCATCATGCAAGGCTGCCTCGACGTGGTGATTCCCTATGTGCGCGAACGCACGCAATTTGGTCAAGCCATTGGGTCATTCCAATTGATGCAGGCCAAGGTGGCGGACATGTATGTCGCGCTGCAATCGGCGCGGGCCTATGTTTATCAAGTCGCCAAGGCGTGCGATGCAGGGCAAACCACCCGTTTCGACGCAGCAGGTGCGATTTTGCTGGCCAGCGAAAATGCCGTGCGCGTGGCCGGCGAAGCGATTCAGGCCTTGGGCGGCGCGGGCTATACCCGCGATTGGCCGGTGGAGCGTTTTTGGCGTGATAGCAAGTTATTGGACATTGGCGCTGGCACCAATGAGATTCGCCGCATGTTAATTGGCCGTGAATTGATCGGTGCGCGGTCATGAGCGCGCCCGTCATCCAAAGCCGCTATCTGGCCGACGATCCCACCAGCCAAAAACGCGCCGCCCATAATATCGCGCTGCGCGATGCGCTGATGGAGCAAGTGGCCAAAGCCGCGCTAGGCGGCAATGAGAAATCGCGCGAACGGCACAGATCGCGCGGCAAGCTGCTACCCCGTGAACGGGTGGAACGTCTGCTGGATGCAGGGTCCCCCTTTTTGGAAATCGGCCAATTGGCGGCCAATGGCCTCTACGAGGATGATATCGCTGGCGCGGGCGTGATTACCGGCATTGGTCAGGTGTCGGGCCGCACGACGATGATCGTCTGCAATGACGCGACGGTCAAAGGCGGCACCTATTATCCGATGACGGTGAAAAAGCATCTGCGCGCCCAAGAAATCGCGGAAGCCAATCATTTGCCCTGCGTCTATTTGGTGGACAGCGGCGGTGCCAACCTGCCGCACCAAGCCGAGGTTTTTCCCGACCGCGACCATTTTGGCCGCATCTTTTTCAATCAAGCCACTATGTCGGCCAAGCGCATTCCGCAAATCGCCTGTGTGATGGGCAGTTGCACGGCGGGCGGAGCCTATGTGCCCGCCATGTCCGACGAAACGGTGATTGTAAAAGAGCAAGGCACCATCTTCTTGGCAGGCCCGCCCTTGGTGAAGGCGGCGACGGGCGAAGAAATTAGCGCCGAAGATTTGGGCGGCGGCGATCTGCACGCCCGCAAAAGCGGCGTGGTCGACCATCTGGCCGAAAATGACGAACATGCGCTGACCATAGTGCGCGACATCCTATCCCACCTTGGCCCGCACGATGGATTTAAGGTGGAACAGCGCGAGCCGCGCCCGCCCAAATATGATCCGCAGGACCTTTATGGCATTATTCCCGATGATGTCCGCGCACCATATGATGTGCATGAAATCATCGCCCGCATTGTCGATGGGTCGGAATTTCACGAATTTAAGCCGCTTTATGGCAGTTCGCTGGTCTGCGGCTTTGCGCATATTTGGGGCATCCCCGTTGCCATATTGGCCAATAATGGCGTGTTGTTCAGCGAAAGCGCGGTCAAGGGCGCGCATTTCATTGAATTGGCACAGCAACGCCGCATTCCTTTGTTGTTCTTGCAAAATATCTCCGGCTTCATGGTCGGCGGAAAATTTGAGGCAGAGGGTATCGCCAAACATGGCGCAAAGCTGGTCACCGCCGTTGCCACCGCCACCGTCCCCAAAATCACCGTGTTAATCGGTGGCAGCTTTGGCGCAGGCAATTATGGCATGTGTGGCCGCGCTTACAGCCCGCGCTTCTTATTCACATGGCCCAATGCCCGCATTTCGGTGATGGGCGGGGAACAAGCCGCCAGCGTGCTGGCCACGGTTCACCGCGACGCCGATAATTGGACGGCGGAACAAGCAGAGGAATTCAAAGCCCCTGTTCGCCAAAAATATGAAGATGAAGGCAACCCCTATTATGCCACCGCCCGTTTGTGGGACGATGGCATCATCGACCCCGCCCAGACCCGCGACGTGCTGGGCATAGCTTTTTCGGCCACGCTCAACGCCCCAATTGTCGAGCGCGGCTTTGGCGTGTTTAGGATGTGAGCCCTATGATCCAGTCCCTTCTCATCGCCAATCGCGGCGAAATCGCTTGCCGTATCATCCGCACTGCGCGGGACATGGGCATTAAAACCGTGGCCGTCTATTCCGACGCCGACGCCAACGCCCTGCATGTGCGCGAGGCGGACACCGCTGTGCATATCGGCCCATCGCCTGCGCGAGAATCCTATTTGGTGGGTGAACGCATCATCGCCGCTGCGAAAGCCAGCGGGGCGGAGGCCATCCACCCCGGCTATGGCTTTTTATCCGAAAACGCCGAATTTGCCCAAAGCGTGATTGACGCGGGCCTGATTTGGGTCGGACCAAAACCCGCCTCCATCACCGCGATGGGTTTGAAAGACGCCGCCAAAAAGCTGATGCAAGCGGCGGGTGTGCCCGTCACCCCCGGCTATATGGGGGAAGATCAAGACCCTTCCTATTTGGCCGAGCAAGCCGCAAGCATTGGCTATCCCGTGCTGATCAAAGCTGTGGCAGGCGGCGGCGGCAAGGGCATGCGCAAGGTCGATAGCAGCGCAGATTTCGCCGACGCCTTGGCGTCATGCCAGCGCGAAGCGGCGGCCAGCTTTGGCAATGACCATGTGTTGATCGAAAAATATATTCTGACACCGCGCCATATCGAGGTTCAAATTTTTGGCGACGCCCACGGCGATGTGGTCCATTTGTTTGAACGCGACTGTTCGCTGCAGCGCCGCCACCAAAAGGTGATCGAAGAAGCCCCCGCCCCCGGCATGGACGCGGAAACGCGCACCGCCTTGTGCGCCGCCGCCGTTCGCGCCGCCAAAGCGGTGGATTATGTGGGCGCTGGCACCATCGAATTCATCGCCGACGCCAGCGACGGCCTGCGCGCCGATCGCATTTGGTTCATGGAAATGAACACCCGCCTGCAGGTAGAACATCCGGTGACCGAAGCGATCACCGGCGTCGATCTGGTGGAATGGCAATTGCGCATCGCCAGCGGAGAAACTTTGCCGTTGGACCAAGAGGAGCTGGAGATTCAAGGCTGGGCGATGGAGGCGCGCCTCTATGCCGAAGATCCGGCCAAGGGCTTCTTACCCTCCACAGGCCGGCTCGACCTGTTTCAAATGCCGCAATATGACGGGCGGGTGGATACGGGCGTCTATGAAGGGGCAGAGGTTTCGCCCTTTTATGACCCGATGATCGCCAAGCTGATCGCGCATGGCGACGACCGTAATGAAGCGCGGGAAGTGCTGGCATCGATGATCGGCGATTGCGCGGTATGGCCCGTCAAAACCAACAGCGCCTTTCTGATCCGCGCCTTGGAGCACCCCGATTTTGTGGCAGGCACGGTGGATACCGGCCTGATCGGCCGCGATGGTGACGCCATGGCCGCCGAAGCGATGCCCAGTCCCGAAGCCTTGGGCCGTGCCGCCATGGCCTTGGTGCCCAAATCACATTTCGCAGGCTTTCGCCTGAACGCCCCAGCAGTACGCAGCGCGCCATTTTTGCTGGACGGCAAAGTGGTGGAAGCGCCGCTGCACGGCCCCGGCAGCGACGATCTGGCCCCCGCCATGTTGGTCGCGGAACAAGGGTCGGTGTGGCAATTGCGGCCATGGCGCATGGATAGCACCGGCGCGGCGGGCGGCGGTGACGGCACGATTTTGTCGCCCATGCCCGGCAAAATCATCGCCGTGGATGTGGTACCGGGCGACAACGTGACCAAGGGGCAGAAATTGCTGACCCTAGAGGCGATGAAAATGGAACATAGTTTGACCGCGCCCTTTGATGGGGTGGTGGCCGAACTCAACGCCGTCACAGGCGCGCAAGTCGCCGTAGAAGCCTTGCTGGTCCGCATCGAACCCGCAGCGGAATGAAGGCAACGACATATAAGCGGCGTCAGCTGATATGGCCCGACGCCCCTTATCGGCACTTTACTCCGCCAATTGCTGGGGAAAAAGCGGCGCTTTGCTGACCATCGCGGGCAGTGAGCGTTCCATCACCCCGCCCAGCCACTGGGCCGCCGCCACCATCTGCGGCAGGTTATATCCGGTCGCGATTCCGCTGCGTTCCAACATATAGGCCACATCTTCGCTGGCGACATTTCCGGCCGCGCCAGGGGCAAAGGGGCATCCCCCAATACCGCCCAGCGCCGCATCCACCGTGCGTGCGCCCGCTCCAATCGCGGCCCAAACATTGGCCAGCCCCGTGCCCCGCGTGTTGTGAAAATGCACCCGCACAGGCAGGCCCGCCACCGCTTCCGCCACGCGGCCCACCAAATCGGCCACTTCGCCGGGGGTCGCAACGCCAATGGTATCCGCCAAGGCAATTTCGCGTGGCTGGCTGTCGGCGGCGCGCTTGGCCATCTCAAGGACATGGTCATGGCGAACCTCGCCTTCAAAGGGGCAGCCAAAGGCTGTGGCAATGGTGATCTGCCCGCCGCGCCCCGATGATTTGGCCATATCCACAATCGACCGCGCCACATCCAGCGATTCCGCGCTATTTTGCCCTTGGTTGCGCACCCCAAAACTGTCGCTGGCGACGCATACCGCGCCCAATTCATCCAGTCCGGCCGCTATCGCCCGCTCTGCCCCGCGCTGATTCAGCACCAACCCGATATAGGTGACATCGTCCCGCTGGGGCAGCAGAGCGGCCAATTCGTCGGCGTCCGCCAATTGCGGCACACGGCGCGGGTTCACAAAGCTGGTCACTTCAATCCGCCGCGCGCCATAGGCAATGGCCTGTTCAATCAGGCGCAGCTTATCGGGCGTCGAGATCAGATTTTTCTCATTTTGCAGTCCATCACGCGGACATACTTCGACCAATTCAATCTTCTTGATTTTTTCCATGCTTCACCTGATGGGCATCCTAACCCTTGCGCTGCTTGCGGTCCGAACCATTTATTTCCCTACCGCAGTTTATATCGTGATGGCGGCCCTTATCTATTCAGTCAATTAAGTTGACGATTTCGGAGGAAAAATGACAGCCATTTCCAACGCCGGTGCCCTGAATGATATACGCGTGGTGGAAATGGGGCAACTGATCGCCGGTCCATTTTGTGGGCAATTGCTGGGCGATATGGGCGCTGAAATCGTCAAGATCGAACCACCAGAAACCGGCGGCCCGATGCGCCAATGGGGCCAAGGCGACACGCCCAGTTGGTGGCGGGTCATCGCCCGCAACAAATATAGCGTTGGGCTGGATTTGCGGAGCAAAGAGGGACAAGATATTGCCCGCGATCTGATTGTAAAAGCGGATATTTTGATCGAGAATTTCCGCCCCGGCACATTGGAAAAATGGAATCTTAATCCCCAAGATTTGCTGTCCGCCAATCCGAAATTAATCGTCGTTCGTATGTCCGGCTATGGCCAGACAGGGCCTTACAGCCAGCGCCCCGGCTATGGCGGCATTGGCGAGGCCATGGGCGGTTGGCGCGGCATCGTCGGCGATCCCGACCGACCGCCCGCGCGCATGGGCGTGTCAATTGGCGATACGCTGGCCGCTACCTATGGCTGCATGGGGGCGTTGACCGCCCTGCATCATCGCCACAAAACGGGTCAGGGGCAAATTGTCGATAGCGCGCTTTATGAGGCGGTGCTGCAAGTCATGGAATCCAGCATCGCCGATTATAGCGTCAGCGGCACGAAGCGCCAACGCACGGGTTCAATCCTTCCCAAAATCGCGCCGTCCAATGTCTATCCGTGCAAAGATGGTGAATATTTAATCGGGGGCAATGGCGATACGGTGTTCGCCCGTCTGGCAGCCGCCATGGGTCAAAGCGAATTGGCCAGCGACCCGCGCTATGCCACCCATGTGGCGCGCGGCGAGAATCAGGCCGAATTGGACGCGATAATTGGCCGCTGGACCAGCCAATGGACGGTCGCCGAATTGGAACAGAAAATGTTGGATGCCGCCGTCCCATCGGGGCGGATTTTCGACCCCGAAGATATGATGCGCGACCCCCATTTTGCCGCACGCGAGGCCTTGGTTACCATGGACGACCCCGACTTAGGCCCCGTCACCATGCAAGGGGTTTTCCCCAAATTATCTGCTACCCCTGGCAGCATCCGCCGCCCTGCCCCCCAAAGCATTGGCCAAGACACCGCGGAGATTCTGGAGCGTTGGTTGGGACGAAAACAGGACGCAGCGGACGCCTAAACGAGCCAAGCCGCGATCCTTCACCCTATTTTTTATCAAAGCGATAGCGGTGCAGGTGGCGACCATGGGCGCGCAACCACTGGCGCGATGATGCTACGTCCCCGTCATATAATTGGTCCACAAAGGCATGAAAGGCAGGGCTATGGTCCATATGACGCAAATGGGCCACTTCATGCGCCACGGTCGCACGGCGTACATGGCTGGGGGCCATGATTAAACGCCAACTATAACGGATGTCCCCTTGGGCGGTGCAGCTGCCCCAACGGCTGCGCGGGTCGCCAATGCCGACGCGGCGCAAAGGGAGGCCCGCCTGCGCTGCCAAAATCTGGCTTTCCTCGGTCATCACCGCCAAGGCTTTGGTCCGCAGCCAGCGCTGTGTGCGCGCGCCGACATTTTCCACGCCGCCGCCCATATATAAACATCCATCGTCCAGCACCGGCGTGCGCGGAGCGGTGGAATCCCATTTGATCGTCAGCATATCGCCCAAATAGGGAAAGCATGTGTCTGGCGCGGCGACCACAGGCCGTTCCGCCTTGGCGGTTTGACCCGCGATCCAATCTTGCTGCTGCGCCGCCCATTTCAGCGCTTTGTCCGCTTGCCCGCGCTGCGGCATGGTCAGTCGCAATTCCGCACGCACCGCATCAAAAACCAAGCGATAACGGCGGGAACGAGCGTGGCGAACAATCCGCACCGGCCAAATATCCGTCCCCACCTGTATCACAGGCGGGGCGGCTTCGGTTTTGGGTTTAAACCACCCGCTCAACAAGGTGATTTTCCAGCGGTCCGGCATAATCCTCACCCACCGTCCAACCGACAATCGATTCGCCCGCACGGTGCACGGCATTGCAGTCGCCGCTGATCAGATAATGCCAATCGGGCAACGGCAGGCCTTCGGCCCGCAAACGATAGGCGCAAGTCTGCGGCAGCCATTCGATATCGGCCACCTTGGCTTTGGTCAGTGTCAGACAGTCGGGCACATGACGGCGGCGATGCTTATAATTGCTGCACTGTCCTGTTTCCAAATCCAGCAATCGGCAGGCCACATTGGTCGGATAGATTCGGCCGGTGTCCTCATCCTCCAGCTTGTGCAGACAGCATTTGCCGCAGCCATCGCACAACGCCTCCCACTGACCAGCATCCAAACTGTTCAGCGGGGCTTCCCAAAATGGCTGTGCGTTTTTGTTGGTCACTTGACCCACTTTGTCAGTTCAGCGGCGACCAATTCGGGCTTGCCTTCGTCGGCGTCGGTCATGACGTCGTCCAGCGGCAACAAAGCCAAAGGCTTGCCTTCAGGGTCCATCAAAAAGGCCAATTGGCTGTGCGCGACCAAATAACGGTCCGGCGCAGACCCCGCTTGCTTATGATAGGTCACAGCATAGGATTTCGCGACATCCGCGATTTGTTCCTTGCTGCCGGTCAAGCCAATCAAGCGTGGATGATAGCGTTCAACAAAGCTTTTCAGCGTTTCCGCCGTATCGCGCTCCGGGTCCACTGTGATGAACAAAGGTTGGATTTTTGCGCCGCGCGCAGCGTCCGCTTTTTCAAATTGCGCCAAGCCGCGCATCAGCTTTTGCGCGTCAATGGGGCAGATATCGGGACAATAGGTATAGCCAAAATAGACCATGCGATATTGACCCGCAAAATCTGTGTCCTTCACGCTTTTGCCATTTTGATCGGTCAAGGTGAATGGCCCGCCAATGCGCGCATTTTCCAATGGCGGTGAACCCACATCATCGGATGATGGCGACGAACATCCCGCCAACAAAGCCGCCAAGATCAGCACAAGGGTTGAACGCACAGGCCTTTATCCTCATAATATTGGAAATCACTGCGTTCAGCCTTGCGAGGCTGGGCACTGAAAATCAAGTTTTGCGTCGCAATATTGCGGTAAAGCGCCTTGGGGTCGGTCAATGATGTTTTTGAAGTTTCGCTATGCCCTATGGGCCATCGCCTTGGCGACCGCCGTCACCACTTTGGCCCCATCTAGCGCCCAAGCGCAATTTCGTGGCGGCTATGCCTTCCTAAAGGCCGTGGAAAGCCGCGACGGCACCAAAGCCACCGAAGCATTGCAAAATGACAGCACGTTGATCAATTCACGCCACCCCGACAATGGCGAAACCGCGCTGGCCATTGCCACCAAAAGGCGGGACCTCACATGGGTGCGTTTCTTGTTGGGCAAGGGCGCAGACCCCGCCATTGCGGACCGTCAGGGCGTGACGCCATTAATGCACGCCGCTTTGTTGAATTTCACGGATGGTGCGACAGAATTGCTGGGTAGCAAAGCCCCTGTTGATCAAAGCAACCGTCGGGGGGAAACGGCGCTGATTTTGGCGGTTCAGGCGCGCAACACGGCCTTGGTCAGCTTGTTGGTGCGCAATGGTGCGAATCCCGATAAATCCGACCATGTCGCGGGCTTGTCCGCCCGTGGTTATGCCCAGCGCGACGACCGCACGGGCAGCATTTTATCGGCTTTGGATGCAAAATCTGACGTAGCCGTGCGCGACGGTAGCGCCGTTTTTGGACCACAATAAAAGGGTTTAGATTGATCACTCACACAGAGCGATCAATCTAATGTGATAAATTATTGACGATCACATTTTGATGTGAGACATCATGCGCATGTCTACACAGCTCATTGATCGCATCCGCTCCATCGTCGACGACGGCAGCGTGTCTCGTTCCGGTCTGGCCCGTGCGGCGGGCCTTCATGCCAACAGCCTGCGCGACCTAGATTCCCCCAGTTGGAATCCCACGGCGGAAACGCTGCGCAAGCTGGAACAATGGCTGGAGCATGGCAGCGATGTCTCGCCCATGGCCTCTGCCGAAGAAATTATCGCCGAAGCGCGCAATGGCCGTATGTTCATTTTGGTCGACGATGAAGACCGTGAAAATGAAGGCGATCTGGTCATTCCAGCGCAAATGGCCACCCCCGATGCCGTTAATTTCATGGCCACCCATGGTCGCGGCCTGATCTGCCTGACGCTCGCCAAGGCGCGCGTCGACGAATTGGGCTTGGAATTGATGAGCCGTAAAAATGGCACCCGCCATGAAACGGCCTTCACCGTATCCATCGAAGCCCGCGAAGGCGTGACCACCGGCATTTCCGCCGCCGACCGCGCGCGCACCATCGCGGTTGCCGTGGATGCATCAAAAACCGTGGACGATATCGTCACCCCCGGCCATGTCTTTCCCCTGATCGCGCGCGATGGCGGTGTTTTGGTTCGCGCCGGACACACCGAGGCCAGCGTTGACATTTCGCGTCTGGCAGGGCTCAACCCATCGGGCGTCATTTGCGAAATCATGAATGATGACGGCACGATGGCGCGCCTTGATGACCTGATTCCCTTTGCCCGCAAACATGGCCTCAAAATTGGCACGATCGCCGACCTGATCGCCTATCGCAACCGCACCGACCGTTTGGTGGAACTGGTGTCGGAAGAACCTTTTGAATCGGATTATGGCGGCGACTGGCGCTTGAAATCCTATCGGAACAAGGTCGATGGCACGATCAATTTGGTGCTGCAAAAGGGCCATGTTATTCCGGATCAGCCCACATTGGTCCGTATGCATCCGGTATCGATGCTGGATGATATCATGGGCCGCCCCGGCCCCAAAAAGCGCCGTTTGCAACGGTCGATGGAGGCGATTGGCAATGCTGGCGCTGGTGTGATTGTCATGCTGATGCGCCCCCTGCCTGGTGCGCTGGACATCGACACCCTGCCCCCTGCGGCCCCTGGCACGACCATGGACCTGCGCACCTATGGTATTGGCGCGCAAATCTTGGTGGATTTGGGAATCAGTTCCATGGAATTGCTGACCCCATCCCATAACAATCTTGTGGGATTGGAAGGCTATGGCCTATCGGTCGTCGCGGAACGCTCTATCCCTGGGGAAACTGAATAATGGCGCACGTCCTAATTGTTGAAGCCCGTTTTTACGACCATCTGAACGACATGCTGCTGGACGGCGTGCGTAGTAGCTTGGAAGCCGAAGGCCATAGCCATGAAACCGTCACCGTGCCCGGTGCATTGGAAGTGCCTGCGGCCATTGGACTGGGCGATCAAACCCAACGTTTTGATGCCTTTGTTGCGCTGGGCGTGATCATTCGCGGTGAAACCTATCATTTCGAAGTGGTATCGAATGAAAGCGCGCGCGGCATCATGGCCCTGACGCTGGACGGTTTGGCCATTGGCAATGGTATTTTGACCGTCGAAAATGAAGAACAGGCCCTTGCCCGCGCGGATAAAACACGCAAGGATAAGGGCGGCGAAGCGGCCAAGGCTGCACTGGCTATGTTTCAGTTAAAGGAACAATTTGGCGTTGCTTGACAAACCCCCTCCCAGTCGATGGACGATCAAAGAGATCAAAGGTCGACTGGTGGTGTTTGACAATGAAACCGGCGCTCCGCCGCTCAGCGCAGCGGAGCGTATGGCCTTGTTGGACGAACAAGCAGGGCATCGCCCTGCCACCGCGCCCACGACGCGCAGCGGAAATCCATCGCATTTTGCAGCGCTCCCAACCGGCGACACGCCGCCGTCATATAAAGGCTCGCCGCGCACCGAGCAAACGCAGCGCAAGTCTCAAACGCCATGGGACGGCGCGGCGGTTGCAGCAAAATCAACGCCCCAGCCGCAATCTCATGCAAAAGGGTCGCAGAACGGAACCCTAGCCAACCCACAAACAGCCGCTATGCTGCGTGCCAATCAGGCCGCCGCGTTCACCACCAACACCGCGTGGGACAGCAAGGGACCGCGCAATATCCGTTTGGGCGAGGTTGGACGTCAGCATGTGTCAAAAATACTGTTCATCACCCTCATTGGTTTGATTATCTTCGAAATATTCATTTGGTCGCAGGACGCCGGATCAGCGGTGCTGGTTCATGCGTTACTGGTTGCCATTTTATGGGGTCAGCGGGCGGAAATCGGGCGGCGCATAGTGGACCAACTGGTCGCGCTGGATGAACAGAGCCAGCGATAACACCGGCTCTGTTCCATTTCATCACCCTTTCAAGGTCGGATAATCAATATATCCCTCTGGCCCCGGCGTATACCAGCGGGCCATATCATTGGGCGCCCATTCCGCGCCCTGCGCAATGCGTTCCACCAAATCGGGATTGGAAATAAAGGGCCGACCAAAGCTGATGGCATCCGCCAATCCGCTGTCCAGATCGGCCTGCGCGCGCGCAAGGTCATAATCGCTGTTCAAAACCAAGGGGCCAGCAAAAGCCTTGCGAATAGCGGGGCTGAGCTTGGGCACATCCGTTGACCCAAAGGTCCCCTCTGGTCCGGGTTCGCGCAGTTCCAAAAAGCTGATGCCCAAATCGCTGAGCATTTTTGCGGCCAAAGGAAAGACGGTTTCGGGCGCACTGTCATCCACGCCCTGCGACTCACCATTGGGCGACAAGCGGACAGACACGCGGTCCGCGCCCCACACGCCAATCAGCGCCTCAGTGACTTCGCGCAGCAAGCGAATGCGATTCTCGGGTGCGCCGCCATAATCATCGGTGCGCTGGTTGGTGCCATCGCGCAAAAATTGGTCGATCAAATATCCATTGGCCCCATGCAGTTGCACACCGTCAAATCCGGCGCGTTTGGCATTTTGTGCCGCATGGACATAATCCGTCACAATGCGCGGCATTTCGGCGACATCCAGCGGGCGCGCCACTTCCAAATCTTTGCGTCCGACGGGGGTATGGGCCCGTCCCTCGGCTTTGGTGGCCGATGCCGAAACTGGGGCTTTCCCATCATTAAAGACGCTGTGGACCAGTCGGCCCATATGCCACAATTGCGCAACGATGCGCCCTCCTGCCGCGTGCACAGCAGCGGTCACAGGCTTCCACCCTTCCACCTGTTCGTCGGTCCACAGACCGGGGGCCGAGGGCCAACCCAAGCCTTCTTGTGAAATGCCCGTTGCCTCGGAAATGATCAGGCCCGACGAGGCCCGTTGACGATAATATTCGACCGCCAGTTCATTGGGAACAAAGCGAGCCCCTGCCCGTCCGCGTGTCAGCGGGGCCATCAAAATGCGGTTGGGGGCATCAATCGCGCCCAATTTTATGGGTTCTAACAATGTATTGTTCATCATGCTTTTCCGCTCCGTTCGTTCTGAATGGATATGATCTAGTCATAATTCGGGTCCAAAGCGCCCAAGCATCCGCCCCCGAACATATTGGACAAGCTATGCAGCCGTCCCCCTCCCCACAATGGCTAGAGTCGCTAGTTTTTCTTCGCAAGGAATAAGTCTTTTTTTGCTACTATTTTTAATGATCCACCCCATGGGGCCGCCACGCCTTGCGGCTTACAGCAATGATCATCGCCGCAGCAAACAGTCCCGTCACCCTGCCCCAGGTGGTCCGTGTGTCCAAGCGCCGCGCCTTTTGCGCCTACCGTCCGCGAAGCAGTTGCCGAACCGTGCCCCCTCGCCTATCTAGGGGTCATGGCCATGCTTCTTCCTGCTGATCCGACCATCGACGAAATTCGCGCTGCTTTGGCGCCGCATATTGCCGCATCTGCGGCCTTTGACGGTTTCAGTCAGCGGGCCTTGGACGATGCCGCCAACAAGCTTGGTTTGGACGTCGACGTTGCGCGCATCGCCTTTCCGGATGGGCCGCGCGGCATGATCGCCGAATGGTTCGCTGCCATCGACATCCAAATGGAAGCCGAACTGACACCCGAAATTTTGGCGAGCATGAAAATCCGCCAGCGAATTACTGCTTTGGTCGAAAAGCGCATCGCCTTGGTCGCCAAAGACCGTGAGGCCCTGCGCCGCGCCTTGTCCATCTTGGCCATGCCGCAAAACGCCGCCTTTGCAGCCAAATTAACGTGGCGCGCCGCCGATCATATGTGGCGGCTCGCAGGCGACACGGCGACCGATTATAATCATTACAGCAAGCGTATGATTTTGGGCAGTGTTTACGCCGCTACCATGTCGGTATTTTTGAACGACGACAGCGATGATTTCGCTGATACCAAGGCATTTCTGGCGCGCCGCATCGATCAGGTTATGCGGTTTGAAACATGGAAGCACCGCCGCGCCGCCAATCGACCAGAGCGCCCCAGTTTGGTCCGTTTTATTGGGCGTTTGCGCTATCCGAGCTGATTTTTGGGGCGTATAAATCTGTCCCAGACCCCATCCCCATAAAAAGTTTAATCGAAAATGAGCAGAGGGGTAGCGCAAAGCGAACGATATTGATAATCGCTCGCAATGACTATCCGGCTTGATCAGGTGCCTTTGGGCCACGCTTTCCGCATCACCCGCGTTCATTGGGATATTTTGTCCAACGAAGAAGGCCGCCGTTTGCGCGAATTTGGCTTGGACGAAGGGGTCACCGTCACCCCCGCCCATCGGGGTAGCATCTTTTCGCGGGACCCGTTGGCGCTGACGATTGGCCGCATGCAAGTCATCATCCGTGCGGGTCAAGCCGCTGCCATCGAAGTGGTGCCCGCCACATGAACAGCGCCCCTATCGTCGCGTTGACGGGCAACCCCAACGCCGGAAAATCAAGCCTATTCAATGCACTGACTGGCGCACGCCAAAAAATCGCCAATTATCCTGGCGTCACGGTGGAACGCAAAGCTGGCATGGCGGCCTTGGCCGACGGCCGCATGGTCAAACTGATCGACTTGCCCGGCACCTATAGTCTGGACCCCAGCAGCCCCGATGAACAAGTCACACGCGATGTGATTTTGGGCCGCCAAGCGGGTGAAGCGCGGCCCGACGCACTGGTTGTCGTCGTCGACGCGGCCAATTTGGAAAATCACCTGTGCTTTGCGTTGGAACTGATCGACCTTGGCCTGCCCACCATCGTCGCGCTGAACATGCTGGATCTGGCTGAACGCGACGGATTGATGCTGGACCCAGCCAAGCTGTCCGCTGATTTGGGCGTTCCGGTGGTGTCGACCGTCGCTGTGCGAAAGCGCGGTCTGGATGATTTGCTAGAGGCGGTGGATGCCGCTACGCGCGCCGCACAGACCCCATCCGCACAGCCCGATCTGGTGGCACCCCAACTTCATTCATCGGATGCAAATGTTCGCCGCCGCGCGCGCGACATTGCCAAAGCCGCGATTATTTCGGAAACGCCCGTGCGGCGTTGGACCCAGCGGTTTGATGCTATTTTCCTGCACCCCGTGGCGGGATTGACAATATTATTGGGACTGATGTTCCTGATGTTCCAAGCCGTTTACGCATGGTCCGAAGCGCCCATTGGCTGGATTGAGGATGGCTTTGCCGCTGCCCAAACATGGGTGGCTGGAAATATGCCAGCCGGATTCCTGCAAGATTTGATCATCGAGGGTGCCTTGGGCGGCGTCGGTTCCGTAATCGTCTTTTTGCCCCAGATTCTGATCCTATTCCTGTTCATTTTGCTTTTGGAATCGACGGGTTATATGACCCGCGCCGCCTTTTTGATGGACGGTTTAATGTCCAAGGTCGGCTTGTCGGGCCGTGGCTTCATTCCGCTGCTGTCCAGCTTTGCTTGCGCGGTTCCGGGCATTATGGCGACCCGCGCTATTCCTGACCCCAAGGACCGTCTGACGACCATTCTCATCGCCCCGCTGATGACCTGTTCGGCGCGCTTGCCCGTTTATACATTGATCATCGGCGCCTTCATTCCGGCGCGTCCCGTTGGCGGCACGATCATTGGCTTGCAAGGCTTTGTGCTCTTTTGCCTGTATATTGCGGGCATCGTCGGCGCATTGTTGGTGGCGCTGGTGCTACGCCGCACGCTGGCCAAGGGCAATAATACTGGCTTCATGATGGAAATGCCGCGTTACCAATGGCCGCGCATGGCCGACGTCCTGCTTGCCCTGTGGCAACGCGCATGGCTGTTCCTGCGCCGCGCTGGCACCATCATTTTCGCCACCACTGTCGCTTTGTGGTTGCTGCTATCCTATCCCAAGGCCCCAGAGGGCGCGGATGTCAGCCAAGTGGAATATAGCGTAGCAGGGCGCATCGCCTCTGGTATCGAAGTGGTCGTCGCCCCCATCGGCTTTAACCATGACATTGCTTTGGCCCTGATACCCGCCATGGCCGCCCGCGAAGTCGCCGTTTCGGCCATGGCCACCGCCAATGCGATTGAGGTTGGCGACGACGAAGAAGCCTTGGCGCAATCGCTGGGTGAACGGTTGCAAAGCAAATGGTCGCTGGCCACCGCCCTTGCCTTTTTGGCTTGGTTTATCTTTGCCCCGCAATGCGTGTCGACCATCGCCATCACGCGCCGCGAAACCAATGGCTGGAAATGGCCGATGTTCATGGTCGGCTATTTGTTCGCGTTGGCCTATATTGCTGCGGGCATCACGTATTGGACGGCGATCAGCTTCGGTTTGGGCTAAGCCAAATTTCTTGGCTATTCGCGCTTTCCCGTTTAGGGCAGACAAGTCTTTAATATATGGTCGTGCGCTTTATGCTCGCGGCCCTATATTTTCCCATTCGGGCATTTTGAACGGAGCGAAGCGGCAATGGCTGGCAGCGTCAACAAGGTCATTTTGATCGGCAATCTTGGCGCCGATCCTGAAATTAAGTCTTTCCAAAACGGCGGTAAAATCGCCAATTTGCGCATTGCCACGTCGGAACAGTGGAAAGACCGCATGTCTGGCGAGCGCAAGGAGCGCACCGAATGGCACAGCGTCGTCATCAATGGTGACGGCTTGGTCGGCGTGGTGGAACGCTTTTTGAAAAAGGGCAGCAAAGTCTATATCGAAGGCAATTTGCGCACCCGCAAATGGCAAGACCGCGACGGCAATGACCGTTACACCACCGAAGTGGTGGTCGCTGGCATGGGCGGATCGCTGACCATGTTGGACGGCCCATCGGGCGGCGGCAGCGGCGGTGGCTCGCGCGGCGGGGATCGTGGCGGTTCGGACTGGGGCAACACCGGCGGCGGCGGTGACGATTGGGGCAGCAGCAGCGGCAATAGCGGCGGCGGCTGGAACCAAGGCGGCGGCGGCAGCAGCTGGAACCAAGGTGGCGGATCGAGCGGCGGCAACGGCGGCGGCCGTGCGCCATTTGATTCCGACTTGGATGATGATGTGCCCTTCTGATCATCAAGATATGATAAATGGATAGCCGGTTAACAGCCGCCGATGTTGCCCGCGGGGTTGGCCGGCTATTCGCCCTTCACGACATGGTCATTTTACCCGAAGTGCCCTTGCCCAACGGGCGGCGCAGCGACATCACGGCGCTGGATTCCAAGGGGCAAATCATCATCGTGGAAATTAAGGTCAGCCGAGCGGACCTGCATTCGGACAAAAAATGGCCCGAATATCTGGACTATTGCGACAAATTTTACTGGGCCCTGCCCGCTGGCCTGAACGCCGACATATTGGATAGCGAAGCCTATCTGCCCAGCCGATCTGGCCTGATTGTCGCCAATACTTATGAAGCGGCGATTGTTCGCCCAGCCACGCTGCATCCCCTGCCGGCTGCACGGCGCAAGGCCGAGTGGCTACGCTTGGCCCGCACAGCCATGCGGCGGCACATGCAGGTCATCAACCCTACGCTGGTGCCGCCACTTAGCGATATATAATGAACGGCCTGTTCGTCCGCTTTCGGGGCGTCAGGCTGCTAGCGATAGGGAACCGCCGGCAAAACGATCTTTCATCCGGCTGAGGTAGCGGGCCAAAATATCAATTTCCAAATTCACCAAAACGCCCGCTGCCGCTTCGTCCAGCGTGGTCATTTCTTGGGTGTGAGGAATGATATTCAGTGTGAAATGCGCGTCCCCATTGGCTTGATCGCTCACGCTGTTGACGGTCAATGACACGCCATTCACCGTAATAGACCCTTTGGCCGCAATATAGGGCGCTAGGCTGGCAGGCGCAGCGATGGTGATGATGACGGAATCGCCGCTGGGGGTCACCGACACCATTTGGCCCACGCCATCGACATGGCCGGTCACAATATGGCCGCCCAATTCGTCGCCAATTTTCATCGCCCGTTCCAGATTCAACCGGCGGCCCGCATCCCACATGCCCTCGGCGGTGCAGGCCAAGGTTTCGGCGCTGGCGTCAATGGCGAACCAATGTCCTTTATCGTCCGTGCCCTTGTCGACCACCGTCAGGCAGGCGCCGGAACACGCAATGGAAGCGCCCATATCGATGGTTGCAGGGTCATAAACGGTGGCAATCACCAATCGCGTATCCCCACGATCTTCGCGGCTACGAATCCGGCCGATATCGGTGATGATTCCTGTAAACATGGCGCTTAATCCTTCCTGATCCGTTCATAAACGTCCAACTGATCGCTGCCAAGCCTGTGCTGGCTGCGATGCTGCCACCATCCATGCGCGTCAGCCAATTGCTCAAGGCCGATATCCGCCAGACAAGGCCGCCCCCCGCCCAGCAAAATCGGTGCGCGATATAGCAGCAGCCGGTCCACCATATCCGCCTGTAAAAAGGCAGCCGCCGCTTTGGCACCCCCCTCGATCAACAGCGAATCCACGCCTTCTAGGTCACGTAGAGCGTCAGGCGATGCCAGCGCGGTCCATCCATCTGGCGCAGGCTGGCTGGTCAGCATCAGGCGCTTGGGGCTACGTTGTTCCATGCCCGCCAAGCGGACATCCAATGTCGGCGCGTCCGCGTCATAGGTTCCGCGCCCTACCAAAATCGCCTGATGCCGCGCCCGTTCCAAATGGCCATGGGCGCGGGCGCGATCGCCGGTAATCCAGCGGCTGCTACCATCCGCCATAGCGATGCAGCCATCCAGCGATGTCGCCAATTTCAAGCTGATATAGGGGCGCTGGCGCAGTTGGCGGGTCCACCATGGTGCCATGGCCCGACGTGCTTCGTCCGGCATACAGGACAGGCGCACCAGGATGCCCGCCGCCCGCAACCGTGCAATGCCCTGTCCGTTGGTGCGGGGGTCTGGGTCTTGGGTGGCAATCACCACTTCCCCAACGCCAGCCTGTATCAGCAAATCGGCACAGCTTGGTCCGCGTGCGCTGATATGGGCGCATGGTTCCAAGCTCGCATAAACGGTAGCGCGCTGCGCCCGCCTGCCCGCTTGTTGCAGGGCCATAGCCTCGGCATGGGGGCGTCCACCCGCCTGTGTCCAGCCACGGCCCACAACATGCCCGTCCCTGACTATCAGACAGCCAACATTGGGGTTGGGTGCGCTGTCAGGGCGCGCACGCTGGGACAAAGCAATACAGGCCGCCATCCACAGCCGATCGCGTTTCAATATCTCAGGACTCGGCGATTCTTCATGACCGATTTGCATCGCCTGCCCCTTATTGCGCGGTGGCGGATGTTTTGGTGCCAGCGGTATCGGTCAACGGATTCGCCGCCGACTCGCTATGCGATTCGGTCTTCGCCTTACCCGCTGCGCGCTCTGCCAGCGTCGAACGTGGACGTTCGACCGGCTTGTTCAGGTCGTCGGCGGCATCGCCCAATGTTTCCCGCGTCACTTTGTCCGCTTCGCTGCTATCATATTCCACGCCCAACAGCTTCGCGAGCTTTTGATATTCCGCGCGGCGCAAAGCGTTGCGACGAGTCGTTTCCTTCGCTCGTTCCACCCATGCTTCGCGGGCGGCGCTATCATCGCGGTTCTCGGCCCAATTGTCGAAATAGATGATATCCGTCTTGGGCCGCTCGACAGGGATTAAATATTTGGAAAAACCATAGAAAATGACAAATACCAACGCGGCTGACACGCCAATCAGCGGCCAGCGATGGGGCCTAGGCTGGCGTATATAGGTCCAAAAATCAGACAGACCGCCGCCGATATCCACTTTGCCAAACATCTTCATATACGCTGCCTAAGCCAATTCCATGGAATATGCGAGAGAAGGATTGCCATGATCTTCGTGCCAGTTTGGATGCACGATTGCAAAAACTGCAACTTCAAATAGCAATTTACTACTTGCGAAAATCATTGTGCAGTGCAATATCACACTTGCCTTTTAGGCATCCTCTCCCAAAACTTTCACGGGCCACCCTCGGGTGGCCCTTTTTTTCGACTAATTTGGTTAGGAATGACGGAAAACCGCCATTCCTATGATATTTCCAAATTATTGATCCGGCGTAATTCGCTCGAATCGGCGCACTTCTGCGATAAAACTGCCTGGCAGAATCGCTTCGCGCTGCGTGTCCAAATCCATGTGACCATAACGAATAGCCACATCCGTCAGCCGATCATCCCCCCGAAACATCGCACAATGCAGCGTGAAATGGGCCTGCCCAAATTCCGCAACACGGGCTGCTATGGTGATTTGGTCATCTAAGGTTGCATATGCATGATAAACAATCTCGCAATGCTGCTCGCGAATGTCTGTACCATATTGGTGAAAATACGGTCCCGGCTGGACATTACCCAACGCACGAAAATATTCCGTAATGCCAATATCTGCGTAGATCAGATAATTGCCATTAAAGACGATATTCTGCCCATCAATCTCGTTGAACCGGACACGGATGAGCTCATGAACCCGAAAGGCATCGCGGGGGACGGTAAGATAATCTGGATTCATGCGCCCCGCCCTATTCCGCCGCCACAGCGATGGTCGCGTCCAAGGGCGCGCAAGCCGTCGCCAGCCATGCCAAATCATCGCCAGTCATTGTCGGGGACAATTTGTCGTATACCGCAGCATGATAGTCGTTCAGCCATGTCCGTTCGCTGTCGGTCAGGATGGTGTGATCGATAAGGTTTTGCGCAATGGGCACAAAAGTAATGGTTTCAAATCCCAATATCGGTTGTTCGCCATCCGCAATGTCGACAGGGACCACAACCACAAGATTCTCAATCCGGATGCCAAAGCTGCCCGCTTTATAATAGCCCGGCTCGTTCGACAGGATCATACCCGCATGCAAAGGCTCTTCGGTGCCAGCTTGGCCACCCGATGGCTTGGCAATGCGCTGTGGCCCTTCGTGAACGGACAAATAGCTGCCCACGCCGTGCCCAGTGCCATGCGCAAAATCGACACCATCGGCCCACAAATATTGGCGGGCCAAAATATCCAACTGGCTGCCCCGCGTGCCCAATGGAAATCGGGCCTGTGCCAAGGCGATATGCCCTTTAAGGACTTGGGTGAACCGGCGGCGCATTTCGGCGGTTGGTTCGCCAATGGCTATGGTGCGGGTGATGTCGGTTGTCCCGTCCGCATATTGGCCGCCACTGTCGACCAAATAGAGCGTTCCGCTTTCAATGGCGCGGTTGCTGCGCTCATCCACCTTATAATGCGGCAAAGCCCCATTGGGACCGGCCGCCGAGATGGTTTCAAAGCTGAGGTCGAGCAGCAAGCCGCTGTCCTCGCGAAAGCGCTTGAGCTGGGCCGCAGCCGACAGTTCATCCAAGCCGCCCAAATGCGCCGTGTCGTCCATCCACTTTAAATAGCGTGATACCGCCACACCGTCGCGGACATGGGCCGCGCGTGTGCCCGCCAGTTCCGCATCATTTTTAATCGCCTTGGGCAGCACAGCAGGGTCACGGCGGCGCACAATATGCGCACCCGCCGCGTCCAGCGCGACGAAGATTGCGGCGACGGCCCGTTCGGGGTCCACCGCCACCTTTTGCCCGCCCAGCGCAGCCAAAGCGGCATCCAGATCGGCGCGATCATGAACACGGACGCTGTTGCCCAAATGCGCGCGCACGTCGTCGGTCATTTTTTCCAGCGCCACATAGAGGTCGGCCGTGGCATCCTTATGCAAAATCGCGAAAGACAGGCCGACCGGCGTGCAATCGACGTCGCTGCCGCGAATGTTAAACGTCCATGCAATGCTGTCCAACGCGGTCATCACCGTGCAATCCAGCCCCTCATCGCTCAGCCAATCGGCAATCATCTGGCGCTTGTCGACGGCGGCTTGCCCCGCCAACGACAGGTCATGAACGCGCAGCGGAATCAGGCTGCGTTCGGGCTGGTCATCCCAAATGGCATCAATCGGATTTTCATCCACCGCGACAAGACTCGCGCCTTTGCTGGCCAAAATAGCCGAAATTTGGGCCGCCCAGTCGGCGCCATGCAGCCAAGGGTCATAGGCAATGCGCTGTCCTGCCTGAACATGCGCCGCCAACCATAGCCCCATATTGGATGCGGGCACATCGACATGGTCATATAGGGTGCCATCAACCTGTTCGCGTACTTGCACGGCATAGCGCCCATCCACGAAAACGGCGGCATTTTCAGGCAAAATCGCCGCGCTTCCCGCCGAACCGCCGAAATTGGTCAACCATGCCAAACGCTGGGCATAGTCGCCGACATATTCGCTCATATGCTCGTCGCTGATCGGGACAATGAAACCGTCAAGGCCTTTTGCGTGCAGATTTGATCGCAATGCAGCAAGGCGCTGGGCGTGAACGGGGCTAGACATGCGGACTTCCTTGTTCCTAAGCTCACTCAACCACCATTGACCGTGAATGCGGGAGTGACAATGATGCTGCCTATTTGGATGTTTTTAGCCGCAATTGCTACCCCGCTTGTCATAACAACGGGCGCAAATGCCCATGAGAAAGAATCAAAATTGACCACCCTGCCTGCGGCACCCGTCGCCGAACAGCGCCCCTATCAATTTGAACTGCATGGCCAGTCCGTGTCAGACCCATGGCATTGGCTGCGCGATCAAAGCTATCCCACCGTAGATGACAAAGATGTGCTGGCCTATGTGAACGCCGAAAATTCCTATTATGACTCCGTCATGAAGCCGCATCAGCCCTTGGTGGAAACGCTGTTTCAGGAAATGAAGGGCCGCATCAAAGAAGCGGACAGCAGCGTTCCGCAAAAGGATGGCGATTGGCTTTATTGGATCGAATATGAAGAGGGTGCGGAATATAAGAAATGGTACCGCAAACCCGTCGCGGGCGGTGACACCCAGTTGATATTGGACGAAGTCGCCTTGGCGGATGGCAAAGAATATTTCCGTCTGGGTCAGGCGTCTATTTCCCCCAATGGGCGAATTTTGGCCTATGGTTATGACGATAATGGCTCCGAACGCTTTGAGGTGCGCTTCCGCGATCTGGAAAGCGGAGAATTGCTGCCCGACGTCATTCCCGGAACCTTGTCTGCCATTGTGTGGAATGCACAAAATGATACGGTTCTTTATGGTCTGGCCAATGAAAATTGGCGCACCGACAATGTGCGGATGCACAAATTGGGAACACCAGTCAGCGAAGATAAGCTGTTGTTCCAAGAACAGGATATCGGCTTTGCGGTGGGTATTGGGCAAACAGCCGCGGATAATTATATCGTCATCGCAACAGGCGATAATGAAACCAGCGAAGCCTATTTATTGCCCGCCAATGATGTGACCGCCAAGCCGATGCTGGTGTCGGCCCGCAAGAAAGGCCGCGAATATAGCGTCGATGAACGCGATGGCCGTCTGTATATTCTGACCAATGATGACCATGATAATTTCCGCGTCGCCACAGCCAGCATCGACAAGCCGAATGATTGGAGCACGTTGATTGCCGGATCGGATGATGTCTACATCACAGATTTGGCAATTTTCCGCGATTATTTCGTGCTGGAGACCCGCGAAGGCGGCTTGGATCAAATTGATATCCGCCGCTATGAAACACCGCTGACGCCAGGCCGCATCGCCTTTCCCGAAGCAACCTATGTCGCGGGTCTGGGCGACAATCCCGAATATCATCAGGATAAATTGCGCATCGGTTATGAATCGATGATCACGCCCGATACGGTCTATGATTATGATTTGGCAACGCAAAAGCTGGAAACGCTGAAGGTTCAGGAAATCCCATCCGGTTACAATTCCGAACAATATCGAACCGAATGGGTTAGCATCCCCGCCCGCGATGGTGCGACCATTCCCGTGTCCTTGGTCTATCACAAAGACACAAAATTGGACGGCAGCGCGCCGCTGCACCTTTATACCTATGGCAGCTATGGGTATCGCGTATCGCCAGGCTTTTCGACAACGCGCCTGTCGTTGCTGGATCGCGGCATGATCTATGCCATCGCCCATGTGCGCGGCGGCGATGATTTGGGTCGGCGTTGGTATCTGGCGGGCAAGACCAACCAACGCAAAAACACCTTCAACGATTTCATCGACGCAGCGCGCGGTTTGATTGACCGCAAATATAGCAGCGCGGGCAAAATCTCGATCGAAGGCGGCAGCGCTGGCGGTCAGGTGATGGGCGTGGTATATAATGAAGCGCCCGAATTATGGGGCGCGGTGCTGGCCGATGTGCCCTTTGTCGATGTGGTCAACACGATGATCGACAAAGACCTGCCTTTGACCCCCGGGGAATGGCCCGAATGGGGCAACCCGATCACCGACAAAGCGGCTTATGACTATATCCGCTCCTACAGCCCTTATGAAAATGTGACGGCCAAGGCCTATCCGCCAATGCTGGTGACCGCAGGACTGAACGATCCCCGCGTAACCTATTGGGAACCCGCGAAATGGGTAGCCAAGCTGCGCGCAACCCGCACCAACGACTCCACGCTGCTTTTGCGCACCAACATGGGCGCGGGCCATGGCGGCAAATCAGGTCGCTGGTCATCGCTGCGTGAAACCGCAGAAAGCTATGCCTTCATCCTGTCCCAATTGGGGGTGGAACAATAAGCCATTAAAAAAAGGGGCAGGGATTAGATGTCCCTGCCCCCTTTTTTTTATCTATGCCTTTGCACTTTATCGATCTTCAAGGTCTTGCGGCCCGCGCAGAAACGCCATCGGCCCCAGCGGGATCTGTGCCTTCGTCCGCTGCCGCAGCGGACACAGAGGTACTTTCGCGTGGTTCCAGAATCGCCGCCGTTTCCACCAAATCCAGTGCACGGCGCGCTTCATGATAGCGGCGGGCGTCGATCAGCCACTCGCTGGCCGCCTTGGCCCCCGGCATCGCTTCCACTTCGGCAATGGCTTTATCAACCTGCGCCGCCGTCAGATAGCGACGGGCGCGTTCCAACCGCTCTTTGCCGCTGGTCGGTACGCTGTTGGCGCTACGCAAAATGGCCAATTCGCCAAATTCGCGGCGTACAGCCGTCCAAAAGCTTTCGCTATTGCCGCCGACCTGCCCCATCAACTGGGGAACCAAGGCCTCCAGCTCGCCGCGCAATTGCTCGATGGTGATCGGGTCACGCGCCGCATCAATGATGGTTTTGACCGCATTCGGCTGGGCATCCCCAAAGCGCAGACGCAATTGCGGGTCCAAATAGCCCAGCGGCAATCCGCGATCGAGGGCACGGCGCGCTGCAAACGCCACCAGCAACCCTTCGGCACGCGTGGCATTGCCCGATGCCGATTGTGCTTCCAAGCTGATACGCGCCAGACGATGTTCTAAATCATTCACCCGCGCAGCCAATGCGGCTTCATCATTGGGGGATGCCGTACCATTGGCCACCGGCATCACCATCGACGGTGTGGGCGCAGCCGTGTCGGACGTAGGGGTTTGGCCCAAAATATCGCTGGTCACATCGGGCATTTTGCCGTCATTGACCAAATAATTCACCGCCCAACCGCCGCCAAAGACGCCGAGCAGCAAGATCAGCAAAGATCCAAAAGCGACGGTCCGTGCGGAAAGGCCCCGCGGCGGCGGCGGGGTTTGCGGAGTTGGTGTTTCTAAAGGTTCAACGGACATGCATGACTTTCAAGCGACCTTAATGGGGCTGCTTGTGGCATAATTTCGCCGCCACTGCCAACATTGCCGCATCGGTGGGATGATCAGCGACGAGCATTTGTCCCCATCCTGCCCCTGCGGCAGCCGCAACTTTGCTGCTGATCGCGATCAAAGTTAGGTGATCACGCGGGCTTGGGACAAGATCATTCAGATATTCCGCAGCCCGTGTCGAATGGGCCATCAGCACCGCCTCGTTCTTCACCAAATCATGCCATTGCGGCGGCGGCGCGATACGGTCCACCGCATAGCAAGGCAGACGGTGCAATTGCGCCAATCCACCATCCAAGACGCTATGGTCCCGCCCGTTCAACCATAGAATCGTGCGAATTCCCTTGGTCTGCATCTCGCCCAACAAGGTTTGACCATCGCTGTCGCCCACTTGTTCCACGCGAAAACCTTTGGCGCGCGCTGCATCGGCAGACGCCGCACCCACCGCATAGACAGGCAGCGGCAGCAATTGCTGCAAACCAGCACCGCCCAAGCGCATGGCTTGGGCGCTGGTCACCAATAATGCGTCATAGGGCGCGATATCTGGCACCGCCCACCGTATCGCCTGTGCGGCAAATAATGGCAGGCTGTGGGCATCCAGTCCCAAAGCCTGAGCGCGCTGGCAGCTTTGCTCTGCGACGGGTTGCGGACGGATGATCAGCAAAGGCAGGGAGGGCGCAGACAAGATGGGGGCCATGACGTCAGCCCCCAAATAGCGCGCGAATATCAGTCGATGCGGCGTCCAACATCTGCCGTGCCAAATCCTTGGCGCTATTCTCATCTTGCACCACTGTGCTGTTGGCAACGCAGTCGCTACCATCCGCGGCGTAAATTTCGGCGTCCAACCACAACGCCCCATTGTCCATAAAATGCGCGTGCGCCGCCACAGGTGATCGGCAATCACCGCCCAGCCCCGCCAAAAAGGCGCGCTCGGCAGCGACGGCGGCATAAGTGGGTTGATGGTTGATGGCATGGATCAACGCCAAAGTGTCGCTGTCGTCCGAGCGGCATTCAATACCAATCGCGCCCTGCGACGCCGCAGGCAGCAGCAACTGCCGTTCTTGTACATGGCCGACACCATACATACCCAAACGGTCCAACCCCGCAGCCGCCAGCAAGGTGGCGTCCACATCTCCTTCTGCCAAACGCGACAAACGGGTGGCGACATTGCCGCGCAGCAATTTGGTTTGAATATCAGGGCGAATCCGGCGCACCTGCGCGGCGCGGCGCGGGCTGCTGGTGCCAAGACGTGTTCCGGCCGACAAATCTAGAATCGATGCCGCCGTCTGACCGGCTGGCACAACCAAACGGTCGCGTGGATCGGCACGTTCCAGCATCGCACCCAAGGCAAAGCGGGCATCGCGTTCGGTTTCGACGTCCTTCAGGCTGTGCACGGCAATATCAATCTGGTGCCCGTCCAGCGCGAAATCCAATTCCCGCGTCCACAAGGCTTTGCCGCCCACCTCGGCCAAGGCGCGATCCAAAATCCGGTCGCCCGTTGCCGTCATCGGCACAATTTGCAAAGACTCTGGCGTCAATCCATGGGCTGCGATAAGTGCCGCCACCGTCATATTGGCCTGAGCCATCGCCAAAGGGGAAGCGCGGGTCCCAATACGCAGCGGATTTTCGGGATTCGGCAATTGCATCATGCCATGCTGCTAGCGTGACTTGCTCTCTCGATAAAGGGGCGGGTAAAGGAAGCCTTATATTATGACTATTATCCTAGGCCTGGAATCAAGCTGCGACGAAACCGCAGCCGCACTTGTCGACAGCAATCGACGCATTTTAGCCCATCGTGTTGCGGGGCAAGAGGAAGAACATCGCCCCTTTGGCGGTGTGGTTCCGGAAATTGCCGCCCGCGCCCATGTCGACCGCCTGACGCCGCTGGTCCAAGGGGTGTTGGCCGACGCAGGTTTAACGCTGGATGATGTAGACGCCATTGCCGCCACCGCTGGCCCCGGCTTGATTGGCGGCGTGATGGTGGGGCTGGTTACGGGCAAAGCTTTGGCCCATGCCGCCAATAAGCCGTTGATTGCGGTCAATCATTTGGAAGGTCATGCCCTCAGCCCCCGTTTGGACAATGAAAATCTGGCCTTTCCATATTTGTTGTTGCTGGTGTCGGGCGGTCATTGCCAATTATTGTTGGTGAACGGCGTGGATGATTATCGCCGTCTGGCAACCACCATTGACGATGCGGCCGGTGAAGCCTTTGACAAAACCGCCAAATTATTGGGGCTGGACTATCCCGGTGGTCCAGCGGTGGAAGCATTGGCCAAAGGCGGCAACCCCAAGGCGGTGCCCTTCCCCCGCCCCTTGCTGGGCAGCAAAGAACCGCATTTTTCCTTTGCCGGACTGAAAAGCGCCGTCGCCCGCGCGGTCGCCGCAGGGGAGCATAGCCCCGCAGATTTGGCGGCATCCTTTCAGCAAGCAGTGGTGGATTGTCTGATCGACCGCAGCCGCATGGCGTTGGCCGCGTGCCCTGAAGCCACCGCCTTTGTGGTGGCGGGCGGTGTTGCGGCCAATCAAGCCATACGAACCGGTTTGACGGCCTTGGCTGCCGAATATGGCAAGGATTTTGTCGCGCCGCCCTTGTGGCTGTGCACCGACAATGGCGCCATGATCGCATGGGCTGGCGCAGAGCGTTTCGCCAAGGGCCTGACCAACGAACTGGACGTCGCGGCGCGTCCTCGCTGGCCCTTGGACCCCAATGCCGAAACCGTACGCGGCGCGGGAGTCAAAGCATGAACATGAGTATGAATTTTTCTCGCTTTGGTGTGGTGGGCGGCGGCGCATGGGGCACCGCCTTGGCGCAATTGCTAGCCGCCGAGGGCGACCCCGTTCGTTTATGGGCGCGCGAGACAGAGGTGGTGAGCGCCATCAACGCCGACCATCGCAACCCCCTGTTTTTGCCAGACAGCCAATTGTCACCATCGCTTAGCGCCATCGATAATTTGGCGGATATGGTTGATTTGGACGCGCTGCTGATCGTCGTTCCCGTTCCGTTCATGCGCTCTACATTGGCCATGCTGCCAGACAGTCCCGCCCCGTTGATATTGTGCAGCAAGGGCATGGAAACCGGCAGTTTTGCTTTCCCAGTCGATATTGCGCGGGATATTTTCCCGCAGCGCCCCTGTGCAGTGCTGTCGGGGCCAACCTTCGCCCATGAAGTGGCAGCGGGCCTGCCCACGGCTGTGACATTGGCCGCAGAACAAGCCGATTTGGCGCAAGCGCTGGCACAGGCCATCGCCCGTCCGCATTTCCGCCCCTATATTTCCACCGACGTGATGGGCGCCGAAATTGGAGGCGCAGTTAAAAATATCTTGGCCATTGCGTGCGGTATCGTCGAGGGGGCCGGACTGGGCCTCAACGCGCGCGCCGCATTGATCAGCCGGGGATTTGCCGAAATGACTCGCTTTGGCATGACGCGGGGCGCGCAGGCCGAAACATTGGCAGGACTGGCCGGCCTTGGCGATTTAGTGCTGACCTGCACCTCGTCCAACTCGCGCAATTTTTCACTGGGTGAAGGCTTGGGACGCGGGGTCAGCGCCGACAGCCTGCTGGCCGACCGCCGCACCATTGCCGAAGGCGCGCACAGTGCCCCTGTGGTCGCGGCCGCCGCCAAGGCCCAAGGCATTGATATGCCGATTACCGCTGCCGTGGCCGATTTGGTGGCGGGCAAGATCAGTGTTGCCGACGCCATTCAAGACCTACTGAATCGCCCGCTGCGAGCAGAGGGACGCTAACCCATGGGCAGCATCAGCTTCGTGACCAGAAAGCTTGCCATGTCATCGAAATCGACTAGCCTTTACGGGGTTGGTGCGAACGAAGGGCCGCTTGCTTGACGAACAATCCCGATCATGCGCACCCCAGCGGTTCTGGCATCATGGACTCTACCGATGCCACAAGCCATGCTGATGACGCTGCGCGTACCAACAACGACACAGCAACCTTGGCCAAGGGCGGCCGGACCAATGTGTTCGGATTTGTGCTGCGTTTGGTCGCGCGTATGCCCTTCCTCTATTTTGCAGGGCGTTGGTATGGCCCCGACTCGGTCGGGCGCTTTGCCTTTGCGGTGCTGGTCATCGAATTGGTCGCGCAATTGGCGACTTTGGGGCTGAAACGTGGTTTGGCCGAACAATTAAGCGTGCCCAATGCCGATCACCGCACCGTGGTGTGGGACGGCATGTTCGTTGCCCTGTTGGCGTCGGCCATCGGATCCACTTTGTTGTTTTTTGTGCCGCAACTGATGTTCCCCAATGCTGAGATTGGCGGCGTCGACCGCTGGCTGGCCTTTTTGGTGTTCTTTATTGCGGGCACCGAAATATCCTTGGCGGCCTGCGCCTATAAATATGACATTGGCGCCAGTGTTCGCGCCCGCGCCGTGGTGGAACCATGGGTGATCAGCGGGGCGGCGGCCGGATTCTGGTATGTATCGGTGCGCGATGGATTGATGCTGTCCTATGCCGCAGCGATGATCTGCACCTTTTTGACGGCCTTGGTGCCCATGGTGCGCCACTATGGCGGTCCACGTGGCTGGCGCCCCCGTCCGGCGACCCTCATCGCAGTGGCACGCCGCAACGCCCCTTTGGCGGCGGCGGACGCCATTGAATGGGGCACGCGCCGTCTGGACCTATTGATTCTGGGGCAATTTGCATCCACCTCGACCTGCGGCATTTATTATATGGCCCAGCAGGTGGCGTCGCTTCCGCAAAAGCTGAAAACCAGTTTTGAACCGATTTTGGGTCCGGTCATCACCCGCAATTTGGCTGAAAACCGCTTGGGCGCGGTCGCGGCGCAGGTCAGCCAAGTCGGTTTTTGGATTATCGCGGCGCAAGCGGGCGTCGCGCTCGCCTTGGGCATTCCGGGCCAAGCGATCATGGGTCTGGTAGGGCCAGAATTTGTCGTCGGTGCCGCTGCGCTTGGCTTTTTGCTGGCCGCCGAAGTGGTCGCGGCCACCGCCGTCGTCAGCGAAGCCGCCTTGGTCTATATCGCCCGCATCCGAAATTTGTTGGTCAGCATCAGCACCTTGGCCGTTCAAGCCCTTTTCAGCATCTTGTTGGTATTGGCCTGCAAATGGGCCGATTTGCCCGAAATCACTTATGCCGCCGCTGTGGCGCTGGGCTTGATGCTGGCGCTGGGCTTCGCATCTGTCGTCAAATCACGCTTGCTGTCGCGCCTGCTGAATGCGCCGGTCAACAGCCTGCGCTGGGCCTTGGTGTGGGCGACCGCTGGGGCCGCGATTCTGGGCTGGGGCGCGACCAAATTGCCCGAATGGGCGGAATTGCTGATCGGCGTTCCAATCATTCTTGCCATTTATGCATGGCTGATTTGGACACGCGGCTTTGGTCCGGCAGACCGCGAATTGTTCCGAAAGCAACCCAACGGTCAAACTGCCACCTAATATCCGCGCGGTCATCATGCACCGGAAACGCATAAAAAAGGCCCTGTTCGATTGGTCGAACAGGGCCTTTTTTGGGAATGTCGATATTTTGACGCGGCCGCTTAAGCCAGCTTGGCGGCAACCTCTGCCTTCAAATCGCATTGGGCGCGCGGGCCGACCTGCGCGATGATTTCACGGGCGCAAATCGCACCCATTTTCAAACAATCCGCTATGCTACGGCCTTCGGCTTGCCCCGACAAGAAACCGGCAGCGAACAAATCGCCCGCACCCGTGGTGTCGACCACATCGTCAATGGCTTCGGCTACCACGCTGATATCCTCGGTGCCATTGACCACCGCAATCGCGCCCTTTTCGCCGCGTGTGACCACCAGCAACGGCACTTGGCCCGCCACCGACGCCACCGCTGCGTCAAAATCATCGCTGCCAGCCAAGGCGCAGATTTCGACTTCATTGGCGAACAAAATGTCAAACAGCCCTTCGCGGATCAGGCCGCGCAAATCATCGCCATGACGGTCGATGATAAAGGCGTCGGACAAGGTGAAGGCCACTTTGCGGCCTGCGGAACGCGACACATCAATGGCACGGCGCATCGCGGCACGCGACAGTGGGGGATCCCACAAATAGCCTTCCAGATATAATATGGCGGCGTCTGCGATCCATTCTTCCTTAATCATCGCTTGGTCCAGCAAATGGCTGGCACCCAAGAAGGTGTTCATCGTGCGCTGGCCATCCGGCGTCACCAGAATCAAGCAACGCGCGGTTGGCGCGCCTTCGCTCAAGGCGGGTGTTTCATAAGAAACACCCAAAGCGCGCAGATCATGGGTGAACACCTCGCCCAATTGGTCTTGGGCAACTTGGCCAATAAAGGCGGTCTTGCGGCCCAATGCCGCCATGCCTGCCAAAGTATTGGCCGCCGATCCGCCCGACATTTCAATGGCAGGGCCCATCAAGCCATAAAGGCGATCGGCTTCGTCCGCATCAATCAGGCGCATACCGCCCTTGAGCAAACCTTCGGATTCAATGACTTCATCGCTGGCGCGGGCGATCACATCGACAATCGCATTGCCTATCGCCAAGACGTCAAAACGGGCGGACGCAGACATATGGTATCCTATATATGGGAATATGGGGGAGTTCTTGCCCCCAGCCCATAATGGCCGCCTGTCCGTTACGCAAGCGCCGCGCTTGACCAGCGAGCTTTATCGATTCATTTCTTGGGGATGGTCCCTGTTCTTAAAGCTCTGTTGCTGGCGCTGCGCGATTTGCCGCGCCCGCATATTGTTCGCTTATTGTTACGCAGCATCGCGCTGACCATGTTAATCCTTGTGATGGTAGGGGCGATGCTCTTTTGGGGCCTCCGGCAATTGACGCTGCATAGCGGATTATTGGATCATAACACCCAAAATATGGCCGAGATACTGATGGTCTTGGCGGCGATATTCGTCATGTGGCTGCTGTTTCGCGGTATCGCCATTTTTGTCATCGGCCTGTTTACCGACCAAATTGTCGAAGATGTCGAGGACCGCCATTACCCCGCCGCCCGCATGACTGCCGTTCCGGTGGGCTATCGGCGCAGCATAATATTGGGTTTGCGGTCTGCGGGGCGATTCTTGGGGGTCAATATTATCGCCCTGCCCGCTTATCTGATTTTATTACCAACGGGCGTAGGAACACCGATTCTGGTCTTGCTGGTCAACGCATGGCTGCTGGGCCATGATTTGGAAGCCATGGTGCGCGCACGCCACCCCCATGCGAAACCCTTGGCTGCGCCAGCACGGTGGGGGCTTGGTCTGTTATCTGCCGCAAGCCTCTCTATTCCTGTCGTCAACTTCTTGGCCCCGCTGATGAGCGCGGCTATGGCAACCCATCTCTTCCACCTGCGTCACGAGGCATGATTATGAACCGTCCCACCATCCGGACCAGCCTGTCCCTTGCCTTGCTATCCGTGATTCTGGCGGGCTGTGCTGGCCCCGCGATTCCCCGTTCGGGCGGCCACACGGGGAAAATTCCGCCGCGCCCAGTGGTGACCACGCCCACCCCAGTGCCCGTGGTACGCCCCGTCCAGCATAATATGCTGATTGGTCAAAGCGCCGATGCCCTCAGCCGATCCATGGGACGCCCCCGTTTGGACGTAACAGAAGGCGCAGGCCGGAAAATGCAATTTGTTGGCGCGGCCTGCGTGATGGATGTCTATATCTATCCCCCCAGCAATGGTGCCGCCCCCGTGGCAACTCATGTCGATGCCCGCAGCCCCGATGGCCGCGATGCCGATATCAATCGCTGCGCCCAATCGCTTCAGCGGCGCTGAACCGGCGCAGGCGGCCGCCTAACGACTTAACGACGCCGCAATTGCGCCAAGGCCCATGTCGCGGCGTCCGCGACCATCGCCGATTCATCGCCGCATAATTGCGTCAAAATCGGGATATAGCTATTATTCCCGCTGTTTCCGGCCGCGATGGCCGCATTGCGCACCATGCGATTGCGGCCAATGCGCTTAATCGGTGATCCGGCGAAAATCTGGCGAAAGCTTGGGTCATCCAAGGGTAAAATATCACCCAATTCCGGCGCACTTAATTCGGCGCGCGGCAAAAAGGCACGGTGCCGATGGGCGCTTTGGGCAAATTTATTCCACGGGCACACACTCAGGCAGTCGTCACAGCCATAAATATGATTGCCAATGCCTTGGCGCAATTCTTCAGGAATCGGGCCGTCATGTTCGATGGTCAGATAGGAAATACAGCGCCGTGCATCGACCTGATAAGGCGCGGGAAAGGCGTTGGTTGGGCAAATGCGCTGACACGCATCACAGCTGCCGCAGCGGTCGCGCCCGGCCACAGAGGGCTTCAGCGCCACACTGACATAAATCGCCCCCAAAAACAGCCAACTGCCATGGTCTCGGCTGACCAAATTGCTATGCTTGCCTTGCCATCCCAAACCCGCCGCCTCGGCCAACGGTTTTTCCATGACGGGCGCGGTATCGACAAACAGCTTGAGTTGCAGATCGGGAATCTCCGTCACCATCCAGCGCGCCAAGGCTTTCAGCGCCTTTTTGACAATGTCATGATAGTCGGCGCCCTGCGCATAAACAGAAATACGCCCAATATCCGCATGTTGCGCCAATGCCATAGGGTCCTCAGTGGGCGCATAGCTCATGCCCAGACTGATGACCGATTGCACATCGGGCCATAGTCCCTTGGGCGAACCGCGTTGTTCCGCTCGGCTTTCCATCCAGATCATGTCGCCATGGCAACCATCAGCCAGCCATTGCGCCAAGCGTTTGACCGTATGCGGCGCAGCATCCGCATCGGCTATCCCAAAGGCGACAAAGCCGAGGTCACGCGCTGCGCTTTCTAGACGGCTCTCGAGCGAAGGCGTCATGATGGTTTGGGATGAAGTCGACATGATCTTCGTCCTATACAGCAGCTTTGCGGCTGTGCCATATTTGCCGTCATGAAACTGGTAATCCGCCAGTACCCGCAACTGATCGTTACCGACGTCAGAACCATTTAGGGCGAGAGCATGGCATTGCAGGATTTCAGTATCGAAACCAGCGGTTTGACGAAAATATTCAATGGCAAAACGGTGGTTGATGATTTCAGCCTGCAAGTTCCACGCGGCAGTATTTACGGCCTGCTTGGCCCCAATGGTGCGGGTAAAACCACCAGCATTCGCATGACCTTGGGTATCATTGACCCAGATCAGGGATCATCCACCCTGTTGGGCGGCCAGAATCCAGCGTCCGTGCGCCATGCGGTTGGCTATTTGCCGGAGGAGCGAGGCCTGTATGCCAATATGAAGGCGCGCGATATCATTGGCTTTCTAGGCGCCCTGCGCGGTTTGCCATGGAAGGAAGGTCGCCGACGCGGTGCCGCTTTGATGGACGAGGTAGGGCTGGATCACGCCATTGATCTGAAAATCAAAAACATGTCCAAAGGCATGGCGCAAATGGTGCAATTGCTAGGGGCGATTGTCCACCAGCCGGAATTGATCGTGCTGGACGAGCCTTTTTCGGGTCTGGACCCCATCAACCAAGGCCGGCTGGAATCCTTGGTCTTGCGCGAACAGCAACGCGGCGCGACGATCTTATTTTCCACCCATGTCATGGCCCATGCCGAGCGTTTGTGCGACCAAATCAGCATTATCGCCAAGTCGCGCCTCCGTTTTCAGGGCAGCGTGGATCAGGCCCGCGCTTTGCTGCCCATGCAGCTCAGCTATGCCCCCCGCATGAAGGACAGGCTGGCGGAACAAGAGGCGCTGTTACCACAAGGTGCCATATGGCGCTCCGACCGCTGGCATTTTACCATGGCAGAAGCCGATATTGAGCCACTGCTTACCCGATTATTGGCCACGCCCTTTGGCATAGCCGGACTGTCGATCGATCACCCTGCGCTGCATGAAGCCTTTGTGCATATTGTCCAACAAGCCGAAACTGATGATGGGAATCTTCGCGCATGAAGATGTTTTTCTGGAACAGCATTACCGTGGCGCGGCGCGACTTCATGGCCATTGTTGCCACGCCCAGCTTCCTTCTTTTCCTGCTCGCGCCCTTATTCTTCATGGGATTGGGCTTATTTTCCACTCTTGGCAGTTCCAGCATCATGCAAGCCGAACGCAACAAGGAGATGCTGGCAGTGGTCTTGCCGCATCAAGAGTTGATGTTGGCCAAGCGATCAGACGATCTGCTGCGCGCCAATATGGCAGCAGATTCGCAGCCGCTCCGCATCGAATATCGGGTTCCCCCCTCCGCTCAGCCGAATTATGATGCCATATTCAACCAATCTGGCCGTGAGCGCACTGCCATGCTGTATGGCAGTTTGGACAAGCCCCAGATTCTCGATCGCCGCAGGGATTCGCGTTCTGGTGAATATCTGCGGTTGCTGGCCCGACAAGCGGTGCTGGAACGCGGCCTAGGGGCAGTAAAAACACCCACGGCAGAATTGCGCGTTGTCCCCTTTCCAGCCTCTGCCAAAAATGGGCATGATTTCAATAGTGCGAAAATGATCGCCATGCTCAGCATCACGGCCATTTTCATGCTGACGCTGCTCATTGTGTCCCAAGCCACCAGCGGCATCGCCGAAGAAAAGGCCAATAAAGTCATCGAAATTTTGGCCGCCGCAGTTCCGCTGGAAAGCGTGTTTCTGGGAAAATTATTGGCGATGATGGGGGTTGGGGTCATCTTTGTTGTCTTTTGGGGGTTGCTAGGCAGTTTGGGCGGCACGGCCTTTGCCTTTTCCCAGATCCTCAGCGGCGACGGCGCAGCATTGCAAGGCGCCGCGCTGCAAGCCCCACTGACACATGAACACTCTTTGACACAAAATGTCGCACCAGCGGTTGGCTGGGCGGTCTATTCCCTCTTGGCTATGGCTTATACCATATGCACCTTCTTGCTCTACGGATCGCTATTTCTGGGCATGGGCGGCCTCGCCTCCTCCCCCCGCGAGGTCCAGATGCTCAGCTTTCCACTCGTCATTTTGCAAATGATGGCCTTTATGTTGGCCGCATCCAGCGTGGCTGGCGGCATGGACGGACATATGGGTCTGTTGGCCCAGATTATCCCCTTTACCACACCCTATGCCATGCTGGGGCGCGCAGCGGTGGACAGCAATTTATGGGTCCATGGACTCGCCCTTATGTGGCAAATGATCTGGATTGGCGTGATGATCAACTTGTCTGTCCGCTTGTTCCGTCGTGGGGTGCTGGGAAGCGGGGATTGGCGGTTTTGGCGGGCTGTATCCCGCTGATTTCCCTGCTATTCATGACAATTTATATTCCATTGCGAGCGCCGTTGACAAAATTGTAAATAGTGGCATTCTAAAACCTATCGGCCGCACAAGACGGCAAAGGAGAGGAGTGCCCCTATGGCGACCCAATATCGTGTAGAATCCCCCGTTCTAGATCCCCTTGACGTCAGTAGAGCCGAATTGTGGAGCGAGGATCGCTGGCAAGAACCTATGGCGCATCTACGCGCCAACAGCCCCATTCACTACACGCCTGAATCAAAATTTGGGCCTTATTGGTCCGTCACAACCTATCAACCGATTCAGCATGTCGAAGCTTTGCCAAAAATCTTCTCATCCTCTTGGGAATATGGCGGCATTACGGTGGCTGGCGATGGCATTGAACATATGAAGGAAGGCGATATCGCCATGCCCATGTTCATTGCGATGGACCCGCCGCAACATAGCGCCCAGCGCCGCACCGTGGCACCAGCATTTGGCCCAGCAGAAATTGAACGCCTGCGTAGCAACACATTGATGCGAACACGCGAGTTGCTGGAATCTCTGCCCTTGGGCGAAACCTTCGATTGGGTCGAACTTGTTTCCAAAGAATTGGCCACACAGATGTTGGCCATCTTGTTCGATTTTCCATGGGAAACGCGCCATAATCTCACCAACTGGTCGGACGCTTTGGGCGATGTGGAAACGATGCATAGCGACGAAGAACGTCATGCGCGCCTTCTTCAGGCCTTTGAAATGGGCGCGGCCTTTCGCCAGTTATGGGAAGAAAAGATTCAAAAGCCAGGCGAACATGACCTGATTTCCATGATGTTACGCTCGGACGCGATGAAGCATATGAGCGAACAAGAATTTATGGGCAATCTGACCTTGTTGATTGTGGGCGGCAATGACACCACGCGCAACAGCATGTCGGCCTTTGTCTATGGCTTGGACCAATTCCCTGACGAACGCCGTAAATTAGAGGAAAATCACGCACCCGATCTGGCGGTTAATGCCATGCACGAAATCATTCGTTGGCAAACCCCATTGGCCCATATGCGCCGCACTGCAACCGAAGATGTCGAGCTCTTCGGTCACCAAATTCGCAAACGCGACAAATTGGCTTTGTGGTACGCCTCTGGCAATCGGGATGAGAGTATTTTTCCCGAAGGCGATAAGATCATCGTCGATCGCCATAATGCACGCCGTCACTTGGCCTTTGGCTATGGCATTCACCGCTGTGTGGGCGCGCGTATTGCCGAACTTCAACTAACCACGCTGATTTCCGAAATGCAGCGCCTGCGCCTGCGTGCCCATGTTGTGGGTGAACCTGTACGGGTTCATGCTTGCTTTGTGCATGGATATAAATCTTTGCCGGTTCAGCTTGAACGCTATTAATCAGCGCTTCGCGTGAAACAAAAAGGGGGCAGTGCTGTGATGCTCTGCCCCCTTTTTATATATTCTACTGCTGAACGCCCGAAACTTAGATCGATTCCCCAGACAATCGCTGACAAATCATATCCAGTTGATCCAGTGTCCCAAATTTTAAGGTCAGGGCACCTTTGCCGTCACCAAAATATTGAATGCTCGCCGCAATGCCCAGCAACTCCGACAAATGGCATTCTACAGCCTGAATATCGGCGTCCCGTTCCGCTGGAATAGTTTCGGCACGCGGGGCCTTGGTCGTGGACGCACCTTTGCCTTCACGAACCAATGTTTCAACGGCCCGAACAGACAGCCCCTCTTTGACCACACGCTGGGCAATATCAGCCGCGGATTCAACACCAATGAGCGCGCGTGCATGGCCCATGGCCAATGCGCCGTCGCCTACCAATGTTTGAACCGAATCTGGCAAGTCCAACAAGCGCATCAAATTAGCGACATGACTGCGTGATTTCCCCACCAATCGCGCCAGCGCTTCTTGATTATGACCGAAATCCTCGATCAGCTTACGGTAAGCACTGGCTTCTTCGATGGCATTTAAATCTTGGCGTTGAATATTTTCAACCAACGCAATTTCATAGGTCGCCGCATCGTCAAGATCGCGAACCAATGCAGGTACATGGTCCAAGCCCGCACTTTGCGATGCCCGCCAACGCCGTTCACCGGCCACCAACTGATACCCATCGCCATCCGGTGAACGCCGCACGATAATCGGCTGGAGGACACCACGCAGTTTGATAGACTCAGCCAATTCAGAAATGGCGGTTTCATCAAATTTTCGGCGGGGCTGACCGGGTAATGGATGAATAGCATTCACCGGAACATGCTGAACACTATCCCCCGTCGCTCTATTATTTTCAGCAGTGGCGGGCCGTTCGACATATCCCGTACTCACTTGCGGGGTGGAGACAGGCTGTACCGGGGATTCCACCGCAGCGTCGCCAAACAAGGCGCTCAGCCCACGTCCCAAACCCGATGGGCGCTTACGTGGAACAACGGATGCTGTGTTCTTTTCCGTGTCAGACATCATGCAGCCTCACTTAAGCTGGGAAGGCGATCAATCAGTTCACGCGCCAATGCAATATAGGCCGCCGAGCCGGGGCAACGATGATCATAAATTAGCGCGGGCAGGCCGTGACTAGGGGCTTCTGACAAGCGCACATTACGGGGAATAACCGTTTCGAACACCACAGGGCCCAAACATTCCCTAACATCGTCCGCTACTTGATCGGTCAATCGATTGCGGCGATCAAACATCGTCAACGCGACACCCAAAATCGTCAATTCTGGGTTAAACCGCGCCCGTACCCGTTCCACGGTGGTCAGCAACTGGCTCAGCCCTTCCAGCGCAAAAAATTCACATTGCAGTGGGACGACCAATGCCTCTGCCGCGATCAATGCGTTCAGTGTTAACATACCCAAGGATGGCGGGCAGTCGATCAAACATATGTCCCATTGTGCAGAATCTGCTTCGGTTAACGCCTGTTGCAAACGGTGAAGACGGTCACCAAATTCAACCAACTCAATCTCTGCACCAGACAAGTCAACGGTCGCCGGAATGATATCGAGACGCGGAACAGCGGTGCGAACAAAGGCTTCGCTCAAGCTAACTTCACGGCGAAGCAATTCATAGCTGGTCAATTCGCGCTGGGCTTTGGTAATGCCCAATCCCGTTGAGGCATTTCCTTGCGGGTCCAGATCGATAATCAACGTCCGCCAGCCCGTGGCAGCCAAGGCTGTGGCTAGGTTGATCGCCGTCGTTGTCTTCCCTACCCCGCCTTTTTGGTTCGCTACAGCGATGCGTATCATTTCTTTTCTCGCTTCGTTGTCGGAAACTGCCCCCGTCCCACTAATATCCGGCTGTCAGCGTCCGTTAGGCTTTGTTCCACGTGAAACATAGTCTGCCAGCGTTGCGGCATTGTGGCTAGCTCGATTTGGGCATTTCGCCCTTTTGGCAACAACCAGACGGTCTCTTCCGTAGCAAAACGGCGCGCCAGACCCATCAACTTGTCCAACGGCGCGAAAGCACGAGCACTAATGACCGAGATCGGCTGTGATGGAACTAGCTCTAGCCGTGATTCCATAACATGAACGTTGGGCAGATTCAGCTTTTCAGCGACATCCCGTAAAAACTGGCAGCGCAGCTTACGGGACTCAACCAAATAGACTGGTGCATCACTCAAAATAGCAATGACGAGGCCTGGCAAGCCAGCGCCACTTCCCAAGTCCATCCAAGAATGGATCGGCCCGTTCACATGATTCAGCAATTGAGCACTATCCGCCAAATGTCGCACCCATAAATTGGGCAGCGTTGACGCAGCGACCAAATTTTGCCGTTCATTCTCTTCGGTCAGCAGCCGCCCATATTCTTCCAACTGGCCCCAGCGCTCCGGCGCCAGCGCAAATCGATCCCGAAACCATTGCTGCGCAGATTCCTCGCTGCCTAAAATGTCAGTCATGCTGCACGACGCTTGCTGTGGACCATAATCGCTGTCAACGCCGCTGGCGTGACCCCTTCGATACGGGCCGCCTGCCCCAATGTCTCTGGCTTGGCCATTGTCAAACGCTCTACCATCTCGCGAGATAAGCCCCCGATTTCATTATAATCCATTGCGGCATCCAACATCACAGCTTCATTGGCGGCCAGTGAACGCAGCTCGGCTTCCTGCCGCGCAATATAGGGTGCGTAATGCGCATCCTCTATTGCCTCCGCCAACAGAAACTTATCCATCTCCGCCAACTCCGGCGCAATTTGAACAAGCATGTCCATCGTCATATTCGGAAACCGCAAAAGCTCGACTCGCTTGCGAACAACTCCGTCTGCCGGAAGTGTCAGATTCAAGGTGCGATAATCCGCCGTCGAAACGGGCACCTCTAATAAGCGAATAATAGCAGCCCGCTGCGCTTGGCGGGCCTGATGCACCGACGCAATCTCCGGTCCAACCAAGCCCACGGCAATGCCGATATTGGTCAATCGGGTGGCCGCATTGTCGGCACGCAAACGCAAACGATATTCGGCTCTGGCCGTCAACATGCGATAAGGTTCGGTCACCCCTTGCAAGACCAGATCGTCGATCATGACACCAATATAGCTGATGGAGCGGTCAAGAACAAAAGGACTCCGACCCATGGCTCGCAAGGCAGCATTTGTTCCGGCGATCAAACCTTGCGCGGCCGCTTCTTCATATCCAGTGGTTCCGTTAATCTGGCCCGCACAATAAAGCCCATCAATGGCACGAAGTTGCAACGTCCGATCGAGGGCGCGCGGATCAATATGGTCATATTCGACAGCGTAACCCGCCACCACAATATCAACCTTTTCTAACCCCTCCATCGTCCGCAAAAGTTCAACCTGAACCTCATGGGGCAACGATGTCGATACGCCATTGGGATAAACAAGATGTGTATCCAGCCCCTCTGGCTCCAAGAATATTTGATGGCTGTCCCTATCCGCGAAGCGATGAATCTTATCTTCCAATGACGGACAATAGCGCGGCCCTTTTGCGCCAATCGCTCCCGTGAATAAGGGCGACCGATGCAAATTATCGCGGATAATCTGGTGGGAGCGTGGGTTGGTACGGGTTATTGCGCAGAAAATTTGCGGAACCGTCCGCTCACTGTTCCACGTGGAACATGTCCAGTGCTCGCCGTCCGATGGCTGAACCTCCAGCCGCGCCCAATCGATGGTTCGCCCATCCAGACGTGGTGGCGTGCCCGTTTTCAGCCGTGCCATCGGCAGATTTTTTTCCCGTAGTTGCTCAGCCAAACGATGCGAGCTTGCTTCATTAACACGGCCGCCATCATGCTGCTCCTCCCCTCGGAACATACGCGCGCCCAAGAAAGTACCAGTTGCCAGAATGACGTTGGGCGCTAGCAAGCTACGCCCGTCGGCCAGAATAATTCCCTCAACAATCTGGTCAGTCTCATCCAAGTGAAGCGCCGCCGCTTCACCAGCCACGATATCCAAATTGCTATAGGCTGCGAGCTGTCGCTGGATGCTATCGCGATACAGACTGCGATCGGCTTGGATACGTGGTCCTTGAACCGCCGCTCCCTTGGACGCATTGAGCATCCGATAATGTATAGCCGCGTCATCGGAAGCCCGCGCCATCATGCCATCAAGCGCATCGATTTCCCTGACCAAATGCCCTTTGCCAAGCCCTCCGATTGCAGGGTTGCAAGACATGGCACCAATGACCTGGGGGTCAAAGCTGACCAACGCAACGCGCACACCCAAGCGGGCAGCGGCGGCGGCAGCTTCGGTTCCGGCGTGACCACCGCCAACGACGATCACATCATAATTTTGGGGTTTGTTCATCTCAACATCGCCCATATCCGATGTCGACCCATTGGTCTACTGCCGCGATGTTTCACGTGGAACATCACGGCAACTGATGCTTCATTTTCCGATACAAAAGCGACCAAATAATGCATCCAGCATCGCTTCGACACCATTTCCGCCCGTCAATTCGCTGAGGCTGACCGATGCAAGTCTCAGGCGCTCCGCAAGCAAAATCAGGTCATTGGACTCGCGACTATCGCTGGGTACTTGCAACCATTGCCGCGCTTGAAGCAATGCCGCTCGTTGCCGCCGCCGAAGGGACGCCTCCCCTTCGTTGGGCAATATATTGCGGGCGAGTGCGACGATATGGTCATGCAGCATCTCCAGCCCCTCACCCGTCGCTGCTGAAATCACAATGTCCGCTTGGGCTTCTATCTCGCTCCAATTTTCCTGCTTGCTGCGCCGATCCGATTGCGCCGCAACGCGCACCAATTGGTCGTGGGCTGGTGCGTCTCCACCGTCCCCAAGCCACAGCAAAATATCGGCACGCTCCACCGCTGCCTTTGCACGGTCAATACCGATGGTCTCAATCGCATCTGCGGCCTCAGCACGGATTCCCGCCGTATCCGAAAAGCGCATCGCAATACCGCCCAGTGACAAAGTGGTTTCCACAACGTCCCGCGTGGTGCCTGCGATTGGCGATACAATCGCCAGTTCACGCTGCGCCAAAGCATTGATCAATGTCGATTTTCCGGCATTGGGTGGTCCTGCTATGACCACCGATAAACCTTCGGAGATAATCTCCGCGACAGGTCGCGACAGCCAAGCATTCCATTCAGAAGCCAGATCCTTCATACCATGGACGATCTTAGTCGAGACAATGTCACCACCATCAACATCGTCTTCGTCCGAAAAATTCAACTCCGCTTCGGCATAGGCCATCAGCATCAACAGCCTGTCCTGCCACTGTTCGACCGCGCGAGATATATGCCCGCTTGCCATCGCCAACGCTTGCACCCTTTGGCTCTCCGTCTCAGCGGATAACAGATCCGCCAGCCCCTCCGCCTCTGCCAAATCGATGCGGCCATTCATGAAAGAACGACGCGTAAATTCGCCTGCCAGTGCAGGCCTCAGCCCATCCATTTCCTCCAAACGCCGTTCAACAGCCGCCACAACCGCGCGGCCACCATGAAGATGAAGTTCTGCCAAATCTTCGCCAGTTGCGGTCGCAGGACCTGGGAACCACAGGATCAGTGCATGATCCAAGGCCTGACCATCTTGATCCTTCAAAAGCGCCAAAGACGCCTGACGGGGCTTTGGCATACGTCCAGCCAAAGCTTGTAAAGCAACGCCCGCTGATGGTCCGCTAATCCGTATTACCGCAATGGCCGCCGGTGGCATGCCACTGGATAATGCAAAAATAGTCTCGTTCATAAAATCCTAATTCAACTCTTTCGATCGGGCCGCTGCGTCTTATCCTTTGCCCCGCCTTCTTTCCCCTCGGCGAAGGGAGACATGACAGAACGCAGCAAATCCAAACCATTTTGTCCCAATGGCGACCAGCTTTTCACCATAGTTTCCACCATGTCCGGTGTTATGCCTTTGCCCATCATATCCTTCATTTGGCTTTGATAGCTTTCATGCACAGATGCCATGTCCGGCAAGCCCATAAAGCGCCGGACCTCTTCGGGGGTGCAGTCAATCTCGATATGGAATTTCATCTTACTCTCCTCCCAGACTTGAGCCTGTAGGCAACCACCGCTAACTTCGCTTTTTAAACGGTAATAAGCAAGAGTCAGGAGAGACGCTCAATGTCGGCGACCAATGTAGTAATTCAGGCCCTGAATGACGAAGGACAGATTCCCGCCTATGCGGCGCGCCCCGCTGGCGACGTCAAAGGAGCCATCATCGTCATTCCAGAAATTTTCGGTGTGAACGGCGGTATCCGCAAAAAAGTCGATGACTGGGCTGCACTGGGATATTTGGCGGTGGCCCCAGATATTTTCTGGCGCTTTGCACCGGGCGTTGAACTGAACCCCGACATTGAATCGGAATTTCAAACAGCCTTGGGATATTTCGGTCAATATGATGCCGACGCCGGCGTCAGGGATTTGGAAGCCAGCATCCGCTGGCTGCGTAGCGAAGGTGCGGAAAAGATTGGCTGCGTCGGTTTCTGTCTGGGTGGGCGCCTCGCTTATATGGCCGCGACCCGCACCGACATTGATGCCTCGGTTGGCTATTATGGCGTGATGATCAACACCATGCTGGATGAATCCCATGCCATCGCCAACCCGCTAATGCTGCACATTCCGACCGAAGATCATTTCGTCGACCATGCCGCACAAAAGCAGATTCACGAAGCGTTGGACGGCAATAGCAAAGTGACCCTTCACGACTATCAGGGTCTGGATCATGGCTTTGCCGCTACCATGGGCCACCGCCGTGATGAAGCAGGCGCCCAATTGGCCGACGAACGCACCCGTACCTTCTTTGCGGATCATCTGGGGTGAGCGCCTCGGCGGGTATCACCGCATGGCATGACTTCATGTCTCAGGGTAGCGATCCCGCTGCCCTGAAAGCCATGTTGGCTGAGGATGCGGTTTTTCATTCACCGGTCGTCCACAGCCCGCAAATAGGCAAAGACAAAGTCTTCGCTTATTTGTTCGCTGCCAGCCATGTTCTGGGCGGCGATGATTTTCGATATGTCCGCGAATTGGTGGATGGGCAGCAGGCGATGCTCGAGTTTAGCTGCAAAGTTGACGACATACACATCAATGGCGTCGATATTATTCGCTGGAACGACGACGGCCTGATCGACGATTTCAAGGTCATGGTGCGCCCGCTGAAAGCGATCAACAAAGTGTGGGAAAAAATGGCCGCTATGTTGGCGAGCCAGACACAGGCTTAACGGCCGTCGTGACAGGTGCTGGCAAGCGGTCCCTGCCCCATCGTAAAAACTGCCATCCATTGTTTCGCGTGGAACAATGGATGGCCGTAAAAACCATATTAACCTAAATCAGCATCAGGGCCGATAATTCCTTAAGCAATTGGGGTGGGAATTCATCGCCCATATCGCCCTCAGCGATCACAGGAGGCGCATCACACGCCGACAGGTATCGCCAACCCTGATGCGCCCTTTTTGGCGTCGCACGGACGCGCTGAAGCGGCAAACGACAGACAATGTCGATCCGTCCGTCGGGGCGGTCGTCAAAGCGCAATATCTCCACCCTGCCCATCAGCATATGTTTGATGATGAAATATAGGCCGCCGCCAATCAACTGCTCGGCTTGTTTGGGCCGATTGCGGGTGGGAATGGCAATCTCCCCCGCATCATTGCTCAGAAATTTCAACCGCTCGGCCAAAGCAGGATAATCTGCACAGCCGACCGCGGGTCGGGTTAGGTTCAGGCGTGTCATCCACCCTAAATGGGAAGGCCAAGAAAAAAGGCCAGCCCTGAATGTTCAGGACCAGCCTCATTTTCCATTAGCCTGCCAAGATTATTGATTCATAGAATCAAAGAAATCTTCGTTGGTTTTGCTGTCCTTAATCTTGTCGAGCAAGAATTCCATCGCGTCGACCGTGCCCATTTGCATGAGGATGCGGCGCAGCACCCACATCTTGGACAGCTTGTTCTTCTCGACCAGCAATTCTTCCTTACGGGTGCCGGACTTGCCAACATCCAAGGCAGGGAAGATGCGCTTGTCCGCAACCTTGCGGTCCAGAACGATTTCGCTGTTACCGGTGCCCTTAAATTCTTCGAAGATCACTTCGTCCATACGGCTGCCCGTATCGATCAGGGCCGTGGCGATAATCGACAGCGAACCACCCTCTTCTATGTTACGCGCCGCACCAAAGAAGCGCTTGGGGCGTTGAAGGGCGTTGGCATCCACACCACCCGTCAGCACCTTGCCCGATGACGGAACAACGGTGTTATAAGCGCGGCCCAGACGGGTGATGGAGTCCAGCAGGATGACCACATCCTTTTTATGTTCCACCAAACGCTTGGCCTTTTCGATGACCATTTCGGCCACCTGCACGTGGCGGGTCGCGGGTTCATCAAAGGTTGACGACACCACTTCGCCGTTCACGCTGCGCTGCATGTCCGTGACTTCTTCGGGGCGTTCGTCGATCAACAGGACGATCAAATAAACTTCGGGGTGATTGTCGGTGATCGCCTTGGCAATATTTTGCAACAATACGGTCTTACCCGTGCGCGGCGGCGCGACAATCAGGGCACGTTGGCCCTTGCCTTGCGGGCTGACCAAATCGATCACACGGGCCGACTTGTCCTTGCTGGCCGCATCCAGCGTATCCAACGACAATTTTTGGTTCGGATATAGCGGCGTGAGATTGTCAAAATTCACGCGGTGGCGAACAACCTCGGGGCTGTCGAAGTTCACGCTGATCAGCTTGGTCAGCGCGAAATAACGCTCGCCATCCTTGGGGGCGCGAATTTCGCCTTCGACCGTGTCGCCGGTGCGCAGGCCATATTTGCGGACCTGATTGGGGGACACGTAAATATCATCGGGACCAGCCAGATAATTGGCCTCGGGGCTGCGCAAAAAGCCAAAGCTGTCCGGCAACACTTCAATGGTGCCCGAACCGATAATTTCTTCACCCTCTTCGGCCAATTCCTTGAGGATGGAAAACATAAGATCCTGCTTACGCAGCGTCGACGCGCTTTCAACGCCCAATTCTTCGGCCATTTCGACCAGTTGAGCAGGCGACTTACGTTTAAGTTCTTTAAGATGCATGGGATATCCAAATCATGAATATATCTGGGAAATAAGGCCGCACCGGTCGGTGCCTATCCAGTCTGGGGAAGACTGTTTCACCAATCCACAGCTGCAATTTATGCCCGCCATGGATCGCTTTGATAGTGTCGGCGCCAAATATGCGCCGTCCCCGAAGAAACGGGTGTGACATGCTTTTACGCGAAATGCGGGAAAGCGTCAAGAAATTGCAGGAAGCAACCCCATGAAAAAGGGCCGTCAGACGTGACGACCCTTTGGATATTATCGGGCGAAAATTAGGATGTGCTAAGTTTAAAAACCCGGACGCACGACAGCCAAAATCACAATCATCGCCGCCAAAACACCAGGAATTTCATTGACCAATCGCAAACGCTTTTCCGTCATGGGGCGCAAGCCTTTGGCCAATTTCTTGCAGTAGCTGATCGTCCAACCATGATAGCCGGACAACAGGATCAACAGCAAAAATTTTCCGTGGAACCATCCTTGTGAAAAAAAACCGCCATTGACGGCCAGCATCAACCCCAACACCCAAATGATAACCAGGGACGGATTTAAGATGATCCGGCGTAAACGATCTTCGCGTTCTATCCATTTACGGTCTTCATCCGACCCCACCGCACATTGATGATGATAGACAAAGAAACGCGGCATCATGAACAATCCCGCCATCAAGAAAATGGCGAAAATAATATGTCCTGCCTTAACCCACAGCATAGTGACTCCCAAAAATCCTATCATCTTGCACCTCGCTTAACCGCGAACACGCCTGATCAATTGTTCCACATGCGCGATAGGCGCATCGGGCACAATGCCGTGGCCCAGATTAAACACATGCGGGCGGTCAGGAAAAGCCGCCAAAATATGATCCACGGCTTGGTCCAGCGCGTCGCCGCCCGTCACCAAGGCCAATGGGTCTAGATTCCCCTGCACCGGCAATTCAGCTGGCAAATTGGCATGGGCCCAATGGGGATCCACCGTTTCATCCAGCCCAATCGCGTCGGCCCCCGTCTGGGCAGCATAGGACAATAATTTGCTGCCTGCCCCCTTTGGAAAGCCGATAATCGGCGTGTCGGGATACAACGCCTTTACGCGGCGAATAATTTCTGCGTTCGGGGCGATCACCCATTGGTCAAATTGGGCGGGGGACAGACTGCCGGCCCAGCTATCGAATAGTTGAACCGCCTCAACACCCTGTTGAATCTGGCCGGACACATAGGTGACGCTGACATCGATGATCGCGTCGATGATTTCCTGAAAGGCTTTGGGGTCACGATAGGCCAAGCGGCGAGCCAAGCTTTGGTCCTTCGACCCCTGCCCCGCCACCATATAGGTCGCCACGGTCCACGGACTGCCGATAAAGCCCAGAAAGGTGGTGTGGGACGGCAAAGCCGCTGCAACCTTAGCCACGGTATCATAAATCGGGTTTAGCCGCTGTGGCGCCGCTTCTAGGGCAGATAGGCTCGTATCGATCAATGTGGGAGCCAAGCGCGGACCCTCGCCCGCCTCAAACCATAAATCTTGGCCCAAGGCATGGGGCACGACCAAAATGTCGGAAAATAAAATAGCGCCATCAAAATCAAAGCGGCGGATGGGCTGCAATGTCACTTCAGCGGCGGCATCACTGTCATAGCATAGCTCCAGAAACCCACCCTTGGTTTCCCGCAAGGCGCGATATTCGGGCAGATAGCGTCCCGCCTGACGCATCATCCACAAGGGCGGACGATCCTGCTTAGCCCCTTGCAACGTAGCGAGCAGGTGTTTCGGTGAGCCCATGAGCAGCGCCTCTTTCTATCTACTATTATAAATATTTATAAAAATAGTGGTTGTTTGTTGGTCTGTGAATAGCGGGGTTCTAGGCGTGGCTGCCTGATTTGCCAACAGATTGACTCCCCAGATTCCGCCATTTCCTAAAGAGTCGTGAAAACTTATCCTGATTATCCACAGTCTGTGCATAACTTTTATCCCATGTGGATAAGCGACAGAGTGGAATCGGTGATGATGGGGATGGATTTTCTGTCCCGATCTTATCCCATAGGTTATGCACAAACTTATCCACAGGCATGAGCGCGCTTGTTTGCTTGCCTTTTTTGTGGGGGCAAGAGAAGGAAGGCGGATGGTTCGTTTACATCTTCATTTGATTTCCGATTCAACCGGCGAGACGTTGGAAAATATTGCCAAAGCCGCCATCGCGCAATTTGATGATGTTGAGCTTATCCGGCATTTTTGGCCGATGGTGCGTTCGGAATCCCACCTCAACCGCATTATGAAAGAAGTCGAGGCCAGCCCCGGCATGATCTTGTTCACCTTGGTATCCGGTGAACTCCGCGCTAGCTTGGAACGCCGCGCCGAAGAGCTGAAATTGCCGCTGGTCCCTGCCCTTGATGCCGTATCTGACGCATTGGAACGGGTGCTGGGTCAACAAGCCAAAGCGCGCCCAGGGCGGCAGCATGTGTTGGATGCCGCTTATTTTGCGCGCGTCGATGCGATTCAATTCACCGTGGCGCATGACGATGGCATTGCGTGGGAAAATTGGGAACAGGCTGATATTGTTCTGGCAGGCGTATCGCGCACTTCGAAAACCCCGACCAGCATTTATCTGGCCAATCGTGGGTTCAAGACAGCCAATATCCCGATCGTGCCGGAATCGCCGCCGCCCGACCTGTTGTTCCGTTTGAAAAAGCCTTTGGTGGTGGGGTTAACAACCTCCTTTGACCGGCTGGTTCAGGTGCGGCGCAATCGCTTATTGTCGCTGAATCAACAGGCTGAAACATCTTATATTGAGGAAGGCCATGTGAAGGCGGAACTGGCCTATGCACGGCGGATGTTTGCGGACAATGATTGGCCGGTGATCGATGTTACCCGCCGCAGCATTGAAGAAACGGCCGCCGCGGTTATTCGCTTTTTCGAGGATCGCACCGCATAATGGCTGATATTCATTTGTTGCTGGCGTCCCAAAGCGCGGGGCGCGCCAATATGTTGCGGGCGGCGGGGCTGAGCTTTGAAACATCCCCTGCGCATATCGACGAAGAGGGGCTGACAGCGGCCCTGCAAGCCGAAGGGCAAAGCCCGCGCAACATTGCGGATGCGCTCGCGGAGGCCAAGGCGATTAAAATATCATCGCGTCTGCCGGGAGTGATTGTGCTGGGCGCCGACAGCGTGTTGGCACTGGATGACGGCGTCATGCTGGCCAAGCCGGACGACAAGGACGACGCCAAGGCACAGCTGCGGACCATGGCGGGGCGACGCCATCGTTTGTTCAGCGCGGTCGTCGCAGCGCGGGACGGACAAGCCATTTGGCGACATGTCGATGTCGCCAAATTGTCGATGCGCGCCTTGTCCGACAGCTTCATCGACGCCTATGTGGAACAAAATTGGGACAGCATCCGCTGGACCGTGGGATGCTATGAAATCGAAGGCGCGGGTGTGCAATTGTTCGATCGGGTCGAAGGGGATCCGTGGACAATCATTGGTTTGCCCATGCTGCCTTTGCTGCAATGGCTTCGGACAATAGGAAGTGCCAAAATATGAACGATTCGCGTCCTTTCGCCGAAGTGATCGGCGACCCGATTGCCCATAGCAAATCGCCCTTGATTCACAATTTCTGGTTGAAATCCTTGGGCATGGATGCCGATTACCGCTTGGCCCATGTAACGAGCGATGCCCTGCCCGCCTTTATCGCAGAGCGTCAGGAAAACCTCCAATGGCGGGGGTGTAATGTTACCATTCCGCATAAAGTGGCGGTGATGGATCATGTCTGTGATCCCGGCGGGGTGAAAGATAGCATTGGCGCGATGAACACTATCATCCGCCAACCCGATGGGGAATTAATCGGCACCAACACCGATGCGGCAGGCTTTTTTGCGCCCATTTCCGACGTGAATCTGGATGGCGCACCGGTGGTCGTGATTGGCGCAGGCGGGGCCTGTCGTGCGGTGCTTTTTGCCTTGGCGCGGGCTGGTGTGGGCGAGGTAACGATATTGAATCGCAGCCCGCTGAAAGCCATGGGTTTGCTGGCCAAATTCGGGCTCAAGGGCAATGTGTTGGCGCTGGACGCCGCCTTGCCGCCCGCCGCTTTGTTGGTGAATAGCAGCAGCTTGGGCATGAAGGGCCAACCGGCCCTAGAGGTTGATCTGTCCCCCCTGCCCGATGATGCGATTGTGTATGATCTGGTTTATGCGCCGCTGGAAACCGGCTTGCTCCGCGCCGCTGCCGCCCGCAATTTGGCGACGATTGATGGGCTGGACATGTTGATCGGCCAAGCCGCGATGGCCTTTGAATTATTTTTTGGCGCGCCGCCGCCTTCCGACAAAGATGATGAACTGCGCGCGCTGCTGACCGCCTGATTTGGCTATTTGGCCCTGATTCAAAACTTCATTTGACGGACAATATATAAGGGGGAATGAAACAGGTGTTGAAAGCCGGAAAACGTCCCGCACATCGTCCATTTTTACGGCAGCGCACCCCCTTTATCTTGGGCCTGACGGGCTCGATCGGAATGGGCAAAAGCACCGTCGCGGCGATGTTCCGCCAAATGGGTGTTCCCGTTTTTGATGCGGATGCAGAGGTTCATAAATTACAAGGGCCAAAAGGGGCGCTGGTTCCCGCCATTGAAGCGCGCTTTCCCGGCACCACCGGCCCGCACGGCGTGGATCGCCAAAAATTGGGTCCGCTGGTCTTGGGGAAACCCGAAGAGTTAAAGGCGCTGGAGCGGTTGATTCACCCCGCCGTTGGCCGCGCGCAAAAGCAATTTCTGCTGCGCCACCGCGCCCGTCCTTTTGTGATTCTGGACATTCCTTTGTTGTTTGAAAAAGGCGGATGGCGCCGAGTCGGGGCGATTGCGGTGGTGTCCGCGCCGATATGGATGCAGGGAAAGCGCGTCATGCGCCGCCCCAATATGACGGCGCGGAAATTAAAAGAGATTCGCAATTTGCAGGTCGATGACCATGTGAAGCGCGCTTTAGCCGATTTCATCATCGACACCGGCCGCCCGAAAAGCATCACGCTCCGTCAAATAAGACGGATCACCACTTGTCTCGGCCAGCAATAGGGTCCAGATTAGGTGTTGTATGAGAGAGATTATTTTCGATACGGAAACCACGGGCTTTGATCCAAAAAGCGGCGATCGAATGGTGGAGATCGGCTGCGTGGAGTTGGTGGACCGGCGGGAAACCGGAAACACCCTGCACATTTATTTCAACCCAGAACGCGACATGCCCGCTCAGGCCGAGGCTGTGCATGGGCTGTCCATCCAATTTTTGTCCGACAAACCTTTGTTTGCAGACAAAGCGGATGAGATTTTGGCCTTTGTTGGGGATGCCCAATTGGTCGCGCATAATGCGCGTTTCGACTTCAGCTTCTTGAACGCGGAAATGGCCCGTGCTGGGCGCGCCGGAATCAGTATGGATCGCATGATCTGTACACAGGACATGGCGCGCAAAATGCACCCCGGTGCCAAGCATACGCTGGATGCCCTGTGCACCCGCTATGGTATTGATCGCAGCCACCGCGTGAAACATGGCGCTTTGCTGGACGCAGAGCTGTTGATGCACCTGTATATTGAGATGACGGGCGGCCGCCAAATTGGATTGGGGCTGACCGGCAACCGCGAGGTCGCGCAGCCCAGCCCTTCATTCGTCACCGGCGGCGATGGGGCATCGCAGCGTGCGTATCGTGAACCACGGGCCCATGCCGCCACACCGGCGGAATTGGCGCGTCACAATGAATTCGTAGCCAGTCTCAATCAGGCGATTTGGCTCGAAGGGGCGTAAGGCGGGATATTCCCGCCAGCGTTCACATTCTGGAAGGAGTAAGACAGATGGAAATTCGCGTCTCTGGTCACCAGATCGAAACCGGTGAAGCTCTGCAAGAGCGTGTAGCCGACCGGATGAACGCGATCGCGGATAAATATTTTTCCCGCGCTATTGGGGCCAATGTGGTGTTTAGCAAAGGGCCGCACGACAGTTTCAAGTGCGATATTGTGGCCCATGTGATGCAGGGCCTGATCCTGAAAGGCCATGGTCAAGCCCAAGAAGCACCCGCCGCATTTCAGGCCGCATCCGATCGCATTGAAAAGCAATTGCGCCGCTATATGCGCCGCTTGAAGGACCGCAACAATGTTGTGGAACAACAAGCCTATGACGCCAGCGTGCCCGACAATGCCAGCTATACGGTGTTTAACGTCGCCGCCGAGGAAGAAGACGTGGGCGATGCACCGCTGATTGTGGCGGAAACGCGCGTTGATATTCCGGAAAGCAGCGTGTCTGACGCGGTGATGATGTTGGATCTGCGCGATACCAATGCGTTGCTGTTTGTGAACAGCAAAACCCAAGCCCATAATATGGTGTATCGCCGCTATGATGGCACCATCGGCTGGGTGGAGCCGCAATAAAGACTAGATTTTCCCCGCAATCCGGCCTATTGGGCGCGCCCAAAGCTATTTTATGCCGGTTTGCGGGGACTGGTATTCCCCTATAGCATCGTCATCGCTGACGGACCGCTGAGTAAGCGTCCGACGGCAAACCAGATTTGAATGAAACGATGAACTTGACCAACCTCCTTTATCCCGCAACCGTTCGTGGTCATGTGGCACTTGATGCCAAAAAGGCGCTATTCCCGCTGGTTGGCGACATTGCCAGCCAAGCTTTGGGTCTGAATGCCCATGAAGTGAGCGAAGCGTTGCTGGAGCGGGAACGTTTGGGTTCGACGGGTTTTGGGCGCGGTATTGCGCTTCCCCATGCCAAATTGCCTGGGCTGACCGGTGTGCGCGGTATCTTTTTGCAATTGGCGCGTCCCATCGACTTTAATGCCGTGGATGGCTTGCCCGTTGATTTGCTGTTCGTGCTTTTGTCGCCTTTGGACGCTGGCGCCGACCATCTGAAAGCTTTAGCGGGTGTGTCGCGGATGCTGCGCAACGAAAGCTTTTCGGACCGCCTGCGCGGCGCCAAATCAGATGAGGCTTTATATGCCTTGCTGTCGGACAGCGACGCCCGCGACGCTGCTTAATATAGTGCGGGCCTCTATGGGCTGCCTCAATATGATCTGTCTAAAATGGCACGGCTGACCAGCCGTTTTCAGGTCGACCTGCTGTTACGGCAGGCGCAGGCCGAAGGCGGCTTTGCCACGATCGTCCACAAAGGCGATGAACATGGCGGTGGGTTGATGGTGCAATGCCGTGATCGCGGCCAAATTTCTGCCTTGATGGAACGGCGCTGGACGATGGTTGGAGGCGTGATTTGGGATGCTGTCGGCCCGTTGGAATCGACCAGCGAAGAACAGCAAAATGAATATATCGCCAAGCGATTGCGTAATGATCCAGACTTGTGGGTCGTCGAACTAGACATCCCAAATGCTGCGCAACTCGTCGTGACATGGTTAAGTAATGCTTGACACGACGACTATGCGCAATAAAGGGCGCACAGCTTTTTAACGCGTAGGTCGGGCTGTGAGTTCCATCGGATATCCGAAAAAACTCTATGACCAGTCTGGACACGCAGTCGGATGATGGCCGCAGGTGGTTTTGGGTTTTGCGATATGCCCCCACCACCTGTTTGTTTTGATTTGGTCCATCAGCCGCCCTTTTGACGGACTATATGAGTCGTTTTTATAGTGCTGCCGGTGTGGCTGCCATTGCCATGGTTGCCGCCACAACGGTTTTTGTCGCGGAGCCAGGCTTCGCAACGGATTTAGGTGCCGATATTGCCGCGCCAAAGCTGCTGATTTCCGAAACAGAGATTTTGGATGATGCGACCGTTATGGAAACAACCCAGACGGATTTGGCCCCAGCGCAAACCCCCATCCTTGATGGGACTGCCGATGAGCAGGCTGATGTTGAACCATTGGTGTCTGCGTCTTCCTTGGCCGAATTGGTATCACAAACCAGCATTCCTTCACGCATTGATGCGGAACTGCGCTGCTTAGCCAGCACGGTCTATTTCGAAGCACGTGGTGAATCGTTGCGGGGCCAGTTGGCCGTCGCTCATGTGGTTATCAACCGCTCAGAGTCAGGCCGCTTTCCTGCCAGCCTGTGCGGCGTGGTCTATCAGCCCAGCCAGTTCAGCTTTATCCGCAGCGGAAAAATGCCGCGCGTGCGCGAAGGCCGCCAATGGTCCAATGCCTTGGCCATTGCCCAGATCGCGATGGACGATAGTTGGAAAAGTCACGCCAGCGGGGCATTATATTTTCATGCCCGTCATGTGTCGCCCAATTGGGGTAAGAAGCGGATTGCGCAAATCGACAATCACATTTTCTATCGCTGATTCATGCTGATGATCATCGCTACCCATGTCATTGGGGATCGTGGTGATGATCTATGCAAGGCGGTGGCATCTGTGAATGGGGCGCGCAGGGGCTAATTGCCATTTGAGATGGGATAGCGCATGATGGGCGGATGATGCGCTCTCTCTCTTTTGTGCTGCTAGGCTCGGCCAGTCTGATGCTTGGTGCCTGTGCCACTGCGGTTCCCCCTGTCGAGGTAACCCGCTTTCACACCAACCAACCGGCTGCATGGCAGGCGGGATCGCGTTATGTGGTCGATACGGTGCCTTTGACGGACCCGTCCCAAAGCGTCGGTGCCTCTGCGTCTTCGCTCGAGTGGAACAGCTATCGCGCGGCGGTGGAACGTCAGTTGCAATTGCAGGGCTTGGCAGCGGCACCCGATGGCGCATCAGCGCCGCTGAAACTGCGCATTGGCTTTGATCGTTATGAACGCACTGCCGCTGGAAAACGCTCTCCGGTATCGGTGGGCGTTGGCGGTTCCACGGGCGGCTATGGTTCCGGCGTGGGCCTTGGTATTGGGTTTAATTTGGGCGGCGGTCCAAAACCAACCCAAGAATTAAGCCTGTTCGTACGTCTGGATGATGCCAACACAGGTCAAGCTGTGTGGGAAGGGCGCGCGATCACAGCTATGCCCTCTAAAGCTCCGGCATCGCAACCAAGTTTGGCCGCCGCAAAATTGGCCGAAGCCTTATTCAAGGACTTTCCTGGCCAATCCGGACGGACTATTACCGTTCCATGAGCATCAGCATCAACGCCGCCTTTGACAGCGGCAACATCGCTGTCAGCAGCATTTCGGGAACGAGTGCACGCCTGACGATTCACAAAGACCGCGAGTCTGATTTTTATCAATGGTTCCACTTCCGCGTCGCCTGCGACATTGGGGATGCGCTGGAATTGTCGATAAGCGATCTGGCGGCGTCCGCTTTTCCCGAAGGATGGGACGGCTATGCCGCCGCCGCCAGCTATGACCGCGAACATTGGTTCCGTCTGGAAACCGATTATGACGCAGGGCTCGACAATGGCACCTTGACCATTCGTCATACCGCCGAAGGTCCGCTTCTGTGGGTGGCCTATTTTGCCCCTTATTCGATGGAGCGTCATCACCATCTGGTATCGACCGTCAGCTTGATGGACGGTGTCAGCTATCGCTGCTTGGGCGAAAGCTTGGATGGTCAGCCGATCGACTGTTTGTCCTTGGGGACAGGGGACAAGCAGGTGTGGCTCTATGGCCGCCAGCACCCTGGTGAATCCATGGCAGAATGGTGGATGGAAGGGGCATTGGAAATGCTGACCGACCCCGCCGACCCCAACGCCCGCGCGCTGCGTCAAAAATGCCGTTTCCATATTGTGCCAAATATGAATCCCGATGGTTCGCGCATGGGCCATTTGCGCAGCAATTATGCGGGCGTGAATCTGAATCGCGAATGGGCAAACCCAACCGACGAACGCAGCCCCGAGGTCAAAGCGGTATTGGCGGCGATGGACGAAACGGGCGTGGATTGGGCGATGGACGTTCACGGTGATGAAGCCATTCCCGCTGTTTTCTTGGCTGGGTTTGAGGGGATCCCCCATATCCGCGAAGGACAGATGGAGGCTTATGAAGCTTTTGAACAATTGCTGGCCAAAAACAGCCCTGATTTCCAAACAGAGCTTGGCTATGAAAAATCTGGCCCCGGTCAGGCCAATTTGACGCTGTCGACCACCCAAGTCGCCCAGCGTTTTGGCGCGGTAGCGATGACGTTGGAAATGCCGTTCAAGGATAATCGCGATTTGCCCGACCCAGAACAGGGTTGGTCGCCGGAACGGTCCAAGCTGTTGGCCCATGCTTGTTTGGCGACCTTGAATCAGATGATCTGATTGCCGACTATTCCTCTACAATAAAAAAGGGTCCGACCTGTAACAGGCCGGACCCTTTTTTATTGTAGGGGGATGCGCGCGCTTATGCGGCGTCGCGGTCGGTGCCGACCAAAGTCGGTGTGGCTGCCCCGATGGCAATCTTGTGCGGCTTCATCGCTTCGGGAACTTCGCGCACCAGATCAATGCTCAGCAAGCCATCGGCTAGATCGGCATGTTGGACGCGCACGAAATCGGCCAATTGGAATCGCCGTTCAAAGGCACGGGTGGCAATGCCGCTGTACAGCAAGTTGCGTTCCGTTCCATCCTTTGGCGCGGCCTTGCGGCCCGATACCAACAACAGATTTTGCTGGGCGGTGATGTCAATTTCGTCTTGCTTGAATCCAGCCACCGCAATGGTGATGCGGAATTGGTCGTCCGACAATTGTTCAATATCAAAGGGTGGATAATTTTCCGCGCCCGAACCGCTATTTTCCAAAAATTCAAATAAGCGATCAAAACCCACGGTCGAGCGGCGATAGGGGGTCCAGTCAAAAGCGTTACGCATCTTCATTCTTCCTTATTCCAAGCGAAGTCTGTCTTGCAGCGGCCATGTCGGCCCGCTGACCGGCCCCATGTGGCGACCGGATGATGGAGATTTGGGAAGCCCGATGGCCCTTTCAAGGGGCAGAAACTTTTATGTAGCTGGGTCAAAGGGCCTTGGCCCTTTTGGGTAAGGCGCGCTATGGCGCGGCCAATCCTTGCCCATAGGGGCTTGCACAGAGGAAGGAATATCGATGCCAAAGCTCATCTTAATCCGCCACGGCCAATCGCAATGGAATCTGGAAAATCGTTTCACGGGTTGGTGGGACGTGGATGTCACCGAAAAGGGCGCCGCCGAAGCCCGCGCCGCTGGCGAATTGATGAAGGAAAAGGGCATCACGCCTGACGTTGCCTTCACCTCTTTGCAGACCCGCGCGATCAAGACGCTGAACTTGGCGTTGGAAGCTTTGGGCCGTTTGTGGGTTCCGGTGACCAAGGATTGGCATTTGAATGAACGCCATTATGGCGGCCTGACCGGCCTTGATAAGGCGGAAACGGCCGCCAAGCATGGCGAAGATCAGGTGAAGATCTGGCGCCGCAGCTTTGACATTCCGCCGCCGCCACTGGACGCGGGTTCGGAATTCGATCTGGCGTCGGATCCACGTTATGCTGGCATCGACGTGCCTGCGACCGAAAGTTTGAAAGACACCATCGCGCGCGTGCTTCCTTATTATGAAGCGCATATTGTGCCCGAATTGAAGGCCGGCAAGACCGTGCTGATCTCGGCCCATGGCAACAGTTTGCGCGCGCTGGTCAAGCATTTGTCGAACATTTCGGACGATGAAATCACCAGCCTTGAAATCCCAACGGGGCAGCCAATTGTTTATGATCTGGCCGATGATTTGACGGCGGGTGAACGCTATTATCTGAGCGAGCGTTGATCGCTTCTGCTTCAAGTTGATTATAAGAAAAGGGGGCTGGTTCGTGATGAACCAGCCCCCTTTTTATTTTCGAAGCCAAATGCGGCGAAGATTAATCGCGCAGCAATTCGTTGATGCCGGTCTTGCTGCGGGTTTGTGCGTCCACGCGCTTTACGATCACGGCGCAATAGAGCGATGGACCAGGGGTGCCGTCGGGCAGGGGCTTGCCGGGCAGGGAGCCGGGGACGACGACCGAATAAGCGGGCACTTCGCCGATGAACACTTCGCCGGTTGCGCGGTCCACAATCTTGGTGGATGCGCCGAGGAACACACCCATCGACAGAACTGCGCCCTCGCGCACGATCACGCCTTCGGCCACTTCCGAACGGGCCCCGATGAACGCGCCATCTTCGATGATCACAGGGCCAGCCTGCAAGGGTTCCAATACGCCGCCAATGCCAGCGCCGCCCGAAATATGGACGTTCGCGCCAATTTGTGCGCAACTGCCCACGGTTGCCCATGTGTCCACCATTGTGCCTTCGCCAACGCGGGCACCGATGTTCAGGAAACTGGGCATCAACACCGCGCCCTTGGCGACATGTGCGCCGCGGCGAACGACGGCACCGGGAACAGCGCGGAAACCAGCGGCGCGAAACTCTTCTTCGGTCCAGCCTTCGAATTTGGTTGGAACTTTATCCCACCATGATGAACCATTGGGCGCGCCCGACATGGGTTCCATATCGTTGATGCGGAAGGACAGCAGAACCGCTTTCTTCAGCCATTGATTGACGTTCCAATTGCCGTCGGCGTCACGTTCGGCCACGCGCAGGCTGCCGTCATCCAGACCAGCGAGTGCGGCATTTACAGCATCACGGACTTCGCCTTGGGTATCCAGACCCAGCGTTTCGCGGAATTCCCACGCGGATTCAATGGTCGATTGCAGATCGGTGCTCATGATATTCCTCAATTGAAAGGCAGCGATTCCAGCCAGTCGGTCAATTCATGGATATGAAAATCGACATGGGCAGGCACATGGTCGCGATGGCCGCTTTCGCTGCCATTGTCCAGCCACACCGTGGTCATGCCCAAGGCTTTTGCGGGGGTCAGATTCCGCGCCATATCTTCGAAAAACAGGCTGCGCGTGGGATCGACGCCCAGATGTTGGACCATCACATCATAGGCGCTGGCCACAGGCTTAGGTTGATAATCCGTCGCGCGAATATCGCAAATGCCGGAAAATAGGTCGCTCAGCCCACGTGCCTCAAGCACGCGGGCGGCATAATCGGCGTCGGCATTGGTATATATATAGCGTTCACCGGGCAGACGCTTCAAAGTTTCGCGCAGCCGTTCGTCGATGCTCAGCCGGTCCAATTCGATATTATGAACGTCCAGCAGAAAATCTTCGGGCGGCACGCCATGATGCTGCATCAAGCCGGCCATGGTGGTGCCATAGCGGTGAAAATAATCTTTTTGCACATCATGGGCTTCGCTTTCACTCACATCCAGCAAGCGCATGATGAAAGTGCGCATCCGGATGTCGATCAGATCAAATAACCGCGTCGATGGCGGATATAGCGTGTTGTCGAGATCGAAAATCCAATGGGTGATATGGTCTAGCGATGGAGTCATGGCCCCTGCCTATGCGGGGCGGGCATAAGGTGCAAGGGCGGACCAGGCCGCCGCCTTATCATCAAAGCGCTGGGTATTGGCGGCGCTGCTGCTCGGCAAGTCGAGCAAGCGGATGGGGTAAGAACCACCATCCTGCAACCAATCACCGCGCGCGTGTAAAATACGCCGCCCCAAGGCACTGGCTTTTTTGCCATTAAAGGCAATGGCCCGCAGCGCGGGCAGGGCAGGGAGTATCGTCCGCAAATCCTGCGGCGCTACGGCCTTGATATCGCTGTCTAAACTCGAGTGCCGCTGGGCGCTTTCGATGACGTCCCACAGCGCCACACCATTTTCTAACAAAATGGCGAGTCGATTTATATAGTTTGATGGTGATAGCTGGAGTCGCAAGACATGATCTAATAATCGCCAAAATTGATTCTGCGGGTGGGCATAATATTGGCCGGCGGCCAAGGATTTCGCACCCGGCAAGCTGCCCAAAATCAAGATATGGCAATTTTCATCCCAAATGGGGGCGAAGCTGGTGTGACGAAGCATAGGCACAAGGCTGGATAGAAAGCCGATTTCCGCTTCGCAAGAGGCTTTCGGCCTTGACCCATAGAAGAATCCCCGATAGTGGGCGCGCGGCTCGAGATGGGATCATTGTATCTTTTTTCGGTCACAACAGCGCTTGAACATTGCTGGCGCGGATGGAGCCTCCGAAAGATCCTATGGGTCTGTCGGGGTCTTTTGCTGTTACAAGGTCGGTCGTTTGTTCCGTTTTGCGGGGCAGGGATACGAAGCACCATCCACCGCAGTACAGTAACCGTTCGCCCTTATGGGCGGGCAATTGAAGGTGAAGCATTCATGCCCACGATCAACCAGCTGGTCCGCAAGGGCCGGACCCCACAGAAGGCGAACTCCAAGTCGCCTGCTATGGACGCAAACCCGCAAAAGCGTGGCGTTTGCACGCGCGTTTATACGACGACCCCGAAAAAGCCGAACTCGGCTCTTCGTAAAGTTGCCAAGATTCGCCTGACCAACAGCCGTGAAGTCATTTCCTACATCCCCGGCGAAGGCCACAACCTGCAAGAACACAGTGTTGTCCTGATCCGTGGCGGTAAAGTTCGCGATCTTCCCGGTGTCCGTTACCACGTATTGCGCGGTGTATTGGATACCCAAGGTGTTAAGGATCGTAAGCAGAGCCGTTCGAAATACGGTGCGAAGCGTCCGAAGTAAGAATTTCGGCCACTTTATCGGCTATTTCCATCCCATGTACTCTGTGCTGGGATGATGTTGTAAAAGGAATTTCCCATGGCTCGTCGTCGTCGTCCAGAACGTCGCGAAATTCTGCCCGATCCCCGTTTCGGTGATGTGGTGCTGTCCAAGTTCATGAACAGCGTTATGCTTGACGGTAAGAAATCCGTTGCAGAACAGATTGTTTATGGCGCTTTGGAAACTGTTGAAGCCCGCGCAAAGAAGGAACCGCTTGGCGTGTTCCACGAAGCATTGGCCAACATCCGTCCGAACATCGAAGTTCGCAGCCGCCGTGTTGGTGGTGCGACCTATCAGGTTCCTGTGGAAGTTCGCTCAGAACGTGCACAAGCCTTGGCCATTCGTTGGCTGATCACGGCTGCCCGCAACCGCAGCGAAACCACCATGGCTGCTCGTTTGTCTGGTGAATTGCTCGATGCATCGAACAACCGTGGCAATGCTGTGAAAAAGCGCGAAGATACGCACCGCATGGCGGAAGCGAACCGCGCCTTCTCGCACTACCGCTGGTAACGCCACTTGTGACGATTGCGGTGCTTCGGCGTCTCGTAATCGTCACAAATATTCCTATATCGGGGGTTGTCATCACGGCATCCCCCTAAGTCCAAGGAAATCACCATGGCACGTAGCCATCCGCTCGAACGGTATCGTAACTTTGGTATTATGGCGCACATCGACGCCGGCAAAACCACGACAACCGAGCGTATTCTTTATTACACCGGTAAAAACTACAAAATCGGCGAAACCCACGAGGGTAGCGCAACGATGGACTGGATGGAGCAGGAACAAGAGCGTGGTATCACCATCACCTCTGCTGCGACCACCTGCGTGTGGAAAGCCGAAGATGGTCAGGGTCCAGAACACCGCCTGAACATCATCGACACCCCGGGTCACGTTGACTTCACGATTGAAGTAGAGCGTTCGCTGCGCGTTCTCGACGGCGCGGTTGCGGCGTTCGACGGCGTTGCTGGCGTTGAACCGCAGTCGGAAACCGTGTGGCGTCAGGCTGAAAAGTACGGCGTTCCACGCATGTGCTATATCAACAAACTCGACCGTACCGGCGCGAACTTCTATTATTGCGTACAAACGATCATCGATCGTCTGGGCGCAGTGCCATTGGTTCTGTATCTGCCAATCGGTGCAGAAGGCGACTTCATTGGTCTCGTTGACTTGCTCAACGAACGCGGCATCGTCTGGAAGGACGAAAGCCTCGGCGCGAATTTCGACTATGTCGAAATTCCGGACGATATGAAGGAAAAGGCCGCCGAATATCGCGAAAAGCTGGTCGAACTTGCTGTTGAGCAAGACGATGCTGCGACGGAAGCTTATCTGGAAGGCACCATTCCTTCGGTTCCCGAACTGAAGAAGTTGATCCGTAAGGGTACGCTGAACCAATCGTTCGTTCCCGTTCTTTGCGGTTCGTCGTTCAAGAATAAGGGCGTGCAGGCGCTGCTCGACGCTGTTGTCGATTATCTGCCTTCGCCGCTGGATATTCCTGACGTTCAGGGCATCAACCCTGCAACCGATGAGCCCGACACCCGCGCGACCGCTGACGATGCTCCGCTGTCGCTGCTGGCGTTCAAGATCATGAACGATCCGTTCGTGGGTTCGCTGACCTTCGCTCGTATTTACTCGGGCACCCTTACCAAGGGCACCTACCTGAACTCGGTGAAGGACAAGAAGGAAAAGATCGGCCGTATGCTGTTGATGCATGCGAACAGCCGTGAAGATATCGACGAAGCACGCGCTGGCGACATCGTGGCTTTGGCTGGTATGAAGGAAACCACCACGGGTGATACCATCTGCGCCGTTAACGCGCCGATCATCCTGGAGCGCATGGAATTCCCTGAACCCGTTATCGAATTGTCGGTGGAACCCAAGACCAAGGCTGACCAAGAAAAGATGGGCATCGCGCTCAATCGTCTTGCTGCTGAAGATCCCTCGTTCCGGGTTTCGACGGACCATGAATCGGGTCAAACGATCATCAAGGGCATGGGCGAGCTTCACCTCGACATTCTCGTGGATCGTATGCGCCGTGAATTCAAAGTGGAAGCCAATGTCGGCGCTCCGCAGGTGGCTTATCGTGAGTCGCTGGCGAAGCCTGTCGAAGTGGACTACACCCACAAGAAGCAATCGGGTGGTACCGGTCAGTTCGGCCGCGTGAAGGTTCAGGTTAAGCCTGGCGAGCGTGGTTCGGGCGTGGTCTTCAAGGAGGAAATTAAGGGCGGTAACATTCCGCGCGAATATATTCCTGCCGTTGAAAAGGGCTTCCGCGAATCTGCTGACAATGGTCACATGATTGGCTTCCCTATCATCGACTTTGAAATCACGTTGGTGGACGGTGCCTATCACGATGTCGACTCGTCGGCATTGGCATTTGAAATCGCTGGCCGTGCGGCCATGCGTGAAGTTGCTGCGAAGGCAGGCATTAAGCTGCTGGAACCAGTGATGAAGGTCGAAGTCGTCACGCCAGAAGAATATATGGGTGACGTGATCGGCGATCTGAACAGCCGTCGCGGCCAAATTCAAGGCACCGACAGCCGTGGTAACGCGCAGGCCGTGGAAGCGGTTGTGCCACTTGCCAACATGTTCGGCTATGTGAACCAGCTTCGCTCGTTCACGCAGGGCCGTGCACAGTACACCATGCAGTTCTCGCACTATGACGAAGTGCCGACCAACGTGGCGGAAGACCTCAAGGCCAAGATGGCCTGATCGGACTTTGCCGCGCGGACTTGCTTCGCGCGGCAAGAACGATTATGGGCGCAGCCTGTTCAGCAGGGTTCGTCCACGACTGATCAAACCCAAAACATCGAACAAGAAGGTTCATTTAAATGGCTAAGGCTAAATTTGAGCGGACGAAACCGCACTGCAATATCGGCACCATCGGTCACGTTGACCATGGTAAGACCTCGCTGACCGCAGCGATCTCGAAGGTTCTGTCGGAAGCCAGCGGCGGCGCTGCTGTTGACTTCGCAAACATCGATAAGGCTCCTGAAGAGCGCGAACGCGGCATCACCATTTCGACCTCGCACATCGAATATGAAACCGACGCACGTCACTATGCACACGTCGACTGCCCAGGCCACGCTGACTATGTTAAGAACATGATCACCGGTGCGGCGCAGATGGACGGCGCGATCCTCGTTGTGTCGGCTTCGGACGGCCCAATGCCACAAACCAAGGAACACATCCTGCTTGCTAAGCAAGTTGGCGTTCCCACCATGGTTGTGTTCCTGAACAAGGTCGACCAATTGGACGACCCTGAGCTGTTGGAACTGGTTGAGCTGGAAATTCGCGAAGAACTGTCGAAGCGCGATTTCGACGGCGACAATATTCCTATCATCGCTGGTTCGGCTCTGGCTGCTCTGGAAGGCCGCGACGACAACATCGGTAAGGAAGCAATTCTGAAGCTGATGGCTGCTGTTGACAGCTGGATCCCGCAACCAGAACGTCCTATCGACCAAAACTTCCTGATGCCAATCGAAGACGTGTTCTCGATCTCGGGTCGTGGTACGGTTGTTACTGGTCGTATCGAAACCGGCGTTGTTAAGGTTGGTGAAGAAGTCGAAATCGTCGGCATCAAGGACACCAAGAAGACGACCGTTACCGGCGTTGAAATGTTCCGTAAGCTGCTCGATCGCGGTGAAGCTGGCGACAACGTTGGCGCGCTGATCCGTGGCGTTGCTCGTGATGAAGTTGAGCGCGGTCAAGTTCTGGCGAAGCCAGGCACCATCACCCCGCATACCGAATTCACCTCGGAAGTATATGTTCTGTCGAAGGACGAAGGCGGCCGTCACACGCCATTCTTCGCTAACTACCGTCCTCAGTTCTACTTCCGCACCACCGACGTAACTGGCGAAGTGATTCTGCCAGAAGGTACGGAAATGGTTATGCCTGGCGACAACGTGCAATTGCAGGTTCGCCTGATTGCTCCGATCGCTATGGACCAAGGTCTGCGCTTCGCAATTCGCGAAGGTGGCCGTACGGTTGGCGCAGGGGTTGTAGCCTCGATCGTAAAGTAATATAGGGCCGCAAGCCGCCTGATTCGGACATCGATTCGGGCGGCTTGTCGCTTTGAGATTTTTGATGGCCTTCACGGTTTCCGGCGCGAAATGCGCGGAAAACGGGGTGGCCATTTCCGCTCTTTCGCATCGTCATACGGGATTCGACTGGAACAGTCATGGAAACGCAGAATATTCGCATTCGCCTGAAGGCCTTTGATCACCGCGTGCTTGATCAGGCAACGACGGACATCGCAGAAACCGCACGTCGCACTGGCGCTCTCATTCGCGGACCAATCCCGCTGCCGACGCGCATTGAAAAGTTCACTGTGAACCGTGGCCCGCACATCGACAAAAAGTCGCGCGAGCAATTCGAAGTTCGCACCCACAAGCGGTTGCTCGACATCGTGCAGCCCACCCCGCAGACGGTTGATGCGCTGATGAAGCTGGATCTCGCTGCTGGCGTGAACGTAGAGATCAAGTTGGCTTAAGGCCGACGCAGCCCCAGTCGTTTTACGGCTGGGGTCTCTATCGTTAGTCCCCATGGGACGAAGTGTCCGAAAACATATTCGGAACGACGATAGGGTGGATACCACCGGTCCTGTTTTTCGGATATATTCCAATTAACTAGTGGTCGGGCTTGGTCCCCCGTCTTGTTGCCATGATTGACATGGTAGCTCCCAGCCCGGACGGGGCGATCAATCAAATTTAAGGGTTGGGTGGGCAGCAACGACGCCATTTATGGCCGATGTTGAGGTCCGCAAGCCGGTTGGAATGGTCCATCCGGCCTCTGTTGAGGAGTGTATCATGCGTACTGGCGTGATCGCGAAGAAAATGGGGATGACACGCCTGTTTCAGGAAGATGGGCGCCATGTGCCTGTCACGGTCCTGAGCCTGGAAGGCTGTCAGGTTGTCTCTGTACGCGATAAAGAACGTGACGGTTATGTAGCCGTTCAACTCGGTGCGGGCTCGGCCAAGGCAAAGAATGTTGCCAAGCCGCAGCGCGGTGTCTTCGGTAAAGCCGAAGTCGAACCGAAAGCAAAAGTCGTCGAATTCCGTGTTGCTGATGATGCCACGCTCGACGTAGGTGCCGAATTGTCGGCAGAACATTTCGTTTCCGGTCAAATGGTCGATATCCAGGGTGTTACCCAGGGTAAAGGCTTTGCTGGTGCTATGAAGCGCTGGGGCTTCGGTGGTATGCGTGCATCGCACGGTGTATCGATCAGCCACCGTGCACATGGTTCGACCGGTCAACGCCAGGATCCAGGTCGCGTCTTCAAGAACAAGAAGATGGCCGGCCACATGGGTGCGCGCAATCGCACTCAGCAAAATCTTGAAATCGTTCGCACGGATGCCGAGCGTGGTCTGCTCTTCGTCAAGGGTTCGGTCCCTGGCTCGAAGGGTGGCTGGCTGCTCGTTCGCGATGCGGTGAAGCTGCCGCGTCATCCTGAAGCGCCCTATCCGGCTGCTATCAAGAGCGCATCTAACAGCAACAACTCGTCTGACGCCGCGGAAGCAGTCGTCACCGACGGCGCACAGGAGTCCTGATCATGAAGGTCAAGGTACAGACCCTCGACGGCAAGGCCGGCGCTGACATCGAATTGAACGACGATGTTTTCGGCGTTGATGCCCGTGCTGACATCCTGCACCGCGTTGTTGCGTGGCAGCTGGAAAAGCGTCGCGGCCCCGCTCGTGCGGCTCGCGAACGTAGCGACGTTGCGCGCACTGGCAAGAAGTTCGGTCGCCAAAAGGGCGGCGGTACGGCTCGTCACGGTGACCGCAAGGCACCAATCTTCATCGGCGGTGGCAAGGCCCATGGTCCTCGCGCTCGCACGTTCGGCCACTCGCTGAACAAGAAGATCCGCGCACTCGGCCTGAAAATGGCTCTCAGCGACAAGGCACAGGGCGGCAAGCTGCTGGTTGTGGACTCGCTGGAACTGGCAGACGCCAAGACCAAGGTTTTGGTCGGTCAGTTGAGCAAGCTGGAACTGGGCAACCGCGCGTTGTTCATCGACGGTGAAAATGTTGCGGCAAGCTTCTCGCAGGCATCGGCCAACATCGTGGGCGTTGATACGCTTCCTGCGATTGGTGCCAACGTCTATGACATCATCCGTGCCGACACGCTGGTTCTGACCCGCGCGGCGGTCGAAAAGCTGGAGGCCCGTTTCAATGGCTAAGGCAAAGACGATCGAAGCCCGTCATTATGACGTGGTTCTCTCGCCGGTGATCACTGAAAAGTCGACGCTGATGAGCGAAAATAACGCCGTCGTGTTTCGTGTTGCCGACAGCGCAACCAAGCCGGCAATCAAGGCCGCCGTTGAGGCGCTGTTCGATGTCAAGGTTCTCAGCGTCAACACGCTGGTCACCAAAGGCAAGACCAAGCGCTGGAAGGGCAAGCCCTACACTCGTAGCGACGTGAAGAAGGCGATTGTTCGTCTGGCTGAAGGCCAGTCGATCGACGTCACCACGGGCGTCTGATCGTAGGGAAAGGCAAGAAAAATGGCACTTAAATCCTATAATCCGACCAGCCCAGGTCAACGCGGTCTGATCTTGATCGACCGTTCGAACCTGTGGAAGGGCAAGCCCGTAAAGGCTCTGACCGAAGGTAAGAGCAAGACCGGCGGCCGTAACAACAAGGGTCATGTGACCTCGCGTGGTATCGGTGGTGGTCACAAGCAGCGCTATCGCATCGTCGATTTCAAGCGTCGCAAGTGGGGCGTACCTGCAACTGTTGAGCGTTTGGAATATGACCCCAACCGCACGGCTTTCATCGCGCTCATTAAATATGAAGACGGTGAAGTTGCGTACATCTTGGCACCTCAGCGTTTGGCTGTTGGCGATCGTGTGATTGCTGACAAGAAAACCGACGTGAAGCCCGGCAACGCGATGGAATTGTCGCAAATGCCAGTGGGTACCATTGTTCACAACATCGAAATGAAGCCCGGCAAGGGTGGCCAGATCGCACGTTCGGCTGGTACCTATGCTCAGGTTGTCGGTCGTGACCGTGGTCTGGTGATCGTGCGTCTTGGCTCGGGTGAACAACGTTACATCCGTGGCGAATGCATGGGCACTGTCGGCGCTGTGTCGAACCCCGACAAAGCGAACCAGAACCTTGCAAAGGCTGGTCGTAACCGTTGGAACGGCATCCGTCCGCTCACTCGCGGTGTTGCAAAGAACCCTGTCGATCACCCGCATGGTGGTGGTGAAGGCCGTACCTCGGGTGGCCGTCATCCGGTAACCCCATGGGGCAAGCCGACGAAGGGTGCTCGTACGCGCCATAACAAGTCGACCGACAAGATGATCATCCGGTCGCGTCACGCGAAGAAGAAGAGGTAAGACATGGCTCGTTCAGTCTGGAAGGGTCCGTTTGTCGACCTTCATCTCCTCAAGAAAGCAGAAACGGCTCAGGACGGCGGCAACAGCTCGCCGATCAAAACCTGGTCGCGTCGCTCCACTATCCTACCGCAGTTCGTCGGTCTGACCTTCAACGTCTATAACGGTCGCAAATTTGTGCCCGTGTCGGTGAATGAAGATATGGTTGGCATGAAACTGGGTGAATTTGCGCCAACGCGCTTCTTCCCCGGTCACGCGGCTGACAAGAAGGGCAAGCGCTAATGGGTAAGGCACAAAACCCGCGCCGCGTAGCGGACAATGAAGCATTGTCCGTTGGCACGCAGATCCGTGGTTCGGCTCAGAAGCTGAACTTGGTCGCTGCGTTGATCCGCGGCCACAAGGTTGAAGACGCGCTCAACATCCTGTCCTTCTCGAAGAAGGCCATGGCTGTTGACGTTCGCAAGGTGTTGGCTTCGGCCATCGCCAACGCGGAAAACAACCATAACCTCGACGTAGACAGCCTGATCGTGTCGGAAGCCAGCGTTGGCAAATCCTTCTCGATGAAGCGTTGGCACGCACGTGGTCGTGGCAAGTCGACCCGCATCGTAAAGCCGTTTAGCCGCATCCGTATTGTGGTGCAGGAAAAGCAGGAAGAGGCGTAATATGGGCCAGAAGAGCAATCCGATCGGCCTGCGCCTGCAGGTCAACCGCACCTGGGACAGCCGCTGGTTCGCCGAAGGCGCAGACTATGGCCGCATGCTTGTGGAAGATCTTAAGATCCGCAAGTTTGTGTTCAAAACTGTTCCCCAAGCTGCTGTTTCGAAAGTTGTCATCGAACGTCCGGCAAAGCTTTGCCGCGTGTCGATCTATGCCGCTCGTCCAGGCGTCATCATCGGCAAGAAGGGCGCTGACATCGAAAAGCTGCGCAAGGCGCTCAGCAAATTGACCGGTAGCGAAGTGTCGCTGAACATCGTCGAAATCCGCAAGCCGGAAGTCGATGCGAAGCTCGTCGCTCAGGGCATTGCTGATCAGCTGGAACGCCGCGTGGCCTTCCGTCGTGCTATGAAGCGTGCCGTTCAATCGGCGATGCGTTTGGGTGCCGAAGGCATTCGAATCAACTGCGCAGGCCGTCTTGGTGGTGCAGAAATCGCTCGTACTGAATGGTATCGTGAAGGTCGCGTGCCTTTGCATACGCTGCGCGCAAACGTCGACTATGCCGAAGCCGAAGCCCACACTGCCTATGGCGTGTGCGGTATGAAGGTATGGATCTTCAAGGGTGAGATCCTCGGTCATGACCCGATGGCAACCGATCGTCTGATGCTTGAAGCACAGACCTCGGGTGTGCGTCCTGCGCGTTGATAGGATAGACTGTCATGTTGCAACCGAAGAAAACCAAGTTCCGCAAGGCATTTAAAGGCCGTATCCACGGTAATGCCAAGGGCGGTACGGATCTGAACCACGGTTCTTATGGCCTGAAGGCCTTGGAACCTGAGCGTATCACTGCGCGTCAGATCGAAGCAGCTCGTCGTGCGATTACGCGTGCGATCAAGCGTCAGGGCCGTCTGTGGATCCGCGTATTCCCAGATCTGCCAGTTTCGTCGAAGCCAGCCGAAGTCCGTATGGGTAAAGGTAAGGGCGCGCCGGAATTTTGGGCTGCTCGCGTTAAACCGGGCCGCATCCTGTTCGAACTCGACGGCGTACCCGGCCCTGTGGCTGCACTCGCTTTCGAACGCGCAGCGATGAAGCTTCCGATCAAGACCAAGGTTGTGGCCCGTCTGGGCGACACCACGCACCTGGAGGGTTAAGGACAATGGCTAAGACCGAAGATCTGAACCAGAAGACCGACGACCAACTCGCCGAACAACTCGGTGAACTGAAGCGCGAGGCATTTAACTTGCGCTTCCAGGCCGCTACGGGTCAGCTGGAAAAAGCATCGCGGGTGAAAGAAGTCCGCCGTGCAATCGCCCGCGTAAAGACCGTTCAGTCGTCGCGCCGTCGCGCGGCTGCTGCACAGTAAGGAGACTATCATGCCGAAGCGCATTTTGACCGGCACGGTGGTGTCCGATAAGGGCGATAAGACCGTGGTTGTGAAGGTAGAGCGTAAGGTTAAGCACCCGCTCTATGGCAAGATCATCCGCCGCTCGAAGAAGTACCACGCCCATGATGAGGACAACAGCTTCAAGGCTGGTGAAACCGTCCGCATTGAGGAAACGAAGCCGATTTCGAAGCTGAAGACGTGGAAGGTACTCGACAAAGTCGAAGTTTCCACTAAAGCGGCCGCGACCGAAGCTTAATATCTTCGACTGAATTTTCACGGAACCGCCGGGGTGGCCCGGTAGGCCAAGGAAGAAGGAAATGCATCGATGATTCAGATGCAGTCACAATTGGATGTCGCTGACAACAGCGGCGCTAAGCGCGTCCAGTGCATTAAGGTGCTGGGTGGCTCGAAGCGTCGCACTGCCGGCGTGGGCGACGTTATCGTCGTATCCATCAAAGAAGCTCAGCCGCGTGGCAAGGTGAAGAAGGGTGACGTGCATCGTGCCGTCATCGTTCGCACCGCGAAAGACGTTCGCCGCGCTGACGGTTCGGTTATCCGTTTCGACGGTAACGCTGCCGTTCTGGTTAACAAGAACGAAGAGCCCATCGGCACCCGTATCTTCGGCCCAGTTGTTCGCGAACTTCGCGGCAAGGGCTATATGAAGATCATCAGCCTGGCGCCGGAGGTCCTCTAATCATGGGTATGGCCAAGATTAAAAAGGGTGACACCGTTGTTGTTCTGTCCGGCAAGGACAAGGGCAAGACGGGTGAAGTAACCCAAGCTTTGCCGAAAGAAGGCAAGGTCGTTGTGGCGGGTGTGAATGTGATCACCCGTCATAAGAAGCCCACCCAGCAGAACCCGCAGGGCGGCCTGGAACGCACCGAAGCACCGCTTCATGCGTCGAAGGTTGCTGTTGCTGACCCCAAGTCGGGCAAGGCAACGCGCGTTCGCTTTGAGACCAAGGACGGCAAGAAGGTCCGTGTGGCCGTGAAGTCCGGGGAGACCATCTAATGGCTGATCTCTACACCCCTCGCATGCGCACGCTGTACGACGAGAAGATCGTCGCAGCGATGACCGAAAAATTCGGTTATAAGAACCGTATGGAAGTTCCAAAGATCGCGAAGATCACGCTCAACATGGGCGTGGGCGACGCGGTTCAGGACAAGAAAAAGGTCGACGTAGCGGCTTCGGAAATGGAACTGATTGCTGGTCAAAAGCCAGTCATCACCCGTGCGAAGAAGTCGATCGCTGGCTTTAAGCTGCGTGAAGGCATGCCGATTGGTTGCAAGGTCACCTTGCGCCGTGAACGTATGTATGAATTCCTTGATCGCCTGATCACCATTGCAATGCCCCGCATCCGCGACTTCCGCGGCGTGTCGGCAAAGAGCTTTGATGGTCGCGGCAACTATGCCATGGGCCTCAAGGAACAGATCATCTTCCCAGAAATCAACTATGACCGCATTGCTGAAGTGCGCGGCATGGATGTGATCGTCACCACGACGGCTCGTACCGACGAAGAGGCACGCGAACTGCTGAAGCTGTTCGGTTTCCCCTTCCCGATCGAAGCCCAAGAAAAAGAAGCAGCTTGAACTCCATGGAGTTCAAGTTCGACCTGGAACAAGGAAAGAGAACTTAAGTCATGGCGAAACTGAGTTCGGTTAATAAGAACGAGCGTCGCAAGCTGTTGGTCAAGAAATATGCCAACCGCTATGCGAAGTTGAAGGCTATTGCAGCCGACAAGTCGCTCGACGAAACGGAACGTCTCATTGCGCGTCTGAAGATGGCGGAAGTTCCCCGTAACGGGAACCCGACCCGCATTCGCAACCGTTGCGAGCTGACTGGTCGTCCGCGCGCTTATTATCGTAAGTTCCGGCTTTGCCGTATCCAACTTCGCGATCTGGCCAACAAAGGCCTGATCCCGGGCGTTGTGAAGTCGAGCTGGTAAGGAAGACGCAAAATGGCAATGACCGATCCTCTGGGTGATATGCTCACCCGTATCCGTAACGGCCAGCAGGCGAAGAAGGACAGCGTTCTTACGCCAGCTTCGACCCTGCGTGTCCGTGTTCTCGATGTGCTGCAGCGCGAAGGTTATATCCGTGGTTATACGGAAGAAGCTTTGGGCTCGAAGGGTCAGCACAAGGGAATCCGCATTGAGCTGAAATATTTCGAAGGCCAGCCGGCAATCCGCCACGTGGCTCGCGTTTCGAAACCTGGCCGCCGCGTCTATTCGGGTTCGAAAGAACTGCCGATTGTCCGCAACGGCTTGGGCATCACCATCGTCTCGACTCCGCGCGGTGTTCTTTCGGACGCCGAAGCACGCGAACATAATGTCGGTGGCGAAGTGCTGGCGGAGGTGTTCTAATATGTCTCGCATCGGTAAAAAAGCAGTCGCGATCCCTGGCGGTGTTACCGCCACGATCGATGCTGGCCAGCTTTCGGTAAAAGGCCCCAAGGGCACTTTGTCGATGCCGCTGTCCGACCTGATCACTTATGAAGTGAATGATGGTTCGATTTCGGTGCAGCCTGCCAATGATGGCAAGCAAGCTCGTGCATTTTGGGGCATGCAGCGTACGCTGGTGCAAAACCTGATCACGGGTGTGACCTCGGGCTTCTCCAAGGTTCTGGAAATCTCGGGCGTTGGTTATCGTGCCAATGTTTCGGGCAAGAATCTGAAGCTTCAGCTTGGCTATAGCCATGATGTCGAATTTGTTGTGCCGGATGACCTCGAAGTCAAAACGCCTGACAATACGACGATCGAAATCAGCGGTGCTGACAAGCAGAAGGTCGGCCAACTTGCGGCCGAAATTCGTCGCTGGCGTAAGCCTGAGCCCTATAAGGGCAAGGGCATCAAGTATCGCGGCGAGTACATCTTCCGCAAAGAAGGCAAGAAGAAGTAAGCCATGGCACATCTTACACCTTTTCAAAAACGTCGTCAGCGCGTTCGTACCGCGCTTCGTCTTCGTGCCGCTGGACGTCCGCGTCTGTCGGTTCATCGTTCGGGCCGTCACATCTACGCCCAAGTTATCGACGATGCGCAGGGTCTGACCCTGGCCGCAGCTTCGACCTTGGACAAGAATGTGCGCGGTTCGACCGGTGCCACCGCAGCCGCTGCTGCTGAAGTCGGCAAGCGTGTCGCAGAAGCTGCGAAAGCAGCTGGCGTTACGCAAGTCGTGTTCGACCGTGGCGGTTTCCTTTTCCACGGGCGCATCAAAGCGCTGGCCGACGCGGCACGCGAAGGCGGACTGGAGTTCTGATGATGGCAGACGAAGTAAAGAACGTCGAAGGCGCTCCTGAAGCAGCCACAACTGAAAACGCTCCTCGTCGTGGCCGTGGTGGTCGTGGTGGTGGTCGTGATGGCGGCGGTGGTAACCGCGGTCGTCGTGATGACCGTCGTGGCAACCAGCGCGACGAAGACGGTGGTGAAGAACTGATCGAAAAGTTGGTTCACATCAACCGCGTATCGAAAACCGTTAAGGGTGGTAAGCGCTTCGGCTTTGCTGCTCTGGTGGTTGTCGGTGACGGCAAGGGCCGCGTAGGCTTTGGCCATGGCAAGGCTCGCGAAGTGCCAGAAGCAATTTCGAAGGCAACTGCTGCCGCGAAAAAAGCAATGGTTCGCGTTCCGCTGCGCGATGGCCGCACTCTGCACCATGATGGTCGCGGCGTGTTCGGTGCAGGCAATGTGACCGTTCGTTCGGCCCCTGCTGGTACCGGTATCATCGCTGGTGGTCCGATGCGTGCTGTGTTCGAATCATTGGGCGTTGCTGACGTGGTGACCAAGTCGGTCGGCACCTCGAACCCCTACAACATGATCCGTGCAACTTTCGAAGCCCTGCGTGAACAGACCAGCCCCAAGTCGGTTGCTCAGCGTCGTGGCAAGAAGGTTTCGGACCTCATCAAGCGTGGCGGTGCATCCGATCGCGTGGCAGAGGCCGAAGCTGCGGCAGTGACGGAGTAAGCAAATGGCTGAAAAGAAGATCAAGATCCGTCAGATTGGTTCGCCAATCCGTCGTCCTAAGGATCAACGCGCCACTTTGGTCGGTCTTGGACTGAACAAAATGCACCGCGAAGTTGAACTGCTGGACACGCCGGAAGTGCGCGGAATGATCCGCAAGCTTCCGCATCTGGTCAAAGTGATCGAGGGCTAAGCCCTCTTTCATCAAAGGAAAAACTGCCGTGAAGCTTTATCGTTTGTTGACCGGTCCTGATGACAGCGCATTTTGTGCGCGAGTTGAAGGGCTGTTAAACAGAGGATGGCAGCTTCACGGCAGTCCTTCTATTACGACGGTCGATGGACGCGCTTATTGCGCCCAAGCCATTGTGATGGAAAAGGCCGGCCCTTACACAGGGTTTGTGCCATCAAGCGAAATAGAGCCGGATTAATTTTGATCTGGTGCGCGACAACAGCGAAAGCGAGTGCATATTATGACGATTAAACTCAACGAACTCCGCGACAATAATGGCGCCCGCAAGGGGCGTATGCGCGTTGGCCGTGGTATCGGTTCGGGCAAGGGCAAGACCGCAGGTCGCGGTCAAAAGGGTGCGAAGGCGCGTTCGGGCGTTGCAATCAACGGCTTCGAAGGCGGTCAGATGCCCCTCCACATGCGTATCCCGAAGCGTGGCTTTAACAACATCTTCGCCAAAGATTTCGCGATTGTGAATCTGGGTCAGGTGCAAAAGCTGATCGACGAAAAGAAGCTGGATGCTTCGGCTGTTGTTGATCATGCTGCCCTTAAGGCTGCTGGTGTGGCACGTGGCGGTAAGGACGGTGTTCGTCTGCTCGCCAAGGGCGAATTGACCGCCAAGGTTTCGTTCAACGTTGCTGGTGCCTCGAAGGGCGCCGTTGAAGCCGTTGAAAAGGCCGGTGGCAAGGTTGAACTGCCAGCCGTCGCTGCAGCTGAGTAATTTCAAAGCCGCGCACAAGAGATAATCTTGTGCGCGGCTTTGATTTTTGGGCTTGCCTATCGCAGCCCAGCCGCTGAGAATAGCGGCAAGGATTTAAGTCTGACGGACCGGATAACCCGATCTGTTGATGCAAAACTGACATTGCTGCGCGATTTGATTAAATCTTGCGCATCAAATTGGGCCTTTCCCCTTGCGCTTCCTTGGCAGTGAACGCACATAGGCGCCGGATCGCGGGGGCGCGGTCCGCCACTGAGGAAAGATATCATGGCCTCTCGCGCCGACCAGCTTGCATCTAATCTGAACTTTTCAAAATTCGGACAAGCAACCGAACTGAAAAATCGTATCTGGTTTACACTGGGTGCGTTGATCGTGTTCCGCTTCCTGTCCTTTGTTCCGCTGCCGGGTGTTGACCCTGTGGCGCTGTCGCGCTTGTACAGCACGGCGGCTTCGGGCGGCGTTTTGGACATTTTTAACACATTTTCGGGCGGCAGCCTTGAGCGCATGAGCATCATCGCGCTTGGCGTCATGCCCTATATCACCGCTTCGATTGTGGTGCAGTTGGCATCGGCTTTGTCGCCTAGCCTTGCTGCCCTGAAAAAAGAGGGTGAAAGCGGCCGTAAGAAGCTCAATCAATATACGCGCTATGGCACAGTGGGCCTGACCGCCATTCAGGGATATTTCTTGGCTGTTGGTCTGGAAACCTTGGGCGCCAGCCAGAATATTGCGGCGGTTGTTGACCCTGGCATGTTCTTCCGTATTGGCGCGGTGATCAGCATCATCGGCGGCACCTTGTTCCTGATGTGGCTGGGCGAGCAAATCACCAGCCGTGGTATTGGTAATGGTGTATCCTTGATCATCATGGCCGGTATTTTGGCGCAATTGCCACGCAGCTTTAGCCAGATGTTCGCCCAAGTCCGTGAAGGGTCGATGGGCGGCGGCACGGTGTTGCTGGTACTGGTTGGCGCCATTGGTTTGATCGCCTTGATCGCCTTTGTCGAGCGTGCGCAGCGCCGCGTTTTGGTGCAATATCCCAAGCGTGCGACACAGCGCGGGGTGATGCAAGCTGAACGCAGCCATTTGCCATTGAAGGTCAACACCGCTGGTGTGATTCCGCCGATCTTTGCATCATCCTTATTGCTGATGCCAGTGACCATCACCCAAATGATGGGCAGCGGCATGACGGGCGATTCGGCTGGATCGAACTTCCTGATCACGCTCAACCAATATCTGGCGCATGGTCAGCCGCTGTACATGGCGCTTTATGCCATCGGCATTATCTTCTTTTGCTTTTTTTATGTTGCGGTTGTCTTCAACCCCGAAGAAACGGCAGATAATCTGAAGCGTCAAAATGGCTTCATTCCGGGCATTCGCCCGGGCAAGAATACCGCCAATTATCTCGATTATGTGCTGACGCGCATCACCGTGATTGGCGCGGCATATATGGTCGCCATTTGTTTGGTACCGGAATCTTTTATCGCGTCATCGGGGCTGCCCTTTGCGCTTGGCGGGACCAGCCTGTTGATCGTGGTGAACGTCACCATCGACACAGTGACGCAGATCCAAAGCCATATGTTGGCGCACCAATATGGTGACTTGATTAAGAAAGCGAAGTTGAAGGGTGGTGCGCCGCGCCGTTAAGGCCGGCTCACCCGCTTTTTTGGGGGCAGGAACAGGGTATCAAATGACGCTGAATATTATTTTGTTGGGACCGCCGGGAGCCGGCAAGGGCACGCAGGCAGAGCGTCTGGTTTCGGAACATCAGATGGTTCAACTGTCGACCGGCGATATGTTGCGCGCTGCGGTTAAGGCCGGAACACCCACGGGTTTGCAAGCTAAGGCCGTGATGGATGCCGGCGGATTGGTGTCGGACGAAATCGTTTCCGGCTTGATCGGCGAGCGTTTGGACGAACTGGGCGATTCAGTATCGGTGATTTTCGACGGCTATCCCCGAACCGAAGCCCAAGCCATTTCGTTGGACGAAATTTTGGCCGCTCGTGGACGCAAGTTGGATCATGTGATCGAACTGAAGGTCGACGAAGATGCGTTAGTGGATCGTATCACAGGCCGTTTTTCCTGCGCGACATGCGGTTCCGGTTATCATGACCGTTACAAGCTGCCGCAGGTTGAAAATGTCTGTGACCAATGCGGCGGAACAGAATTTAAGCGTCGTCCCGACGATAATGAAGAAACCGTCCGCAATCGCATGGCCGAATATCGCGCCAAGACCGCGCCGATTTTGCCGATTTATGAAGCGCGCGGCATTGTAAAGGCCGTGGATGGCATGGCTGCGATTGACGAAGTTAGCAGCGGGATTGAAGCGATTATCGCTTAAGCCCCAAGAATCAAAAAGGGCGCGCTGTGCAGCACAGCGCGCCCTTTTTGATTCTTGGGGCTTTGGAGGCTTTAGTCCTTTTTAGCGCGGAGCTGGGCGAGGGCCGCAAAGGGACCCGTTTGGTCTTCGTTCAACACGCCCTTTTCGCGTAAGATGCGGTCCGCGTCGGGGTGACGGGGAAAGGGATCGAGGGCCAGTGATAAGGTCTGAACGGCGGCTTCGGCAATATCAACGCGTCCATGTTCCAGCGGTAAAATGTCGCAATCATCGCTGTTGATTTCGATTTCCTCGTCTTCGGGTGCCGTGTCAGGCTCGATATCGGTTAAGAAGCGCAGGTCAAATTCTTCGGAAATTTTGGCAGGCACCGCCAGATCCGTAGCGGCGCAGCGCTGCACGACTTCGGCGTCAATATGACCGACGGCCTTAATACCACCGGCAATGCTGCTGAGCTTGGCTGACAGGCTGAATTGCCGAACATCAATCAGGTGCAGTCGCTGGCTGATGGAGGCGCGCTGTTGCTCATCCGCTGTCAGGTCGATGCTGCGCCCTTGGCCAATTTCGGCGACGGTCAGGCTGTGCGAAAATTCGGGGGTCATGCGTTTTGGCTTCCGGGAATATGGGTCATATCAACAAGGTCTGCGGGGGCCGTAGCGGCCAGCGCAGCTTGGATCTGTGCGGCTTGCGCCGCCACATGGTCCAAAGCACTGTCGGGCGGTGTCTGACCGCGCCAAATATTGCGGATCAGGGCGCTGCGAAATTCAGGACTGTTGGCATCGCTTTGATACGCGCCCAAACGTCCCCCAAGCGCGCTCATCATGCGGCCCACTTGTTTGCCAACCACCATATCACCAAAACCGATTTGGCGAAGTTGGCCGTCCATGTCGGTGACAAAAATTTCGGTCAGATGGACACCGGCCAAGGCTTGCGCTTCGTCTTGGGCCATGCGGTTTGATACCAGTGCAAAGATCAGGCTGATCATGTCAAATCGGCCATCCAGCGTGTCTGGAACCTCGCCAGCCAAATACCAGTGCGGCTGCCGTCCAGCCGCAACAATGGCGTCATATAAGGGGCGCAGCGCCTGATTGGCGTCTGGCTTGGGGCGGAAAAGTGATCGCAGCGAAAACATGCCGCCACGCTTATCCCGAAAATGGTTGAGCGAAAAGAGGCGTGGGCACGACCTGATTCGTCCATTGGGGCCCATCCGGTCAATTTCGCAACGCAAAGCCGCTTGTGCCGCGTTACTGCTTGCGGTTATGAGACCATAAGCCAGCGCCCAAGGTGGCTTTTGCTATCGTGAACGGCGCTATGGAGAATGATGATGCGATTTTCGATTTCGGTTCTTTCCGTGAAAAGCACGCGCTTGGTTGTGGCGGGTTTGACGGCTGCGTTGGTGCTGAGCGGCTGCACCCAATTAAAAGGGCGCCAAGGCTATGTGGCTGATACGGTGTTGACGTCCGCGATCACCCCCGGAATCGACAACCGCGAATCGGTGGAGCGCACGCTAGGACGCCCAACTTTTGTTGGTCAGTTCAGCAATAATGAATATTTTTATCTGTCGCGCGAAACGCGCCAATTGGCCTTTGCCAGCCCGCGCCCGATTTCGCAGCAGGTGCTGCGCGTTCGTTTTGATGCCAATGGCAATGTCGCGGCGGTGGATCGCACGGGCATGGAAACGGTCAGCCGTTTGAATCCCTATGGCGGCAAGACCCCGACATTGGGCCGTGAACGCAGCTTCTTCGAAGATATTTTTGGCAATATTGGTGCCGTTGGTGCGCCGGGTATGACGGGCCAATAAGCGCCCATTACCGATCAGATAAAAAAGGCCGCCCATCAGAGCGGCCTTTTTTTATGTCCTAGCAACAAGAAGGAGGGCGGCGTGCCAAGGCACAGCCGCCCATTTTTATATGCTTAGTCGTGCAGTTCTTGCGCAATGCCGCCAGCCGCCAAAACGGCCAGGGTAACAAGGTCGGATGCGGGCGAGCCCATGGTGGCAACCTGAACCGGATGTTCCATACCCACCAGAACCGGACCAATGACCGCGCCGCCGCCCAATTCGCGCAGCAGCTTGGCTGACAAATTGGCCGATTGCAGGCCGGGCATGACCAGCACATTGGCCGGGCCAGACAGGCGGCAGAAAGGATATTTTTTCATAACCTTGCTGTTCAGCGCCACGTCGGGTGCCATTTCGCCTTCATATTCAAATTCGGGCTTACGCTCGTCCAGAATATGCACAGCCTCGCGGATATTTTCCAACCAGCTTCCCTCGGGGTTGCCAAAGGTCGAATAGGACAGAAAAGCCACGCGGGGTTCATGGCCCATGCGGCGCGCCACTTGGGCGGTGCGTTCCGCGATGTCAGCCAATTGCGTCGCCGACGGGCGTTCATTGACCGTGGTGTCTGCCATGAAGATGGTTTGATTTTGGCCCACCAAAATATGGGTGCCGAACGGGGTTTTACCCTCGGCATAATCAATCACACGGCGCACTTCGCGCATCGTTTGCGAATAGGTGCGAGTGGTGCCGGTGATCATGGCGTCACCCAGACCCATTTTCAGCAAAAGCGAACCGAAGATGTTGCGGTCGCGGTTGACCATACGTTCGCAGTCGCGGCGTAAATAGCCACGGCGCTGCAAGCGTTCATAGAGCATGTCGACCATTTGGGGGACATGCGGCGAATTGACGCTGTTATGAACTTCAAAGCTTTCGGGGTCGGCGACGCCCATGTCGCGCAACTTGTCGCGCAGGCCATCGCGGCCCACCAGCACCGGAATGCCATAGCCGCCGTCACGGAATTGAATGGCGGCGCGCAGCACCACTTCTTCTTCGCCTTCGGCGAACACAACGCGCTTGGGATTTTTCCGCGCGGATTCATAGGCCAGCGTCAACACCGAGGTGGTTGGGTTGAGGCGCGAACGCAGCGTCGTGCGATAGGCGTCCATGTCCGTGATCGGTGCTTGTGCGACGCCGCTTTCGCTAGCGGCTTTGGCGACGGCAGCGGGAACAATTTCCATCAAGCGCGGGTCGAATGGCGACGGAATAATATATTCCGGACCAAAGCTGGAAGCGCGGCCACCATAAGCCAGTGCCACTTCTTCGGGCACTTGCTGGCGCGCCAGATCGGCGATGGCATAAGCGGCGGCGATCTTCATTTCTTCGTTAATGGCGGTCGCGCGGACGTCGAGCGCACCACGGAAAATGAAGGGGAAGCACAGCACATTATTCACTTGGTTCGGATAGTCCGAACGGCCCGTGGCGATGATGGCGTCGGGGCGCGCGGCGCGAGCGTCCGGCGGCGAAATTTCTGGGTCGGGATTCGCCATGGCAAAGATGATCGGCGCAGGGGCCATATCCTTCACCATTTCGGGTTTCAGCGCGCCAGCGGCGGACAAGCCCAGAAACACGTCGGCACCCACCAAGGCTTCGGTCAGGTCGCGGGCTTCGGTGGGAACGGCATGGGCCGATTTCCACTGGTCCATCCCTTCGGTGCGCCCCTGATAAATGGTGCCCTTGCGGTCGCACATGATCACATTTTCATGACGCACGCCCATGGCCTTGATCAAGGCAGTGCAGGCGATGGCAGCGGCGCCAGCGCCGTTGACCACAACCTTGACGGTCGACAGATCGCGGCCCGTCAGATGACAGGCATTGATCAAACCGGCGGCGGTGATGATCGCGGTGCCATGCTGATCGTCATGGAACACCGGAATGTTCATTTTTTCTTTCAGCGCGGCTTCGATGATGAAGCAGTTGGGCGCAGCAATATCTTCGAGGTTGATACCACCAAAGCTGGGTTCCAGCAGTTCGACGGCATTAATAAAGGCTTCGGGATCTTCGGTTTTGACTTCGAGGTCGATGCTGTCGACGTCGGCAAAGCGCTTGAACAGCACAGCCTTGCCTTCCATCACGGGTTTGGATGCCAGTGCGCCCAAATTGCCGAGACCCAAAATCGCTGTTCCGTTCGAAATTACGGCCACCAAATTGCCCTTGGCGGTATAATCATAGGCTGCCGCCGGATCTTCCGCGATGGCCTTTACGGGCGCGGCCACGCCGGGGGAGTAAGCGAGGCTGAGGTCCCGCTGCGTCGCCATCGGCTTGGACGCAATAATTTCGATTTTACCGGGACGTCCATGATTGTGGTAGAGCAGGGCTTCACGATCTGGAAACTGCACCTTGCTGCCACTGTCCATCAAATTTTCCTCTCAAGAGATAGTCAATATTGCTCGCCGAGTTTTCCGTAGCCTGATCCGCCGAAAATGTAACCTTTCAATATGAGAAAAGGCCGCATTCAATTGCTTTTTTTTCGTTTTTTTTAACATTAAGTCAGACACTCGGCCCTTGGCCGCATGCTCTGCCTTGCCAAGGGGCTGGCAATCACTAAGCAAGGCATAATGTCCGCAAAATCTTCTGACACCGCAAAAGCCAAGTCGGCTGCTGGTCCCACGCCCATGATGGCCCAATATTGGACGCTGAAAGAGAAAGCGCCCGATTGCCTCCTCTTTTACCGGATGGGCGATTTTTTTGAGCTATTTTTCGATGACGCCAAGGCGGCGGCATCGACGCTGGATATCGCTCTGACATCGCGCGGAGAACAAAATGGCGAACCGGTGCCGATGTGCGGCGTGCCCGTACATAGCGCCGAAAATTATTTGGCGCGGCTGATCAAGGCCGGACACCGTGTGGCGATTGCCGAACAAGTGGAAACCCCCGCCGAGGCCAAGGCACGCGGCGGGTCCAAAGCCTTGGTTGCGCGGGATATTGTGCGCTTTGTGACCGCCGGAACCCTGACCGAAGAATCCTTGCTCGAAGGGCGCAGCGCCAACCGTTTGGCGGCTTTGGCTCATGTGGCGGGCAGCGATGATGTCGCGGTGGCGGCGGCGGATATTTCGACAGGCCGTTTTGAAGTGGTGGCGGTTCCGCGCAGCCAGCTTGATGCGCAATTGGCGCGGCTGGCCCCATCGGAATTGCTCATTAGCGAGAATTTGACCGACCTGCCGATGTCGTCGGCGCGCCAAATCGTGCATCGGCCAGCATCGGAATTTTCCAGTAACCAAGGCCAAAAGCGGCTGGAGGCCCTGTTCGGCGTGCAAACGCTGGACGGGTTTGGTAATTTTACCCGCCATGAAATCAGCGCGATGGGCGCGATTGTCGCTTATTTGGACCATGTTGGAACGGGCGGGCCGACATTTTTGCAGCCGCCCGTGCGCCATCAAGCCAGCGATTTGATGGCCATTGATGCCGCGACTCGGGAAAGTTTGGAATTGGTCCGCACCATGGCGGGGACGCGGGACGGCAGCTTGCTGGCGACCATCGACCGCACGGTGACGGCCGCAGGGGCGCGTTTGCTGGCCGACGATTTGGCCAGTCCCTTGACCAATAAAGCGTTGATTGTCGACCGGTTGGATATGGTCGATGCCTTCGCCCGCGATGCGATTTGGCGGCAAAATATTCGTGCCGAACTCCGCGCTCTGCCGGATGCGGGACGGGCTTTGGGTCGTTTGGTGGCGGGACGCGGTGGTCCGCGCGACTTGGGCCAATTGCGCGACGCGTTGGCGGGCGCCCGAATTTTGCGCGAACGCATGGGCCAACGGGGTGATTTACCGCCATTGTTGGAACGGCTGTTGCCTGCGCTGGATGGTCATGGCGCGCTGGTTGATGAATTGAGCCGGGCGTTGGTGATGTCACCGCCAGTCGATGCCGCGCAGGGCGGTTATATTGCGGAAACCTATGATCCGGCCTTGGATGCGCTGCGCGAAACCGCCAAAGATGGCCGCAAAGCCATTGCCGCGCTGGAGGCCGAATATCGCGAACGCACGGGTATATCGGCGTTAAAGATCAAACATAATGGGGTGCTGGGTTATCATGTCGAGGTGCCCGCCAAATATGGCGACGCCTTAATGGCGCCCGATACAGGATTTACCCATCGCCAGACTTTGGCGGGCGTGGTGCGGTTTAACAGCAGCGATTTGCACGAAGCCGCTAGCCGCGTGACGCAGGCGGGGGTCCATGCCTTGGCCGCCGAGGCGGCGCATTTGGAAAGCTTGGTCGCCGCCGCCGCCGCACGGCGCGAAGCCATTGCGCTAAGCTGTGATGTCTTGGCCCGTATCGACGTCGCCGCCGCATTGGCGGACCATGCGATGAGCCACAATTGGGCGCGGCCTGAATTTGCCGAATATGCTTGCTTGGATGTGGTGGGCGGTCGTCATCCGGTGGTCGAAGCGGCTTTGGCAAAAAGCGGTGAGCGTTTTGTGCCCAATGATCTGTCGCTCAGCCCCCAAGACCGACTGTGGTTGGTGACGGGGCCGAATATGGGCGGTAAGTCGACATTTTTGCGGCAAAATGCGCTGATTGTGGTGCTGGCCCAAGCGGGCGGCTTTGTGCCCGCCGCATCGGCGACCTTGGGGCTGGTGGACCGCTTGTTCAGCCGTGTCGGGGCTTCCGACAATCTGGCGCGGGGTCGGTCGACTTTCATGGTCGAAATGGTCGAAACGGCCGCGATTTTGGCCCAGGCCACGCCCAACAGCTTTGTGATTTTGGACGAAGTGGGGCGCGGCACATCCACCTATGACGGCTTGGCGCTGGCATGGTCGGTCGTCGAGGCTGTGCATGAAGTGAACCAGTGCCGCTGTTTGTTCGCGACCCATTATCATGAGCTGACGCGATTGTCGGAAACATTGGACAGCCTGTCGCTGCATCATGTGCGCGCGAGAGAATGGAAGGGCGATTTGCTGTTGCTGCACGAATTGGCCGATGGGCCGGCGGACCGCAGCTATGGCTTGGCGGTGGCGCGCTTGGCGGGGGTTCCCGCGCCGGTGGTACGCCGCGCCGAATCTGTGCTAAAAAAGCTGGAAGCCGGGCGCGAGGCCACGGGCGGACTGGCGGCGGGGCTGGATGATTTGCCGTTGTTCGCCGCTGTCATGGCCGAAGAACCGAGGGCACCGCTGGACCCTCTGCGCGACGCCTTGGGGCAAATCGACCCCGACCAATTGGCCCCCAGAGAAGCGCTGGAAGCCCTGTATATGTTGAAATCTTTGATAGCGGAGCAGTGATGAGCGCCTTCTTCAGCCATGTGGACCATCGACGCGAGATTATCGATCGCCGCGACATTAGTGCCAAGCTGGAGGAGATTGCCGCCAATCACGCCGACAATGGCAAGCGGCGGCGCGAAATGGTGGCGTTGCTAAAATCGGCCTTGGAGCAGGGGCGGGCCGAAATTGCTGCGCGCTTGATCGCGCATCCGTCATCGGGGCGGATGGTGGCCAATGCGACGGCCTTTTTGGTCGATCAAATTGTGCGCCTATCTTATGATTTTACCCTTGGTTATCTCTACCCGCTTGCCAATCCATCGGCGGGGGAACGGATCAGCTTGATTGCTGTCGGCGGCTATGGCCGCGGCGATATGGCCCCGCACAGCGATGTGGATATTGGCTTTTTGACGCCGTTCAAGCGCACCAGTTGGGCGGAACAAGTGATCGAGGCCCAGCTTTATACGCTGTGGGATTTGGGCCTGAAGGTCGGTCATAGCAGCCGGACGTTGGATGAAATGCTGCGCGCTGCCAAGGATGATCTGACCATTCGCACGGCCTTGTTGGAAATGCGGTTCATATGGGGCGACCGTGCCCTGTATGACGAAGCCAAAGCGCGCTTTACGGCGGAGATTGTGGCGGGCAACAGCCGCGCCTTTGTGGCCGACAAACTGACTGAACGTGACGAGCGGCACAAGCGTATGGGCGATTCGCGCTATGTTGTTGAACCCAACGTCAAAGAGGGCAAGGGCGGGCTGCGCGACCTGCATACGCTGTTTTGGATTGGCAAATTCATCCACCGTGTGCGGACTGTGCCAGAATTGGTTGATGCCGGATTGTTGACGGCGCGGGAATTGCGGCAATTTTCGCGGGCGGAGAATTTCTTGTTGGCGGTGCGGTGCCATTTGCACATCATAGCGGGCCGCGCCGAAGATCGGTTGACCTTTGATTTTCAACGCGAAATCGCTGAACGGATGAATTTCAAGGCGCGTCCGGGGATCAGCGCCGTCGAACGCTTTATGAAGCTTTATTTCATTCACGCCAAAAGTGTGGGCGATTTGACGGGCACATTTTTGGCGCATTTGGACGATCAAATGGCCCAGCGCGGCAGGCGCTATTTGCCGACGCTGCGCCGCCGCCCCGGCAAGATGAACGGTTTTGTTCTGGAACGTGGGCGAATCAGCCTGCCGAATGAGCATTTTTTCCAAGAAGATCCGGTCCGCTTGATCGAGATTTTTGCGTTGGCCGATAAATATGGGTTGGAAATTCACCCGCAGGCGATGCGCCAAGCGCGGCTGGACGCCAAGCTGATTGACGCCAAAGCGGTGCGGAAAATCCCGCGTGCCAATGCTTTGTTTCTGGATGTCTTGACGTCACCACGCGACCCCGAAACCGTGCTGCGCTGGATGAATGAAGCGGCGGTTTTCGGGCGTTTCATTCCTGATTTTGGGCGGGTTGTCGCCCAGATGCAATTTGACATGTATCACCATTATACGGTGGATGAGCATACAATTCAGGCCATTGGTCTATTGTCGGATATCGAAGGGGAGCGGTTGAAGGACGACCATCCGCTGTCCACCGCGATCATGGCGCAAATTCGATCGCGCCGGACCTTATATGTGGCGGTTTTGCTGCACGATATCGCCAAGGGGCGCGGCGGCGACCATAGTGTGTTGGGCGCGGAATTGGCGCTGCGCGTATGCCCGCGTTTGGGTTTGACCGATGCGGAGACGGAGACGGTCAGCTGGTTGGTGCGTCATCATTTGCTGATGTCAGCCACGGCCTTCAAACGCGATTTGGCTGATTTCAAAACCATCCTCGATTTCGCCCAAGTGGTGCAATCGCCGGAACGTCTGCGTTTGTTGCTGGTGCTGACCGTGGTGGATATTCGCGCCGTCGGGCCTGGAGTGTGGAACAGCTGGAAACGCCAGCTTTTGTCCACCCTATATGACGCCGCCGAAGAGGTTTTGCGCTTGGGCCACAAGCAGCGCGGGCGTGAAGCCCGTATTTCGGCCAAGAAAGAGGATGCCCGCGCCTTGTTGGCGATGGAGGAAGCCGAATTTTCCAATATCGCAAAGCGCCTGCCCGAATCCTATTGGATTGCCGAACCGATTGAGGTGATCGCCGCCAATTTGATTCACATTCACAACAGCCAAGGGGCGCCTTTGCATATAGCCGCCGTGCCCGACGAAGATCGCGGCGCGACCTTGGTGATGGTGCTGGCCACAGACCATGCGGGGCTGTTTTACCGGATCGCTGGCGGCATTCATTTGGCGGGCGGCAATATTATCGATGCGCGGATTCACACCACGCGCGATGGGTTGGCGCTGGATAATTTCTTGGTGCAAGACCCGCTGGGTCGCCCCTTTGACGAAGCCAGCCAGATCGAGCGTCTGATACGGGCGATACAGGACGCGCTGGCCAATAAACAGAAATTGCTGCCCAAATTGGAAGCACGCGCGCTGCCCCGGATGCGGGCGGATGCTTTTGCGGTGGCCCCCAATGTCATCATTGATAACAAAGCATCCAATCGATTCACGGTGATTGAAGTCAATGCGCAGGACCGCCCAGCCTTGCTGAATCAATTGGCCTATGCGCTGTTTCAATCCAAGGTGACGGTGCACAGCGCACATGTCGCCACCTATGGCGAGCGGGCGGTCGATACATTTTATGTGACGGACTTGATCGGCGATAAAATCGACAGCGCTAGCCGTGTAAAATCGATTGAAAAGCGCTTGCTAGAGGCCGCACGGATGCCGAACGCGGAGAGTGTCGTGGCCTGACCCGCTTGGTCGATTGATATAAAAAAAAAGCCCCGCTGGCCAGAATCGGACAGCGGGGCTTTTTTCTGCGTTGGCGGGTGTTTAGCCGCGCAATGATGCGCCCGCCTTGGCGGCGGCGGCGACGACTTTATCGGCCACTGCTTTCAGCTCTGCATCGGTGAAGCTCTTGTCCTTCGGTTGAAGGGTGACTTCCACCGCAAGGCTGACTTGGCCTTCGGGGACGCCTTGACCAGCGAAGCGGTCGAACAAGCGCGCATCGGTGATGTTCGCCTTGTCCGCGCCCTTGATGATGCGCACCAGATTGGCGGCAGACAGGCCTTCGGGGGCCAAAAAGGCAAAGTCACGGCGCACGGCTTGCAGCGCGGGCGGGGTATAGGCCGCACGGGCAGGGCCGCTGGCGCGCTTGGCGGGGATAGCGTCGAGGAAGATTTGCACCGCCATGACGGGGCCATCCACGTCGAACGCTTTGGTCAGCGAGGGGTGCAGCGCGCCAAATTCGGCCAGCACGGCTTTGGGGCCAAGGCGCAGGGTTGCCGATTGGCCGGGGTGCCAAATCTGGCCCTCGGTCACAGCGTCCATCACTTGCAGACGATCAGCAGGCGCGCCTGCGGCTTCCAGCAATTCCACGGCTGCGGCTTTGGCATCGAACGCGTCAAAGGGCGCGGCCTTGCCATTTTGCCAATCCCGCGCGCGCTTATCGCCTGCCATTACCACGCACAAAGTGGGGCGCTCGGCATCGACCAAATAGCGGCGACCGATTTCGAACAGGCGGATGCTGGTTGCACCGCGTGCTTGGTTGCGCTGCGCTGCCGACAGTAGGCCTGCTAGCAAAGTGGGGCGCATCACTTTCAGATCTTCGCTGATCGGGTTGGCCAGCGTCCAATGGCCACCGCCGAAAGGCTCTGCTTCCTTTTCGCTGATGAACGACCATGTGACGGCTTCGTTGAAACCAGCCGCTGCCGCGCCGCGGCGCAGGCGGCGTTCCAGCATCTGTTCTGCCGTCGCGGTGGGCTTGGCCACGCCATCTGCTCGGGGCAGGGGAACCGATTCGATATTATCGAAGCCGACGATGCGGGTGACTTCTTCCACCACGTCAGGCGCGGCATCCATATCGCGGCGCCAGCTTGGTACGGCGATTTGCCAGATATCCCCTTCGGTGACGCCAAAGCCGAGCGATTCCAGAATTGCGCGCTGGCGGGCGGGTTCTACCGCAATGCCGCCGAGCGTGGCCGACAGATTCGGGTCATAGGAAATGACCTTATCCGCCACCGGAGCCGCGCCGCTGCGCTTCACGGTCGAAGCCGTGCCGCCGCAGATTTTCAAGATATAGTCGGTGATGATCGCGGTTGCGTCATCGAGGAAGGCGGGGTCTACCCCGCGTTCAAAGCGTCCACGCGCATCGCTCGATAGGCCCAATTTTTGACCGGTGACCGCGATTTTTTCGGGCGTGAAATAAGCGATTTCCAGCAGCACGTCGGTGGTGCCTTCGCTGCAACCCGATTCCAAGCCGCCCATGATGCCCGCAATATCGTGAACGCCCTTGTCGTCCGCGATCACGGTCATGTCGCTGGTCAGCGCATATAGTTTTTCGTTGAGCGCGGTGACGGTTTCGCCATCCTTGGCACGGCGAGCAACGACCGTGCCCGACAGCTTGGCGCTGTCATAAACATGGCTTGGGCGGCCAAGGTCCAGCATCACATAGTTGGTGATGTCCACCAAGGCCGAGATGCTGCGCTGGCCAACGGCTTCCAATCGGCGGAGCATCCATTCGGGGGCGGCGGCGCTATTGCTGACGCCGCTGATGGTGCGGCCATAAAAAGCGGGGCAGCCTTCGGTGTCGTCCGTGCGGAAATCGACGGCGGGTTCGCCTGCGCCTTCGATGCTGGGCACGTCCAGCGGCTTCAGCGTGCCAAGGCCTGCGGCGGCGAGATCGCGGGCGATACCGCGCACGCCCATGCAATCTTGACGGTTTGGTGTGATCGAAATGTCGATGACGGGATCGTTACGGCCTGCATATTCGGCGAAATCTTGGCCAATTGGCGCGCCTTCGGGCAGTTCGATGATGCCGTCATGGTCGTCGCCCAGTTCCAGCTCACGGCTGGAGCACATCATGCCATTGGATTCGACGCCGCGAACCGCCGCGACCTTCAATTCCATGCCATTGGCGGGAACCACCGCGCCCGCCGTGCCCAGCACGCCCACAAGGCCAGCCCGCGCATTGGGCGCACCGCAGACGACTTGCAGTGGCGCTGCGCCATTGCCGGTGTCGACGGTCAGCACTTGCAGCTTATCGGCCTGTGGGTGCGGATCGGCGGTCAAAATCTTAGCAACGCGGAAACCCTTCAGCTTTTCAGCGGGGTTTTCAATGCCTTCCACTTCCAAACCAATGCGGTTCAGGGTGGCGGCGACTTCGTCAGCCGTGGCGTTGGTGTCGAGATGGCTTTTCAGCCAATCAAGGGTAATCTTCATGCGGAAATCCCTCCGCTCAGCGTGGGGACAGACAGCGGGTTGAAGCCATAATGAGCGGCCCAGCGCAAATCGCCGTCAAAGAAGGCGCGCAGATCGTCCATGCCATATTTCAGCATGGCGATACGGTCGATGCCGATACCGAAGGCAAAGCCTTGATATTCATCGGGATCGAGGCCGCAATTGGCGATCACATGGCGATTGACCATGCCGCTGCCGAGCAATTCCATCCACGCATGGCCTTCGGCATCGCCATTGCCGCCCACAACGCGGCGGCCCTTTTCTTGTTTATAGCCAACGTCCACTTCCGCCGAAGGTTCGGTGAAGGGGAAATAGCTGGGGCGCAGGCGCAGCACGATATCGTCGCGCTCAAAGAAAGCCTTGAGGAAGGTTTCCAAGGTCCATTTCAAATGGCCCATATGGATGCCGCGATCGATCACTAACCCTTCGACTTGGTGGAACATCGGCGTGTGGGTGGCGTCGCTGTCGCTGCGATACACACGGCCTGGTGCGATGATGCGGATGGGCGGCGTTTCGCTCATCATCGTGCGGACCTGCACCGGCGAGGTGTGGGTACGCAGCAACATGCGATTGCCGTCCGCACCATTGCGGTCTTCGGGGAAATAGAAAGTATCGTGCATCGCACGCGCCGGATGGGTTTCCGGAATGTTCAGCGCGGTGAAGTTACGCCAATCATCTTCGATTTCGGGGCCAGTGGCGACGGCAAAGCCCAAATCCGCAAAGATTTCGGCTACTTCGTCCATCACTTGGGAAACGGGGTGGATGCTACCAGCGGCGCGGGCCGATGCAGGCAGGGTCATGTCCAGCGTTTCGGTAGCGAGCTTCGCGTCCAGCGCGGCGGCTTCCAAACTGGCTTTCTTGTCAGCCAGAGCGGCGGTCACCGCCTCGCGCAGGCCGTGAATTTCGGGACCGCGCGTTTTGCGTTCCTCGGTGGACAGACTGCCCATGGTCTTCAAAAGGGCGGTCACGCTGCCAGCTTTGCCCAGCGTCGCAACGCGAAGCCCCTCTAGCGTGTCCAGATCGGCAGCGGCGGCAATATCGCCGACCAGCTGGGCCTTCATGGCCTCAATATCGCTCATGATCTTTTGTCCTCACGGCCACACGGGCTGCGGGCCGACTTTATCGTGCATCCAGTGGCATCGCGCACCCCAAGGGGCGCTTTGCCGTGGATTTTGCTTTCACCGATGGGGCGGCATGGGTCAACCCCGAAGGCGGGCTTTGGGCGGCGGATCGGCCATTTGCCCAAAGAAAAAGGGCGATCCCGAAGGACCGCCCAAAATCTTAACCTGCGTTCAGTCGTTAGACTTATGCAGCTTCTGGCAGAGCAGCCTTCGCCTGAGCGATGATGGCCGTAAACACGCCGCCTTCGTTCATGGCCAGATCAGCCATAACTTTGCGGTCGAGTTGAATGCCAGCCAGCTTCACGCCGTGCATGAACTGCGAATAGGTCAGGCCTTCTGCGCGAACAGCAGCGTTGATACGCTGAATCCACAAAGCGCGGAAGGTACGCTTCTTAACCTTACGGTCGCGATATGCGTATTGACCGGCTTTTTCAACGGCTTGACGTGCTACGCGGATCGTATTCTTGCGGCGGCCATAATAGCCTTTTGCCTGCTTCAGAATACGATTATGCTTGGCGCGCGTGGTAGGACCGCGTTTAATACGTGACATAGTCTAGCGCTCCTTACTTCAGGCCATAAGGCGCCCAGAGGCGCACATGTGCTGTATCCGCTTCGCTCAGCACGCTGGTGCCGCGGTTCTGACGGATATACTTTGCGTTATGGCTGATCAGGCGGTGACGCTTGCCGGCTACGCCGTGCTTCACCTTGCCCGAAGCGGTGAATTTGAAGCGCTTCTTCACACCGCTCTTGGTCTTAAGCTTGGGCATTTTCGTCTCCTTAAACTGCGACGATATCGACCGGCCCTGGCAGCCCTTACAGCCAGGCAGGTCAGCAACTTATCGTGCGGAAGGCGCGCGAGTAGCGGGATTCGTTCGGAAATGCAAGTGATCCCGCCAAGATAGGGCGTTTCCGGTGCGGGTTTTGATGATTAATGATCGCAGGCCAAAGCTTCAATCACATCATCGAGGCGGGCGGGGTCGCCCAGCGCGATGACATGGCCTTCGCTGTTGGCGTGTAGCGGGTCGCCATTCCAATCGCACATTTGGCCGCCCGCGCCTTCGACGATGGAGACATGGGCGGCGTAATCATAAAGTTTCAGGCCGGATTCGACGACCAGATCGATATGGCCGCTGGCCAGCAGGCCATAATTATAGCAATCGCCGCCGAACAACATGCGCTTGTGCGCGGTTTTGGAGGCGAGATTCATGAAATGCTCGCCTTCATGATCGCTGAAATATTGCGGGCCGCTGCTGGCGAGGCTGGCATCCTTGAGTTCGCGGCAGCGGCGAGTCTTGGCGATTTTGCCGTTGAAGGTCGTTGGTTTGCCCAGCGCGCCGACCCAGCGTTCGCCGCTGATCGGTTGGTTGATGATGCCGATGACGGGCCAGCCATCTTGCAACAGTGCGATCAGCGTGCCGAAAATCGGGCGGCCCGCCATGAAGCTGACCGTGCCGTCGATGGGGTCGAGCACCCATTGGCGCGAGGCGTCGGGGCGTTCCGTGCCATATTCTTCGCCGATGATGCCATCGGCTGGCAATTCGCTGTCCAAAATCCGGCGCATCGCGGCTTCGGCGGCGCGGTCGGCTTCGGTGACAGGGGATGCGTCGCCTTTGCTTTCATAGGAAAATTCGGCGCGGAAGAGCGGGCGGATAGCCTCGGCGGCGGCATCGGCAAGCCGATTGGCGAGGCGAAGATCGGATTCAAGTGACATGGCCTGTCGCTAGCCCAGCTAGGCGCAATGGGCCAGCCCTAGAAAGAGTGACCATGTCTGTGCGGCCTATAGACAGGGCGTTGCCAAAGTTAGAATAGAAAAAGGGCCACCAATCGCTTGGCAGCCCCTTTGAAAATTTAGTGCGCGTTGCTTAGTCGAACAGCGAGGAAACGCTGGTTTCGTCGGCAATACGCTTGATCGCTTCACCCAGCAGCGGGGCGATGGTCAGCGCGCGAACCTTGTCGCTGGCCAAGACGGCATCGGTGGGTTGGATGCTGTCGGTGATGACCAATTCGGTCAGCGCGCTGGCGTCCACACGGGCGACCGCGCCGCCCGACAATACGCCGTGGGTGCAATAGGCCACAACGCCTTCGGCACCCGCTGCTTTAAGGGCAGCCGCCGCGTTGCACAATGTGCCTGCCGAGTCGACGATATCGTCGATCAGAATGCAGAAGCGGCCTGTGACATCACCAATGATGTTCATCACTTCGCTTTCGCCAGCGCGTTCGCGGCGCTTGTCGACAATCGCCAGTGGGGCGTTATCAAGGCGCTTGGCCAGCGCACGGGCGCGCACCACGCCGCCAACGTCGGGCGATACGACCATCAGATTCTTGTCACCAAAACGCGCCTGAATGTCCGCGCTCATGACCGGCGCGGCATAGAGATTGTCGGTCGGGATGTCGAAGAAGCCCTGAATCTGGCCAGCGTGCAGGTCAATCGCCAGTACGCGGTCAGCGCCTGACGTGGTGATCAGGTTCGCGACCAGCTTGGCCGAGATGGGCGTGCGCGGACCGGGCTTACGGTCTTGGCGGGCATAGCCGAAATAGGGCACAACAGCCGTGATGCGCTTGGCCGACGAACGACGCAAGGCGTCCGTTACGATCAGCAATTCCATCAGATTGTCATTGGCTGGAAAGTTCGTCGGTTGGATGACAAACACATCCTCACCGCGTACATTTTCGTGGATTTCCACGAACACCTCTTCGTCAGCAAAGCGGCGCACGCTTGCTTCGGCCAGAGGAATTTCCAGATATTCCGCGATAGCGCGGGCGAGCGGCAGGTTGCTGTTGCCGGAAATCAGTTTCATGGGGTGGTAAGCCCTTTCGCCGAGGTGAGGTTGCGCGCCCCTTAGACACCCTAGCGCCTAAGGGGAAGGGTGAAGTTTGTTTTGTTGTCTTTAGGGGCGCTTTTGGGTCAGATTGAAAGCGGATTCCGCACTTTTGTTGGAATATTCCTTAGTGGGTCGGGTCGCGGGCTGCGCGCGGCATTGCGGCGGGGCATCGGGCTGCTTATGGATAGCGGCTATGACAACAGCCGATACGCTCACCATCATTTTTGCGCAGATGACGCAAAATATTGGCCATTTGGCCGCCAATGCCGACGCGATGCGCCAAGTGCGGGCGGCGCACCAAGACGCCGATTTGATCGTTTATCCCGAATTGCAACTGATCGGATATCCTCCCGAGGATTTGGTCCAGAAACCGGCGCTGATTGAACGCGCGGCGCAATATATGGCGGAGCTGGCGGCGGAGACGGCGGACGGCGGGCCCGCGATGTTGGTGGGTTCTGTCGAGCGGGTGGACGGCAAATTATATAATATGGTGGCCTTGCTGGACGGCGGCAAAGTGGTGGCGGTACGCCGCAAGCATGAATTGCCCAACTATGGCACCTTTGATGAAAAGCGGTTGTTCGCGGCTGGACCCTTGCCGGACGTGGTGGAATGGCGCGGGGTAAAGCTGGGCTTGCCGATTTGCGAGGATGGTTGGTTCCCTGACGTTTGCGGACACCTGAAGGCGCAGGGCGCAGAGATTCTGCTGTCGGTCAACGGCAGCCCGTTTGAAATTGAGAAGGATGACCGCCGCCTGACCGATGTTTTTGCGCGGCGCGTGGCGGAAACGGGCCTGCCACTGGCATTTCTGAACCGCATTGGCGGGCAGGATGAGCTGGTCTTTGATGGCTGTTCCTTTGTGCTGTCGGCCAAGGGCGAATTGCGCCATCGTTTGGTCGATTGGGACCATGAAGAGCGGGTGACGCGCTGGACCAAGCAAGCGGATGGCAGCTGGGATGTCGATGCGGGCGTGATTGCGGAATGGGAAGCCCACCCCAGCGATATTTATCACGCCATGGTCGTGGCGCTGCGCGATTATGTCGAGCGCAATGGCTTTCCGGGCGTGGTGTTGGGTTTGTCGGGCGGCATCGACTCGGCGATTTGCGCGGCTGTGGCGGCCGATGCTTTGGGGCCGGACAAGGTCTGGTGCGTCATGCTGCCCAGCCAATATACCAGCGATGAAAGTTTGGACGATGCACGGGGCTGTGCCGAAATGATCGGATGCCGTCTGGACACGATCAGCATCGCGCCCGCCGCTGCGGCCTTTGATCAGATGCTGGCCCCCAGCTTTGCAGGCAGGGCGGTGGATAGCACAGAGGAAAATATCCAGTCGCGGATTCGCGGCGTGACGCTGATGGGGCTGAGCAACAAATTCGGCCCAATGTTGATGACCACGGGCAATAAGAGCGAGTTGAGCGTGGGCTATGCGACCATTTATGGTGATATGGCGGGTGGCTATAATCCGTTGAAGGACGCTTATAAAACAACGGTCTTTGCCCTGTCGCGTTGGCGCAATAGTCATGTGCCGCGCCTCAGCCGCAATCAGGTTGCGCCGGTGATGCCGGTGAATATTATCGATAAACCCCCCAGTGCCGAACTGCGCCCCGACCAGCGCGATGACGACAGCCTGCCGCCCTATGACGATTTGGACCGAATGCTGCACATGCTGGTGGAAGAAGAAGCGAGCGTCGATGATGTTGTCGCCCGCTATGGCTTTGATCGCGGCAGCGTGGCGCGAATTGAACGTTTGTTGGCGATTGCCGAATATAAGCGCCGCCAAGCACCGCCCGGGGTGAAGCTGAGCACGCGCAACTTTGGCCGCGACCGCCGTTACCCAATCACCCACGGATTCCGCACGGCCTAAGCCGCGCCCATTGCACAAAGTCAAAAGCCCTGCCCGACTGGAACGGTGCAGGGCTTTTTTGTTCAGGCCAGTTGCTTGTCGCCCGCCTGAATTTCCACGCGTTTGATGCTGCGGGCCTGATAGTCGGGGGAATAAATGGTCGACATCGCCATGAAATCCGCCACCGCTTTGGTGGGCGACAGAGTCAACAAAATATAGCCTTTGGCCCTCTGGTCGCAGAATTTCACATCTTTGCTAGATGCGATGAGCATTTGATCAATGGGTAAATCGCCCAGCGCATCGCCAATCGATGGGCTGGTGATCGCCGATGTGGCCAATTCCATGCCAACATAATCGCCGGCCTCATTGCTGAGGTTGTTCGCCCAAAATGCATGGCTGTCGCCCGCCAGCACCAAGGGCACCGATTTCGCACGGGCAAAGGCGGCGTAAAGCCGTTCACGGGCGGCGGGATATCCGTCCCACGCATCCAGATTAAAGGGCAGGCCCGCCCGATATCCGGCCTGTGTATCGGCCACAATATCGCGGAAAGTTTCGGGAACAGCGGCCAGCGCGGCAGCGGCTTTTTCTGCGCCCAATAATTTTACCAAATCGGGGCCGTTGACGCGGGCCATGACGATTTGATTGCCAATCACTTGCCACGGCGTGCCAGAGGCAGTGGATTGGGTAAGAATCTGTTCCAACCATCGTTGCTGCTGTGGCCCCAGCAATTCGCGTTGCGGGTCGTTGCGGGTGGCCAGCACCGTGGGGATTTGTTCACCAACTGGTGCATCGCCTTTGAAGCCAGCCGACTCGCTGCGCGCCAGCAGCCGTGTTTCGACCATCGCCAGCGTGGCCAAGTCGCCAAAGTTGAAATGGCGATTGATGCTGTCCCATGGATGGTCGGGGTGACCATCGCGAATGGGCATCCATTCAAAATAGGCCTGCATGGCGGCGGCTTTGCGGTCGGCCCAGCTGCCCTCTGTTTCGCTTTGGTGATTTTCCGCGCCATGCAGCCATGCGTCATTGGCGGTTTCATGATCGTCCCACACGCAAATGAAGGCCGCGCGGGCATGGGCGGCTTGCAGCATTGAGTCGCGCTTATATTGCGCGTGGCGGGTGCGATAATCGGCTAAGGTGACGATTTCATGGGTCGGCTCCACGACCCGTCCCAATTTCGCGCCAATGTCGCCGCCATAACCATCGGCGCCATATTCATAAATATAGTCGCCCAAGTGAATGACGGCATCCACACGGTCTAGCGTGGCGATATGGTCCCAAGCGTTGAAAAATCCGCCACAATATAATTGGCAGGACGCGACGGCCAGCACCGCATCGCTGGTTTTACCGCGCGGCAAAGTGCGGAAACGTCCGGTGGGGGAACGGGTGCCATCGGCCAGTTCAAACCAATAATGATAGTCGCGGCCTGCCCGCAGACGCCTTGGTTCCACCTTGACGGTGAAATCGCGGGCAGGGCGCGCCTCGGCATCGCCGCTTTCCACTGGTCTGCCCTGCGCGCTTTCTGCGACATGCCAACGCAGGGGGATGGCGGCGCTATGCTGCGGGTTGGCGGGCGTGACCCGTGTCCACAAAATTGCACCCTGTGCGCTGGGGTCGCCGCTGGCCACCCCATGCAGGAATTGCGCCCCTTTGGTGGGAGCAGCGTGGGCGATGACCGATGGCAATACCGCGCCAGAGCCGATTAGCCCCAGCGCAGCCCGCCGATTGACGGTCATCGTGCGCCGCCAAAGCGGAAGCTGGCCGACACACCATAAAGGCGCGGTGTGCCCGCGATGAAGGTGGGCATGCCAATGCCGTCACCCGTATTGCCGGCATCCATAATATATTTTTTGTTCAATATATTGTCGGCAAAAAATTCGACGCGCCATTGGCCGTCCGCGTCTTCATAGCCCAAGCGGGCGTTCAGCAAGGCATAGCCCGATTGCAGTTCGTCGACGATATTGTCGGCGACCAAAGCGGCTGGTGGTTGCTGCAAGTCGCTGCGATCATTGTCATCGTCAAAGAAGATTTTCGATTGCACCGACAAGCTGGGTGAGAAGCTGAATCGGCCCTTGCCAGCGGGCACGGACAATATGGCCCCAATAGCGGCGCTATGGTCCGGATTCAGGCGGAAGTGATTGCCATCGCGCACACCCGTTTTGAACCGCCCATGATTATAGCCATAGGTCGCGAACAGGCTGAACATATCGCTGGGCACCCAGCGAACCTGTCCCTCAAAGCCATAGCTGGACGCTTTGCCCGCATTGGTCGTGATAAATTGCGTGCCGTCCTGAATGACGGTTTGGAAATTATCATATTGATAATAGAAAATCGCGCCGTCCACAAAGATGGTGCGATTGGCAAAGGCGGTCTTGGCCCCAATTTCATAGCTGTCGACTGTTTCAGCGGGCAGCACGGCGAAGATGCTGTCGCCAAAGGGAACAGCCGGCCCGCGCACCGACAATAGTTCGGGACGGCGGCCGCGTGAGTAAGTGGCATAGATGCTGCTGTCGTCGCTGGGCATATAACGGGCGGTCAAACGCCAGCTAAAGCCGCCGCTGCTCAGTTCCGCTTCGTCCACATCGCCATTATTGTTGGTGGGTTGCTGGGCCAGACCGAAGATCGGCACGGGATAGGCCAGCGATGGCGGAATGTTGGCCGCACCGGGGACGGCAAGGCCGCCCAGCAATTGCTCGCGCTGCGGCGAGGCTAAGCCCATTGCCCCCAAAAATCCGCCCAAGATCGAACGACCATTTAAGCTTTGCGACGAATAGCGCGTGCGCTTGTCGTCATGGGTGTAACGCAGGCCGGCACCGATTTCGAACTGATCGGACAAGGCAATGCTAATATCGCCAAAAATGTCATAGGCGCGGGTGCGCGACGCGTTGGTGGCGGTTTCCAAATGGCTGGATTTCAAATTGGCCGCGATGCCATTGGCGACGACGGGATCCAGAGCATAGCCATAGCTGCCAGCCACGCCTTGCAACAGGGCGGCGGTGAAGGCGCTATTGTCGAAAAAGGCGGCAGGTGCAGGGTCGGTTGCGGGACGGCCGGGGATGAGGCCGCCGCCATGCAACGCCCCTGCAAAGCGTGCCAAAGCCATGCGTTCGTCAAATTGCGATGGCGTGCGCTGCGATCCATTTTCATAAAAATAGCTGGCACCGACAAAGGCGTTAATCGGACCATCGGAATAGGACAGGCGCAATTCTTGGGTGAATTGCTTGCCGCGGGCGTCTTCGGCGGCGCTGAGCAGCGGCAGCGAGATGCCGTCTGCGTCGAAAATTTCCAGCGCGTTAAATTTGCGATAGGCGGTGTTGGATGTCAGCGCGACCCGATCATTCAATTCCCATTTTGCTAGGCCGGTAACGCCCCAGACCTTGCGGTTGAGGCCAAGGGCCTTGTCATCTTCGAAGCGCGCGCCCGTCGACAGGGCGGCCCCGCTGTTGCGGCCCCGCGTTCCCACCACGGCGCCAGTGACGGGGTCGGTGGGGGTGAAGGCGATGGACTTAAATGCTGTGCCAGCAGGACGGTCCTTTTGATAATTGCCGATCAGGTCAAAGGTCAGGCCGCCTGTTTCGGTATGAAAGGCCCCGCGAATGGCACGGGTGTCCGCCGAGTTGAAATCTTCGCCGCCCAGCAGATTTTCGGTATAGCCATCGCGGGTGCGCAGCCGCCCCGCCACACGAATGGCGCTGGCCTCGCCAATTGGCAGGTTGACCATCGCTTCGCTGGTGATGGCGTTATAATTGCCATAGGAAAAAGACGCTGCCCCTTCGCGCTTATTGGGGTTGGCCTTATTCTGAATCAGATTGACCGCGCCGATCAATGCGCCGCGACCATAAAGGGTCGATTGCGGGCCCTTGGCAATTTCCACCCGTTCCATATCGAATAATTCGACATAGCTGCCGCGTGATTTGGAAATGGAAATGCCGTCTTGATAGACAGAGACACGCGGTTCGGCGGTGGCCGTTCCGCTGTCGGACGTAATCCCGCGCATGACAAAGCCGGGATTGTTGGGCGATTGGTTCTGCACGACAAAGCCCGGCACAAAGCGCGACAATTTGTCCAACTCATTCAGGCCAAAGCGTTCCAATTCTTCGCTGCTGAGCGTGGTTAGCGTGATCGGAACCTCAATCGCGTCTTGCTCGCGCAACTGCGCCGTGACGATGATGTCGTTTTGTGTGTTGTCCGTTTGGGCTGATGCGTTCTGCGCTTGGGCTTGAACAGCGATCATGGCCGAAAAGCTGGCCGTTGCCAGCGCGACTGTGCGGAATGTCATGATATTGTCCCCTGTCAAATCATGGCTTCCTTATGAAGCAAGAATGACGGGCCGGTGACAAAAGTATCGCCGGAACGGCAGCAGTAAATTCTTTTGCTGGATGCTGTGATATTTTTAGCACCCCGAGCCAGAGGTCGCCTTTGGTGCTGTGGCGCATGCAGGGCGGCGCTTAAGATGCACAATGCACCACTCGCCTTTATCGGAAAAAAGTTTATAGGCGCAGATATGACAGTCGTAACACGTTTTGCTCCTTCGCCCACCGGCACCCTGCATGTCGGTAATGTTCGCACCGCCCTGCACAATTGGATGTGGGCTCGAAAGCATGGCGGGCGTTTCCTGCTGCGTATCGACGATACGGATTTGGAGCGCAGCAAAGAGGAACATGTGACCTCTATTCGCGCCGATCTGGCGTGGTTGGGCCTGAACTATGATGGCGAAGAACGACAGTCGGCCCGTTTCGACCTGTATGAACGTGAATTTGAAAAGCTGAAGGCGGCCGGACGGGTTTACCCCTGCTATGAAACGCCCGAAGAATTGGATATTCGCCGCAAGGTGCTGGCATCGCGTGGTTTGCCGCCGATTTATGAACGCAAAGACCCCGATGCTCCGGTGCCCGGAGGCGTTGCCCCGCACTGGCGATTCAAGCTGAGCTATGATGCGCCGATCACATGGACCGACATGGTGCGCGGTGACCAAAGCTTTGACCCCAAGACGATGTCGGACCCTGTGATCCGCCGTGCAGATGGCAGCTGGCTGTATCTGTTGCCATCGGTGATCGACGATATTGATATGGGCATCACCCATGTGGTGCGCGGCGAAGACCATGTGTCGAATACCGCAGCGCAGGCGCAAATGTTTGAAGCCTTGGGTGCGGTTCCGCCGCAATTCGCGCATGAGGCGCTGCTGGTTGGCACCGAAGGCAAGCTGTCCAAGCGTCTGGGTTCGCTGGGCATGGGCGCGCTGCGCGAATCTGGTATTGAACCGATGGCGATTGTGTCGCTGCTGGCGCGTTTGGGCACCAGCGATCCGGTGGAGCCGTCGACGGACGTAGAAGCTTTGGTGGCGACCATCGACTTTGCCCGCTTTGGCCGTGCACCCGCCCGCTTTGACGAAGCGGAGCTGGAATTGGTCAACCAAAAAATATTGCACCAGCGCAGCTATGCCGATGTGGCCGACCGTTTGCCCGCCAGCATTACCGAAGCGCGTTGGAATGCGATTCGCCCGAATTTGAACGCTTTGTCCGAAGCGGCAGATTGGACCCCAATTTTTGAAGGTCCGTTTACGCCGCCCGCACCAGAGTCTGAGTCGCTTGCGGTATTGGATGCGGCGGCGGCGGCGATTGCGTCGGTGGAATGGGACTATCAGGCTTGGAAAAGCCTGACCAGCGCCGCCAAGGACGCCAGCGGGGCCAAGGGCCGCGCGCTGTTTCTGCCGCTGCGCCGCGCCGTGACGGGGCTGGACCATGGGCCGGATATGGGGGAATTATTGCCACTGATCGACAAGGATCAGGTCGCCCAGCGCTTGGCTCATCGCTGATTCTTGGCCCCATTTGGAATCCATTTGGGGCCTAGTTGGGGCGATGTCTGGGGTGGCTGGACGGGATTTTGCAGCATTTCATGCTATTTTCATGGAAATGCACCGCGACCGGCTGGCTTGCCCTTGACATAATGTGCGAATCCCGCCAGATGACCGCCGATTGAATAGGGCCGTGCGCATCACGCGCTGCCCTATATTTATTTTCACAAACCGCCGGGGCCACCAGTCCCGCCGCATTTGCTGGATAGCCTAGCAGATGTGCAGATTTTTCGAGGAACAGGGCCATGGCCAAGCCGACAACCGTCAAGATCAAGCTGGTGAGCACCGCTGACACGGGCTTTTTCTACGTCACCAAGAAGAACCCACGCACGATGACGGAAAAGATGCTGCAGCGCAAATACGACCCCGTCGTGCGCAAGCATGTTGAATTCAAAGAAGCCAAGATCAAGTGATCCCTTCCCACATGATGAAAATTCATGTGGTTTGAAATGGCTTAATTTTGGAATGACCCACGGGTCATCTGAAATATCGGGGCGGTCCAATGGGCCGCCCTTTTGCTTTGTGCGGTTCGAACATATCGCCGAGCATGAATTGGTGAATGATGCCGACGCGGGCGCCTACATCACAACTCTTGGGTCAGGCGAATTTGCCGACGGTTTCGATGAATTTGATGACCGATATCGGTTTCGAGACATAGGCTTCTGCGCCAGCGGCGCGGATTTGTTCTTCGTCGCCTTTGCCTGCATAAGCGGTTACCGCCATGATCGGAACGGACCGCAGACCATGGTCCATTTTTAGTTCGCGGATCAAATCAAGGCCGCTGACATGCGGCAACTGAATATCCATGATGATTAACGCGGGGCTAACTTTACGGGCGATATCAACCGCATCCCGACCATCGCGGACGGGGTGGGCCTGAAAACCAGGCGCGTTCAGCAAGTCGCAGAACAAGCGCAAGTTCAGCTCATTATCCTCAACGACCAAAATGGCCTTGTCCATGATTTCGGCTTTCCCCGCTTGCGTCCGCGCACTGTTTAGGCGAATCCTTGGCCGGATACAATTGTTTGACGGAATAAGGATGTCAGTTGGTGCGGGATGATGACCAGATATTGGCGCTTCAGGCGCTGGCGTGGATATTGTCCGATGAACCAAGGCGTGAACGATTGCTGGGTATGACGGGTTTAACCCCCGATGCCCTACGCGCATCCTTGGGTGAACCAGCGGTGATGGGCGCTATATTGCAATTTTTGGCGGGGCATGAGGATGATTTAATCGCTTGTGCCGATGCAACGGGCATTTCCGCCCAAAGCTTTGGCGCGGCAGCGCGCCGTTTGGAGCAAGCGGAAGGATGGACGGAATGACAATGACGGACACAGCGAATAGGGATGTGGTGAACAGGGGCGCAGCAAGGCCGTTGCTGATCACAGATTGTGACGAAGTGTTGATGCACATGGTGGTGCCTTTTGCCCAGTGGGTGGACGAAGCCCATGGTGTGATGTTCCAAATGGAGGACACCAGCTTTGCCAACGCCTTGAAGCGTAAAGAATGCGGCACGCCCTTGGAAGCAGCCGAAGTTTGGCCTTTGCTCGATGCCTTTTTCGCGCATGAAATGGCGCGCCAATTGCCGATATCCGGCGCGATAGAGGCGATACAGGCAATATCCAAGGTCGCGGATATCATCATTTTGACCAATGTTGGGCCAGAGCATCAAGCCGCCCGCGCGCGTCAATTGGCGGCCGTTGGCATTGACGCCCCCGTGATTGGCAGCCGTGGCGGCAAGGGTGGGCCGGTGCGCGACATCATGGCAAAATATCAACCATCGATGGCGGTCTTTGTCGATGATTTGGCCAATCACCACCACAGCGTGCGGGACGAAGCGCCGGATGTGTGGCGCTTGCATATGGTAGGCGAACCTTTGATCGCCGACAAGGTGCGGCCATCGCGCGCCGCCCATGTACGGATTGATGACTGGACAGCCGCGTGCGAGTGGATATTGGCCCGTATGAAGGACAATCAGCCGGCCCCAGCGCCGCAACCTGCCTAAAGGAAAGAATATGTCGATCGAAGCGAAGCTTGCCGAACTGGGTCTGGAACTGCCAGCCGCAGCGGCCCCTGTCGCGGCTTATGTACCCTATGTCGAGCATGGCGGAATGCTGTATATCAGCGGCCAATTACCCTTTGACAATGGGCAGGTGGTGACGGGCCGTTTGGGCGTGAATGTCGATATTGCGGGCGGCTATGACGCGGCGCGCCGCTGTGCGTTGATGTTGCTGGCCCAAATTGGCAACGCGCTGGATGGTGATTTTTCGCGGGTCGAAAAGGTCGTGAAGCTGGGCTGCTTTGTGAACAGCGCGCCGCACTTCACCGACCAAGCCAAGGTGGCCAATGGCGCGTCGGAATTGTTTGAAATGCTGTTCGGTGATGCGGGCCGTCATGCCCGCGCCGCTGTGGGCGTGGCGGTGTTGCCGCTGGGCGCGGCGGTGGAAATTGACGCCATTTTGGCGGTGCGCCCCGCCTGATGACGGATATGGGCCGGACCATAGCCTTGGAAACCGGCCTGTCCGCGCTGGACCCACAGCAATGGGATGCGCTGCATGATGGGGGCAACCCCTTTGTCAGCCATGCTTTTCTACATTTGTTGGAACAGTCGGGCAGTGTTGGTGAGGGCACTGGATGGCAACCGGCCCCTTTGACGGTGCGCGGCGCGGATGGGGCTTTGTTGGCCGCTGCGCCCGCTTATTTAAAATCGCACAGCCAAGGCGAATATGTGTTCGATCATGGCTGGGCCGATGCATGGCATCGGGCGGGCGGGTCCTATTATCCCAAGCTGCAAATCGCATCGCCCTTTACCCCTGTGCCCGGACCAAGGCTGTTGGCGGTGGACGATGAAGCGGCGCTGTTGCTGATTCGCGCTGCCGAAGCCGTGGTGCAGCAAAATGAGCTGAGCTCCGCCCATGCGACCTTTGTTGAGGCGGGGCAGATTCCGCTGTTTGAACAGGCAGGTTGGCTGATCCGGCGCGACATTCAATTTCATTTTCACAACCAGGGCTATGGCAGTTTTGAGGATTTTCTGGGCGGCTTGACGTCACAAAAGCGCAAGCAATTGCGCAAAGAACGCGCGCGGGCGCTTGAAGGATTGCGAATAGAAGAGGTGACGGGCGCACATATTCGGCCCGACCACTGGGACGCCATGTGGGCCTTTTATCAAGACACGGGCGCGCGCAAATGGGGCACGCCTTATTTAACCCGTGCGGCCTTTGATTTGATGGGGGCTGTTATGGCCGATCAGATCATCTTGATGCTGGCCTATCAAGATGATCAGCCTGTGGCAGGGGCGATGCATTTTCTGGGCAGCGATGCCCTATATGGCCGTTATTGGGGCTGTGTTATGGACATCCCCTATTTGCATTTCGAACTTTGTTATTACCGCGCCATCGATGTGGCGATTGCACGCGGTTTGACGCGGGTCGAGGCAGGGGCGCAGGGCGGGCATAAATTGGCGCGTGGCTATGCGCCCATGGCGACTTGGTCGGCCCATTATTTGCCAAACCCCAGTTTCCGCGCGGCGGTGGCCGAATTCTTGGCGCATGAGTCGCGCGCAGAAGAAGCGGAAATGCAATATTTGTCGGGCCATTTGCCGTTTCGGCACGGCTAGGGCCTTTATCCTAGGGCCAAGCGGCGAGTCGTTTTGGACTGTGCGGTGCGCCCGTCAATGCTGCATGGCAGGGGCTAGAGCAGCCTCATTCCCATTTTGCGCGGGGACGGACAGCCAAGCGCGGGCCTGACGCTGGGCTTCGGCAATATCGGCGCGGGACATTTCGCGGGCGATTTCGGCGCGGCAATATTGGCCTTCGCTGCTGCCTTGGATCGCGGCAAGGTTGAACCATTTATGGGCCTGTACCAAATCCAGCGGCATTCCATTGGCCCCTGTCGAATAAGCGACGCCCAAATCGAAGCAGGCATGAAGATCGCCGTGCTGCGCGGCATGAATGGCTGTGCGGATTCTGGGGTCCGCCTGTGTTGCAATATGGGTCATCCGATACCCTCCCCCCTATCTGTTGGTGACATGTTTAGAAGGCGATGGTCGCGGGAATTTGGTAAATTTACTGTTAAACGCGATACGGCGGGGGGTAAGTAATCGTTATGGTTATAATATCTTGCGCCCATTGCAGCGGGGCGGTGTCAAAGCTTGGCCCAGTTTCCGAGTCGCGCTCACAATGAGCGGACGCCGCGTCGGAAGCTGGGGTATGGGTGGCCTTAGCCGACGGCCAGATTGTCGAGCAGGCGGGTTTTGCCCATGCGCGCGGCGGCCAGCAAACGGGCGGGGCCGCTATATTGGTCCAGACGGGCCAGCGTGTCCTTGTTCGTCAGGGCCAGATAATCGACACTATCAAAGCCGCCAGCGATAATCGCTTGTTCGGCCTTGGCCAGCACTGACGCGACATTTTCACCCGCCGCAATCGCTTGGGCGGCGCGATTCAATGCCTCAGACAAATGGACCGCGTCGCTGCGCTGTTGCGGGGTTAAATAGGCGTTGCGCGATGACAGGGCCAAACCGTCGGCAGCGCGGGCGATAGGTGCCCCGATAATGTCGACGGGGAAATCCAAATCGCGCACAAATTGGCGGATGATCGCCAGTTGCTGCCAATCTTTTTCGCCGAAAATCGCGATGTCAGGCCGCACTTGATTCAGCAATTTGGATACGACGGTGGCGACACCATCAAAATGGCCGGGCCGGGCCGCGCCGCAGAAATCAGCGCCCAACTCGGCCACCTCGACATGGGTGACATGGCCAGGGGGATACATGACGCTGACGTCCGGTGCCCACAATATAGACACGGCGGCTTCGGCCAGCATCGCGCCATCTTTTTGTTCGTCGCGGGGATAGGCGTCGAAATCTTCATTGGGGCCAAATTGTGTGGGGTTGACGAAAATCGACACCACCACATGGTCGGCCAAGGTTTTAGCCTTTTTCACCAAGGACATATGCCCTTCGTGTAGCGCGCCCATGGTTGGGACCAACGCTATTGTCTTGCCGCCTTGTCTCATCGCGCTAATGGCGTGACGAAGGGCGGCGATATCACGGATGATTTGCACCCTAGCTCTGCCTCCGATATTGGCGGCGCTTATGCACCACTATGCGGATGCCATGCCGCGCCAACAGGAAAATCGCAACGGTCATGACAGCACAAGCGCCTCACCGGATTATATTCGCGAATGAAAAAGGCGGAACAGGAAAATCGACCTGTGCCGTACATTTTGCGGTGGCTTTGGCCGCGCAAGGCTATCGCGTGGCGGGATTGGACATGGATCCGCGTCAGCGGACCTTCTATCGCTATTTGGAAAATCGTGTGGAAACAGCGCGTCGGCGCGGTCTAGATCTGCCGATGCCGCGTTTCGAGGTGTTTCAAGGATCGACTTTGGAAGAATTGGATGCCCATGTGGCGTCGATGGTCGATGGCGCCGATTATTTTATTGCCGACACACCGGGCCGTGACGACATGTTTGCCCGCCATATTGCGACCACCGCCGATACGCTGATTACGCCGATGAACGACAGTTTCATTGACTTTGACTTGATCGGGCAGGTGCATCCCGAAACATTTCAGGTCACGCGGCCCAGCTTTTATTCCGAACTGATTTGGGACACGCGCAAGACGCGGGCGAAAAATGATGGGCGGCAAGTGGATTGGATCGTGCTGCGCAACCGCCTGCAACATATTGAAGCGAAAAATATGGTGCGGGTGGGCGAGGCCTTGCAACAATTGTCACGCCGCGTCGGTTTTCGTGTGATTCCGGGTCTTGGGGAACGCGTGATTTACCGTGAACTATTCCCCGCTGGCCTGACTTTGCTGGACAAAGACCATTTGGGCGGCATGGGCATGGGCCATGTGGTGGCGCGGCAGGAATTGCGCGAAGCGATGGCGGGTCTAAATTTGCCGGAACGGGATAAAATAGCCGGTGATCGGGATGCTGTTCGCGCATCTTGAACCCAGCCCCATTGCCAGACCTGCCAAAGCTGAGAGAGCCAAAATGACCCATAGTTTCCACCCGACTATTTTGCGCGAATATGACATTCGCGGCATAGTGGATGACAATCTGACCGCGCAGGACGCCTATGCGATTGGCCGCAGCTTTGCGACCCTGATCGGGCGAGCAGGCGGTTCATCCATTGCGGTGGGATATGACGGCCGTTTGTCATCGCCGATGCTGGAAGAAGCGCTGGTGTCGGGCATCATGGATGCGGGTGTGAATGCCCTGCGCATTGGTATGGGGCCAACACCCATGCTATATTATGCGGCATCAACCCAGCCAGTGGATGGCGGTATAGAAATAACCGGCAGCCACAACCCCGCCAATTATAATGGCTTCAAAATGGTGTTTCAGGGCCGACCATTTTTTGGCGCGGACATTATCCAATTGGGACAGATGGCGGCGGCTGGGGATTGGGACAGCGGTCAGGGAAGCGCGCAGCATTTGGATATCGTCGACGCTTATGTGGATCGGTTGGTCCAAGATTTCAGCGGTTTCGGTGTAGATGGGCGTCCTTTCCGCATGGCTTGGGACGCGGGCAATGGGGCCGCTGGGCCAGTGATCGAAAAATTGACCCAGCGTTTGCCGGGGGAGCATCATTTGCTGTTCACCGATGTTGACGGACATTTTCCCAACCACCATCCCGATCCCACTGATGAGGCGAATCTGGCGGATCTGCGCAAGCTTGTCGCCGAAAGAAGCCTCGATTTTGGTGTCGCTTTCGATGGAGATGGCGACCGAATCGGCGCCATTGACGGGCAGGGCCGTGTGATTTGGGGCGACCAATTGCTGCAAATCTATGCGGCAGCGGTGCTGCAAGGCCATGGCGGGGCGACGGTGATTGCCGATGTGAAGGCCAGCCAAGCCTTATTTGACCGCGTCAAAGAACTCGGCGGACAGCCGCTGATGTGGAAAACTGGGCACAGCCTGATCAAAGCCAAGATGAAAGAAACTGGCAGTCCTTTGGCCGGCGAAATGAGCGGCCATATCTTTTTCGCGGATCGTTATTATGGCTATGACGACGCGCCCTATGCTGCGGTGCGTTTGATGGAAGCGGCGACCTTGCTGGGGACCAGTGTCACCGATATGCGGTCCCAGATGGCCGAATGGGTCAACACGCCCGAAATGCGCTTTCAAGTGGACGAAAGCCGGAAATTCGCGGTGATCGACGAAGTGCTGGCCCGTCTTGGCGACAGCGGTGCGACGGTCGACCGCACGGATGGTGCGCGGGTGCTGAACGAAGATGGCTGGTGGCTGCTGAGGGCGTCCAATACCCAAGATGTGCTGGTGGCGCGGGCGGAATCGCATGATCAGGCCGGTTTGGACCGTTTGCTGGCGGCTATTGACGCGCAATTGGCCCTGTCGGGCGTGGTGCGCGGACCGCAGGCGGCGCATTAAGCGATAGCGGGCGTAGTTTTGGTGCGTTTGGAGCGATGGTCGCACGCGTCCCAGACAATGAAGCTTGCTGCCCAGCACGCCATGGCTATGGCATAGGAAGAATGATGCAATAATCCTGCCAGATTGACCTGCGGCGGGATTTTCATGTATCGCGGACCCCCCAGCGACGAAGGAAGAAGCCCCCTATGCCACGTGAATCAGACCATGGCGTGGCCGAACATGTGGCCCATGTCCAAGAAGATGCCGCTGCTGGCAATGGTTTGGCGGTGGTGTCCATCGCCAAAAGCTATGACAAGCGGGTCGTTTTATCGGACGTATCTTTGTCGGTTGGCAAGGGCGAGGCGGTTGGCCTGTTGGGGCCAAATGGGGCTGGCAAGACCACCTGTTTTTATTCGATCATGGGTCTGGTGAAGCCGGATGCGGGCCGCATCATGTTGGACGGGTCGGACATTACGGCGCTGCCCATGTATCGCCGCGCCATTTTGGGCCTTGGTTATTTGCCGCAGGAAACCAGCATTTTTCGCGGTATGACCGTGGAACAAAATATCGAAGCGGTGCTGGAATTGGCCGAACCGGACAAGAATGCCCGCAAGGCGCGCTTGGACGAATTGCTGGACGAATTTGGCCTGACGCGGCTGCGCGCATCGGCGTCTATGGCATTGTCGGGGGGTGAACGCCGCCGCGCCGAAATTGCGCGGGCTTTGGCGGCCAATCCGTCGATCATGCTGCTGGACGAACCTTTTGCCGGTATCGACCCGATCAGCATTGGCGATATTCGCGAATTGGTGGGCGATTTGAAAAAGCGCGGCATTGGCGTGCTGATCACCGACCATAATGTGCGCGAAACGCTCGACCTAGTCGACCGCGCCTGCATTATTTATGACGGCAAGGTGCTGTTGGCAGGGTCGCCCGAAGAATTGGTCGCTGACCCCGAGGTTCGCCGCCTGTATCTGGGTGAGGGCTTTTCCCTGTAATGGGGTAGCGCGCCATGGCCTTGGGTCCGCGCCTCGATTTACGCCAGTCGCAATCGCTGGTTATGACGCCGCAATTGCAGCAGGCGATCAAATTGCTGGCCTTATCCAATTTGGAATTGGAATCCTATCTGGCAGAGGCGCTGGACGCCAACCCGTTGCTGGAGGCTGGTAGCGGGGATATAGATTATAGCGCGCCGGATGAGGTCGACCGCGAAGGCCCTGATTTCGATGTACGCGATTTTGGCGGCGCAGAGGGCGGCGATGATCCCGATTATGGCGCAAGTGACGAAAGCGACGAACAGCAAAACTATAATGAAGCCGCGTCGCTTGACGTCCCGATGGCCGACAGGGCGATGGACAGCGCGGGCGGCCTCTCAGAGGAATTGGACGTCGATTTTACGGCTGATCAATTTCATCATGACAGTGCAAGCGACACGATCGGCGTTGGTGCCGCCAGCGCCGCCGACGCCGATGGGCTGGATTTCGACAGCTTCGCAGCGACCGAACAAAGCCTGCACAGCCATTTGTTAGCGCAGGCGGGCGAAGTCTTGTCATCCGGTGATCAACTCATCGCCCAGCAAATCATCGCCCTGATTGACGAGGCTGGATATTGGCGCGGCGAGCCTAGCGAAGTGGCCGAGATGCTGGGCGTCAGCATGGATGATGTGCAGCGCGTGCTGGGCGCTGTGCAAAGCTTTGACCCCATAGGGGTTGGCGCACGGGACTTGCGGGAATGTATCGCGCTTCAGGCGCGCGAGGCGGACCGTTATGACCCGTGCATGGCCGTGATGATCGCCAATTTGGATTTGGTCGCCAAGGGAGCCTTTGCCCAGCTAAAGCGCATCTGCGGCGTCGATGACGAAGATTTGGCCGATATGATCCGTGAATTGCGCGGATATGATCCCAAGCCCGGCCTGCGATTTGGCGGCGGCACGGCGCAAATGGTGGTGCCGGATATATTTGTACGGCAGATATCGGGAGGTTGGGTTGTCGAGATGAACAGCGCTACCTTGCCGCGCGTGTTGGTGAACCGCCGCTATTATCAGCAATTAAGCCTAGGGGCGGGCAAGAAGAATCGGTCTTGGCTGTCCGAACAATTGGCGGGGGCCAATTGGTTGGTGCGGGCGCTGGACCAGCGACAGCGCACGATCATGAAAGTGACCAGCGAAATTGTGAAGCAGCAGGAAGGGTTTTTCCTGCACGGTGTGTCACAGATGAAGCCGTTGACGCTGCGGCAGGTGGCCGACGCAATTTCTATGCACGAATCGACCGTCAGCCGTGTGACCAGCCATAAATATATAAGTTGTCCGCGCGGCTTATTTGAACTGAAATATTTCTTTTCTAGTGGGATATCCGCCAGCGACGGTGATGGCGCGGTGTCCGCCGAGGCTGTGAAAAGCCGGATTCGCGCCTTGATTGAGGGGGAAGGCGCAAAAGCGATTCTCTCGGACGAGGTAATTGCCAAGAAATTGGCCGAAGAAGGCTTTGATATCGCCCGCCGAACGGTGGTAAAATACCGCGAAGCCATGGGTTTTGGCTCTTCTGTGCAAAGAAGACGGCAAAAGGCTTTGGCAGGATGAACTTTCTTGCTATGGGGCGTGTCGAAGCGCTCCTTGCAAGCTGAAATGGCGGAAAATAGGCGGAAACTTTGGTTGCCGGTTGACTTTTCCCTGTGGAAGCCATAGGTGCGCGCCTTCGCGTATCCACGCCCAATGTTTACGGACAAAGACAATGAAGATTCGCAACAGCCTGAAGTCGCTGAAGGACCGCCACCGGGATAACCGCGTTATCCGTCGTCGTGGTCGCACCTATGTGATTAACAAGACCAACCGTCGCTTCAAGGCGCGCCAGGGTTAATCCCTGTCGGGGCGGTTTCGCCCCGTTGCGCAAGTTGCGATTGTGCGTGACGCCGTCGGATGTTTCCGGCGGTGTTTTCGTATGTGCGGCGGATAAGCCCCAAGAGCATGGATGGTGGCCTGGGCAGCCTTAACAGCCGGATTGGCGATACAGGCTGCCGCAATGGGCACATGATATAAAAATGGCGGCACGGGGTCGCCATTTTTATTTGCGGATCATCCCAATCATTTTTATTTGCGGATCATCCCAATTTAGGAACGTGCAATTTGATAAATGGCATGTTCCGCGCGCCAATTGGCGGCGCTATCGCTGATCAAGCGGCCTCCGCTTAAAAACCACGCATTTTCGACGCGAATATTACGTTCAACCATCAAGTGACGAAAATCGCTGATGGTCAGGTGGTGAATATTGGGCGTTTCATACCATGCCACCGGAATCAGGCGCGTGACCGGCATCCGGCCATTTCGCATCAACGACCAGCGCACGCGCCAATGCGCGAAGTTGGGAAAGCTGACAAAGGCACGGGGCGCGATTCGCAGCAATTGTTCGATCACCAAATCGGGGCGCTCGGTGGTTTGCAGCGTTTGTGACAGGATGGCAAAATCAAAGGCATCATCGGGATAGGCATCCAGATCATGATTGGCGTCGCCCTGAACCACCGATTCGCCCGCTGCAATGGCTGCAGTGACCTTGGCGGCGTCCAGTTCCAAGCCGCGTGCATCGACATTGCGATTGCGGCGCAGCGCGCTGAGCAAAGTGCCATCGCCGCAGCCCACGTCCAATACGCGGCGGCCTTCGGGCACGGCATCGGCAATAATCGCCAAATCGGTGCGCAATGTCATCGTCATCCTCGGTTGTTCAATGCGCCCGCGATCAAGCGGTCCAACGGGGGGCAGTCTAGTAAAAAGCTGTCATGGCCAAAGGGCGACGACAGTTCGACAAAGCTGGCGGATGCGCCCGCGCCTTGCAGGGCTTGGACAATGCGGCGCGATTCCGATGTCGGGTATAGCCAGTCGGTATCAAAGCTGACCAAGGTAAAGCGCACATCCTTGGCTTTTGAAAAAGCGAGCGCCAAGCGGCCTTCATAAGGTTCGGCCAGATCATAATAATCCATGGCGCGGGTGATATATAAATAGGCGTTGGCGTCGAAGCGGTCGGTAAAGGCCAAGCCTTGATAGCGCAGATAGGATTCGATCTGGAAATCGGCATCAAAGCCAAAGCTTTTGATATCGCGCGCTTGCAGGCGGCGGCCAAATTTCTCGGTTAAACCTTCTTCGGACAAATAGGTGATATGCGCGGCCATGCGCGCGACGGCCAAACCCTTGGTCGGGTTTAGGCCGCTGGCGTAAAAATTGCCGTCCTGCCAATGGGGGTCGGCCATAATGGCCTGACGGCCCACTTCGTGAAAGGCGATATTTTGTGCGCTGTGCCGCGCGGCGCTGGCGATAACAATGGCCGAGCGCAGGCGCTGCGGATAATTGACCGTCCAGACCAAGGTTTGCATGCCGCCCATCGACCCGCCGACAACCGCGTGCAGTTGGTCAATGCCCAAATGGTCGATCAGCTTGGCCTGCGCCCGCACCATATCGGCGATGGTGATGACCGGAAAGCTCATGGCATAAGGCTGACCGGTGGCGGGGTTGATGCTAGCGGGGCCGGTGGTGCCAAGGCAGCTGCCCAGAACATTGGAACAGATGACGAAATATTTATCGGTATCAATCGGCTTGCCGGGGCCAACCATGCGAACCCACCAGCCTTCTTTGCCAGTCGCGGGGTGGTTGCTGGCGACATATTGGTCGCCCGTTAGCGCATGGCAGATCAGGATGGCATTGCTTTTATCGGCGTTTAAGGTGCCATAGCTTTGGTAAGCGATGGTCAGTTCGGGCAGGTTTTGCCCACTATCCAGCGCCAATGGTGCGGAAATATGAATATGATCATGTTGAATATGATGCAGCAAAGTGGCCATAATCCATCGGGCTAAGCTTGTGAACTTGTGCTGTCAACGTGCTGGACAGCGGCGCATCAGTCGCTAAACGGCTAGAGTATGACCGACGCGACCAAAATTCTTCAGCCGAAGCCGTGGATCAGCGGCATCGCTCCTTATGTTCCGGGCAAAAGCGCCAGCGATGATGGGCGTCCGCTTATCAAGCTGTCGGCCAATGAAAATCCGCTGGGAACCAGCGATCATGCGCGCGCAGCCTTCTTGGAAGCGGCGGCCGATATGGCGCGTTACCCTGACCCTGCCGCCACCGCGCTGCGTACCGCTTTGGCCGCGAAATATGATCTGGACCCCACCCGCGTCATTTATGGCACAGGGTCCGACGAATTGCTGCATCTGGCGGCCAGCGCTTATGCGGGGCCGGGGGATGAAGTGCTGTATGTGCGCTATGGTTTTGCGGTTTATGAAATTGCGGCGCGGCGTGTCGGCGCGGTTCCCGTTGAGGCGGCGGACTTGGATTATGGCACGGACGTGGATGCGTTGCTGGCCGCCGTGACCGATAAAACCCGCGTGGTCTATGTCGCCAACCCCAATAACCCCACCGGCACCTTTGCCCCGCGCGAAGATATTGCGCGCCTGCACGCGGGCTTGCCCAGCGATATTTTGTTGGTGCTGGACCAAGCCTATGCCGAATATCTGGACCAAGGCATGGATGATGGCGGGTTGGATTTGGCGCGCAGTGCGGACAATGTGCTGGTTACACGTACCTTTTCGAAAATCTATGGTTTGGCGGCCGAACGTATTGGTTGGGGCTATGGCAGCGCCGATATTATCGAGGCGCTGCACAAGATTCGCGCGCCGTTTAACGTTACCCGCTGCGGACAAGAAGCCGCGATTGCTGCCTTGGCCGATCAGGATTTTGTGGACCAAAGCCGCCAGCATAATGCCAAATGGCGTGCGTGGCTGACGGCGGAATTGGAAGCCATGGGCAACCATGGTCTGCGTATTTTGCCGTCGCAGACCAATTTCCTGTTCGTCATTTTTGATGGCGCCGTGACCGCCCAGATGATGTTCCAGCGGTTGATGGATGCAGGTTATGTGGTGCGTCATTTACCGGGCCAAGGCCTGCCGCAAGTGTTGCGCATCACCATCGGCACCGAAGAGGAAGTGCGGGGCCTTGCCGATGCGATGCGCGCTTCGTTGCAAGGCTGAGGGCGCGTGTCATCAGAATTTAAGTCGGTCGCGATTATCGGGCTGGGTCTGATTGGGTCATCCATTGCGCGCGGCGTTCGGGAATATATGCCCGATATGCGGGTCACGGGATTTGATGCCAGTGATGCGGCACGCGCCGAATCGCGGGATTTGGGTTTTTGCCACAATGTGATGGACGATGCCGCCGCCGCAGTCACGGACGCTGATCTGGTGATTTTGGCGGTTCCTGTTGGCCGCATGGCGGATGCTGCGCGGGCCATTGCACCGGGCCTGCGCAATGACGCGATTATTTCCGATGTCGGGTCATCCAAGGCCAGTGTGGCGGACATGCTGCGTTCTGTTTTGCCGAACCATGTCATCATTCCGGCCCATCCCGTGGCAGGCACAGAAAATAGTGGCCCTGCGGCAGGGTTCGCCAGCCTGTTTGAACAGCGGTGGTGCATCATCACGCCGCGCGGCGGCGACAATGCCGAGGCTGTGCAGAAATTGGCGACTTTCTGGCAAGCCTTGGGCGCAAAGGTTGAGGAAATGGACGCACGCCACCATGATTTGGTGTTGGCGGTGACCAGCCATTTACCGCATTTGATCGCTTATACCATCGTTGGCACGGCCAGCGAATTGGAAGAAGTGACGGAAAGCGAAGTCATTAAATATTCGGCGGGTGGTTTTCGTGACTTTACCCGCATCGCGGCCAGCGACCCTGTGATGTGGCGCGATATTTTCTTGAACAACAAAGACGCTGTGCTGGGCACCTTGCAGCGGTTCAACGAAGATTTGACCGGACTTCAGCAGGCGATCCGCAAAGGTGATGGCGAGAAGCTGGAGGCGTGGTTTACGCGCACTCGCAAAATTCGCCGTTCGATCATCGACGAAGGTCAGGATGACCCAGCCCCCAATTTTGGGCGGCGGCATAGTTGAGCATATCGAAACGATCGAATCAGAAAGAAAAAGGCGCCGATTGGGGCGCCTTTTTTATTAGGATGCTGTGCTGGCTGGGCTTTGTTCCAAGGCCGACGGCGGGTTCAGGGCGTTGATGGCGCGCCACACCCGATCCTCGGCCTCTGCACGGTCTAGGCCCGCGGGAATCATATCGCCCACCAAATAGGTGATGGTGCTAGGCCATTTGACCCACTTCCCGTTGGGATAGGCATCGCCGCTGTCGATTGCGACGGGTATCACGGCGACATTCAGCATTCGGTATATGCCCGCAAAGCCCGCGCGTAGCGGCGGGGCCTCGCCGCGCGCGACACGGGTTCCTTCGGCAAATAGGCATAGCGGGCGGCCTTGGGCCAAGGCGGCTTTGGCGGCGGCCAGCATGGCGCGCATAGTTTTGCTGCCGCCTTCGCGGTCCACCGGAATCAGTCCATATTGGCGGGCCGCGCTGCCCCACAGCGGGATGTCGAACAATTCGCGTTTGGCAAATACGGCGGGGTGGTCGAACAAATAAGGTTGTTCGACCGTTTCAAACGCCGATTCATGTTTGAAAACATAAAGCACGGGTTCATTGGGCATAGCGCCGATGATCCGCACCCGTTGGCCCAGCACCAGCAAGCACAACATGCGGTGCGACCATGCCCAAAAAGTGATGAAACCACGCCCCAGCGGCGGGGCGATTTTCAAAAAAAGCACGCCGCCCAGCGAACCAATAAAGCTGGCCACGGCAAAGCCGATCCAAAAGAGGATCGATCGAAATAGAGCAATGCTATAACGCAAAAAACTGTCCTTAAACGCCGATCAGTCCACCGACCAGACCGGCCAAATATTTATGATATTCCCGAAATAACGTCAGGAAATTGGGTTGGCTGCGCACAGCGTCGGGAATGATCGTCACATTTTTATCAATAGCGCGGCGCAATTCAAATTCGGCTCGGCGCATATGCCAGTCGGTGGTGACCAATCGCACGGTGCGATAATTGCGGCGGGCCACCCAATTCACCACCTCGGTGGCGTTGGAGCGTGTGTCCTCTGCCTCGAAACCCAAAGCCACACAGCAATCGAACAAGGCCATGGGGCGTTTATACTCTGCCGCCAATTCATGGGGCTTCACTTCGCGGGCGACGCCGCTGATCAGCAGACGGTCGGCTTGTTTTTGTTCCAACAGGTCCAACGCTCGATCAATGCGCCCCGGTCCGCCGGTCAGCACCACAATCGCATCGGTCTTTTGCAAGGGGGCGGGCATGGGCGGCAACAGCGCGAACCATGCAAAACCCAGCACCCACGCCAGAAACAAAAGGGAGATCAGCCGTTTGATCATATCATCTTCTTTAGCGCAGCAAGCAGGGTTTGACGGGCTGTAACCGCCGCCAAAGCGATAGCCAATAGCGGCAATGCCAGCAAGAGCAGCCAGCCACCCGCGCCAATGGTTGCGGTGGACGCCAAGCCGGAACTGATGCCCGACCATTGCCAGCGGATGACCAGCAAGATCAGCGCCGCACCCACGCTGCCCAAAGCGATGCCATAGGCGGTGTCAATGGCGATGCGATGTTGGAATAAGCGGCTGATTTGTTGGTCGGTCGCCCCAATCATATGCAACATTTCAATGGTCGCAAAATGGGTGTTGAGCGCGGCGCGGGCGGTCATAATTACCACGGCGGCGCTGGCGGCGGTGATGAGCACGACCATCAGCACCGATACCCATGTCAGCGACCGAATCAGCCGTTCGACCGGCCCCAGCCATTCCGCATGGGCAATGATGCGCGCATTATCCGCAATGCCATGCACCAATTTTCCAAGCTGCGCCAATTGTGCGCTGCGGTCCCCTTCGGCCAAATCCAGATCGACCAAGGCGGGCAGGGGTAAGGCCTTGAGCGCTGGGTCGGCTTCACCTTCGCTGCCAAACCATTGGCCGAGCGTGGCTTGCAATTCGCTGGGCGCGACCATGCGGCTGTGCAAGACAAAGGGTGTTTTGGCGGCTTGTTGTTGGAAAATATGGGCTTGTTCGGCGCGTTTAGCGGGGTTGGCGGTGGTGATTTGCACGGTGACGCGGCCCGCAATTGCTTCGCCGAGTTGGTTGGCCGATTGGCTGAGCGCCAAGCCTGTGGCGGCGGACAGCAATGTCAGCATCATTAAAATGGCGATGATCCACGGCGTTGGGCCAGACAAGCGGCGGTCCGGCAGCAAGCGGCGCTGATGGGTGGGAATATGGGGAAGAAGCATGGCCATGCGCGTCACCATGGGGTCATCCGCTGGTCGGCGGAAAGCGCAGCACGCCGGTTGGGTCGGACAAGCGCCCTTTTTCCAACCGCATCATCTGTGCTTTTTCCACCTGACTGATGAGATGAAGATCGTGGGTGGCGACGACGACTGTGGTTCCCAAGCGGTTCAGCGCCTCGAACAATCCTAGCAAGCGTATGGCCATGTCGGGATCAACGTTACCGGTCGGTTCGTCCGCCACCAGTAATTGTGGGCGCGCAATCACCGCGCGGGCAATCGCCACACGTTGCTGTTCGCCGCCCGACAAAGTGGCGGGAAAGGCTTCGGCCCGTTCTTGCAGCCCAATCCATGACAGCATTTCGTCCACGGGGCCCGCCAAATCCGCTTCGGCTACGCCAGCAATGCGCAGCGGCAGCGCAATATTGTCGCGGGTCGACAAATGCGGAATCAGCCGGAAATCTTGAAACACCACGCCAATGCGGCGGCGAAATCCGGGCAAGCGATGGCGCGGCATCGCCACCAAATCTTCGCCAAAGATCCGAACAATACCGCGGCTGGGCTTCTGCGCCAAATATAGCATTTTCAGCAGCGAGGTTTTCCCAGCGCCGGACGGACCTGTGAGGAAATAAAAGCTGCCAGGTTGCAGGGCAAAGCTGACGTCGCTCAGCACCTCTGCTTCGGGGGTATAGCGCAGGCCCACACCGTCAAATTCCACCATGGCGCTGCCCGCGCGGACTGAACGCGGCGCGGTCATGCTGCAAAAGCTTTGCGGGCTGATGCAGGCCACCGGATTTTATATGCGCTAAGTTCGCCGCCCATGCCCCTGCATTTGCACGGCTGGCGGCCAAGAACAAGCGATATGACGCATAGGGCGCGGGGTCATGGGTCGGCTGGGGCAGCACGCGTGTCGGGGCGTGAACAAATAGTATGGCGAGGCAATAAGCAGCCGATCAAACACAAAGGCCCCTTGCAACAGCGCGACTCAGCGTGTTTAGAGTGGGGCATGATCCTAGCCTGTCCGTCTTGTAATATGCGCTATGCTGTGCCGAACACGGCCATTCCGGCATCAGGACGCACGGTTCGCTGTGCCAGTTGCCAACATAGCTGGTTTCAACCGCCCATGTCGCCCGACGAAGATGGGGCGGGTCAAGGCGTTGATAATGCAAGTGCAGCGATCACGGATGCTGCGCCCACTGCGCCCACTGCGCCGCCCGCGCCAGATCCCCAGGGCGTGGCTGCGCCTGTGCCGTCCATGGCTGCGCCCTCGGCGCCCCAGCAATCCATGGCAAAGCGTGACTCTGCGGATGATGTGGCCGCTGCGGCAGAAGAAGCTGCGCCCACACCCGCAGAACCCACGATATCGGCGGTGCCTGTCTCGGATGTTCCGGCTCCACCACCGCCTGCTTCAGGCGAAGCGGCAGGGACGGATAAAGCAGCTACGCCGACCACCAAGCCGGACAATGCGGCTGATGTCCCTGTCGGTATCGCAGCAGTTGGTCCAGCGGCGGGTGACATATTGCCGGATGAAAATCTGGTGGCCGATCAACCTTTGCCTTTCCGCCGCGCGTCCAATGGGGTGGGGCGCCGCTGGACCGTGATGGCGGTGATTGCCTTGCTGTTGGTCATCGCCGCGGCCGCTAGCTTGAAAATCTTTGGCCTGCCCAATTGGGCGCAGGGCTTGGGCGTGATGGGGGCTAGCGAGAATACCGATTTGGTGATCGAATTGCCGCCCAACCAAGATCATCGCGAATTGCCCGATGGTACGATTTTATTTGCGGTGTCGGGCGTGATTATCAACCCTACGGATCGCGAACAGCGTGTGCCGCCGATCTTGGCCCAATTGTTGGATGCCCAAGGGACGATTGTCTATAGTTGGACTATCAAGCCGCCTGTCGCGACCCTTGCGCCCAACGCCAAGGTGAATTTCAGCGAAGCGAAGCTGGACATTCCGCGCCGTGCCACCGAATTGTCGGTGGATTGGGAACTGCCATCGCGCTGATTTGCCAGTGGCTTTCTGCGTCAGTGGGCGAATTGCATCTAATTGCGGCGCGGTGCGATAAGAGCATTGCTGCGCAAGGCTTTGCTTGCTAGAGCCAGCCTCGGCCCGCACCCGTAGCTCAGCTGGATAGAGTGTTGCCCTCCGAAGGCAAAGGTCACAGGTTCGAATCCTGTCGGGTGCGCCACATCCTCTATATGCTTTCGCGCTAGGATCGCCGCGTAGCGATTTGCCGCTGCCTAGACAGCGTTGCCGCCTTTCTTTGCCCGATGTTGAGCGATGAGATGGCCTATACCCATCGCCCCAAATCCGACCACCAAGCCCCAAAAGGCCGAGCCCAGTCCCCATAAAGCCAGTCCGGACCCTGTGGCCAAAAAGGTTAAAATGGCGGGGTCGCGCTCTGTGCCGCTTGCCAGCATCACCTGCATGGCACCGATCAGGGCCGGTATCAGCGCAATACCAGTCAGAACGGCGATGACAGTTTCCGGCAAGCCTAGAAAGATTTGCACCAGTGCGGGCGAGAATAAGGCGAGCACACCATAGCATCCCCCATAGATCAGCCCCACGGTCCAGCGTTTGGCGGGGTCGGCATGGGCTTCTTCATTGGTGCAGATAGCCGCCGTAATCGCGGCGAGGTTCAGGGCAAAGGCCCCAAAGGGTGCCATGATTAACGATGTCGTGCCTGTCGCGACCAGCAAAGAACCAGCAGGCGGCTGATATCCTGCGGTGCGCAACACCACCAAGCCCGGTAAATTTTGTGAAACCAAAGTTACGAGGAAAAGCGGTACCGCTAAGCTGATGACGGCGCGAATATCGAAGGATGGGAGCACGGGAAGCAATTGCCCCAGCAGCGGGCCATGGGAGGGCAGGGTCACCTCGCCGCGAATCAATACCAAAAGCAAGCCGGTGACCAACACGATGAGCAGGGCATATAATGGCAGATATTGCCGTGCTGCTACAAAGCAGACCAGCAACAGTGCGACCAATAAGGGGTCAGACGCTCCCATAGAGAATAGGGTGAGGCAGAAGGGCAGCAGCACACCCGCCAGCATCGCGGAAGCAATGGCGGGTGGAATATGTTCGGCCAGACGGCCCAGCGCAGGGATAAGGCCCAGCAATATCATCATGACGGATGCCGCGAAAAATATGCCGATCAAAGTGGGCCAGGATACGGATATGGCGCTAGCCGCCAATAAAGCGGCCCCAGGCGTGGACCACGCCAACACCACAGGCATCTTCAGCCGCCATGACAGGGTAGCGCTGCCTAGGGCAATACCGATACAAAGGGCGGTAACGGCTGAGCCGCTTTGCGCAACATTGGCCCCCAGCAGTTTCATGGCTTGTACGACGAGGGCCACCGTGCCGCCAAATCCGATAATGGCTGCGGTGATCGCCGACGACCAAGCCGTCAATGGGGGCAGTGCGCGGATCAAAGATCGTCTCCAACTCTCAATAGCTTTGCGTCATGGCGCGGGCACCTTCGGCTAGCAAAGGATATTTCGACTATCCAGAAACGACTTGGATGGACGCCGCTTCCGAATCCTGTTTGGAAAATCCGCGAAAAGCGTCTGAGGATTCGTCCGCTCATGGTGTTTTTGGCTGCAAGCGAACATATTCGGTTCCGTTTAACGAAAGTGGTCGCGTTGATCCGCGAAGATAATCGAAAATCATCAGCACCGTCGGTTGCTCGGGAAAATGGTGTTGAAAGCGCTGTAATTGGCGGGATGTGAGGATGTTATGTTTTTGTAGCGGAGGGATTTTTTGTGACAATCGCAACAAAAGTGAAAAGAATCGGTTGACGGTTCGGACTGATCCGCTTAGAGGCGTTTTCACCGGACGGGGCGCGGCGGCAACGCTGCACTGACCGGTCGCCAACATAGACGGATAGCATGGTTTCTCGAATGAGAATTTCGAGGGATGGAAGGCTGTCCGGTTTATTGTCTGGTTGGATCTTTGAAATTGTGATTGTCGATGAAGGGACATGTGGGCGGCGGCCCTGGTTCTTGCAGCTTTAAGGTGCAAGCAAATCAGGTTAAAAAGCCAAGCCTGACCTACATGTCTTACACG